>CAVWXK010000002.1:0-577943 GCA_963759165.1 uncultured Pseudomonadota bacterium | reverse complement strand
CCACCGCTTCATGCTCGGAATCAGCATCTCCCAAGCCACGGTGTCGCGCTACTTGCCTGCAACTGCGTCCTCCCCTGAAAACCTTCTCCGGGCGTGCATGGGCGTACGATAGGGAAGCTGCTTATGCGTCCATTCTGACCCAGCCCGCTATCCCGGTCGCGGTTGGCGCGGCGGAGCGCGGCTTGAGGCCGAGAATCTGATCCCTGCGCCAACAGTTGGTCGTCCACGCAGTCCCCGACGCGCGCTAGAGACTATGGAACATCGATCGCTTGTGCTCGGACGGCTTTAATCGACGTGCCCGTCGCTGCTGGACGGGCGATCGTAGTCCCAGCCGGAGACCGTGATCCGCTGGCACCAACGTGGTTTCCGCGCCTACTGGCGCTGGGGAATCCCGCCGCGTCGGGTCCACGGATTGATTGCGACATTCGAGCGCTGATGGGGTGCATGTGAGCGAGAACCCGCGGCTGGGGCGCACCTCGAATCGACGGCGAATCGTCGGAATCGAAGTCGCGAATGTCGGGGACAGGTCCGGCGCCGTCGCCCACCGTCTCAGGGTCTGGGTTCCCTACGCAGTCATGCCGCCGGCATCGCTCCGCTGGATGTCGCGGCGGCGAACGATTTCGTTTAAAGCTGCTCCTACGGCTTGGCGATCCTGCGTCACGCCGCAGGGCGGCTAGTCACACGATTAGCGTCACGTCCCCGACCGCCCAGTGGATCGCGGGCAGGTAACTGACGCTTTCCCTGGGATGAAGCGCCAAGTCATCTGATTCGCGACCGTGACGGGGCCTCTCGGGCCCAGTGTCAGGTACCAGCCCCGCCCGCGCAAGGGTGATTGGTGGCTGAGGGAACGTCTGAGCCCAGATCCCGGCCTTTGGATGGGCACCTACTAAGGTTATGGCCCGTGGCCCGGACGAACGCGCGCGCCTGGGTCTCTGATTAAGGCTGCGGCCTCGTGACGATGGGCCCGACAGAGCACGACAGAGTAGCCAGGCGCCGGTCCGAACCATCATCGGCCTCACAGTGCGCAGTTCGCCGAGCGGGAGGAGTTGGCGGACTTGGTAGAGGTTGGCCAGGGCAAACAGGTATGAGCGCGGGCCAGGTTTGGCCAGGCCCCGCATACTGTACTTTAGCGAAACCCCACAGTTGCTTGATGACCCGAAAAGGGGACGCCGACGAGCCCGGGGTGCATGCTGTCCTGGTTGATCACTTCTGCTACGTTCGCTCAGCGGCTGCTGCGAGGTCTGGGACGCTGATTGATCGCAGCCGACGCCGCGGGCTTTGCTCGGCCTGCCGGTCAGCTTCCTTCCAGTACGCCTTGGTCGCCGAATATTTTGCTCCTGCCCGTGCAGCAACTGGAAGCTGGCTGGAGGTCAGCGCAAGCCGCGTTGGTCGGTCGCACGGATGCGGCTCCGAGCTCCACCGAGTGTGCCAGTTCCTGCCCTTGCGGGTCTGTCATCTCGGGATCGCGTCGCAGCCGCGTCTTGGTCGAACTCGGCGCCGCGATGAGGTCGCGTCCACGATGGTCCCGCGCGCAGCAAGAGTGCCGCTCTTCCAGCGGGCCGCAATCGCGTCGAAGATGCCCTTGGTGAGTCCGTGCTGCTCCAGCCAGCGAAAACGCAGACGTGCTCCTCGTGCACCGCTCTGTCGCCCAATCACACCCTGCTAACGTATCGACTCGCTGTCGTAAATCGATCCTCGGCCTGCGGTTGCGAAAGGTTCGGTCACCGCTGCAAGAATCCCAGGTATCCAGCCCCCAGCGGCTGGTGCCCTTGTCCGGCTTTCGGGATATAAAGACGGCTCGGATCTAGCTGAATCAGCCGGGGCCACGTGTTACCGCATCCATCTCGGCCAGAAGGCGCCTGGGCCACTTTGCCCTTCGAGCTCCAAGTCAGCGACGCGAACCGTCCGTTGCTCGCCCATCACCGCACCTCCTCTCCTGCCGTTCAACCGTTCCTTGTACCTCAATCGATTCAACTTGTGCAGAGATTCCCTAGAGAGGGCGGGCTCGCTTTGAGGAAACTGGGTCTTAAGTGCCTGATTTTATCGGAGCCACCCGCCGGAGTCGAACCGTGACATGCTGATTACGAATCATCGGGTCCGAAGAATAAGGTACCCCATCTCGCTGGGGTAGGCTTCTGGGGCTGGCTAACTCATGAGATTGCCCGTGCGCTTGATCGTGCGGCGAATCTATGGCGAATCTCGATGACTGGACCGCGCGGGAAAACGAGCAATGTGTGTGAGCTGCCGGAGAAGAGCTAGCTATGGGTCGCACGCCTTCCGCCGCGTCGGGTTCAGCTCCGCGAGAAATCGCCGCGCTGTCCCGCCTGAGAATCAAGCATCTGAAAGATTCGCTGGCGATCGTCGTATGGACCGAGCCGCCGCGCCGAATCAGCCGAGAGTTGTCCTGCCCGCCCGCTTGCCTACCTTTGCAAGAGCGCACATTCGGCGGCCTCAGCTTCACGGCGACCAGCGCCGATGCATCGGCAGGGGCCGCTCATCGACGTGGATGTCGCCTCGCATCGAGATGCACCCGAACCGTGCTCATCGAGAGTGGGGAAGGAGGCAGCCACAGAGTAGCCGCGCACACTGGCGTCATCGAGCGCTACCAGTCGCTCTCGGAAATCGCCCGCGCATCACCCGCACCCGCTGGTCCGACCGCTGTTCTTTGGCTTAAGGAGCGAGCAAAGGAGGCTGGGACGAAACGTTCGCTTACGTGCGCCATCTCAGGATCGCAAGTCCTCGGGAGGAAGGTCTTCCAACAGGACTTCAACTCCTTGCACCCTGCGCAACGCAGGCCTGCGAGGCATTCATCAAGAGCCAGGCCGGTGAGGGGGTTGGCGCCTCATCAAGACCGCATAATCATGCGGACCGTCGGGCGGGACCATGGAACGCCCCGCCCGTGACAGCCCTGCTGTGCAGACATAACTGCAGGGGCTGGTTGACGTAGCGGCGGTCTATAAGGTTGACCCGCTTGACCCGCTCGCTCGCCGACTTCGCCAAGATGGTCGAGGCGTCGACGCGCACCGGCGTATCGTTTGTCGCAGTCACCCAGCAGTTCAAACCCCATGATTCCAACGGCCGCTGACGCTGAACGTTCTGCTTTCGTTCGTGCAATCGAGGTGACGAGAAGGATCCGAGAAGATCGCCGCTTCGAAGAAGAAGGGGAATGTGGATGGGAGGGGTCACGCCGCTGAACGGCGAGCGTCTCCGGCGGTTAACCCAGCCGGTGCATCGTGAACATCTTCCAACGCTATCTCGAACTGGGCTCGGTCCGGCTCCTGAAGCACGACCTTGACCTGATGTGCATCTACTCCAGGTCCGGCCATGGGCAGCACGCGGGGTGGTGGGACCTTTTTCCCGCGGGGCGCTCTAAGCCTAACTCCCGCCAATCCCATCTATTTTCTTTGGTGAGATCGGCACAAGCAGATGTGCCATCCGGGCCAGCATGAGGCGATCGAGGTCGCCAGCTCCGGCCAAGGTGCAGCAGCTGCTCCGCGCGCAGCTGCCACGTTGACCGCACGCAGCCAGCGCCGGCGCAAGTCCGTCGGTAAGCCTGTTCGACGACAACGGTGAACCTTTATATGCCCTGCAAAAGGTGAGCGGCGGCACTATTAGCGTCTCGCGCAAGCTGGCGAGAGCGGCGGCGGCCAGCCAGGTGTACAGGACGGTTGGCGCTGCAGTGCCTGAGATCGTAGTCGGCGACCGGCAGCCTCCCGGGGTCTTGAAGATGTGCTGCGATTGCCGAGTCCTTGCACCAGGCGGGAGCCTCGCCCGCCGAAATCGGTGCCGCGCGGAAGCGGCGGAAGCTCGAAGCAAAGCGATCGAGGACCGTCCCCACGCAGCGGCTAGCGCTGCAGCCAATTACGCGAGTCGAAACTCGGCAAGGGCGGGCTTAATCTCTCGCTGAGCCTCGGAGGGTTGATTCCGCAAGAGGCTAAGCCTGCAAACGGTGCGGAGGCCGCAGATCACGCGCTGCATTCCGCTCCAAAATGCGGCGTGGGGTTGAGATGCGGTTGATTTTTCAAGGTGGAACCAGTGACGTAAGGAGCGCTGGATCTCTGCTCCTTACGTCATTGGTTCCGCCTTGAAAAATCAACCGCATCTCAACCCCACGCCGTTTCATTTGGAGCGGAATGCAGCGCGTGATCTGCACCTCCGAAGCTTTGCAGGCTTAGCCTCTTGCGGAATCAACCCTCCGAGGCTCAGCGAGAGATTAAGCCCGCCCTTGCCGAGTTCGACTCGCGTGATCAGACTGGCTGCAGCGCTAGCCGCTGCGTGGGGAGCGTCCTCGATCGCTTTGCTTCGAGCTTCCGCCGCCTTCCGCGCGGCATCGATTTCGGCGGGCGAGGCTCCCGCCTGGTGCAAGAGCGGCAATCGCAGCCTGGTCTTTCAAGACCAGGGAGGCTGCCATCGCAACCGACCGCTCGATCTCCGGCGCTGCAAGACGCCAACCGTCCTGTACCTGGCTGGCCGCACCACTCACCAGCTTGCGCGAGACGTAGTAACGATGCCGCCGCTCACCCTTTGCGGCTCCGCAGGCATATAAAGGTTCACCGTTGTCGTCAAACAGCTTACCCGCAAGCGGACTTGCGCCGGCGTGGAAGGGCTGCGTCCCATGTCGAACCGTGCGCTCGCGGAGCAGTTGTTGCACCTTCTGCCAGAGCTCGCGGTCTATGATCGCCTCATGCTGGCCCGGATGGCACATCTGCTTGTGCCGGATCTCACCAAAATAGATGGGATTGGCGAGTAGCTTGTAGAGCGCCCCGCGGGAAAAAGGTCCACCACCCCGCGTGCTGCCCTTCCATGGCCGGACCTTGGAGTAGATGCCGCGTCGGTCGAGGTCATCCTTCAGGAGCCGGACCGAGCCCAGTTCGAGATAGCGTTGGAAGATGTCTCTCACGATGGCGGCTTCGGCTGGGTTAACCACCAGGCGACGCTCGCGAACCTCATAGCCGAGCGGCGTGACCCCTCCCATCCACATTCCCTTCTTCTTCGAAGCGGCGATCTTGTCCCGGATCCTCTCGCCCGTCACCTCACGCTCGAATTGCGCGAACGAAAGCAGAACGTTCAGCGTGAGCCGGCCCATTGAAGTCGTGGTGTTGAACTGCTGGGTGACTGCGACGAACGATACGCCGTGCGCGTCGAACACCTCGACCATCTTGGCGAAGTCGGCGAGCGAGCGGGTCAAGCGGTCGACCTTATAGACCACCACTACGTCGACCAGCCCCTGCCGTATGTCTGCCAGCAGCTGCAGCAGGGCAGGGCGTTCCATGGTCCCGCCCGACAGTCCGCCGTCATCGTATGCGGTCTTGATGAGGCGCCAACCCTCACCGGCCTGGCTCTTGATGAATGCCTCGCAGGCCTCGCGTTGCGCGTGCAAGGAGTTGAAGTCCTGTTCGAGACCTTCCTCCGAGGACTTGCGAGTGTAGATGGCGCACCGCCTAAGCGAAGCGTTAGCCATTGCCGGCCTCCTTTGCTCGCTCCTTAAGGCCGAAGAACAGCGGTCCGGACCAGCGGGTGCCGGTGATCGCGCGGGCGACTTCCGAGAGCGACTGGTAGCGCTGTCCGCGATAGATGACGCCATTGTCGAGCACGGTTACTCTGTGGCTGGTTCCCTTCCACTCTCGGATCAGCACGGTTCCGGGTGCGGTCTTCCGATGCGAGGCGACATCCACGAGACGGCTCGATGAGCGGCCCTCCCCGATGCGCTCGAGCAGTCGTCGCGTGGAAGGCTTGAGGCCGCCGAATGTGCGCTCTTGCAAACGGTAGGCAAGCGCACGGGTTAGCAACTCTCGGCTGATTCGGCGCGGCGGCTCGGTGCCGTACGACGATCGCCAGCGATCTTTCAGATGCTTGACGCTCAGGGCGGACAGCGCGGCGATTTCTCGCGGGAGTTGATCCGACGCGGCGGAAGGCGTGCGATTTTTCATAGCTGCCGGCTCCTTCTCCGGCAGCTCACACACATTGCTCGTTTCCGCCCGCGCATCCAGTCATCGAGATTCGCCATAGATTCGCCGCACAATCGAGCGCGGCAGAACGGCAATCTCATAGAGTTGGCCGACCAGAAGCCTACCCCAGCAATCGGTGTCTCTACTTTCGGACCCGATGATTCGTAATCAGCATGTCGCCGGTTCGACTCCGGCGGGTGGCTCCAATAAAATCAGGCACTTAGACCAGATTTCCTCGAAGCGACCGCCGTTTCGCGACTCTCTAGGGAATCTCTGCACAAGTTGATCGATTGAGGTACAAAGGAACAGGTTGAACGGCAGGAGAGGAGGTGCGGTGATGGGCGAGCAACGGACGTTCGCGTCGCTGGCTTGGAATCGAAGGGCAAAGTGACCCGGCGCGAGCGGTTTCTGGCCGAGATGGATGCGGTGATTCCGTGGCCGCGGCTGATTGCGCTGATCGAGCCGCATTATCCGAAAGCCGGACAAGGGCGCCAGCCGCTGGGGCTGGAGAAGATGCTGCGGATCTACTTCCTGCAGCAGTGGTTCAACCTTTCGGACCCGCAGGCCGAGGATGCGATTTACGACAGCGAGTCGATGCGCCGGTTCGCGCGGTGTGGAACTGGGCGACGAGGTGGTGCCGGACGAGAGCACGATTCTGCGCTTTCGCCACCTGCTGGAGCAGCACGGGCTGACCAAGGGCATCTTCGACGCGATTGCGGGCCCGCTGGAAGAGCGGCGGCTGTTGCTGCGCGCGGGCACCATCGTGGACGCGACCATCATCGCGGCGCCGAGTTCGACCAAGAACGCGAGCTGCGACGCGCGATCCCGAGATGAAGCAGACCCGCAAGGGCAGGAACTGGCACTTCGGGATGAAGCTGCACATCGGAGCGGACCGGCGCGGCATCGTGCACACCGTGCGAGCGACCAACTGCGGCTGCGCCGACCTCAGCCAGCTTGCCCGAGCTGCTGCACGGGCAGGAGCGAGAACTGTTCGGCGACCAGGCGTACTGGAAGGAAGCTGACCGGCAGGCCGACGAAGCCCGCGGCGTGCGCTACCGAATCAATCGGCGTCCGACCTCGCAGCGGCCGTTGAGCGAACGCTGGCGGATGATCAACCGGGCACGCTCGCGCACCCGGGCTCGTGGCGAGCATCCGTTTCGGGTCATCAAGCAACTGTGGGGTTTCGCTAAAGTACGGTATCGGGGCCTGGCCAAGAACCTGGCCCGCGCTCAGACTGTGTTTGCCCTGGCCAACCTCTACCAAGTCCGCCGCCAACTCCTCCCGCTCGGCGCGAACTGCGCACTGTGAGGCCGATGAATGGTCGGACCGGCGCCTGGCTACTCTGTGGTGTGTCAGGGCCCATCGTCACGAGGCCGCGGCGTTGATCAGAGACCCAGGCGCGCGCATTCCATCAGGGCCACGGGCCATAACCTATAGTGCCCGATCCAAAGGCCGGATATATGACTGCAACCGTTCCCTCAGCCACCAATCACCCTTGCGCGCGGGCGGGGTCCATATATGACACTGGGCCGAAGGCCCCGTCACGGTCGCGAATCAGATGACTTGGCGCTTCATCCCAGGGGAAAGCGTCAGTTACCTGCCCAGCGATCCACTGGGCAGTCGGATTGGTAGTGACGCTGATCGTGACTAGCCGCCTGCGGGCGTGACGCAGGATCGCCAAGCCGTAGAGCAGCTTGAACGAAATCGTTCGCACCACGAACAGATCCAGCGAAGCAATGCCGGCGGCATGATTGCGTAGGAAAGTCTTCCAACCCTGAGACGGTGGGCGACGGCGCCGGACCATATACCTGCCGACGGTTGATTCCGCGACTTCGATTCCAAGCATCAACAATTCGCCGTGGATTCGAGGTGCGCCCCACAGCGGGTTCTCGCGGCTCATCCGCCGGATCAGCGCTCGAATGTCGCAATCAATCCGTGGACGGCCCCCGACGCGGCGGGACTTCCAGCGCCAGTAGGCGCGGAAACCACGTTGGTGCCAGCGGATCACGGTCTCCGGCTGGACTACGATGATCGCGTCCAGCAGCGACGGGCACAGTCGATAAAGCCATACCAACAGCAAGCGATCGATGTTCCATAGTCTCACGCGCGTCGGGGACTTGCGCCGTAGAACTACCAACTGTTGGCGCAGGATCAGATTCTCGGCCTCAAGCCGCGCTCGCCGCGCGAACCGCGACCGGATAGCAAGCACCAGCTGGGTCAGAAACGCGACCATCGGCCGCTTCCTTATCGTACGCCCATCCGCGCGTCATCCCGGAGAAGGTTTTCGGGAGGCACAGGTGCCGGCAGGTAGCGCGACACGGTGGCTTGGGAGATGCTGATTCCGAGCATGAGAAATTCGCCATGGATCCGTGGCGCACCCCAGAGAAAATTCTCACGAGCCATCCGTGCGATCAGGTAGCGGACCTCACTGGAAACCCTGGGACGCCCACCTCGCCAGCGACCACGTGATCGATTTCTCCAGATCGCTGACCAGCCGTTTCGGCGCCAGCGCAAGACGGTCTCGGGCTGGACGATCACCAGGCTTTCGCGCCATTGCGGCCACCAGCGCGACAGCAAGATCCAAAACAGGCGATCAATACGACGGAAGCAGGGGCGATGAGTTTGGCTGCGCTCCAGCACAGCAATTTGATGGCGGAGAGCGATCGCTTCCAATAGCAGCGCGGTGCGGGATCGAGGTTCGCTTCGGGCGACCGGGACCGCTCCGCTTGTCGGCGTCGCCATGAAGGCAGGCTATCGCCAGGCGTTCGACACCACCAATGAATCCGTGCGAATTAAGTTTTGAGGAGGGACAACACCCATCTTTCATTGGAGACGGACGCGCCGAACTTCCGGCGCGCACAGCCGGTCGGCAATATCGTGGCGCTGGCAGTCCTGGGCGGACTGCATCATAACTACGTCAGGGTTGAGTATTCGGCAGCCACAGCGGATTTTGGGGCTGGCGTCTTAGTTGTTCTTTCAAGGCCGTCCGGAGCGACTTCGCGTCAATATCGAAGGCCTCGCATACCGTCTCGTAGCTAAACAGGCCGGCTCGGTCTGTGGCGTTCATCCAGTTCTGCACTTCGTAGAAGAGAATCCGGCGCCAGCGGCTCTTCGCGTTCATGTTCTTGAGATAACAGTCGATCGCGTCTTCGAGCACCGCGAACATCAGCTTGCGCTCGCCCTCCAGCAAGTTGCGACGCCTTGTCAGCTCGTAGTACTGGACCGGCAAGAGCGTGTCAGGCTCGAATTGGCTGGCGAAGGATTCTTGGAGACGATCAGAAATGTTCACTGCAGGTTTCACGCAAGCATCACCTCCTCCGCGCAAACCATATGCCACGAAAAGAGCCAAAAATCCACGAGTCTTCTTTTGCACGTCGTGAAATTCAAGCTCGTGAGCCGTCGTACGCGGGCGAGGCGACCCCGCCTATAGTCCAGTGCCCCCTGAGTGCCCACTCGCAGCTTCTACAGCGTAATCTGGCATAGTCTCGACCGGCGAAAAGTCAGCGTCTTTCCTATGCAGATAACTTCAGATGAGCTGCCGTAACCTGCGAGACGCGTTTTGAAGAACTTTTACGCCCAGTTGCGTTGTTGGGCCGAATGTCTGCTCTCTTGCTCTGAAGGATGGCCGCGCGGGACACGAATCACGGCCTGCTCAGTGGGGCGAGACCATCTTAAGTCCCACGATGCCCAAGACGATAAGGCTAATGCATACAAGGCGTTTGAAATCCGATGGTTCATCAAGCAGCAGGATGCCCAGAATGACGGTGCCGAGCGCGCCGATGCCCGTCCATACGGCGTAAGCGGTTCCTACCGGAATAGTTTTGAGCGCGACTCCGAGTAGCGCCAGGCTTATAGCCATAGCGACCGCCGTAAACAGGCTCGGCCACAAGCGCGTAAGGCCGTCTGTGTATTTCAAGCCGATCGCCCAGGCCGTCTCAAACAAGCCCGCTATCACTAGGATAAGCCACGCCATCGACTGCTCCTTACGCGACCGTCGCGGACACCCGCCGGAAACATGGCGCCAGCGTTCTAGTCAAATCCTGCTACGGTTTGGTTGCACACCAGCGAAACATTTCGCAAGCTTCGCCGGCTCCGAGCTCAGCCCGGCGATCCGTTTTTTCGACCGGCCGATGCGCTCGGTTCTCATATCACACGTGCGATGTCAACACCGTTGGCGGCATTGATCGTTACCGCGGCGCCCCGATGTTGCTTTGAGTCGGCAGCTTTTCCAGGCCTCGGCCCGCGTTGACAAGGAGGCTTGCTTGGGATGAAGGTGCTTGCGTATTAGGAGCGTGGGACTCAGCGCTGTTGGCAGGGCTAAGCGACCGAATTCGGTCTGCTCATAGACCCAGGGTTTGGCGATGCAGGAAAAAGCAGATTCGCGGCTGCCGTACGGGCGAACGGGTACGTATTCGAGACAAAGCCAGGAAAATCTACTGCTTGAAATCGCGAGGCTGTTGGCCGACGCTGTCGACGTTAATCTGTTCTTCGAGGCCTTGGCACGCGGGCTACAATATTTTTTACCAATAGACCGCGCGAGCCTCACTCTCTACGACGCGGAGCGTAACCAGTTTGAGCTGGTCGCGCTTGCCCTGCAGAAGGAGAGCAGGCTGGGCAAGGGCTGGTTAATCCCTCATAGCGGCAGCAGAACAGGCATGGCGTTCGACTCTGGGCGGCCATACCTCTACAGCCTGGAAAGAAACTCAAGATTCTTCGAGGACGGGCCGCTTGCGGAGGAGGGGCTGCGGTTTGCAGCCCAGGTACCCGTAACAGCCAACGGCACTTGCCTCGGGACGTTCAACACAGACAGCCGGCAGCTATCGGGCAATCCCGAAATGCACATCAGTCTGCTTTGCGGGCTAGCCAGCCACATCGCGACCGCTCTGGTCAGGGTTAACAGGCTTCCGAAGCTCGTCGGCGAGGACCGGCACCACGGCGGCGTAGTTCGCCAGAAAAGCGTCAGAGAGAGGCTGTCCCAAACTTATTTTCCGTTGGTCCGCCCCTCAATTCGGTCGTCGCTCGACCGGACCATGGCGATCGCGAGGTCCGATGCGACTGTACTGCTGATCGGTGAGACCGGGAGCGGCAAGGAAATAATGGCCCGGATGCTCCATGATTGGAGTCACCGCAAGACTGGGCCGTTTGTCAAATGCGACTGCGCCGCACTTAGCTCGCAACTGATCGAGAGCGAGTTGTTCGGCCATGAGAAAGGCGCATTCACGGGCGCAAATTGTCGCCACATCGGACGCTTCGAGCAAGCAAACGGCGGCACCTTGTTTGTCGACGAGGTCACCGAAATTCCGCCCGAGACCCAAGTCAAGCTGCTTGGTGCATTGCAGGATCGTCAGATCGGGAGGGTTGGCGGTGAGGCACCAATCCCCATCGATATCCGTGTGATCGCAGCCACAAATCGCGCTGTCGAAGCAGAAGTTGCAGCCGGGCGATTTCGATCCGATCTCTACTACCGGTTGAACGTGCTCAAGGTCTGCATGCCGCCGCTGCGTGAGACACCGGAAGATTTGGAGCCGTTAACCCGGTATTTCCTTGAAATGTACAGTCGGGAGATCGGGCGAAGCGTTCCGTCGCTGAGCCCAAGCGCATTATCCACGATGTCCAAATACCAATGGCCCGGCAACATCCGCGAGCTCGAAAACGTAATCCAGCGCGCACTGGTTCTCGACCCCGAGGGCGTATTCGACCCGAAGTCAGTGCTACCCGACCAGACTCCGCTCAGCAAGCGCGAGTATCAGGCTGCGAACATCATGCGCACCCTTGAGGAGGTAGAGAGTCACCATATCCTGAGCGTGCTTAACGCAACCGGGTGGAGGATCAATGGTCGTTATGGGGCCGCGGAGGTGCTCGGCTTGAATCCGAACACTCTGCGTAGTCGTTTGGCACGCCTGAACATCCGCCGCCCGCATCCCACTTCCTGAGTACTCTTTAGTACTCTTTCGCAGCGAGCATCTCTTTAACTCTAGGGGAAAAGCCAACACCCTCGCCGGACCGGCTGGATCTCGATTAATCGAGAGCGCTCACTTTATTTCGTGAGCTGGCCTCGGTTTCCCCGTCGGAATTCCCTGCGTTTGGCGACATTGACCGCTGGCTCGGCAATTGCTCTGCCAAGGGATTTACTGGCTGAAACCGGGGCCAACAACACATGGAGGGTTATTGTATGCCCGCAGGGAAATACATAGGCGCGAGAGTCCAACGAGTTGAGGACCCCAAATTCCTTCGTGGCACCGCAGATTACGTTGGGGGCATGGTCGTGCCGGGCATGGTGCACTTAGCCCTCATCCGAAGCCGCCATGCTCACGGCAGGATAAAAAAAATCGACACAACTCGCGCCCGGCAGCTTGCTGGCGTGGTCGGTATATGGACCGGGGCAGATACCCGAAACCTGTTTGATCCGATTCGCCCCGCAATTCTGACCAAAGTAGTGCCGCGTTTCAAAGCCTGCGAATGGTATCCCATCACCTTCGATAAAGCGCGATTCGTCGGCGACATCCTCGGCGTAGTCGCCGCCGAAAGTCGTTACATCGCGGAGGATGCGCTGGAACTCGTTGATATCGAACTCGAAGAGCTGGAGCCGGTGGCGGATGTCGAAAAGGCGGTGCTCCCTGGCGCCCCCCTGGTGCATGAGGAATGGGGCGACAACATCATGGAGCACGTCGAGCACAGCTCGGGTGATGTCGGCGGAGCCTTTGCCAAAGCGGCGCTGGTGGTGAAGCAACACTTCCACACCGGACGCCATCAGGCACTACCGCTCGAGACGCGCGGTTGCCTGGCCAGTTACGACCCGGGGCTCAAGAAGCTCCAGGTCTGGACTTCGAGCCAGGTGCCGCATTTGGTCCGCACCCAGCTCGCCGGTATTTTGCGGTTCCCCGATCACAAGATTACCGTGATCGCTCCCGATGTTGGTGGCGGCTTCGGTTTAAAGTGTCACATTTTCCCCGAGGAGCCGATTACGTGCTGGGTATCCATGCAGCTCGGACGCCCGGCCCGCTGGATTGAGGACCGCCAGGAAGCCTTCTCTGCTTCCTTCCACGCCAAGGAAGAATTCGTCGACGCCGAGCTGGCGGTGGACAAGGAGGGGACCATCCTCGGAGTCAAGGCGCGAATCGTCGGCGATGCCGGCGCCTATTGCCCCTATCCGTTCCCGTCTTCTTTCGAGCCAATACAGGTCGGCGAGATGATCCCCGGCCCGTACCATATCAAGAACTACCAATTCACTGCCTACGCGGTGGCTACTAACAAACCCACGCTTGCAGTTTATCGCGGCGTAGGCGGCGAGGTTGCGGCTCTTACGATCGACCACTTGATCCATCTCGCCGCGCACAGGATGGGCAAGGATCCGGTCGAACTGTTCCGCAGGAATATGATCAAGAAGGAGCAGTTCCCGTACACGTCGGCCGCGGGCATGTACTACGAGCCGGGCGGCTACTCCGAGTGCTTGGAAAAGGCCTTGGAGCTGATCCACTACGACGAACTCAAAAAGGAACATCGGGCGCTCCGCGCAAAAGGGATTTACCGCGGGGTGGGGATCTCATCCTACAACGAGCAGACCGGCTACGGATCGAAGTTCTGGAACTCGATTGGTGTCGACATGTCGTCCTACGAATCCGCGCACATGCGGTTCGATCCCGGAGGGCAGGTGACCGTAGCGCTGGGGACGCATTCTCACGGGCAGGGGCAGGAAACTGTGTTTGCACAGGTCGCGGCTCAGGAACTCGGTGTGCCGATCGAAGACGTCACGATCGTGCTGGGCGACACCAGCAAGACGCCGTTCGGATGGGGCACATGGGGTAGCCGATCGACGGTCACCGGCGGCGGCGCACTGGTAGTGGCATGCGAGCGGATGAGAGAGAAGATCAAACGCGTTGCCGCGCACCTGATGGAAGTCGGCGTCAAGGACGTTGAGATGAAGGACGGGTGGGTGAGCGTAAAGGGGGTCCCCAACAAACGCATGTCGATCAAGGAGATTGCGCGCGCGGTAGTGTACAACCGCGCCGGACTCCTGCCCGAAGGCGAAGACGCGGGACTCGAGCTGACGGCGACCTACGATCCGCCGCTGCTGACGTATTCCAACGCGACGCATATCGGAGAAGTCGAGATTGATCCGCAAACGGGCCAGCTACGCATCCTCAAGTACGTCGTGGTCGAGGATTGCGGGCGGATGATCAACCCCACGCTGATCGAAGGGCAAATCCACGGCGGCGTTGCCCAGGGCCTCGGGGCGGTGCTGTTCGAGGAAATTCCATACGACGAGAACTGCCAACCGCTTGCCGTCTCTTTCATGGATTACCTGGTTCCGTCCGCCTCGAACATGCCCAACATCACAGTTGGCCATGTCGAGACGCCTTCGGCGATGGTGCCGGGAGGATTCAAGGGCATGGGCGAAGGCGGTGTCATCTCCGCTCCGGCCACGATCGTCAACGCGGTTTCGGATGCACTCGGGGGAGTCGCAATTGGCAGATATCCACTGACTCCGGAGCGTGTGCACCAGTTGGCCGCGCAGGTCCGCGGCAAGGAGGCGGCGTGATGGAATTCGGAGTCGCTTATACCGTTGGCTCGGAGCCCGGGCGGTCGCTGCGCAATAGCTTCGACATCGCCCTCAAAGAAATCCAGCTCGCCGAGCAGCTCGGCTTCACGACCATGATGATCTCATCGCAGCATTTCGAGGAGAACGACATTGTTCCGTCACCGCTGATCGCTTGCTCGTTCCTCGCCGCGCAAACCAAGAAGATGCGCATGGGCCCGGGAATCAACCTGTTCCCGCTAGCCTATCATCCCATTCACGTGGCGGAAGAATGCGCGGTGTTCGATGTGCTCTCCGACGGACGGCTGGTCTTCGGTATGGGGCAGGGGTTCCGCAAGGAGGAGTTCGCGGGCTTCGGGGTCAGCCGCAAGGAGCGCGCCTCCCGCGTCCGCGAAGGCGCGACGATTATCCGCAAGCTGTGGACGGAGGATCATGTCAACTACGATGGGCAGCACTGGAAGCTCCATGATGTCTCGCTGCGTCCCAAGCCCCTGCAAAAGCCCAATCCACCGATCTGGATCTCGGGCGAAAAAACCTCGGCCGTCCGGATCGCCGGCGAGGTTGCTGATGGCTGGTTCGCGGATCCCAAGCAACCGCTGAACATCATTCGCAGCAACATAAAGGCTTTTCACGAGGAGTATAGCAAGACCGGCCGTGACCCTAGGCGCGCGCAAATCGGTATCTGGCGTGAATTATACGTCTCCGAAACCGACAAGAAGGCGTGTGAGGAGGCGGGCAAGACGATGAGGGAGGAGTTCGAAAAATACCTCTCATGGGAGCATCTGGTCGACGATGAGGGGAATGTCCTTCCTCCAAGCCGCACCGATTTGCTCGATCACCTGGTGCAGGACCGATTTGTCGCTGGCGGCCCGGAGCGGGTAATCGAGGCGCTGAAGGAATACAAGGAAATGGGCATCACGCATTTCGTCGCCCATATCCAGTTTGTCGGCCTCCCTACCGAGCTTGTCCAAAAGTCAATGCGCATCCTTATGGAGAAGGTTGCGCCGTACGTCTGAGGCGCAGGCGCCCGATGGCGAATACCGCAGTAGAGTTACTCGAGCGGGAGACGCCCGTGATGCGGGTTCGGGGCGCTGTGGCGTTTACCGATGCGAGCCGGCCGCGCGCTGGTGAACTACGTGACGCTGCCGTGCTTGTGCGGGACGGCCGGATTGTGGCGGTCGGCCCCGCGGGCGCGCCCGCCACCAACCATCCGGATGCTGTCGAGTTGGGCGGCAGCGACTACTGGATTCTGCCCGGGCTGGTGAACGCGCACACTCACGGGCGGGGTATCGGTTGGTTTCGTCTGGGCGCGCTCGATGATTCGCTCGAGCCCTGGATTTACACCCTGATGGGGCAGGCTGGGCTCGATCCATACTACGACACGGTTTACCAGAACCTCCGGCTTATCGAATCCGGAGTCACGACCGCGCTTCACAGTCACTATCCACGCGATCCCGGCAACCCGGACGAACTCGAAGCTACAATCCGCGCCTACTTAGATACCGGGCTGAGGGTCGGCTTCGCAGTCAGCATCTTTACGCGCAACTTCCTCTCATATGATGACCCAGCCTTTCTCGCCACCCTTCCCGCGGAGTTGCGGCGGCGAGTCGAGGCGATGCTGGGGCCCGCTGGGCCGCCCGATTCCGCACCGGTTTTCGCAGAGATTCGCCGACTCTCGCGCCTGTACCAGGGCGTGGGTGAGGGAGCATCCGCAGTCCGCATCCTGCACGGACCGGTTGCGCCGCAGTGGGTTTCGCCCGAGGAGCTCCAGCGCTGCTATCGCGAAGCCGATGAGCTTGGCGGCGGTGTCCACATGCATCTGCTGGAAACTCCTTACCAGCGAGCGTACGCACTGCGCGCGTTCGGCGAATCGTGGGGTGTGCACCTCGATCGGCTTGGCGTCCTCGGGCCCAACGTTTCGGTTGCGCACGCGGTCTGGACTGAAGACGCGGATATAGACTGCTTCGCCGATCGGGGCGTAACCGTGTGCCATAACCCGAGTTCGAATCTTCGATTGAAAAGCGGTATCGCACCGGTTGCACGCATGCGGCGGCGGGGCGTGCGCGTGGCACTCGGTGGCGATAATTCGATCCTCGGCGGCGAAGAGGATTTCCTTGAGGAGATGCGCCTGTGCGCCAACCTCCATCGCCAACCCGGATTCGACGGAGCGGCGCTTGATGGGGCGGAGGTTTTTGCGATGGGCACGATAGTAGGCGCCACGGCGACAGGGTTCGGCGATTCGATCGGGAAACTGGTTCCCGGCGCCGCAGCCGATATCGTCCTCATGCGCCATCGTTGTATCACCGGCCCTGCGCTGTCCAACGCGATCCCGCCGATAGAGGCGCTCCTGCACGCGGGCGCCGCCCGCGATGTAGAGACCGTGATTATCGGCGGCAGGGTCAGGTATCACGGCGGCCGTCACCGGGGCTTCGACAAAGCCAGGATCGAGGAAATGCTTTGTGCGGAGTCGGTGGAAACTACCGCCGCGCACGAGCAGACGGGAGCGCTTTTCCGGGAACTCCTCCCGTATCGGCGAAGGTTCGAGAATCCGCCTTTCGAGGAGCCGACTCACTATCAGTACAACGTAGCCGCTCAGCAGAAGTGGCCGGATCGGCCGTAGAGAGCCACGAGCGTATTTCACAACGTGGGAGAGAGGGTATGCTGCAGAAGCACAAAGTAACAGTCAAGATCAACGGCGTCGCCTGTGAGCGCGAAGTCGAGCCAAGAATGCTGCTCGGCGATTTTCTGCGCGAGGAACTAAAGCTTGCCAGTGTGCACTTCGGCTGCGAGCACGGGGTATGCGGAGCGTGCACCATCCTGCTTAACGGAGAGAGTGTACGATCGTGCCTGATGTTCGCGGTGCAGGCTGACGGCTGCGATATCACTACCGTTGAGGGCTTGAGCGACGGGCCTCGCCTTCATCCCCTGCAGCAGTCGTTCTGGGACAATCACGGGTTGCAGTGCGGGTTTTGCACGCCGGGCATGCTGATGACGGCGATGGATCTGGTCCAAACAGCTCCGCTCGCCAGTGAAGATGAGATCCGCTCCGGGCTGTCCGGAAATATCTGCCGCTGCACCGGCTATCAGAATATCGTGACCGCGGTGCGCGAAGGCGCGAAGCAAATGCGCGCCAAGTCCGCCGCCTAAGAATAAAAAGCCTCGCGCATCGGCCAATGTGTGAGAGCAGTCGAATCGGTGAGTGATGCGTATCGAGGTCAATATCTGCTGCGCTCGCTAGAACGCGTATTGGTAATTCACCGGAGTATTACGTTGCCTCTGCAGGACTGAGGGAGAGAGACGCATGAAACCGCCAGCGTTTAAGTACATAGCCGCCCGCACCGTCGATGAAGCCGTTCGGCATTTGAGCGCCGGCGGCGAGAACGCGAAGGTTTTGGCCGGAGGCCAAAGCCTCACCCCGATGCTTAACTTCCGGCTGCTGCATCCGGAAGTTCTGGTCGATATCAACCGGGTGAAAGAACTTGATTTTCTCAAAGAAGACAAAGGCGGACTGAGTATTGGCGCTCTGACGCGACATCGCGCGATCGAAACCTCGAACCTGATCCGCGAGAAGTGCCCGATCCTTGCGGCCGCGGCGGAGCAGGTCGGGCATCTCGCGATCCGCAATCGCGGCACCTTTGGCGGCAGCTTGGCGCACGCGGATCCGGCGGCGGAATTCCCGATGATAGCGCTGTTGCTTAATGCCGAGATGAAAGTCGTGAGCGCATCCGGCAGCAAGACCGTCAAGGCCAGGGACTTTTTCGTGACCTACCTCGCCAGTGCGCTGAAGGACGGCGAGATACTTACTGAAATCCATATTCCCGCTTTACCGCCAAACAGCGGA
This sequence comes from uncultured Pseudomonadota bacterium, assembly GCA_963759165.1. Classification (GTDB taxonomy): domain Bacteria; phylum Desulfobacterota; class Binatia; order Binatales; family Binataceae; genus DATJOQ01. The sequence goes on along the minus strand of CAVWXK010000002.1, from coordinate 559,618 downwards.
TGGGGATTGGAGGAGTTGTGCCGAAGGCCGGGTGACTTCGCCATCGCCGCGGTTGCGGCGACGCTAACGATGAAGGGAAACAAGTGCGCTGATGCGCGGATCAGTATGGCCGGGGTGGGGCCAACACCCATCCGTGCGTCGGGCGCCGAAGCACTGCTCAAAGGCCAGGAGTTGACGGACGCGGTGCTGAAGCAGGCGGGCAAGAAGGCGAGCGAGTCTTCGGACCCGTCCAACGACGTGCATGCTTCGGCGAACTTCCGCCGTCAGATGGTGGATGTCCTTACACAGCGTGCGCTGAAGGCCGCAGTAGAGCGGGTGGGAAAAGCCTAGCCGGACGTTGAGAAAAGGCTTGGGCTCGACGATGTGTTCGACGCGTGGTCTCAACACTCTGCGTAAGAAATGGCCTCATTCCTCAATCTTCTCCCTGTGCATACTCAGAACTCCGACAAGTGCGAAAACGCTGGAGTTTAGCGCCCGCAGCCTAGTGTTGTGTCCCGTTAATAAGTTTACAAAGACGTTGGAGTTTATCGAGGATGGACTCGGCGGTGGCGGTCCAGAGGAAAGGCCGATTCACCCTCCACCAGGCAATCGCCTTTCGCTCGGGGCTGGGTCCATATAAGGGACAGGGCGGTGGGTCTCGCATTGGGCGCGAGAGGAAAGGAATAAGGAAGACTACCATGTCGGACGCGCAGCAGCCGAGTGAAAGCGAGGCCAGACCGAATCACCTCTACCTATACTTTAGCGCGCAAGATTAAATCGCAAGGAAGCTGGCTTCGCGCGCGCAAGGAGGCAAATCATCGGAGCATCCGAATCATCGGATCAGATGATGCCCGCTTCGCGCAGTCGTTCGATTTCCTCGAGCGAGAGTCCCAGTTCCTCGTGCAGCACCATCCGGGTGTGCGCACCGAGTTCGGGCGGGGCCAACTCAAAGGCAAGCGGCGTCGAAGAGTACTTGATCGGGTTCGCTACGGATGGAACCGATCCCGCAGTCGGATGCGGGAGCTCGATTTTGAGCCCGCGCGCCTGCACCTGAGGATCGGCGAACACCTGCGCCAGGGTATTGATCGGTCCGCACGGGATCTCCGCCTTTTCGAGCGCGCGCAGCCAGTACGCACTCGTCTTCGCGGCCATGATGTCGGACACGATCGCGACCAGTTCGTCGCGATGCGCTACCCGGACTTCGTTGTTGAGGAATCTCTCATCTCGCGCGATCTCGGGACGTTCCGGCAATCTCGCAGAAGCGCGCGAACTGGCCGTCGTTGCCGATCGCCAGAATGATGTATCCGTCGCTGGTCGGAAACGCCTGGTAGGGAACGATGTTGGGATGAGCATTGCCGAGCCGCACCGGTGAGACGCCGGAAACCAGGTAGTTCAGCGCCTGATTGGCGAGCACGGCAACCTGAACGTCGAGCAGCGCGAGATCGATGTATTGTCCCTCGCCGGTGCGGTCGCGATGAGTCAGCGCTCCAAGAATGGCGATCGTCGCGTAAAGCCCGGTGAAGACATCGGTGACCGCGACTCCAACTTTCATCGGGCCGGCGCCGGGGCGCCCGTCCGCCTCTCCGGTAAAGCTCATCAGGCCGCCTATACCCTGGATCATGAAATCGTAACCCGGCCGATGGCGGTAAGGCCCGGTCTGTCCGAAGCCGGTAATCGAGCAATAGATCAGGCGCGGGTTGATTGCCTTGAGCGATGGGTAATCGAGGCCGTACTTTGTAAGTCCTCCGACCTTGAAGTTCTCGATCAGCACGTCGGAGCCACGGGCAAGCTCTTCCACCAAGCGCTCCCCCTCGGGACGTGTAAAATCAATCGTCACGGAGCGCTTTCCACGATTGGTCGAAAGGAAATAGCCGGAAATCCGCGTCGGACGGCCGTCCGGCCCTTTGGCGAAAGGCGGTCCCCACGCACGGGTATCGTCTCCGACGCCGGGCTTTTCCACCTTGATCACGCTGGCGCCGAGATCCGCCAGCGTCTGCCCCGCCCAAGGCCCGGCAAGCACCCGGGCAAGTTCCAGAACTTTGATGTGACCGAGAGGTCCAGCCATCGGTCTCCTCCAATCGAGCGATGACGGCGCGGGCCGCTACCGGCCGGCTGCGGTCCGGGAAGGTAATAGTTTCCTACGCTCCGTCCAAACTGGCCGAGTCTGCACCGGAATTTCCTATATGGACCCAGCCCCTGTGCAAAGGGGAGTATACCGCAGTTGACTAACACCTGTGTTTTTGCTAATCTCTGCATTATGAACGAACCTCGATTTGTCGCCCAAATGACGTTGGCTGGATTCGAGCGCTTGTTTCCGAACGAGGAAGCGTGCTGGATGTACCTGCTTGCGCGCCGCTGGCCCAAGGGCGTTCAGTGCCCGCGCTGTAACAATGATCACGTCTACGAAAGCAAAGCGCGTCCGTGGCACTGGCAGTGTATGAAGTGCGGGCCCAAGCCGCGCTCGCCTTATCGCTTCTCGCTCAAGACAGGAACCATTTTCGAGGAAACCAAAAAGCCGTTGCTCCAGTGGTTTAAGGTTCTGCACCTGATGCTCACGTCCAAGAAGGGCATCAGTGCGCTCCAGATTCACCGGATGCTTGGCTATGGCTCCTACAAAACTTCTTGGTATATGTGCATGCGGCTCCGCGCGTCGCTCCACGATCCAGATTTTCAGCAATTGATGGGGATCGTGGAAGTGGACGAGATGTACCACGGCGGCAAGGCCCACAACATGCACGCCAAGAAGCGCAGAGAACTTGACCTGACCGGCACCAAGGGCAAGGTTGCGGTCATCGGCGCTATCGCGCGCAAAGGCAGCGTTGTCTGCCGAATGATCGAAAACACAGACACGATCACGCTCGATAGTTTCGTTCGCAAGGCCGTGAATCGCGAGCGCGTCGATCTGATCGCGACCGATGAGCATTCCGGCTATCGCCTGCTCGGAATGGGCGGAGATAAGTCCGCATTGCCGCATCAGGTCGTTCGCCATAGCTCCGGCGAGTACGTGCGCGGCGTCGTTCACACAAATTCGATTGAATCGTTTTGGAGTTTGTTCAAGCGCGGAGTCATGGGCGCGTACCACAGCGTAAGCAAAAAATATCTGCCGCTGTACCTCGCGGAGTTTCAATTCCGATTCAACAATCGCAAGGAAGCCGACATATTCGGCAAAGCGATAGCAGGATGCTGAAGCGCAACGACTGGCGCGCGCTTCAGGCGATGGGAGCGACGCCAGCGAAGCCGATTCAATTGGAGTTTGCATTCCTACTTCCATCGCGGCTCGATCTTGTCCCGCCTCTCCAGATGAAGCGCCACCAACTTACACAGCGTAAGCAGAATGACCACAGACAAAATTAAAAAACGCTGGAAGCGTATATTTGCAGGCCTGGAAGGCGCTTCGATATTCGGTGGCGCGCTCATCGCGATTGGACTCGCGCTGGAAGGATTGCGCGACTCGGGCGCCAAACTGGTGCTGGCAGGAGTCAGCATTGAAGTGCTGGCGTCATTCTGGGTGTACCGCGTATCGCGGACAATCCAGAAATTCGACGAGGAAGAATTGGCCCAGTTGCGCCTTAAGGCCATCGAAGCGGAAAAAGCATTAGAGAATGAACGTTTGGAGCGACTGAGACTTGAAGAAAAGCGTGCTCCAAGGCGACTCTTTGGGGAATCGGCAAAAGCCATTGCGTCCAAACTTAAATTGAGGGGGCCGGAAACGCCCGTGCCAATCTTTGTTTGCAGGCATGATTCGGAGATGATGCGGTTCGCCGATGAGCTGGCGACAGTCCTCCAACTAGCTGGCTGGAATGTCGGAGGGGGCGGCGTAAAGTCATACGACCGCGTTATTCTCGGCGTCTGGATCGAAACCGCCCAGAGCGTGAGCAGTAAGGACGCCGACCGAGCGGAGCTATTGGAAGAAACTCTCCGAGCCGAAGGCATCAAAGTGGAGCGGCACAACATGCGAACCCCTTCCTTTACGACGGCCCCAGAATCCGCGCTTGGCTGCCCTATCCAAATCTTAGTGGGAGAGAAGCCGTGAGCTATGCCCAAAAAATCCTTCACTTCTACTGCTACATCTGCAAAGCCTACGAACTGAAATCGAGTCCGCACTATCGGGCGCAAAAGCAGCGATTCGCGCGGCGACGCCGCAAGGAAAGGGAAGCCGTAAAAGAACAGCAGGGCCATCAGGAAGTCTAATACCGCTGACCCTGCTTGGAGTTTCCGGCCTGTCGAGGAAACAATAGGCGGATATTCATTGTTAGTCAACTGCGGTATACTCCCCTGTGCAAAGGGGTCTTGAGCGTGATGACGTGATACCGGTTGCATCCGTATATACGGCCTCTGTAAATGGGGCCGTGTGCTTGCCCCGGGCCCTGATGGATTTCCGCGCGTCTTCATCGCCTTACCGTTTTGCCGGCCTCAAAGGGCCTTGGAAATTCACAGGTTCGGAAGACGCCGGTCCTGACCGGTTCGCCATCAACATTGCAAGACTCTCTTCGCAACCTTCGGCAGGTACTACTCCAGTTCTTGATTTTCTCCTGTCAGGCTGCAGATGCTCGGTCCATCGCTGGCCGCACCCGATAGGAGTCACCGCGCGCCAGCAGTGCCCACAGCACTCGTGCGTTCTTGTTGGCCAGGGCCACCGCCGCCACGTTAGGCCCGCCTCTTAGCTTAAGCCGACTCAGCCAGATGCTTCGCGCGTCGCGTTTGCGCTCGGCCACGCGCGCGGCAGCTCGTGCCCCAGGGATGAGCAGTGTGCGCAGGTAACGATTGCCGCGCTTGCTGATGCCAAGCAACATCGTGCGCTTGCCGCTGGAGTGCTCGCGTGGCACCAGCCCCAGCCAGGCGCTGAGACTCGCGGCCGTTGGTGAACTGCTGCGCATTACCTATCGCCCCGACCACAGCCGTCGCCACCAGCGGACCGACACCTTCGACTTTAACCAGCCGCCGGCACCGCTCGTCCTGCTGGCAACAGCGCGCGATCCGCTGGTCGTACTGCCGCAGACGGTCGTCGAGCATCCGCAGCCGCTCGGCCAACTCACCCAAAAGCTCGTGCATAAGCGCACTCAGGCGATTGCTCTGGTCCTCCAGGATCATCGGCAAGGCCGCGCGGAGCCGGGCGATCGCTTGTGCCACCACTACTCCGCGCTCACGCAATAGCCCTCTAATCTGATTAGCCAGTGCAGTGCGGTTCTTGACTAACTGCTCACGCACCCGATGGAGCGCCTGCAGATCCTGTTGTTCTTCGTTCTTAATTGGTACGAAGCGCATCGACGGCCTGGTTACCGCCTCGCAGATCGCCTCGGCGTCGTTGGGATCATTCTTGTTGCCCTTGCGGTAGGGTACGACGAACTGCGGGCTCATCAGCTTAACCGTGTGGCCGAGCTTTTCGATCTCTCGCGCCCAATAGTGCGCCGAGCCGCACGCTTCCAGCCCCACCAGGCACGGCTCGAGCTTGACCAGAAAACCCAGCAGCTGTTTGCGCGTGACCCGCTTGTGCACCACCACTCGCCCAAGGGCGTCTACGCCATGCAGTCCGAACGTCTCCTTTGCCAAGTCGATACCGAGTGTTTTAACCTTCACCTTGGACCCTCCCCGTGTTTCTGTTGCGGATGGTCGAGATTACCATCCTGGCCCATTATGAGGCCGTCTTTAGAAAACGGGGCTCGGTCCATCCCATCCTTTTAAGTCTCCGCTTCCAGTTGCCGAATTGCCCAGACGGCTTCCCTTCGCCTCGTGGTGAACGTCTAACGCTTGAAGCGGAAGCGTTACCTGGTCCTCTACCTGTAAAAGGTTGCATTCGAGATCCCGTGCCGCCGATATACATCCGTCGTTTTCGCTCCTGCTTCATGTGCATGCTCGATCCCGATGGTCCGCTGCTCGCTGAACCGGACGCCTTCATCCGTTTGTCTTTGTCGGCTACGCGATAGCGCCGCCGTCGGGTGGAAGCTCCGGATCATCACGGAGTCTCAGAAGTCTCTGAGATTTTCGCGCAACGTTGGATATTTGTATTCGGTGCGCACAAGGCCTCGCCGCTGAAGCGCCGGAACGAGACCGTCAGTGACTTCGATAACCTGTCTTCGGCTCACGGACTGGTTGTGCATCGTGATGAGGAATCCATCGCCGCCAACTTCTTCGATGATCTCGCCCATCCGATCGGCAACCTGGTCGGGCGTTCCGATCAGCTCGATTGAAGAGTCGAATTCCGCCGATTCGTAGACCAGCTGCCGCAGCGTCTTGCCGCTGCCCGATTGCTGGAACTTGTCGAGCGAGCCCTGTTCACCGTTGGTGGTCAGATGCGGCAGTACTGAATCGAGGTCGTATTTCGAGAAATCGATATCCGTGATCGCCGAGACCAGCGCTAGGGTTTGCTCGATGAACGCCGGTGAGGAGATCATCCGATCCCGTTTGGCGTATGCCTCTTCCTTGGTCTCACCCAGCGTGGGAATCACCAAGTACAGTACCTTGATATCGTCAGGGTTGCGGCCGTGTGTCGCCGCGCGTTCGCGGATGTCGTTACGGTACCACTTCATGCCTTCGATACCGTCCACCAGGGTGATAATCGAATCGGCATGTTTGGCGGCGAACTCCCGGCCCCGGGGCGACCCGCCGGCCTGCACGTATACGGGACGCCCTTGCGGAGAACGCGCGGTATTGAGCGGACCGCGACACTTGAAAAACTGCCCTTTGAAATTGATCGGATGAACCTTTTTGTAGTCCGCGTAGATCCCCTTCTCGCGGTCCATGACGATCGCGCTCGGTTCCCACGCATCGAACAGCTTGTTGACCAGCTCCAGGTATTCGTCCGCCATGTCGTAGCGAAGCTGGCGGGCCGGTAGTTGGTCCAGTCCGAAATTCTGCGCCGCAAAGTCCTCGGCACTGGTGACGATGTTCCATCCGAAGCGTCCGCTCGAGATGTGGTCGAGGGTCGAGCTAAGCCGAGCGAGCAGGAACGGCGGATAGGCAATGGTCGACATGGTGATAACGATGCCAAGCCGTTTGGTTGCGGCGCTCATCAGAGCCGCGAGCGGAGCCGGGTCGTGCTTGGGCACCATTCCCAAGGCGTGCTTCAAGTATGCTTCCGAAGTCCCCCCGTATGCCTCCGAGACCGAGAGCTTATCTTCGATCATGATGTAGTCGAAGCAGGCGCGCTCCAGCGCCTTGGCCATTTCCATATAGAACTCGCCCGTCCAAGGCGAGCCTCCATTGGAGAACGGTTCGTTCCAAAGATCAGGAGTGAAGTTAGTGAACCATCCGAGATGGAACCGCTTTGCAGCCATACGTTCTTTCTACCCTCGTTGAAGTCGTACTTCTGGCAGGTAAACATTCAGGCGTCTTCCTGCCGCTCGATTTAACCGCGAGCGAAAACGCAGCAATCAAGCAAATGCCGCGCCAGAGCGGATTAACCTGCTAATTCGGGCGTAGGAAAGTAGCTAATCACGAGAATTACAATCGTTACCGGCATTTGCGAGACGTAACGATAGCGCCCTTCACCAACCTTGTCTCAACCGCGTCTCGATGCGAGCGGCCGGGGGCCGAGATATTCTCCCGCGACGGGCGAAATCTCTTTTAATTTCAATAGGGCTTGTACGAGAGCGGACAAATCGCGCTTGGCATCTTCCGACAGATTGCCTTCAACGAAGTCGGAGGACGCAAGATAGACACTGGTCGGCGCAACGATCGCGCCGAACCACGCCAGCACATCGCGCAGATGCCAATCCACGCCAAGATAATGATGGCTCGTAGCACCCATCGCCACGATTCCAACGGGCTTACCCGCTAGCCCCTCGACAGGTATATGGTCGAGCAGGTTTTTCAGTGAACCGGTGAACGAGCCCCGATATACCGGGCTCGCCAGGATAACCGCGTCAGCATCGCGAACTCGCGCCACGATCGATGCGGTGTCATCTTTCAATTGTTCGAGCGGCTGGCCGCCGGCGAACGCAACCCGGCAATCAGCCAGATTGATCAAATGGGTTTCCAGATTCTGGGCGTCAAACGCTCCAGCCTGAAGCGTCCATTTCAGCGCGCTGAGCAGCCGCCCGGGCGGCGTGACACTTCCCAGAATCACTACCAATTTGTCCATATAATCACCTGTAAAAGACCTGCCGCACTTTCGTCACACGTGGACAACAGAACGCACAGTCAGGGTTGCCGAACTCACCTTCCGTATCAACAAAAGCATGCGGGATTCTGTAACCGTGCCGTATTCTGGCGCTACTTCGCGTCCCGTGCCTTATGCAATCAGGCTGCCCGGAGCACAGAACCACGTATTCTGTTGCTGCCGAAAAGGCCGCTAGCCGGATGCGGAAAAATGATGGCGTTTCGGGCATCTGCCTACAGGGTAGCCAATCGGCTCTTTTATCGGTTATGGGGACGGAGTTTTCGGTCGGTTTGCCCGATGAGGGTTTCGGCACTGACAGCTAGTAATTCGGTGCGGTAAATAGCTTGGCAGATTACCTGCATGGTAACGTCACACACGATATTTCGTGACCTTCACGAAATATCGCCGTTTGCGGTTACCGGTCTCGGGCTTCGAAGAGGCACCTTCTTCAGTGCGCCATTCCAAACACCCGTGGCCCGGGATGCCACTGTAACTGTTGTTGCGCTCTTCGGCTTCGGGACCTTCGCTTACGTAGACGGTTGGTCGGGACGGCCGCCATCTAATGTGCGGCACAATACATGCTTGTTTCCAACCAATGCTCCAAACGTACAAAACCAACAGGTTCGCAGCAACGTGAAGGCAGGTCTCAGCTTCTCCGGGCTCTCTTGCGATGGGGCGCCTCGTTAACCGGATAAGACGCTTCTGCAATGAATAAAAACGCATCAAGCCCAACGCTCTCTACGGTTTCCACCCCGATGTCCCGGCGTCACAGTTTTCAACCTGCGCGTCAGCGCGCGGTTTCATCCTGAGGAAGGACCTATGGCCAATCTCCAGCACGACAGCACGACCGACATCGACTATTCGACCATGCCCATTCCTCCCGAGGCGCGGATGCCGAAGTTCGCGCTCACCATGGCATGGTGGGCAATGTGCAGTGGGATGTTCTGGGTAGTGGTGGCCGCAACCCTGGCGATAAATTTCGGTTCGCTAAATGCGCTCGTCGGACTCGGACTGTCCGTAATAACGTACAGTCTCATCAACGGAGTAATCACGCGCTTCGCGATCTCGACCGGCCTATCGGTCGCGCTGTTTTCACGGACGCTCTTTGGAACCGCGGGCGCGGCCGTGGCGACGGTGATTTTCTTCGTTACGGCCATTTACTACTCCGTATTCGAAGCGTCCGTGATTGCCGTGGCGATCCACGCATATGCTCCCGCCATCAGCCTCAACACCGCCTATCTGATTGTCGTCATTTACAGCGTGCTGTTCGTGCTGGGCTCGATTCAGCGCTGGCTCGACATGTTTAATGGAGTGCTTCTGCCTTTCTACGTTATTGGTCTGGTTGCCGCTCTTGTGACGGCGGTCTCGAGTTATGGTGTGACTGGCAACTGGCTTCATCTTGGCCCTGGCGCCGGCAGCGTCAGTTTGGCCGGCGTATGGTACAGCTTTACCTATTTTATGGGCGTGTGGATTCTGTCGATGTATACGTTCGACTACGCCAGATTTGGCAAATTGGAAGACAGCGCATATCACGCCAATGTCGACTTCGGATGGCTCTTTTATGTCGTGACCTTCGTTGTCAACGGTTCGGCGGGCATCTTTCTGGCCGGGACCGTGCCGACCGCAGGTGGACTTTCGGAGATCTCGGCGGTGCTGGCCTTGCTGAAGCTTATGGGCGCGTTCGGGCTGTTCTTTGTGTGGGTTACCCAGACGCGAATCAACACGACGAATTTCTATCTTGCGGCGACCAACATGCATGCTTTCGGCGAAGGCAGTTTCGGCATCAGGGTTCCACGATTCGTATGGGCGACCATCGTGGGCGTCCTGGTTTACCTGTTGATGCTGACTAACGTGTTCAGCTTCATATTGCAGGCGCTCGCCTATCAGGGAATTTTCGTGGTTGCATGGGTGGCGGTCGCGCTCGCGCACATCTTGTTCGTCAGCAACGGCGAGCAGGGCGCCCCGGCGTTGCCTGTCGGCACGGTGGCAGCATTCAATGTCCGTGGACTGACCGCATGGTTTGCGTCAGCGGCGCTGGGAATAATTCTCGCGAACGTCGGTGGCTGGGAGGTATCGTTTTCCGCGCCGGCGACAGCCTTGGCGGCATTTTCGCTATATCTGTTAATCCCGATAATCCCGAATCGCGAGAGCGTCATCGATTGGTCCGGCGGCGAGGAGAGTGCTTCGTGAATCACGTAGTCCACGGTGTTCATTCACCCGCGGCGAAGAAAGCACCCGCGACCCTGACAGGCGATGATATTGCTAGCGCGAAGCCCCAATCGAAAGGTTTTGCAGCCCGTGTAGTACGACGCGCGAGAGTAGCACGGCGGAAATTGTCGTATCGAAACCATGCCTAGGGACGCCTTCGGCCGTAACATCGATTACCTGAGGATATCCGTCGCCGATCGCTGTAATCTGCGCTGTGTCTATTGCATGCCGCTGGATGGGCTGCGGTTTTTGCCCAGCGCTGAACTGTTACTGCCGGCGGAAATCGAACGTGTCGCGCGGGCGGCGGTTTCAATAGGCTTTCGCAAATTTCGCCTGACCGGTGGTGAGCCGACTTTGCGGCTCGATCTGGTGGAGATAGTCGAGCGGTTGGCCTCGATTCCCGGCATCGGCGAACTTGCGGTCACTACCAACGGAATTCTTCTGCCAAAGCTTGCTGGGCCGCTGAAGCGAGCGGGACTTGACCGGGTAAACATCCATCTCGACAGTCTCAACCCCGCAACCGTCGAACGGCAAATGCGATGGGGCAGCTTTGCGCAAATATGGGCGGGGGTGACCGCAGCGGAGGAGGCGGAACTCACGCCGATAAAGCTTAATGCGGTAGTAGCCGCGGGTTATAACGACCATGATGTCGTCGACCTGGCGCGGCTTACGATCGCGCGTGACTGGCACGTGCGCTTTATTGAAACGATGCCGCTGGGCGGCGGCGAGTGTGCCACGGTCTCTATCCAGCGTTACGTATCCAACGTCGAAACCCGGCGCCGTATCGAGGCAGAAGTCGGGCCGCTGACCGAGCTAGGAACCCTCGATCCTTCCGACGAGGCGCGCAACTTCCGCCTGTCCGGAGGGAGGGGCGTGATCGGTTTCATCAGCCCGGTAAGCGAGCCTTACTGTGGAACCTGCAATCGAATGCGTCTCACCGCCAACGGCGAGTTCCACTTGTGCCTGCTCCACGACGACGAGCTCGACGTGCGCAAAGCCCTGCGTTCCGGGGCGTCGCAAGCCGAGATCGCACAAATCCTCAGACGGGCTGTTGCCCTCAAGCCAACAGGCCATCGTCTGACACAAGGGCACTCGACCCGGAAACGATCGATGTACCAGATCGGGGGCTAGCCGGCCGGCCACCTCCCGAATTTCTCGATTGAGGCGGACGCCGATCGCCGGCCCGCGCCCTCACCGCGCTTCCTCTCCAGGGAACCCAGGAAAACCGAGCTTTGCCGCCAGCTCTTGTCGGCGGAGCTGTAAGTATTTTTCCGCAGTCCGGGTGCGGCGTTGCTATCCCCGCGCGTCCATCACTGGTGATTGGCAATCGGACACGAAATTTCGTGAGCGAGCCACGGTATTTCGTGACGCCGTCCCACAGAGCTCGAAAAGAGCAATGACCCAGAGGGCGTTCGTTTGGTACGTGGGTTGCTCAGATGTGGGCAAGGGAGTGCTATATGCTGTTTGCGGTAATTCTGAACCAGAATACTCATTTGGCCGAAGCGCGTTCGAAGTTGCAGCAGCGAAGGTCAGTTTTTCTGGCCGCGCTTCGTGAGAGCGGAAAGTTGCTGTTCGAGGGCAGTTTGGGTGATGTCGCGAGTCTGATGTTCGTGGAAGCCGAATCGGTGAACGATACGCTGACGCTTCTTCAAGACGACCCGTTTGCCGTGCAGCCGGTCTCCAACAGCATCCAGATTCGCCCCTTGGCGGTGAACTTTCTTACCAGCAAGGAACGATTACTCCAGAGTGTGAAGAAGGGTGCGAATGGTCGTGGTCTGTTCCAGAGCAAGAGCGCAGGCTAGGGCGGCGTTCTCAACAGTGATGTGACCAGCAAGAGGAAGAGGGGTCGCCTTGATAATTGAATACTCCCAGGTCTTGCCCTATCCGCGAGAACAGGTGTGGAAGGTGCTGCTCGATCCTGGCGTGATGTCGAGATTGCTGCCCGGCGTAGAGAGATTCGATGTCGTTGGTCCCGACAAATACTCCGTGGTCGTCAAGCTCGGTGTTCCCTCGGTCAAGGGAACATATTCGGGAATGGTCGAGATTTGCGACAAGCAGGAACCTTCGAGCTATCGCCTGAAGGGGGAAGGCAAAGGAGGGCCCGGATGGGCCAGAGGAGAGGCGCTGATGACGCTTAAGCCGGAAGGAGATGGGACCAACGTAACGGCCAAGGCCAACGCCGTGATCGGCGGAACTATAGCGGGTGTCGGGCAGCGAATGATGGAAGGCGTCGCGAAAGCGATGGCGCGGGATTTCTTCGAATCTATCAATCGCGAACTCCAGGGCCGCCCTCACCAGAAGGTTGGGGTTTTTGTCTACAGCCTGCGTGTGTTCGTGGCCCTGATACGCAACGTTCTTGGCCGACTATTTGGTAAGCGGGCTGCGAGCTTGGCCTGACGAGCGCAGTAGCGGTTTAGATCAATGGAATCGGAGCTGGCAAGGGTTGCCGCCATGTCGAGCACAGTCAGGACAAACAGCGCGGCGAGTATCAGCGCGGTAGTTCTTGCCGCCGGATTAGCGCGTCGCATGGGGCGCGACAAGCTGCTGCTCCTTCTCGACGACAAGCCGGTGATTCGCCGCGTCGTCGAGACGGTTCTGGCGCTGGGCTTTGTGGAAACCATCGTGGTGGTGAATCCGAACAATGGCGGCGCTATACGCCAGGCGCTGTCCGACCAGCCTGTCTGCATCGTCCGCAACGAGCGTTTCGAAGAGGGGATGGCAAGTTCGATTGTGGCGGGCGTATCGGCGGTTTCTCCCGCGAGCGAGGCCTTGATGCTTGTGCAGGGGGATCAACCGCTGGTCAATGCGGAGATGCTGCGGAAGGTGATCGACGTTTGGGTGTTGGGCAGAGACGAATTTGTCGCGGCATCGTTCGACGACACGGTCACCACTCCGGTGCTGTTTAGCCGTTCTATCATGCCGGGACTCAGTTTGCTGAAGGGAGACGTTGGAGCACGGTCGGTTCTGAAGCGCCATCGGGGGAGCACGGTCGTCTTCCCCAAATGGCGCGGAGCCGATCTGGACACTGACGAAGATTACGCCAAGGTGAAACGTATCTGGGCATCCGTTAGGTAGCCGCCTCCGCAAGGACCTAGGAGAGAGAGGAATGAAACCGCCAGCGTTTAAGTACGTAGCCGCCCGCACTATCGACGAAGCCGTTCGGCATTTGAGCGCCGGCGGCGAGAACGCGAAGGTTTTGGCCGGGGGCCAGAGCCTCACGCCGATGCTTAACTTCCGGCTGCTGCATCCGGAAGTTCTGGTCGATATCAACCGAGTGAAAGAACTTGATTTTCTCAAGGAAGACAAAGGCGGACTGAGTATCGGTGCTCTGACGCGGCATCGCTTGATCGAAACCTCGAAGCTGATCCGCGAGAAGTGCCCGATCCTTGCGGCAGCGGCGGAACAGGTCGGGCACCTTGCAATCCGCAATCGCGGCACCTTTGGCGGCAGCCTGGCGCATGCCGATCCGGCGGCGGAATTTCCGATGATCGCGCTCCTGCTTAATGCCGAGATGAAAGTCGCGAGCGCAACCGGCAGCAAGACCATTAAGGCCAAGGACTTCTTCGTGACCTACCTCGCCAGTGCGCTGAAGGACGGCGAGATACTTACTGAAATCCATATTCCCGCTTTACCGCCAAACAGCGGATGGGGATTGGAGGAGTTGTGCCGAAGGCCGGGTGACTTCGCCATCGCCGCGGTTGCGGCGACGCTAACGATGAAGGGAAACAAGTGTGCTGATGCGCGGATCAGTATGGCCGGCGTGGGGCCAACACCCATCCGTGCGTCGGGCGCCGAAGCGCTGCTCAAAGGCCAGGAGTTGACGGACGCGGTGCTGAAGCAGGCGGGCAAGAAGGCGAGCGAGTCTTCGGATCCCTCCAACGACGTGCATGCCTCAGCGAATTTCCGCCGTCAGATGGTGGATGTCCTTACGCAGCGGGCGCTGAAGGCCGCGGTAGCGCGAGTGGGAAAGGCCTAGCCGGCGAACACGTATCGGTAGGAGAAGCGCGATGAGCGAGAAACACAAAATCCAGGTTAAGGTGAATGGCGTACCGTATCAGCGGGAAGTCGAGCCGAGAATGCTTCTCGGCGACTTTTTGCGTGAGGAGTTGCGGCTTACCGGTACGCGCTTCGGTTGCGAGCACGGGGTGTGTGGCGCGTGCACCGTGATGTTGAACGGGCACACCGTGCGATCCTGCCTGATGTTCGCGGTGCAGGCTGACGGCGCCGAAATTTCAACGGTTGAAGGGCTCGGCGAGGCCGATCGGATGCATCCGCTTCAGCAGGCCTTTTGGGACAACCACGGACTTCAGTGCGGATTCTGCACCTCGGGCATGCTCATGACGGCTGTCGAGCTGCTGAAGGACTCTCCGCAGGCAACGGAAGAGGAAATCCGGCACGGACTTTCGGGCAATATCTGCCGGTGCACCGGCTATCAGAACATAGTGACGTTGATTCAGGATGCCGCAAAGCGAATGCGGGCGTAAGTTCGCGCCCAATAGCATTGGGCGTCTTTCTGGTCACGAACCGATATCGAGAAGATTGGAGCCCCCCAGGCGGGAAATAGGTGTCCCAAATACTCAATCGCAAGGTCACCTCGATAGAAGAAGTCGAACGGCTTCTGATGAGCAGCGGCTATGTCGGCGACCGGGAGATCGCGACCGCAGTCTTCCTTGCTATCCGGCTGCATCGTCCGCTTCTGGTGGAAGGCCACGCAGGCGTAGGAAAGACCGAGATTGCGAAGGTCTTGTCGGCCGCATTGGGGGCCACGCTTTATCGCCTGCAATGCTACGAGGGTCTCGACGTGTCGTCCGCTCTGTACGAGTGGAACTACGCCAAGCAAATTCTTCGCATCCGTATGGAGGAGGGATCGGCGCGGGGCGTGGGTGATAAAGAGGCGGCGATCTTCAGCGAGCCCTATCTGATGGCTAGGCCGCTGCTACAGGCGCTGCGGCATCAGGACCACAGCCCGGTACTTTTGATAGATGAGATCGATCGTGCTGATGAGGAGTTTGAGGCCTTTCTGCTGGAAGTGCTGTCGGAATACCAGGTCTCGATTCCCGAACTCGGACCGATAACCGCGAAATATCCGCCCTATGTCGTACTGACCTCAAACCGCGTGCGGGAGTTGGGCGACGCTCTGAAGCGCCGCTGTCTGTACTTGTGGATTGACTATCCCACCATCGAGAAAGAGTTGCAGATAGTTCACATCAGGATTCCCGGAATCGGCGACCGCCTGGCACGTCAGATATGCCGATTCGTGCAGGCCTTGCGCGTGCTCGATCTCGACAAGCGTCCGGGTGTCGCCGAGACACTCGACTGGGGCCTGGCGCTGTGTGAGATAGGCGGCGGGGATCTCACGCCAGAGGCGGTGAAGTCGACGCTGGGCTGTGTGGTCAAGTCGAAGCGCGACATCGAGCGCGTCCAGGGCACACTCGCTGAATTGCTCGAACGGTCGGTTGCGGGATGAAGCGATGCCTGCCGAGCGATTAACTACCGATCCGATGATCCGCGGCGATGGCATGGCGCTCGCGGTTGTCCGGTTTTGTCGGATACTGCGGCAGTACAACATAAAGCTTGCGGCCGACTGCGCTCAGACCGCGTTGCGTGCGCTTGATGAAATAGATATCAGCAACCGGCAGGATTTCCGGAACGCTCTGCTGATATCGCTGCTCTCGCGACCCGAGGATCGGGCGCTGTTTGTATATCTGTTTAATTTGTTCTGGTTGGTGGCTGCGGCTCCGGCTCCGACGCGCGCACACGATGGTCTTCCCGGGCGACCACTAGACCGGGCGTCGCTAAAAAGACGGCTCGGCCGGGGCGACGACGAAAAGCAGAACTCTGGTACTCAGGGAATTGTGCGGCAATCCCTGGGCGTTGCGCGAGAGGACCTCGATGAAGTCGACGAAGAGCTGCTAGGCGCGACTGCCGCGCTCGGCGGTATCGGGAATTCGCCCGAGGTTGCCTCGGGTCAGGCGCAACAGGCGGAGTTTGACCGACTGGCCAGGAACCTGACGCCGCTGCTCGCCACGCGCCGCTCGCGGCGGCGGGTTCGCGATCGTCTCGGCAATCTGCCGGACCCGCGCGGCACGCTGCGCGGCAGTCTTCGTTATGGCGGCATCCCGGTGGATTTCCGATGGACCCGGCGACGAATCTCGCGGACGCGCATCGTAGTGTTCTGCGACGTTAGCCGATCGATGAACGAATATACATCGTTCTTCCTTCAGTTCGCTTCCGCCGTGCTCCGGCGGCCGTGGCGAATGGAAGTGTTTCTGTTTGCAAGCGAGTTAGTGCGCGTTACGAGAGTGTGGTCCTATCGGACCCTTGCGGACCTAAAGCGATTTCTCCCGGAATGCGGCGGCGGCACGCAGATCGGGAATTGCCTCAACGCGTTCCTGCGCCAGTATGGCGAGTCACTTCTCGGCAAAGGAACCATCGTACTGATTCTCAGCGATGGGCTTGATGCCGGCGACCCGGCATTCGTCGAATCCGCGATGGAACGTCTGTACCGTCGCAGCCAGGCCGTGATCTGGCTCAATCCACTTCTGCATATGGACGGCTACGAACCGCGCGCCGCGGGAATGACGGCTGCGCTCAAATACGTAGACCTGTTTGCGCCGGTCCATGACATTTCCAGCCTGGAAAGGCTCGTCCAGCATATTCGCGATTTCACGCGTCGAGGACGAGGAGCATTCAGAGGCAGAACGCAAGGCTGGAAGCCGGATGCTATCAAATCGGCGATCGCAGCAACCGACACTCCCGGCGTTAATCCATTGCGACAGCATAACCTCGAGTCTGGGGCGAGGTTCGGGTGATGGCCGATAAGGAAAGGAGACCTACGATGGGAAAAACAGCCGCCTTCGGCGTTCGTCGTCACGCGCACCGGATAGTTCCAGTTCTGGCTTTCGCGTTCCTTGCAGTCGGGGCAAAAATCGCCCAAGCCGCCGAGCTCACCGATACGCTCGAGGTTCGCGGCCTGTATCGAATGGAAAGCTACTTCCGCCTGCCGGATTCCGACCGTATTTTGTTCAACCCCGCCACCGGCCTCTTTTACAAGCAGCACAACGACCATTTGATGAGTCAGCGAAATGAGTTTCGCCTCGACATCGAATGGACCCCCAAGACCAAGGAATGGGCGTCATGGCTGCCGCCGATGAAGTTCGTAGCTCAGATCCGGCCTTGGTACGACGCAGACTGGCTGATTTCCAACGAAGGCCAGGGCAGATATTCACATCAACTCACACCGTTCTGGTCAAACAACCTGCAAGGTCCGCGTGACGATGCTGATCCGCTCTTTCGCGAATACTACGTGGATATTTCTCCTCCCCACTTTTTCTTTCGGCTGGGGAAACAGATTATAGCCTGGGGAAAATCAGATGGCGTCTATATGCTGGATGTCCTCAACCCCTTTAATCTGCGCAATCCGACCATCTTCGAGGAAGAAAACATCAAGATACCGGTCTGGGCAGCGAACCTTAACTGGCAGCCGACGCCCACCAGCAATCTGCAAATTATCTACATGCCTCAGTATTTTCATCACTACTGGCCAGGCCTCCGCCTTGAGGGCGGCCTGCCGCAGGAAGGCGGCTATCACGACTGGACATACAACATAGTTGGATACTTCAACAATTTTTATAATGGCGAATTCGGATTCAAGGTCCCGGTATCCGTACACACGCCGTCGACGCGGATGGCCAACTCTATAGCCGGGGCGCGGTGGAGTGACAGCGCCTACGGCGTTAACTATACTCTGAATTACCTTTACACCTATACTCCCAGCCTGATCGATTTTGCCAACACCGACAACTTTCTCACAGCGACGGCGGTCAATAGACAGCCGCATCGGATGCACGTGGCTGGCTTCTCGGCCGATTATGACATGGAAGTAGGCAATCCGTGGCTGGACGGCACGGTGTGGCGGATCGAGTCTTCGGAGACGGTTGGCGACCAGTACTATCAAGGCCTGGTCGGAAATCCGCGCTACACGTCGCATTGGGGCGTGCTGATGGGGATCGACAAGACGGTGTTGGGCGATGTTCTGGACCGCCCCGTCTTCGCGAGCTTCCAATACTGGCACGATTTGGTCACCAACAGTCCCTCCTGCGCACCGGCCGGATGCTCATTCGATCCGTC
Organism: uncultured Pseudomonadota bacterium; assembly: GCA_963759165.1. Taxonomy (GTDB): domain Bacteria; phylum Desulfobacterota; class Binatia; order Binatales; family Binataceae; genus DATJOQ01. The sequence goes on along the minus strand of CAVWXK010000002.1, from coordinate 541,203 downwards.
CGGTCATGATTCGCACGAGCACGATTTTCAGGATCTCGGATTTAACGGTAGTCCGAGTGGTATGAGAGGACGGTACAAGAGTCTGATCACGTGGTTTTTTGAGAAAACCTGGCTTCAGGGCGATACCGTGATTACGGATTTCTTCGCGCTCTACGAAATACAGTTTCACGACTGGTGGATCCGGCCGAAAGTCACTTACAAATACAACGACCAGACCACGGTGGCGCTTGGCTTCAACATATTTGCGGGCGGCCCGCAGACTCCGTATGGCGAATTCACGAAGAATACCAACGCGTTTATCGAGTTACGGCGGCTGCTGTTTTAGCGCGGGTCCGCAGTGGAATGATTCAACTAACAACGCGTGAGCCGGATCGGGAGGGATAGAGAAATATGCGACGCCTCATTACAGCAGTAATCGTAACGGGTATTCTGGCAACCGCCGCGTGGAGTTTAGTTGCTGAGGCGGAGGTGGCGAAAACAATTGCGGGCAAGCCCTATAGCATATCGGCCGGTCCGAAGCCGGGTACGTATACGGTCAAGTGGGGTGACGACTCCATGGTGTGGGAGCAGAGGCCTTGGATGGAGGATGTGCTCAAGGCGAAAGGCCCCGCCTACTATTCGCAGTGGACGCAGAAGGGGATGCCGTTCCCTTGGGATGTGCCGATCGAGCAGCGGGACAAGATGGCAGCGGAAGACCTGATGGATCGGTGTATCGCCTACAGCTATTACGGGCCCTACCATAAAGGAGGAGCGGATGTCTGGAACAACCTGGTAGTGAAGCCGGACGGAAGCGTACGCGAGACCGAGCACTTTCTCGAGTTGTGGCAAACCTATGTGGGCGGCAAGAACCAGGAATTTTTGACGCCCAATGAGCGACCGAACGTGTCGCGCAAATATCTATGGATCGCTGTTGATCCGGAGGAAGTGCGCGGCCAATCCGGTGTCACTACGGACTTTTACGGCCGCGACCAGCACCCGCAGGACACCTGGTATACCCCGACCGTGCGCAAAGTGCGCCGACTTGCGGGCGCGGTCTCGAAGCAATTCTTTCCTACCACGATCCTGCGCTACGAAGACGTGTCACACGTACGAGCGCTTCCCGACCTTAACTACAAGATTGTGGGGTTTCAGCTGTTCAAGGCCGACCCTTCGATCCATGGGTACGGACCTGCCGATTACCCTGACATCAAGCGCGTCGATGGCGCCGGCGATGTCGCGGTGACTCTCGAAATCACTCCGAAGCCGGGAGTGACCTGGTGGTATGCCAAGCGGCGGCTGACGTGTGGGCTTCAGAGCCTCGGGTATTTGTACGACGAGGAATTTGATGAAAAGGGCGAGAAGATCAGGACGCTGGTGCGCGACCTGATCACCGGCAGCGAAGCAAAGCTGCCCGACGGAAAGCCCGCGCCCGACTGGTACGTCATGTGGGGTACGGATTTCGTCGCCGACCTCAAGAGCGGGTTCAAAGGGGATATGTGGGCATCGGACATCGTGTACGATGCCAAATGGCCAACCAATATTTTCTCCGACGCGACTCTGGTTCGCGAGCCTCGCAAGCTCGGTTTCTGGGGTGAGTAGGGCGAGTACTTTATCAGTAGTGGGGGGCGGACGGATCGACGAAAGATGCAATCAGGAAGAGGAAAGCGAGCGATGCAAGGCGGCCGGGAATATGAGGGTGTAGATCTGCGCTTGGCAAAGCTCGCGCGCTTCCTGATACGTCATCGACGCGGCGCCCTCGTGCTTCAGTTGCTGGTCTTTGCGGCCTGCCTATGGGCCGTTAGCGGATTGCGTCTCTACGACGATCCCAACGCGTGGCCCCCGAAATCCGATCCCTTTGTCAAACTGAACTCGGAGATTGCCGCCCGGTTTGGGGGGGCAAATTCCGTCAGCGTCGAGTTCACCACGAAAAAGGACAGCATCTTTAACGTCCAGGACCTCCGTACGATCAAGGACATCACCGACGCCTTTTACGGAGTGAAGGGAGTTATCCCTTATGCGGTCAGGTCGATAGCGGCACTGGAGGCGAAGCGGTTCGAATTTCTGGGTGCTGGTACGGCGGACGAGGAGATGATCATCTCGCCGTTGATGCCCGAATATCCCAAGACCGATGCGGATGCGCAGAAGGTTGAATGGGGAGTGCTTCATAATCCGCTCGTCTACGGCGTGCTGGTGTCGAAGGACAAGAAATCTGCGTTGATTCTGGCGGACTTCCGCTCGCAGTCGCCCAAGGGCACGCATCTTGAGACCACCGAGCCCGTTGCGATCTACAGATCGGTAACTGGGTTGCTTCATAAATTCGAGCGTACCGGCATTACCCTGCGCGCGGCAGGCACCCCTATCATCATCGGCTGGGTCAACAGCGACGGCCTTAAGTACGTTCTCGCAGCGTTCGGCGTATTCCTGCTGATTGTGGCGGCCACGTTGTGGTATGGGTTTCGGGTTATCAGTGGTGTCCTATTGCCATTACGCGTCGCTCTGCTCGGGGCGCTGATGGGCTTCGGTCTTTACCGGCTGTTTTTCGGCAGCGTGTTGTTTTCGGCGGCAGCGCTGCTTGCGCCTTTTATCGTAGTCGCGGCGGGGGCCTGCCATTCGGTTCAGTTCCTGACGCGATTTTTCTTCGAGGAGTACCCGCGACTGCAGAACACTGAGGAAGCGATTGTAAGCACATTTGTCTCGCGGTTGCGTCCAATGCTGGTGTCACTGCTGTGCAACGTCGTACCCTTCGCGATCATGGCGGTGATTCCCTTTGAAAACGTGCGGGCATTGGGAATTGTCGCCGGACTGGGGCTGATTTCCCTGACGTTCGACGAATTCGTCATGATGATACCGGCTCTCAGCTCGGTGACGCTTCGTGAACTGGAAAGTCCGCATTTCAAGGAAATGACGGCGAAGGCGGCCAGCGGAGTCGATACCTGGCTGGGGGATATGGTGGGGTGGATTATCGATCGGCCTGCCGTCGGGGTAATAATTCTGGCGACTTGCGTTGCGGTAACTGCCTTCCTGGGTTGGGATATCGCCGACACGCCTATCGGGCAGGACAACACCTACGCCATCCACAATTATCTCACCAAATCCTGGAATCGCAGCGAAATCTACAAGATGGAACGCGAGATTAGCGCCCGCTTTGGCGGCGTTTACACGATGACGATCCTGGTGGATGCGGCTGCGGGAAAGACCAAAACTCTGGAAGATCCGGGAACGTTGAAGGCCGTCGACAAGCTCGCCACTTTCCTGCGTAATGAGAAGAACGTGGGGTACGTCGCCGATCCCGCGTTTTACGTGAAGACACGCTACGCCTTCGTCCACGGCGCGGATAAAGCCTACAATCACGTTCCCGATACCCGGCAGGAAATTGGCGAAGGTCTCGAGGCGTTCGCCGCGATGACGCCGGGGGCGTACGACTGGCTATATGGAGAAGATTACAACTCCTGCGTAATCACCGCGTACTGCTCCACCACCGACCCGATCCAGGTCGACCACCTGATAAAGGCAACCGAGGCCAAGGCTAAAGAGTTCTTCGAGGGATGCCCGGTGCGGCTCGGAATTGCCGGCGGCAGTGTCGGAATAGCGGAGGCTTTTAACCGTAACATAAGCTACTGGCTGGTAGTGGGCGCGGCGCTCGGCTTCCTCGGCACGTTCGTACTTGCGATCCCGTTTATCAGGTCGGTAACGTTGCCCGCTCTTCTTTTGATCCCGCTCATCCTGGGAACGCTGTCGGCGTTGGGCCTGATGATTATGGTCGGGATAGAGCTTAACTCGAATGCCACGGCCGCGCTGGCGATCGCCAGTGGTGTGGGTATCGATTCCGAAGTCTACTTACTATATCGCGTGCGCGAGGAATACGAACGACTGCACGATTTCAGGGAGTCGCTGATTCAGGGATTTGTCAAAATTCGCAAGGCCCTGCTGGTTTCAAACGGGGCACTAATCCTCGGATGCTGGGTGCTGGCTCCGATCCCGCTGTACGTCGGATACGTTGGTTTTGGCATGGGATTGGTACTCACGGCCTGCTTTGTGATGAGCGGCGTCATCTCGCCAATCATGTGGTCGTGGTTCGGCAAAAAAGTGGTCATCGGGAGCACGGTTGCGGCTGGCTCCGGCGAGACGCCGGTGGAGTTGGCCGCGAGCTAAAGAAGATTCAGCGATGAGCGAGCGGCTTGACGAAATCTATCCGGAGATACTGAAAGAGCACTATGAAAGGCCCCGTAACCGCAAGATTCTCGAAGACGCGACGGCCAGCGCCTCAGCCTCCAATCCGCTGTGCGGCGATGAGGTGTCTGTGTACGTCAAGGCTGAAAGCGGCGGCACGGTGAGCGTGGTGACGTTCGAGGGCCATCTGTGCGCGGTATCGACGGCGTCGGCGTCGATGATGAGCGAGGCGGTGAAGAACAGGACGCCGGATCAGGTTGCCGCAGTCAGGAGTGATTTCGAATCGATGATGCGGGGACGGGATTCGGTGTCCCTGGGAGATCTGGACGCTCTTCGCGGTATCCGCCGCTATCGCGTGAGGATGCGCTGCGCGCTGCTGCCCTGGGAGGCGCTGCGTGAGGCTTGCAAGGGATTAGGGTGATGAAGACAGGACTGGTTTACAGCATCGAGGGCGGCCGCGAGGATCGTGCCGACCAGGTCTTTCGGGACGCGCTTGAAGAAGTGAAGCTGGCGGAAGAGTTCGGCTTCGATTCATTTTTTATCAGCGAACATCATTTCGTCGAGAACGGATTTTTTCCGTCTCCGCTGATAGCCTTGAGTTATGTCGCCGCCGCGACCTCGCAGATCAGGCTGGGACCTGGTGTGCTGTTGCTGCCGCTCTACGATCCGATACACGTGGCCGAAGACTGCGCGGTGCTCGATATCATTTCGGGCGGTCGCCTGATTCTGGGTGTCGGGCAAGGTTACAGGCCTGAAGAATTTCAGGCGTTCGGGAGCAAGCTGCGCGATCGTCCCGGCGTTCTGCGCGAAGGCGTCAATCTGATCCGGAGGCTTTGGACCGAACCGGCAGTTACGTTCGAGGGGAAGCATTTCCGGACCGCAGGGTTGCCCTTAAGGCCGCAGCCGGTGCAGCAACCGGCGCCGCCGATTTGGGTAGCGGCCAAGAAACGGTCGGCGGTCGAATTGGCCGGCGAAGTCGGCGACGGATGGTTCGCCGATCCAATCACGCCGCTCTCGATCATTCGCCGCAACAAGGCTTACTGGGAACAGTCGTTGCGCGCGGCGGGCAAGAATCCAGCCGCACAGAGCTTCGCTTATTATCGTGAGTTCCTGGTGACCGAGGACGACGCTACGGCTTGGCGGATTGGCCGTGAACCGATGATGGAGGCGTACCGCAACTATCTGCGCTGGGGCCATCTGGTTGACGACGACGGGAATACGATTCCTCCCGAACGTGAAGACATGCTCGAGGAACTCGTGCGGCAGCGTTTCACTCTGGGAGGTCCGGAGCGCTGTCTGGCCGACGCCGAAATGCTTCGCGAGACCCTGGGCATCACGCACCTGATAATGAAGACCAAGTTTCCGGGCCTGTCGCACAGCGACGTAATGAAATCGATTAGGCTTTACGGCGAGACCGTTCAACCGCGAATCAGCCACTGACCTGGGAGGGAGAAACGACATGCCTACCGCGGGCGCTTTTGGAGCACGAGTAAAAAGAGTCGAGGATCCGCGTTTTCTGCTGGGCAAGGCTCAGTACCTGGACGACATGCAGGTGCCCAACCAGTTGAGCGTCGCCTTCGTGCGCAGCTCGCACGCGCACGCCCGTATCAAGTCGATTAAGGTCGACAAGGCGCTGGCGCTTCCGGGCGTGCATCGCGTGATGATCGGGAAAGAGACGGCGAAGATCTGCAAGCCGATACGGGTCGAAGTTGACGCCACTAAATTTCCCGGAAAGTACAAGCCCTGCAACTTCGACGTGATCGCCGTCAACAAAGTCTGCTTCGTTGGCGATATCGTCGCTGCGGTGGTGGCGACGAATCGGTACGTGGCCGAAGACGCCGTCGAGTTGGTTGAAGTCGATTACGAGCCCTTGACCCCGGTGCTGGATCCCGAAGAGGCGCTGAAGCCCGGCTCGCCGCTGATCCACGAAGAGTGGGGCGACAATGTCATGCTCAGCGCGCATATCGCCAACGGTGATGTGAAAAAGGCGTTTGCCGAAGCCGACGTGGTGGTCAAGGAGCGGTTCCAGATGAACCGGCATTGCGCGGCGCCGATGGAAGGGCGGGGAGTGCTGGCCAACTTCGATCCGGCCACCAATCAGATGACGGTGTGGACCTCGAGCCAGATGCCGCACATGGTCCGAACCAAGATTGCCGAATCAATCGGTTTCCCCGAGCACAACCTGCGTGTGATTACCCCGGATGTCGGCGGTGGATTCGGCATGAAGAGCCATATCTTCCCCGAGGAGATAGTGCTTTCCGCGTTGTCCCGCGAACTCCGACGCCCGATTAAATGGGTCGAGGATCGGCGCGAGAACCTCTACGGTTCCTATCACGCCAAGGACGAAATCTGTTACGTGGAGCTCGCGGTAAAAAAAGACGGCACGATCCTCGGGATAAAGACCCGTTTCATCGGCGATATCGGCGCCTACACTTCTTTTCCCTGGACTCCTTCGTTCGAGCCGTTACAGGCGGCGCTAGCTTGCCCCGGGCCCTACAAGATCCGCAACGTCGACATGGACGCGGTTGCCGTTGCAACCAACAAGACCACATCGAGCGTTTACAGGGGGGTCGGCCTGCCGGCGGCGCAGTACACGATGGAGCACATCCTTGACATGGCGGCGGCCAAAATCGGGATGGATCCGGTCGAGATGCGCCGCAAGAACATCATGTGCCGCGACGACTTTCCGTGCGTTGCCGCGACCGGACTCGAGTACGATAGCGCGAGTCCGCGTGAATCGCTCGACATGGCGCTCGACATGCTCGACTATAAAAAGTTCCGCAAGGAGCAGGCCGAGGCCCGCAAGCAGGGGCGGTATCTGGGCATCGGGTTCAGCGCCATGATTGAGATGACCACGTTTGGCTTTGAATACTGGCGCAAGATTGGATGGCGGAGCGTAAGCGGCTACGATTCCGCACACATTCGCGTCGATCCCAACGGCGGCGTAACGCTGACCGTCGGCACGCATTGCCACGGGCAAGGGCACTACACCGTCTACGCGCAGCTGGTCGCGGACGGGATTGGGTGCGACATAAAAGACGTGACCGTGATCCAGGGCGATACCGCGATGACCCCGTATGGCTGGGGCACGTGGGGCAGCCGAAGCGCCGTGGCCGGCGGCGGTGCGATAATCAAGGCCTCGGAAAAAATCCGCGAGAAGATGTTCAGGGTCGCGGCCAATTTGATGGAGGTCAGCCCCAAGGACGTCGAGCTCAAGGACGGCAGAGTCCAGGTCAAGGGCGTGCCCGGCCGAAGCATGTCGGTGCCCGAGGTGGCCATGGCCGCCGTCTACCACGCCGATGTCCCCGATAACGACGAGCCGGGCCTCGAGGCGTCCCATTACTACAAGGCGCCGACGCCCTACGCCAATGCGACTCACGCGGCGATAGTCGAAGTCGACCGTGATACCGGGGCGGTAAAGATCAAGCGTTACGTCGTGGTCGAGGACTGCGGCCGAATGATCAACCCGTTGATCGTCGAGGGGCAGATCGCCGGCGGAGTTGCCCAGGGCATCGGTAACGCGATGCTCGAACACCTGCGCTACGACGAAAACGGCCAGATCCTGACGACATCTCTGATGGATTACCTGTTGCCGTCGTCGGCCGACGTGCCGGCAATCGAGTACGGCCATCTCGAGACGCCCTGCCCGATCTCCGAGGGCGGTATCAAGGGCATGGGTGAGGGTGGTGCGGTGGCGCCGCCGCCGGCTCTTGCCAATGCCATCTGCGACGCGCTGTCGCCGTTTGGCTGGAAGCCGATAACCCGGCTGCCGATGACGCCGGAGGTGGTGCGTGGTCTTTTGGCTAACTGATTACTCGAGCGAGTTGCTGATATGCGAGAAATAATCGACGAGATGCGCCTCCTGATAAACGAACCCGAAGGCGGCGCGCTGGTCACCATCACGCGCACCACAGGTTCCACCTACCGGCGCGAAGGGGCGAAAATGATCTGCCGAAGGGACGGCAGCGTGCTGGGGTCGGTCAGCGGCGGTTGTCTTGAAAGTGATATCGCGGAATTGTCGCTCGATGTAGTCGAGAAAGATACGCCGGAAATAGTCACTTACGATACCAGCGCGGAAAGCGAGAACGTTTGGGGTCTCGGGCTGGGATGCAACGGCACGGTTGAAGTTCTGATCGAGCCGATGCAGTGGTGGAGAAGCGAGCAGGGCAGGGCGCTGTTTGCCGACATCCTCGGGCGGGTGGGCAAAGGCAAGCGCTGTGCGGTTGTCACGCTGCTTAAACAAGGCGGCGAACAGATTCAGAACCTGCGACGTGTCCTGGTCGATTCGGCCGGCGTTGTGTCCGGAACGCTTGGCGCGCCCGCGCTGGATTCGCTCGCCGCACAGCGCGCACGCTCGATTCTTAATGATCAAACGATTCGGCCTTCCCGCAGGATCACGATAGAGCACGAATCATCTGACTGCGAGCTGTTTGTCGATGCGCTCGTGCCCGCTACGCGTCTGTTGGTGGTTGGCGGCGGCCATGACGCGATTCCGGTGGTGCGGATGGCGCGTGAGGTTGGCTTGGTGGTCACGCTGATCGACAGCCGGCCAAAGTTCGCGACCCGTGAACGTTTTCCTGAAGCGGACGAGGTGCTTTGCATCCAGGCCGAGGAGTTCGCGCAAAAGGTGTCGTTGGAAGGCGCGCCCGCCGTTATCCTGATGACGCACAACTTCCAGAAGGATCGGACGGTGCTCGGACAGATTCTTACTTCAGCCGCCGAGTTTACCTATATCGGTGCGCTTGGACCGCGCGCTCGTACCGAGCGGATGATCACAGAGCTGAAGGCCCAGGGTTTGAAACTGCTGCCGGAGAAGATCGCGGAAGTCAGGACGCCTGTCGGCCTCGATATCGGGGCGGATTCTCCGCAGGAAATCGCGCTGTCGATGCTTTCCGAGATACTCGCGGTCAAGAACCGGCGCAGCGGTACTGCGCTGCGTGACAGAAAGGGAGCTATACACGCAGCGGCCTGATGAGCGCTTGGCAATCCGCGTTGCCGCTGTGTCTGGTAAGCGTAACCGCGATGGCGTTATTCGCCAAAACGATAAAAGAGGACTTTCCGATTTTCAGGCACTGGCGCGGGAAAATGCCGCTGGTTTATCTGGATAGCGCCGCAACGTCGCAAAAGCCTCACGCCGTTATCGACGCGCTCTCGAGGTACTACGAGCAGTCCAACGCCAACGTGCACCGCTCGGTTTACGCCTTGGCCGAGGAGTCGACGGAGCTCTATGAATCGGCCCGCGAGAAAATCGCCGGCTTTATCGGTGCCGCGGATCCCGCCGAGATAGTATTCGTCCGTAACGCGACCGAAGCGCTCAATCTGGTAGCCGAGAGTTTTGCTCGTCCACGCCTGAAGCCCGGCGACGAGATTGTGGTAGCCGTGCTCAATCATCACAGCAATCTGGTGCCGTGGCAGCAGGTCGCCGCGAGGACTGGCGCCAAGGTCCGCGCGATTCCACTCACCCCGGGTTTGCAACTGGACATGCAGGCCGCGTCCTCGATCATCGGGCCGCGAACCAGGGTGGTGGCGATCACGCATAAGTCGAACGTGCTGGGCATGATCGCCAACGTCGCCGAACTGGCGCGGCTTGCCAGAGTTCAGGGCGCCGCGATTGTGGTGGATGCCGCGCAGAGTGTGCCGCACATGGTGGTGGACGTCCGCCGGCTCGACTGCGATTTCCTTGCCTTTTCGGGCCACAAGATGCTGGGGCCGATGGGAATAGGCGTGCTCTGGGGCCGTCGCGCGTTGCTCGAAGAGATGCCGCCGTTTTTGACCGGTGGAGAGATGGTCTCGGAAGTCCGATTGGAAGGCGCATCCTGGAACGAAGTTCCGCTCAAGTTCGAGGCCGGTACGCCGAACGTCGGAGGCGCGGTCGCGCTTGCGGCGGCTGTCGATTATCTCGATGCGGTGGGGATGGAATCAATCGCGGCGCACGAGAAGGCTTTATCGGTCGCGGCGTTGGAGGGCCTGAAGAAGCTCGAAGGACTCCGGTGTTTTGAGCCGGAGGGCGGCTCCAACGGGTTGGCAAGCTTCTGCGTGACAAACGTTCATCCGCACGACGTGGCCACGATCCTGGACAGCGAATGCGTGGCGGTCCGCGCCGGCCATCATTGCGCGCAACCTCTTCACAAGGTGCTCGGCACCCCGGCCACCGTACGCGCGAGCTTCTACCTCTACAATGACATGGACGACGTGGATCGGCTCGTAAGTGCGGTCCAGCGGGCGCAAAAGTTCTTTGCTAACCGGAGGGAAGGGGTAGCTTGTTGACGCTCATTCCGGCAAGGAGAACCGAGAGATGGCGGTGACGAAGCTGGTCGGCAGCAGCGTCAAACGGGTCGAGGATCCGCGTTTGCTTTGCGGAAAGGCGACCTACGTTGACGACCTGAATTTGCCGGGAACGCTGCATGTCGCCTTCGTCCGCAGCACGTACGCCCATGCACGGCTGAAGAGCGTCGACGTGAGCGCCGCTTTGCGCTCGCGCGGAGTGCGCCGCATCTTTACCGGTCCCGATATCGCGAGCGCGCTGAAGCCGATGGGGTTGCCGTTCCGTCCGGAAATATTTCCGCCCTCGGTGTTCAAGCAGTGCGAGTGGCCGTGCCTCGCGATCGGCAAGGTCCGGTACGTGGGCGAGCCGATCGCGGCCATACTCGCGGAGAGCCGCTATCTGGCCGAGGACGCGGCCGAGTTGGTGAAGGTCGAGTATGAAGAGCTGCCGGTGGTAACCGATCCCGAGGCAGCGATGAAGCCCGGAGCGCCCCTGGTTCACGAACAGTTCGGCGACAACATCGTGATGAAAGTCGCCGGTGGCAGTGGCGATATCGAAAGCGCGTTTCGCCAGGCATCGTTTGTGTTGCGGGAGCGCTTTCATACCAACCGGCACGCGGCAAACCCGATGGAAGGGCGAGCGACGCTTGCCACTCTGGAATCCAGCGGCGACATCACGCTCTGGACCTCGACCCAGACGCCGCATCTGGTGCGGAGCCGGGTCGCCGACATCATGGGGTTTCCCGAGCAAAAGCTTCGGGTGATTGGTCTCGATGTGGGCGGCGGGTTCGGCCTCAAATGCCACGTGTTTCCGGAAGAGGCACTGACCTGCCATTTCGCGCGAGAGATGCGGGCGCCGGTCAAGTGGATCGAAGACCGCCGCGAGCATCTTCTCAACTCCTTCCACGCGAAAGAGGACATCGTCGATTGCGAAATGGGATTCACCGCCGACGGCATCGTGGTGGGAATCCGGGCCAGAATAATCGGCGACCTTGGGGCGTATAGCGCCGATCCGTGGCCGTCTCCGTTCGAAGCGCTGCAGCTCGCCGCCGCGCTGCCTGGCCCCTACAAGCTTCGTAACTATTCGTATGAAGTTCTTGCGGTTTGCACAAATAAGACCACGCTGAGCGTTTATCGTGGTGTCGGCCTGCCGCCGGCCGTGTTCGTGCAGGAACATATGATGGATATTGCGGCGCGGCGTTTGAAGATGGACCCGATCGAGATTCGTCGCAAGAACATGATACGGCCGGAGGAATTTCCTTACGTTTCAGCCACCGGCCTGAATTACGACAGCGGCAGTTCGACCGACGCTCTGCAAAAGGCCGCCGAGATGATCGGTTACGAAAAGTTTCGCGGTCGCCAGCGCGAAGAACGCGCAAAGGGGAAATATCTCGGTTTGGGTATCGCGACCTATATCGAGATGACCACTTTCGGAACGCGCTACTGGGCTCCACTCGGCATCCAGCACTGCGCCTATGATTCCGCGACATTGAGAATGGACCCGAGCGGCGGCGTGGTGCTCAGTGTCGGCACTTTCGCCCATGGTCAGGGCCATCATACTACTTACGCGCAGTTGGTGGCGGATGAGCTGGGAGTGAAGGTCGAGGATGTCAACTTCGTTCAAGGCGACACCCAGAACACGCCCTACGGTTGGGGTACGTGGGGCAGCCGCAGCATCGTTGCGGGCGGGGGCGCGGTGGTCAACGCCGCGCGCAAGGTCAAGGACAAGATGCTCAGGATCGCGGGCCATCTTCTGGAGGTGAGTCCCGCCGATCTCGAAGTCGTACCGGGCGAGGTGCGAGTCAAGGGAGTTCCTTCGAAGTCGATCGCCGTGAAAGATCTTGCGCGCGCTGCCGTGTTTTCGGCGTGGAAACTGCCCCCGGGAGAGGATCCCGGACTCGAGGCCACCCACTACTACGATCCGCCGCCGCTGACTTTTGCCAACGCCACTCACGTGGCCGAAGTTGAAGTTGATATCGACACCGGGAAGGTCAATATCCTTCGCTACCTGGTCGTCGAGGACTGCGGCAAGATGGTCAATCCAATGATTGTTGACGCGCAGGTTGCCGGCGGAGTTGCGCAGGGAATAGGCAACGCGCTGTACGAACACCTGCAATACGATGAAAACGGGCAGCTTCTGACGACGTCCTTCATGGACTATCTCATGCCCACCGCCGCCGATGTTCCGAACATCGAAGTCGGACACCTGGAGACTCTCAGTCCGTTGACGGTGCTGGGCGTTAAAGGGATGGGAGAAGGCGGCGCCATCGCGCCGCCGGCGGCAATCGCGAATGCCGTGGCCGACGCTTTGGAATCGTTCGGAGCAAAAGTTACGGAGCTGCCGCTTAACCCCGAAAGAGTGTGGAAACTCGCGCATCCCGCCTGAGAAAGATTTCGGGCGGCCGAAAGAAAGCAAGATGAAAACAAGTTTATTGTACTCGTACCAGATCGAATACAACGACGGCTATCGGACGTTCGCCGAATCTCTGACCCAGATGGAGCTTGCCGAGCAATGCGGATTCGACTCCGTTCTTATTAGTGAGCATCATCTGGTCGAGAATGGCTATTTTCCGGCGCCGCTTGTCACTCTGGCCGCTGCCGCGATGAAGACGCGCACGATGAGGCTGGGTTCGGGGATCATCATCCTGCCGCTGTACGACCCGCTGCATGTCGCCGAGCATGGAGCGGTGCTCGACGTGATATCCAACGGCCGCTTCATTCTGGGAGTTGGGCAGGGATATCGCCAGGAAGAATTCGACGCCTTCAAGGTCTCGTTGAAGCAGCGCCCCGGGCGCACCAGGGAAGGCGTGGAGGCGATCCGCGCGCTATGGACGCAGCCGACCACCAATTATCGCGGCAAATATTTCCAGTATGAAAATGTCATGCTGCGACCGCAGCCCACGCAAAAGCCCTACCCGCCGATTTGGATCGCCGCCAAGATAAAGCCGGCGGTGGAACTGACGGGCGAGCTCGGGGAAATCTGGTTTGCCGATCCGATCACGCCGCTGTCGGTGCTGAAAGAGCGTATGGCCGATTACGAGGCGGTTCTGAAGAAGAAAGGCGTCGCATCAAAGGGCCGGGAGTTTCCGCTGATGCGGGAGGCATACTGTGCCGAGTCGGATGAAAGGGCGTGGGAGGAAGCTCGCGAGCCCATGCTCTACATTTACCGCGAGTATCTCATGTGGGGTCACATGCAGGACGAGGAAGGCCGGCCGGTGCCGCCGGGCGACGAACGTGCCCTCGGCTTGCTGCGCAAGCGCTTCATCGTCGGCAGCCCGGAGACCTGCATCCGCGAGTGCCTCAAGTACCGGCAGGAGATCGGCGCGAGCAACCTGGTATTGCGGATGAAGTTTCCGGGGCTTTCACACGAGCGCGTGCTCAATTCGATCAGGCTGTGGGCAGATAAAGTAATGCCGTTTATCCAATAAGGAGAGCTTCGATGCAGGCCGATACCATAATCAGGGATGTAACGATCGTCACTCATGACCGGACCTTCAAGGGCGGAGTCGCGATACGAGGCGGCAAGATAGCCGCGATTGCGGAGGGGCCTGAGGCGCTGCCGCCTGCGAAGAACGTGGTCGACGGTGGCGGCGAGCATCTGATTCCCGGGCTGATCGACGCCCACATGCATCTGCACTACCCACATAACGGCCTGGAGCAAAACCTCCAGACCGAAACCGCGTCATCCGCCGCCGGCGGCGTGACCACGGTTATCCACCTGCTGCTCGCTCCTGACGGCTTGGTGAAACAGGCCCATGAGTTTGTGAAGGTTTACGAAAAGAACGGGATCGTTGACCTGAACATGACGGCCGCGATTTTTTCCGAGGATGACGTAGCGGCTATACCGGAGCTGGTGAAGTTCGGGATGCCTGCGGTAAAGTTTCTGCTTCCGTATCGCGGCACCGAGGCTCTGGAAGGGATGCCGGGGATCGACGACGGAATCCTCTACCTCGGGATGCGCAAGATCGCCGAGTTGAACGCCAAGGGCGCTCGCGTGTTTGCGCGCGTGCATACCGAAAACATCGAGATATTCCAACGTCGCAAGGAGGAGTTCCTCAAAATCAAAAATCCCAAATTCCAGTGGGGCGACGTTCGCGACAAGATTTGCGAACTGGATAGCCTCGCCCACTGTATCCACCTCGCAGGGCTTACGAAGTGTCCGCTGTATGTCGTGCATATGACGGTAGGCGAAGGTCCCGCGATGGTGGCCAAGGCCCGTGGTGACGGGCTCAACATTACCGCCGAGACCTGCCCGCAGTACCTGGTGCTGACCAAGGACGAGCCCTATGGGCGAATTCTTGGTAAGGTCAACCCGCCGCTGCGCGAGAAGTGGGACAACGAGCGGCTTTGGGAAGGGCTGGCCAACGGCAGTGTCAGCGTGGTTGGCAGCGACCACGCGCCCTGCAAGAAGGTCCATAAGAAGGAATTCTGGACGGCGGTCGTCGGAATGGCGGCGGTCGAAACCATGCTGCCGATTATGCTCAGCGAGGGCTATCACAAAGGCCGGCTTTCGCTGCAGAGGATAGTAGAGGTCTGCTGCTACAACCCGGCGAAGATTTACGGATTGACGCCGCGCAAAGGAGAGATCGCGGTTGGTGCGGACGCCGATCTGGTCCTGGTCGATTTGAACAAGAAAGTGAAGGTCAAGACCCCGGATTTGCATACCCAGGCGGATTACTGCGTCTACGAAGGGTGGGAGATGACCGGATGGCCGGTCGCCACTTGGCTGCGCGGTGAAATGGTTATGAAGGAGAACAAGATCGTCGGTAAACCCGGCGTCGGGCGTTGGGTGCCGTCGGACGTAGGGCAGTAAAGCAGGGAGATGGGGCTGCCGCATAAAGGATGAGCGACAACAACCACATACCAAGCGAAGTCTTTGGCTCGGTCGAAGCGGTGCAGGCGGCTTTCGCCCGCGAAAATTATATTGCCGATCGCCCGCTCGCGTTGACGGTGATGCTGGCGGCGCTGTTGGGCAAACCGATCCTCCTCGAGGGAGAAGCCGGAGTAGGCAAGACCGAAGTGGCGAAGGTGGTGGCGCGGGTGCTCGACACCGAGTTGGTGCGCCTGCAGTGCTACGAGGGGCTGGATGCCCAGAGCACTATTTATGAGTGGAATTACGCCAAGCAGATCCTGGCGATCCGGATTGCCGAGACCTCCCACGAGGATCGCAAGGCGATCGAGTCGGAGATCTTCAGCGATGAATTTCTGCTGCCGCGTCCGCTGCTGCGCGCGATCCGTCATAGCGGAGGCGCGCCGGCGACGCTGTTGATCGACGAAATCGATCGCGCGGACGAAGAGTTCGAGGCGTTCCTGCTCGAGGTGCTCTCGGACTATCAGATAACCATTCCCGAGATCGGGACGTTTGTGGCGCAGCAACGGCCGTTCGTGGTGCTGACGTCGAATCGGACGCGCGAGTTGAACGATGCGCTCAAGCGTCGATGCCTTTACCTGTGGATCGACTATCCGACCCCGGCCAAGGAGCGCGAGATCGTGATGCGCAAGGTGCCAGGTATCGAGGAAGCTCTCGCCGGGCAGATCTGCGATCTGATGCATACGCTTCGGCAAATTGACTTTTACAAACGTCCCGGTGTGGCGGAGACGCTCGACTGGGCCCGGGCGCTGACCGGTCTGAAGCTTTCACACATCGAGCCGGCGACGCTGGAAGAGACCGCTGGATGCATACTCAAGTACAAGGATGATATCGAGCGTCTGCGGGCGATAGGTAGCGCGAAAATAATCGCCGGCAACCTCGGCTGATGAAGTAGACCGTAAGCGAGAATGAAGTTGGAAAGCGCCGCCATCGAGTTGATACCCGAACCCGCGATTGAGGGTCTGCCCAAGGCGCTTATTGGGCGTGTGCTGGAATTTTGCCGGCTGCTGAAAGGCGCGGGGTTCAGCGTCACGCCGGGGCGAATTGTCGATGTGTTCCGTGCCCTTCAGCACGTTACGATCGGGGCGCGGGACGATTTCCGTCTGGCCTTGCGTACCAATCTGGTGGCGAGTCGCGAGGAGGAAAAAATATTCGATTCGCTGTTCGTCGAGTTCTGGGAGGGCGTCACCGGCATCCGGCAGGAGCCGGTCGAGACGAAGCTGGATGCGATCGACGGGGACGATAATCGCGAGTATCCGGAGACGCCGCCGGACACGCGCGGCGATCCGATGCGATACAGCCGCGACGAGGTGCTGCGCGACAAGGATCTTTCTGTTGAGTGGTCCGGAGATCTGAGCGGCATGAACTCGATTCTGCGCGAGCTGACGAGGCGGCTTGCTACGAGGCCAAGCCGGCGTTTCGCCGCCGCGCATCGCGGACGCCGGATCGATCTGCGTCGATCGTTGAGGAAAAACCTACGCTACGGCATGGATGTGCTGGAACTGGCGCGATCGCGCCGAAAGATCCGCAAGATCAGGATCGCGTTGTTGTGCGATGTGAGCGGATCGATGGATAGCTATTCCGGCTTCCTGCTGCGCATCATGTTTGGGCTTCAGAAGGCGGTCAAAAACTCACGTACCGCCGTATTCAGCACCAAGGTGACGGAGATCACCAAGGCGCTGCGGCGCCAGTCGGTGCGGGAAACGCTGGCGGAGGTGGCGCAACTGGCGCGGCACTGGTCGGGCGGGACCGATATCGGAGGGGCCTTGGCGATGTTCAATCGCGGGATCCTGCGTGAGGGCTCGGCGAGTTCGACGGTAGGCCTGATTGTGAGCGACGGTTACGACCAGGGCGATCCCGCGGTGGTGCGGCGGGAGATGCAGGCGCTTCGCCGTCGCACGCGGACGGTGGTCTGGATCAATCCGCTGCTTGGTACGGAGGGATACGAACCCATAGCTCAGGGTGTGAAGGCCGCGTTGCCGTACATAGATTATTTTCTCCCGGCGAACGATCTGAACGCGCTTCGGGAGCTGTGTCGCACGCTTGGCGAGGTCTAAAAGCAGAAGCCGCTTCGGAGGACGCTTGTTATGAAATACATCGGGCAGGAGATTGTCGCGCTACCCAGCCGGCAACTGGTCGCGGGTAAAGGACAATTCGTAGGTGATGTCCAGTTGGACGACATGCTTCACATGGCCGTGCTACGAACTCCCTACGCGCACGCTCGCATCCGGTCGATTAACACGAAGCCGGCCGAGGAAGTTCCGGGCGTCGTGTACGTAATCACCGGAAAAGAAGTAAAGGATAACATGAACCCGATCGTCGAGGCCTACGATACGGCGGCGATGGGTGCGAAGGGCGTCAAGTGGTACGCGCTCTGTCCCGACCGGGTGCGCTTCGTGGGCGAGGCGGTGGCGGCGGTGGTGGCCGAGGACAAGTACACCGCGCGAAAGGCCGCCGATCTGATCGAGGTGGACTACGAAGAGCTGCCGGTGGTCGCAGACCCTGAGGAGGCGATGAAGCCGGGGTCGCCTCTGGTCGAGCCCGATTGGGGCGACAACATCATGGTGACACGCGACTTCCGCACCGGCGATGTCGACAAGGCTTTCGCCGAAGCCGACGGTACGGTCAGCGGAGTTGTGAAAACACAACGCTATACTGGTGCCGCGATCGAGCCTCGTGGCTATGTAGCCAACTATAATCCGTTTGAAGATCTACTGACCTTCTGGGCATCAACCCAGAACCCCCATCCGCTGCGGGTATTTTTGGCCGAGACCCTCGGAATACCGGAGACCACGATCAGGGTGATCCAGCCGCACGTAGGCGGCGGATTTGGCCTGAAGATCCCCACCTTTCAGGAGGAGCCTCTGCTTGCCTACCTGGCGCGGAAGCTGGCGCGGCCGATCAAATGGATCGAAGAGCGCTACGAGAACTTCCTGGTAGGCGGACACGCCCGCGAAGAGAGGCTCTACTACGAAGCTGCATACAGGAAGGACGGGCAGGTAACCGGGCTGCGCGCGAAGGTTATCGCCGATGTGGGTGCGCCGTCGGCGCTGGTCGGATGGGGAATGTCGTTCGTGACTGCATACTGCATCCCGACGGTCTACAAGATTCCCAACAACCGGGTGCAGCTGTTTACCGTAGTCACCAACAAGTGCCCGTGGAACGCCTACCGGGGTTATGGCAAGGAGGCGGCGTCGTTCCTGATGGATCGCATCATGGACGGTGTGGCGAAAGCCACGGGCATCGACCGGGTCGATGTGCGGCTCAGAAACTTCATTTCCCCCGACGAATTCCCGTATTCGCAGGTCTCGGGTGCGATGATCGACAGCGGCAACTATCCTGCCACGCTGAAACGCGTGCTCGAAATGATCGACTACAAGAATTTCCCCAAAATGCAGATGGAGGCGCGCAAGCAGGGCCGCTACATCGGTCTGGGAATTGGTCAGGAATTGACGCCTGAAGGCTGCTCGATGCCGCGCTCGACTATCCTGTCGGGATACGACGGATGTACCGTGCGCGTGAACCCTTCCGGTCAGGTGACGGTCCTTACCGGGGTAACGTCGCCCGGTTCGGGAAATGAAACGGGAATCGCGCAAATCGTGGCAGATACGCTGGGTTCGGACTTCAAGGTAATCAAGGTGATTCAGGGCGATACCGATACGTGCCCATACGGACTCGGCAACTACAGCTCGCGCAGCATCATCATGGGCGGCGCCGCGGCGCAGGTAGCGGCGCGCGAGATTCGGGAAAAGATGTTCAAGGTGGCATCCAAGATGTTGGAGGTATCGCCCGCCGACCTGGATGCCGAGGACGGGAAGATCTCTGTAAAAGGCGCGCCGACGCGGTTCGTGCTGTTCAAGGACGTTGCCAGCGCCGTTTACCGCGATTGCTACGGCAAGTTTGCCTGCGATGTCGAGCCGGGGCTGGAGGCCACGCGCTATTTCCGGCATCCGAACGTCTACCATCAGCCGGAAACCCAGGGGCGGTTCAGCTCTTATCCATCATGGCCGAACGGGGTAGCCGCCTGTATCGCGGAAGTGGATCAGGACACCGGTGTGGTAAAAGTGCTCCGTTACTGTGCGGTGCACGACGCCGGCAAGATCATCAATCCGCTGATGGCGCAGGCTAATCTGCACGGCGGTATCGTTCAGGGTTTTGGCGGGGCGATGTACGAAAACCTGGTCTATGACGAGAACTGCCAGCTCAAGACCGCGACCTTTCTCGACTATACGGTACCGACCGCGATGGATGTCCCGTCGATGGAAGTCGAGCATATGGAGACACCTTCGCCGTTCAATCCGCTTGGTTGCAAGGGGGTGGGCGAGTCGGGAGTAACGGCCCCGCTCGGAGCGCTGTGCAGCGCAATCGAAAACGCATTGCCGCATCTGAATTTGAATATCTCCGAGATGCCGCTTACGCCTAATCGCGTGTGGCAGGAAATCCATGGGGCCGAGCGAGCGTAGGTGACAACAAGACTACGGAAAGGTGATGGAAAATGATCTCACAAGAATTTGAGTTCCACGCACCCAAGAAACTTTCGGAGGCGCTGGGTCTGCTGGAGCGCCATGGCGATGACGCCAAGGTGCTTGCGGGCGGAATGAGCCTAGTGCCAATTATGACGCTGGGCCTGATCCAGCCCAAGGTCGTAATCAGCTTCAATCATATTGATGGGTTGGACTACATAAACGAAGACAAGAACGGCCTTCGTATCGGAGCCCTGACGAGGCACTTCTCGGTCCTGAACAACAACCTGATTCAAAAACACTGTCCGTTGCTGACCGAGGCCGCGTCGCACATCGGCGATGTCCAGGTGCGCCATCGCGGCACCATCGGGGGAAGTCTTGCGCATGCGGATCCGGCGGCCGACTATCCGCCGATCATGCTGGTGATGAACGCGCAGTTCAAACTTCAGAGCGCCAAGGGCGAACGCATCGTCAAGGCCCGGGATTTTTTCAAGGGTCTGATGCAGACCGATCTCGAGCAGGGCGAAGTGCTTACCGAAATCCAGATCCCGAAGCTGCCCGATGGCTTCGGTTCGGCCTACCTGCGACTGCATCGTGTCGAGGGGAGTTTCCCGATAGTCAACGCCGCGGCGGTGATCGAAAAGGGCTTCAAGGCGGCGCGCCTCGGGCTGGGCGGTGTCGGTCAGACCGCCGTGATGGTGGATATAAGCAAGCGTCTGGCCAAGGGCCTCGATGACGCTGCATTGAAGGGTGTCTCCGACGACGCCTACGCGGCCTCCGCTGACGCTTACGGCGATCTCAACGGCGATACGGACTACCGCAGGGCGATGATTCGCGTATTCGCGCAACGCGCCGTCAAGGCCGCCACAGCCAAAGTGCAGCGGTAAACCAGACAATATAGATATCGGGAGGCGGTAGTGATGAAAGCTTCAATCCAGGTTACGGTCAACAAGAAAGCCTATCGCGTCGAAGCGGATACGCGAATGATCCTGGCCGATCTTATCAGAGATGTTCTGAAGCTGACTGGCACGCATATCGGATGCAGTACGGGAAGCTGCGGAGCCTGCACCGTGATGCTTAACGGCCGCACCGTGAAGTCGTGCTGCATTCTTGCGGCGGATGCGGACGGGCAGGAGATCACGACTATCGAGGGACTCAGCACGAGCGCGCAGCAGTTGCATCCGATTCAGGAAGCGTTCGTCGAGAATCAGGGCCTGCAGTGCGGATACTGCACGCCCGGAATGGTTCTCTCGACGATGCAGCTTCTTGAGGATAATCCCAATCCCAGCGAAGAACAAATCCGCCGCGGGATATCCGGCAACCTGTGCCGATGCACTGGTTACCAGTTCATCGTGAAGTCGATTCAGGCGGCGGCCAGGTCGGCGAAGGCGAAGCACGCCTGATTCGGGGCCCGGAGGAGTTATGAAGTACGTTGGCGCCGGCGTACCGGGACTTACCAACCGAATCCTGGTCACGGGAAGTGGAACGTTTACCGCGGACGTTCAGCTCCCAGGCATGTGTACGATCGCCATACTGCGCAGTCCTTACGCACACGCCCACATAACTTCGATCGATACCAGTAGAGCCGAGGCCGAGCCGGGAGTGGTCGCGGTTCTGACCGGGCGCGAAATTGAGGAAAACACCAACCCGGTGCCGTCAGCGGCGGATCCAGGTTTTTACGGCGGCAAGAGCAAGAAAATTTACGCGCTGCCGACCCGGCACGTCCGCTACGTCGGAGAGCCGATTGCGGCCGTGGTTGCCGAAGACCGATACACCGCGTACCACGCGCTGGAGCTGATCGACATCACGTACGAGGAGTTGCCCGTAGTGTTCGATCCCAGAGAAAGCTCCTCGAGCCGGGCGCCCCCCTGGTCGAGCCCTCATGGGGCAACAACGTGATGTTGTACAAGGAGTTCGTTCACGGCAACGTCGCACGCGCATTTGGCCAGGCGGATGGCGTCGTGAAGGGAACGGTGAAGGCCCATCGCTACGTCGCGTCGCCGATCGAGCCGCGTGCCTACACCGCAATCTACGATTCATACGCCGATCTTCTTACGATGTGGTCGTCAACGCAAAATCCTCATCCGCTGAGGGTTTTGCTCTCCGAGACGCTTCGCGTTCCGGAGAGCAGCGTCAAGATAATCCAGCCAAACGTGGGTGGGGGTTTCGGTGAGAAAGTTCCTCCTTTCCCGGAAGAAATCATCGTTGGTTACCTCGCACGGAAACTGGAACGTCCGGTCAGGTGGGTTGAGGAGCGAAGCGAGCATTTCCTCGCGGGCGGCCACGCGCGCGAAGAATTGATCAAGTTCGAGGCCGGCTATACGAGGGATGGGAGGGTCAAGGCGCTCGCGGTCAAAATCATCGCCGATGTCGGAGCGCCCGCCTCGCTGCTCGGATGGGCGATGTCTTATGTCTCGGCGTACTCCGTGCCGACGGCATACAAAATCAACGACTGCCGTGTAGAAGTCTTTACGGTCGTTACCAACAAATGTCCGTGGAATGGCTATCGCGCCTTCGGCAAGGAGGCGGCCTCGTACCTGATGGACCGCGTCTTGGACAGGGTAGCCGATGCGACCGGCATTGACCGAGCCGAGGTTCGCCTGCGCAATTTCGTTCAGCCCGAAGAATTTCCCTATTCGCAGGTTTCGGGAGCGGTTCTGGATAGCGGCGATTATCCCAAGGCGATGCGCCGTGTGATGGAGATGATCAACGTCAAGGGATTCCGCAAAGAGCAGGCCGATGCGCGGAACAAGGGCCGGTGCCTGGGCCTTGGTTTCGGTTTCGAGCTCACGCCGGAAGGGTGCTCGTTGCCTAATTCGACTCTGCTATCCGGCTACGACGGGGCCACGGTCAGGGTTTCTCCCTCGGGCACGGTTACGATTTTGACCGGCGTGACGTCGCCCGGATCAGGCAACGAGACAGGCATCGCCCAGATCGTGGCCGATAGCCTCGGGGTCTGGATCGACAAGATTAAGGTTTTCCAGGGAGATACGGAGAGATGTCCGTACGGTCTGGGAAACTACAGCTCGCGCAGCCTCATGATCGGAGGATCGGCGGCGAGGATGGCGGCCGATCAGATCAAGGACAAGATGTTTCGCGTTGCCGCCCAGGCGCTCGAAGTATCGCCCGGCGATCTGGACGCGGAAGACAACCGCATCTTTCTCAAGGGTGCTCCATCGAGGGGAATCGATTTCAAGGAAGTGGCAAGCCTCGTATATAGACATGCCTATGGTCGCGAAGCTTGCGACGTGGAACCCGGCCTCGAAGCCACCAGATACTATCGAATCGGTAATATCTATCATCAGCCCGAGGTTCAGGGCCGCTTCAGCGCGTATCCGACTTGGCCGTACGCCGCGTGCGCAGCGGTGGTCGAGGTCGATCCGGAGACCGGTGTGGTGAAGGTGCTGCGGTTTGCGGCGGTCCACGATGCCGGACCGATTATCAATCCCACCATGGCGGAAGCGAACTTGCATGGCGGTATCGCCCAGGGGTTAGGCGGTGCTCTTTACGAGAATATGGTTTACGACGAGAACGGCCAGCTCAAAACCGCTACGTTTATGGATTACACACTGCCAACCGCGGTGGAGATGCCGATCCTGCTGCTCGATCATCAATCGACGCCGTCGCCTTTTACGCTGCTTGGCGCCAAGGGCGTTGGCGAATCGGGCGTCGCGGGTCCGCTTGGCGCGGTGGCCAGCGCGATCGAAGACGCTCTGCCGCACCTCAAGCTTTCGCTGATGGAGACGCCGTTCACTCCGTCGAAGGTGTGGAACGCCATTCACGAAGCGGAGAGCAGGGCATAGGGAATCGAGTGCCGATTTTTGAATATGTTTGCGGGCGCTGTGGCGAGGAAAGCAGTTTCCTCGTGATGCGGGGCGAGAGCGAGACCAGGCGGTGCGAAAACTGCGGTGGCAGAAACCTGAGACGTATCGTGTCGCGCGTCAGCGTGGTCGGCGGTTCTACGGATGAAAGCGCGCTAAGGGCACGGCCGAGGGATTTTCTGGAACGGCCGGAGCGGTTTGGACAGGCGATGAAAGCGTTTGAGAAACGGACGGGCTCAAAGCTTAGTAGCGAGCGGATCGACGGCGCGATGCATCGATTGTCCGAAGCGAAACGAAAAATGTAACTTTCCCGGCCCGCCCAGAGGCGCGAGGTGGTCGAACTCCTAACGCGAGCGGGTGATTCCGAGACGTTCCATTCTGCTCCTGAGCGTATTGGGATGGACGCCGAGGACAACGGCCGCGCCGCCCGGACCCGATATCCGCCATGAGGTCTCGTTCAATACATCGCGGATATAGCCTGCTTCCATCTCGGCGAGAGTAACCATCGGCGGTTTCGCCTTGGGTGAAGCTGCCGCTGTTTCGCGCGAGCTGCCCAGCACTTCGCTTTCGATCTCAAGCACCGGGCCGTCGTTTATCAGCAGCGCCCGCTCGATGACATTCTCAAGTTCCCGGATGTTGCCCGGCCACAGAGTATTCTCTCATCGTCGACCAGGCGGCGGGACTCACAGAACCGATATTGCGTCCGAGCTTCCGGCTGTGGGTCTGGATGAAATGCTGTACCAGCGGTTCGATATCTTGCAGGCGTTCGCGCAATGGCGGCAGGTTCAGGGTTACTACGTTCAGCCGGTAGAACAAATCCTGCCGGAAACGGCCGGCCTTAACCTCCGCCTGGAGGTCCCGATTGGTTGCCGCAATCACGCGGATATCCACCGCGACCGGTTTGCTGCCGCCAACGCGACAGATGCTCCGGTCCTGAAGCGCGCCGAGCAGTTTCGCCTGGGTCTCGAGCGGAATTTCCGCAATCTCGTCGAGGAACAACGTGCCGCCGTGGGCCAGTTCGAAACGGCCGACCCGGCGCGACTGCGCGCCCGTGAATGCGCCTTTCTCGTGGCCGAACAACTCGCTTTCCACCAGTTGGGGACTTAACGCGGCGCAATCGCATTTCACGAAAGGGCGGTCGCGGCGCGCGCTCCAGTCGTGCAGCACGCGCGCCAGCATGCCCTTGCCGGTGCCGGTTTCGCCGCCGACAAGCACGGTCGCATCGACTTTCGCTATCGTCGCCAAGTGATCGACCCTGGCCTGCAGGGAGGGGAGGAGGACCGAGTACGGAGCCTGTTCGTGCCTGGTGAGTTCCTGCAGGTAGGTGTTCTCGCGATGCAGTCCTTCCTTCTGCCGCTGGATGCGCTCGAAACGGCGGGAATTGGCAACCGCGATCGCGATCTGGCCGGCCACCCTCGATAGCAATTCCACATCGGCGGGACCGAAATCCTGCTCGCGCCGGCGATTCACATTGAAGGTTCCGATCGGCCTGCCGTCGATCACCATCGGGATCGCGACACTGAAGTGCATCCCTTCACGGAGCAACGGCGGATCCTCGAACAGCGACGTGCCCGCACCAAGCGTCGAAGAGAACGGCTGGCGCGAGTCAAACGCCTTGCCAACCCTGCTGCCGCAATGCGGGATGAACCATCCCTTGCCTAGCCTGCTGCCCTCGTGAAGCGCGAGCGCGACTATTTCGAACTCGTCACGCTCGTGGTCATACAGCGCCAGGCTTGCTCTATCGATGTTCAGGAATTTGCCTAGGACGCGAGCGATCGTATCGAACAGAACTTCGGGATCCAGTTTTGTCGCCAGCAGGTTCCCGATTTCGAGGAGCAGGTGCTTGTCGCTCCCTGGCGACGTCAACTGCGTCCGCTCTGGATCGTGACTCCCCCGTAAACCTCTGACGTTTGGATTCACAAGACTCGTATCGTCCGGTAACTGGTGTAGCCGTACGCAACCTTCAGGCCGTTAAGATTAGGCTAAAATCTTGCGAACTGTCAAAGGTCCTAATGGTGTCGGACGATCAATCACGCGCGAATTCCGCTCAACAGCGGGCTTAAAACCTTAGCTTTTGCCGGTCCGATGAGCAGGGGCCTCTCCCCGGCCCGCAGCGAGCCAGATTGCGGCCGTGAAATCCGTTGGCCTCGACTCAAGCCGCCATCCGGCCGTAGGTGCTGATTACGGAAAGGATCAAGGAAGTGCCGTTCTCATAAGCATCGCGGGCCAGATTTTCATTTGGCTGATGCGCCTGTTCGAGCTCGCCCGGTCCGCAGATAAGCGACTCGATTCCTACCGCGGCTAGGTTAGGGCCGTCGGTGGCGAAGAGGGCGCCGCTTACGGTCTCTGTGCGCAGAACGTCGCACAGGGCACGCTCGATTGGTGTCCCGCGCGTGGCAAGGAGCGCTTCTACGACGAGGGGCTCGCCGAAAGTGATCCTCGCGACCCGATCCGGCGAGCAGTAGTCATGCGGATCCAAATCCTGAACGCGGCGGATTATCTCGCGATACACCTCGAGCGGGTCGAAGCCGGGTAGCGGACGATAGCTGATGTCGATCGAGCATTGTTCCGCGATTACATTACTGGCCGTGCCGCCGGCAACGGTGCCGAAGTTGAGTGTAGTGTAGGGACATTCCGGAAACATGGCGCTCGATTCGCGCGATCGAAGCTGGCGCAGCTCGGATTGATAACGACCAATAGTGTCGATCACTTTGCCGGCCACTGCTATCGCATTGACCCCTTGCTCGGGCAGGCTGCTGTGACCGCCGATGCCGTGCACCGTGATGCGAAAACGCGCGACGCCTTTGTGGGCGTGGAAAATCTGTAAGGATGTCGGCTCGCCAATCCACGCCAGGCGCGGCATCGGCGTGTCTCCCAGTATCCCCGCGAGCATCGGAGCGAGTTGCGCGGCTCCAAAGGAGCCGACCTCTTCATCGGCCGTGAACGCGAAGACCAGCGGTTTGTTGAGGGAGGCTAAATCCAGTTTCGCGGCGGCATTGACACACTGTGCGATGAAAACTTTCATATCGGAGGTGCCGCGGCCGTACACGCGCGAGGTGCCGATCTCGAGTTGCAGGGGGTCGCGTTGCCAGCCGGGCTGGCCTTCAAACGGCACGGTATCGATATGCCCGCAGATGATCAGCCCATCGGGCACGGGCGGTCCTGCCCATGCGACGAGGTTGGCCTTTGGCACTCCCGTCACTTCGATCCGCTGAATGCGCACGCGAAATCCGTGGTTCTCGAATTCCCCGGCCAGGTAGTCAGTGGCGGCCACGTTGCTTCTTGAGCTTGTGGTGTCGAAGGCGACCAGACGCCTGGCGACTTCGTCAAGATAGCGTGACATTTAGCCTCCTCAGAGCCTGCGAAACCGAGGAGCGCCGACGTCTACACGGGCGCGCGTTCAGATTGCGACCGCCATTGTGCAGACCGGCCGGCGCATCAGGCGCTTTTCTTTTCGCGTTTGTCAGAGTTGGAGGCAGCCTGAATATATTTGTTGCCCCAGGCGTGGCCGGTTGCCCCACCATCCCATGACACTATCCTGGTTGGCTTGAGTTTGATGTATACGCGCTTCCAATCCTTGGTTTTCTCGATGTAGGAACGTCCTTCCTTCTTGCCGAGATACCGCTCAGCCATCCGGAACCCCATCGGTAGCCAATCCTTGTCGGTCTCGATGAGTCGGGCGCGTCCCTGCATGTAGACGCGAACGTAGGGGAGTGTCGAGGTGGCGATCGAGATCCCGGCCCAAGGATTTTTCTTGAGATTCTTTACGTACTCCGCCCGCGGCTTGCTGATTATCCATAGGCTGGTGCCGTCCCATTCGTACCAGACCGGGACCATGTATGGCCGCTGTTTGCCGTCGAGCGTCGCGAAGGTCGCGATAATTTTGCTCTTTTGCAGGAACTCGTCCAGACGTTCCTTGTCCAGTGTCGCCACTATCTCACCATCCCAACAGGGTCGCTTTGCCGCTTTGATTCCGCGTCGTGTCGCGCCGCGGCCTATGGTTTATCGGCGCTCGTGCGTGCGTGAAAGTTCAGGTTCTCGCGCGCTAGCCGGCCCACTCACAAAGGTTGACCGCTTCCGGATGCGGCACGCGATAGTCTTTCTGTGCCAGTTTCACGAGCGATGGGTAGTTGTCGTGGACCCGGTAGCCGAGAGAGTACAATGTTAGCAGGCTGGAGAAATACTCGGCATAGATGGCCAGCGTGACGGTCTTGCGGCCCCGCGCGCGGGTGTAAGCCTCGCAAGCGGTCATGAAGGCGCGCAGATCCTCCTGTCCGCACTGCTTGGCATTCATTCCGAGGATCCGAATTCGTACGTTCTCCGGATCGCTGGCCGGATACAGCCCCACCGTCTGATCAAAGGCGTAGCACAAAGCGAAGCCGCAAACCTCGCCCGCCTTTTCATAAGTCAGGCACGTCCCGATCGGATATTTGCGCAGGAGGCCGACTTCCTTGCTGAAGTCGAGCCCGTCTTCGAGCGTAAGGCTGATCGCCCGTACTTGCTCCAACAAATCATCGGTTGGTTTGTCCACCACGCGTACGTTGTGGGGCAGCTCTTTGGGCCCCGCTCCAAGTATCTTGTGAAGCCGGAGCGTAAGGCTGAAAAGCTTGAAGCCAAGCTTTGTATAGAGGCCAAGGTTGTAGGCCGTCTCGGGCATCGTTTCGAGCCCGATCGTGGTACATCCGCTACGCTCCATGTAAGCGATCGTCGAGCGAACCAGCGATTTTCCGAGGTCAGTTCCCTGATACTTCGGCACCACGCCGAACGGCCCAAAAAATCCGACTCGTCCGAAAGTTCTGGTGAAGATATAGCCCACCGGTTTGCCGCTATCGTCGATCGCTACGAAGGATCCCTGCGGGTCTCCATCCAGATAGGTTCCATAGACCGGCGCCTTGGTGGGGAATTCGATCCTGCGCCCGAATTTCTTGCTGGCCCAATCGGACCAGGCTTCGATATCGACCTCGTTCATGGCGGCGAAGCGCTCCGCCGTCATTGCCACTATTTTCGGCATCGTGATGCCTCCTTAAGTTAGCCGCAGGATCCGGGCCAAATTGATGCCGAGGATGCTTTGCTTCGCCTGCTCGGGAATCGCCGCGACCCTGATCCGCTCGATTTCCATTTGCGGATGGTTGATCGGCATGTTGGTTCCGAACACGACTCTTCCCGGAGAGGTCTCGAGGACGGTGCGTTCGATCAGACTTTCGGTTCCGGTCTCGGGTATGCCGCTGGTTTCGACGTAAACATTCGTGTTCGATTGCACCACGGTAAGACAATCGAAGATGCCCAGGCCGTGCATCGCAAGCTGGCCGCCGTGTGCGATGAAGATCGTCAGTTCGGGAAGCCGTTCGGCCAAATCGCCAATTTGAATCGGCGATGAGAGGACTGGATAACCGGCGACGACCAGCACTGGCATCGCGCGCGCCTCACACGCCTTGAAGAAATCGAACACGAGGTTCGAGTTGATTTGAAACGCCTGCTCGAACGGGTCGACCTTGACGCCCCGCAGACCGTCGTGGCGACACGCGTCCAGTTCCGCCAGCGATGCGGCGCCCAGGCGCGGATCGATCCGGGCAAAGCCAATCAGTCGCTGGTCGGCGGCGGCGGCTTCGGCAACCGCACGATTCGCACGCCTCAGATCCAGATCCGGTGGGGTGAAGGGACTGACGACCGCGCGGTTGATTTCGGCGGCGTTCATCCGCTCGATCAGCTCCCGCACGCCGAGTTGCGGTCCGTACAGACTCTTTCCGACGCTCGCGTTAGCGTCGATGATCATCGGTCACCTCGAGCTCCAAACGCATCAGCCGTGCGATGTTCCGGTAATAGATCAGCGCCTCTTGTTCCGGGGTCAAATCGGCCAGCTCGACCTTCTTTTTCTCCACCAGCGGATGCATCGCGGGCATGTCGGTGCCGAACACGATACGTTCGGCGCCTATCGCATCGACTCCCTTCCGGATGATATCCGGGCGCGGATTTCCGCTGGGATCCAGGTAGATGTTGTGGTACTTCTCCGCCATCCGGAGCGCGTCTTCCCAGAAAAATATGCCGCCCATGTGTCCCATGATGATGTTCGTGTCGGGGCAGGCAGCCGCGCATTTGCCGATCTGAAGCGGCATCGCATTGGGGTCGTCACCGCTGTGAAACAACACGGGGGCGCCCAATTCGCCCGCCTGCCGCACGAATTCAATCACAGCGGGAGCGTTGGGCGGCAAAATAATAGTCGTCGGATGGAATTTGAGCCCTTTGATGCCGTCCTCTCGAACCGCTCTCGTGAACAGTTCGCGTGCGACCTTTCCGTACCACGGGTTGAGGCGTAGGTACCCGGCCGCGATGCGGTCCGGATGCGAGCGCAGGGCGGCCACGAACCGCGGATATGCGTCCGCGTCGTCACCCGGAATATCGGCCAGGCCGGTGATGCAGGCCTTGTCTATACCGCCTTCGTCCATGATGCGGAGCAACACCTCCGGCGTATGGACCCAACCGAAGCGGACGTCGCAATGGGCATGGGCGTCGATGATCATGGATGTTGCCGAATCAAGCCGGTTGGGCCTGCTGCGCGTTCCGGGCTTCCTGCATGTATCGCCACACGCGCTGCGGATTAAGCGGCATCTCCATCATGTGGACGTTAAGCCCGATCTGGCGCAAGGCATCGTCGACCGCGCTCGCCACCGCCGCCATCGGACCCGAGATGCCGGATTCGCCGGCGCCTTTGGCGCCAAGCGGATTGAATGGCGACGGAGTAACCTGGTGGGCGATCTCGAAGTTCGGCATCTCCATCGCGGTCGGCATTGTGTAGTCCATGAACGTCGCGGTCAAAAGCTGACCCGCATCGTCGTACACCAGATGCTCGTACAGCGCTCCGCCAAGCGATTGCGCGAACGCGCCGTGCAGGTTCGCATCCACCAGCATCGGGTTGACCAGCACTCCGGCATCGTGGACGCCGAGCAGCCGCAGCACCTTGATCAGACCGGTATCGGGGTCGACGCTGACAACCGCGACCGTGGCAGCGTTGGGCCAGGTCGAGTAGAAATTGAGGCGTCCTTCGGGGTCGGGCTGTTTGTTCATGGCTTCGAAGTTGCCGTGGCGGAAATAGCGGGTTACATCGAGCCCCGGTTCCTCGTCGCAAACCGTGATGTTAAACGCGTCGCTGTAGATGGCGCCTGCAACGTCACGAATCGTCACCGAACGTGACGGCGCGCCTTTCACGAAAATCTTGCCGTCGCCGACGTTGAGATCGGCGACCGAAACCTCCAGCATCCGCGAGGCAACCCGACACATCTTCTGCCGCAATTCGTTTGCCGCAAGCTTCGCGGCCGAGCCGCCGAAGATAACGCTTCGCGAGCTGGAATTCCCCAGCCCCCAGGGACAGACGTCGGTGTCCCCCTGCACCACGGTAATGTCTTCGGGCGCGACCCCGAGCTCGTCGGCGGCGATTTGCGCGATACCGGTTTCGTTGCCGCACCCGGGCGAGGTCACACCGGTCATAAGCATCACCTGCCCGGTAGGAGTCACCTGCACGCGAGTGCCATCGTACGCGGAGAGCAGCGATGATTTTGGAATGCAGCCGCCTTCGGGTGTGAGTTCGTAAGCGAGCCCGATGCCGATCAGTTCGCCGCGGGCCTTGGCCTCGGTCTGGATTCGTTTGAAATCGCGCCAACCACTCTTTTCGAGCGCCTCGGCCAGAACGCGCTGATAGTTTCCGGAGTCGAGGCTTGCACCCGACACCTGCTTGTATGGGAACTCGTTGGGCTGGATGAAGTTGCGCAGGCGAACCGCGGACCTATCAAGCCCGGTTCTCTCGGCTACGAGGTCCATCATGCGCTCGAGCATGAAAGAGGCGGCTTCCTTGCCGTAAGCGCGGTACGCGTTCCAAGGGCATTTGTTGGTGACTACGGAAATGCGCTCGACGCTGACGTGCTCGATCTTGTAGGCGGCAGGAATCAAAAAGGCAGCGACGTTGGCCATGCCCCATCCGCACAAGGCCGAAGGTGCGCCGATGTCGGCAATGAGACGGACCTTGAGGGCGGTGACCCGGCCGTCGGGCTCGTAGGCAGCCTCGAATGAGAGTCTCATTTCCCGGGCGTGCCCGCCAGCCGCGAGATTTTCGGTGCGTTCCTCGATCCAGCGGACCGGCCGGTCGAGTTTAATCGCCAGATAACTTATGAGCGGCTCCTCGGGGAAGGTTGGCAGCTTCAGGCCGAAAGCGCCGCCGACGTGCGGTTCGATTACCTGGATCTGCTTTTCCTTCAGGCCGAGAGTTTCCGCCAGAAAGAGCCTCAGGGAATGAGGGGACTGGGTGGAGGCCCAAAATGTAAGCTTGTCACGGTAACGGTCATACGCAGCTAGGTAGCCACGCGGCTCGATCGAACCGCCGGTATAGCGCTGCGTGTAAACGGAGCCCTTAACGATTCCGGTTGCCGCCTTCAATTTGGCATCCGGATCGCCATGCGTCTGTGTTCGCGAACTCAGGATATTGTCTCCCCAGTCCTCGACTACCAGCGCGCTCTCCCGTTCCAGCGCCTTTTCCGGATCCACTACCGGCGGTAATTCCTCGTACGTGACCTCGATAAGTTGGGCCGCCTTGTTGGCCGTATAGCGATCTTCGGCTACGATGGCGGCAACAGGCTCACCGACATAACGGACCTTGTCTAACGCAAGTGCGTAGAGTTTGATTCGCTTTTCGCCGAGCGCCGGGCTGTGAGTCGGAATCGGATTGGTTTTTTCCCGGATTTCCGTACCGGTGATAGTAGCGATAACCCCGGGGAGTTGATCGGCAGTGCGGGTATTGATCGCCTTGATTCGGGCGTGCGCATAAGGGCTTCGGACCACTGCCATATGACAGGTGCGGGGGAGGTCGATATCACCGACAAAGGTTCCTTTTCCCGCGACCAGGAGCCGGTTGTTCATCGCGGGCATACTCTTGCCAACATAGCTCATCGCTCACCTGTCCCAATGAAAGTTGCTTAGTTTAGAGCCTAGAAATCTATAGCAAAGTATTACTTAAGCTGAAAGCAAAACAGCCTGGATTTGTAGCTGGTTTTGGGTATGACGAGCTTAGACCTTGGAGGCATTCCAGCGATAAGTTAGTCGCTGTGGTCGGGGAAGGTCACAGAGATTATTCCGAGGGTGGAGAGTGATGAGCAAGATGACAGCAGATCAATCCAGACTCGAGGCGGTGGTCCAAGCAGGTATTCAGAATGCCGGCGTATGCCTCGATGTAACCGAACTCGCTCAACTGAAATCACTGACTGCGGTTCTGCTGGACGGATTGGACCGGCTTGATCAACTGGGCATTCAGCCGGACCAGACCGAGCCTGCCGTGGTCTTGAATCTTCAGGAGTCCAAAGACAGTGAGTAACGGTGACTTTGAGACCATGACGATTGGCGACCTGGCGCCGCTTATTCAAAGCCGCAAGGTCTCGCCGGTTGAGGTTACGCGGTGGCATCTCGACCGCATCGCGCAGCTTAACGGACGGCTAAATGCTTTCCTGACCGTAACCGATGACGCCGCGATCGCGCAGGCGCGGGTGGTTGAGGATGAGATAACTCACGGCCGTTACCGTGGTCCGCTTCATGGCATTCCACTCGCAGTCAAAGACATCATCGCGGTGGAGGGCGTGCACATGACCTGCGGCTCGAGGATTCTTGCCGAATGCCGGCCCGCGCGCGATGCGACGGTGGTGGCCCGGCTAAAGGCAGCCGGCGCAATATCGCTCGGCAAGTTGCACCTCCATGAATTTGCCTGGGGAGCAACTTCGGTCAACCCGCATTTCGGCAACGCCCGGAATCCCTGGAATCCGGACTGTATTCCCGGTGGCTCAAGCGGAGGCTCAGCGATAGCGGTCGCTGCTTCAATGGCGATGGCTACGCTGGGTACGGATACCGGCGGTTCGGTCAGAATACCAGCCTCGTTATGCGGTACCGTCGGACTGAAACCCACTTACGGGCGTATCAGCCGGGATGGCGTCTTTCCGCTTTGTAATTCGCTCGACCATGTCGGGGTTCTCACCAAAAGCGTGAAGGATGCCGCCCTGCTGTTGGGTGTGATCGCGGGAGCAGACCCCGGCGATCCAACCAGCGCGACGCTGCCGGTTCCCGACTACACGGAAGGATTGATGAGGAGCTTGCGAGGAGTTCGCGTCGGCTTCTTGCGCTCGTTCTTTTGGAAGGGGGTTCGGGATGACGTGAAAAGCCGCGTCGAGACCGCGGTCGGGCAGTTGCGTGACCTCGGTGCGGAGGTGGAGGATCTTTCAATACCGCTGATGGACCATGTGCCTGGGGCGTCCCTGGCCATCATGACCGCGGAGTCCTATGCGGTGCATGAGCGCTTTCTTCGCGAGCGCTGTCAGGAATACGGCAGCGACGTGCGGCTCAGGCTGCTCATGGGTGCGATGGTTTCGGCCTCACAATATCTTAAGGCTCAGCGCTTCCGCAGACTACTCTGCAATCAAACGTTTGAAGCGATGAAGCGACTCGATGTGCTGGTGGGGCCGACGACCCCGATACCGGCAACTCCAATCGGTCAGGAGCTTGTGCGGATCGAGGATAAAGAAGTGCCAATACCAGCCAGCCTGTCCCGACTAACGAGGCCGGCAAACATGACCGGGTTGCCGGCCCTCTCGGTGCCTTGTGGCTTTTCGGCCGAGGGCTTGCCGGTAGGTCTTCAGTTGATAGGCAGGCCTTTCGAAGAAGAGATGGTGCTGCGAGTTGCTCATGCCTATCAAGGCGCCACTGAATGGCATCGGCGTTTGCCGCCCCTATAGCCGCACGGTTAGCGAGAGCAACCGGGCTGCGCACCAAGACATTCCGAAGAGACGGGTGCGCAACTGCGTCATGCGTGTAATCATGGCGAGATCTCAGGCCCGACACTCGGCTCGGGCGGCATGGTGCAACGTGAGCAGGACGCGCCGCGATTGGTGGCGAGACGCAACTCCCGGGCCTTCTTGCGTGCGTCGGCCAGGTTCGCCGTAAGGTCCGGGGAGGTTCCGAAGTACATCTCGTCAGGCGTCTGACCCCGGAACGCGGCATGGGGCATGTTGGCGTTGTGCGCGTCGACGAAGAACGCGACCAGTGAGCGGACGCGTTCGATGGTGTCGAGGGAGTTGAGGTAGAGCCACTGATGTTTGAGGGAGCGCCACCACGCTTCGATCATCGAGTTGGACTCGGTCACCTCGACCTGGGCGAGGACGCGCCGAATACGTGTGGTGAGCAGGGTGGCATCGACGGCGGCATTGACGTTCTCGACGCCCGAGTCGGCCATGAGCGTCGGCCGCACTGCGACCGGATCAAGATGCCGGCCAACCTCGACGAGCACCCCGCAGGTCGTCATGGGATCGAGTCGGGCAGCGATGGTCCAGGCGAGGATCTTCCGCGAGAAGTTGTCGATGACCGCGTGAATGTAAACACGCACGCCGTTCAGCAGGCGAACCACCGTCACGTCGATGTGCCAGATCTCATCCGGGCGAGTCGCGCGTACACCGACAGTCGGTTTTTCGGGATGGACACGAAGCCGAGGGCGACGCCAGCCTCGCCCGCGCGCCAAGCGGGCCCAAGTGGTCGCGGAGGCGAAGACCGTCCCGATTCGCTGAGCGTAGAGACTGAGCGTGCGCAGCGGCATATGGCGGTAGTGGGAATCGAGAACCATGGCCTTGATGTCAGCGACTTCGACAGCCGTGATCTGGCCGGGCGCGATGCGTGGACAAGAAGAACGGTCATCGAGGCCGCAGACTTTGTCTGCTCGCCGCCAGGCGTGGTAGCGCGAAACGGAAAGGCCGAGGATTCTCAAGATCACAGCGAGCGGCAACGCGTTCGTGGCGCTGGTGATCGCGCGCAGGATGCTGGCCTTGACCGCACCTTCTGGGAGCCGCTGATTAGCGAGACGGAAACCGGAGGCGCGCACGAGCGCGAGCAGAAGCCGGACGGTCGCGGCCAGGATCTGCGCTCGCTTTTCCAGCTTCTCGATGGTGCTCAGAAGCTGATGGCGGTCCGCCCCGAACATCTCGACGCTGACGACTGGGCGCAGGCCCCGACGCTTCCATGTCGTAATCGTGGAGCGCGGGATCTCGAGGCGGCGGCTGAGGGCGTGGGAGCCGGTGGGGCACACATGCTCTCGGAGGCGGTGGTCGTACGCGCGGCGTTGCGGGGCCGCTGCCAGCGAAGGTGTCATCGCGGGAGGATCGCAGAGCGGCTCCCCGGGGCAAGCCCGCATCCAAAATCCTCAGGGATGTCCAGCATGTTGCAGTTGCGTACGCCTTTCTTCGGAATGTCTTGGTGCGCAGCAGGGCTGCAAGTCGAATCGGCAGGGACCGCTCGGAGATCGACGCCGAGCTCCGTGCGCGCATCGAGACTAAAGAATCATAGTGCTAGGCCCGCCAACGTGTCCGTGGCGAATTACAATTCAGGCGGTAGTCGGGGTCTGAAATAAGCGATGGCAGTGTTGCCGCCAGCGATTAGACCCAAGTCTTGCGATTGGATGTACGGGTGCTGATTGTATTGATGGGAGGGCGTTTCTCGTACTTCGACTGAGGGCCGGTCGGTGAAATCGTTTACCGCCTGAGGTCCGCACAAATTCTGCGACACTCATGCAGCGCGCGCCATGAAGCTGTATTCGTGGTGAAGTCCGTTCAAGACGGAGTGAGCCATAATTGAGGTTGATTGGTCGAAACGATGCCTATGGCGTTGCAGATGCACTGGTAAAGCCGGAGGCGGATCCGGAATGCCTGGTCCCAGGGAGTAGTGTGGTCTGCCTCGGTTGTAATGCGGCAACCACGACATCTGAGTTTTCAGAAGATGCTTTTCCGTCACCGGGATAATCCAAGGCCTCGCCAGGTTCTTGCAAAGGTCAAAGACGGTCGCACCGCTGCGTCGTGTACCGGCAACTCTGCTCTCACCTTTACGGATCACTGATCTTCTTTGCCTCTCGCACCAAATCAGTGGCCAGTTCGACTCATGGCGCAGCGGCGACATCGGGATCATCCAAGCTTTCACGCGCGCAACGAGGGCGGAGTCCCCCTAGGTCGAGGATAAATGCTCAGGGAGTGAACTTTTCGCGAATCGTTCGACCATGTTTTCTGACATCAGCTGACGCCGAACGTAAAAAAGTCTCAAGCAAATTTGCGTACGTGCAGGTTCGGAAAACCACTTCGGCACCTTCTACGCGGCGGGCGAAATCGGATGCTTCGCGCGCATGCAAATTTAGCGACGACGACGCGATGGATCGACCGTCGGGCCATTCGGCCGGCTCAGCATAGAGATATACCAACACCGGAGAATTGTTCTTGCGTTGTGCCTCGGTCTGCAGTCCAAAAGCGTGCTTAAGCAGCTGGACCCCATCCAAATGCTTGAAAGATTGTTCGCCACTGGCGATCTGATCGCGCATACGCTCGTAGGGGCCCATCCTTTTGCCCCAGATCGGCCGCCGGTAGGCTTGTGATAGTTTACCCGTTTGTCTGGATCGGAATGGCTCGTAGCGCTTGGATTCGATACCGATAATGTGGGTTGACGTCTCAACAAAGGCGTCAAGCCAAGGATGTCGTCCGCCTGACCAAGGGAATCGCGCGCAATGCTCGATGTCAACAAATTTGGCCGGCCAGCCGAACAATTCCGTTCCCGGTATTGCAGGCAGTTCGAGAGGGCGGTCGAGAAACAAACCGAAGGTGTTTGCCGCCAAAGCCGCTGAGGATTCGGGACTTAAAATCTTTCCGCTGTCCAGTTCGTTGCCCGGAGCCTTCGCCAAAGCGTTACGGATCTTCTCTATGGGGAGGCACGGTAGGAATGGGCTCGTCATTTCATGAGAATGCTCTCTCCGGCAGTGATCGCCAATAGATCCGCGGTTGAAGGCGACCGAACGGCCAACTTCTTCGCCTGCATCTGAAAGCGATTGTCGAGCACTCATCCGTTAATAGCATTTCCGCAAGTCGCGCATATCAAACCCTCCCACCCATCCGTCCCATCGACGACTGCGCGGTAAGCAGTGGTCTTCGGGGTAGTACCGTTTCCCGGTGGACTGGGACCGCGTTCGGGGGAGATCACGAACCGAATAAAACTCGTACTTCTGGGGCGGCTTGCACAGCGCCAGCATGAGGGCCTCGGCCCGGTCGGGCGACAAAGCGCCGCGCGCGCGGGTGTTCTCTTTGGACTCGATCCGCATCCGACCTTGCGAGTCGAACTCATAGAGAAGACCGGCAAGCTGGCCGATGGTGGTTTCATCGGTCAGCCCGTCGATTTGGTCGCGCTCGAATGCGTCGGCGAGAGTCTGGTAGAAGGAGGCCTTAAGATTTACGAACCGCCGTGCGGGGTCGTTTTCGCCCATCTGCGGCTTGCTCTCTCCTGGCATCCCGACGTTGATCAGCTCGACCGGAAAGCGGCAGTCACGAAGATGGAGGCCGAAGTTGTGGCCGATCCCGATCGAATCGACTCGCACCACTGCGAGCCGAGGGCGGAATTCGTTGAGGAAGTTTACGACTTGCCCGCGAGTGTCTTCTCCGCGCCAGGCGCACATCCGGACGATCCTGCTTCTCTCGTAGTTGCACTCGCACACGTATACGACGGTCTCGGCATGGCCGGCTCCGACGTCCACTCCCGCAAAGAGTGGCGCGGATCCGACAGCGGTGACCGGGGCTTGCAGCGCCCGCTGCCTGGCCCGCTCCAGCCAGACCATCTTAATGAGCGCGTTTTGTGCCTGATCCGGAAACCGTGCCAGCACCCGCGACAGCCAATTCGGTGAACTGCCTTCGTCGCCGTGCCACCACGATTGGTACTGATCGTAGACCCACCGCTTGGTAACCAGATAGGAAATCGGATTGCGATCGAGCGGACCGCCCTTGGCCGGGTCCAGGCGCAGCAATTGTTCGAGGCTAAGTCCCTCCAGGTTCGGGGAGTCGAAAGCGTCGATCGTGAAGCAATTCCAGAGCCCTCGGTCTTTGGTGAACGCGTCGAAAAAGGCGCCCGAGGAAATGGTCGGATTTCCAGCCATCACGATATGAACTTTGCCGCCGGCCATCGTTCCAGCAACCGCATCCCAGATCCCTGATTCGATCCCCGGCGCTTCGTCGGCGATGATCAAAACGTACTTGCCGTGGTATCCCTGAAAGTTCTCCGCTTGATTGGTCGAGAACCCGATCGCGAAGTTGTTGTCATCCCGGAATTTAAGCTCGGTCATTTTCAGCTTCGGATACGGAACTTTGGCGCGCTCGACCGCCCTGCGGATCTTGGACCACAACTGGGTTCTCACCTGGCGCTGAGTAGGGGAGGTCGTCAGAACGATCCCTTCCGGGTAGCGCGCCAGCCACCACAGGGCAGCAACCGCGAGCGTGTAAGTCTTGCCGACCGCGTGACAGGCCTTAACCGCGGTCCTGCGGTGAGTTCTGATCGATTGCAGAATTTCCGTCTCGCGCTCCCACAGGCTGACCCCAAGAATATGGTTCGCGAACAGAGCCGGATCGCCCACTACCTTCCTGATAAACAGCTTCTGTTCGGCCGATAGTTCGTGATTATTCTTTGTCTTCATCTGGTATTGGACCTACTGCTTCGAGCAATTGAACCAGGGTCAGCGGTTTTCCATCTTTGCCCGTCAACTCGTGGCGCTGCGGCGCGGCATAACCGTTGATCTGTGCGGTGTGGCGGAGCACCTTGACCCCGGCTTCGATCGAACGTGGATTTCCTTTGCGGATGCTGGGCTGCAGATTGAGAAACATTTCCTCGCAGCGGGCGGTGTCGAGCTTGCGAAATTCCTCGACCGCAAGCGACGGTTCCCGCCCCACCGCTTTCTGGAAGGCCTTATGGCAGGCTTGCCGCGAGATTTTGAACTCGGGCGGAAACGTCACACCGTCAGGGACGGCTACTATTGCCCGCGCCTGACTTCGACCGACGTGGGTGATTTGTTCGGCGATCGCGTCGAACGACAGGCCCATGCGTTTCAAATGAAGTGTCTCAGCCTCGATCCAGCGCGCGCGCAGGACCGCTTCTGACACAACGACCGTTTGCCTCGTGCTCCGCCAGGTTCCGTCTGGTTGGCGTTTCATCGGTCAGCCACCAATTCTGGCTTGAGGCCGAGTGCGAGCATGCGCTCCAGTGCCACGGCGACGAATGGTGCAGACTTCTCGATGGCGTAGCAGCGCCGTCCGGTTTGGTGCGCCGCGACCAGTTGCGAGCCGCTGCCCGAGAATGGCTCGTAGCAGAGGTCGCCGGGCTCGGTGTGCATCTCCATCGGCAGCGCAAAAAGTTTGCAAGGCTTCGAGGTGGGATGTGCGTCGGTTTCGACTTCGGAGCTCGAGACTTCCCACACGGTCGTCGGAAACTCGCCCGCCGTCTGGCCGAGATGCGCTCTCAGAGTCTTGGGCTTTTCACCTTTGATCCAGCCGAACAGACAGGGCTCGTGCTGCCACAGGTACGTCGAGTAAGTCAGCACCGCCCGGCTTTTGACCCAGATAATTTGTTGGTGCACGAAGGCGCCGAACTCGTTCCAGACCGCTTCGAGCATCATCTGACGGCGTGACGCGTGCCAGCAGTACCAGGCGGCATCTCGGGTAATCGCATGCTTGATCGCCATGTTCACGAAGCCGCGATAGAGCTCGACGCCCGACTCCTCGCTGTTCCTAACGTCCGCGCTTTTGGCTTCCAGGTACTGGCCCGACCAGTTCTTATCCCGGTTAGCAGCGCCCCGATTTCCCCAGCTCTGTGGATGGGAACCGCCCGTATACCCGACAGCGTAGGGTGGATCGGTCGCGAACAGACCGGCCCGCTCGCCGCCCATCAACCTCACCACGTCTTCAGGCTTGGTCGAATCGCCACAAAGAAGCCGATGCGAATCAATATGCCAAACTTGGCCGGTTTTGGTGTCCCACTTCTTCTGCAACTCGGCCGCCTTATCGATCTGTGCTGGAGGCTCAAACGTGTCTTCGGGATGGATGAGCCTCCACACCTCCTCCCCTGCGGTGCGTCTCAGGAGGCTTACAACCGCGTCGTTGTTGGTCTGGACGGTCTGCAGGAGAGCCGTGATCCGCTCGGTGTTTGACTCTGCCATCGCCGCGAGCGGATCTAACGTAAGCAATAGCTTGTCGGCCTCCTCCGACGTGACGTTGAGAATGAGGACAGGAACCAAATCGTCGGGCGTTATCTCCGCACGGAGGTGGCCATCGATGAGCATGAGCTTCCCGTCCGGTAATTCCCGGACCAGCAATGCATCGGCGTAGCCGACCTCATCCAGAAGTCCGCGCAATGCTGCGGCTTGAGCTTTTGGGTGACGGCGCCAGTTTTTTGGGTTGGGCAGCAGGTCCCGCGCACGCACTCTTCGCAGCTCGCGTATTCGATCTCTGATTTCGAGTGGGCCAGACGTGCGATGGAAATCAGACGCTGCCCCGCCTGGAGCGTTCGTACCCTGCACTGCTTGTGGGGCCTCAAAGTATCGACGCGATTCGATGGCCATTGTTTTTGCTCCCGCTGTTACGCTTTAATCATAACTGCATTTGCGGACATATTGAGATGATAACGAGAAAAACGCAGCGTAGTAAGGCACTTTGCCAAGTTACTTCCAAACAGATCGCATCGAAAAAACAGACACAAAGTGTTACGGACGCCGGACGCGGCGCTGGCAAACCTCCACGAACGTCTTACGAGCACCTCGGCCCATGGCTTCAACTTGCCAATCTTCTGCCGCCACCACCCTCGGCCGACGAGCTGAAACAATCGCCGGGTCTCGGTCGTGTACTGAGGATCCGGCAGTGGCGGGCATTGTGTAGCGCCATACCCCCGATCGAATTTGTGCGCCGCTTCGACCGCTCCGGCTTGGCGGATGTGCCCAGCTTCACCGCGTCTCTGGATTTGGAGCGCTTGGGCGGCGATCCCGATCAGGCCCGCCGCTTTCTCGACTTGGCATGCGAAGTTGCTGGTGCGCTTAGGAGTCTGGCGAGGGGTTCGAATCCCGACGTTTTGAGAGCGGCCGGCGAGACACCGCTATTGACCGCCCGGCTCTATGAAAATCCCGCGACCTCCCGGAGCGAGATCTGGATACATAAGGGCGTTGTCGCTACGCAGTGGGTCGATCCCTTCAAAAACTTCCTGGCCGCACTCGAGGGTACCGAAGCGATGCGTGTGCGCCAGTGTCCAGTATGCAGCCACTTCTTCTTTGCGTTGCGCAAGGATCGGAAAGCCTGCTCTAAGCGTTGCAATGCCGTGCGTCGCGTGCGCGCCTGGCGTGCGGGGCAAGCCGAACACGAATACAGGCGCAAACTCAGAACTGCCGGATTACAGTCGCAGAAGAAGAAAAAGAAACGAGCGAAACGATGAATCGGGGACCGTCGAATCGCGGATTCGTAGATTCGATGCGAGCATTCGCAGTTGCACACGAGAATGGTCAAGAGCAGATGGCAATGCAAACGGGTTGAGCAGCAGGACGGCTGCCGGATGTCTCTCATGTCGCATAATCATAGGAACATTTAACCGGCGGGCCGTGTTCACTTCTTCTCAGTCAGGTAGCAGCAGGCGGTCGCGGCCCTTCGAAATGAAACGCCGTTATTGCGGTAGCTCGGGGGCGCGTCAACCACCGCGTTGTCAACCGCCGCTAGGGTGTCAACCGGTTGACAGGTTGACGCGGAGAGCAGTTCGCATAAGACTGCGTCATCCGCCGCGCGGTCCCGTCATTCGGGCATTCTCCGAAGCAAGGTGCGAGATGGCCCGCATTTGCGGCGCCTTTTGAGCCGCGACCGGACCGGAGAGAAACCAATAGAGGGCCTCGTTCGGGGTTGTGCGGCCTTTTCTCTCTGTACGCTTGTCATTCGATTCGCTTTCGCGATTGTTTCAAAAGTATTAGAAAGATAGTTTGCAGACGGGAGAAAGCAGGAATCCTTAGATGGAAGCTTCGAGTGCGACAAGTGGGTCTGTTAAGCGGACCGATCAGACAGCCGAGAGGCGCGTGACGTTCGCGACCAATCAGCTGGCGATATTCTGGGCTACGGCGATCGGCAAGAAGGTCGTCATGGCCGCGACCGGCGTGATCGTTGTCGGGTTTGTGATTCTTCACATGCTGGGAAATCTGAAGATTTTCGCCGGCCCCGACCAGATCAACGCCTACTCGCGATTTCTGCGCACGGTCGGCGAGCCCGAGCTTGGCTATGGCGATGCGCTGTGGATCGTCCGATTGGTTTTGCTGACCTCGGTGACGCTTCACATCATCGCCGCCGTGCAGTTGACGCGGATGAGCTGGAAGGCCCGGCCCGTCAGCTATCAGCATCGCAAAAATGTCGAGACCACGTTCGCCGCACAGTCCATGCGATGGGGAGGGCTGCTGCTCGCGATCTTCATCCTCTTTCATATCCTTCACTTCACGCTGGGCACGGTCGGGTTCGCGCCGGGACAGTTCAAGGAGCTGCACGTCTACCAGAACGTGATTGCCGGATTCTCGGTCTGGCCGGTTGCGCTGTTCTACGTGGTGGCGATGGCCGCACTGTGCCTGCATCTCGACCACGGGATCTGGAGCTTGCTGCAGACGCTCGGCTGCAGCACCGCCAGAAACGCCCGGACGCTGAAAATCCTTTGCCGGGTCGTCGCGATCGTAATCTTTGCCGGTTTCGTTTCTGTCCCGCTCGGGGTGATGACGGGGCTGGTGCGCTGATGAAGACGAAAATGCTTGACGCGAGAATTCCATCAGGGCCGATTGAGCAGAAGTGGGACAATTGCCGCTTCGAGATGAAGCTGGTCAATCCCGCGAACCGCCGCAAATACACCATTATAGTCGTCGGCTCGGGGTTGGCCGGCGCGGCGGCTGCCGCCTCTCTTGGCCAGCAGGGCTATCACGTTGACTGCTTTTCCTATCACGACAGTCCCCGCCGCGCGCACTCCATCGCGGCCCAGGGCGGCATCAACGCCGCCAAAAACTACCGCAACGACGGCGACAGCATCTTCCGGCTGTTCTACGACACGGTTAAGGGCGGGGACTTTCGCTCGCGGGAGGCCAACGTGTATCGCCTCGCGCAGATCAGCGGGAACATCATCGACCAATGCGTGGCGCAGGGAGTGCCGTTCGCGCGCGAGTATGGGGGCCTGCTGGACACCCGATCGTTCGGCGGAGTGCAGGTGTCGCGCACGTTTTACGCCCGCGGACAGACCGGCCAGCAGCTTTTGCTCGGCGCCTACCAGGCGCTCGAAGAGCAGATCGCGGCGGGAAGCGTGACGATGCACTCGCGCCGCGAAATGCTCGACCTCGTCGTTGTAGACGGCAGGGCGCGCGGCATCGTGACGCGCAACCTCGTGACCGGCGCGATCGACTGTCACGCCGCGGAGGTTGTGGTGCTCGCCACCGGCGGCTATGCGAATGTTTTCCATCTGTCGACCAACGCCAAGGCCTCGAACTGCACTGCCATCTGGCGAGCCCATCGGCGCGGGGCGCTGTTCGCGAATCCCTGTTTCACGCAGATTCATCCGACCTGCATCCCGCTGACCAGCGAGCACCAATCCAAGCTCACCTTGATGTCGGAATCGTTGCGCAATGACGGCAGAGTGTGGGTGCCGAAGCAGGAGGGCGATAAGCGTCCCGCCAACGAAATTCCCGAAGACGAGCGCGACTACTATCTCGAACGGCGCTATCCGGCCTTCGGCAACCTGGTGCCTCGCGATATCGCGTCGCGGGCCGCCAAGGAAATCTGCGACGAGGGTCGCGGAGTGGGAACGTCCCGGCAGGGCGTTTACCTGGACTTCCGCGACGTGATCCAGCGCGTGGGACAGGACGTGGTGCGCGAGAGGTACGGCAACCTGTTCGAGATCTACGAAAAGATCACGGGCGAAGACGCGTACCAGGTGCCGATGCGCATCTACCCGGCGCCGCATTACACGATGGGCGGTTTGTGGGTCGATTACCGCCTGATGTCGAACATCCCGGGCCTGTTCGTCGGCGGCGAAGCCAACTTCTCCGACCACGGCGCGAATCGGCTCGGCGCGAGCGCCCTGATGCAGGGTCTCGCGGACGGCTACTTCGTCCTGCCGGCCACCGCGCCCGACTATATCGCCTCGAATCCGCTCCCGAAAATTGACACCTCGCATCCCGCTTTCGCCGCCGCCAGGGCGGATGTCGACAAGCACGTCGTGAAGCTGCTGGGCATCAACGGCAAGCGAAGCGCCGACTCGTTCCTTCGCCAGCTCGGCAAGCTGGTCTGGGACGATTGCGGGATGGCACGCTCCGAAGCGAGCC
Organism: uncultured Pseudomonadota bacterium; assembly: GCA_963759165.1. GTDB lineage: Bacteria > Desulfobacterota > Binatia > Binatales > Binataceae > DATJOQ01. The sequence goes on along the minus strand of CAVWXK010000002.1, from coordinate 496,458 downwards.
TGCGCCACGCTCTCGCCGAGATTCCGAAACTGCGCGAGGAGTTCTGGCACGATCTGCGCGTGATCGGCACGGGCGAGGAGCTCAATCAGTCGCTCGAAAAGGCGGGGCGGGTCGCGGACTTCTTCGAGCTCGCCGAATTGATCTGCGTCGACGCGCTGCATCGGAACGAATCCTGCGGCGGCCATTTCCGCATCGAGAGTCAAACGCCCGAGGGCGAGGCGATGCGCGACGACGCGAACTTCTCCTATTGCGCGGCGTGGGAGTGGAAGGGCGAAGGTTCGGCGCCCGAACTCCACAAGGAACCGCTCACCTTTGAGTACGTGCACCTGACTCAACGGAGCTACAAGTAGCGATGAACCTCAATCTGAGAATCTGGCGGCAGGTCTCATCCACCGCCTCCGGCGAATTCAAGGACTATCGGGTCACGGGGATTACCCCGGACATGTCGTTCCTCGAGATGCTCGACGCACTCAACGAGGATTTAACCGGACGCGGCGAGCCGCCGGTAGCCTTCGAGCATGATTGCCGCGAGGGCATCTGCGGTTCCTGCGGATTCCTGATCAACGGCGTAGCCCACGGCCCCGAGCGCGGCACCACCGTATGCCAACTCTCGATGCGTTTCTTCAACGACGGCGACAGCCTGACAATCGAGCCGTGGCGCGCTCGCGCCTTTCCGGTGATCAGAGACCTGGTGGTCAATCGATCGGCGTTTGACCGCATCATCCAGGCCGGAGGGTTTATCAGCGCGCCGACGGGAAGCGCGCCCGATGCCAATGCGATTCTCGTCCCCAAGGAAGCCGCCGATACGTCCTTCGATGCCGCCGCGTGCATCGGATGCGGCGCCTGCGTGGCGGCATGTCCCAACGCCTCCGCCATGCTGTTCACATCCGCCAAGATCACCCATCTCAACGCGCTTCCCCAGGGGCAACCCCAGTGTGACCGGCGGACTCTGAACATGGTAGCCGCGATGTCCCGCGAGGGCTTCGGCGGCTGCACGAATCATGGCGAATGCGAAGCGGTGTGCCCCAAGGAAATACCGATAGAATTTATCGGAAATATGAATCGCGAACTGATTCGCGCGACCTGGCGCCGACATCGTGAGCCGCTGGTTGTGGCGACGACGCAACCATCCGCCGAGGACGATCAATAGCAACCAGGTGAATCCCGCTGCTCGCGGTATCGCCTGATCCGATTGCCCGCATGGTTCTGTTGTGCGGAATCAAAAGCCAATCCCTGACATATCGGTGATGCGGCCCACCGGGAATTGAGATGCTTGCGACGGGTCCGGGCTTCGGCGCGCGCCGAAAATCCGGCGCATTCCGGCGCGGCGAGAGATGCGTCCGGATCCGCTTGTAACAGGGAGCGCGATTCTTCAGAACGCGAGGCAAACGCGCTTCGTCGAACGCCATGACGTGGACGCTGACGGCCGCAGGTAAGGAGGGCGTTCATGATGAATGTGGATCATCTTGAGATAATGCGCCGCGTCGGAGAGGTTGCGCCAAAGCTGGCGCAACGCGCCCTGGCCTGCGACCAGATCCGGCAGGTCGTTCCCGAGAATATGCGGGCGATGATCGATGCGGGATTGTTCCGCATCCCGCAGCCCGCGCGGGCCGGCGGCTATGAACTGGGATTGCGAACCCAGGGCGCGGCCGTCACCGCGATCTCGCGCGCCTGCTCCTCCAGCGGATGGGTACTGATGGTGATGGGTGCGCATCATTGGTGCATGGGGCTGTTTTCCGAACAGGCCCAGGACGATGTGTTCGGCGAGGGGCGAGACGGACTGGTGGCGGGGACTCTCTCGTGGCAGGGGAACGCGGTGGCCGTCGACGGCGGATATCGCGTCAACGGGCGATGGCAGTTCGCCTCGGGCGTCGACCATTCGCAGTGGGTGATGCTGGGATGCGCCGATCCGCAATCGCACAGCCCGAGGGTGCATGTCGTGGTGCCGACAGGCGAGATGGAGATTGACGACACCTGGCACGTGATGGGCCTTCAGGGGACTGGAAGCAAAGACGTGGTGGCGCATGACGTGTTCGTGCCCGAGCATCGCGCGGTCGATACGCGGCAGATGTTTGGCGGCACCAGTCCCGCCGCCGCAAGGCATCGCGGCAACCTCTATCGCTTGTCGGCGGAGGCGATGCTCTGCATGTCGGCGTCGACGGCGGTGCTCGGTTTGGCGCAATTCGCGCTGGAGCAATTCATCGAGCGCACCCGGGAACGGAAGGTGGTCATCACGGGCGCATCCAAGGCGGAGCACGGGTCTACTCAGGTCCGGCTGGCCGAAGCCGCCGCCGAGATTCGCGCGGCGCATCTGTTGCAGCAGGACGTGTACGACGAATTCGATCGTCTGATGTCAAGCGGCGAAAGATTCGATCCCGAGCACCGAACGTGGGCGCGATGGCAGGCCTCTTATGCCGCCGAACTGTGCCGCCGCGCCGTAACCCGGCTGTTCAGCGGTTCCGGCGCGCACTCGGTGTACGCGCCGAGCGCGCTGCAACGCGCTTTCAGAAACATCCATGTGGGCGCGCAGCACGCGAGCCTGGATTTCGACACCGGCGCGGAACTTTATGGCCGGACCCTGCTCTGGCCCAAGCCGTCGCGGCGCACCTCGGGCTGAAGGCAAGCGGGACCGGGCGGCTGGGAGCGGCCCGAATTCGCGAAAGCTTCCGGTATCTTCACTCTTGCTCCTAAATCATCGGTCATCGACGCCCGCGCTCGCCGTCTCTGCCATGAAGCCCGCTGACTGAGTATGCGAGATCATGTCACGGGAACGGGGGCGGCGGATGCCCAGGTCCGTAACCGGATGCGGTTTGCAAGCACAGCCAGACTGACAACGTCCCGCTGATATCGAAGCTGGCGAGTGCTTGCCGCTGAAGGTCGCTGGTTGCGCCCAAAATATAAACCTGGTTAACGGTGGCCGGCGGAATCGGCGTGTCTGGCGTAAACACCGACGTTGCGGGCGGACCCTGCTGCGATCCCGTGGCGCCGCACCCGAGCGGAGTGTAGACATCGCCGGTGATGGGATCGTTGTAGTAGTAGTACATGCAGAAGTTGCCCAGCCCTCCGAAACCTTGCTCCTGTCCAATGTATTGCCAGGCTCCGGCGACGCATTGGACTACACACGCGGCATCACCGCCGCCAACCGGAGTATCGCCGGCCGTGCAATTACTATCCGTAGCATCGGTGACGAACGTAGTGTCGCCCGAGCTGCAAGAATCGGGCAGGTCTGACACCATGAAGCCAAGTGGAATGAAGGTGAGGCCGCCCCCCTTGTACAGCACCGACGCGATGTACTGCCCTCGCTTCAGCTTCAGCGGGTAATGGGTCGTGGTCTCGTATCTCGAATAAGAGTTCATTATGAGGCCGGAGCCGGTAATGTCTCCGAACTTCACGAGCTGGCCGCCCTGGCAGGCGTCCTTGGGAGTCTCTACCCATGTCCGCGGATTGTTCGGGAGACGCCAGCGCCACGTGCCGAACGCCGTCGGCACTTTGGCGTCGTCAGTAGCCAGATCGACGCAGAAATCCGTTCCGGGAAGATAGAAAAAGGCTGTCGAGTATAGCGTGCAGATCTTGACATATTGGACCGCATTCGCGGTGGATGGTCTCAGCAGGACGGCTGCGGCGATCGTGATCGCGGCCACGATCGTCAACCGCCGTCCTATCGCGAAAACTCCTCGTATTTTTGCTCTCATCGTATTCCCGCCCTCGTCTCTACCACGATGCCGCACGCCGTTGTCATCGTCGTCCCCGCCGTCGTTGCCTTAGTGTCCGGATCCGTAATGGGGTGTGTTTTGCAAGCACAGCCAGACCGAGAGCGTGCCCTGGATATCGGCGGCCGAATGCGCCTCCCACGGGTCGCCGTTCGCGCCCAAAATGTAGGTCTGGTAGGGGACCGCCGGCGGAATCGGCGAATCCGGCGAGAACGCCAACGTCGCAGGTACAGACGCCTGCGCCGAAGTGTCGATGCATCCGAGGGGGAAGGTGTAAACAGGGCCGTGGTCGGGCCCGGTAATGTCTGGTTGCTTCAGGTAGTAGTAGAACATGCAGAAGTTGCCTTGGCCGACGGTGCTGTCGAAGCTTCCCGTGAATTGCCATGCATCGCTGACGCAAGCGACTTCACACGTGGCACTACCGCCGCCAGTCGGAGCGTTGCCGGCCGTGCAACTGGCATCCGTGGCATCGGTAACGAACGTGTTGGGTGAGGGGCAGGGCAGCAGGCCTGCCACCGTGTAACCCTTACGAGGGACGGTGAGGCCGCCTTTGTACAGCACTGACGCGATGTACTGTCCTGGTTTCAGGTTCAGCGGGTAATGTTTGTTGGTCTCGTACCTCGATTGAGCGTTCAGGATGAGGTTGGAGCTGTTAATGTCTCCGAACTTGACGAGCTGGCCGCCCTGGCAGCCGTCTTGGGGAGTCCGCACCCATGTCCGTGGGTTGTTGGGTATGCGCCAGCGCCACGTGGTGAACCCATCTCCAATGATTTGCCATGCATTGTTAACGCCGCAAGCGACTTCACAGCTGGTACTGCCGCCGCCAAACGGAGGGGCGCCGGCCGTGCAGTCACTATCTGTGTCATCGCTAACCATCTTATTGGATGAAGGGCAGGCTGGTAGTTCCGACACCAGGTATTCAGTGGCGGCCTGCTCTCGGGCGTCGTTGTTCTCAAAATTGACGCAGATATCCGTTCCGGGGAGATAAAAAAAGCCTGCCCCGTAAATGCTGCAAATCTTGACATAATCCACCGCGTTAGCGCTGGACGGCCTCAGCATGACGGTTGCGGCGATCGCGACCACGAGCGTCAAATGCGCTGCCGCTGCAAAGATTCCTCGTATTCTCGCTCTCATCCTGTGCTCCCTGTCCGGCTCGGATTTGCGAAACGGACTCATTTTTTCCTTTGTATCACACCGCGCGTCCGACAATGCGGTCTGACCCGGGTTAATATTTATTTAAATCAGGATTTCCGTTTTGACTTTTCGATTGGGACTCCCGTATAGACCGGACGAACTCTCCGCGCCAGGTTTTAGCCTGGTACTGGTCCATCGCCTTCGCGCCGGCGCCGGGAAGAACCGCTGTTTTAACGCGGCTTCACGAACTTCAACGTCATTCGATCGCTCTCGCCGATAGCCAGATATTTCTCCCGGTCGCGCTCCTTGAGCCTGAGCGTCGGAGGCAGGGTCCAGACGCCGCCCGGATAGTCCTTCGTGTCCCTGGGATTGGCGTTGATTTCAGAGCGGCCGACGAGCCGAAAGCCCGCCGTCTCGGCCAGCTTGATTACATAATCTTCCCGCACGTAGCCGGAGGCGGCTTTGGGATCCTGCGGCAGCGCCGGACTGGCGCGGTGCTCGACCAGACCCAGTACCCCGCCCGGCTTCAGCGCCTGATACATCGCCTTGAACACGTCCTCGGCGTGCCCGCCGCCGATCCAGTTGTGGACGTTGCGAAACGTAAGCACCATGTCCGCCGATCCTGCCGGCGCGATCCGGGTTTTTTCCGGCGGCACAAGTTCGGTGACGATGACTTTGCCGTAAAGCGCGGGATCGGCCGCGAGCCTCTGCCTGAAACGCCTGGCCGGCTCGCCCGAGCCTACCGCATCGTAAAGCTTGCCGTGCGGTTTCAGAAATGGCGCCAGAATCTCGGTGTACCATCCCGCGCCCGGCGAGATTTCGACAACCGTCATATCGGGTTCGATTCCGAACCAGAGGAGCGTCTCCAGCGGATGACGGTATCGGTCGCGCGCTCTGTTCTGCGGCGATCGATGGGGGCTGGCGAGAATAGCCTTCAGCGACGCTGCGACGCCGGACTGCCCACCGTCCGCTGCCTGCACGCCGGTATACGCAACCGATAATGACAAGGCCAAGGCCGTCGCGACAACGGCCACGATGCTTGTGTGAGGCTTGATCATCACGAGTGTCGAACCTCCGCGGTTCCAGGGTCAAAAATGCGGGACGGCCTTTCCGGCTATCCCGTGGTTGTAGAATCGATGCGCGATGCCGGCGATCTCGCTCCACTTTGCTTCCATCTCGGTCCGCGAGCGCAGCCATCCGTCGGCCAGCCGATGGATGAAGTGTACGAGTGAATTGTATCGATACGCGCGAATCAAGCTGACCTGGCGCGGGCGTGTTTTACGAAGGTTCCATCCTGGTACTCCCGAATCGCGACCTGCAGCTCTTCCTGCGTGTTCATCACGATTGGGCCGTACCACGCGACCGGTTCCTTAAGCGGCCTCCCCGCGGCAAGCAGAAAGCGGACGGGCTGCTTTTCGGTAGCAACAACGATTGTATCGCCGGCCTCGTAGAGCGCCACGGTGTCGGCCGCGCACGCGACGGCGCCATCGCGCGGGCCGAAGTTTCCCTCGCCTTCGATGACGTAGGTGAAGACCGTGTGCGCCGCCTTGACCGGATGGGTGAACGACGTGCCGGCGGGCATCGATACATCGAGAAGGTCAGGATCCATCACGATGTCTTGCACCGGTCCGCGCACGCCCGCCGCCTCTCCGCATATCACGCGCACAACAGTTCCGTCCGTGGTCGTAATCAGAGGGATATCGTCGCGCTTCACTTCGCGGTAGCGCGGGTCCATCATCTTGTGGCTCGCGGGCAGATTCGCCCAGAACTGAAAGCCCCACAGCCGCGCCTGACCGTCTCCCTTGGGCATCTCCTGATGGATGATGCCGCTGCCGGCCGTCATCCACTGCACGTCGCCCGCCGAGATGACTCCACGGTTGCCCATGCTGTCGCCATGCTCCACCTCGCCGGCGAGCAGGTAGGTTATGGTCTCGATGCCGCGATGCGGATGCCAGGGGAAGCCGCTCCTGTAGTCATCGGGGTTGTCCGAGCGGAAGCTGTCGAGCATCAGGAAGGGATCGAGCCGGGGGACCTGATCGAAGCCGAACGCGCGCTTGAGGCGCACTCCAGCCCCCTCGATGGTTGGTTTGCTCTTCCAGACTTTATTTATCCTGCGGGCGAGCTTGTCGCTCTGCATGAAGAATCTCCTTGCGTCGGCTGCCGTCTTCGCAATCCTCTATCGGCGGATTCAGGGCGGAGTAAGAGGAAGCATTATCGCTCGCTGCGGCTTCGTGAGCAAAAGGGTCAGCAACAACGCCGCTACATTGAGCGCCGCGCTCAGCTCGAATGCGGCACTGTAACTGTTCGTGGCATTGTAGATATAGCCGGCGATGAGCGGACCGAATGCCGCCTGCGAGCCGGCCAGCGCGAAGATGAATCCGACGATGGTGCCGACCGCGATTCGTCCGAAAAAATCGCCGATGACGGCCGGAAACAGCGCGGTGATTCCGCCATAGGAAAATCCGAACACGGCGGCGGCGGGATACAAGAGCCCAAGACCGGTGCTGATCGTAAAGCCGAGAAACGCCAGCGCCTGGAGCAGCAAACATACGGCAAGCGTCGGTTCACGACCCGAACGATCGGAGATCGTGCCGATCGAAAGCCGGCCAACGAATCCCGCGAAACCGATAATGCTGATCGTCATCGCGGCGCGGAAACGGGAAATGCCGAGATCGATCGCGAACGGGACGATATGGACCATAGGCATGAACACAACCAGCCACGTCAAGCTGAAGATAAGAGTCAGCAACCAGAATGGCGCGGTGCGCCTGGCCTCGGCGAGGGTCCAATCCGCTCTGAGCGGCATATCCATGGTTGCGGGATCTGGCGGCGGTTCTTGCGGCGATAGTCCGTCCGGGTGCAGCCCCATTGTTTCAGGATCGCGCACGATAAACGTCGCGCAGCAAATAATCGCGAAGACGGCCAGCAAACCCAAAATCAGGTACGTCGCGCGCCAGCCATACGCGGTAATCAGCGCGGTGGTGAGCGGGGGAAAAATGAACACCCCAAAGCTGGCCCCGCTTGACGTAATGCTCAGCGCCAGTCCGCGCTTGAGCGTGAACCATCGCACCACCGTAGCGTTACAGGGAACGTAGGCCGCACTCATGCCTGAAGCGGCGATCACACCAAGCACGATGTAGAGATGCCACAAGGCATGGACCCTGCTCATCAGCATGACGCCGCCGCCAAGCAGACAAGCGCCGACCGTGAGCACGATACGCGGTCCCAGACGATCGGTCAGACGTCCGGTCACAATACTTAACGCGCCGTAAACAAACACGTACAAGGAGTACGGAATCGAAAGGCTGCCGCGATCCCATCCGGTATCGGCCGAGATGAATGGCATGAACACGCCGAACGTGAATTGAATGCCGTAGGCGACGCACAATACGGTGAACACGCTGGCGACGACCACCCAGCCATAGAAAAACCCTTGCTGTGTCGAGGCGAGTTCGCCGGCAGCCGGCGCTGCTTCTCGCGCCAATGGTAAATTGTTCAATGGATATCGCCCGCGATGATTTAAGGGCGTCCTATTTTTTGGAAGTCTTCCCGCTCGTGCCGCCATCGCGCCTTCCAGTAGCACACCGCCGAGGCTCCGTCACTCCGGACAGGCGCCTGGCGCCTGCGAAACATATGATGTGCCTGTCGAGCCTGCCGACGGAAGGCGTAAGATAACGACTCCCGGGCGCGGCTAGCGCCCGCCGGCTACGGGCGCGGGGTTTTGGCAGGAGGCAACGATGGGACTGCTCGTCAACGGAATCTGGCACGACCAGTGGTACGACACTGACAAGACCGGCGGTCGTTTTGTGCGCGGCGAAACCAGTTTCAGGAACTGGATCACGCCCGACGGCCGACCGGGACCCGCCGGGCAAGGCGGGTTCAAAGCCGAACCGGGCCGCTACCATCTCTACGTGTCGCTCGCCTGCCCATGGGCCCATCGCGCGTTGATCTTTCGCAAGCTCAAGAGCCTCGAGGATACGATCTCGGTATCCGTCGTTGACCCGTTCATGGGCGACAAGGGCTGGGCATTCGGCGCTCCGGACGGCACCCTCACTCGCGATGCGACGCGCGATGAAGTCAACGGCGCCGGCTATCTTCATCAAATCTATAGCAAGGCCAGGCCCGACTATACGGGCCGTGTCACGGTACCGGTGCTATGGGACAAGAAGGGCGCAACGATCGTCAACAACGAGTCGGCTGAAATCATCCGCATGCTTAACAGCGCCTTCGACGCCTGGGGCGACGCGCGCGTGAATTTCTATCCTGAACAACTCCGTCCGGAAATCGACGGCGTTAACGCGCTGGTCTACGACACCGTGAACAACGGCGTCTACAAATGCGGGTTCGCTACAACACAGGAAGCCTATGAACAGGCTTTCGACGTGCTGTTTGCCTCGCTCGATTGGCTGGAAGAACGGCTCGGACGCCGGCGCTATCTTGTCGGTGACCGCTTGACCGAAGCTGATTGGCGATTGTTCACTACGCTGGTGCGTTTCGATGCGGTCTACTATAGTCACTTCAAGTGCAATCTGCGCCGCCTGATTGACTATTCTAACTTGTGGAATTATACGCGCGAACTCTATCAATATCCGGGCGTGGCTGAGACCGTGAACCTCGCTCACATCAAGCGCCACTACTACGGGAGCCATGAGCGCATCAATCCGACCCGAATCGTGCCCAAAGGGCCCGCAATCGACTTTTCCGTGCCACACAACCGGGCGCGCCGCGATCTGTCACGCGAGGCGAGCTGAAACCGGGCCCGGGCGGGTTTATCCGGGACGAGGCGGGATGCGGCCACGGCCGCGCCCGAGCCCAACACTTACGGCCGCAATCCGCGCGGATTCGGGTTGATTCCCAAAGAGGTCCGTCACCAGGCCGTTGGCTGTCTGCTTCGCGCAGCCATGCGGCACAACTCGGCGGCCTGGGATAAATCAGATGGCGGCGGTTTTTGGCCTGAGCGCCAGCTTTTGCACCGGCGCGTTTGCGCAGGCTCAGGCCCCACAGGCGAAGCCGGTCGAGGTACAGGTAAATCACCGGCGTTGTGTAAAGCGTCAGGAGTTGGCTTGCGATCAGTCCACCCACGATCGCGATGCCAAGCGGACGGCGCAGCTCTGAGCCGGTGCCGGTGCCCAATGCCAGCGGCAGCCCGCCGAACAACGCCGCCATCGTGGTCATCATGATCGGTCGAAAGCGCAGCAGGCAGGCCTGGTAAATCGCCTCCTCGGGGCTCTTGCCGTCGTTGCGCTCCGCCTCCAGCGCGAAGTCGATCATCATGATCGCGTTCTTCTTGACGATGCCGATCAGCAGGATGATGCCGATGAGCGCGATCACGGTCAGCTCGGTGCGGCACAGCATCAGGGCGAGCAGCGCTCCCACCCCCGCCGACGGCAGCGTGGACAGAATCGTCACCGGATGGACGTAGCTCTCGTACAATATCCCGAGCACGATATAGACCGCGGCCAGGGCGGCCAGAATCAACAACGGCTCGTTGGTGAGCGAGTCCTGAAACGCCTGCGCGGTTCCCTGGAAATTTCCGCGAACGCCGGCCGGAAGACCGAGCTGCTTCTCAGCCTGGTCGATTGCGGACACCGCCTGGCTGAGTGCGACTCCGACCGGAAGGTTGAACGAAATCGTAACTGACGGGAATTGTCCCTGATGATTTACCGCCAGGGCCGTGGTGGAAGGCGCGTAGTGGGTGAAGGTGTTGAGCTTGATCTGCTGGCCGTTGGGCGCCTTCACGTAGATTAGCCCGAGCGAATCGGGATTTTGCCAGAACTGCGGCGCGACCTCCATCACGACGTGATACTGGTTCAACTGGGTGTACATCGTGGACACCTGGCGCTGTCCGAAAGCGTCGTACAGAGTATCGTCGATCATCTGCTGCGTGAGACCGAGTCGCGAGGCGGTCTCGCGGTCAACGACCAAATTGGCCGCGAGGCCGCTGTTCTGCTGGTCGCTGCTCACGTCAACCAGTTGCGGCAGCGTTCGCATTTTGCGCAGCAAGCGCGGAGCCCACAGGTTGAGCTGATTCAGGTCGTCGCTCTGCACGGTATATTGGTACTGGGCATTGGCCATCCGTCCGCCGATTTGGACGTCCTGCGTGGCCTGGAGGTAAAGACTCGCGCCCGCGACATCGGCGACTTTCTTGCGGATCCGGGCGATTACCATGTCGGCCGTGATCTTTCGCTGGTCAAGGGGCTTGAGCGCTACGAACACGCGGCCGGTATTGGTGGCTCCCTGGCCGCCGGTAAACGCGATCACGTGCTCGACCGCAGGATCGGCCTTGATGATATCGACGAATCGCGCGAGCTTCTGGCTCATGGCCTGATACGAAGTATCCTGATCGGCCTGAATCGCGCCCATCAGGCGGCCGGTATCCTGCTGCGGGAAGAAACCCTTGGGAATGATGACGTACAGCCACGCGCTGAGAGCGACCATCGCCAGGGTTATCGCCAGCATCGGGCGATGATGTCTCAAAACCCACGACAGGCTCGACTCATACCGGCGGTGCATCCAATTGAACGCGGCCTCGGTCGCCCGATACCAATTCCCGTGCTCCTCGGCTCGCTCGGGGCGCAGCAGATGCGCGCACATCATCGGCGTCGTGGTAAGCGAGATCACCATCGAAACGGCGACTGCGGTCGCGAGCGTGACCGCGAATTCGCGAAACAGGCGGCCGACAATTCCGCCCATCAACAGGATCGGTATAAAGACGGCGATCAGCGAGATGCTGATCGAAATCACGGTAAAACCGATCCCGGCGGCGCCGCGCACGGCCGCTTCAAACGGCGGAACGCCCTGCTCGCGGTAGCGCGAGATGTTCTCGATCACCACGATCGCGTCGTCGACCACGAAGCCGGTCGAGATGGTCAACGCCATGAGGGAAAGATTGTCGAGGCTGTATCCGAACAGATACATGATCCCGAAGGTTCCGATCAGCGAAAGCGGAACCACGACTCCCGGGATCAAAGTGGCGCGCCAGTTGCGCAGAAACAGGAAGACCACCAGGATCACCAGGCAGATCGAGACCATCAGGGTGACCTCGACGTCGTGGACCGAGGCCCGAATGGTGATGGTCCGATCGAGAACCACGGACATATCGATGGCCGGCGAGATCGAAGCCTTCAACAGCGGCAGCGAGCCCAGAACCCGGTCCACGGTCTCGATGATATTGGCGGCGGGCTGGCGAAATATGATGATCAGGACCGAGGCTTTGCCGTTGACCAATCCGAGGTTGCGCACATCCTCGACCGAATCCTTGACTTCAGCGACATCGGAAAGACGCACCGCGGCGCCACGCTTGTAACGAATGATCAGCGGCTGGTAATCGATCGCCTTGAGTAACTGATCGGTGGTGCTGAGAGACCTTGCCAGGGTGTCGTCGGCGAACTCGCCCTTGGGACGGTTCGCGTTGGAACTGGCCAGCGTAGCGCGGACGTCCTCGAGGCTGATTCCAAGGTGGCTGAGCTGGGTGGGATTCAGCTCGACGCGAACCCCGGGCAATGCGCTGCCGCCAACGACCACCTGGCCGACGCCCGAAATCTGCGCGAGCTTTTGCGCGAGGATCGAGGAGGTCGCGTCGTAGATTTCTCCGCGACGTTTGGAGTCCGACGTCAGTGCCAGAATCAGGATCGGCGCGTCCGCCGGATTGACCTTTTTGTAACTGGGATTTGCCGGCAGAGCGGTCGGCAACTGGCTGCGCGAGGCATTGATGGCGGCCTGAACGTCGCGCGCGGCCGCATCGATATTGCGGCTCAAATCGAACTGCAGGACGACGCTGGTATTCCCCAGCGAACTGCTCGAGGTCACCTGAGTCAGACCCGCGATGCGTCCGAACTGGCGCTCTAGCGGGGTCGCCACCGACGAGGCCATCGTCTCCGGACTGGCGCCGGGAAGCTGCGCCTGCACCTGGATGGTCGGAAACTCGACCTGCGGCAGCGGCGAGACCGGCAGCGTCCTGAACGCCATTACTCCCGCCAGCGCGATCGCCAGGGTCAGGAGAGTGGTCGCGACCGGCTTGCGTATGAAGATTTCGGAGATCATCAGGCCCGCGCCGCGGCCGATTCCTCGAGCGCGGATTTGGCCCGGCTGCCCGCCAGCCGCGTCGCCAGCCGGTCGAAGGCAAGAAAGATCACGGGCGTCGTGTAGAGCGTGAGGACCTGGCTTAACAGCAACCCGCCGACGATCGCGATTCCGAGCGGACGGCGCAGCTCCGATCCGGTGCCGGTGCCCAGGGCCAGCGGCAGCGCGCCGAGCAGCGCCGCCATCGTAGTCATCATGATCGGCCTGAAGCGCAGCAGACAGGCCTGGTAGATCGCTTCGTGGGCGGGCTTGCCCTCGTTGCGCTGGGCGTCGAGCGCGAAGTCGATCATCATAATCGCGTTCTTCTTGACGATGCCGATCAGCAGAATGATGCCGATGAGCGCGATCACGTTGAGCTCGATGCCGCAGAGCATCAGGGCCAGAATCGCGCCGACACCCGCCGACGGCAGCGTGGACAGAATCGTGATGGGATGGATGTAACTTTCGTAAAGCACGCCGAGCACGATGTAGACCGTGACCAGTGCCGCAAGGATCAGGAGCGGCTCGTTGGTCAGCGAAGCTTCGAACGCCTGCGCGGTGCCCTGGAAGGCTGCCTGCACGCTGTCCGGCATTCCGATTTCCCTGCCCGCCGTCTCGATCGCGGCGACCGCGTGACCGAGCGCGTAGCCTGGCGCGATGTCGAACGAGATCGTGACCGTCGGGAATTGCCCCTGATGGTTCACGACCAGCGGCATGGTCCCTGGTTCGTAATGCGTGAAGGCGCTCAGCGGCACCTCGCCGCTGGTGGCGGAACGGATGTAAATCGCGTCGAGCGCTTTGGGGTTGCGCTGAAACTCGGGGGCCACCTCGAGCACCACGTGATACTGGTTCAACTGGGTGAAAATCGTGGAGACCTGGCGCTGCCCGAAGGCGTCGTACAGGGTGTCGTCGATCATTTGCGGCGTGATCCCGAGCCGCGAGGCGGTGCCGCGATCGATCGCGAGGTGGGCCTCGAGGCCGTCATTTTGCTGATCGGTAGCGACGTTCTGAAGTTCGGGCAGCGTCTTCAGTTTTTCGACCAGCTTATTCGTCCAAACGGCCAATTCGGCGGGATTGGCGTCCTCGAGACTGTACTGGTACTGCGTGCGGCTGACCCGGTCTTCCACCGTGAGATCCTGGACCGGTTGAAGGAACAGCGTGATGCCGTCCACCTTGGCGACTTGCGGTTGCATCCGGCGAATGATCTCGCCGATGCTGACTCCGCGTTGGTCGAGCGGCTTGAGGTTGATCAGAAACCTGCCGCTATTGACGGTGGTGTTGGTCCCGTCGATTCCGACGAACGAGGACAGGTTCTGCACCGCAGGGTCTTGCAGGATGATCCGTCCCAGTGCCTGCTGGCGCTGCGCCATCGCGGGGAACGACACGGCTTGCGGCGATTGCGAGACGCCCTGAATGACGCCGGTATCCTGAACCGGGAAGAAACCCTTCGGCACGATAATATAGAGGATGATGGTGAGGACCAGGGTGCCGACCGCGACCATCAGCGTCGATTGCTCATGGCGCAGCACCCATTGCAGGGTTCGGCCGTAAAACGCGATCGACTCTTCGAACACGCGCTCCGTCATCCGATAGATTCGTCCCCGCTCGGCCTCCGGCGTGTGATGCAGCAACTTGGCGCACATCATCGGCGTCAGGGTGAGCGATACCAGCGCCGACATCAGGATCGTGACCGCCAGGGTGACCGCGAATTCGCGAAACAGCCGCCCCACGACGTCGCCCATGAACAGCAGCGGGATCAGCACCGCGATCAGCGAGACCGTCAGCGACAGAATGGTAAACCCGATTTGCCGCGAGCCCTTCAACGCGGCTTCGAGCGGGGCGGCGCCTTCCTCGATAAAGCGCGCGATGTTCTCGATCATCACGATTGCGTCGTCGACCACGAAGCCGGTCGAGATCGTGAGCGCCATCAGGGAAAGGTTGTCTAGGCTGTATCCGAGCAGATACATCACGCCGAAGGTTCCGATCAGCGAGAGCGGAACCGTGATGCTGGGGATAATCGTCGCCGCCAGCGTGCGCAGAAACAGAAACATCACCATCACCACCAGCGCCACGGTCAGCATCATCTCGAACTGCACGTCCGCCACCGAGGCGCGAATCGTGGTGGTGCGATCGGTAAGCACGGCAACCTGCACCGAAGCGGGCAGCGAACTCTGAAGGCGGGGCAACAGTTTCTTGACCCGATCCACGACGGCGATGATATTGGCGCCGGGCTGCCGCTGGATGTTGAGGATCACGGCCGGCCGGGTATTCATCCATGCCGCCTGCTTGACGTTCTCGGCATCGTCGATGGCGCGCGCGACGTCCGACAGCTTGACCGGCGCGCCGTTGCGGTAGGCCACGATCAGGGGCCGATAATCCTTGCTGGTGAGCAACTGGTCGTTGGCGCCGATGGTGTACGCCTGATGCGAGCCGTCGAAGTTGCCCTTGGCCTGATCCACGTTCGCGCTGGCCAGCGCCAGGCGCAGGTCCTCCAGCGTCATTCCGTAGGAAGCCAGCGCGGTCGGATTCGCCTGGACGCGGACCGACGGCTTCTGTCCGCCGCTGATGCTGACCAGTCCGACCCCGGACACCTGCGAAATCTTCTCCGCAAACCGGGTGTCCGCCAGGTCCTCCACCAAATCGAGCGGAAGCTCCTTCGACATCAATGCCAGGGTCAGAATCGGAGCGTCGGCGGGATTGGTCTTGCTGTAAACCGGCGGATTGGGGAGATCTTTCGGCAGGTAGGTCGCCGCGGCGTTGATCGCCTGCTGGACCTCCTGCTCGGCGACGTCGATGTTCAAATCGAGGACGAACTGAAGCGTGATGACCGAGCTGCCGAACGAGCTGGACGAGGTCATCTGATTCAGACCCGGCACCTGTCCGAACTGGCGCTCCAAGGGGGCGGTCACCGACGACGCCATCACGTCCGGGCTCGCGCCGGGATAGAACGTGAGCACCTGGATGGTGGGATAATCGACCTGCGGCAATGCCGATACCGGCAACTCCAGATAGGCGACCATCCCCGCGAGCAGGATCGCGACCATCAGCAATGCGGTCGCGACCGGCCGAAGGATAAAGAGCCGCGACGGGTTCATTGGGTAGCCCCGGGAGTAACAGGGTTAGCCGCCAACTGGACACTCACCCTGGCGCCCTGGCGCAGTTTGTCCACGCCGTCGGTCACGGCCAGCTCTCCCGGCTTCAGTCCGGAAGCGATCGCGGCCAGACTCTCCCTGTGTCGCGCCGACAGTCACGACGCGCATCTGGACGGTCTGGTCCGCCTGGACTACGTAGATGAACGTGCCCTGCGAGCTTCTCTGAACCGCGGCTGCGGGCACCAGAACGGCCCCACGCATCGTACCCACCAGCAGCTTCACGTTGACGAACTGATTGGGGAATAGCGAGTTGTCCTGGTTCGGAAACACCGCTTTCAGGCGAATCGTGCCGGTGCTCTGATCGATCTGGTTATCGAGGGTCAGCAAGGATCCTGTCGCGAGCCTGGTTTTGAGATCGCGGTCGTAGGCATCCACCGGCAGCCCGGCTGCGAGCGGTTCCGACGCCGATCCACTCTGCCCGGTGCGGCCGGCGATGTTCTTCATGGCGCTCAGCAGTTGAGGCAGATCGTCCTCCGGAATACTGAACAGCACCGCGATCGGCTGTAGCTGCGTAATCACCGCCAGGCCTTGAGTATCGGCGGCATGGACGATGTTGCCCTGGTCGATGAGACGCAGCCCGATGCGCCCCGTAATCGGCGAAGTGATTCGGCAATAGATCAACTGAAGTTTGGCGTTGTCGATGTTCGCCTTGTCAGTGATTATCGCGCCGTCGAACTGGCCGACGAGGGACTCCTGGTTGTCGACGTCCTGTCGCGCGATGACGTTGCTCTGGTACAAAACGCGATCGCGCTGCATCGTGAGCTTCGCGTTAATCTGGGAGGCCCGGTCGCGCGCGAGCTGCCCTTCGGCCTGGGCCAACTGAACCTGAAAGGGACGCGGATCGATCTCCGCCAGAAGGTCGCCCTGATGCACCATCTGACCTTCCTGGAACGCCACTTTCACCAGTTGGCCGTCGACGCGGCTCTTCACCGTCACGGTGTTGAATGCCGTTACCGTACCGATCGCCGCTACGTAGCGGTTCAAATCGCCCAATTTTGCCGGCACTGCCGCGACCGGCACGGCCGGGGCGTGTGTCAGCGCCGATGCTCCATCGGCTGTGGTCTGCGCGCCGCCGGGACGGGTCAGGAAAAAATATCCGGCGACGATCGGGATCAGAAAAATAGCGAGCCATGCCCACCGTCCGGATATTCCCATCCGTTGCGTGCGAGAAATGTGGCGCGGCTGTCCGATCGGTGAAGCGTTTGAATCCATGGTCTTCTTCTATCTAACCAGCGATGTAACAGGGGGGGGCTGCCGGAGGGGAGAAAAACCCTCCTACGTGAGAGCGCATGACGCGGGATCCGGTTACGAGCGGTATCGAAGGCAATCGTGAACGCCAGGATTGGAATTGTATCTGTTAACCAGGGCTCTTTCGAGCCGTAATCGATACTTGATAGACGATCTGATGCTGTTGATGTTCATTGCCGTTTTCTTCAGACCGAAAAGACCGCAAATCGGATAGTCAAAGCGAGATTCGATTCGCGTGAGTTCCGCCGAATAAAATCAAGCCCTTTTCGCTGGCCGAACCGTGGGCGCCTCATTTATTGGGAGGTTATGGTTCCCAAGTCTGCGGGCACGCCGCTGAGCGAGACCACCGGACTTGCTCCGATTTGAGTGACCTGCTGGTCCGATGACCCGACTCCACTGTTGCTTCCTCCGCAACCGAACAGGCTGCTGCCGCAATTGCCGCATCCCACTTCCGTCGCCGCCAGAACCAGCGCTAACGCCAATGCGACCAGATGGCGACGCCTGAGCCGCCCGTCCAGCCACAGCATGCCAACCGCCAAAAGCCCCAGCATCGTCAGGAGTGCGTTGGAAGCGTTGTAATGCGACCCAATAACCGAGGCGAAGGCTATCCCGCCGCTATCGGTAGTCGGGGTCGGTGTCGCACCGCTGGCGATGACGGCGCTTAGGCTAAAGCTGGCAGGCGGTTGTCCCACCGAAACCGGTAGCGCGTTAAAGTTTACCGTACTGGGGTTCTCTAGCGGTACGGACAGCGTCTGGGTCGTACCGTTGGAACCGGTGCCGGTGATGGTCATCGAACTAAACAGGCTTGGGTTGCCGATCGTGATCTGAACCGAGGTGATTGTCTCGTTAGTGGTCGTGGAATTGTTGGTTACCGAAAATACGCCGGCGTTTACGCTCGAACCCGGACTGGTGGTCTGGGTACCGTCCGTTGTAACGGCTACCGTGAGCTGAGCCTGAGCGACGCCGGCGCAGAGCGCAATCATCAGGCCGACTATTAAAAGCAGAACGGTCCTGGGTCCGTTATTCATCGGCTTACTCCTGATCAGACTATGACATTTTCGAAGAGCGACTTCACCGATTCCGCCACCGCTCCGGCGCAATCGCATACGCCGCACCCGCGGCTTGCGATCCACCAAGCGGACCGTTGGGAAGCCTTGAAGCGCAACCAGATCACGGGGTTGCGCCGGACTGGCTCACTTTAATCGCAAAAGTTAATCGCAAAAGCGGAAGCACCGCGAGCGGCAGGATAGGCCTATGGCGGGTCCGGGCTGATATTGGGTCCCCCGTACCCCGACGACGGGGAGCCATTGGATGAACCCAGGTAAGGGGTATAGCTCGACGACGTGCCGGCTCCGGCGCCCAGGTGGGAGCCGCCAAGCCCTCCCAAGCCCATGACCGCCCCACCGAGACCCGACAGCGGCGCCGCCGAATTGCCCAGGCCCAGCAGCGGGGCTATCGAGCCGAGCAAGCCCGGCGGCTGGTTCATATATCGCTGCTGTTGCTGTTGCGTAGACGCCTGCCGGCCTTGCTGTCCCTGGCTCTGGTAGTTATTGACGTCGTTGGGACTCGCGCCCTCGGGTGAGGCAGGGGCGCCGGCCCCATCCGATGCCGGTCCGTCAGCCGTCGCGCCTTGCTTCATGGTCAGCAACTCGGGCCGTACCTTGACGCGGTTGGTTACTTGGATCCCGGCGTCCTTGAGGAAGCCGCGGCTCTTGACTACCGCGTCTTGCTTGCCGGAGGCGGTCGCGACGAATCCGTACAGCACTAACTGCCGGACGCCTCCCTGATCGCTCATTACCTGGGCGCCCACCAGCGGCAGTCGATGGTCATGCAGGTAGTTGGTTAGATCACGGCTCTGGTCGTCAAGAACCTCGGGGCCGGCGGCCTGGGCCGGCGGCGTGCGAACCAGGAATACCGCCAGCCAGGCAACAATAACGGCCCCAACTATCCGCCGCATAAATTAATTATAAGCCTCTTAAGGGATTCTTGAACGGCGTGCCGGCGTTTCGGATATTTGTTCTGCACCCGAGCCGCTCAGCACGCGTAAAGACAAAATACGTTCACGTTCAAACCAGACGTTTAGTGCGGGGAAGTATCGCCCCGTGGCATCCCGCCAACTATTTCGCCAGCCACCCCTTGACCACTCGTCGCCTTGTGGGCCCTGCAGGCCAGTTTCCCCTTCCGCGTGGCCTGGCAGGTACCGCTGACGGCCTTCCCAGCGGGGTTGGTAAACGAGCATGCATCGCCGGAGGACTTGTTCGCACAGGCTGCCGTCCTCTCTTTCCTCATCGCCCGCCGTTGCTGCTGAGTAGTACCCGTCGAAGAGCCTTCGCCGGTCTGGGCATGCGTCGCCGGCGCGAGCATCACGAGTGCGAGAAAGGTCATGGCAATCAGAATCGTGGATTTCAACGATTGCTCCTTTATTATTTGCTTACGTGGTTCTCTTCAGACGTTAAGCGATCTGCCTCACAGCCAAGGCAGCGGCGGTCGCATCCGGAAGGCAGGCGTCGTACCTATAGGGCCTTCCAGGCGATCGCCGCGCCCAGAACAAACATCGCCAACGCTACAATCGCCGAGTCATACATACTTCCTCCGACCGACAGTCGTCGAGCCGGCAGTGCCAGTTCGGACGGCGGCGCTTAACTTATTCGGCCGGGTCTGGAACAGGAGCGCCCTTGCCGCCTCCAAACTGTTTCAGCAGCTCCATCCGCTGTTTGCGCTGCGATTGTTCCATCGAACTCCACTTGGCCATAAACTGCGAGACCTGTGCGCGCTGCGCCGCGGACAACTTGCTCAATAATGTCTGCGCCAGCTTAACCTTTTCCGCGAGCAGGTTATTCTGTGCGGTACCAAGCGCCTGCAGATCGCTCGCGGTGTCCTTGCCGGCGATTAGATCCTGGGCCAACTGATGCCGCGCCGCCTTAGCCTCGGTATAAAGCTTCTTGAGATTGGCTTTGTCCGCGGCCATCACGGCATGCATCTGCTCACGCGAGATCATCCGTCTGGCTATCGGCGGCACCAAGCCATCATGTCCGCGTCCCGGGCCATGCCCAAACCCCTGCGCGGATGCCATTCCGGGGACCAAGGCCGCCATCAGAAGCCCGACCACGATGCCGGAACCATGGTAAACTCTTTTCATCGTCTGCTCTCCTTCAACCTCAAAGACTCCATCGTCCGAGGACCGCGTCCGTTAAAGCTCATCTGAATCGACCTCCCCGTTTGCCTCGCCGGCAACGAGGTTTGGATCGGATTCGTCCTGCGCCATGAGATCATTTATATAAAGCCCATAAGCAGCCGGCGCGGAGATCCCGGTGTTGTTCGCTTCCAACCACTGAATCGACGGCTCGACCCATCCGGCGGAATCGGGGTCCGAGGGTTGTTCGAGGCTGACGCTGCTTTGGTTGTTCACCTCGAAATTGGTCAGCCTCCCGCACACAAACGCCAGCATGATCGCCGCTGCCGCCAACGACCATCGCAGCCCCGAATACGAAAATCGACGCGATGCGGTTAATCGAGGCGCGGGCTGCTTCAGGGCCGCTACGATCTCATCAAGCTCGTTGGTCAGCAGCCGATATCGGCGCGTGCAGCTCAAACAGCCGTCGAGATGAGCGCGATCGCTCTCCGAACCTTCCGCGCCGTGGGCCAGCAACAGCGCTTCCTCGCTGAGGCATCTTTCCATGTTAAGGCTCCAACGCTTCCCGTAGATGTCGAATTGCCCGAAACAGATGGGTCTTGACCCCGGCGACACTCAATCCCAGCGTCTGCGCCACCTCGACGGTTGACCATCCTTCAACGTAGCGCAGCACGAAAACATTACGCGGTCCGTCCTTGAGCGTGCGCAACTGCCGCCATATGCGCACCTGACGTTCTCTGGCGACCGCCTCGGCTTCGCTCGATGGGGAAAAACCACCGTGGATAACCTCGTCGAATTCCGTGCGTCTCCTCAGGCTTTTCCACCATCCCGAGCGCTGCTTGTCGCGGCACGCATTGACCGCCACTCGCACCAGCCAGGCCTCCCAAATCGCGGGGGCTTCCTGCCCGCGAAAGTGCTTGAATGCGCGCAGGAAAACTTCCTGCGCAACGTCCTCGCCTTCCTCCGGATCTCGCAACAAAAGCCGACACAATCCCACAATTCGGGCCTTGTGCGCGCGATAGACCCCTTCATGGTCCACCACGCTTCCGCTTTCGTCGCGCAAGCTATTCTGCCGTTTCACCAATGCTCTTACCCCTAAGACGAATCTCATCGCGGTTGGTTACGCCGGCCCCGGAAAATCCGCCTTCGCGCAAAACAGATCTTATGGTTTCGCGGAAGGTGAGGCGATTGGGCGCCTGCTAGTCCCTTTGTGCTTCTTCGACGTGGAATTTGTGAAGGAAGCGATGGACCAGCGGGGTGAGCAAAACTCCCGCGATGCTGATAATCGCGAGGCCGCTGTACAAGGCATAGAACGAGGCGAAGAGCTTGCCTGCGGTGGTGCGAATCGACGCGACCGGACCCATTCCGCCGAGGATCATCGACGCATTGAGCAGCGCGTCTATCCACGGCAGCCCTTCGAGGAAATGATAGCCGCACACACCAAGCGCAAGAGAACCGAAAAGGATCGCGCCCGCTACTGCGCTCCATCGCGCGAGACGCCGGACGAAGAGATGGCCGGGCAGAACGGGCTCGTGGCGGCGTTCAAAAGTCATGCCGTCAGTTTAGCCCATCGGACGAAACGCGTCGCGAGGCTGAAAAGCCGCATCGTTGTTGGAGCCGCCTGGAGGATTCGAATCCCGGCCAAGCCACCCGCCCTCTTTGAGCAGGATGAGGCCTTTCTTCGGCAGGCACAATCGGATCAGCGCCGCAAAGTCTCCGCGGAGCGGGCGAAGATCGGCGGGTGCGGCGCCGGCAGGCCGGTCTCCGCTTCGCAGCCGGCACGCAACTGCTCGATTGGCGGTCCGAAGTTGAAGGTGGACAGCGCGCCGCGCTCCGAGGCCATCCGGGCGCGCAGCTTAGCGGTCTCTTCGAGGTTCGGATTCAGGTCATCGAGCACTACGCCGTAGCGCCGCGCGCCTTCGGGAGTCACCAGCCCGCGCCTGACCTCGCGCGCGACCAATCCGGCATCGCGCTTGAGCGGATCGCCCCATCCGCCGCCACCCCAGGTTATGTATTGAAGACGGTCGTCGATTTCGACCCGTATGCGGTCGCACTTCGACGGCAGAATCCGGGTCGAGCCGTCGGCGCGCACCAGCGCCTTGCGGCTGCGTTGACCCGGCAATCCGCCGTTGACGCCCCACGGATAGGTAAGCCAGCGGTCGTCGTGGATCGAGATTTCGCCGGGTTCGAGGAAGCGGTAAACGATTTGGATTCCATTGCCGCCGCGATGCAGCCCAGGGCCGCCGCTGTCGGCAACGGTTTCGTACCTCTCGATCACCAGAGGGAAGTAGGATTCGAGAAACTCGTTGGGCACGTTGGTGAATGAGGGCCACATCGAGTGACCGTCGGGGCCGTCGCCGGTGGGCCGGCCGGGAATCCCGCCGAAGCCTATCTGATACAGCTGGAACCACTCGCCGCGACGGTCAAAGCCCGAGTACATCAGGTGCGGCGACGAGGAAAAGCCGGCGGCGCAGAGAAAATCCGGCTGCCGCTGCCCCAAAAGCCCGCCCAGCACGTCGAAGACGCGGCCCAGGGCGTGGGTGCGGCATGAAAGCGCGGCTGGAAAGCGCGGGTTCAGCAGCGAACCCTCCGGGATGTGCACGTCGACCAGGTCGTAGAAGCCGTCGTTGTACAGAATCTGCGGATCGAAGACCATGATCATGTAAATGCCGAAGAACATCTTGAACATGTTCTCGTTGAGGTAGAAATTGATCGGCCCTTCCGATTGCGGATCGGTGCCGCTCCAGTCGAGCACCACGCGCTCGCCCTCGCGCCGGACCGAACAGCGCAGCTTGTATGGGCCGAAACCGCGTCCGTCATCGCAAACGTAATCCTCGAAAACCAGCTCTTCCTCGGGCAGGGTGCGGCGGATGAGTTGAGCCATCGCCCGGCGATTGCGTTCCAGCGCCGCGTCCAGCGCGCTGACGAAGCGGTCGACGCCGAAACGGTCGCACATTTCGATCACTCGCCGCTCGGCGGTGCGGCAGGCGGCGATGATCGCGTTAAGGTCGCTGCGATTCCAGTGCGGCATCCGAACCGGGTTGAGCACCATGCGCCGCAAATCTTCCTGAAGCTCGCCGGCGCGATAAAGCTTGATCGGCGGGCACAGCAGTCCTTCCTCGAAGATGCTCGTGGCGTCAGTCGGCAGACTTCCCGGCACCTTGCCGCCGACGTTCCGACATGTGACCCAGCATCGCCGCCCAACCCACCAGCCGGCCGTCACGGTAGTAGATGGGAATCAGCACCAGATGGTCGGCGGTATGACTGATGGCGCCGTCGCACTTGTAGGGATCGTTGGTGAGGAAGACGTCTCCTTCCTCGATAGTGCCGTCGTAAGAGTTCAAAAAGCCGTCGATGAAGGAGCCGAACTGGCCGACCACCATGCGGCCACGATGGTCGGCGATCATCGGGAACTCGTCGTGCTGCTCGCGGATGCCCGGCGACATCGCGGTGCGGAACAGCACCGCATCCATCTCCCTGCGCGCGTTGCGCAGAGCGCTTTCGATGATATCGAGAGTGATGGGATCGATCGCGACCTTCTCAAACGGCTCGTGGTTGCGTTCGATGATGCGGGCCTTGTGCATGACGATCTCTCCCTGTGCGCTCGCGCCGCCGGTTCAGGACTCGCAAGGTCGAATCAGGATGTTGCCCCAGGAGTCGACTTCGGCCACATGTCCGGCCAGAACCACTGTGGTGCTGTCCATCTCGGTGACGATCGCCGGCCCCGGTATCCGATTGCCCGCTCGCAGGCGGGCGCGATCGTAAAGCATTCCCCGATGGGTCGCGCCATCGAACCATAACTCGCTCGCGCCGAGCACGGCCGGGGCGGCATCGGCAGCGCCGGCAGGCAGGGGCGGGACGGTAATCCTGGCCGGCCGTCCCTGGACCACCGCGCGCAAATTGACCAGCTCGTGCTCCACGTCAAGGTTGAAGGTGAACAGACGGCGATGAACCTCGTCGAAGCCGGCGGCGAGGCGCTCGAGCCCATCGCTCTCGAAATCGCTCACGCCCAGCGGCACCGGAACTTCGAAACCCTGCCCGTGATAACGCACATCGGCCTCGAAGCCGATCGTTTGCTCGCTCCGCGGGACGCCGTCGGCGTCCAGAGTGGCCGCCGCGAGTTCCGCGAGCTCGCGCAGCATCGCGAGCACTGCCGCGTTGCGGGTATCGGAGAAGCGCCGGATAAAGGTGCGGGCAGCTTCGTTGCGCAGCCGGGTGGTCGCTTCGCCGTAGGCGCACAGCACGCCGGGGCTGGGAGGGACGATCACCGTCCAGCATCCCAGCAACCGCCCCAAGGCGTTGGCGTGCAACGGTCCGGCGCCGCCGAAGGCGATAAGCGCGAATTCACGGGGGTCGTAACCCTGCTCGATCGATACCAGGCGCAGTGCGCCGAACATGTTCTCGTTGACCACGTGTACGATCCCGGCCGCGGCCTCCATCAAACCGATTCCGAGCGCCTGAGCCACCTTGCCTACCGCGGTCTCGGCGGCCTTGCGGTTAAGTTTCATCTCGCCGCCCAGCAAGCCTCCCGGCAGATGGCCGAGCAGGAGGTTGGCGTCAGTTACGGTTGGCTCGATACCGCCGCGGTCGTAGGCCGCGGGGCCCGGCTCGGCGCCGGCGCTTTCGGGGCCAACCCGCAGGGCCTGGGTCACTTCGGGAACCCTGGCGATAGAGCCGCCCCCGGCGCCTACGGTGCGGACATCCAGCGAGGAGATGCGGACCGTTACGTCGCCCACCGTGGTTTCACGCCGCACTCGTGGCGCGCCCTGCTCGATCAACGCCACATCGGTCGAGGTACCACCCATGTCGATAGTCATCACGTTGCGGTAGCCGGCCTGAGTCGCAACCCACAAGGCGCCGGCCACGCCGCCGGCGGGGCCGCTCAGCAGCAGATTGACGGGGGCGCGCTCGGCGGCTTCGAACGACATCAGTCCGCCGTCGGAGCGCAGCACCTTGAGCCGCGCCTCGACCTCGCGCTCCTTGAGTTCCCGCTCGAGGCTGCGCAGGTAGCGGGAGACGACCGGGCGCACGTAAGCATTCGCCACCGTGGTCATGGTCCGTTCGTATTCGCGCATCTCGGGCAGGATTTCGCTGGACAGCGAGACCGGCATCGCGATAGCTCCCGCCTCGGCCAGCTCGCGTACTCGATGCTCGTGGACAGGATTGGCGTACGAGTTGATCAACGAGACGGTGATTGTATCGACGCCCTGATGGCGCAAATGCTCGAAGGCGGCGCGGACCGATTGCTCGTCAAGCGGCTCGAGTATCTCGCCGCGAGCGCTGATACGCTCGCGTACGGTTGCGGTATCCTCCAAAGCGACCAGGGGCTCGGGCTTGGGCCAGACGATCCATCCGGCCAGACCGCCGGGTACGTAGGAACGGGCGATTTGCAGAACCTGACGGTAACCCTCGGTTACGACCAGCCCAACGCGCGCTCCCTTACCCTCCAAAATGGCGTTGGTCGCGACCGTCGTGCCGTGCATAACTTCGGCGATTAGTGACGGCGCGATTCCGGCTGCGGCGCAAACCCGTTCGATTCCCGCCAACACACCTTTAGCCTGATTTGCCGGCGTGCTCGGCAGCTTGGCCCGGAAGGTCCGACCCGTCGCCTCGTCGATCAGCAACAGGTCGGTAAAGGTTCCCCCAACGTCTACGCCCAAACGATATGCCATTGGCTTACCCCGAGCTGTTTGTCTCAGTTTGCGGCCTGGGCGAAGAATGTATACTAGCGAACGTGATCTTGTGTAAACGCCGCTCGACAGATACGGCGCGTCCAAAAGCAAATCGCACCGGGAACCTCTCCCTCCCGTGCACACACAGACCGACGGCTTGACGATGGCACAGGAGAGCAAGTTCGAAGTCTATCGGCGTAGCGGCCTGGGTCACCGCATCGGCTTCGGCAAACGGCCCGCGCTGCTGATAGTCGACATGCAAATCGGCTTCACCATGCCGGAACGCTCGCCGCTGGCGGCGAACCTGGAAGGCCAGATGGCGGCGATCGGACGGTTGCTCGGGCCGATGCGCGCCAAGGGATGGCCGGCGATTTTCACGGTGGTCGCCTACGAGGCCAGTCATCAGCTGGATGCCGGATTATGGACCGTCAAGGCGCCGACCATGCGCCATCTCAAGCTGGGCAGCGAACTCGTGGAGTTGGACCCCTGCCTTGCCCGCAGGCCCGAGGACTTCCTGATCTACAAGCGGTACGCATCGGCTTTCTTCGGTACCCACCTCGCTTCGACCCTGACCGCGATGGCGATCGACACGTTGATCGTAACCGGTTGCACGACCAGCGGCTGCGTGCGCGCCAGCGTGACGGACGCGTTTTCGTACGGCTTTCGTCCGATCGTCCCGGTTGAGGCGGTCGGCGACCGCGCGCGGGAACCGCACGAGGCAAATCTCTTCGACATCGACAGCAAGTACGGCGATGTGCTCCCGATCGATGAGGTGCTGACTTACATTGCGGGCCTTGCGGCGGACGGCCCGCTTCTCAAGCGCTAGCGGCGCGGCGTTCCGCACACGCAATGGCTTGGCCGCGCATCCGGATTGGCGACGCGTGGCTCCGCCGGCAAAGAACTCGACCGACGAGCGATTCGGCTGGAACTCTTCGACGGGCGCCGCCGGGCAATGCGGGCCACCGAAATTCCTTATCGTGAAAAAGCCTTGGGTTTGTTGGGTCTTGTTGGAGCCACCCGCCGGAGTCGAACCGGCGACCTGCTGATTACGAAACAATTCCAGCCGTCACCTTGCGGCCTCTTGTGAAACACCGTGAACTGCGCCGCAGTGGTAAAAGCCAACGGCCGCAACGGTTTTTGCTGCTCCGGGTGTTTCATGGCGTTTCGGGTAGTTGCGGCTAAAGTGTTACCTATGTGTTACCTGGAATGCACCGAACAAGACGACAGCGCGATTGGACAAGGACGCTTTGGCCCAAAAGGTCGAACCAACCTTCCCGACTACATTACGTTTGCCAAACATCCGTTGCAGGATCTACTAATAATGCCCTGAAACCGGACGGATTGACCAATCGCCCTGATGGTGCGGCTTCGGCACGCGCCGCGCGATCGGTCCAGACTAGGGAGCCGTGCCAAAACCGACGGAGGGACGATCGATGCTCCACGCGCTTTATTTCATCACACGCAAGCCGGGATCGAGCGACGCTGAGTTCCATCGCTACTGGCGCGAGGTCCACGGCCCGATCGCCAAGCCGATTCCCCAACTGAAAGGCTACGTGCAAACCCATCGCATCCCGTTTCCCGGCGGACTCCCGAATTCGCCTTACGACGGCGCCGCTGAACTGTTGTTCGAGAACGAGGCGGCTCCCCAAGAGATGCGCCGCGAACCGATCTATCTCAAGGGCGCGCTGGCCGACGAACCCAACGTCATTGACATGAATCGAGTCGCGTGGCAGATGACCAACGACCACGTCATCATCGACGGCGCGCGCAAGCCGGGCATGGCAAAAGCGGTATTCCAGATCAGGCGCAAGCACGGATTAACGCTCGCCGATTTCAGGAAATACTGGCTCGAGATCCACGGCCCGATCGTGGCGAAGTTCCCCGGGCTCAAGCGCTATGTGCAGTGCCACGCGATAGATGCCTCGTACGCATATGGCAGCCCGCTGTGGGACGGCGTGGCGGAACTGTGGTGCGACGACGTTGCCGCGATGGAGAAGATGTTCGATTCGAGGGAATTCAGGGAGGAAGGCTGGCCCGACGCTCACAACTTCCTCGACACGGTCTGGATGTTCGTCGCGCAGGAGCATCAGGTGATCTGAGCGGCGGGGCGCGGGTCAGGCAGCGGACTTATTGAAGCCCGCATATCATACTGACAATTCTGCTTGCCGCCAGAACGAACTCACCAGCGAAGGGCGCCATCCCATGCGCCGCAGGACGCGGAAAGATTACGTCGATTCATCGGGAATTTTCCGCAGGAGACCTTCGCGTGACCACCAGGATCCGGAACGTGCCGGGAACCGGCTGGGGGCGTGGACGCAGGTTATCCGAGGTCGCCGCAGGAGGCGGAGTCAGGTCCGATGTCGGGAGGTACACCGTCGCGCTGCGGCCGTCGACGGCCATCGTGCGCGCGCCCAGCTCGGTCCGAACGGTCTGCACTGCCTCGAACTTGTCGGCTGATACTTCCCGAATAACGGTCAAGGTTCCGTCAAAGCAGCTCGCCAACAGCAACCCGTCGTTGAAGGCTGTTGCGTCCACTGTGCTTAGTCAAAAGCTAAACCCTGACATACTGGTGATGCAGCCCACCGAGAATTGAGATGGCTGCGATGGGGCCGAGCTTTTGCGGGCGCCGAAAATCCCGCGCATTCTTGCGCAATGAGAGATGCGTCCAGACCTGATTGTAATAGGAAGCGTAATTCTTCAGAACGCGGCGCAACTGCGCTTCGTCGAACACAATGAGATGGTCGAGAGCTTCGCGACGGTCGGTTAATTAAAATAACGATGTTTTATTCTTTTAGATCGCACCGGTTCTCAATCGCGCAAGAAGGGCTGGCGCTACACCTCAGCGCCACAGGCGCGTTGCTGTCGTCGCTCTCTTCACGGTGTGTAAACCTCGGCGGTCTCCAGCGCCGCGACTCCGACCCCCGTCGGGCCTTCGATGATTCCAGCCGGAATCAATACTTTCCCCGAGTGAAGCAATGTTGCGGTAAAGAAATCGCGCGGCGAGAGCATCGGCACCCCCGTGTGGAACTGACCCGTTGAAGGATCGTAAAAGTCCACTGTGGCCGTCGAGGTTGGGTGTCCGCCTACCACGACAGCACCGCCCGCGATCATTACGCGGCCATTGAGCAGGTTGACTGCGGAATGAAAAGCCCTCGCGTTGCTCATCACTCCCACGGTTGGAGTAAACGTGCCGGTCTTGGGGTCGAATAACTCGGCGGTGGCAACCGAGCTGCCATCCGCAATGACGCCGCCGGCAATCAAGACCCGGCCGTCGCCAAGCCGATTTGCGGTTGCGCTCACACGCGGCGAGACCATCTTATTCGGTACTGCGGTGAACGTTGCGGTTTTTGGATCGTAGATTTCTGCGGTATCGAGGGCGTCGGAATAGGAATCACTCGTGCTTCCACCGGCGAGCAATACTTCGCCGCTCCTGAGCGGCGTGGCGGCGTGGATTGCCCGCGGCGAGGTCATCGTCCCTTTGGTCGCAGTGAAGGTTCCCGTCCTGGGATTGTACAGCTCCGCCGTGTCTAGCGCGTTGCCGCTTGTGTCGAGTCCGCCCGCGATCAGCACTGTGCCATCGCCAAGCAGAGTGGCGGTCGCCACGAAGCGCAAGGCAATCATCGAGCCGGGGGTGGGCGAAAAGCTTATCGTTTTCGGATCGAAGAGTTCCGCGGTAACGCCGGTACTGCCATTTGCGATCAGCACTTTACCGTCGTTCAGGGTAACCGCGTTGAACGACGAGCGCGGCACGTCAAGATTGTTGGCGGTGGGCACAAAATGACGCGTCTTGGGGTCGAACACTTCAGCCGTGTCGAGCGCCGTAGTCTCGTCGTAGCCGCCAGCGATCAGGACGCGGCCATCAGGCAGCAGCGCCGAGGCATATGCCACCCGAAGAGCGTTGAGACCGCCGGTCACGGTGAACGTCCCGGTTGCGGGGTTGTAGATTTCACCGCTCGGCTCGTAATTTCCGGAGTTGGTCCCTTGATTGTCGATTCCGCCAAGAATAAGCGGAGAGCCGTCAGACAGCACTAGGGCGGCCGCCCCCCAGCGCGTAATGTGAAGCGCACCGGTCGGCGAGAAAGTGTTGGTGGAGGCATCGAACAGATCGAAACTGGCATCCGGCACCGAGGCTGGATAAGCATTGCTTCCCGCGCCAACGATCGCGTTTCCGTCCGCCAGCGGCGCGGCGGCCGGAGCCCATCTGCCGGTGCTCATGTGGTTGGCAGTTAAACTGAAGGTCGAGGCTGCCTGGATCGTACAGTTCCGCGCTGTCAAGGGCGCTGGAACCTGCGCCCCCCGCCACAAGCGCGCGGCCGTCGGCCAACAGAATTGCCGCAAAGTCGTCTCTGGCCGAGTTAAGCGGCCCCGCGGTGGCGCTGAAGGTCTCTGACATCGGATCGTAAAGCTCGGCGCTCGTCAGCACCGTTCCACCGTCGTTCAGTCCGCCGGCCAGCAAAACCTTGCCGTCGGCGAGCAGGACCGCGGCGTGAAACGCGCGCGGGACGATCATCTTGCCTCTGGTGTAGGAGAAGGCGCCCGTTTTGGGATTGTAGAGCTCCGCCTTGTCGAGTGCGTCTGCCGCTGCTGTTGTCTCCGCCCGCGATCAGTACGGTTCCATCCTGGAGCGTGGTCGCGGTGCATCCATAACGGGCGTCATTCATCGGTCCTTTAGTCGGCGCGAAGCTGTTGCTCGCGGGATCATAAATCTCGGCCTGCAATAAAGCGTTTCCGCTGCTGTCGATTCCGCCCACCTCCAGCGCCGTGCCGTCGTTCAGCGCGGCCAGGCAGATACGGTACGCCGCGATAGGTAGCTGATTCGCGACCAGCGTAAAGCTATCGGTCTTGGGGTGATATACTTCGCCGGAAGCGAGCACCTCGCTCGTCAGCGAGCCGAGTCCTCCTACTTCCAGCACGTCCCCCGATTTGAGCGTAACCGCCGGGGTCCATCGTCCCACCTTCATCAGGCCAGGCACCTGAACGGTCGTGTTCGGCGCCGGCGTTGGCGGGGCACCATTCGAGCCTCCGCCGCACGACGCGCACAACAGCGTGAGCATGACGATACACAGAATGCGAGCCTTCATATTTCCTCAGTCCAGGTGCCTCTATGAGGCTGGGTTGGTCAGAGCCACGCTTTACTTGGGTTCGCCCTCATGGGCAGTTATGGTCATTGGCGGGCGGCTCAGCCAGCGATGCCGGGACGTTCGCGGAAGCCGAGGGAGCGTGCTCGAAGTCAAACAGGTCTTCCAGCGTGCTGGCCCTGGCGTCGCGGCGGGTGAGATGCCTGCCTCGTGTAAAGCGCTTTTCGATCAAGGCCAGAAACGACGTATGGTCACTAACCACATGCGAAACGTAGGCAGGCTTGGCGAACGGTGAAATGGCGACCAGCGGAACCCTGATACCGAGCGTGCCGAATGCCGCGCAGTCGGCCGGAAACGGCCCGTAAGGAGGCAGCGAAGGACAAAGCGACTGGACTTCGGCGAAACTCTCCGCGCAATTCGCGCCATAGCCGAGATGGCGCGAGAGAGGCGGATTCGAATTGTCTGCACACAGGCCAGGAGGGATATAGTCGGGAGGGATGGTGGCCGGCGGCCTCACATGATCGTAGGCTCCACCATGCTCGTCATAGGTAAGAAACACGATTGAACTGCTCCAGGCAGGGCTGTTGCGAATCGCAGTGATGACCTGCGCCGCTTCCTGTTGGCCTTCCCGGATGTCGCTGGGCGGATGCTCGTCATATTCCAGGTCGATCCATACCACCTGCGCCAGATTGCCTGCGGCAGCGTCGGTATAGAACTGCGACATCTCCAGATAATTGGGCGAGGTTGGGCGAAACACACGGGCAAATGGGCGCGTGTATTCCTCTCCGATCCCGCCGCCGGCCGAATCGTAATATGCGGACCAGTGGATGCCGTTGGAGTCCAACAGGTCGAAAATCGTGCCATTAATCGGCTTGAAGCCCTCCGCGGGTATCGGTTCACCGGTCACTGTATGTCCAAAGGAAGTCGCGGCGAGCGAATAAAAGCGATTCGGATGGGTCTGACTAGGGACGTCACAGAAATAGCTATCACTGATCGCGAAGGTTTGGGCCAAGGCGTAGTAATAGGGCAAATCGTCCTGATTATAGTAGCCCATCGTGTCATCCTTGTTGCCTTCCTCCTTCTCGTTGACGCGGACGAAGCCGTCAGAGGTCGATGCCTCCAAATTGTTGGGGTCGTCGTAGTTAAGCTCGCGATGGGTGCCGTGCCAGGTATGATCGAGATCGGGCTTGACGCAATAATTCGGATCGTGATGAGAGAGCACTATCGAACCATCCATAGCTACGTTGGAATTACTGCACTCCAGGCTTGAGCCGTCTTTCGAGCAAGTTAGGCCGTTGACGCAAGCATGGTCGCGTGCCTTGCACGGAAGGCCGCCCCTGACTGGCGCGTGGTAGGGTCCGCCGGGAACATACGGCAGCACGCCAAAATAGTTGTCGAAGGAATGGTTTTCCTGAATCAGGACGATGATGTGCTGTACCTTTCCCAAGCCGATCGGGCAGCGCGACGACTCGCTGCGGCCAACTCCGCTGGTCATCAAAAGAACGATCAGGAAAAACAACGCGATCGCTCTCAAACGGTGACGGAGCTGTGAGAAGCGGCTATCGTTGCGATCTGCCATGGCCTTGCCTCCTGTCGCCTTGAGAGCGGGTTTTTTGACTTTCAAAACATCCGACTCGTAGTCTCTTACTGAATTCAACGCCCCATCACGCGCCGCGCCATAACGTCCCCTGCCTTGAAGCCATTTCCGGTGGTATTCTCTCCCTTTTGACAGCTGCCCCCTATCTTTGGCTCGCAAATAAGCAATCGGCATTCCATCAATGCGACGCCACTATGTGAACGAGAAAAGGAATCACAGTTTTCGAGACTGCCGCGTCCCCGGTGGCATTCAGTCTCATTCAGTCGAGCCTCGGGGACGAATCGCAAGAGTTGGAATACGCGCTCAGCTGTCCCGCCGGTTCCTCACTGTGGCGCGCGTGACCGTCGCCGCAGTGCCGTCTGTGTCGAATTACAATTCAGGCCGCAATTTGAGTCTGAAATAAACGTGGCAGTGTCGTCGCCAGCGATATGACACAAGTATTGCGACCGGATGTGGGGGAGCGCCACTTCTTTCAGCGGGCGTGATGCCGGCCAGCCCGGTGTGACACCGATGTTGGTTGTAATAGGTTTGGTAATTCTCCAGCTTCCGTTCGAGGTCGCCCTGGTTCCAAAACAGCGTCCGATCCAGATATTCACGCCGCACGGTTCCGATGAGCCGTTCGACGAAAGCATGCGAACGGGGCGTACACGGGATGGCTTTGATCTCATCAAGTTCGAGGACACGCAGATTCGCAAGCCACCGGTGAAACCGAAACAATTCCAGCCGTCACCTTGCGGCCTCTTGTGAAACACCGTGAACGGCGCCACGGCGGCAAAAGCCAACGGCAGCAATGGGTTTTGCTGCTCTCGGTGTTTCGTGACGTTTCGAGTAGTTGCGGCCAAAGTGTTACCTATGTGTTACCTGGAATGCGCCGAATAGAGAGGAGCGAAAGTTAGAGTCCCGGATTGGATGCTTCTGTGGCTGGTCATTTAATCCGGAATTTCCACATATGGACCCAGCCCCTGTGCAAAGGCGTCTTGAGCGTGATGACATGATACCGGTTGCAAACTCGATGTTCGGTTCCATTATCATTTCTTGGATGGAAGCAGGCGGGCCGAATTGAGTACGAAGGTCAGCTCAGAGGCGACGTGAATGAAGGCCGCGAGCGTTGGATTGAGGAAACCGGCGGCCGCCAGCATGACGCCTGCGCCGTCGACGGCGATCGTGCCCACGAAGTTCTGTAAAATGATTCGCCGCGTCCAGCGAGCAATGTCCAGTGTTTCAGCGAACCGGAGTAGGTCATTGCCGAGCAGCACTACATCCCCACTCTCGCGGGCAACGTCAGTGCCGGAACCCATGGCTACGCCGACGCTGGCTTCAGCCAGAGCGGGCGCGTCGTTGATCCCGTCCCCGACCATCGCCACGATGCGGTGGTCGCGCGCCACTAGATCCTTGACGCGTGCGAGCTTTGCCTCCGGAAGCAGCCCAGCCTCGACTTCGCGGATTCCGAGCTGCCGGGCGACAAGTTCGGCCACGGGCCTGGCGTCTCCGGTCAGGAGAACACTTCGGATGCCCATGCGCTCGAATGTCTCGATAGCGCGCCTCGCCTCAGGCCTAAGGGTATCGGCGATAATGATGGTTCCGAGGAAGCGGCCGTCGCGCGCAACGAACAGTTGAGATCCAGCCTCAGCCGAGGGGACTGCAATTTGGGGCAGCTCGACGCAATGTTGGATCATCAGCGCGTGATTGCCAACCAGAATTATTGACCCGCGTATCGCCGCTGAGATGCCACGGCCTGGGGTGTAATCAAATTGCTCAGGCTCGCGTATGGGAAGACCCGCCGCCAATGCGTACGCGACGATCGCCTTTCCGAGTGGATGTTCCGAACGGATCTCGGCTGAGGCTGCATGCTCGATGAGCTCGAGTTCGGAAGTTCCGGCCGTGGGAAGCACAGCCTGCACTTCGGTACGGCCGAAAGTGAGCGTGCCCGTCTTGTCGAGCACGGCGGTGTCCACGCGGCCCAGCGTTTCCAGGTAGGGTCCGCCCTTAATGAAGGCGCCCAGGCGGGCTGCTCGACCGATGCCGCCCAAAATCGCCAATGGTGTCCCCGTAGCGATGCCGCAGGCGCCGGCTACGACTACAACCGAGATGGTAGATCGCATATCCCGAGTCACGATGAACGTCATTGTCGCGGCGGCGAGCGCGAAGTAAACGAGATAGCCGGCCAGGCGATCCGCCAGCCGCTGGACGGGGGCCTGCGAACGCTCTGCTCGCTCGATTGCTTCAATGATCTTGCCGTAGCTCGTGTCGCGCCCGATCCGCTCGGTTCTGACCTCAGGTGCCCCGGACTGGTTCATGGTCCCGGCATACACAAGCGAACCCGTGACTTTCTCCACCGGCATCGACTCTCCGGTGATCTGAGACTGGTCGACGAACGAATTGCCGCTAATGACGACCCCATCCACGGGAACCAACGCGCCCGGATTGACCAGCACGGATCCACCGGGGCGCAATAGGTCGGGGGAGACCTCCCGTGTCGCGCCAGCGCGACGGACGGTCACTGTCCGTGGAAGAAAATCGAGCAAGTCCCGGACGGCTCGGCGCCCGCGAGAGACCGTCGTGTTCTCAAGTATCTCAGCCACCAGCACGAACAGCGTGATGATGAGCGCGGTAAAAAACTCTGAGATCGCGGCGGCGGCGACGATGGCGATGGTCATCGAAAGCTCCATCGTCATCCGCCGTGCGATGAGATTTTCGAAAGCTTCCTCGAAGATCGGCCAACCCCCGATCAGAATGCCCAGGATCCCGAGCAGGCCAACGCTTTGAAACGGGTTCCACAGATCGAGACGAACCGCGACTGCGGCGCACACGACCACGGCGATGCGAACTATGTCGAGCAAATTAACCCGGATTTCCGTTTTCCAAGTGGACTACCAACTTGATAAGATGCGCGAAAAGCCCTGACAGACAAGGGTTTGGATGCGGTCGGGGCTGTGCGGAGGTGGGGTGGCGGTGGGTGAGAGGCAAGATCGGCCGTTTCAGCTCTCGTTCAACAGCTCCTTGCGGGTCGACTTCCAAGGCGCGCGGGTGACTTCCGACGGCGGTTTGCTTGTGGTGCGCGAGCTGGAGGAACGTCTGCGCTTCAGCGAACTCGTCGAGCGCCACCTGTGCGATAGGCGCGGAAAGAACACCCAGTTGCCTTTGACCGACCTGGTGCGGCAGTCGGTCTACAGCCGACTGGCGGGCTATGAGGACGTGAACGACGCCGAACGACTGTCCCAAGACCCGGCCTTCCGGCTGATCGGCTCCAAGAAAATCTTGGAGCGCGGAGCGGCTTTAACGTCGCGTCTGCAATCGTTCGAGACGGAGCTTCTGACGCAAGAAGAAAACCTTGCCGGCCTGGCCCGGATTAACCGCGAGCTTTGCGCCAAGGCCGAGGCCATCGATTCACCGCGACGGGTAGTGCTGGATATGGACAGTACCGAGATCCCGGTGTACGGCGAGCAGGAGCAGAGCGCCTACAACGGCCACTTCGAGTGTACCTGTTATCATCCGCTGCTGCTGTTCAATCGCGAAGGCGACTGCCTCGCGGCCAAGCTACGGCCCGGCAATGTCCACAGCGCCGAAGGCTGGGAGGAACTGCTACCGCCCGAGATCGACCGGCTGCAGGCGCAGGGCAAGGAAGTGGTCTTCCGCGCCGACGCGGCCTTTGCCAAGCCGGAGCTCTACGAGGCCCTCGAAGAGCGGGACGTGAAGTACGCGATCCGCCTTCCCGCGAACGACAATCTGCAGCGGAACATTACGGAGTTGTTGACCCGGCCAGTGGGAAGGCCTCGCTACAAACCGCTGGACAGGTACAAGAGCTTTCTCTATCAGGCGGCGAGTTGGAAGACGGCACGGCGGGTGGTGGCGAAAGTGGAGTTCCACTTTGGGGAGTTGTTCCCGCGCGTCGGCTTCATCGTGACCACCGTGGCGGCTGACAAACACGCGGTGGTGCGCTTCTACAACAAGCGCGGCACCGCAGAACAATGGATCAAGGAAGGCAAGCAGGCGGTGAAGCTGACGCGGCTTAGCTGCCACCGCTTCCGCGCCAACGAGGTGCGGCTGTGGCTGAGCGTCATCGCCTATAACCTCGGGAATTTATGGCGACGGCTGACGCTGCCCGCGCCGATCGGGAAGTGGTCGCTGACCAGCTTGCAGCAGCGGTTGGTGAAAACCGGCGGACGGCTCATCCAACATGCCCGATACTACTGGCTGTTGCTGGCCGAGGGGCACCTAACGCGGCGGCTGTTTGCCGGCATGCTGGGAAAGATCGCGGGGCTGCCGTCACCGGCGGGATAAGGCGAACGCAGAGCGGAGCAATTTTCGATGACGACGCTGGTTCGGCGGGGAAAGTGTCTTCGGATGCGCGCGGGAAAGGGTCATTTCGGGGCGTTGCGTGCTCGCCGGAGGCGAGCACAGGCCGCTTCCGGCTCCGCCGGTGACACCGTGGACCAATACCGGCTCAAACCCTTGCAGAGAAAGGTCTTCCGGTCTATACGGGAGTTGGAATCGGAGAGTCAAAACGGAAATTCCGGTTTAGGCGCTGCGGGCCAAACAAATGCCAAAAGCGGGACTCACGGGTTATGGCACGTTCTCTGCTGGACCGATGCCGTAAATCTGAACGCCTGCCATGGAGGCTCGGAAAATGCGGATAGCGGTGGCGATTATTATCGCTTTGTTGGACTGCGCGGCCTCTGTCGCTTACGCCGCTCCGCCTTACAAAGAAACTCCGGCCGGAATAACCGACGCCTCGCGCGACGCGACTACCTACGGCGATTTCATCCGTCTGCTTTGGGTGGATCCCGGGATCAGAGTCGATCATGTCGGCAGGTATGACCAGTACGTCATAAACAAGCGGGCGTTCGTCACCGCGACGACCTTTCTAAATCCGGCCGTAACGGTTGATCGGCTTGCCGCGCTGGTGGGGAATTACTGGCCGACGAAGGAGCAGGACCTGGTCTTGATCCGATGCCGGCCGTCGCTCGATCAGCATCAGGCATTGAACCCGATCCTCGCGACGTGGCCGAACGTATTTTCCGCGATCGTGTCTGACTTCCAGGGCCAGGGCTATTCGTGTGACCCGCCCAATCCCAACGACGGCAACAATGTGATCTACTGCGTTGCCAAGGCGTACCAGGATTCCCAGGAGGGGGTGTTTGTTGACGGCTTGTCCAACGCGTTTTCTTCAGCCGCTCAGATATTCCAGTCTTCGCCTACCTCGGTGGGAGCGGTGGCTCTCAAGGCCAACTACGGGATCTATCCGGCCTTCACCGGCCTCGGATTCGCCGCCGAAGGAAGCGGCACCGTCGGCACGATGAACACCGCGACCGTTTTGCGCGAATCGGTGGTGCCGGAGTACCTGCTCGGCAACCTGGCATTGACCGACGCCGGCTGCCGATGCATCCAGGTACCGCGGTATGGAAACGCCAATCATCCGGACCGGCGACATGGCAAGACCGTCGATCCCAACAACGTCTGGCAAAGAGGTACCTTGGAAAACGGAGCGTGCCGGCAGGTCAACCGACTGCCGGGAACCGCAGATGCGGATCCCGCGTTCGCTGATGAGTCGTCGACCTCCGACGCGCCCTCAGGCGACATGCAGCCGTGACCTAAACGGCGTCACGGACAATCACCTCGGCCGGCAGATGCGGCCGCAGATCGTCGAAAGTGAACAGGCGCTCTACGCCCTGCGTGCCGATCGGCTTGCGGGTCTTGAGGCGTTCGAGCTGCGCCTCCAGAAACGCCAGAGCGCATAATGCGGATTAAGATTAAGAAGACCTGCCGCAGGTCCGATGCAGGCCCCTTCACATCGGGCAGCCGGTTCGGCACGTGCGATTCAATTTCAATAGGCGCACCATGGAGTGCCGATCTTCCCTCGATACTAGTGCGGGCGAGATCAAGCGCCTGCGCGATGACTTCGGAAAGTTGAGCCGGTTCACTCTGGTTTTCCCCAATTAAAAGAGTATCTGTTCTCAGGCTCCTCAACTGGAGGAGGACTGTTGCCAGACTGCCGCGCGTCAAACGCCGCGGAACGCTCCAGACGATGGCTCTGCTCCATTCCGACCGCCCTCTCAGATAATCATTTGAGGTAGGCCTGGACGACCTCGATCAGTTCGCCAGCCCCTCTGGCGCGGCTGGAGTTCCGCTCGCATGCCGGATCGACGACATGCATCCGGATGTGGTCTTCGATGATTTCGGCCATCAAGCTGTTCATCGCGCCCCGCGCTGCTACGACCAGATGAAGCACGTCCCTGCAGCCCTTCTCTTCTTCCAGTGCACGTTCCACGGCTTCAATTTGGCCGCGAACGCGCCGGACCCTGTTCAAGAGCTTCGCCTTTTCCCTGATGGTATGCGCCATCGAAGCAATACTCTCCACTATAGGATACCCGGTATTGTATCCAATTATCGCCCGTTGGGTCGAGCTCGGGCGTTAGATGTCGAACGTCTCTCCAAGCG
Organism: uncultured Pseudomonadota bacterium; assembly: GCA_963759165.1. GTDB lineage: Bacteria > Desulfobacterota > Binatia > Binatales > Binataceae > DATJOQ01. The sequence goes on along the minus strand of CAVWXK010000002.1, from coordinate 457,235 downwards.
GATTCGTTGACGCCTCCTATAAGGGCTCAGTCCGCGCGTCACCGCGTCGCCCTCGACTCGCCGAGGCTCACAGCCGAAGCAATCGCGAAACCGAACTGAAATTGACAGGCGCGCGGAGAGAAAAGTCCGCACGGGCGGCATGGACGTTTCTATTCGTCTCTCTGTGGTCCGGTCAGGGGGTCGGTGAACTCCTGCTCCAGGGTCTCCTCGGGGGTCTCGGGGGCTGGGCCCGTCGTTTGAGCCTGGGCGAATCCAGCACCTGGGCTGATTGTCCATAAGACCATCAGTAGCGCACAGAGCGCTCCAGGAGTTTTCATCAGCGTCATCCAAGAAAATAGTCCGAGAAAGGGAAGGCGCAAATCAGGCTGCGCGTCAACTGACCTCGCTACAGGAACAGTATACAACCGCCGTTCGTGAAATGATCAGGCATGAAGACGACGTAACCAATTACCGCGTCATGTGATTGTTGATCGGTCAAGGGTTTATCGCCAACGCAGTTGTCTTTGAGGGAAGTGAGCGTGCATCCACGGATTTTATGCTTCCGCTCGCGGGGATCCTCGTAACGCTCTCAGCATTCGTGATGCTCTACAAAAGCTACCAGGCTCGAGGATATCTCCTGTTCCTGGGCAAGCAAGCAAACAGGGTACATTGCAGGAGGAAGACCTGCCGCTCATGGGATGGTCGAGAAAGAGGATCAAAGGCTGGTGGAGGGATGTCTGGGTCTGTCCGTGGATCGGGCAAACCGGTGATATGCTGGAACCGTGGCTGTTCCTGCCGTACCTTTTGGTGCTCATGTGGCTGACCCTTCTGCTGCGGCGATGGACCATGCTGGACATAGGGATCGTCTTGATACTGGTCGCGATTCTATCGGCAATGATTTTTCCCGCGTTTTGCATCGTATTGGTCTGGTCGAAGGGCAAAGACGAGGAGCGTACTGAAGAGCGAGCTCGGGCTTCGAGGACTGACAGTGCCCCGGAATCTAGTTGAATGGCGTAAAATTGTTAACGCGCTTTTGGGAAAATCTCGTGGGCCGGGTGGGCGGACCGATGACGTTTCGACTGATTATCCAGCCGCTGGCGGCTGCTATCCTGGCGATTCGCGCTGGATTGAAAGACGCCCGGGAAGGCCACCGAGCATACCTTTGGGGCATCTTCACCGACCCGGTGAACCGCCGAGAACTCCTGCGGGAGGGCTGGAAAGATGTGGCGAAAGTCTTCGTTGCCGCGATCGTAATTGATTTCGTTTACCAAATCGTCGTCCTCCGATGGTTCTATCCAGGGGAGGCGCTGATTGTCGCAGCAATTCTGGCTCTATTGCCATACGTATTGATCCGCGGTCCGGTAAATCGGATCGCGCGGGGTGGATAGGCGTCACGATCTCTTCCGCCGTGTACCTCCGTCTTGCCATCCTCGGCTCCCTCCTGTGCCAGCTTCTCTAATTTCTCAGCTGGTACAAAATTCCCCGGGCAGACCAAGCCCTATGCTGGTCGAGGCGCCTCTCTGTTTGAGTGTCAGGCGAACGTAACCTGCCGGCGCGCTGTCAATGACTCTGGTAGAACTCGTATGCATGCCTGAGCCGAGTCGCGTCTGAATCTCCAGCGAGCCCGAAGGGAGACGCCAACGAAGGTACGGCGCCCCACTATTTGATACTTAAAACCCAAAATGCGTGGAATACTAAACCGTTGAGCTGCAGGTAGGCCTTGGCGTGCAGACTCGGTGTAGGCGCAGTCGAGTCAATGAATCGCATGGATGATGAAGCTGCGAAAATCGCTCCACTGGCAACATTTTAGTGATCGAAACGGAGCAAATTGACCATTGAATCACAACCGAGTTCGCTAATTCATTAAGTTCAAAGGAGTAGAAGATCGTGATGAATAAGAGATCTGAGTACACTGGAGCGCTAGCTGCCGCTGGTCTTGCGATAATGCTAGCGATGTCCGGTTGCGCGACGACGGTCGAGAGAACCCCGGAAGCTGCGAAAGCGGTGGAGTCCGGCGGACCTTTACCCGCTTCTGTGACCGGATTTCTCGGCCCCGACGCCTCCAGGTTGGCGCCTGGGCCCCAGGGCGGCGCCGCGCTCGCCTGGATAAACCCCAATGCACTATGGAGCAACTACACGAAGGTGCAGCTGCTGCCAGTCGAATTCTGGGCCGCCGCCGACTCGAAAGTATCACCCGACGACCAGAAGGTCCTTACTGGATATTTTTACAATTCCCTCCAGACGAATCTGGCGAAGAAGTTTGCGCTCGTAAACCAGCCTGGACCGGGGGTCATGACGCTTCGTGTGGCTCTGATGGACGCCACGACGGCAACGCCGGGGCTTCGGACTATCTCGGTGATTGTGCCGCAGGTTCGTATCCTGAATGCCGCCCAGTCTCTTGCGACCGACAGCTACGCATTTGTGGGTTCGGCCGAAGCCGAGATGAAGCTCACCGATTCGGTCAGCGGCGAACTGCTGGGCGAAGCGGTCGACAAGCAAGCCGGGGGAATGGGGCTGAAGGGAGCAGCGTCGTTCCAGTGGGGCGATGCTCAGAACGCGATGGATTACTGGGCGCGAAAAATTTCGACTCGTATTCTCGAGTTACAAGGCCGAAGCGCCGCCAGCTAGCACTTGAGTCCGGCGATTAGCCTCAGGGAGCGGAGGTATTAGATGGAAAGCATCTTGGCCGAGTCTGATACCCGGCTACTGGCGCTGATGCTGGCGATGGCGATGCTCGCGGCGTGGGGCGTCGGATGGTGGATGGGAAGCAGGCTGCGGACTCGCGGTGGCGAACCGCCGGCGTCCAAGTTCGACGACGCCAGTCTGGCATTCGTCGGCCTGCTGCTGGCCTTCACGTTCGGAATGTCGCTCGCCAAGCATGACCACCGGAGAGAGATGGTGGTCGCCGACAGCAACGCCATCGGCGACTTTTACACCTGCTCCAGCCTGCTCAAAGAACCCGTGCGAACGAAGCTGCAGGCCGTCATTCGTGAGTATGCCGCGCTCCGCCTCGAAGTCTCCCGCTCGCGGTTGGAGCAGGCCAGCTTGGAAAGCGCGCTTCGCCGCTTTCAGCAAATGCACAGCCGAATGACCGACTTCGTAGCGGAGGCCGTGAATGAAGGTACACCGATCGCGGTATCGCTGACTAACACGCTCAACGGGGTAACGAGCAACCACGCCGCTTGGCTGGCCGCGTTCAGGGACCGGTTGCCGGCGAGCATCGTGCTGCTGCTGTTTGTGTCAGCGTTCATCGCGACGATGCTCGTGGGGCGCGAGCAGGGAGCGGAGGCCAGGACGGATGTTACCGGCGCACTGAGCTTCATCCTGGTCGTGACTCTTGCAGTCTACGTCACGCTGGATCTGAATCAGCCTCAAAGCGGCATGATTACAGTAAGCCAGGAACCGATCCAGCGGCTGCTCTCATCGATGACCAAATAAACGCACGCAAGCGGCGGTCTACCTAGCAGGACGCGGAAAAAGGCGAGTTCGCGGTGAATGTTCTTCTGAGATTTGCTTTTTCAGTTGGTGATGACAGCGATATGGTCGGCGCGAAGCCGGTGGCTACCCGGTTTTGGCTGGTGGCCGAGACCGCTGGACGCCCTTCACCCGGTGATTCATGCGGGCGCGGGCAGCAGGTTGCGCATCCTGAGCAGGTTGTAGGCCGCCAGTGCGAAGCTGAACATCCAATTGACTCGCGCGACCCCGCGATGGCGGGTCTTACGCAGCCCGCCCACGGTCTTGAGCCAGCCGAAGATCTCTTCCACCCGTTTGCGCGTGCGCTGAGTCACGGATGAAACGGGCGATCGTTTCCGGCACGACCCGACGCTCCTGTGCGAGCGCACGGCGTTCCACAAGCATCTGCAGGTTCAGCCGTTTGGAAGCCAATCCCTCAAGCGCGTTCTCGCAGATGGCCCGGAAATGGTCTTCGCTCACATCGCGGAGCAGGCGGTCCTCGAGGTCCGCTTCGCCCAGGTTACCGGCGTAATAGTCGCGCAGGACGCGCTCGACATGAGCGGCGGGCAAAATCTCCCCCACCACGTTGAACACCGCGTCATTGTCGAGGGCTTTGCGAATCTCGTCGAGTTTTTCGAGCAGCTTGTCGAGGATGCGTCCCTCCACGGTGTTGGTCGCCACAAAGTTGAAAATCAGGCAATCGTCGGTCTGGCCGTAGCGATGGATGCGGCCCATCCGCTGTTCAAGCCGGTTGGGATTCCAAGGGATGTCGTAATTGAACATTATGTGGCAGCACTGCAGGTTGATGCCTTCGCCCGCAGCCTCGGTGGCGACAAGAACCTGGATCGCGCCCTCGCGGAACTGCTGCTCCGTGTAGAGGCGCGTGCCCTTTTCGTCGCGCGAGCCGGGGCGCATCCCGCCGTGGATGAAGCCGACTCGAAAGCCCCATTTGACCAGCTTCCCGACCAGATAGTCGAGGGTGTCCTTGAACTCGGTAAAGATCAGGAGGCGCTCGGACGGTTTGTCGAAGAATCCCTGCTCTTTCAAGACTGATCGGAGCTTGGAAAGTTTGGCTTCGGTTTCTGTTTCCTCCAGAGCGGTTGCCTGCTTCGCGAGCTGCTCCAGTTCCGCCACTTCTTCGCGCACCTGAGCAGGGTTCTGGGCGAGCGTAATCGCCTCAAGGAGATCTTCCAACCGTTCGCGATCGGCTTCCTCCATTTCCGCGATTTCATCAGGCTCGGGGATGTCCAGAGGGGCGGCCCGCGCCATTTCTTGGGCACGCTTGAGGCCCTCCGTGAGCCGCCGGACGCGATTTTCCAGCGAATGCCTCACCGCGTAGGTGCTGGAAGCCAGCCAGCGCTGATAAAGCGCCATCAGGAAGCCGACCGCGCGTGCTCGCGGATCGTCGCCTTGGGCGGCGGCGCGATGGGACTGCGATTTCACAAACGCGGTGACGGCTCGGTAGAGCGCAAATTCGTCACCGTCGATCATGAAACCCGCAGTTCGCGTATCACGTTTGGTGAACAGCTTGCGCGCGACCCAGTTGCCGTCGGCCTGGCGCTCTGGAAAGTAGACCATCGCCTCCTTGGTGCGTCGGAGGTAGAAGGGCGCACGGCCGCGGCCGATGGCTTCGCGGATCGACTTCACGTCGGCGTAAGCATCCGGATCGAGAAGCTGAAGAAAGAGGCTGAAGTTGACCGGGTCGCCCTTGTGCGGCGTTGCGGTCAACATCAGGAGGTGGTCGCAATGGTCGCGCAGTAGCTCGCCCAGGGCATAGCGGGCGGTTTTCCGCGCGGGTGGCGACCAGGACATATGGTGCGCCTCATCGACGATCACCGCATCCCAATGGACTTGCTGCAGGCCAGGCAGGATAGTGTCGCGTTTGGCAAGGTCGAGAGAGGTGATCACCTGGCGGTTTTCCAGCCACTGATTGATGCCGTACTGCTCACGGATGTCGCCGCCCTTGAGCACCATGAACTTTTCGTCGAACTTCTCCTTGAGTTCGCGTTGCCACTGGAAGGTGAGGTTTGCAGGGCAGACGACCAGCACCCGATCGGCCAAGCCGCGAAGCTTCAGTTCGCGGATGAGCAGCCCAGCCATGATGGTCTTGCCGGCGCCGGCGTCATCGGCGAGAAGAAAACGGACGCGGGCGAGTTTGAGAAGATAGTCGTAGACGGCCTCAAGCTGGTGGGGGAGTGGATCGACGCGAGAGATCGACAGGCCGAAATAGGGATCAAACTCGTAGGCGATGCCGAGCGAGTAAGCCTGAAGGCCAAGCCGGAGCAGGTTGCAATCGCCTTTGTAGGAGCAAGTCGGGTGCTGAATCTTGAGCGTTCGGATGTCAGCCAGGCTTAAGGTTACGCTGCGGAAACGCTCGCTCTGTATGCCAACGAGGCCGACATTCCAGCGGTCCGCGCCGATCGGGGTGACGGTCTCGACCCGCATCGGCTCGCTGAATAGAGAACCGGTCAGGATCTGGCCTCGTCGGATCGGCTCGTCGTCTGGCATGCGTTCCCCCTTTACAGCGAGAAGAACCTTAAGCCGGATCGGCGGGGCGTGGCAAGGCGTCTGATTGAGGCGCAGAGCCCTACGAGTTTGGCCTGTCAGTGACTGTCAAATTAGCTGTCAGCAGGACCGAGCATGGTCGCTCAACCATGGTAAGTGCTTGATTTTCTTGGAGCCATCCGTCGGATTCGAACCGACGCCCTGCTGATCGCGAAAAACGAGACCTTTGCCTACCGGCACCCAGCCGCTCCGCCTATGCCGCCTTCCCTGAGGTGGCGAGGCTGTTACCTATGTGTTACCTGGAGACCCGCGATCCGGCGGCTGTTTCGAGGAAACGCGGTCTAAGCGCTTGATTTTATTGGAGCCACCCGCCGGAGTCGAACCGGCGACCTGCTGATTACGAATCAGCTGCTCTACCGACTGAGCTAGGGTGGCTCGCCCGCCATGTCCATCGGCAGATTAGCCCAGGCGCGGCTCCCGGAAAAGCATCCCCCGATCCCAGCCATCGGGAAGCCCGCGCGGGCGTCTCGACGACTGGCGCGAAGCTTTTTGCGACGGCGGCCGGCCGGAGTCGCCGCATCGTCATCGGCAGCGCGCGATTCGGCGGATCGAACAGGCGCTTACAGCAGTTCGAAATTATACTGGAACTGACTTAGGAATATACTCTTGCCTTTGAAAATACCGCCCGAGAAAGCACTATATTTAGCGTTGCCGAGGATGCCGATGTATTCCAGTTTCATCAGATACCTGTTCGTCCAGGGCGGCGTCAGAACAACATTGGGGAATAGCAGGAAAGTATTCCCGTCCGGGTTGTAGATCGACGTCCAGGTCGGCGCGATCGCTCCCCACCACCACGAGGTGCCTATATTGAGGAGAAGATTGTCCTCATTGTGACGCCATCTCTCGACATATCCCAGATAGACCAGATTCTTGCTGGGACTCAGGGTCGCGTAATTCTGCCATTCCAGGTTGGCGCTGAGAGCGCCGGTCTGCGAAACCCAGGGGACATACATCTGGTTGAGATCCAGCGCCAACATGGAATTTATAGTGCTCGAATAAATGACGCCGGTTGGAACCCTGAGATTCTGAGTGTGAAAAGGCGTACGGTCCTGCCATACCGCCTCGGCCCGGACGACGAAGGGCAGCTTCGAGGAGACCTGCGGCAGGTACAATGGATGGTTGGCGGTCACGCCGATGTCGTTAAATCCGGAATACTCGGAATCCAGGTAGTTAGGCGCGTGCCCGCCGCCGCGCACGAAGAGCATCGGATTATACTGATGAGCATGCCAGTAGAATGCCGTTACCTCGCCATTGCCGATCAGTGAATGTAACCGAAAGCCTTCCTCCGAGTTTCCCCACGTATCGGCCGGGAGCTTCCAGCGTGAATTCGAGGCGATCGGGCAGGTAAAGCAAACGTGCGTGAATTGCGGAAATGCCACGGTGCTTTGCGGAAGGTGGAGCAGCAGCGCCTGAATGGGAAACTGAATCGGATAAGGACGCCGATCGAACCTGCCTCCGAAAGGCGCCAGTATATTAACCGCTCCGGCGGTGTCGTAATGACCCTCAAAGCGGTCGTCGGGATAGTCAACGTTGGTGTATAGAGGCTGCCACGCCGGAGCGAATATCACTTCGAGGAAATTGGAGCTGGTCGGACCCGCGGCCGGAAGATTCAGTATCGGGTGGAGCATCCAGAGCGGCATGCGCGACTGCTCGAGGTTGGCAAAACCGAAGCTCCAGCTCAGATCCTGAGGATTGATGACGTCGCCGACCCTGAAGGAGACCGATTCGCCCCAAGTGACAATCTGTCTGCCGAGAAAGGTCGTTAGCGGTCCGGTCGTATTTTTCCACCATACCTCGCGGACCCCGTACTGATTATAGAAGTCATGAGCGCCGGCGGCACTGCTCGCCGGGCCGTTGACGAGGGCGTCGCTCTGCCTGCCCGACTCAAATGGATAAGGCGGCTCATAGACGCCCCAAAATCTCAGGAAAAATTTGTTTCGTTGATCGAGATCGTAGTTGATATCGGCCTGGAGCAGATTTCGCTCGGTAGCCAGCGAGTTTTTGCTCGAGTTGTAGGTAATCGCCTCCGAGTCGGCCCATATCCCGGTCGTGTTCTGCAAAAAACCGCTGACCTGGAGGTTGGACAACCAGGGATAGCCGGAAGCGTCCAACAAAGGTCGGGTGGGGCCTGACAGCAGGCTCTCCGCGAACGAACCGAAGGTCCGATCGGCGGGCTGAGGTTCGGAAGCGGTGCCGCTGCCGGTGGGCGGGACGGTGCTCTCGGCGGCAAACGAAGCCGCGGAATGCAGCGTAGCCGCGATCGCCGCGAACGCAATCAGCGAAACGATTCGACCGGGGCGTCGATTAGATTGCACTTCCACCGCTACCTCCACGCCCCCCGCCACAAACAACCCGGCAGAGCCTCACCGCCCTCCCGAACTAACCGGATCGACGACTACTGCATGATCTGCTGCAGTCCGTCGGGAAACCCGTATCGTCTCACGTTGGCATATTTTCCGGTATTGCCATTGACCAATACGTCCACCAAAACGGAGCCGCTGACGTGCTGATCCTGGAGATTGATGAGCTGGTGGAAACCGGCGGCCGCGCCCGCACCTATCATCTCTCCTCCGTAGGAGAGCGAAACCGGATGGTATCCGATCAGATGCACCTTCCACAGCTTCAGACCCCGGTCATACGTTTCCGCGGCGACCGGAGCCCAGGTTTGCTTGTCGACGTAGATTACCCGCTTGCCGTAACAATACGAGGCCGCGTCGGGGCCCACGCGCTTGAGGCTAATCACGTAAACATCGCGCAGTTCCCACTTGCCGACCGACGGTTTGGGCACGAAAATCGGCGATACGTAGTTGTCCCAGTCCGAATAGTCGTCGTTCAGGTGAACCATCGCGAGGATCTTCTTCTCGCCCTCCAGGCGCACCTTGAAGAGCGGCGGCTGCCCATAGAATCCGAAGCGCAGGTCTTCACTGGTAAAATCGCTGCCGGCACCCGGAGCGCAGCGCGCGGCGGAAGAGAGCCGCATCGATTTCCGCATCGCGGGGACGAAGGCATAGAGTTCGTTTATGCGCGAAGGATCGTCATAGACCACGGAGTCCTGCGCCAGATACTTCTTGTGCTCGGGCGCGGTGAATTCCCAATAGTCAGTAAGATATATGCCATGGGACTCCGGAAGAACGTGCTGCATGCCGGGCTCGCTCAGATGAGCAAGCTTGGAGATCACGTAGTCCGCTTGCTGGGTGGTGACGTTCAGGTGACGGTCGATTATCCTGCTGTCGAGCACGCAGCGCATGACTTTCGGATTGTAGCGATAATATAAATTCCACAGCACCTTGGCGCCGGCGTCGGGCTCGGCAGGCACCGGAAACGGAACTCCGGCGACGTAGTTTTCGGGCAGAGTGCCGCCGCTGTCGAGATCCTTGAGCTTCACGTTGCCGCTGTAGGTCGCGGTATCCTCTACGTATTTCGCGGGCAGCGGAATGGAAACCGTCGGTCCGACTTCGAACACGGCCTGATCGGGCATCTTCCAGGAGTATTTGCCGCTGAACAGCGCCTGCAGGCCGGTCGACATGAATCGCTGATACTGTTGCCAATCGCGGTTGGTGATTCTTGTGCCCGGCGGGATGGTATCCTGGCCGCCGGCAGCGGCTCCGGCCAAAGCGCCCAGAACAAACAGACTCAGCAGCAGCGATCGTCGAACGCAAAGGGCCATAAACCACCCCACCTATCAATACAATCGGTAGCAAAATAGCTCAGATCGCAGACAACAGAAAGGGGGGCGGGCCGTGCCGGCGCATACTTTCGTAGACCCACGCTATATGTAACGCTCTTGGGATCCGGAGTTTTGGAGAATGAAAGCAGGCATCATCGGGGGACGCGGCTCGGGCAAATCAACGGTCTTTCACGCCCTGACCGGCATGGCGCCGGTAGAAGGGCAGGCCGACCAGAAGAACCGGGCACGGTTGGGTCAAATCAGAATTCCCGACCCGCGGCTCGATTTTCTCGAGACCACCTATGGCTCCAGGAAGAAAGTTCAGGTCGAGCTGACGGTGCTGGATTTCGCGCCCAACCCCAAGGAGCAGAAGCCCGGCGCCGCGCTCGACGCGAGTCTGCTGCCGCTGATGCGGGAACTGGACGCGCTGCTAATCGTGATCGCGGAGTTCGGGTCCGCATCGGTCGAATTGGTGCCGGCGCTGGAGAACGTCGAAGCGGAGCTGGTATTCGCCGATTTCGAGCAGGCCGAGCGCCGGCTCGAGCGGCTCAAGAAGGAGAAGCCAAGCGGCGACTTCGAGCGGACGGCGCTTGAAAAATGCATGCGCCATCTGGAGAGCGGGGCGCCGCTACGTACGCTCGAATTCACCGCCCAGGAGAGCCAGGTGCTCGCTACTTTCTGCTTTCTGTCACAAAAACCGGCGATAGTGGTGATCAACTGCGACGCCGAGCAGGCGGCGGCCGAAGTTCCGGCGGCGACCCGGGCGACGATAGCCTCCCGCGGTCTTGACGTGCTCAGGTTGGCCGCGGCGTTCGAGGCCGAGTTGTGGCAACTGGGTCCAGAGGGGCAGGGCGAGCTGTTGAGCGAAGCGGGACTGAAGGCTCCCGCGCGCGATCGCCTGATCGCCGCGCTTTATGCGCATCTGGGGCTGATGACGTTCTATACCGCCGGTGAGCCCGAGGCGCATGCATGGTCGCTTCGGCGCGGCGCTACGGCGCTCGAAGCGGCGGCTCGCATCCATAGCGATATAGCCCGCGGATTTATCCGTGCCGAGGTGGTGAGCTTCGAGGATTTTGCCGCGCTGCGCTCCGACGCAAAGGTCAAGGAGGCCGGCAAGCTGCGTTTGGAAGGCAAGGATTACGTGATGCGCGACGGCGATATCATCCATGTCAGGTTCAAAATCTGAGGCCCGCCCTCAGGGTTTGTGCGCGACGGCATGCCAATCGGGAGAAACGCGGCGCTTCGACTTGCGCACGCGCGACAGCGCTGAAACAATGGCCGAGTTACGCCGAGCGCGGATGCGAGCGCTCGATCACCGTCATTCTGCTTGCCAATGCGACGCATAGAAACGCTCCTGATGATTCTGGCGCTGGGTTTCTACGCCTGGTTCCTGCGTCGGCTGGGGGTTGGCAATGTTTACGCCTATATTCGACTGGCGGGGTGGGCGCTGGCGCTGACTTGCGTGCTCGAAGGCGTGGCGCGAGTGGCGAACACGCTGGGCTGGCGCGTGACTATAAGGGGCTACCCGCGAGGCTTGTCATTCGGCGAGCTTTTTTCAGCGCGCATCGCGGGCGAGGCGGTGGATTACGTCACGCCGTCGGCGCAACTGGGCGGCCAATTCCTGATGGCGCTGATGGTGCGACGCAAGCTGCCGATGGCGACGGGACTGGCCACGGTAATCGTCGCGGCGCTGGCAGAGGGGGTCGGCCAGATCGGTTTCGTGAGTGGCGCGCTGTTGCTGTCGATGCGGCTGGTAAGTTCGCTTGAGCGGCTGTTCTGGCCGATGATCGGCGGCCTCGTGTTCGCGATACTGTTGCTGCTCGGCTTCTTCGCGATCCAGACCCGAAGCCCTTTTTCTCACTTATGGAGAGCATTGGCGAAATTCGATCTGACGCGTGGCGCCAACGCCGAGGTCGAGGCGGCGGCGGCGCAGGCCGACGCGTTGCTGGCGGATTTTTACGTTCACCATCGGATGCGGGTGCTGCTTTCGTGCTTCTTCTATCTGATCGCCTGGAGCCTGGGGCCGATCGAGATCTACATTCTGCTGGTTTTTCTCGGGCAGCACGCAACTTTTCAAATCGCGCTGATGGTTGAGGCGATGGGCCTGTTGATCGAGCGGGCGACGTTTCTCATTCCGGCCAAGCTGGTCAGCCAGGAGGGCGGGAAAGCGTTGCTGCTGGGTATGCTGGGGTATCCGCCGGGGGTCGGTTTCGCGGTCGGGTTCATGCGCCGGCTCAAGGAGATGGCCTGGGTGCTACTGGGTCTCGCCAGCCTGATGGAACATCGACTGCGCGAGGAGCGGCGGCCCAAGGTGCGCGCCACCACGGAAACCAGGGTTATTGCGGATTGAATGTTCTTCGCTGATTATAACCGTTTGAGGAGGAGAAACCTTCATATGAGAAGACTGTTAACTCTTTTTGCGATCGCGATCCTGACGATGAGCGCGGCGGCGGCGGCAAACGCCGGCGTGATCCTGGAGCAGGAAATTGCCATCAACGGTCAGACCGGCGGCGCCGTCAGGAAACGTACAGTAACCATCCAGGGCAACAAGCAGAAGGTCACCACCAACCGTAATACCGTGATCACAGATCTCGATCGGGGCGTTGTGATCGTCATGTTCCCTGCGCGCAAGGCGTACGTCGAGCTGCCTTTTCCTCCAACCGAACCGTCTGGCAGAACGATGCAGGACGCGGAGATAAAAGCCAGCTATCAAAAAACCGACAAGGACAAGACCTTGAACGGCTATAAATGCGTTGAATACGTCGGCTCCGGCCGCCTGCCGATGGCCGATTTCACGGTTACCGGCTGTTTCTCGAAAGACGCGCCGGGCGCCGCCGAATACACCGCCTACGACAAGGCGCTTATGACCAAGCTCAACGGAACATCAACGGCAACGCAAAGCTCGCGGCCGGACGGCGTGCCGCTGGTAATCGAGAGACACACCAGGATACGTCTGGCTTCGATTCCAAATCTGCCGCCCGAGCAGGCTAAAGCGATGGCGGAGCAACCGCCGAATGTGATGGTCACCCGCACCACCAGCGTCAAAGCAGCCACTCTTCCAGCCGATACCTTCACCGTCCCAGCCGGTTACACCAAGCAGGAGCCTCGGAAGAGGCGGCGTAAGGATGCTCCGATGGGCGCGCCGGCCAAACCCGGCACCGTACCGAAGGCAACGGAATAGAGATCCGGGACCGTTACGACCGGTGCTCTGCGCCCGGTCGTAACGGCCTGCGCCAAATTTCGGACAGGCCGTTGGAATCGGTTTTTCAGCGGCTTGCTGGACCGAAAACGACGACCATTCCCGAGAGGGCTGAGCTCTCGATCTTGCGCCCGGACCGACAAGTTGGAACGACACTAGGCGAGGATGTTGATCAGCGGAATTTTCGCGAGTTCGGAGGCGAACGAAACCAGCGCCTGTTCCTGGGTCAGCGCCTCCTGGTCAACCATAGAGGTCTTGGCGAGGTCGGCGCCAGCCACCTGATTTATATCGCCGGCCAGTGTCGTAATCGTCGCGTTCGCGCCGGTGGCCAACGCGTTAGCGTTGTTGATCGACGAGCCGATTGAGGCTCGGACGGTGGCAACCTGTTGCAGGTCCGTATTGAGCTGCGCCAGTGCGGCCGAAACATTGGCCTTGTTGCCGCTCGTCAGTGCCGTGACCAGCGACGTGAGCGTGCCGATCACACCGGAAGCGCTGTCGCCGAAGACGCTTTGGCCGTCGAATGTCACCGGGACGGTCGTGCCGTTGCTGAAACTCGCGGAATTGCTGCCGCTGTCGCCGGCGTAAGCTCCGGCGAAGCTGTATGGAGCGGCCTGGGTCTGATTGCCGCCAAACAGGTATACGCCCGCGTAGTTAACGTTGGCGCCCTGAATTACCGTGTCGAGCTGGCTCTGCACGTCTTGGGCGATGGTCGCCATCTGGGTGGTGCTGATGGTGCCGTCGGCGCCTTCGGTCGCGCTGGCAATCGCCGAGGTAATCGCGGTGGTGACCTGAGCCAGGGCGCCATCGGCCACGGTCAGGCGACTCTGCATCAGGGACGCCAGGCTGGCGTCGTTGGAGGTTGCGGAACTTTCGGTTTGCAGAAGGCTGGCCTGTGCGAAGGCGGCCGGATCGTCGGAGGGTTCGACGACTCGCTTTCCGGTTGCAAGCTGCTGCTGCGCGAGCAGGACGTTGTTGTTCGCCGTGTCTATCGAATCCGCCAGAGAGTTGTACAACACCAGGTTTGAAACTTTCATTGCGAGACCTCTGTAATCAGGAATGTCGTAAGGTCGTTGACGGTTTGTACCGCGCGGCCCGCCGCTTCGAGCGCGTTCTGGAACTGTATGAGGCGGGTAAGTTCGTCGTTGAGCGAGACGCCGGTTATCGAGCCTTTGAGCTGGCTGAACGATTGGAAAGAGGCGGCGGCGTTTTGCTGCGCATTCATCGCGCCCTGCACGGACGAGCCAAAGTTGCTGGCGATTTGCCCATAGGCCTGGGCCAGCGTGGATGTCGGAGAGGACGAATCCAGCCCGGTTGCCTGGGCCAGCGCCGCGATCGCGGTGGCGTTCGAGCCGTCGCCCGGAACTCCGGCCGCGGTCTGCGAGGCGGCCAGATTTTGCACGGTGATCGCAGGATTGAGAGAGATTCCGTTTCCGCCAGGCCCGATTATAAAAAGCGAGTTTCCGGTCGAGCCGTCCAGGCCGTAGCCGTTCTGATGCTGGGTGTTGATCGCGTTGGCGACCGAAACCACGAAGGTATTGAGGTCGGTGTTCAACTGCCCGACGCGGCTGGCGGCGGCCATGATTCCGCCGATCGAACCGCCAAGCTGGCTTGCCGCCATTTGCAAATCGCCGTTGGGCAGGGCGACTTGCAGGCCCATGTTGAGGCCTGACCCGGTGACCGAGAGCGGCAGGGCGATATTGCCCGATACCAGCGGCACGCCGGCGATCGTGACGTTGCCTTTGGAATCCATTCGCGCGCCAATCACATTGGCAAGGTCGCTCGCCAGCGCATCGCGCTGAGCGAGCAGCGCCGCGGCGCTGCCGCTGCCCGCGCTGGCGCTCGCGATCTGAACGTTGAGTTGAGCTATCTGCTGGCTATCGCTGTTCACTTGCTGCACCAGCACGCCGAGTCCGCTCAATCCGTTCTGCGCCGCCTGATTGAGCTGCTGGGAAATCCCCTGCGACATCGTCGCGAAGTTGCCGGCGGCATCGAGCACCGCGGTGCGCAAATTGGGATCTGCGGGAGACGCCGCGAGATTCGTGAACGAGTTAAACAGGTCTTGAAGCGACGCAAGCAGGTCATTGCCGGAGGCAGGCTCCAGATAAGCCTGAGCGAGCTGGGCAATCTGGGTGAACGACGAATTGTAGCTGTCGGTGGATTGAGCCTGATTCATCGCGTCGGTCAGAAAAGGAGCCTCGGCGCGTTGTATCCCCGTCACATCAACTCCGGCCGAAGAGCCATCCGGGCCTACCCTGGCGCTCAGTTGTGCCGACTCGGCCGAGTAGTTGGGATTGTTCGCGTTGGTGATGTTTGCCTCTACGGTCTGAAGCTCGACCTCGGCCGCGTTGATGCCGCTGAGGCCGATACCAAGCAGATTAATACCCATTGAAGCCTCCGGCGGTCAGCACCGCGATGCGCTCGCTTACCAGTCGTTTGATCCGGACGATGGCGAGGGCGAGCGTGTTCAGATTATTTCGGAGGTCGAAGAGCTCCTGACTTGTATAACCACTCCGTTCCTCGGCTAACTCGGTGTTCAGCGCCGTGATCTCCTCCGTCAAACGGCGAAGCGACGCCGGATTTCCGAGACCTGCGATGGCGAGCCCGGGAGCAAGGTCTCGCGCGCTCACGAGGTCACACCGCCCAGTGCTCTGCCGACCGCCCGGGCGACCTCTGTGGGATCAGGTTGGTAGCTGCCCGCCGCGATCCCGGCCTTGAGCGCCGCCACCTGGTCGCTGCGGAAGGTCGATAACGACCGCAGCGTCACCGTCGCGCTCCGCAGCACCTCGCCCTGTCCCGACAAATCGGTCCGATCGACCTCCGCGGCCGTCGCCGCTTGCGGTTGTGAGGCGCGCCGGCCCACGTTGGCAGCGTTGGAGGAGCCGTCAACCGGACCAACGTCGTTGACTCGCAAGAGATTTGAAAGTGACATGATCGCATTGGCCATAAGTGTCATCCTTCGGTCAGAATTTTGGGCGGCGGCAAGGCCGGCGCGAATATCGCAGGACGCGGCGGCAGCAGCAGCGGGCCCCGATCGTCGTTGATCGTCGAACCGGCGGCGGGGTCGACCGCTTCCTCCGGCCCGGAAGCTGGTGAAAGAGGCGCTGTCGGGGGAGCCGGCGGCACGGACGGCATTCCCGGCCCGGACAAAGGCGAGGCGACGGAACTCTTTCCCGCGGCCGCGCGCCGGAGGCTTTGCCCATCGAGCTGGCGGCTGACGATATCGTTGAG
Organism: uncultured Pseudomonadota bacterium; assembly: GCA_963759165.1. Taxonomy (GTDB): domain Bacteria; phylum Desulfobacterota; class Binatia; order Binatales; family Binataceae; genus DATJOQ01. Next base: position 441,144 of record CAVWXK010000002.1, on the reverse strand, counting down.
CGACTTCATCGCCGGCGATTTTGCCAACGCCTTGCCCATCGCCTGATCGAGAAACGAGCCGTAAATATCGCCGGTGGCGCCGCCCGCGATTCCCATGGGTCCTGAGTCGGAGCCGAGAATCCCGCGTCTTAGCTGGCTGCAAAGGATCGAGGCGAAGAGCTGAGCGAAACCTTGCACGGCGCCGTTCTTGTCCGTCTGACGCCGTCCGGGCGTGGCGAACACCTGCCGGCTAAATACAGGATTTGCTATCGTCGTCATCGGTTCAGTCTCTCCTGTTAGCGAACAACGAGCTGCCCATGGAGCGCGCCCGCGGCCCGCAGCCCCTCGAATATCGCGATAACGTCGCCGGGCTTGGTGCCGACCACGTTGAGCGTTTGGGCAATCTGCTCGACGCTGGCCGCCTCGGGCATCATGAAGAACTGCCCCTCATCCTGATTCACGGTGATCTTGGCGGTCTTGTTGGCGACCGTGGTTCCATTGCTCAACGGACCGGGTTGCGAGACCTGGAGTTTGGGTTCAATCATCACCGTCAGATTGCCGTGGCTGACGGCGGCTTTGCCCACCGTAACCCGTCCGCCGACCACGATCGTGCCGGTGCGCTCATCGACCACCACGCGGTCGGATTCGGCGGGCTGGATTCTGATCTGATCGAGGGTGGCGGCGAAATTCACCGGCGTCATCCAGGGCGGCAGGCCCACGTTCACGGTACCCGGGTCTTTGATCACCACCTGCGCGTCCTTGAAACGGCTCGCGATCGCGTCGGCGGCGCGCACCGCGACGGTCGGGTTCGGGTCGTCAATCTCGATCTCGAGCGTTCGCGTTTTGACGAAGTCGTTGGGGACTTCTCGTTCAACCGTGGCTCCGTTGGGAATCTGACCGGCGGTCTGGAAGTTCTTGCGCGCGGAGGCTCCGCCTCCGGCACCGGCGAAATAGCCCTCGATGGTGAGCGGACCCTGACCGACCGCATAGACCTGTCCGTCGGTACCGAACAGAGGTGTCATCAAAAGCGTACCGCCCTGAAGAGAATGGGCGTCTCCCATCGATGACACCAGCACATCGAGCCTCGAACCCGGGCGGGCGAAGGCCGGAATATCGGCGGTTACCATCACCGCCGCCAGATTGCGGACCTGCATGTTGCTGGGATTGAGGCTCGCCGGCAGGTTTACTCCGGCGTGCGTCAGAGAATTGATCACGAACTGAACCGTGAACTGGGTCTGCTGACTGTCGCCGGTATTCTGAAGCCCCGCAACCAGTCCGTGGCCGATGAGGTGGTTGACTCGAGTTCCACGAAGATGGGCCAGGGTAGACAAGGGTACGGTGCCGTTGGCTTCGCCCCATTGGAAACCGAGCAGATTGCCCTGGGGCTGTGATAAGGCATGTTGCGGCGGCGGCAACATGAGTTCAGCCGGCGCGACTGCCTGAGCATAGGCGCCGGCCGCAGGCAACAGCGCGCTCACGACGATCGCGGCTATCTTCTTTAGAAGAGCCATAACCAATCCAACACGCGGGCGCCCACTCCACCGCCCTGTTTGTCGCGAATCTGTCCGGCCCCGGTAAAGCTAAGGTGGAGGTCGGCGACCCTGCTGGAGGGTATGGAATTATTCGAGTCGATATCGCGGGGGTTAATCATGCCGCTCAGGTTCAGGGTGTCGTTCTCCCCATTGATTCGTATCGAGCGCATGCCCTTAATCTTCAACTTGCCGTCGGGCGAAGTCCCGATTACCGACACCGCCACGAGAGCGTTGAGGGTATCGTTGGCGCTCATGGCGCCCTGGCCCGCCGCCTCGGTATCCGAGGTGCTGTTGACCATGCTCGAAAGATTCAGCATCGGATTATGTTTGGCGAGCGATTCAATCGCGCTGAACATATTGGGCAACGAGGCGTTTGCCGAGCGCTTGGCGCTCAAAGCGGTTTGAGCGGAAGATTGGCCGTTAATAGCTTCGGCTACGTTTACCATGAGGACGTCGCCGACCTCGTGCGCCTTGACATCGGAGGCGATGTCGGTGTGGTCGAGACGTATCGGAATCGTTCCATCCGCCGGCTGTGCCTGGTGGTTTGCCGGTCGCTCGGGCTGCGACTCGCTATCAGCCGGATCCTTGCCCGCATTGGACGCCGTCGCTGGCTCGGCTGAACCATCATCCGCCGGCGCAGCCGAGTCGCGCGCGGCGGCTGGATCATGGCCTGGGAACAACACGCGCGGTGCGACGTGAGCGATGGTCGGTGCAAACGGCAGCACCGCGCATCCGTTAAGCGCGATCAGCGCTATAGCGCCTATGGTGATGAAAGTTTCAGCAATCACGCGTTTCATCGCAACACCAATTCTCCGGTGCGGACCCCGGTCACGCGGACCTGCACAGAAGTTCCAGTCTCCGGATTAAGCATCGTGGCGCTGTCTCCGATCGACGCGGAGGCACGCGATTGAAGTTCGGTCTTGACCGTAATCGGGCCGTTTTTTACCACCACCGTGACCAGATCTCCGGGGCGAACCGCGACCGGCTTGACCAGCGCGGTCGGATAGAGCGGCTGACCGGCGCGAATCAATGTTGCGGCGACCATCGGAGCGGTGAAATCGAATTCGCTCGCCGCGCCCGGCGCCGCGTTGAACGCATCGACCCATTCCGACGCGAAGTCGCGGGCCGAAACCGGCGTATCGGGCGCGAGGTCGTGAGTCGCCACGAGAACCTGCCTTTGTGCGTCGAGGCTTGCGCCGCAGAAGCTGGCGCGATGGTTGACCTCGAATTCCACGGTGAAGCTGCGCGAATTGAGCCGCGTTATTCCGGGCGCGACGCCTTTGAGCGTGGCGCCGGCTTCCGGTCGGCAGCTGATTTCGACCTTCCGGATCCGCACCCCGGGCGGCATCAACGGTGCGAGCCGCTCGATGACGCGGGCCTCGAGATCGGTCGATGACGGCGGATTCGCGCCGGCGGAAGTTGCAGCCGTGGCGTCGGCGAACGCCCATACCGCCGTCAACAGCATTACTCCGAACAGAACCAGAGCGGTCCTGGCAAGCCGGTTGTTTCGCGGCGCGCCCGTCCATCGCCGGGACTCACGCATCATGCGCGCGCTGTACAGCGTGGTCACCGTCGCTCGCCGGCCGAGCGTTTTCGCCGCTCGCCGGCCTCGAATCGGACGACGGCGCACGCCGGAATGAGCGTGTTTATCTGACCAGGCCATTGGCCATCTGCTGCATCTGGTCCGAAATCTGGACCGCCTTCGAACTCGCCTCGTATGCGCGTTGTGCCTCGATCAGCCCAACCAATTCCTGCACCGTGCTGGCGTTGGGCATTTCCAGGAAGCCCTGGCTGATCGAACCGAACCCGTTCTGCCCGGCGATACCGACTTGGGGCGAACCGGCGGCCTGGCTTTGGCGAAAGAGGTTCTGGCCGATCGCCTCCAGACCCGCGGGGTTGAGAAACCTGATCACCTGAAGCTGGCCCACTTGGGTAGGCGTGGTCTGATTGCCCACCAGCACCGAAACCGTTCCGTCGGGTCCGATGGTCAGGTTTTGCGCCCCTTGCGGCACGGTGATGCTGGGCAGCACGGTGTAACCGTCGAGCGTCACCAACCGGCCGTTCTGGTCGAGCCGGAAGCTGCCGTCGCGGGTGTAGGCTATCGATCCGTCGGGCATCGTCACCTGAAAAAAACCGTCGCCCTGGATTGCGACATCAAGGGGGTTGCCGGTGCTTTCCAGCTCCCCTTCGGTAAAGAGCTTGTCGATAGCGGCGTTGTGGGTGCCCAGACCGATCGCTTCGCCGGTCGGAACCTGGCTTACTTGAGACGACTGGGTTCCCGCCTGGCGCTCATTGACGTAAAGCAAATCCTGAAATCGGGCCCGCGAAACTTTGAAACCCGGGGTGGAGGCGTTGGCCAGGTTATTGGCAATCACCTGAATTTGCGTCTCCTGCGCTTCCATCCCGGTGGAAGCAATCGACATTGCCTGAAGCATCGTTCCCCCCTTGTGCGGTTCAGGCGTTAACCGTTAGCGCCTGAATCGTCTTCTCCTGCGATTGATCGATGGTCTGCACGGCGCGCATCGCCGATTCGTAGCCGCGCATGATGCGCAGCATCTCGACCACGCCCGTGATCGGGTTGCCGCCGGAATCTTCGAGAAAGCCTTGGCGAATTTCGCTGCCGCTTTCGGCCTCAGGCAGCGGATCGCCGTCGGCACTGCGGTAAAGCGATCCGCCCGCCGGCGTCATCGCCGCGCCTTTGGGATCGGCAATCCCGATTCGCGCATTGGGCTGACCGTTGACGGTGATCGAACCGTCGGCCGCGATCGTGATGGCGCCCGCCGGCACTGTGATCGGGCCGCCACCCTGGCTAATCACGGGATACCCGGCCGCGAGCAGCGTACCGTCGGGCGATACCTGAAGCTGGCCGTCGCGCGTGTAGGCCTCGCCCTCCGGACCCTGAACCCGGATGAAGCCTGGCCCGACGACCGCGACGTCGAGCGGATTGCCGGTATCGCGCAGCGGACCCTGGGCCATATCGAGTCTCGGCGTCGAGGACTCGAGCGTCGCATACTCGAAGGGCGAAGGGTCTTTGCTCACGGCATCGGCCACAAGCTCGAAGCGGCGGAATCCGGGCGTACCGGAATTCGCCAGGTTGTGCGCGCTGATATCGAGTGCCTGGAGCTGGCTGGCGGCGCCCGAAGCGGCCAAAAACAATCCGTTCATTTCGCCTCCCGGCCTGTCGTTATCGCCTTCCTGAGCTTGCCCAGAGCACCCTTGATGGTGCGGGCGACTCTGCTTCGCGACTCTTCGAGCACGGCGGCCACTTCGGCCACCGTCAGCTCTTCGAAGTAGTAAAGCGTGAGCGCAAGCCGTTCATTTTTGGTGAGTGTGTATTCCATCAGTTCGCGAATCTCGGCCGCCTCCGCCGCATCGATTCGGTTCGCATTGGGATTGTCAGGCAGCAAATCCGATTCGCCTTCATCGGCGGGCGGCACCAGCACCTGTTCCTGATTGCCGCCGATCGCGCGCAGTGTGGTGTTGATTTCGCGCATTAGCGCTCCGTGGATGTGCGAGCGCGCGAAGACCCCGAATCCGATTCCGCGAGCGGGATCGAAGCGCCTTGCCGCCATCAAAAGGCCGTATGCGCCGGCCGATAAAAGGTCGTCGCGGGTGAGTCCGAGGCGCGGAGAGAGCCAGACCCGGTCGGCCAGCTTGGCGACCAGCGGCATGTAATTCTCCACCAGCGTCTCGACGTCCATTGGTCGGGCCGGCGCGCCGGAGAGCGGCTCAAAATCGTCCCGGGTTTCCGCCGCCGCTGGAAAGGGTTTCATCCGATCCTCCCGACGATGGTCGGCGTTATCCCGGGCGGAATATCGGTCGCGCCAAGCACCACCAGATGCTTGGAAGCGCGACGCGCCACGCGCTCGAAGATCCGCCGGATCTGCGGCGAGACGATAATCGCCGGCGCTTCCATCGTGGCCGCGGCCGTGTCGCTGGTCGCCTTGCGAATCGCGTCGGTTACCTGGCGCGGTACGGTCGGGTCAAGCGGGAAGTGCTGATCGGCGGCAGCCGCGGTGAAGAAGGGCTCCTCGAGGCCGGGTTCGACCACGAGCACCGGCAGCGTGCCGTCGGGACGGCGCAGCGGCTCGCAGATGACTCGCCCGATGCGCGGCCGGATGTGCTCGACCATTTCATTGGGGTCCTTGGTCGATCCCGCGTCCGCGGCCAGGGCTTCGAGTATCAGCGGCAGATCCCGAATCGAGATTCGCTGCGCAAGCAGCAACTGGAGCACGCGGTAGACCGTGCCGAGATGAATGTTGAGGCCGGACAACTCTTCGACGATTCGCGGCACCACCTTCTGAGCCTGCTCGAGCAGCCCTTCGACGTCCTTGCGGGTCAGAATTTCGCTCGCGCCGGCGCGCACGACTTCGGCGAAGTGCGTGACCAGCACCGTCAGCGCGTCGACCACGGTGTAGCCGTGCTGGCGGGCGATGCTCGCGTACTCGGCGCTCACCCATCGCGCCGGCAGCCCGAAGGCCGGCTCGATGGCGTCAATTCCCTTGACCGCGGGTTTCGAACCGCGCGGGCCGGGAATCGCCAGGCTCATGCTTGGACGCAGCACGTTGCGCGCGACCTCGTTGCCGCGGAGCAGAATGCGGTAGCCGTTTTGCTCGAGGCCGAGATTATCGACGATACGTACCGGCGGCAGGGTTACGCCCAGTTCGTCGCGCAGCTTGGAACGCAGCGCGTGGATTCGATCGGTCAGCTTCCAGGGCTCGTTCACGAACGGCACCAGACCGGCGCCAAGCTCGAGACGAAGGATATCGGGCCACGGTTGACTCGCACTTTTATCGGCGGCGGGTTTCGGTTTGGGCACCGCGTCTTCGGACGCGGCCGCGGCCAGACCTCGCGCCCGCCATCCCAGACCGGCCAGCGCCGCCGCCGTAGCCATAAACGGTATATGGGGTAGCCCGGGCAGCATCGCGATCAGGGCGAACAGGCCGGCGGTGCCGAACATCACGGCGGGATTGCGCAGCAGCTCTTTGCCGACGGTCGTGGACAAATCCAGCTCGCTCGCGGTGCGCGAGACGATTACCCCGGCCGCGGTCGAGGTCAGCAGGGCGGGAATCTGGGCCGCCAATCCGTCGCCGATGGTCAGGATGGTATAGGTGTGAACGGCCTCGTCCAGACTGATGCCTTTTTCGAAGATTCCGATGAACAGGCCGGCGCCGAGGTTGATGACCATGATCATGATCGCGGCGACCGCGTCGCCACGGACGAATTTGCCGATGCCGTCCATCGCCGCGTAGAAATCGCCCTCGCGCGAGAGTTCGCGCCTGCGGCGGCGGGCCTCTTCCTCGCCGATCGAGCCCGCGTTCATGTCGGCGTCGATCGCCATCTGCTTGCCCGGCATCGCATCCAGCGTGAAGCGCGCGGCGACTTCGGCGACGCGGCTTGCGCCCTTGGTCACCACCGCGAAATTGATGATCGCGAGAACCACGAACACGACGATGCCGACCGCGTAGTTGCCGCCCACCAGGGCGCGGCCGAAAGATTCGATCACCACGCCGGCGGCGGCGGAACCCATATCTCCGCGCAGCAGGATGAGACGGGTCGAGGCCACGTTGAGCGAGAGCCTGAGCAGGGTCGCGATCAGCAGCACGGTGGGGAAGGCCGAGAAATCGAGCGCCCGGCGGCTGGACGCCGCGACCATCAGCACCACCAGCGACAAGGCGAGCGAGAACGACAGCAGCACGTCGAGCATCGTGGCGCTGACCGGCGCCAGCATCCCGGCCAGGACCAGCACCGCGGTTGCCGGCAGCGCAAGCTCGGAGAGGGTCATAAGCGCGGTATGATTTCTGGCCTCCGCCATCTAGGCCACCCTCGCGACCTGGCCCTGGCGCTTGCGCCTGGCTGCGCATGACGAGGGCCAGAACTTCGGCTATTGCGCGATAGAACTGGCGCGGGATGAAATCGCCGACCTCGGTTACGCGGAACAGCGCCCGCACCAGCGGTTTGTTTTCGATCACCGGAACCGCCGCGAGACGGGCGATTGAAATGATCCGCTGAGCGCTTTCGCCCGCACCCTTGGCCACAACCAGCGGCGCCTGATCGAAGCCGCGCCGATAGCGCAGCGCGATCGCGAAGTGCGTCGGATTGGTCAGGACCACGGTCGCGGCGGCCGCCTGATGCATCCCGCGCGCGCGCTTCCACCTTTTTCGTTGCGCGCGGCGGATGGCGCGTTTGACGTGAGGGTTGCCCTCCTCCTGCTTGAGCTCGTCGAGGAACTCCTGGCGCGTCATCTTGAGTTCGTTTTCGTGCTGGTGCAGCTTGAAAGCATAATCGGCAGCCGCGACCCCGAGACCCACCAGCGCGCTCCAGGCAAACAGCCGGCGCACACCGGTGTCGAGAACGACAAGGCCGACCGCGATTCCGCCCTGCGTCGCGTAAAGCTCGAAGGCGTGCCGGGCGGTAAACCAGGCGGCGAGGCAGACCAGGAAAATCTTGAGCGTCGCCTTGCCGAGTTCGAGCAGCATGGAAGCTGAGAAGACGCGGCCAAAATATTTGGCCGGATTCAGTCGGCTCAGATCGGGGCTGAGTCGGGCCGGCGCGACCACCAATCCGCCCTGCGCGACTGCCCCTAGCACGGAGGCCAGGCTGAGGGTGAAGGTTACCGCCGACGCCGCGCTGACCAGCCAGATGATCGCGCGGACCGAAGCGCCATCCGGATCGCCGCTGCCAGCAGCGCTCATCACGGCCTTGAAGGCGTCGATATTCCATCGTCCGAAGGCCGCCGCCGAAAAGAACAGCCCGACGGTGGCGGTGAGGAACGACACCGCCGCGGTCAGATCGTTGCTGCGCGCGATCTGACCCTGGTTCGCGGGCGCGCTTGCGGCGCTGCGGCAGCGCCGGAAAGATTTTTTCGTCGCGGTCAGCCATTGGTCCAACCCAGCGCCTGATCGATCATCGCGCCCCAGGCCCGCGTAATCCCGATCGCGATACCGTGAGAATCCATAATCAGAAGCACCAGACCGGCAATCACGATCGCCGCCGGCGCGGCCATCAGCATGTTGAGCTGGGGCGCCAGGCGGGCCAGGATGCCCTGCGCCAGCGACAGTATGAGCAGCGGAATCATCAGCGGGAGCGCGAGTCCAGCGCGAGCACGAACAGCTTGCCGCCGCCGGCAGATCATACTGTTGACGCCGGGTATCGTGGCGACGCCAAGCGGCGCCACGCCGAGACTGCGGCCCAGCCCGAGAATCAGCGCGCGATGGAAGCCGGCGATGAAGAACAGCAGACCGGCCAGCGTTCCCAAAGCGTCGCCGAGAACGTTGGGAAACTGAATCGGGCCGCGCAGAATCCCGCCGCTGTGAAGCTCCATGCTGTTGCCGAGCACGTCGCCGACTGTCATCGTCGCGCCGACCACGATTGCGGCGGCAAAGGCAATCGTCGCCGCCGAGGGCGAGTTCGCGCACCACCATCAGTGACGACGTGAAACACGCCGCCGGCGCCGGGCATCGCCACCTTCGCCATCGGCATCAGCGAAGCCGCCAGCAGCGTCGAGAGCATCAGGCGGATCCGAACCGGAAGCGAGACGCCCAGCATCGCCGGCAGCGCCATCAGCATGCCGCCGCAGCGCGCGAACGAGCAGCCCGAAAGCCAGCGCCAGGTCATCGCCGATGGTGATGTTCATCGCGCCACCACCCACGGGATTGCCACCAGCGCGCGATGCATGAAGCCGCTGAGCAGCCGAGCGGTCCATCCCGCCCCGACCCAGCCGACGATCAGCGCGGCACCCAGCTTGGGCGCAAACGAGACCGTGCGTCCTGCACCTGGGTCGACGCCTGAAGCACGCCGAAGATCACCGCCACCGCGGTCATCGCAACCAACAGCGGCGCCCCGGCCTGAAGCGCGGTCCACAGCGCGGAACGAAACAGATCAGCGGCGAGTACCGGTGTCACCTAAGTTCCCCCCTTGGACGCCTTTCACTTTCAGGCGAAGCTTCCGGCCAGGCTTCCAAGCAACAACGGCCATCCCGAGGCCAGCATGAAAATCAGCAGTTTGAGCGGAATCGAAATAACCGCCGGCGGCAGCATGAACATCCCGAGCGCCATCAGCACCGCCGACGTAATCAGGTCGATCACGAGAAGGGCAGATAGATCAAAAATCCGACGCGAAACGCCGAGGTCAGCTCGCTCGAGACGAAAGCCGGCACCAAGCGCATAAAACGGAAGCGCGCGCGGATCGGTGGCCGTGATTTCCGGATTGCCCTTGGCGAACAGCCTGCGCGCCATCTCCATGTCTTCCGTGCGAGTCTGATGCAGCATGAACTGCCGAACGGCGCCTCGGCCAGTTCTGCCGCCTTGGCCGGCGCCAGCATTGCCCGCAAGATAGGGATCCAGCGCCGCCTTCTGGATGCGCTGCCACGTCGGCGCCATCACCAGTATCGTCAGGAACAGCGCGAGTACCGGTGATGACGGTGTTGGGCGGCGTCTGCTGGAGACCGAGCGCCTGGCGGAGCAGGGAAAGCACGATCACGATTCGGGTGAACGAAGTCAGCATGATTAGAATCGCCGGCGCCAGCGTGATGAACGTCAGCAGGCCGGCCACTTCGAGCGGCCCGGCGGCACGGCCGCCGGTGTCGATCCTGAGATCGAGCGCGTCGGCGGTGCCGCCCATCGCGAGCAGTATCAGCGGGAACATGCAGGCCGCGATAGTCGCGAATTTCATTGCCTTGGTTGACATGACGCCTGTTTGGTTGACGTGACGCCTATTGGGTCACCAGTTGATCGAGATAACCCTGCACGCTGTCTTCGGTTTGCAGGGCCTTGGCGTTGGCCTGGAAGCTGCGTTGCAGCATCACCAGGTTGACGAGTTCGCTGGTGGTATCGACGTTCGAGCTTTCCAGCGCACTCGGCCGGATGGTCCCTGACGCTCCCGCCCCGGCGGTGGCGATAGTGGGCGTCCCCGAGGCGACGGTCTGCTGGTAAACCCCGCCCGAGGTGAGCTGCAAGCCCTCGACCGAAGGGAAGGTGGCGACGGCGACCTGTCCGACCTTCACCAGTTGGCCGTTGGAGTAGGAAACCGAGACGATGCCGTTGTTGTCGATCTGGACCGCCTGCGGCGTTCCGACGCCGCTGCCGTCGGCGGTGGCGTTGGTCGCGTTGGCGGCGGCAAACTGGGTCAGGTTGCTGAAATTGAGCGCGAGCGAAAGCGGCGCCGCTCCGGCCGGTGTAGCGGTAAGAGCCGACGCGGGGATACCGCCGGATACCAGCGCGCCGGTGTTATCGAAACTGAAAGAATCCAGTATTATTGCTGAGGCCGGTGACGCTTCCGTCCAAAGTGGCCTCCCAGTTCCATACCTCGTTGGGCGGAGTGGACGCGTCCGGACCCGCGTTTTGAAAGAAGAATGTCAAAACGTGGCTGTTGCCCACACTGTCGAAAACCTGAACGCTGACCGACGAGTTGTAGGTGGCGGGTTTGGTGGGATCGAGCGTGGCGCTTATCACCGCACTGGTCGAATCGAGGTTGCCGGTGAGAGCGACGTTGGCCGAAGCCGTCGGCGGCTGCACGCCCTGAGGAATCGTGATCGGCCCCAGGATTCCGCTCGGAATCCCGGCTGCATTCAGGGTATAGCCCTGCAAGGCCGAGCCGTCGGCGCCGAGCAGGGTTCCGTTGGGGCCGATAGTAGTGTGGCCGTTGCGGGTATAGGTGATGTTGCCCGAGGCGTCCTGCAACACGAAGAAGCCGTTGCCCTGGATCGCCATATCGGTGGACGAATTGCTCTGAACGATCGCGCCCTGGGAGAAGTCGCGGTTGATGCCGGACACGCCCACGCCGCCGCCGAGCACGTTGCCGCCCACCAGTCGATCCCAGCAGGGTCTCGAACTCAACCGATTCCGACTGAAAGCCGGTGGTGTTGGCGTTGGCTAGGTTGTCGCTCACCGCCTGAAGCCCGGTATCGACCGCCTGTAATCCGGTTTGAGTGATTGAAAGCGTGTTGCCAGACATTTATGATCCTCCGTAATTGAAGCGTCTTATTAAGCGTCCTGGGTCGCAGACTTCCTGAACCGCGCTCTCGGAAGCACCAGATTGCCCAGATCCAGCTGGACGGCGCCGCCCGACAGCTAGACGTTTTGCACCGTCCCCTGCTCCAACAATCCTTGCACCGGGTATTGCGCTGTTGACGATCGCGACCGTGTAGGCACCGTCCAGGATTTGATGACGACGGTTGCCAGGTGAACGTCTGCACCGACCCTGCCTGAAGGCTGCCCAGCGAGACGTCGTCGACCTGGTTGCCGTTTGAGTCGAAGACCAGCGCCTGGTAAGTATCGGTGGTCGGATGGCGCGTATACGATCGACGTCGCTTTGCCGCTCTGGACCCCTATCGAGTTGCCCGCCGCCACCACCTCGCGTCCGATCATGGAGGATGCGTCTTGCAGGATGGCCGAGGGTGGTTGTGTGACTGCGGTATTGATGCTTTGGAGCTCACCCAGATTCGAGAATTCCACCAGTTGGCTCGCGAACTGAGTCGGATCGACCGGCGTGGTCGGATCCTGGTTTTGAAATTCCGCGACCAGGATCTGAAGGAAGTCCGTTGAAGTCAGCAGGTTTGCCGTCAAATCCGTGTTGGTGGTGCCGATGTCGACGAGGATGTGGACGAGGATGTCGCCGCGGGATTGTGCTCATTGGTTCACCTCTTCTATCGCGAAGTTCGCTCGTCGTCGCCGGATTGTATGCGCGGCGATTGATTTTGTTGCCGCTGTCCGTTGTCGCCGCGCTGGCTGTCGCCCCCGATAGCTGACATCGGCCGCTTTGAGTTGTAAGCCGGCGGCATCGAGCGCCCGGCGCAAGGCCGGAATCTCCGAGCCGATAGCTTGCGCGCTTTGCTGGCTGGGCGTGACGATCCTCACGTCGACCGTGCCCGACGTTCGCGCACCGTGGCGTGAGTGGTTTGTCCGCCGCCAGATCGATCCTGAGATTGGCCACTTTGGCGGCCGGAGCCGGCGTGGCGATCATGCGCGATACCGGCGCCGGGCCGGCGGCCGGGCGCGATGCGCCTGTGCCGATATCGGCAACAGATGTCGTTGCCGACGCGATCCCGTTATTGGCTCCGGGCCTGGGCGAAGCGGGCTGAACCGGTTCGGTCCGCGATACCGGATTACGTTTGTCATTCTCGGAAGCCGCAGGACGATTGGATGGTTCGATCGAATCCGGAATCTGATTCGAAGCGGCCGATTTGCCTTGAGCATCTGAAACCGATGCCGTCTGGCGTCCGGAAGCGTCGGCGCTCGGCTGGCCGCCGAGCCCGGTCACAGTCGTTTCTTTTTCGGCGTCCGGAGCATTCGCGCGCGCCGCCGCGGACTTCGGCTGAGAGCCGTCGAAGGCAGGCGCGGCGGGAGCTTCCACGTGTGACGGAAGCTCTCCGGTGCCCGCCGTCTGCGCGGTCGTGTCGGTCAAGTTCAAAACGCTGCCGCCGCCAGGCGCTTTGCCGCTTATCGTGCGACCCACATCGTGCGCGCGTAACCCGGTTACAGGCTTTGATGGCAATCCCGGATCGATAGCTTCATTGCCAATGGTGAGGCCGACCGGGCGCGCGACGGAAGCTATCGCGTCGCCGGTCGTTGGTCGCGGAAGGTTGTCGGACTCAGAAACTAACGGTTTTGGATCGCGGACCGGTAAGCCGTAAGAACCCTCCAAAGGTTTTGGGTCACTGGCCGGCACGCCATAAGAACCCTCCGGCGGTTTCGGATCATGGGCCGGCACACCTGCGGGATCGTCCGCGGATTGGGCGCCGTCCGGGCTGTTGCCGGTTCCTTCCGGAGATACGCTGACAGCGACGGATGGAGATGGCGCGTCGCCGGCCACGAGATCGATCGTCGGTGTTCGACCTTCGCCGGCGCGGGCGGCTGATGGTGTGTTGCCGTCCGTCGGCGAGCTTGCGGCAAAATTTTCAAAGGCCGCGATTGCCGCGGCGGCATAGCGCGGACCGGCAGTGTCGTTGTTGTCGATTGCCGGGTTTTGACCGAGGCTTTGACGAACACCGTAATCGGCAATTTGCGACGCGCTATCGCCGCCTGACGGCGAAGGAACTGCGAGTGCCGATGTTTTGTCGGCGAGCGCGCCTTTATCGCGGGCTCCATCGGTTATCGGGTTTGACGGCGGAACGAACGACGGATGCGCGAACAGCGCCATCCCGAGCGCGGCATCGAAACCGCTATCGTCCTTGTTAACCGCCTTCCTGGCCGATGAACCTTGCGCCGGCGGATCGGCGCCATTGAGAAGATTCGCCAATGCGTTTTTACCCTGTATGGCCATGATCAGCGTTTAGGCTCCGTTGAAGCGCGCCACGCGGCGAAATTCTCCGCTTCGAGTTCGAGCGCGAGTTCGCGGGAAGCGTTTTGGCGGCTGCGGATCTTGCGATCGAGCTCGTAGGCGGAGTCGTGGAGCTTCTTGGCGTGATTGACTTTTTGGCCCGCGACAACAACTTCCTGCTTGAGCCGGCCCGCGCGACGGCCATTAGCCAGGCGCGCCTCGCCCAGGATTCCGAGATCGCCCAGCGCGGTTACCGAGCCGATCGCCTCGGTCGCGGCGGAACGGGCCTTGCCGCGCATTTGCTCGGCGTGATTCAAGGCCGCGACTCTCGACTTGAGGCCCGAGATTTCGCCGCGGAGCTTGAACTTCCGGATTTCGACCAGGCGTTCGATTAATCCACGCTTTTTCATCTATTGAATTGCCTCCGCCAACTGCTCGATGCTTTGGGCGAGCGGTACGTGCTCCTCGATGCCCTGCTTGAGAAAGGCCTCGAGTTTGTTGTGCATCGCCACGGCCTCGTCGGCGCGATGGTCGGCGCCGGGATTGTAGGTGCCGAGCGCGATCAGTTCCTCGGCGTCGCGCCAGCGCGCGTAGCACTCGACGAAACGCGTGCGGTTGCGGTTGTGTTCAGGGCTGCTGACGCGCTGGGCGACGCGGGAGACCGAGTTCAGCACGTCGATCGCCGGGTAATGGCCGCGGCCCGCAAGCTCGCGGCTTAAAATGATGTGGCCGTCGAGCACCGATTTCGCGATCTCGCCGACCGGGTCGTTCTCCTCATGCAGCAGTACCGTGTAGATTCCGGTGACGCTGCCTGAATCGGCCAGCGCGCCCGCCTGTTCGAGCAGCCGTGGAATCAGCGCGAACACTGAGGGCGGATAGCCGCGCGCGGTCGGCGGCTCGCCGCTGGCAAGGCCGACCTCCCGCTGCGCCATCGCGACCCGGGTCAGGCTGTCCATCAGGAGCAGCACGCTGCGGCCCTGGCTGCGCAGATGAGCGGCAATTGCGGTTGCCAGAAAGGCGCCCTTGATCCGCATCGGCGCCGGCTTGTCGCTGGTAACCACGATCACCACCGAACGGGCCAGCCCCTGCGAGCCTAAAATATCCTCGATGAATTCGCGCGCCTCGCGGCCGCGCTCGCCGATCAGCGCGATGACGTTGGTATCGGCCGAGGTGCCGCGCGCCATCATCCCCAGCAGCATGCTCTTGCCCACGCCCGGCATCGAAAACACACCGATTTTTTGTCCCACTCCGAGAGTGAGCAGGCCGTTGACCGCGCGGACGCCGACGTCGAGCGGAAGACTGGTTAGTCCGCGCGCCATCGGATCGACGCTGGGCGGATCGAGTTCGATCTCCTCGCCGCCGCGCGCCGGCATCACCATCCCGTCAAGCGGCCGTCCCAGACCATCGAGCACCCGGCCGGCGAGCCACGAGCCTGCTTTGAACCTGATGTGCACCGGCGCGACGTGACTCGAGGGCGAGAGCTGGGTCGCCTCATCGATGGCGAGCAGGAGCAGGCGGTCGTTGTGGAATCCGACCACTTCGCAGACCACCTGGGTGCCGCGATCCTTGACCATCGCAAGAGCGCCGACCGGCAGATGCGGTCCGGTAGCTTCCAGCAGCAGGCCAACCGAGCGGGTCAGTCTGCCGTTGGGCGGAAAAGCGACCTCGGGTATCGCGCTGACGTAATCGGCGATTTGCATCACGTCCTCTTGCGCTTGCGCAGTTGACGGGCGCGAACTTCCAACACCGCGCCCTTGAGCTGTTCGAAGGCTTGCTCGATGCCGCCCTCGACGAACAAGCCGCCGGCATCGACTCGTGCGCTGCCGCGCGCCAACGCCTCGTCGTCCTGAACGGGAAGATCGGCAATTCTGGAGCCCAGCAGAGCGCGGTCGGCAGGATTGATATAGATGACGGCGGGGCGATGCGGCGCCAGCGCCTTGAGCGCCGCCGCGACCTGTCGGGCGATAAAATTGGCTCGTACCGAGTCCACTTCGACCAGGCGCGAGACGATAGCCAGGGCGAGATCGACGCTGAAGGTTTCGATCTGTTGCGCCGTCTGGCGCCGTTCGGCTTCAAGCAGCGCGAGCGCCTTGGTCAGCGCGGCGGCGGCGTCGTCGGCTTCGGCCAGGCCCTCGGCGCGTCCGGCTTCGAGCGCCTGCTCGCGCACCGTCTGCCGCATCGCGTCCAACTCGGTCGTCGCCGCGATGCGGCCCTGGCTCAGGCCGTCTTCGTAACCCTTGCGGATCGCCTCTTCCAGTTTAGCGTCGGGCAACGGCGGTACGTGCGGACCGGCGTGGTTCGGCTCGCCCTGCCCGGAGAGCAGTTGGCGCAGGCTGGGAAAGTTGTAGACTTTGGCGGACTGATTCGCGGGCTCGTTCATAGACCTGCTGTCTGGCTGTTGCCGCCTCCTCCTCCATTTTCAGTCGAGATCCATTTGCGCAGGATCTCGGCGGTAGCCTCGGGATCCTGATCCGCCTCGTGATTGATGCGCTGCCGCAGCTGCTCGTAGCTTCCGTCAACCGGGGGCCCCGATTCTTCAGCCGACTCGAAGGAGGATTCCGTATAACTGGATTCGGCGTATTCCTCGGAGGACGTTTCCTGCTCGGCGATCGCGCCTCTTCTCGCGGCGCGAGCCTTTCTGACGGCTCGTACCGCCATCGAGATGAGCGCAATCAACAGGACCAGGCCGGCAAGAATCGCGCCGTAGACATAGCGCGGATTGCTCAGCAGCTGGCGCAGTTCGAGCACCGGATTGACCACCGGCGGAACGTAGGGTCGCGAGAGCGCGGCGCTTTGCACATCGACCGCGTCGCCGCGATCGAATTGAGCGCCGATCGCGGCGCTTAAGAGCCCCTTGATCATCTCGAGACGCGGTGCGGGCAGCGGCTTGAACTCGCCGCCTTCGTAGGTTCCGTCCAGCACCGCGGCCACCGAGACGCGGCGGATGCGGATCGGCGCGGTGGTTCTGGCCACCTCGCGGGTCGAGGGTTTGTAGCTGACGACGTCTTTGCGAACGACGTTGCCCGATTCGGTTTGGGTAACGGTTTTGGTCGGCGTGCTCGCCGTCGCGGCGCTCGCGGCCGGAGGCAAAGGCGTGGCCGCCGGGCTGGCCACCGGCAGGTTCGAAGTCAGGCCGGGGATGCCGCCGGTCGAAAACGAAGCGGGCGAGACGCTGTGTTCTTCGTTTAGGATGGCGCGATCGCCGTTGCCGTAAATCTCCTCTTTGGTCGATATCTGCGAAGTATCCAGATCGGCCGACACCTCGACCGCAAAGCGGCCCGGGCCCATGATCGAGCCGAGCAGCGTCGAAACCTTCTCCTGCAGCCGATGCTCGAGGTCGTTGCGCATCCGCAGCGCGTCGGAAAGCTCGTCGGCGCGCGGCGGCGGAAACAGGATGACGCCGTCGTTGCCGGTTACGGTGACCTGATCCGGCGAAAGCCCGCGCACCGATCCGGCCACCAGATGCGCTATGGCGCTGGCGGCGGCGGAATCGACCAGCGCACCGGGGCTGGTCGTGAGCAGCACCGAGGCATGCGAAGCTTCGCTCGGACCGAGCGCGAAAGGCGAGGGATGCCCCATCGCCAGCATCACCCGGGCGCTGTCGATGCCGTGGATATCCATGATGGTGCGCTCGAGCTCGCCTTGCAGCGAGCGCTGATAGTTGACCTGCTCGTCGAAGTCGCTCTGACCGAGCGTGGAACGGTCGAAGAGACCGAGGCCGTTTTCTCCGCCATTGAAACCGGGGCTGCCGTCGAGCAATCGCTGCGCCTCGCGCAGTTGACGCCACGGAACGCTGATCGAATCCGCTCCCAGCTGGAACCCGATGCCGTGACGGCGCAGGCGAAGCGCGAGCGCGGTGCGATCGGCAGGCGAGAGGTTGGCCGTCAGCACCACCGGCGCGCCCGGATCGAGCGCGTAAAACGCGGCGCCGATCGCCGCAGTGAGCGCGATCGTGGCGGCGATCAGGTTGAACCGCGTCCGATTCGCTTCCCGAAAGGCGCGAACCGCCGCCACCAGTTGCGCCCAGTATGCCTGCAACTGCTCCATCAGCCCGCTACACAGACATGTTCATGATTTCCTGGTAGGCCGTGAGCGCCCGATTGCGCACCGCCATCACCAGCCCGAAGGTGGTGTCGGCGTGCTCCGCGGCGAGTACCGCGTCGGTTAATCCGACCTTGCCCTCGGCGTATCCCGAGGCAAGATGGTCGGCGCGCTGCAAGACGGTGTTGACTTCTTCGAGCACGCGGCCGAAACCGCTGCCGGCGGTTGCCGCCGCCGTCCCGTCCGTCGAAAGCGGCGCGAGGCTCGATATTCCCTGGCTTGCGGTTACCTGGCTCATTTGAGGAGATCGATGGTTTTAAGCGCGACGTTGCGCGCGGTTTCCAGCGTCGAAAGATTGGCCTCGTAGGAACGCGAGGCCTGCAGCATGTCGACCATCTCCAGCACCGGATTGATCGACGGTTCGTTGACGTTGCCGGCGGCATCGGCCAGCGGGTTGGAAGGATCGTAGATTGTCCTGGGCGGCGCCTGGTCGCGCAGCACCCCGGCTACCTTCACGCCCAGGCTCTCGACGCCGTCGTCGCCCTGAAGCGGCATCGTTTCGAACACCGGCATCCGGCGCTGATACGGTCCGCCCTCGGGTGAGCCAACCGAATCGGCGTTGGCAAGATTCTGAGCGATGAGCGAAATGCGCAGCGATTGCGCCGTGAGCGCACTCGAAGCGACATTGAGAATGGCCTGAATCGACATGGCTGGTACTTCCTTTGACCTGGTATCAGGTGTTGCCGGTTGCCGACCGCAGCCGCGCCACCGAATCGGAATACAATCGCAAGGTCGCGAGATAGTTCAGCGAGTTTTCATAGACTTTGCCCAACTGCTGATTGAGATCGATGTCGTTACGATCGACCCGGAAATTTTCCGGCGCGAGGTCCTGGCTGATGACGCCGCTGTCCGGGGACTGCTGGTCGAGCACCTGCCGCAAGGCGGCCTCGAAACGGACGTTGCGCTGGACGAAATTCGGAGTATCGGCGTTGGCGATGTTTTCGGCCAGGAGATCGGCGCGCGTCGAGCGCACCATCAGCGCCGCTTCCATCGTGGACTGGTCGTGACTGAGAATCCGCACGGTTCAGTCCAGGTGCAATTCGCGCACCAACGTAGCTATACAATTACGAGTGGAGCGATCTCGTCATCACCTTGGGGGAGAATGGGTAAAGCTGATTCCTGTTTCTTTCCTGTCCGGGAAGATCAAGAGAAAAGTCATTGCCCATGTGTCGGCGAAATGCGCGCCGCGCAGGCGCGCGGCCTGACCATGGGCGTGTTGCGGATGTTCAACATTTCGATGAAGGCGTCGTGCGGCCGCCACGTTCGCGGTTAACGACGCGGCGTGTGGCAGAGATCAGTGCCGTGACCAAGAGCACACGTGCGAGCGGGGCTAGCGCATCTCTCCACGAACGTAGCGCAAATAGCTTTTGTAGACTTCCTGATTGTAACGCCGGCGCTCGTCGGGCCGGCCCGAGTGATAGGCTCCGATGCGCTGCCATAAGTCGCCCGAGCGGTTCAGGCATTCACGCAGAATGCGCGCCCCCGCCATGAGATTGGTTGGCGGGTCGAGCAGTTGGCGCTTGGAGAGGTCAAGGCGCCGGCCCCATCTGGGGAAGTTTACCTGCATCAGGCCGATATCGACGTTGTCGGAGCCGGTTATCAGACGTTCCGCCTCGGCGCGCGATCGGCAATAAACCTGCCTGCCGCGCAGATTCAGGGCCCACGGATGGTAGGCGCTTTCGGCGCCGGCGATAGCGGCCAGCAGCTCGATCGGCACACCGGTCGATTGTGCTGCGGCGACGTATGGATCGCTCGCATCGCGGGTCTGTTGCGCCCCGACGATTGCGGGCGATATCAGCAGCGCCGCCGCGGCGACCGCGAGCCGAAAGCGCCGCCCCGGTGACGAACGCAAAGCGGATTGCATCAAGGTGTACGTCCGCCCTCCATCCCGCGAGGCTAGCTGACCATTTCCTGGCCGGCGCGGATGTGAATCTTGCCTTCGCGATCGAGTTGCAGCGCCAGGTTGGTCAGCTCGCGCCGTGCGGCCTGCACGTCACGCACCGGGACGCGCCCGGCGGCTTCGATTTCTTCCATGACGATGTTGCTCACGGTCTCGGGCAGAGCGGAAAAGATTCCGGTGCGCAGTTCTTCGGGTATGCCTTTGAGGGCCATGGCCAGACGATCCGGCTTGACCTCGGCCAGCACCATTTGCAGGGCCTTCGGATCGAGTCGGAGCAGGTCATTGAAGTGAAACATCTCCTGCTCGACGGCGGCGGCGCGGTTGGCGTCGGCGGCCCGGATTCGATCAACGATCTGGGTGGCCATTTCCGCGTCCAGTTGGTTCAGCACGGCCGCCGCCCGCTGCACTCCGTTGCCCTGGTCGCGAGTCTCGGCCGTGGTTCGGTTGGCGAAGTTGTCTTCAATCGCCCGCAGCAGGGCGTCAAGCGCCTGCGCGGCGACGCGCTCGCTGCGGCAGATGCGATCGACACTGTCGGCCCGCAGCTCCTCGGGAAGCCGCGCCAGCACCTCGGCAGAGTAGCGCGGCGGCAGTTGCGAGAGCACGACGGCCAGGGTCTGAGGGCGTTCTCCCTGCAGAACCGCGGCGAGGCTCTCGGGATCGATCCGGTCGGCGATTGCGCGCCAGTGATCGTCGCGGAACATCTGGTCGGCGGCCTTGGTTCCGAAGGCCATGGCGAGCGCTTCCTTGATGTGACCTGAGGGATTCTTGCCGCTTCGCTGCTCGATGAATTCGCGACAGGTGGCGGAAAGCTCCTCGTGGCTGGGCTTCCCCGCGGCCAGCCGGGCCTCGTAGTACTGCGTCACCTTGGTAACTTCGTCCGCGTTGAGATGCTTCAGAACGCGGGCGAGAATCTCGCTGTCCAGGGTGAGCATTAAAAGAGCCGCCTTGTTCAGGCCGGCTTCGTTTCGCTCATCGCCAAGTGCCATTTCTGATGGCCTCCTTCCGTACTGTCAGAAACCAGCTCGGTAATCCGGGCGAACCGGCACCCCTCGCGCTCGAAGACCGAGGCCCGGGCAAAGAGCTTTCCGTTGACCCGTAGTTCGATCGTGGGAGCGACGCCGGGCGGCTGGGCGATTTCGAGGACGTTGTTTTCGCGCAGGCCGGCAAGGACGTTGGCCGGGAGCTTGAGCCGGCACAGCATCGCCGAAACCGTAACCCGAAGCTTGAGGACAAAGTCAGTCTTTTTCATGATGCTCGAAGCGCCGTTGTGCCCGCAGCCTGATCAGATTCGGCTCGAACTCGACTTCCAGCGACCGCAGGCGTCCACCGCCGGTCATCAAGACGCCTTCGTCCCGGCCCGGTAACGGGAAAGTGTCGCCGGGCCTGAGCTCGAGCAGCTCCTGGAGCGGCACCGTCCAGGAGCCGAGCTGGACTTCGGTTTCAACCGGCAGCGTCGCGATCCGCGAACGCAGTTGCGCGCTGTGCGTCACGGTTTTCGAAGCGGAGGAGGAATCGACCACCGCGTTGACCACGGTACTGCCGAGCGCCACTATGATGCGGCCCGCGATGTTGGCGCCGCTTACCGTGTAGCGGAAGACCACCAGGTAGTCCTCGGGATCGAAGGCTCCCAGGTCGCGCAGCGTGTTCGCGTGCCGCGTCACCTTCAGCTCGCCGAGGCCGGTGTCGCTGTAAGCGTGGTTAAGATGGCCGAGCACCGAGGTGGCGACCTCGCGCGCGATCGCGATCTCGAGCGCCGTAAAGCCCGGAGCCTCGTGTCCAAAGCGCTCGCCCGGCGCGCCAAGACGAATGTCGACGAAATCCCGGACGAGGTCGCCGCTGATCAGCAGCAGGCCCGAAACCTGCGCCCGTTCCAGAACGAATGCCGCGACTTCGGCGACGCCGTTTTCGGTCTCGCACAGGCGCAGGAACGGTTCGAAACTGCTGCCCTCGAACGCGATCCCGGCGTTGGCGCCGAGGCTGTCGGGTAGGTGTTGGCACCATGCCACCGCCACGTTCTGATGCAGATGATCGAGCGCGTCGCGCCTTTCCGGACGGACTACCGGCCGCCAGAGGTCATATTTTTCAACTTTGTCAGCCACCATGTTGCGCCTCCGCCTCATGCTGGCCGCAATCAGGTACGTACAGCGGGGGGATGACGATATCCACTCGCCGATTGAGCGAACGGCCGTCGTCCGTGTCCTCGGGAGCGATGGGGCGATAGGGGCCGTAACCGGCCAGCGAAAGATGGTCGGCCGGTATTGTCGAGTGATCGACGAGATAGCGCAGGACGGTTCCGGCCCGCGCCGTCGACAAATCCCAGTTGTCGGCGAAGCGTTCATTCCTGATCGGTATCGAATCGGTGAAGCCCTCGATCCGCATCGCGTTGGGCATCGACTTGATGGTCTGGACGACCAAATCCAGAACCGGATACTGCTGCTCGGCGATAGTGGCTTCGCCGCTGGCAAAGAAGCGGACCGCCGAGAGCGAGATCACCAGTCCGCGCGTGTCGATCGAGACCGTGATTCCGGGATTGGAAACCTGGCTGAGCTTGCTTTCTATGCGTTGTTTGATTTCCTTGAGTTGCTCTTGCGCCTGCTCC
Organism: uncultured Pseudomonadota bacterium; assembly: GCA_963759165.1. Taxonomy (GTDB): domain Bacteria; phylum Desulfobacterota; class Binatia; order Binatales; family Binataceae; genus DATJOQ01. The sequence continues at coordinate 418,775 of CAVWXK010000002.1, read as the reverse complement.
AGGTTCGACGCGGCGCCCGGCTGGGCGGGGGCGCCCACCGCTTTGGTTATCGACTTGTATGCCTTTTCGCGTTCGGTGTTCATCGACACTGAGTAGAGCACCACGAAAAGCGCGAACATCAGGGTGATGAAGTCCGCGTAGGAAATCAGCCATCGTTCGCTGGACTCGTGGCCTGTGCCTTCTTCATTCATGTGTTTAACCGATTTCGGAGCGGTTAGGCCGCCTTGGCTTCCGAAGCATGCGCTCCGTCAGCGTTCGGCCGAGCCGCTGTGGACGGGTGTAGGCCTTCAGTCAGGAGCTGGCGCAGCGCGCTGGGAGCCATCCCGGCGCGCATTCCCTTCACCCCGGTGACTACGATCTGATCGAGCTGTTTCTCGGTCTGGGCGCGCGTGCGGATCTTCTTCGCCACCGGGAAGGCCACCAGATTGGCGATTCCGACGCCGTACACCGTGGCCACGAATGCGGTTGCGATACCTATGCCGACCTTGGACGGGTCGGCAAGCGAGTGCATGGTGTGGATCAGGCCCAGTACCGCGCCAAGAATCCCGAAGGTCGGGAGGTAGCCGCCGGCCGCTTCGAAGACCTCGGCGCCGGCATTGTTGTGGATGACCCGCTCGTGGAAGGCTCGGTCCAGGATCGTGGCCATCGATTCCTCTGGAACGCTGTTGATGACCAGGTTGAGACCGGTGGTCAGCATGCCGTAACTCTCTTCGCGGGCGTGCCTTTGAAGCGGGACGGGACCTTCTTTGCGCAAAATGGCGGCATAACCGATGATCCGCTCGATCAGGTCGTAGGGATTGGGAGCGTCCTCGGTAACCACCTTGCGAAGATCGCGCAAGGCGGCACGAAGATAGCTCGGCGAAAATGACAGACAGCAGGACGCGACGGTGGCGCCGATGACGATCAGGGCGGCGCTTCTTTGGAGCAGGCTGCCAACGTCGCCGCCTTCGAGCCACTGGCCGAGCAGGATACAAACCGGACCCGCCACCACACCGAGTATGCTGGCCGGGTCGATTCGCGATTGATTTTGCGCTGAGGTTGCCACGATCAGAGTTTCCACCCACAGTTGGCGTCAGGGGCATGAGGTGAAGGAGCCAAAGGATAACCGCCGGAGGATGCCATGTGGGTTTTGGTTTCGTTATCCCTGGGCCGGGATTTCGGCGGACGCCGGGCCGGTCGCCTTGATGGCCCGGCGCCTGGATAATCCCGCCTTGGTGATGTGGTATTGCAACGCTCGCGGCGTGATGCCCAGCTTGCGCGCCGCGTCGACGCGATTGCCGCCGCAGGCCGCGATTGCGCGCAGGACCATCTCGCGGCGCGCCACCTCCCGGCTGGTTTTCCATCCCGAAGATGGACAATCCGCCTCGGAGGCCTGAATCAGCAGATGGCGCCGGATATCGGGGCTGTCGATCAGATTGTTGCCGCCCGCCAGCGGGGCGATCGCCAGGCGCGCGATAAGATTCTGCAGCTCGCGAACGTTGCCGGGGAACGGATAGTTGCCGAGCATCTTGAGCGCAAACGGGCTCAGGCTCCGCCGCGGATTCGCCTGGCGCAAAAAATGACGGGCCAGCATCGGGATATCCGCCGCGCGCCGGCGCAAGGGCGGCATCTCGATGCTGAACACGTTGAGCCGCCAGTAAAGATCACGGCGGAAATCGCCGCGCTCGACCATTTCCGCCAGCGGACGATTGGTTGCGGCGATCGGGCGAATTTCGGGAGCGATGCTCCCATTCGGCTGCGGTCGGGCCTCGCTCTCCTGCAGCAGCATCATCAGCCTGACCTGTGCCCCGCCCGAAAGCTCGCCAACCTCGTCGAGGTACAAGCTGCCGCCGGCAGCATTCGCCGGCAGCATCAATGCCGCCGCTCCGGCTCCATCCGGCTCGCCGGATTCGCCCGGCTCGCCGCCATAGCCGCCGGCGTCCAGCGCGGCGCAATTGACGACCGCGAAGCCGCCGTTGCGACGGCTGGCTCGGTGGATCAGACGGGCGATAGCCTGCTTACCCGAACCGATTTCGCCGGCGATTATCACCGGGACCGGGCTCGGCGCGACGCACATGGCCGAGCGTATTACGGCGAATATCTCGTTATCGGTAGTGAGTAGCGGGGGCTGTAACTTCAGCGCGTGCGACATGATGAAAGACGCCGCGCATTGCCAGTTGTCGGTGGTGAAATCCGCGTCGGCTTGCGAAGCGCGGCCCGATGTTGCCGCCAGCTCGATGCTCAGCAGAGGTATGCCGGCCGGCCGCGCTCCCATGAAATCGACATAAAACGAGGCATGTTGTTTTTGATTGAACGGCACAATTTCCAGACCTGCCCGGATCAAAAAATCGGACATGCCTTCGGGCGCACCCTGCCCCAGACAGATGCGCAGCGGGGATTCCGAGTGTTTTTCGGCGATGGCCATAAGTGTGCAACGTCGAGTTAACGCAATCCCGAGGGTCGCAGCCGTCGTGAGCTGTCGACGATTTCTACGATTTTGGCGCCGATCTGGTCCTGCATCACGACCACTTCGGCACGAGCGAACAACGCGCCGTTGACGTAAACCTCGACCGGTTCTCCGGCGTGACGGTCGAGGCGGATATTACTTCCCACGTCGACTTCATCGAGGATTTCGCCCAGCGTCATTATCGTTCGGCCGACTTCGACCTGGACCGTCATCGGAGCCTGGCGCAGGGCGCCAAGCTCGATCGCGCCGGCATTCTCGGATGACAGGAACTTGCCGTCGTTGATGATGGCGGCTTCGTCTTTTCCATTACCGACCGGGTTAACAGAGCTGTTCGCTTCGTAAACTGCCACGGTCAAACCCCCTTTCCGCGACCAGGAATTTGCGCCATCCCTGGTCCTCGACCACAGTGCCGTAAAACAAAACCTGCCCCGCGTAGCGCAGCTCGAGGCGAGGGTTCTTCTCGTTCATCTTTCCCAGCGGAATGACCGCGCCGGGCTTTAGCGCGCCGATCCTGTTGAGCGGCATCGTCACATTGCCGAGCACTGCTTCGAGTTCGAGATTGGCCGCCATCACCGACGAGGGCGCGCCTCTGGCGTCCTCCTCGACCGTCGCTCTTTCTGCTCCGCCGCGGGTGAGTTTGGCCCGCACCGGCAGCAAAGTGGAAAGCAACAGACCGAAGTGAAGCGAGCCGCGTAACTCGCCGACCGAGCAATCGACCGCGGCGATGGCGAGGCGACCCCTGCCGGCCAGAGCGCCGGCCGTACCTTGCGGGCCGTCGGTATGGGCCCGGCCCACGCCGGCGCCGATGCCGAACAGCGGCCGGAAGGCCTGATCGAAAGCCCGCACCATCGCGCCGCCGACGGTGTCGGCAAGAACGCGAGCCTCGATCTTGGTGAGCGGCTTGGGCTGAATCTCGCCGGTTTCGGGGTCGCGTGGTGGAGCGTCGTTACCCCAAAGCAGCGCTTGTGCGATTTCTTCCTGCATCCCGAAGATACCAACCGGGCGATGGTCGAGTTCGACTGTGGCGCTGAACGCATTAGCCGACAGACCGGCGCTGAACTCAGGATAGTCTTCAACCCGCAGAGAAAGCTCGACGACGTTGACGGCAGTGGCGCTTAGCAAGGTCAGTTCTTTGCACAAGTGTTCGAACAGATGTTGGTTAAGCAACTTCAGCCGATAAAGCTCGGCCCGATCGAGAGCAAAGCTCTCTGCCAGTGCCGCAAGACCGTTTCTCTCCATTTGCAAAAGCAACCGGAGCAAAAGCGATGCCCCGCCGCGTTACCGGCGCACCGGCGCGGAAATCGGTGAATAAGACCGTCGCTTCGCGGCAGGATGATTCGCCGCCGGAACAGGGATGTGTTTCAGGGGCCGAACAGGGCCGTCCCAAGGCAAAGCCGTTTCCTTGAAAACAGGAGGGCGGACCACTCGCAATCGTTGCGCTTCGCGGATCGTGCTGCCATCTGTAGGCTTGGAGCCACTATGGAACCTGAGCAACTTCGCGAGCGGCTAAGCGCCTTCATCGCCGAGCAGGGCGGGTTCGCAAGCGTCAAGATCGAAAATCTCAAACCGATGGCCGGCGGCGCATCGCGCGAGATCCTGTCCTTCGACGCCGTCATGGAGAAGGACCGCAGGACGGTGCGGCGCGCGATGGTAATCAGGCGCGACCTGCCCGGCCACAAGATCGCCACCAGCCGCCGCGACGAATTCCTGGTCCTGCGCGCGGCGCATCAGGAGGGCGTCCCGGCGCCCGAGGTCTTCTGGCTGTGCGAAGACCCAGCCGTGCTGGGCTCCGCGTTCTTCATCATGGAGCGGATCGAGGGTGAATCGCTCGCACGCCGCCTGCTCCGTGACCAGACTTACGCGCACGCGCGCGAGGTGATTCCGGTACAACTGGCGACGATACTGGCGCAAATCCATAAAATCGACGTGAAGAAGCACAAGCTCGACTTCCTGCCCGCGCCTTCGGGTCCGCCGGCGCGCTACGAGCTGCTGCGTTACGAGGAAACCTTTCGCGAACTCGCGCTCGAACCGCATCCCGCCTTTGAACTCGGCTTGCGCTGGCTGTTAGCGCATCTGCCCAGGACTTCGCGCCAGACCCTGGTTCACGGCGATTATCGAATCGGCAACGTGATGTTCGGCCCCGACGGCGTGCACGCCATCCTTGATTGGGAACTGCCTCATCTGGGCGATCCGATGGAGGACGTTGGATGGGTTTGCGTGCGCTCATGGCGTTTCGGCGAAGACGACAAACCGGTGGGAGGGATGGCGCAGCGCGAGGTTTTTTGGCAGGCCTACGAAAAGGCCAGCGGGATGCCCATTGACAGGACGGCGGCACATTGGTGGGAAGTCTTCGGCAATTTGCGCTGGGCCATCCTTTCGATCAGCCAGGCGCGCAGCGCGATCGACGGCTTCGTGCCGAGCGTCGAGCTGGCCAGTATCGGGCGGCGCACGGGAGAAATCGAACTGGAATTGCTCAACCTGATCGAGTGAGGCGGCGAAATGCAGGACCGGCCAAGCGCAGTCGAATTGCTTGAACTCGGCGCACAGTTTATCGAGCGCGAGATCGTTCCCATCACCGAAGGCGCCCGCCAGTTTCAGGCGCGGGTGACGGCCAATGTGATGCGGATCGTCGCGCGCGAGATCCAGCTCGGTGAACCCTTACTTCGCGAAGAGATAAGCGCGCTCGCGGCGGTGCTCGGGCGGCCGGAGCCAAGTCCGCAAAGCGCCCTCGAAGCACAAGCCGCTGTGTTGGCGCTCAGCGCGGAATTGAGCGCGCGGATTCGCGCCGGAGAGGCCGACCAGGATCCCTGGCGGCAGCGCGCGTTCGATGTGGCTCGCAAGCTGGTCGAGGACAAGCTCAAGGTCGACGAATCCGCGCTATCTGGAAGCGGACCTCGCGGCCCGCGCTCGCGCCAGATGACGGGAACCCGGTTTGGTGCTACATCAGGCGAGCCGAGACCGGCGGGCGGGCCCGAAGGACGCCCGATCAAGGAGGACATAATCATGGCCAAGAGCCAGAAATATGATTTCAACCAGGTTAAGAAATGGGCCGAGCAGTGCAGCAACTGGGGCAAGTGGGGCCCGAACGACGAGCTGGGCACGCTCAACTATATTACGCCGGAGATGGTGCGCGTCGCGTCGCGTCTGGTCAAGGACGGCAAGATCATTTCGCTGGCTACTCCATTCGATAGCCAGGGGCCGCAGGACGGAAGATTCAACCGCTTCAACCCGATCCACGTGATGCTCGCCAGCGGCGCCGACGCCGCCGCCGGAACCCAGGACCATATCCCGACTCTGCGCTATTCCGACGACATGATCATCATGCCGCTTCAGTGCGCCACGCAGTGGGATTCGCTCGCGCACATCTTTTACGACGGCAAGATGTACAACGGCTACGACATGCGGCTGGTAACCGGGGCCGGAGCGCAGAAGAACAGCGTAGTCAATTTCAAGGACAAGGCGGTCGGGCGCGGCGTGCTGCTCGATATCCCGGCCTACAAAGGGCGCAAGTGGCTCGACCCGGGAGAGGCGATCTATCCCGAAGACCTCGAGGGCTGCGCGGCGAAAGAAGGCGTAAAGGTCGGCACCGGCGACTTCATGCTGATTCGCACCGGGCAGATGGCGATGGTCAAGGCGACGGGCAAATGGGGCGACTACCCCGGCGGCAGCGCTCCGGGCCTGAGCGTGACCGCGGGAACGTGGATTCATCAAAGGCAGATCGCCGCGATGGCGACCGATACCTGGGGCACCGAGGTCCTCCCGAATGAGACGCCCGACGTGTTCCAGCCGCTCCACATGATCCTGCTGGTTTACGGCGGATTGCTGATCGGCGAGATCTTCGATCTGGAAGCGCTCGCGGCCGATTGTGCGAAAGACGGGCGCTACGAGTTTTTCTTCGTCGCGCCGCCGCTGACGATCACCGGCGCCGTCGGCTCTCCGATCAATCCGCAGGCGATCAAGTAGCGGGGGCAATCGCAACGCGATGAGCCCGGCCTGGGCCGGGCTCGCACCGGCGGAATCACGATGGAACCCGGGCAGATCCGCGAGCGGCTGAGCGGCTTCATCGCCGAGCAGGGCGGCTTCGCCCTCGTTACGATCGACAACCTCAAGCGCATGGCGGGCGGCGCGGTGCGCGAGATCTGGTCGTTCGACGCGGTTACGGAAAAGGACGGCCGCGCCGAACGACGGGGGATGGTGTTACGGCGCGACCTGCCCGGCCACAAGCTCGTCACCAGCCGCCGCGACGAGTTCCTGGTTCTCCGCGCGGCCCATCGCGATGGCGTGCCGGTGCCCGAGGTATATTGGCTGTGCGAAGATCCCGGCGTGCTCGGTTCCGCGTTTTTCATCATGGAGCGGATCGAAGGTGAATCGATCCCGCGCCGCCTGCTGCGCGATCAGGCTTACGCGCATGCGCGGCAGGTGATGCCGCAACAACTGGCGGCGATCCTCGCGCAAATCCATCGAATCGACGTGAAGCGGCACAAGCTCGACTTCCTGCCCGCGCCTTCGGATTCGCCGGCGCGCGCCGAGTTGGCGACCTGCGAAGCAACCTTCCGCGATCTCGCCCTCGAACCGCATCCGGCATTCGAGCTCGCGATGCGCTGGCTCGTCGCGCATATCCCCAAAACCTCGCGGCGGGCGCTGATCCACGGCGATTTCCGAATCGGCAACGTGATCTTCGGTCCCGAGGGCGCGCGCTCGATGCTGGACTGGGAGTTTGTCCATCTGGGCGATCCGCTCGAGGACCTGGCGTGGATTTGCGTGCGCTCATGGCGCTTCGGCGAAGACGACAAGCCGGTTGGCGGGCTGGCGCGGCGCGAGGTGTTCTGGGAGGCCTACGAGAAGGCGAGCGGTATGCCGCTGGATCGCGAGGCAGCGCGCTGGTGGGAAGTCTTCGGCAATCTGCGCTGGGGGGTGGGAACGATCAGCCAGGCGCGGACCGCGATCGACGGCATCGTGCCGAGCGTCGAGCTGGCCAGCATCGGACGGCGCGCCGCGGAAATGGAATTGGAACTGCTCAACCTGATTGACTAGGCGATCTCTCTGCCTCCCTCAAAGGGGGGCTTTGCGTAAGTGGCCGACGCCAGGTTCCGTGGAAGCCGGGATTCCTCGCTACGCTCGGAATGACAGGAAAAGAGGCCGCCTTTTGTCATTCCGAACGAAGTGAGGAATCCCGGATCCAACACCCGCTACTAGGCCGCAAGCGATCGGAACGCGGCTTCGATACTTTCCGCCAGGCGAAAATCCTTTTCGGTAACGCCGCCCTCGCTGTGCGTCGTGGATGAGAAGGTAATCCGCGTGTAATTGATGAGGATGTCGGGATGATGGTCGGCGGCTTCGGCGATTTCGGCGACGCGGTTGACGAATCCGATCCCGGCCATAAAGTTCGCGAATCGGAAACGCGTGCCGATCGCGTTGTCCTTGAACTCCCATCCGGCAAGCGGCTCGAGCCGCGCGGCTATCTGATCGGGGCTTAATGTTGCCATGCAGTCGTTCCTCGACGGGCCTGAGTCTAGCTAAGGTTGGTCTCCGGCAATATCCGCTTCCGGGCGGCGGTGTGGTAATCGTTGGGGGTGCGTCGCTTTTGACAAGCCGAACCAACGGCGTTAAGCGATCGAGTGCAGCGGCATCAAGAGGTATCACAAGAGGTATCAGTCGATGGCCAACAAGATTGTGACCGACGAGGTTAAAAAACAGATCGGCGTCGAGACCGCGCCGAGCACGTTCGAGGTAGAGCGCGGGGCGATCCGGCGCTTCGCCGAGGCGATCGGAGACCCCAATCCGCTCTTCAACGACGAGCAGGCCGCGCGCCATACGCGCTTTGGCGGGATGATCGCTCCGCCCACCTTCGCGCGCTCCTTCGGAATCGAGTTCTTCAACCTGAAATTGCCGACCACGCGCGCCCTCGATGGCGGCTCGGAGTGGGAATACTTCGCCCCGATCCGCGTCGGCGACCGGATTACGGTAGTCTCGAAGCTGGCCGATATCCGCGAAACCGAAGGGCGGCTCGGGCCGATGGTCTTCGTCGTCGCGGAAACGCGCTACACGAATCAATTCGACGAGCTGTGCATGATCCAGCGCACCACCACGATCCGTTACTGAGCAGGAGAATGACGATGGCGGCACAGGTTTATTACGAAGACGTCGAAGTCGGCTCCGCGCTTCCGAGCCTCGAGAAGAATCCCACTACGCGCCAACTGGTGCAGTACGCGGGCGCTTCGGGCGACTTCTACCAGATCCATTACGACAAGGATTTCGCCATGGCCAACAAGCTGCCCGGCGTAATCCTCCACGGAGCCTTGAAGAACGCGTTTCTCGGCCAGTTGGTGACCGACTTCGCCGGCGAATCGGGATGGCTGCGCAAGCTCACCGTCCAGTACCGCGGGATGGACGAGCCGGGCGCGAAGATCACGGGCCGGGGCAAAGTCGTCAAGAAATATATCGACGGCAAGGATCATATCGTCGAGTGCGAAATCTGGCTCGAGAACGCCAAGGGTGAGAAGACGACGCCGGGCGGCGCGGTGGTGATCCTGCCGTCACGCGCGGCGCGCTGAGTACCAGTGATGCCGATTCGCCGGCAATTTGCGCTGCGGGCGATCGCGGCGGACGACGTCAAGGCGGGGCGCGTCGAGCCGCTGTACGTCAAGGTGCTGCACCGGCTTCTGGCCGCGCACGCGCTGGCGGAACGACTCACCGCTCAGGGCTATCAGCGGGTGCTCGCTTCGATCGACGATCCGGCGATTCGTCCGATCGTCGAAAAGAATCTCGCGGAGAAGAACCGCCACGCGGCGCTGATCTATGGCCTTCTGGCGGAGCTGGGCGTCGGCGAAATCGCCGCCGATCGAATTGTGATCACGACTCGCCGGGGACCCTCCTTCGAGGCCCCGCGATACTTCGCCGAGCGCGCCGCGGGCGAGATCGATCTCGTGATGGGTATGCTCAGCCTCGACATGACCGGGCTCATCATGATCGGCGTCAACTACCAGGAATCGAGCTACGCGCCGCATTCGCGCGCGGCCGAAGTAATCCTGGACGAAGAGGCGAATCACGACCTGTTCGCGGCGGATGTATTGGGCGAAGCTGTCGAGCGCTTCGGGCCGGAGGCGGTGAGCGCATCGATGCGCGAGTGGCTGCCGAAAGCGGTGAATTTCTTCGGGCCGCCGGGAACCGGCTTCAGCTACGATTGTTTGCGCTTCGGGCTAAAGAACAAGGACAACCAGGAACTCGCCGAACTATACTTGATGATGCTGGAGAAGCGGCTGGCCAAGGTCGGCCTCGAGATCCCGGCGCTTACCGATAGTTACCCGCACGCGCTCGCCTGAGCGAGAAGCTTTGGACAAGCCGCCCGCGGTTGCGGCGAGTTTTTCGCAAGCCCTGCCTGTGCGATACTTTCAAACCGGCACACCGCCAAGGCTTCTTTTGATATTCCGGTGGATGAAATCGAAATAAAGCCGCTCGGCCATCCGATAGCCGCCGAGGTCCGCGTTCCCGGCTCGAAGAGCATCACCAACCGCGCCCTGCTGATCGCCGCGATGGCGCCGGGACGCTCCGAACTCGACGGCGCGCTCTTCAGCGACGATACGCGCTACATGATCGGCGCGCTGCGACAGCTCGGCTTCGTGGTCGAAGCGGACGAAGCGCGCGAGCATATTGTGGTAGAAGGCCGCGGCGGTGAGATTCCGGCCCACAGCGCCGATCTGTTCGTCGGCGGCGCGGGCACCGCGATGCGCTTTCTGGCCGGCTTCCTCACGCTCGGGCGCGGCAGGTTCAGGCTCGACGGCAACGCGCGGATGAGAGCGCGGCCGATCGGCGAGATGGTCGATTCGCTGCGCGAACTCGGCGTCAACGCCTCGACCGAGCTAGGCAACCAATGTCCGCCGATCGTCGTCGATATGTCGCGTTCCGGATTCGAAGGCGGCTCATGTTCCGTCGACGCCAGCCGCTCCTCGCAATTCGTTTCCGGATTGCTGCTGCCGGCGCCGCTCTGGCCGCATGGACTGACGCTCAAGGTTAGCGGCGCGGCAGGCAAGCCGTTCGTCGCGATGACGCTCAAGCTGATGGCGGCGTGGGGCGCTCGAAGCCGCACCGAGGGAGACTCAATCGTCGTGCCCGGCGGGCAGAAGTACCTCCCGCGCGAGTTTGCGATCGAGGTCGACGCTTCCAACGCCGGCTACTTCGCCGCTGCGGCTCTTCTGTGCGGTGGCGCGGTGCGAATCCGGAATCTGACGGCCGATTCGGTTCAGGGCGACGCCGCTTTCCTGGAATTGCTGGAGCGGATGGGCGCGAAGCTCATCCGGCATCCGGAATCGGTCGAGGTGCGGGGTACCGGCCGCTTTGCCGGAGTGGACGCCGACATGAGCGCGATGCCCGACATGGTTCCGACGCTGGCGGCGATCGCGCCGTTCGCGACTTCGCCGACGCGAATCCGCAACGTCGCCTTTATTCGCCATCACGAGAGCGACCGCTTACGCGCGCTCGCGACCGAGCTCAAGCGCCTGGGAGCCTCCGTTAAGGAATTCGATGACGGGCTGGCGATCGAGCCGTCGGCGTTAAAGCCGGCCTCGATCGAGACCTACGACGACCATCGGATCGCGATGGCGTTCGCGGTCGTCGGGCTCAAGCTTGCGGGCGTGCGAATCAAGGACCCCAGCTGCGTCGCCAAGACCTACCCGAATTTCTTCAGAGACCTGGCCGCGCTCGGTTGAGCCGTTAGCCGCGCGTGGTGTGATTCAGTTCGGCGGCGCGGGCGCGGGCGCGGGCGAGTTCCAGCGCGTGCTCGGCGTCGATGTATTCCAGTTCGTAGAAGCTCATGTGCTTGAGCCGCTCTTCGGCCGCGTCGACTTCGCGCGTCGCGACGGTGCGCTCCAGGCTTTCCGACGCTTGCGCCTCGGTCGCCAGCACCGTCATCACGCCGTCTTTGACTTCGGCCAGACCGCCCGACACGACGAAATGGCGATAGGCATTATCGCCGACCTTGATCGTTAGGACGCCGGGCTTGAGCGAGGTGATGAAGTTGATGTGTGCGGCGAGCACGCCGAACTCGCCCAGCGGGCCCCACGCCGTGACCGACTCGACCGCCTCATCGAAAGCGACCCCGGTCGGCGTGACCAGTTTGAATTTAAAGTTTTCGGCCATCGGTCCGGCTCCGGCGCTTGCGCTTATCAGCCCGCCAGCTTCTCGGCCTTGGCCCGCGCGTCGTCGATCGTCCCGACCAGGTAGAAGGCCTGCTCGGGCAGTTCGTCGCACTTGCCTTCGAGAATTTCGCGAAACCCGCGGACGGTCTCCTTGCGCGGCACGTAGGCGCCCGGGGTGTTGGTGAATATTTCCGCGACGTGCATCGGCTGGGAGAGGAAGCGCTCGATGCGGCGCGCCCGCGATACCACGAGCTTGTCCTCGACCGAGAGCTCGTCCATCCCGAGGATCGCGATGATATCCTGCAGGTCCTTGTAGCGCTGAAGGATCGCCTGCACCTGGCGGGCGACGTCGTAGTGCTCCTGGCCGACGATCTGGGGATCGAGAATTCGCGAGGTCGAGGACAGAGGATCGACCGAGGGGTAAATCGCCTTCTCGAACAGCTTGCGCTCCAGAACCGTGGTCGCGTCGAGATGGGCGAAGGTGGTTGCCGGCGCCGGGTCGGTCAAGTCGTCGGCGGGGACGTAGATCGCCTGCACCGAAGTGATCGCGCCTTTCTTGGTGGTCGTGATTCGTTCCTGCAATTCGCCGACGTCGGTGCCGAGCGTGGGCTGATAGCCGACCGCGCTGGGCATCCGGCCGAGCAGCGCCGAGACTTCCGAGTTGGCCTGCACGAAGCGGAAGATGTTGTCGATGAAGAGCAGAACGTCCTTGCCTTCCTCGTCGCGGAAGTACTCCGCCACGGTGACGCCGGACAAGGCGACGCGCGCGCGCGATCCCGGCGGCTCGTTCATCTGGCCGTAGACCAACGCGGTCTTCGCCAGAACGCCCGATTCCTTGAGCTCGCGGTAAAGGTCGTTGCCTTCGCGCGAGCGCTCGCCGACTCCGGCGAAGACCGACACGCCGCCGTGCTGCTTGGCGACGTTGTTGATCAGCTCCATGATGCAGACGGTCTTGCCGACGCCCGCGCCGCCGAACAATCCGATCTTTCCGCCGCGCGAATATGGGCAGATCAGGTCGATGACTTTGATGCCGGTCTCGAAGATCTCGACCTCGGTTGCCTGCTCGGCAAAAGTGGGCGGCTCGCGATGAATCGGCATCATCTTGTCGCCGGAAATCGGCCCGGCTTCGTCGATCGGCTGGCCGGTGACGTTCATCAGCCGGCCCAGTGTCGCCGGACCGACCGGGACCATGATCGGCGCGCCGCTGTCCTCGACCGGCATACCGCGGACCAGGCCGTCGGTCGAGTCCATCGCGATGCAGCGCACGGTGTTCTCGCCCAGATGCTGGGCGACCTCGAGCACCATGGTGTTGTCGCGTTGCCCCAGAGCCGGGTTGTTCACGCGAATCGCGTTGAAGATGGAGGGCAGGGAACCTTCGCGAAACTCGACATCGACGACGTTTCCCAAAACCTGTGCAATCTGACCCGTAGCCGCATTATTCATGATTCATACTCACGCAAAAAATCATACTCTCAGTTTGTCAGCCTTGCGGCTGTCTAGCCTCGCAGCGCTTCGGCGCCGCCGACGATATCCATCAGCTCGCGGGTGATCGTGGCCTGGCGCGCGCGGTTCATCTCCAGCGTCAGCGCCGCGATCATCTCGACCGCGTTGTTTGTGGCGGCATCCATCGCGGTCATTCGCGCGGCATGCTCGCCGGCCTCGGCCTCGAGCAGGGCGTGGAAAACCGCGTACTGGACGTAACTCCGCAGCACGATCGGCACCAGTTCGGCCCGGCTCGGTTCGATCAGATACTCGATCCGCGGTTCGTTTTGCTCCGCGCCGGCTCGCTCGGGCTGACCGATCGGCAGGATGCGCTCGTAACTCGGGACCTGGGAGAGCGCCGAACGGAAACGGCTGTAAACCACGCCCGCTTCGCTGATCTGCCCGGTGCGATAATCGTCGAGCATCCGGTCCGCGATATCCTTGGCGAGTCCGAGCGTCGCCAGGCGCGGAGTGTTATTGACGCGCTCGGCAACGATGGTCTGCCGCGTGCGCCGGAGATGGTCGAGGCCCTTGCGGCCGATGGCGAAAAATCGCGGCTCCAGACCGTCCGCGCGAAGCTTTCGCGCGGTCTGGTCGGTCGTTCTCATCAGATTCGCGGTGTAGCTTCCGTTAAGCCCGCGATCGGAACTGACGACAACAACCAACGCGACCGCGGGTGCGTCCGCCGACGGCGCCAGCGCCGCCCGTTCGGCTTCGAGCAGGGAATTCGCCACCCGGCCCAACGTGTCGGCGTAAGGCCGGGCGTTGGTGAGGGCTTCCTGTGCGCGGCGCAGCTTCGCCGCCGACACGAGCTTCATCGCGCGCGTGATCTGCTGGGTCGAGTTGACCGACGTGATGCGCCGGCGAATCGCCTTCAGCGTTGCCATAGTTCCGTCCCGAACTCGACTTTAGGCCGCGGCCTTGGGCGCGCCCTCGGCTACCGCGGCCGCGAACTCCTGCTTGAAGCGATCGAGCGCGGCGGTGAGCCGCTTGCGCAGGTCATCGGTCAATTCGCGTTTGGTCTTGATCTCCCGCAACAGGTCGGGATGTTTGGCCTCGAAAAACGCGTAGAGCTCGCGCTCGAAGGGCCGCACCTGGCTCACTTCCAGTTGGTCCAGATAGCCGTTAACGGCGGCGAAGACGATCAGCACTTCTTTCTCGACCGCCAACGGTTCGTACTGGCCCTGCTTGAGCATCTCGGTCAACCGCTCGCCGCGATGCAACAGGCGCTGGCTCGCGGCGTCGAGGTCCGAGCCGAACTGCGCGAAAGCCGCCATCTCGCGATACTGCGCCAGGTCGAGCTTCAGCGTTCCGCCCACCTGCTTCATCGCCTTGATCGTCGCCGAGTAGCCGACCCGGGAAACCGAGAGGCCGGCGTTGACGGCGGGCCGGACGCCGGCGTTGAAAAGGTCGGTCTCAAGAAAGATCTGGCCGTCCGTGATCGAAATAACGTTGGTCGGGATGTAAGCCGAGATGTCGCCGGCCTGGGTCTCGATAACCGGCAGCGCGGTCAGCGAGCCGCCGCCGTTTTCGTCGCTCATCTTGGCCGCGCGCTCGAGCAGGCGCGAGTGGAGATAGAAGACGTTGCCCGGGTAGGCTTCGCGTCCCGGCGGACGGCGCAGCAGCAGCGAGAGTTGCCGATAGGCCTGGGCGTGCTTGGAAAGATCGTCGTAGATAACCAGCGCGTGCTTGCCGTTGTCGCGGTAATATTCGCCCATCGCGCATCCGGTATACGGCGCGATGAACTGAAGCGGCGCCGACTCGGAGGCGGTGGACGCCACCACCGTGGTGTATTCCATCGCGCCGAAGCGGTTGAGCTTCTCGACCACCTGGGCCACGGTCGAGCGTTTCTGCCCGATCGCGATGTAGAAGCAATGGACGTTCTCGCCGCGTTGGTTGACGATGGTATCGATGGCGAGCGCGCTCTTGCCGGTCTGCCGGTCGCCGATAATCAGTTCGCGCTGGCCGCGGCCGATCGGGATCATCGAGTCGATCGCCTTGATTCCGGTCTGAAGCGGCTCCTTGACCGGCTGGCGGGAGATGATTCCGGGCGCCTTGAGTTCGACCCGGCGCGACTCGGTGGACTTGATCGGCCCCTTGTCGTCGATCGGCTGGCCCAGAGAGTTGACTACGCGTCCGAGCAGAGCGTCGCCAACCGGAACTTCCACGATCCGGCCGGTGCGCTTGACCTCGTCGCCTTCGCGAATCGCGCTGGGATCGCCGAACAACGCCGCGCCGACGTTATCTTCTTCGAGGTTGAGCACCATCCCGTAGATCGAGTGCGGAAACTCGAGCAGTTCTCCGGCCGCGGCGTTCTGCAGGCCGTAGATACGCGCGATTCCGTCGCCGCAGGAAAGCACGCGCCCGGTCTCGCGGACGTTGACGTGGGCCTCGAAGCCCTTGATCTCATCGCGCAGGATGTCGCTGATTTCAGAAGGTCTGATTTCTGCCATAGAATTCCAAGTCCTCGGACAGTGTTACTCGCTCAGCCGCCGCTGTGCTTCCTGAAGCCTGGTCTCGAGGCTCGCGTCGTAAATTTTGCCCTCGATTTCGGCGACCACCCCGCCGAGCAGGGCGCGATCGACCTTGATGGTGGGGATAACTTTTTTGCCGACCAATCCTTCCAGACCCGCCACCACGTTTGCCACTTCGCCATCGCTCGGCTTCGCGGCGAAGCTCAGGTTGGCGCGCACCCGGCCCAGCCGCTCATCGAGCAGCGTCTGGTAGGCCTGCGAGATCGCGCCGGTGGCGTCGATCCGTCCGTGACGCGCCACGACCATCGCGAAAGAGCGCAGCGGGAAGCTCAGCTCCAGGCGCTCGGCGATCTTCGTCACCGCCTGCAGGCGCAGCGGTTCGGGAAGCTCGGGCGAGGTCAGGCGCGAAGCAAGCTCGGGCGCCTCGACGGTGCGCGCCAGGCGTGCGAGTTCCTCGCCCCAGGCCTCGAGCTGATTCTGTTCGGCGGCCAGTTCGAGCAACGCTCGCGCGTAACGTTTGGCGACTCGTGAGGAGCTCAAGGTTTTGCCACCTCGCGGCGCAGGCGATCCATAAAATCCTCAATCAGGCGGCCCTGGTCGGAGGCCTCCAGATTTTTGACGACCAGATCGCGCGCCAGATCGGTCGCGACCTGCGCCAGATGAGCGCGAATTCGCCGCCGGGCGCTATCGGCCGTCCCCGCCGCGGTAAGCTCCGCATCGCGCTTGATACGCTCCGCGGTTGCCTGCGCCAGCTCGCGCATCCGGCCAATCTCGCGCACGGTTTCAGCGCGAGTCTCATCGGCAAATTCGGCCTTGTCGGTTTCGAGTCTGGCCGCGCGCGCCGCGGCCTGGTTGGCGATATCCTGCGCGCGCTGAGCGTCGGTTTCCGAGCGCTTGAGCGTCTCGCTGATTGCGCTCGCCCGATCGCGGAAAAATTTGCCTATATAAGGAGCCGCGAAGAATACCAGGATGTAAACGAAGGCGGCGAAATTGATGGTGAAGAACATCAGCGTCAGCCACGAGCCGCCGCCCTCGCCGGCTTCGGCGCAAAACGCCGGCGCCGCACAGAACTCGACGCTCAGGAGCGCCGCGATCGCTGCTTTCAGTTTCATCGGGATTCAGTTAAGCGAATGAACTTTTGGACCGCGATCCTTGAGCGAGCGGCCCAGAACGCGCTCGGCCAATTCGGCCGCCAGGCTCTCGCCGAGAGTTCCGAGCTGCTGCTCGGCGGTGCGCAATTCGCGCTCGATTTCCACCCTGACTTGCTCCACGGTCTGCTTGGCTGCCAAGCGCACTTCCTCCATCATTTGCGCGATTTCCCCTTCCACGCGGCGCCGCTCGATTTCGCGCTCCGCCAAAAGCTCGCGCCTTAGCGCGGTCAACTGGCGCGTGCGCTCCTCATCGGCGGCCTTTCCCTCATGGATTAGTCGCTCGGTCCGCTCGCTCAGAGCCTTAAGCTTGAGCTCGCGCTCGGCCAGCAACTTAAGGAAGGGATCGAACAAAAGCCGCTTGAAAATAAACCAGAAAACCAGAAAGGAAACAATTAGCGCGCAGAAAGTTCCCCAATCCGGCGGAATCTTGAGCATGTCAGTGCGTCTCCCCTACAGGGACAGTCAGAATTAACATTTCGCTACAAACGGAAGCGGTGGGTAGGGGACCTGAATCAGGCTTCAGGCCGGCTTTTGACCTCCAGCCTGTGCCAGGCGCTCCTCTTTAGGAAAGAGCGTCACTTTGTGTTCTTCGCGCGCGCCCTCGGCCTGCATCGCGCAGTGGCCTTCGAACACCGCCCCTTCGTGAACCACCAGCACCGGGGCGGTAAGGTTGCCGAAAACTTTCGCCGCCGGGCGGATTTCGATGCGCTTGCTCGCGACGATGTCGCCGCTGATTTTGCCCGCGATCGTTACTGAGCCGGCCTTGATCTGGGCGGTAACCACGGCGCTCTCGCCGATGAATATGGTGTCATTGGCGTCGATCTGGCCGTCAACCTGGCCGTCGATCTTGACCGGACCTTCGAAGAAAAGCTTGCCGCTGATCTTGCATCCCTTATCGAGATAAGCACGACCCTCGCTGCCGGCAGGACTCGGCGCGAGAGTCGGCGCGGCGATCCGCGACGGGATCTCGTCGTAAGACGACGCGGCCGGCGGCGCCGACTGCAGCGTCGCTACCTGCGGCTTCGGAGGCTGAACCTTCGTGCTTTTGTCCGGTTCCTTACTATTAAACAGCGCCATGCTCTGCCGCTCCTTGGGTTGTTGGCAAGGACAACGGGCGCATCCCGCCCCTCCCGACCTTACATCGCCTATAACTCATACATCCTACCGAGTCAAATATGATGGGCTAATGGCGGCCCGACGTGCGTTTTTGCCGTCATCGACGATTGGGACATGGCGAGCATCGAAGGGCTTTATCCACATCGCTTGGGCCGAGGGCCGATTTCAGGCACAATAGCGCCTCGCCCTCAACTATAAGTTGAGTCGCCGCGAGGAGGAACAACTATGTCTGTGCTTCCGGAAAAATATATGGACCTGCTTACCGACCAGAAGAAGGCTTTCGCGGATCTTGCGACCGTGATGCCTGACGGTTCACCCCAGGTGACGCCGGTGTGGTTCGACTACAAGGACGGCGTAATCCGTCTCAACTCCGCGCGCGGAAGGACCAAGGATCGCAACATGAGGTCCAATGCGAGGGTCGCACTGGCGATAATGGACCCAACCAATCCTTATCGCTACCTCCAGATTCGCGGCCGCGTCAAGCGGGTCACCGAAGAGGGTGCCGACAAGCATATCGATTTGCTGGCCAAGAAATACCTGGGCCAGGACAAGTATCCGTGGGCGAAGCCCGAAGATGTGCGGGTGACTTACGAGGTCGAGCCTACGTCCTGCTCGGTGATGGGCTGAGAAAGATCCGGCTCGGGATGTGATCGGGCGCTACGCCCGATCACATCAAGGCGCCGCGTCAGCGGCCGGTTTCGATCGTGCTGCCGCAGGTGCTTGCGCAGTAAGGGCAAACATATTCGTACTTGTCGCCCTCGGGAAGAACCAGCAGCAGGCGTTTGCGAACCGGGACGGCGCGCTTGCATTTCGGGCAGGCGAGCAGTGTAGCTTCCATCCGCTCGAAAGCTGGTTTGCGACCTTGATTCATGATCCGGACACGCGGCCAAAAGATAGCCATCGCGCTCGCGTCGGGCAACCCGATAGCGGACTGCGGGCCGCGCGGGCTGGTGCGTGTGCGGCACGCAACGCTCGTATTGTGCGCGCGAAACCGCTCGCCTAGGATTTGCGGCTGAACCGATGGAATCCGCCGCGGAAAGTATCGCCAGGCCTAGGGTTTATCTCGAAACCTACGGCTGCCAGATGAATATCGCCGACTCCGAGCTGGTAACCGGCGTGTTGCGCGCGGCCGGCTACGCGAAGGCCGAATCCCCCGAAGTCGCCGACGTCATCCTGCTCAACACCTGCGCGATCCGCGACCATGCGGAAGAACGCGTGCTGAAGCGGCTGGGCGTTCTTGCCCGGTTCAAGAGCCGGCGCCCGGAGGTCAGGCTTGGCCTGCTGGGATGTATGGCGCAACACAATCGCGCGCGGCTGGTCGAGCAGGCGCCCTATCTCGACCTCGTTGCCGGCCCCGATACTTACCGGCGGCTGCCGGAGCTAATCGGCGCCGCGCGATTCGATCCCGCGATCGATATCCGGCTCGACCGCGACGAGACCTATGCCGATCTTCCGGCCGATCGCGAGGGCGGCGTGCGCGCCTACGTCACCGCGATGCGCGGGTGCGACAAGTTCTGCACCTTCTGCGTGGTGCCCTATGTGCGCGGGCGCGAACGAAGCGTGCCGGCCGCGGACCTGATACGCGAAATCCGGGAAATCGCGCAACGCGGCGTCAGGGAAGTGGTGCTGCTCGGCCAGACCGTTAACGCCTATCGCGACGGCGCGGTCGACTTCGGCAAGCTGCTGCGGATGGTCGCCGCTATCGACGGCATCGAGCGCATCCGCTTCACCTCGCCCCATCCGGGCGACATGAGCGATTCGGCGATCGAAGCGATGGCGACCGAGTCGAAAGTCCAGCCCCATCTGCATCTGCCGGTACAATCCGGATCGGACCGCGTGCTTGCCGCGATGGGGCGCGACTATAGCCTCGCCGAGTACCTCGATCTAGTCGCGCGGCTTCGAGCCGCGATACCGGCGCTCGCGCTCTCGACCGATATCATCGTCGGTTTTCACGGCGAGGAAGATGCGGATTTCCAGGCGACTCTCGAATTGATGAAGCGCGTTCGCTACGACTCGGCCTTCACCTTCAAGTATTCGCGGCGCGAGAACACGCGCGCCTACAAGCATGGCGAGAGCGTCAGCGAAACCGAGAAAGGCCTCCGGCTGTCGGCGGTAATCGCGCTTCAGGAAGCGATCTCGCTGGAGCGCAATCGAGCGATCATCGGAGTCGACTATCCGGTGCTGGTCGAAGGACCGGCGCGGCGAGGCGGCGGGATGCTCGCCGGCAAGACGCCGCAATTCAAGACCGTGGTTTTTCCGGCGCGAAGCGGTATCGGACCCGGCGATACGGTTCGAGTTCGGATTGAGCTGGCCACCGCGCATTCGCTGACCGGCACGCTGGTTCCGGTCCAGGCGTAAGCGCCTGCTCCTCCTCTCACACCAGCCAATAAAGGACGCCGAAGCAGAGCCCCATCAGCGGGAGTCCGGTGAACAACCCGACTCGTGCCCATTCGCGGCTCGAAATCCCCAGCCGCCCTGCGGCCACGATGTTCGGGATGTTTCCGGGAATAAGCATTCCGCCGCTGATCAGTAATCCCATCAACACGCCTCGCTGCTGGGCGGCGGTCAACCGCGGTCCGATCTCCGCGGCCGTCAAGGTCGCGTTGTCCACGACGGCCGAGATGCCGTTGAGCCAGAACAGCAACGCCTGCGGCATCTTGCTGATGTACTCATCGACCAGCGGCCGCAGCCCCCACGACAGGCCGACCAGCCCGGCGACGAACATGTAGACCTTGCCCGCGCGGATCGCGACGTCGGTCCACGAGTCGTCATCGCGCGCGGCCTTGAGCGAGCGGCCGTGATGCGCCGGCAGCAGCAGGCTTAACGCGCCCACGATCAGGATTCCTACCACGACCAGCGGCCCGATCAGACGCCCCAGATACCAGAAGTCCGCCTTGAGCGCGGCGATCGCGATCGTTCCCAGCGGCTCGCCTACCGGCGTAAGCGCGGCGCCGAGGCCGATCGCGAAGCAGGCCAACACCACCGCCTCGATCTCGCTTTTGCGATCCATTCCCAGCAACGCAATCGCCTCGACCAGGACCAGCGCCGCGATCACCGCCGTGATCACACTCGACAGCAGTCCCAGCGAGACGATGAGAACAAAATAGAGCACTCGGGGCGAGACAACTTTCACCAGTCGCTCGACGCCGCGGTCCAGCGTCGGCCTCAGCAGACGCGCCAACGCACCGAACACCAGTACCGCGCACGTCAGCGCGATCGGCTCGGTGGCGGCCGCGTGGAGCAACGCCAGGCTCCATTGTCCGCTGAAGCCCGCAGCCAGCGCGCCGGCGCCGAGGAAGAAGATCTCGATGTTGCGCTCGATCGGCTTTACCAGGACCGGGCCCAGCAACACCGCGATCAGAATCAGTACGAGTCCGACTACCATCTATATGCAGACAATCAGGCCGGCTATCGCGGCAAACTCAGATTGCGTCCTCGCCGTGCTCTTTGGTCCGGATGCGGATCACATCGTCGAGCGTGGTTACAAAAATCTTGCCGTCGCCCACCTTCCCGGTGTGAGCCTTGCGAATCAGGGCTTCAATCACCGGCGCGAGATCGCCGTCGCGAACCACAATCTCCAGCTTGATCTTGGGCAGGAAGTCGACCACGTACTCTCCGCCGCGGTACATTTCGGTATGGCCCTTTTGTCTGCCGAAGCCTTTGACCTCATAGGCAGTGAGGCCACTGATCCCCACTCGTCCAAGTTCTTCCTTGACCGCATCCAAGGTGAACGGCTTTATGATTGCTTCAATTTTTTTCATTTGTATTCACTTTGCCTTCAGATTCATTCGTCCGATTGCGCAGCAGGAGAAAGGCAACCGCCATCAGAGTTCCGGCACAGACCGCGATCGGCGGTGCCTTGAAGAAGCACACAAGTACGATCGCGGCAGCGGTTGCCGAGCCCAAAATCAGGATGCCAGAGCGTTGTCTAATCATTGCGTTGTCCTTCGTCTTCGGACCAGGCGGCCGAAGTCGGGACGCCAGGCGCGTTTTGACGCGCGCTTGGCATCGATTGCGTTCATCTCACGAACCATTCGGCGCTGTTCCGCGTTTTCGCTCAGCTCCATGGCCCGATTGAGCTCCTCCCTGGCTTTGGTAGGCACCCCAACCCGCATGTACAGCTCGCCCAAGCGAAAGTGCGGGTAGAAGTTGGCCGGCGCGAGGCCGATCGCGGTTTCCAGCGCTGTGACCGCCTCGGGGATCAGCAGCAAGCGTGTCTGGACGATCCCCAAGGCGAGAAAGACCTCCGGTGATTGAGGGCTGAGCGCGGCCGCCTGCTTGAGGAGCACGTGGGCCTCTTCGAAACGTTCGCGCTCGAGCGCCTCAATTCCTCGCCGCAGCAGGGCCTGCGCATCGCGAACAATCGGCGTCGGTCGATCCGTCTTCACAGTTAAATCCTCGTGACGCCCTTCTAACATTGCCGCCATCGTCGCTTCCACTATTTGTCGAAAACGCTCTTACCCGGCTTTACGAACTGCAGTAGTACGAAGACTGCGAGGATAACGACCCCAAAGATGATTTGCCCTGTCATATGAAACCCTCCTCTAGTCCCCCGCGGTTTCGACCGAACGGCCGAGACCCGGAGTCACCAATTGAAATTCAGGATACCCTAAAGCTCCCATTTCGGGCAGGTCCAGCCCTTCAAGCTCGCTGGCGGCGTCCACACGCTGACCTACCAGTACATCGACCAGCCAATTTAGCAGGTACGAGAGTGTGAAGACGATCCCGACCAGAGTGGCGCATCCGATGAGTTGTGCAACGAGCTGACTCGGATCGCCGTAGAAGAGCCCGCGAACGGAGCCGTCGATGCCGTTCCAGCTGCCGCCGTAATTGCTGGCGCCGTCGGCGAACAAGCCGACCGAGATTACGCCCCAAAGCCCGCAGGTTCCGTGCACCGAGATCGCGCCGACCGGATCGTCAACCTTCATCACGCGTTCGACGAACTCGACGCTCAGGCATACCAACAGCCCGGCTGCGAAGCCGATCAGCGCGGCCCCCACCGTGTTGACGAATCCGCTGGGAGCGGTGATGGCTACCAGGCCGGCCAAAAGTCCGTTACCCGTCATCGACGCGTCCGGTTTGCCGAAGCGAATCCACATGTAGAGGATGGCGCCGAACGACCCCGTCGCTCCCGCGAGCATCGTATTAACCGCGATCGAGCCGATGCGCAGGTTGCCGGCTCCTGATGCGCCCAGCGTGCTGCCCGGATTAAACCCGAACCAGCCGAAGGCGAGGATGAAGCATCCAATCAGGACCATGGTGATGTCATGGCCGGGCATCGGATTGGGCCTGCCATCGCGATTGTACTTGCCGATCCGTGCCCCGATGATCATCGAGACCGCAAGTGCGGTAATTCCGCCCACTGCATGGACCACTCCCGAGCCGGCGAAGTCACAATAGCCGTGGCCCAGATGGTAATTGGTACCAAGCTGCGACAGCCAGCCTCCGCCCCAGGCCCAGTTACCATAGAGCGGGTAGGTGATCGCTCCGATGATGATACTCGACATCGCAAAGGCGGCAAACTTCCAGCGTTCCGCCGCGGCGCCGGTGACGATCGTCGCCGCGGTATCCATGAACACCATCTGGAACAGGAACATCACCATTATGCCAACGTCGTATGTTGAGCCGCTCAAGAAAAAGCCCTTGGTTCCGAACAGGCCCCAGGGCTTACCCAGGACGGTCGCGGTAAACTCGCCGTTGAGCGGGTTCAGTCCGCCCAGGTTGGCGATCGGCGCACAGCCGCCCTGCTGGATCGCGAACCCCATGACCCAATAGGCGAACAGCCCGAAACCGTACACCATGAAGTTCATCATCATGGTGTGGTTCGCGTTCTTGGCCCGACACAGCCCGGTTTCGACCGCCGCAAAGCCGGCCTGCATGAACATGACCAGGTAGCCGGTGATCAGGGTCCAAACGAGATTGATGGCGATGCGATTCTGCCCGACCATGTTGACCAGGTCGGCCAAGGTCAAGCCCTTCTTGGGATCGCTGATCACGATATCGTTTACCGTACCAGTCAAAGTCCCGCCCGGATCGCCCTTGGCCAGATCCTCGGCCTTCGGACCCGCAACTGCCTTGAGGTCCGCATCAGTGATCGGCACTGGTGCCGGGGCTGGGGCGGCAGCCGCTGGTGCCGCCGCCTGCGCCTGAGCGTACTGGACTGGCGCGCCGGCAGCCGCGTGATCGTCGGCGCTCACCATAGTGGGGACCAGCCAACCACACAGCCACAAGGCGGCAATGAGGAATGAAATTCTGCGACGCAATTTGTTCATCGTTGCAAGCATCACTTAGTCTCCGATAGCTCAGCTTTTCCAGATTGCGTGCTCGAGATGGGCCCGGTTAAGAACCCCGATCACGCCAACTGACGAAACCACTAGTCCCAGCACGGCCACGAATAGCTGCAGGCCGGTATTGGAAACCTGGGTACTGCCTACAGCGATGAGCCATCCGAGCACGATTACGATAAGTCCTACGATTTTCACTGCCATTCTCCCTCAAGCACCGTTTCACATCGCATGCTTTGCTTTTGCCCCGCCGGCCGGCGCAAGTCCGTGTGGCCCATGTGCGGGTTGCTTGATGCGGTAGAAGCCAATCAGCGAGGCCACCAGACACGCCAGACCGACCAGCGTGAATAACGGTCCCAGATAGGACAATCCCGCAGGCAAGAACGCGAACCCGACCAGGAACACAAACAGACACCAACCTTGCTTACTGTTCGCTCCCACAATCACTCTCCTCCAATCTCGCGTGACGAAATCTGTTCGAACCAAGAACTCTGAAGCAAGCTCGAACAGCAATATTGATGCCTGCATGTAATGTGCGGATTTCGCGGTGAAAGCCGGGTGGGTTGCTCGTCTGCTGAGCAACTGCCATTTCCGGCGTCACCCGACGCTTGCGTCTGGCGTGCGGCGGCGGCGGTTGCTATCAAGAAAAGGTGGCGGCGAATCAGCGAATCAGCGTCGGTCTGATCCAGATGGCGTGTGCGATGGAACCCGGCGTCAATCTGGAGTGGGCGATAACCCGGGTCGGGGAGGCGGCAGATAGCGGCGCGAGCGTGGTATGCCTGCCCGAGCTGTTTCGCTCGCGCTACTTCTGCCAATCGGAAGACGCCGCGCTGTTCGACCTGGCCGAGCCGATTCCCGGCCCCACCACCGACGCGTTGGGCCGCGTCGCCGCCGCGCGAAAGATCGTAATCGTCGCCTCGATATTCGAGCGGCGCGCCGCCGGCCTCTACCACAATACCGCGGTGGTGCTCGATTCGAGCGGGGCGATCGCGGGGCGCTATCGCAAGATGCATATCCCGGACGACCCGCGCTATTACGAGAAATTTTATTTCACGCCGGGCGACCTCGGCTTTTCCGCCCATCGCACCGAGCACGGCACGCTGGGCATTCTGGTGTGCTGGGACCAGTGGTTCCCCGAGGCGGCGCGGCTGACGGCGCTCGCCGGCGCCCAGATTATCTTCTACCCGACCGCGATCGGATGGCATCGCGGCGAAGTCGCCGACGTCCGCCGTCGCCAGCACGCGGCCTGGGAGACGGTCCAGCGCGGCCACGCGATCGCCAACGGGGTCTTCGTCGCGGCGGTCAATCGCGTCGGCGTCGAGGATGGACTCGAGTTCTGGGGAAACACCTTCGTTGCCGATCCTTTCGGCGAAGTGATCGCGCGTGCGAGTTCCACCGCCGAAGAAATCCTGGTCGTCGAGTGCGATTTGGACAAAATCGAGCAGACCCGGCGCGACTGGCCGTTCTTGCGCGATCGGCGGCTTGACGCCTACGGCGATCTGACCCGCAGGTTTCTGAACTGACCGAATCTTCCGCTCCGCCAATGCAAGAAATTCCCGCAGCCCATCGGCAACTGCTCGCGGCCTATCGGATGCCGGCCGAATGGGAGCCGCATATAGCGACCTACCTCGTATGGCCGCATAACCGTGCCACCTGGCCGGGCAAGTTCGAGCCGGTGCCGCCGATCTTTGCCCGGATAGCGGCGGCGCTCTCCGAGTGCGAACCGGTGCGCCTACTGGTCAGGGACGCGAGCGCATTCGACGAGGTGCGTGCGATGGTGCGCGGCGCCGGCGCGCGGATGGAGCGGATCGAGCTGCTTTCGATTCCCACCAACGATTCGTGGATTCGCGACTTCGGTCCGATTTTCGTCAATCGCGTCGCCGCGGAAGGCGCGTCGCAGCTCGCGCTCGATTGGCGCTTCAACTCATGGGGCGAGAAGTGGGGCGCGTACGATCTGGACGATATCGTGCCTCACCGCCTGGGAGAGCGCTACGGCTTCGAAGTGATCGAGCCCGGCATAATCCTCGAAGGCGGCTCGATCGACGTGAACGGTGCGGGCACGCTGCTCACCACTGAATCATGCCTGCTGAATCCGAATCGCAATCCCGCGCTGAGCCGCGCCGAAATCGAGGATTACATCCGCACATACCTTGGCGTCCGCAACGTGCTCTGGCTGGGCGAGGGAATCGTGGGCGACGATACCGACGGTCATATCGACGACCTCGCGCGATTCGTCAGCGCGGATACGATCGTCACCGTGATTGAGGAGAACCCGGGCGACGAGAATTATCGCCCGCTCCAGGACAACCTGAAGCGCCTGCGCACGATGCGCGATCAGGACGGGCGGCCGTTCAGAATCGAGACGCTGCCGATGCCGTCGCCGGTGCATTACGAGGACGCTCGCCTGCCGGCGTCGTACGCCAATTTTTATATCGCCAATGGCGGAGTGCTCGTGCCGGTCTTCGATTGTCCGGCGGATCGCGAGGCGATCGCGACGCTGGGCCAGCTGTTTCCGGGCCGCCGCGTGATCCCGATCCCGTGTACCGACCTTGTCCTGGGCCTGGGCGCGATTCATTGCCTGACCCAGCAGCATCCCAGTCCACCATAGTGGCGGGCGCTCCGCGCGCGATGGCATACTACCGGCACGTCCGTGCGCGTCCTTTCGATGTGACCGACCAACGAGAGTGCCTCACCGAGGCCTCGCGGCGCTCATCGACCGACGGCATGGGATGCGGAAAAAATACGCGGAGAGGTGGCCGAGCCCGGTTTAAGGCGCACGCCTGGAGAGCGTGTAGACTCGGAAGGGTCTCGGGGGTTCAAATCCCCCCCTCTCCGCCACCGAGTCCCAGTGTCTGTGGATTGTCTTCTCGAATGGCCGAATAGCCCGCTGTGACTTTGCAGATGGTTTGATCTATTAGGGACCAGGCGGGACGTGGCGGGACCTGGCGGGACGGCAGGGCTAAAAACGCGCGCGACGCTTACACTTTTCGGGGCTGGCGACACCAGGCGGAGGGCATTATTCGGACGCCTCAGTTACGCACATGGTTTGATCTAAACGGCGGGCTATAACGTGCTAATTGAGGCAGATGTGGCGGCGCGAGTTCGGAGTTACGCACATGGTTTGATCTATGAGTCCAAAACGGACGGACTGACATAATTCAGCGTTTCTTATGGGCGCTGTGCGGCTGCAACCGGTCACCACACGCAAATAGGTACCACTGGTACGTATTTCGCCCAAGCGGCCCGGTTGATGCCTAAATGTCTTATAGAATTAGTCGTGAGTGACGACCATCGCGTAAGCGTCGAATAGACAATGTTCCCCTGGGGAACCATTTTCGCCGGAAGGAAAAACCGCTCAGCAGTGACGACCGGTTTTCAGATGGGGCCGCCGCGCCAGATCACGCGGCCCCGAATCAAATCCGGATCGCCGGGCTTCCAAGTGGTGATCTCGGGCCGATAAAGCGGATTGTCGCAACTAAAGACGGCCGTGGAATCGTGCCGCCATTGTACGCGCCTGATCCGGCCGTCCTTGAGAAGCCGAAGACCGCTCTTGCCAGGTGCGGCCGCGCCGGCGCCATCACCCGTGACGACGGCCAACGCCAACTCACCCAGCTTGAGCGTCGGTTCCATAGCGTCGTCTTCGACCTTCACGATCACGTACTTCTGTATCCTCTGCAGATCGATTTCTTCCAGCAGCGTTGACGCGAAAGCCAGTGGAGAAATCCCGTTCCCGAGTTGCTGGGGTAGGACGTAGCCTTGTGGTTGCTCGCCCCCTGGGCGCATTGGTCCGATTCCACCAACCAGCCAACCGATAGATACCCCAAGTAAAAGAGAAAGCATGATCAAATTCTGAAACTCGGGCACCGATTTGCCTGAGCGCCATTCATAGATCGAGCTACGGGAAACACTCATAACGCGGGCGAGGTTAGCAATCTTTCGATCAGCAAACGCCGCGTCGATCCGAGCAGCGAGATCCCGCCGATACGCCTCGATTTCATCGTTCAACCGGTTTATTCGTAGGCCGGCCTCCTCAAGCCTTTTCTCGCGGGCGGCCGTACTGGGTTGGCGCTTAGCGGACGGGCGTCGTTTCAAAGCGGATATCTCTTGACTTGTCTGGTTTAACCTGACAATCTGCCCGGTATGGGCATACGCTCATATTCTCCGCCCTCCTCGGCTCTGTCAAACGATTCCGCTGATTGGGATCGTGAAGATGTCATCGCGGCGCTCCACAAGCAGGGGGTATCCCTTCGCGCTCTTTCCTTTCAGCACGGTTATCGGCGGAACACTCTCCGCGATGCGCTCGATCGGTCATACCCGAAGTGCGAGCGGATCATCGCCCACGCTCTTGGGTTGAGGCCGCAAGAAATCTGGCCGTCCCGTTATGAACGGCGGCGGCGACGTGCGAGGGCGCGGCGATGAGCGGCTCGATGACGATGCCCGAGTGGCGGCGCCTCGCAGGCTTAGCGAAAGCCGATATCGTGAGCGCCTTGCGCGAGTTCGCGCGCTCCTCCGGCCTGGCGCTCTATCCTGCGGTCCCGAAGTTCTGCGAGCTTTACAATCAGAATCAGATTCCGGTCTCGGCGGAGACCCGCACGGGATGGCCGGAGATCAAGGCCGCCACGGTCCTCGGATGGCATCGTGCTAGCAGGCGCGACGGCCTAAACGGATTGGCGCCGCGCTATGGGAATCGCGCCGGGACCGGCCTCATCGATACGCAGCCAGAACTCCGCGACTTCATCCTGGCGATGGTCGCGCACAACCATCTGTTGAGCACGCGGCAGATCCTGGCCGGCGCGCGCGCGCAGTTCGCGGGCGACGACGTGCGCGTTCCGAGCTACGACGGGGTTGTCAGATGGCTTAAGCGTTGGAAAGCGCAAAACCCCAGCGAGTTCCTGCTGATTTCGAACCCCGACGCATGGAAGAGCCGCCACTTGGTTTCGCTCGGCCGCGCGGATTACGATGTCACGGAGCCTTTGCAGATCGTCGAGATCGACGGCTCCCCGATCGATATCCTTTGCACCGATGGCCGCCATTACATGACCGCCGCGATCGACGTGGCGACGCGGATGCCGGCGGCGGTGCTCACTCCGACCGCGAACGCCGAGGCCGCGTTGCTGTGCACGCGCAAGGTCGCCAGGCGGCTCGGCGTGCCCGCGAATATCCGCCACGACCAGGGAAAGGAATATCTTTCGCGCCGCTTCCAGACCGCCCTCATCGACCTGGATATCGGCTCGATCGTGGTGCCGCCGTTCTCCGGCGACAAAAAACCTTTTATCGAGCGCTTCATCCGAAGCGTGATGCATGGGTTCGCGCCGTGGTGCGGCGGCTATATCGGCGCGAATCCGGGCGAGCGCCGGGCGATCGAATCGCGTGAGGAGTTCGCGCGACGCCTGGGCAAGGGCCAGGGCAAAATCTTCGCGGTGAAATACACCGCCGCGGAATTGCAGGCGCGGCTCGACCGATGGATCGACGACGTTTACGCGAACGACGTTCACAGCGGACTCGGCATGAGTCCGAAACAGGCGTGGGCGGCGTGGCTTGAGGCCGGCGGGAAACCCCGCTGGGTGCCGGAGCGGGTGCTGGACGTTTTGCTCGCGGATTGCGGCGAGGCGGCGGTGCTGAAGGACGGCGTGCATTTCGCTCGCGCCCGCTTCTGGCACGACGGGATGGCCGCGATCATCGGGAAAAAGATCCGGATCGGGCGCTCGGAGAACATGGGCGAGCTTTACTGCTTCGACCCGCCGAATTTCCTGTTCGTCGCCCGCAACGACGAGCGCGACGGATTGGCGCTCCGCGAGATGACGCTGCTCGCGCGCGGAGCGCAGCGCCAATGGAAGCGCGAGAAGCACGCGGAGCACGTCAGGGTGAAGCGCAAATTCACGCCGGAGCGCGTCGCCGACGCCATCGCGCAGCAGGGCGCGGATCGTGGAACGACGCTCGCCGTACCGGAAGAGGTCGCGATGGTGGATTCGCCGATGGTGCAGGCGGCGATTCAGGCGTTGAATCCGCCGGCTGTGCCCGAACTGCACGAGGAGCACGCCGACCATCGCGATCTCGACCGATGGGCCGCCGATCGCGAGAGATCGCGGCGCGCGGCTGGCAACTATGACGAAGAGCAAGAGGCGGCGGCAACGGTCGCGCGCTACCAGGAGATCCTCGCGAAGCCGCGCTTGGACTGGACGGGGGACGAAAAAGATTTTGTTGACTCTGTGATGCCGTTGCCCGAAATTCAGAGTTTGCGGCGACGGGATCGGTCGATCGGGAGGGCGGTGGGATGAAAAATCTTGTCGCGCCAATCGTGAACCTCCGCCGGCTTCAGCATGCGGCGCATTCGCTCTTGTTCCGATCTCCCGGCACCCCAGGAATCGGGCTAGTCTCTGGGCCAGTCGGATTCGGCAAAAGCACGGCGGCCAAATCGGTTTGCCTAGTCGAGGATGCGGTTTGGCTCGAAGCCGTTCCGATCTGGTCGCCGACCTGGATGCTCGGCGATCTGGCGGTCGAACTCGGCGCGGAGCGCGCGTTCGGCTCGCGGCAGAATTTCCAGCGGGTGATCGCGGCGCTCAAGGCGGCGCCGCGCGCGGTCTTTATCGACGAGGCGGACCGGCTGACCAAACGGCTCGAATTGGTTGAGGTGTTACGGACGGTTCACGACCAGACCTCCGCGCCTCTCATCCTGATCGGGATGCACGATTTTCCGCGCGCGGTGCAGCGATGGCCGCAGCTCGCCAGCCGCGTCGCCCATTGGATCGAGTTCCAAGCCTGCGATTTGCGCGACGTGAAGCTGCTGGCCGCGGAGCTGTGCGAGGTCGAGGTCGCGGATGACCTTTTGCGGCGTCTCCAAGAGGAGACACAAGGCAGCGTTCGCGCAGTCCGGATTGGACTCGAACGCCTTGAGCAGCTCGCGCGCCGTCGCAACAAGCGCCGCGTCGCGCTCGACGATCTGCCCGAGAATTTCGAGTTTTCGTATTCGCTGAAGCGGCCGAACCGTGCGCCGGCGCCTGAGAGCGCGGGCGATGCATGGCCGGTGAAGGTGACGACCGATGCCGCAGCAGCGTGACTTGGCGGGAGCGCCCAGCGCGGCGCGCGGCCGGCTGTGGCACGCGATGCGGATGAATCGGCAGTTCCGAATCGCGGAGCTGATCGCGCTGTGCGCCGTGCGGCGAAAGGCCGCTGAAAAATATCTCGCGGCGCTGATCAAGGGCGGCTACGTCCGCGTCGAGGAGCGCAAGCGCGGATGCAAGGGCAGCGTTTACACGCTGATTCGCAACAGCGGCCCGTTTCCGCCGCGCGCGGGGCGCGGCGCGGCGGTGTTCGACCCCAATGATGCGATCACGAGCGAGCGGGCACGCCACGCCGATCTGATCGCGCAAATCCGTAGCTCCGAGCGGAGGCTCGCGGCGCTCGGTGCATTTGTAGAGGCGGCACAGTGTCGGGCGGACTGAATAAGGAGATTCTTAGCGCACGCGAATTGCTTGAGCTGCGTAATCGGCGCGGCGGCGAGTTGATGGGGCTGTTTCCTGGGACGACGGAGGGCATGAGCAAAAAGGCCAAACGCGAGGGCTGGAAGTTTCGGCATCGCATCGGTCGCGGCGGCGGACGCGAGTATTACCTTGCGAGTCTGCCCGCAAAGCTTAAGGACGCCATGGGCTATCGCGATCGTGAGAAAACGGCCTCGGACGAAGAACCGATGATTCGGCGCTTTCGCGCTATAGCCAAGGCGCTGTCGGGGCATCCAAATGTGGCCGAGATATTGACGGAAATCGGGGTCAGGATACTGCGAGAGGGGAGCGAGCGCCGGTGATGGCCGTTCCCGAGAATAGTGAGAACTTCCGCGCGGAGTTGGCGGCGACGATTCGCGGACGAAATACAATCGTCGGGATCGCCGGCGAGATCGGGATGGCGCCCGCTACGCTAGCGGCCTGGCTGGACGGCTCATACCAGGGAAACACGGCGAGAATTGACGGCCTGGTCGGAAAGTTTTTGGAACGGCGGCGCGCCTTGTGCAAAGCGGCGGGACAAGGCGATGAGGCGACGCGGCGGCAACTGCGGCAAGAGGCTTTCCTGAAGATCGAAGGATTGGTGTCGCAACTCGTGCGGGAGTCCGGGATCTCGCGCGCCGCGGAAATTATTGAGGGGAGGATTGCGCTCGTTATGGACGATATCGAACAGCTCACGAAGCGGCCGGATGAGCCGCCGGAGATGGGGCACGGCGCCGCGTCGGGTTCTTGCTGGCGATGCGGCGCGAATCTGGCGCCGCCGCCGGCTGAAGTGGAGACGCAGATCGAGGCGAACGAACGTGCGGCGTCCTGGCAGACATGGCCGCCGGAACTGTTTCGGGCGAAGCTTCGCGGCGTGATGCAGCCGGGCGATCGAATCGTCGGGATTCGGGCCGGCGCGGTTACGCTCCGGCGCCCGGATGGAAGCTTGCTAGAGATCATACGCTCGGATGCGTGAAAAGCGATCTAGAATTTATTGCGGGAGCCATTGAGGCTCCGCCAGGAGGGGAAAATGGATGTAGCGCCGATCGATAAGGCCTGGCTGGCTCGCGAGGGCGAGCAGAGGTTCGGGGAATTGGTTGAGGCGGGAACCTTGCTGATCGCTACTCGCCGGCGACGTGCGGCGGAAAACGCTGCTTCCCGATGGGAAGAAGGAGGAAGCATTGGGGACAGGTTCTGGGAAGCCGAATCGAGAATGGCCGGCAGATTCGCGAAGGCACATGCTCTCTTTCGCGGCTGCATAGAGGTCGAGTTCGGCGATAGCGTTTTGATGCAGGCGCGAGAGCTTGCGAGATTCCGGCGCTCCCGGACGTTTGATTGTTATCCGCCGCTCGGCGAGCCGGAGGATTTGGCCGCCGAGTTCCTCCTGTCGAGCGTGATAGCGGACCGGGAACGTTTGTCGGAATTGCTGGCACTCGCGGACTTAGAGGAGAGTCAGCCTGGCGCAAAGGTCCGGTGGCCGTCGGATGATCAGATCAGGCTTTTGATTTCCCATGGCGCGCTCTTTGTCGCGCGCCTGCGCATCCTGTTCGGGATGCTGGGCCTTCCCATCACAGAAGATGACCTAATTCGAGGCGAGTTAGCGGCGACGCAACGGCGGCCAGCGAAGGCTGTCGCCTAACAAAACGAATTGAGGAGGATCGAATGGCAGCACCGAAGCGATTTACCGAAGCCGAATTGAAGAAGGCGGGCGTGAAGATTCTGAGCGCCTCCAACGTACAACTGAAATGCGAGGCATGCGGCTCGTGGTGGTCGCCGAACCTTTTGAGCGGCGGCAGGTTGCCGCGCGGCTATTGGAAATGCCCGAACGGTTGCAACGATGCAACCAAGCGAGGTTGACGGAGATGACAGAGGAACAGAAATCCGCGATCACCACGGCGGCGGAAGCGGCGGTCGCCGCGATTGAAGACCCGGCCATCAGCGCGAAGGGCGAGATCTATCGCTTGCTGCGCTGGATCGGCGAACTGAAGTTCGCGAATCCGGAAGCGGAGCGGGGAGCCGCCGCGCGCATCCGTGAGACCGTCGCGGCCGTCCGCGAGCATCTGGCGAGCGGCAAGTATGAAACGGCCGTCGCGCTCGCTCGGAGCTTCGCGAGCGACGTGCAGATGCTTTCGCATACGCCGGCACCGAAAGACCCTGCCCGCGACAGCGACCAGGTTGCGCGCGGACTGCATGCGCTCCGTTGGTACGGGGTCGAAATCGACCACCTTACGGCGTTGATGAACGACGAAGGCGCGCGCGTGACTGGTCTCACTGTGCAAGGCGTGACGGTCGAGAAACGCGGCGCCAAAGAATATCTGAGCCGTTTGCGCATCCGCGAGCTGGCGCGGCCGGTGACCGTCGAAGCGGAATTTTGGTTCAGGCAGTTCGCCCCGATCCCCGGCACGTCCGCGAACGAACGCCCGCATATGAGGGTTGACAATGGCGATAACTAAAGCAAATCCGCTCCACTTGGGCGCGCCGATCATCGTGAGTGATGAGGAGGCCATCCCGGCCGTGAAGGTCCGACCGACCGGGAGCCACAACGCGCCGCAAAAGCCCGGGGCGCATTTGGACGCGAGCTCGACACCCATCGGCGATACCGAGGAGGAGACGCGCCAAAAAGTTGCCCGGTTGCTTCGTATACCGGTTGAAAAGCTCAGGGCACGGGACAGCCGCAATCACGCCAGCGCGCGCGCCGCGCGGGGCGCACACAGTCCAGAGCTGCTGAGCGTCGCGCGGTTGTTGAAGACGACCCCTGAGAAACTCATCGCCGAAGGCGAGGCATGGCGCCGCGAGCAAACTGTTTTCGGCGCTGCCCGGCCGGCCGCTGTGCGGGCTGATCCGGAAGTGGCAACGCAAATCGAACGCAACCTTCGGCTCCGGCCGGGGCAGCTCGCTGGCGGCGATCGCGTGAGTATCAACCGCGCGGGCGCGTTGAAGGGCCGTCAGGTCGTCGATGAAGCACTGGCCGAAATGGACGCCGACGCCGGCGGCGAGGCTGCGGGAGCAAACGCGGCGGAACTGGCGGAGCTGGCGCGCGACGCGATCGATAAATTCCTGGCCGAGCCCGAGGGCGATGACGCCTGGCGCGAGCTTGGCAAGGCCGGGGCGCTGATCGCGAAGGCGCTCGATGATAGTGCCCCGCCGTATGCGGATCGAACCGCAGGAGGTCCGGCGCAAAATGGCTGACGCGAAGACGGGCTACCGGGACGAGTACGAAGCGGCGCGGGCAGAGCTGCAAAAGCTCACCGCAGTCTTGTGCGCTTTCGACGAGATGCTCACGCGGGTTGTCGAGCTGAAGCTCACTGCGGAAGGAGAGGGAGAATTGGCTGTCATACTGCGGGATATAAAAGCCACCCTTAAAAAGCAGACGCAGAGCCACGAGGCTGCCTTAGCTCAGTGCGCGGAGGTCGTGCGCAAGGCGGATGAGATGGCCATTCGTTGATTGCCGGGGAGCGCGGAGTCGGGACCCGCGAGGTCGATAACCTGCCGGCGGGCTCGGGGCTACGTCGTCCACCCGAGCCGCCGGTCTCCCCGGCTTCGTCTCGCATGATCTTGGTCTGTAAACGAACAGCGCGCGTTGCGCTTGGATAAAGAAGAGAGGAGGAAAGATGGCACTCAACATCACAGTTCCCGATGCGGCTGACGCGTTCGCGGGAGCCAAAACAGTCACTCTTCCCAGCGGCAGGACCGCCGCTATCCGCGAGGGGGTCGGAGACGACTTGCGCCGCGCGCAGATTGTGGCCGCTACTGACGCGAGCTTATTTCTGTTCGCGCTGATGGCCAGGCTTGTCCAGATCGACGGCAAGGCGATCGCGGTGGAAGATCTGCAGGAGATGAAGCTGGCAGACGTGCTCGCGCTCCAGGCCGAAGTCGCCCCAAATTTTCCGGGGCCGGCCTTGATGCCGGCAGCCTCGCGGGGCTAGTTCACTTCGGGTTTTCAGCCGCAGAGCTGATGACAATGGACTTCGAGGAGATCGCGTTCTGGGTGCGCGGCGCCGCCGAGTTCAACCGCCGCCTCGAAGAAGCGAGTCGGCAGCAAACCGGGTGAAGCTCTCGCACGGAGACGAACGGGAAGGGTAGGAATGGCAACTGAGAAGCTTCTCGACTTTGCGATGCGCCTGCGGGCGATCGACGAGGCCAGCGCCAGCATCCAAAAGGTCGCCGAGACCACAAAAACCCTCGGCGAAGTGGCCAGCGCGGTTGCCGAATCTGCCGCCTTCGCAGCGATCGCCGAGGGTATGCATAAGGTAACGGAGGCGGCTGCGGCAATGCAGTCATCCATCGCCGACGTGGCCGCAGCGACAGGTATTGGGTCCGAGCAGTTGGAGGCGCTCAAGCGGCACGCGGAGGATTTCGCGGCAGTCCACTTCTCCGCCTCGGCCGAGGAATATACGGATGCCTGGCGCCAAGCTTATCAGACCCTGCACAACTTCACGGACGCACAGAAGGCCGCCGATGATGCGCTTCGCCTCTCTGACGCAACGGGGATTTCCTATAGCGAAACAATCCAGCTCATAACCTCGGCCCATGAAAACCTAGCAGTCGGCTCGACCGAGGTCGTGAATGTCATGGCTGCGGCCCAACGCCAGTTCGCGATGTCGCGTGACTCGGCACAGCAAACAGTCTACGCCGTCGCGCGGATGTCGTCGGCGGCAAAAATAGCGCACTCGGATTTTGCCGATCTGACCGCGATTGCCGGCGAGGCGCAGATGCTCTTGCCCGGTGGCCGCGGCGCCCAGCTCATGGCCTCGATCGTAAGTAAGCTCCCGGACATCGCCGAGAACGCTAATCTCGACCTCAGTCAGGGGCTATTCGGCATCCTGGAGCAGGTGCGCGCGCGAACTGAAGGGCTGGATGCCGCGAGCAAAATACGTGTGCTCGCCGACATGCACATCGATAAGGCCATGGGCGCGGAACTTCTACCGCTGCTCGACAATGTTGGAAAGATGCGGCGCGCTGCTCAGGCAATCCGCGAGGACAACGGCGCGGCGCTTTCGGCGGAGCAGGCCGCGCGAGCCGCTACTTTTGGCGCGCAAGTCACCTTGCTCGCGCACTCGTGGGAGGCCTTGAAGAACAGCCTCGGCACGCCGATGCTCCAAACACTCACCAACGTGATTGATGCACTAAAGGGCGTGAGTGAGGCGACTCGGCATCTAATCGACGCGTATCCATGGGTCGGGAAAATCGTGTTCGCACTCGGAAGCATAGGCCTGACCGTCACGGGCATCGCTGCCGCAGGCTGGGCTCTTAAGCTGCTCGGCTCCGGGTTGAGTGTGTTTAGCGGCTTGGTCTCTTACGTGAAGGCTGGCGTTTTCGCCATCCGGTCATTGGAGCTCGCGACGAAAGCGCTTACCGCCGCGCAGTGGCTCTACGATGCTGCGGCTGCCTTCGGGTTTGGCTGGATCGCGGCCATTGTGGCCGGCGCCGTCGTGCTTGGGGTTGCCGCCTACGAAGTTTATAAACACTGGGACGCTATCAAGAAATATTTCGGATCGATCGATTGGAAAGGTCTTGGCGCGAGCATCCTGATGGGCATCGCTAACGGGATGACCTTCGGCCTGACGGCGCACATAATCCCCGTCCTGGGCAAGATCGGCAGCACCATTTTGGGCCATTTTAAAGGCCATTCGCCGCCGCCGCTCGGGCCGCTGCATCAGCTCGGCCAGGTCAATCTGATTCAGACGATTGCCGAG
Organism: uncultured Pseudomonadota bacterium; assembly: GCA_963759165.1. GTDB lineage: Bacteria > Desulfobacterota > Binatia > Binatales > Binataceae > DATJOQ01. Next base: position 381,514 of record CAVWXK010000002.1, on the reverse strand, counting down.
ACCTTCAAGCCGGCCCCGGTGCTCGCCGCGATCCGCCGCGTCGCGGCGGTCACGATGGTCGCGGCGCCGATGATGATCGCGCCGGCTGTCGGCGCGATGGCGGGGCCGATGCCGGGCGGCTCCTCGCGCGGAGTCCCGATCGTAATCAACATCACGTATGCGCCAGTCATCCCGGCCAGTGCAGCGTCGCGAGGTGATCTCGAAAAGGAATTGAGGAGCCACGCGCGCACGTTGGCTGACATAGTTGAGCGCGAGATAGAAACGCGAGGGCGAGTCAGGTGGTGAAATCTCGCGGTGGGCGGCTATAGCCTCTGTCCTGATTGCGCTGGGCGCTTCGCGCCGGCGGACGACGTGTGCCCGTGGTGTCGGCGGGCTCGCGAGCCGGGCGGCCGGGAGAACGAGGAAGTTCGCCTCTGGCACGTCACCCGCGCGGCCCGCGGGCAACCGGCGGTGTTTCATCCACCGGGCTCACTCAGTCCGAGAGCGCGCCGGGGAACGTCGAAGGGTTGAAGGGGAAAAGGCGGGGTTGGGCTTGCTGGCGGACGTGGTAGGCATGGAGGCGGCCCGGCAGCTCATCGCGACGTTCGGCGGCACGCGGCTTTCGATTCCCGTCGAAGCCCGCGAGGACAGCCGAATTACCCGGATAATCGGAATCGAAGCCATGCGGGCGCTTGTGGCGGCCTTGGGCGGCGAGCGCATAGACGTTCCGACGCGCGAGCCATCTTCGGGCGCGTCGCGCCGCCAGCGCATCCAGGCGCTCAACCTTGAGGGCCGCAGTTCGCAGGAGATCGCGCGGACTGTCGGATGTTCGGCACGCTGGGTGCGCCAGGTGCTCTCATCTCCGATAAATAGGCAGGATCATCGACGTGCCGGGCCTGCCGCACCGTCGTTAGTTAAGATGGGCTAATGGCGCGGCTTGGTGGATCGATCAAACCAACCGATCCAATAGATCAAACCATCTGCAAAGCTACAATGGCCGAATAGCCCGCGCCAGCGGCTCCATTTGCATCTATGTGGTAGCGGAGAAAACCACTTTCGGGCAGGTGACGCGTAATTTGCGGCCAAAATCTCTGTTGGCAAATTCGGCGCGACCGTTTGGGAGTTGCGACGACGGACGAAGCTAAACGAAAGTTTCGAGATTGCGCTGACTAGCTGATTCCGACCGTTCGTTCCTGCTCGCTCCAAATTAGCGGGAGTTCGATGCGTTCGGTCAGAGCCTTCGCGGTAAGTTCCGGCGGCTGCTGACCGGCAGAGATGGCCTCAACAATCCGGGGAGCCAGAAACGCCAACCGAGTCAGGCGCCGGACGTAGTTCGGGAGAATCCCTTCGCGCTTGGCGATCACGGCAACTGATTCCATCCGACCGGCAAGCAAATCGTCCGCCCATTGGCGTCCCCGCGCGATCGCTTTCATGAGCGCGAGATCGGCCAGTGGAGCTGACGCGCGACTGCCTTGGATAACCAGACGCAATTCGAAGCCGCGCCGTCTGATCTGCATCGGGAAGACGCGCGTGATATTCAGTTCGGCGACGTTCGCACTGTGCTGTTCCTCTGCGATGGAATTGGGCAGCTTGAGCGCAACGCGAATGCCTGTATCGAGGAGATCCACGCGATCAACCAAGCCTTTTAAAGCAGCGCCGACTTCAACCTCCGATTGCAAGCGTTTCATCCAGGTTCCTGCGGCGGAGAAGATCGACGGAAGCCGACTCTCGGCAAGACCGATGGTGTGAGTGGCTTCCGCAATTGCCGCGTGGTCACTTAAAGGCGTGCAGGTCGCAGCTGCGACGCAACGCTCGATCTCTGGTGCTGGCAGGCGCCACCCGCGTGCGGCCGAATCCACGGTGCCCGTTATCAGGCTGCGTGATACGTAGTAGTGATATCTGCGCTCGCCCTTCACCGCGTGAGTGGGCGTCAGGCTCTGGCCGCTTTCGTCGAACAGCCTGCCCGTAAGCGGACTTGCGGCTGATTTCGTTGCTCGTGGTGTGCGCCGCGCCGCATGGCTTCGCAGTAGCAGCTGTGTACCGTCCCACAACTCGCGATCCACGATCGGCTCATGCAGCCCCGGGTGGCGGACACCCTTGTGGCGAATCTCGCCGATGTAAATGGGATTTGAGAGCAGTTCATAGAGCGCTCCTCGGAAGAACAGGTTCCCGCCCGATCGTTTGCCGTTCTTCGCCACCCGTACTTTGGAGCGGAGGCCGCGGCGGTTCAAATTCTCCATCAGAAGCCGGACGGACCCGAGTTCCAGGTATCGACGGAAGATCTCTCGTACAGTCTCGGCTTCCGTTTGATTGACCTGAAGGCGGCGATCAATCACGTCGTAGCCGATCGGGACCAGACCGCCCATCCACATCCCCTTCTGCTTGGAGGCGGCGATCTTGTCGCGGATCCTCTCACCGGTTACCTCGCGCTCGAACTGGGCGAAGGACAGCAGGACGTTGAGCGTCAGGCGTCCCAGCGATGTCGTCGTATTGAACTGTTGGGTTACTGCTACGAACGAAACTCCCCGTGCGTCGAACACTTCGCCCATCTTGGCGAAGTCGGTCAGCGAGCGGGTCAAGCGGTCAACCTTATATACGACAACAACATCAACTAGTCCTTGACTGATATCAGCGAGCAGGCGCTGAAGAGCCGGTCGTTCCATCGTCCCGCCCGAAAGGCCACCATCATCGTAGGCGGTCTTGATGAGCCGCCAGCCCTCGCCCGTCTGGCTCTTGATGAACGCTTCGCACGCCTCGCGCCGCGCGTGCAGCGAGTTGAAGTCCTGCTCGAGGCCCTCTTCGGACGATTTGCGTGTGTAGATCGCACAGCGGCGATTTGGTGATTTAGGCCGTTCCATTGTTATTCTCCATTGCCTGCGATCGTAGCCCGAAGAATCGCGGTCCTGACCATCTGCTGCCCGTTATCTCGCGTGCTACTTCCGAGAGCGAACGGTAGCGCTTCCCATTGAATGACACTCCGTCGTCGAGCATCGTCACCCGGTGAGCGGCACCTTGCCACTCTCGAATCAGGATTGTTCCCGATTGGGCCATTCGGGTCTGGGGTCTCTTCGCTGATGCAGTCGCGGTCCCTTCTGCGGCCCGGGCTAGCAGTCGGCGGGTTGAGGGTTTGAGTCCGCCGTAAGCCCGCTTCTGGAGACGGTAGGCGATCGCGCGAGTCAGAAAGGACCGGCCGATTTCTCGGGAAGGCGCCTTCCCATACATCGTTTTCCAGCGCTGGCGGAGTTCCTCAGTACCGATCTTCGACAGGCCCGCGATTTCCGCGGCAAGCGCCTCACGGTCCATGGCCGGGGCCCGCCGCTTCATAATCGTTTCTCTCGATATTTCGCGACCTTCAGGTCGACATTCAAGCTCATATGTGGTCCTCCTCGAGGCGGGCGATTTGCCGCCCAATGACACACACATTGCTCGATTCGCGGCACGGAGCCAGTCCTGCGCGGCGGAGATTTCGAACGCCAGGGGCGTATGTAGATTCGCCTGATTTGCGCCACTTCCGCCGAAGGTCGCCGGAGAGTTCGAATTGACTGCGCTCCGTCGCGGCTCGTCGGCGTCATAGCGGGCTTCAAGACCAAACCGACTCTCAGCGATACCGGCATCGCTACCCTGGAACTTGCCAACACGGTGCTCGACGCGCTCGGCCAGATTCGGATCGTGAAGGTGCTCGCGGGGCGACCTACGTCGAGGCCGACATCTACGGCAGCTGCCAGGCGCTCGCGCGCATCGACGCCGAGGCGTTCCTGCCCTACGCCTACAGCAAGAACAACAACCAGGCCGCGCTCGGCAACAAGGCTGAGGCGCGTTGGGGCAGGCGCGGGTGGCGTAACATCAAAGAGTAGGCGCGGCGGCCTGCGCCCGGCTTACCGCCGATTTCACCACGATTCGAGCAGGGGTTTAGGACCTTGACCGGGAACGTGAACCGGCGCTAGATGCGGTCTTGTCGGCACGGGCCTTCTCGGCTTCTCGCCGGTGGGTTCCCCGAACACGAGAGGAACACCGATGGAGTTCATGCAAGTGCTCGGAAACCGGCGCACGATCCGATTCTTCGAGCCCAACAAACCGGTAGAGCCCGAGAAGATCCAGGTCATCCTGGAGGCCGCCAACCGGTCGTCTCGGGGAATCAACGTCGACTTCTGCAAGAGCATCGTCGTCTATCGTGACGAGATCAGCGACGATGTCCGCCAGCGGCTGAAAACGCCGACCACCAACGTGGCGCTGGACCTCGCCCCCGTGTGGATTTTCTTTTACGGCGACATGAAATACCCAGCCCAGGGGAAAACGCGTCTCAAGCAGCTGGTCGACCTGGGCGCCCTCCCCGCCACCCATGGCTGGTCACACGCCTACGTCGATGATGTGATCTGGGGCAACGTCATCGGAGCGTTCGCCAACGATCCGACGCTCAACATGTGGTTCCTTTCCGTCGAGTGCGGCTTGGCCATCTGCCAGGCTTTGCTGGCCGCCTTCGAGGAGGGGCTCGGGGCGGGCCTGCACGCCTTCGACGCGAACGTGGCCAAGGATGTGCTCAAAGTCCCCGACCACTGGTTCCCAATGTGGATGCTCCTGGTCGGCTACCCCGCCGAGGACCCCAAGGCAGGCGGGCAGCGTCCCCGGCGTCCTTTGAGCGAGAACAACTTCCTGGGACAGTACGGCGTCCCATTCCCTGAGGACCAGGCAGTGACGGAGAAGCTCAAGCGGCGGGGGCTTATCCAGGAGCCCATGTCGCCGGATGGTCCGCGTAAGGCCGAGATCCGCAAGCTGGCGGAGCGCTTCGGCCTTCCCATGTAGGCGAACGACCGAGCCGACACGAGGGTATCCGATTTGAACGTCCCTGGCGGCACAGACATCCGTTCCTTCCGGACGGTCCGCCGCTGGTTCGCCAGCGCCGGGCACGACAAGGATCCACCCGAGATGCAAGAGCGTCTGCTTGGGATCCTGGCGGACTTCAGCGAGCAGACAGGCAAGTCGCCCGACGAGCTCGTAGCTGGCTGCCTTCTGCGCAAGAAGGTCACGGGCGACCTGTTCATCAACACCAAGGCCCGGCAGGCCATGAACGAGGCCATCTCTGAGTTCGTGGCCAAGAAGGGCTGGACCGGACGCGACGCCGTCGCCAATGGCAACGTGGTGCGGGGCTTCCTCATCCACAATGGTGTGCTCATCCAGGGAGGCGCCTGGACCGGGTGATAGATCCACGCCCTGAGTTCCTGCATTTCGTGGTCCACGGTTCTGGGCTCAACGATAATCAACGCTCCAAGGCGAGATCCGTCAGCCTCGGCACGGCTGACAGCGGGAGGGAAGGCCAATCATGTCGAATCTGACTGTGGATGCCGGCCACGCGGTAGAGAATCAAACGCCTCCGATGGTGGGGCACAACGCCTTCACTCAGGACCCGATTCTGGTAGAGGCCCTGGAACGTGAGGGTGCGGGATGGGCTCACGATCACTGCGCGGAGTTCGGGGCAATCGTTGCCAGCGAGCGCGTGGCGGAACTGGTGCGCCTCGCCAACAAGCACACGCCCGAATTGCGCAGCTATGACCGCTTCGGCAATCGGATCGATTACGTCGAATTCCATCCCGCTTATCACGCGCTGATGGCGATCGCGTTTGGAGCCGGAGTTCACTGCTTCGCGTACAACGCCAACCGGCCGGGTGGACATGTGGCGCGCGCGGCGCTGAGCTATCTCTGGAATCAGGCGGAAAATGGAACCGGCTGCCCGACCTCGATGGCCTACGCGGCCATCGGCGGCTTTCAGATGTCGAGCCGGCTTTCGGGCGAATGGCTGAAGAAGCTCGCGGCTCAGGATTACGATCCCGGGTTCAAGCCGATGTCCGAGAAGCGCGCGGTTACGGTCGGCTACGCGATGACCGAAAAGCAGGGCGGTTCGGATCTGCGCGCCAATTCGACCACCGCGCAGCGCGTGGGCCGCGACGCCGACGCCGATATTTACGAGCTGACTGGACACAAGTGGTTCTTTTCGGCGCCGATGAGCGACGGGTTCTTCACCACCGCACAAACGCAGAGCGGCGTCTCGTGTTTCTTCGTGCCGCGCTGGAAGCCCGACGGGACCCGCAACAGCTTCTTCCTCCAGCGCCTCAAGGACAAGTGCGGCAACCGTTCCAACGCGTCGAGCGAGACCGAGCTGGCCGGCACGTGGGCAATTCTGGTCGGCGAGGAAGGCCGCGGCGTTCGCACGATCCTGGAGTCGGCGGACTACACTCGCCTGGACTTCGCGATTGGCTCGGCCGCTCTGCTGCGGCAGGCGCTCAACCTCGCGATGTTTCACGCGCAACATCGCAAGGCATTTGGCAAGCATCTGATCGACCAACCGATGATGAAGAACACGCTGGCCGACCTCGCGCTCGAATCGGAGGCGGCGACGCTGCTCGCGATGCGGCTTGCGGGAGCGCTGGACCGGGCCGAGCACGACGAATCGCAACGCCGCTTGACCCGGATTCTGACTCCGGTTGCCAAGTACTGGAACTGTAAGCGCGCTCCCGTGGTAGTGGAAGAGGCGCTCGAGTGTATCGGGGGTAACGGTTATGTCGAAGAGCATCCGATGGCGAGGCTCTATCGGGAGGCGCCGATCAATACCATCTGGGAAGGCACCAGCAACATGATGTGCATGGACGTGGTCAGGGCGATCGGACGCGTGCCGGGCGCACTGGACGCGATAATGGATGAGATCAGGCTTGGCGCGTCCGCCGATCGACGGATCGGGGCATGGGCGAGCGAAATCGAAACCATCGCCCGCGACCCGGAACTCGCCGCGCAGCAGGCTCGCCGACTGACCGAAATGCTCGCTCTCGGCGTACAGGCAAGCGTGATCGCCCGTTACTCTTCGAGCCCGGTAGCGTCCGCGTTCCTGGAAACCCGGCTGGAGAAGAAATCGGGACGAACGTTCGGCACGCTGGAGGGCAGCCACGATCTCGACGCGATCGTTCGACGCACCTCGCTTAGCGAAGCGCCGGTTTCGAGGCGCCTGACGGTTGAGGGGCGTGGCCGACTGGCCAAATCCCTGCGATGAGGTTACCCAGCGCGCGGTCGAAGCAAGCGGACTGGTCCAATACGGAGGCGACGCCCCGCCCGTCAAATAGAAGTCCGCGACCGGATCGCCAGTTCGTGTTCAACCTGAGACACGGTGCGGCTATTCGGCCCCGACGAAATTGGGTCTGCGCTTTTCAACGCAGGCTTTCACCGCCTCTTGATGATCCTTGGGGCGGGAGTCATTCCACAGCGGCCAGCCGCTGGTAGGGGATGCGTACTTTGCAGCCGTCCACTTTCCTGGCAAGCGTGTTACGTCCCGTCGGCATGGAATGCCGCTACTTGATTTGCGTGCTTGGCGCGGCGCGCTCGACTCGCACCATCCCGCGCGTTACCGCCTTGTCCCCGAATCGCTCGGCCACCAAGTCCAGTGCACGGTTGAGCCGCGCACGCTTGCTGGCCGACTCCGCTGGCGCCGTGAATAGGCCGAGCTGCGATGAATCGGGCCGCTCGAGATTGTGCACCTGCACTCCGGCCAAGCGAATCTTCCCCTGGTCCCGGAGTTTCGCCAGCAGCCGCAGCGCTATCCGCGTGATCTGATCGCCGTCGTCGGTCGCCGTCTCCAGCGACCAGCTTCGGGTCAGTTGCGGATAGCGTCCGCCGCCCAGCGGACGGGCGAGTTTGAGCTTGAGCGTAACCGTGCGGGCGCGCACGCCGTCTTCGCGCAAGCGGCGCCCCAGTGCCTCGCCGTGGGCGATAATCGTGCGCTTGAGCTCGAGCGAATCGGGCGGCTGGTCGTGCTCGAAGGTGTTTTCCTCGCCGTAAGACTTGCGTTGCCAGTCGGGTATCACTTCGCGCGAGTCATGCGCCTGTGCGAGTTCGCCCAGATGGGTGCCAAGCGATCCAAGGCGCGAGCGCAGCGCCGCCCGGTCCCAGCGCGCCAAATCGCCGATGGTCCGGATTCCCTCGCGATTGAGCCGATCGAGCGTCACGCGGCCCACGCCCCACAGCCGCTCGACCGGCAGCGGATTTAAGAACTCTGTGAGGTGTTCCGGCCCAAGTAGCAGCAAACCGTCGGGCTTCGACATGTCGGAGAGGACCTTCGCGACCATCTTGACCGGCGCGATTCCGACCGAAACCACGAGCCCTGTCTTCTCGCGCACGCGCCGCTTGAGTTCGCGGGCGGCCTCGAGCGGCGATCCGTGGATGCGCTCGGTGCCGGCGAGATCGAGAAAGGCTTCGTCGAGCGAAAGCGGCTCGACCATCGGCGTGAAGCTTTCGAAGACTTTCCTGATGACGTCCGACAACTCGACGTAACGATCCATCCGGCCGCGCACGAAAGTCGCCTGCGGGCAAAGCCTGCGGGCCTGCGCCGTAGGCATCGCGGCGCGTACGCCGAAAGGGCGCGCTTCGTAAGAGGCGGAGGTTACAACTCCGCGACTGCTGCTGCCGCCGACGATCACCGGCTTGCCGCGCAACTCGGGATTATCGAGCTGCTCGACCGACGCGTAGAACGCGTCCATGTCGGCGTGGGCTATTACTCGCGGCCAGGTGTCTGTTGATGAACGCATGGTGCCACTGTCTTCGAGGCGGGCAGCCGTCGGGCCATGAAAACGCCGCAAGCCAGCCTCCGTGCTTGTCGATTACCTCGTCGACTTTCCTCATCAGCAGAGAATGGTTTCGGCGAGGGCTACGACGATGGGATGGTAGTGCCTTATATGGACCCAGCCCAGAGCGAAAGCGTTGGGTTCAGCCCAGCACCTCCAACAGCTCTGGTCCTTCATTCCTCGGGCTGTTAACCAGCGTTGACGCGGGCTGGACAACCAGAAGCTCATCCGGCGCCGGCGCGAGCAGCCGCTTCAGCGACGATGGGTCTTTCTCCAGCGGATTCATCCAATCGTCGGCATCCCGTTCCGAAAGGATGACCGGCATGCGGTTGTGAATCTGGGCCATGGTTTGATTCGGCTCACAGGTGAGGATCGTGAAGGTGCGCTCCCAGTTACCAGGCTCGCGCTGCCAGGATTCGTAGAGGCCCGCGAAAAGCAGCAACTGATGGTCCGCGCGATGAATCCAAAGCGGCTTGCGGGAGTTCTTCGGACCTTTCCACTCATAAAACCCGTCGCCGGGGATAACGCAGCGGCGTTTAAGGAAGGCGTCGCGAAAGCTCGGCTTGATATCGACGGTCTCGCTCTTGGCGTTGATGCATTGCGAGGCGCGCGAGTTGTCCTTAGCCCATCGATTGACCAGGCCCCACCTCGCCGGCAGAGCCTTACGGCGCTCGTATTCGGACACAACCAAGAAATGCCACTGCATTGGCGCGATGTTGTATCGAGGCCGGTAGTCGCCCAGTTCGCCCTCGTCGACACCGAGGAACTCGGCAACTTCGCGCTTGTCTTTTCGGGTCAGCGTGAACCGACCGCACATATTGGTAGATTTATTGGGGACTCGGCTTCGTAGCAATGCCGCTGGACGCCCCCGAAACGAAAGCCACCTTGCCTTTCAGAGCGAACAGTCCTTCCATGCCCATCCTCAATGCAAGGGGCGCTTCAGCCAGTGCTGATAGAAAGCCTCCAGGTCGGGCTGGAAGGAATGGACGATCGGATAGCCCGGCGGCACCGCCTCGATTTCCAGCAGGGTGCCATCGAGCGGGTCATAGTATTCGCGCAGTTCCATCCACTTCGGATCGGCATGCATCAAGGCCGGATAGATTTCCATATAGGCCTCGTTGCTGTCGCGTACATAAATCCGCGCCTGCAGCTTCCAGTTTTGGCGATAGTCGCCGAACTCGTAGCCGCTGCTGCTCTTGGTGACGATGCCGCCGTCCGCCTTCTTGACGATGAACAAATGCGGGCCGAGCGGCAACAGGATTTTCTCCTGCCATTTCTGCTTCTGCTGCAGCACTGCCACATATTTGTCGAAGCGGTTCGGGTCCTTGTAGTTGCTCATCATTTCTTTGAGCATTTTCCAGGGCAGTTTGCCGTCGACCAGGTCGGCAATCACTTCTTGCGTGTAGTTGGCCATTTTGGGTTTCCTTTATTTGTGATATCTCGCAATTGTTCATCAAGCATCCAGCGTCCAGTCATCCGGAAGTCCCCAGAAGCAGCGGTACTTGTTCGCCCAGGACTTCGACAGGCTCATGCTGGACTTGTACATGTCGCGCACCGGCGAAAAATATTCGCCTTTCATGACGTGCGGCTGCTGCTGCTTGATCCACTCCGCCACCGGCACGCTGCGCGCAAGCCGGGCTTTACGGATCTCGATGCGGCGCTGCGCGGTGGCATGCTCATCTAGCTGCCATTTGCCGTCGGCGCCCTGCTTGGCAATCACGCCGTAAGCGGAACTGGCAAAGCGCGCCAGCAACAGGTCGTCGTTGAGGTCCTGCACCACCATCGCCGGATCGCGCTCCAGCACGTCGCCGAGGCCATGACCGCCGCAGAGTTGGTTGACGTAAATGTCATATTCCTTGTGCATGTCGGGCAAGTGGTAGCAATACTTGTCCTTCAACTGCTCGCCCTGAATATTGGCTTCTAGGTCGAGGTCGCTGTGCTCCGGATCGCGATCGGAGACCGGATAGGGACGACCCTCGGCGACGCGCTGTTTCATGTCGGTGTTCCTGACGCTGCGGCGGTAAGGGGTCGAGGCCGGATAGCCGCCGAACAGACCGTTGCCATGGAAGACGTGGCTATTCACGCCATTGAGCATTTCCTGCCGTGGCGTGCCGTAGATCATGCGGATCGATTCGAAACCGGCGCCGCCGCGGTACTTGCCCATGCCCGCCGTGGAAGGCCGCAGACGACGGCCGAGATAGAGGTTAGGCTCCAGCAGTTCCCACGCCTCGACATCGCCCATGTCGCCTTCCGGATTCCAGATGGCGGCGCAGCAGGATTCTCCGTCGCGCGCGAAGCCCGCCGAAGTGCCGCAGCAGCTGTGCTCGAAATTGCACCAGCTGCCTTCCTGGCCATAATGGTTTGGACCGCCGCCCTGAGCCAGATTGCCGGTGAAAGGATAGCCGGCCACCACTTCCTCGACATAGCCGCGCGCACTGACCGCCTGGCTGACCGCCAGGAACAGGCCGGTGAAGCAAGGAATCAGGAACATCCAGGAGAGCGTATTGGAGACGTAGATGTTGTCAGGATTCGACCAGGTACCGTAAGGGGTGTTGAATTTCGTCGCCAGGTAAGCGCCGTCATTCACCTTGTCGTTGGGGATCAGCACCTGCGTAATGCCGACCCACAAGCCGCCCTGAATTCCCGAAGGGGTACAGTTGAAGGCATGGTAGCCCCACTTGTTGGCGCCTTCCAGGTCGAGTTCGAAACTGGCATCCACGCCGACCCGGATCTCCAGCGGACAGTGCATCATCGAATCGATCGCCGCATAGTCCGGCATGCGCCCCTTGTCGATGCTGTGCGGCACGTCCATGAAGCTCGGATATTGGTAGATTCCCGGAATCATGAATTCCTTGACGCGATTCACGAAGGCCTGGCGGGTATCCTCGATCACTTCACGGATGAAGCACCTGTAGGTGTCGATGCCTTCCTCCGCCACCAGCCGCTTGACCGCTTCGCGGATGATTTGGCAACCCGAGACGCGGCACTTCTCGTCGAGCACCCAGTAGAACGGCAACCGCACCGCCGTGTAACAACGCCGTTCATAATCGGCAAACAGCTTGTCGTTGGCCCCTACCTTCTGGCACGACAGAATCCAGCCGTCCTCGAAGCGGCTCATGGTGCCGATCGGCATGCTCGCCGCCTGCGGCGCACCGACATCGATTTCATGGCTGACGCCGCCGGCCCAGCCGATCAGTTCGTCCTCCCAGAAGATCGGGACCAGTTCCATCACGTCGGCATTGTGCACGTCCCCCAGCTGTGGGTCGTTGTTCACAAAAATGTCGCCCGGGCGTATCCCCGGATCGTTTTCGTAGTTGCTGCGCACAATGTGCTTGATGGCTTCCGACATGGTGTGCACGTGCGCCATGATGCCGGTCGACAGCGTGATTGAGTCGCCTTCGGGGGTGTACAGCGCAAAGCATAGTTCGCCAATCTCGCGTACGATCGGCGAGGCGGAGATGTTGAGTGCCGTTTCGCGCGCACCGACCAGCGCGCCGCGCAGCCGCGACCAGAGTTTCTCGTAATGGATCGGGTTCTTGGTCTTCAGCGTCAGCTCCTTGACGCCGCAGTAGTGACCCGTCTCTTCCATCAGGCGGTTGCTGTCGGCCAGCATCTGGATGAGGGTCTTGCCGTTCTCGCCGATCGGCTTGGCCTGCAGCGCTTTTTCAATTTCTTCGGGTTTGCCCATGGCTGCTCCTTGATTCGTGGCGTTTAAGCAGGCTGCTTCGCGCCGGCGTTGGTGCTCATGTGAAAGATGCGGTGCTGGTCGAGGCGGGCCGTGCGCTCGGGAGGCACGACCATGGTCGAGGCCGGCGCTTCGACCACGGCCGGTCCTTCGACCACGTTGCCGGCCTTGATCTTGTCCAGATCGAGGATTTGCGCCGTATGCCATCTGCCGCGGTAGTAGAGTTGGCGGGTGCCTTTGACGGCGGACGAGCCGATCCTGGCACCGACTTCTGTTTCGACCGGCAGGGCCGGTTTGTCGACGTCGACCGAGCCGGACATAACGACGCCGACTACCATGTAGCCGAACTGCGGGCTGCGCGCCGAGTTGCCGTAGATGCGCCCGTAGTGATCTTCGAAGCCGTCGATCAGCAATTGGAGGTCGTCGCCCGATTTGAATTCCGGCAGGGGGGAGAGGATTTCCAGGGCGTTGAGTTGGCCGTAGTAGAGCATGCGCACCGCCGGCTTGAATTTGATCGCCTTACGTTCGGCGCCGCTCTTGGCAAATTCGCTGACGACTTGTTCGGCGAGGATTTTCCAGCTGGCGGTGATGGTGGCCGCGACCTTGTCGCGCTGGGCGGCGTCGAAGCTCGGCAGCAACGGTTGGTCGAGGGTGTGGTCGTAGCGGTATTCGTAGTCGCCGCAAGCGCAGCCGAAGGCCGAGAAGCCCGGCGCCCAGGAGGGGATCAGGATGTCGTCGAAGGCCAGTCCGTGGGAATAGCCGCAGACGTGCAGTGGGCCACCACCACCGTAGGAGAGCAGGGTGTAGCTTTCCGGGCCGTAGCCTTTGCCGAGGATTTGTCCGAGCAGGGCGTTTTTGAGGCTGTCTTCGAAGAGTTCGACGACGCCGGCAGCCGCTTGATAGACGTCGATGCCGAGTTTATCGGCGATCTGGGTTTTGACGGCGTCGATGGCGCGCTGGCGGTCCAGGGTGATGTCCCCGCCCAGGAAGAAGTCGGGGTTGATGTAGCCCAGCGCTACATCGCAGTCGGTGATGGAGACGGTATCCAGTCCCGAGTCCGCCCAGCACATCCCCACCCGGTAGCCGGCGCTGTCCGGGCCGATTTCGATGCGTTGCGAGGTGGGGTTGATGCGCACAAACGATCCGGTGCCGGCGCCGATCGAGTCGATCCGCACCAGCGGCATGTTGAGCAGGAAGCGGCCGATGTCGGGGTTTTGGGTGATGGCGAATTCGCCGTCGGTGACTAGCGCAATGTCGAATGAGGTGCCGCCGATGTCGGTGCAGGCGAGGTTTTTGACGCCGATTTTGTTGCCCAGGTAGCGGCTGCCGATGACGCCGCCAATTGGGCCGCTGACCAGGGTGCGGGCGAGTTCTTTGGCGTCCATGGAGATGGTGCCGCCGTGACTGGCCATGACCCGCAGGTCAAAGTTGCCGCCGCAGTCACGGGTTTTTTGCCGCACCAGTTGCAGCGATTGGCGCGAGGGTTCGGCGGCGTAGGCTTCCATCAGGGTGGTGTTGAGCCGCGGGAAGTCCTGGCGCACCGGGTAGAGTTCGCTGGAGATGTAGAGCGGCAGGCTGACTTTGCGCTCGGCCAAGACTTCCAGCGCGATTTTTTTGGCGAGTTGTTCGTGGGTGGTGTTCTTGTAGCTGAAGATGAAGCAGATGACGATCGATTCGACTTGCATGTCCAGCAATTTCTCGACCGCCGTGCGCACTTCCGCCGTGTAGAGCGGGATGGCTTCCTTGCCGAAGACGTTGATCCGCCCGCGGATGCCGAAGATCCGTTCGCGCGGCACCAGCGGTTGGTTGTGGTGATGGGTGACGAGGTGCACCCGGTCCGAGTAGGAGTAGCCCAGGTAGGTCTGGATGCCCCGTTCCAGGCGCAGGTAGTCTTCCATGCCGCCCGAGACCAAGACTCCCACTCGCCGTCCTTTGCGTTCCAAGAGCCGGTTGATCATGGCCGTGCCCGAGTAGATGCCGGTGCGCAGTTGTGGAAAGCCTTCTTCAACCGTCAGGCCCCAGTATTTCATCGCGTCGCGCGCTGAATTCAGGAATCCGATCGATTCGTCTTGCGGTGTGGTCTGCGATTTGCCGACGACAAAGTCACCGTTGTCGTCGATCAGAAATGTGTCCGTCATCGTCCCGCCTGCGTCTATGCCAAGTATTCTCGGCGAGCGTTTTGGGGCTGTGCTCACTGTCATACCATTCTCCTGCGTTTGTTGTGCGGTTGTGCGCGGCATCGGGCGGGAATTTGGAAAGCTAAACGCGGCGGTTCAGCCGGCGTTGAACCATTCGTTCATCTTCCCGAGGATCGCATAGTCGCCCTGCACCTGGTAGAGACCGTCTGCGAGCGCCTTGGCGCCGTCGAGCTGACCGCGGGCGATGCGCACCCAGACCTCGCCGGGCGTAGTCACTGTTAGGTCTGGTGCCTCGGTCGCACCTTCGAAGCTTTCGCACTTGCCGTCAGCGATCCGCAGCCAGTAGCTCCCAGGCTCGGCACCGCTCACCTGGAACTGAATACGAGCCCGCTCGTCGCGTGCGGCTTTTGCATTGAAGGCCATAGGCATCGCCATGATCAGCGGCTCGACGAACTGCGGGAGCTCAGGCGGGAACAGTTTGAAGTAGAGAGGAGGTAGCCAGAACTGAGCCGGAATTCCGAGTACGAACACCGCGAGGTTGGGCAACAGAAACGTGAAGCGGGGATCGAGCGGCGAATAAGCGCACAGCGCGCCAGCCGCAGAGAAGATCAGTATCCAGTAGACGGTCATCACATGGTTGATGACGTGGAACTCGCGTGTCTTGAACTGCCAGCGCGGAACCTGGCGCCGTGCAAAGTAATACGTGAACGGCTCGCGGCCAAGCAGGAGTGGAACGATGGCCGTGAGGCCGAGCGTCACGAACAGAATCGCCGGCGAGTAGAGCAGAAAAAGCCGGAACACCGGCTCGATGCCGAGGTATGCGGCGGTCGCCCCCAGGGCGAACATTGTCCAGATGCCGAAGTCGAAGTGCTTCTGCTCGCCCTTCCAGTAAGCCAGCACCGTGTAGCCGCAGTTCACGATAAGCGCCGTCAGCAGCGCTAAGCGTACGCCCGGCGGCGAGTAACCGCTCGCCCCGCACAGGTAAAAATAGACGATAACCGCAATGAAGCTGCCCAGGTGCATGAAAAAGAAGCGAGCGGCGCGTGCGCCAATGATTTCCATGTCGAACCGCAGCGGATCATCGCTGGTCTTCGCTGGCTGGTCAACGACATGTCGAGCAGTCGCTCCGAGGAAACCTAAAATCCGGAATTTCCAGAACCCCGGAAGTTAGATTTCTCGGCCTGTGGCAAATTGCCCGGTGCCGACCCGCAGGCTGGATAAGGTCGTGAGGGCAGGGGCGTTTATGCCGACCATCGAGACCGGCAAGGTGTGTGTGGCGAATTGCTAATTCTGCCCGAATTAGCAATTCGCCACACACAGGCTGTCAGAGGCGGCGTCCTGCGATTTAGGCTTGCGCCCTTCTGAAACGAGAGGGGAAGTCCTCGCCGAAGGTTTGCTCCGGGTGGAGTTGCCTAGCCCGCGCGAGTAGCACGTCCTCGGTTTCGGGGATGTTTGGATCAGGGATGCAGCAATCGGCCGGACATACCGCCGCGCACTGCTCCTCATCATAAAACCCACGCACTCGGTGCATTTATCCGGGACTATATAGTAGATATCCTCGTTGATAGCGTCGTGCGTCTCGCCGTTGAGTTCCCACGCGGCACCGCCTTCGTAAATCGCCCCATTGGCGCATTCAGGTTCGCACGCGCCGCAGTTAATGCATTCTCCCGTAATTACGGTCGCCATCCTATCGAGCTCCAGTTTTCATTTTCGGCTGCATGGTTCATCCTCCGTCCCTGCCGAGAGCGGGGGCCATATTTATTTCGCTAATCTCGCCTATCCCGAGACTGCTTCAGTGCTTCTGAGGCACGCACTCTCAGTCACTAGGACGGACCTTATAGCGGCGCATATCGCGACACGGTCGACGTTGATCCTGACAGATAACTCGGGCCGCGGCTGTTCCGCCTTCTGGTGCCTTTTTTCAGTGTTGAAACGTAAAAGCAATGAGCGTACCCACGGCCGTAAACAAGAAACACTCTACGTTCATTTGACAGTTACTTATCGTTGAGGAGCGGATAGCCGCGTACCTAAAGAAAGATCCGTCTGAACATCCGGAAGGCATCTCAAGCCGGCCAGATCCGTAGGGGGAGTCCGCCCTTGAGCAAATGCGGCGCGAAACAGGGCTGGTCTATGGCAACGTGGCGCAAAAGGGCACTTGGGTTCTGTCGCCACTGGCGACATCAGGGGAATGCGTGCGGCCCAGGAAAATACTCAACCGCACGGTTGGAGGGTCGTCTGCGAGATGATACCGAAGGTCGCTGGAGTGATCCGGAGCAAAAGAGCGAGTCCCCATCATGGCCTCGACCATTTCATTGATCAGGGCTGCCGCGCGGCTGAGGGGAAAGTAAGAGAAAAACCGATGAGGGGATTCGGCTCGCACTTAAATTGCCCGTCGCGTCGAGCGGGCCGGAACTGAAGGTCGGGCGTGTTGCACTTGAGATCGGTATTCGCAATCATTTCTGAGTGAACGTGCCATGATGCCATCGATTGACTTCGCGAAAGCGCCCTTTCTGGTTATCTGGGAAACGACCCAGGCTTGCGACCTCGCCTGCAGCCATTGCCGCGCCTCGGCTCAACCGTTGCGCCATTCCGACGAACTGACCGCCGTGCAAGGCTTCGCGCTGCTTGCCGAGGCCGCCGCGATGGGCACTCCGGTGTTTATCCTCAGCGGTGGCGATCCGCTCAAACGGCCCGACCTGTTGGACCTCGTGCGCGAGGGCAAGCGGCTCGGCCTGCGCATGGGAACCATCCCCGCGGCAACTCCAGCACTTACGCCGACCGTGGTGCGCCAGTTGAAGGAGGCGGGCCTGGACCAGATGGCGCTGAGCCTCGATTATCCGCGCGCTGACCTACACGACGGTTTCCGCGGAGTACCGGGGGCCTTCAACAAGACGATGGCGGCGGTCGAATGGGCACACCAATGTGGTCTGCCGCTGCAAATCAACACGACGCTGTGGGCTGGTTCGGCACCGTTTCTGTCCGAGATGGCCGAGTTGGTCGAACGTCTTGGAGCGGTCTTCTGGGAAGTGTTCTTCCTGGTCCCGGTCGGACGCGGCGAGGTCTTGGACGGCGTCGCGGCACGCCAGTGTGAAGAACTGTTCGCGATCTTATACGCGGTTCAGAAAAAGTCGCACTTCATCGTGAAGGTAACCGAGGCGCCCCACTACCGGCGCTATGTCGCGCAACAGGAGGCGGAAAGCAGCGGCGAGCAGTCCCAGGGCCATCCTGGCACGGTGGCGATGCCCGACATGCTTCGGCGATCGGAAGGGCCGGGCCACACCGTCGGGCTTGCGCCTCACGGCGTCAACGCTGGCAACGGCTTTGTCTTCGTGTCACACACGGGCGAGGTCTATCCGAGCGGATTCCTGCCGGTTTCTGCGGGAAACGTGCGATCGCAAAGCTTGGCCGAGATTTATCGTAGCTCCGCGCTCTTCCGCAGGCTGCGTGACCCCGCCGCCCTGCATGGCAGGTGCGGTCGGTGCGAGTATCGCACCTTCTGCGGCGGTTCGCGCTCGCGCGCCTATGCGCTGACCGGCGACTTTCTCGCGACTGACCCGTGGTGCGGCTATCAACCTGCCCGGTCCACCGCTTAGGAAATCCTGTGTGTGCGGAATTGCTGACTCTGGCAGAATTAGCAATTCGCCACATACAGCTTCGGCGTGAACCTGACGCGGCTAACGCCCGGTACCCAGTCTGCACTGCATCATCGCCACAGTTGCCAGGACGAGTTCATCTATGTCATCGAAGGCGAGCCGACGCTTCGGCCTGGTATGTGCGCGGGCTTTCCCGCGGGTGGGGCGGCGCATCACCTGGTGAACCGCTCCAGAAGGCACGTCGTTTATCTCGAAATCGGCGACCGGGCAAAGGGCGACGAGGTGTCCTATCCCGACGACGACCTCCAAGCGGTCCTGGGCGAGGGCGGAAGACGGCGCTTCGCGCGTAAGGACGGCAGGCCTTACTAAGGCTGTCGGTTGTCGATTTCTGTGCGAAACTCTTGATTTGCGTTTGCGCTGGCTGGAGTGCCTTATCCCCACATCGGCGCACTACAACTCGTGGATTATTCGAGTTCACGCTCAACACACTCGATCCGAACAGCCATGCGGCAATCGGGAACTTCCTCGCGTCCCACGGTCTACATACAGGATAAGGTTCTTGGTAGGGACAGTCGGTCCCGATAGCAATGCAATCGCGGCACGCACGCGGCGCGCTGTTTCCGGCGCAAGTTCTTTGTTAAGAATTCCACTGCGACCTCTTCGCACCGCCGGTACCGCCGTGAGCTTGCCCGGAGGAACTTACGATGGCGACCCGCCCCGGAAAACTGAATGCGGCCCAACTGCTCGTTCGATGCCTAGAGAACGAAGGCGTGAAGTACGTGTTCGGCATTCCCGGTGAGGAGAACATCCATTTCATCGATGCATTCAACCGCTCATCGATCCGCTTCATCCTGGTACGCCACGAGCAGGGCGCCGCATTCATGGCGGACATTTATGGGCGATTGACCGGGCGCGCGGGCGTGTGTGTCGCGACGCTCGGTCCGGGTGCGATCAACCTGTTGCTTGGCGTCGCCGATGCGCAGACGGACAGTGCGCCATTGGTCGCAATCTCGGCGCAGGTCGGCCTCTTCCGCATCTACAAAGAGTCCCATCAGGGGGTGGACCTTGTGGCGATGTTCCGGCCGGTGACCAAATGGGCCGACCTCGTACTGAGCCCCGCCGCGGTTCCCGAGATGGTACGCAAGGCGTTCAAGGTCGCGCAAACCGAGCGGCCGGGTGCCAGCTATCTCGCGGTGCCCGAGGACGTCGAGAAGCTTGCGGCTCCGCGCGATGCCGTGCCGCTCGGGATCAACGTGGTGCGCGACATGGCGCCGTCGGCGAGCCAGATAGCGCGTGCCGCGGAGGTGCTGAGGCACGCCAAGTCGCCGATCGTTCTCGCCGGGCACGGCGCCGTGCGCAACGATGCGGCCGATGCGCTGGTGCGCTTCTCGGAGCGTCTGCGGATCCCGGTCGCGACCACCTTCATGGGGAAAGGCGTGTTTCCCGACAACCACCCCAACGCGCTTGGCGCGCTCGGCTTCATGCATCACGACTATGTCAACTTCGGGTTTGACCGGTCGGACGTAATCGTGTGCGTGGGCTATGACCTGCAGGAGTATTCTCCCGGCCGCATCAATCCGAGGGGCGACAAGCACATCATTCACGTCCATCGTTACCCCGCCGAAGTGGACGCAAACTATCACGTGGCAGTCGGGATCGAGGGAAACATCCCGCAGTCACTCGACGCGCTCGCGGGCGCGATCCAGCCCAAGCGCGACGGCCAGGTGCCCTCCGCCAGGATCCGCGCTTTGCTGCGCGATGAGCTCGACCGCGGAGCGAAGTACGCTTCATTCCCCGTCAAGCCGCAACGCCTGGTCGCCGACATCCGCAAGGCGATGGGCCGCAACGACATCGCGCTGGTCGACACCGGCGCGGTCAAGATGTGGATGGCGCGGCTGTATCCGGCCCACGCGGCAAACACCTGCCTCATCTCGAACGGATTATCGACCATGGGCTTCGCGCTGCCGGGTGCGCTCGCGGCGAAGCTCGCATGTCCTGATCGCAGGGTGCTCGCCGTGATGGGGGACGGCGGCTTTCTCATGAACTCGCAGGAGCTGGAGACCGCGGTGCGCGAGAAGATTCCGTTTGTGGTTCTAGTCTGGGAGGACTCGGCTTACGGTCTCATCAAGTGGAAGATGAGAATGGAGCTGGGCCGCGATTCGCACTGCGACTTCACCAACCCCGACCTGGTCTCGTACGCCGAGAGTTTCGGGGTCAGGGGTTATCGGATTCGCGCCGCCGGCCAGCTTCTGCCGACCCTCACTCGCGCGCTCGCCGACGATGTCGTATCGCTCATCGTCTGTCCGGTCGACTACTCCGAAAATCTTGCGCTAACGAAGAAACTCGGCGAACTCACCGAACCGGTTTAGCCATCCAAATCACACCGGCGCCGAAGGAAGTGTTAGCTGGGCGCAGCCAGAGCGGGTTCGCTATGCGCATCTGTCGGATGAGATCGCGTATCTCGCCGTGGATCCCTGGGCGTCCGCCGCGAACTCGGAGCTTCCACCGCCGGTACGCATGGAATCCGCCCCGATGCCAGCGGATGACGGTCTCGGGCTTGATAACGATTCGACTCCCCCCACGCACTTCTCGCCCGTCGGTCGCTGCACGGCCGACAATGGAATTGGCAGACGATGCTTTATTCATAACGCGATTGATAAACTCCGCTGAAACCCGGCGGACGCCAGCCCTTGTCTGCGCACGAGAGGCAAACCGCATAGTACTTGCGGCGGCCATTTTCGGAGCCCGTCAAACTGACCATTAACGCGGTCGGCGTTGTCTTTTGGCAAGCGAGGCAGATCCCCACCAACGCTTTATTGTCCTTGGCGGAGAAGGCACTCGGCATTTGCTTTTATCCCCAATACGGCACGCGTCGGGTGCTTTCTTGCCAGTGTTGACCCCCCGTCCTACGCGCTCCAAGACTTCGCGCTATGCACGCGTCCCGCCTACGCAGACCCGCGCTATCGACTCGAGGGCGCCTCAGGGCTAGCGCTTGACCACCGTGATGGAGACATTCATCTCCTTCTTATCCAGAGCCAGATGGTCGAGCAGATATTGGCATAACTCAGTCACAAGGCCGGTGAAGCGGCTGTCGTGGGCGGGCATTTGACAGTCGTCACAGTAGACCAGGATATGGAAAGAGGTTTTCTCGGCCAGGAATTTGTCGCGAAGCTTGACTGGATTGTCCTGAAAGAGAGAGCCCTCGCTGAGAGTCGTTTGAAACATTACTAACAATCCTCACACATCGCTCGGAAATCCTTGCAACTCATCATACACCCGTCCCTTATATGGACCCAGTGTCGGTATTCCGGCGAGCGCAGTCCATCGAGAACGTCGCACCGCTGCCGGTTATCGCAGGATTTCATCACCACTACGTCCGGAAGAGACCTACATGTGAAGTCCAGCTTGCGAACTTTTTCCGCTGAATACGTAGCCTGGCGGTCTTCGCCGGATTGATACGTAGGTTAAGCAGGCTACGAGCACCGCGGGGAGCACACCGAAGCCGATGAAGACGAGGTCGCCTGGAAGCCGCAGCCATTCGATAAGCCGAACGGCATGCAGAAACTCCGGGCTTCTTGCGTGCCAGTAACCATTTCGGAGAACGTCATAGAGTTGCAGCACGCCGCCCGGAAAGAGATTGCTCACAATCATCAGGGCGAGACCGGCATTGAGGCCCCAGAAGGAGAGGGCGACATATGTTTCCAAACGGCTCCACTCGTCATCTGACAGTACCTGCCTGAAGGCGAAGACCATCAGCGCGATGGCCAGCATGCCGAAAACTCCCATCATCGCAGCGTGGGCGTGGTTGGGCGTAAGAATCGTACCCACCTCGAAGTAACTGACGATCGGCAAATTAATCAGAAAGCCGAAGACACCAGCGCCCAAGAAGTTCCAAAATCCGACCGACAAGAGAAAGTAGAAGGTCCATTTGTGCGGCACAAGAATCTCCTTCCCACATAGTTCGCATCTTCCTTTGCTCAACTGGATGAAGTCCCAAGCGCCAAGTGTGAGCAACGTCAGCGGCACAACCTCCATTGCAGAGAAGGTCGCGCTGAGCGCCATGGTGATGACCGATTGCCCGGTGAAATACCAGTGGTGGCCCGTACCCACGATCCCGCTTCCCAAGTAAAGCAGCGCGTCCATATAAACGACGCGAGCTGCGGTGGCGCCGGAGACCACGCCGAGCTGGTACACGATGATCGCGATCGAAGCGGTCACAAACAGTTCGAGGAAGTCCTCCACCCAAAGATGGATGATCCAAAAGCGCCACATGTCCACCACGGAGAAATGAGTATTGGCATTGTAAAATAAGGCAGGCAGGTAAAATACCGGGATCGCGATTACCGAACATAAAAAGAGCGACGAGACCTCGCCTCGTTCGCGATCCTTTATTGCCGGCCTCATAGCTCTGGTTACCAGCTCAGCCCATAGAGCAAGGCCAATAGCTAAAAGAACCTGCCAGGCGCGACCCAGGTCGAGGTACTCCCAGCCTTGGTCTCCGAACCAGTACCAAAACTTGCCGAGCAACTGCCTTAGCCCGAGCAGCTCGCCGAGCAAGCTGCCAGCCAGTATCGTAACCAGCGCACCAAACAGCAGGTTGACCCATAGAACCTGGCCTCGAGGTTCGATACCGCCGAGCGACGGCGCTAAGAACAGTCCGCCCGCCACGTAGGCCGTCACGATCCATAAGATGCCAAGCTGCAGATGCCAGGTCCGAAGGACGTGGCTCGGCACGAGATTAGACAGGTGAATGCCATAAAACGTTCCCGGGTCCGCGCGATAGTGAGCGGTACCTCCACCTACCAGCACCTGGGCAAGGAAAAGCAGGACCGCAACGACAAAGTATTTGATTGCCGCCTTTTGACTTTCAGTTGTGGCGCCGGGAATCATCCGAGGATGGACATGGTCCGCCCTTCGCTTCCAGCCCAAAAAGTCGAACCTGCCGAAGGCGAAGAGAACCGCAGCGGTTCCCACCAGTAGCGCTATCAGGCTGAGTGCACTCCACAGCACGGCATCGGCTGTCGGGACATTGCCGGCGCTAGGGTCATAGGGGAAGTCGTTGGTATACGAGTAAAGTTTGCCCGGTCTGTTCGCCACTGCAGCCCACGCCGTCCAGGCGAAGAAGGCAGTTAGTTGTCGTAGGTCTCGGCTGTCGCTGATGTAGTTCGCCGGCAGGCCGCCGTTCTCTTCCGGCCGCGAAAAGTACGTCATCCACTTGTTCTGTTGTTCGCGGAACGAGGCTGCTTCGGCATCAGTAAGGACCAAGGTTTCGCTTTTATCATCGTAACGGTTTTGTTTGAGTGACTGCTCCACCTCCGCACTTACGGCGGTCTTATCTTGTGGAGAAAGGTCCGCGAACTCGCGGTGCCAGCGCTGCCGCGCCAGTATGGATCGAGCGTCAAGTGCCAGCGTGTGCAAGTATTCGGCGGAGAAGTCAGGGCCTAGATAGGCGCCGTGGCCCCAAATCGTGCCGTTTTCCATCAAGCCGTGCTTGAGGAAGATACGTTGTCCCGCAAGGATGTCATCTCCCGAGAAGAGGGACTCTCCCCACTGGCTCACCGCATGTTTGGGAATCGGTGGCGCGTCCTTATACGTCCGTGCCGCAAGCCAGGCAAGGAGCGCAAAGCCAAACACGGTTGTCAGAACAACCGACCGCCACCACCACGCTGAGAGGGTTTCCTGCTCTTCCACGGTTTTCCTCCCCGAGTCCCGCGCCGAACGTTGGTTAGGTCTGGTTCGCCGTACTCCCATGGAGCAGAGGCTCAGTTCCCGGCGAGCCAAGACCTCCGCAATTCAAATGCGATATTCTTTCACCAAAGCAGAACCTGTTTCGTTGCTGCTTCAGCACCTACGCGATTTGTGCGGCGCGGTAGAGCATACGCCAAAAGTTCACCTAGCAGGCCGGTTCGAATTTTCCAACCGCAGCACGGCGGCTCGGTTCCTTCCGCAAGGCGTTAGCTCTCAGAAGTCCGTTGGGCCTCTTCTGGCCAAACGCAGCAGGCTTCTAGCCCACGCGGCCAATGCGCACCCGCCATACTTCAGGACCTTGCTCCAAGCAGTCCCAGCTAAATTGCCCGGTCCGCTCGGCCTGGATTTGGTAATAAGGCGGTTCCGGATCGTGGTTGTTCACGAGAATGAAAGCGTCGCCCGACTTGAGTGCCTCAAAAGTCTCAAAGATCAGCCTATGGCGCCTGGCTGGCGGAATCTTCCGCACGCCGAGGTGGGGTTCGGTCCGCGCTCTCTCACCCTGTCCTTGCTCCATCGTCTTCTTCTCCTCGTTACGCGCAGCATTACTTCGGCGCTTTCTTAGGGGGCCTTGAGTAAGATGTATTTCACATATATCTTTCTAGGACCGATGATCAACAGAAAGTCCGTGGGGCTCAGCGTCGCCGATTGAAAATTGATGGGATGGACCGCTCCCCGCTTGGATAACGGCCTTAATGGGCCATGGTGGTACATTCGACCGCCAACAACCAAAGCGAGGAGGGTCTGAAGATGCAGGTCGCTACTCTCGGGATCGATCTGGCAAAGAACGTGTTCTGGCTTCACGGCTGCGATGCGAATTGGGAAGGCAGTGTTGCGAAAGTAACTTGCGCGGCGGCAGCTGCTTGGCTTCCTCGCGAACCTTTCACGTTGCCTAGGTAGCGCGGAGTTTTGGGTTACCCTGTACGCATACAGCCACGCTCGTCTAATTATAGATGAGCCTTTGTGTCGCGAAAGGAGACGGTTCCGCTTGTGAGGCCGCTGGCTTGGCTACAAAAGTCGCCCTGGTTAAACCATCCGCTCTGGCGCAAATACACCGCCTTGGTTCATGAGGATTTAGCCGCGACCTATTCACGCGACGTACAGAAGTGGCTTCTTGTCGCACCCGTAGTCGGTGTCGTGACCGGCTTAGTGATCACCGGAATCAACCAGGTCATTCTGAACGGCGTATGGGCGTTCCTGCGCCCTTATTATTACAGGCATCACTGGGCGATCGTCCCCGGTCTGCTGGTT
The DNA here is from genome assembly GCA_963759165.1 of uncultured Pseudomonadota bacterium. Lineage (GTDB taxonomy): Bacteria > Desulfobacterota > Binatia > Binatales > Binataceae > DATJOQ01. The sequence goes on along the minus strand of CAVWXK010000002.1, from coordinate 356,523 downwards.
GGGTTTTTGATTGCCGGCCTCGTCATGCAGTTGGGCACTCCTGATCCAAACGAACACTCAACTGAAGAGATCGTCCGCTCTTATCACGAACATCAAGGCGTCATCGACATGAGGCCTTTCTGGCTGAAGTTGCTGGCAGCGGTCGCAACCGTTGGCTTCGGAGGCAGTGCCGCTCTCGAAGGGCCGAGCATCTACGGTGGTGGAGCTATCGGTTCGTGGCTTTGGACCAGGCTCGGGCGCTTCGGGCTTGAGAATCGCGACCGTCGCATCATGTTGATCAGTGGGGCAGCGGCGGGCATGGCAGCGGTGTTTCGCGCTCCGCTCACCGGTTTAGTGTTCGCGCTAGAGATGCCCTATCGTGACGACCTCGCACACGAGGCGCTGCTGCCTTCGTTAATCGGTTCGGTCGTGGCCTATGCGACGCTGGTCTCGATCGTCGGCTCGGAACCGCTGTTCGGCTTCACTGGCAGCACCAGTTTTTCGGAAGGGGATCTGCTTTGGTCAGCGCTACTTGGAGTACTCTGTGGTCTGATTGCGATGACCTTTGCCATCACGTTCCGCCGGGCGCGCGGCTATGCGATCCTTGCGCCCATCCCGCACACAGTAAAGCTTCTGATCGGCGGCTTGGGCACCGGCCTGTGCGGTCTCCTGTTCGTCATCTTCTTCAGTGAACCGCTGATGCCGCTGGGGCCCAACTACGAAGCAGTACGTGAGCTCTTAAGCCGGCCACATAGCTCAAGCTCGCTGTTCGCTTTTGCTGGAACCAAGATGGCGGCGACTATCTTCACCTTGGGTAGCGGCGGGGTCAGCGCGATGTTCGTCCCGCTGCTGCTGGTGGGTGGCGCGCTCGGAAGCATTTTCGGCCAATCAATGGTTCATTCTCCGGCCTTCGATCTCTATGCCGCAGTCGGGATGGCATCGTTTATCGCGGCGGCCTACAAGGCTCCGCTGGCCGCAGTCGTGTTCGTGGCTGAGACTACGGGCGGTCACGCCTATATCATCCCCACCCTGATCGGGGCGGCGATGGCCTATGCGGTTTCCGGTGAAGCCTCGGTATCCGCGGATCAGCGCCTGCACGAAGTTGTGAAGATCGCCGAACTGACGAGCGTCCCGGTACGCGATGTGATGCAAACACAAGTAATCGCAGTGGACAGCGCCGCAACCTTGCAGGAATTTGCCTATAATGTGGTGCGTCGACACCGGCATTCGGTCTTTCCGGTATTGGCTGCCAATAAGCCTGTGGGGCTGATCTCAATATGGGAGCTTGCGGCGATTGCCGCAGAGGATTGGCCCAAGACTAAGGTGACCGAGGTCGCGCGACGCGAGGCTGTACGAATCAACGAGCGCAGCGACGTGGAAGAGGCGCTCATGCTGCTCGCGCGGCACGAACCCGAACAAATGCTGCTGGTCACGGACGCCGATGACGTTTTGCTAGGCATTCTCACCAAAGCCGATATCCTGCGAGCTCTGGATCTTCGCAGGCGGCCTCTAAAGCCGCAGTCCGTGCAGGTAGCGGGTTATAAAAAGAGGAAGGCTCATGGGAATGGCAGGACGGAATGAAAACGAGCGGCTGCACTAAAGGCCCGTCGTTTGGTTCCATCCAGCGCGCTCAAGCTCTTGATCGATGTAGGTTGTCAGGATCATTCGTTATCCAGTTCTTCCGACCGTTTTTGGACGTCCGCAGCATTACTTTGGTGCCTTTTAGGGGTCTTGCAGCAGAAGATATATCTTGTATATATCTTTTGGACATCAGCCGATCAACCGAAAGCCCGTGAGGTCCACCGGAGCCGGGACTAGAATTGGAGGAAAAGTGATGAACGCACCAGCACGCATCGAGGTATTCGACAGCTTTCCAAGCGACGGCCGCGAACGAGTCTTCGAAGCCTTTGACGGCCTTCGCGCTGGGCAGAGCGTGGAACTTGTCACCAGCTATGACCCGAAGCCGTTCTTCGATGAATTTCGCCAGAAGTACAGCGGAGGTTTCCACTGGTGGCGGCTGGAGCAAGGGCCTGAGCTGTGGCGAGTCAAGATCGTCAAGCGCGACAATACCGAGGCATGGTCGATCACGGATTTTCTTGGCGTCGATCATCATCGTCTTGCCGAGCTCTGGCAGGACTGTATGCAGGGAGTTCAAGCCTGCAATCTCGGTCGCATTCAGACTCGTCTTGCAGAGTTCGTCCTGGGTTTGCGCCATCATATCCAGGTCGAAGAGCAGATTTTCTTTCCCGTGTTTGAAGAACGAACCGGCATGCGGGGTACTGGCCCGACGGCTGTGATGCGCCGCGAGCACCGCGAGATAGGGGCTATGCTGGAAAAGCTGTCCGCGCTCACGAAGGCGCAGGCCTGCAGCACGATAGTGGAGACGATTCAGGGCCAACAGGTTGATCCTTCGGCCTTGCTCACCAGCCATGATGCCAAAGAGGAAGATGTTCTCTACCCAATGGCCGACAAAATCCTGAACCAGGACGAAAGAAGGCAGCTAATCTTGAGGATGCAGGCTGGATGAGCACGCCGTTTGCTGGCGGACCGCAAATTAGCGTCGATGCTCTCTTCGGAGAGGAGTGCGCCAACCCATGGAGCTGACGTTCTATACCGATTACTCCTTACGGGTTCTGATCTATCTCGGCTTGCGTCGTCCCCAGCTTTCCATGATCTCCGAGATCGCCGAGGACTATCGCATATCCCGCAATCATCTAATGAAGGTCGTTCATGGGCTGGCGCGGGGCGGGTTCATTCGTACTTATCGAGGAAAAGGCGGTGGAATGACCCTGGATCGCCATCCCCGAGACATAAATATCGGCGCACTTGTGCGTTACACAGAAGGAGCGTTTAAACCCGCCGAATGCTTCCGTGGAGCCGATAACCGCTGTGTGATCAGCGGAGCCTGCCGACTGGCGGGTATTCTTCAAGAAGCCTGTGACAGCTTTCTAGCCACACTCGATCGTTATACTCTGCACGACCTTCTGGCGAGGCCCGCGAAACTTCGCTTCCGCCTGGCATTGCCGTCGGTTCGGTCGTGGACAGCAAACGGCACCGCGCGCATGCCTGTATCTCAAGGTGCAGTTCGACTGCGGCGGAGAATCCGAAAGCGCATGAAACGATGAAGCTCTGAAACTGGATATTGGCTCTTGCGGGGCAGAGATACGTTCGATGGAGGCCGCCCGTGAACTTTAGCGCACCGGCACGGCCTTCGGGCGGGAATCACGGCCAAGGGAGGAATCGCGATGGGTTCGCCAGCTTTCGACTTCAAGGCCCGCTGGGCGCGTGCCGCTTCGCTCATGGAAGCCAAGGGCATCGATGCGCTGTTCCTGATGAAGCCCGCCAACCTGGCTTACTTTACCGGCGATGGTCGCCCTTGCGCCCTTTGTCTCTTCACCAAGTCGCTGCAATGTATCGTCTCGGTTCCGACTTCCGACCTTCGGAGCGTCCGTGCCGCGTCGGCCGCCACCGAGGTCCGCGGATTCGGCAGCGAGGAGGAGATGTTCCACGGATTCCGAGACGTGCTGAAAGATCTGGGTCTGACCCAAGCGACCATCGCGCTGGAGAAGAACTTCTTCGACGCGGCGCTCTATGAGGTTTTCAAGGCGCACATTTTGCCGCAGGCCACGGTAGTGCCGGCGGCGCAGGTTCTCTCACGACTTCGGATGCTCAAAGAGCGTGGCGAGATCGAGTGCATCAAGGCCGCAGCTTCGGCCGCGGACCAGGGCATGGCCGCCGCGGTATGAGCAATCCGAGTCGGTGTGCGAGAGATCGACGTGGCAGGCGAGGCGGAATACGTCATGCGCAAGGCGGGAGCCGAGGGCTGGGCATCGGCGACGTACGTGGCTTCGGGGTGGCGATCCGCGATGGCCCATGGCCCGGCGTCTGCCAAGCAAATCGCGGCGGGCGACGCCGTTCAGGTTCACTTGGCGCCAATCGTAGAAGGATACACGGCAGACCTTTGCCGGACCGTTCTCGTCGGCAGCGTGCCGAAGGAGGTTGCCGATGCCCTCCAGGCCTACATTTTGGCCCAAGAGGCAGGCATCAAGGCCGCTTCGTCGGGCGCTCCATTACTCGGTATCGATTCATCGATGGCGCGCGTGCTGGACGAGCAGGGCTTCGGCGGTGCCTTTCTCCGTCCGGTCTTCCACGGGGTTGGGATCGAGCACGAGGAAGCACCGATCCCGGGTGGTCATGCCGTGATCCACGGTGAGGAGAAGGTGGAGCAAGTTGGAGCCGGGATGGTCGTCGGCATCGGCAACTGTGGAATCTATCGCGATGAGTTCGGCGTTCGGGTCGAGGATACAGTGTGGGTGAGCGCCGACGGTCCCGTGCCGCTCACGCGCTATCACAAGGCTCCGGTCGTATAGGCGACGGAGGTAGTTCGGCTTCAGGAGGAGATTCCATGTCTGAAACCAAGGAACGCATACTGCACGCTCCATTGATGGCGTTCTCGATTGCGGACGAAATCGAGCGGTTGAAGCAGGGAACCCAGTGGACGACTGGAAGTCGCAACGCGATCACGCTGGCGAAGACCTCCGAACTCCGTATGGTGCTGGTGATCGTTCGAAAGGGCGCAACGATGCACGAGCACCAAGTGGAAGGTCCGATCACGCTGTTTGTGCTCTCGGGGGCGATGCGGTTCACCGCAGGCGGGGAGGAGCGAATCGTGCGAGCCGATGGCTTGCTAACCCTCGACAAGGCGGTTCCTCACGACGTCGAAGCACTTGAAGAGGGAGCATTCCTGCTCACTATCATGCAACCTCCGCAGGCCGCCCGGTCATAATGCCTGCCAAATCCGTTCAGAGCTCGCGGACACGGTCGGTACGAAGGTCAGCAGGCAGCAAGCAAAGAAGGAAAAACGGCTATTCCCAAGGTGCGGGGTCGCCGTTGGCTGCCAACATCGAGTGATACCCGGGTTTCATCATCATCTCGTGGAGTTGGCGCCGACGCACACCCTGGTTGCCGCCATCATATAGAGGAAATACCATCGCCTCCCGCATCAACCGTTCCAGCGGTGTAAACTTGGTATAGCTCTCGACCCCAACCACTCGCATCGCGTCGTATACCGTCTTTACTGCCAGCTCCGAGCATCGGACCTTGGTCATCACAGCCAGTTCCTGTCCTTTGCCTCCGGTGCTTTCCAGGTAATGACAGGCTTTCCATGTAAGATAGCGCGCCTCTTCGACCCGCATCTTGATGTCAGCCAGCATGTAGCCCACGCTCTGATATTCGATCACAGGTACGGGGCCCAGGCGCTTTTCCCTGCGCGCGAAATCGAGCGCGTACTCAAACGCCGCACGCATCACGCCTACGCACGCCGCGCCGATCAGGGCCGCGGTCCAGCTAAAGGCGCCGGCGACGAGCTTCTTGGCTTCGGTGCCGGTCGTTCCAATCAGGTTGTCGATAGGCACATGGACGTTTTCGAAGTTAATCGCGGGGGTCACCGTGCCGCGATGACCAAGTTTGTCGTAAACGTTCACCACCTCGATACCTGGTGAATTACCTGGTACTGCGATCACCGCGAGAGACTCGTCGGCCGCCTTGGTGCGATCGGTGCGGCATACCGCGAGATAGAGGTGCGCTCCGTTTTTGTTCCAGCCGGTGCCGTTGGTGGTGTAATGCTTCTGGCCGTTGATCACCCAGTGGTCACCTTCACGGCGTGCGATAGTCTGAATACCGGCTGGGGGTTGCGCGGAGTCGAAGTTGGCTCCGCCGCCGACGTCCGTAAACGCGAAAGCCGCGAGCAGCTCGCCTTCGGTATCATTCACAAAGTCCGTAAGGAAGCGCATTTTCTGTTCGGAGGTGCCGCGCTGCAGGATCGGCTGAAGCGAGAGGCCGGTTGCCAGCAGCGTGGTCGGCACGTTGACGTCGATCCGAGTGAGTTCCTCGGCAGCGATAGCAATGTCGATCATCGAAAAGCCGAGCCCGCCATGTTCGATCGGGATGAAGCATTTGGTGAAACCGGCGCGAGCCATCCCGCGATAAGCCTCGCGGGTAGCCACAAAGGCCTCCCAGGGGTCGACGATTCGGTCAACCTTTGCGGCGACCGGAGCCAGGACGCGTTCGGCAAAGGCGCGGGCATTGGCCCGGATCTCTCGCTGCAATTCGCTGAGCGTGAAATCGATAGGCATGGGTCGCTTCCTCCCCGGACGGCATTGGAACCAATTAAGCCGCAAGGACTATCGAGCGGAAGGCCCTGACATGTCAAACAAGCGAATTATTGGCGAGAGCCGTGCTTGTCCGTACTGAGAACTTAGATCCGAATGTAATGGTGATGTAGGCTGCCCAGGACCGACAGTGACGCGACCTTCCCGAAGAACTGAGCTCGCCGGAAGACCGGCGCATCTTTGTTCAAAGAGAGATGCGCTCGGACTTCATTGTAGTAGGAAGCATACGCCGCGAGGATCCGGCGCAGGTGGGTCTCGCCGAACACGATAAGGTGATCGAGGCATTCTCGACGAATCGATCCGATGAGCCGCTCAACATGACCGTTCTGCCACGGCGAGTGTAGCGCGGTTGGCCGATCGCAGATGCCCATCGCCCGTACGCGTCTGGTGAAAGCGTAACCATACGAGCAATCGCGGTCGCTGAGCAGGTATCGGGGTGCCTCGTCACAAGGAAAGGCTTCGGTCACCTGCCCGGCAATCCACTCGGCGGCCCGGTTAGACGTGACACCGATAGTAACGATCCGTCTTCGCACGTGCCGCAGTATCACCAGGCCGTAAAGCAGCTTGAAAGAGACCGTCCGCACGACGAACAGATCGATCGATGCGATTCCCGCTGCTTGATTGCGTAGGAATGTCTTCCAGCTTTGTGAGGGCGGCTGTCGGGGTTTGTCAATGTACTTGGCGACCGTCGACTGGGCGACCCTGATACCGAACATCAGCAGTTCTCTGTGAATCCGCGGCTCTCCCCAAAGCGGATTCTCGATGCTCATCTGTCGGACAAGCTGCCGAATCTCGCGGTCGATCATCGGACGTCCGGCGCGCTGGCGAGATTTCCAGCGCCAATAGGCGCCGAAGCCGTCACGATGCCAGCGGATCACGGTCTCCGGCTTGACGATTGTGATGGCGCCTAAGATCGACGGGAAGGTTCGATGTAGCCATACGAACACGAAACGATCCCAGTTCCTGAGGCGTATTCGCTTGGGTGCGCGCCTGCCGAGGACGTCAAGCTGCTGGCGCAGGACCGTGATCTCAGCCTCAAGCCGCGCTCGTGACTCGAACAACGAACGCAATATCAACAGAAGCTGGCACAGTAACTCGACCATCGGGCGCTGAACTATCACACCTGCCTGCGCTCGTCATTCCCTATCTGATTTTCGGTAGCGACAGGTGCGCGGTCTATACGCTAAAGTCATCGGAGTAAGGGCGCCCAGTGAAGGAAACTCGCCGCCCTGCTTAAACCCCAAGCGAGACCTCTATGACGCGGCGACTGGACTCCTCCCTGATCAAACTCAGGCGGGTCTATGAACCGGCCGCGCCGAGCGACGGCGTGTGTGTCCTGGTCGATCGCCTCTGGCCCAGAGGCTTGAGCAAGGCCGACGCCGCTACCGTGCATTGGTATAAGGATGTGGCGCCCAGCGCCGCGCTCCGCCAATGGTTCGGCCACAAGCCCGAGCGCTGGGATGAATTCCGCAAACGGTATAAATCGGAACTCGCCCGACAACCGGAAGCGCTCGGCAAGATTCGGGACCTAGCGCGAAAGAGTCCGGTCACTTTGTTATTCGCGGCGCATGACGAACTGCACAACAACGCCGTTGTCCTGCGCGAAGTGTTGCTGGCTGAACGACCCAAACGCAGGACAGCCATAAGAAGTGCTGGCAAGTCCGGAAGAAAGACATGACCGCCACGACCGAAGAACGCGCCCGCCGCCTACGGCAGCCCGCGGTGCTCACTTACGCTTTCCGCCCGTTGTTTCTCGCGGCCGGAAGTTGGGCGCTCCTGGCTATCGCGCTGTGGCTCGCCATGTTCCTCGGATACTTGCACCCGCCGACTCGCTTCGACCCACTGGCATGGCATATCCACGAAATGCTGTTCGGCTTCGTGATGGCGGCGGTTGCGGGGTTCCTCCTGACCGCCATTCCGAACTGGACCGGTCGACCGCCCGTGCAGGGCTGTCAGCTCGCTCTGCTCGCGGGTCTGTGGCTGCTCGGCCGCGTCGCCTGCCTGATTTCGGCCGATCTTCCTGCTTGGCTGGCGATCGTCGCCGATTTGTCTTTCCCGGTGGTGCTCCTCGCGGTGGCTGCCCGCGAAATCATCGTCAGCCGGAACTGGCGTAATCTGGCGATGACCGCGCTCCTCGCGGTTTTCATCATTGCCGACTTGCTCATGCACCTTGAGTCTCTGGATATGCCCGTACCGAGCGGCCTCGGATGGCGCCTCGGGCTGGCGGTGCCGATCCTGCTGATCTCGGTGATAGGCGGGCGCATCATCCCGAGCTTCACGCGCAACTGGCTGCTCAAGCGCCACAGTGAGCGTCTCCCGGCTGCTCACAGCGCCGTTGACAGTGCCGCGGTCGGCCTGCTTTGCGCGGGGTTTATTGTCTGGGCTGTGCTTCCCGATTTCCGTGTGGCCGGCATGATTCTGGTCATCGCCGCCATAGTCAACGCGTGGCGGGTTGTCCGCTGGGCCGGCGGCTCGACATGGGCAAACCCACTGTTGTTCATCTTGCATCTCGGCTACGCCTGGGTGGCGATCGGCACGGCGCTTCTTGGACTTTCGATTCTCGATACCGTAGTTCCGGTGGCTTCGGCGATCCACGCGCTGACCGCAGGCTCCATCGGCACCATGATCCTCGCCGTAATGCCCCGCGTTACGCTCGGACATACCGGGCGCGAACTGACTGCCAACCGGGCAACGGTCGCCATCTTCGTCCTCATCAACGCCGCCGCGATCACGCGAGTCGCTGCATCCTGGAACACAAACGACATGATGATTCTCCTTGCCTTGTCGGCTGCGTGCTGGATGGCGGCGTTCGGCTTATTCGAGATCGTGTACGGCCCGATGCTGTTGACCCAGCAACCCATGCACTCGGACCCGTCGCCATGAGCGAACATCCTCCCCCGCAAGCAGCGCGTTGGCCGGAAGGCTGCCCCTGCTGAGAATCCCATCTGAACGGAAATTTGCGGTAGCGCAAGAACGAATAGCGTTTGGCTGCAATCACTCGGAGCCCGGTGGGATGGAAATCGCACGCGGCTGCGATGCTGGCGAATTGCGCGATCGTCGTATCGTCGGTCAGACCGTCGAGCCCATCGCGCTCCAACAAGTCTGCAACGCGCTGATACAGTTGCGCTTTCTGATTGAAAAAGGGCAGGGCCGGATCGTTGCCCTGCAGTTCAGGCTTGCTTTCCACAGGGAAGCCGACGTGGACAAGGTCGGCCTGGAATCGTTGGTCGCGCAGATGCAACCCGAATTTGTGTCCGACACCATCGTCATCCACGCGGACGGTGGCTAGTCGGCCACGGTAAGGATTCAGCAAAGCGACCGGACCGTGCCCGGCGAGCACCTTGTTGTTGGCATCGATCACGACCGGCACGTTGAAGCCGAACGCCCCGATGCTGCGAGCTATTTGGCGCACCTGCCGGTTGCTGTGGATCCTCGGATTTCTGGGGTCCAGCTTCAGCGCGTTGATCGGGAGATAGGTGACCGCGATCGGCTTTGCCTCTATGTTTGGGGGCTTTTCGCCATTTCTCTTCATGTTAATTCACCCTCGAGCCTCCTTCAGAAGGCCTCCTTCATGAAGAAGGCCCCCTTCATCTGCGAGGGCTACCACAACTCGAGCGTGCCTGTTTTCAGAAATCTCGCCGTGAGGTGAAGAGAAGTCCGACAGCGGGGCATGGCCGCCGCTGTCCGCGGCAAATTAGCGTGTAACCGGGGGCTCGAGACCGTGATCGGCGGACGCCGTCGAAGAATCCGAGCACGCTCGGCTGGAAGTCTCTCCGGCGGGGTGGATGTCCTTTGGTGGATGGGTTGGGTGTAACCGCCTCTACGATGTCGAACGCTGGATCGAGGTGAGTCAGCCGCTTCAGGCGGGTGTCGAACCGCCGCTCAGACAACGCCGCGGGAGCTCAACACTCGGCATCTCTCCTAAGGCCAGGAACCGGGCTCTGGCCCTTGGGCCTCCTCAGAACCTAGTACGTGCTGATTGATTGGTGGTTTCGATTGAGTACGGACAGTCAGGCCTTGATGGCGATGCCCAGAAGATGAGCACTGGTGGTCCCTAGCAGGCTGTTGAGAAAGTGGTGTGATTATTCATTGTGATCGCCATGGTAGTGACAGAAGTGCTGGATTCAGCCGCCGGGTTCGACGGTTTTCGCTGGCCGAGGCGAACGCGGTAGCGTGGTGGAATCGTACTTCATGCGGGTGCCGGGCTGAGTCTGGCGATTCGGAGCAGGTTGTAGGCGGCAGCCACCAGGTAGGCATGCAATTGGGTGCGGTCGAGGCCGCGATAGCGAGTTTTGCGCAGGCCGCCGACGGTCTTCATCCAGCCGAAGATCTCTTCGACCCGCTTGCGTACCCTTTGGCTCACCGCGTAGCCAACATGACGCGCAGTGCGGCGGTCGAGCGCGGAACCGCCGGCGCGACCCTGGTTGCGCGCGATATGTGGCGTGACCTTGAGCGCGCGGCACGAGGCGACGAACTCCGCAGTATCGTAGCCCTTGTCGGCCCCGAGGGTAATCCGCCGGCTGCCGGGCAATGTGGTCTCCAGCATCGCGCGGGCGCTTTTGCGCTCGGCGTAGCCGTCGGCTGGTTCGACCGCGAACTCGATCAGAAGACCGTTGCGGTTCTCCATCAGCGCGTTGGCCGAGTAACACAACTTCGCTTCCTTGCCCGCGCCCTTCCTGGCCAGCTTGGCTTCGGGGTCGGTGGTCGATTGATGAGTCGCGTTGCTGCGGCGCTCGCCGTGGAAGTTAACCGTCGGGTTGCCGGGGTCGTCGGGCGGCTGGCTCGGTTCCGGGTCCTTGCGCTTGAAGCTCTTGAGCGACGCCCAAGCCTCGACCAATGTGCCATCGACGGTGAAGTGTTCGTCCGAAAGCAACCGCAGACTGCGGGCCTGCGCGACCACGCGGGTGAAAAACTCGCGCGCCACGTCGTGCTCCAGCAGCCGCGCCCGGTTGCGCGAGAAGGTCGAATGGTCGAAGCTCGGCTCGGCCGCATCCATATCGAGAAACCAGCGGAACAACAGGTTGTAATCGAGTTGCTCGCAGAACAGCCGTTCGCTGCGCACCGTATAGAGCGCCATCAGCAGCGAGGCCTTCAGCAGCCGCTCGGGCGGGATCGACGGTCGCCCGATCGCGCTGTACATCTCATCGAACAGTGGCGAAAGCTGAGCCAGCGCCGCATCGGCGAGTTCCTTGACCCGCCTCAGCGGATGCTCCTTCGGCACCCGATCGCCAGGCTCCATAATCATCAACATCGCCCGCTGCCGCCGCTCTTCACCCCGCATCCGCCGCTTCCTCCACCAATCCGTTTGCTCATTAAGACGAATAATCCAACGATGAGATTCAGGCGTTTATCAACAGCCTGCTAGGGGGGGTACCGAAAACCCAGATCTGAAGGTTGCGCGGCAGAGCATAGGGGAGGCGCTAGCAAACCCGTCACCTAGCTGGTGTGAATGGCTCCCGGACGTGATCGCCCCAGCTGACCGCAGCCTGCGATGAATCGTGGCGAGCTACGACCTGAACCGTTGAGAGTTAGTGCCGGATTGCTAATTCTGCCCGAAACAGCAATTCGCTACACAAAGGCTTCGCGCAGCCGAGCCGGCATGGCCATGCCGCTGTCCGCCCAAGGCTGGAGCAGGCGGTCGGACGCATCGGACGTGCCCACCGACAGACCGGACGTGACCGGCTGTTGCAGCACTCGCTCGGCCTGACCGCGCGCACGGTGTAACACAAGTTCAAGCACGTCGGCCGAGGGGAGCAACACCTTGCGGCGGCGTAGCTCGTCAACCAAGGCCGCTGCCAAATCGGTCGGATTCTTGGTCGTCTAGGCAAGCGCGACCAGCCAAGCGGCCACCTCTTTGAAAATGGATCGGTCGAAAAAGCGGTGGCCAGTTCGGCGCATGATTTTCGCCAACTGTTCCCGGCGCGTTTGCTCCCTTCGGCGATATTCGGTGAAGTCACCGGGCTCGGCGCCGACTTGGCGGGCGACATCAGCGAGGATGGCAGGATGCGGCTCCGAATCGGATTCGAACGGGCAGTCCGGATAGCGGAGATAACATACCAGCAACGCTAACCCGAGACGGTTATGAGCCAGCCGTTTTACCGCAACGAAACCCAGGTCACCCTGGCCAAGCGTGTAGTGCCGGACGATCTCACGCTCGTCGATTGGGGGCATGAGAAAATGCCGCCATCGCTCCCCCGCCGCTTTCGAGCAATTGTGCTACAGAAAGCGAATTAGCCCTATCAGTGAACGATGGTGGATTGGACCAGAGCAAAATTGGGTTTCTTGCCCGCCAAAAAAAACGTGCAAAAATGCTTTGCCGCGACCGTCTCCTAAGCCGCCAGGAGCGGCCGTTGGCGCGCTGCATGGCCCAATTTGTGAGCCACGCCCGCCATGGCTGCAACTGGAGGAACGCGGGGCTGATATCTTCCAGGCATCGGCTGTTGCCCGGAAGATGCTGGCTGCGGTTCATGGGACAATCACGAAATCGGGATTGGAGATGGCGAAGACGGCGTCGCGGTCGGCAGCCGGCGGGTAGATCCATTTGGTGTTGATCTCGATCTTGAGCGCCTTGGCGTCGTCCCGCGTGAGACGGACCTGCCGGTCCCAGCCCTCCGTATAGAGCCCGCCCCAGGGGCCCAGGTCGATGCACGTCACATATTTGGGCTGGCTGTAGGGATGAAGCGGCAGGCCGACCAGTTCGGCCGCGGCGTTGTGGCCGGCGACCCGCCCCAGGCTGAGGGCGTGCTGGCAGGACATCAGCGCGTGGTTGCCGATGTCGTCGCTGGCGGCAAAGGCCACGTCGCCGGTGACGAACACGTCCTTGACGCGGTTGGCGCGCAGATAGGGATCGGCGTGAATGCGGCCAAGGCGGTCATGGTCTCCGGCGATCTGGTCGGCCAATGGGTTGGCTCTAGCGCCGGTCGTCCACACAACCGTGTCGGTCTCAATGATCCGACCGGTGGAGGTCGTCATGCGATTGGCCTTGATGGAGGAGACGGCTGTATCGGTGATGATCTCGACGCCGCAGGCGGCCAACGCCTCCTCGACGACTGGACGGGCGGCCGGACCGAGATTGGAGCCGATGACCGGTGCCTGCTCGATCAGCACCACCCGGATTTCCACGGTCCCGCCGAGAATGGCGCGCAGCCGCTGGGGCATCACGGCGGCGGTCTCGACGCCGGTCAGCCCGCCACCGACGACGACGACCGTGTTGCGTGCAACGCTGTTCGGCTTGTCCGCCAGCGACTTGAGATGGGCGTCCAGCGCCTTGGCGGAGGACAACTGATCGACGTTGAACGCGTGCTCGGCAAGGCCCGGCACCGGCGGCTGGTACAGGATGCTCCCGGTAGCGAGGATGAACTTGTCGAAGGTCAGGGTGCGGTGGCCGTCGGTGCCGGCCACGTCGGTCTCGAGCGCCCCGGCGCGGATCGTGTCGATCCGGCCGGCCACGTGGCGTACACCGACGGCCTGGAACAACGCTGTCAGGTCGGGATCCATATTCTCGATCGCCGCTTCGTAGAGCCGGGGGCGGATGACCAAGCTCGGACTGGGAGATACCACCGTCACCTCAACGTCCCGCTGTTTGCCGGCCAGGCTTACCGCCCGAGCGGCCGAAAGCGCGGCCCACAAGCCAGCGAAACCGGAACCGGCGATCACAATCTTCTTGCTCATGATATTTGCTCCTTCCATAAACCGGGCGCAGCAGAGAGCATTCGGTCCGCAAGGCTAGCGGGCCCCCATTCTCGGTGCGTCCGGCGGATACCGAGAAAGGAGGAATTGTTAAAAGGCCGCCGGGCGGCGGCGGGCTGGTATCAGGATGGCGGTTCGGGCCTGGTGCGCCGTCCCGGCTTGCGGGCGCTCACACGATCGGTCATCCAATCCTGCACTTGGGCGAGGAATTCCTCCGGCGCCTTGCCAGCGAAGGTCGTCGCCAAGTCGGCGAGGGAATGGGCTGCAAGCTCGTCTCGCATCACCTTTTCCGCCCTCAGCATCACGGCGTGGATGGCGCAAACGCCGGCCGTCGCCCAAGTTGGCGGCACCTCTCCGAACGTCGCGCAGCGTCTGCGGATTTCCTGACAGTCGAACAACGGCTTGTCGCCTTCGATCGCATCGACGATTTGTAGGACGCTGATTTCCTCCGGCGGTTGGGCAAGCCTATATCCGCCCCGCACGCCTTCGCTCGCCTCGACGATCCCGGCCTTCTCAAGCTTCGGGAAAATCTTGGCGAGAAAGCTCGGGGATATTCTCTGCAGCTCCGCCAGGTCGCGGCTGCTCAGTGCCGTCCCGTCCGAGCCGGCAAGCCAAAGCAGACAGTGGATACCGTATTCGACGCTCACAGTCAGGTGTGCCATCACTATGACCCATAAACTCTGTGCCTAACGGCCTGCGATAGATCGCACTCATCATATCCGCGTACTGCCCGGCCAAGGCGATTCGGCCCATAACGCGGACTATAATTATCTGCGTTTATGTTGTCAATGATAAAATGGGACACCATGGACGGAGGGAATAGAAGAGCGCTAGCGGACTCGTCTCCTACGGAGCGTAAATGCGGAGCGTAAATGGCCTGCGGAAATAATCGCCCCAGCTGGCCTATCGAATGAATCTGAAAGCGGTTTCCCTGTTGTTCGAAGGAAATTCCCTGTTCCGTTGAGTAGAGAATTCCGACAAAACGCTAGAGAAGACAAGGCTTTTTCGGCTGCGAGTCGGCCCCAGGAAGACCGAAATTGCGGAAATTCCCTGTATTTTCCCTGATGATCAGGGAATTTGTCGCGGAGAATGGTTCGCAGCAGACTGCGTCATCCGCCACCGAGTCCCAGTGTCTGCGGATTCTCTGCTCGAATCACCGAATAGCCCGCGCTGACGGCTTCATTTGCATCTATGTGGTAGCGGAGAAAACCACTTTCGGGCAGGTGACGCGTAATTTGCGGCCAAAATCTCTGTTGGCAAATTCGGCGCGACCGTTCGGGAGTTGCGACGACGGACGAAGCTAAACGAAAGTTTCGAGATTGCGCTGACTAGCTGATTCCGACCGTTCGTTCCTGCTCGCTCCAAAGTAGCGGAAGTTCGATGCGTTCGCTCAGAGCCTTCGCGGTAAGCTCCGGCGGCTGAAAACCGGCAGAGATGGCCTCAACAATCCGGGGAGCCAGAAACGCCAACCGAGTCAGGCGCCGGACGTAGTTTGGGAGAACCCCTTCGCGCTTGGGGGTGAACCGTCGCGAGTTGCAGATTGGGGTTGGCGTTCGGCGTTGTCCCCACGCGCGTGGGGACAACGCCCTGCTCTACCTGCTCTACGGCCTGGTGATCCTGCGTCGCACTCGCAGGCGGCTAGTCACGATTAGCGTCACTACCAATCCGACTGCCCAGTGGATCGCTGGGCAGGTGACTGACGCTTTCCCCTGGGATGAAGCGCCAAGTCATCCGCTTCGCGACCGTTACGAAGCCTTCGGCTCAGCCTACACCCAGCGCATTCGAGCGATGGGCATCCGCGATCATCCGACCGCGCCGCGCTCACCGCGGCAGAACGGCCACGTCGAGCGCCTCATCGGATCGGTCCGGCGCGAAGCTCTCGACCACCTCATCGTGTTCGACGAAGCGCAGTTGCGCCGCGTTCTGAAGAATTACGCTTCCTATTACAACCAGGTCCGAACGCATCTTTCATTGCGCAAGAATGCGCCGCATTTTCGGCGCCCGCAGAAGCTGGGTCGCATCGCAGCCATCTCAATTCTGGGTGGGCTGCATCACCATTATGTCAGGGTTTAGCTTTTGACTAAGGACACCTGGTCGATCACTTTTGGAACTTGCATCATAACTGACGGGTCAGTTATGGTTCAAACGTGGGAAGGGTAGCTGCGGCCAAGCACGAGGAATTTGCGCAGGCGCGCCGGGAGACGATCCTGAGCGCCGCCCTGCGGGTTTTCGCACAGACGGGTTTCGCCGAAGCGAAAATGGACCAGGTCGCGGTAGCAGCCGAACTATCGAAAGCGGCATTGTACATATACTTTCCGTCCAAGGCTTCGCTGCTGCGGAGCCTTCTCGACCGCTACTCGCTTTTGCCGGAATTGCCAGCGATGGTGGCCGCATTGGGAGACACTCCACCGGCGATCGGGATTCCCACATTGATCGCTGAAACCTGGCGGCTGCTGCGGGAGCGCAAAGAACTGGCGCGCGTAATCGTACGCGAAATTCAGAGTAACCCCGAACGTGCCAGGCTGTTCGCGGAGCGGGTAGGCCTGCCCGCCTACCAGTCGCTGGCCAGTTATCTCGACCACTGGATGAAACGCGGAGTGCTAAGACGCCAGCACGCGCTTGCGGCGGCTCAGTGCCTGTTCGGAATGCTGTGGTTCTTTCTCCTGACTCAGGAACTGGCTGGCGGGAAGGACCTCTACCCACTGTCAGACGAAACGGTCGTTACCACGGTGGCGCGGATGTTTCTCGACGGGGCGGCGAATCCCGCGAAGCTCTCGGCCTCACGCACGGCAAACGGCGGTGGCCGGCGTCAAGGATCATAAACTCGCGGCCATAAGCGATCAGAGGTAGAAGTAGTAGGATGAATCGTATTCGGTTGCGCCGCTCTCAACGGGCGACGGCGCTCGCAGGATTGGTATTGGCGCTTCTTCCGGGCTGCAAACGAGCGATTGCGCCGCAGGCGCCGCCGCCGCCGACGGTCACGGTCAGCCAACCGCTTCAGCGGGATGTGGTGCGCTGGGATCAATACAGCGGATATCTCTCGTCTCCCAAAACGGTCACTGTTAATGCGCGGGTCAGCGGACTTATCGAAGAGGCCCCTTTCCAGGAGGGCGCGATCGTCCACGCGGGCGACTTGCTGTTCAAGATCGACCCGCGCCCGTTCCAGGCCGACCTCGACAACAAGAAAGCCGCAGTGGCCCAGGCCAAGGCGATGGCGGACCGAACGAAGGCTGACTTCGAGCGCTCCACCGTGCTCCTTAAGGCCCGAGTGATTGCACGGGCGGATTATGACAGCACCAAAGCCTCTTACGAGCAGGCGGACGCGTCGCTGGATGCTGCCGAGGCGTCCCTGGAGACCTCCCGGCTTAATCTCGAATGGACTGAGGTGAGGGCTCCGATCACGGGCCGCGTCAGCCGCATGAACGTGACGGCAGGGAACCTGGTCAACAGCGGCTCCGGACAGGCCACGGCCCTGACCACCATCGTCTCGATCGATCCGCTCTATTGCTACATCAATGTGCCCGAAGGCGCGGCCCTGCGTTATCGGGAGCTGGCCCTGCAGGAGAAGAAGGCCAACCTTGCGGGAGCAAACGTCGCCTGTTTTCTGCAACTTGAAGACGAGACGAATTTTCCGCGCCAAGGCGTGATCGACTTTGTTGACAATCAGGTAGACGTGAATACCGGAACGGTGCAGATCCGTTGCGTGTTCCCCAACCCCACGACCTTGCTGACCCCCGGACTCTTCGCCCTCACGCGTATCCCGGCCAGTGGACGTTACCAGGCGCTGCTGATTCCGGATGCGGCGGTGAACACCGACCAGAACGAGCGATACCTCCTGATTGTCGGAACCGACGACGTCGTGGGGCAGCGGCCGGTCAGATTGGGCCCGCTATTCGGCTCTCTGCGATCGATTACTGACGGGCTGAAACCGGGCGAGAGGGTTATCGTCAACGGAATGCTGTCGGCGAGACCGGGCGCGAAAGTCGACCCGCATGAGGTTCCGGTTCCCACCGAATCGCTGGACGCGCTGGAGAGCATCGCGGCCGGGCCGCCGACTACGCAGGCGCCGCCCGGGATGCGGACCGCCGCTCAGTCCGTTTCGCGACCGTCAGCGGAAGCGCCTCGGTGAAGATCGCACATTTTTTTATTGACCGGCCGGTCTTCGCGATCGTCCTTTCGATTGTCGCGATCATCGCTGGCTCGATCGCGATGTTCACTCTGCCGATCGCCCAATACCCGCAGATCGCGCCGCCGACCGTTACCGTCAGCGCCGCCTACCCGGGCGCCAACGCCGAAACCGTCGCGAAGACCGTCGCCACGCCGATCGAAGAACAGATTAACGGCGTGGAGAATATGCTTTACATGTCCAGCCAGTCGACCAACACCGGGAACCTGAACCTGACGGTGACGTTCAAGGTCGGCACGAACCTCGATGTGGCCCAGGTGCAGGTGCAGAACCGGGTGGCTATCGCCCAGCCGCAACTTCCGGTGGAGGTGCAGCAGCTGGGAATCACGGTGAAGAAGGCGTCGCCGGACATTACGCTGGCGATCGCCTTATACTCGCCCGACGGGTCGCACGATGCGTTGTTTATCAGCAACTACGTGACCCTGGAGCTCAAGGACGAGATTGCCCGGCTGCCGGGCGTCGGCGACATCACGATCTTCGGCGTACGCGACTATTCGATGCGGTTGTGGCTCGATCCCGGCAAGCTCGCGGTGCGAAGCATGACCGCGGGCGATGTCGTCAACGCGGTCAAAGAGCAAAACATCCAGGTGGCGGCGGGAATGGTCGGCGGGCCGCCGCTCCCCAGGCAGACCGCCGCTTTCCAGTACACGTTGAATGCGCAGGGCCGGCTCACCGATCCGTCCGAGTTCGGCGACATCGTGGTCAAGGTGGGCAGCGACGGTCGCATCACGAGGCTGAAAGAGGTCGGCCGCGTCGAGCTCGGCGCCGCCGACTACAGCACCACCGTTAATTACGACGGACATCCCACCGTCGGGCTGGCGGTTTTCCAGCTACCGGGCACCAATGCGATCAACACCGCCGACGTGATCTACGCCAAGATGAAGGAGCTCAAGAAGCGCTTTCCCCCAGGCATTGATTACTCCGTCGCGCACGACACCACGCCTTTTGTCCGTGAAAGCATCAAGGACCTGGTCAAGACGCTGCTTATAGCCGTCAGTTTGGTGGCGCTGGTGGTGCTCGTGTTCCTGCAGAACTGGCGAGCTTCGCTGGTGCCGATCCTGGCGATCCCGGTGTCGCTGATCGGCACCTTCGCGGTCATGTGGCTTGTCGGATTCTCCCTGAACATGCTTTCGCTGTTCGGGCTGGTGCTGGCCATCGGGATCGTGGTGGACGACGCGATCGTCGTGGTCGAGAACGTTCAGCGTTGGCTCGAGGTGGGCCTGAGCCCGCGCGACGCGGCGTTTCGCGCGATGGACGAGGTTACGCCGGCCGTCATCGCCATCGCTTTCGGCCTCTCCGCGGTGTTCATTCCCGTGGCCTTCATTCCGGGTATCACCGGCCGGTTCTATCAGCAGTTCGCGCTGACGATCGCGTTCTCGACCCTGCTCTCGGCTTTTAACTCGCTGACCCTCAGTCCGGCGCTTTCCGCGCTGCTGCTCAGGCCCCACGACGCCAAACAGGACTGGCTGACGAGGGTGCTCGATTTCACGCTCGGCTGGTTTTTTCGGCTGTTCAACAAGGGCTTCGATCTGACCAACCGGTGGTACGCCAAGTCGCTGCGCCACGTGGTCCGCTACGCGGGCGTCGCGCTGATTGTTTATTTCGGCCTGGTGCTTCTGGCGTACGGTATGTTCGGAATCGTGCCTACCGGTTTCATTCCGACGCAGGACCAGGGCTATGTCATCGTGAACGTTCAGATGCCCGACGCATCGTCGATCGAGCGGACCGACGCGGCGGTGACGCGACTGTCTGACCTGGCGTTGAAGACCAGGGGAATTGAGGACGCGTTCGCGGTTTCCGGGTTCTCCATCCTGACCCGCTCCAACTCATCCGCGGCCGGGCTGGTATTCCTGCACTTAACGCCGTTCAGGGAGCGCGCGGGCAAGCCCGATATGACCGCCGCGGCGATCGCGAACCGGCTCTATCAACAATTCAGCAAGGTGGAAGAAGGCCAGGCGATTGTGCTGCTCCCGCCGGCAGTCAACGGGATCGGCAACGCCGGCGGCTTCACGATGCAGGTTGAAGACCGTTCCGGCGGCGCCACGCCGCAGCAGATCGAGCAGGCTACCCGGCATCTGATCGATGCCGCCCGCAGTCGCCCCGAGTTGAGCATGTTGTTCTCCACCTTCCGCGCCAGCGTCCCGCAGATTTACGTCAACGTGGATCGCGTCAAAGCCAAGAAGCAGAATGTGGCGGTCACCGACGTTTTCCAGGCGCTGCAGGTCTACCTCGGAGGCTTATACATCAACGATTTCAACTATCTAGGTCGCACGTGGCACGTGATGGCGCAGGCCGACGCTCCGTTCCGCGCCACCGTCGCACAGGTGGCCATGCTCAAGACCCGCAATGCGGCGGGTCAGATGGTTCCGCTGGGCGCGATATCCGAGCTGAAGGATATCGTCGGTCCGGACCGGATCCAAAGATACGATTTGTACAGCTCCGCCAGCATCATCGGCGCCTCCGCACCCGGCTACAGCAGCGGCCAGGCCCTCGCCGCTATGGAAGAGGTCGCCGATCGGGAGCTCCCCAAACAATACAGTTACGAGTGGACGGATTTGGCCTTCCAGGAGAAGGCCGCCGGCGGCCTGGCGTTCCTTATATTCCCGCTCTGCATGCTGTTTGTGTGGCTCACGCACTCGGCGGAATACGAGAGCTTCGCGCTTTCGACGGCGATCATCCTGATCGTCCCCATGTGCCTGCTGTGCGGCATTACCGCGGTCTGGGGCCGGCACCTGGACAACAACATCTTCACCCAGATCGGCTTCGTGGTGCTGGCGGGAATGAGTGTGAAGAACGCCGTGCTGATCGTCGAATTCGCCAAACAGCAGCAGGAACATAACCGCGGCATGAAGGCGGCGGAGGCCGCGATCGAAGCCGCACGTCTGCGTCTGCGACCGATCCTCATGACGAGCTTCGCGTTTATTTTCGGCGTGATCCCGCTGATTATCGCCACCGGCGCCGGCGCCGAAATGAGACAGGCTCTCGGCACGGTTCTGTTCTTCGGCATGATCGGCGTGACATTCTTCGGAGTGTTCCTTACCCCTGTCTTCTATACCGTGATCCGTCGGCTGACCGGCCAGCGCCTGGTGCCGTTAGAGAAGCCCTCTGGAAGGGTTCCCGCGTCTACGGCTGGCGAAGACAGACCTGCGGTCGGAGGCGCGCGCCGGTAGTACGAGAGTAACCGCCGTTTCCGTTATGGCGTGATCTCCTATTTACCTCCAGGTCACGTTTCCCGCGGCCGGCCTGTGATCCCGGCCTTGACACCCAAGACCAGGAAATCGACTTGTCCGGCTTTTTCAGTCCCTGCGATTGTCCTCCGCAAAAATTGCCGCCTCAGCTTGAACCGCGCGAAATTATGATCGATTTAAGGGGAGAACGTCGACAACAAAGGACATCGGTCCATCATGAAGTCCTGGCTGTGTTGGCTTAACCTGTTCGCCGATCTCCTTCGCTTTCTGGTCCTCGGCTTACGATCTAAAAGCTCGCTCGCGGCCGAGAATCTCTTCTTACGCAAGCAGCTCGCCTTCTACCAAGAACGCAAAATCAAGCCACGACGGACCGACAATCCAACACGCTTGACTCTCGTGTGGCTCAGTCGCTGGTTCGATTGGCGAAACGCCTTGGTGGGGTGACGCCCAAAACCTTCATCGGCTGGCACCGCAAGGGCTTCCAACTTTTCTGGCGTTGGAAATGCCAATCCGGCCGGCCGCGGATTCCGCCGGAACTCCAACGTCTGATCCGCAAGATGGCTTGTGAGAACCCCTCGTGGGGCGAGGAGCGAATTGCAAACGAGTTGCTGCTGAAACTCGGTCTGCGCGTGTCGCCGCGCACGATCCGTAAGTATTTGCCGAATTTGCCGGCCGCACCGGCTGGGAAACCTCGCGGTGATCAACGTTGGTCAACCTTTCTCAAGAATCACGCCCGTGCCATCATCGCCTGTGATTTCTGCGTCGTAGTGACCGCCACTTTTCGGATTCTGTATCTGTTTGTGGTCATGGAACATGGCTCACGCCGGATTATTCACCTCAATGTGACGGCCCATCCCACCGCAGCCTGGACCCTCCAACAACTGCGGGAGGCCATTCCTTCAGACCACGCGTACCGGTTTATCATCCATGACCGCGACGCGATCTTTTCGACTGGATTCGATGTTTCCGTGGCTGATCTCGGCCTTGAAGTCATCAAAACACCAGTTCGGAGCCCGAAAGCGAATTCGCTTTGCGAAAGGCTAATCGGGACACTACGGCGTGAGTGTCTGGATTGGATTGTCCCGTTGACGGAGGAGCACCTTCGGAAAACCCTATGGTCGTGGTCGCCGCATTATAACCGAGGCAGACCACACTCTTCCTTGGGGCCAGGCACTTCCCGATCCGCCGCCAAATTTCCCCGTGCGATTTGCAGCGCCATAGGCATCGTTTCGACCGAACAAGCCGAATTGTGGCTCGCTCCGTCCTGAACGGACTTCACCATGAGTACCGCCTCATGGCGCACGCTGCATGAGTGTCGCAGAATTTTTGCATAGCACAGGTACTGATTTACAGCATTGACAGAATGCCAGGATCAATCCACTTGCATCGGGTGCTGAGAGAGCCGCTCCGCGGAGGCAGTGGCGATTGCGGCGCGCGCGATTCCGCGCAACATACCGGCGAATACGATCTGATGCAGCGGATAGATCCCGTACCAGTATGCAAGTCCCGGAAGTCCGATGGGGTCGAAGATTGCTGTTTGCCGAATGGTGGAACCCGAACCGTCGGACTCGACCTCGAAATCGAGCCATGCCCGTCCCGGTAAACGCATCTCGCTAGAGAGCCGAAGTTGGCGCGTCGGCACAAACGTCTCGACACGCCAGCAGTCGATCGTGTCACCTACTTCCAATACTTCCGGATCGCGCCGTCCCCGGCGCATCCCGACTCCGCCAACCAGCAAATCCAGCATTCCGCGCACTCGCCACAGCCAGTTAGCGTAAAACCAACCGGTTGCACCGCCGATTCGGCGAATCGGTGCAAACGCCCGCTCCGGCGGTACGTCGACATGCGCGACGCGCGAATCGACGAGGCGGTTGCCGAATCTCACGCCGCCCCAGTCGCGCGGATCGCCCGCGGATGACAGCGCATCGGACCATTTCGTCGCTCCGTAACCGATATCTTCGTTGCGCAGCGCCAGCATTATTGCTTCGCGCAATCCCTTCGGCCGAATCGAGAACTTCTTCAGCGCGGCATCGTCACGCACGACCGTCGGATGGATAATGCTGTCGATCAGCATGCGGCCCACTCGCGCATAAAGCGGCGTCACCAGCCCAAGCCACAGGCTCGAGAGCCGCGGAGTGAGGACCGGCACCGGAATCATCAGCCGTCGCAGACCACGCTGGCGCGAATACTCGCGCATGATGTCCCCATAGGAGACGATGTCGGCGCCGCCGATTTCGTAGATAGGGTTGCCCTCGACCTCGAGGTTCAGTGCCGCAAGCAGGTAATCGATCATGTCGCCGATAGCGATTGGCTGAGACTTTATCGCGACCCACTTGGGCGTGATCATGATCGGCAGTCGCTCAACCAGCGCCCGGACCATTTCAAACGACAAGCTGCCGGACCCGATGATGACCGACGCACGAAACTCGATCACTTGTACGCCCGCCGGCGCAGTACCTCGCCCACCTCGTGGCGGCTTCGCAGATGCGGCGAGAGGTCGCCGCCGTTGTCGCCGAGGCCGCCAAGGTAAATGATCCGACGGACTCCGGCGGCACGCGCCGCTTCTGCGAAGTTGCTCGCACCCTGCCGATCTTTTTCTTCGAAGGATTCCGTCGCCCCCATCGAATGGATCAGGTAGTAAGCGGTCGAAACGCCTTCGAAAGCGGATTTGAGACTACCCGGATCCAGCACATCGCCGCGAATCAATTCGGCATTTGCGCCGCCGCGAGCCCGCAAATACTCCGGTCGCCGTGCGAGGCATCGCACGCGCACTCCCTTGTGATGGAGCGCCCCCAGCAAACGGCCGCCCACGTAGCCGGTCGCGCCGGTGAGTAGTACAAGGGGCGGGTTTGAAACCGAACCTTTCATTCGTCCTCGGTGCGATGCACCAACACTTCAGACGTGGTTACGGAGCAGCAGCTCCTTCGGATGTGGCTCGAGATAGACCTGCCCGCGTAAGTAGGCGACGTTGAACCCCCGGACGTAGTGCCGAAAAAGAGTGATCGGCACGACTAATGGCGCCATGCCGCCGCGGTAGTCATCGATTAGCGTGACGAGTTCGCCGCGCGCAGTCCCGTCAAGCTGCGCGTTCTATCCTCCGAGGCCGGCTTTCACGGTCTTAAGGACCTCGATGTTCTTTTGCAGACCGTCTACGTGTTGCTGCATGTCGGTAATCGCTTGGCCGAGCTTCACGGCAGATCCCAGCGGGCCGCCCGACTCGCCGGCTTTTTCCATTGCTTGTTTTCCGAGATCCCCTAACTGGGCCTCAGCCCGATGCTGAGTGACGGAGCCGCAAAGAAAGCCCACCGCAAACACCATTGCGATGACGCCGACACGGATGACTCGAACCTTAGACTCGCTGGCCATTGTTTCCTCCGGTTCTATGGGTCTTTCCGAGCTACTCGTTGCTTGGGTTTTTGAATCTATGTCATCAGAACCGTTTTGGACAAGTTGGCACGAATAAGCGGCGACGGGGTAGTCGATTGACCCAAAACCCGAAAACTAGGACAGCGATAAGTTGAGGAATCGGCGATTGATGTGGTCCTCTGAGAGCGAGGAAGGAGGACCAGGATGTCGAAGCGGGGTCACACGGAGGAGCAGATTCTGCGGGCGCTGCACCAGGCGGAAGGCGGCACGAGGATCAGCGACATCTGCCGTGAGCACGGCATCAGCGAAGCCACATATTACGTTTGGAAGAAGAAGTACGCGGGCTTGGGCCTGAGCGAGTTGCGTGAGCTCAGGCAGTTGCGCGAAGAGAACGCCAAGCTCAAGCGATTTGTGGCGGACCTTGCTTTTGACAATCCGGTCTGGCCCACTTTGATATTTAGATTTGGCCCACTCTCCGTCTTTTCATCTTCTCGTTCTCTTCACTCGCCAATCGCTACGTAGTTTCTGGATCAGCGGGAGCAACCGTCTCAGTAGTCAAGTGCAAGGCGGCAACGCCTTCTCGCTCTTGAGTTTTCAACTGTTGAAACGCCTCCACCCCGCACTTTCCCCGGCGGCCTTCAGTGCCGCGCTCGAGCGTGTTCCCAGTAACAGGAAACGGACGGCATCTCGGAGCAGAAGCAAGAGCACAGAAATCAAGCGCAGCCAAACATTGCCCGTGGACATGGCATCGCAGAATGCCACGCCCAACCTCCAGCGACAGCTTCGTAAATTTCAGCTCGGTTTTTAGCCCTTAATACCGCGGTAAAGAATTTTTGCGGAGCACAGCTAATTACCTATAATAGCACATGTAGCCGCTGATGCAGAGTTCGGGATTTTTCCGCAAGCCCTGCGCAAAAGCGGCGACGGCCTCTTCGCCCGGCTCTTTCGCGGCCCGATCGAGCACCGATCGTACCATCTCGACGCCGCGCAGGCGCCGCTCGAGCGGACCGTCGCGGCCCGCGATCTTCACCGCCGCGAGGCCGGCCCGCTCAAGGCGGGCGATGGCGCACAGGCCGCATGGCCCATGCGGAAGTCCTTCAGCCGTTACGGTGAATCCACAGGAGAACGTGTACCACAGCCATTTCTCATACGCCTGATCGTTGGCATCGAACCGTTCGCGCTCCGCGGCGGAAAGCGGCTTTCCGTCATCGCGGCGATAGTCATATCCGAACCGGTCGATACATATTGGACCGCCGAGCGCGGGCGGCAAATGAAGCGTGTGGCAGGAGCCTTCCTCGAACACGCATCCGTCATTGAGAATGAAGGCTTCCAACTCCAGGCCCGGAACCTGGCGGCCGATCCTTTCGATTTCCGCAAGCGTCACCTGACGCGGCAGGATCACGCGCTCGGCGCCCAGTTCGGCGGCGAGCGCCGCGGTCTCGGAATTGTGGCAGGAGGCCACGGAACTCAGATGAATCCGGACCGGGGGGCGGCACCTGGAAAGCGTGGCGAGAAGCCCCAGATCTCCAACGATGACGGCGTCGGCGCCGCTGTCGCCGATCCGCGCGAGCAGGGTGAGGAGATCGTCCCATCGATCGTTCGAATACGTTTGGGCATTCACGGCGACCGAGATCCGCCTGCCCAGATGGTGTGACATCTGAACCGCACGCTCAAGATCCTCGAAACTCCCGAGGTTTCCTCCCATGCGGCGATTCAGCGTGGAGCGCCCAAACCGCGATTCCCATTCGCGAGGCACCACGCCGCAGTAAAATTCGTCCGCCCCGGCGCCGGCCAGAACAGCCACATCGTCAGGCGCTGAGATTGGCGCTACCAGCTTCATTCCAGTCTCCTGAAACGATCACGCGATCGACGATACCCGCCACGATCGCGTCAGCGACGACCGCGCTCATCGCGGGCGTGTGGCGATAAAAGATGGTGTTGCCGCGCTGGAAAACACGGATGTCGGAACCACGCGGTTCGCGCGGCGACTCCATCGCGGTCACATAAGTCAGACACTCGCGGGCGCAATTGTGGCCGGTGGCAAACTTGCGCGTGGGCGGTTGATGCAGTGAGCCGATCCGGCAAATCCGGCCGACCGTCGTGAACCCGAAGGGCACGTGGACCGACAGCCGGTGGTTGGGGGCCCGAAGATCCTCCACCGTCGCGAACGGCGGAACGTCGATCTCAAGGCGGCTCACTCCGAAACTTCGTAACAGCCCCTCGAATCCCGGGTTCATAAATCCGTGCCCGCCGAGTTCCATGTACTTAGCCGACGGAGCGCGCGGCTCCTTGAGCATCCTGCACAGCAACCGTCCCGCGCTCAGACGCAGTCCCGGAAATCGGCGCCGCACGAGGCGCATCAGCCCCCAGTCATTCGCCGCCACCTCGCTGTCATCGGGCAGGGCCTCGAGCAATTGCTGCGTCGTGTCGAGCCCGTCATCGGTGAGCATGGGCGCAACCAGCGAAAAGCCCACGCCCGCGGCGGAAATCAACTTTATGGCCGACTCGAGCCCGGCGCGGGACGGAAGCAGCCGCTCGCAAAACTCATTTCCGAAATGAACGCGCGATACCCGTTGGGTTCCCAAAGCACCGGGACCCGCGCCCGCGAGGCCCATCATCGCCAGCCGCTCGCCCGACGGATCGGCGGAATTCGCGGAAATGAATCGAACCAGCCGGTCGGGATCGGTGAATGCGATCGCCACTTCCGGAGACGTTGCCGCCGCGGCGAATGCGTCGGCGATTGTTTCGTTGCGAGAAGGAGTCTCCATGCCTGCTCCCGCCTAACGCCGCGCCGTCGCCTGTTTGTCGACGCTTACTCCGGTTCTTGCCGCGGTGAAGTAGCGCGCGATCGAGTTCAGGTAGCCACGGATTTCGCTGGCGTTCGCGCCCGGCCGCTCAAGGAGCCAGGCTGCCGCGATGCCGGCAGCATGGGCCACGGCGTAGCTGGCGCCTCCCATCACGCGCCCGTAGGAATATTGCTCCAGCGGAAAGGGACAGGCGCCGAAATCAGCCGCACCGCCGTCGAGGACCGACAGTTCGCGACGGCCGCAGCGTCCGTCCGCGCTAACCCGGATTATTCCGGGATATGCGGCGGGAAATACCTGTTGTCCACGCGCCGGCGTTGCCGCGAACATGACGACTCCCGCTTCGCGCGCCCGTTCGCACGCGAGGCGCAGCACTTCGCGATCCTCGATCAGGCCAAAGCTCATGTTGACCACGCGCGCATCATTGCCGACCATCCAGTCCAGCCCCGCGGCCACCGCTGCGGGCGATGACACTCCGCGCGGGTCGAACACCTGCGCGTCGAGGAACCCGGTTTGCGGCGCGAGCGCCGCGATGATGCCGGCGAGCGCACTGCCATGGCCATCGCGACCCACGATCGGGGACGACTCGACAAGCTGTCCATCGCGGCCGAGTTCGAAACGCGAGCGTGCCAGCATCCGTTCAGTGAGCGCGACCCCCGCTCCGCTATCCAGCAGCCCTATTCGAACCGTCCCTTTCACTCACGCCTCCGGAAAAAACTTCACGCAACCGCGCCTCTGATCGCGCGCTCAAGCACGATTCGGCCATCGACAATCCGATAGATGATTTCGGCATTCGCGAGAGTCTGCGGCCGGTGTGTGACAACGATTCGCGTTCGGTCCGGAAACAACCGATCGATCTCATCGCTGATCCAAGCTTCGGTTTCGAGATCGATTGCGGAAGTAGCCTCGTCGAGGACCAGAACGAGAGGATCCTGGATCAGCGCCCGCGCGATGGCTATCCGCTGGCGCTGGCCGCCGGACAGAGCGATGCCGCGCGCGCCCACTTGGGTTTGGTAGCCGAGGGGAAACAAATGGACGAACTCGTCGACTCGTGCGCGCTCCGCCGCCCGGCGCACCGCCGCGTCGTCGGCGGTGGGGGCGGCGTAACGAATATTCTCAATGATGGAACCCGAAAAGAGAACGGTATCCTGCGCCACGACCGTGACGCGCCGCCTGAGCTCGGTCAGGTTGAGAACCCGTAAATCGATTCCGTCGA
The DNA here is from genome assembly GCA_963759165.1 of uncultured Pseudomonadota bacterium. GTDB lineage: Bacteria > Desulfobacterota > Binatia > Binatales > Binataceae > DATJOQ01. The sequence continues at coordinate 327,925 of CAVWXK010000002.1, read as the reverse complement.
GGAGGATCCGTCCCGCGACGGGATCGAAATGCCGCTGAAGAAGATCGATGAGCGTGCTTTTGCCCACTCCCGAAGGACCGATAACGCCGAGCTTGCTTCCCGCCGGTATGAACATATCAGCGCTGGAAAGCACCCGCGGCGCGCCGTCGCCGTATGCGAAACTGACGCCTTCGATCCTGATCTCGCCCTTGGTGTCGCGGGGCAATTGAACCGGCTTGGCGACGCTGCGTACCGCGGGCTCCGCGCGGGTCAATTCCCTTACCCGCGCGACGCTGACCTGCGCGCGCTGCACGGCAACATAGAGACCGAGCAGGGTTTGCACCGGTCCGGTTGCGCGGGCGAGATATGCATAGAAAGCGACCAGGCTTCCCAGCGTGAGTCGGCCGCCGATCACCAGATACCCGCCCGCTACGAAGACCACCGCGCCGCTGACCGAGGTCAGCAGTCCGGGCACCGCTCCCGTGAAAAAATTCACGGTCTGCAGCTTGAGCAGCTCACGGAGGTAGGATTTGTTGAGCGCGTGGAGACGGCCAGCCTCGAACTCCTCGGCGCCGACCGACTGCACGAACTTCACCGCGGGCAGGGTCTCGAAGAAAAAACCCGCAAGCTCGCTTGCGCGCTCACGCAGACGCCGCGTATGCCGCTCGACCCGCGGCCTCATCGCGCGCAGAAAAAGCGCCTCGGCGGGCAACAGCACCAACGCGAGCAGCGACAGACGCCAGCTCAGCGAAACCAGCAAACCGACCGTCACGATCAGCGCCGCGACGCCGTTGACGCCCGCCAGCACCGAATCGACGCAAAAGCGCTGGATCTCGCTCACGTCGCCGTCCAGCCGCGCCATCAGATCGCCGCCGCTCATCCGGGCATAGAAGGTGGGCGGCAATGTCATCAAGTGCCGGTAAACCGCCTCGCGCATCGCGAACAGGACGCGCGCCGAGAGATCGGTGTAGAGCAGGCCGTTGATGCCGCTGAGCACGGTCGCGACCACCGCGACCACGAGCATTATGCCGCAAAGCATCACGACCATGTCCATGCGACGCGCGAGAAGACCGCGATCGATAAGAAGCTTGGTGACGTAGGGCTGGGCCAGAACGAAAGCCGTGCTGAGCAGCGACAGGCACAGCACTCCCGCGACCCGCCAGCGATGAGGGCGAACGAAGCCGCCGAGCCATCCCAGAGTTGACGGCCCGATCGGGAAACGCGGCTCTTGCCGGTCATCCCTCATTTTTCAGACCGGCGCTCGGCTTTGAAAGACCCACGACGCAATCCGATCACGGCCGATGCACAATACGCATTACCGACAAGGCCATATCACCGCCGCCCGGAAGCCTTATATCGGCGAGTTTTTTCATGGTATTCGTTGAATACACGGCGACATCATTCATGGCGCCGCCCAAATAGCATTCGCTTCCGTCGGCCGAGATATCAATCGCGTAGTATGAATGGTCGAGGAAGACGCGCTTTTCGAGCCGGGGCGAATCACCCGCGTCGATCCGGCTGAGCGTGACATAGACTCCGAACACTTCCTTTGGATTCTTCGGGTTCACCACCGCCGAAAAGATGCTCGCGGAAGTGGTTTCGAAATCGACCAGGCTCATCTTTCCGCTCCGCAGATCGAGCATCAGCATGCCGGTCTTTTGGGAATCCGGGTTGTTCTGGGGAATGTCGGTTCGTGAATAGTAGTACGGGGCCGCGTAAATCTCGCTTTGCTCGTACATCGGCCAGAAGTTGAGAAGGTCGGGCCGGCTGCTGTTGGGCCGATCCCAGTTGAAGAATTTCCGGGTGTCGAGCAGCTTTCCCGTGGCCGCGTCGAATGCGTACAAGTCCCAGCCCAGGCCGTAAATGATTTTCCCGTCGGTCGATGGCGCCAGCACTGCGATCCGGCGCGGAGTGTTGAAGGTCCGCACCGGCTTCGCCCGAAGCCCGGCGTCAGTGCGGTACACCGCGACCCGCGACGGCTGGACCTGGTATTCTCCGGGGAGGAGCTTGCTGACCGACTCCATCACGAAGAGTTCCCTGCCGTCACGGCTGAGCGTTATACCGCCGAGCGACTTCACCAGTTCCTGCCCCTCTTTCAGCTCCGCGCGGAACAGTTCATTGCCGCTAGCCAGATCGATTCCCGACACCGTACCCCAATGATTCGTCACCACGTAGGCGATCTTGCCGTCCGGCGAGACGGAGATTGAGAAGGGCGGACCGTCCTTCGGGATCTTGTATTGACGCACGACTTTGCGAGCTTGCAGATCGATCAGGAACAACAGGTTGGGCTTGGTGCCGGTGATGAGGTATTCCTTGGCGGTCGCGTGGATCGGGAGTATCAGGGGCAGGATCGCCGCGACGGCGGCCATCGCCCAGGTTTTGAGGATCGCCGTTCTGTTCATGGTTGCGCTCCGCTTAACAAGCTCGGCCCTCACCGGCGTCGGCTCTCATTTTTTGGGGTAAACCTGCTGGAGATTGCGCCAGTCGCGCGCGGCCGAAGGGCTGCCGGCGTTGAACTGCGGATAACTGTTCATTGTGTCGGGCACCTGCGCCGGCCACCAACACGGGTCGGCACACCCATAAAGGTCCGCCTCCATGGGCTGGCACAGCGAGGAGACCCCGCCGAACGCGTCGACCTCCCATCCGGGGTCGAACACCGTCGAGCATCCAGCCACGACCTTGGCCTGCATGGTACGCACTTCCTCCAGCCGCCCCGCCGCCGCGGCATCGTCAATCGCCTGCGCGCTCTTGTTCAGTGGCTTCAGGTGCTTCATGGCAGTACACCTCTTTGATCCGCGTAACGCCCGGGCTCCAGATGCCGTTCGAAGAAGCCGGGATTACGCGCCAGAATCCTGCTGTACGTCGTGATTCCGAAGTCGATCCATTCACGCAGTAATTCGCAGTAGTGATAGGAAGGATGAAGCGGATCGCCGTAACGCTGGTAGCGCTCGTGATAGCAACCGCCGCCGCAAAGCGAGCGAATATGACATTGCGCGCACCAGCGGCCTGAGAGAGCGCGCGCCTGATCCAGAAACGCGCCCAATCCGGATTTGTCGATCCCATTCTCGACATCGCCGAAGGTCGGCAGATCGGAGCCGGTGAAGCGGTGGCAAAGATTGAGTTTGCCCTCGTGGTCGACCGCCAGGAGCGCGACTCCGGCGCCGCACGGCAAAAGTCTGCGGGTACCGTGATGGAGATCGCCGATCAGGTGGTGCAGGTTGGAGAAGCCGATATACCGGCCGCTTAGAGCGGCATGCTCGTAGCGCTCGCCGAGCCGCTTCATTCCCTGGAATACCCGCGCGAGTTCCTCCTCTTCGAGTCCGAACCGCGCGTCCTGATCGGCGGTGACCGGAGCGAATCCGACCTCCCCGAAGCCCAGCTCATCCTTGAGATGGTCGAAAATCGTTTCCACATCGGAGACACCGGCGGCGAGGGTGACGCGAGCGGCGACCGGCTTCGACCGATAGCGTTCGAGCAGCATGCGAGCATTCTTCGCGACCGTATCGTAGGTTCCGGCGCCCCCGACCGTCATCCGATTGCGATCGTGGACAGCCCTGGGGCCGTCGATGCTGACCGTGATCCCGAACCGGTGCCCATCGAGATAATTGACGACCTCCTCGGTGAGCAGGAGCGCGTTAGTGGTCAGGGAGAAATCGGGCTGTTTGCCGAGTCTCGCCGCATCGCCGCTCGGCATAATCGACCACCTGGCGTATGAGCGGAAGGTTGGTCAGCGGTTCGCCGCCAAAGAACACGACCCCGAGGCGCGAGCGCCCTTCGCCCTCGCTCAGCAACAGCTCGACGCTCTTGCGAGCCGTCTCAAAATCCATCCGCCTCGCATCCGCGGGCGTGTCGAGATCCTCCTTGTAACAGTAGGTGCAGCTGAGGTTGCACCCGGTTGTCACATTGAGCACCATCGTGCTCAGCGGAAAACGCCGGATCGCGACGCGGTTTTGGTCGAGCTTCGGATCGGCCGATTCGCCGCCTACGATTCCGAGCGCCCGCAACTCGGCGAGCGCCTCGTGAAACGGCGCGCCCGCGTCGAGGTTCGAAGCAAGCTCTTCTGGTGCGAGTTCCTTGCGCTCGCGAAGCAGATCGATGATCGGACCGGTCGTCTCGTCCGTCTCGAATAGTCCGGCGCTCGGAACGTGGAAGAGGACGCGGCGTCCGTCGACCCGGACCTCGTGAAAATTTCGCTCGAGCAGTCGCAGTTTGGCCATCGGTTATCTTCCCGCCGTTGTTCCCTCCGCTATTTCATCCTCCGGCACGCGGCTACCTGAGCGGCGGATCGATCCAACGCTGCACGGTGACGATCAGTTGAGCGGTCCCGTTCAGCGGTTTGTGCTGGTCTTCCACGCTCGCGAACACCTTGAGATTGCCGGTGTTGTTGGTACCAAAACGCCGCCGGGGATTCGGTCCAGCCCCTGCCGGGGTAAACAGCCCGTTGGTATCCATCCGTCCGGCGAATTTGACATCCTGCATTTCAGCCGCCGTGTCGTCGAAGGGAACGACCGACCACTTCGCCGCAACCACGCCCACGCGGATGTCGTCGGCGGTACCAGGTTTGCCATCGGGTCCATTCAGATATCCGACCGCCTCGAATTGCGCCGTGACCGGCGGAATCGGCCCGCCGTTGCCGCCGACACGCGCGATTGCGTAGTCGGGCTCGATGCGCACCGAGTCCAGCCGGTGATACACGGTGAGCAGCGACTTACCGCTTGCGCTGCCGACCGAGACGTCGCGTATCCCGTCGGCAGCATTTGCATCCGCTTGGGCGATCACGACCATCTCACTCGGCCCGCTGCTCACGCTCTCGACGACTTTGATTCCGTCGCCCAGCCGTATGTCGCCGCTCAGGTTGACGCCGACGATTGTCAGCCGCGCCTTCCCCCCGGCACGTAGCGATGAAGGCTCGACGGCGAGCACCCTGGAGGCGCCTGGCTTGACCCGCACCGCGCGTATCTCGCCGCCGCGCTCGTCGGTTTCGGTGTAAAACCACCGCCCCGCCATCGATGCGCCGTCGGGCGCTACAGCAAAAACCTGCCGGACCGGCTTGCCCTCGAGCGTCGCGGAAGCCCGCCATTCGAAACCGGTGTAGAGGATCGCGGCGCCGTCACCTCCCATGTGCTTGCCGTCCGCAAAGGTCAGACTCCACCGCACGTTGTAGCGGTCGTCGCCGTCGGCTTTCGCGATGGTGAGCGAACCGCGATAATCGCCGGTGCCGGGTTCGTGACCGGCCACGCGCCATTCGCCCGACAGATCCCGGCTCTTGTGCTCGCGCCATCGCTTCCAAGCCGCGCTCTCAAACGGAAATCGTTTTTCAAGCTCCGATGGCATCTGCGTGCTCGCGATTTTCCACCACTCGACCGAGCGCAGGCGCGATTGGTACTCGAGGCTGGGAAACTGGCCGAGATGGAAATTCGCCAGTTTCAACCACTCATCCGCCGGACGCCTTTCCAAAGCCACCCGCGCGAAGCTGTGACACGAGCCGCAGACCAGGCCGATCTGTTCATTCGGGATTTGCTCGATGTAGTTGGGGCGCCTTTCGAGGATGTAGCGGTAGGGCGCGGCTTCTTCGGGCGCCAACCCCTGCGAATCGGCGAGGTACTTAACCAGTTGCGCCTGCTCCGCCGGAGAAATTCCGGCGTGGTGGACCCGACGCATCCGGATTATCGTCATGTCCCACGCTTCCGGGACTCCGCGTATCCGGCTGATCCGCAAGTAGCCGCCATCGGGAAGCTTGCGATGGCATCCGGCGCATTGCCTGTCCAGGATCTTGCGCGGCGTCAGCACCTTACCGTCGGTCTCGCCCGCCGTCGCGCTTGCGCTCGAAAGAGCCAGGATCAGCAGGGCCGCGATAGCCCTACCCAGCCACCGCGCAAGCCTCGCCTTGTCCCCGCGCCTTATGAATCCTGAGAAGTGAGGCCGGTATTCACGGTTGCCGTTGTGAAGCGAGCGTTCTGCCGAGCGCATTTTCGCCACCTGCGTGTCTCAACCGGAAATTTCTATAGCTGACCCTTTTAGCTCGTTATCCACATTCGCACCAATTCCAGACGCCTCGCAAACGCATTGTTCAACCCGGGTTTCACTCCGATGCGTTTACAGAGATCCCACACAAAGACCGCTTCCTTCTGTGTCTACTCAAAATTCCATCCGCGAGGAAAAGTCCGGAATGTCGTGATTTTGCGCCGTACTGTAGCCGGCATGCTCTACGATCTCTCCCTGGTTCGTATGCCCGCATGTGCCAATGCCGGTCCACGCGCGATCTTTTCAGCACCTCTATCAAGGGGTCCAAGTGACAGCCCAGTGTGGGGGCGATATGGGCGATTCCGACGCGGAGAGCGATTCGCTGATCGGAAACGGATCAAGGAATTTCAATTCCCCGATCCTGGAGCAAAATTCCCTGTTCTGTTGAGTAGGGAGTTTGGCCTGCCCCCCAAATTCCCGCCATTCATAGGTAGAGTCCGCCGAGAACTGGCAGCGATAGGACCGGGCCAATGGACTGCGCGCGGCGAAAAGCTGGCGTGTTTTTGTTCAAGGAGAGATGAGTTCGCACGTCATTGTAATAGCCCGCGTAGGATTTGAGGATCCGGCGCAGGTGCGCCTCGCTGAACACAATGAAGTGATCAAGGGATTCTTGACGAATCGATTCGATCAGCCGCTCGACATGTCCGTTTTGCCAGGGCGACCGGGGCGCGGTCGGATGATCGCGGATTCCCATGGCGCGAACGCGACGGGTGTAAGCATAACCATAAGCGCAGTCGCGATCACGGATCGGGTATCGCGGCGCTTCGTCCCAAGGGAAGGCGTCGGTGACCTGCCTTGCAATCCAGTCGGCGGTCGGGCTGGTGGTCACGCTGACGGTAATCAGACGCCTTCGGGCGTGACGAAGAATCACCAGGCCATAGAGCAGCTTGAACGAAATCGTCCGCAAGACGAACAGGTCGATGGATGCGATGCCGGCGGCGTGATTGCGCAGGAACGTTCTCCAACCCTGCGACGGCGGATGCCGCCTCCTCACGATGTACCTGCCGACGGTTGATTCGGCGACCTTGATCCCGAGCATCAGCAGCTCGCCGTGAATTCGGGGTGCTCCCCATAGCGGATTCTCGATGTTCATCTGTCGAATAAGCCGCCGAATCTCGTGATCAATCGCCGGGCGGCCAGCTCGCCGGCGAGACTTCCAGCGCCAATAGACGCGGAAGCCGGCGCGATGCCAGCGGATCACCGTCTCTGGCTTGACGATGGTGATGGCGCTTAAAAGCGACGGGAAGAATTGATACAGCCATACGAATACGAAACGATCCCAGTTCCTGAGGCGTATTCGCTTGGGTGCGCGCCGACCGAGCACGTTAAGCTGCTGGCGCAGGACAATGATCTCAGCCTCAAGTCGCGCTCGCGACTTGAACAACGAACGCAAAATCAACAGAGACCGGCACAGAAACTCGACCATCGGGCGCTGAGTTATCACACCTGCCTGCGCTCGTCATCGCGCCAAGTGCGACGCGCATCTCGGGCACGTGTTCGATGACGGCCCTGCCCCGACCGGTCTGCGTTACTGTATGAACTCGGTTGCATTGTCCTTCGTCCGAAAAGCAGAAGGGGCAAAGTGATGTCGGCCTCGCGTTCTGGAACGGTTCCCAAACGCTCGCGCTGTCCTTCGTGCTTAACCAAAATCTCACCTGAATAAGGAGGCGGAGCCGCGATCTTATCTCAGCGGTGAGCCTCCAAAGACCATCGGATGAAATATGACGATCGCAATCGTCGCGGCGACACCGATTACGATCGCCGTCCAGGGCGTGTCTGCCCTGGACCATTGCTGGCGCCTGCTAGATAGCGCCGCACCCGGGAAGAACGAAGTTTCCGCAAGGAATTTCCGATAGGTGTCGCCAAGCTCGCGTGGTTTGCGCCGGTCCTGGTGAATCCCGCCGAGAATACCGAGCACCGGGAAAGAGCCGAAGAACAAGAGGTCGCCTAGCCAACCGTTCATCAGCACGTGCGCAAACCCGAACAACGCGAATGCTACGAAAGTCGGATGGCGCGTAACCTTGACAATCGCGCGTGGCGGTTGCGGCGAGGGCATGCCGACGGCAGCAGGGCTCGGACTACTGAAGCCCGCGACAAGGAAAATCAACGAAGCCAGCATCGATATCCACGCAAGCCATCGCAGGGGCGCGACATCGCGGAGGTACCAAAGCAGGTACCCCGCGTGTTTGTGGCGTGAGAACACTACTACCAGCGGGATGAGCGTTGCGAAGGCGACCAAGGAATAGACCCCGCGGTATGGTTGCTCACGGATCCGACTGATAAGCCACGGTCGCACTCGGTCTGAAGAAATTATCAAGTGTGAGCAGACGAACAACACCGCCCAAAACCCGATCGCTCCTGTTGGATCCATCTTGATCTCTCCTGAAAACCTGAGGTCGGTCATCTTTTTTTATTGAATGTCGGGCGAGCGGCGCTATACTCGGGGTCGCGCTTCCATCCTGTCATCATTGAAACGAAGTTGTTCCACCCGTGCAGCGCCACCATGATCAGATGGCCCACGATGAACAAGAGAAACGCCGCCATCACAGCGAAGTGCCAGATCCGCGCAAGACGAAATCCGCCCGTCAGGCGAGTCAGAAACGAAAACTGCACCGGGTTATACAGCACCATCCCGGTCAGCAGCGCCATCGCCCCGAGCGCGATCGCCGCGGTGTAACCGAGCTTCTGCAGCGGGTTGTAGGGTTCAGCCACCGGCGGCTTGGGCCCGAACAAAAAGTAATAGCAAACCATCGGCCAGAGACCCGGCAAATCTCTGGGCGTAAACAACGCCATCCGGTAGTGCCCACTGAGGATCTGATATGCAAGGTAGACCGCTCCCGTGAGAACGAAGATCCAGATGAAGGTGAAATGCCACCGAAGGCCGCCACCCAGCCATCCGCCCAGCATCAACGCCTCAGGGAGATGAACGAAGTCGCGCTGCGGGACCTTGGGGCCGAAGCTGGGGAAAGCCCAGAAGATCTGCCATCCACTGAAGATCAATATCAGGATCGAAACCGCGGCGAGCCAATGGCACCATCGGATCGCCAGTGGATGCTCGTAGGCTGCGCGCTGGACGGTTTCGCCCGGACCGGTCTCGATCTGAATGATGTCGATCTGCGTTCGCTCGCTCATCGCCTGAATCCTCGCGCGACGATTCAGAGGCTGTAGAACCAGGGATAGCCTTGGTCCTCCCAGTATCCGCGCCGGCGCAGCACGTTAGTTACCTCCAGCCTGGTCAGGTACTTGGCCGACTTGTATCCGATCTTGGTGGGCAAACTGAGTCGCAAGGGCGCGCCGTGGCCGGGCAGCAGGGGCTGGCCGTACATCTCGTAGCAAAGCAGCGAGTTGCGCTGCATCGCCGTCGCCATGTCGAGCGACTCGTAGTAGTCGTCGGCGCACTCGACGTAGATGAAGCGCGCGGCGAGGTCCGCGCCTACCATCGTTAAGAAGTCACACAGCCGGGCACCGCCGAAATTGCCGATTGCGTCCCATCCCTCGACGCAGACGTGGCGGGTGTTTTGAGTGACCTTGGGCAGCGCCTGGATTTGCGACAGAGTAAAAGCTCCGGGCCGCTTAACCAGGCCGCTTACCTCGAGTCGCCAAGCTTTCAGATCGATTCCGGGGTCGAGAACGTCGTAGCCGTTGTAGGGGAAGTGGCTTAGCGGGACCACTTCGGCGTCGGGAAAGACGGTAGCCGCATGCTGCGAACGGTACCACTGCGCTTCCGCCCAGTCGTTGAGCCGCGCGCCGGCGGCCAGCAGAATGTCGCGGCTGGCAGGCCAGGCGAAGCCCCCGAGCAGGATCAGGGGACTCAGCTTGAGCAACTCGCGGCGGCTGAGCCGCCGAAACTGCCTTCGGTCGATGGGGTTATCCATCCTGTTTGACCCGGCTCGTTCGGCCCGCTTAGCGTGCCTCCTCGCGATGGCCTGACGCGTCATTAATCATGCAGCGGACACAGGGGGTGTAACCCGCGCGGATCGCCTCCACAGCAGTTACGGCTCGGGCCGGGCCGTGGAGAAACAGGCACCCTGGACGATGAAAGGTCTTGCCCAGGTCGGTTACAACGATCGGGCCGCCGGGCACGCTCGCGGCAGGCCTGGCGTGCTCGCTTCGGAGCCGGACGAGATCATGGCCAAGCGCCGCCGAAACCGCGGCACCAATCACTATCAAGACCAGAGCAGCCCCACACGCTGACCAGACACGGCTTGCCATCCGAGCCTCCCTGGCGGGCTTCTCGCTCAGTGTTTTCCCCTCGCCGCGCCCCAGAGTTCACGCAGGCGCTGCTCGCGGCCGCAGTTGTACTTATAGATTCCGTAAGCAACCCGGTGGGTACGGCAATACTGCTGATGGTAATCTTCGGCCGGGTAGAACGTCGCGGCGGGAGCTATCTCGGTGACAATCGGATCCTTGAACGGTTTGGTTTTCTCGAGTTCTGCCTTGGACTCCTTCGCTTCGCGTTCCTGCTCCGCGTCGTGGAAGAAGATCGCGGTCCGATATTGCGTCCCCTCGTCGCAGAATTGCTGGTCGCGCACGGTCGGATCGATGTTGTGCCAGAACACGTCGAGCAGTTGGCGGTAGGTAATTTTCTTCGGGTCATAGCGCACTTCGATTGATTCGGCGTGACCGGTAGTTCCGGTCGAAACCTCTCGATAGGTGGGACTGACCGTGTGTCCACCGGTATAACCAACCTCGGTGGAGACTACGCCGGGAAGCTCGTCGAACGCGGGCTGCATGCACCAGAAGCATCCGCCGGCGAAAGTCGCCTTGGCGAGATTGTCGTCCGCCGCCTCCGCCCGTGCGTCGCTTCGTGAGCCTCGGATTATCACGCTCCCAGCGAAAAGAATTCCCATGAGCCAAATGATTCGCACGGTCACAACTTTGCCTTTCTCGTCCGGCCGCGAATCCGGCTGCCTTGACTGGCCGACATCGGAACCGCCCCCGCTGCTCTTTCCAGATAAAAGCTTTTCGGTAGGGACCGGATTTTCATCACATCACGTTCGGATCTGAGTTTCAGACAGGCGCCGCTTAAGCTTGTACATACCCGTTCAGCCTCATCGGGGTTCGTCCGACGCGATCAACTTTCGCTCGAGTAGACCTGCTGCCGAGCGACCTCGCATACGCTGGCTCGACGGCACCCATACCCTCATCGCCATTTTGACCACATCCCTGAGAAAAGCCGGATCGGGCGCCGCCTTGTTCACCACGTTCAACCCGTGGGCCACGCCGACAAAGAAACGCGCCAGCGCCCGGGCATCCTGTGCCTGGTCAAGTGAGCCTTCCGACTGGGCGCGGCGTAGTACCCGATAGACCGCCGATTCTTGCTGACCAAGCCCCTCAGCGATTTTGCGGGTGATTTCATCCCCGCTACCGGGGCACTCGAGAGAACTATTCGTGTAAAGGCACCCTCGAGGCCAGTTCGGATCACTCGTGCGCCGGATTATCGCCTCAAACATGCGCTCGATCGCACGCCGCGGATCCGAGTCCGATAGTTCCGCCATCACAGGCTTTGCGACTTTCTCCTGGTAGCGATCGAGCACCGTCAAAAAGAGTCGCTTCTTGTTCCCGAACGTCGCGTACAAGCTGCCGCGGTTTATGCCGGTCGCTTCGACCAGGTCCTGAATTGACGTTGCCTCATAGCCACGGCTCCAGAACAGCGCCATCGCGCGATCAAGAACTTCGTTCCGGTCGAATTTTTTTACCCCCGCCATGGCTGCCTACAAATGTGGAACGAATCGTCGTGCATAGATCCCAAAGACGCTCATCAAAGCGAATTCAGCTTAGCAGATTGCGCAACTCCGCTCTAACGCCTAATCAATCCGTCTTGACTGAACGTTCCAAGATAAGTATCTTGCCCATCTGTACCTGTAGCGTCTACCAAAACGCTCAAACGGGATTGTTTTTAGACCGCTCCCGCGGAAAAGGAGCCACGAACGATGGACACCAAGCATAACGCCGCGGTCATAAACGACATGATCCGCAGGTACGTGGCCGGTGCGGCGGATATCAAGCCCCAGGACTGGACCGAATTCGTCGCCGCGCAGAACGATGGCTATCGGACCGGCCCGGAAATCGGCGAGAAGGTCCCCGATTTCACGCTCACCGATCAGTACGGCAAGAACCGTGCGCTGGCGGACCTGATGGGCCCCAACGGACTGCTGCTGGTTTTCGTTCGCAGCGCCCACTGGTGACCCTACTGCCGCAACCAGCTCGTCGAGCTGCAACATTCGCTGAAGAATCTCAGGGCGCGCGGCGTCAACGTCGCCTCGATTTCATACGACTCGCGCGAAGTACTGCGCGCCTTCGGCGATACCTACAAGATCGAATATCCGCTGCTATCGGACGTGGGGAGCAAGGTGATCCGCGCCTTCGGCATCTTCAACACCAACGTTTCCGAAGATAACCAGATGCTGTACGGCATCCCGTTCCCCGGCGAGTATCTGATCGCGCCCGCCGGCACGGTTCGCGACAAGGTCTTCCTGCCCGACTACCAGTACCGGCCGACCGTGTCGGAACTGATGCTCCGAAATTTTGCCGATGACAGTGGTGCGACTGCGGTCGAGGTCGTCACATCCGCGCTTACCGCGAGGATAAGCCTTTCGACCGATCGCTGCTTTCCTGGCCAGGAGCTGGGCGTCGCGCTGAAGTTCAACCTGCGTCCGGGATGGCATGTCTATGGCAAGCCGCTTCCCGATAACTACCAGCATTTGCAGGTAGTCTTCGACGGAGAGATCGTCGGCCGGCAATCGTTCGAGTTCCCGCCCGCCAGGCCAATGATGCTCAAGGCGCTGGGCGAGACGATGCCGGTTTATGAGGGTGAGTTCCGTGCGCTCGGCAAACTCGGTATCAAGTGGAGCCCGCCCCCTGAGGTCAAGTTCCTGGGCGAATCGCTCGGCAAGCGGATCGAGCCGGGCCCGTACAAGCTCGTCGGCACGCTCCGCTTCCAGGCGTGCAGCGACGACGTGTGCGAGCCGCCGCAGGCGATTCGCTTCGAGCTTCCGCTCACGCTCGAGGCGGACGTACCGACGGCTGCATCCAAGGCAGATTAAGGTAGACCAACTCTTTCCTGACGACGAATTGCGGCCGTGAGCGACGGGGGCTTCCGACTTTCATAACGACAGGTGCCTGTAAGAACACGGAGAGAAGTCAGATGACGAACAAGGGCAACGTGGTTTACACGTCGCGCGTCAGAATCGAGCGCAAGAGCGGACCCATTCGCCTCGCCTACCTGCCGGCTGAGAAGGAGCCGGTAATCTTCGGTGTTCATTCCGAGGTGGCCGAGCGTTACAAGCTCCCGCCCGGCAAATTTCCGCCGCGGGCGACCACGCTTGACTATGTCGCCGCCGCCGCGGGTGGCTGATTGACCGGAACGTTAGGGGGCGCACTGGAGGCGCGCAAGATCGATGCAAGCGGGGACAAACTGAGCGCTGAGGTCACCGGTGAAGTTGAACTCGACAAAGACGTCCTGGTCATTCGACGGATCCATGTTCACTATCGCGTGCGCGCCGACCAGAGCCAGCGCACCGTCATCGAACGGGCGCATCGCATCCACGCCGATCACTGCCCAGTGGCGCGCTCGCTCAAAGGGTCGATTTCGATCACTACATCGTTCGAGCTCGCGACATGAGTGAGGCGGTCGCGTAGCTTACTGAACGTCAGGGTCAGTGCGACGCCGGCTTCATGGTCTTTACGCCGCGCGCTGCATTAGGACTTTATTATGTGAAGCGGGGTCTTCCGAGGCGCCAAAAAGAGGAAGCAAAATCATGGATGCAGCAACCAAGGCCGCGGTTCTGAACGATATGGTTCGGCGAATGGCAGCCGGCAGCGCGGACGTCACGACCGACGCCTGGCTCGAGTTCTGCGAGGCGCAGAACGACGGTTATCAAACCGGCCCGGAAATCGGCGAGAAGGTGCCCGATTTCGAGCTCACCGATCAGTACGGCAAGAACCGTGCACTGGCTGACCTGACAGGCCCCAGCGGACTGCTGCTGGTTTTCGTCCGCAGCGCCCACTGGTGACCCTACTGCCGCAACCAGCTCGTCGAGCTGCAACATTCGCTGAAGAATTTCAGAGCGCGCGGAGTCAATGTCGCCTCGATTTCATACGATTCGCGCGAAATACTGCGTGCCTTCGGCGACACCTACAAGATCGAATATCCGCTGCTATCGGACGTGGGGAGCAAGGTGATCCGTGCCTTTGGCATCTTCAACACCAATGTTCCTGAAGACAACCCGCTGCTCTACGGCATCCCGTTTCCCGGCGAGTATCTGCTCGCGCCTGATGGAACCGTGCGCGACAAGCTGTTCCTGCGCAACTACGAGTATCGTCCGTCGGCATCGCAGATGGCTTTACGCCATTACGGCGACCGCCAGGGTGGAAGTTCCGTCGAAATCAAAACGGACGTGCTCACCGCGACAGTCAGTTTGTCGAGCGATCGCTGTTTTCCAGCACAGGAACTGGGAGTCGAGTTGGAAGTACATCTCAAGCCGGGCTGGCATATCTATGGCCAGCCTTTGCCGAAAAATTACCAGGCCACAGAATTAACATTTGAAGGTCCGCTGATAGATGAACAATCACTGGAGATGCCACCGGCCAAGCCGACGCTCCTCAGGGCGTTGAATGAAACATTGCCGGTGTATGAGACGGAAATTCGCGCGATCGGCAAACTCGGCATCAAATGGAGTCCTCAGTCCAAATTTCTGGAGGCTTTGGGCAAGCGAATTGAACCGGGACTCCATCACATTGACGGAACATTTCGCTTTCAGGCCTGCAGTGACGAAGTGTGCGAAACGCCGCAAACGGTCAGATTCCAATTGCCGCTCAGAATAGAAGCCGGGATTCCGCCCGCGCCCAAAAAACCGGAGTAGAAGAGTCCGAAAGGAGACCTGCCGTGATCGATCTTTACTATTGGCCGACCCCTAACGGCTGGAAAATCAGCATCATGTTGGAGGAATGCGGCACTCCTTACAATGTGAAGTATGTTAACATTGGAACGGGCGAGCAGTTCAAACCCGATTTCCTCAAAATCAGTCCGAACAACCGGATGCCCGCGGTCGTTGATCGCGAGCCGATGGGTGGAGGCGCGCCCATTTCGATTTTCGAGAGCGGCGCGATTCTCGAGTATCTTGCGGACAAGACCGGGAAGTTTATGCCGAGGGAACCGCGAGGCAAGTACGACGTGCTTCAATGGGTGTACTGGCAGGTTGGCGGGCTGGGTCCAATGGCCGGCCAAAACCACCATTTCAACGTGTACGCGCCTGAGAAGCTCCCGTACGCGATCGACCGTTATGTCAAGGAAACCAACCGCCTATATGGAGTGATCGAGCGTCGGCTGAAGGACCGTCTATTTTTGGCTGGTGACTACTCGATCGCGGACATGGCCGCGTTTCCCTGGATTGTGCCGCATCAACCGCAAGGTCAGAAGCTGGAGGATTTTCCCAAACTCAAAGTGTGGTTCGAAACGATCCACAGCCGTCCCGCTGTTATCAGAGGACTCGCTCTCGGTAAGGAAAAGCGCGGCCAAACCATGAGCGACGAGGCGAAGAAAATCCTCTTCGGCCAGACCGCGGCCAATGTTTTTGCTCCTGAGGACTAATAACAGTGGCTCTTACTCTATACGACCTTGCGGGAGCGGACGCTGGTCTTGCGCTTCCGGGCCAAGTCGCGGGCGAGACTCGAGGCCGAGAATCTGATCCTGCGCCAACAGTTGGTTGGTAGTTCCTCAAAACCTGATCCGCGCGCACGGAAACGCGGGAGCTGGCGGGGACGGCTCGTTTCGGGGCGATGAGTTCGAGGCGTCCGCCCTGGCACGGACCGGCGTGATGAATTCCGGCGCGACTCTGCACTAACGCGACGTCTTGAGTCGGCCCGCGGCCACGGGGCAATCGCGCCCCCAAGCTTGCTGCGGTGGACTTCGGATCGGAAAAGCGGCCCCGGAACGATTATATACGCTCTCCTTAAGCCGCCGGACACGCACGCAGCGCGACGCGTCACTCCGCGATCGCACTGATCAGCACGGCGATCTGATGGCGCAGGGCGATCGCCTCCAACAGCAGCGCGGTGCGGGTTCGGGGTTCGCTTCGAGCGACCAGGAGCGTTCCGCTTGTCGGCTTCGCCATGAACGCAGCCTATTGCCATGCGTTCAAAACCACCAATGAAATCGCGCGGATTAACTTTTGAGGAACCACAGCCGGATGTTTGCTCCGGCGCGGCCGGTCTATCCGGCCGCTTTAGCGAGGGATTTTCTCTCCGGCGCTTACACCGCCGCTTCCGTACCTACATTCAGAACGGACGGGGACCGAAGAACACTGAATTGATCCCGCGCTTGGAAGCCGCCACCGCCTCGGCCGGCATGCGAAGCACCCGATCCGCTATCTCGCGTGCCGCCGGCATCAACTCGGCGCGTTCGACGACGCGATTTAGGATGCGCGCCGCGTGAAGCTCTTCGGCCGTAAAGCGCCGGCACAGGATGATCGCCTCCTTGGCCATCCAGGGACCCAGACGCGCCGCGAGCACGTCGGCCGGGTAGCCTCGAAACGGCACGCCGAGTTCGACTTCCGGCACCCAGAATTCGGCCCCCCGCACCGCTATCGCAAAATCGAAAGCGAGCGCCAACGACCATCCCCCGCCCACCGCATATCCATTGATCGCGCCGATACTGATCGCGTCCATGTTCGAGATGGCATCAAACACCCTGCCGATCAGTCTCGGCAGGCGCAAGCGCTGTTCGCCGTCGGATCGCCCGCGCTCGGCCGGATCGCTTGCGTTTTTGAAAACCGAGAGATCGGCGCCGGCGCAGAACGCGCCGCCCGCTCCGGCGACGATCATCACGCGGACTTCGCGATCGTCGCGAACGCGATGCACGAGGCGCTCGAACTCGAGCACGATCGCCTCGTCGAGACAGTTGCGCTTCTCGGGCCGGTTGAACACGATCGTGCATAGCGGGCCGGTTTTCTCGAACAGAAAATTGTCAGCCATGGTCCACCTTCGCGCGATTGCGAATGTTAGCGCGTGATCGCGGGGCTGCATCACAAGCGCGCTCGGGCGCACTTGCAAAGGCCGCCGCGGATCCCGCCGAGCAGGCCGCGTTGCCCATCTTCTCGACTCCGACCGCCGTCGCGATATCGTACATGCCCGATGCTACCGACACGTAGGCTTAGCGGAACGCGGTCGATTCGGTCGCGCAGGCATTGGCGACGTTGCTCTCCGGTATTCCCGTCAGGCTGAAAACTCAGAAAGGAGCGAAAAGTCAGGAGTTTTATGATTCGCCCTTTTGACGTTGCCGACAGGCTGTTAGATCTCTTCCATGCTCGTGCGCCGCCCTCGTCAATGCCAGGCCACGCGCGGAGGCGGGTCAGTTTGAATTTTCCGCCCTCTGAGCGTGTGTGTAGCGAATTGCTGATTCTGGCAGAATCAGCAATTCGCTACACAGAGCTCGCAACTCATACCTTAAGGGACTGTCCATCCGCCATCGATCACGAACGGCTGTCCCGTTGCGTAGGATGAATCATCGCTGGCGAGAAACAGCGCCGTCTTCGCGATTTCCTCGGACCTGCCAAGTCGCCCCAACGGAGCGACGCGGCTTATCGTCTCCGGACTTGTCGGGTCGAGCTCGCCGCTGCGAAGCTCCTGGGCCATCGGCGTATCGATCAGACCGGGGCAGATGCAATTAACGCGGATGTTGTAGCGTGCGTACTCGAGCGCCGCGACGCGGGTAAGCGCGATGACTCCCGCCTTGGCCGCGCAGTAGGCCGCCGAGCCGCGTATTCCCACCAGGCCCGAGACCGAGGATTGGTTGATTACCGCCCCGCTGCCGCGTCGCGCCATGTGCGGCAGCGTATATTTCATTCCGAGGAAAACGCCGCGCAGGTTGACCGCAACAACGTGGTCGAACATCTCCGCGCCCATATTGGCGATAAAGTCCGACTTACCCACCGTGCCGGCGTTATTATAGAGGATGTTGGGCACACCGAGGCTGTCGATCGTCTGCCTCACCATCTCTTGCACATCCGCTTCATTGGCGACGTTGGCGCGTATCGCGATAGCGCGCCCTCCCTTCGCGGTGATTTCTCTTACGGTTTCTTCGGCAGACTGATGGTTGATATCCGCCACGGCGATTGCCGCCCCTTCGGCCGCGAACAGCCCCGCCGATGCCCGCCCCAGGCCTGAGCCGGCTCCCGTAATCAACGCAACCTTGTTGGAGAGTTTCATGGCTAAGTTAACCGGCTCTGGAGGCCTTCCAATCGTAGGCGAGCGCGCGGAACGGCGGCCAGTTGTCTTCAGGCTTGGGCCGCTCTAACGACAGGACGTGAAAGCACTCCTGGCACTTGATTACGATCCTCGGCCCCAGAGCCGCGACCACCGGGTAACGGCGGACATCCTTGCCGCCGCACGCCGGACACGTAGCGTCCACCGGCACGCGCTCTACTTTGATATAAGCCTCGGTGGGATTCGGATACATGAAGCCCATGATCTCTCTCCTGCCAGTGCGGTCGGTTAAATCGACCGGAAGATCGACATATCGGCGCCGGTTCGCGGCCAGTTGGGATAGTGAGCCACCGGAACGCGCCATTCTGCCCGCTCGCGCTTGCCGGCAAGCTCGCGTCGCAGCTCCCGGCTTCCCTCCTCATCGACCGTGAGGTTCGCGGGATCGATCACGACGCCGTATGCGGCCCGAGCGAATCCAACCAACGTCAACTGTCCTCTCACGTCCTGCAGCACCTTCTCGACCGGCCGACGAAGCGGGTCACCCCAGCCGCCACCTCCGCCGATATAACTTCGGATCACGTCGCCTTTGGCGAGCTTGATCGTGAATTTCGTCAGCTGCGATTCGCATCCGAGTCCGAATCGTCCTTCGACCGGATTTGGCCGCCCCTCCGCATCGAAGATGCCGAACATCGGAACCAGGTATTGCGCGGGCGTGATGCCGCTGACCGTCGGCGGCGTGCCCTTGCCTTCCTTCTTAATGCGAACCGAGAAGCTCGGCATCCCCGCGCCGCCACCGTTGACGCCGGGAGCACCCGTCCGGCTGCGGTCGAAACAGACCGTCGCCGTCATGTCCTGAAGCGCCTCAAAAGTGATGTAACCGCCCAGGCCGCCGCGATGTTCGCCCGCGCCCGCGCTGTCCATCGTCAGGTTGAGCTCCCAAATGATGAACGGGTTCTCGCGCTCGAGGAACTCCACGATCGGAAGCATCACGTTGCCCAGCGCGGCCATCGTGCCGGTACAACCGTCGACTTCGGCGGTCGCGCCCCAGGCGCCGCCGGGAATCAGCAGCGCGGCGAAAGGCGTCCCCACTCGTCCCGGCCGTTCGTCGACTCCGTGTGGGAACCATGCGCCGATAGTGCCGCAGTCACAGGCCATCGCCCGTTCGGGGACCGCCTTGGCCAGCGCCTGAGTCAGGACGTTCACCACCCGGCAGCCGGTGTCCATGTGCGAACTAACGCTCGCGGGCGGAAGCGCGCAGACCGCGCTGCCCGGCGGCAGGAGCACGTGGAAGGGGCGCTGAGCGCCGCCGTTCCAGGGACTCCCCGGATCCGCGTAGAATTTGACCGCCGCGATTCCTCGCGCGGCATCCACCCAGGCGGTTTTCGAAGCGCCGGTCGGCTGGCGCTGTGTACCCGAAAAATCTATCTCCGCCGAGTCGCCTTTCTTAATAATCGTTGCGGTGAACTCGACCGGCTGCGGCGCGAAGCCGTCGTCGTCGTTGAAATCCGAAGCGGTGTATCTGCCGTCCGGAATGCGCACCAGCCCGGCCCGCATCCGCCGCTCGGCCCAGTCCAGCGTGTAGTGACCGGCGGACTGAACGATATCGAGACCATAGCGCTCGATCATCCTGAGCAGCAGCCGCTCGCCCGTAACCAGTGCGCCGTACAGGGCCAGAAGATCGCCGTGGATGTGGTCGGGAGTCCGTGTGTCCTCGAGCAGGAAGTTCCAGGTCGAGCGTACCGGCACGTCGTCGGCATACAACAGCGTCGGCCCCAGGCGTGGCGGTTCTTCCCATACGTTGGTGGCGGCGACGGCGAAGCCGCACGGCACCGGCCCACCCATGTCGGTCAGATGGGTCACATCGTGCATCAGGTAGACCAGCTTGCCCTGATAAAAGACCGGTCGGAGCAGATTCACGTCCGAGGTGTGAATCGCGCCGCGATAGGCGTCATTCATGAAGATTACATCGCCGGGCCGGAGATTTTCCGCCTTGTACTCATCCAGCATCAGGTTTGCCGCGTTCTGGCCGCCGAACGCCTGTTGCAAACATCCTTCGGAAGTCGCCACGTTCTCGACGCCCGCTTCGGTGACCTGATGAATCTGGAACGTGCAGTCGCGATAGTCGCGCATGATCGGCGCGGTTGAAGTGCGCGTCATCTGGCGAACCATCTGCTGGGTCAACTGAAAGAGCCCGTGGCGGAGCACTTCGGCGGTGATGAGATCGATGCCGTAGCGCTCGCGAACCTCCTGCGCGCTGAGAAATCCTCCGGCGTGCGCGTCGGAAGATTTGGCGGCGTGGGTCAGTGCGGATTGTGTCGTTGCCATCGAAACTCCTATTCGCCCGCAGGCGAGACATCGATATGGATCACGCCGTGTTCGTCGACCGAACAGACCGCGCCGGGACTGACGATACCGGTGGCGAGATGGTCGTCGATAATCGCGGGGCCCTCGAATCGATGGCCCGGACGGAGCCGCTCGCGATCGTAGATCGGCACGTC
Organism: uncultured Pseudomonadota bacterium; assembly: GCA_963759165.1. Taxonomy (GTDB): domain Bacteria; phylum Desulfobacterota; class Binatia; order Binatales; family Binataceae; genus DATJOQ01. The sequence goes on along the minus strand of CAVWXK010000002.1, from coordinate 307,220 downwards.
GGCCCGCTTTCGCCCCTCGAAAATCGCGGTGACGCCAGCGACGATCGCGGCCTCGACCGGTCCGCTTGATGGAGCGAACCGCGCGAACTCGATCGATCTGGAGGGCGCTCGTCCGCCTGCGCTGATCTGCGCCACGATAATCGGGTAGCGATCCGCACGGTAGCCGTAGCTGTCGAGATGGGTGCGATGGAACTCTTCGTGAATCTTCGCGATATCGCCCTCGCGATACGGTCCCGGTTGGAGCGCCATCCGCGTGAACCACGTCTGGCCCATGTACATCCCGTTGATTGATCGCTCGAAGACAATCTCATCCGGCTTTCCGCCCTGCGCCTGCAGCTCTTCCGCGACCTCGGATTCAAGCTTGCGAAATCCTGCCTCCAGTTCCTCCGCCGTCATCTCGTCCAGCCGCTTGACCGGACTCGCGGCGTGGTCCACGCGAAGATCGGTGGTGAGCAGACCGAAGGCGGAATAGCCGCCGGGACGCTCGGGGATAATGACCTCGCGAACGCCGAGCGCCCTGGCGACGTTGCAGGCCTGCATCGGTCCGGCCGAACCGAAGGCGAGCAGCGAGAAATCGCGCACATCGAGCCCGCGATAAATCGTGATTCCGCGAATCGCCTGGGCGATGCTCGCGGTCGCGATATCGAAAGCCCCCTGCGCCAGTTCCTCGATCGGCATTTCGAGGCGCTCGGCCAAAGGCCGCAATGCCTCACGCGAGCGCGACGCATCGAGCGGCATCTTGCCGCCCAGAAACCGCGAAGGTTCGAGAAGGCCAAGAACTACGTAGGCGTCGGTCAACGCCGGCGTGTCGCCGCGGCCGTAGCACGCGGGGCCGGGCATCGCGCCGACGCTCTGCGGGCCGACACGGAGCGCTCCGACTTCGTCGACGTGGATCACGCTCCCGCCGCCGGCGCCGATCGAGATCACCTCGACCATCGGCAGCACGAGCGTCAATCCCTCCTCGACCATCCACTCGTCGGTGACCGCCGCCCGTCCCTCGCGCACGACGCCGACGTTGGTGCTCGTACCGCCCATGTCGAAAGTGATGAGCTGGTTGCGGCCGAGCCGCGCGGCGTAGAACTCCGCCGCGGCCATGCCGCCGGTCGGCCCGGATTGAATCTGCCAGACCGCGGTGTGCTTGGCGGATTCCAGCGCCGCGAGGCCGGCGTTCATCTGCATGATGAGGATGCGTCCGTGGTATCCGGCTTCGCGAAGCAGCCGTCCGAGATTTTCAAGATAGCCGTGGACGCGACGGCCGATGTACGCGTCGAGCGCGACCGTGGTCGTGCGTTCCGACTCGCGGATAACCGGAAACACCGCCAACGTCTGAACGTATGCCTCCGGCAGGATCTCCCTTACGATCTCCCGCGCGCGCTCCTCGTGCGCAGGCGCGGCGTAGCCGTGCAAAAAGCAGATCGCCACCGACTCGACTCCGCGATCGCGCAAAAAGAGCGCCGCCTCGCGCACTGACTCTTCGTCCATCGGCACGAGTACCGACCCGTCTTCCGCGATACGTTCGCGAACCTCGCGCCGGTGTGCGCGTTCGATGATTGGCCGCGCCTGATGGGGCCGCACCCAGCTCGCGTTGTAAGTGTCTTCGCCGCCAGGGCGCGACAGTCGGCCGAGATCGAGGAAGTCGCGAAACCCCTGCGTGCAGAGCAGGCCGGTCCTGGCGCCGGTGCGAGTAAGGATCGCGTTAATCCCTACGGTGTGTCCGTGATGGAGGGTCGAGATTTGATCCCATCCGATTCCGAGCGCGCGGACCGCGTTGAGAAGGCCTTCGTGCTCGGCTCCCGGAGTGCTCGGCGCCTTGGCGGCGAGCACTGCCCCTGTTTCCTCATCGACCGCAATCGCGTCGGTGAACGTGCCGCCAACGTCGATGCCGACCCGATATCTGGCCACGCCGGATTCCTCCTTGCGGATACGACCGGCACGCCGGGCTAACGCGCGCCGTGCCTGGCCGGTGCGGAACTTCTATAGCCGCCCGGGTTGCGGTTGCAAGAGTAATCGCAAAGCCGTGGTTGCGGAAAACTCATACCCGTACATGATGATGCGATCCGCCCAGGAGACCTCCTTGCGGCGGCCACGCGGAAGGTGCCGCGCCGGCGCGATTGGTGACGCGGCGATTTTCTTCGGAAGATTTCCCTGGCGCAATCGCTCACGAGGTGGTTGCTCCGGACCGCGCTTCCGGCGCATTAACGGGTTTTGTGCCCGAAAGCACCGCGAAGATCAGATTGCGGTAAGAGCAGGCGACATCTCTGAACCCGGACTCGCGCATCCACGCGAGCTGCTGGCCGACGGTCGCCGGCAGGTCCTGTTTCATCCGCTCAAGCGCGGCATTGAGGTCACGCTCGCCAACCTTCAGTTCGCGTACACGTTTGATCCACGTCTGGCGCGAGCGCTGATCGATCGCCGCGGTCTCGCCGGCGACCTGATCGGCATTGATGAAGACGCCGCCGGACGTCAAGTACTTGAAGATGTCGGCGAAAAGATGGCGCTTGCCGCTGTCGGGTAGATGATGGATCGCCAGAGCCGACACGACCGCGTCGTAAGACTTCGAAGGCGCGGCCGCGGCGAAATCGGCGGTCACGAATCGCACGCGTCTACCGAGTGGCTTTAGGCGCTGGCGCGCAATCGTCAGCATCTCGGGTGTGAGATCGAACAGAGTGAGCCGCGCCTTCGGAAACGCCTCCGCGATCATCGCGGACAGGAGTCCGGTGCCGGCGCCCAGGTCGAGCGCCTCGAAGCGATCCTCGGGCTTAAACGGCAGCAAATCGAGCGAAGCGCGATAGAAGTCGTCGAAGCATGGAACCAGTTTGCGGCGCGCACGATCATAGGTGTCGGCGCCGGCCGCGAAAGCCTTGCGAACCGCTTGGGCCATTCCGAGAACATACCCGATTCAGCCCGCCTTGAGGGAGCGGTTAAACCGGCGTGGTCTGAGCATGGGCCGGCTAACCGGGTCGCGCGGGACTTCCGGACGGCGTCCGTCTCATCTGCCCTCCGCGAAAATCGGCGAACTCATCCTGATGCTGTTTCCTGGGAGGAATCGCAGGCAGATCCAGGCCGAAATGATCGCGCGCGAGGATTAATCCGCGCATGAGAGACAACGCGACCTAGTTCAGAAAGCGCTCGAACCATTCGCGGGCCAGCCGGGCCGACTCGTCGAACCATTTGCCCGCGTAGATATCGTAATGCTCGATCGGCAGCACCACGAGTTTCTTCGGTTCGCAAGCCCGCCCGTAGAGTTTCTCGTAGCCTTCGATGGGGCAGACATTGTCGTCGCGCGCACCGATTAGGAGCAGAGCGCGCGGCGAGATCCGATGGATTACGTCGATTGGCTTGTACTCGAGCGTCTTTTCGACCGTCTCCCACGAGAGATCGCATTTCATCCCGGGCACGGCCTTGAGCGCTTGTGGCAGGAAGTCGCGAGACTGCGAGCTGCGCAGCGCGAGGTCGAGCGGATCGACCCGCTCGCCAACGCCGTTGAGCGCGCGGCGGCGGCGGTCCTCGGCGAGCTTGCGCATCAGTTCGACCCGCTCGCCGTAGCTGCGAACGTCAAGCATGAAACGCTCGCCGTCGCCGAATCCGACCTGGCCGACGACCGCCTTGACACGCGAATCGACCGCCGCGACATAGGGCGCGTTAGCGCCGCCAAAGCTCGTGCCCCACAGACCGATCCGCTCGGGATCGACCTGCGGCTGCGCTTCGAAGAAACTAATCGCGTTGCGGATATCGTCAATCTGTTCGAGCGGAATCAGACGCCACTTCTCGCCTTCGCTGCCGCCGAAGCCGCGATAGTCGAAGGTCAACGCGACAAAGCCCGCATCGACAAAGACCTTCGCGTAGTCGCCCAGAATCAGCGCACGCAGACCCGTGAACCCGTGACAGAGAACGATTCCGGGGCGCCGCTCACCGGCTTTCAAATCGGAGGGCAGGTAGAGATCGCCTTCGAGCCGAGCGCCTTCGCTGTAGAAGTTTACGGTGCGCTTTTCCACTGGAATTCCTCCACCGTGATCATGCGATTCTCCACCCCGGTAATCGCACAGAGGTTGCGTCCTTAAGAACGCGGACGCACCAACCGCCGATCGTTCGAAGCCCGAATCGACCGCATCCTCGCAAACTTCGCGATGAAAGTACAAACCAAACGGCGAAGCGTCCCCTTGTGGTTCCTCAAAACCCGATCCGCGCGCACGGAAAGGCAGGAGTCTCGCGGGGACGGCTCCGTTCGGAAGAGAGGCCTCAGAACGGACATATCGCGCCTTGTTTGAACCGCCGGACGCGGAAGCAGCGCGGAGCGTCACTGCGCGATCGTGCGCGACTCAGGAAGTTACCTTTCGCGTGGAGCAGGTTTTGAGAAGCCACAGGGGCCTGCTCTATACTCGAAGCCGCCCATGGCTAAGTCACCCGTCGATGATATAACTCGGGGCGCGTGACGCTATGGACCGACACACTATCTCGCGGATCGCAGGTGCGAGCATCGGATGAAGACGTTTCTTGTTACCGGCGCCGATCGGGGAATCGGCGAGGCTCTGTGTCTTGAGCTTCAGGCGCGGGGCGACCGGGCGATCGCCGCGTGTCTCGATGACTCCCCAACGCTCCGCTCGCGCGGCGTCCGGGTCGAGCCGGGCGTCGACGTCACCTCCGATACGGCGGTTGCGGCGCTCGCCGGGCGGCTCGGCGATCAGCGAATCGACGTCCTCGTGCACAATGCGGGCGTGGTCCACGGTGGAGAATTGGGCAGCTTCGACTTTGCCAAGCTACGCCACGAATATGAGGTGAACGCGCTCGGACCTCTGCGTGTTACCCAGGCGATGCTCGGGCGGCTCGGTCCGGGGTCGAAGGTCGCGATCGTCACCAGCCGCGTGGGCTCGCTCGCCGAGAACTTCGTTGGAGGGCTTTACGGCTATCGGATGTCGAAGGCGGCGGCCAACATGCTGGGAATCTGCCTCGCCCGCGATCTCGCCAAGCGCGGCATCGCCGTCATCTGCCTGCATCCGGGAAGCGTGCGCACGGAGATGACGCGTGGGTTGGCCGGCGGTGTGGTGGGCGATTTGGTCGAGCCTGCCGACGCGGCTCGCGGCCTTCTCGCGCGCATCGAGGAACTGACTATCGAGACGACGGGAACTTTCCGCCACGCCAACGGCGAGATGCTTCCCTGGTAGCGAAGTCCATATAAACCGCAACGGAGCATTGACGCATATGATCACGCTGCTCGGCTATATTCCCGCCTGGGGACTTCCCGACGTAAGCCCGTTCGTGACCAAGGTTGACTGCTACCTGCGCATGGTCGGTCTGCCGTACAAGCTGGTGAGGCTGCCAAACGGTGACCTGACCAAGACGCCGAAGGGCAAGCTGCCGGTGATCGAGGACGGCGACAAGACCGTCGCCGACTCCGATTTTATTATCGAGTATCTCAAGCAAACCTACGGCGATTCGCTGGACGCGCGGCTCGGCCCGAGCGACAAGGCCGTAGCGGTCGCCTTCGGCCGGATGCTCGAGGAGAGCTTCTACTGGTATCTCGTGCAGATGCGCTATCGCCGCGACGAGGACTTCAGGATCTACGATCCGATCTGGGTCGAGTTCCTCGACTTTGTTCCGCCGGAGGCGCGCGTCGCGCCGGTGAAAGAGTTTCGCGAGCGCATCCTGCACGAGTTCTACTGGAGCGGGAAAGGCAGACATACGCCCGAGGAGGTCGAGCATCTTGCCCGCGAAGAGTTCGACGCGATCTCAAACTATTTGGGCGACAGTAAACCATACCTGCTCGGCGAGCATCCTACTTCGATCGACGCCACGCTATATTCCTGGCTGATCCATGCGATGCGCGTGCCATTTCCGAGTCCGATCGGTAAGTACGGCAACTCACTTCCCAATCTCGTGGCCTACTGCGATCGGATGCGCGATCGTTACTACGCCGACTTCGGCCGGACCGGACGATGACGGCGGGACGGCTCGCGGAGCGTCCGGCGCTGATCACCGGAGGCGCGTCGGGAATCGGCGAGGCGACGGCGCGGCGATTCGCGGCCGAAGGCGCGCGCGTGATGGTCGCCGACATCCAGGAGGCGGCCGGAGAGCGGGTCGTGAGCGAAATTCGGGAGGCGGGCGGAATCGCCCACTTCCGTCGCACCGACGTAACCGATCGCGCCGACGTGAGACGGATGGTGCACGACGCGGAACAGATCCTCGGCGGCCTCGCCGTGCTCTTCAATAACGCGATGGCCGATCCGCGCGACGATTACACCGAGGACCAGCGATGGGACGCGATGCTCGAGAGCGGGCTTACCGCATACTGGGCGGCCGCGGTGGAAGCCGCGCCGATGCTCGAGCGCTCGGGAAAGGGCGCGATCGTCTCAAACGCCTCGATCGCGGGCGCAAGAATCGGCATCGATTTCGCGAGCGAAGCTTACAGCGCCGCCAAGGCCGGAGTCGTCGGCCTCACGCGCAAACTCGCCAAGCGCTTCGGACCGAGCGGAATCCGCGTCAACTGTATCTGCCCAGGCATCATCGAGACGCCGCGATGGCGCCGGCCCGGCGCTCCGGAACCACAATTCGCCCGGCGCTGGCGCCAGATGGCGCCTCTGGGACGCTACGGTCGCAGCGACGAAGTGGCAAGCGTGGTGCTGTTCCTCGCAAGCGACGACGCTTCATTCGTAAGCGGGCAGGATCTCGCGGTCGACGGCGGCTTTACCACGGCGTTCCGCTTTGAATCGATCGACTTTAGCGACGCTTAAAGGGCATCCGGCGCGACCTGTGCTCCGCAAAAATTCTGTCCGCGGTATTATAGCCGAGAAATCGAGCTGAAATTCAGAAAGTTGCCGGTGTAGAGTGGGCACGGCACAGTGCGATGCCGTGGCCACTCGCATGGTCCTGCCCCGCCCTTCTCGGCAGGTTGGAGTGAACCCCAAAAACCGGACAGTTGACGCCGGCCAGATTGGACCGGGCTCTCAAGTTTCCAGTTTCGAGAGGACTTTCGTATGACCGTCAAAAATCCAGAGAGATGAGGCCCTCTTGGCGCCCTTGCGCAACTGACGTTCCGCAAAAACTCCGCGATACTCGTGCGCGACGACCTGCGCCCTTTTGGCAGGCCGGTTTCACGGGCCGTCGGGTCGCACGGCGTCGGCGATGTAGCTCCTCCGGTTTTCCGGTGTCGTCCCGCGTTACGTACCCGCCGAGACGACCGGAGGCGCTCTAAAATTTCGCTGTAGACGCCTTACCAACGTGACGGCCAGCGCGGCTACAACGCCCGGGCGGCGCGATGGCCCTCCACGACCGCCTCGTGAATGGTGCGCGGGGCGGACGCATCGCCGATGAGGAAGCTCTCCTTCACCTGGCTCTTCACCAACGGGTAAAGCTCGTTGTTGGACTTGAACATGGTGATCAGCACCACCGCGCCAACCGATTCCTCCACCCATTCCTTGCCCGACACGACGTGAAACAGGGTGACGCCCTTGGGTCCCATCTCCTTGATGAACGAAAGCGTGTGCACCGTAACGTTTTCGCATCCGTACAGCCGCTGGTAGTGGACAGGAAGGTCGAGAAGGTTATTCGTAAGCGGCGCCACAAACGCCCAGTGCGTGACGAGTTGAACCTTGTTTCCCGCGCTGCCCAGCATATACGCGGTAAGGATTCCCTTTTCGTCGCCGACGTTATCGAGCACGATGATTTTTCCGGCCCGGTCCGCCTTTCCCGCTATGGCATCCTCATAAGTGAGAACATACGGCTGCTGCCATCCTTGAATCTCGCCGCCGGAGAGACCGTTAAACCCGTCACGCGCCGCGTTGGAACCGGTGGCAATAAACACCGCATCTGGTTTCTCTTTCCCCAGGACCGATTGCAGGTTGGCCGGTGAAACCTCCGCTCCGGTAAGGATCTTTACCCCTTGATTCCTGGCCTGCCGCTCGAGCCACTCGGTCACGTTGCGGATTTCCTGCCGGCTGGGAAGCTTCGCCTCGAGGATCACCCGGCCGCCCACCTCCGGATGCCTTTCGTAGAGGACGACATCATGTCCCCGCTCTGCCGCCGTGCGCGCAGCCTCCAGGCCGCCGGGCCCGCCACCGATTACCAGCACTTTCTTTTTCACCGGTGCCCGCTTGATCGTGCCGACGCCCCACTCCTTCTCTCTGCCCACCGCGGGGTTCTGGATGCACTCGACCTTCATCCCCTTTACGACCCTGGTCCAGCAGTAGTTCGCGCGGACGCAGGCGCGGATCTCGTCCTCTCTCCCCTCTTCGGCCTTCTTCGCGAACTCGGCGTCCGCAAAGAGCTGCCGAGCCATCAGCACCATATCTCCCTGGCCGTTGGCGAGCATGTCTTCCGCAATCTGGGGATGAGTCACGCTGCCGACGGCGAAGACCGGCTTCTCGGTGACGGTCTTGATCTGAGCGGTATACGGTCCCTCGTACCCCGGCTCCATCGAGCCCATCGGTGCGATCATGATGGGAATGGTGTGGTAAGTGGCGATCGAAACATCGACAAAGTCCACGTTCACCTGCTTGTCGATGTACCGCACGATCTCTTTCACATCGTCGACCGCGAGATCGCCCGGCGTCAGCGAATCGCTGCTGATGCGGTAGCCTACGGCGATGCTCGTACCCACATAGTGGCGAATTCGCTGCAGCGCCTCGATCAGGAAGCGGCATCGGTTCTCCATCGAGCCGCCGTATTTGTCGGTGCGCCGGTTGTGGAGCGGGCTTAAGAACTGCCAGGGGAGATAGCCGTGGGCTCCATGGATCTCGACGCCATCGAGGCCGGCCTTTTTGGCGCGGGCCGCAGCCATCCCAAAGTCTTCAATGATGGCCTCGATCTCTTCCAAAGCGAGCGGCTTGGAAACCACGCCCGGCACTTCGACCTGCGGGAGTTGCGAGGGCGCAACCGCCGCCATCTCGACGTTGGATTCGCCAAAAATCGTGTTCTGCCGATAATCCGGAGCCGCCCGCAGCCCTCCATGCCAAAGCTGGAGGAAAATCTTGGTGCCGTATTTGTGCACCTCTTCGGCCACCCGTGACATGGGGCCGATATTACGGTCATCGTAAAGTTGGGTGAGCGGGATGGGATAGTAATTACTGCTCTTGGAGACGGCGGCGGCGCCGATGATGATCAGCCCCAAGCCGCCCTTTGCCCGCTCCGCGTAGTAATGGGTCGCCTGATCGGTAAAGACCTGATCAACGATGTTGTCGTACCAGGTGGGGCAACACGGCGCGAATCCGAGTCGATTCTTGACCTTCACGGGCCCGATCTGGAGCGGAGTAAACAGATATTTGAACTTGTTCTGCGCCATGACTACGCCTTCCTTTTGCGACCGTTACGCGAACGCTGCATCCAGCCACCTGTGACAAACCCCGCGGGTCGGAGAAATCTCCCGGCGGTGGAATGGGTCGTACCATATTTGCGAATCGATGAACATCCGCGGACACGGCGATGCGACAGGGGTGCCCGCCGGCAATATCCTTGCCGGCGGTGTATGGCCGATGGCCGAGACGACCCTACGGTTCGCCCGCGAGCGGCGGAGCGGAGTCGGGCGCACGCCGCGGCCGGAACGCCTGTTCGTAGGAATACGCCAGCCCTAATAGAGCCGCTTCGCCGTAGGGTTTACCAACGAGTTCGACCCCGACCGGCAATCCGTCGTCGGTGAACCCGGCCGGCATCGAGATGGCCGGCAAGCCAGCCTGCGAAGCGATCAGCGTATTGGTCGGGAAGCTGAGCACGGTCCACCTTCCCGAGTGAACGTCGCTTTTGAGCGGCGGCGGCACCTGGACGTTGGGAAACAAAATCGCGTCGAGCCGGTGCATCGCGATTACGTTGAGGATGGACCGCTGCAGCCGCTCTCTGGCCGCGAGCCGCATGAAGTAGTCGGGAGCTTCTTCGGGATGGGCGGGGCCGTGGGCGATCTGCTCGAACAGGTCGATGCGCCTATCGAATTGACCGCTAGCGTATAGCTCTTCGATCGTGCGCACAGGGGCGTCCGGCCGCGCGGCGAGGAAGCGGTTTAAATCGTGCCGGGATTGCAGCACATAGAGCGCCGTCATCTCGATCATCCCGGCAAGGCCCGGGATGGTCACGGGATCGACGATTTCAGCTCCGGCCGCCCGCATCACGTCAATCGCCCGATTGGCGACTCTGTTGACTCCGGCGCATAGCGGATCCGAATCCGCACCGAAGGCTTCGCGCAGAATGCCGATTCGTGAGCCCGACAATGCGTCGGGAGCTGAGTTCCCGGGCGTATCGACCGCTCCCGTACGCCAGCAGCGCGCAAGCCGTATACGAATCCTCCGGGTCGTATCCGACCAGGACATCAAGAAGGATCGCGGCGTCGCGCACGCATCGCGTCATCGGCCCGGCCGTATCCTGAAAATGCACCAGAGGCGACATTCCGGTGCGGCTTATCAGACCGGTCGTCACCCGGACGCCGAACAGATTGTTGAAGGAGGCGGGAAGGCGAATCGAGCCGCCGGTATCCTCGCCGATCCCGACGGCGGCCAGGTTGGAAGCCACCGCGGCGGCGGTGCCGCTGCTCGATCCGCCCGGGTCGCGATCGAGCGCATAAGGATTGAGTGTGTCGCCGGAGACCGAGGAGACGCCGAACCACGAGGTTGCGAAATCGGGCATCGAGGTCTTGGCGATAATCACCGCACCGGCCGCGCGCATCCTCGCCACCGCCGTCGCATCCTTGCGCGGACGGTACGATCTGAACGCGACGGATCCGAATGTGGTCGGGATGTCCGCGGTCTCGGCCTGATCCTTGACCACGATCGGGATGCCGTGCAGCGGCCCGACCATCCTGCCCTCCTGGCGCAGGATTAGATCGAGTCTGTCGGCCTCTTCGATGGCGCGGGAATTTACGTTGACGATAGCGTTGAGCTGCGGGCCGCTTTTGTCGTAGGCCTCGATCCGCGCCAGGTACATATCGACCAGCCGCCGGCACGAGATCGCACCGAGCCGCAACGCGAAATGGATTTCGTCGATCGTGGCTTCATGCAACCGAAAGCTGCCTTCGCGCATTACCCATGCCTCCTCCCGGTTGAATCTCGACCGGTTGGCTTGCGGAAATCGTTACGCAAAGCTTGACCTACGGCATCACGAAGCCGCCGTTGACGCTGAGCACTTGTCCGGTGACCCAGGACGCGCGATCGCTCGCGAGAAAGGTGATCGCGCTCGCGATGTCATCCGGCTCGCCCAGGCGGCCCAGTGGATACATCCTGAGGACGGTATTGACCCGGCGCTGGTACTTTTCGTCTCCCATCTGCGCCCGCAGCTTGCGCTCGCGTTCCATCCGAAGCGGAGTATTGGTGGCCCCCGGCGACACCACGTTGAGCGTGACGCCGCTCCCGCCGACTTCCTGCGCGACCGACTTGACCAGCGCGATAATCGCCGCTTTCGCCGCCGCGTAATATGAAAGCCGCGCCTGGCCCACGCGCGCCGCGTCGGACGCCATACAGATCACTCGGCCATACCGCCGCTCGACCATCCCGGGCAGCACCGCCGCCAGACACAGCATCGGCCCGTGCAGGCAGACCTTGAGCATCCGATCCCAGTCCGCCATCGACGATTCCAAAAACGGCTTGTCGTCGAGCACCGCCGCGCTGTTGATGAAGATATCGATGCGGCCGAGACGACGCGTCGCTTCGGCTATGGTCGCCTGTACCTGATCCGCCTGCGAGATATCACACGGCAGACCGATCGCCGCCGTCTTGTCGGGAAACGAATCGCATGCTTCCCTGACGCCGTCGGCGTTGATGTCGACCAGCGCGAGCTTCGCGCCCTCGCCGGCGAGCATCTGCGCCGTGGCCAGGCCGATTCCGCTGGCGCCTCCCGTGATCATCGCGATCTTGCCGCTGAAATTCATGTTCATATCCGCGACTCCCGCGTCGATGTTCCAGGCGATCGCCGCGTCTAGCGCCGGAATTTCCGGAAGTTGGGCGGCCGTTTTTCGAGGAAGGCGTGGATACCTTCCCGGTTCTCCTCGTTGCCGTAAATCGAAACCAGGAGCTCGGCGTTCGGGAAAAACGAGCTGTGGAACTCCTGGTCCGAGCCCGCGTTGAGCGCGATCTTGGCGATGCGGATGCTTTGCGGGCTCTTGTCCAGTATCTCCTGGCAAAGATCGGCGACCACGCGGTCCAGCTCTTCGGCCCGACAAACCTGATTGATGAGCCCCATTTCGAGCGCCTCGCGCGCGCTGTATTGACGACAGGTAAAGAGAATCTCGCGCGCCTTGCGCTCGCCGACGAAGCGAGCGAGCAATTGGCAGGCGCCCCAGACGGGAACGCTGCCGACGCGCGGCCCGGTCTGGCCGAATTTGGCATCCTCGCTGGCGATCGTCATATCGCAAAACAGATTGATCTCGTTGCCGCCGCCGACGCAGAATCCGCGCACCTTCGCGATGATCGGCTTGTCCATCATCCGCATCACGATGGACAGGTTGTACAGCCGGCGCATGTGAGCGCGCCCCGTATGCGGCGTGCGCTCGCCTATCGAGCGCACGTCGCCGCCCGAGCAGAACGCCTTGTCGCCGGCGCCCGTGAGCACCACCACGCCAACCGTGGCGTCGTTTGCCGCCGCTGTCATCGCGTCGGTCAGCTCTTCGTAAGTTTTCGGCCGTACGGCGTTGCGGACCTCGGGCCGGTTGATAGTGATGGTCGCGATACCGTCGGCGCTCTCGTACAGGATGTCTTCGTAGTTCACAGGACCGTCCTTGTAAGTTGTTTTTCTTCTGTTACCACAAGATCGCCGCTTTGCGGTATTAACGCGCTTGCACCGTCTTTCTTCAGCGACATGGAGGATGCGAGATGAGCTATCAGACCATCGTCACCGCCCAGGACGGACCGGCCTTTATCGTCACCCTGAATCGCCCGGATCGGCGCAACGCCGTCAGCATCCAGATGATGGAAGAGATCATGTCGGCCGCGCGCGCGGCAGAAGCGGAACGCTCGGCGCGCGCGGTGATCATCACCGGCAGCGTCGAATGTTTCTCGGCCGGCGCCGATCTGAACGATGCTATCAAGGTCAAATCCGCCGCCCAGGGGATCGAGTACTTCCAGCGATGGCATCGCCTCAACAGCACGCTCGAAAATCTGGGCAAGCCGGTCATCGCGGCGATCGAAGGATTCTGTTTCACCGGCGGATGCGAGATGGCGCTGGCGTGCGACATTCGCGTTGCCGGCGAAGGAGCGAGCTTCGCCATCACCAGCTCGCGGATCGGAACCGTCGCCGGCGCCGGCGGCACTCAGCGCCTGCCGCGAATCGTCGGGATCGCCAAAGGATTGGAGCTGATGTTCTCCGCCGAGCCGATCAACGCGGCCGAAGCGTATCGGATCGGTCTGATCAATCGGCTGGTGCCGTCGGGCAGGGCGCTGGAAGAAGCGAAGTCGATGGTCGCGGTCTACGAGCAGCGCGCTCCGTTAAGTCTCGCCCTGATCAAGCGCGCGGTATATCGCGGCATGCAGATGGATTTGGCCTCGGGAATCGATTTCGAGACCATGACCGTTACGACTATTTACGGCACCGAGGACAAGCAGGAAGGGATTTCCGCCTTCCTCGAAAAGCGCAAGGCAAACTTCAAGGGTTCGTGATGACGCCTCAGCCCAAATGGCTTTGTATTACAGTTTGTGATACAAATTCCCGCTATGGGAGCCTTGAATGTCAGGCTCGATCCCGGAATAGAGGCGTTTCTTGACCGGGTCGCGCGGGAGACCGGCCGCACCAGGTCCGAGGTGGTGCGCGAGGCGCTGGAGACCGTTCGCCGGCAAGGCGCTCGGCCCGCTGAGTTGCCGCCAGCCAAAGCGATGGCCGGTTTGATCGGATGCTGGGACAGCGGCGGAATGGCTCTTTCCGCCCGTACCGGCGAAGCTTTTGCCCGCCTGCTTAAGGAAAGGAAACATGAGCGCCGTACTCGTCGACGCCGGACCGCTCGTCGCGCTGATTGACCGCAGCGACTCCTGGCATCAGGCCTGCCGCGAGGCGTTGGCTACGATCCGTAAGCCGCTGCGCACGGTCTGGCCCGCGTTTACGGAAGCGATGTATCTCCTGAGGACATCGGCACAAGCCCAGCGGGCGCTGTGGGATATGATCAATGTTGGAGGTGTGCGGTTCCTGGAGATCGGCCACGACGATTGCCCGCGAATGCGCGAGCTGATGTGGAAGTATCGCGACCTTCCGATGGATTTGGCCGATGCCGCTCTGGTCCGGGTTGGCGAGCGCGAGCGCCTGCGGCGCGTCTTTACCATCGACCGGCAGGACTTCGAGACCTATCGGCCTCATCGCCTCGGAAGGTTCGAGATCCTTCCCTGAGATGGGCGTGACGCACTAACAAAAGGCATGGGAACGTTGCCGTTCGTGAACCCGGAGGAACCAAACCCGCGCCTCTCACACCCAAGCGGATTCTCCAGAGGACCTGTCAATGATCAGTAGGATTCTCCTCAGGTGGCTCTTTGGTAAGCCTGCGCGATCGGACAGTTCTCTCGCACTCATCATGATTCTTGCCCCCGTCAGCACGTATGTCGGATACGGACTGTATCCTCACGAGACGCTGCGTCCGCTAGTGGCGATGGTCTTAGGATGTGAGGCGGCGGTCCTTATAGGGTTTACTCTGGATCGTCGATCGCCCAAAGGAATACTGATTAACATTGCAAGAGTATGGATGTTCGCCGTGGGAATCTTCAGCCTCGCGGCCGCGGCGCGCTTGGTTCAGGATTACCTTGCGACAGGGAGCTTGGTGTACGTCTCCGGGGCGACATTTGGCCTGTCGGCTGCAACCGTGCTTCTACAGGCGCCCGCCCCGGGAAAAATGCTCAAAGCCAGCTATCCGCTCACGTTGTTAAACGGCGCCTTGGCGCTCTGCAGCCTGGCCGTCTTTCTCATAACCCAGAGATATCCTGTTCTTATCTCTGTGGTTACCAGCCTGCTCTTCGCCCTATACTTCGGACGCGCGAGATCGGGTGCTGTCCTGACTTCGGACAGCATCCGAGACCGCTGATGCTTTCGGCAATCGCTTCTGATAAGGTTAGACTGCTCTTCAGCCCAGATTCCATTTCCCTCCCTCCTTACTTTCCTCGATAAAGGCACCGGGAAGCGGCACAGGCTGGGAAGGTGCTTGTGCTCGCGGCTGACCTTTACCGACCGCGCGACAGCGGGCGGCGGTTTGAACCGTCGTTCGCCGACAGACTGAAATACGACGCGCAGAGGGCTCGCGTTTTTTAACCAAAGGATAATTGATGACCCAGGAACAAACGATGAAACAATCGCCCGCCGTGGAGCAGACCCAGCCGTGGGAATGGCCGTGGTGGCGCACCGGCGAGCACGATTTCCCGGTCCTGTTTTGGATATTGCTGATTCACATCACCGCCGTAATCGGGTTGGTGCTTTACCCGTTGCCGGGATGGCGCCTGCTGCTTGGCGCGTTCGCGCTGGCATACATTGGCGGGCTTGGCACCACCGTTTGTTACCATCGCGCGATCGCCCATCGCGCGGTCACGCTTAATCCATGGGTGCGCGGGCTACTTACCTTCTTCGCGATGTTCAACGGATCGGGCGCGCCGACTTCATGGGCCGCCGGCCATCGGCTGCATCACGCCAAGGCCGACACTATCGAGGATATTTCCAGCCCGATATGGGGCGGTTTCTGGTGGGCCCATCTGCGATGGCTGTGGCAGTCGGGCGAGCCCCCTATCGAGCGATATTGCCCCGATCTGAAGGGGCTCTCGTATCGGGCCTGGCGATGGTTCCAGATGCCGATTCTGGCCGTGTCGTACCTGGGCGGCTTGTATTTCGGCGCCGCCGCGTTTTTCTGGTTGGGCGCCATCAGGCTGGTGTTCGCGCTTCACGCCCAATGCTGCGTCAACAGCGTCTGCCACACCGAGCCCGGCATCGCGCCGGGTGAAGATTCGAGCCGCAACGTGCGATGGCTCGCGTTCATGCATTTTTTCCAGGGCGAGAACTGGCATCGCAACCATCACGCGCGGCCCGGTTCGGCGCGGCTGGGATGGAACTGGCGTCAGCCCGACGCGGGATACGTCGCAATCCTTGCGCTTGAGAAGCTCGGCTTGGCCAGCGACGTGCGTCTGTCAAAGGGACGGGGAGAATCGCTGGATCGCGCCGCCTGAAGCAATCGTCAATTCGTCAGCCACCAGCGCCGCGCCGCGACCAGGGACCAGATAGCCTCGACCAGTCCGAATGGCCATGCGCCCTGAAGGAACCCGTAGGCCGATCCCAGTAGACATGCTCCGGCGAACAACAAAACGAACCGCGGGCTGCGATCCTCGAGCGCGTAGCACACCAGCATCGCCGTCACCGCGAACAAGCCGAACAGCGTGAGCCGATCCATAATCCTCCGCATATATCGAGCACCGGGCCGAACGACGGCACCCGGATTGGAAGCGCCCTGGTACGACAATTTAAGTACCCATTGACCTTGTCGGGTACTATCCTTATATTGAAGCAACGGCCAATAACGGCCAATGCGCACGTCGGATTCCGCGACGCTACCCCTAGACCAATCAGAACCATTCGTTCGGCCTCACCGCCCAACAAGAATCCGCTGGCTCTGTAAACGGAGATTTTTTGTCCTTTTCCACCTTCGCCCTATCCCCTGAACTACTGCGTTCGGTTCACGACCGCGGCCATCATGAAGCAACCCCGGTTCAAGCAGATGCCATTCCGGCAGCCCTGACCGGACGGGACCTGGTAGCCACGGCCGAGACCGGCAGCGGCAAGACCGCCGCCTATCTGCTGCCGTTGATCGATCGTCTCCATCG
Organism: uncultured Pseudomonadota bacterium; assembly: GCA_963759165.1. GTDB lineage: Bacteria > Desulfobacterota > Binatia > Binatales > Binataceae > DATJOQ01. The sequence goes on along the minus strand of CAVWXK010000002.1, from coordinate 290,478 downwards.
TAAACGCGCCACCGGCCTGTGCGCGATGGTACTCGCGCCGACGCGCGAACTGGCGGCCCAGATCGGCCGCGAATTCCAGATTCTTGCCCGCAATACCCGCATCAGATCCGCGGTCGTCGTCGGCGGCGAATCGATGGGCCGTCAGTTGCAGGAACTCCGCGGCGGCGCGCAGGTGCTGGTCGCCTGTCCGGGCCGCCTCATCGATCATATCGAGCGCGGCACGGTTAAGCTCGAGCGAATCGAAATGGTTGTGCTCGACGAGGCCGACCGGATGCTGGACATGGGGTTCCTGCCCCAGTTGCGCCGTATCATTCGCATGGTTCCGCGCCAGCGCCAGACGCTGATGTTCTCGGCCACGATGGCTACGGGCGTCGAGCAGATCGCGCGCGAGTTCCTCAAGGACCCGGAGCGCGTGAATATCGGCGATATGGCGGCGCCGCCCTCGAGCATCCGGCAGACGATTTATCCGGTGACGCTCGACAACAAGGGATCGATGCTGATCGAGATCCTGAAGCGCGACGAAGTCGACAGCGCGATCGTTTTCACGCGGACCAAGAGCCGCGCCGATCGCGTGGCAAAACTGCTGGTGCGTAACAGCATCAACGCGGTCGCGATTCACGGTGACCGCTCGCAGGGTCAGCGTACCGCCGCGTTAGCGGGATTCCGCGCCGGAACCTATCGCGTGATGGTCGCGACCGACGTCGCCGCTCGCGGGCTTGATATTCCCGACGTTTCTCACGTCATCAACTTCGACCTGCCCGACGCCTCCGAGAGCTACATCCATCGGATCGGCAGAACCGCCAGGATGGGCAAAGCCGGAGCGGCGATGAGCCTGGTGACTCCCGAGGAACGGGCGTCGCTCGGACAGATCGAGCGCATACTTGGGAAGAAGCTCGATCGCGAAAGCGTCCCGGGATTCGACGCACCCGAGATCACGGCGCCGAAGCCGGTGACGATTTTCCGCTCCTCGCGCATGCGCAGTCGCTCCTCGCGCACGCGCCGCCGCGCAGTCTGATTCAAGGGCCGGCGCCATCGGCGCCGGCCATCTTTATGGCCGCCTGCAAGTGCGGATATCTCCGCACTTGCAAGTTGCCGCTTCCCGACACCCTCGCTATGGTACGTTCACGTCAAGTGCGATGAGTGAGCCCGATCCAAATCACGTCCATGCTGATTGGGACGCCGGCGACATGGGCTGCGGTGAACTGATCCTGGAGTTACGCACGCGCGTGCGCGCGATGCGGCCGGGACAGGTACTGCGTCTGGTTGCCCGCGATCCCGGTGCGATCGAGGATCTGCCCGCCTGGTGCCGGATGACCGGCCATCGCCTGAACCGCGCCGAACATCCGACCTACTTCATTCAACGCAAGGAGGATTAGTCCATGGCAGGGAAATTTTGCGTCTCGTTGACGCACGCGAAAGATAACACCGACAAGGCGACCGTGGCCTTTGTGATCGCCAACGCGGCCGTCGGATCGGAGCAGGAGACGATGGTTTTCCTCAGCTCCGAGGGCGTGCGTTTGGGGGTGAAGGGCTACGCCGACGATATCCACGAACAGGGCTTCGCGGCGCTCAAGGACCTGATGGCGAATTTCGCCGCGGCCGGCGGCGCCATCTATGTCTGCTCGCCCTGCTTCAAGCGGCGCGGCCTCGACGAGAACAATCTCGTTGCCGGCGCGAAGATCGTGGGCGGCGCCAAGCTGGTCGAGTTTCTCGCCGCCGGCGCGCCCTGCGTCTCTTACTGAACGCACGAGGACTGTTTTTTCGTTACGGCCGATTCCATGGAACAGCCTTCGCGGCATCCGTACGCGCCGCACGCGAGCTTCGACGGCGGAGATCTGGATTGCGGCAGCGGCCTGCTGCTCCTGATCCGGAAGCACATCGATCCGCTGGCGCCGGGCCAGTTGCTGGAAATCCGATCGACGGAGCTGTCGGTGCGCGAGGATTTGCCGGCATGGTGCCGGTTGACCGGCAACCAACTGGTATCCGAGCTGCACGATGGGCGGCAGGGCAGTTACCTGGTATCGAGGGGACCGTTCACGCCGCCTACGGCGGTGCCCGGCGAGCCCGACGCGGTTGCGTCGAGCGATCATCCGCGCGTCAAATCGCCGGCGCCTGTCACCCAGGCGATCAAGCCGGTTACGATTCCCGGTACACTTCCTGAGCCTGCTCCGGCGCCTGCCATCCGTCCGCTCGCGGTGATGGGTATCGGTAGCTGGCCGCGGCCGCGCTGGATGCTTCAGGCGATCCACGACTATCACGAGGGCCGCCTCAGCGAAGAGGCGTTCAATGAAACGGCGAACGATGCGGTCCGCCTGGCGGTGGACGCGCAGCTTCGTGCCGGCGTGGACGTCCTCACCGACGGCGAGCAACGCCGCGACAATTACGCCAGTTTCGTTGGCGGCCTGCTCGATAACTGCCAGCTCATCCCGATCACCGATCTGCTGCCCTACGTCGACGACCCGGATGAATTCGAAAAGGAGTTGCGCGCCCTCGATGTTCCCGCGGGCAAGGTGCGCCATCCCGCCGTCTTCGGCCCGTTGGGACGGAGCCGTCCGCTCGCGGTGCACGAGCTTGAGTTCGTGCGCGGCATTTCGAATCTGCCGGTGAAGGTTGCGCTTCCGGGGCCGTATCTGCTGACGCGGACGATGTGGATGGAGTGCATTTCCGACCGCGCCTACGCCACGCGCGAGGATCTCGCGGAGGATATCGTCCGCGTCATCCGCGAAGAGCTGCATTACCTTCTTGCCGCGGGCGCCGCGATGGTTCAGCTCGACGAGCCCGTGTTGGCCGAAGTCGTTTTCGGCCGCCCGGCCGCGCAACGCACGTTCATGTGCGGCGCGCTCGGGGCGCGTCGGGATACCGACGAGGAGCTGGCGTTCGCCGACTATCTCATCAACCGGGCCGTGGACGGATTGCCGCCCGAACGTCTCGCGCTCCACGTATGCCGGGGCAATTGGAGCCCCGATGAGCGCGTGGCTCTCACAGGCGACTACGAGCCGCTGCTGCCGCTGCTGTCGCGAGTCAAAGTAGGCACGCTGTTTCTGGAACTCTGCACGCCGCGTGCCGGCGAGATCGATATGCTCCGCGAGCTTCCCGCCGACCGCCGCATCGGAGTCGGTGTGGTGAACCAGAAATCTCCGCGCATCGAGACGGTCGAAGAGATCGTCGCCAGCGCCGAGCGCGCGATCGCGATCTTCGGAGCGAAACGCGTGATGCTGAATCCGGACTGCGGCTTCGCCACCTTTGCGGATAATCCGCTCGCGTCATCCGGGATTGCCGAGAAGAAACTCGCCGCCGTCGTCGAGGCCGCCCGCATCGTGCGTCGCAAATATCGCCTCGACTGAGCGCGCGCCCGTCACCCTGTTCCTGCGGCAGCGGCAAAAAGTAGAAGAAGTGCTGCCTCGGGAAATTCTCGTTAGCTTAGCGTCCTGTCACGCCGCCGGCGATGGTCGCCGCGGCGCAGGTCCAGCCAGGACCGTGCAAACGCAGGCCATCTGGTATATATGCCAGTCTGAATCGGGACCCAGGATCGATTAGCCAAATCGCTACGGAGGGAAGGCCGTGAATAGTGAAACCAAGGGCGCTCTGGTCTTGCCGGTCGATACCATCCGGGATCGTCTGAACCGCGACCCGGAGTTTCTGTTGACCGCGCGGTTCTGGTACTGCGACATCCGCTTTTTTATCGACAAGGATCCGTATTTCATGCGGATCGAGAACGGCAAGGTCGATCGTTTCCAGCACGGCACGCAAGGCTTCGACCCCTACACCATCAATATCGGCGGTCCCGAGGAAGTCTGGCGGAAGATGATGGAGCGGCGGCCGAAGCCTTTCTACCACGACTGGTTCGCGGCTTCGTTCCATCATGAGTTCACGTTCGGCGGCGATCTCGAATCGGCGTATGCCCACTACTATGCAATCCGCCGCATCAACGCGATCATGCGCCAGTCGGTGATCGAATCCCGCGCCGCGTAGGGAGTATCAGGACAATGGCAAAGTTTTCAGACATCATCGGCCGTTATATCTACCTGGAACTGGATGGCGTCGAGTACCGCGTCTACATCGAAGAGGCGGGCAAGGGGATACCGCTGGTATGCCAGCACACGGCGGGCTCCGACGGCCGCCAGTATCGCCACGTCCTCGAAGATCGCGACATCACGTCGCGCTTTCACGTGGTCGCCGCCGATCTGCCTTATCACGGCAAGTCGCTTCCGCCGACTTCGGTTCGGCATTGGGAAAAGGAATACAAGCTCACCAAGGATTGGTTCATGCGTTACTGGGTGAAGCTTTGTCACGAGCTTAAGCTCGATCGGCCGGTGTACATGGGATGCTCGATGGGCGGCCATCTCGCGCCCGACCTCGCCCTCAACTATCCCGAACGAATTCCGCGCTTGTATCGGGCTGGAAGCGTCGATGTGGAGCGGCAATACCGATCGATTGGTGAATCAGTGGTTCCACCATCCCCGCCTGTCGAATGAATCGAAGCCCGCGCTGATGATGAGCCTGTGCTCGCCGAACGCGCCGGAAGAATACGTGCGCGAGACGGTCTGGGAGTACAGCCAAGGCGCGCCGCCGGTATTCAAGGGCGACCTGTACTACTACTCCTTCGAGCATGATTTGCGGCGAGACCGCGAAGAATATCGACACGCGCAAGTGCGCGCTCTACGTGCTGAGCGGCGACTACGATTGGTCGGCGTATCCGGCGGCGTCGAAGGCGCTGGCGGACGCGGTGCCCGGCGCGAGCTACACGTTGATGGAAGGGATGGGCCACTTTCCGATGGCCGAGGATCCGGTCCAGTTCAAGAAATATCTGATGCCGGTCCTCGCTGACATCGAGGCCAAGTCCTAGCGTCCTGAGTTGAAAGAACGATTGACAATTCGCATGCGCGGCGGCCGTCCTTGACAGCTTGTCGAAGGCGCTCATACTGGAGGAAGGGCGAGTTTCACCCTCGTTCATGAAGAAAAAAATCTATTCTTACCAAATCACGCTGATCCCCGAAGACGAGGGCGGTTACACCGTCCTCGTCCCTTCGCTGCCCGGCTGCGTTTCGTACGGCCGCACCGTCGATGAGGCCGCGAAGCGGGCCAGGGAGGCTATCGCCCTGCATCTCGAAAACCTCAAGGCGCATCGGCTACCGGTTCCCGACGAAGACCGCCGGCCGGTCCTGAGCACGATCGTCAACGTGACCCTCTAGCGTGCCCAAACTTCCGGTCCTCACACCCAAGGAGCTAATACGAGCCTTGGAGGAGGCCGGGTTCGTGCGTTGGCGCCAGAAAGGAAGCCATCTCACGCTTTATCGCGAGCGCGATCGCAAGGCGCTCACGATTCCCGTGCACTTAGGAAAGACGGTACCCAAAGGAACGCTTCACGCTATCCTGAAACAGGCAGGGTTGAGCGTCGAGGAATTCGACCGCCTGCGCTGATATCGAGGCCGCTGCCTTGATTGGCCCGCGGATGCCATACCGGCGCGGCGCTGGAGGAGAAAAAAATGGCCAAGCACGTCGATGTCTGCCTGACCTTCGATTTCGATGCGATGTCAGTGTGGCTTGGAAGCTTCGGCATGACCTCGCCGAGCGCTCTTTCGCGGGGCGAGTTCGGCAAAGTCGGCGCGGAAAGGCTGCTCGCGATGCTGCATCAGTGGGGAATCCGCGCGACGTGGTTTACTCCCGGCCATACGGTCGATACTTACCCGGAACTGGTCCGCAGAATCGCGGCCGAGGGGCATGAGATCGGCCATCACGGCTACTGCCACGAGAATCCGGCGGCGCTCTCGCTGGATGACGAACGGCGCGTCCTGGACAAGGGAATCGAATCGATCCGCCGAATCACCGGCAAGGCTCCAATCGGATATCGCTCGCCGGCCTGGGATTTGAGTCCTCATTCGCTGGGCCTGCTGCTCGAACGCGGCTTCCAATACGACAGCAGCCTGATGGGCAATGACTTCACGCCGTACTACTGCCGGATTGGAGACAAGGCGCCCAAAGACGGGCCGTATATTTTCGGCGAGGAGATAACCTTGGTCGAGATGCCGGTGACGTGGGGCCTCGATGACTTTCCGCCGTTTGAATGGGTATGGATGAGCAGCGGCATCAACCCCGGGCTTTCATCGCCGTCGCAGGTTTACGAAATCTGGTCCGGGGATTTTGACTATCTCTACGATCGCTTGGGCGAGGGCGTCTTCTGTCTGACGATGCATCCGCAGGTGATCGGCCGCGGCCATCGGCTGCTGATGTTGGAGCGTCTCGTCGACCACATACGTGAGCGCGACGGAGTTCACTTCAAGACGATGATCGAGGTCGCGGAGCAGTGGCGCAAGAATCATCCGCTGGCGAAGAAACCGTAGTGAGTCATTTTCCGAATAGGCCGACCAAGACGGGGTTTGTCCACATCGGCCTAAACAGGAGTGAGGCGCGTGATGAATAGCGCATTCGCACAATTGATCGGATCGCGTATTAAAGCCGCAGTCGGTTCAGCGGCCGCCGTGTCGGGGCTCGATCATGCGGTGTTGCGCGGCTCTCTCCGCGAAGCTTTTGCCCGCGATTTGCTTCGCCCGGTCCTTCCGGCACGTTTGGGTCTCGCTCATGGCCTCATTGCATCTGCCTATGACCAACAATCTACTGAACAAGACGTGATCATCTTCGATGGCGAAGCGTTACCTGCGGTCTTGCTTGATGGCGTAAGCGGCCTAGTCCCGGTTGACGCGGCACTCTATTCCATAGAGGTCAAGAGTTGTGTCAACAACACGCGTCTTAGAGAAGCGCATTACAACGCGGCACGGTTGAGGACGATACTCCACTTGCCAAACCCGAAGGGGGATGCGCCTGAGGGCGTGATTCCGTGCCTCTTTGCTTGGGGTAGCGATCTAACCTCACATTGGTCGAATGAATTAGACCGGTATAAAAAGCTTGTGTCTGACCAAGCCGACCCGCCGCTTCGAGCTATCTGTATTGTTGGAAGAGGGTATTGGTACTTTGCCTCTCAATGGTACACGATCGAGGCTGACGCTGAATTTTCAGAAGTAAAGGCGTTTGTTGCTAGCATCTTCGACACCTACGAACGAGTTGCGTCCACGCGAGTTCGCGTGGGGCTCGGGCAGTATCTGAGGAAGTAAATGCCTAAGCTGACGCGGATCGGCAACATAGCCCCTAGCGCGGCTATGGTTGCGGGCCGGTTAATTCAACGTTAGTTCCTGGAGGAGCGCCGCGAAAAAACGGCCGGTCCCGACGACCATCGGCAGTACTGCGGCCATCGTTCAACCCGGCGGCTTGACGCTCGTGAGAGCCATTTGTTAGGGGTCCATCCTGCAAACATCGTAGTAGTAGCAGTAAATCGCTTGCGAGTGGCCCTGATTCGGTCCGCGTTGCCCTCTCGAACAGAGACCCGGTACTGTAAGCGTGCCGCCGGACATCGAAGAAGGAGCATCAAATGAAAGCAGAACGCGCCGAATCAATTACGATGCCTCATCCGAGGCTCGTGGAAACTTTCAGTAATCTGATCGAACACCTGAAGGCGTTCATTCGCGAGAACCGAATCTCGTACCAGGAATACCATCAGGCGCTCGAATTCCTGGTGGAGGCCGGCAAGGAGGGTCAGATTCCGCTTCTCCTCGACGTTTTCTCGAAGCGACCGTCGACCAGGTCTGCCATGGCGGAAGGCCGGGAACCGAGAGCGGCGTCGAAGGTCCGTACTATCTTCCCGACGCGCCGATGCTGAATCCGCCGTGTGTTCTTCCCCATCGCAAGGACGAGCCGGGCGAAGTTTTACTCTTCTCCGGGACGGTTCGCTCTACCGACGGCGCTCCGTTGCGCGGCGCGGTCGTCGATCTCTGGCAGTGCGACGCGAACGGCCGATACTCCCACTTCAACTTTGCGGAGCCGAAGTACAATCTTCGCGGACGCCTGAAGACCGACGGCGAGGGCCGCTTCGAGGTCCGAACCGTGATTCCGGTTCCCTACGAGGTTCCGAAAACAGGCCCGACGGGAGCGTTGCTGGCCGCGCTTGGCCGCCATGCGTTTCGTCCCGCTCATATTCACGTGCGGCTGACCGACGCGGGCTTCGAGCCGCTTACCACGCAACTCTATTTCGCCGGCGATCCGTGGCTCGATTCCGACGTTGTTGGCGCGGTCAAGAAATCCCTGGTGGTCAAGCTTGAAAAGCACGACGATCGGGCCGATCTCGGGAAGCGGAATTTGAGCCGTCCGTACTTCGCATGTTCGTACGACTTCGCGCTGCGACCGCAGGCGGCCTAGCAGGGTGTGGGGGAGCAGGCCGTTAACGGCCTGCTCGGAAGGCGCGCGGTCAGGTTCGCCTGTATCGGCGCGGCTAACCGCCCAATCGCGTCGCGGCCGCGACGGCGACGTAGCGCTCGACGTCTTCGGCCAGCAGCAGCCGCTGCTTTTGCAATTCGGATGCGGCGCGCGCGACGGCATCGACGTAATGCTCGTGGCTTGGGTAGCGCTCCTGAAGCGAGAGCCTCGGGTCGCCCTTCGCTGCCCGTTCCTTGGCGGTCGCCGCGAACGGGATGAACGAACCTACGATCATTAGTGCGCCCTGAACGAAGCCCGTGCCGCGAAAATTCCATCCGGTCCGCGTCCCCAGGGGCACGGCAACGTCGGGCGAGCGTATGCCCGCGATCTCGTTGCCGTCCGCATCGACCCTGGGCACCAGGACTACGTAGTCGTGGCCGGGAATCGGAACCGGCGGCTGCCGGCTGTAGTCAAGTTCGCAGAGTTCGTTAATCAGTCCCGTATAAGTGACGCCCGGAATATCGGGGAAGCCTTGTTCCGTTTGCGGCAACGGCGGCACGAGCGTTCCGTCGCCGACGCGAGGAAATCGACTCGCGGGCGGCGGCGTCCCGCGACTCACCCATTCGTCCAACGCCACGATCAACGCCCGGTTCAACGAACTATAATTGAGAAGATTCAACTGATATCGCGGATTCTGGAAAAAGATCGGGTTGTGGGCCAACATCGCGGGCCCCGCGTGCCCGCTTCCGGAAAGAAGATAAAGGCGGACCTCATCGGGCAGCGCTATATCCTTGCCGCGTTCGTCGGTCACCAGCAGAGAACCCCGTCCCTGCCAGAATTCGGTGCTGGAATCGACGTGCATGATCTTCGGACAGGTGTTCGAATCCAGGCATCGGGCCAGAATGCCATCGGTCTTTCCGCTGATCGTGTCGGAGCGAGTCGCGTAGGTGAACGGGAATTGATCGCCCGGAAACAGATGGTCCTCGTGCTCGCGATGGAACCGGCCGGGCTGGGAAAACGGGGCGTTGAGAAAAATTCGCCGCGATCCCGCGAGGCTGCTGTGTACTCCGTCGAAAACCCTGCGGCCCGTAGCGATATCCTCGTTGAATCCGAGGTGGAGAAACTCGCGCAGGAAACGACCGGGCTGCGATCTGCCGTAGGCGATTACATGATCGATCGCGGGCCCGCCGGCGCCGTGATTGAGCGGGTTGGGCCGGCCGTCGTCGTCGGCCGCCGCATAGCGCATGAACGCTACCATGTCGCGCACGGCGGCGAATCCCAGTCCCATCACGATCGGATCGCGGGCGAGATAGATGAACTCGTATAACGCCCCGGCATCGAATCCATCCGGGAGCGAAATCTCGATCTTGCTGGATGAGAGGTAGCGCCACCGGTGGGGCGGTATCGGCACGCGCGGGTCCTTCTCGCGCCGGCGAACCGTGAGCGTCGCGCGGCTCTGATCGAGGGTATCGGCGGGATAGGTAAGCGGCGCGATTACCGGACTGGCGGTGCTGCCGAAGGTGAATTCCTCGCGCGACCAATCGACGATCGGAGCGCCGTTTTTCGTCGCGACCGGAAAGCCCGCGACCATGTGGTTCTCTTCCGGTCCGACCTCTCCCTGCCATGCGCAGAACAGGACTGCGTAGCCATGCCGCATCAGAAAGCCGTTGCCCGCGTCGGCGGCACTCATGAGGTTGTTCGAACCGGGCCCTTTGGGGGAGTCATTAAGATCGACCAGGGCAAGCTTGTCGCCGCGATTGAGGGTGTCGAAGAGGATGCGTCGATTGCCCTTGCGGATGTCAACCGGTTTCAACAGACAAAAGTTCACCCAGTATTCCACCCGACCCCTGACGTTCATCGGCGCATTGTCGAGATTGACTATTTCGGCATTGAGCCGATGGAACGGATCGACTTCGCCGAACGCGCGGCCAACGATCTTTTCGTACGTTCCGGCGCCGCCGAATGACATCCCGTCGAATACACTTTCTATCCGGCTAATCTCTATTTTCACAAAATCACCGTATAGGTTTTGATGCCGCCCACTGGCGGCCGGTTTGCCCTTCGCCCTGAGCGAACGGCGGAACATCGCGCGCTGGATTCATGTCGGCCGAAACGAACAGGAATTCCCGGACAGGTTGATGCGCGGCGACTACGAAATGTACCTGACTATAGTTTCGATCCGCCGGGTTTGGCCCAGCCTTCGGCCAGCGACGCGAAGTAGAATATCTCGACGCGGCGCGATTTGAACTTCCATTCGCCGTCGAGTTTCTCGTACTCGTCGTGCAGACGGCCCGCTCCGATGATGCTCTGGTCGCCGCGAGTCGCGCTATTTTGGAGCGAGCACGCGCCGGTCGCGCGATTGCCCTCGATTCGCATCACGTGATTGGTGAAGAACGGCTTGATTCGGAGCGGCCAGGTCGAGCGGTAAAACTCCGCGATGGCGTCGCGGCCGCGGATGATGCCTCGGCCGAGCGCGCTGAAGTCCACCGCGCCGTCGGGAGTAAACAGGCCCGCCATCCGAGCCTCATCCTGGGCTTCGATTGCGAGACCATATTGGTAGGTGAGCTCCCGGATCTTCTCGCGATCCCAAAGCTCCTGGACCATTGCTTCGAGCGTCATGTCGTTCAACATCCTTCCGTGTGGGAGGCTTTTAGCACTCCGAGGGTTTTACCGCCACGGAAATCGACATGACGCTTCGGAAGCTTTGAAAAGGACGCTAGTTGCCTGCGCGAGTGGATCTCATCAGGGCAAAGATCTCCCCAAGATGGATGAACAGGTCCGCCAGCCCCTCCAGCACCGCTTCGTCGCCCTCGGCCTTCGCCCGGACCAGGGTTTGGACCGCGAAGCGATGCAGGACGAGGATGCGGCTCGCGATCTCGGAGGAAGCGGACACGTCGATCATGGGATCGATACAGCCGAGCAGCGTAATCGAGCGATCGATCAGCCGGTCGCGCTCGCCTGTCTCATTGGCGCGCTGAAGATTCACGATCTCGTCGCACCATCGGGCCAGACGCGCGTACAGTTCTTCGAGCGCCTGCTCGCCGTCGAGGGTTACCGATTCCGCAACTTGATAGGCTGAAAGCGCTCTCATGGTGTTTTCCTCTGTGCGACTGGCGGTTGATTTCTAGGCCAACGAGCTTAAACCGCCGCTGCTGCTGCCTGATGCTCGAGTTCGAAGAGTTGTCCGTAAAGAGCTGGGCCATATTCGTCGTAATTTTCCACCTGCGCCTGCATCTGCGCATACTCGGCCAAAATTGGTTTTGTTCCTGCGTGAGTGCTTGGTTCATCGTGGTGATTTGCGAGTTCTGTTGGGATATCAAGCCGTTGTAAGAAGTGTCCTGCGAGGCGATGAGTCCGGTGTTGGGAGCGAGCGCGTCGGTGATGATACCGTTGAGCGCGGTGTAAACCTGGTTGAAGGCGTTTTGCACGCCGGTTGGGTCCGCTGCCATCGAGTTCGAGAACGCGGTCGGATCGAAGCTCATCTGGCCGGTCTTGTCGTTGATGCTTATACCCAGCTTGGAGAGGTTGATCCGCGCCGAGGCCGATCTGCATGCCTAGAGCGAGCGCTTCGACCGGACCGTTAGCCGCTAACGGAGGCGCGGCGGCCTGCGGCTTTGCCTGGGTGGCCTGCTGGATGTCGGTCATGATCTTGTTGTAGGTGGACACGAAAGAACTGATCTCGTCGCTCTGGCTTGCGGTGTCTTCCGAAACGGTCACCGTGCTCGATACCGCTGTTCCCGGTCAGGTTCAACGTCAGCCCCGAATATGGCGTTGGTCACGTTGTTGGAGGCCGAGGTGACGATTTGGTTGCCCACCTGGACGATCGCGTTCTGGGCGCTGGCGACGTCTGGATTAAACGCCGCCACTGAAAACTGTCGTTGGCGTTGAGTGTGCCGGCGCCGAGCGAGAGCGTCAGCCCGTCGGCAACTGTAAGCGGCGTCCCCGGGCGTGTAATCGCTCCGCCACATTGATCGTGCCGCTCTCACCCGAGTCGGAGGTGTAAGCGATCGTGATCGGGCCGGTTCCGACCGTGCCGCCCGAGGTAACCTTGAAGTGATAGCCTTGGCTGAGCGTGCCGGTGTATGTTCCGCCGATGGTCGGGGTCGCAGCTGCCGGTCATCGAATCGGGCGATACCGGGCCGATCTCGTTATTGGTGAAATCTAGGGCGGTGCCGCCGCTTAAGCTGCTGCTGACCGTGAACGCGCCTCGCGGTACCGGTCGAGTTGCTGGCGATCTCGAGTCGGTAGGGATTGCCGGGCAGATCCGGTATTCACCACCTGCGCCGTAACTCCAATTCCCGCGGCGCGTGATCGCTTTCGGCGACGCCGTCGAGGGTATCGTTGCTCGGAGTTGATGGCTGATGTTCTGAGCGGTTCCCATCGACAGTGATGGTAATCGTGCCGGTGCCCACCGTTCTGGTATCGCTGGCGTAACCTTGCGAGGCGCTGACCTGGGCTGCGGCCATCTGGTCGACGGTGACGGCTGTATACGCCGGCAGCGGGATTTCCGCTGACCGAGGCGAAAACGGAGCACCCGCCCCGGCGAGGCGGTAAGCGGCGCGGCACTGCCGCTCTGGAACGGCGAAATCGCGCTCTGCAACGAGGTCAGGTCGCCGCTGATGTTTGCCTAGCGTGCTGATCGCCATGTCGTCTCGCCGGAGACTTCCTGCTGGAGCGCGGCGATCGGCACCTGGCCGGCGGCCATCACGGATTGCAGGATGTCGTTGAAATTGATGCCCGCGTAGTTGGGGAGACTTATCGGGTTCGCCCTAGTCGAGCCATGGAGAACCTGCCATTTCGCGAAATCTCCTGGAGCGTGGTTGATATCACGTCGATGGGGGCGGCCACGCCGCCCCATCCGGGATTGCCGCGCGGCCTGATGCCTGCGTCTTTTTCACTCCACCGCGCCTCACCCCGTTATTGGAACAACGCCAGGAGCTGCTGCGGAGCGTTGTTCGCCTGGCTTGCAGCACCGAGACGCCGGCCTGTTGCAACACCAGTTGCTTGGTGAACTTGGCGAAAGTCGACGCCACGTTCGCGTCCTGGATGTTGGACAACGCCGAAGTCAGGTTCTGTTGCTGCGGACTGCAAGTTGGCCGATATCGTCGACAAGCTGTTGCTCGCTGGCGCCAACCGAACCGCGATCGGTGGCCAGACTCGCCAGAGCGTCCGTGGTCTGGGTGATCTGGCTCTGGGCCGCGCTCTGGGTCGCGAGGCTGCCCGACGCGCCCGCGGCACCGAAAACGATGCTGACCTGGTCGCCGACCTTGTATGTGTCGCCCGCACCTGAACAGGAAATCGAGCCCCGTGCCGTCGAGGTTCTTGACGATGGTGTCTGGCCGCGGTGATCGTAAACGGAGTCGAAGTTACGCCGTTGGAATCCTTCAGCACGAAGGTGATGTTGTCGGTGCCCACCGTTCCGACTCCGGCGGCCGCTGGTGCCGGTGACGGTTAAGGTCATCGAATTCGGCGGCGTGCCGTTGAGCTCGCTGTCGACGGTGGTCACCGCGGCTGTGGCTGCCACGGTGTTCGCGGCGCAGGCGTCCGACCGGCGGTGGTGCCGACTGCCAGTGTATTGGCACCCGGCGCGGTCACCGTGACGTTGGTGCCTTCGACGAGCGCGGTTCCGGCACCTGGCATTGCCACACCCAACAGACCAGCCGCCGTGATTGAGGGCAAGTTTATGTCGAGCTGGTCATTGGCGTTGTTGTTGGCGCCGGTCTGGAAGGTCACGCTGCCGCCCTGCAACAGGTTGATGCCGTTGAACTGGGAGCCTTGGGCGATGTTGTTGATTTCGCTCGAACAGCGCCTGATACTGAGAGTCGAGTGCCGAGCGCTGGGTGTTGTTGATGGTGCCGTCGGCCGCTTCGTTGGCCAGTTGCTGCATGGTGGTCAGCGCGTTGCCGATATTGGCCATCGCGCCGTCAGCGGTCTGCAACATACCGCTGGCGTTGCCGGCGTTGGTGGACGACTGATTAAGGGCGCCAAGCAGGCCGTTGATTTCGGTTGAAATCGCGAGACCCGCTGGGTCGTCGGCGGCGCTGACGATACGTTTGCCGCTCGACAGTTGGGCGATCGACTGGTTGAGCGAGGTCTGGTTGTTGGCAACCGCATCCGCCGCCAATTGCGACGCCGTGTTGGTGATAATACTTAAAGACATTTCCTTCTCCTCTCGTTTGGCGATGTGCCGTTGCGTAACCCGGGTTCGATGCGCGATATCCGCGTTCCTGTAATCACACTGCCCCGGGTTCGGTGTCTGCGCCGCACCGGGGCGAGAGGAAGGAAACAGCTTTGCCGAGGGAAAAGGGCCGGTTCCGAAACTTTGTTTTAGGAGCTACGTTTCAGAAGACGCAGGTCGAGCGCCATGGCAGGATGTTGAGAAAGAAAAAGACTTCGGACTTCGGAATCGATTCGGCCGCAGGCTCAACAGTCCGCTAGGCGAGCGTCTGCCCGATCTGTCCTGCGGGCTTGGCCTGCGAACTCGGGTCGCGGCCGCTCAGCGGCACTCCGTAGCGCGCCATCATGCGGTAGAAGGTCGAGCGCGAGACGCCCAGGGTTTGGGCCGCGCGACGGCGATTCCCTCCGGTTTTCTGCAGCGCCCGAACCAGTGCGTCGGTCACCACCGATTTCAGTGTCGACGCCTCAAACTGTGCCGCACCCGTGAGAGTAAGCTCGTAAGACCTGGCGATATGATTATCCTCGATAACCGGTCGTACGGGCTCGGGCAGCCGTCCGCCGATCGTTCCTTTCATCAGCCCGCAGGCGAGGTCTTCGACGTCGATGCACTCATCGCCGGTCAAGAGGACCGCATTCTCCACCGCGTGGGCGAGTTCGCGCACGTTTCCCGGCCACGAGTGTTGCGCGAGCATAGTCAGGACGCGCGAGGAGATATACTCAACCTTCTTGTCGAATACGGAGTTGTAATACTTTACGAAGTGCCCCAGCAGCACCTCGATATCGGCCCTGCGCTCCCTTAGCGGTGCCAGGAAGATCGAAGTCGCGTTGAGCCTGTAGTAAAGGTCGGCGCGGAACTTCCCCGCGCTGACCATCGCAGCGAGGTCGCGATTGGTCGCCGCGACCAGCCGCAGGTCGATCCGATGTCGCTGGGCCGAGCCGATCGGCTGGACCTCGTAACTCTCCACCACGCGCAGCAGCTTGCCCTGCAAGCTAAGCGGCAGATCTCCGATTTCATCCAGAAGCAGCGTTCCCCCGTTCGCCGCACGAAAATAGCCCTGGGATTCTTCGCCGGCGTCGGTAAAGGCTCCCCTTACGTGGCCGAAGAGTTGAGATTCGGCCAAGGCCTCCACCAAGTTGCAGCAGTTGAAAACCACGAAAGGACCCTTGGGCGAAGGTCCCTGGGTGTGGAGTGCGCGTCCCACCAGTTCCTTGCCGGTCCCGGTCTCTCCCATGATCAGGACCGGAGACTTGTAAGGCCGCAGCCGCTCGATCGCCCTGAAAACCGTCCGCAGTCTGTTCCGACCTCGCCACCATCTGCGCCATCGTTTCGGAACCCATCTCCAATTGGGGCAGGCTAAGCCACTCGATCTTCGGATCGCGCCGGCGAGAACTGATCCGCGATTGGGAACCGGGCGTTTTACCGCTCATCGTCAGCGCAAGGTTGGGGTCGAAGTTCATCACCTTCCCGTCGGCTTGGAGTTAAGCGGGTGCCGCCCGCCATGCCATCCACATCGGTTACGTAGGTGCAACCTCCTGCGGCCAATCTGCAACGTTTTTCCCCCCTTTAGAGCGAAAACCAGCGAAGCGGCACCCTCTCAGCAAGCACGGGACCATGCCCGTGCCGGGAGGATGGCTGACTCGACCAACATCTGACGTTTCGTGTCCTCAGAGGTCAAAATCCTGGCGCGCGTCTGGTTCCGATATGAGCACAGCGACGACGGCCGATTTAAACATTAGAATGACTACTGTAGATGATCCGGCATGCTCCGTGCTTCTAATAAACCGGATCGCAGGAATCCACCGGTCGAGCAATTTGAAAGCCAGGAAGGCGCAAATCATGATTGCGAAAACCAATTCTCATTCACTGCGGACAGGAACTTACATCGCGGGTTTGGTTTTGTTTATCGCGGCATTGCTTGGAAGCGTATGGCCCGCTCCGGCCGCGATCGAGGTTTACCAAATCGACGGCGAACCGGTGACGCTGAGCGGCAGTTTGCGCGGTCGCTGGGAAGTGTGGAACTGGTTCGGACCGGGCGAGGTGGCCAACAAGCACGACGACAATCGGTATAACTTCCAGGCGCTCGATTTCCGGCTCGGCGTGGGCTACCAGCTTGGCGGCGTCAAGATGTTCGTCGAGATGATGGCTCCGGTATTGCTGAATCTGCCCGATGATGCGCAGGCGCCAACTCCGCAAGGAGCGCTGGGACTCGGGGCAAACTACTTTCAGCCCCATTCGAACGTAAACGACGCAAACGTCTTCGTGAAGCAGGGTTTCGTCGAGTTCGGTGAACGGATACTTCACGGCCTCAGCATCAAGGGCGGGCGCTTCGAGTTCGCAGACGGCGCCGAAATCATCCCCGAAGATCCGGAACTTAAGTGGCTGGTACTGAACCGGATTCAGCAGCGGCTGATCGGTCCATTCGGGTTCACCGAGGTGATGCGATCGTTCGACGGTGCGGTGACCAGTTACGGCGGTGACTCATGGAAGGCGACGGCGATGTACGCCGTGCCGACCAAGGGTGCGTTCGACCTCAACGGGATGGATGAGCTTCGGGACATCGACGTTGGCTACGCTTCATTGAGTGCCGGTCCGAATGAGTGGTGGGGCAACGCGATGGGGCGTCTCTTCTACATCTACTACGACGATGGCCGTGGGCAGGTGCCGGTTGATAACCGGCCGCTGAAAATCCGCAAGAAGGATCTCAGGCGGATCGAGATTCACACCCTCGGGACCGATTATCTCCGCACTTTCGAGATCGGCCCCGGCACCGCTGACATCCTCGTCTGGGGCGCGGGTCAGCTGGGTTCCTGGGGACGGCTGACCCAGGAATCATACGCGGCGGTGGGCGAGGCCGGCTATCGGCTGACCAAAACGCCTTGGCAACCCTGGCTGCGAATCGGCTATACGACAGCGTCCGGCGACGGCAATGCCAAGGACTCGACTCACGGGACTTTCTTCCAGATTCTACCCACCGCGCGTCCGTACGCGCAGTTCCCCTTCTACAACATGATGAATATCGACGACGCCAGCAGCGAGCTGGTGCTGTTCCCGTTAAAGAATATCGATATCAGGACCACGCTTCACGGATTGTGGCTCTCCTCCGACCGCGACCTTTGGTACTCGGGCGGAGGAGCGTATCAGAGGAACATCTTTGGCTTTGTGGGCCGGCCGAGTTCCTCGCGCAGCAATATCGCGACGCTGCTCGACACTGGGGTGACCTGGAAGATTAACAGCCACGTCTCGACCTACTTTTACTATGGGCACGCGTTTGGCGGCGGCGTCGTGAGCGCAATCTACCACGGCGGGAAAGAAGCCGATTTCGGCTACGTCGAAGCAACGCTATCCTTCTGAGAGGGATCGGCGTAAGCGGGTTGCCGGCTTTCGCCGCAACCCGCGTGACGCCCTGGTGAAAGTGCCTAATCTTCCCGCGAAAACTTTCGCCGGCTGAGAAGCGCTCGATTTTCCCGTAGCCGACGGCTGCGCTTCGTGCCATGGCGAATTCCTGCCGCTGGGCTAAAGGGCGGATTCCGTCAGAGCATAACGGAATCGAAGAAAATCGCCGCTTACCTTGAGCCCCCTCCGCCTTCTTCAAGCTCGCGTCCTTGGTAGATTAAACCCCGCGTGTTGTTGAGAGAGGTCGCTCGCCGGCGCGCCTGCTCCGGTCGATTTTCCATGCGGATCGGCCACCTGCGCGGCAGGCACACATCATGCGTGCTCCACAGCACGAATGGACCCGTCAGAAAACTGGGAGGAAAATATATGTCCAACTGGAAAATTCCGATTGTGTGCGGATTGGCCGCCCTGGCGCTGGTGTGCGGACCGGGCCGTGCGCTCGCCGCAGGTGCCGATGCGCCTTCGCGTCACGCGATGGAAAAGCGAATCGAGCTGCTGGAAAAGGAGAACCAGATGCTCGAGCTGCAGAACCGCGTGATCCAGGAGCAGCTCGGCGCGCAAAAAACGCAAATCGATGCGCTTCGGCAGGAAGTGCATGGCTCCGTACAGCCGGTCGCCCAACTCCAGCAGGAGATGCCCAAGGTCAGGCAGCAGATGGCGAAGATAGAGGAGCGTCAGTCCGATCTGCCCTTCGAGGTCGGGTTCCGCACCGGATGGGCCGAGTCGCCGTACGACATGCCGGGCGGGTTCTTTTACGGCGCCTACTTGAACCATCGCCTGCTCACCGTCGAGGACGGCATCCCGGGCGGGTTCGTCAGTGGAGAGTTGATGGCCGGCGTGGTGCTCGGGAATCATGTCGTGACCGGGGCGAACCTCTATGGAACGCTCACCGGATCGTCCGAGAGCAGTTGGCTCGATACGATCGAGATTCAGCCGACCGTGCAGTACCACTTGGAACCCGCCGCGCTGGGCTATCCCGAGATCGAGTGGTTCAAGCCCTACGTCCTGGCAGGCCCCGGGATGTGGATCAACCTGCTCAGCACGCCGATCGTCGCCAAAGGCGCGCAGCCGGGCGAAAAGTTCCGTCACTACGATGCCGACTTCCAGGGCGGTGGCGTCTTCGGGCTGGGCTACGAGCTCGCGCTTTCCGCGCTCAAGGTTCCGGCGATTCAGCGGATTCTGAACAAGTCGTACCTCGGTGCGGAATGGCGCTACAACGAATTCGCCAACGGTGAGGGCTTCAACCAGTACACCGGATCGGTCGCGTTCGGATGGTAGCCGTCGTCGCGGCCGTTTCCTGATTCTTCTGTAGAGGAAGGGATACCGACTGCGGCGAGGAATGCATGGCGTCCTGCTAAAGTTTTTTTCGGCGAAGAAACGTCCGATTTTCCTGTAGCTGTCGGCTACATCGATGTCTCCGATGGAGCCGTCAAGGCAAAATAGCTACTCGGCAATTTCATTTCGAATTATCATTTTATCTAATCCTTTCCGTCGAGCGGATCGCCGATAGTTGCAGTATTAAAGCCGATTTGACGCCTGCCGGCGTCATTCAAATCTCTGATCTTCTTTGGGCACGACCTGTGCTTGGGGTCTCCGGGTGCCACAGAGGTGTCGATTATGAGAGTCGGCTCGAGTCCAGGACTGCTCGTACTGCTGATCACGGGCCCCGTGTGCGCGGGCGCCGCACCAACATCACCGAACAAACCACTCGCGCTGTTTAAACAGCTCTTCAACAAGCAGTGCGCCCCCTGCCATGGCCGCTTGGTCAGAGGCGCCGGCGAGGCATCCTGAAACAATAATCTACGAGATCAAAGCCTGGGAATTTTGCGGAGGCTCAGCCTATCGTGGACATCACGCGCAGAAAGTTTCTGAAATCCGCCGCTGCCGCTGCCGCAGTGAACCTGATTGCCAAGGACGCGCTGGCGCTCACCTTCCTTAAGCCCGTCAACGTCGATAATCCGCTGCATGCCTATCCCAGCCGGGGTTGGGAGCGGATCTATCGGGACCAGTATCACTACGACCGAAGCTTCACGTGGGTATGCGCTCCGAACGACACGCATATGTGCCGTCTGCGCGGGTTCGTGCGCAACGGCGTCGTGGTCAGGAGCGAAACCGATTACAACTACTACAAATACGGCGACCTGTACGGGAACAAAGCCTCGGCCAACTGGCATCCGCGCGGCTGCCTGAAGGGTTATACGTTTCAACGACGGGTGTACGGCCCCTATCGACTCAAGGGGCCGGTGGTGCGCAAAGGTTGGAAGGAATGGGCCGATGCGGGATTCCCCTCGCTGTCCGATCAGCCCGAGCTTCGCAGTCGCTATCGCTTCGACGATCGCGGCAACGACGAGTTTGTCAGAGTCTCCTGGGACGAGGCTTTCAGCTACGCGGCCGGCGGCTTGATCGCGATTTCCAAGACCTACAGCGGCGACACCGGCAAAGGCCGCCTGATGAAGGACGGCTACGATCCGGCGATGCTCGAGCACTGGAAAGGGGCCGGGATTCGGACCTTCAAGCTCGGTGACAGCCTGCCGATTCACGGTATTGTCGGCAAGTTCGGCATCTTCCGGTTCGCCAACATGATGGCCTTGATCGACCATCATGTCCGCGGGGTTTCCGAGGAACAGGCCGTGGGACCGAGGGCGTGGGATGAGTATACATGGCGCGGCGATCAGGCACCTGGACAACCCTTCGTTCATGGCCTGCAGACTTCCGATTGCGATTTCAACGACCTGCGCTACACCAAGCTGCATATTCAGGTCGGCAAGAACCTGGTCGAGAACAAGATGGCCGACGCGCACTGGTTTACCGAGATCATGGAGCGCGGCGCCAAGATCTATGTGATCTCGCCGGACTACAACGCTCCCGCGACCAAGTGCAACGTCTATATCTCGGTCCGACCCGGACTGTCTGACACCGCGATCTTCCTGGGGATCTCCAAAGTCCTGATCGATGAGAAATTGTACGACGCGGCCTATGTCAAGGAGTTCACTGACCTGCCGCTGCTGGTCCGCACCGATACGCTCAAGCGGCTGCGGCCTGAGGAGATTTTCGCCGGCTACAAGAACCGCGATATCTCCGACGGGCCCAGTTTCAGGATTCATGGGCTCAAGCCTGAGCAACGCGAAAAGATCGGCGACCGTGTGGTTTGGGACACCAAAACCAACTCGCCCAAGGCGATCACCCGGGACGAAGTAGGCGAAAAGTTCCGCGCCACCGGCATCGAGCCGGCCCTGGAGGGGGCTTTTAAGGTCAAGACCGTGGACGGCGCCGAGATCGAAGTGATGCCGATTTTCGAGATGTACAAGCAACATCTCAAGGATTACGACCTCGACACCGTCGAGGAGATTTGCGGAGCGAAGAAAGACGTTGTCTATCAGCTGGCGAAGGACTTCGCGACGATCAAGCCCGTCGCGATCCATCATGGCGAGGGCATCAATCATTACTTCCACGCCACCATGCATAATCGCGCGATCTATCTGCCGCTGATGCTGACCGGCAACGTCGGGCAGCATGGCGCGGGAGGCTTCACCTGGGCAGGCAACTACAAGGGCCAGTTGATGCAGGCTTCCGCCTGGACCGGGCCCGGTGTCGGCGTCTACAAAAATGAGGATCCCTTTCATCCGGTCATGGACGAGCACGCCCGCCTCACCCGCGCCAACGTGCGGGAGACGGTGGAGGGCGAAACAACCTCATACTGGGGCTACGGAGACAAAATTCTTGCCGTTGACACCCCGAAGGGGCACAAAATCTTCACCGGCAAGACTCATATGCCCACACCCACCAAGGGGTTTTGGTACAACAACTGCAATCTCATCAATCAGGCCAAGTGGATTTATAATCTCATCCACAACACCTTTCCCAAGATCGACATGATCGTCGATCAGCAGGTCGAGTGGACCGGCTCGGCCGAGTACGCCGATTTGGTTCTCCCCGCGAATTCGTGGATGGAGTTCGAGGACTACGAGTTGGGAGGGTCGTGCTCCAATCCGTTTATTCAGGTCTTTGGCGGCGGCGAAGGCATAAAGCCGCTCTATGACTCCAAGGACGATGCCGCGATCTTCGCCGGCGTGGCGAAGGCGCTCGCTGAGAAACTCAACGAGCACCGCTTCAGCGATTACTGGAAATATATCTACGAGAAGAAAAGCTCGGTGTATCTGCAGCGCGTCCTTGATAGCTGCACCACGACGCGAAACAAGGAAGGCGCATACAAGGTCGACAAGATCATCAAGGGAGATTACGGGAGCCCGGGCGGCGCGTTGATGCTGTTCAGGACCTATCCGCGAGTCCCCTTCTTTGAGCAGATCCACGACAGCATCCCCTTCTATACCGACACCGGAAGACTTCACTCGTATTGCGATATTCCGGAGGCGATCGAGTACGGCGAAAATCTCCTGGTTCACCGCGAAGGTCCGGAGGCAACGCCTTACCTGCCCAACGTCATCGTTTCGAGCAGCCCCTACGTTCGGCCCGAGGACTACGGCATTCCGCGCGACTCGATGGACCCCGAGATGCGCTCCGTGCGCAACATCAAACTGCCGTGGTCGGAAGTGAAGAAGACCGTAAACCCGCTGTGGGAGGCGGGCTATCGATTCTATTTGTCGACTCCGAAGAGCAGGCACTCGACGCACTCCTCCTGGTCGACCGTGGACTGGAACTGGATCTGGGGGTCGAGCTTCGGCGATCCGTACCGGCTCGACAAGCGCGCGCCTGGAGTCGGCGACCAGCAGATCCAGGTAAACCCGAAGGCCGGCGCGGACCTCGGGCTCAAGGACGGCGATTACGTTTACGTCGATGCCAATCCGGCCGACCGCCCCTACATCGGATGGAAGCCGACGGATGCTCGCTACAAGGCGTTCCGATGCCTGGTGCGGCTCAAGTTCAACCCGGCCTGTCCGTATCACTTTACGATCATGAAGCACACCGGTTGGATCTCGAGCGAACGCACCGTGCGTGCCACCGAAACCCGCCCGGACGGACGCGCGCTCGCCGCCGGGACCGGCTACCAATCGTCGTACCGAACCGGCTCCCATCAGTCGACCACCCGCGGCTGGCTTCCACCGATGCATCAGACCGACACGCTTTTCCACAAGAAGGGCGGCGCGATGTCGTTTCTGTTCGGCGCCGACGATGACAACCACATGGTGAACACGGTTCCCAAGGAGACGCTGATCAAGATCGCCAAAGCGGAGGACGGTGGTCTGGGAGGCAAAGGGGTGTGGAAACCGGCGACCACCGGCTTCACGCCGGGAGACGAGAGCGACTTCATGCACCGATACCTGCAAGGGAGCCTGGTGAAGCTCGAAAAGGCGTGAGCGTACGAAGCGCCGGGCGCATAGGAGCTTGAGGTTTATCAGTTATGGCCGAGAAGCATTACGAAGACGATGACCCGATGGGTCTGGTTGCGGTGGGTATCCCGTGCGGAGACGCGGCGGAAGCTGCCGAGACCTTCGTCTATGAGTTCCTTGGCTTGGGGCTCGACGATAAGGCGCTGCTCGAACTGTTCAGGAATCCGTTCTATCAGGGCACCCATCGTATCTATCGGGAGAAGGGCGAAGAGTTCGTTACCGCATTGATCGCGCGGATGCGCGCGCAATGGAGCCTCCGGCCGGGCGCGGGCGGAGCGAGCGACGAGGTGGATAATGGCTGAGGTTTACAACTGGCATCTTGGCCGCAAGATGCACTATCCCTACGACGACTCGCATCCGAAGTGGCAGTTCGCGGCCGTTTTCAACATCAATCGCTGCATCGCCTGCCAGACCTGCACCATGGCGTGCAAGTCCACCTGGACCTTCTCCAAAGGGCAGGAGCACATGTGGTGGAACAACGTCGAGACCAAGCCTTACGGCGGCTATCCGCAGTTCTGGGACGTCAAGCTGCTGCAGCTTCTCGACGAAGCGCATAAGCGCGAGGCCGTCGAGGCCAAGTGGAACGGCTCGACGAAGGACGGTGCGGCGCGGCCCTACGGCACTTACGAGGGCATGACGATATACGAGGCTGCGCTGAAGGCCCACGGCCCGCAAGGGGCGATGCGCGCGCTGGGATACATCCCCGCCGACGACGAGTGGACCGCGCCCAACATCAATGAAGAGAACGCCACGGGGCATCAGGGCAGCAAGAACGAACTCTCGATGAACGGCGTCAGCCTGCCGCAGCATCAGACCTGGTTCTTCTACCTGCAGCGGCTTTGTAACCACTGCACCTATCCCGCCTGTCTCGCGGCCTGTCCGCGCAAGGCGATTTACAAACGGCCCGAAGACGGGATCGTGCTGATCGACCAGAATCGCTGCCGTGGCTACCGGAAGTGTGTCGAGGCCTGCCCGTACAAGAAGCCGATGTACCGGGCCACGACCAATGTCAGCGAGAAGTGCATTGCCTGCTATCCGCGAGTCGAGGGACACGATCCGCAACTGACGCCCGACGGCGTGCCGCTTGAGACCCGCTGCATGGCGGTATGCCCGGGAAAGATCCGGATGCAGAGCCTGGTGCGGATCGACGACAAAACCGGCCTGTGGGCCGAGGACCGGCATCACCCGCTCTATTATCTGGTTCACGTGGCGAGGGTTGCGCTCCCGCTTTATCCGCAGTTCGGCACCGAGCCGAACATCTATTACATCCCGCCCCGCTGGGTGCCTCGACAGTACCTGCACCAGATGTTCGGACCCGGCGTGGACGATGCGATCGAGTGCTACATGGCCCCTTCGCGCGAGCTTTTGGCCGTGCTGCAACTGTTCCGTACCACGCAGAAGTCGATCTTCCGCTACGAAATCAAGGAAGGTCAGAAAGTCTTCGAGACCAAAATCAACGGAAAGCCGTGGGCGATGTACGACGACACGGTTATCGGCTTCGATCGGGCCAACAACGAAGTGGTCAGGACTACCGTCGAGGAACCGAGGTTCGAGCGTTCGCGGGAGCACGTCAATTCGATTTGAACCGGTGGAACACGATCTCTTACAGGAGAGCGCAAGGCAACGAACATGATGGAAGAGGAACTTTTGGCCCGCGGCGAGGTTTATCGCCTGTTGTCGACGGCCTTCGCGTTTCCCGACGCGCCGATGTGGACGCGGCTTTGGGGTGAGGATGGACGCCGGGCGCTCCAAACCCTCGCCGCTCTGGGAGCCGACCTTGAGCCGGCGCTGAAGCCGTTTTCAGATTCGGGCCGCGATCGCTTTGTGGCGGAACACGTTGCGGTCTTCGGCCTCACCGTAGGCAGCGAGATCCCTCCGTACGAAAGTCCGTACGGCGCCGGCAACATGTTTCAGGAAATGGACTGTATGGCCGATGTCGCCGGCTTCTACCGGGGCTTCGGCCTTGAACCGGCGGATAGCTGCCCCGAGCGGCCGGACCATATCGCGGTCGAACTCGAGTTCATGAACTTTCTTGCGCTCAAAGAGGCGTATGCCTTGAGCAACGAGTGGCCGGACAAGACGCAGTTGTGCCGGGAGGCACAGCAGCTCTTTTTGAAAGAGCATCTCGGCCGATGGACGCCGTTGTTTCTGCGGCTGGTGGCGGAGCGGGCCAAGGGCGGCGTGTTCGAGTCTATCGCGAATGCCGCCGCCGCCTGGATCGAGGCGGATTGCCGATCGCTTGAGGTGACGATACCGGCCGCAGAACTGCGGATCTCGAGCTTCGATTCCCCTCCCACCGGGGTGAACTTTTCCTGCGGAGCAGACTCATGTGGAGCAGACTTATGCGGATCGAAACCAGCTACGATGCCAACCGCGCCATCCATGGAGACAACCGAGTGCGGCGATTCGCACGCGAAGACGGCGCGTTGAGCGCGGCATTGCTCGCATTGGTTGGCCTGCTCCTGGCGATGCTGGCCGCCTCGCCGGTCGAAGTGGCGGCTGCGGGCCGGGTTAACGGACCAGCCATCGCCGAAGGGAAGAATCTCTATCAAAGCAAGTGCGCCGTTTGTCACGGAATCGACGGCAAAGGCGACGGAGTCGCAGCCTACCTCGTATATCCCAAGCCGCGCGACTTCACCCGCGGCATCTTCAAGATCCGAAGCACCCCCACGCTTCCCACCGACGACGATCTGTTCCGAACCATCACTCAGGGGATGCCGGGGAGCGCGATGCCGTCGTGGGAGATCCTGAGCGAGGCCCAACGGCGCGCGCTGGTTGCCTATGTGAAGAGCTTTTCGCCGGCGTTCAAAAATTCGCAGTTAAAACCCGTCGTGGTCCCGACGCCGCCCAAAGAGACGGCGGAGATCATCGCCCAGGGGCGTCAGTTGTTTATCGACGCGGGTTGCGACCAATGCCACGGGTCGAAGGGTCTTGGAGATGGGCCCTCGGTTCCCACCCTCAAGGATGATTGGGGCTACCACGCGGTCCCGTATAACTTTACGGTCGCGGGAAAGATGAAGGGTGGTTACACTACCGGCGATATTTTCAAACGACTTACGGTAGGAATCGGCGGCACGCCGATGCCGTCGTTCGCCGACTCGCTGGACGAGGGGCAACGATGGGCGCTGGCGTATTACGCTCTTTCCCTGGGAAAGGAATCGGCGAAAACTCCTGTGGGGCAGGCTTCCGGCACGATCACGTCAGCATATGCGGCGGGGAAACTGCCCGGCGATCCGACGGACTCTGCGTGGAACCAGGCCGAAGCTTCGCCGGTGAGAGTGCAGGCGCTGTGGGACAGCAAGGCCTCGGTCAGCGAAGTGACGGTCAAATCGCTTCACAACGACAAGCAGGTCGCCTTTCTGCTGGAGTGGGCCGACGACACGATGAATCAGGGCGCCTTCCGGCCTCAGGATTTCACCGACGCGGCGGCGATTGAATTCCCGCTGCAATCCGGCAACGGCGCCGCGCCGCCGTCGGTGGTGATGGGTGAACCCCGGCGCCCGGTCGATATCTGGTACTGGAAAGCGCAATGGGAACTCGAGCTGGGCAAGACGGCCCATGACGGCTTCGGCGCGGCCTATCCAAGGATCGACGTTGATTATTATCCCTTCCAGGAGGCCACCTTCATGACCGGCCTCGGCGCCGGCAATCCCATGTCCCCGCGCACGCGCGCGACCGCGGTCCAGCATCTGAACGCGGCCGGACCGGGAACGATCACCGCTCAGGCCGAGAACGATCAGGATATCGTGGGTAAAGGCGTCTGGAGCGACGGGCGATGGCACGTGATCATGCTGCGGGAGTTGGGCTCGCGCGGCCCCCAGGATGCGCGCTTTGATCTCGGCGGTTCGCCGTCCGTCGCCTTCGCGGTGTGGAACGGCGTCGAGGGGGATCGCAACGGGCAGAAGAATATCTCGGCCTGGCAGCGTCTGGTATTCGGGAAAGCGCACTGAGTCCAGCGTCCGCATAACCCTACCGGAACTCCGCGGATATCATTACTATCTCCGGGTATCTCGAAGGCATCCCGAGATGGCGGCCTTTCTCAGGCCGCGGCGGTGCTTCAATTGCCCGAGAGGGAACGATGATTTCCGTCACCGAAGCGCTCGGCGAGTGCGAGCGACGAGTTTCGCCGCTGCCGCCTGAAACCGTCTTGCTCGACGACGCGCTCCATCGTGTCGTCGCCGACGCCGTCGTTTCGACTACCGATCTTCCGCCTTTTACGCAAAGCGCGATGGACGGTTACGCGCTCCGCAGCGTCGATACCGTGTCGGCCCGGACCGGCAATCCGGTGAGTCTTCGAATCGTCGGTCAGATCGCCGCCGGGCCGCAAAGCTCCGTTTGCGAACTCGAACCCGGAGACGCGTGCCGCATCTTCACCGGCGGCGGCCTGCCGGCGAGAGCCGACGCGGTTGTGCGCCAGGAATCGGTTTCGGCCGTCGGACCGGCGCTCCGAATCGATGCGCCGGTCCCCTCGGGCTCCAACGTGCGCCATCGCGGCGAAGAACTGACGCGCGGTCAGGTCATGGTCGGCGTCGGCACCCGGCTCCTCCCCGGAATGATCGGGGCGCTTGCGGCCGTCGGAGTTGAGCGCGTGACGGTCTTTCGCCAGCCGCGCATCCTGATTCTGGTTACAGGCAGTGAAATTGTTCCCGCCGGAGAGCCGCTCGCTCCGGGCACGATTTACGACGCCAACGGGCCGCTCGCCAGAACGTTTCTGAGCGGCTCCGGATACGAATTCGTCACTGTTTCGAGAGTCCCCGATTCCGAGGAAGCGTTGGCGAAGGCGCTCGGCCATGCGTTTAACGATGCCGATCTGATCGTCTCAACCGGCGGAGTTTCAGTCGGCGATCGCGACCTGGTCATTTCGATCGCCGAGGGACTCGGCGTCAAAAGGATTTTCTGGAAGATCGCGCAACAGCCCGGAAAGCCGCTCTATCTCGGCCTTTATCAGGATCGCGTTCCCGTGCTCGGCCTTCCCGGCAATCCTGCCGCCGCTCTGATAGGTATCGTGGTTTACCTGAGGCGGATTCTCGACCGCATCGAGGGCGTTGCGATGCCGGGGCCGGTTTTCTCGCCGGGCAGGCTCGCCGCCACGGTGCAGCCCGATCACGAACGCACGCAGTGGCTCCGGGCGCGCCGCCGATTCCACGAAGACGGCTCCGTATGGCTGGAGCCGCTTCCGAAGCAGGGCTCGCACATGATCAGCAATCTCTGCGCGGCCGACGCGTTGGTATACCTTCCGCCGGCGGTCCCCGACACCGCCATCCGCGAAGGAACGGCGGTATCCTGGATACCCGTCTAGCGCTCTTCTTTATCCCGCCCGACTAGCGCTTGAGCGCGATCGCTTCCATCTCGACCATCAAGCCCGGAAACGCCAGCGCCTTGACCACCACCAGCGTGCTTGCCGGTCGATGGCCGGCTAATATTTCGCTGCGTACCTCGCTCATCTCGCGATACTTGTCGGCATCGGTGATGAAGCCGGTCATCTTGATGATATCGCGCAAGCCGGCGCCCGCCGCCGCCAGCACCGTCTTTATGTTTTCCATCGCCTGGCGCGTCTGCACCCTGATATCGCCTTCGCCGACCAGCTTTCCGTCGGGGTCCAGGGCGACCTGCCCGGAGACGTAGATCAGGTTTCCGATCTGCTTGCCCTGAACGAACGGCAGGCGATCGTCCCATGCCCAGCCCGGATCGACATCGATCGGTTTGACGGCGGGCGCGGTTGGTCGGCGCGCCGCCGCTTTTTTGGCAGGGGCGGCTTTCTTGACGACGCGACGGGCCTTGGCGGCGCCGGCACGGGTTGCTCGTTTGCTCCTGGTTGCCATACACGAATCCTCCGATGAATTGGGCTTGCCGCCCAGCGCCCGTCAGTTATCAGCAAGTTCGGCCGAAGACAAATGTCTCGCCGATCGCGATTTGTCACTCTCCGCCGTCAACGGCTTTCGTGCGCTGAGCGGATGGCGGCGCAGAAAATCCAGCATCTCCGAAGTCCATCCGAACGGCCATCGCACATGATTGAGCAGTCCCAGGCTGGCGCCCAGCGGATTGCTGAACGGGCTCGCGTCACCGTTGGGATCGGTCCCGCACGAATCGAGGCACGAGTCGGCCCTGCTCATGAACGAGTCGATGATCGTGTCGTTCACCTCGACGCCGAGCGGTTGCAGTTGGCTCGCCAGATGCTGGGCGGCGCGGCAAATGCCTGCGGTGTCGCAACTGTTATATAGATGCATGATCGGCAGGCCGCTGTTGAAGATCCGGATTTGACTGTTGTCCGTCGGCGTCGTCGCGACCGGTTTTTGCGGACAGGGATCGGCGAGCATGCCGAATGGATTCGCCGCCGAATAGACCGCTATCGCTGCGATTTTCGGCCGATTGAGCGCGTAGATGTACGCCATCGCCGCTCCGTTCGACCATCCGGTTATATAGATCCGGTCGATGTCCACTTTGCCGGTCGTGATGGCTCGCGCGATGAATTCGTCGATCGCGGCCGCATCCACGTTCTCTTTGTATGTGACGCCGCCGATCGCAACGTCGCCCGTCGGATTGAACTGGCGATACCAGTTGTCCCATCCGTAACCCCGGTTGTCCGGGAACGGATAGTAATGAGTGGTCTTGCGGCCTTCCGGCACGAGCAGGATGAATCCGGGCTTCGCAGGATTGCCGCTCAGGTTTGCGGAGTCGAGATAGTGCAAAAGATTGGTCCCGCGGACCGAGACTGCAGACACCAAAGACGGATGGATGAAGACCAGCAGCGGCAATCGATTCGTGGCCGCCGTGGAATCCGGCTCGTAGATGCAGGCATAGCGCGGATTGCCGTCGCTGTCGTTCCATGGGCCGAGCCGTTCTCCGCCCCAGCAGTATGGTTTGGGGCTTGAGATAAACGTCGCGGGAGGATCGCCGAAGGGGCCGCAGGTGCCGGCGTCGGCAGGCGGATTCGCGCCGCCGACGGCCATCGCGGCCGCGCAGAGCGCGATGCCGAGCAGGCGGCGCGCGGCCCGCCCAAAAAGGTTTGCGGCTCTCACTATATTCCCGGCCGCAGGCGTTGCTCCGGCCATCGAGCTTGCCCCGCAGGCTTGCGACAAGCTATACGCCAAAGGCGCTGTTCGACGGTAGCGATTGATTTGAACATCGCTTGGCCGCTTTGGACCGCTGGGAATTTGCCAACGTCATCCAAGATTGTCCGATATATGGCGCCATCAGGTGGACTTCGATGCAAGAGATCGTAAACGACATCTTAACGTGGGCCTGGTTTTCCGCGCCGCACGGCTACAACTTTAACGGATTCCTCGTGTGTCACGCGGCGGGGAACATCTGTATCGACCCGGTTGAGCCGAGCGATGAAGTCCTGGACGAACTCGCCCGACGCGGCGTGAGCCGGATTCCGCTCACGAATCGCAATCACGTTCGCGCCTCGAACCGGATACGCGCGCGCACTGGCGCCCGGACCGCGATCCATCCTGCCGACGCCGCTCACGCGCGCGGCCAGGGCGCCGAGCTTGACGACGATTTGCGGATCGGGGAGAAATGCGGGCCGCTGATGGTTGTCGGAGCGCCAGGTAAATCATCGGGAGAAGTCGCGCTCCACTGGCCCGAGCGAAGGATTCTGTTCGTAGGAGATTGCATAATCGGAAATCCGCCCGGAAAATGCGGGCTCCTGCGCGAGAGCGTGATGGACGATCCGCGCCGGCTGCGGACCAGCGTTCGCAGCCTGCTTGCGCTCGACTTCGACGCGCTGCTGGTCGGCGACGGCGTGCCGATCCTCAATGGCGCGAAGGAAAAACTCAAGGAACTGGCAGATACTTTCGGGGACTGAGATTTCGGGATCTCGTTTAAGGGAAGCGCTGAGACATGATCAACAAGGTTGTCGGTACATTCGATGAGGCGGTAAGCGACATCAAGGACGGCGCCATGCTCCTGGTTGGCGGCTTCGGCGGGCCCGCCGAGTGCCCCAGCTATCTGATTGCGGCGATAGCCCGCAAGGCGATCAAGGACCTGACCATCGTCGGCAACAGCGGCGGATGGGGAACCGAGTTCAAGGACGCGCTTATCAAGCGCATGTCCAGCATCGTGCAATTTCCGCCGGACTTTTATGACCTCGGGCTGATCGTCGAAAGAGGGCAAGTCAAAAAGGGCATCATCTCGTTTCCCGCCGCGATCGGCGCAATTCACACTCCCTTCGAGAAGAAGGTGATGAAAAACGAGGTCGAGCTGGAGCTTGTCGGGCAGGGAACGATCGCCGAGCGGATTCGCGCGGCGCGCGCCGGAATCGCGGCCTTTTACACCCCCGTCGGCGCCGGCACGTTTGTCGGTGAAGGCAAGGAAGTCCGGGAGTTCGACGGCCGCAAATATCTTCTGGAGCATGCGTTCAAGGCCGATGCTTCGCTGATTCGCGCTCACAAGGCCGATCGTTACGGAAATCTCGTTTACAAAGGCTCGGCCCGCACCTTCAACGCGACGATGGCCGGAGCCGCAAGGGTGACCATCGCCGAGGTCGAAGAGGTGGTCGAACTCGGAGAGCTGGACCCAGAGCACATCGTGACTCCGGGACTCTATGTGCAGCGGGTGGTGGTCAGACCACGGGGACCTGAACCGTGGGACAAACCGATGTAGGTCAGGGAAGGAGACGAACAATGGCTGGAGAGAGACTGGATGACCGCGCGATCGCGATGTGCGCGACCAGAGAGTTCAAGGACGGCGATATCGTCAACCTCGGCGTGGGAATCCCCACGCTCTGCGGCACGTTCATACCTCCCGACAAGGAGATCCTCTTCCATTCGGAAAACGGCATCATCGGCTTCGGAGAGATTATCGAGGATCGCAAACAGGCCAGCCTCAATCTGATAAACGCGGGCGCTCAGCCCGTGGCGTATAAGCCCGGCATGGTCATTGTGGATCATGCGGAGAGCTTCTCGATTATCCGTGGCGGCCACATCGATATCACCGTGCTGGGGGCGTTTCAGGTTTCCGAAAAAGGGGACCTGGCCAACAACATGATGCCGGGAAAGCAGGTCGGAAGTTTGGGCGGCGCTCAGGACCTCGCTTTTTGCGCGAAGAAGGTCATCGTCACGATGACCCACAGCGACAAAAACGGCCGGCCCAAGATTCTCAAAAGCTGCAGCTCTCGTATCACCGCGCCCGAGTGCGTCGATCTGATCGTCACCGATATCGCCGTGATCGAGGTGACCGAGCGGGGATTGCTGCTGAGAGAAGTCGCTCCGGGATGGACCGCCGAAGAAGTTCAGGCCCTCACCGAGCCGCGTCTGATCGTGATCCCGGAACTCAAGGAGATGGGACTGCTCTGATCTTCCCGGAGCAGGCGGCTTCCCAGCCGGTCGACGAAACGCCGCGTCGCGAGACGTCGTCGTCTCCCGCTTATGCCGCCGCGTGATTGCTGAATCCGTAGAGGTCGTGAGTCATTACGATCAGGTCGCGTGAGCGGCCGCGGCGGTCTTCCACCCAATCGGTGAGAACCGCCTCGACCTGGAAGCCGAGCTTTTCGAACACGGCGCGGGCGCCGCTCTGATCGGCGGTCATTTGCGCGGTTATTTTCCTTAGCCCAATCGATTTCGCGACGGCAAAGATCTCGGCGGTCAAACGCCTGCCCAGGCCGATACTGCGATAGCCGGGCGCAATGTTTATCCGCAGCTCGCCGATGCTGCGCGTCCATCGCACCGGGCTCAGATGCACGCTGGCGTAGGCGGCCATTTCCTTGATTCGAACCGAAGGCTCCGAGAGCACGGTTTCGATGTTGACCATCTCGGCCAGAAGCGTGATGGTCTTGCCGTCCTGAATGTTTCCGACCCATTCATCCACGACCGCCGGGTCGGTGATGTCGGTGCGCAGGAAGAGAAGATCGTCCTGAGGCAGAGAACGGGCAAATTCGAGGAGGTCCTCCTTGTCGCCGCGCTCCATCAGGCGCACGGTCGCGATTCTGCCGTCCGGCAGCTTCATTTCCTTCGGATAACGCGCCGCGATTTCAGCTCGTAGAAGCATTCTTCCTCCCGGTCTCGACAATCCAATCGGCATCCCGCCGCCGACGTAACCTTGAATCATAGCAGGAGGAGCCGCTGTCATTGAACCACTATCCCGGGCAGGTAGTCCGACTTTTTATTCGCTCGCAATGGTGACTTTTTCGCCTCGCGAACTTTTTCGAGGAGGGCGAGCATTGCTTCATCCTTGCATGTTGACGATCAGCAACCGTGGGCGCATGCTTTTTAGTTCGTAGCCCGTTTGATCCGGGCTATCCGGAGGTGTCGCGATGGCCGTTCCTGATTCGAGTCGAACAGCAAGCCTGGGGCGTCGGCTTACCGCCCAGGACGCCTCCTTTTTGTACGCGGAATCGTTCAGCGGTCCGGCGCATGTCGGGATGCTGTCGTTTTTCGAGGGCGAGATCCCGTTCGACCGGCTGGTCGGGCATATCGAGGGGCGCCTGCACCTCCTCCCGCGCTATCGCCAGCGGCTGGTTCCCGTGCCGCTCAATCTTGCCCACGCGAGCCTCGAGGATGACCCCGCATTCAAGATCGAAAACCACGTCAAGTGCCATCGGCTGACCCCCGGTACCAGCGAGGCCGAGATGATTCAGGCGGCGTTGCGCATCTATGAGCCGCCGCTCAGCCGGTCGCGACCGCTTTGGGAGATGCACGCGTTTCAGGGCGTCGAAGGCGGCCGCACGGGCCTGCTCTGGAAGGTCCATCATTGCCTTTCGGATGGCGTATCCGCGGTCGATTTGACCTCCGGACTGCTCGATTTTCGCGCGGACGCGCCGTCCAGCGAGCCGCCGCGCGAGCCCTGGACGCCGCATCCGCTGCCGAGCCCTGCCGAGAACCTGTTGGCCGCGTGGCAGGATCTGATGGAGGGGCAGGTTGATGCCGCCTGGAGGGCGCAGGAACTGCTGCGCAGCCCAAAGGAACTGGCGGAGCGGACCAGGCAGTTGGGCGAAGCCGCTCGTACGATATCCAGACTCTTTTCGCATCCGATAGTCGCGGCGCCATGGAATGCCGGATGCGTCAGCGCGCGCCGCAACCTCGCCTGGGCGCGCTATCCGTTCAACGACATCCGCGCGATTCGCAACGCATTCGGCGGGACGGTGAATGATGTGGTGCTCGCGATGGTGAGCGAGGCCGCGGCGCGCTACCTGGCTCAGCACGGTCGCAATCCCGGCGATTTGCCATTGCGTATCGGATGTCCGGTCAATATCACTCGCGAGGACGAACGTGGAACGCTCGGCAATCGGATATCGATGACCTTTCCGGAGCTGCCCGCGACTCCAATGGAACCGGCCGAGAGGCTCGAGGCCGTCCTTCGGGAAACCGAGCGAATCAATTCAAGCCGCGTCGCGCAGTCCCTGGAACTGCTGACCGAAGCCATGAACCTGGTTCCGCCGAGCCTGATGGGACTGACCTCGATGCTGGCGTCTGTCGGAATCGACTCGGCTGCGATGTTGAGCAAACTCGTTCCGGCGCTGCCGAATGGCCGATTCGGAATACCGGCCTGCGGCGTGAACTTCATCGCGACCAACGCTCCCGGCGTTCAGGTCGCGCAGTATCTGGCGGGCCACGCGCTGCTCGACACAATCAGTCTGGCCCCGCTGGCCGGCAATCTCGGCTACGGCGTTTCCATTTTTGGTTACAACCAGAATCTCTACTTCGGGATGATGGCCGAGCCGCGCCTGATGCCCGACGTGGAGTTGATGAAGTCGTTGCTCGACGAAGTTTTCGAGGAGCTGAAGCAAGCGGCGGCCCAATTCGCAAGCGCCGAGGCGAGCGTCGGACAGGACTGAGCGGCAACGCGGTTTCTGGTCGCCGCGGCCGATGCGTCTCTGTTTTGATTTCGCCAAGGCTTGAAACCTTGACATCGCGAAGAAAGTTTTGCACCACTTGGTTCGCGTTGCGTGCGTTGTAGAACCATTTGCTGGTTGTGGTTTGAGGCTTATAATTAAAGGTAGCGGAGGCTGCGAACGTGGAAGGGATGCGACCGAGTCTGGGGCTCAGGAGCCTGATGCGGGAAGGGCGGGTGCTGAACGAACTGCTTGCGTTCCGCAGAGGAAGGATCTCGCCGACCAGAACGAATCACCCCCGCGCAGTGCTCCTCATACCTGGATTCCTTGCCGGCGACTTGAGCCTCTATCCTTTAGCTGACCGCCTGCGCTCGGAAGGTCACAGCGCCTTCTTCGCCGGCATCTGGTCCAACATCACCTGCTCGCGCATTCAAATCGCGCGCCTCGGTTCGGTATTGCGGGAAACCGCCCGCCACGCCGACGACAAGGTCGTAATCATCGGTCATAGCCTTGGCGGAATCTACGCTCGGGCGTTGGCGCGGCAGTTTCCCGAACTCGTCGCGCAGACCTTCATCCTCGGTTCGCCGATAAGAGCGCCGCTGGCCAATTCCAACCCGTTCGTGAAGATGCTGTTTATAGCCACCCGGCGGCGACATTCGGACGGAACCACGTGTCTCGGCCAACTCTCGACCCTATGCGGCGTGCATCATCCCGAGCCGCCCTCCGTGCCTTCGACGCTGATCTACTCCAAGCGCGATAACGTGGTTCACTGGCCGGCCTGCATCGAATCTGCGCCGCATATCGAAGCGGTTGAAGTGCGGTCCACCCACTGCGGCATTCCCTACAACCTCGACACGCTGAAGATAATCAGCGATCGCATCCAGCGCATCGGCCGAACCGCGGCTGACGAAGCCGGCTCAGCCGACGATCGCGTTTGCGCCTCGTCGCCTTTTCAGGGCCTCTGAGAGCGTCCGACAGCGGACGCGACCGGTGACCGCGCGATAGACCGCCCACCCGCCGCTTTTGTACTATCGGTGGGCTCGTGTTCGTTTTCCGATTACTGGGAGGATTGCGAGATGAAAGAGGCCACAATTTCCGCGCGCGACCCCTATCCGCGACGCCGGGAGCGAGTGATCGACACTGAAATCGCTTACGTCGATACCAGCAAGGGCGATCCGATCGTATTCATTCACGGCAACCCGACGTCGTCCTACCTCTGGCGCAACATCATTCCGCATCTCGAGCGGGCAGGGCGCTGTGTCGCGCCCGACCTTGTCGGGATGGGCGATTCGGGCAAGGCGCCCAGCGGCTCCTACCGTTTTGTTGATCACGCGCGCTATCTGGATGCGTGGTTCGAGGCGGTGGTCCCGACAGGCAAGGTTACGTTCGTGGTTCACGACTGGGGTTCCGCGCTGGGCTTCCACTGGGCGCGCCGCCATCCCGACAGGATCAAGGGTATCGCTTATATGGAAGCGGTTGTCCGGCCGCTGACCTGGGACGAATGGCCGGAACCGGCCCGCGCGATCTTCAAAGCGATGCGCTCGCCCGCGGGTGAAGAGATCATCCTGCAGAAGAATATGTTCATCGAACGTATCCTGCCGGGCAGCGTGATTCGTAAGCTGACCGACGAAGAGATGGCGGTCTATCGGCGGCCGTATCTGCAACCCGGCGAGTCGCGACGCCCGACGCTCACCTGGCCGCGCCAGATCCCGATCGACGGCGAGCCGCCCGACGTGGTCGAGATCGCGAATCTTTACGCCCAATGGCTAAGCCGCTCTCCGCTGCCCAAGCTCTTCATCAACGCGGAGCCGGGGACGATCCTGGTCGGCCCGCAACGCGAGTTCTGCCGCTCGTGGCCCAATCAGCGCGAAGTCACGGTCAAAGGGATCCATTTCGTCCAGGAAGATTCGCCGGCCGAAATCGGCCAGGCGATCGCCGACTGGTGCGCTTCGCTGTGATCCGACCTTACTGAATTCCATCAGGAGATATTTGCCCGATGCCGAAATATTCCACTTTGCTCTTCGAGACTCGCGACAACGTCGCCCGTATCACGCTGAATCGGCCGGATGCGGCCAATTCGCTCAACCTCCAGTTGGCCAAGGACCTGATGGAAGTCGCGTTGACATGCAGCGAGGATCCGAACGTGCGTGCGGTTCTGATCCGCGGTGCGGGAAAAACCTTCTGCGCCGGCGGCGATCTGAAGGAGTTTTCCGCCCAGGGCGACAATCTGTCGTACCATTTCAAGGCGGTGACGACTTACCTGCACGCCGCGGTCTCGCGATTCGCGCGCATGGATGCGCCGATTGTCGCCGCGGTCCACGGCAGCGCGGCCGGAGCGGGACTCAGCCTGGTCTGTTCGTGCGATCTGGTGCTGGCGGCGGAATCGACGAAGTTCACGGTGGCGTACACGAGAATCGGCATTACGCCCGACGGGTCATCGAGCTATTTCCTGCCGCGGATCGTCGGCTTCAAGAGGGCGCTCGAACTCACGCTGACCAACCGTCTGTTCTCCGCCCAGGAAGCGGCGCACTGGGGTATCGTCACCCGCGTCGTGCCCGATGGGGATCTGATTGCTCAGGCGGAAGCGCTCGCGACGCAGCTTGCGGCCGGCCCGACGCTCGCCTTCGGCAGGGCCAAGCGATTGATTCACAGCGGATGGAAGGAATCGCTCGAGACGCAGATGGAATTCGAGACCCAGGGAATCGCCGACATGGGGCACACCGCCGACGCCCGCGAAGGTATAGCCGCGTTTCTCGAGAAGCGTCAGCCGAACTTCAAGCGTTGCTAACCGCAATCGGATGAGATCGGCGATGCCGCATCGCATCAGCGTCGGCCTACGGAGCATCGATTGAAAATCCCCAGGCTGGTCGTTGCGGGCACGTCAAGCGGCGTCGGCAAAACCACCGTGACCGTCGGCCTCATCAGTGCGCTTCGCACGCGCGGGCTGAAGGTGGCCGCATTCAAGTGCGGTCCGGATTACCTCGATCCGACCTATCACGCGAGAGTCGCCGAGGCGCCATCGCAAAACCTCGACGGCTGGATGATGGGGCGCGACGCGGTGATCGCTACCTTCGTGAGCGCATCGCGGAACGCCGATATCGCCGTCATCGAAGGCATGATGGGATTGTTCGACGGCGCGTCTCCCACGAGCGACGAAGGCTCGACCGCCGAAATCGCGAAGTGGCTTTCGGCTCCGGTGTTGCTGACTGGTCGATAGCTCGGGTATCGCGCGCAGCGTTGCCGCGATGGCGCACGGCTTCGCGAGTTTCGATCCGGAGTTGCGACTGGCAGCGCTGGTGTGCAACTACGTCGGCGGTCGTGGCCATCTCGATTTGCTCCGCGCCGCAACTCCGGGATTGCCAATCGTCGGCGGGCTTCCCAAACGCACCGAAATCGCCTTTCCGGAACGTCACCTTGGATTGCTGGACGGCCGACAAGGGCACTGTTTCCTGCGCGCTGTTCGAGGCCTGGGGCAAGCTGGTCGAGGACTGGTTCGATATCGACACGATTCTCGAAATCGCGCGCTCCGCGCCGCCGATTCTCCGAGGTCGAACCTGCTGAAGGGAGCATCAGTCGGAGTCGCCCACGATGCCGCATCGGTGTCGCATTCGACGAGGCCTTTCATTTTTATTACGAAGACAACCTTCGCCGCCTGGAGGCTCTGGGCGCCACGATTGTCCGATTCGCCCCGACTCGCGACCGCCGGCTTCCCGAAGTCGACGGCTTGTACTTCGGCGGCGGCTATCCGGAGGCCGTCGCCGAACAACTCTCGCTCAACGACGCGATGCTCGAAGCTGTCCGCGCCTTCGCCTCGGATGGAGGGCCGATTTACGCTGAGTGCGGCGGGCTGATGTATCTGAGCCGCAGAATCAGAGTGCTCGATTCGCGGTTGTATCCGATGGTCGGGCTGTTGCCGGGCGAAGCGGTAATGTCGGATCGGCTTCAGGCGCTGGGATACGTCGAGGTCGAAACCGCGAAGCCATCAATACTCGGCCCCGCCGGTCTGCGCTTTCGGGGCCATCAATTTCGCTACTCCAATCTTGAAGCGATCCCCGCGGATATCGAACGCGCGTACACTATACGAACGCGATGGGGCAGTGCGGTTTCGAGTGAAGGCTATCGTATCTACAATGTGCTCGCTTCCTACGTCCATGCCCACTGGGCGTCGAATCCGCTTGTCGCCCAAGGCTTCGTGGATTCGTGCGCGGCGTATGCTGAACGAAAGCGATAAGTCGAGCATTCCGGGTATGTCATGCCGACGTTAGCACCAGCCCTGATGATTCAGGGGAGCGCCTCGTCGGTCGGCAAGAGCCTGCTCGTCACCGCGCTCTGCCGCATCTTCCGCCAACAGGGGTTGAGAGTCGCGCCATTCAAGGCGCAGAACATGGCGCTCAATTCCTTCGTCACTCCCGACGGCAAGGAAATCGGCCGTGCCCAGGCGGTGCAGGCGGAGGCCTCCCGGATCGCGCCTTGTGTCGAGATGAACCCGATTCTGCTCAAGCCCGAGGGCAACGGGCGATCGCAACTGGTGATGATGGGAAAACCCGTCGGAAGCATCAGGTTCGGCGACGGAGACGATCGTCAGCCCGAGCTTCGCGCGGTGATCGCGGACTCGCTCAGGCGCTTGCGCGAAAGTTACGAGCTTGTGGTGATCGAGGGCGCGGGCAGCCCGGCGGAAATAAATCTCAAGGCGCGCGACATCGTAAATATGCATGTCGCGAGGCTGGCCGACGCGCCGGTGATTCTGGTCGGCGATATCGATCGTGGCGGAGTGTTCGCGCAGTTCGTCGGCACGATGGAATTGCTTGAGCCCGACGAGCGCGCCCGCGTCGCGGCGCTTGCGATCAACAAATTCCGCGGCGATATCGCGCTGCTCCAGCCGGGCGTGGATTTGATCGTCGAGCGGCTCAAGGTGCCGATGCTGGGCGTTATTCCGTACATCGAGCGCCTGCGAATCGCCGACGAAGATTCGGTCGCGCTCGAAGAAAGGCGCTATCGCCGCCGCGGCTCCGCGACGGAACTGGACATCGCGGTTGTCCGCCTGCCGCGCATTTCCAACTACGACGACTTTCAGCCGCTCGAACATGAGCCCGAGGTCGTGGTTCGATTCGTCGAGACGCCGGGGGAGCTATCGGGCGCCGACCTCGTGATCCTTCCCGGCTCAAAAAGTACGGCCGCCGATCTCGCCTGGCTGCGCACGAGCGGTATCGGAGAGGCTATCGTCGAGCGGGCGCGACGAGGCGAGCCCGTTCTCGGCATCTGCGGCGGATGCCAGATGCTCGGGCAGGCGCTCGACGATCCCGACGGCGTCGAGTCGCCGGTTCGCGTCACGCCGGGGCTTGGCGTGCTCGCTATCCGAACACGCTTCGCGCGTGAAAAACTGACCGCACAGGTGAGCGCCCGGGTATTCGGCGATTCGTTTCTGACCGGCCGCGCGTCAGGCGAGGAACTCGAAGCCTACGAGATTCACATGGGCATGATCGAGCCGGTCGGAGAAATTGTCGGCGCGTTTCGGATTCTATCGCGCAACGGACAGGCGGTTTCCGCGTTCGACGGCGCGATGGTTGCGGAGGCGCCCTGGTCGGCACGATGCTTCACGGTCTGTTTGAAAACGATTCGCTCCGCGCTTCGATGATCCGTTCTTTGCGTCGGCTAAGGGGCTTGGCGAGCCAGCCGTCACGACGCCGATCTCTTCGCGCGATGCCGAGTACGATCGCCTGGCAGCGACGGTGCAGAGCAATATCGATGTAGCCCTGCTGCTGCGGCTGGCGGGATTGACGCGCTAGCGATTCGGCAGGGGCGGAGCCTACTTGCCGTTGGGAAGATCGACGAATACCGCCGCCGCCACGACCGAAGTCCAAAGCCCGTCGCGGTCGCCGATCGCCGATTGAGTCACGTTGCGGGTCGTGACGATCTTGTCCGACAGCCGCCAGATATCCTTGCGCTCGTCGTAGCCGACGTTGGGATCGAAATCGACCCCCAGGATGGTGGCGAGCATCGTCGCCGCGAGATCTTCGGCGTAGTCGCCGGCCTTTTGGTCGGTTTCGCCGAAGCTGTGATGCTCGGACAGATAGCCGTAGGTGCTGCTGTTGGCCGGTATCGCGACAGCCTACCGAGGCCGCGATCAGATCGATGCGGCTCGTTGGTCGCGTTATCGCTCATCACCGCGAATACGACCTGGCCAGAGGTCAGCCGTTTGAGTCCTTCCTGAGGAGCAATCAGCTTGCAGTTCGGCGGGAAGATCGACTTCACGCGCACGAGGTTGAATTCCGCGATGCCCGCGCTGCGCAGGGACAGCTCGAAAGAGGTGAGCTTTTCGCGGTGCTTGCCTACGCCCTTGGTTAGGAAAATTCCCTTTGGAGTCGGCCCCATCGGCTTTTTCTATGCCCCTTCACAATAATCTTGTGTTTACGATCCCGGTCCGCCGACCCGCGTTTGCCGCTAAACCTCGCTCTTCGGCCGATACTCGCCGAACACCCGGCGCATCGCGTCCGCGATCTCACCCAAAGTAGCGTAAGCGCGCACCGCGTCGATGATCGGCGGCATCAGATTCGATCCGTCGCGCGCCGCCGCCTCGACCCGCGCCAGGGAGGCGCTTGCCGCCGCCGCGTCGCGCTCGGCGCGCACCTTGGCCAGCCGCACCCGCTGTTTTTCCTCAATTTCGGGATTCACCTTGAGTATATCGCTCGGGGTCGAGTCGCCAGAGGTATACTCGTTGACTCCGACGATGATCCGCTGCTTTGGTCTCGATCTCCCGCTGATAGAGGAACGCCGCGTTCTGGATTTCGTGCTGCATGTAGCCGCGCTCGATCGCCGCCACCGCGCCGCCCATCTCGTCGATTCGGGCCAGGTAGTCGGTCGCGCGCCGCTCGATCTCGTTGGTCAGGCGTCTCGACATAGTAGGAACCGGCCAGCGGATCGATTGTATCCGTGACGCCCGACTCGCAGGCGATAATCTGCTGCGTGCGCAGCGCCAGCAACGCCGCCGCTTCGCTGGGCAGCGCCAGCGCCTCGTCCTTGGAGTTGGTGTGCAGCGATTGCGTGCCGCCGAGCACCGCCGCCAGCGCCTGCATCGTCACCCGCACGACGTTGTTGTCCACCTGCTGCGCGGTCAGCGTCGCGCCGGCGGTCTGCGGTATGGAACCGCAGCATCATCGAGCGTTCGTCTTTGGCCCCGAAGCGCTCTTTCATGATTCGCGCCCACATCCGGCGCGCCGCGCGATACTTGGCGATCTCTTCGAAGAAGTTGTTGTGGACGTTGAAGAAGAACGAGAGCCGGCTGGCGAACGCGTCGACGTCCAGCCCGGCCTGCGATCGCCGCTTCGACGTAGGCGATGCCGTCGGCCAGCGTGAACGCCAGCTCCTGAACCGCGGTCGAGCCGGCCTCGCGGATGTGGTAGCCGGAGATCGAAATCGTGTTCCAGTTCGGCACTTCGCGCGTCGCGAAGGCGAAGATGTCGGTGATGATCCGCATCGACGGGACGGGGCGGATAGATGTAAGTGCCGCGCGCGACGTATTCCTTGAGGATGTCGTTCTGGATCGTGCCGTTGAGCTTGTTCCAGCCGACGCCCTGCTGCTCGGCCACGACCAGATAGAGCGCCAGCAGAATCGAGGCGGTGGCGTTGATCGTCATCGAGGTCGAGATCTTGTCCAGCGGCAGGCCGCCCGAGCAGGGTCTGCCATATCGGCCAGCGAGCCGATCGCGACGCCCACCCGGCCGACTTCGCCGCGCGCCAGCGGATGGTCGGCGTCGCGGCCCATCTGGGTCGGCAGGTCGAACGCCACCGACAATCCGGTCTGGCCCTGCTCGCAGCAGGTAGCGATAGCGGCGGTTCGATTCCTCGGCGGTGCCGAAGCCCGCATACTGGCGCATCGTCCACAGCCGCCCGCGATACATCGTCGGCTGCACGCCGCGAGTGAACGGGATACTGTCCGGGATAGCCGAGCTGCTCGCGGATAGTCGAAATTTTCCAGACTCTCGGGATCGTAGAGGCGATCGATCTCGATCCCCGAGGTGGTCGCGAAGTGCTCGCGACGTTCGCGGCCGCGCGCGAGCGCGCCCTTGAGCGTGCGCTCCTCCCAATCCTTGCGCGGGGTACGTCGTCTTGCCGTCTGCCATCGCGGAAATCTCCTGAATACCATCCCGTATGAATCGACTGACTACTCGATTACCAGCAGGAGCTCGCCCTTTTCCACCGTGCGCCCGACCGCCACGTTGACTTCGAGCACGCGGCCAGTCTTCGGCGCCCTGAGTTCGTTTTCCATCTTCA
The DNA here is from genome assembly GCA_963759165.1 of uncultured Pseudomonadota bacterium. GTDB lineage: Bacteria > Desulfobacterota > Binatia > Binatales > Binataceae > DATJOQ01. Next base: position 247,271 of record CAVWXK010000002.1, on the reverse strand, counting down.
TCGCTTCGACGACCAGAACCGCCTGATCGGCGGTCACTTCGTCGCCCGGCCCGACCAGAACCTGCACGACCCGCCCCGGCATCATCGCCTTGAGCTCGGCCCGTCCGCTTACCGGGCGCGCCGGCGGCCAGAGCGGCGCGCCGCGCTTCGATCCATCAGCGTAACCCGGCTGAGCCCGCCGCGCGAGGCCACGACCAGCTGATCGCCGTCGCGGCTGACCTCGAGATCGAAGGAGCGATCGTCGACCAGCATCGAGTACGACGCCGGTCCGACCTTGCGCAGTTCGATTTTGACTTCCTGAGCGCCGAACCGAATCAGATAGAAGCTGGAGGCCAGTTCCTCGACTTCGAGTTCGTGATCGACTCCGTCCAGTGTAGCGATGTAATGCATGGACTAATAAACCCTATCGTCTCAATGAGTCGTATCGGCCCGCTGTTTTCCAGACCGCCTGCCGCCGGCCCACCTCGACCGCGGGACGCACGGCGTGGTCGGTTTCGGCGTGTGCGACGGCCGCCGCCAGCAGGATAGCCGCGGTTCGAACCGGATCGTCGGGAAGTTTTTCCTCGGCGGGCGGATATTCTTCGTCGATGAATTTGGTGTCGAAGTCCCCCGTGAGAAAGCGCGGGATGGTTCACGATCCAGCGATGGAAATCGAGGTTGGTGGTCAAGCGCGCCGGCGATCGTGAACTCGCTCGAGCGCGCGGCGCATGCGGCCGATCGCCTCGCTGCGGTCGCATCCCCAGGTCGCGAGCTTCGAGATCATCGGATCGTAATAGATCGGCACCTCGCAGCCTTCGTACACGCCGGCGTCGTTGCGCACGCCGGGTCCCTCGGGCAGGCGCAGCGTGTCGATCCGTCCCGGGAGCGGGAGCAAACCCCTGGTCGGGATCTTCGGCATAGACGCGGCATTCGATCGCCCATCCTCTTCTGGCGCCAGGTCGCTCTGCTTGAAGGGCAGCGGCCCGCCGGCCGCGACCTCGATCTGGGTCTTCACCAGATCGATTCCGGTAACCAGCTCGGTGACCGGATGCTCGACCTGGATTCGGGTGTTCATTTCCATGAAGTAGAAATTGCGATCGGCGTCGACCAGGAACTCGATCGTGCCCGCGCCGAGATAATTGACCGCGCGGGCCGCCCGCACCGCGACTTCGCCCATCGCGCGGCGCATCTCGGGCGTGACGAACGGCGACGGCGATTCCTCGACCACCTTCTGATGGCGGCGCTGGATCGAACATTCGCGCTCGAACAGATGCACAGTATTGCCGTGATGATCGGCGAACACCTGAACCTCGATATGGCGGGGCCGGTTGACGAACTTCTCGACGTAGAAGCGGCCGTCGCCGAACGAGGCCTTGGCCTCGCTCGCCACGGTGCGCACGGCGGAGGCCAGGTCCTTTTCGTGCTCGACGAATCGGAGCCCCTTGCCGCCGCCGCCGGCCGCCGCCTTGATCATTATCGGCAGTCCCGATCTTGTCGACCAGCGCGCGCACCTGGGCTTCGCTCTCGAGCGTGCCGGGCGAGCCCGGAACGACGGGCACGCCCGCCGCCGCCATCAGCTTGCGCGCCTCGACCTTGTCGCCCATGCGCGCGGATCGCTTCGGGCCGCGGTCCGATGAAGACCATGCCCGCCTGCGCGACCGCTTCGGCGAATCCCGCATTCTCGGAAAAGAAGCCGTAGCCGGGATGGATCGCCTCGGCGTTGGTCCGTTTGCGCCGCATCGAGGATCGCCTCGGTATTGAGATAGCTCTGCGCCGCTGGCGGCGGTCCGACCGAGACCGCGTAGTCGGCTTCGCGGACGTGAAGGGCGGTGCGATCGGCCTCGGAGAATACGGCCACGGTTTCGATGCCAAGCTCGCGGCAGGCGCGCATCACGCGCACCGCGATCTCGCCGCGGTTGGCAATCAGGATTCGCTTGAACATGCGAGGTCCTCTTGAGTAGCGCGCCGCCGCGGTTCAACGTCGCCGTGCAAATCGAGCGCGGCGGCGGAGCGACGATCCATCACAGCGGTATGTTTCCGTGCTTGCGAGGCGGGTTTTTGTCGCGCTTGTTCTCGAGCGCCTTCAACGACGCGATCAGTCGCAGCCGCGTCTCGCGCGGCATGATCACTTCGTCGATATAGCCCAGCTCGGCGGCCTTGAACGGGTTGGCGAAGGTATGCCGATAGTCCTCGATCAGGCGCGCGCGTTCCGCCACCGGGTCTTTGGCCTTGTCCAATTCGCTGCGAAATACGATATTGACGGCGCCCTCGGGGCCCATCACCGCGATCTCGGCGGTCGGGTAGGCGAAGTTGAAGTCGCCGCGGATGTGCTTGGAGGACATAACGTCGTAAGCGCCGCCGTAAGCCTTGCGCGTGATCACCGTCACCTTGGGCACCGTCGCCTCGCAATAAGCATACAGCAACTTGGCGCCGTGTTTGATGATCCCGCCGAACTCCTGCGCGGTGCCGGGCAGGAAGCCGGGCACGTCGACGAAAGTCACGATCGGGATATTGAAGCAATCGCAAAAGCGCACGAAGCGCGCGGCCTTCACCGAAGCGTCGATATCCAGGCATCCGGCCAGGAACGCGGGCTGATTGCCGACGACTCCCACCGCCTGGCCGCCCAGGCGGGCGAAGCCGATCACGATGTTCTGCGCGTAATCGCGCTGGATCTCGAAGAAATGCCCGTCATCCACCACGCGGTGGACGATGTCGCGCATGTCGTAAGGCTTGTTGGGATTTTCGGGCACGATCGAATCGAGCGCCTCGTCGCGACGCTTGGGGTCGTCGCCGACGTCCTTGAACGGCGGGTCCTCGAGATTGTTCTGCGGCATGTAGGACAGCATCTCGCGGAGCATCAGGAGCGCGTTCTGATCGTCCGAGGCCTCGAGGTCGCACACGCCGGAGCGGGTCGCATGGGTGTCGGCGCCGCCCAGTTCCTGCATCGTGACTTCTTCGTGAGTGGTCGCCTTGATGACGTCGGGGCCGGTGATGAACATGTAGGAGGTGTTGCGCACCATGATGATGAAGTCGGTCATCGCGGGCGAATAGACCGCGCCGCCGGCGCAAGGCCCCATGACCACCGAAATCTGCGGGACCACTCCCGAGGACATCACGTTGCGCAGGAAGATGTCGGCGTAGCCGGCGAGCGAAACCACGCCCTCCTGGATCCGCGCGCCGCCCGAATCGTTGAGCCCGATCACCGGGCATCCGACCTTCATCGCCAGGTCCATCACCTTGCAGACCTTCTCGGCGAACGCGCCCGAGAGGCTGCCGCCGAAGACCGTGAAGTCCTGCGAAAAAACGCAAACCTGGCGGCCGTCGATCAGTGCCGTAGCCGGTGACGACGCCGTCGCCGGGAATGCGTTTTTGTTCCATCCCGAAGTCGGTGCAGCGATGGGTCTTGAACTTGTCGAGCTCGACGAACGAGCCGGGGTCGAGCAAGAACTCGATCCGCTCGCGGGCGGTCATTTTGCCCGCCTGGCGCTGTTTCTGTAATCGTTCCTCGCCTCCGCCGGCTTCGGCCTGGCGCGAGAGCTCCTGGATTCGCTCGATATTTTCTTTAAGTGTCATCGGGGAAAACCGCAACCGCGAATGATATTGTGCCGAAGCCGAATTACGCAAGCGTCCGGGATGGCTGCGCCGCGGCTATCGCGCCGCCCAATGGCGCGCCGTCGCGATTCTCGCGCGGAGGGCAGCCTAGTCAAGGGCCAAAGGCGAAAAGCCGATGAATTCGAGCCGGTCGCCCGCTTTTACGCCAAGCCGCCGGCAAGCGCCGCCGTTGACCTCGAGCACGTACTGAGAATCGCCCGGCACCCCGCGGAGATCCTCCGTAAAAGGCTCGGCGTTGGCGACGATGCCGATGACGCGCCCGTGCTCGTCGGCAAACAGCATGTCGAGCGGAATCTTGGTGTTTTTCATCCAAAACATCTGATGCGCGGGCGCCGGGAAGATGAACAGCATGCCGGCATCGTTCGCCACCGCGTCACGGTACATCAGCCCGAGTTCCCGCTTCGCCCCGGTATCGGCAATCTCGATTTCCAACGTCGCTCTGGTCGACCCGTCGGGCGCGATGATCGCCACGCGGGGGCCGTGCTCGCAGGCCGCGAGAGCTAACAGCATCGCCGCCAGGACAAGGACCGCGGCCGGGACGCGATTCTTCAGTCGGACCCGGGATTCCTGATTGCGCAGACTTCGCGCGTGATGACAGCGGTGGGTCGGCATTCGCGATATTTAAGGCTAACGCCCTCTGAATTTGGGCTGGCGCTTCTCCGCGAACGCGCGAACGCCTTCGCGATAATCCTCGCTGTTGAAGCATCGTCCGACCAGTTCCGGCAGCATCTTCTGGTCGCGCTGCTGGGCATCCTTTAGGCTTTCGCGAATCGCGGCCTTGGCCGCGTGCATCGTGAGCGGCGCGTTCCCCGCCATCTTGAGCGCGTAGGCGCGGGTGAAATTCTCGAGTTCGGCGCCATCGACTACCTTATTGACCAGACCCATCGCCAGCGCCTCGTCCGCATCGAACACCCGACCGGAAAGCAGGATGTCGTAAGCGTTGGCCGGCCCCACGATCTGGACCATCAGCAGAGCCGCGTTAAGCGGATAGGCGAGCCCCAGGCGGACGGCGGGCACGCCGAAGCGCGTGCCGCGCGCCGCGATCCGGATATCGCAGGAAAGCGCTACTTGGACGCCGCCTCCCATGCAGAGCCCCGAGATCATCGCGATTACGGGCTTGGCCGATTGCGTCAGCGCGGCGAAAGCGCGGTCGGGCGCCTCGCGATAGCTGCGCGCCTGCTCGGCATTGGCATAGACGTCCTTGAACTCCGAGATGTCGGCTCCGGATATGAACGCCTCCGGAGTTACGCCGTGCATCACGACGGCGCGTACTTCGGGATCGGCCTCGAGTTCGGTCATCCCTTCGGCGATAAGGTTCCAGGTCCGCACGTTGAGCGCGTTGCGGACTTCGGGTCGATTGAGCGTCAGCCATCCCAGCGGCGGCTCGTGCCTGACCAGCAGCGGGTCGGGTTTCTCGTTTTGCATGGCCCATATAAAAGCTTGAAAGCGTTGCGCTTAACAAGCTCCCGGGAGGTGAAAGCGGTTCAGATTGTTGCCGAATCCTTGTAGGCTCTGTGGTAGTGATGTTTTGAGCCGATTTTGGGCGTCTCTCAAGTAAAGCGATTGCGGAGGTGATGCGGTGTTTGCCGGCAAGAGCAAGCAGTTGACGATCTATCTTGGCGAGACCGACCAGTATCATCATAAGCCCCTGTACATGGCGATACTGGAGATGCTCAGGCGCGAGGGGCTGGGCGGCGCGACGGTGCTTCGCGGCGTTGCCGGGTTCGGCGCTTCGAGCCGAATTCATACCTCGGCGATTTTGCGGCTCTCGATGGATCTGCCGATTGTAGTCGTAGTAGTCGATCGGCCCGAGCGAATCGAACGGATAATCGAGCCGCTGCGTCAGATGGCGCCCGCCTCGCTGATAACCGTCGAGGACGTCGAGGTGGTGCACGTGGGCACTCCCTTCAAGGAAGGCCTCCCTGACGTGGCGGTCCGGGAAGTGATGCAATCGGAAGTGATGACCGTTTCGCCCGACAGTCCGATCACCGAAGTGGTCGAGCTGCTACTGGACAAGGATTTTACCGCCGTGCCGGTGGTCGACGAGAATCGCAAGGTGGTCGGGATGGTAAGCGACCGCGACCTTTTGACCAGAGGTGGGATGTCGGTCGGGCTGAGCCTCAAGCGGGCCACCGATCCCGCGTTCGTCCGCGCGCTTCACGCGGAACTCAGCAACCCCGCGCGCAAGGCGCGCGACGTGATGACCGCGGCGGTAGTGAGCGTCAAACCCGAGGCTTCGCTGGGAAGCGCGGCGCGGACGATGGTCGAGCGGCATCTCAAGCGCCTGCCGGTCGTCGATGACGATGGGCGTCTGATCGGTATTCTGGGGCGGTTCGATGTGCTGAATACGATAGCGGCGGTGAGTCTTCCGCAATGGCATCCCGAGGCGCGCGCCGTCGGCATCCAGGCCAGGGTCGCGGACGTGATGAGCCGCGAGGCTCCGGCGGTGCATGAATCGGCAACACTCGGCGAGATCTTTGAGTTGTTAATCTCGTCGACCCATAAGCGGGTCGTGGTAGTGGACGACCAGAGGCGGGTCGTCGGGATCATCGCGGATAGCGACCTCGTTTCACGGGTCAATCCGGAGAGCCGCCCCGGCCTGATTGAACTCCTGGTCTCGAAGGTGCCGATCGAAGCGATCGCTGGTGAGGCGCGCAAGCACGTGGCCAGGCTTCGCGGGCGCTCGGCGGCTGAACTGATGACGCGCGAGGTCGTCACCGTGCGCGAGGAGATGCCGGTTGCGGGCGCGCTGGCCCTGTCCGCCGAGAAGCGGATCAAGCGCCTGCCGGTGGTCGACGCCGACGGAAGGCTGGTGGGAATCGTCGGGCGAGCCGAAATGATGCGGGCTTTACTTGCGGGAGGTCAGTAGCCGGTGCGGCCGATGTTGTGGGTCGGTGCGGGAGGCTTTCTGGGAGCCAACGCGCGTTATCTGCTTGGAGGTTGGATCGCGAATCGGTGGGTCACGCCATTTCCGATCGGTACGTTCCTGATCAATATTACCGGCAGCTTCGTGCTGGGCCTCTTCCTCGCCTTCGCCGAGGAGCGCCCCTGGCTGAGCCCCGATTATCGATTGGCGTTCGCGATCGGCTTCGTGGGCGCCTACACGACGTTTTCGACCTTCAGCTACGAGACTATCCGCCTGCTCCAGGATGGAGCGTACGCGCTCGCGGCCGCCAACGTGATAGGCAGCGTCGTGCTGGGGATAATGTCCGCGTTCGCGGGGTTCGCCCTGGGGAGCGCCGTCTGAAAAAGTTCCCCGGCTAACCGCTGCAAAGCACGTCGTTGGTGTGCATCGTATCGAGGTATTCGCGCACCGCGTGAATCTTGCCGCCGCGGATCTCGAACACGAAATGGTACTGATTCTGATAGACCTTGCCGCTGATATGCGGGCCGTAAGAGCCTGCCTCGACCGCCACCTTGTCGCCTTCGGCGACCATCGACTTGGCGGTCAATTTGATTCCTTGCGGCATCACCGGAAGGATACCGGCGAGGAGTTCGGCAAACTCTTTCTTGGTCTTGGTTCCCGATAGCGGAAAGCTGCCGGCTATCCACCAGGTGGACGTGTCGGCCATCATCGCCAGCGCCTCGTCCATTTTGCCGGCCGAGAACTTCTCGAAGAAGCTCAGCACGATTTTTTTGTTCTCTTCGGTGCTCATGAGCGGCCTCCATTCGTGCCCTGCGGCCAAGCCGCGGGCGTCCTGAACCCCGCAGGTTCTTTTTGTTGCCGACACTCAACCCGTGGAACCGGGAATCACCTCACCCTGCCAAAGCCGGGCATGAGAATGCAAATTGATTTTGCGGACACGGATACCGCCATCGGCCTTCTTGCCACGGACCCGCGGCGCCTTGACAAATCCGGGTAGTCGATGAAAGCTAAACTCGGAATCGGGATCCTTTATTCGAAGCGATCAGGTAACGTCGGCCAGCGTCCTGCCGGCCGACCGAGGGGGGCGGCGCGGTGTTGCCACGGGGAGTTTCCGATGCTGCTTGAGAACCGTGCGACGGCGCTGCTGTGCGCGTCTTCTGCATCTTCGGAATCCGAATCTGCGGAGCGCATGGCTTCTGGAACCGGCGATGCATAAGGACGGATCGCCGGAGACATCGACGCCGGATGCGGACAACTGGTATTTGGTCAGGACCAAACCGCACAAGGAGCGATGGGTGCGGGATCAGCTGGCCGGTATCTCGATTGAGATTTTTCTGCCCCTTTTGCGTACGCACAGACGTCGCAAAACGGGCCTGACGCCCCTATTCCCGTGCTATCTCTTTGCGCGCTTCGATCTCCGCGATAATTATTTCAGCGTCAAGTATACGCCCGGCGTTCAGGGACTGGTTTCGGCCGGACGCGAGCCTCTGGCAGTGCCGGCCGCGATAGTGGAAGAACTCGGACGGCGTGGTCAGGACGGCGTGGTTGAGCTTCCTGCCAAAGCTTTCGGACACGGCGAACGGGTCAAGGTCGTCGAAGGACCGTTTAGAGGCTTCGAAGCGATTTTCGAACGCTATTTCTCCAGCTCGGAACGCGTCGCTATCCTGCTCGATACGGTCGAGTCGCAGGGAGTGCGGGTCGTCCTGCCGGTCGAGTTCGTAGGCGAATCAAACTAGCCGCCCGACCTTGGCGCCTCCCCGGCGCGGCGAACAGCCGGTATAACCAGGCTCGCTACGTCACGCCCCGCCCCTGAATTTGCGGTGGCAGGTTCGCCAAAAAACGACCAATCGTCTGCCAATCGTTTCAGTGATCCCGCGTTTTCGACCAGCGAAGCGCCTCGATCGGGGCCCAAGCCTCCTCCGGGAACCGGGGATTCGAGATGATAGCTTGACGCGATTTTGGTCGTTTGATAGCTCTACATCGATTTATAAGCCTTATCGAAACATAACGCCCGCTGGGGCGGTCCCGAAGCCTCTGACTCGCGATCCGGGGCAAAGACTTGTTTCACAGGCTAATTCTTGATTGGCGAGCCCGTTTTGCAGCTAGTGTGGCGAGCTAAAATCGAAGTCAGCGTTGAATAGTTGTTTTGCGGGAGGATTAGAACCTGCCGCTTGGCGAGCCCATGCCGCGGCATCTACATGCTTTAGGCTTCGTGCCCGGTGCACGGGAGGGCGGACGCATGCCTCGGAAAACCGAGAATCCTCAGGAACCGTCGAAAAATAACGACCTCCGCGATCCTCTCAAGCTGTCGCATTTTCACGGCGAATGGCCTTGCTTGGCGAAAATCCTTAGCCCTACACTACGAATACCTTTGACCGGCTTCGCCTACGGTTCTTTCGGCCCGGGATTGACTTGGCGGGCGGTGCGACTGCCAGGTCTCTCCACTGGATCCGACTCTATGGGAGAGTTTTCTCGATGAACATTTATCAGCGTATGCGATCCATGAGCGAAGTCCGAAGATCGCTCCCGGCTTGGGTCGGCCTTGTGCTTGTCTGCCTGATGCTTGCCTCGGCAGTTGTTTGGGCCCAGACGGGCGGCAACCCGTCGGGCGGTTCCTCCGGCATCTCTGGCAGCGCTATCGCGGGCGCCCTCAGTGGTGCGAACGGCCTGCCGGGGGCATCCAACGACATCGGCGGCCTGCTGAATAACCTGAACCAGGGCAAGGGCTTGGATCCCGGGATGCTCAACGCGATCGCGCAGCAGCTTGGTATTTCTCCCGAAGAGGCCCTCAGGCTCAGCAAGCAGCTGAGTCAAACCGGGAAGTTGACCAAAGATCAGCTCGATCAGTTGAGCGTGCGCCTGGCCGCCAAACACTTCAGCGACACCGAGATCACTTCGCTCGCTCGTCTGGTGGGCATGAGCCAGGAGCAGGTGTTGGAGCTGAAAAACCGCATCAGCGGGGCCAAGCCCCTCAAGCGCAATAATCTGCCGGGGACGGACCAGTCGCAGCTATCGGAAGCGGGAGTCACCGAACCGCCTTCGAATATCGAGGCTCAAGTTCCGTGGAGTGGATTCTCCCGAGACCCTTCCCGAAAAGCCCGCTTTGGACACTCTTACCCAATTTGGATACTCGCTCTTCAGTTCATCTTCGACCATGTCTACTTTCGCTCCGGTGGATAACGTTCCTGTAGGTGATGACTATATAATCGGTCCCGGCGACGAGCTGGAACTTCTGATGTGGGGCCGGATCAACCGCAACGCGTCATTGCAGGTCAAGCGCGACGGTACCGTCCTGATTGACGACATTGGGCCCTTGCAGGTGGGCGGCCTTACCTTTTCCCAGGCCAAGCATCTTATTGAGGGTCGTCTCGCCCAGATCACCGGGGTTCAGGTGGACGTCACGATGGGGCAGCTGCGGACGATCCAAATCTACGTTTACGGTGAAGTGCAACAGCCGGGCGCCTACACCGTAAGCGCCTTGTCCCACGTTTCCAACGCGCTGATGGCGGCGGGGGGGATCAGCAAGGTCGGCAGCCTGCGCACCATCCAACTCCGGCGCGGCAATCACGTCGTTGAGACCATCGATCTCTACGAGATGCTGCTTCATGGCAATACCGGGGCCGATTCGCGTCTGCAGCCGCAGGACGTGATTTTCGTTCCGGTGATTGGGGCCGTGGTGGCGGTCGCGGGCGACGTTAACCGCCCCGCCATCTATGAATTCAAAAAAAGCCCCGAATCCTTGGGCAACCTGATTCAGCTCGCCGGCGGGGTGACCGCTTTCGGTTACTCCGAGCGGCTTCAGATCGAGCGCATCGAGAACCACAAGCGTATGGTCGCGGTCGACATTAATCTGGACCAGTTACGCTCCGGGCGATTCGAAGTGCGCGATGGTGATTTGGTCAAGGTATACCCGGTTCTCCCCGAACGAAAGAACGTGGTCACGCTGATCGGCAACGTGCGTCGCCCAGGCGAATACCAGTGGCGCGAGGGGATGCGCGTCGCCGACCTGATTCATGCCGGAGAGGGCGTGGCCCCGCGCACCTTCTTCAAACACGCGTTAATCCGCCGCACCCAGGGAGCCGACGGTGAAACCCGTTTCGTCTCGGTCGACCTCGGCGCGGCTCTTTCCGACCATCTCGCGACCCCATCCAACAGCCTGCTCTATCCGAAAGATGAACTGACCATTTACAGGGAGGATGAGGTACGGGATGTGCCGACCGTCAATGTGGTCGGAGAGGTCAGGAAGCCCGGGATTTACGAACTTAGCCCTGGGATGAAAATCAGCGACCTGATCTACGAAGCGGGCGGACTCAAGGAGGAAGCTTACCAGGCGCTAGCCGAACTCGCTCGTACCGAAGTTATCGACGGCGCCAAGACCCGCCACAGTTACATCGATGTCGATCTGCAGGCGGCGTTGAAAGGCTCCGATCTCCACGACCGGCTGCTCGAACGCAACGATCAGTTGTTTGTCAGGCGCGTGCAGGGATGGCATCTGCCCTGGGTTGTCAACGTCAAGGGACGGGTCAGGTTGCCCGGTCCCTACACCATCCACGCCGGAGAGCGCCTGGATTCGCTGCTGCGGCGCTGCGGCGGACTACTGCCTGACGCCTATCTTCCGGGCCTCGTTTTCGTCAGGGAATCGGTCAGGCAGCTACAGCAAAAGCGTCTTGACGAAAGTCGCAAACGCGTGGGTGAGGATGTGGCGCGGCTTCAGTTAATCCCGGCGTCTCTGGAAACCGGCGGCGACAAGATGGCTGCCGCCGGGGCGTTGGCCTCGATGCAGCGCGTGCTCGCGGACACCCAAAATCAGCAGGCGCAGGGTCGAATCGTACTCCACCTGCGCTCGCTCGAGAATCTGGCGCATTCGGGAGTGGACATAGAACTCGAGGATGGGGACGAAGTCACGATCCCCAAGCGTCCGGCGTCGGTTAACATCCTGGGTCAGGTTTATTCGCCGACCGCGATCATCTATAACCCAACCCTGAACGTCCGGGATTATCTCGAACGTGCCGGTGGCCCGAGCGAATCAGCGGACACGGATCGCCTGATGATCGTCAAGGTTGACGGCTCCGTGATCACCGACGAAGGACTCAAATACAGCGGCAAGGCAAGACTGTTTCCCTTGCTGCCGGTGCTGGACGGCGGGCTTCTGAACCTCCATCTGGAGCCGGGAGATACCATTTACGTTCCCGAAAAGATCCGGTTCATGAGCAACATCCAGTACGCGAAGGACATTACCCAGATCATATCCAACAGCGCCGTGTCGCTGGGGACTCTGGGGTTGTTGGCGACGCAAATTTGATTTGAGAATGGGCTCGAAAATCGCCAGGCCCGTAATGCTTGCGCTCTTGCTCGGAGTTGTGCTCCGTGGAGGGCTGAGTGCGCAGGAGCGGCCGCTTGACCAGCACGCGCTGTTTCGGGCGGTGGCGGCGCTCTACAATCTCGACCCCGATCTTTTGGAGGCGATTGCGGCCGTGGAGTCGCGCGGCGATCCGGCGGCGGTGTCGCCGGCCGGAGCCCAGGGCCTGATGCAGCTGATGCCCGATACCGCCCGGCGCTTTCGGGTGACTAATCCCTTCGACCCGGTGGACAACGCGCTCGGCGCCGCTCGCTTCCTCGACCATCTCAGGCGTCGGCAGCAAGACCGGCCGGACTCGAACGTGGGCCTGCCCGAGTTTTTGGCCGCCTACAATGCCGGTGAAGGCGCGGTGGACAAATATGGTGGCGTTCCACCCTATCCGGAGACTCGGCAGTACGTAGACCGGGTGCTGCAGGAGTATCTCCGCGGCAGTTCGCCCCGCCAGGCGCCCGTCGGAAGACGCAGCGGGCCCGCTCCCCGCCGGCTGACCAACAACACTGACGCCGACCGCCGGTTGCTGGATCAACTGGGCCGGCTAAAGCAGGCACGCTCCGATGCCGCGCAGGCTGCCTCCCCGGAAGCCTCCGCACAGCAAGTCAAATGAGGTTATCGCGCATATCCAGGTCCACAGGTGCCGGACTGCTTTTGCTGAGCGTCTTGGTATGGCTGATTGGGGCGTGCGGCGTCGCCAAGGCCTCGACCTATGTGGTCTATGTCGCGCTCGATAGCCCGATCTATCAGGAGCTGGATACGCTCGACGGTCTGGGCGTGCTCGATACTTACCTTTCCGAACTGAAACCAATAAGCCGGGTCGAGGCGGCACGCCTGACCCTGGAAGCGGAACACAACCTTTACCTCTCGGAGCGTTCCGATCCGCTGGCGCAGAGAGTAATTCGCGTTTTGCGCAGTCAGTTAGGCGAAGAAATCGCCTGGTTTGAGAACAACGCCGAAGACGACCAGCCGACGATGATCCATCCGATCGAGCGGGTCGAGCTCTCCTACATACTCTCGGGCGGGCAGCGGCGGCAGATGAACAACAATTACAGTTTGATTCAGGCCCAGGAGGCGACGCCACTGCTGCCCAATAACGACGATTTGCCGACCTCCTCGGGCAGCAACGAGGCTGCTCGCTGGTCGGGCTGGGCGGGATTCGGCGGCTTTCTATCCGCTTACGGCGAAGGGGCCTTGGCCGGACCGCTCACGCAAGCGCCGGCGAACACCGACCGGGCGCGCCTGGTGCGCGGTGAAGTGGTGGCCAGTTTCGGCAATGTCGCGGTCTCGGCCGGCGAGCAGGAGATGGCTTGGGGCACCGGATACTTCGGTTCGCTCTCGCAGGGCGCCAACGCGCGGCCGTTTGAAGCGCTGCGGGTGCAGAACATTCATCCAACGCTGCTCTCCGGAATTCTTCGTTACCTCGGGCCGTTCCGCGGACAGTTTTTCCTCGGGCGCCTCGATCACGGCCGCACTTTCGCCAGTCCGTGGATCGCGGGCCAGATCGTAAGCTTCAAGCCGCTGCCGACCTTCGAGTTGGGGATGACCCATACGATCATGTTTGGCGGGCTCTCCAACAGCAACTATGGCTTCGCGGGATTCATAGGCCGGATGACCGGATTCAACACCGGGAGTCCGATCGGCGGCAATACCAATTCTCGCGGTAGCATCTACCTGAAATTTCGTTTCCCGAGTCTTCGCGACATGGTCGTTTATCAGGAGGTTCTGGGAGAGGACAACCTTACTGGTGAGATTCCGCTCGTCGGCCGTTTCCTGCCGTTTCTGGCGGTCTCCTATCAGGGCGGGGTGTATGTGCCGCGGCTGACGGCCGATGGTCTTACTACCGCGCGATTTGAATACACTATCCTCGAGCCCAACTACTCCGACCATAGCGATTCGCTTTACTGGACCTACGACGGCCGGACGATGGGAGATCCGCTCGGACCCAATGCTTCGGAAATCGACCTGGCCGTTGGTCGCTGGATTGGATACCGCTACAAGCTCGACTTCGACACCTTCTACACCGAGCGGGCACCGAAGTTCGGTGTCGTCGGGCTGCAGAAGGAGCGCAGCGGCGGTGTCGCCGTCGACATCCTGCGTCTGGCGGAGAAGCTGCAAAAGCTCGGCGGAGGGCTCGGCGAGTTGCGCGCGCGGGCTGCGGCGGAATACGTGCACAGCATCAACTTCGCTCGGGACACCAACTCGCTGCGCTTCACCTTTATGTTCTCAGGCAGCCTCACCCCCGCCTTGCCCACTTGGACTTGGCGCTGAAGTAGAGACCGCGGTACCCGGGAACCACTCGCCCGGTGGGGCTCTCTGTCGATTGGCGAACCGGACCTCGGTTCCGTAACTGTCGTAACGATGAATGGAATCAAGCAGGATGAATGCGGATGGAATCAATAACTAGCGGCAGTCAGCGGCGAACACGGCCAAGACCGGGCGGATCCGCTGATGGCGGCGATCGCCAGCCGCCGATGGATCTGGGCGATGAGATAAACTGGCTTCGATATTGGCTCATATTCAGCCGCTGGTGGCGGCCGGTATTGTTAGCCACCTTTTCCGCAACCGCCCTGACCTTCGTGATAGCGAAGTTCTATCTTCAGAAAAGCTACCGTGCGACCGCGATATTGAACCCTGAGTCAAAACAGCTCAAAGCGTCAGCGGGTGGCCGGTTTGCGGAAATGATGAGTGGTGGAGGCTTGGCTGAGCTTTTGGGCGGAGGTATGGCGGGCGAGGCGGAGAAGAATGCGCAGGAATACATGTCGATCCTGGACAGCTTCGCTTTTACCATCGCCTTGGCCGAGCGGCATCGTCCGGTTGCGGATTTTGCGCTTGAAGCCAACGACGGAGAACCGCCGCGTTCCCCGTGGCGGCTTTATAAACTGATCAACGGCAATTTCAGCTCCGACTACGACTTCAAAACCGGCAACCTGAGCCTCTTCTTTGTTGCCGACAGCCGCGAGCAGGCCCAGCGAATCCTTGGCTACTATATTGACGACCTGCGTGAAAAGCTTCGCGCACGAGAGGTACAAAATTCGGCCTTGGCCGTCGCCTCGTTGCGCGAAGAGGTCAACAGGACCTCTGATTCATTGCTCCAGGGCCAACTATACGAGCTGATGGCTACTCAGTTGCAGCTGCAGAAGCTCGCCCAGGTGCAGGCCGATTTTGCCTTTACCGTAACCGAACCACCGGTCGTGCCGGACAGCACTTACCGTCCGCGGTTCCTGGTCGACTCCGTGCTGATGGCGATACTTACGCTGTTCGTGTCGATGCTCGCGGTGCTGATTTTCGAAGCGCTTTCATCCATCCGTTATCAGATTGCGGAGGCTGCCGGGCCCGCCGATACGGCCGGGTACGCGCCTCTCCCCGATCAGGAGCGCTATCTGAAAGGCCGCGCACCGGTTGTGACCCGGAGTCAAGTGGACTGAGCCGAGCGACCTGCCGCGGCTAGGCCTATAAGGCCCTTCAAAGGCGACACGGGCTTCTCGCTCCATCGCTACCATTATAAAATGCTCGACCAGTCCGCATACATTCCTCACGGCAAGGTGCTTGACAGGACTTTTGTGTCGGCTGACTTATTGACTAAAGCAGGCCACGAGGTATTGGCGATTAGCTGGGTCCTATGGGCACTCGGAGAGATTGTGATCCCACCGGTCATCGCGCGGTTGTTTATTAAGACATTACCGGTGCCGCCCGTAATTGCGATATCGGGTACGCTTCCACCGGGACCGGTAAGACGATTTCCAATCAATAAATTGCAACAGGTAGAGCCGGCAGTTGCAAGAATGATCGCTGGTCCCTTTAGGTTGGGATTCTCGAAATGAGTACCCTGAATCGTGCAGGCATTACAGTCAACAGCGACGATACCATTCAGATAATTATTCTGAACGAGACCATTCTGAAACACGACGGTATCGCCGCCGTTGGCCCAGTTTATTGCAGTGGCGCAAGCCTCGATTCCGAAGTCGCTGAACACATCTTGATTGCTGTTAGTTACCGCAGTAGCGATGCCAACCGTGCAGCCGCGGACAGAAAACTTGCTGAAGGTCGCGTCGTGAGTGTTGTTTAGTCGGATGCCTACGCTGAAATTCGCTATAGCGACGTTGTGTAGTTCACTGAAAGTGCTTTGAGTGTAGGAGACTCCCACTGTTGAGCCTGAGGCTGAGCCAAGGAGCATGAGGTCGCGCAAGATGAGCCTGTGCCAATCCGAAGGCGCGAAGTCTATTGCGTCGGAGGAAGTGACAACGGTAATGACACTGCCCGAGATGTACAAGTTGTGGCTGATGGCCCACGGCCATTGTGGATCACCAAACGGGGCATCGATCAGGTTGACCCAGCCATAGCCAACCAGAGCGACGCTCTTATTGCCGGGGTTTAATGGAGCCGAAATTACATATTTCCCTATGGGTAGGAGTACCGTCGCCCCATCCGGCACGGCATCGATGGCCGCTTGGATCGCTTTGGTGTCGTCCGTGACTCCGTCGCCCATGGCCCCGTAAGTCTTGACGTTCAACGGCAGACCAGAGGTCGGGTCGCCGACGGCAGATTCGGTGCCACTCGCGCCCTCAAAAGTGATAGCTAAGCTGCGACCCAACCCACAACTGAGCAGGATCAGGACCGCACCTGCGGCTACCGCGAATGATGCTGTCAGCCGTTTCATGCTTTCGCCTCCCCCGAGGCCACCAGCTACAGAATTTGTGGCCGTCGGAAAAGAAGTGTGCGCTGTCAGCGATGCTGTTGTCCGTGCAATTGAGCGCCGGCCGGCTATCGCTCGGGCAAATTCAAGAATCTTTGCTTGAAAGCCTCGTCCGAAAGTGGCATTCGGCGGCGGCTAGCACCTGCGGTGAGATGATGATGCGCCTTCAGCAGGTTCAACTCCGATGCGTGCAGCTTTTATACGCGCTCACCAACTTCTGCCTGACGATGATCCGGGAGTGCCTTTGGCCGTACCGGCGGCCGCGCGAAGCGCAGCGGGTTTGCATATATCGTAACGGTAACATCGGCGACATAGTCTGCGCCCTGCCCGCCATGTACGCGATACGGCAGGCGTTTCCAAACGGGCACCTGACCCTGATCACTTCGCCGGGCAAGAGAGGGCTGCCCGGCGCCGCGGAACTGCTCCAGGGCGCCGAGTGGCTGGATGAATTGTTTGTCTATTACCTGGACGACATCGCAACGTTCCGGCAACGCCTGAAACTGGTGCGCCGACTGCGCGAGCGGGCCTTCGACGTATGGATCGAACTGCCTCAGGATCTGGCGGGTTTCGGAACCGCGCTGCGCAACATGCTTACGGCGCGTCTGGCCGGCGCTGGTTGGGGATACGGCTGGGGAATCAGCACCATCCGCTGGGCGGCAAAAGCGCAGTCGGAATTTCTTCGCTTTCCCAACGAAGTGGAAAGGCTGCTCGCGATCGTTTCCGGTTCCGGCATTGCATCGCGCGAGGTTGTCTTTCCCTTACCCCTGAGCGACCGCCATCGCCGGGCCGTCGACGACCTGTTGAGCGGAAACGGATTAACGGACCGGCCGCTTGTAGCCATCGCACCGGGAGCGAAGCGGTCGACCAATCGATGGCCGCGGGACCGTTTTGCCGAAGTCGGCCGTCATCTAGCTTCCGAGGGATTTGCCGTAGTGGTGATGGGTGGCGCCTCCGATCTCGACATATGCCGCGAAGTAGCGACCGCCGTTGGTTCCTCGGCATTGGCTATCGCGGGTCAGTGTACATTGCTTGAGTCCACCGAGTTGCTAAAGCGGTGTCGCCTGCTCATATGCAACGACTCCGGCGTGCAGCACCTGGCCGCGGCGGTGCATACTCCCTGCCTGTCGCTGTTCTCTTTCTGGCAGCCAATAGGAAAATGGCGGCCTTACGGCTCTGAACATACCGTTGTGCAAAAATGGGTCGAGTGTCATACCTGCTTGCTGGACACCTGCCCTCACGACAACCTCTGTATCAAGTTGATTGAGGCGGATGAAGTCATCGCCTTGGCCGACCGCAAATTGTTGGGCACGGATAGTCAGCGCGAAGTTCAAGACGCGGATTGCTTCCGCTCTGCGGCTTCTCGGTAAACGTGTCAAATTCGTGTTGTGGCCCCAATGAAAAAGCAATATCGAGTTGCCTACCTGGTCTCCCATCCGATCCAGTATCAGGCGCCGCTTTTGCGTTTTATCGCTGCACAACCGTCGATTGATCTTACGGTATTCTTCTTGAGCGACCTGTCGGTGCGCGGCTACTACGACGAGGGCTTTCGCGCCCATGTCCAGTGGGATGTGCCGCTATTGGGTGGCTACAAGCACGTGTTCCTGCCGTGTCTCGGAAGGAGCGACCCAATAACCTTCTGGCGGCCCTTCGTTTACGGAATCTCGCGATACCTCAGGCGCGACCGGTTCGATGCTCTCTGGCTTCAAGGTTACGCGAACCAGGCGGCCCTTCGAGCGCTGGCGATCGCCAAGTTCATCGGTATGAAGGTGTTGCTGTATGGCGACTCCTATCTTTGGAACTATCGTCTTTCACGCACGAAACTTAGAATCAAGAACTGCATTTTACCGAAATTGCTTTCCGCCATGAACGGCTTTCTCGCAACCAGCACGGCCAATCGCGACTTTTACTTGCATTATGGCGTACCGGCAGAAAAAATCTTTTTAATGCCTTATGCCGTAGACAATAGTTTTTTCCAGGCAAAAGTTGCTGAGGCTGGCACCGAGAGGCCAGCTTTACGCAGAGAGTTGGGATTGGAAGAAAATCGCCCTGTCATTTTATTCGCTTCAAAATTTCAACCGAGAAAGTGCGCTCGCGACCTGCTTGAGGCGTATATCCGATTGTCCCCTGATGGCGTCAGAGAACCTGAGCCTTGTCTTCTGTTCGTCGGCGAAGGCGAAGAGCGGCCGCTGCTGGAAGCGCGCGCGAATGAACTCGGCTGGTCATCGGTGAAGTTTCTGGGGTTCGTCAATCAGACCGTACTGCCTCGCTATTACGATTTGTGTGACGTCTTCGTTCTGCCTTCCGAATGGGAACCTTTCGGTCTTGTGGTAAACGAGGCGATGAATGCCGGCAAGGCCATTATCGTTAGCGACCGCGTGGGTGCGGGTCCCGACTTGGTGAAGGACGGAGACAACGGCTTCATCTTTCCTGTAGGGAACGTAACGGCACTCGCGGACCGCCTGCGGTTTCTGTGCACTCAACCGGCGGTGGCTGCTGCCATGGGACAGCGAAGCCGCGAGCGGATTGCTACATGGGGCTTTGAGGCGGACTTTCAGGGTCTCACGCAAGCCCTCAGCAGCCTGTCATGCCGATGATGTTGTCAGCCTTGATCGAGCTGAGTTCGCTGGTGGGCACTTTTCGACCATGAAGGTCAGCGCGACCTGGCGTGCGATGTCCCGCACGAGTCCGTTCGGCAGCTCGGCTGTGCTAACCGCCGGAACCAACATCGTACTGGCGATGTTCGGACTCGTCACGGGAGTCCTGGCCGCAAGGCTGCTCGGCCCCGATGGCAGGGGAGAACTGGCTGCAATCCAGACCTGGCCCAGCTTCATCGCGACAATTGCGATGCTGGGAATGCCTCAGGCCGTCGTCTACTACGCGGCACGCGAGTCCGATCGCGCCGGCAGCTATCTCGCCTCGGCCGTGACGCTTGCGGTGGCCTTGCAGGTGCCCTTCATAGTTGTGGGCTATCTGGCAATGCCGCTTCTGCTGTCGGCGCAGTCGGCCGGGATTATCAGCGGCGCTCGCTGGTACCTGCTGTTTGTGCCGGTCTACGCGCTGATCGATATGCCCTACAATTCGTTGCGCGGCCGAGGCGATTTCGCGTTCTGGAACGGATTGCGTGTCACTCCGGCCATCAGCTGGCTGGCCGTGCTGGTCATGGCTTGGCTGCTGGGGCATGGGACGCCGCGATTCGTCGCCGCCGGGTATCTGGTCGCGCTTGCGTTACTCATCGTGCCAATTATGTCGGTCGTAATGCGGCGTGTGCCGGGGCCGTTTCGCCCGGAGATCAAGCATTGGAAACCGATGTTGCGGTTCGGACTCCCATGCGTGATCGGCACCATGCCCCAGATGCTGAACTTTCGTTTGGACCAGATGTTGATGGCGGGTCTAATGCCGGCGCAGGTACTCGGCCTTTATGTGGTCGCGGTGGCCTGGAGTAGCGCCACCAGCCCGTTGCTCGGCGCTTTGGGCGCGGTCCTTTTCCCCCGCGTCGCGTCCCAGGCGAGCCGTGAGGACCAGGTCCGCGCTCTCACACAAGGCAGCCGTCTGGCCATCTTGGGGTCGCTGATTGTGGCTATCATCGTTACGGCATTCACGCCGCGAGCGATCCCGCTTCTGTTCGGCGTGAAGTTTGCCGCCGCGATTCCCGCCGCCCTGATACTGGTCGTCGCGGGGGCCATCTCGGCTTTCAACCTGGTGACCGAGGAAGGCCTTAAGGGGCTGGGGCAGCCGGCCCCGGTGATGTGGGCCGAGTTCGGCGGCTTGGTGGTAACCGTCGTATCATTGTGGCTGATGCTACGCCTGTTGGGAATCATGGGAGCGGCGTTGGCCTCACTCTTTGGCTACAGTACTGTGACCATTGTTCTGATAGCTTCCGAGCGGAGTCTGACCGGTTGCTCAATCGCGAGCCTGCTGTGTCCTACGGCAGGTGAGGTCCAGATAGGCTGGAAGCGGCTTCAGTTTCTGCTCGGCATATGATGCCGACAAACCGACGGCTTCAAAAGGATATCGCTTTCCCATTACACGCCCCGAGCACTTACCAGGGCGGAAGTGACCCATCTGTATGGCGCTAGCTGTCGTCCTAACATTCGCTGCTGTGGCGTTGTTCATCGCCGTATTTCAGGTGCGTTATCGCTTCAGCTTGGTCGCTGCAACCCACTTAATTCTCTTTTGGCTCGACATGTTCATATACGAGCTGGTGTCGCTGTACCTGCATCCGCGATTTACTGACGAAAGCGTGGAAGTTGTAGTGTGTTTCCTTCTGCTTTCGTACATGGTTCTGTTTCGAGCGGGTGCGGCGCTTTGCATTCGCGCCGGCGCCGTAAAGGACGTTTTAATTTCCTTTGCCGAGCAGGTGCCGGCGCGAACTATTGCACTGTATGCGCTGGTCTGGCTCATGGTCAAAGCGTACTTGGTACGGCGATACGGCCCCTTGGCGGCGTTCCAGACGAGCACCGCTGTTGGAAAAGCTCTTGGCGTGAGCTATCCGGATGAGGTGCTCAGCAGCCTTGCTATGTATCCAGCCGTCGGTTCGGTATTCATTTACATAATTCAGCTAGGCTCCAATCCAAGAGCCCTGACAACACCGCTCGGTGCGATAATGCTGCCGCTGGCGGCAATCCTTATGTTCACGGGCGAGGTGGAGGGCGCGAGACGCTTCCTTTTTCTCTTGTGCGTCTTGTTCGCGTTGACGTTCTCCTCGAAACGGCGCTTCCAAATCACCGCGAAGACCTTGGGCGCAGGCCTCGGTCTTGCTTTGCTCGCTGTGGCGCTTGCTGGCTACTACCAGAGGGTTCGGTTTAATGCCGGTTCTGTTTTCACGGGCGCTTTGCAGAGGCCACTCAGTACCTTCTCGTACACGGAGTTGGCGGAAGGCCTGTTCACGCCTTTTCCCGACCGCTCGAAGGCTGCAGGCAACATAAGCGCTTTGCGTGAAAACCTGGAGGCCCGGGGCACGCCATTTGGCGTTCTTTACAAAATTACACAGGTTGAACTGGATGATTACAGTCGTCTGACGGAGGGGCGGCTTCTTCTCCAGACACTAAAGAACAGCACGCCAAGATTTTTGTTCGAGGGAAAAAAATACCTGGATCCCGACGAGATCCTGAGTGAGACGTATAAGTTTCCGCACGAGGATCTTGCCACCAGCTTCTTCGCGGAGTTCCAAGCGGAGTTTCATTTTGCGGGCTACATTGTTGTGCCTGTAGTGTACCTGTCGCTGATTATCCTTTATTTGCTGCTTCTTAATACGAACGTCGCGCGCATTTCGATTATGGGTCCGTCAATCGTTTTTTGCATGGTCTCGCTCGCTGGTAACGTCGAGCAGGCCCTTGAAAAACCTGTGGACGATATTAGAAATTTGCTGGGGCTCTTCCTGATAGGGGGCCTGGTTCACCTTCTTTGGCTTGCGATTAAAAGCGTGCGCCGGGGACCCGCAAACTTCGGATATCGGCCGGCGTGGGATGCTGACCACCGTTGATTCCTACGAACGTATGAAAGTTCTTCACGTTATGCCGTACTGGGCGCCGGCGTGGCGGTACGGCGGGCCCATCTATACGGCTCTGCAATTGTGCCAGCAGCTCGCAGACGATGGCTGCGAGCTGCGCGTCTTGACGACGAATACTAACGGCCCCAATGCGGTTCTGGATGTCGATACGCGGAGCGAAGTGGAGTTGGCCGGCGGGTTGCGCGTTCGCTACTGCCGGCGAATGATGGGCGAGGCCGTATCGCCGATGCTTCTGCGTCGCCTGCCCGAGTACGTTCGCTGGGCGGATGTGGTGCATCTGACGGCGGTGTACTCGTTTCCAACCATACCCACATTGCTGGCCTGCAAGGTTTTACGGAAGCCCGTGGTTTGGTCGCCACACGGGGCGCTGCAGCGATGGCCGGGAACGACGCGCCCGCGAGCGAAAACGATGTGGGAGTGGATTTGTCGAGCAGCCGCTCCCGAAGGGCTGCTGCTCCATGTTACTTCCGAGGAAGAGGCGAAGGAAAGCCAAGGTCGTTTTCCCGACATTGAGACCGTGCTGATTCCTAACGGCGTCGACGTACCCGGGACGACAGCGCACATAGAGGGGAACGGCGCGCTTCGCTTACTGTATCTCGGCCG
Source organism: uncultured Pseudomonadota bacterium (assembly GCA_963759165.1). Classification (GTDB taxonomy): domain Bacteria; phylum Desulfobacterota; class Binatia; order Binatales; family Binataceae; genus DATJOQ01. The sequence goes on along the minus strand of CAVWXK010000002.1, from coordinate 224,656 downwards.
TCTGCATCCGATAAAGGCGATTGAAAACCTCCTAGCGGCATGCAAGCTCCTGAACGGAAGTTCATACACACTGACTATTGCCGGCTCCGGTGATGCGCATTACGAAACGAGCATCAGGCGTAAGATCCAGGAGCTTGCCCTGTCGGATCGGGTGGAGATGGTTGGCGAGGTGCTTGGCGAGGCGAAACGCAAGTTGTTTGAAAACGCGGACGTTGCGGTGGTGCCTTCTCATACCGAGAACTTCGGCATGGTCGTGGCGGAAGCGCTGGCGCATGCGGTTCCGGTGATCGCAAGTAAAGGCACCCCCTGGAAGCGGATCGAGGAAATCGCTTGCGGCCTGTGGGTGGATAACGACCCTGGTAGTCTGGCCTGTGCTGTCGAGCGTATCGGCACTATGCCGCTGGCCGACATGGGTCGGAGGGGCCGAAACTGGATGGCAGAAGAGTTTTCCTGGAGCCGAAGGGCGCGCGAAACGCGCGATTGCTATAGTTCCTTGCTCTTCAACCGCGGCACCGAAGTCAGTTGACCGCAATCCTGGGAATCAATGCCTACCACGGTGACGCGAGCGCGGCCGCGGTGGTTGACGGCCGACTGGTGGCCGCTGCCGAGGAGGAGCGGTTCAATCGCGTCAAGCATGCAGCTGGTTTCCCCGCCGAGGCGCTGCGTTGGGTGGTGTCAGCGAGCGGCGCATCCGCTGCGGAGGTGCGGATTCTGGCCGTTGCCCGCGATCCATGGGCGCGATTTCTGCGCAAGGCTGCGTACGCCCTCAGGATGCCGTCGATGGCGAAGAATCGGATCCAGGTTCAGGACCGGTTCGCGAGGATCGCCGACGAGGTGGAACGCACGCTGGAAATCCCCGCCGAGCGGCTCGAAGTGCACCGGGTCGAGCATCACACCGCCCATCTTGCCAGCTCCTTCTTCGTTTCACCGTTTGAAGAAGCGGCGCTGTTTTCGGTCGACGGATTGGGCGACTTCGCCAGCGCAATGTGGGGTATTGGCCGGGGAAACCGAATTTATCCCGGCGGCTCGGTAACGTTTCCGCACTCGCTGGGAATTTTCTACACGGCGCTGACTCAGTATCTGGGCTTCCTCCGCTACGGCGACGAATACAAAGTGATGGGACTCGCTTCCTACGGTGAGCCTGAATATATCGACGAGTTCCGCAAGATCGTCGCGACGCCGGCTAACGGCTGGATCGGCTTTCGACTCGACTTCGACTATTTCCTTCATCACAAGGCCGGAGTCGCGATGACCTGGGAGCGCGGCGAGCCGGCGGTCAGCAGGCTTTATTCCAACTATCTGATCGAACGTTTGGGCAAGGCGCGCGAAAGCGGAGAGGATGTGGAGCAGCGCCACAAGAATATCGCCGCCTCGATGCAGCGAAGGCTCGAAGAGGTGCTGCTCGGCCGGCTGCGAGTTCTCCAGACCCGGACTGGGTTGCGCAAGCTCTGTTTGGCCGGCGGCGTGGCGTTCAACTGCGTGGTGAACGGCAAGATTCTTGAGAACACGGGGTTCGACGAGGTTTACGTGCAATCGGCGGCCGGCGATGCCGGACTCGCGATCGGCGCCGCGACGTATGTATGGCATCAGACGCTCGGCAATCGTCGCGACTTCGTCATGGAGCATTCCTACTGGGGGCCGACTTTCTCTGAGGCCGCAATCCGCGAGCATCTGGCCGAAAGCAGTGCCGAAATCGAGCAGCAGGGATGCGAGGTTCGGAGGCTCGATGACGAAGACGAACTTTGCCGCCTCACCGCAGAGAGCGTCGCACGCGGAGAGGTTGTCGGATGGTTCCAGGGTCCGATGGAGTGGGGCCCGAGGGCGCTCGGCAACCGGAGCATCCTGGCCGATCCGCGGCGGCCCGAGATGCGCGACATTCTCAATGCCAAGATCAAGCGCCGGGAGATGTTTCGCCCGTTTGCTCCATCGATCCTGGAAGAGGCGACTGCGGAGTACTTCGAACAGTCTTACCCGTCGCCCTTCATGCTTATGGCCTATCGTGTGCGTCCCCAAAAGCGGGCCGCGATTCCGGCCACTACTCACGTTGACGGAACCGGCCGGCTGCAGACGGTCAATCGGAGCCAGAACCCTCTTTATTACAAGCTGATTAAGGAATTCGGACGGCAAACTGGTGTGCCGGTGCTGCTCAACACTTCATTCAACGAGAACGAGCCGGTGGTGTGCAAGCCCAATGAAGCGATCGACTGCTTCCTGCGAACCAAAATGGATCTACTTGTTCTGGGTAATACGATGGTTAGGCGCGTTCGCAAGGAATAGTTTTTTCTCGAGCCGATTCTCAGTATAGCGAGCTGTGCCCCGGTCAGTTTTGTTGGTCTGAACCGCTCGCGTAGAGTCCCGTGACAACGGCATTAAGAATCGCATGAAAACCATGCTGGTAACCGGCTCCTCCGGCCTGATCGGCTCGGAGGTCGTCGCTTATTTCTCCGAGTTCGGCTGGTCGGTGCACGGCGTCGACAACAACATGCGCGCGGATTTTTTTGGCCCGGCGGGCGACACCCGCTGGAACCAGGCGAGACTCGAGGCAACCTGCAGCAACTTCACGCACCACGAAATGGATATCCGCGACAGACCGGCCTGCGAGAATTTACTTGCGGCGGTCAAGGCCGAGGTGGTGGTTCACACGGCGGCCCAACCCAGCCACGATTTGGCGGCTTCGCGCCCCTTCGATGATTTCGAGGTGAATGCTGCCGGCACCCTAAACCTGCTGGAAGGCTACCGCAGAGTTCGGCCGGATGGCGTATTCGTCCATATGAGTACCAATAAGGTCTACGGCGACGCGCCAAACGATATCGCGCTGAAAGAACTGGAGACGCGATGGGACTACTCCGATCCCGCCTACGCGGACGGTATTCCCGAGGCTTTTCCGGTCGATCGGAGCAAACATTCGTTGTTCGGCGCTTCCAAACTCGCGGCTGACATCTACGTGCAGGAGTACGGCCGATACCATGGACTTCGCACCGTGTGCCTGAGGGGCGGTTGCTTGACCGGGCCGAATCATTCCGGGGTCGAATTGCATGGATTTCTCAGCTACCTGGTCAAATGCAATCTGGAGGGCCGGCTCTACAAAATATTCGGCTATAAGGGCAAGCAGGTTCGCGACAATATTCACTCGTTGGATGTGGCCCGAGCGATTCACGCTTTTATCGAACAGCCTAGTTGCGGAGCTGTCTACAATATCGGAGGCGGACGGAGGAACAGCTGCTCGATTCTCGAAGCATTCGCTTTGGTGGAGACTATCTCCGGACGAAAGCAGCGTTACGAGTACTTAGAGCAAAACCGATCGGGAGATCACGTCTGCTACATTTCGGACTTGAAGAAAATCAGGACCGAGCTAAGGGGCTGGGATATTACGGTATCGCTGGCGGAGATTGTCGAGGGACTGGTTAGGGGACACCTGGAGCGTGAAGCGCAAGGGTTTTCGAAATAGGGGGGACGAGAAGGGCAGAACCCGCTGATTTGCTGATGACGCAACGCCGCATGCGGATTTTGTTTCTTAATCGTTCTTTCTGGCCCGACGCGGAGGCGACGGGACAGCTTTTGGGCGAACTGACGGAGGACCTGTCGGCGAATAGCGATGTCACGGTGGTGGCGGGCCCATATGATAGCGGAATCAGGAGCAAAGGGCTGTGGCGAACGGAGGCGTGCGCGGGAGGGGCGGTTGTGCGCACTTGGGGGACACGGCTGCCCAAGAGCAACTTGCTAGGCCGGCTTGTTAACCTGGGAAGCTATTACGTGCTCGCCGTGGCTGCGTCGTTGAGTCTGGATAGACCGGATGTCGTCGTGGCGGAGACTGATCCTCCACTGCTGGGGCTTTTGGGAGCGCTGTTAAAAATCAGGTGGGGCTCGCGGTTTTTGTATTACTGCCAAGACCTGTATCCTGACATCGCTGAGGCGACCGGCGGTATCAGGAACCGGGCGCTGCTGTGGATGTTGGAGCACGCCAATCGGGTTGCCTACGCAAAGGCAGACGCGATCGTCGTGCTTGGTGATGACATGAAGCGGCGAGTGCTGAAAAAAGGTGTCGCGGACGACAAGATTGCGGTTATTCCAAACTGGATCGACTGTGAAAAGATCCGGCCTCACGGCGGCAATTCAACTCGCAGCCGATTCGGCGACAAGTTCGTAGTGATGTATGCGGGTAATTTCGGACTTTCCCAGCAGCTCGAGGTTATTCTGGCGGCGGCGGAGAGCCTTCGTGCGGACCAGCGAATCCTTTTCGTGATGGTCGGTGACGGTGCAAGAAGACAATGGCTGCAGGACGAGGCTCGCAGCAAAGGCCTCGGTAACTTTGAGATTCTTCCTCATCATCCCAGGGAAACCATCGGTGACTTGCTGGCTTCCGCGGATCTCCATCTGATTCCGCTGATGGCGGGAGCGGCGGGCTGTCTGGTGCCGAGCAAGGTATATGGGATTCTGGCTGCGGGTCGGCCTTTCGTCGCCATGATGGAGGATTTCGCCGACGTTGCCCGCCTGGCAACCGAACATCGGGTAGGCTTCGTGACCTCTCCGGGCGACGTAGACGGCCTGGTGACGACGATTCGGAATGTCCTGAGCGATCCCGGCGAGTTGAAGGAGATGGGCCGTCGGGCACGCCGGCTGGCCGAGCAGCAGTTCGACCGGCGAGTTGTTACGCGCCGATTCGCCCAGATGCTTGAGGCGGTCGCGGAGTCGAACGGTACTGCGGCCGGTGTGTAGCCATTCGACCGGGCCGTATCGGTGCGGAGCGCTGTTACTGCGAAGACTTTGTCAAAGACTCGGCAACCCGAGAGACAACGAAAGTGGATGTTAGTTTAGCGACGCTGTTTACGTCGATTGTAGGTTTGCTAATCGCAGCCAGCGGCGTTCCGCTCGCCAAGCGGATGGCCGTTCGCTATGGAATCGTATCCAAGCCTTCCGACGACCGCTGGCATCGCGAGCCCACGCCCTTGCTGGGCGGCGCCGCGGTAGTCGCCGGATTCCTGGGTGCGCTCCTGCTTCTCGGTCACGTTCCGATATGGCTGGCAGTGGGCGCGATTGTGCTGTTCGCTATCGGACTGCTCGACGACGCGATAGTGCTCAGGCCGCGCGTCAAATTTACCCTGCAATTGTTGGCGGTAGCGCTGGTGATCAGGAGCGCGCCGATATTCAACATCCTGCCCTGGCCCCCGCTGAACGTCCTGCTCACCATCCTATGGCTGGTCACCACGATCAACGCGGTGAATCTGATCGACGGTCTCGACGGTCTCGCCGCCGGGCTGGGGATCTCTTCGGCACTGACGGTTGCCGTGCTTGCGGGCTTGCATCATCAGGATATGGTTCTCGGGTGGGCACTAGCGCTGGCCGGAGCGCTGGGCGGATTCCTGCTTTATAACCGCAGCCCCGCGTCGATATTCATGGGAGATGCGGGAGCGCTTCCGATCGGGTTCATTCTGGGTGCTTTGTCGATCGAGGCCGGCGGTTTTGTTACTCATTCGCGGCTCTCGGCGGCCGCGGTTCCGTTGTTGGTGATGCTGGTGCCGGTCACTGATACTTCGGTCGTCACCATTACCCGGCTGGCGACGGGCAGGGCGATTTCCCGCCGAGGCCTGGATCACTTTCATCATCGAATGGCCAAGCTGGGCCTGTCGGATCCGCGTACCGTGGAGGTGATGTGCGCGCTGGCGATCGCCGGCGGCGCGTGCGCGATCGCATTGAGCTTCCTGCGGCAGTTTTATGTAGTCGCCGCGCTTTCCGCGGGCCTGCTCTTCTTCACGCTGGTCGGATTGTTCCTGATCGACCTGAGCCTGGAGCACGGTGGCACCGCGCTGGAGCAACACAGGTTGAGCGGACTCGCGGGCGCCATCCTGAGCTTGAACTTGAAGCGGCGGGTTTTCGAGATAGCCCTGGATGGTCTGCTGATCACCGTCGCATATTGTGCCGCGGTTCTGATCCGTCTGGATTTCGTTGTCGAGCCAGGCCTGTTCTCTTTGCTGACCGGTGTTTTGCCGTGGGTAATCGGAACCAGTTACGTAGCGTTTTTCATTGCCGGAATCTATCGAGGGATGTGGCGGCACTTCGGCCTGGAGGACGCGTTGCGCTCCTGGCAGGGAGCGATGCTCGCCGGGCTTCTCCTGTTTGCGATCCGTCGCTTTGGTCCGGTGAGATTCTCGGGTTCGATCCTCTGCATTTTCGTGATTCTGGTGTTCAATCTGTTGCTTGCGACGCGCCTCTCTTTTCGCGTCTTTCGCAAGACCGTCGACTCGCTGGTCCGGCCACGAAGTTCGGCGATTGTCGTAGGCGCTGACAGCAGTGGTGAGGCCGCGTTATGGCACCTGTTGTCGATCGGCGGCAAGGAAAAAATCAGAATGCTCGGCTTTGTTGACGATGACGCTTTCAAACGCGGCAAGCTGTTCCACGGCTATCGAGTGCTGGGCTCGATCAGTGAACTCGACCGCATCTATGGAGATACCGCTTTCGACGCGGTTCTGATCGCCGGCGATACCCTTTCAAAAGAACGCCTGGAACTGATCGAATCGTTTGTGAGTGCTCGCAAGTTGCAGTTGCGTCGGTTCTCGATGGGCATCAGCGACGTCGCCAACGGGTCCGAGACGCAGCAAAACCCGGCTTCGGGCGAGATCTTGAGCGGTACCGGCACGCTCGGCCCGGCTGCGGGCTGATGTCGAAAAGCGGCCGCGCCTCTGGAAATGGAAATTCCGGATGCGATTTTGACTCGGCGACTTGCTATCGTTAGTCTGGTCGCCGGATGACGATCGCTGGAACGCCGATGGGCAAGTGCGCGCTGATAACCGGAATAACCGGTCAGGATGGCTCCTACCTGGCGGAGTTGCTGCTCGCCAAGGGCTACAAGGTCAATGGCGTGGTGCGCCGGACCTCGAGTTTCGCCACCGGTCGGATCGATCACCTGCGCAAAGGTTTTGACCGCCACGATTCGCAGTTGCAGCTTCATTACGGCGATCTGGGCGACGCCACGGGATTGCGCCGGATCCTGGGACAGACCATGCCCGATGAGGTCTATAACCTCGCGGCACAGTCTCACGTCCGGATTTCGTTCGACCAGCCCGAGTACACCGCGGACGTAGTCGGTCTGGGGGCGTTGCGCCTGCTCGAGGCGATCCGCGATCACAACAAACGCGTTGGCCGTTCGGTGCGGTTCTACCAGGCTGGCTCCTCGGAAATGTTCGGGCAGGCGCCGGAAACTCCTCAGAACGAAAACACGCCGTTCCATCCCCGCAGCCCGTATGCCTGCGCGAAGGTCTATGCTTATTGGCAGACGCGGAACTATCGTGAGGCCTACGATCTGTTCGCGGTCAACGGCATCCTCTTCAATCACGAATCCCCGCGGCGCGGCGAAAATTTCGTCACCCGCAAGATCACCCGCAGCGCCACGCGCATCAAGGTCGGCCTTCAACAGAAGCTGGTGCTGGGCAATCTGGAAGCCAGACGGGATTGGGGATTCGCGGGAGATTACGTCGAAGCGATGTGGTTGATGATGCAGCAGGACGCGCCCGATGATTTCGTAATCGCGACCGGCGAGAATCATTCCGTGCGCGATTTCCTGGAACTGGCCTTCGATCGGCTGAAACTCGATTGGCATCAATATGTCGAGCTCGATCCCCGTTTTCTGCGGCCCGCGGAAGTTGACGTTCTGCTGGGCGACGCGGCCAAGGCGCGTCGCGTGCTCAAATGGCAGCCCAAAGTAAACTTTCAGGATCTGGTCGCGATGATGGTCGATTCGGATCTCGAACTTGCCCGGCGCGAGATGAAGGCCAATGCCTAGTGTTGCGTCTCGATAAAACTTTGCCGTCGTTTGTGCGATGAAGCCTGATAACAATCGTAATTCCGGAAGCACCTCCGACGGCGTAAAGCCGAAACGGAAAACGGCTACGAGGCGGCCACGCGGGCCCGTGCATATAGAGCCCAAGGGTTGGGGCCGCGAGGTCTGGATCGCCAACAACCATCTTTACTGCGGGAAGATTCTCGAGATTCGCAAGGGCAAGCGCTGCTCGCTGCACTACCACAAGCTCAAGACCGAGTCGTTCTATCTGCGCGCGGGCCGGCTCAAGGTGCGCGTCAAGGAATCGCCCGATTCGATCACGATTGAGGAGTTCGAGCTCGTGGCCGGTGATTGTATGGACGTGCCCCCCGGCCTGGTCCATCAGATGGAGGCGCTTGAGGACGCGGAACTCTTCGAATTCTCAACCCAGCATTTCGACACCGATTCTCATCGCCTGGTGCGAGGCGACTGAAGCCGGCTCGCGAGCGAAACCGTCGAGTGGAAATCAAAAGGCGCGGTCGGATCCGACCGCGCCCTTTCGTTTGTGCGCCTCAGTGAGTCTTCGCTCCGCGAATCAGATTGAGTATCCGCTCAGGTGTGAGCGGGGTTTCCCGGATCGTTATCCCGAACGGCTCCAGCGCGTTCTCGACCGCATTGACCATGGCCGCCGGGCTGGCGATCGAACCGCCTTCTCCCATCCCCTTGGCTCCGAGCGGCGTAAAAGGCGAGGGGGAAACGATATGCGTAACCTCGATGTCCGGCACGTCGAGCGCGATGGGAACGAGGTAATCCTGGAAGTTGGTGTTCAGCAGATTGCCCGCCTCGTCGTACTTTAATTCCTCGCTCAGAATCCCCGCGATTCCCTGCACCACGCCGCCGTGAACTTGTCCGTCAACCACCATCGGATTGATCAGCGTACCGGCGTCGTGGGCCACCGCAAACCGCACCAGCTTGATTTGACCGGTTCCGGCGTCGACCTCGACAACCGCCGCGAACGCCGCGCTCGGATGCGTGGTGTAGATGCTCAGCGTTCCTTGCTTATCCGGTACCCATCGGACGATCGGGCTCATCCAATAGGCGGTCGCCTCCAGAGTGGGTTCCATCCCCTCGGGAAGCGTGACGTAAGGCCCGGGGAACAGATAAACCTGTTTGGCGATATCCGCGATCGAGAGCGCCCGTGCGGGATCGTCGCAGGGCGTCACCTTGCCGTTCTTGAGCTCGACATCCTCGGGCCTGGTCTTAAGCAGAAAGGCGCCGATTTTGAGAATCTTGTCCCTGACCTTCCGCGTCGCTTCCAGCGCGCACGATCCGCCATAGGTGGCGCCGCGGCTTGACCACGATCCTAGTCCGTAGGGGACGATCGCGGTGTCGCCGAAGATGACCTTGACGTCGTCGGGGCCGACGCTCAGTTCGTCGGCGACGATCTGAGCCATCGTGGTTTCGACGCCCTGTCCGATCTCCTGGATGCCGGTGAGCAGCGTGACCCCACCTCCCGGCGTCACTCGCACCACGGCGGCCTCGTAGCCGTTGAAAACGCAGTTGGGAACCGCCCCGCCCGACGGCTCGAGCATCGCCGCGAATCCCACGCCCAGATAGCGCCCTTCCTTGCGCAGGCGCTCCTGTTCCTTGCGCACGCCGTCGTAGTCGATTCGTTCGAGCACCCGGCGCAGGCACAGCGGATAGTTGCCGCTGTCGTAAATCGGGCCGGTGCACTGGGTGTACGGGAACTCGTCGGGCTGGATGAAATTCCTTTCCCGAATCGCGCGCGGCGAAATCCCGAGCTTGCGCGCCGCGATGTCGAGGACGCGTTCCAGCGGATAGTTGGCGACGTCCTTGCCGTAGCCCCGGTACGCCCCGTAGGGCGCCTTGTTGGTCACCACGCCAATGACATCCACCGCGTAGTCGCTGACCTTGTAAGGTCCGGGGATGTAGACGCTCGCTACCGCCAATGCGCCGATTCCGGCCGCGCGATTGGTTCCGTCGCATCCCACGTCGCCGATGAGATTCGCCTTGATCGCGAGGATCTCGCCGTCCTTGCGAAAGCCGACCTTCATCTTGCATACGTAGTCGCGCGAATGGACGCCCGCGGTCAGATTCTCGGAGCGGCTCTCCGCCCATTTCACCGGCCGCCCCGAGACCATCGAAAGCATGCACGGAATCACCTCGGAGTAGACCTGAATCTTGTTGCCGAAGCCGCCCCCGATCGCGGGCGCGATCACCCGGACCTTCTGTTCCGGGATGCGCAGGATTTGAGCGATGACCGTTCGGGATTGATGGGGGGCCTGGGTCGATACGTAGGCGGTCAGCTCGCCGCTCGCGCGCTCGTAATCGGCCAGAACCGCGCGGCCCTCCAGCGGCGCGCCGGTGTAGCGATGGTGCGAGACGCTCTCCTCGATAACGCAGTCGGCCTGCGCCAGCGCCTTGTCCACGTCGCCGGTGCGAAAGCTCCGGTCCATCGTGACGTTGCTGTCCCAGTCCTCATAGAGGCGGGCCGCATCCGGCGCCAGCGACTGGTCGATGGTGGTAATCACCGGCAGCGGTTCGTACTCGACCTCGATCAGTTCCAGGGCGTCTTCGGCGATGTACCGATCGACCGCCGCGACCGCCGCAACCGCCTCGCCCGCGTAACGAACCTTGCCGACCGCGATCGCGTAGGATTTGTTGAGCCGCATGCCCGGCAGATCGATCAGCGGCGGAAGCGGTTCCGACATCGCGGCGGCCTGCTCTCCGGTGAGCACCGCGACTACGCCGGGCAGATTCCTCGCCGCCGTCGCGTCGACGCTCTTGATCCGGGCGTGAGCGTACGGGCTTCGCAGGATCGCCGCGTAGAGCATCCCGGGAAGCTCGAGGTCGTCGGTATACTTGCCTTTGCCGGTAAGAAACCGCTGATCCTGCTTGCGCGGGTAGTCCTTGCCGATCCAGGTCGGAGTCCGTTCTTGCGCCATACCTGCCTCCGCAACCGCGCTTAAGCCGCGGTGCGACGTCTTGGCGGCGCGCAGCCTGGCGGCTGCCGCCCCGACCGCTTTGACGATATTGGTGTATCCCGTGCAGCGGCAGATGTTGCCGGAAATCCCGTCGCGAATCTGCTCGGGGCTCGGAGCGGGATTGCGGGAAAGAAGCTCGAACGAGCGCTCAGCACCATCGCGGGCGTGCAGAACCCGCACTGCAGACCATGATGCTCGTGAAAGGCCTGCTGAATCGGATGAAGCTCGCCGTCGGGCGCCAGCCCCTCCACGGTCATGATCTCGGCGCCATCGACCTGAATCGCGAGAATCATGCACGACTTGACCGCGCGCCCCCGCACCATGACCGTGCACGCGCCGCAGTAGCCGTCTTCGCATCCGATGTGTGCGCCCCTGAGCCGCAGCCGGTCGCGGAGAAAATCGACCAGCAGGAGCCGCGGCTCCACCTCTTCGTGATACTGAACCCCGTTGATGGTGACGCTGATGGTGGGCATGGACCGCTTCCTTCTACAGCCGAGCCCCGGCGCGCTCGCAGGCCAGTCGCAGCACCCGGGCGGTGATCGTCGGCGCGACGGCCAGACGATATTTCGCGGAGCCGTGAACGTCCGAGGGCGGATCGGTTCCTTCGATCGCGAGGGCGGCCGCTTGCGAAATCGCGCTGTCGTCGATTCGCTTTCCGCGCAGCGCCTGTTCGACCGCCTTGGCCCGGATGGGGGATAACGCCATCCCGGCCATGCTCACGCCGACATCGACGCAATGTCCCGCCTGATCCAGAGCGACCATCGCGACTACGCCAACCGTCGCCAGACCGTTGGTCCGACGGCTGAGTTTCATGTGCGCGGCGCCGCTGCGCGGCCGCAAAGCCGGGAACCGAATCGTGGTCAGAATCTCATAGGGCTGGAGCGCGGTAGTTAGAAACCCGACGAAGAAATCATCCGCCGCGATGGCGCGCGTTCCGTCGGGGCCTTGGGCGAACGGCTCGGCCTTCAGCGCGATAACCGCGAGGGGAAAGTCGGCGGCCGGATCGGCGTGGCACAGGCTGCCGCCAATCGTGCCGCGATTGCGAACCAGCGGATCGGCGATCCGCGGCGCTATTTCACTGAGCAGCGGACAGTATTCGCGAACCAGGGCCGAGTCTTCAATCGCGTTGTGGGTGGTCAGCGCTCCGATTACCAGATCGCCCTCGTCGAGACGGATATCGTCGAGGTGCAAAATCCGGTTGATGTCGATTATATGCTTGGGCGAGGCAAGCCTGAGCTTCAGCATCGGGAGCAGACTTTGCCCGCCCGCCAGCACCTTGGCGTCTTCGCCATAGCGCTGGAGCGTCGTAATCGCCTCGATGAGCGTCGCCGGGGCGGAGTATGTGAAACTTCGTGGTCGCATGATTCGATGGCCGCCAATCGGGTTCTGTGCGGTCCGGTTCGCTATATAGGCGCAACACCATCAGATGATCAAGGACGCGGGATGGTTCGAGCGGCTGCGCCGCCGTTCGAGGCTGCTTTGTGAGGATGTGTTTCGGCGCCGTGGCGCCGAAACAGCTTAGGCGGTGCCGCTGCTCGATGAGCTTTCTTGCCGGCCCGTCGCGAGCTCGCGCTCCAGCCGCTCGATGTCCGACGGCGAGAGGGCGAAGTACGTAGCTTCCGGATGGTGCAGCACCATCGCGGTCACCGAGCCTTCGGGTTCCATCATAAAGCCTTCCGTCAGCGCTATGCCGACAGTCTTCTCAACCTCGAGCAGCCTGAACAGTTGCTCCTGATCTTCGAGTCGCGGGCAGGCCGGATAGCCGAACGAAAAGCGCCGTCCGCGGTAGTGCGACTGGAACAGTTCCTTCATTGTCAGGCCCGGCGAATCGCCGATACCCCACATCTGTCGAATCCTGAGATGCAGCAATTCGGCGAATGCTTCGGCGCTTTCGAGCGCGAGCGCCTGCAGAATATGCGAACGCAGATAATCGCCCTTGTTCTTCCACTCGTCGGCGAGCGCGCGGACGCCGGGGCCGACCGTGGTGGCGAAGAAGCAGACGTAATCCATCCGACCCGAGGAGCGCCTGGCGACGAAATCGGTGAGGGACAAGCCGGGCGGATCGCTCTGACGGCCAAAGGTGAAGGTCTCGAGAACGGTTGCGCGATCGGGGCCGTAGATCAGCGACGCGATTGCCGTCGGACTGGGCCGGGAAAAACCTGTAGACCGCGTCGGCCCTGATGTCGTCCCGCGCCAGCATCACTTCTTCGACAGCCGCGACCGCCACGCGCAATTCCGTTGCCTTGGGGTCGCGCCTGTCCAGTGCCTGCTGAAAGTTCTTGAACCCGAGATGGCGCGTGTAAAGCATCACCGGGTTGATGTAACGGAAAATTTCTTCGAGGTCGTAATCGCTGAGCACGTGCGAGCTTGAGATCGGGCGGAACAGGAATCGGCACATCCTGTCGAATCGGTCGAGCCGGCCGGCACCCGCCGCGCGCCGCCGTCCGCGGAAACGGGACTGCCGCCGCCAACCTCCGCGTATCTTCGGCCAACCGTCCGGCCAGCGCCTCGCGGCGGGTCGGATCCATGATCTGGTTGGCGAGGTCGAGCCCGTTCATCGCGTCGTTGGCGTACGCCACCAGACCGTCGTACTCCGGCGCGATCTTCAATCCGCGTGAAGCGCGAGGAGAGCGCGGCGCCGCCAACCAGCAGCGGGCATCGGATACCGGCGGCCTTCAGGTCCTGCGCGGTGGTCATCATCATCTGCGCCGATTTGACCAGCAGGCCGGATAGCCCGATCGCGTCCGGGCGATGCTCGCGATAGGCCCGGATCAGTTCCTCGGGCGGCACCTTGATCCCGAGATTGATGATCTCGATAGCCGTTGTTGCTCGAGGATGATTTCGACCAGGTTCTTGCCGATATCGTGGACGTCGCCCTTGACCGTGGCGAGGATGATCGTGCCCTTGGCCGCGCTCTCGGCCTTCTCCATGTGCGGTTCGAGGTAGGCGACGGCGGCCTTCATCGCCTCGGCCGACTGCAGAACCTCGGCTACGATCATCTGATTGGCGTTGAACAGGCGGCCGACCTCGTCCATCCCTTTCATCAACGGCCCGTTGATGATTTCGAGCGGTCCGCGATCCTTCAGCGCCTCGTCGAGGTCCTCGGTCAGTCCTTCCCTGCGAACCTTCGAGGATGTGAAGCGCGAGCCGCTCATCGAGCGGCATCGACTTGCGCAGCTCGATCGAGGGCTTGGCCGGTTTGACGCGAAAGTAGGCGGCAAAGGCGGCGATCGGATCGGCGCCGCGCCACCAGATCAGATCTTCCGCCAGTTGGCGCTCCTCTTCCGGAATCAGGGCGTAAGGTTGCAGCTTCTCGGCGTTGACGATCGCCATGTCGAGGCCGGCCTCGACGCAGTGATAGAGCATCACCGAGTTCAGCACGTCGCGCCCGGCCTCCGGCAATCCGAAGGAGACGTTGGAAATGCCGAGGATCGTCTTGCACTGCGGCAGGGCGAATTTGATTGCGCGGATGCCATCGATGGTTTCGACCGCCGAGCCGATATAGTTGCGATCGCCGGTGCCAATCGGGAACACCAGCGCGTCGAAGATTATATCTTCGGGCGCGACACCATATTTTTTGGTCAAGAGCCGAAACGAGCGTTCCGCAATCGCCAGTTTGCGCTGATGCGTGACCGCCTGCGCCTGCAGCTTGTCATCGTCGATACAGCCGACCACCAGCGCCGCACCGTAGCGGCGCGCCAGCGGCACTATCCTGCGGAAGCGCTCCTCGCCGTCTTCGAGGTTGATCGAATTGATTAGCGATTTGCCCTGGGTCCGTTTGAGCGCCTCTTCGATCACCCGATGGTCGGTCGAGTCGATCATCAGCGGCGCCTTCACCTTCCTGACCAACATTTCGATGAAGCGGGTGACGTCGGCGTTTTCGTCGCGGTCGGGGTCCTGCAGGCATACGTCGAGCACGTGGGCGCCCCGACGTACCTGCACGCGTCCGACCTCGGCGGCCTCCTCGAATCTTTCCTTCCGCGATCTGGCGCTTGAACTTGCGGCTGCCGAGCACGTTGGTGCGTTCGCCGACGATCACCGGGCGGGTGTTGTCGTCGATCACCAGCGCCTCGATGCCGGAAACGATCGAGCGCCTGAGCGTGGAAGGGCGGCGAGGTTTGACGCCCTCGACCATCCGCGCCAGGAGCCGGATATGCTCCGGCGTCGTGCCGCAGCATCCGCCGACCAGATTGATCCATCCCTGCTCGACGAAGCGGCCGATCTTTTGCGCCAGCATCTCCGG
Organism: uncultured Pseudomonadota bacterium; assembly: GCA_963759165.1. GTDB lineage: Bacteria > Desulfobacterota > Binatia > Binatales > Binataceae > DATJOQ01. Next base: position 209,655 of record CAVWXK010000002.1, on the reverse strand, counting down.
GGTTTCGTTGTAACGGCCATCCTCATCGGGCAGGCCGGCGTTGGGCACCACCGCGACGTTGAAGCGCGAGATCTCCGCCAGCGTGCGCAGATGGTCGGTCATGAAGTCCGGGCCGGTGGCGCAGTTCAGCCCGATCCAGAGCAGGTCGCGATGGGCGAGCGAGGCGTAGAAGGCCTCGATATCCTGCCCCGCGAGCAGTGTGCCCATGGTCTCGATCGTGCCCGAGACCGCCACCGCAACCGCGATTCCAAGCTTCTCGATCGCGCGCTCGATACCGACCAGTCCCGCCTTGGCGTTGAGCGTGTCCTGCACGGTTTCGAGCAGCAGCAGGTCGGCTCCGCCCTCGATCAGACCTTCGGCCTGTTCCTGGTAGGCGGCGCACAGGATGTCGAACGTGATGCCGCCGGTGACCGAGATGGTCTTGGTCGTCGGGCCCATCGAGCCGGCAACAAACCGCGGCTTGTTCGGGGTGCCGGCGGCGTCGGCTGCCTCGCGCGCAATCGCAGCAGCGAGACGGTTAAGTTCGCGAGCGTCGGCCTGAAGGCCGTACTCGGCCAGCACCACGGAAGTCGAGCCGAAGCTGTTGGTCTCGATGATGTCGGCGCCGACCTCGAGAAAATTCTGGTGTAACTTGCGGACCGCGTCGGGCCTGGTCCGTACCAGGTTCTCGTTGCAGCCCTCGAGTTCCGGCTCCACCGAAATCGGCGGCCGTAAGCTGCATCTCTTGAATCGAGGTGCCGGAGGCGCCGTCGATGACGACGATGCGCTCGGCGAGCACTTCGCGCAGAAGGTTGAGACGTTGCGCAGGTGAGGTCATTTTCCGGAGTTTAAGCTATTGGCAGGTGGCGAGCCGGTCAGGCTCCAGGCTGTGCGATTGGTTCAAACGTCATCGTGTGACCGTTAACTTTACACGGCTTGGCGAGGTGTAATCTAGGCTCCAGCAACGCGATCGTTCTCGCGTCTCCGGCGCTCCGCTGTATGGCCCGCTCGTGCGGCTTGAAGCTAGAATCTGGAAGTGATGAGCGAAAGCGGAACGCAGACATCGCGCAGCCGGCGCCTGGTCATGGTGACCGGTGGCGCGGGATTCATCGGCTCCCATCTGGTCGACGCGCTGGTCGAGCAGGGTTTCCGGGTGCGGGTGCTCGATAACTTCGCGACCGGCAGGCGCAAGCAAATAAATCCCGCGGCGGAGTTGGTCGAGGCGGATATCCGCAACTCCGATTCGATTCGCGATGCGTTTCGCGAGGTCGATTGCGTCTTCCACACCGCGGCGTTGCCCCGCGTGCCGCTCTCGATCGAGAAACCGGTCGAGACTCACATGGTCAACGTCGTCGGCACACTGAACGTCCTGGTGGCCGCTCGCGACGCCGGCGTGCGGCGGGTGGTCTATTCGGGATCATCGTCGGTCTACGGCGATCAACCGAAGCTGCCGCTCACCGAAGACATGGCGCCCAATCCGCTCAACCCATACGGATTGCAGAAGCTGATGGGCGAGCAATACGCGCGTCTGTTTCATCGCCTGTTCGGCCTCCAGACGCTGACCCTGCGCTACTTCAATGTCTACGGGCCGCGGATGGCGACCGAGGGCGCTTATCTCACCGTGATCAGCGCGTTCCTGCGCGCCCGGCGCGAAGGCCGTCCGCTCACCATCCAGAGCGACGGCGAGCAGAGCCGCGATTTCACCCACGTCAAAGACGTGGTCCGCGCCAATTTGCTCGCCATGGATTCGCCGATCGCGGACGGTCGCGCGCTCAACATCGGATGCGGCCGCAACATCAGCGTCAATCGGATCGCGGCGATGATCGGTGGCGCAACCGTCAAGGTTCCCGCGCGGCCGGGCGATCCTCGTCACACGCTGGCCGACGTTAGCCAGGCCGAGCAGATCCTCGGATGGCGACCGCAGGTGATGATCGAGCAGGGTCTCGGTGAGATCATCAGGACCGCCGGCCTGTAGTTTCCTGAGTCTGGAGTTCGCTTATAAAATACCCAACACCCGCGATTCTCACGTCATCCTGAACCCTTCGGCATACGACTCAAGGGCAGGCTCCGTGAAGGATCTCGCGCGGTCCTCCGCGCGCCCAAGTCCCGGCCCACGCCTGACGCCCGGAAGACCGGGCGAGATCCTTCGCTGGCGCTCAGGATGACCGCAATCGGGTGCTGGAAACCGTTCCTCTTCTTGTTACGCGAACTTCAGACTCATCACACCAGGGGATGGTGATGATGGCCGGGCGCTTGTTCCCGTAGCCAATCACGCTCTACATCGCCCGGCCTCTCCCGCGCGCCGGTACTGGCTGAATTAAGCCACTGAGGGCGGGAAATTAAGACACTTGCAGTCAGCCGCACTCGCGGCATACAACGTCGGCGTAGGGTGAGCGAAGCTCAATTCGAAGTTGCGTACAATGGCGAGGCCGTCCGCACGGGGAGTATGGACGTGCGCGATCTTGCGCCCGCACTCCTATCGTTAGGACATCTTTGCGAACGGGCGAATTTTCTTTTGAATGGGGATCGCGCGGAAGTCTCCGTCAACGTCCGCTCGGAATTCAAGCACGGCTCCTTCAAGGTAACTTTTGAGATCGTCCAAAAGCTGAAGGACTTTCTCCTCGGCAGCGAAGTCAAGGCGGCAGAAGAATTAGCGGAAATTCTCGGACTCGCCCGCAAAGGAAGCGAGGGCGTGATTGCTTTGTACAAGCGCCTTCGGGGGCAAGCCCCACCAAAAGGAACAACCCTCGAAAGCGGAAGTGTCACGCTACAGATAGTCAATAATAACTACACTGTTCGTGCGGACGTGTTCCAAGTTTACGCCGACCCTGACATTCGGCGCGATCTTGATGGCGTAGTGAAGCCGCTGCGGAGTCCCGGCATAGACACATTCGAGGTTAAGAGAGACACCGAAGTGATCGAGTCGGTATCTCGCGACGATATTCCAGCCGCTCGCCCCGTAAGTATTGAGCTAGCTCAAGAAGACCAACCATCGGTAAAAACGCTGCATGAAGGCGAGCATACCGTCTCTCATCCCGTGATCAAGCTCTCGTATATCGACGGAAACAAATGGACGTTTGGCTCCGGCAAGGACAAATTCAACGCGTACATCAAGGACAAGGAATTCTGGCGCAAGGTTCACGATAAAGAAATTTCCTTCACGGAAGGGGACATACTGAAAGGCGTGTTGCGGATAAAAGTGACCCGCACTCCTAGGGGGATGCAAAACGAATACGCTTTCGTGAGGATCTTGGATTTCATCAAAGTGCCCTCGCCTACCCAGCAACGGCTCCTCTAGCGTTTTGGAGTGATTCCTCCGCCTCGAATTACAACCGGCCTGAACGGCCTGTATCCTGTCCTGAGCGTCGATTGCTGTCTCGGCTTCGGCAACGGCGGCACGTCTGACGGTGCAAGCGCAGCCTGCACAAGCTCCGCGATGGTCCAAATGTGATCCGTGACACCCAGCGCCATCGCGGGCGTGCAGCGCAGCGATTCATGCACGCGGCACAGGTTGTAGAAGGCGACCCACAGGGCGACCGCCGCGCGATGGTTCTCAAGCTTCTTTGAAAACGCGTTGGTCAAACGCGTGAATCGGCGCATGGACATGCGGCTACTCAGGTTGAAACGCTCCACATAGGACGTGCTGATCTTGTCGGGATTGGGCCTGCCTCTTATCACGGTCCGCTCGACGCCCGCGACGTGACCCGGCGAGTAGCGATGCGCCGCGTCGGGCAAGTTGGAATCGCCGACGTAGTGCTTCGTGACCATCGCATAATCGACATCCGTGCCGAACGCGGCTTCTACCGCGCCGATATAGGGCGCATAGCCGTCGCTGGTTATCTGCGGGCGGTTAACGATGCGGGCGCGAAGGTCGAGCGCCAGGGCGCGCGTGTTTTCATGGGAGCGCTTGCCTACCAGATAGCTCAGCACGGCCTTGTGCGTGGCCGACAACGCGACGAACAGCCATACCTCACCCATTTCAGCGGGATCGCCTTGCGCGACGTGCTTCTGCTTCTTGCCGATGAAGTCCCACTGCTCATCTAGCTCGATCTGGTTCACTTGCAGATCGCGCATCATACCGTCGTGGAGACGTTCGCAGCCGTCGCCAACGCGGACGCCAAGGCTCATTATTGTGTTGCGGTTTACATCGGTCAGGCGCTCAGTCGAGCGAATCGAGCAGCCTTCGGTTAGTGCGCTGATGACTTGGACTTGTTTCTCAAATGGTAGGGTGTTCATCGGGGCCTTCCTTCGTTGGCCCACAGCGAACGTGCTACGCTCAGATTGGCGGCTTCGCGTGAAGCAATTCGCGTGGGGTTGTTGCCCCGTTCGGACTTGCCGGTTCGGGCGGGGCTTTGTTTTGGGGGAACCATTGCTTACCTATTGGTAATATACTTCTAGGTACAGTCATTGTCAATACCTTCAAGTAAGATACTTGACGTAATACCGTCCGGCTGCTATACCGTGCGGTATGGCCAAGGTGAAGCTATCGGGCTTCAGATGCGAACGATGTGAGCACGAATGGGTACCCCGTCAAAAGGACGAGGAACCGCGCGTTTGCCCGAAATGCAAAAGCCCGTACTGGAATAAACCAAGGAAAAACGCTTAGATATGGTCCTGGTAGGTGCCCCCGGTGGGCCACGATCCCACAACTTCCCGATTAGTAGTCGGGCACTCTGTCCAATTGAGTTACGGGGGCACCGCCAGTCCTTTTACACACACTTCAGCGTCTTCTCGTGCGGTCGGGTAACCGCATAAGACTCACCTTCCCATCCACTCGCGCCCCTGATCGGCGCAAATGGAAATTGTTGCGGGCTGGGGATGAATCCGGTAGGCTCGTATCACGCTAGATGGAGCCTGCCATCAGGCAGCCCAACTCTCGACCGGGCCGGTGACACGGCCCGGTTTTTATTTCTTTATTAGCTCACACAACTCTCCCGCCCATCGCACAAGCTTTTTGTTTTCCAGACCCACGAGTGCAAAATGAATGCTTCGCCGTGGGCTTTTCGCCCCGAACGGAAAATTAGCCTCGGTCGCTGCCTTAACCAAATCGTCTTTGCTACGTGGGCCGCTACGAAGCTGGTCAATCAGGAAAGCCGACAAGACTGGATGTTCGGCTTCGCCCTTATCCCTAGTACCTTCGGGGAATAACCTTTCCTGAACGCCGGCCCAGCGCTCGTCCTCTTCCCTTATGAGGGCCTTTAGCTGAGATTCGCGGGCCGCGATGTTCTCACGGCGGCTTTCAACTTCGGCTCGTTCCTTGACCAATTCCGCCAATCGGTCTTTAAGGTCTGCTCGTATGTCTCGCATGGGGCGCCCCTAATACAAATACGAGTACGCCATCGGGGTTTGGTAGTCAAGCTGAATGCGGGCGATAGGCGGCCCTATTGGAGGGCACTGGCAGCCATTGGCGACGCACAGACTGTGAATAGGGGAGGTTCGGTCTTTCGCTTTTCTGAGCCGCGCGCTACAACCGCCAGCATGAAACCTCTCCACGTCGCCGCGCTCGCTTTGGTCGCGCTTTTTAGTAGCCGTTGTTCCGTTGTTATGGAAGCAACGCGGCCAGACCCCGTCGATACGTCGCAATTCACGGTAGGCGAATCCCGTCTCCAAATCGTGGAAGTCTTAGGCGCTCCCACCGCAACCGTTAAGCAAGGCGATCAGTCCTGTGACGTTTATAAGCTCTACACGCATGGTCCCAGTGGAGTGGGGAAAGGCGCAATCGCGGCCACGGAAGCGGTGGCCGATGTTTTTACCCTTGGTTTGGCTGAGGTGGTTTCGTCGCCGGTCGAAGGCGCAACCCGGAACGCCAAACACACTGTGACGATGTGCTACGACAAGGACACAAAGCTGGCTTCTCAGCACGAATCCGAATAGCCGGGAAATTAAGCCACTCGCGCTTTGAAATTCAGACACTCGAAGGCAGATTAAGCCAGTACCCGCGCGCCGCCGCGCCTTGCGGAGATAGGGGGCGGCGGGATATGGAGCGGCGGCAGGTTTTTATTTGCCGTCGTCTTCGAGCTTCGACCTCCCCCACAGATCCAGGCGAAGCAGGGCGCGATGCCGGTAAGCATGGGCGCACGGACTACGGCTTCTGCTTGTCGATGAAATCTTGCAGCTCCGCTTCCGAGGGGTCCAAGTGAATCAGGGCGCGCTTCGCGGCGGCCAAATCCTGCGGGTGTCCTCCCATGTCTCTGAGTACCACAACCGCATCTTCCGCCAGTTCCGGGTCCGGACTTTTCATCCATTCCCGCGCCTCTGCCAGTCCCGCATCGGGGTCGCGACCCAGCACACGCAGGATCTTGTCTCGCTCCATCACCGCCACCGCCAGGGCGCGCCCCGCAGCGAACCACTCAACGTCCACCATTTGTTGGATGCTCATGCCGGCCAGGAGTCGGCTTGGGTTTGCCCTGCTGTTCGGCGACGACCTGGCGCAATCTGCGGACACGCTTTTCGAGCCGCGGCAGAAGCTTGGTATAGTAACTTGGAAAATCACCACTCGCCTCCACGTAGCGTCCGTTCCGCAGGCGATAGACCTGGGGCCAGTAGGCTACCGGCGTCGGTAGCAGAGGTGTACGGGCATCCGAGTCGAGTTTGGAGCCGACAATCAGTTCCTGTTTCCCGTCGCCGTTCAAATCTTTGATCGCTTGAGCGGGATCAATGCCAGCACCGTCAAACGACTGCACCCTCAGCTTCCCTGGCGCGTCCTGCCAAAAGATATCCAAATGAGCCCAGTATTTAGACACCCAAGTTACCAGCAGCTCGTATTTTCCGTCGCCCGCCAGATCCACCCAAGCGAGACCACCCATGTCCACTCCCTCCGCGAGCCCCTCTAGTACCGTATCGTAGAACTTCGAAATGACAGCTTTGTCCAAGGCACGGAGCGCGTCGATGTTAGCGGCGTTCCAAGGCCGGTTAGCAAACTCAGCGCTAGTGGTGAAGGGGTTTTGATCGGTATCGGTCATTTCGCCGCCCCAAGCGACGGTCGAGAACCCGAGCATCAGCGCCAGGGTGGCAATCATTGTCTTCTTCATCTTCATAACCGCCGCTTCCAGAGAGCCTTGCGGGGATAGGGAACGGGCGGGATACCGGGAATTGGTTCCGGGATCGTGACCAGGTATGAGTGCCGTTGCCATGAGGCCCCCCTTATCGGGACTGCGCCGCAATCCCTGACGATAGCGGAAGCTTAGTGCAATCGACCGGCGTCCGCGAGCGGCTATACTTGGGCGAAACTTCCTGGACCTGGCAAACCAAGGCGAGCATTGCGTCAACCCGGTGCCTTCGCGCACGTGGGTGGAATGAGATTCTTCGCTCCGGCATCCAACGCTCAGCGACCGCAATCGGGCACTGGAAACGCCCCCATTCTTATTACGCGAACCTCAGACCCACCACGCTGGTTCCCCGGCACGTAAAAAAAGAATCTTCCCGCCGCATTCAATAAATTGTCACTAGTCGCGCTCCGGCGGCTTTGGTAACTCGCATAAAGGCCGGTCCGGGCATCCTTGGGGGCCGGCACTAAGGGGGGGGTACCGGCGCCCGGCGAGGTAAAAGTCGGCTGGGCGCCGGCTCGAAATCACATGAGCATCGCCGCTCAGCCATTGCTGTGGCTCAATACGATACGATACCTGCAGCCTGGACAAATCCTTCGCCGGCCGATTGCGAGGGTGCGCCGCAAAATCAAGCGGGCCTCGATGGCCTCGCGGTGTTGGCTCAGGGCCGACTACCGCGAGCGACGGACCTATTTTCCTCGGCCGCCCGCGCGCATCTCGAATGGCAATTTCACCATCGCCGGGCTCTCATCGGCGCTCCTGAGCGAGGCGTTTTGGCGGGATCGGACCAAGTCGCAACTGTGGCTGTACAACGTTCATTACCTCGATTACCTGACTGAACTGCCCGACGAGCTTGCGGTCCGGGTGGTTGACGACTGGATCGATCGCAACGGCGACAGCCGCCAGCTCGGATGGGATCCGTATCCGGTCTCGCGCCGTCTGGTCAGCCTGCTGCGATGGATAATCCAGCGCCGGAGTGAGCCTCGTCCGCGATGGCTTTGCAGCATCTACGCTCAGGCGCGACATCTGGCCGGCAACCTCGAATATCATCTCATGGGCAACCATCTGCTGGAGAACGCGCGGGCGCTGATCTGCGCCGGGATGACGTTTGAAGGCCCTGAGCCCGCGCGATGGCTCGCGACTGGTCGGGCGATTATGCGCGAGCAGCTTCGCGAACAGGTCCTGCCCGACGGCGGCCACTTCGAGCGCAGTCCCATGTACCATTCGATTGTCCTCGAGGGGCTGCTCGATCTGATCAATTTCGGCGCGCGGCTCGATGCCGGCTTTGTGGAGGAGATCAAGGGATGCGCCGGCGTGATGCTCGGCCATCTCGAGCGCCTGCTTCATCCCGACGGCCAGATCGCGCTGCTCAACGACTCCGCGCACGAGATCGCGCTGGGGCCCGCGGAACTTTTCGGCTACGGGCGCAGACTGGGGCTGCGATGGGGCGGCGGTGAACCTTACGGATGGGCGCGGGAGTCGGGCTTGGCCTTTGTGCGCGACAAGTTTCGCGGCCATTATCTCGCCGCCGACCTCGGGCCGATCGGGCCGGATTACCAGCCGGGACATGCCCACGCCGACACGCTGAGCTTCGAGCTCTCGCTGTTCGGACGCCGGGTCGTGGTCGACTCGGGAATTTCCGATTACGCGGCGTCGGCCGCGCGCCGGCGCGCGCGCTCGACCCGCGCTCACAATACGGTCGCGGTAGACGAGACCGACCAATCCGAGATGTGGAGCGCTTTTCGGGTCGGCCGCCGCGCCTATCCTTTCAAGCAGTTCTTCCATGGGGCATGCGGAACCGTGCGATTTTCCGCTTCGCACGACGGCTACCTGCGATTACCGGCACCGTGCGTTCATCGGCGGGACTTTCGATGGCGCAGAGGAGCGCTGTCGGTGGCCGATCGAATCATCGGCGTCGGCGGGCATCAGGCGCAGAGCCTGCTCCATCTGCATCCGGATGTCCGTGGCGAACTCCGGAGTCCCACTGAAATCGCGCTGAGCGTTCCCGACGGCGCCGAAGTCGCAACGGTGCGCGCTCACGGCGCGCTTGTCTGGGAAAAATCCGAAGCCGCGTACTCGCCGATGCTCGGCATCGAAGTTCCCAACGAAGTCTGGTCGCTCAACGTTACGGGCCGTCTCCCGATCCAGATCGGTTACGAGCTGTCGTGGCGCGAGCGTTGAGACGGTAGACGATGAAGCAGGTAATCAGGGACAAACGCGGGATTCGGGTGGAAGAGGTTCCCGAGCCGACGATTCGAACCGCCGGGATTCTGGTGCGCGGTGCCGCTTCATTAATCAGCGCCGGCACCGAACGGAGCGCGATTCGCAACGCGACCGGCGGCTATCTGGCGCTGGCGATGGAGCACCCCGATCTGGTGCGCGAGGCCATCGATCACGCGCGCCGGGACGGACTGCTCAAGACCTATCACGCCGTGCAGGCGCGCCGGCTGACGGCAGGTCCGCTCGGATACAGCGCGGCGGGAATTGTGGTTGAAGTCGCGGCGGAGCTCGATGAGTTTCGCGTCGGCGACCGCGTCGCCTGCGCCGGCGCGGGCTACGCGAATCATGCCGAGTACCTTTTCGTCCCGCGCAATCTGGCGGTGAAAGTACCCGGCAGCGTCGGCCTCGAAGTCGCCGCGTTCACCACCGTGGGCGCGGTCGCGATGCACGGGCTCAGGCTTTCGCGACCGGAGCTCGGAGCGCGAATCGCGGTTGTCGGCCTTGGGCTGGTAGGGCAGCTCGTGGTCCAGCTCGCTCGCGCATCAGGCTGTTACGTGATCGGCTTCGATCCCGACCGGCGCAAGGTCGAGTGCGCGCTCGACCTCGGGATGGAAGCCGGATCGGCAGAGGACGGTCCGGGCGCGATCGCCGGAGCCGCGCGATTCAGCCGCGGTTACGGCGTGGACGCGGTGATAATCGCCGCCGCGACCGCCTCCAACGAACCCATCGCGCTGGCCGGTGAGATCGCCCGAGCGCGCGCCAACGTGGTGGTGATCGGATCGGTCGGCATGACGATTCCGCGCGAGCTGTATTACCGCAAGGAACTGAGCCTTCGGGTCTCGATGTCGTACGGTCCGGGCCGCTACGACCCACTCTACGAGGAGCAGGGAACAGATTATCCGCGCGCTTATGTACGATGGACCGAGCGGCGCAACATGGAGGCGTTCGTCGAGCTGCTGGCCGCAAAAAGAATCGACGTCGCGCCGCTGATTACCCATCGCTTCGCCGCCGCCGAAGCCGAGCGCGCCTACCGCGTGCTCGAGGATCCCGACGAAGCTCCGCTCGGAATCGTTCTGCGCTATCAGACTTACAAAGAAAAGGCGCCGCGATGGGGCCGGACGGGGCTTAAGCGCTACGATAACGGGACGCGGCGCATGGACGGATGTGTGCGTCTGGGTCTGATCGGCGCCGGGCTCTTCGCGAAAGCCGTTATTTTACCGGCGCTCAAGCGTGTTCCGAACATCCGCTTTCGGGCGGTGGCGGCATCCGGAGGGATAAACGCCCGCGAAGTCGCCGCGGCGTTGAACGCTGCTTACGCGACGACCGATTATCGGCAAATTCTCGCCGATCCCGAGATCGACGCGGCGTTTGTGCTCACCCGGCACGACACCCATGCGGCGATCGTGGCCGAGGCTCTGCGCCAGGGAAAACCGGTGTTCGTGGAAAAGCCGCTCTGCCTCGATCGCGAAAGCCTCGCGATGCTTGCCGGCGAGTACGAGCGGGCGCTCGATCGCGCCGGCGATGGTACGTGCCGGCGGCCGATTGTGATGGTGGGCTTCAACCGGCGATTTTCTCCGCACGCGCAACGCCTGCGTGACGAGCTGGATCGGCGCGGCGGTCCGATTCTCATCCACTACCGCGTCAACGCCGGTGAGTTGCCTGCGAGCAGTTGGATGCACGATCCAATCGCCGGCGGCGGGCGGCTGATCGGCGAGGGCTGCCATTTCGTCGATCTTATGCGGTTCATCACCGGGGCCGAGCCGGAACGTATATTCTGCGAGGCGCCGGCGGCCGACCGCATCGGCGCGACGGACAATTTCCTGATGACGATCCGATTCGATGACGGCTCGTCCGCGACGCTCACTTACTCCTCGTTGGGCGATATCACCGCGGGCAAGGAACGAATCGAGGTTTACGGCGGCCGGCGGCTCTTCGTCATCGACGACTTCAAAACCCTGACCGCGACCGCCGAGCGCCGGACGCGGGTGCTGGTCAACTCCGCGAACAAAGGGCACGAACCGGAGATGGCGTCGTTTATCGAAGCGGTGCGAAGCGGCAGCGCTCCCGTTCCGTTCGATTCCTACGTCATGACAACGCTGGCAACCCTCGCCGCCGCCGATTCGATACGCAGCGGAGAACCGATCGACCTTGATGCCGCGCTCTCGGCCAATCCCCTGGAAACTCAATCGTGCAATGGCACTCAACCGTACAGCGAATCCGGCAACAATGAATCAATGGGGTGAAACCAAGGCGCGCGGGTTTTCGGGACCGACGGCGCTTCCCGACAGCGGTTCGGCGCCGGATTGGCGGCGAGCCAATCGGACCTGGTGGGAACAAAATCCGATGCGCTACGACTGGCGCCATCCGGTCGCCATCGAAGGACTGAGCCGGGCCTGGTTTGCGGAAATCGATCGGCGCTTTTTCGAGGCCGCGCGAGTCTATATGCCGTGGACGACGACCCCATTTGACGAACTGATTCCGTATCGCGAGCTATCGGGCAAGCGGGTAATCGAAATCGGCGTTGGCATGGGCAGCCACGCCGGGCTGCTCGCGCGCGCGGCAGGAAGTTTTATCGGGATTGACTTGACCGAAAGCGCCGCGAGCGCCACCCGCCGGCGCCTCGAACTCGCGGGCCTGCCGGGCATGGTTTGCAGGATGGACGCCGAGAGCCTCGCGCTCGCCGATTGCTGCGCCGACCTGGTGTGGAGCTGGGGCGTTATCCATCATTCGCCAGACACCCGACGGGCGCTCAGCGAAATCCATCGCGTGCTCAAGCCGGGCGCAACGGCGATCACGATGGTCTATCACCGAAGCTTCTGGCTCTGGTGGGTAATCGGGTTCGCGCTCCATGGAATCATACGCGGACGGCTCGTGAAGCTTGGTTCGGTGAATCGGGTCGTGCAGGAAGTTACGGACGGCGCGCTCGCTCGCTACTACAAGCCCAGGGAATGGCGGAGACTTTGCGAAGAGTTTTTCGGGGTCGAACTACTCCGGGTGTACGGCGGCAAGAACGAACTCGTGCCGCTTCCCGCCGGGCGCCTGAAGAGCGCGCTGATAGCGCTGATCCCCGACGCTTTGGTCCGCCTGATCTGCAATCGGCTGCGGTTCGGCTCCTTTCTGGTTACGGTTCTGCGCAAGGCGCCCGCGTAGGAGCGGCGCGCCCCCGCTCGCGCCACTTTGGGGGGAAGTGATGTGCGGCATTGCCGGGGTCTGGTCGCCTGACGAGCATCGCGCTCGCTACGCGGTGGCCGCGATAGTGCGCGAGCTCGAGCATCGCGGACCCGACGACGAGGGCTTCGAGACCATCCGAACCACGGCCGGCGTTCTGGTATTGGGGTTTCGCCGCCTCGCAATTATCGATCTGACCCCCGCCGGCCATCAGCCGATGCGCGATCCGGTCACCGGCAACTGGATCGTCTTCAACGGTGAGATCTACAACTTCCGCGAGCTTCGGATCGAGTTGACCGCGCTGGGCGAGAGCGACTGGCGAAGCGCGACCGATACCGAGGTCGTGCTCAAGGCCTATCGCCTTTTTGGCGAGCGATGCCTGGAGCGGCTGCACGGGATGTTCGCCTTCGCCATCTGGGACGCGCGGCGCCAGGCGCTTTTGCTCGCGCGCGACCGGCTGGGAATCAAGCCGCTTTATTATCATCGCGACCGGGACGCCCTGGTCTTCGCTTCCGAGGTGCGCGCGCTCCTTGCCGGCGGCCTGGTTTCGGCCGCGCCGAGCGTTGAGGCCGTGGATTCATATCTAGAATTTGGCGCGGTCCAGGAACCCTTGACGATCGTGCGGGCCGTCAGTTCGCTCGGCGCCGGCTCGGTCGCGATCGCCACCGCCGACGGGTTCGAGGAACGGCGCTACTGGGACTTATGCACCCTTCCACCACCGGCGAACAAAGTCGACGAAGCATCCGCGGTCGCGGAAGTACGCACGCTGCTGAAGGACGCGGTGCGGCGCCATCTGGTGGCCGACGTTCCGGTCGGCGTATTCCTGAGCGGAGGGCTCGATTCCAGCGCGCTCGTCGCATTGTCCGCGATGAACGCGCGCGAGCCGCTGCGCACGCTCTCGGTGGTATTCGATGAGCCCGAATACTCCGAGCAGCGCTACTCGCGTCTGGTAGCCGAAACCTTCCATACGATTCATGCCGAGATCCGGCTGAGCGCGCGAGAGCTGATCGAAGAGCTTGAGCCGGCGCTGGCCGCGGCCGATCAGCCGACCGTCGACGGTATCAACACTTACGTCGTAGCGCGGGCCGCCAAACTCGGGGGGCTTAAAGTCGTGCTCTCGGGTCTGGGTGGCGACGAGCTGTTCGCGGGCTACGCGTCATTTCGATGGAATGCCCGATTGCAGTTCCTCCAGCGGCTTTGTCCCGCGATTCGTCGTCCTTTCGCGATGCTCGTCCGGCGGCTGGTCGCCGGCAAAGACGGGTGGGGCAAGCTGGCCGACTGGCTAAGCGGGCCGGCCGAAGGCCATCCCTATTTCGTCATGCGCCAACTCTTCGGCTCATCCGCGCGTGCGGCATTGCTCGGCGAACGCTCCAGCGATTGGGCCACGCCGTCCTGGTCCGTCGCGGATAGGGATGGCGACCCGGTCAACGAGATTTCACGGCTCGAACTCTCCTGCTACATGCGGAACATGCTGCTTCGGGACAACGACGCGATGAGTATGGCGAACGGGATCGAACTGCGGGTGCCGATGCTTGACGACTCACTGGTGGAGTACGTGCTGGGATTGCCAGGTCGAATAAAGCTCTCGCGCGGTCGGGTCAAGCCGTTACTCGCCGCCGCGGTTGCCGGTGAGTTGCCGGAAGCGATCGTAAAGCGGCCCAAGGTCGGTTTCGGGCTGCCCTTTCAGTCATGGTTGCGCGGCCCGCTGGCTATGGAAGTCGAAGCCGTACTGTTCGACCGCCACGGCGGCGGCCGATTTGACGAGTTGCTGTCTCATCCGGAGGTTGAACGAGTCTGGCGAGGATTCCAGGCCGGAGAGGGCAACTGGGCGCGACCGTGGGCGCTTTATAGCTTGAAGAAGTGGGGCTCGCTCTACCTGAAATGATTAGTATAATCCCAGCTTCCGACCAATAGCCACTCCGGACGTTGATCGCGCCGAAGGCTCACAAATCAACAACTGATTCGAGGTTTTGGTGAATAGTAGAACTATCATCACAACAAGACGTATTTGTCACTAGTTACAACAGAGGCTCTTTGATAATTGACGGAGAGGAAGAACGCCGAGCGAAGTCCAAAGGGGAAAACGAGAGGCGAGTTCGCAAGGAATGTGTTTGGACCGCCGCCGGCGGCCATCACGATGGCGCCAATGAACGTACTCGGAATCAATCTGTTTCACGGCGACGCTTCGGCGGCGATTCTGGTCGACGGCCGGCCGGTGCTCGCGGTCGCCGAAGAACGGCTCAACCGCGCCAAGCATTACGGCGGATTTCCGCGTTTGGCGATCGAGGCCTGCCTGAAGGCCGCGGGAATGCGAATCGACGAGCTTGAGCATGTGGCAATCGGGCGTGGCGTGCGCGCCAATTTGGGCCGCAAGCTTGGCTATGCGCTCGCCAACCCCGACAAGCTCGGCAACCTGCTCTCGATTCGGCGCCGGCGCTCAAATCTCGATGATTTGCGCGGGCTGTTCAGCGATGAGTTCAAAATCGCGCCCGAGCGTCTGCGCTTCGAGGTCCATCGCATCGAGCATCATCTGGCCCATATCGCGAGCGCCTATTTGGCTTCCGATTTCGACTCGGCTGCGGGCCTGAGCTACGACGGCGCCGGCGATTTCGTCTCCGCGATGTTCGCGCGATGCGAGGGAAGCGACATCCGGGTGCTCAAGCGCTTCTATCTGCCGCAGTCGCTGGGGATCTTTTACGGCGTGATTTGCCGCTTCATGGGCTTCGGCGAATACGGCGACGAAGGCAAGGTGATGGGGCTGGCGCCGTTTGGACGCGACCGCTTCGGCGAGCTGTTTGAGAAGCTGCTGACAATCGACCGGCGCGGCGACTATGCGCTCAATTTCGACTATTTCAAACCAACCGGCGCCGATGAAGGCTTCCGCATCGGAGAGGATGGTCGGATCAGGCTGACCGCGGGTTACACCGAGCGCCTGGTGCGGCTGCTCGGACCGCCGCGCCCGGCGGGGGCGGCGGTGGGACGGCGCGAGCAGGACATCGCCTTCGCTTTGCAGAGCCGTTTCGAGGCGGCCGCGTTCGCGCTGGCTAATCAGCTCTTTGAAATGGCGCCCGAGCCGCGGCTGGCGATGGCCGGAGGATGCGCGCTCAACAGTTCGGTCAACGGCAAGCTGTTCGGCGCGACGCCGTTTACCCGGATGTACGTTCAGCCCGCGGCCGGCGACGAGGGCCTGGCGCTGGGCGCGGCGCTCTATGCCTATCATCAGCTGCGGCCCAAAGCCGAACGGTTTCATTTAACCAACGCCTGTCTCGGTCCATCTTTTGGCGAAAGCGAGTTGCGCGCCGCGCTCGAGGCCCGCGGGTTGCGATTCGTTCGTCTGGACGAGGGTGAACTGATTGAGCGGAGCACCGACGCGATCGCGCAGGGCCAGGTGGTGGGATGGTTTCAGGGGGCGATGGAGTGGGGGCCGCGTGCGCTCGGCGCCCGCTCGATTCTGGCCCATCCCGGGATGCCGGAGATGCGCGATATCCTCAATCGCCGGGTCAAGCATCGCGAAGCGTTTCGCCCCTTCGCGCCGTCAATCAAGGCCGAGCGCCAGGCGGAATATTTTGAAAGTGCCGAGCCATCGCCGTTCATGCTTCACGTCTACCCGGTCCGCCCCGAAAAGCGCCGCGAATTGACCGCCGTAACTCACGTCGACAACACCGGGCGGCTCCAGAGCGTGACGCGGGAGCAGAGCTCGCTGTTCTACGATTTGATCGACGCCTTCGAGCGCAGAACCGGGCTGCCGGTTGTGCTCAACACCAGCTTCAACGACAACGAGCCGATCGTATGCCGTCCCGAAGAGGCGCTGGAATGTTTCATGCGGACTCGAATCGATAGTCTCGCGCTCGGGCCGTTCTTCGTCACCCGGCGCGAAAACGGCCTGGCGTCCGAAGGAGCGTGAACCCGATGGCGCGCGAGCTTATGGCGCTGTGCGTGCTAACAGCCGTGCTCGCGTATGCCATCACGCCGTTGACCGCTCGCCTGGCTCGCGTCCTCGGCGCGATCGACGAACCCGATTCGAGGCGGGTGAACGTCTCGCCGATTCCGCGGATAGGCGGGCTGGCGATCTTCGCGGCTCTGCTCTGCGCGGTCGCGGCATCGCCATGGATGGCGCCGGAGCTATGGACGGCTTTCGGTCAAAGCGATTGGCGGGTTTTCGGCGCCGCCGCGGTATTGATCTTCGCGCTTGGGATCGCCGACGACATCCGTCCGCTTTCCGTTGGTTCGCGCCTGGTATGTCAAATTCTCGCGGCGATCGCGGTGAGCCTCTCGTTTGCCGGTGCTGGCACGTTCGGATTTGCCGCGGGGCCGGGCGGCCGCGTGCTCGCGATCGCGCTCGCCGCTCTATGGATCGCGACGATCACCAACGCCAGCAATCTGATCGACGGTCTCGACGGTCTGAGCGTCGGCGTCGCGATCATCGAATGCGCGGGGCTTATCGCACTTGCCACACTGCGGCGTCAGACCCCGGAGCTCGCCGTGCTCTGCCTGATTACGGCGGCGCTGGCCGGTTTCTGGGTGCACAACCGCTATCCGGCGCGAATCTTTCCCGGCGACGGCGGCGCCCTGCTGATCGGTTTCCTGCTCGCGACGATGGCCTTGCGCGTCAATTCCGTCGGCGATTCATGGGCAAGAATTGCGACGCCGATACTGATCCTCGCCTATCCCGAACTGGAAGTCGGATTGACCTTGGCGAGACGATTCCTGCGCGCCGTCGAGGTCACGCCCGGCGGCGATCGCGGCATGATTTTGACCGCCCGTCGCCCTGAGCTTTTCCGTCCCGATCGCGACCACATCCACCATCGACTGCTCAACCTCGGCTTGAGTCATCCGCGCGCGGTTCACGCCTGCTGTGTTTTCAGCGCTGGGATTGTTGGGCTCGGAATTATGACTGCGCTGAGCCCCGGCACGACCGCCCTGGCGATCGGGCTCGCGGCGGTGGGCGCCGCGGCGGCAGGACGCCAACTCGGTTATCGCGAATTACGCATCTTTGCACGCGGATTTCTGATTCCGTTGGCCCGCCCGCTTGGTCCACGGTCGCGCCGTCTCGTGGATTTTCTCGCGATGGTGGGAAGCGGCCTGACGGCGGAGATGATCCTGCGGGGCAACATGCCTCCCGGCGCGCTGGTAGCTTGTGCCGTGGCGCAGGCGGTTCTCATCGCGGCCAGCGGGATCGATCGTGACGATTATTCGGAGCCCGACCTTAAATCCTGCCTCGATCTTGCGGCGGTCGGCATCGGATGCGGGTTGATATTTGCGCTTGCCATATTGGCGTTCGGCCAACCGCGATCGGCGCTTGGCGGCGGTCTGGCCGATCTCTACTTGGCGATTACTTGGCTCGCGGTGACGCGGCCTGGATTGACGGTCCTGAAACGCATTTACGAACAGTCGTTGGCCGAACCCGAGAACCGGCGCATGGTTATTTATGGCGCGGGAGCGGCGGCGAGAATGTTGATCTATGGCTCGTCCGATATCGGCGACCGCGTGCTGGGGTTGATCGACGACGATCCGGCGCTGCGGCTCAGGCGCTACAACGGCGTCAG
Source organism: uncultured Pseudomonadota bacterium (assembly GCA_963759165.1). Classification (GTDB taxonomy): domain Bacteria; phylum Desulfobacterota; class Binatia; order Binatales; family Binataceae; genus DATJOQ01. Next base: position 191,696 of record CAVWXK010000002.1, on the reverse strand, counting down.
AGTGATCGGCGACTTCAGTCAGCTCGAAGTATTGATCGCGGCTGGCCGAGTTGACGAGGTGATCATCTCGACCCGGAAATTGGAGCGGGAACGGCGTCAGAAGCTTGCCGAAGCGTGCCGCCGACAGCGCGTGAAGCTGAGCCAGTTGAGGATTGCGATGGAACCGCTTCCGGAAGCCGTGGTCGTGGCGCAGCGCCACGCGCCCGTTGCGGCAGCGATCGGCCCGCGCCAGGTTTCCGGCTGAACGCCGCGCTACCGGATCTCGCCAAAAGCGGCGGATCGTGCGGAGCGCCGCCTTCTTGTTCCGTGACTGCAATCTCCGGCCAATTTGTATTCGCGTCGTGCTTGTCCTATACCGAACAGGCAGGAACGTCATGACCGATCCCTATTACAAGCAGCATTGGATCGATGTGGAGCCCGAGCGCCACGAGGCGTACGAAACGCTTCTGGGCTTCCATCCGGCGATGGAGCCGCTGATCGCGCCCCTGGATCTCAGGCCCGGACTAAGCGTCCTCGACGTGGGTTCGGGTCCGGGTCAGACAACAATGGAGTTGGCGCGGAGAGTCGGGCCCGAGGGGCGCATCACCGCGATCGATATCAACCCGGAGTTCATCGAACGGGCGCGCGCACGGGCCCGCGAGCAAAAACTGGAATCGCGAATAGCGTTCGTCGCCGGCGGGTTTCCGCCTCTGCCGTTTAACGACGCCAGCTTCGATCGCGTCTGGTGCAAGAACGTGCTCGAGTATGTCGATTCGGCCTCGGAGACGGTGGCTGAGATGGCGCGCGTGGCGCGGCCCGGCGGCATCGTAGTGGCGTCGGACAGCGATTGGGAAATGATGGTGCTTGAAATCGGGCCTGAGGCGCAGGCCCGCAGCGATCGGATCGTTGCCGCGGCCAAGACGGTCGCCCTCAAGGAGCCGCGAATCGGGCGCAAGCTCTACGGCCTGTTCCGCGAAGCCGGATTGCGCGAGGTCAAAGTGAAGGCCTTCTCCGGCGCCGATCAGACCGGGCGCAGCACTCCGATGCAGCGGGCGAGTCTCGCCAACTACGCCGCGGATTCCGGCCAGATCAGCCGCGACGAAATCAAACAGTGGCTGGCCGATATCGATCGCGCGGTCGAGCGCGGCCGTTATTTGTTCATCCTGCCCCAGTTCGTGGCGCGCGGCATCAAGGCCTGAACCGGCGCCTGCGCGCGCGGCGGCATCAAATTGCCGCCCGTAGAGACCCCATAGATTTCACATAGCCTCGATTTCGGTTCGCTACATATTTTCGGAAGCGCATCTTTCCCTGCGCCATCATGTCGGCAGCCAGCAGCCGGCGGCGCACAAAGGGGGGCCGAATGCGCAAATTCGTGAGAAGGCATTTGGATGGGGTTCGGGTCGCGCTCTGCACAGTTCTTCTGCTGTGTATCGCCGCGTACCTTTCGTCAGGTCTGGCCGCCGCCGGCTGCGGTTTGTTGCGTCACGATTTGGCCGTCGGCGACAATCCGGTCGCCGTAGTTGTGGCAGACCTCAACGGTGACGGTCTGCCCGACATCGTAACCGCCAACTCCACGTCACAATCACTGTCGGTTCTGTTGCGCCGTCGCGGCGCCCCGTATAACCGGTTGCCGGACCGGTCTCTCGGTGGCACGCCCCGCGCGCTGGCGGCAGGTGATTTCAATCGCGACGGCAAGATCGATTTGGCGGTGGCGATCGGCAACTCGGTGATGATCCTGACCGGCAACGGTGACGGCACTTTCAGTTCGCGAGGCAGCGTGGCGGCCGGGTTGCTTCCGGGCGCAATCGCGGTGGCCGACTTCAACAACGACGGCAAGCTCGACCTGGCGATCGCCAACCGCGCGTCGGCCAACGTTTCGATAGCGCTTGGCAACGGCGACGGAAGCTTCAAGCCGGCGGTGAATTACGCGGCGGGAGCGGGGCCGTATTCGATCGTCGCCGGAGATTTCAACGGCGACGGCAAAATCGATCTGGCGGTCGGCAATTATTTCGTCTGGACGGTCGGGATACTGCTTGGCGACGGAACCGGCAAGTTCAACTCCGGGCGTACGATCGCGCTGCCGAGGCCGCCCGCGCAACTGGTCGCGGCCGACTTCAATCGCGACGGCAAGCTCGACCTGGCGGCCGCGCTGGGCACGATGAACGGTGTGTACGCCGCGATCCTGACCAATGACGGCACCGGCAATTTCTCGGTTGCGCTGATGGCCGCGGGAAATCAGCCGTTGACGTTGGTTGCGGCCGACTTCAACGGCGACGGCAAAATCGATCTGGCATCCGCGGACTGGGGCTCCAACATGGTCGCCGTGACGCTGGGGCTGGGAAATGGAAAATTCACGGCACCCTCGTACTACCAAACGGGATCGCAGCCGGTCGCGATCGCGGCCGGCGATCTAAACGGCGATCGGGCGGTGGACATCGTTACGGCGGACAGCACCGGAGCGGCGATTTCGATCGTTCCCAATCAGGGAGCCGGCACGTTCAGTTTCACGCCGCCATCGTATGATGCCGGTCCACAGCCGCGCTCACTCACCACCGGCGACTTCAACGGTGACGGCAAGCTCGACGTTGCGGTCGCCGATTCCGGCGGCAACGGCGCTTCGATTCTGCTGAACGACGGGTCGGGCCATCTGATAAGCGGACTCACGGCGCCGGCGGACAATCAGCCCTTTGCGATCACGACGGCCGATTTCGACAAGGACGGTATCCCGGACCTGGCGGTCGCCAATCAACGCTCCAATGACGTTTCAATCCTGTTGGGCGCCGGCCAGGGATACTTCTTTCCCGCGGTCAATTTCCCGGTAGGACAAAGTCCTGTGGCAATCGTCAGCGCGGATTTCAATCACGACGGCGCGGTGGACCTCGCTGTGGCCAATTACGGCAGCGGCACGGCTTCAATCCTGATCGGCGACGGTTTCGGCGGCTTCGCGTCCTCAGTCGGCTTCGCGGCCGGTAATTATCCCCTGGCGATTGCCGCCGGCGACTTCAATAAAGATGGCAACGTCGATCTGATAGTTGCGTCCTCGGGTGACAACGCCGTGGACCTGATGCTCGGCGACGGGACAGGAAATTTCGGCGCGCCCAACGCGTTTGCGGTCGGTCAGTATCCGCGGGCTATCGCGCTGGGAGACTTCAACGGCGACGGCAAGCTCGATGCCGCGATAGCCAACGGACTGGACAACACGGTCTCGATCCTGCTCGGCAACGGCGCCGGCGGCTTTGCCGCGCCGACGATCTTTAGCGTCGGTACCGCTCCGTCATCGCTCGTCGCCGGGGATTTCAACGGCGACGGCAAGCTCGATCTGGCGGTGGCGGACGCCGGCGCCAGCGCGGTATCGATCATGTGGGGCGACGGCACCGGCAACTTCAGCGTCGATACCTTTTACGCCAGCAGCTTGCCGTTCAGCATCGGTTTCGGAATCTTCGATTCCAGCCTGCTGCCGAGCCTGGCGCTTGCGGGCTACGGCGACAGCCTGGTGACCCTGATTAGCAACTGCTCCCTCCTTTTCTAGCGCGCTGCGATGGGTCGTGGGCGGGTGGCCGTCAACCGGCCGCCCACAACCCATCGGGCATGGCGATCCCGATCCGCTCCGCCACGAATTCCGATCCAGCTTGCGGCGCAATTCCCTTGTCGAGCGAACTGCCTGAATCGCCGCGGCTTGGACGTATTTGGTTGGTTAAGCGGCTGAGGTATGGTTTAACGCGTCAGGATGCGTTTCCTGCCGCGAGCGCGCGGATTACGCTCTGTGCCGAAACCATCGGCAGGGCCGACAGATCGGGAGGAGTCCAAATGTACGAGACGCTGGACGTAAAGCGCGAAGAGAAAGTGGCGTGGCTGACTTTCAACCGCCCGCATGTGCTCAACGCGATCAATTCCAGAATGATCGAAGAGCTGCGCGATTTTTTGCAGGGCCTCCCTGGCGATACCGATACGCGAGTGGTCGTGATGCGCGGCGCGGGAAGGGCGTTCTGCGCCGGGCTCGATCTTCGCGAACAGGGCGGCACCGGACCCGAGGCGATGTTTCAGGTAGCAAGCGGGATGCGCTTTCAGCGCCACGTCAGCGAGATTCCGATTATGATGCGCCGCGCGCCGCAACCGTTCATCGCCGCGGTGCATGGCGTCGCCTGCGGCGGCGGTTTTTCGCTCGCTTTGGCCGCGGACGTGCGGCTTGCCGGAGAATCGGCGCGAATGAACGCGGCGTACGTCCGGCTCGGCCTTACCGGCACCGATATGGGTTCATCTTATTTTCTGCCCAGGATGGTAGGAATGTCGGTCGCTTCCGAACTGCTGCTCACCGGCCGCTTTATCGACGCCAAGCGGGCGCTCGCTACCGGGCTTGTCTCGGAGGTGGTGCCAGATAGCGAGCTGGAAAACGCCGCGCGCAAGCTCGCCGATGATATGCTCTTCACCTCGCCGCTCGGCCTGCGCCTGACCAAAGAGTGTCTGGTCGCGAATGCCGGCGCCGCGAGCCTCGAACAGGCGGGAGCCCTGGAGGACCGGAATCAGGTATTATGTACGAGCCGACCCGACTTCCAGGAAGGCATACGCGCCTTTCAGGAAAAGCGCCGGCCACGCTACAGCGAGCAATAGGCAAAAACGACAGGCGGCAAAAAGGTAAATCAAGCGATGGCGCAGCAAGGCATGATGCTCAAAGAAGTAGACCGGGTCGAGATTACCACCGTGCTCGACAACTTCATCGACGTGCTGCTGCCCGGCTCCGAGGCCGTCAGGCGTTTTCCGCTCAGGCCGAACTTCCTGACCGAAGAGACTTTGATTGCCGAGCACGGCTTCGCGGCGCTGGTGAAGGTCAGCGCCGGAAATACCGGCGACTCGATTCTCTTCGATGCCGGACTCAGCAAGAAGGGGCTGACGCACAACCTCGATGTGCTCGAAGGCAAGCCCAAGGAATTGCACGCGATCGTGCTGAGCCACGGCCACGCCGACCACACTCAGGGGCTGATGGGTCTGGTCGAGCGGCTGGGAAGCCGCAAGATGCCCTTGCTGCTCCATCCCGACGCGCTGCTGGAGCGCAAGGTTATTTTCCCCGACGGTCACGAGATAAACCTTCCGCCGCCGGACTATCGCGTGCTGAGCCACGAGGGAATCGAGCTAATCGAGGAGCGAGCGCCGTCGTATTTGCTCGGCGGCCTGATCATGGTCACCGGCCAGGTCCATCGCTCGACCGACTTCGAGACCGGGTTTCCCATCCACTACGCCCACGTCGAGGGCAAATGGCAGCCGGACCCCTTTATTCACGACGATCAGGCCGTGGTGGTCAATTTGAAAGACAAGGGCCTCGTGGTTCTGACCGGATGCGGCCACGCCGGCGCGATCAACACGATCCGTCATGCCCAGACGATTACCGGAGTGAGCCGGGTGCACGCGGTGATCGGCGGGTTCCATCTCTCGGGCGCGATTTTCGAGCCGATCATCGCGCCTACCGTTGCCGCGCTCAAACAGATTCGGCCGCAAATGATTGTGCCCGCTCACTGCACCGGATGGCGCGCGACCCATGCTATCGCACGCGAGTTCCCCGACGCGTTCGTGCAGAACAGCGTCGGCACCCGTTTCGTGCTCTGACCGACGGCGCGCGTATCATCCTCGCATCATTCGGTAATAAGTTCAGATGGTTGAAAAAATCCTGGTAGCGATGTCGGCGATTATCATCGCCACGATCTCGGCGACCGGTTACGCCGGCGTGGTCCTGATGATGGCGATCGAGAGCGCCTGCATCCCGCTGCCTTCTGAAGTGATCATGCCGTTCGCCGGCTATCTGGTCGCGACCGGCCGGTTCAGCCTGCAGGGCGTGGCGATAGCGGGCGCGGTGGGATGCCTGCTCGGGTCGTATGTCGCCTACTTTGTGGGTACCGCCGGCGCCCGGCGTCTGCTTCAGCGATACGGCCGCTATTTGCTGATCTCGCCGCACGAGATCGAAGCCGCCGACCGGTTTTTCCTGCGTTGGGGCTCTCCAGCGGTTTTCATCAGCCGCTTGCTGCCGGTGATCCGCACGTTTATCGCGCTGCCGGCGGGAATCGCGCGGATGCATCTCTGGCGGTTCAGCATCTACACGCTCGCGGGTTCCTATCCGTGGTGCCTCGGATTGGCTTACGCCGGGATGAAGCTCGGCCAGCACTGGCGCGACCTCGCTCCGTATTTCCATCGTTTCGACAGCGCGATCGGGGTGGTTATTGTGCTTGGCGTCGCGGCGGTTCTTTACAATCGGATTCGCGAAATCAGACGCGCAGCCGCGGCCCTCTGATGGATCTGGCCTATACAGCTTTGTTAGCGGCGGCTCATCGCGCTCGCGTCAGAAAAAAAGGCGGCGGGCTGAAGAGCCCGCCGCCGTGAGTCGTATCGCTCAGGCCGTATGGCCTACGCGTCGAAGTACAGCGCGAATTCGTACGGATGGGGCCGCAGCCGCGTCTGGCTGACTTCCTTGGCCATCTTGTAGTCGATCCAGGTCTCGATCAGGTCCGGCGTGAAGACGTCGCCCTTGAGCAGGAATTCGTGATCGCGTTTGAGGTTGTCCAGCGCGGCCTCGAGCGACGGCGGCATGCTCGGCACCTCGGCCAGTTCGGCCGGAGTCAGCGCGTAGATGTCCTTGTCGAGCGGCTGGCCGGGATCGAGTTTGCGCTGGATGCCGTCGAGTCCCGCCATCAGCATCGCCGAGAACGCGAGATAGGGATTGCAGGTCGCGTCGGGGAAGCGAACCTCGATTCGCTTGGCCTTCGGCGAGGGCGAGTACATCGGGATACGCACCGAGGCCGAACGGTTGCGGCTCGAGTAAGCCAGATTGATCGGCGCTTCGAATCCGGGCACCAGGCGGCGATAGGAGTTGGTGCCGGGATTGGTGAACGCCGCGAGCGCCGGCGCGTGATGAAGGATGCCGGCGATATAGTGCATCGCCATCTCCGACATGCCGGCGTAGCCCGATCCCGCGAACAGCGGCGTACTCCCCTTCCAGATGCTCTGATGGGTGTGCATCCCGGAGCCGTTGTCGCCGAAGAGCGGCTTGGGCATGAACGTTACCGTCATCCCGTGACGGACCGCGACGTTGCGGCAGATGTATTTGTACCAGGTCAGCCAGTCGGACATCTTGACCAGGGTCTGGAAGCGCATGTCGATCTCGGCCTGGCCCGCCGTGGCGACCTCATGATGCTGCTTCTCGACCCAGATGCCGACGGACTCCATCGTCAGCACCATCTCGCTGCGGATGTCCTGAAGGCTGTCGTTGGGCGGAACCGGGAAATAACCTTCCTTGTAGCGCGGCTTGTAGCCGAGATTCACGCCTTCCTTGCCGCTGTTCCAGGCCCCCTCTTCGGAATTGATGAAGTAGTAGCTGGAGTGCTGGTTGGTGTCGTAGCGGATACCGTTGAAGATGAAGAACTCCGGCTCCGGACCGAAGTAGGCGGTATCGCCGATCCCGGTCGATTTCAGATAGGCCTCGGCCTTGCGCGCGATGTTGCGGGGATCGCGCGAGTAATCGGCGCGAGTGATCGGATCCTGGATGTTGCAGATCAGGCTCAGGGTTTTGTCTTTGGTGAACGGCTCCATCACCGCGGTGTCGGGATCGGGGACGACCAGCATGTCGCTGGCATGGATCGACTGCCATCCGCGAATCGACGAGCCGTCGAACCCGAGACCCTCCTCGAAGGCGCTCTCGTCGCGAAACTCGCTGATGGGAACGGTGAAGTGCTGCCATTGGCCGAGCAGGTCGATGAACTTGATGTCCACCAGCACCGCGCCTTTGTCCTTGATCATCTGTAAAACTTGTTTTGGAGTCATCGAACGCACAATCCTCCTTGCCGCTTAGGGGGCAAGCCCTTGAGTTTCACTTTCACTGAGTTGAATTCCGAGCGCCTCATCCGCCGAAGCCAGCGCTTCGGTGGAAATGTATCAAGATTTGTGCCGTCAACTGGGCTTCGAAAACCCTTGAATAGAAAGGCACCAATGTTTTCTGCCACGAAATTATCGGCAACGCAACGCCCGTCAAAACGGCATCTGCCCTTGGAATGGTCAGCGCGGTTCCACGGACCGGACGAACGATTGAGCATCGGAGCGGGTGCGCGGCGGGTCACATCGACCCGCCGCGCCGCGCTCAGTATCAGAATGAGTAAATCACAGCGCCTTCCATCGTGTCTTGGCCGGAGATCGTGTAGACCGGACCGATGCCGGGGCCCATCAGAGAGATGGGCGTTCCCCGGTTGGTGTAAAACGGGCTCGCGTTCGATTCGTCGTGACGATACTCGAGTCTCGCGAGCACGCCGTTGGCGACCTTGTAGTTCAAGGTGAAGGTCATTTCGGCGAGGGTCTGGCGAATTCCCGTCCGCACCCCGTCGCTGTCGCGGAAGAATTCTCCGCGCGCTACCAGCTCGGTCTTGTCGTTCAGGTCGTAGATCAGATAGCCGGCGGCGGCCTGCCAATCGACACCGTGGCGAACCGGTCCGCCGCCCAGGTAGTACAGCGGATTGACGCCCTCGTTGGCTCCGGTCAGCAGCGGCGTTACCGCCACCGGGTTGTCCTCGTGAGCATAGAGGTACTCACCGACCAGGGTGAATCCGGGCAGCGGGGTCTTCCAGGTTGCGACGGGATCGAACGCCCCGCGTTTGGAATTGCCATGGTTCGTCTGTTCCGGCCCGTACAAGCCATTGATCAGTAATGAGAGGTTCGGCGTGGGGGTCAGCGAGAGTTCGCCTTCGACAGTCTTGCCGTCGTTGTTGTCGGCGACGTCATCCCAGCCGTTGTTGACGCCCATGGTCAACGCGATCTTGTCGTTGAAAGCGTAGTTGGCCCGCACCCCGGTATGGGTAAACGGGATGCCGAGCGTGAATATGAAGTCGTTCGATTCGTTGTAGTTGAAGCTGTTGTAGGTCTTGATCACCTCCGCGCCGAGCAGGGTGACGAACTTGCCGGCGGAAAGGTTGATGCCCGAACCAATCGGCACCGTGTACGTCGCATAAGCCTGGGTCGGGTCTACCTCGTCGGATCCCGGCGGAGTCGATGAGTTGGAGTATCGCGTCGCTCCGCGCAGAACCTCCGCCGTCTTGCCGAAGTTGATATCGGTTACGAACCCGATGCCACCTTCGACGGTGCGATCGATGTGCAGGTTGAACTGGCTGAGTTCGAATCCGTTGGCGTCGGTATCGAAAGCCCGGTATTGGTTGGTCCGACCGCTGCTAGTGAGGCCGGGGTGGTTCATGTTGTACTCGTAGCTGGCGTCAACCATCCCATGAATGTGAACCCCGAGGTTGTCGGCGAGGCTCTTCTTGGTGTCCGCGAGGTCTTTTTCGACCACGGCGACGTGCTGGCCGATCGTTTGCGGGGCAGCGTTTGCCTCCGCCGGCGGCGCGACTTTGATGTCCTCCTGAATCTTTTTGATTGCGGTTACGTTTTCACCGGCCTGCTGATGCAGGTTTCCTACTTCACCGCGAAGCTGATCGAGCTGGCGCTGCGGCGGAGCCGCGGGATCTTCGGCTCGAACCGACGTAACTGCGCCCAGCAAAAATAGCAGCCCAATCACGGCTGCCCGCCTGAGTTCTAACGGCATTCCAGTTCCTCCTCTTTCCTCGATGCCCTGAGTTTCTGTACCTGCTTCCCGAACGTTCTTCCCTTGTGCGCCGCCGAACCTGCGGTTGCGCCGCCGGTTCACCGCGACACCCGTTGCGGGAAACTTTCCAAGCGTATCTCAGCCACGTTACCCAAGAATCATGCCCGCGCCATAGCGAATAAGTCTGCAATATTTCACGGGTCCTGGACCGCGCCAGAGCCGCAAAATCCGGACTCGACGCCCGCTAAAACGGCATCTGCCACGCGTTTGCTCACCCGCTGGAAGATGACGGTCAATCGCACCCTCAGCCATCGCAGCGCGAAAAAGTCCGCGTCGGCAAGTCGCGCTTGCCAGCCGCGACCGGCGCCGCCTAGCATGGCGCTCGGGAGGAACAGACCTGGATGGATTTCGAACTTAATCCGGCGCAGGAGGAAATCGTTCGCCAGGTGCGCGCGTTATGCACCCGCTTTCCCGACGAGTATTGGCGCGACAAGGACGAACGGCACGAGTTCCCGCACGATTTCTACCAGGCGTTCGCCAAAAGCGGATACCTGGGCGTCGCGATTCCTGAAGAGTACGGCGGAAGCGGTCTCGGCCTTACCGAGGCCGCGCTGGTGATGCGCGAGGTCGCCGGTTCCGGCGGCGCGATGAACGCGGCCAGCTCGGTGCATCTGTCGATCTTCGGCGTCAGCCCGCTGGTCCGCCACGGCAGCGAGGAACAGAAGCGCCGTTATCTGCCGAAGATCATAAGCGGCGAACTCCAGGTCGCGTTTTCGGTAACCGAGCCCGACGCCGGCAACGATATCACTCATATCAAGACCTTCGCCCGCCGCGAGGGCGACTACTACATCATCAACGGCGCGCAAGGTGTTTACGAGCAAGGCTCGCGAAGCGCACAAGATGCTGCTGCTGACCCGGACCACGCCCTACGAGCAGGTGACCAAAAAGACCGACGGCATGACGCTGTTCTTCGCCGACCTCGATCCGGCCGCGGTCGAGATTCGCGAGTTGCACAAGCTCGGCCGCCACGCGGTCGATACCAACATGCTGTTCATCGACAATCTGAAGGTTCCGGCCTCCGACCTGGTCAATCGCGAGGGCCGCGGCTTTCACTGCCTGCTCGACGGACTCAACCCCGAGCGCATCCTGGTCTCGGCGGAAGCGGTCGGCATCGGCCGCGCCGCGCTTGCCCAGGCGGTGCGCTACGCCAAGGAGCGTATAGTGTTTAACCGCCCGATCGGCCAGAACCAGGCGATCGCCCATCCGCTGGCAGACGCCTACTCCAAACTGGAAGTCGCGGAGTTGATGATGTTCAAGGCGGCGTGGCTGTTCGACCATCGCCAGCCCTGCGGCGCCGAAGCCAACATCGCCAAGCTTCGCGCGAGCGATGCGGCCTTCGAGGCCTGCGATCGCGCGGTGCAGACCCTGGGCGGATACGGCTACATCCGCGACTACAACGTCGAGCGATATTTTCGCGAGGCGCGTCTGTTGAAGGTCGCTCCGGTTGCCCAGGAGATGGTGCTCAACTCGATCAGCGAGCACGTATTGGGGCTCCCGCGCTCCTACTGACTGCGGAGAATTCATCTTGCCGACACGCCCTACCGCTGCCGAGAGCAAAAAGACCCGATCGCGCAAGCGCGTCCTGATACTGCTGGCCGCGGTAGTCGCATTTATCGGCTTTGTTTTTTATTCGCTCGAACGGGTCGAGCCGCTGAAAGTCGTCGAGAGCCGGATGGAGCGCCAGGGCGACCGCGTCTTCGTTGAAGGCACGATCCGAAACACCGGGCCCGATTTGCCCGCCGTCGAGATCGAGGTGAGCTACTACGACGAACGCGGGGCCAAGCTCGCCAGCGACAAGCTCACGGTCAGCGGCTTGCGCGAGGGGGCCAACGTCGCCTTCAAGACGCCGTCGCGTCAACTCGCCGGGGCGGGCAGCTTCTCTATTTATTTTAATCGAGGCCGTAATCCCTACGGGAATTAGCGGCTGGATCGCCCGCATCCGGGCGGATGGCGGGCCGCTGGCTCCTCCTTCGCTCCCGGTAATTCGAGCGAAGTAATTAAAGCTTCTAATGCATGATTAAAGCGGAGCCGATTCGTTGTAGCCCGTAGGGAGTCGGGCGTGGTGGGCCGCCATTACTTTTTGTAGGCCTTCGACTCCGCCCCCCGCGGAGTCCGATTAGTGGCATCCTACCAAACTGTGGATTTTGTTAATTTACTGTCAGGCTGTTTAGTTGCCGGAAAGTCGGATTACTGCTAATTGATCCAAGGGGACGAATTTTTCGACTGCCCATCCCGCCGGTGTGGATTTGGTTTGGCTAACAACCGGGTTTGGTTAAGCGGTCTCAGAGGAAACCAACATGGCGAAAACCAAGGGCCGTAACTTCGGGCAAGTGATTCGCGAGCGGCGGCGCCAGCTCGATCTGACGCAGGAAGAGGTCGCCCAGCGGATCAGCACGTCGACCCCGTATGTGGGCCACCTCGAATCCGGCAAGCGCCATCCGTCCGACAAAATCGTGACCCGGCTCGCGGACGTGCTCGGACTGGAGCGCAGGGAACTCTACTTCCTGGCCAATCCCGGAGCGCGCGAACTGCTCCATCAGCGGGCGCAAACCAGCGCCGCTTCCGCGTGGGAGGCTTTTCGCAAGGACGAGCGGATAAAGCGCGTTCACAATATCTCGCCCGAAGAGATGGAGATGCTCTCGCGGGTCGCGCTCATGGGCGACGTGCGCAGCGAGCGCGATTTCCTCTATATTCTGAACAGCATTCGTCAAGCCCTCGGCCGTTAGCCGGCGGTTCCGGCCGCTTCGGTCGGAACCTGGGATAAGATTCGGCGCGGGCAGCCAATGATCGCCGCGGACGGAAAATAACCCGGCACAATCATGATGCCGCCGCCTTGCGTGGCTTTCACGCCCGGCTCCGACTAAGCTCGCAGCGCATGTCGGCTCTTCCCCGATCGATGCCGCGTTCCGCGAACGCTCCATTTTGGCCCCGGCGTTACACGATGGCGGCGCTGTTCTTTCTCTCGACCGTCATCTGTTACATCGACCGGGTCAGCATCTCGGTCGCCATCATTCCGATGGCGCGAGACCGGGGCTACGATCCCGTCACTCAGGGGCTGATCCTCTCCGCGTTTTTCTGGGGCTACATCGTTTCGCAACTGCTTGGCGGCTGGGTGGCGGATCGCTTCGGCGGCAAGCGGGTGTTGACGTTTGGCGTGGCGATCTGGTCGCTTGCGACCTTGCTGACGCCGGCGGCGTCGTCGTCATTCGGGCTGCTCCTTCTGATGCGCGTTGTCCTGGGCGTGGGCGAGGGCGTCAATTTTCCCGCGATCCACAGTCTAGCCGCGCGATGGGCGCCCGCGCGCGAGCGGGCCCGGGTGATCGCGCTTAATCTGAGCGGCGTCCATCTGGGAACGGTGCTGGCGCTGCTGGCGGCACCGCCGCTCCTTTTGGCGATGGGATGGCCGGCTGTGTTCTACATCTCCGGCGCGCTCGGCGCGCTGTGGCTCGTCCCCTGGAGCATCAAGGCGGCCGACAGTCCCGAAGAGGCCAGCGGCGTGAGCGCTGAGGAACTCGCGCTGATCCTTGCCGATCGTTCCGAAGCGTCGCGCGCGGAATCGATTCCGTGGCGCCGAATCTTTGCCGAGAAGGCGATGTGGGCGATCATTCTCGCTCACGTCTGCAACAACTGGGGCATGTACATTCTGTTGTTGTGGCTGCCGACCTATCTCCATCAGATGCTGGGCGTACCGATGGCGGAGGTCGGCAACTACGCGCTGGTGCCGTGGCTGGCCACCTTCATCGCGAGCAATCTCGGCGGATGGGCCTGCGACGGGCTGCTGACCCGCGGCTTGAGCGTTACGGCGGTGCGCAAACTGATGCAGACCGCGGCCTTTACCCTCGGCGCGATACCGCTTCTTGTTCTGCCCTCGGTAAATTCGCCCGGCATCGCGATCGTGCTGGTTACGGTATCGACTATGTCCTGCGCGCTGGGATTTTCCGCCTTTTGCGTGAACCATCTGGATATCGGACCGCGCTACGCCGGCGTGCTGATGGGTATCTCGAACACCGCGGCGACGGTCCCAGGGATCGTGGGAGTGGCGATTACCGGTTTTATCCTCGAAGCTACCGGCTCGTTCGCAACCGTCTTCTATCTCACCGCGGCGGTCTACGTGGTCGGACTTTTCGGCTACCTGCGCTGGGGAAGCGGCGAGCAAAAAATCTGAATCGATGCGCGCTCTAACGCCGACGCGCGAGCGCGGCGAGCCGCTCGTACAGGGCGCTGTTGGACGCGATCAGGCCGTGGATCGTCACCAGCAGCTGATTGAAGCGAATTTCGTTGCCGTCGATATCGGTCATGCGTCCCCCGGCCTCGGCGATCAGGATCGCGCCTGAGGCGATATCCCACTCGCTCTTGGGCGAGCGGGTGAAAGTTCCGTCGCCCGCCCCCGCGGCCACCAGCGCCAACTTGTAGGCGACGCTGCCGGTCGGATTGACGATCACCGCGTCTTTCAGTTCTTCCCACTCGCCGCGCGAGATCTCGCTGCGGCTGGCAAGGATTCTGGCCTGGCCGAGTTCGCTGGTTTTGCTGACCCGCACGCGCCGCCGCCCGAGATGGCATCCCGCGCCGCGCGCCGCCCAGTACATCTCCCGCTTGATCGGATTGTAGGTAACTCCTACAACCGGGACGCCGTCCTCGGCGAGTGCGATCGCGACCGCGAACTCATCGATGCCGTGGATGAATTCCTTGGTGCCGTCGAGCGGATCGACGATCCAGACCCGTTGGCATTTGAGGCGATCTCCGCTGTCGGCGGTTTCCTCGGACAGCCATCCGTAGTCGGGAAAGCGCGGCGACAGGATCGCCTTGATCGCGGCGTCGGCTTCGAGATCGGCGGAAGTAACCGGATTGTCGCTCCCCTTGGAGCCGACGGTGTACGAGCGCCGCTTCCAATAGCGCACGAGGATTTCGCCCGCGGCAAGCGCGGCTTTGCGCGCCAGTTCCAGCTCGGTCTTGAATTCGTTCACGCCAGTCCCCGCTTAATTCGCCGCTTGCGCACTTTGGCGTAGGCCGCCGTCAGCTCGGCCATCATCGCCTCGCGCCGCTCGTACAGACGCCGCGGCTTGCGCGGTTTGCGCCGTGCCAGCGCATAGGCGGTAATGAGCGGCAGCGCCACCGTAGCATCGACGTAGCAGACCACCGAGTCGGGCAACCGCTCCGGATCGATTTTGCCCCAGCTCACGGCCTCCGCCGGAGTGGCGCCCGAAAGTCCGCCGGTGTCCGGACGCGCGTCGGTGACCTGGAAAAAATAATCGTGGCCCTTCTCCGCGACTCCCATCACCTCCTGGATCTGGGGCTCGGTCTGAAGCACGAAGTTCTTCGGCGATCCGCCGCCCAGGATAAACACCGCGCTCTTGCCGCGATCGCGCTTGGCGCCGTATACGATCGACGCGGTTTCGTTGACGTCGAGCAGCGGGTCGAGTCTGAGCTTGCCGCCTTCCATCTCCAGCGCCGCCAGATTCATGCCGATCGAGGAGTCGCCCGGCGACGAGGTGTAAACCGGCACCGCGTATTCGTGGGCGGCGGCAAGCAGAGAGCGCCGTCCAAGCTTCAGCACGCGCTCCCGCTCGGCCAGGTAACGGCCGGCCAGATAGTGGAATTCGGCGCTGCTCATCGGGCGCTGGAATTCCTCGGCCCGAGCTATCTGCCGGAAAAAGGCGTCGGTCGAGAGCAGCACGTTATAATCGAAAAAAATATCGTAGATGCGGACCACGCCGGCGGAGCGCAGGGCCACGTCGTCGGCTTCGGCCGAACCCTGGAACATCTTGAGCCCCAGGCCGAAGTGAGTGTCGTGATAGAGGTTGGCGCCGGTGGAAACCATCCAGTCGATGAAACCGTGCTCGATGAGCGGAATCAGGCACGACATCCCGATTCCCGCCGGCGTGAGCGCTCCGGTCAAACTCAAGCCGACGGTGGTATCGGGTTCGAGCATTTTTTCCGCGAACAACCGGCAGCCCTCGCTGCAACCGGCGTCCGTTGTAAGCCAAAAAGGCGCTGTCGATGAGATCGGCGGCGGTCATCTCACCGCGCACCGGTTTGGGAGCGATCATCTTGCCGCTGAGCGCGCCCGCTTTTTTTCTGCCTGCCATGCTTTCTCCGTCCGCTACTGTTTTGCGCGACCGTTCGCGATCGATCAAGAACCAACCACTTGCCTCACAGGCGACCGCCGCCGCCACAAATCGATAGCAGTTTAGCCGCTGCGCGTCGCCAAGTCCGCGTTTGTCGCCCGCCGACGCGGGGTAAAATTCGGGTTTGCCTGTCCCGCCGCGAGGCCCTAAGATTGGGCGCGGTCAGTTGGGAGCCGCGCAGAGGAATCATGGCAATAATCGTAATCGGCCAACAGCTTGGCAGTCGCGGGCCGTTGCTCGGCCAATTGACGGCCAATCAACTTTGCTACCGATTAATCAACAGCAACGAGGTGCTGGCCGCCGCCGCGCGCCACTTCCAGGTAACGCCCGAGCAACTGCAACTTATCGACGAGCGCCTGCCGCATTTCTGGGAACGTCTGCGCACCGACAGTGAACGATTATACGCCTTTTATCGCGCGATGCTGCTGAGGGAACTGACTCAGGATCGCACGGTAGCGGTAGGCCGGGCGACGCCATTGTTCGTGCCCGACGGAGTAAATCACGTTCTGCGCGTGCGTGCGGTCGCGCCGTTCGAGGTCCGCAAGCTCCAGGTAGCGAAAGACGAGAAGCTCGAGCCCGCAGCGGCTGAACGGCGGGTGCGCGATTACGAACGCGAGGTTCGCGCCCGGCTGCAGACCATATTGGGTCTCGATATCGACGATCCCAGCATTTACCATCTCGTGCTCAATACCGGCGCGCTGCCGATGGCGGTTCTGGCCTCAATCCTGGCGAATTGCGCTCATCTGGCCGACGGCGAAGCCAGTTCTGAAACCTGGACCAGGCTTCGCGACGCTTCGATCACCGCCCAGGTTCGCGCCGCCCTGCTCGCCCATCCCAGGATCGGCAACGCTCCGATAGAGGTGCGCACCGTCAACGGTGTGGTCAGGCTCTCCAGCTCATCTCTCGTTCCGCCCTGGGATGAACTCGCGAATCGGGTAGTCAGCCAGATCGAAGGCGTGGTCTCGGTCGAGCTGGGCATCGAGGAGCCTCCGATTCCCCCGCGCGCCGCCTGATGGCGCGGGTTCGTCCGTTGAGCTTTAAGACCAACATTTTTTCTCGACAGGCCGAGCCTCCTGTGCGCGCTATCGATGGCTGCGGGGCGCTCGCATACTCGCGGTCTCCACGATGCGCCGCCTGATTGTATTTTTCGCGACCGCCGCCTACGCGGGCTTCGTCCCGGTCGCTCCCGGCACCGCCGGCTCGTTGGTCGGTCTGATTGTGGCGTGGGCGGTATTCGGCGGGCCTTGGCGGATCTCATGGCAGATCGCGGCGTTGGCGTTCGCCGTACTATTGGTGCCTGCGTGCTGGATCTCGGGCCGCGCAGAGCAAATCTTCGGTGAGATCGACAGCCCGCATATCGTGATCGACGAAGTCTTCGGGATGGTCGCGACGATGTTTATCAACCCGGTTGATTTGCTCCATCTGGTTGCCGGCTTCGCCTTGTTCCGGCTGTTCGATATCACCAAACCATTTCCCGCCGGGCTGATCGAACGGCGCATCCGGGGCGGCGCCGGTGTCATGTTCGATGACGTGGCAGCCGCGATTTATGCGAATATCGCCTTGCGAATTCTGACGCGGCTTTTCTAAACCCTGTTGGCGCCCGAACTGAAATTTGCCAACGGAGCAGCGGCTTTGAGGTAAAAGTGAAACCATGATTCAGCGAGGAGTGATTCTTTCAACCGGCGATGAACTCACCACCGGCCGAATCCTTGACACCAATCCAACTATCTCGCCGACAAACTCGCGGAAATTGGTATCGAACTGGTGGCGGTGCTCACCGTCGGCGACGTTCCCGAGCGTCTGGAATGGGCCTGGCGATCGGCGATCGCGATGGCCGACGTCGTCATTTCCACCGGCGGAATCGGACCGACCGCCGACGATCTGACGACCGAAACCGTGGCGCGTCTGACCGGCCATCAAGCTCCGGTTCGACGAGCCGACCGCCGAGCGGATACGGCGCCTGTTCGCTTCGCTCGGGCGGCAGATGCCCGAGAACAATCTAAGGCAGGCGATGTTTCCGGAGGCGCCGAGATCGTCCCCAATCAGCTCGGCACCGCACCGGGATTTCGCCTGGCGGTAACGCAAGACGGCCACACCGCGCATGTGATCGTGCTGCCCGGCGTGCCGCGAGAGATGAAACCGATGATGGAGGAAACGGTAATACCCTGGATCGTGGCGAATCGCGGACGCGAGACGGTGTATGCCGCGCGCACCTTCCAGACCTTCGGCATCAGCGAATCCGCGCTCGATGAGGCGGTGGCGGGACTGATTCATGCCGATGAGGCGCGAGTGTCGTTCCGCGCGAGCTTCCCGCAGATCTCGCTGCGCGTCATGGTCGAAGGCAAACCGGGTGAGGTCGGGCAAAAGCTCGAAGCGCTGTGCGAGCGAGTGCGCGAAAAAATTTCCAGTTTCGTTTTCGCCGAAGGCGAGACCACGATGGAAGAAGTCGTCGGCCGTCTGCTGACCGAAAAGCAGCTTAAGCTTGCGCTCGCCGAATCGTGCACCGGCGGCCTGATCGGTCATCGCCTGACCAACGTGCCGGGCAGCTCCAACTACTCTGGCGGCGGATCTGGTGACGTATTCAAACGATGTCGAAGATCAAGGTTCTGGGCGTGCGACCGAGAGACGCTCAAGCAGTACGGCGCGGTGAGCGAGCAATGCGTGCTCGAGATGGCCGAAGGCGCGCGTCGCGTCGCCGGCAGCGATATCGCGATGGCCGCCTCGGGAATCGCGGGCCCCACCGGAGGCACGCCCGAGCGGCCGGTCGGCACGGTCTGCATCGCGATGGTGGCGGACGGCTTCAGCGCCTCGCGACGATATCAGTTATGGGGCATGCGCGATTGGGTCAAGCTGCTGACTTCGCAGGTCGCGCTGGACTGGATTCGCAGGCGCGCTCTGGGCCTGCCGGTGGGTGAATCCACGCTGATCCGGCGCTGACAGCGCATCGGGTCGACCGCATTGTTTTTTCATTCGAATCGGCTACGATGACAGTTTCGCATTAAATAATGGCGGCTCGACGGCCGCTCCGCGGAACCGATTCAAACTAATACCTGTGCTTACTATCGTTGGCGGACTTCTCTGCTGGCCGTTTCGGCGCGGCTTCATCGGATCGATCTCGGGACTGGGGGGTGGCGTGTTCATCGTGCCCGGGCTGGTCCTGTTCGGCGGTATCCCGATTCACGTCGCGATCGGCGCCAGCCTGATTTCGGTCGTGGCGACCAGCGCCGGCGCCAGCGCGGCGTTCGTGCGCGACGGATGGACCAATCTGCGAGTGGCGATGGCTTTGGAAGTCGCGACGGTCTCGGGTGCGGTTATCGGCGCGTCGCTGGCCGGCGTTCTGCAAGCTCCCGTGCTTGAGCTGATATTTGCCGCGATGATGTTGGTTTCGGCCTACTTTGCGCTGAGCAAGCACGGCGAACAGGAAGTGCTGAATATCAGCGATCCGCTGGCCGAGCGCCTGAAGCTTGGTGGCGTCTTTCCCGACGGCAAGGGAAAACAGATTCCCTACGGAGTGCGGAATCTGCCCGGTGGCGCGGCGATCATGGTCATAGCGGGCCTGATGTCGGGCCTGCTTGGAATCGGATGCGGGCGCGCTCAAGGTCGTGGCGATGGACAGCGTGATGGGTCTGCCGCTCAAAGTATCGAGCGCGACCAGCAATTTCATGATTGGCGTCACCGCCGGCGCGGGGGCGCTGGTGTTCCTGTCCCGCGGTGATATTTCGGTGGTAATCGCCGCACCGGTCGCGCTCGGCGTGACCGCCGGCGCGATAGTCGGCAGCCGGGTGCTGACGCACGCCAATGTGCAGGCGTTACGGGTGGTGTTCGTCGGCAATCCTGTTTCTGATCGCGATCGAGATGGGCTGGCGCGCGCTTGAGCGGATTCTAGTCGTGAAAGAGCAGGATGAAGATCGGATTCTGCGCGTCTGGACGCCGATAATCCTTCGCGTTTCGGTTCTGGCCAGCGCCGTGCTCCTCTTATTCGGGCTGGTCGAGATGGCGTTGGTCGCTCCCGGCGTCCTATGTCGAGCGATTTCACGAAATTCAGACGCAGGGCAGGTCGGCTGTCAAAGAAGACTGGGGCATGCTTGCCGTCTCGCGCTCGAAGGCCGGCCCCAGGCAATTATGACTGTGGGGTTGCTGGTCCTGACCCTGGTGCCGCTCGGCCGCGTTGGATTTACCTTCGTCTTGTTTTTGAAAGATAGGGATCTGGCGTTCACGGTTCTGACCGCGACTGTGCTGTTGTTGCTGGTGGTGGGCGTTCTGCTCGGACGTGTCGGCTAAGAGCGATTATCTTCGAGCACCGCTGCCCCATCCGGCAATGAGACCCGATAACTGACGCCGGATCAAACGGCAAAGCTCGATCTCGATACAGGAGCATCGACGATGGACTTGGAGGGCAAGGTAGCGGTTATCACGGGAGGCGGTTCGGGTATCGGCCGAGCCACGCGCGCAGCGGCTGGCCGCGGAGGGCGCGGCGATCGTCATCGCCGATCTCGACTCCGCAACCGGCGAGGAAGCGGTCGGTCGATCGAAGCGCGCGGGCGGACGCGCGGTTTTCGCCAAAGTCGACGTCGACCGACGCGGAACAATCGGCCGGATGCGTCGATACCGCGATTCGCGCTTCGGCCGGCTCGATATCCTGCACAACAACGCTGGTACCGCGCTGAGCCCTCCCGGCTTTCCCCAAGGCGGTCTGGATGTCTGGCGCAAGGTGCTCGATATCGACCTTCAGGCGGTCATCCTCGGATGCTACCTGGCGGCGCCTTTGATGGAGCGTGAAGGCGGCGCGATCATCAATACCGCGTCGATGGCCGGACTCTATCCGTATCACCACGATCCGATTTACGCCGCCGCCAAGGCCGGCGTCGTCAACTTCTGCTACTCGCTCGCGTCGGCTGGGCGCCGAACGCACAAGATTCGTGTCAACTGCATCTGCCCCGGAATCGTCGATACGCCGCTGGTTCGGCGGCTCACGGCCGAACGGGCGGCGGCGGGTTTGTCGTCGATCGTGCCCGGCAAGATTCTCCAGCCCGAGGCGATCGCCGAAGCGGTGCTGTTCCTGCTTCGCGACGATACGCTGTTCGGCCGCGCGCGTCGAGATCCGCCCGGGCGGCCCTCGGCTGGTCGAAACGCCCGGCGCACCGGCCGCTCGCCGGTGACGATGGCCGCGCACCTGCTATCGCGCCTCCTCTGCAAAAAAGGGCTGACGGCTTTAGCTTGCGGCTTTTTCTTGATGGGTTTCGCGGACGCGGCGTATGCTCAAGATGCCGTGGAACTGAAAAGCTCAGCCTTCGCCTCCGGCGGCGCTATCCCCAGGCAATACAGTTGCGAGGGCGAGGATTACTCACCTCCGCTAAGCTGGACGGGCGTTCCGCACTCGGCCAGAAGCCTCGCCCTGATCGTTGACGACCCGGACGCGCCGGTAGGAACCTGGGTTCACTGGGTGGTCTACAATCTTCCCGCCGAGCTTCGTAAGCTCGATGAGAAAGTCGACAAAGGCCCCACGATTGCCGGCGGAGGGCAGCAAGGCCGCAATGATTTTCGTCGTTACGGGTACGGAGGCCCGTGTCCGCCACCCGGCCCGACCCATCATTACCATTTTCGACTCTACGCCCTTGACGCGAGCCTGGATCTGAAATCCGGAGCCACGGCCGCTGAGCTGAAAAAAGCGATGGAAGGACACGTCGTCGCCGGCGCCGATCTCGTCGGCACCTATCGCCGCTAGCGCGGCGCGATACTCTTCGCGCCCGTCGGATTTTACGCTCGGCTAGGCGCCCTCTTCTGTCATTCCGAGCGGAGTCTGCGCGGCGAGGAATCCCGAAAAACGGGCTCCATGCTTAAGCCTCATCCGGGATTCCTCACTGCGTTCGGAATGACAAGCAAGAAGCCGGGCAAAACCCCGGGAGAGAACTTTGGTTGTCCTCCGTCGAAAAATTCACAAACGCTCAGATCACCTGATGCTCCTGGGCGACGAACATCGCGATGTTTCGAGGAAATTGGACGCATCCGGCCAGGCTTCTTCGCGAAACTCCTTCGAATCGAACATCCGCTCCATCGCCAGAGCGTCGTCGCACCATAGCTCCGCTACTCCGTCCCAGCGCGGATTGCCGAAGTGTACGCTGCCTCGACGGCATGGCACTGGACGTAGCGCCGAAGCCGGGGCACTTTTTCACGATCGGGCCGTGGATGTTGAGCCAGTATTTTTTGAAATCCGGCAGCGACAAGCCTGGTTTGCCCCTGACCTGAAATACCGCTTTGGCCATGCCGGGCCGGGTCGCGCCGTCGATCATCACGTGATCCGTGGTCACTTGCCACTCGACCCGATTCAGGTCGATAAACTTGGCTTCGTCGACCAGGGCGCCCTGAAGATACGCCGGCTCGCGCCGCAACTGCTCGAGCGCGGCCTCGTTTTCGATCATGACTTCGGCCGCGCCGTCGTAGGGAGAATTCGCGGCTCCGCCGGGAAACGGGATGCGATGGGTCTGGACATAGCTCTTGAGCTGGGGAATTTTTTTGGCGATCGGGCCGTGAACCTCGCGCCAGTAGCGATGGAACTCGGCGTCGGTCAGCCCTGTTTTGCGCGTGATGAAATAGAGAACATGGAGCATGGTCTCGTCCCTCCCTGGATCGGAGCGCCATCCTTTGGACTGTCGCGCGGCGTACGATGAAGCCGGACACCGCGAAATCGGTTCCCCACGGCCTTCCGCTACCATTCAGGGCATTAGTAGACCGCTGTTATGGCTTTTGGCAAACGCAATGCGCAGGGACGCGAGGGCGCCCCGGGACGGAGAGGGTATAAAAAGCCTGGTTATCGGGCGATGCGCTCGTCGATCAGGCGATCGAGCTCCTGCTTGAGGCGGGGCAAAACTTCGTCGTAACCGAAATTGCCGAGCTTGCGATCCTTTTTCTTGAGGTTCACGGTCGTCGGTCCGCACCACAGACCAAGGTCGGCGTCGTCGGTCTCGCCCGGTCCGTTGACGCGGCATCCCATCACCGCGATCGTGATCTTGTGGCGGCGGCGTATTCGGTCAGCACCTTGACCTGCTCGGCCAGCTCGACGAACTTCTCGTTCTCGACCCGCGAGCATGAGGGACAGGAGATGATGTTCAGTCCCTTGCCGAAGTCGGGCACCGAGATGAAGCGGCCCGCCGCGACGTCGCAATGAATCTGATGGCCGACGACGACTTCTTCGTGCTTGCGCTCGTTGGGCAGCGTGAGCGAAACGCGGATGGTGTCGCCGATTCGCTGGGCCAGCAGCTTCTCGAAGGCGAGCCGGGTCTTGATTATTCCGGCGGGCGGCAATCCGGCCTCGGTCACGCCGAGATGGAGCGGGACGTCGGGCCGGCGCTCGGCGAAGCGGCGATTGGCCTCCATCACCTTGTCGGGATCGGAATCCTTGAGCGAGACCACGAAGCGATCGAAGCCCAACTCGTCCATCAGCTCGCAGTGATAGACGGCCGATTCGACGATCGCCTTCAGTTGCTCGCCGGGATACTTGTCGCATAAACTCGGGCGCGACCGAGCCGCAGTTGACGCCGATCCGAATCGCGACGCCGTGCGCGCGCGCCATGTCGACCAGCCATCTCACTTTCTGCGGAATGGTCTTCGACTTCTGGATATGGTGGAGATGGCCGGGATTGTAACGGATCTTGTCGACGTTCGGCGCGACCTTGCCGGCGATCTTGTAGTTTTCCTGCAGGTCGACCGACAGCACCACGCCTTTGGTCTGGGCGCGGATTTCCTTCAGCGCGGCAACTTCTTTCTCATTGTCGACCGCGATCCTGACGATACCGGCGCCGGCGCGCGCCAACTGATGGGTCTGCGCGACGGTCAGGTCGATATCGACGGTGCGCGTCGCGCACATCGATTGCACCACCACCGGCGCGCCGCCGCCGACCTTGATGCCGCCGATATCTATCTGTCGGGTTTTTGGATTATTCTTGCTTCATTCAATCTCGGTTACGAAGGCGCGACATCCTGCATCTATTTCTGGCCGTGTTGCTCGGCCGTGTGCATCGCGATTCCGCCATGGGCCCACGCGGCGCCCGCCGCCATCGTCATCGCGACAAACACCGCCTCGGCGATTTCTTCATCGGTCGCGCCCTTGTCCTTGGCGCGCTTTACGTGCACGTCGATACACCACGGGCACTGGGTGACGTGGGCGGCGGTTACCGCCATCAACTCCTTGATTTTGCCCGGCAACGCGGCGTCTTTAAAGACGGTCTGGTCGAAATCGACGAAGCCCTTGAACATGTCGGGCTTCAGCTGGCGCAGCTTGCGCAAGTTCTTCGGCAAATCTATACCGTGAAAATCCATCAGGACCTCCCAGTTTGGCCCGCGCCGAGCGACGCCGCGCGGGCGGCTATCATGATTTAGGCCGATGCCGCCGCGCTATCGCGGCGGCTGCGGCCTTCAAAATCTACCCGAGATTTACGCGCTGGCGCAGCTCGTGAGCCAGAATCTCATGGGCTTCGCTCACCATCCCCTCCAACACCTTTGCCGCTGGCCGTATCTCCTTGATCATTCCAACGATCTGGCCGGAGAACCCGGAATAGATGTCGGGCCGCTGATTTTCCTCAGCCGCCAGCATGATCGACGCCGAGATCATCCCCTGATACGGCATCGGCAACGCCTGCAGGCCCGACGCCTCGAATTCTTCGGTCCAGAGATTCTTGAGATGGCGCGACGGCTTGCCGGTCAGCGCCTTGCTGACAATCGTATCCTCTTCGCTCGCCCTGAGCAGCGCTTCCTTCTGATATTGCGGCAGAGCTGACTCGGGTGTGGGCAGGAAAGCGGTGCCGACCCATACGCCGCACGCGCCGAGCGCCAGCGCCGCCGCCAGCCCGCGGCCGTCGCCGATTCCGCCGGCCGCGA
The DNA here is from genome assembly GCA_963759165.1 of uncultured Pseudomonadota bacterium. Lineage (GTDB taxonomy): Bacteria > Desulfobacterota > Binatia > Binatales > Binataceae > DATJOQ01. The sequence goes on along the minus strand of CAVWXK010000002.1, from coordinate 167,093 downwards.
CCAGCGGCGTCGGCCGGGCCGCATCGACCGCCTGAGGAATCAGCGCCATCGTGCCGATACGGGAATTGTGGCCGCCGGCGTCGGTGCCCTGGGCCACGATTATGTCGAGTCCGCCCTCGCGCATCCGGCGCACATGCTTGGTGTTGCCGGCCACGCCCATAACCTTGATTCCTTTCGCGTGGGCATCCTTGACGAACGGAGCGGGATTCCCCAGTCCGGCGGCATAGACCGGAACGCGCAGATCGAAGATCACTTCGAGCTGTTTGGTGAAAAAATCCTGGCTCAACCGGGGCCATCGATGATGTGGTTCGGGCAGGTGATGTCTTTCCTTGAACTGCTTGGCAAATTCGAAGTGTTTGGTTGGCATCTCGCTGCGCCCGGAACGGACCTTTCCTTCGCTCGGCACGCCCGAGGGCAACAACGTGTCGACGCCGAACGGCTTGGAGGTGAGCTTGCGGATTTTCTCGATCGCCGCGGCGAGATCATCGGCGGCCAGCAAGGCTGCACCCAGGACGCCAAGTCCACCGGCGTTGGATACCGCGGCGGCAAGTTCCGGCCCGGAGGCTTCTCCCATCCCCGCCAGGATGATGGGGTATTCGATGTCGAGGATGTCGCAGAGCAGAGTTTTGAGTACAGGTCTGGTCATAAATTTGTTCCCAGCCTTTCGCCGACGGATTCGCCGGCGGGTTTGCGGTCAATACGAGCCAATATAACAGAGAAGGTTCCCCCGACGACAACCGGGACTTATTGCGATTTGACTGGCGCCGCGGCCATCGCGATTGCTATAGGCTCTCGGCAGCCGTTTCGGATGCGGCACGAAAGGGAAAACAACAAATGAACGGACCGCTGAGCGGAATAAAGGTAGTCGAATTGGGAATCTGGGTGGCGGGACCTTCGACCTCCGCCGTCCTGGCCGATTGGGGCGCGGATGTTATCAAAATCGAAGAGCCGCAAGCCGGCGATCCAAATCGAGGGCTGACGGTACGGTCCGCGCACGATCCCAACCTCCGGATCGCACCTTCCTACGAGCTCGAAAATCGCAACAAACGGTCGGTCGCCGTCAACTTGCGCCATCCAAAGGGGCGCGAGTTTGCCGTTCGGATGCTTGAACGGGCTGACGTCTTCGTCACCAACCTTCGGCTCGATGCGCTTGAGCGGTTGCGCCTGGATTACGGCCACGTCGCCGCGATCAATCAGCGCCTGATTTATGCGACCCTGAACGGCTACGGCCATCGGGGGCCGGATCGCCTGCGGCCAGGTTTCGACTACGCCGCTGCGTGGGCTCGTTCGGGTCTGATGGCGACGTGCGCTGAGCCTGGCGAACCGCCTCCGACGCAACGTCCCGGGATGATCGACCATCCCGCGGGGCTGGCGCTGGCAGGCGCTATCTCGGCGGCGCTGCTCGCGCGCGAGCGGAGCGGACGCGGCCAGGAAGTTCGCGTGTCGCTGTTCGCGATGGGCCTATGGATGAATTCAGTCGATCTGACGACCGGGCTACTCAGCGGCCGCGCGCCGGTTCCCGAAAGCCGTCATGAGCGGCCCAATCCGCTGTGGAACTCCTATCGATGCAAGGACGACACGTGGGTGTACTTCGTGATGGTGCAGAGCGACCGCTACTGGAAGGACTTCTGTACCGCGCTTGATCGGCCCGAGTGGTTCGACGACTCGCGATTCCGAAGCTTTGCTGCGCGCGGAACGAATAATCGCGAACTGATCGCCGCCATCGCGGAGACCGTGGTGACCCGGAGCCGTGCCGAATGGGCGCCGCTTTTCGACCGCTACAATTTCATCTGGGCTCCGGTCCAGAGCGCGGCCGAAGTTCTGAACGATCCGCAGGCCGAAGCGATCGGCGCGTTCGTGCAAGTCGACCATCCGCAGATTCCTAACTGCCGCCTCGTTCGAAGTCCCATCGAATTCGGCCAAGCCGAAGTCGGTCCGCGCACGCCTGCACCTGAACTCGGCCAGCATACCGAGGATGTCGCCCAGGAATTGGGCCTCGGATGGGATGATATCGCCTCGTTGCGAGAGGAAGGAGCGTTAGGATAGCGAAGATAAGCCAAAAATAAAGAGAAATTCAGATTAAATTTAACCTAAACCACTGTTTGTTTATCGCGATTACGACTAAATATACGTTCCTTGGCAGACGCTCGATTGACTGTCCGTTCCGGCGCTCCCTATGATCATGATTCGACTGGAGGCCGTTTCCCGTGCGAATGATCGTTCCGTCCCTCACATATCGCAGGACCATCGACCGGAACCTGGAGAGCTTTTTTCGCGATCACGCTCGCAGTGCGTTCAAGCGCGCGATTTCGCAGTTCTGCCGCTTTTACAACGTGCGTCTGCCCAGGATCGAATGGTTCGAGTACATCGATTGGGGCAAGACCGCGGGCAAGACCTATGAGGACGGCCAGATCCATCTGGTGCATCCTGAGAACTGGAAGCGCGGCCGCGTTTACAATACCGAACGGATGTGGATTCAGATGGTCTATCACGAGATGGGCCACTACCTTTTCTGGACCGACGCGGAACGCAAAGCCGACGCCTTCACCCGACGCATGGTGCAGGGATTGCGGAGGAACGGCGAGCAGGCCTCACGACCGGCCTCGCGCCGCAAGATCGTCGGCAAGCGACAGGCGGCGGTTCGCGCGCGCCGCAAGAAGACGCGGCTTCGGGTCGCGCGCCGAACGAAGAGGCGAGTTCGCGGCTAGCCATCCGACGCCGCGCTGGTAATCGACAAGATGGCGCAAAAGCCAAATGTTCAAAACCGATGGTGGGTGGAAACCACGGTCAAGAAGCCCAAGCAGGCCCAAGCCGACAAGAACCTGCCCCAGTTGCCGGTCGCGATGGGCTTTTACAGCGTGGCGCGCGACTACGACCAGGATCGCGCCAAAGACGATCTGACCGACAACAACCTTCGTATCATCCGGGAGGCGAATCCGCCGCAGGGCGGATGGGTCTACGTCCCGATGACCGAAGAGCGCTACCGCGAGAATCTGATCAAGCGGATCAAGGACGAGTTCCGATTACCGCGCGAAGCTCGCGGCATCGTGCTCGACCACGGCCGCCTGGTCCGGCTCCTGATCTGCGGACCCGAGTTCGAGGATTGGTCGATAGATATCACGCTGACCGAAGTGCCGTCGGTCGACGTTTACGTCTGGGGCACGATGTATCGGGAGCGGCTGTTCAAGAACGCGGAAGAGGCGCTGCGCCAGGCCAGACGATGGGCGATCAACCTGCTGCAATATCCGCCCCCGCGCGACGAACCCTTCCGCGGCGCTCTGCTGTAGTTGCCGTCCCATTAAATTTGGTGTGGTTCAGGGTGGGCGAGGCTTTTTACCCGCCTCACACTAATCTGCTTTTGGCGGCGGCGCACTTGGGCGAGGTCGTAATCCACGTATCCTCTCAAATTGTTCTGCCGCCCCTGCCACCGACTCAGCAAGATTGGGGTCGTGGTCGGGCGCTACGTATCTAGGATGGTCCTTCAATAATTCGCGCTCGGCCTTCCAGCATGCCACGGCAGGAATTGCGCCGAGCGCGAGCGAGGAATAGTAGGCCCGCCGCTTGTCGATAATCTCATCCTTGCCGGGGTCGGGAAGGAATACGTAAAAGATTCGTTGGCGAGCGGCGAGAAGCTCGACGAGCAGGTCGAAGGCCAGTATTAGGCGGTGAACATCCTGGGGACGATAGAAATTGCCCGGCTCGAGGCCGTGGAAAATGAAATGCCTGTTTAGCGTGGACAACGAAAAATCCGATTGCTCGGTGTTCTTGTAGAGCCACCGGTCGAGGAATTCCACGAAAGTATCGCGATACATATCATGCATAACGCCGATCGCGGGCGCGTCATAGGGAAGGGTCGTGCCTCGCAGCATTTTAGTCAATTCAGCAAACTTTGGCTTCCTCTGGGGGCTTGCCGGCGTCCACCCGTAAAAGGACAGCAAAATGCCCTCAAGCGCGGCGAGCAGGCATAGAATCGCGCCGATGTAGTCGCGCTTGTAGTATGAAAATATGCCGGACTCGTAAATATGTGAGTATTCGCGAAAGTGGTCGAGGCGGAGCCCGACCCATATCGGGCGTGCACGGTAACCCGGATCAAAGACAGTGTCGCACAAGGACTGATGTATCATTGCTTCGATGCGGAGTCTGTCGTCGGGATTGGCAGGGGGATGGGTTTTTATATGTTCGACAACTGCCTCGACGCCTTTAAATTCCCAACCGACCAGAAAGGGAGCCACGAACCAGCCGTATTCCATCAGTACATCGCTGAGGGGTTTGTATTTCTCCAGCCACTGGGGATTCATGTTTTCCCTTGGCGTTCGGGCGCCGCGCCTACCAGTATCTAACGCGGCCGACGTCGACGTGGACGAAATCCGGGCGCGGATAATAACCGACGCCGCCGCCGCGCATCGCAAGCGCGACCCTGCGCAGCGTCGAGAGCTCCCGCCCCGGCACCCGGATATCGATCGCCTTGCCGTATTGATGGAGGCTGTGGCGCGCGACGCCCTCGCTGCGCGAAGCGAGCATCGCATTGGTGGCCGGCGAGCGATAACCGGAAATGATGTGGAAGGGAGCCGGGGTATCTAGCTTCCCGCCGATCACATGCAACAGGTCCAATAGCGAAGGCTCGATCGGCCGGGTCTCGTTAACCCGGAAATCACGCAGGATATGGTCGATTTCTTTTAACGCGCCGGGGACATACCGGCCATTTTCCCAATAGACGGTCTTGAGGGTTTCACCGGTATGGGTGTTGTAGAAGGCGAGCGAGCGCGCCGCGGAAGGAAATCGCAAGCCGGCGAAAGCCGCACCCGGTATTGAAACCATCGCCGCCGAGAACGCGCCCAGTCTGAGGAAACGACGGCGGGTCAAAGGCTCGGGCGAGCGCGAATTTTTCTTTAACAGGTCGCTCATTTGACGCCCATCATATTAGCATGATTTTTGGCGGTGATGTCACGGGCCAAACCTTCCCTGCGGGCGGCGACCGATTGGGCCGCCGTCCAATCGATCTCACCGCCGATCTTACCGAAATCGGCAAGATCGCGGATCTTTGTCATCGCGTCCATCCCTTTTTTGTAAACGTCGCGATGCACTTCCAGAAAGATGCGGCCATCGCCCAGTTTCGCCAGCAGCACCGGCGCGTAGATGATTAGTCCCGATTGGCCAATCTTCACCAGATGGAAAAGCTCGGCGGCGTCGTCGGGATGCAGCCGGATACATCCGTGGCTGCGAAAGCCGTAAATGGTAAGCGGAGCGATCGTTCCATGGATGCCGTAGGGCCGCGTGCCGAGGCGGATAAAGTAGTCGCCGAGCGGATTGTCGGGGCCGGGCGGCACCTCCTCTTTGACGACTTTTCCCTCCATCGCCATCTCGCGCTGGATCGATTTGGGCACGTGCCAGGTCGGATGCTCTTCCAGCTCGAGCACCTGGAACCCGCCTCTGGGCGTGGGCCAGGTCGGGCGGCCCAAGCCGACCGGATAGGAACGGATGAGTTCGCAATTGCGGAAAAAGAACAGCATCCGCTGCGGGAGATTAATCAGAATCCCGTCGTTGAGTTCGGGCGGAACGATATGGCGGTTGTCGATGCGTAGAAGCTGGCCGGGCTTCAGGCGCGCTCCAGGCTTAAGGCCGTTGGTTCGCGCCAGAACGGCGGCTTCAACTCCGTAACGCGCTCCGATACTGCTGAACGAGTCGCCACGCTTGATTGTGTAATCGAACTCGCCGCCGGCGAGCCTGCCCGCCAATCGCGGCAATTCCTGAGCGCGTGCGCCGCACACCCAGATGAATATCCAGGCGCAGGCGGCACAGGCCGCGACGAGTCTATTCAGTCTTGTCTTGCGGGATGAGGCCGAGTCCGGACGCGGGTCCATCCGCACCACTGGCGATTTACTTCTTGAGCGGGAAGTGGACGGTGGCGGTGCCGATCACCAGCCGTTCGGCGTCCTCGTTTTCAATCCAGATGTCGACATCCGCCGTGCGCTCTGCTGGATTGCTATGAGTCACGAACCCCTGCATCGTCACGGATGAGCCGGATATCACCGGCGAGCGATAGGTGGTGCCGATTCGCGCCAGCCGCGCGCCGCTCGAGCCGATCCAGTCTGTCACGAGCCTGGTCAGCAGGCTAAGACTCATGTTGCCCGGCAGGATCGCTCCCGGCAGTCCTTCGGCGCGCGCCGCCTCATCGTCGGTGAAGCGGGGCGAATCCATATGGGCGGCGTGCACGAAAAGCCGCGTGAGATCCTTGCTGACTAGAACATGCTCGGGGCCGAGCGCGTCGCCGATCTCGAGGTCTCCGAAATCTTTTGCCTGAGGGTTGGCCATCGCGATATCAGCTCCGGCTCATGAAGCGATGGTCGATGTGGGCCACGACTTCGCCGTTCTGGTTGCTCAGTGTCGAGCGGATCACGACGAATACCATCGAGCCGCTGCGTCCGGTCTTCTCGTAAATTTCCTTGACGTGAGAGGCCAGCCGGATTTTATCGCCGGGCCGAATCGGCGCGACAAACTCCAAATCCTTGCCGGCGTCGAGGCCCCGCGTTCCGAATCGTGGCACGTGGCTGAAGAAATGGCGTCCGTTGCGAAAAGTCACCGCGAACGACGGCGGCGCGACCAGGCCACCGTAGGGGCCGGCGCTCGCCGCGGCTTCGTCGGTGAACAACGGATTGGTCTCGTCTATCGCGCGGCAGAAGGTCTGGATCTGTTCGACCGTGACGGGGACCGGCTCGGTCTCTTCAAAGACCCTGCCGATTAGCGTTGGATCGTACTGTACCGCCATGAGTGATCGCTCTAACGGGCCTCGACGTGGACGGCGCGGGGAATCGCGCCGCGGCGCGGGCGGAAGTCGACCGCCTCGTAACTTCCGCTCTTCAGTTCACGCACCAAATCCTCGATGGTCCTGATCTCGGCCTCGAAACGAGTGGCGCAAAGGCCAATCAAACTTACCAGATGGCTGTCGGAACCTCCGGTCGTCCGATAACCGTAACGGGCGACCAGGGCTTCGGTGCGTTCGTTCTCGCCCTTGCGCGAACCGCCGTTCAGAAGTTCGACCGCGACGACGTTTTCGAGCGGCGGCTTTTTCTCATAATGCTCGCAAAGCCCGACGTTTGGGCGCCCCGGATGACACGGTACGGCCATCCCGCCCATTTCCGCGACCCCGTCGATCAATTCCTGGGCGTTCAGCCGCACGTTCGAAAAATCGAACCGACCCTGGATATCGTCATTGACCCCGAACACCAGCACGTGGCCGTAGTCGGTCTCGACCTCGGACGCCTTCAGAACCAAGATGCCGAATCTGTCTTCGAGGGCGCGATAATCGGCCGCGCGATTGAACTGCCGATGCTCGGTCAGGACGATTCCGCCGAGCGGCCTCTTCGAGGCGGCGCAGCTTGATCCAGTTGAGATACGCTTCTACCGGAGCGCGACTGTCCTCTGAGGCTTCGCTGTGACAATGAAGGTCAAGAGTGGTGGCCACTAAGGATTTTTCTCCTACCTCGCCGGGCGGAACTTCGCGAGGGTCACTTCGGGGGTGACGTCCTCGTATACGACCTCGACGGGCATCCCTATTTTAACCTCTTCCAGCTTATAGTCGACAAGGTTGGTCAACATTTTTACGCCCTCGGCCAGCTCCACGTAAGCCATCACGTAGGGCAGGGAATCGCGGAATCCGGCTGCCTGATTCTGATACGTGACGGTGAAGGTGTAGACCTTGCCCTTGCCCGAGCATCGCAGCCATTGCGTGCTGGAAGACAGACATTGCGGGCATAGCGCGCGCGGATGGTATCGCGGCTCGCCGCAATCGCGGCATTTCTGGATATACAGCTCGTGGCGCTTTACCGCCTCCCACCATGGTCGGCTCTCTTCATCGATATGGGGCAGGGTCCTGGAAGGCTTCTTTTTTTCTTCAGCCACGAGGGATACGCCTACTTATTACTGAGAATCAACGTTGCGCCGGAATGCCTGAGACCAAGCGTGCCGCCGGTTCCGTGCACCAGCGCGGTTCCGCAATCCTTGACCTGGCGCGGGCCGCATTCGCCGCGAAGCTGCTTGACCGCTTCGATTACCAGGAAGATGCCGCGCATCCCCGGATGGTTCGAAGATAGCCCGCCGCCGTCGGTGTTGACCGGCAGTTCGCCGTCAAAGCGCAGCCGCCCGCCGCTCACGAACGCGCCGCCCTCGCCGCGCGCGCAAAAGCCCAGATTCTCGAGCGTGAGCAGCACGGTGATGGTGAACGAATCGTAGATCATCGCGAGGTCGATGTCCTTGTGACTCACTCCCGCGCGCTCGAACGCCAGCTTCCCCGATTGCGCCCCGGCCATCTCCATATAGTCGCGCACGCCCCGGCCGCTGTGGCGCACGGTCTCGCCCGCCCCCAAAAGATAGACCGGCCGCTTCTTGAGATCGCGGGCGCGCGCGGCCGAGGTCACCACCACCGCGCCGGCGCCGTCGCTGATGATGCAGCAGTCGAGCAGATGCAGCGGCGATGAGATTATCCGCGAGGCCATCACGTCTTCGACCGTGATCGGCTCGCGATACTTCGCCACCGGATTCATCGACGCATGCAGCCGCATCGTCACCGCGATCTCGGCCAGTTGCTCCGAAGTGGTCCCGAACTCATGCATGTGGCGCTGCGCCACCATCGCGTACGAGCCGACCGTGGTCGTACCGAAAGGCACCTCATACTGGTCGCACGGATCGGCGGCGCCCCCGAGGCCGCCGGTGCCGATCGCCAGGCGCGACGACGCCGCGGTCGATCCGTAGGTAATCAGCGCGACGCTGCACAGCCCCGCCGAGATCGCCGCCGCCGCATGCGCGGTATGGGCGACGAACGAGGAGCCGCCGATCGCGGTCGAATCGAGGTAGTTGGGCGTGAGGTTGAGATAGTCGGCCAGCCCGACCACGCCCATCGCGCTCATCCCGATTCCGGTGGTGAACAGGCCGTCGACGTCCCTGATCGTAAGCCCGGCGTCCTCCAGCGCGCCGCGCGCGGCTTCGGCATGGAGCTGAAACATGCTCTTGTCGGGGGCGAAGCGGGTGGGATGCTCGAAGACGCCCGCGATCGCGGCTTTGCGCTTGAGGCTCATCGAAGATTAACGGCCGTTTTCATCATCGTTGTCGTCGCCGGCTCTCGCAATCCGGCTGGTATTTGGCGGATGAACTGTTTGTTTGATACACGAATCCATCGAGGCGATAAATGCCCGTGAAGATCGCGGACGCCCGCGGGAAGCAAGGAGTTCAAGCCGATGCGTAAAATAAAGTTCGGATTATTCTCGATCACCGGCGATCTCGCGGCCGTGATGCGGGCGGCGAAATCCGCCGAGGCCCAGGGCTTTTACTCGATCTCGCTCAACGATCACTACTTCACGCCGTTCGGTCCGCCGCAAACGCCGCAACTGGAATGCTTCACGACGCTGACCGCGATCGCCTGCGCGACCACCAAACTCCGTATCAGCCCTTGTGTGGCAGCCGTCTCGTTTCGGCCCCCGGCGCTGCTGGCCAAGATCGCGGCGACGCTGGATCACGTCAGCAACGGCCGGCTGGATCTCGGCATGGGCGCCGGATGGCAGCCCGAGGAGTATCACGCCCACGCCGTTCCCTATCCTTCGAACGCGGAACGCATCGCGCAGCTCGGAGAGGCGATTAAGGTAATCAAGGCGATGTGGACCCACGAGGAGCCGACCTATCATGGGCGCTATTTCTCGATCGACAAGGCCTACGGCAATCCGCGGCCGGTGCAGAAGCCGCATCCGCCGATCATGATTGGCGGCTCGGGAGCCAAGATCCTGAAAATCGCCGGCGCCGAAGCCGATATCGTTAATTTCATCCCCCCGGTGCTCCACGGCAAGGACCCGTACTCCGCCGATCACGCCGTGTTGGTTAAATTCGATACGCCCGAGCTCAAGCGACGCATCCAGATGCTGCGAGGCTTCGCCACGGAGGCCGGCCGCGATCCGAATCAGATCGAAATCGGCGGCTTGGTCGCCTTGACTGTGACCAAGGACAAGAGTCGGGCTGACGCCGCGATCCGGGAGACTGTGTCGCAGCGGGGATTCCCGAATGAAGAGGCCGCGCGCCACGCTCCCGCGCTGCTGATCGGAACTCCGGATGAGGTGAAGCGCGAACTCAGATCGCGAATCGAGGAGACCGGGATGACTTATTTTATTGTCTTTCCGACCTCGGAGGAGTCGGTCGAACTCTTCGCCAGGCAAGTTATGCCTGAGTTCGCTCACTGAGCGACTTGAGGAATCTCTCGGCCGCGGCGTTGACTTCACGCGGCTTCTCGGTTGGAACGTTATGAGCGGCGTCGGCGATGATTTCCAGCCGCGCGTGCTGGCCGATTTGCCGCTTGATAAGTTCGGCGTCCGACACCGGCGTGTTGTCGTCATCGGCGCCCGCTATAACCAGCACAGGCTTTTTTATTTTGCCGATTTCATCGCGAAGGTCGACCTCCGAGCACGCCACCATGTCGGTGTAGCGCACGCGCGGGTCGGTTTTGATCTGCTCCATCCAGGATTCCCGGATGACGTTGAAGTTTTCGGCAACGGTCTTGGGTGAAAAGCCCGCGATCATAAAGGCCTGCGGAGCGCGGCCCTGCGCCACCGCCTTGAAGCCGGCGATGCGGTCGGACGGAATCGCGAACTTGGCGGCGGTGGCAATCAGCACCAATCCGTCGACCAGCTTGGGATAGCGGACCGCGAGATCCATCGCGATCGCCCCGCCCATCGAGCGGCCGACTATCACCGCCGAGCCGAGCTTGAGCGCGGCAAGAAAGGCCGCGACGAAATCGGCGTACTCGCGTATCGAACCGAACCCCTCGACTCCGGCCGAGCGGCCATGGCCGGGCAGGTCGAGTGCGATCGGGCTGTGCTCGACGCCGAAGTAATCGAGCTGGTTGTGCCAGCTATTGCCGTTGGAACCGGCCGCGTGGAGGAACACCATCTTGCGGCCACGCGAGAAATCCGGCGTGACGTCGGGCAGAGTCGTCCGGCCCACGTAATGGTAGTAGGTGGCGTAGCCTTGCACTTCGACGTATTTGGTCGGCATCGCGGCAAAGTTCCAGTAGTCGTCGCTGGGTTTTAGCGATTAGCTTTCGTGCTTGTCAAATTGAAGCTTTGAGAAGCTGCTGTGTGGCCCGTTAAATCTCCGTTTCATGAATCCGGCGCAATGAAGTAATATAGAACGAAGACAATGACTGGTCCTATCGACACACAGGCTCGCCGCCGTCGAGCGCTGCTTCTGGCCGTGGTTCAGGACTTCATCACCACGGCTGAACCGGTCGGCTCGCTTCACATCGCGTCCAGGTACAACCTCGGCGTGCGCGCGGCGAGCGTCCGCAGCATGATGGCGGAGCTTGAGGAAGAAGGGTACCTGTACCAGCCGCATACCTCCGCCGGCCGCGTGCCGACCGACAAGGCCTTCCGTTATTTCGTCGACAACATCGTGCCGAATCAGCGGCAAATCGGATTCCAGGAGCGCACCCGGATCCAGTTCCATTACTCGGAACGTACCGGGAACCCCGCTGAGGTGATGCGGGATACGTCGCGGCTGCTGGCGTTGCTCACAGGGCAGGCCGCCGTGGTTGTGGCGCCGCGGCTTGAATCGGTGGTGCTCGAACGGGTCAATTTTGTGCGGGTACGGCCGCGCCATGTGCTCGCGATCTTCGTGGCCATAGCCGGCGCGATCCAAAACCGCCTGGTCGAGACCGATCAGGACCATAGCCAGGACGAACTCGACCGGATGTCCCGCTATCTCAACGAGTGCCTCAACGGACGGACTCTGGAAGCCGCACGGCGATGGATCGAGATCGCGCTGAGCGAGGAGCGGGCACGCTACGACGGCTTTGCCCGCGCCGCCCTGTCGCTCGGCGACGCCGTGATGAGCCGGCCCGCGCCCGCCGCCGAGGTGTACGTCGAGGGTAACGCCAAAGCGCTCGATCAACCCGAGTTTTCCGACGTCAACAGACTCAAGGAACTGCTGAGGGCGCTGGAAGACAAGAGCGCGTTGCTTAGCCTGCTTGAACGAAGCCTCAAGGAATCCGGCCTGATGGTTTCGATCGGGTCGGAAAACTTCGACACTCGCCTGATCGATTTCAGCGTCGTGGCCGCCGCCTATGGCGGATCGACGGCGCTGGGAAGCGTGGCCGTCGTAGGGCCGGTCCGGATGGACTACGGCCGGGTCATTCCGCTCGTGGATTATACCGCCAGAGCGCTCTCCCGGGTTTTGGAATCCTGAACTAATCGGGGTCTCGGGCTAGCTGATTCGCCCAACGGTCGTGGTGGGGCTCGCGGCCCTTCGCCTCCGGCCCCACTGGCAACGCGCACAATCGTGTTTATCTTTTAACTGACCTATGAGTTCAACCAGACGAATGACCCAAAAGACCAAGGATAAGAATCTGGAAACCGCCGAAGCGGCGGGCAACGGGGCGGAAGCCGCCGAGCCCGTACAGTCCGACGGGGCATCCGGGCAGGGCGAACCCGCGACGGCAGCGGAGACCGAAGTCGATCGGCTTGCGGCGGTTATCGAAGAAAAAGACCGGGAAATCGCCGAGCTTAAGGATAAGTACCTGCGCTCGCTGGCCGATTCGGAAAATGCCCGCAAGCGTATCCGCCAGCAAAGCGAAGAAAGCGTGCGTATTCAGCGAGAAGCTCTGCTGCGCGATTTATTGCCGATTGTTGACGACCTCGAACGTGCCGTGAACGCGGCCAGCGGCGGCGGCAACGGCAAGCCCATCGTCGAGGGCGTCGAGATGGTGTTGCGGTCGATTCACGATTTGCTTCGCGGTCAGGGCGTCATCCAGGTCAGCGCTATCGGTCAACGCTTCGATCCGATGCGCCATGAAGCGGTGGACCAGATCGAAAGCTCGACCGAAGAACCCAACACGATCGTCAGGGAGTTTAATCGCGGCTACCTGATCGGCGAGCGGGTGCTGCGTCCGGCGCGCGTGACGGTCGCCAAGGCGATCGAGCCTGATAAAGACGAAGAAGAGGCGAAGAACTAGCCCGATCTGACGGGTGATCCTGGGGGCCTAAACCTCCGGGAGGACCACACGGCGTTGAAAAGGCCGAAGACGTGGTTACGTTTGCATAGAGAAATACGAGCGATTGCGGCGATTCGAGACGGTCGAAAGCCGCTCAAAAATTCTTTAAGACAAGGCAAAGAGGCATCCGATGGCCAAAGTTATAGGCATTGATCTGGGCACCACCAACAGCTGCGTTGCGATCATGGAAGGTGGCGATCCGGTCGTAATAGCGAATTCCGAAGGCAGCCGGACGACTCCGTCGGTGGTGGCCTTCACTGAATCCAACGAGCGGCTGACCGGTCAGATCGCGAAGCGCCAATCGATTACCAATCCGACCAACACGGTCTTCGCGATCAAGCGGCTGATGGGCCGTCGATTCGAAGACGCGGAAGTACAAAAGGCGCTCAAGGTGTTGCCTTACAAGGTCGTGCGCGCCGAAGACGGCGCGGCCTGGGTCGAAATCCGCGACAAGAAGTACAGCCCCGCCGAAATCTCGGCTTTCATCCTGCAGAAGATGAAGCAGACCGCCGAGGATTATCTGGGCGAAAAAGTCACCGAGGCGGTGATCACCGTCCCAGCCTACTTCAACGACAGCCAGCGCCAGGCAACCAAGGACGCCGGGCGAATCGCGGGCTTGAACGTTCTCCGCATCATCAATGAGCCTACCGCGGCATCGCTCGCTTACGGCCTCGACAAGAAAAAGGACGAGAAGATCGCCGTATTCGACCTTGGGGGCGGCACCTTCGATATTTCGATCCTGGAACTGGGCGAGGGCGTGTTCGAGGTCAAGTCGACCAATGGTGACACTTTCCTGGGCGGCGAAGACTTCGATCAACGCGTGATCGATTACCTGGCCGATGAATTCAGGAAGGATCAGGGAATCGACCTGCGCAAGGACAGGATGGCTTTGCAGCGGCTCAAGGAAGCCGCCGAGAAGGCCAAGTGCGAACTCTCGACCGTGATGGAGACCGATATCAACCTGCCCTTCGTCACCGCCGATCAATCCGGCCCCAAGCATCTCAATATGAAACTCACTCGGGCCAAGCTCGAAGCTCTGTGCGCCGACCTGCTCGAACGGCTGGATCAGCCGTGTATCACGGCGCTGCGTGACGCCGGGCTCAAGGCCAGCGATATCAACGAGGTGGTGCTCGTCGGCGGCATGACGCGGATGCCGGCGGTTCAGGAACGGGTGCGCCGACTGTTCGGGCGCGAGGGCCACAAGGGCGTTAATCCCGACGAAGTGGTGGCGATTGGAGCGGCGATCCAGGCCGGCGTCCTCAAGGGCGAGGTCAAGGACGTGCTGCTGCTCGACGTGACGCCGCTGTCGCTGGGAATCGAAACTTTGGGCGGCGTGTTCACCAAGCTTATCGATAAGAACACCACCATCCCGACTCGCAAGAGCCAGGTCTTCTCGACCGCACAGGACAATCAGACCGCGGTCACGATTCGGGTCTTCCAGGGCGAGCGCGAGATGGCGGCCGACAACAAGCTGCTCGGGCAGTTCGATCTGCTCGGTATTCCGCCCGCTCCGCGCGGGATGCCCCAGGTTGAGGTCAGCTTCGATATCGACGCCAACGGCATCGTCAACGTTCACGCCAAGGACCTGGGGACCAACAAGGAGCAATCGATTCGGATTACCGCTTCTTCCGGTCTGACCGAGGAAGAGATCAAACGGATGGTGTCGGAGGCCCAGGCGCATGCCGATGAAGACAAGAAGCGGCGCGCGCAGGTCGAGGCCCGAAACAAGCTCGACAACCTGATCTATACGACGGAGAAGTCGCTCAAGGAGTACGGCGCGAGTCTCGACGAGGCTTCGAGGAAATCGGTCGAGGACGCGGTCGCGAGCGCCAAGAGCAAGCTCGAGAGCAACGATGCCGACGAGATGAATAGCGCGGCCGAAGCTCTCGCCGCCGCTTCGCACAAGTTGGCCGAGGCGATGTATAGCAAGGCACGCCAGAGCCAGGGTGCGGGCGCGGAGGCCCATCCGGGCGCCGGGGCATCGCCGGACAGCAACGGCGGCGAACAACAGGCCAAGAAGGAAGACGTGGTCGACGCCGATTTCAAGGAAGTCAAGGAATAAGCCGGAAAGGCCGGGTATAAGCTCGACGTACGCGTTGGAGCGGCTGTGCCTCGGTGAGAGGCCGGCCGCTTTGCGCTGGAGGAGCCTCGAGAAGCTGCCAACTGGCCGCTTACTTGATTACCTAATCTAGGCTAGAATCGCGGCGGGAAATGCCAGCCAACAACAAGCGCGATTATTACGAAGTCCTGGAGTGGCGCGTGGCGCTTCCGAAGAGGACCTGAAGAAGGCGTATCGGCGCCTCGCGATGCAGTCCCATCCGGATCGCAATCCGGGCGACAAGCAGGCCGAGGAGCGCTTCAAGGAAGCTCAACGAGGCCTATCAGGTTCTTTCGGATCCCGAGAAGCGCGCCCAATACGATCGCTTCGGCCACGCCGCGTTTCAGGGCCCGCAGGGCGGCGGCGGTTTCGGCGGATTCGATTTCAGCCAGGGCTTCGAGGACGTCTTCTCCGACATCTTCGGCGATTTCTTCGGCACCGGGCGCGGGCGCGCACGCTCGCGGACCCGGCGCGGCGACGACCTTCGCTACGACCTCGAGATCGAATTCGAGGAGGCCGCGCGCGGCACCGAGAAGACCGTCAAAATCGCGCGTCTGGCGCAGTGCGAAGCCTGCAACGGTACGCGCTCGCGAGACGGAACCGGTTCGCGCACATGCCCCAATTGTCGGGGTACCGGCCAGGTCAGAACCCAGCAGGGTTTTTTCTCGATCTCGACCACCTGCGGGTCGTGCCGAGGTGAGGGATCGATCATTTCCGACCCGTGCCCGAAATGTCAGGGACAGGGCCGCGTCCGCAAACAGCAGTCGCTTTCGGTCCGCATCCCCGCGGGCGTCGATAACGGCTCGCGCCTGAAGCTTCGTGGCGAGGGCGAGGCCGGTTTCGCGACCGGCCCGGCCGGCGACCTTTACGTGGTGATCCATGTCCGCGAGCATCCGGTGTTCGCGCGTCAGGACAACGACGTCGTGGTCGAAGTGCCGGTCAGCTTCCCGCAGGCCGCGCTCGGCATCGAGATCGACGTTCCGACGCTGGACGGCAAGGTCAAGCTCAAGCTTCCGGCCGGCACCCAGTCGGGCAAAGTCTTCCGGCTCAAGGGCAAGGGATTCGTCGATCTGCACGGCTATGGCCGCGGCGACGAGCTGGTGAGAATAGTGGTCGAAACGCCGCGTCGATTGACCGCGCGCCAGCGCGAGCTGCTCGAAGAGTTCGCGAAGATCTCCGGCGAAGAGGTTACCCATCCGCTGTCAAAAGGCTTCGTCGACAAGATCAAGGAAATGTTCGGTTAATCGGTTCGCCTAATGCAGTCTTCAAGACGCCGGCCGCGCTGAGCGACCGGCGTTGTTATTTCGGCATCATCCGAAGTGACGATTTTCCGGAGAGACCGACGTATCAGCCGAGCGGGCGGCCGAGACGCTCGAACAGCGCCCTGTGCATCACGTCGGCCGGCGCAGCCAGGCGATTGAAGAGCTTGAACGCCAGCACGCCCTGATGCAGCAGCATCAGCGCGCCGTCCGCGGTCGGGCGGCCAAGCGCGATCGCCGGTTTCAGGAAGGCGCTCGGCGCCGCCGCGTATAGCAGATCGTAAAATACGCAATCGGCGGGCGTGGATTTGTAATCCAGCGCCGGAAAATCCGACGAGCTGAGGCCGGCCGAAGTCGCGTTGATTACGATCGCGGCGCCGCTCATCAGTTCGCGATCCATCAGCGCGTCGAGTCCCCGAGCTTCAATCTTGTGTTTGGTGAAGCGGCGTGCGAGTGCGATTCCCCGCCGGCGCGTGCGATTGGCAATCACGATACGTCGCGCTCCGAGGCGTTTGCTCGCAAGCACCGCGGCCGCTGCGCCACCGCCCGCGCCGATGACGATCGCGACGCGACCGCCGCCGACGGCCGCTCCAATCTCACGCAGCGCAAGTTCGAGCCCGCGGGCGTCGGTATTATCGCCGTGCAAGCGTCCGCCGCGATTCACGATACAGTTGGTCGCGCCGAGAAGTTTGGCCTCGGGGCTGAGATGCGCGAGCAGACGGGCGGCGTGTTCCTTGTGAGGAACGGTAACGTTGACGCCGAGGATTCCGAGCGCGGGAATCGCTCGAATGGCGGAGCGGAGTTGCGCGGGCGGTACGTGGAACGGAACGTAAGCGCGATCGACTCCGAGCGCGGCATAGGCCGTGTTATGCATCGCCGGCGAAAGCGAATGCTCGACCGGATCGCCGAAGATTCCCGTGATAAGAGTGCGGCCGCTCAGCGCGACCGCCGGCACCTGGGGCGGAGCGCCCATATCATTTGCGCGCCGCGCGCACTTCGTCGGCGGCGAAGAGGTAGGAGTAAGTCAGCCCTTCGCGGGCGAAAGTCTCGCGGGCTCCTTCGCCCCGATCGACCAGCGCAAAGGCCGTTACGACGCGGCCGCCCGCGTCATGCACGGCGCGGACCGCGTCCAGGCTGGAGCCGCCGGTGGTGATGGTGTCGTCGATCACGGCGGTGCGCCGCTCGGCGCGGAACGCGCCTTCGATTTTTTGTTGCGTGCCGTGGGGCTTGATCTCCTTGCGCACGAAGAATCCGGTCAGGTCCGCGCCGCGGCGATATGCGGCTACGATAATAGCGTCGGTTATCGGCAGCGCCCCCGCCGCCATCCCGCCGAGCTGCTGAATCTGCTGCGCCAGCACCAGCTCGAGCATCAGCTCCCCGGCGAGATACGCGCCTTTGGGCAGATACAGGGTGCGTTTGCAGTCGATGTAGTAATCCGACGGCCGGCCCGAGGCGAGCGTGAGCTTGCGTTCGATATATGACTCGCGGGCGAGAAGTTCGAGCAGTTCCTGGCGCGCTTTCAGGTCCATAACTGGACGCAATCTAAACTCTGCCGCATCCGCGACACAAGAGCATTTCGGCGAACGATGTCCGAGGTCGCATGTTCGCAGCGCGCGCCGCGCCGGTTACTTGTGCGCCTCGGCCGGAGCCGGTTCCAGATTTTTCAGCGTGGCCTCGGCGAGCGTTGCGTCGGCCGTTCCGGGATAAGCGGCGATCAGCTTTTTCATCGTGTCGCGAGCATTCGCGGTGTCCTTAACCTGCGCGTAAGCCAACGCCATGCTCAGCATCGCGGTGCTCGTATAACGGCCTTTCGGGTAGCGCATCGCGAAGTTGTGGAACTGCGCGATCGATTGGTCGTACTTGCCGTCCTGGTAAAGCGCGATCGCGGAGAAATATTTCGCCGGCTCAATCAGGTCCGATCTCGAAAATCTCTTCTGCAACGCTCCAAACCGGTCGATTGCCGTCGCCCATCGATAACCGCGCAGCGCGACCAGTCCCTCGCGATAGAGCTCGCGGTCGGGCTGCTGACGATGCTCACCCTGCATGAGGCCGAGTCTCATGGTCGAGCAGGGCGTCATATGACGGCAGAGCCACCGGCTCTTCCTCGCTTGGTTTGACGTGCATCGTCCGGCCAATGGCACGGGAGAGCGTTGATTGGACCGCCGACGAGGCGCTTTCAAGCTTGCTCAAGCGCTGATTGATCGAGGCCAGCCGGGCGGGGGCCGCTTCCGCCTCCGTCGTAACGGGGCGCTGTTTCAATTGGCCGATTTCTTCTTCCAGCAGCCGATTGCGTTCCGCCAATTGCTGGATCGCCTGGTGATCGGCGGCGACCATGGTTCGCAGCTCCGCGAGGTCGCTCGCGGAAGCCGGGGGTTGGCTGATTGCCGAAGCCTCGGTCGGGCTGTTCGCGGACGAACCCGTCCATGGGATTTGGGAGCATCCCGCCAGCGCCGTCGCGACGACGCCCGCGGCAAGCACGTATCCATAGCGACGTAGACTCAACACGGCCATCATTCTCCTGCTCGATCACCCGCGCGTTCTCGCGTCGAGTGCGACATTATACTCACGTGACGCGCGCTCCTCGCAACGGCGGCAGCGCTTTAAACCGCACCCGATCCAAGGATGCCGGGCTTTGGGCTCAGGCCGGCACACGGTGTATTATCCCATGCGATGTTCTTCGCGCCGTTCATCTTCATCTACGTCCTGTTCTTCTTCATCGTCGCCGCGTTCCTGTTCGCCCTGATCGAGATCGGCATCATTAATTACGCTTTCCAGCAGCGCAGGCTTGCCGCCTCACATGGCATTTGGCTCCCTGGTGGCGAGCCTTGTCGGCAGCTACATCAACATCCCGGTCTGGCGAATCGAAGGCGCCGCGCGGCATCCGGTAGAAGTGGTGAACTACTTCGGCGTGCGCTATCGGGTTCCCGGCGGGATCACGGATCCCTCTACGGTGCTGGCGGTCAACTTCGGTGGAGCGGTGATGCCGATGCTGATCAGCGTTTATCTGCTCGCCAATCAGCCCCAGTTGATGATCCAGGCGATGCTCGCGATCGCGATCGTGGCCGTGGTCGTCAACCGGTTCGCGCGCCCGATTCGCGGTTTGGGAATCGCCACGCCGATGCTGATTCCTCCCGTGGTCGCTGCCTTGGCCGCCTATCTGCTCGTGGGGGATCAGCCCGCGCCGGTCGCTTATGTGAGCGGCACGATCGGCACCCTGATCGGCGCCGACATCGCCAACCTTGGCAAGCTGCGGGACCTCGGCGCGCCGGTGGCCTCGATCGGCGGCGCCGGCACCTTCGACGGAATCTTCCTGACCGGAATCGTCGCCGTCCTGCTCACCTGATCGCCCGAACGCCGATAGTTCGGCGCCGTCCGATGCGACAACTCAGGCGGGCTTGAACTTCACCAGTGTATGGTCGGGCGTGACGTCGTCGAAGAACACCGTCACCGGCATATCGACGCGAACTTGCTCCGGCGGCGCAACGACGTTGGTCGTCATCCGCGGGCCTTCGTCGAGTTCGACGATCGCCAGCACGTAGGGAGCGTCGGCAAACGCCCGGCTCGCGGCGCGCCGCACCACGGTGATAGCTGTAAAGCTTGCCCTTGCCGCTGCATCGCTCCCATCTCCAGCCGGTTCGAAAAACAATGCGGGCATCGCGGACGCGGATAATAGATGAACTTGCCGCACGCGCCGCATCGCTGCAGCAGCAGTTCGTGGCGCTTCGCCGCGTCCCAGAACGGACGCGACGTCGGCGAGGGTTTCGGTAGAGGCTTCAGTTATTCGCTCATGATCGCCGCTCCAGGATCAGGCTTACCTGCTCGCTCATGATGCCGCCGTTGCCCTGAACGAAGGCGCGCGTGGCGTTCTTGACCTGACGCTCGTCGCCCCGGCCCATCAATTGGCGGATGCTCTCGATGACGTGGCTCGTTCCGCCCGCCAGTCCCGCCTGGCCGAACGAAAGCTGACCGCCGTGAGTGTTGCAGGGGAAATCGCCGGCGTAGGTCAGATCGTGCTCCATCACGAACGGGCCGCCCTGTCCCTTTTTGCAGAAGCCCGCGTCTTCGAGCGTCACGATCACGGTGATCGTGTAACAGTCGTACGGGCAGACCAAATCCATGTCCTTGCGCTCGAGCCCGGCCATCTTGAAGGCCGCTTCGGCCGATAGCCTTGATCGGCGAATGAGTAATCGACGGGGCGTACGTGATACGACGCATGATCGGCGGCCTCGGCCGCGCCGAGCAGCCATATCGGCGGATGCTTGGCGCGTTTGGCGACTTCGGGAGACGCCATGATCAACGCTTCCGCGCCGGTCACCGGGCTAACGATCTCGTAGATATGCAGCGGATCGGAGATCATCCGCGAATAGAGCACTTCCTCGATCGTGAGCGGCTTCTGATTGAACGTCGCCAGCGGATTCTTGAGTGCGTTCGCGCGCTGATCGACCGCGACCTTCGCCATCTGCTCCGGCTTTGGTGCCGAACTCGAACATGTGGCGGCTGGGCGATCATCGCGTAGCCGCAGTTGGCGCCGATATTGCCGTAGGGTAACTTCGAATTCGCGCTGCACCGAGATCGTCGGCGGGCGCTCGTCGCCGAGCGCGTTCATATCCGCGACCACGCACAGCACCGCGTTGCAAATGCCGGCGTCGATCGCCGCCGCCGCGCGCCACATCATTCCCGCCGGACTCGCCCCGCCGATATCGACGATATTCAGCATCCGGGTCGTGAGTCCCAGCACCTCGGCCGCCGCCGCCGGGTAAATCATGCCCGGATCGTTGAACGGCACCCCGGTCAGAAAGCCGTCGATATCCTTCTTTTCCAGTCCCGCATCCGCGATCGCTTCGGCCGCCACCGCCGCCATCAGCCCCAGAGCGGTTGCGTCGCCGGGCTCCTTGAGCGGCTTGAGTTCGCCGATTCCGATCGCGGCCGCCTTGTTCTTGAGACTCATCTGATTCCTTCTGTCGCGTTTGTAGGTTGCCGATCGATTACCACAAAAGCGAAGCTCGCCTAAAGCGAAAGCCTCGTTGCGCCGGAGCCGGCTTCGGATGCTGACAGCGCGCGCCGCTTGCTATAGGTTTGAGTGCAAGGAGTTCGATGGATGGCTTTCATTTTCTGCGATGATCATCAACTTTCGGTCGAAGCTGACGGCATGGATCCGGCGTCCGCCAAACAGAATATGCTGAGTGACAGCAAGCCCAATCCCACGCCGATTGAGAAAGAAGTGATCGAGTTCGGTCGCGGCCATCGCGACTGCAACATCCGCATCCTTCCCGACTAACGGCATTCCCCGGCAATCCTTGACACTGCACAGTTCCCTCTCCCGGATCAGGGAGAGGGTAGGGTGAGGGTCCTTCGCAGCCGCGCGCATTGCCGCGCGCGACGTCATGAATCTTTCCACCATCCCGAGCGAAGCGAGCAATTCAACCGCCGGCATGGAATGCCGTTGACCCTGTGCGCAAGCGACGGCTACTATGCACAGGCGGGGTGGAGCAGTCAGGTAGCTCGCCGGGCTCATAACCCGGAGGTCGAAGGTTCAAATCCTTCCCCCGCAACCATTAGACCCACAAATCTCCGCTCCTCCTTCGACTCGTTCATCACAGCTCCCAATCCCGGCTTTGCCTATGATGGGGGATTTCCTCTATGGCTTTTACATAGGACGGCCGCGTCCAGCCGCCTTAAGAGGTCACTCCGATGATCAACTACGAAGACTTCGACAGTGCGATCGGGTTGAACTGGTATGAAATCGATCCCAACCTCCAGCAGCTGATGCATCGGATGCTGGAGCCGGCCGATCTGGAGTGGTGCGAGCCGGAGCTGATGAAATTCGGCGCCCTGTGCGGCGGACCGATCGCCGCGCGCGCCGAGGTCAGCGACCGGAATCCTCCCGAGCTGGTCAAGTTCGATCGATGGGGAGAGCCGCTCGATGAAATCGTCCATCATCCGTCGGAGCCGTCGCCACCAAGCGCGACGTTTGGCACGCGGGACTTAGCGGCCCGCGGCTCCGCAAGGAGGCGGCAAGGCGCGGCTGCGCGTACCCGGCCGCGATGACGGCGGCGTTCAACTATATGCTGTCGCAGGCCGAAACCGGGATGCTGTGCGCGATCGGCATGACCAGCGGCGTAATCCCGTTGGTGAACGCTACGGCTCGCCGGAAGTGAGAGAAGTCTTCCTTCCGCATCTGACCGCGGACAGCTACGACGACGCCTGGGAAGGCGCAATGTTCATGACCGAGCGCACGGGAGGCTCCGACCTGTCTACGATTACAACCGTCGCGCGGCAGGACGGCGAGCGATGGTTGCTCAACGGGTCGAAATTCTTTTGCTCGAACGTCGATGCCGCCGCGATCGTGACGCTGGCCCGGCCCGAGGGCGCGGCTCGCCGGCCTCAAAGGAATCGCGCTCTTCCTCGTGCCCAAGCGCCGCAGCGACGGCTCGCGCAACGGCATCAGAATCCTGCGCCTCAAGAACAAGCTCGGCACCCGCGTCGTGCCCACGGCGGAAGTCGATTTCGTCGACGCCGAGGCTCACCTGCTCTCGGGTGGCGCGAAAGCGACCGACGGACGCGGAATCAACCGGATGATGGAGATGGTCAACGGCTCGCGCCACGGCGTGGCCTCGATGGCGCTGGGTATCATGCGCCGATCATTTCTGGAGGCTGCGATCTTCGCCGCGCATCGCCGCGCCAAGAACAGACTCATCCAGGACCTGCCGATGGTGCGCGAGACGCTCGTGGCTATGCTCGTCGAGCTCGAAGCCGCCACGGCGCTCGTGTTCGCCGCCGCCGACAGCGGTCGCGATTTCGCGTCTGCTGGTGCCGATAGCCAAGATGCGGACCACGCGGCGCGGCGTCGAGCTTGCTTCGCAGGCGCTCGAGATTCACGGCGGCAACGGCTACGTCGAGGACTGGCCGACGGCGCGGCAGCTTCGCGACGCGCAATGCCACACCATCTGGGAAGGAACCGAGAACATCATCTGCCTGGATATCCTGCGCGCGCTTCGCGACGAACAGGTGCTCGACGCCGTGTTCGCCGCGTTGCAGGTGCGCGCGGGCGCCGGCGCCACCGCGATACTCGGGCCGGTTTTCGATAGCGTCGCGGATGGGGTGCGCGAGGTGCGGGAAGGACTCGCGTTCCTTTCGCGAGCCGAGCGCGATCTGGCGCAGCTAAGGGCGCGCCGCTTCTGCAACTACTTTGCGGACGTGGTGCAGGCGGCGTTGTTGTTGGAGGAGGCCGAGCGGGAGATGCGTGAAAGCGGCAACGCGCGCAAGGCGGTGATAGCGCGCCTCTTCGTGGACGCGCATCTGCGCGCGCCACATGCCCGCGGCCTCACGTCGAGTAGCCGGACGGCGCTCGATCTGTTCCTCCCGCTCACGCGCTACGGAGTTATCGATCCCGCGCAAGCCGAATCGGCGCTGCGGCACGGCTGAGGAAGTTGGTGCTTGGTGCTTTTGGTGGGGCAGTTAGTTAACTCGCCGGGCTCATAACCAAGGAGGTCGAAGGTTCAAATCCTTTCCCCGCGCTGGCTAGACTTAGGCTGGCAAACACGGCACGGCCCCGTTACTTAACATGGTGGAATCTAAGCTAACCAGATGGCCAGCCGAAGGCTTCAAGCCACGCGCGGCGTGGGAAATTCCAAAAGATTACATTTCCGAAGAGGATCCAAACGAAGACGCTCCGGCTTGGGAGCCCCCTGCCGAGGATCAACGACGCGGGCATGTCGAGCAAACGCAAGCTCTGCCTGAGTTTGAGGCCAGCGATCTAATTAACCGGCGGATTCAACTCCGCCGCCGGAGCCTAGGTCTCGACACCGAAACCACAGCGCGACTCTGTGGTGTTTCTTGGCAGAATTACGCATTTCATATCGAGTCCTCTCATCAAGATGTGTTTGCTTCTGAGGTGAGAGTTCTCAAGACCGTCTGCTCCGTGCTGGACCTCTCCTTCTTCGAACTCTTTGATATGGGCTGCTGCTTCTGTAAAGGGCAGGAGCCGTTCGTTACGGGATTTTCTCTTGCGCGAAATGAACTAATTACAAGGCGCCGTGTTGAGTTCGGCTTGTCGCGAAGCGATCTCGGAGATCGCGTCGGATTCTATGCGCAAGCAATCGACGAGCTGGAAGACGACCCCGGTACGATCGATTTCTGGCCACTGGACCTTATAGAAGCTTTGGCGCATGAACTTGAGCTTCCAGCTCAGATCATTCTAGCGGTGGTGTGTCCCAAATGTGGCAGGTAGGGACTCGTTTATCGCTCGTCTTGTCCGCAATTTCAGCAATAAGGCCGGGTCGGCGTAATACTGGGCACCTGCTGCTTCGGATTCGGCCGCACATCGCTGCGCTATCCGCTCCCACTGCGTTTGCGCAGCAGGCCGATAGCAGACTTGACTCGCTGAGGATCGGAGGCGGGATCGATCTCAGCATCCGTTGTGTAGAGCCATCCGGTGGGAACCGCACTGCTCGCGTCGAGGCCGCAGAAGTCCGCCGCGGATAGTATCACCACGCCGGCGGGGGCGGCCGGGCCGATTGGGACCAGCGCCATCCCGAAAAATTCGGCCAGGCTCTCGATAGTGCCATCGACAACCGGTTCCGTTCCCAGGAGCAAAAGCGCGTCGGGTTCTTCGGCGCCGAAGAAGCGGATTACCTCGACGAGCGCCTCGCTCGCCCAGTCGGTTGCTTCCGGCACGCCAAGCTGCGCGGCCAGAGCCGAAGCGTCACGCAGAACGATCGCGATTCCCGCGCGATCGCCGAGGACCGGCCTCAGGCGCCGGATCGTATCCCGCGCCACGAGCAGATTGGACGCCTCCGCGATCGATGTCGGCTGCGGCAACGACATAAGCGGCGTTCGCGCGAGCACCGCATCGCGCGCCTTGGTGACGGCGAGCCCCGGAGAAGCGGCCATCCAGGCGGCGATTCCGGGCAGCATCGCCTCTCCGCCGATCGCCACGGCGTCGAGATCGTAGAGCCGCTGCGCGTTGCGATGCATCCGCGCTTGCGCCTCGGCGTCGATCAGCCGGCGCTCGTCCGTGATCTGTTCGAGGCGTGCGGCGTGTTGTTCGAGCAGCGGCACGATCGCGGCCTCGGCGCGATCGCGCATCGACAATGCCCGCTTCAGTCTCGCTCGACTCACGCACCCATCCCTGGCGGGCTCACATCCTGATCAGCGGAGTATCCCGGACCCCGTCCGGCCAACTGCCGAAGTGCGCCAGCGCCTCGGGCGACGGTTTGAGAGCCGACCACTCCTTCATGAAATCGTCCCACCGCTTGCCGCGCGCAAGACGACGCTCGCGCTCCGCGGCGCGAGCGCGCTCCGTCGCCTCGGCGTCGACGAGGAACGTCGTCGTGTCATAGCGCACGCAGTAGATGTTCTCCGCGGTCCAGTTACTTACGAGGCCGGCCTTCACGTCCGCGACGACGCGCGCTGGATCGCGTTGCAACACGTCGCCGTAGCCGCCGCCGCCGGCCGCCAGTTGCACGACGATGTCGCCGTTGCGGCCGATGCGCGTGGGCCGATTGATATGCTCGAAGTGATACTCACCCTTTACCGCGCGAGCGGTGGCGAGCTCGACCGTGTTGGCGGGAATATCGGCGTCGCCCCGTTCCATCTTCTCGAACAGATTGGTGTTGCTCACCCAGAGTCCCGGGCACGAGCTTGAAGGATAGCCGCCGAACAACCCGATGCCGCAGGAGATGTTCGAGCATTTGCCGAGACCCTGCCAGAAAAACCACGGAACGTGATACGGGATCAGGGCGGTTTCGGTTCCCGCTCCTCCCTGGAACTTTCCGAAGCCGCCGCTGTCGCGTCGCAGATTGAAAAAAAGCCGCAGGAACTGGTACTCGGTCTCGGTATCCTCGGCGTCGGGCGAGCGTCCCGCGTGGGCCCACGGGAAACCGTAGGCGTGAACGCCGTCCATGTCGCTCCGGGCTCCTCCTCCTTCCGTATTGAGTGTTGTCGACTCAAGGTCGGCGACCGGAACGCCGTACTGATTCACGCCCGCAAAGATGATCGCGCTGCCGTTGTTCGAGTTCGGCGCCGCGACCTGGATACGATCGGGACTGTCGAACATCATCCGGGCCATGACCGATGGCGTCAGCGTCATCACCAGGCTGTTTACCGTGGGGCTGTTGCTGATCGCCGCGTCGTCTCCGGCATTGAGCACCGAGCCCGGCGGCACGATCCATTCGAACGCGCCGAGAGTTCCATTCGAGACCGGCAGGTCGTGGAACGGGTAGGCGTAGATGTAAATCGCCGCGTGAGCCGCCGTGATGTGCGTATAGGAATTGTACGGTGAATCGTTTTCGGGCGAGCTGCCGCTGAAGTCCATCGTGATCGTGTCGCCGCGCTTGGTCGCCGTCAGCACGCCGCGCACCAGCGCCGGCTCGCGCCCGATGGTGTCGATGAACACGGTCGAGCGGTAGACGCCGTCGTTCCATCGCGCGATGCGACGGCGCGCGGCGTTCTCGGCCTCGACCACGAACTTGCGCAGCAGCCCGCGCACGAAATCGTTGCCCTTGGCGGCGGCTAGTTCCTGGATGCGGACCCGCAGCCGGTCCGCGCCGGTGACGCGGGCGCGCGTGTCCACCGCCTGCATCCGGGGCGCGCGCCCGATGAAGTTCTCCATCATCTTGAGCATGTCGCCGCGAATCCGGAAGTTCTCGCCGATTTTTATCGGCGTCAGCTTCATTCCCTCGTCGTTGCGGCTGCGCGCGCTGAGCGGCATCCCGCCCGGCTCGATCGCTCCGGTCTCCGGCTGATGAGCCAGCGCCGCCGTCCACGCGATCAGCTCGCCCTGATTGAAGACCGGCATGAACGCCATCTGGTCGCAATTGTGGATTCCGCCGTAGCGGGCTTCGTTGGCGTAGAAGATGTCGCCGTCGCGCACGCCGACCGTAGGATCCGCCAAAAACTCCTGCATCACGAACTTGACCGGCATCGTCGCCGTCACGCAGTGGAGATAGGTGCCCGCCGAGGCGTTGGCGAGATCGCCGTTGGCGGTGTAAACCGCGACGATCAGGTCGCCGGAGCGCAGCATGCTGGTGACGCCGCTGCGGATGAAGATCTCTCTCGCCTCGTCCAGATGGTTGGCGATTTTCTCGTCGTAGATTTCGTAATCGCCGGGTTCGAGCTTTTCCATGCAGGCGCGTTCGAGCTCGCTCACCGGCTCGGGCTTGATCCATTGGAAGACGGTCGACGTACTGATCGCGAGCCGCCTGACGCGCAGATGCTCGGGGGTTTCCGGTCGATTGTCTTCTGCCAGGCTCATATTTTCTCAATCCTCATCGTTTCGAGATCAGCAGGTTCGCCGTGGCATCGACGTCGAGCTGATAACCCGGTTCGAGGACGACCGTAGTGTAGGCGGCCTCGATCACGGCGGGGCCGTCGATATGGTTTCCGGCTCTGAGCTTCGATTGGTCGTAGACCGGAGTCTCGACAGGTTTGTGCGGATCGTCCCACACGACGGGCCGCGTTCCGGTGCGAGCCGCCGCCGGGTCCGCTCCCGCGATCGGCTGAGTCGGCAGGTCCCACGCGGGCGCGCCGAGTTCGGCGCGCATCACGAAGTTGTGAATCTCGACGCCGCCCTCCGGATAGACGTTCACCGGGCTGAAGGCCTCGGCGTACTCGCGCTCGAAGTTCGAGTAGACGGCGAGCACGTCGTCGGTCGATTGCAGTCTGAGTCGCGGCGACGATCCCCGGTGAATGTGGATCTGGCCGCCATACTTCATATCCAGCTCCAGTGTGAAGCGTGCCTGCGATGCGTCGTAGCCCTCGCCGGTCAGGTCCTTGCGCGCCTTGGCTTCCAGCGACTCGACGACTTCGTTGAATTCGGCGAATGAGGTTGTCGGCTTCTTCGTATGCGGCGCCAGCAGCTCGACGCGGCGCGAAGCTTCGTAAATGTGAACCACCGGCATCGTCGAGGCGCCCCATGCGCAGAAGATCGCCGAGAACGGAAAGACCACAATTTTTTTCACGCCCAGCTTGCTGGCGTAACCGATGCAGTGCGTGGGCCCGGCGCCGCCGAAGGCAAAGAGGATGAACTCCGCCGGATTGTAGCCGCGCAGGAACGTCTCGCGGGCGATCACGTCGGCCATGTTGGCGTCGACCGTGCGCTTGATCCGCATCGCCGCCTCCTCGACCGTGATGCCAATCGGATCGGCGATCCTGGTGCGAATCGTCTTTACCGCGAGCTCGCGCCGAAGCTTCATCTTGCCGCCGAAGTATCGATCGGGGTTGATGTAACCGAGCACGATATCGGCGTCGGTCACGGTCGGCTCGGTTCCGCCCAGCCCGTAGCACGCCGGTCCGGGCATCGATCCGGCGCCGCGCGGACCGACTTCGAGGCGGTTTCCCACCGCTTCGTTCAGTCTGGCGATCGAGCCGCCGCCCGCGCCGATCGATCGCGTTTCGAGGATGCTCATATCGACCCAGTAGCGATCGACGATCGGGCGGAACTGATAAAAGCGCGTCGAGCCTTTGACGACCAGCCCGATGTCGAAGCTGGTTCCGCCCATGTCGGTCACGATTACGTTGTCGTAGCCGAGCTTCTTTCCGGCGACCGAGCCGCCGATCAGTCCCGCCACCGGCCCGCCGTTGTAGGTCTGCACCGCCGAGGTTCGATACACCTCGGCCATGCCGCCGGTGTTGTGCACCATCATGATGCCGCGCCCGTAGCCGTTCTCGCGCAGCTCGTCCGCCATCCCGGAAAGCTCCTCCCACATCGATTGGTGCAGGTATGCGTTCAGGATGGTGGTGTTGGTGCGGGTGTATTCCCAGCGCTTCGGCACCACGTCGGAAGAAAGCATGATCGGCATCGCGCCGAGATAGGCCTCGGGAAACTCCGACTCGATTAGCTCGCGAATCCGCCGCTCGTGGATCGGATTCACATAAGAGAAGAGCAGCGAGACGACGAAGCCCCGCGCGCCGCGATCGACGAGCGCGCGCAGCCCCTCGATGAAATGCTCCTGATCGAGCGGACGCACCACCTTGCCGAAACAATCGACGCGCTCGCGCGCCGGGAACACCATCTCCGCGTCAACCAGCGGCAGCGGCTTGGTGATGCGGGCGACGTTGCGAATCTCGCGCAGGATGGCGGCATCCATCCAGGCCGCGCCTTTCGCGATCCTGAGCACGTCGTGGAAGCCCTCGGTCGTGATCAACGCCAGCCTCGGCCCGCTGCGTTGCAGCAGGGTGTTCATCGCGACGGTCGTCGAGTAGCGGATGGTCTCGGTTCCCGCGAGCAGCTCCTGAAGATTGATGCCGAGTTCGGAGGCGGCGGACTTGAGTGCGCGCATGAAGCCCACCGCGAGGCGGAAACCGGTGGTCGGCGTCTTGCACGCGGCCACACGGCCGTCGGGCAATCGCACGAAGCAGTCGGTGAAGGTCCCGCCGATGTCTACGTCGATAGTGGCGGCGTGCCCGCTCGCTCCGCTCATGACGCCGATTCCTCGCGCGCCTTGCGCACCAGCGCTTCGAGATCGAGTTCGATGTCGTGAGTGATCGGATGACCCGGCGGCAGCATCTCGACCTCGATCATCGTGGCGCAGCCAGGGCAATAAAATTCGACGATTTGGGCCCAGCCGGGGTTGTACGAGAAGGTGTACGGTCCTTCGACCAGCGGGCGCCAGATCTCGTGCGGACTCCGCGCCGCGATCACGCATCCTTTCTTGTAGTTATCGCGCGCCGGTCCGAGCGAGTGGCCGCAATGATGGCAGGCCCATTCGAGCTTTTCCAAATCGACGTCGAGATTCTCGGTGATCTGTCGCTTCATGATCCGATCTCTTTCCGCTGGTTTCGCCACGCGCCGCGACGTGCCCTAAAACCTGATTTCGCCATTGATGCCGACCTCGACGCTCTTGCCGGGCGGGACCGGAACGGTGGTCTCGCCGCTTTCGATGACGGCCGGGCCCCCGATGCGCGTTCCTGCCGGCAGGCGATCCCAGTCGAAGACGGGAGTGGGCCGCTTTCCTTCCGCCCAGAAGATCTCGCGTATCGTCGATTTCCCGGTTTCGCCGGTGCCCGCTAGCGGAAGTTCGCCGCGCCGACCCGACACCATCGCTTTCAAACGGAAGAGCCGGAGCCGCTCCCGGTATTCGCTCGCGCGTTCAAGCGGCGCAGCGAGATCCCGCGCATCGCCGAGGTCGATCGCTTCGACCCGGCCATCCAATCCGTTCACCTCGGCTTCGAGCCGGAACAATACCTTCGCGGTATCGACGCCCTCGCCGCGCATGTCGCGAAGCGCGCGCTGCTTGAGCGCCTCCAGCCGCGCGCGAGGCTCGCCGGCCGATGCCGTCGCTTCGTAGGTGTGGAGGAGGTCGAGGCACGAAAGGCCGAAAGCGCTGAAGACCGGGCTCAGCGGAAAGGCGTAAGTCGCCGCCAATTTGGCCTCAGCGGCAACGGTTTGGGCCAGAATACCTCCGGCGCCGCCGGTGGCGAAAAGCACGGCCTGCTCGTTTCGCAGCCCTCGTGCTTTCAACTGCCGTGAGATGTCGTCGGCGATCGTCGATGCCGCCTGCTTCAGGATTCGGAGAGCCGCGGCCTCGATGCTGACGCCGAGCGGCTCGGCGATGCGCTCCTTCATCACCTCGCGCGCGGCGGCGACATCGAGTTTCTTGCGGCCGCCGAGGAAATGCTCCGGATCGAAGATGCCGAGGCAACAGGCGGCGTCGGTCACCGTGGCTTCGCTCCCGCCGAGACCGAAAGCGGCCGGTCCCGGCTGCGCCCCGGCGCTCTGCGGTCCGACTTCGAGCTTTCCCGATACGACGCGGGCGATCGAGCCGCCGCCGATGCCGATCGATTCGAGTTCCAGCACCGGCAGCGATACCGGCACGCCGTCGATCAGCGGCTCGACCGCATAGCTCCATCGCGCATCGCGCAGGACGCTCAAATCGCTGCTCGTGCCGCCGACATCGAGTGAAACCACGGTTTCGAGCTTGAGATGCTCCGCCATCGCCGCGGCGCCTGCGACGCCACCGGCCGGCCCCGATCCCCAGGTGCGGATGGCCGTGGTTTTCGCCACGCGCGAAGTTCCTCCGTTGCTTTGCGCGACGAGCAGCGGCTGACGATAGCCGGACTTTCTGAGTTCGTCCTCGACGCGGTAGAGAAACCGCGCCATCAGGGGATGCAGGTAGGCATCGAACACCGCCGTGTCGATACGGACGAACGGATCGGGCGTCAGCGTCACCTGATGGGAGGGCAGCACCGGAACGGCGCCGAGATAGTGGCGAGGGTACTCGGCCGCGATGAACTCACGGACCGCGCCTTCGCGCTGAGCGAGATCGGGACCATCTTCGAGCGCGATCACGATAACCCGCGCTCCGCGATCGAGCAGCCGGCGCAAAGCCTGCACGGTCTGTGCAGCACTATCGGCACCCGGAGCGGGAAGAGTCTCGATCAGCGATTTTGCCAGCGGCAGCCGCTCGGGAATGCGGGCAATGAACTTGTCGCGCAGCGAACCGGCCATCAGCAGACCGACCTTCGCGCCGCTGCGATTGATCAGGGCGTTGGTGCCGACGGTGGTCGAAAGCCGGACCACGTCAGTCTCCGCGAGGAGCGCCTGGCGCCGCAGGCCGAGCGCAGAGGCGGCGTGATCGATGCAGTTGAGGATTCCTTCGGTGAGATCGTGCGGCGTGGTATCGACCTTCGCCCTGACCGTTCCCCGAGGTCCGGTGACGTAGCCGTCGGTGAAGGTCCCGCCCGTATCAAGTTCGATCGTGAAACCCACGAGTCGCTCTCCTGGAACCGGCGAATGCCGCGTAGTGCGATCCTTACCCGGCGTTAGCGCTAGTAACGATGAGCCTTACCCGATGTCAAGCGCGGGGAAATGAGTCGTAAAGCGCCATCGGGCTGGGCCGTCAAGCCGACACGCTCATTGCTCGTTGTAGCGCACGTATTCAAAATCGAGCGGCTTGCCGTCGATGCCGCGGGCGGGCGGCGCGATCCAGTTCGCGAACGCCCCCGCCGCGAGTACCGGTCGGGCCATCAACGAACGGACGTATTCGCTGTCAGCGCTCGACGGAAGCAGCTCCGGCAGACGCCGCGCGAATTCCCCCTCGCCGAGCAAGTTGCCGGAGGCGTCGAAGCGGCCGCCGGCGTAAGTGCCCACCTTTCGATTGAAGCGGACCGACGGCAGCTCGAGCTTCATCCCGGCGCTTTCGAGATGGCGATTCCATCGCTCGATCACCTTCTGACAGTCGGCGGTGTAGGCCTCGCGCACCGTTCGATTCACCGCGAGACGCGCGGGAACCTCCTTCTCGACCAGAGATCCGTTCTCGAAAACCTCGATTCGGGCCGCGCCTTCCATCAGGCGATGGTCCGTGAACTGCTGTTGTTCCTTGGGGCGGCCCTTGAGGCCCGCGACGAAATATCCGGCGGCGTTGGTCGAAACCTCGGCGCCAAAGAGATCGAGCGAGGCCGAATACCAGAGATTCAGATAGCGCTGGACAGTCGCGATATCGATCGCGCCGCACGCGCGCGGCTCCTTGCCCTCACGCATCAGCTCGACCGAACGCTGCACTACCCGCGCGATACCGGTTTCGCCGACGAACATGTGATGGGCTTCTTCGGTAAGCATGAAGCGGCAGGTCCGCGCGAGCGGATCGAAACCCGATTCCGCGAGCGACATCAACTGAAACTTGCCGTCGCGATCGGTGAAGGTGGTGAACATGTAGAACGACAGCCAATCATCGATCGGATAGTTGAAGGCCTCGAGAATCCTCGGCTTGTCGCTATCGCCCGATCGACGGCGCAGAAGCTCCTGAGCCTCTTCCCGCCCGTCGCGCCCGAAGTAGCGATGGAGCAAATAAACCATCGCCCACAGATGACGTCCTTCCTCGACGTTTACCTGGAAGAGATTGCGCAGGTCGTAAAGCGACGGGCACGAGCGCCCCAGCCTGCGTTGCTGCTCGACCGAGGCCGGCTCGGTGTCGCCCTGGGTGACGATCAGGCGGCGCAGCGCGTTGCGATGCTCGCCCGGCACGTCCTGCCAGACCGGCTCGCCGAGATGATCGCCGAAACCGATCTTCTGATCGGCAACCGCGGGTTCGAGGAAAATTCCCCATCGGTAATCCGGCATCCGCACGTAATCGAAATGCGCCCATCCGCCGGCCTCGACCGAAACCGCCGTGCGCAGGTACGCGTCGGATGCCTGAAAGCCAACCGGGCCGACTTCCTTCCACCAGGAGAGAAACTCGGGCTGCCACTGTTCGAGCGCCCGTTGCAGCCGCTTGTCCGATGACAGATCGACGTTGTTCGGAATTTTTTCGTCCAGATTAACCGTGCTCATTCAGGTCCTCGCGAAGTCGAATTCGGGACGCTCGCCGGTCTTTCCGTAGAGCGTCAGCGCCCCTTTCGCGCCGGTCGCGTTGCGCCGCGTGAAGATCCAGTTCTGCCATGCGGAAAGCCGGGCGAAGATTTTGGTCTCCATGGTTTCGGGGCCGGCAAAACGGAGATTCGCTTCCATCGCGGTGAGCGCGTCGGGGCTCATCGCGGCGCGCTCCTCGATCGCCAATCGCAGCTCGTCCTCCCAGTCGATCTCATCCGGCGCGAAGGTGATCAAACCCGCCTCCAGCGCATGGCCCGCGTCGAACGCGCCCTGATGCGCCGTCACGCGCGCGAGCCGATCGGGATCGCCAAGGAAGCGTACTTGCAGGCGCGATAGTCCCGAACTCGTCGGCATCAGTCCGCGGTTATGCTCGGAAAGCTGAATCGCGCACGGCGCGTCCGAAGAATTGAGCATGTAGGAACGATCCGCGGCCAGCGCGATTTCGAAAAGCGAGCCGCCGAAGGCGGAGCCCGGCTCGATGACCGCGAAGAGGCTCCGCGCGGTGAGATCGAGCCGCTTCAGCACGCGCTTTTGATGGAGCAGAATCTCGCGCATCAGCCAGTGGTCGCGATGCAGCGCCACGGCGCGGTCGGCGGCCAGAACGGCCCGCGGATCGCCCTCGGTCTTGAGCAGGATCACGCCGATGTTCGGCTCGTTGACGCGGAGATGAAGGATTGCGTCGTCGAGTTCGCGCCACGCCGCAAGCGCCCAGACCGAAGAGCCTGCCTTGACGAAGGCGATCGGGTCTTGCGGCTGCGGCGTGTTCGGCGCCGCTATCGTCAATGTCGCGAAACGCCGCGCGCGATCGATCTCCAATCGTACGTAGCCGTATCGCACGCGGTCTTCGGATTCGTCCCGCGTGAGCGGTTCGAGTTCGATTCCCGGCCCGTCCTTCGCGGCGATCGCGCGGGCCGCGAGTTCGCGTGTCAGCTCGCCGACGCGACGTTCGAAGCCCGCGCGCGGCGCCACTTCATCGACCAGATTCCATTCGACGGCCCGCGCGCCGCGCACGCCCTCGGCGGTGGTGGCGAAGAAGTCCGCCAAATCGCGTCGCACCTTGCGCTTGTCGGTCAAACGGGTGAGGCCGCCCGTGCCGGGCAGCACGCCCAGCATCGGGACCTCGGGCAGCGAGACCGCCGAACTGCCGTCGTCGATGAGAATAATCCTGTCGCAGGCCAGCGCCAGCTCGTATCCGCCGCCGGACGCGGCGCCGTTGAGCGCGCATAGCGTCGCGATACCCGACTCCGCGCTCATCTCTTCGAGGGCCAAACGGGTCTCGTTGGTGAATTTGCAGAAATTTACCTTGAACGGGTGGGAGCTGCGACCCAGCATCATGATGTTGGCGCCGGCGCAGAAAACCCGCTCGCGCATCGACGTCAGGACCATCACGCGGACTTCGGGATGCGAGAAGCGGATCCGCTGCACCGCGTCCGCCAGCTCGATATCCACGCCGAGGTCGTAGGAGTTGAGCTTCAGCGCGTAGCCGTCATCCAGCGTGCAATCTTCCCGCACTTTCATGCCGAGGGTCGCGATTCCATCGCGGACTTCGAGCTGCCAGTGCTTGTAGGAGGACGGCTCGGCGGCAAAACGGATTTGACGCATGCCCGCTTGTAGCGTTTGGAGTCACCAGTGTCAAGCAATAAATTGCTTGATTATTATTCAATATTAGCAATATATTGCGTGAAACCGTATGGGCAACGAAAAGCAGATTCTTGCCGAGCTGGGCGCCCGTGTCCGGCGTATCCGCGAGCGGATGGGGCTGTCGCTCGCCGAGCTGGCCGCTCGAAGCGAGGTCTCGACGCGGCTGATCAGCGCGCTGCAGGCCGGGCGCGCCAATATCTCGATCGCCGGCCTGATGCGGGTGGCTGGCGCGCTCAACACCTCCGCCGGCAAGCTGCTGGCCGACGCGGAAACCGAGAGCCTGCGATCCCGGGCGCGCCCGATGGTCGTGAGCCTGCTCGGCATCCGCGGCGCCGGCAAGACCAGCATCGGCGCCCGCCTGGCCGCGCGTCTGGGAATCGGGTTCGTGGAGCTCGATCGCCAGGTCGAGAGCGAGGCGGGCCTGGCGCTTCCCGAGATTTTCGCTCTCCACGGCGAAGCATATTATCGGCGGTTGGAGTGCGGAGCGCTCAGACGGCTGCTGGACGAGCGCCGCAGCCTGGTGATTGCCACCGGCGGCGGAATCGTCACCAATCCTGATGCCTTCGAGCTTCTGGAGAACGAGACCATCACGGTTTGGCTCAAGGCGACCGCCGATCAGCACTGGAATCGCGTGGTTCGACAGGGCGATCCGCGGCCGATGGCCGGCCGTCCCGCGGCCAAGGCGGAACTGCGCCGCCTGACCGCCGAGCGCGAGCCGCTCTATCGCCGCGCCCGGATTCGCATCGATACCGGCCGTCTGGGGATCGACGGCAGCGCGGCGGCGCTGGCCTCGAAGCTCGGCAAAGCGGCGAAGGACGAGATCGCGAGGATCTGATGAACGCGAATCAACAGATTGCCATAAGAAAAATTTCCCGTGGAAATGAACGACAATTTGCCTTCGCGCATCGCGCGGAGTCGGCGGATCGCGCCGAATCGCGCGCGAAGTATGCGAATCCATTGCAAAACTTCAACCGGCCCGATATAAAGCGATGGCGACATATTCGTTGGGAGATGGCCGCGATGAAAAGAACCCTGCTCATTATACCATTGGTGATTATGATCGCTCTGCTTTGGCAAGCTGGCGGGGGGGTGGGTACCGCCCTTGCCGCATGTCCGGCCCCTACCTGTGCTTCGAGCGTCAACCAGAGCGATTTCACCTTGGGTAGCTGGGACTGCACGGTGGTCGGAACCCGTTCCGACGGGACGCACGCGGCGGTGTTTCTGATCTATTCAGACGGCGTCGTGAACGTAACCTTGAATCAGGCAACAAACAACAGCAGCAGCGCTGCGACTACGTTTGGTGACTTTACGACTCAGACGGGAAAGTATTGCCTGAATCCCGACGATACGGGTTACATTACAAATCTCAGCGGTGGCGGCTGTCCGCTCGCGATCGTCGTGAACTCCGTTTTCGGCGAAGTGAGGCTTCTCGATACCACGCAAAACCGGGCCGAAGTGGGCGTTTGCGAGTACATTTCCCCCTAACACGCCGCAGGAAACAGCCTTGAGAACAGCCTTTTACATCTGGGCGGGAGTCGCGCTGCTCGTATTCGGCGGCTGCGGACCTCGTACCGATTACAGCGTTGTTATACCGCCGACGGGTACCCCAACCGTAACGGCGGCACCGCCGGCAACGGCCACCCCGACTCCGACCGCCGCGCCGACGGGTACGGCTACCGCGACAGCGGTTGCGACCGCGACTCCGACCCCCGCGCCGACGGGCACAGCCACCGCGACTGGTGTCGCGACTCCGACCCCGACGGTCGCGCCGACGGCGACTCCCACTGGCGGGCCGACTCCAACTCCTACGCGCACGCCCACGCCGACTCCGACCGGCGCAACTCCGACTCCGACTCACACGGCTACGCCGACGGCTACATCCACGGCGACTCCGACCCCGACCGTAACTCCGACGCCGGGGCCGACCTCAACAGCGACGCGTACTCCGACGCCGACGGCAACTCCGACGCCGGGGCCGACCTCAACACCGACGCGTACACCGACGCCGACGGCAACTCCGACGCCGGGGCCGACCTCAACACCGACGCGTACACCGACGCCGACGGCAACTCCGACGCCAACTCCGACGCCAACTCCAACTCCAACGCCGACGCGTACTCCAACACCGACGCCGACACCAACTCCTACGCCGACTCCGACCGCGGTTCCCGGCTCGATCGCGCCGTTCCTTCCGGTGCTAGGGCCCTCGTTATATTAGGCGGCCGGTAGAGAATCCTTACGACGGCGATCGTTCACCGGCCCTTCGATCCTGAACCTTGCGGGATC
The DNA here is from genome assembly GCA_963759165.1 of uncultured Pseudomonadota bacterium. GTDB lineage: Bacteria > Desulfobacterota > Binatia > Binatales > Binataceae > DATJOQ01. Next base: position 129,477 of record CAVWXK010000002.1, on the reverse strand, counting down.
GAAGGGCCGGTTGCTTTATGCCCGAACGGCCGGCTTGCCGGCGCAGGTCGGGAGACGCACGGGAGTCGGCGGACGCCAGAGACGTTACATAAAGAAGCATGTAAATTCGTTGCAAAAGCCTAACACAGCCTATAATTACGAGGTTCGTTGAGAGAGCGCCGCAATTAGTTATTAAAAGAACACCGCCGGTGGTGCTGGGCTCAGCCCAGGATACGGCCTTGAAAAGAACTTTTTTCTGTATATGCGCGGGCGTCGCGACGCTCGTATTTGGCGGATGCGGGCCTGATACGCATCATAGAGTGCCGAAGCCGACGGGCAGCCCTACCGTCACCGCCGCGCCGCCGGCAACGGCGACTCCAACGGAAACTGCTACTGCCGGCGCGACGCCGACCCCAACGCCGACCGCCGTGATAACGCCGACACCGATCGCGACCCCGACCGCGACCGGCGCTGCGACTCCGACCTCCACGCCGACCGCTGTGATAACACCGACTCCAACCGCGACCGCGACCAGCGCTGCGACTGCGACCCCCACGCCGACCGCTGTGGTAACGCCGACTCCAACCGCGACCGCGACCGGCGCTGCGACTCCGACGCCCACGCCGACCGCTGTGGTAACGCCGACTCCGACCGCAACCGCGACCGGCGCTGCGACTCCGACCCCGACGCCGACCGCCGTGATAACGCCGACTCCGACCGCAACCGCGACCGGCGCTGCGACGCCGACTCCAACGCCGACCGCTGTGGTAACGCCGACCCCGACTCCGACCGCGACCGGCGCTGCGACTCCGACATCCACGCCGACCGCTGTGGTAACGCCGAGCCCGACTCCGACCGCAACCGCGACCGGCGCCGCGACTCCGACCCCGACGCCGACCGCTGTGATAACGCCGACTCCGACCCCGACCGCGACCGGCGCTGCGACTCCGACGCCCACGCCGACCGCTGTGATAACACCGACTCCAACCGCGACCGCGACCGGCGCCGCGACTCCGACCCCGACGCCAACGGCCGTGATAACGCCGACTCCAACCGCAACTCCGACATCGACGCCGACACCAACCTCGACGCTAACGCCGACCCCGACGTCAACTCCGACATCGACCTCGACACCGACGCCAACACCGACACCGACGCCAACACCGACCTCGACGCCAACACCGACATCGACACCGACGCTAACGCCGACCCCAACGCCAACGCCGACGCCAACGCCGACGCCGACGCCAACGCCGACACTGACACCGACGCCAACGCCGACACTGACACCGACGCCAACGCCAACACCGACGCCAACGCCAACGCCAACACCGACGCCAACACCGACGCCAACACCAACGCCGACTCGGACGCCGACACCAACTCCAACGCCGACTCGGACGCCGACGCCAACGCCGACCCCGACGCCAACGCCAGTTCCCGGCTCACTTGCGCCGTTCCTTCCGGTGCTGGGTCCCTCGTTATATTAGGAGTTCCGCACAGAATCCCTACAACCGCGATCGCTCACCGGTCCTTCGATCCCGAACCCGGCGGGATCGAAGGACCGGATTGTTCCGCGCTCGAAGCACTTGAAAGCGCAGGCTATGCTGGGGCGGCATCGTGGTCATGATCGGGCGAACAAACCGGCTTGCCGTGAGAGCGTTACTACTTACTGGACTTACGCTCTGGATGATCGCGGCGTCGGCCTTCGACGCCGGCGCGCAGGGCGTTCCGGCTCAAGAGAACCCGATTAGCGAGCAGCGCATGATTGCGGTGTCGGCTACGCCGGCTCCGACGGTAGCATCGCCCTCGGCTTCGCCAACCGCTTCCGCGAGCACGACGCCGACGGCATCACCCGAAGCTACTTCTTCTCCGGCTCCGACTGCGGCGGTTGTTAAGGCTCCTGCGGCTCCGATGCCTTCCTCGACCGCATCGGCGAAAGTGACCGCAACTCCGTCCTCCGCGCCTGGGCGGGGGTCGCCGACCCCAACCGTTGCGCCCACGGCCGCGCCGATTACGGCGACGCCGATCGCCGCCCCAGCGCCTACCCTGGCGCCCATACCGCACCGCGCCAAAGGAATTCCCAATCCGCTAAAAGTGAAATTCCTAACGCCGCGCAAGGGAACGGCGTACGTCGATGGTCAGGAGGTCGGGCAGCTTGGGAGTGACGGCGTTCAGGTGCTCGGCAATCTCACTGTGGTAGTGGAGGCGACGGACACTGCGAGCGCGATCGAGAAGCTTGAGCTGTTTGTCGACGGAAAGCTTCGCGCGACGGGGACCGCGACGCCGTTTGGATGGCGATGGCCGACCGGGCGCGAAACCACCGGCGTCCACGAGCTGGCGGTGCGAGCGCGCGACCGGGAAGGCAATGAGCGCATCGCGCGGCTCAGGGTCGCCACCCTGGCGCAGTGAGGCCATATCGCCGCGCTACGGCAGTATCTTCAAGCGAACAGCGATTTCGCCACGACCTCGCGATGCGTCGGGGCGTTGCCGAAGTTGGCTTCACCCGCCAGCGCGCGGCGATGGTACAGATGCATGTCGTGCTCCCAGGTAAAACCGATGCCGCCGTGCACCTGGATCGCCTCGCTGGTGACGTTCTTGCCCATGTCGGAGGCGTACGCTTTCGCCATCGGCACGGCGGTGGCCGCCTCCGGCGGCGCGCTCGTTCACCGTCCAGCAGGCGTAATATGTCATTGAGCGGGCGTTCTCGACCGCGACCATCATATCGACGCACTTGTGCTTGACGGCCTGGAACGAGCCGATCGGCTTGCCGAACTGCACCCGGGTCTTGGCGTATTCGACCGATATGTCAAGCGCCTTCTGGGCGGTGCCGACCATCTCGGCCGAGAGCGCGGCGGTGGCGATATCGAGCGTGCGCCGCAGGATGGCCATCCCTGATTTTCCTTGCCGAGCACGCCAGATGCGTCGACCTTGACCTTGTCGAACTTCACATGGCAGAGACGCCGCGTCATATCGACGGTCTTGAGTTGAGTGATGGTTACGCCCGCGGCTTTAGGGTCAACCATGAACACGCGTGATCCCGTCCTCGGGATTGGAAGCCGGTGCTTGGTCCGTGCCGCCACGGCGATCACGTTTGCGACGTGGGCATCCGGCACGAAAAACTTCTCGCCCGACAGCTCGTAACTGCCGTTCCCTTCTTTTCCGCCTTGAACTCGATTCCGCCGGCGTCGAAGCGGCCCGCGGCCTTCGGCGATCGCGACCGTGACGATACACTCGCCCGCAGCCATCTTGGGGAGTAACGCTTTCTTGAGCTCTTCGGATCCGCCCTCGATAACGATCGGCACGCCGAGCAGCGCGGCGGCGAAGAAGGGCCGGGGATCAGCGCCTTGCCCGCTTCCTCGGCTATTACCGTCATATCGAGGATGGTTCCGCCCTGACCGCCGTACTCTTCGGGAATCAGCAATCCCGGCCATCCCATGCCGACCAGCTTTTGCCAGAACGCGCGGTCGTGCGCGGTTTCGTCGGCCATCATTTTGCGGACGAAGGTGGTCGGGCAGTTGTCAGCCAGAAAGCGCTTCGCTGCTTCGCGCAGCATCTCCTGTTCTTCTGAAAATCCGAAGTCCAAGTTTCGTTTTCCTCCCGGTCGGCTGGATGGAATCCGCGCCGCCTGTTCAAAGCCTGGTTCTGGCCCGATGCGCTACGCCGGATGCGCGTCGGGTTCCGCATTCCTTTGTCAGACTCTCGCACTTTTGAGCTAGCATCAAGGGTTTCGACCCCGCAAGCGCCGACCCCCGGATGGCCCCAATCGAGGCACGCCGCTAGCGCCCGCCCATAATCCGCAGCAGGGCCGCGGTGCGCTCGATCGCGCCGCGCAGATTGCTGATCGAAACCCGCTCGTTGGCGCCATGTACCGTCCGCTCCTGCTCCGGAGCGATCTCCAGCGGAGTGAAGCCGTAGGCGATGAGGCCGAGCTGGCGAAAATAATGACTGTCGGTGAATCCGGTCAGCATCGTTGGGATGACCATCGCCTTGGCGTCGTGACGCGACGCCAGGGTCTGAATGGCAGTCATCAGGTCGGATTTCTCGGGTGACGCCGCCGCCGGAAAGTTCAGGATCTCCTCAATTCTGATGCTGTCGTCGGCGATCGTTTGCCGGATGTTATGCAGCAAATCGAGGGCGTCCTCGCTCGGCAGCAGGCGACAGTCGATCTCCGCGTAAGCCGTCGAAGGGATTACGTTGGTTTTCTGCCCGGCCGCGATCACGGTCGGCGTGATGGTGTTGCGCACCATCGCCGCCTGCGTCGGCACAGACAGGAATTGCCGGGCGAAGGCGGGGTCCTTGAGGGCCTTGCGCAGATCGCGCGAGCCGCCCGGGCGATGGTCAAGCGCGCCGCGGCGGCGAAATTCCCGCTCGACGACCGGCTCGATCTTTATCGGTTGCTGATAGCCGAGCAGCTTGTTGAGCGCCCTGATGAGCCGCGAAACCGCGGTCTGCTCGGGCGGCGTCGAGGCGTGGCCGCTGGGGCCGCTGGCGGTAAGCCGTATCCAGAGCGGGGTTTTCTCGGTAACCGCCACGGCGTAAACCCTGTGCCCGTCGGATTCGAGACGGATTTCGCCACCCTCGTTGAGCACGTAGCCGGCATCGGCGAGCAGGTCGCGCTGATGTTCGGCGATCCATCCGGCGCCGAGCTTGCCGCCGGTCTCTTCATCGCCGGTGGCCAGGAACAGGACGTCGCGGTCGAGCAGGATGCCGGCGCGCTTGATCGCGAGTAGCGCCATCAGTTGGGCCACGCCCGGTCCCTTGTCGTCGAGCGCGCCCCGGCCCCATACCTCGCCATCCTTGACGATGCCCGAGAACGGATCGACCCGCCAATCCTTGGCTTCCGCCGGCACCACGTCCATGTGGCTAAGCAGCACGATGGTCTTTCTGTGCTTGCCGGTTCCTCGCAGGCGCGCGGCGATGACGGCGCGGCCGGGCGCGGGCTTGTAGATGACTGAGGGGATACCGTCGGCGGTAAACTTTCCCTTCAGAAGATTTGCGGCGTCGATTTCGTTGCCCGGCGGATTGGTGGTGTTGATGCGGATGTATTGCGAAAGCAGGTCGGTCGCTTCAGCGGTAATCGGATCCCACGGGATCGGCTTCGGTTCGCGAGCGGCGGCCGGGCGCGCGAGCATCGCGACCCCGAGCATCATCGCCGCCGCGGCAAATGCGATCCGCGCGCGTCGCGTCCGTCTTGCGAAAAAAGTGGTTATCAAAAAACCGTTAGACACCGCATTAATCCTCGCCCCGCGACGACAGTAATAAATAATACGCCTGACGGCAGGCCGATACCGCCGCCGGAATTCCAATCTAATAGTCGCTGGGGTCGAGAGGCCAGGCAAGCAGGTGCCCGGCCCGCGCTAGCGCTCGCCGTAGTTGAAGTTGGTCACCACGCTCTGAAGAAAAACCGCGGCCGGGGCGCCGTCGATCAACCGATGGTCGATCGTCAGACTCAGCGTCATCATCGAGCGCCGAGTGATCTCGCTGCGATGGACCGCGGGTTTCTCGACGATACGGCCCACGCCAAGGATCGCGGTTTCACCAAGGTTGATGATCGGAGTGAAGGCATCGACGCCGTAGGTGCCGAGATTACTGATGGTGAAAGTCCCGCCGCTCACGTCTTCAAGCTTGAGTTGGCCGGTGCGCGCCTTTTCTCCCATCACCTTGGTTTCGGCGCCGATCTCGGCGAGCGTCTTGCGGTCGGCGTCGCGGATTACCGGGACGATCAGGCCCTCCTCCAGCGCCACCGCCATCCCGACGTGGATCTCGTCGAGCAGCGCGATTCCCGCATCGGTAAGGCGCGCATTGAGCCTCGGATGGCGCTTGAGAGCGCGCGCGACCGCCTGGATCATCAGGTCGGTGTATGTGAACTCAAGTTCCGCGCTGGCGCGAGTCTTGAACTCGACCGCGGCGGTAACGTCGGCTTCGGTGGTGATCGTGAGCTGCGCCGCCTGCTGCAAACTCTGATGCATCCGCTCGGCGATAATCTTGCGCATCCCGCGAAACGGGACCACCCCTGATGGCGGTCGCGCGGGCGCAGGCACCGCGGGCGTCGGTTTGGAGACCGGAGCCGGCGCGGGCTTTACTGCTGCTGCCGCCGCGGGCGGAGCCGCCGCCGCGCGTTCGACATCCTCGCGCGTTACGCGTCCTCCCGGGCCCGTGCCGACGACTTTCTCCAGATCTACTTTGAGTTCAGCGGCGAGTTTGCGCGCCACCGGACTTACCGACTTGCGACCGCCCTCCGCTGGAGCGGCTTCAGGCGCCGCGGCGGCGGCCGGCGAAGGTGCTTGGGGTGCGCCCGCGGCTTTAGACGCTCCCGCCCGACCGTAACGCGCCCAGAGTTCTTCAACGACTTCGCCCGGTTCGGCGATTACCGCGACCAGCTCTCCGCAGGGTACGATGCCTTCGGGTTCGGCCAGCGTCAGCGCCAACACTCCGGAGCCGGTCGCTTCAACTTCGTACAGCACCTTCTCGGTTTCGACTTCGTAGAGCGGCTCACCCGCGCGCACTTCATCGCCGACCGCTTTGAAGAAGCGCTGGACGGTGCCTTCCTGCATTGTGAGCCCAAACTTGGGCATCCGAATTTCGATCGCCATGGCTACGCTCTTTGTGACTCGTCTGTGTTGCGGACGCTCGGCCGCGCAGACGAGAGAGAGCCGATGAGCCTCGCTCTGTCTGGCTTGGTCGCTGGCGGCCGGTTAGAAGATGACGCCGGGAATATCCGCCTTGTCAGCGGCCCATCAGTTGACGCACCGTCGCTATGATTTTCGCTTCGTCAGGAATCGCCGCCTTCTCCAACGGCGGGCTGAACGGAATCGGCACGTCGAGCGCGGTCACCCGTCGGATGGGAGCGTCGAGGAAATCGAAGCCCTTCTCCGCGATTATCGCGGCGATATCGGCCGCGGCGCCACCGCGCCAGTGGCCTTCATCGACGATCACCACGCGATTGGTTTTCTCGACCGAAGCCAGGATCGCGTTCTCGTCCAGCGGAACCAGCGTTCTGGGATCCAGAATCTCGACGTCGATTCCATCGGCCGCGAGCTTCTCCGCGGCCTTGAGCGACTTGGAAACCATCGCCCCGATCGCGATCAGCGTGACATCCTTACCGGGACGTTTGATCGCCGCCTTGCCCAGCGGCACGAGGTAATCGCCGTCCGGGATTTCTTCCTTCAAACGGCCCAGCCCGCCGTGCTCGAAAACGATGACCGGATTGTCGTCGCGAATCGCGCTCTTGAGCAGGCCCTTCATATCGGCCGGACCCGAAGGCACCGCCAGCTTGATGCCGGGCACGCTCAGGAACTGGGCGTAAACGGTTTCGGAATGCTGCGCCGCCGCGCCGCCCATCGCGCCGAACAGGGCGCGGAAGGTGATCGGCATGTGCGCCTGTCCGCCCGACATGTAACGGAGCTTGGCGGCCTGATTACAGACCTGGTCGAAGGCGCAATAAAAAAAGCTTGCGAACTCGACTTCGCAAATCGGTCGCGTACCCGCCATCGCGGCTCCGACCGCCGCGCCGACGAAGCCGGCCTCCGAGATGGGCGTGTTGCGCACGCGCTTGGGGCCGAACTTTTGCAGCAATCCCCTGGTCGCACCGAACGGACCAATCACAACGTCCTCGCCCATGAGGAAAGTCAGCGGGTCGCGCTCCATCTCTTCCGCGATTGCCTGGTTGATCGCCTGAGTAAAATTGGTCAGCGCCATCGTACTAGCTCCTACACGTACACGTCGTCGGTTACTTCGGAGGGATCAGGCAGCGGAGAAGAGCGCGCGAAGCTTACCGCTTCTTCCAGTTCAGCCTGCGTCTCCTTAATGATTCCATCCAGTTCGGCGCGGCTTATTTTTTTGCCCTCGACCACCATTTTCTCGAAGTGCAGGATGGGACAGCGAGTCTTCCACTCGGCGATTTCAGCCTCCGTGCGGTAGGCGCCGGCGCCGATGAAAGCCTGTTCGCCGGCCACGTGGCCTTCCCATCGATAGGTCTTGCATTCGAGCAGCGTCGGGCCCTCGCCGGCGCGCGCCCGAGCCACCGCGCGGACGGTGTGATTGTAGACATCGAGCACGTGGTTGCCGTCGACGATCTCGCCCGGGATTCCGTACCCCTTGGCGCGCACCGCGATGTCCTTGACCGAGGTCACGTCCTGCATCGGCGTGAACTCGCCGTATAGGTTGTTTTCGCAGACGAAAACCACCGGCAGTTTCCAGACCGCCGCGAGGTTGAGCGATTCGTGAAAGGTCCCTTCGTTGGAGGCGCCGTCGCCGAAGAAGCAGACGGTTACGTCGTCGCGTCCGGTGACCACCGCGGCCAGCGCCGAGCCCGCGGCGATCGGCAGTCCGCCGCCCACGATGCCGTTGGCGCCGAGGATTCCGAGCGAGAAGTCGACGATGTGCATCGAGCCGCCCTTGCCCTTGCAGTAGCCGTCGCGCTTCCCGTACAGCTCCGCCATCATCCGTCTCAGCGTGCCGCCCTTGGCGATCAGATGGCTGTGGCCGCGATGGGTCGAGGTGATCCGATCGGTATCGCGCAGCGCCGCGCATACGCCGACCGCGCTGGCTTCCTCGCCGATCGACAGGTGGACGAAGCCGGGAAGTTCGTTGGCCAGGAACAGGTCACGAATCCTGGTCTCGAACTGACGGATGCGTTGCATCCCGCGATACATCTGCAGCAGTAAGTCTTTGCCAACGTCCATGCGGAGGCCTCCTCGGTCGCGCCGGTAGAGTGGCGCTGGCGTGAGAAAATATTACCAATGCTCTCGGGCGTCAAACCGCGCGATCGAGGCCCAGGACTCCGCCCCATGCTAGACTCCGCGACGTGCGATCGCGGATAGGCAGCCAAACGCGGGTTCCGGGGGGAATTGAATCTATGGCGCAAGTAAGAAAAATTGTAATTCTTTTGGTCGCACTACTGGCGTTTGGCGCTGACTTGCAGGCGGGGCCTGCGCAAAGCGTGTCGGTCATCTTTAGCCTCAAACAGAAGAAGTATCGTAGTGACGGCGCCGGTGCTTCTCTCAGCGCTGACCTCAGCAGTATGGTGTACGTCGGAGGGGACAGGGCGCTTCATGTGGTTGAGATCGCGTCACACAAAGACCGGGTAGTATTAACAGGCCTGGGTTTTCTCGATACCTTTATGGACCCATCGTTTTCGCCAGACGGAAAGCGGATCGTGTTTTCGCTAAGCGGTGGCACCTGGTATTACCCATCCGACATTTACTCAGTGCAATCGGACGGAACGGGAGTAAAGCAGCTAACGCGGTCTAAGCCAATCGAAGGAGGGAGGTATGCAGAGTATTTTTATATGCCGAGATACTCTCCGGATGGGTCTCAGATTTCGGTTTGGCAATACGACCTTGCCACGAAAACGGAACAACCGGATTTGGCTAGCGTGATGTCGCCCGATGGGTCAGGACTACACGTGCTGACCAAGGGCGAACCGCTGGCTTGGGCCGACGCGGGAAAGGCTATCTTTATTCTCAACGAACAGGGCGTTTGCAAATACGACCTTGCTTCGCGGAAGACTCAGGTGGTGAAGGGTCTTGACGAGGTGCCGATTCTGGGCAAACTGCGCGGCACGGACACAATTGCCGTCGACAGCTATGGGTGGTTGGGTCTGGCAAAAGTAACCGAAGCGGCTGCTGGCCCTCTGCGTATTTTGCCGCTGTCGACGACCATGCGACTTGAACCTGTCTCCGGCACCTCGGCGGCTGCCTCCGAGGACTTGAAGCTGACCGAGGTTAACTCGGATCGGTCGGGTTCTTACCTGATCCTGCTCTACAAGGGCGATATGCTTGAAGTCTTGCAAGTCGTGAAAGTCAATTAAGCCCTTTCAGTGTTGTGCGGCGGAGTCCGAGGACTCCACCACCATCGCGCAAGTTAGATTAGGATCGTCTGAGCATGGGATGCGGCCGTCACTCGCAAAGAAAGGGACAGCAACGGCTCCTGGCGCTGTGAAAGCGTCGCGGCCGCCAATTACCGCGTCGAGAGTAAGCGAAGCGCTCAAAATCATCCGCCGCGCGGCGCCGGGTTGGAACGCCCCGGTGATGACCCTGTTTGCGGCCGAGAAGAGCGATCCCTTCCTAATTTTGATCGGCTGCATCCTGAGCCTTCGGACCAAGGACCAGACCACGGCGATCGCCACGCGCAAGCTGTTCGCGCGCGCCAGCACTCCGGCCGGGATTCTTCAAATATTGCCGCGCAAGCTGGAGGATTGCATCTACCCGGTAGGGTTCTATCGCACCAAGGCGCGAGTCATACATCAGGTTTGCCGCGATTTGATCGACAAGTTCGACGGTCGCGTGCCGGATGAGATCGACGACCTGCTTACGCTCAAAGGGGTGGGGCGGAAAACCGCCAACCTGGTCGTCACCGAGGCCTACGGCAAGCCGGGCATCTGCGTCGACACCCATGTCCATCGTATTTCCAATCGATGGGGCCTGGTGTCGGCCGCGACCGCGGAAAAAACCGAAACCGCTCTGCGGGCCGTGCTGCCGCGCCGTCACTGGCTGGAATACAACGGCCTGCTGGTCGCCTTCGGACAAACCATCTGTCATCCGGTTTCGCCCTGGTGCTCGCGATGTCCAATCGAAGCGCTATGCCCGCGAATCGGCGTCGCGCGTTCGCGATGAATCGACCGACACTCGGCGTGCGTGAGCCGATTGGCGTGTTCGCGATCCGGCGCGCGTTGTTTAAGCACGAGCCGTGGCGACGGGGCAGGTTGCCTAATATCTGAGGCTCCACTATTCTTGATCCTGCATCGCGTTTGTAGTTTCTGATGCGGGATCCCTCACCAACATCGCGCGCGGGCTCCGACGAGAAGCGCAAGGTCATTCTCGACCAACTGGCGAGAGTGCGATCGCGCGTAAACGCGCTTGCCTTGCAGCGGGCGCTGTTTTCCAGCCTGGCGTTGATCGTCGGAGGCGCGGCGATAGTGGTGTTGGCCGCGCTGGCGTTCGGACCGCTGACGTTTCTGGCCGTCGCGATAATGATGGCCGCGTCGCTCTTGTTCGGCCTGATCCGCGCTATCAAAAGTTCGTGGCGCGCACGCGTCGATACCGCAACGGCGGCGTCGCTTGCCGATCGTCGCGTCGATTTCAAAGGCCGCTTGACGACGCTGGTCGCTCTGGCCGGGCGCGACAACAACAAGCTCTGGCCCTACCTGCTCGAAGAGACTCTAAGCTTGCGGCAGGAGTTCGACTTATCGCGAGTCGAGCGCCATCGAGTGTCACGTTCGCTGTACGCGCTCATCGGTTCCGGAGTGCTGGCGGGATTGGCGGCAATGTTGATGCTCGCGCCGGCAAAACTGGGGCTCGCCGCGAAAGCGCCGGTTTCGCGCGAGGCCAGGATGCCGGGCGATAATCTGCAGGTCCGACCTTCCGATCCCGCGCTCGACCAGGGCGCTGAGACGAACGGAGACGCCTCCGCGACGGACAAGCTTGCGGAGCGCGAACAGGAGAACGCCGATAACGCTCCGCCCGGTGGCGGCGACGACCAATCGTCAAAACTGCTTGAGAAAGCCCGCGATTTCGCATCCGCTTTGCAGAACAAACTCACCGGCCGAAAGGCGGAGCGGCGGCCGAAGATGAAGATGCAGCTCGCCGAAGAGCCCAAGGATCGATCCAAATCGGGAAGCGCCCGGCAACGCTCCGATTCGCAAACCGCGCCGGAGCGTTTGGCCGACAAGGGTACTGGCGGCAACGCCCAGCAGGATCAGCAGGCCTCGGAAGGTTCCGCGCCTGACGCCGGAAGCGGTTCGCCGTCGTCGCAGCAGCCGCCGGAGCAGAGTCGCGACGGCCTCGCGTCGAACAAGCCGATGACCATCCCGGAACAGGCGAATCCTCAACCCGGCAACAATTTTTCCAATGGACCCGCCGAGCCCGGCCCGAGCCGCAATGGAGGAGCCGGCGGAGCTTCTCACGGCTCCGGTACCGACCCGCAGCATCTCTTCGGCCGGGCCGACAAACCGCCGACCGGCAAGGACGGCTTCAGCATCACGCTGGAGGCGCGGCTTTCCGAGAATGGTCCGGCAGCCGGCGACCGCGGATACGTGCCGCCCAAGGTCCGCTCTACTCTCAACTCCGATCAGCAGCCGGATGAACCGCTGTCCCGCGGCGCGGTGCCGACCGACGACCGACAAACCATAAAGCGAGTTTTCGAACGATGAATGCGGCCGTAGTCGAGCTGCCCGGAGTCGCGGATTTCGCCCGCACCTTCCGGCGAATCCAGAACGAGATTCACAAGGTCATAGTCGGCCATAATCAGGCGGTCGAGGAATTGCTCATCGCGTTTTTCGCCGGCGGTCACGTGCTGATCGAAGGCGTGCCCGGCTCGGGCAAGACGATGCTGGTCAAGACGCTCGGCCAGGTGCTCGACCTGAGCTTCAACCGGATTCAGTTCACGGTTGACCTGATGCCCGCCGACATCACCGGCACGCGGGTTATATTGTCGGGCGAAGACGGGCGGCGAGAGTTCAGCTTCTCGCGCGGCCCGGTCTTCTGCCACATCCTGCTCGCCGACGAGATCAATCGCGCGACGCCCAAGACCCAATCGGCGTTGCTGGAAGCGATGGCTGAGTTGCAGGTCACGGTCGCGGGCACCACCTATCGGCTGACGCCGCCGTACTTCGTGCTGGCGACACTCAACCCGATCGAGATGGAAGGCACCTATCCGTTGCCCGAGGCGCAACTCGACCGCTTCTTCTTCAAGGTCCGGCTCAACTATCCGGACGAGACCGAACTGACGCGCATCATCTCGACCACTACCGGTCCCGAGGACGCGCGGGTCGAAACCGTCTTTCCCGCCAATGAGGCCGCGGCGCGGATCGAGTCGCTCAAGCGCCTGGTTCGCGAGGTGATGGTGGCTCCGGAGGTCGAGCAATACGCCGCGCGGGTGATTCGCGGGACGCTGCCGGAAGGCTCGAAGTTCATCGGCAACAAGCAGGGCCTCTCGCGCGATGAGGCGGTCAACCGCTACGTCAGCTTCGGTTCGAGTCCGCGCGGCGGCCAGGCGCTGCTCCTTGGCGCCAAGGTCTGCGCCTTGCTCGACGGCCGGGCCAACGTCGCCTACGAAGATATCGAGCGCGTCGCCCATCCGGCGCTGGTCCATCGCCTGATGCTCAACTACGCCGCCGAAGCCGACGGCATCGATACGAGCCATCTGATCGACCGGGTGCTCAAGTCGGTGCGCGACCGGCGCGGCTGAGGCATGGATGCTGGCCAAGCGCGCGTTCGAGCCTGACTTTTTGAGGCGCCTCGACGGCTTGATCCTCGGAATCAAGCGCGCCCGCACGTCGCGAATCGGGCAGCGCACTCTCGGCCGCGTCCAGGGTATCGGCATCGAGCTGGAGAGCTTCAAGGGTTACGTCGAGGGCGATGACCTGCGCTTTCTGGACTGGAACGCGGTCGGCCGGCTCGACGATCTGTTCATCAAGACTTTCCGCGCCGAGCGCGAAATCGAGATTACGATTTTGATCGATACCAGCGCCTCGATGGCGCTGCCGGCCGGCGACGACAAGCTGGGCTTGACCCTGGCGCTGGCGGCGGCGCTGGCCTACGTCGGGATGAGCGAGAACGACGCGGTGCGTCTGGTCGCGTTCGGTATCCGCGACGGCAAGACCGTGCTCACCCAGACCCCGTTCCATCGCCGCCGCGAGGCCTATCGCGGCCTTCTTCCGTTCGTCCAGGGGCTCAGATGCGAGGGCAAAACCTCGCTTAACGGAGGGGTCGAGCAGATGATGCTGGGGCGTCGGCGGCCCGGCATGGTGATCGTGATCTCGGATTTTCTGGTCACTTCGGGCGAGTACGAAACCGCGCTGGCGCGGCTGCTCGCCGCGCGCAACGAGGTGAAGGTGCTGCATGTGATGGGCGAGCGGGAGAGCACCGGCGCTCTTGCCCCCGGCTTCTATCGCATGCGCGATGCCGAGAGCGGTGAAATCAGGGAAATCGTGCTGGGCCCGCAGGCGGCGGCGGCCTGCCGCCGCAAGGTTGAGGAGATCGCGCGCCGCCTGCGCGAATTCTGCGCTTCGCGCTCGATAACCTGCGTAACCGCCTTCGGCGCCGCCAACCTCGAGCGAATCCTGACCGATGAATTTCCGCGCCTTGGTCTGGTGAGGTAACGGTGGGATTCCTCAATCCGCTTAATTTGCTTTACGGACTCAGCCTCGCCGCGCTGGTGCTCATCTACCTGCACGCGCGCTCGCGGTCCACGATCGAAGTTTCGAGCCTGATGCTGTTCGACGAGATCGAAGAGCCGCGCGCAAAGCCGAGGCTCGCGCGAGTCGACCTGCTGTTCTGGCTTGAGCTGCTGACGCTTGCGGTGCTTTCGATGGCGGTCGCCGGCTTGTATCTGAAGCTCTCCGCCGCGCCCCACCGAATCCGCCGCCACGCGCTCATCTTCGATGTTGCGGCCGGGATGGGCGCCCGCGAAGGCAATCGAACGCGGCTCGATCTGGCCAGGCGCCAGGCGCTGGCAATCCTTTCGTCGGCTCCGGCCGGCGATCAATTCTCAGTGCTCGCTTATGCGCGAGAGGCTGAATCGCGCCACGCGATGAGCGGAGACCGGACCGCGGTGCGTGCCGCGATCGAGTCGCTGAGGCCGCTCGCGGTGGCGGGGCGTCCCGCGGCGCTGACAACCGCGCTGATGCTTGCGCGGGAGGCCGACCTGACCGAACTTTTCGCCGACAGGTTGCCCGCGAGCGCAGCGCCAATCGGCGGCACAGTAGCGAATCTGCGTTTTCATCAAGTGGGCTCCAGCGATGACAACCTGGCGATCGCTTCGCTTGAGCCGGGCACTCCCGGAGCAGGCGCAGGGCCGCTGCGTGGTGCGGAATTTTTCGGCGGTCGCGCGCAAATCCGAACTCGCGATCGATTGCGACGGGCGCGAGGTTTACCGCTCTTCGTTTTCGATTGCGGCGCACGGGCAGACGGTCGTGCCGTTCGGTCCGCTCTCGACCGGCGGCCTGGTTCACGCGCGATTGCTCACGCCCGACGCCCTCGAGGCCGACAACGATCGCTGGGCCTACGTAACGCCGAGCCGCGCCTTCCACGCGCTCGTCGTCTCGCCTGACGCCGAAGTCCGCGACGATCTGGCGCGGATACTCCGCGCGGTCGATCCCAATTTCGTCATCGCGGCCGTCGATCCGGCGCATCTCGAACTGGCCAATCCGGCTCACTTCGAACTCGCCGTGATGCATGAGTATTACGACGAGCGCATTCACGCCGATTCGCGGCTGCTGATCTATCCGGCCTCGGCGCGCGAACTGACGGTCGGCGCGTCGGTTCCGTACAGCGAGATGGAGCAGCGCGCGGATAGCGGCGTTGCGGGCCATTCGCTCCTGCTCGGCGCGACGCGGGCCGTCGAGCTGCCGGCCTGGATGGAACCGCTTGCCCGCGGGAGCGGACCGGGACGCTCGGGCGCGATGCCGCTTGCCGCGCTCGGCGCTAATCGCGATGGGCGCCTGGGCGTCATCGCGTTCGATATCCGCAACCATCTTCTGCTCGATCCGGACCGGATCGACGTTCTGGTCCTGACCGTCGACCTGATCAAGGCGCTGGCCGCGCTGCGGGGGCTATACATCGCGCCGACCGGCAGCTACGTGCGTATTCCCGCGATCGGGCAGGCGCGCGTCGTCGCGCCCGACGGCACCAGCGTCCGGCTTGGCGCCGATCAGTGGGGCCAGGTTCGCTTTCGCCCGATGCAGGCGGGCCGCTATCGGGTGAGCGCGTCGGGCCGCGATGAGGATGTGATCGCGAATTATTACGATGCGGCGGAATCCGACCTCGCGCCGAAATCGGTTGCGATTGGCTCCGGAACGGGTACTGCCGGCGAACTGCCGGTTTCCGCATTGCCCCGTGTGCGGCCGATTGGCTTCGCGCTGATCGTGATGGCGATGCTCGCGTTCCTTTCCGAGTCGGCGATTCTTGTCGGGCGCGCGATAGCGGGAGGTCGGCGCCATGTTTGAGCGGCCCGAGCTCCTTTGGCTGATGATCCTCGCGCCGCTCGTCGCGATACCCGGGCTCTTCGCGATTCGTCGCGGCAAGCGGCTTGCCGGCGACGCGGCGCTCGGACTCAGGGTCGCATGCTTCGCGACGCTAGTGCTGATGCTCGCGGGATTGAGGATCGCGACGCGCGGCGCAGCCAATGGGCTCGCCGTTATCGTCGCTATCGATCAGTCAAGCTCGATTGCGCCCGACCAGCTCGCATGGATGCGCCGCAAGGTCGCCGAAATCGGCGGCGCGATGGACTCGCGCGACCGGCTCGCGGTGCTCGGCTTCGGCCGCGACGTGCGGCTGCTCGCGCCGCTCGGCGATCCGCGTCTTGCCGGGCGGCTTGCTGAAAACGCGGAGGCGGGCGCTACCGATATCGCCGACGCGCTCGGCGTCGCCGCCGGCCTGTTTCCGGCGGAAGTCGAGAAGCGACTGGTGCTCCTGAGCGACGGCAACGAGACTCAGGGCAGTGCGGTCAGCGAGGTGCCCGCGCTTGCGGAGCAGGGAATCAGGATATTTGCCGACGCGCCGCCGCCCTCGGCGACCAATCGTATCGCGCTCACCTCTTTCGACGCGCCCGCTGCGGTGCGCGCCAATTCGAGTTTCGCCTTCCATGTCGATATTCAGAGCGAAGCATCGTCGGTGACGGAAACCCGCATCAAGCTCTCTGCCGACGGCAAGCCCATCGGCGGCCGCGACCTGAAACTCCATCCGGGGCTCAACCGGTTCGATCTTCCCTACCGGCTGGATCGGCCGGGCGCCTATATCGCGACTATCGAACTGGAAGCTTCGCCATCGACGGTGATGCTGAACCGCCGCGCCGAAACCGCCATTTCGGCGATTGGTCCGCCGCGCGTGCTGGTGGTCTCCAACGAGCCTCCGCACAGCATCCTGGCAGCGCTCAAGCTGCGTGATTACCAGGTCGATCAAAAGCTGCCGCAGGCGTTGCCGCGAGATCCGCAAGATTATCTGGCTTATCAGGCGGTCGTTCTGGCGGATGTTCCGGCGCCCGCGTTGGCAAATGAGGTTCAGCAGGCGCTCAAGCGTTATGTGGCCGATTTCGGCGGCGGACTGGTGGTGACCGGCGAGGCGCTGGCCGACGAGCGATTCGCGCACGGCGCGCTGGAGAGCGTGTTGCCGGTTGAATTCCGGCCCCAGCCAAGGCCGCCCAGCCGCGAGCCGGTCGCGATCTATCTTTGCATCGACCGCTCGAACTCGATGAGCTACAACTCGCGCTATCCGTCGGTGCGCGACAGCGAGCGGATCAGGTACGCGAAAGAAGCGGCGATCGCGCTCCTGCGCCAACTCGATGATACCGATTTCGCCGGCGTCATCGCCTTCGACTCCGAGCCCTACGTGCTGTCGCGGCTCCATCCGCTGGGCGAGGATCGCGCCGCGCTGGAAGATCGGGTCGAGCGGCTCGAGCCCGGCGGCGGAACCGACTTCAAGGAGGCGCTCGAAATCGCCGAGCGCGAGATCCTCGAGAGCCATCTCGGCGTGCGCCAGGTAATCCTGCTCACCGACGGCGATACCAATCGCCAATATCACGATCACGATGCGCTGATCGCCGACTACGCCCGCAATCACATCCCGGTTTCGACCGTGCGTATCGGGCCCGATTTGGGCAACCTGCGCCTGTTGGAGGATTTCGCGGAAGCGACCGGCGGAGTCTTCTATCGGGTCGATGATATCGAGAAGCTGCCGCAGCTTTTCGTGCGTCTGACCAAACAGGCAACGAATCGCCCGGCGCAAAACCGCACTCGTCTGAAATATCAGGGCCACAGCGCGATGCTGAGCGGGATCAAGGCCGATGAAATCCCGCCGCTGGAATTCTTCACCACCACCGGGGCGAAAGAGGGCGCGAGCGTGCCGCTTCGAATCGAGCGCGGCAAGGAAAAGGCGCCGCTGGTCGCGGGATGGCAATACGGACTCGGCCGCAGCGCCATCTTTGCCGCCGATCCCGATTCTCTGGCCACCGTGAGCTGGGTTCATTGGAACCGTTACGCCGAGTTCTGGTCGCAGATAATCACGTGGGCGATGCGCCAGGGTGAGGCAGGCGCGTTCGATCTGCGAATCACCAATCAGCGCGACGGCAGCGCCAGATTCGAAGCCGAGAAGGCCGATTCCAGTGCGGGCGACAATCTCATCTGCCGCATCACGGGCGCGGGCAGGCCAATCAACGTCCCGATGACCGCGACCGCCGAAGCGCTTTTTCAGGGAGATTCGGCGCCGCTGCCGCGCGGCAAATACACCGCCGCGCTGATACGCAAGACGGCCGATAAAGAGGAGCTTCTGGTGAGCAGGCAGTTCGCGGTTCCGGCTCCATTGTCTGCCGACGCCGACGAACTGCGTATCCGGTCCGCGAACGTCGAGTTGCTGCGACGGGTCGCCTCCGAAACCGGAGGCGGCTTCGGCCAACCGGCGGCTCAAATCCTCAAACGCACCGGTGCAACCATCACGGTTCAGCGCGGAGCCGAACCATACTTGCTTCCGCTCGCGATCATACTGATTCTGGCCGAGGTCTTCGTCCGCCGCCGCCTGCTCGCCGACTAGCGCTCATGCGAAGACCGCCATCCCGTGGGGCTCCTTTTGCCCGTACGCAGGGTGGCTGAGTCTCTATCGCCGCGGTGCGATCGAACGCGCCGCAAGTCTTGGCAAGAGTGAGAGCGCGAACAACAGCACGCCCAAAAGGATTATCGTCGGCCCTGGTCTAAGTCCCAATCCTCCGGCGGCGATAGTGCCCAGACCTGAGATTGCGCTTCCGAGCCCTGACGCAGTCACCATGTATCGCTTCATCCCCTTGGTGAGATTGCGGGCGATTGCGGCCGGAATGATTGTGAGCGCTCCCATCAGAAGCGTGCCGACCAGTTTTATTCCCAACGCGACTACGCCCGAGAAGATTAGCAGCAAGAGCAGGTCGTAGTGGCGGCCCACGCCGTGCGCTTGTGCCAGATCCGATGAAATGACGCGGAAGAGAAATTGTCTCGCCAGCAGATAGGTCAGCGCGGTGCCGACGCATGCGCTGGAAACGACTATCGCGAACGCCGCGGGCGAGAGCGCGGGAAAAGCACCGAACAGCGACTCGAGGACCTCGGCGTCCGGGATCGTGAGAATCCCGATCGCGAGACTGGCGGTGAACAGCAGGCCCACCAGCGCATCGATCGGCAGATTACTTTTCGACTCGAGCCACCACAGCAGCAGCGCCGCCGCTATCAGGCACGTGGCCACGCCCCACAGCGGGTCGAGCCGATATGAAAGCGCGAGCGCGATTCCAGGCAACGCGACGTGCGACAGCGCGTCGCCTACGAGCGCCATCCGCTTCAGTATGATGAACGCGCCGATCGCTCCTGAGGCGGCGCCGATCGCGACGGCGAGGCAAAGGGTCTGTGCGGTTAACAGTTGGGATCCCACCGGAAATTATCCAGAATGGCCATAGAAGCCGATTTCGCCGTAGAGTTTCGTAAGTTCCTCGGTAGTAAGAACCTGGGTTGGCGACCCCTGGCAGAAAAGTCTCCGGTTGATGCAGAGCACGTGGTCCGCATGACGGTAAACGACATTCAGATCGTGCGAGATCAGCAGGATCGCGGTTCCTCGCTCTCGCTTGACTCGATCCATGATGCCGTAGATCGTTTCGCCGAATCCCACGTCGACGCCCGCAGTGGGCTCGTCAAACAACAGGACGTTCGGGTGGCCTACAAGCGCCCAGGAGACCAGCAGGCGCTGCAATTGCCCGCTCGAAAGTTCTCCGAGAGGTTTGTCCAAGATGCTCACGTCCATCCCGACGAGTTTCATCTCATGCGGCAGGTGCGTGATGAACTCGCTCTTAGGGGTCCAGAAGCGCGGCGACTTGAGAAGAAAGAATTCACGCACCGTAATAGGCATGGTCGGCTGCAACGCGAATCGCTGAGGCACGTAACCCACCTTCGCCCCGCCGCGCCATTCGACCTCCCCCGTGTATCGCACGAGGCCAAGCAGGGCGCGAAGGAGGGTTGTCTTTCCGGCGCCGTTGGGGCCGATAATGGCAACGGTCTCCTGGCGATGAAGCTTAAACGAAATTCCCTCAACGATCGGGTCGGTGTCGAGCACGACCGACAGGTCCTTAACCTCCAAGATGGTATCGTCGTTCATCCGATGTCCCTCGATCGAGAAACGGGCTCCTAAGTGGAGGTCCTTATTATGACTGCCAGTGCTCAGGTGAGTATATATCCGCTGCGCCAGGAGCGTCTTGGGCCGGCTATCGACGCGGTCCGCAAGGCGCTTGAGGCGCACGGACTAAAGCCGCAAGTCGGCCCGATGAGTACGATCGTCAGCGGCGAATCCAACCTGATATTTGCGGCCTTGCACGAGGCCTTTGCCGGCGCCGCCGCTGAGGGCAACGTCGTGATGACCGTAACCGTGTCCAACGCCTGTCCGACATCCGGGCAACGCGGCGAGAACTGATGCCCGCCGACGGTAGCCGCCACGCGGGAGAGATCGGCCCGGAGGTTTACGCGAAGTGGCGCACCACCGGTCTGGGACGAATTACCGAGGAGTTGGAACAGCGGCTGATACTCGAGTTTGCGGCTCCGGTTAGAGGCGAGCGCGCCCTGGACATCGGCTGCGGAGACGGCGCTCTTACGCTGGCTCTATGGAAGGAAGGCGCTTCGCTGGTGGCGGGATGCGATCGCGATCCTCGCATGATCGCTGCCGCCAAAGGCCTCGCCACGCGCCACCGGGCGAATATCGGTTACGTGATCGGCCGCGCGGAACAACTTCCGTTCGCGGATGAGACTTTCGACGTTTTGACCGCGGTGACCGTCCTTTGCTTCGTTCCGGAGCCCTCAAAGGCGCTGCACGAGATGGCGCGAGTACTCAGACCCGGCGGGCGTGTGGTGATTGGCGATCTCGGTAAGTGGAGCCTATGGGCGGCCTCTCGGCGTATTCGCGGATGGCTCGGTTCGGACCTCTGGCGTGCGGCACGATTCAGAACGGCGGGCGAGCTGCGCGCATTGGCGGAGCAAGCAGGGCTTCGGGTCGAGATGATACGCGGAGCCGTCTACTATCCGCCGGTCGAATTTCTTGCCCGGCCGATGGCGCCGGCGGATCAGGCCCTTGGCCGGATTACTCCTCTGGGTGCGGCATTTCTGGCGATGAGAGCGACGAAGGCGCCCGAGAAGTAACCGGGGCCGTATCGTCTTTTCGTTTTTTGAACGCGAAGTTGTCTCGGGTCAGCGGCGGAGCTTGGCCAACTTCGACTCGATTTGCTTGAGCTTCGCGGCGGCGGCGGCCAGTGTCTGATCGTTCTTGGAGAACGTGAAGCGCACCAGGCCGCGTCCCAGTTCCTTGTGCTGATAGAAGCTCGATCCCGGAACCGACGCTACTCCGACCTCTTCCAGCAGGAAGTCTGCTGCCGCGACATCGTCGGCAAATCCGAGATGGCTCACGTCGGCCATGATGTAATACGCGCCGTCGGGAAGGCGGCATCCGAAGCCGGCCTCCGAGAGCATCTTGAACAGCATCATCCGCCTGCGTTCGTACATCGCGCGGAGTTCGGCGTAGAAAGATTCCGGCATCCGCAGCGCCGTGACGCCTGCTTCCTGCAGCGGATGCGGGGCGCCGACCGTCAGGAAGTCGTGGATCTTGCGAATCGCCGAAGTCAGCCGCTCGCCCGCCACGGTGTAGGCCAGCCTCCATCCGGTCACCGAATAGGTCTTCGAGAGCCCGCTGATGGTGATCGTGCGCTCGGCCATCCCGGGCAGGCTCGCGATCGAAACGTGTCGCGCCGAGCCATAGATGATGTGTTCGTAAATCTCATCCGTGATCGCGAGCGTGTCGAAGCGCCGGCACAGTTCGGCGATCATTTCGAGTTCGGAAAGCGTGAATACTTTGCCGGTCGGATTGTGGGGCGTGTTGACGATTATCGCCTTGGTGCGCGGGCCGAAGGCGGCTTCGAGCTCTTTCGGATCGATCGAGAAATCGGTTCCGTGAAGCGCGACGACGCCGCGCGACGCGCCCGCGATAATCGTGTCCGGTCCGTAGTTTTCGTAGTACGGCTCGAAAACGATGACTTCGTCGCCGGGATTGACCACCGCGAGCAGGCTCGCGATCATCGCTTCGGTCGCGCCGCAGGTGACGGTCAGATTGCTTTCGGGATCGCACTCGATGCGATTGTAGGAACGGACTTTTTCGGCGATCGCGCGGCGCAGATTCGGCGAGCCGTGAGTGATCGCGTACTGATTGTAGTCCTCGTCGATCGCGCGCTTGGCCGCTTCCTTGAGCTCGGTCGGCGCCGGGAAATCCGGGAATCCCTGGGCGAGGTCCACCGCGCCGAGCTTCAGCGCCCTACGGGTCATGTTGCGAATCACCGACTCGGTGAAGGAAGCGGTTTTATTTGAAAGTTCGGTTGGCATAGCGAACCCAGTGTAGTCGCGGCCGGCTTTTACGCCAAGTCGAGGCCGGGACCCCGAGCGAGCTTGTCCCGATGATTCGCGGTCGATAGCTTGCACAGGAGATGACCGTCTCCGCGATAATTCGGGTTGGCGCTTCGGGCATAAGCCGAACGGAATGGCCAGCCGGCCTGGCGGCAGACCTTTCATGATTCCGCCGCCGGGTCATTACCGATACGAACTGCGCCATCAGAACCGCCTGATAGCGGTTGAAACCGACCGGCTCACCGGCGGCCAACTGTCGGGAGAACGTATCCAAGCGGACAGCGGCGATCGTCACGACGTCGAAGCCGATCTGGATGGCGACGGCCTGGTGATGCGTATCCGGTTGAGCTACAGACGCGGGCCTTTTTCACGCGGCGCTACCTATGAGAGCGGCGACGGTGTTTTTCGCGGAACCGTGACCGCGATGGCGGGCCGCAACGCGGTTCAGAGCAAGCTCGGCCGCTTTCGCGAGGTCGACGGCGATCTGCTGATCTTCAAGGCGTTCATCATCGGCCATATCCGCGCGCGCGGGCAGAATCGATGGACCGGACGGGTGGCCGCGATCGATCCCGCTACACTCGTGGTTGCTTCGATCAAGCATACCTACCATCAGCGCGATCCGGGCGGCCTGCTATGGTCGTTCGAACCGCGGCTCGGCGAGCGCGAGCAAATCGAGCTCGATCGGGAGGGGCGAATCGTTCGCCGCATCGATGCCCGCGGCGACGAAACGGTGCTGGCGAGCTTCGAGCCAGAGTCCCGGGATTAGGCGAATCTCGAACCGGAGCGCTCAGCCTTATCGCAGTAACGTTTCGATGTCGGCGGTGACGGTCTCGGGCTTCACTTCGATCGCGTTGTAGATGCGCGCCTGACGGCCGTCGGGGCCGAGCAGGAAGGCCGTGACCATGTGGGTAATGGAGCCGTCGGGCTCGCGGCGGCGAGACAGTTTGTAGGCCGCCAGAACCTGTTCGATTTGGGTCGGCGAACCGGTCAGGAACAGCCATCCGCTTTTATCCGCGCCGTGGCTGCGGGCGTATTCCGAAAGCTCGGCCGGATGATCGTGCTCCGGGTCGAGCGTGATCGATACCAGCGTGACCTTGCTCCCAAGCCGCGGCCCAAGGAGCCCGGCGATAAGCGCGAGCTTGCTCGTCAGCATCGGGCAGGGGCCGTGACAAGTCGTGTAGACGAAATCGATCAGCACCGGCTTACCCTTAAGCGAAGCGAGCGAAAGCTTGCGTCCGTTCTGATCGAGCAGCATCACGTCAGGCAGGCAATCGGCCTGATCGGTTGCGGCGTACGAGCCGACCGGGTCCGGAGGCCGCCGGCAAGCCGCGACGGCGGCTATCAGAGCCAGCACCATCGCGACGGCAATCGGCCGCAATCGCATCGGATATCTATGGAGTTCGCGGCTTAATCGGGTCATGGCGTGCTTCGTTCGATGGTAATTTGACCGGGGCCGACGAACAAGGATGCTCTCCGACATCGCGCAATTTTTGCCAAGCAAGGAAGGGAAGATTGATGAAGCGCCGGGCGCGCCGCGATCGGGCTGGCCGTTCGCGTTAAGCGGCCATGCGCGCGCGCGGCATCTTGCAATCGCCGTCGAACTGGGCGCCTTCCTGCAGGATGAGCTTCGGCGTATCGATGTTACATCGCGCGCGCGCCGTCGCCATCAACTCGACCCGCTCGCTGGCGACGACCTCTCCGCTCAGATTGCCGGCCACGGTCATCCGGTCGACCACGATCCTGGCCTTGACCGTCGCGCCCTCGGCGATCACGATTTCGCTTCCGGTAATCTCGCCCTCGACCTCGCCTTCGATTCTTGCCTTGGCTCCGAAATGGAGGTTGCCCGAAACCTTGGTGCCCCTGCCGATGCAGGACTCGAAATCCTGGTTGGTACGGTCCATAGACGGTATTTACCAGAAATCAAAGATGAGGCTAAACGTCCCGGCAAATCAGGTGAATTTTTAATATCGGACGGCGACGCCGGTTTCTTCCGCGTTTCCCTTCAGTCGCACGCTTTTTCACCAACGCCGCCCCTATCCTGAGGCGCCTCAGTGTGAGATCGGCGAGGAAAGCGTCAGCCCACCGTCCACCATAATCGTTTGCCCGGTGATGAAGCTTGCCGCCGGCGAGCTCAGGAACTGGATTACCGCGGCGATTTCCTCGATCCGCGGCATGCGTCTCAGCGCCGAACGCTCGATCGCGGCCCGGCTGGCGCGCGGGAAATCGTCGCCGAAGTAGAGTCGCGACGAGTCGGTATCGAACAGCCCGGTGTTCACTCCGTTGACCGTGATTCCGCGGGGACCGAGTTCGAAGGCCAGATAGCGAACCATGCTCTCCAGCGCCGCCTTCGCCGCTCCGAGCACTCCGTGGCCCTCCATGTAACGGATGGAGTCGAAACCCGAAACCACCACCACCCGCCCCCCATCCGGCATCACGCGATTTAACTCCTGACAGGCAGCGACGAACGAGCCGAGGCTGACGTTGAAGGTGCGCGAGAGATTGTGCGGCTTGGTCTGGAGCAATGGCTTGAAGGCGGTTGCGGCGGCGTTGGCGACAAAGATGTCGAGGCCGCCGAATTTATCGGCCGCCTGCGTGACCATCGCGCGAACCTGCGCCTCGTCCTCGAGGTCGGCTTTGACCACGATCGAGTCGGGCGATATCGCGCGAACTTCCGCCAGCGTCTGATTCGCGCTCTGTTCGTCGCGCCGATAGTTCATCGCGACCCTGGCGCCGGCGCGCGCAAATCCAAAGGAAACCGCCTTGCCCAGTCCACGAGTACCGCCGGTTATGAAAGCCCGTTTTCCTTCCAGTTCGCGCATCTGAGGTAAGTCGCTCCGTTTTTAGGGGGTCCGCTACGCCTCGGCCGTCGTTCCGCGCCGATATCTGAACCGTTTTCTGAGGTTTTTGCAACGGCACCGCCGCGACGATCATTCGACCATCGGATTCGCGGCCGAACGAGGCGTGAAGCTATCGGCGAGGGTTGCGCAGCACCAGGACCGAGCAGGGCGCGCTCTGCACCAGCCTCTCCGCGACGCTTCCGATCAGCATATGTTCGAGGCCGGTGCGGCCGTGGGTCGAAATCAGTATCAAGTCGATATTCTGTTGCGCCGCATATTCGCGAATCTTGACCGCCGCGGGTCCGACCATCGCGAGCGTGGTTACCGCAGGCGAATTTTCCATCCGCTCGGCCTTTAGCCGCGCCATCTCCTGCTCGGCCTGCTCGACGAGGCCCGCCTCGCGGGCCAGTTCGCGGGCCCCTTCGGCGGGAAAAAGACTGTGGTGAGGTACCACCACATGCAGCATGTGCAATCGCGCGCCACCCTCCCGGGCCAGCTCGTAGGCGCGGCTCGCGGCCTCGATTGAGTAATCGGAAAAATCGACCGGCGTCAGAATGTTTTTGAACTGGTGAAGCATTTTTTTTACGCGCCCCCCGCCATTGCGAGCCACCGGCCCTGGTAAAAGCCGATAATATCCCTCGGCTGCGGGCCGATTTCATCACCATAGCAGT
Organism: uncultured Pseudomonadota bacterium; assembly: GCA_963759165.1. Classification (GTDB taxonomy): domain Bacteria; phylum Desulfobacterota; class Binatia; order Binatales; family Binataceae; genus DATJOQ01. Next base: position 103,606 of record CAVWXK010000002.1, on the reverse strand, counting down.
TTTTTGTCGAGACAGGGACGCCGGATGATCGTGGCTGCGGACGGAATTGAATCGCTTGGCGGGTTTTGACCGCGTAGGACCCCTAACCCTATAGTTTCACTATAACCGGAGGGATCGGGATGCCGCTTAAAATCCAAATGTTTTCTGATTTCATTTGTCCGTTTTGCTATATCGGCTTTGAAGTCGTGCGCAAACTCAAGCCGGAGTTCGATATCGATGTCGAGTGGCGCGGCTTCGAGATTCATCCGGAGTGGCCTTCGGAGGGGATGCCGGCCGAACGATTCTACCAATCGAGAGGCCCGCAGTGGCGAGAAGCGGTCTGGCGAAATATCGACGCGATGGCCGCTGAAATTCAGTTGCCGATGAAAGCGCCTTCAATCCTGTCCAACTCCCGGCTGGCGCTCGAGGTTGCCGAGTTTGCGATCGAATCGGGGCTCGGCGAAGCCTACGAGGAACGGGTCTATCGGGCCTACTTTCAGGAAGGCGCCAATATCGGCGATCCCGCCGTGGTCAAAACGCTTGCCCACGAGGCCGGCATCGATTCGGCGGCGCTCGAAGAGGCTCTGCGCTCCAGAAAGTACGAACTCAAGCTACAAAATTCGGTAATGGCGGCGCATAGCCGCGATGTCACCGGCGTTCCAACCTTCTTCATCGGCGAGTTTCCGCTGGTAGGGGCACAGAGCGTGGACGTGATGCGCCGAGTGCTGAAGCGGGCTGTCGAGAAGCTCGGCACAGTTTAGCCAAGATTTGAAGGCTAAAAGCCAAATTTTCACGCTGGACCTGAGGGGCGTTAAGTGCCCGCTCAACTGGGCGCGCGCGAAGGTTCGCCTCGAACAAATGGCGTTGGGCGAGATCTTGGAACTGCTTGTCGATGATCCTCGTGGAGCACGTGATATTCCCCGCGCGGCCGAGGCGGAAGGCTATGCGGTGGTCGAGCACGTCAGCCTCGACGGACTCTGGCGCCTACGAATCGAGAAATAGTTGTTGCACAATAAAGCTAAGGTTTTCCAAAAATAGCGCGCCGTAAGCTCCCGTAATTTCATTTGCCCCAGCCCGAGCCTATCTCGCCTGGAGGTTCTACCTGTCCGGGCAAGCCCTCTAGCACGCGGATTGCTGAGTAACTGGTACACGTTCAGGGTCCCGAGCGAACTCCTGATGTTTCCTGCCGCGAATTTTGTACGGTGTAAAACTTATAGGGAATAACGCCGACAGGCGGGGGACCGTATGGCTTCCCCGGCGTAGAATCGTTTATGCAGGCTGTTATTTTGGCGGGAGGGAAGAGAGCCAACCGGCTTAGCCCACTCACCGATACCGTGCCCGGGCCGTTCCTGCTGATCGAACGGGAGCCGGCCTTCGATCTTCTAATCCGGCGACTGGAAGCGGGCGGAGTCAGCGAAATCATCGTCATCGGTGGCGGCCACGCCGATGCAATCAGCACCTTCGTGCTCGACCGCGGCTATCGAGCCTGGATTCAGGTGCTGCCGGAACCGAGGCTGTTAAGCGACGCCGGCGCGCTCAAGCGCATCGAGCGGCTGATTCATGGAACATTCCTTGTGGCGCACGCCAACGCGGTGATCGAGTTCGACCTGCGACGGATGGTCGAGGCGCACTTCAGGAATGAGGCGCGGGTAACTATCGCTTCCCCGCGACCAGATGAGCAACGATCATGTCAATCGAAGGCGGTCGACGAGACTGACCCAGCCCGGCAGCTGGAAGATCCGGCGACTGCGGCGCGGCTGGCGGGAGTCGGTCCGTATCTGATGGAGCCTGAAGTTTTGGAGCTGATTCCAAAACGCCAGGCGTTCTCGATCGCGACGGATTTGTTGCCTCGGCTGATAACCGAGGGCGCGCCGGTTTTCGCGGTAGAGTTGTCGGGCCGACGTTTCGCGTTGGATTGCCTGGAGAGCTACCTGGAATGTCAGCGCTGGTGTTTGCGCGCCACCTCCGGCGGCGGATTCATCCATCCGAGCGCGTGCGTCGCTGCCGATGCGCAACTGCGCCCGCCTTTTTTCATCGGTCCCGGCTCGCGCGTCGAGCATGGCGCCGTGGTCGGTCCGGACGCCGTTTTGACCCGGCGGGTCGAGCTTGGACCGCGCAGCCGCATCAGCGATTCGACTGTTTATCCCGGGGTCAGGATCGGTGCTGGTTGTTCGATCCAGTGCTCGGTAATCGCTCCCGATGCCCGCCTGTTCGATGACGTCAGGCTCGTCTCCCACGTCATCATCGGTGCCGGCGCGTGGATCGACAGCCGCAGAGTGCTGCGTGCCGGAAGCCGCGTTCCGCCGGCGCCGTCCGGGGTTGACTCGCTCCGAGCCCTGGCTGGGGGTTGAGAAAAAAGGCCTCGGATTCCGAAATGGATCCGACGACAGGCTCAACGACCCGCTATAGAAACCCGGCGTTCAATTCCGGTGACCGCCGATGAACGGTATGCCGCTCAGGAGCCCATGCCACGAAGCGCTGAGCGCGTGGCCGATTCGCCCGAACAGGAGTCTGATCCGATCGGCCATCACGTGAAGCCATCCGCCGCGCGCAACCTCGGCCTGCGTCTCAATCGGGATCGAGAGCAGCGATTTCGCGCCCTTCATAACCGTCAGCTCGCCGACCGACGCGCCTTTATTGATTGGCGCCACCAGATAATCCGCGTCGAGCCGGCTGGTTAACTTAATCTGGCCTTCCTCGCCCTTGGCGACGGTCGTATCGGGCGCGCGGGCGGGCGCAATCGCTACCGAAGGCGCGCTTCCTTCGTAGACCCGCAGTTGAGCCGGCATCACCGTTTGCCACCGCGGGGCGAGCGTCACGAAGGTGCGAAAGCCCCAGTCGATGAGCTTCTCGGTCTCGGTGCGTCTTTTCTCGGCGTTGGGCGCGCCCATCACTACCGAGATCAGATCGATTCCGGCCGAGTGTGCGGTCGCGACCAGATGGAAGCCGGCTTCATCGACGTGACCGGTTTTAAGCCCGTTGACGCGCGCGTCGTAGAACAGGAGCGTGTTCCAGTTGCGCTGCTTGATGCGGTGGAAGGTGAACTCCTTTGTCGAGGTATATTCGAGGGCTTCGGGATGGCGATCGATCACTAACTGGGCGAGTTTCGCCATGTCGGCCGCAGTGGTGTACTGATCGGGCTCGGGCAGTCCATCGGGGCTGCTGAAATGAGTTTCCTCAAGCCCGAGCTTGCGGCACTCGTCGTTCATGAGCGCGACGAAGCCTTGGCTGCTGCCGCCCAGATACTCGGCTAACGTCAGGGCCGCGTCGTTGCCCGACGACACCATCAGGCCGAGGAGCAGATCGTGTACCGCGACTTGCTGGCCGACTTCGAGAAACATCTTCGAGACGGTCTTGTCGATAGAAAGCCGCCAGGCTTGTTCGCTTACGGTGATCGGCGTGTCGAGTTTGATTTTGCCCTGCTTGAGCGCCTCGAGCGCCAGGTAAAAGGTCATGATCTTGGCCAGACTCGCCGGCTGGATCCTCAGGTGCTCGTTGTAAGCGTAAAGCACGGCGCCGGTGTGCGCCGCGACCAGAATTGCCGAGCGTGCGTCGAGCGCGAACGGCGCGGGCCGCCCGCCGAGGACTCGAATCTGGGCCAGCGGCCAGGCCGGAGCGTCCGCACCGCCGGCGCGGTGCGCTGCGCCGAGCACGAGATTCGGCGCGAACAGCAGACAGCATAGGGTCGCTGCACAAGCCCATCGGCGGGCGGAGGCGCTCAATTGAATATGGGTCATGAAGACTCGCTCGTCGGTTCAGAGATTAGAGAGCGCCGGGTGCACAGGCAAGCCGCGTATTCCCACGGCGCGGGTTTTTGCGTAAAGCATTGAGACCAAGCAATGGATGTCTCCGTCATTCTGCCGGTTCTTAACGAGCGCGAAAACCTCCGCGCGCTGCTGCCGCGCCTCAGCGCCCTGTTCCAGCATCTGCGTCTGCGATACGAGATTATTACCGTTGACGGCGGCTCGCGCGACGGCACTCGCGAAGTCGCCGCGGAATTGGGAGCGCGTGTTGTCGACGAGCGCCGGCGCGGTTACGCCGGGGCGCTGACCACCGGTTTCGCCGAGGCCCGCGGCGATTACATCCTGACCCTCGACGCCGACATGTCTCACGAGCCCGCCTTCGTGGCCAAGATGTGGCGCGCGCGCCATCAGGCGGACATCGTGATCGCCTCGCGCTACGTCCGCGGCGGTGCCGCCTATGCCGCGTTCACCCGGCGCGCGCTCAGCCGCGTGCTCAATTTGTTCCTGCGATGGCTGCTGTCGATGCCGGTGCGGGATCTGTCCAGCGGATTTCGTCTTTACCGGCGCGAGGCGGTGCAGGGCCTCGATCTCGAAGGGCGCAACTTCGAGGTGGTCGAGGAGATTCTGGTCAAGGCCTATGCCCGCGGGTTCAGCGTGACCGAGGTGCCGTTTACCTATTTTCCGCGCGAGGAAGGCAGCTCCCACGCCCGCCTGTTTCGTTTCGGCCTCGATCTGGGTCGTTCCGCGATCAAGCTATGGCGCCTGCGCAACTCGCTGGAGTCGGCCGACTACGACGAGCGCGCCTTCTACAGCCGGATTCCGCCCCAGCGCTACTGGCAGCGCCGGCGCCATCATCTCGTGGCCGGATGGGCGCGCGCGGCTGGCCGCACGCTCGATATCGGATGCGGCTCGAGCCTCATCATTCAAAGCCTCAACGATGCGGTCGCGCTGGAATACAACTTCGAAAAAGTACGTTATTTACGCAATCACGGAGTGCCGGTGCTGCACGGCTCAGCGTTCGCCTTGCCGTTCAAGGAAGGCTCTTTCGATTGCGTGATCTCATCGCAGGTGATTGAGCATATTCCGTTCGACGAGGCGCTGTTTACCGAGATGCGCCGGGTGCTGCGCCCGGGCGGTATGCTTATTATCGGAACGCCGGATTATGCCACGATCGGATGGCGGATCATCGAGCCGCTTTATGGCTTCTTGATGCCGGGCGGGTATCGCGACGAGCACATCACGCACTACACCCGCGCCGGCTTGCACGAGATCCTCGCTCGCAACGGCTTCGCGCACGAAGAGACCGCCTACATCCTCCGCAGCGAGCTGATCATGCGCTACCGCAAGGTTGAGCTGCCGGATAGCGCACTGACGAACGCGTCCGCTCGTCTGGAACCATCGAAGACGGCCGGCTCCGCGGAAACGATGCGCGGCTCCGCGAGCGGGCGCTGACCGCGCGCTATTGCGCGCCGCGACGGGGCCGGACTTAATCTCTGCTGTGGCCTCCTTCCATGATCTCGCCGCCGTCTGCCAGGCGCTCGGTCAGACGCAAAGCCGGGCGCAGATGGCGCAACTGGTCGGCGATTTCCTTGCGCGGCTGGAGCCCGAAGAGGCCGCTATCGCCGCGCGCTTCATCGTCGGTCGCGCGCTTCCTCAGGCCCAAGAAGCCAGGCTCAAAATAAGCGGCAGGGCGCTCTGGCGTATCGCCTCCGATCTTACCGGCTCGCCGGAGCAGACGGCGGAGCAGGGCGAGGAAATTTTTTCCGCCACGGCGGGCGATTTCGGCGAGGCGATCGAAATGCTGCTCATCCGGATGCGTCCGAGCGATCCCGAACCAACCCTGACGATCGGCGAGGTCGATCGCCGCTTCGCTGAAATCGCCGCGATCGAAGGGCGCCAATCGCGCCCGCGCAAGCTCGAAGCGCTCCGCGACCTCCTTGCCCGCGCCTGCGCGCTCGAAGCCAAGTACATCGCGAAGATTCTCATCCGCGAGATGCGCCATGGGATCAGCGAAGCCGTGATGGTCGAAGCGATCGCGCGTATGGCCTCGCGCCCGGTCGAGGAAGTGCGGAGTGCGATGAAGCTGGAAGGCGACCTGGGCCGCGTCGTGCACGCTTTTCGCGGCGGTGGCTCAGGCGCCGGCATTGACGCGGCGGGGCGGATGCCGCCGCAACCGCCGAAGCATACGCGCACGCTCGATCTGGTAATCGTCGCCGCCGATTGGGGCTACGGCAGGCGTCACGGACGGCTTTCGAACTACCATCTGGCGGCGCGCGACGAAGCCGGCGGCAAGTTCGTCGAGGTCGGCAAGACTTCCAAAGGTCCAACCGATGAGGAGTTCGCCGAGCTTACCGAACGGCTGCTTGCGCTCAAGATCGAAGAGGGCGGGAAGACCGTCTTCGTGAGGCCGGAACTGGTGGTGGAAGTCGCTTACAACGATATCCAGCGAATCCCCCGTGGTGAGAGCGGGATGGCTTTGCGTCTGGCGCGGATAGTTCGGGTGAGAGACGACAAATCGCCCGATGAGGCCGACACTATCGCTACGATAGCCGATGAGTTCGAGCGCCGAGTCGCCCGCCCGCTCGGCCCAAGAAATCGGCTCTAGCGCCTACTCCGAACGCCCGGGGTTGAGCCGAGACTTGCCCCGCGATTCCCGACCTGCGGGGGCTGCCCGTATAGTAGCTCGCCTTTCTCGACAACGTACCTCAGCGGAATCTTCGGGTTGTTGATATCCTTGCCGCCCTCCGCGTGCCATTTCTTCGCCCACCTGCTGTAGAATGGCTCCAGATCCGTGGGGGTAAGCTGATAGATCGCCTGTATCTCTATGTTTTTGTAGATCGCAAAAATCCAGGCCACCTTCCGGTACTTGGCAATGATGGTTGGATTCATGTGATGGTGGGTCGAGAAACCCGTCGTCAGTTCTATGTTGATCGACTTGAACTCGTACTCGTTGCCGTCTTGGTCTATCGCATCGTTTCCCTCGCGACTGGGAATAATTTTTAGCCCGAGAATTAAAAGCATTTGAAGCAGCTTGCCCCCATTGTCTTGGAAGATGTCGTTGATCCCATGCTTGGCCGCAAGTTTCTGGTACTTGCGGATCGCCGGGAACAACTTGCCGAGAAGCTCAACGTCTGGATGCGGTTTGAGCAAGTCTCAGGGCCTCTCAAGCAACGAGGCCGGGTCGATGCCCAGCGCTCTGGCGAGACGGTCCACATTGTCTATCGACACGTTCCGCTCGCCGCGCTCTACGGAGCCAACGTAGGTCCGGTGAAGGCCCGCAAGTTCAGCGAGTCTCTCTTGGGACAGACCCTTCGCCTGCCGAGCTTTGCGGAGGTTGCGGGAAAATCGGCGGCGAGTCCCCGAGCCGGAGTTGTATTTTCTCACGGCGCCGGAGAGTGACCGATTGACGATTTAAAGTCTACAGACTATAAGTAGCATCATATTATGAACGACCCTCTTGCACGGACCGCGCCTGCGTACAGGACGCAATGGGGAGCTGCCTACCGCGGTGATTCTCGCGAATTGCTACGGCAGCTCCAGAACGGGAGCGTCAACCTCGTCATCACCAGTCCGCCCTTCGCCCTCCAGCGCCAAAAGGAGTACGGCAACAAGGAGCAACACGAGTATATCGACTGGCTGGTCGACTTTGCGGAGTTGGTCCGAGCCAAGCTGACCGACGATGGAAGTTTCGTTTTGGACCTCGGCGGGTCGTACAAAAAGGGGGTGCCGGTCCGAAGCCTTTACAACTTTCGGATACCGATCCGATTGTGCGACGAGGTCGGTTTCTTCTTGGCGGAGGACTTCTACTGGTTTAACCCCTCGAAGCTTCCAAGCCCTATCGAATGGGTGAACAAGCGGAAGTTGCGGGCCAAAGATTCGGTCAACACTCTCTGGTGGTTTAGTAAGACCGAGTGGCCAAAAGCGGATGTGACCAAGGTTCTAGCGCCTTACAGCTCGCGGATGAAAAAGCTGATTGATGACCCGGAGGCGTTCTACAAGCCGAAGCTCCGCCCCTCGGGACATGACATAAGTGGCGCATTTGGCAAGGACAACGGCGGCGCTATCCCTTCAAACCTGCTGCAAATACCTAACTCCGAGTCCAACGGTCAGTATCTCGGCGGATGCAAAGCCGTCGGCGTCTCGGGCCACCCGGCTCGGTTCCCGGCCAGGCTGCCCGAGTTCTTCATCCGGTTTTTGACGGACCCCGGCGATCTCGTAGTCGACATCTTTGCTGGATCGAACACCACTGGGCAGGTGGCCGAAGCCGAGGGGAGACGATGGCTTGCCTTTGAGGAAAGAATCGACTACTTGGCCGCCTCCGCCTTTAGGTTTTTGGGGGGGAACAGTACGCTGGAAGAAATGCGCGAGGTTTATCGGCGCGTCAAGGCCGGGGAAACTGTATCCCTGTCTGAGCACAAGCTTCAGGCGGAACTACCTCTTTACCGAAAGGCCGTAAGGTCTTCGCATTAACAGCCGCCCTTAAATAGACCGCGCACGAGATGGACTCTTTTGGCCCTTTCGGAATGACGCGCGCGCACCGGTTTGACGGATTGGACTGCCGTGGTGCCGACCGCTCGAACCCCCCAATGATTCAACTATGGTAGGAGCCGCGCATGGGTCGGCGACTCGCAGATGACCTGGTCTGACTGCTACGCGCCGATGGCGGTGGCGGTCTAGGCGAAAGGGCGCTGGTGGGTGTTGTGATGACTCACGTAGTCATCGATCTTTAGGACCAGTTCACGGAAGCTGCCGATGAGTTCGAGCGCCGGGTCCGCCCGCCCGGGCCAAAAGATCGTTTCTAGCGGCGGCCCATGAGCTTCAGCCAATCCCGGACCGCGTCGTGAGTGGTACGAAACGCGATTTCATCCCACGGAATTTCGGCGGCGGCGAAGTAGCGGACTTCGATCGCCTCGATCGAAAGCGATGGCGCTTCGGATCCCGGCTCGGCGAGGTACACCGCGACCGCCGCTTTGGGATTGGCCGGATCGGTATAGAGCCCGAGCAGGTTGCCGACCCGCACGCGCATTCCAACTTCTTCTTCGGTCTCGCGCACAGCCGCTTCGACCGGAGTCTCCCCGAGATCGACGAAGCCGCCCGGGAAGGTCCATTTGCCAAGCTCGGGTTGGATCCCGCGCCGAAGCAGCAGCAATCTGCCCCGTTCCTCGACGAGACATCCCGCAACCAGCTTCGGCCCCAGGAAGTCGACGTAGCCGCATGCCGAGCAGACCCGATGGCGACGCCCGTCCGGTATCACCAGGCGAAAAACCATCTCGCCCGCGCATAGCGCGCAGAACCGGATGCCGTCCGGATGGCGATGCTGAACGTGATGTTTGACCTCGACCGGATCGTCGTTCATGGCTTTATCCCGTGTGCGGGCGTCTAAACTGTAAGCCTGCGTACCAGCGCCTCGCCGATTAGCAAAATCATCGCCGCTACCAGCAGATACGAACCCAGAGACGCCCGTTGTTCGAGCGTCGGCCGCGCCAGCGCAATCTCGCCGGGGGCCGGATTCAGGCGGCCGCCCGTGGCGGAAGCCAGATGCTCGAGCAGATCGTAGTTGGGATCCTGACGCGGCAGCTCCGCGGTGGCCGCCGGGCTCACCGTGTATGCGAGCGGCGGAAAGGTCGCCGCCGACTTGCCGCCGGGGCTCGACTTCAGGTGGATATAGTAAACCCCGGGACGCGGAGCGTCGAAGCTCGCCGTCATCTCGCCCGCCGTCTCTTCGGAAAGAACCAATTCGGCGGAGGAGCCGTCGGGCCGCGTGACGGTTGCGTTCACCATCCGGGCCGCGCGCGCGGTTTCATCGTAGTCGGTCAGGCGCAGGCGGAGCCTGCCGTCGCGATAGCCGAGCGCTACGTCCACCTTCGGCGTGTTCGGGACCTCGGGCGAGAGCCATCCCAGCAGTCTGTCCCAGACCTGGCCGAAGACGTTTTCGCGAATCCATTCCGATGACCATCGTCCGCTCGCGTCGGTGGTGATCGCCATCGCCTTGCCCGCGCCGTAACGCCAGCTTGCGACCAGCGGCTCGCGTCGGCCGTCGCGATCGACGTAGAGATCGAGCGACGCGCGCGGCTTCAATTCGGTGCTGACGTAGCCCTTGACGATCGGCAGCTTGCGGCCGGCGAACTCCTTGAGCACCGGATTCGGGCTCACGCTGCGCGGCTGGAAGTCTTTCTCGACCAGCGTCATCTCGCCCGTATGCTGGCGGACATCCTGCAGGAACAACTCCGGCAGAGTCACCGCGCTGTAGGTGTGGTAAAAGGCGCCGCCGCCGTACTTGCTGATCGCGCTCAGCAATTGAATGTTGGGATCGCGGCCGATCGCGATAGTCGAGATGGTCACGCCGCCCTGTCGATGCATCGCTCGAGACGAGGTCGTAGTACATCGCCGCGGTGCCGCCGGTCTCGCCGTCGGTGAGGATCACGACGTGCTTGATCGCGGCGCCGCTGTCGGCAAGGTCGCGCTCGGCCTCCTTCAGCGCCGGCAGCAGGTAGGTCGTTCCCTTGGCCTTCATCCGCTCGATCATCTCGCTCAGGTAGGGACGGCTCTCCCGTACCGGCTGGAGCGGCACCACCACGAAGGGCTGCGCGTCAAAGCCGATTATGCTCAGCAAGTCGCCGTCGCCCAGCGTGCGCGTCGCTTCGCGCGCGGCGGCCTTGGCATAAACCAGTTTGTTCTCGCGCGCCATCGAGCCCGATTTATCGATAATCAGCACCAGCGCGCGCTGCTGCTGCTTGTGCTCCGGCGGCTTCATCATCACCGGCATCGCGGTCTCGATTTCGCTGCCGTGATAACCGCCCAGGCCGAAGCTGTCGTCGCCGCCGATCATCGCCAGCGAGCCGCCGCGCTGCACGTGGGCCACGAGAGCGTTTTGCAGCGCCGGGGACAAGCGCGAGCGCTGCACGTTGTTGAGCAGGACCGACGTCGTAGCCGGAAAGCGGACGTTATCAAACGGACGGACGCTCAAGATCGGCGACCTCGGGATCGAGCCCGAGCCGTTTGACGACGGTTTCGAGATAACTCGCGTCGCGCGCCTTGTCAGTCAGGATCAAAACCTTGCGTCGCGCCCCGATGCCGATCCATCCCTGGAGCGAATCGTCCTCCTGATAAACGTCCTGCGTCGGGACGGCGGCCTGAAAACTTGCCCGGTAAGAGACCAGCCCGACGCTGGCGCTTCGCACCGGAAAATCGATCCGTTTGACGGCCGCTGGCGAGCGTTACTTCGCGCTGCTCGACTTCGCGCTCATTTTCGAAAATCTTGATTGTCCCTTTTGCCGGCGTGTCGTTCATGTTCAGCATCGTCACGCCCAGGGCGAACGGCTCGACGCTGGAAAGCGCGTGCGGCAGGTTGAGCTCGGTCATCGCGACGTTGGCCACGGCGCCGGCGCCCGGCGGTGTGAAGATGTAAAGCTGGCTGCGCGCCGCCAGCAGCGCATTCGCGGCGTTGCGCGCGTCGCCGCGATTCTCCCATCCGTCTGTTACCAGCACCACCGGACCGCTTCCGCCCGATCGCCGTCGCGCGGCGAGTTTGCGCAGCGCCCCTTCGATGTCGGTGGCTTCCGGTCCGCAGGACGGCATCCGTCCGGGCGACTGACCATCGCGGTGACGTTACCGACGTTCGTCGACTGCGGCATTTTTGGCGAAGGCGATCGCCGGATCGTCCCGGCCCAAGCTTCAGCCCATCTTGCAGCAATCGCGCCGCCCATTCGCGCATCGAGCGCCGTCATGCTGGCCGATAGATCGACCATCACCGGGCGCGCCTGCCCCTGATAGGTCGACGATCCGTTCGGGATCGGCAAGAGCGAGCACCACCAGCGCCAGAACCATCGCGCGGATCATCGGCGCGAAAATCCTGCGCGGCGTATCGACCTGAAACATCGACCAGACGAAAATCACGCCGACGCCGATCAAAAGATAAAGCATGTGAGGATGGGCGAGGCCGAGCGGGCCGAAGCCGGTGAGCCACTTCACGGATGCACCTCGAACATGCGCCGGCGTCTCCGGTACGCGACCATTCCCTCAAGCGCCGCCAGCGCCAGCATCGCGGCGATCACATAGACGAGTGAGCGGCGAGTTTACCGTAAAAATGGTCGGCGCGATCTCTTCAGACGCGGCCTGGATGGCAATCGGCGCGCTTCTTTCGAGGTCGGATTCGGCCAGATCGCCAAGCATCGCGGCACGCGCGGGCGGCGATCGCCGGATTCGCCGACCAACTCATAGATTCCCTGTTGCGTGTCGGCGGTGAAAAACGTTCCCGGCTCCGCCGTGACGCGCTTCGCCCGAGGGCAGGATGATCTTCTCGACTCCGGCCGGCACCAGCCACGGCTCGCCGGTATGATAGCCGGCACTGTCCGCACCCAGGCCCGCGAGGTGGCTCAGCATATTGAGCGTCAGCACCGACATCGGCAGATTCTGCCTGCCCAGGTACGGGAACGGATTAAAACCGGTCGCGACGTAACGATGGCCCTCGCGCGTGCCGGAGAGCAGCAAGCCGCCGCCGTTGCCGTTGACGATCGATTCCATCCACGGATGGAGGTCGAAGAATTCGCCGCGACGCAGTTCGAGCAGGCGAAAGTTTACCTCGTCGGTTAACGGGTCGGGTCTCTGCCATCCGGCGATTTGAATCGCGTCTGCTGGCCGCACTGAAAAATTGAACACCGGATCGCCGCCGGGGGGCATCACCAGCAGGCGTTGCTCGCCGGCAGTTCCTTCGGCACCGCATACTCGAAAATCGATGAGGTCGACTTTGACCGCGTCGGCGGGCGAGAAATTCTCGGGCGACTGGACCGTCACCTTGACGCCGGGCAGCGTCGCCAAGCCGATCGGCGTCGGCCGGCATCGGGCTCACGAAAAGCACCTCGATCGCCTTGATCGCGCCTGCGGTCGCGCATAGGCCACGTTATCGAGCGGGAATTCGTCGCCGGGCTGAAGCTCGGCGCGATAGACCGAAGCGGGCGCAAGCTCGCGGAAACTCGACCGATACCACGCCGCGCGGCTCGACGCGCTTTCGGCATCGGCCATCGGTTTCCCGTCGCCGGTCGATGGCGACCTTGAGGGTTTGCGGGCTGCGGGCTGAAGTTGGCAAGCGTGAGCCATCGCGCGCAGCGCCGCCGCGCCGAAACCTTCGCGGCGCAACCTGAACGATCCGATCGCGAATTGGCTATCGGGTCGTCGACGGTCATGGTCGCGGATGCATGCCGTGCGTCGAGCCGCTGAGCGGATGGCAGCTCGCGAAAATCACCTCGCCGAAACGGCGCCCCGAAGCCAGTTCGGTCAGCAATTTGGCGACAGCGTCCGCGCTCGTCGGGCGCGTCGGTGACCGTGGTCGCTCCCGATCGCGGAGCGCGCCTGCGCGCCGCCTTCGAATGGTCCGTCGCCCAGCTGATGGGGCCGCGGGGCGGTGAGATAGACGGTGACTTCGTCACCGGCGTCGGCAGGCGCCGAGGACAGCATCGACGCCAGTCGCGCGCGAACGACGTCGTAGCGCGTCGCTCCCGACGCGGTCAGCGCCTGCATCGCGGCGGAATTATCCAGCATACCGCCATCGGTTTGCGCGTGCGCACGATGTACGGCTGCGCCATCGCCAATACCGCCAGGCCGAGGATGACGGACCTCGATGATGAAACAGCCAATCGAGCTGCGGACGACCCCACGGGCGCTCGCCCTTGAGGCCGCGCAAGCGCGCGGAAGGCGAGCACGCTCGAAACCGTCACCCGCTGCGGACGCTCCCGCACCAGGTACGCCATCAGCAACGCCGGCATCGATCGCGAAGAACCACGAGCGCGCTCGGATGCAGCAGTCCCATCGATGCACTAGTGAACCAACCCCAGTTCGGCAGTGGCGCGGATGAAGAAATCGTGAAAGCCGCGGTCGGTGGTGTAAAGCGTGTAACGCAAGCCGCGCTTGAAGCAGAAGGTTTTGATCTCGCGCGACAACCGCATCAGGGTTTCGTGATACTGCTGGCGCGAGCGCGACCCCATCGCGACCCGCACGCGCTCGCCGGTTTCGGCGTCAACCAGCTCGACGTTGCCCTCGATTCCCTGGCCGATCGATCTCGCGGCCGCCGAGGACCTGCACCGCGGTTACGTCCATCGCCGCGGCGCCGAACAGGCCGAGCCCCGTGGTGACCGCATTCAGCATCATCAGGTAGTCCGAGATGATAAACACCTTGCCGGCGCGCTTGATCGTGACCAGTTCGCGCGCCAGCGACGGGACGAAATCGAGTTCGCCCGGCCGGCTTTACCGCGGCCAGGCGCCGGGCGAGCTCGACGATTCGATAGCGGCCGTAAACGAAGCCGCTGGCAGAGCGCTTGCCCTCGCCGGCGAGCACGCGAATCATCACGCGGTCGCCCGAAGCCAGCGACGACGTAGGCCAGCGCCAGCGCGATCGCGACCGCCGACTCGAATTTGCGGTCGTCGGCGGGGTAGGCCATCGAGGCGCTGGCATCGAGGAAGATGTATGTCAGCAGGTCTTCCTCTTCCTTGAACAGCTTGATGTAGAGCTTGTCGGTGCGGCCGTACAGACCCCAGTCGATATAGCGGAAATCGTCACCCATCGAGTAGTGACGGATAGTCGGCGAATTCCAGCGACGAGCCGCGTCTGGGCGAAAGATGAGCGCCCTTGCCCATCCCCGCATACTCGCGTCGGGTCTTGATCGCGAAGCTGTTCGAGGCGGGCCAGGAAGTCGGGGGTAAACTCTGCGGGCAATCCCAGCATTTTAGCGAGGCCGCTTGAGCCGCTTGATCACCTGTTCGAGGAGCGATTCGGTGGTGATGTTTTCAGCCTCGGCCTGAAAGTTGCGCAGCAATCGATGGCGCAGCGCCGGAACGATCGCGTCGTCGATATCCTCGTAGCTGACGCTGACGCGGCCGTCGAGCAGCGCATTTACCTTGGCACACAACATCAGCGCCTGAGCGCCGCGCGGGCTGGGCCCGAAACGCACGTACTGCGAGTTACTTCGGGCAGGCACTCCGGCACCGCTCGGGCGTGCAGGCGGAAATTATCGATATCATGTAGCGCTCGAGCTGGCTCGGCCACCATCACTTCGCGCACCAGCGTCTTCAGCCGTTCGATAATCGCTCGGCGCCGTCCTGCGGATCGATAATCGGCTTGATCTGGTAGGAACTCGCGGTGGTGGTGCGATTGATAGGATTTCGCGCAGCTCCTCGGGCTTGGGCGAGGTGATCACCACCTTGAACAGGAAGCGATCCATCTGCGCTTCGGGCAGAGGATAGGTGCCTTCGAGCTCGATTGGGTTTTGCGTCGCGAGCACGAAGAACGGCGGAGCGAGCGGATAGGTGATGCCGAAAACGGTGACCTGATGCTCTTCCATCGCTTCGAGCACCGCCGACTGGGTCTTGGGCGTCGCGCGATTGATCTCGTCGCCCAGCACCATGTGCGCGAAGATCGGGCCGGCCTTGAACTGGAACTCGCGACGGCCGTCGACTTCGGTCAGGACCTGAGTGCCGATGATGTCCGACGGCATCAGGTCGGGCGTGAACTGGATGCGCTTGAAGCTCAGGCCGAGCGCCTCGCTGGCGGTCTTGACCATCAGGGTCTTGCCCAATCCGGGTACGCCTTCGATCAGCACGTGCCCGCCGCAGAACAGCGCCGTCAGCATCTTGCGGACCACCGGCTGATGGCCGACGATTACGCGCCCGACTTCAGCCTCGGCCGCGCTGAAGGTCTGGCGAAATTCATTCACCCGCTGCGCGGGCGTTGTTAATCTGCGGAGCCGCTCCCATCCTTTCTCCTTCTTAGCGTTATAAGCTTAGCGTAACAAGTCGCGATACCGCGGCGGCACCAAGCTGCCGTTCATCAGGGGTCGGCGCTCGATCCGCGCCTCTTTGAGAGGCAAATTGGAATATGGCGTGCTCGCCGTCGGGCGCTCCTTGTCGAGTACGGTCTTGCCGGCGCCGCTTGCGGTGCCCACCGCGGGCGGAATCCGAAACAGCACGTAACGTGCATCCTTGATATCGATCTGCGGGCCATGTTCGCCGGGCTTGTAAAACTTCTCGAAACGACGCGGGCCGGGGAACTGGCCGAGATGAGTATCGCCGCCCGGCTGACTCGAGTCTTTTTTCGGCTGTTCCTTGGACGGCGATTACCCTTTGCGCTGTTCGGATTTACCTGACTGGTCCGGTTTGGGATGGTTTGCCTGCGCGAGTCCGCCTTCGTTATTGGTCGGGCCCGGCTGGTTCGGCTTGTTGCCCGGCTTTAATGACTGTTCGGTTTTCTTCTTCTCCTGATTGGTGGCGGCCTTGGTTTGTCGGGGGTCCTTGGTCTCGGTTCTCGATCTGAATTTGCTCTTGGAGAGTTCGTTGCGAACCTCCATCATCCTGGCCTCGCCGCCCTTGTCCTTGCCACCCGTCGCTTCGCCCTTGCCGGGTCCTTCACCGCTCGCTCCTCACCCTTGCCTTGCCCTCGCCTTTGCCGCTGTCTCCCCTTGCCCGATCCCCTTCCCTTGCTTGAATCTTGCCCTTGTCCGAGCCGACTGTGCTGCTGATTCTTTTTCTCGAGCTTCGGGCGGACTCTTGATCTCTTCAAGCTTTTGCGTCATCGTAAGCCAGTCGTTCGAGCTTCTTTTCCGGGGGACGCTTGGCATTTTCGAGATCCGATGCGGCGAGCGCAACTGCTTGGCAAGCGCCTTGGCCCCCGCGCCTGAGTCGGTGTGGGAAATTTCGCTCGCGAGTGCGACGCAGCTTGCGCGCCTGGATTTCGAGCGGATGCGGCGGCCGCACCAGCGCCAGCATCGAAAGCCCCAGCACCACGATCAGGGCCGATCGTCAGGCCGACGAGCGCGCCAGCGGACGTTTGATTTCGGGACGGAACTCGCTCGCCGGGTCGAATTTCGACAGGTATTCGATCGCGCGGCGCCAAAGAATCGGGAACAGCGTGCTGCGGGATGTATCGCCGGCATGCTCCGGGCCGGCCAGCGTGGCCAGGGTGAGGATTTCCTCTTTGGCGTCGAGCCGGCTGTCGATCCGCGCTGCCGCTTCGACGAAATCGCTCGCGCGCCGCCACGCCATCATCGCGTCAATCCGCCTGTCACGAGACCGGCGGCGGTGGCGGCGAGCAGACCGAGCGCACTATCCACCCCTGCGATGGCGCGAGCACGTAACCCCATCGCTCCCAGGTCGCCGGACCGATCGCTTCGAAAGCGAGGCCCAACGCGAGCGTGGTCAGAACCGGCGGCGCGACATAAATCGCCACGCGCAAAGCCGCGATCTCGGCGATACGATGCCGGGCCTTGCCTATGATCGACGGATCAATTGGGTCGATCACTCGCGTCAGTTTCCTGTTCGGCCGGGCGCGCCATCACGGTCGGAGCCGGGCGGGCCGTCGCGCGCGCTGTTCTTTCTTATCAGGCGACCGCGCGGTTATGAGTTTCCAACGAGCGCGAAAAAATATGCGCTGCCGTCATCGCGAGCGACAAAATACAGGTAATTGGTCTGAGCTGGATAGAGCGCCGCCATGATTGAAGCCATTCCGGGGTTGGCGATCGGCCCGGGCGGCAGCCCGACGAAGTCGTAAGTATTGAAGGCCGAAGCGGCGTGGACCTCTTCTACCGCCGAACCGGTCATGCCTTCGTATTTGTATTGCGCCGTCGGATCGGACTGAAGCGGCATGTTGATCTTGAGCCGGTTGTACAACACCCCCGCTATCAGCGGCCGTTCATCTTCGGTCTTGGCCTCTTTTTCAACCATCGACGCCATAGTGAGCATTTCGCTCTCGGTCATCCCGATTCGGAAAATCCGTTCTTCAACTCTGGGCGTGAGGGTTTCGTAAAACCGGGCGAGCATCGTCGCCAGGATTGTGCCGATTCCGGCCGACGGCGGGAAGCTGTAGGTGGCTGGAAACAGGTACCCCTCCGCACCGAGCGGGCCAAGACCCAGTGCCTTGACTATCGGACCCTCGCGCGCGGCTTTCTCGAAGTCGGTGTCACAGCCCAGGCCGGCCTCTTCCAGCCGCTCGGCGATTTGATGAACGGTCAGGCCCTCGGGGATGGTGATCGTTACGAGGATGAAATCACCGTTGACGAGGTGGCGGACAACCTCGGGCATCCGCTCCTTGCCCTTGAAGGCATAATCTCCGGGTTGCAGATGCGCCGCCTGTCCGCTCAAGCGCGCGTAGATCCGCGCCGCTATAGCGCAGCGAATTACCCCGGCGGCCTTCAGCTTGCCGGTGATTGCCCGTACCGTGTCGCCCTTTTTTATCGAGACCATCCTGGGCGGGTCGAACGCGACCGTGGGGGCGAAGCCCAGATAGTAGATGGCGCATCCGATCGCCGGCACGACCGCTATCGCGATACCTGTCAAGATTGATCTGACGATTCGCCTTCGCATTCGGTTACTCAAAGTCGGACGAGCCCGAGCCGTATCTTGCCGCCTTCAGTCGCGGCTTCGTGCCAACCCACCCACTAGGATAACGGGCCGCGAAGCGCTTTTCATCCACAGCCCGCAAAGGACGGAACAATAATACTATGGTTTCGGCTGATTCCGTTTGGCCAGCCAGCTCTCAAGAATCACCATCGCGGCGATCTGGTCGATCGCCGGCTTTCGCTTCGACCGGCGAAGCGAGGTCTCCTTGAGCCTCTCCTTGGCCTCGAAGCTGGTGAGCCGTTCATCGTAGAGTTCAACCGGCAGGCCCAGGAATGCCGCAAGCTGACCGGCAAACTCGCGCGCGTTACGGGCCCCCGGTCCTTCGCTGCCGTTCATGTTGAGCGGCAGCCCGACGATTGCGAGTTCTACCTCGCGTCCGGCGGCCATGGCCGCGATCGCGTCAAGATCGTACTTCAGGTTGCGGCGCTCGACGGTGCCCAGCGGATGTACCGCCAGGCCCGATGCGTCGGTTGCGGCGACGCCGATTCGGCGCTTGCCGAGGTCCAGTGCGAGGATAGCCATCAGTGGTGCTGAACTAACAAATCTATCGGACTGTATCTTTTCGCCGCAAGCGCCCTGTCAGGATTAGCGGAATTGTCGACAAACTCTCCCCGAACACTTGATTCACCTGTGTCCATTTAATACCGTCGCATGCGATGCTTGGTTTTCCCCGCGATCGTATCGCCAGGGTCGTTACCGCGCTGATCGTCGCCGCGATGACGACAGTCGGATCGCTCTATATTTTCGCCTCCGGCGCCCGCGAACGCTTCGAGCCTTTGGAAAGTCTCTCCTCACTGCAGGGGGGCAGCGTTCTGCTGCCGGAGCCGGGGCTTCCTCCGGAATCTTCGATGGAGACCATCGAGGAACAGGAAGAGCCTGCGGCCGAGCCGTTGATTGAACAAGCCAAACTGCAACGCTCGGTTTTGGTCTCCGATTATCTGGTTCGTGCGGGACTTAACGTTTTCGAGGCCCAGCGATGGGCCAATGCCTTCCGCTCCGCCGCGCATGGCAGGACGTTGAGCCGCGGCCATCTGGTGTTGCTCGAGAAGGATCCCGACAGCGGACAACTGCGGGGTTTGCGCTACGGCATCGACGAGCAGATCGAAATCGTGGAGCAGGCGCTGGGCAACGGCGTGATCCTGGCTACCCAGCAGCCGATCAGATACCGGAAGCATTCGCTCTCGGTTGCTTTCGAAATCAGAAACAGTCTCGAGGCCGACGCCGCGCGCCATCATGTGCCCAAAGCCGTCATCGCGCGGCTTGAGGAAGCCTTCAATTCGAAATCGCGCGGCAGCCGTCCGCGGCGAGCGACCGGTCTTAAGCTTGTTTACGAAGAATACGTGAGTCCCGATGGCGCTCATCGGATGGCCGGCGATCTCCAGGCGGCGGAGCTCCAAACCACGGGCACGAGCCAATTCGCTTTCGCCCTGCGCGATTCGCGCGGCCGCTCGCATCTCTACGATGAACAGGGCAAGCCGTTGGGCCAACAATTTCTGCGCTACCCGGTGCCCTTTGAATACGTCTCGTCGGGATTTTCGACTGCTCGCTACCATCCGATACTTCACTATTACCGCCGCCATGCCGGAGTCGATCTTGTGGCCCGGTATGGAACGCCAGTCAAAGCGATCGCCGACGGGCGGGTCGAGATGGCCGACTGGAACGGAGAGGCTCGGCAGATGTATCAGGCTTGAGCATGACCGCGGCCTGATCAGCATCTACGGCCATCTGTCGAAGATCAGCCGCTCGGTGCGCGAGGGAGCCTACGTCAGCGTCGGCCAGATCATCGGATGGGTCGGGACCAGCGGACTTTCCACCGGTCCTCATCTGCATTTCGCCATGATGAAGAACGGTAACTACCTGAATCCGCTGACCGTCCGGCTCGACTCGGAGCGGGAAATCTCTCCGCGAGCGCACGGCGCCTTCGAAAAGCTCGAGCAGGAATATCGACTGGTCCTGAGCCGCTTGCCGATGTCCGGAGAGCAGGTTGAGGCCGAACCCTATTTCGAACCCGCCACATCCTCGACGGCTAATATCGACCGGCTGACGGTCGTCTGGAATGCGCGACAGACCAGCATCAGGCGAGTCGTGCAAGGCGCCACCCGCGCGTTCTAGCGGGCTGTTGAGAAAAAAGACCTCGAATTCCGAGCCGGACTCGATGGTGGTCCCAACACCCGGGATGAAAGCCGCTTCCTTCCTTCCTTCCTTCCTTCCTTCCTTCCTTCATTCCTTCTTTTTACGGAAAAAGATTTCAATCCGTGCGCCGCGCAACCTCTCGCCCAACCGGGCGGGCAAGGTGATAAAATAAACAGCCAAACGCAGAATGCTCCGTCGCGCAAGCCGGATATTCCTTGTCGGTTCGCGCATTGCGGCTTATGATCGCGGCTTGGAACGGAAAACAAGGGCCGGACCTCGCCGGATGATTTCGCGAGGCCCTTGGGCGTCCGCGGAAGGTAACCGTCGATTGGTCTTCGCCGAAAGGAAGCAATGGGCAGCAAACTAACGACCCTCGCCGAAGCGGTGCGGCCGATTAAGGATGGCGCCACGATCGCCATGGGCGGCTTTGGAATCGGCTCCGAACCCATCGCCCTGATTCATCAGCTAATCCGCCAGGGCACCAAGCGCCTGACCCTGCTCGGCATCATCCAGGGCAACGATTTCGATCTGCTAATCGGCGCCGGAGCCGTCAGCCGTGTCGATTCTTCCGGCGTGAGCCTTGAAGAGTTCGGATTAGCGCAGAATTTCCGCCGCGCCGTGCAGAACGGTGAAATCATCGTTGGCGAATACTCGGAGGCGACGATGCAGGATCGCTTCCTGGCCGCGAGCCTCGGACTTAGCTTCTGGCCGGCGCGCGGCATCCTCGGCAGCGACATCATGAAGGTGAATCCCGACCTCTCCTGGGTCACCTGCCCGTTTACCGGCGAGCGCTACGTCGCGATCCAGCCGGCAAGGCCGCAATGGCTGCTGCTGCACGCGCCGTTCGCCGACGAGAACGGCAACGTTTATCATCCTTACCGAACCGATTTCGCCGGCTTCACCGAGATCGTGATTCGCGCCTCCGATCGCGTAATCGTCAGCGCCGAGCAGATCGTCGATCGCGATTGGGCCGTGGCCCACCATCACGATTCCCTGATGGCGGGATGGAAGGCCACGGCGGTGGTCGAAGCGCCCTTCGGTTCTCATCCGTGCGGGCTCGGCACCTTGTACAACCCCGACGCTCGAGCATTTCCGCGAGTATGCCCAGGCGGGCCGCGATCGCGAAAGCTTCCTCAACTACCTTTCCAACTACGTTTACGGCGCCAAGGATCACTACGACTACCTCGATCGCGTCGGCGGCCTGTCGCGCCTGATGAAACTCCGCATCAGCGGAAGCGGGAAGTGAGATGATGGCATCCTCGAACCCATACACCCTGGAGGAACTGCTCGCCGTCACGCTCGCGCGCGACTTTCGCGACGGCGAGCGCGGCTTCACCGGGATGGCAACCGGCGGGCGCACCGGCGTGCTCATCGTCGGCATCCCGATCGCCGCGATGGCGCTGGCGCGGCGCATCCACGCGCCGAACCTGACGATGCTCTACACCGGCCACATCGTGAATCCGGTGCTGGAAGACATCCGAAGCCTCTACGAGTCGGGACCGAGCCTGGCCAACGTCCGATGCGAATCCCGCCAGAGCACCGCCGGTATCTTCTCGATGGTCCAGCGCGGCGAGATCGACTTTGGCTTCTCCTCGGCCGCGCAGGTCGATCAGTACGGCAACGTCAACACCACCGTCATCGGCGACTACCGCCAGCCGACGCTCCGGATGCTGGGCTCGGTGCTGTTGCCGGAGCACTTCACGCTCTTCGGCCGCGAGTACATCCTGATGGAGCACAGCCGGCGGCGCTTCGTGCCGCAGGTCGATTTCATCTCGGCTCCGGGCTTCATCGACGGCCCCGGCGCCAGAGAAAAGGCGGGCCTGCGCCGCGGAGGACCGCGGTGGGTACTTTCTGAACTGGGCGTCTTCGATTTCGATCAGGCGACATGCCGGATGCGCATCAAGTCGCTTCACCCCGGCCATACGCTGGCCGAAGTTCGGGATCCAACCGGCTTCGAATTGATCGAACCGGCGGAGGTGGCGGAAACCCTGCCGCCCACGCAACAGGAGCTCGAACTGCTGCGCCGCGAGATCGATCCTCACGGCGTGCTGCTCGGACGGAGCTAACGCGCGGCGCTCGACGGCAAGCTCAGCCTTGAACCGGTTCGGGCCCGCCGCGCTTTCTGGCGCGCGGTGCGGCCGGCTTCTCGAGCTTTGCCAACAGTCGGTCTAGCTTCATGCCAAGATTCACGACCTGGCCGTTCAGATGGTCGAGGCGAGCCTTGAGCTCACGAACGTCGCGCTTGGAAGGGATGCTGACGAAGTCGAGCAGGCTTTCGACGTTGCGGTCGAAGCTTTTCTTGTTGGCCATGAACCGCTCGCCGGCGCGGCCCAGCGCCCGCCGCAGGCCGGCGTTCCCCATCACTTCGTTGAAAAAGCCGGCCACCCCTTCCTCGCTCATCTGGAGCAGCTTCTTCATCAAATGTTCAGCGTCTGGCGTGCCATGAACGAGGGATTAGTATAGTTCGTTGACGGGCGCAAATCGGATGCAAACCTTCGCCACGATTATGGCCCTCGCCTCCGGCTTCGCGTTACCGGTTATCACGGCGGCGCGGCCAATCTGCTCGCGAGCTTCGATCGCGGTCAACGTCGTGCTGGCGCCGCTGACCGCGGCGATCGCGTATCGACGCGGCCGCTCGGGCCTGGCTTTGGGGCGTAATCGGTCTGGGGCTCGGGATGTGGGCGCTGGCCGCCGCGCTGATTTTTCTCTCGCCAAAGACCCGATCCGGAGCATCGCCTTCGAGCGACTTTCCGCCCGCGTCCGACGCCGCCTGATTGGCGACCGCGACAAGCGGCGCGAAATAGCTTTGAGTCGCAACCGCTCGGGGACTTGACTAGGCTGACTCAGCCGATAGCGGCAATCAGGAGGACGCCGTGCAGCAGAATAAACGGGCCGAATTCGCTTTGTTTTCGCCACAGGCCGGGATGTCATACCAGGCTCTGGTCGAGCGCGCGGCGCTGCTGGAGAAGCTCGATTATCATTCGCTCTGGCTGGTCGATCACATGTGGACGCGCGCGATGCCCGACCTCGATCATCTCGAATGCGTCACCGCGATGAGCGCGCTCGCGGCGCAAACCAAAACGCTTCGCATCGGCACTCTGGTGCTGTGCCAGTCCTATCGCAATCCGGCGCTGCTGGCGAAGTCGCTTTGCACGATCGACCAGATCAGCAGCGGCCGGCTCGAAATCGGAATCGGCGC
Source organism: uncultured Pseudomonadota bacterium (assembly GCA_963759165.1). Taxonomy (GTDB): domain Bacteria; phylum Desulfobacterota; class Binatia; order Binatales; family Binataceae; genus DATJOQ01. Next base: position 80,170 of record CAVWXK010000002.1, on the reverse strand, counting down.
CGGATGGATGGACGAGGAATATCGCGCCTACGGTTACGAATTTCCCCCTATCGCGGTGCGGCTCAAACAGATGGAGGAGACGCTGCAAATCCTGAAGGCGATGTTCTCCGAAAAGCGCGCCACTTTCGAAGGCAGCTACTATCGCGTGCTCGATGCGCCCAACAACCCCAAGCCGGTTCAGAAACACCATCCGCCGATAACGATTGGCGGCAGCGGTGAGAAAGTGATGCTGCGGCTGGTGGCGCGATACGCGGATCGATGGAATCTCCCGGCCGGCTATCGCAGCTTCGAGGACAAGCTCGTCGCGCTGAAGGGTCACTGCCAGGCGGTCGGGCGGGATCTCGACACGATCGAGATCTCGGAGCAGTTGCTGGTCTGCATTGGCCGGAACGAGGAAGAGGTCGAGCAGAAATGGAAGATGGCGAAAGGCCTCAAGCCGTTCGTTTACACCGGCATCAAAGGCACGCCGCCGCAGCTTATCGAGGCGCTCGACGAGCGGGTTCGCAAGGGCATCACGATGTTCGCGATCTTCTTCAGCGACTTCGCCCCGCCCGACACGATCGAGTTGTTCGCGCGCGAGGTGATGCCGGCCTTCGCTTAACGCGAAGGCGCGGTCATGCCTTCATCCAAGTGTCCTGGCTGATGTTCGCTTGAGGCAGGATCGCGCTCAGTAAGCCAACGCCTATATCATTGCCGGAATGCGGATTGGGAACCGTTATCGGGCGCTTCCCTTTGGCGGCCATATATTGATGACGACCGCCCGGGTACGGGCCGTCGTAGCCAAGCATGCGTAGTTTTCGGATGAACTCGCGCCGTGAGCAGGGAACCAGCCGCACACTTACGAACCGGAGTCTTCCGTCTTTGGTGGCGGTTCCATACGTATCTCGCCCAGGTCGGGCAACGGCAGTTGGCTGATGAAGGCGTTGACGTACAGCCAGCCGTCCAACGCTTTCCAAAGCTCTTCGCGCGCCTCTTCAATCGTAGGTCCCGTCGCCCACAGCCCTTCAAAGCCGGGAATACAGGCGAACCACTCTCCGCTCTCATCCAGCCGCTCGTATTTGGCCAGGCGCATGGCAGCGTGCAGGTATTCGAGGAAGGTGACCATATGTAGACGCTTACCAGACCGGCAAGAACGGAATCAACCGCGGTATTTTGTTCAGCGAACGAACCCTGAGCCGCTCACCGCGAACTAGCGCTGCGGGTCGGACAGCTTCTCCAGAGCGGCGGGGAGATCGCTTAACCGCTCGATCAAATTGTCGCACTCGACGTGCTTTCCGAGACCGATGAATTTTATTCCCGCGGCGGCGGCGGCCTGCTGGTCGAAGTTACTGTCGCCGACGTAAATCGCGACTTCGGGACGCACTCCGGCGCGCTCCAGACAGAGCTTGAGGATATCGGGCGCGGGTTTGGGCGGGACCTTGTCGCGGGCGCTCGCGACGGTATCGAAGACGTTGGCGATTTCCAGATATTCGAGCACCGCCGGAATAGTGGCCGAACGATTGGTCGCGACTCCGAGCCTATAGCGACGCTTAAGCTCCATCAGAAACGGCCTCAGTGGGAACGGCGGGCGCAGCAGCTCGAAGAACCGGGTGAACTCCAGCGTCGTTCCAACTTTCTTCATCTGCTCGACGCGCGCCGGATCGCCGTTGGCCCGCATCACGAAGACCTGGCTCGCCGCCATGAAGACACAGGCGCGTTCCTCCTCCGGAGTAAGCGGAGATTCGCCGATGACTTTGAAAATCGCGTTGTAGTAGGCGATGTTGGAATCGGTCGACTCGAACAGCACGCCGTCCGCGTCGAATATCACCAGATCAAGCCCCAAGCTCATACTTGATTATCCGAAGTCCGGGGACCCTTCGCTAGAGCGGTCCCGCAGGTTAATTAAAGAGCGCGACAGCCGTCAAGATGTACACCGCGTCGCGATACCCGGAACGTCGCTCTCCGTGCGCGTTGACAACCTTGGGCCGAAGCGGTAGCAGAAATCCGGACCGGGCGGCGCGGTTCGGCGCCAATAGCAGCCCGCGCTCCCGTTAATCGACATGCGCCTCGATCTTGGCGATAATTTGGTTCGTTCGGGCCGCCTCGGTGATCGGGTAGTCCGATCGCGACGGCGTTGATCCTATGAACAGACCCTCTGCCACCCGACGCGGCGGACCGCATCCTCCACGGGGGCCCGCAAAGATAATCGCGATGCCCACGCCCAGGGTGGTCATGCATCGGCGCAGGATCAAGCTCGCCATCGGGCTGATGATACTGGCCCTGATCGGCGCGATCGCCGCCCGGCTCTATCGGACGAGAGTCGCGCCACCGTCGGCGGAACGGCTGGCGTCGCTCAGCAACGACGAGATTGTGCTTCTGGAACTGGTTAATCGCGAGCGCGAGAGCGCAGGGCAACAGCCGCTCAAATTTTCGGCGCGTCTGGCGGTAATCGCCCGCGGCCACAGCTACGACATGGCGATTCGTCGTTACTTTGCGCATGACAGCCCCGACGGGGGCAGTCCCGCGGACCGCATCCGCGGCGTCGGCCTCGCCTACGAACAAATCGCCGAGAATATCTACATGGAAGATGTTCATGACGCTGCCGGGATGCCCGAGCGCGCCGTCAAAAGCTGGCTCGCCAGCCCGGGTCATCGCGAGAATATGCTCTCGCCGGCGTTTCGCGAGACCGGGCTTGGAATCGCAAAATCGGCGGACGGCAAAAGCTACGTCACTCAGGATTTCCTGCGATAACGAGCCGCACGCGCGGCGGATTGTCAGATGCGTTTGCGCTTCTTGGAGATATAATCGACCAGCAGGTACTCGCCCAGATGATCGGGGCGGGTATATAGCGCGCGACCGCGGTTGATCCGGGTCATCTTCTCGACGAAACCCCTCAGGCTCGGCGAATCGTCGAGCATGAAGGTGTTGATGGTGATGCCCATGCGGGTCACGCGCTTTACTTCCCTCAACGTTTCCTGCGCGGCGCGCACGCTGATGCCGCCGAAGGAGAGCGGCCATTCGCAGTAGAGCCGCTTCTTGAGAAAGTATGCGGTCGGCTGGCCGTCGGTAATTACGATAATATGCTGGTTGCGCGAAGGATGGCGCGCCAGCAGGTCGCCCGCCAGTCTCAGCCCGTCCTGGAGATTGGTGAACGGATCGCTCATGTTCCACGACGCTTCGGGCAGATCCTTGAGCTTGAGCTCGATCGCGCGGGTGAAGAAGCCGACCATGGAAAAGAAATCGCGCGGGAACTTGGCGCGGATCAGGGTTTCCAGTGCCAGCGCGACTTTTTTGGCCGCCGCGAAACGTCCCTCCCAGCTCATCGACCACGACATATCCAGGCACAGCACGGTCGAGGAGGTGCTGCCGAAATCGGACTCGAAGACCTGGAAATCGTCGTGCCTGAGCTTGAGCGGCACTCCGGCCTCGCGTGTGAGCGCGCGCTTGAGCGTCGAGACCAGATCGAGATTGAGCGGATCGCCGTAGCTGTACGGGCGGACCTGCTCGGGACGGATCTCGCTGATGCCGCGGCGGTCGGTCAGATGGCCGCCGGCGCGGTCCTTGAGCAGGTTCTGGTAAATGTCGCGCAGCGCGAGCTGGCCGATCTTGCGCACACCCTTGGGCGAGAGCTGCACCTGACTGCCTTTCTGAAGCAGGTAGCCCGATTCGTTAAGCAGCATTGAGACCTGGCGGAGACTCTCGAGGTCCTGAAGCGCCTGCTGGCCGAGCATTTCCTTCACGTCGTCGGCCGAAATCGAATCGAGGTTGCCCGTCATCAGGTCCTGTTCGAGCTGCTTGAGCTGCTCCATCTCCCGCATCAGATCGAGCGCCTGCTGGTAGTTCAGGCTTTTGGGGCCCTGGAACATCTGGCCGAAGCGCTCGCGAAACTCTTCGAGGTCGCGGATGTTCTGGTACTCTTCGAGCAGGGCGTCGAAGTCGGCTTTGGCCTCAGCGTTCTCGAACTCGTAATTTTCGAGCTTGCGAATCGCGTCGGAGAGCCGATGCGGCATCGGCGCCAGGTACTTTTCCTTCTCCTCGACCTCGGGCTTCGTCTCTTTCAGCTCCGCCAGCGTCGCGCGCTCGCGCGCAAGGATGTCTTCGAGCCGCTGGTCCATTTCGGAGAGCGCGTCCTTGAGGTTGCAGTCGTTGTAACGCTCGCGCATCTCCTGGCGCAGTTGTTCGAGCAACTGATCCAGCCCCGGCACCGGCGTGCCGTCGAATTCCATCCCCTGGCGCAACAACCAGTCGACCGCCTGACCGAACGTCGTCGGTGTCGGACAGCAGCGCGGAAAGTTTCTCGAACACCTTGTCGGCGTCGAGCCGGACCTTCTGCGAACCGTCCCATTGTGTATAGCGCAGGATTGGCATCGGCGCTTCTCAGGCGTGATAGCTGTAGCGGCCGCCCTGGCGTTCCTTGTTGAGCTTCTGATGGAGGTGCAGGCCCTCGAAGATAAACTCGGTCGCGGCTGCCATCAGGCCCGGGCTTTCCAGCGGACCAAGCGTCTCGATTACCTCGCGCAGCCCGGCGATCTCGCGCAGCGGCTCCAGGTATTCGCTGGCGGGCGAGGTGTCCGACACCTCGACGCCCCAGCCCTGATCGAAATAGGCGGTTATCTTTTTCAAGTCCTCGAGCTTCAGATAGCGGTCGAACACTTTCAGATCGCCCGGTTGGTCAGCCGCTCGATCAGATCGTCTTCCTTCTTGTCCTCGCCGACGTATTCGAGCTCGATTTTGCCGGCGGTCGAGGCGTACAGCGAATGCAGATCGGAAAGCCGCGGCACGATTTCGTTTTCGCCGTTGCGAACCGCCCGCTTCTCGGCGTTCGAAATCACCGACTCGTAGTTGTTGATCGTTACCCGCACGGAAACCCCCGAGGTCTGATTGATCTCGTTCGAGGCCCGCGCTTCGAAGGTTATCTGCGCCAGGATTTCCTTGATGAACTGCGGAATCCGCAGCTCCATCCCGTCGGCGGGCGGATAGACCGTCTCCTGCTCCATGATCGCGATCTCGTCCTCGATCGTCCTCGGGTAGTGAGTGCGGACCTGGATATCGAAGCGATCCTTGAGCGGGGTGATGATGCGGCCGCGCGAGGTGTAGTCCTCGGGGTTGGCGCTGGCGACGAAGACCACGTCGAGCGGGAGGCGGATCTTGTAGCCTTTTATCTGGACGTCTTTCTCCTCCATCAGGTTGAACAGGCCGACCTGAACCTTTTCGGTGAGGTCGGGCAGCTCATTGATGGCGAAGATGCCGCGGTTGGTGCGCGGAATCAGTCCATAATGAATCGTCTCTTCGTCGGCCAGATAACGGCCTTCGGCGACCTTGATCGGATCGATCTCGCCGATCAAATCGGCGATCGACACGTCGGGAGTCGCCAGCTTCTCGGCGTAACGGTGGTCGCGGTCGATCCAGCAGACCTCGAGCCTGTTCTCCCCACTCGGCGAGCTTGCGCCGGCACTCCCGGCAGAGCGGGGCGAACGGATTGTCGTTGATTTCGCAGCCCTTGATCGCGGGCACGAATTCGTCGAGCAGGCCGGCGAGCGCGCGGATGATCCGCGATTTCGCCTGGCCGCGCTCGCCGAGGAAGACTATGTGATGGCCGGCGAGCACTCCGTTTTCGATCTCCGGAATCACGCTCTCGTCGTAACCGACGATTCCCGGCATCATCCGCTCCCTGGAGCGCAGGCGCGCGAGCAGGTTGTTGCGCATCTCGGTTCGCACCGGCCGAACCTGGTAGCTTTTGCGCCTGAGCTCTCCAAGCGTGGTTATTTTCAGCAGACTTTGATCCATTTCCTGATTTTCCAGTCCGGACGCCGGTAAATGGCGGATTCGAAGCGGCTGTCCGCTTTACTTAGGATACGGGAGCCTTGAGCGCTTTGAAAAGTGGGGACAGCCGGGCGAAACTCGCGTCGAGATCTTCGGAAAGCACGCGGCTCGAAGCCAGCACCGTCATAAAGTTGGTATCGCCGTCCCATCGCGGCACCGCGTGCCAGTGCATGTGATCGGCGATGCCGGCGCCGGCGACCCGGCCCAGATTGGCGCCCAGATTGAATCCCGCCGGATTGAACGCGCGCCGCATCATATCCAGCGACGCCGTCACGACCTCGCCCAGCATCGCGCGCTCTTCAGGAGTAAGCATCTCGGGCGAGGCCACATGGCGTCGCGGCGCAACCATCAGATGACCGTTGTTGTAGGGATAGCGGTTGAGCATCACCAGGGCGACCGGGTCGGCGTAAAGCACCAGCCGTTGGCGCCGCGCCGCCGCGCCCAAATCGCCGAAACAAAAAATGCAGCCTTTTTTGCCCGGGGCCCCGATTTTGCGCACGTATTGCACGCGCCACGGCGCCCAGAGACGGCTCAGTCCGTCGCCGGCTTCAGTCCGGCTTGGGCGCCGGACTTTCGGCCGCTTCATTAACTTCTATCCTGAGGTCCTTGCCCGCGCGAAAGAACGGAATCCGCTTGGCGTCTACCGTCAACCAGATCCCCGGTCTTGGGGTTTCGTCCCTGACGGGCGCGGCGCTGCTTGACCGCGAAACTCCCGAAGCCGCGGACCTCGATGCGCTGGCCGCGTTCCAGAACACCCCGCCATCGCGTCGAAGATCGCGTTGACGATCGTTTCGGCGTCGCGATGGGAAAAGCTCGGCCGCCGGGCCAGCAGCTCGTCGATAATCTCACGCTTGGTCATCGATTCGCTCCCTTGGGTTCCCCCTTTCGCTCTATCGGTCGCGCGACTTGCCGCGAACGCCCTTCTGGCTCGCCTTCTTCGCGATCGAGGCGCAATTCCTCGTTAAGGATATCCTCGAACGAAAAGCGCGCACCTTCATGCTCGCGCTTCAGATACGCCTGCATCTCCTCGCGCTCCTCGTGCTGCTTCAGCGCCCTGATGGACAGGCCCATCCGCCGCTCCTTGGGATCAATCTGAACCACCAAAGCTTCCACGGGATCGCCGACCTTGAACAGCGAAGACGGCTTGTCCACGCGCTCGGAGCTCAGTTGCGAGATGTGGATCAGGCCCTCGACGCCCTCCTCGATCTCGATGAACACGCCGAAGTCGGCGACCGAGCTCACCTTGCCGTTGACCCTGGTATTCAGCGGATAACGCTCCGGAACCGTCTGCCACGGATCCGGCGTGAGCTGCTTGATTCCGAGGCTGATGCGCTCCTGCTCGACTTCGATCGCGAGCACCACCGCGTCGACTTCGTCGCCCTTCTTGTAGAGCTCGGACGGGTGCTTGATCTTCTTGGTCCACGAGCAGGTCCGAGATGTGGACCAGGCCGTCGATGCCGGGCTCGATCTCGACGAAGATCCCGAAATCAGTGACCGACTTGACCTTGCCGTGGACCCTGGTGCCCGGCGCGTGTGTTTGCTGCGCCAGCTCCTGCCACGGATTGGGCTCGGTCTGCTTCAGGCCGAGCGAAATCCGCCGGTTGGCCTCGTCGACCCCGAGCACCTGGACCTCCACCATGTCGCCGACGTTGACGACCTTCGAGGGATGCACCATGCGCTTGGTCCAAGTCATCTCCGAGACGTGGATCAGCCCCTCGACGCCTTGCTCCAGTTCGACGAACGCGCCGTAATCGGTGACGCTCACGACCTTGCCCTTGACCCGCAGTCCGACCGGATAGCTCTCCGCGACCTTGGTCCACGGGTCGGGCATGATCTGCTTCATCCCCAGCGAAACGCGCTCGCGCTCGGGGTCGTACTTGAGCACAACGACCTTGACCTTGTCGCCGACCTTGATCGCTTCGGACGGATGCTGCAATCGGCCCCACGACATGTCGGTGATGTGAAGCAGGCCGTCGATGCCGCCGAGATCGATGAACGCGCCGTAGTCGGTGATGTTCTTGACGGTGCCTTCGAGGATTACGCCCTCTTCCAGCACGCCCAGCGTCTGTTCCTTGAGCGAGGCGCGCTCGTTTTCGAGCACGCTGCGGCGCGAAACCACCACGTTGCCGCGGGCGCGGTTGAACTTCAGAATCTGAAAGCGACCGCGCTGGCCGACGTAGCGGTCAAGGTTGCGCAGCGGGCCGGATGTCCACGTGAGAGCCGGGCAGGAAGGCCGGCACCCCGATGTCCACCTTGAGTCCGCCCTTGACCTTGCCGAGGACCACCCCCTCGACCGGGGTGTCGCTCTGGAAAGCATGCTCCAGATCGCGCCAGACCTTGAACTTCTCGGCCTTGGCGCGCGACAGCATCACCGTGCCGTTATCGGTCTCGGTGCCGTCGAAGTAGACGTCGATCTCGTCGCCTTCATTGACCGCGACGTTACCGTCGGAGTCGAGGAATTCGGCGAGCGGAACCTGCCCCTCGCACTTGTAATTGATATCGACGATGACGGCATCGCGGGTGATCAGCAGCACTCGGCCGCTGAGAACGTCTCCCTGGCCGGGGGGCGTTCAGGCTCTGCTCCATCAGCGACTGAAATTCATCGTCTCCTCCATTTAACTTGTCAGGAAACAAACCTTTCTCCATTTAGTGGGACCTTTTGGGATTTCGAGGCTAACAGGAATGCATACAACCGGATCAAGCCGGTTTCAAGCCCTGCCGCACTCTAGCAAACTCCTTTGAATTCAATATGGGATCGTATTTGCGCAAGCACTTGCGCAACTGTACAGATGGGATGAGTCTATCACGATTGCGTCCGTCAGCGCATCTCAAAGGAGCAAGTTCGCGGCCGCTATCGCGCCGGTCTCGCTCGATAAGCTGGGCCAGCACCTCTTCCCGAGCTGATGGTGCGCGCCCTTGGCCGCGAGTTCGGCAAAGCGGCGCTCGGCGCGCACCTCGACCTTCGCATCGAGATAGAACTTGCACTCCGGCGTCGGGAAAGACGGCGGTTCCGATATCGCGCCCTTCCATCACCAGTCCGCCGCTCGCGCCCCGTCGCGCGCTGCAGCTCGCGCATCCGATTCGCGCACCACCGCGAGCGTCGACAAGCGCGACGCCAGTTCGCCGATTTCCGGCTCGCGACAGCTCGCCGATACGTCGTGTCCGTCGCAGCAGAATTCGCTCGCCTTCGACCGTCGATCTTCAATGCATCGAGCAGTTCCTTGAGCCGCGCCTCGACATCGGGTCCGATCCGGCGCCGATTCCGCGCCCGCGCGCCGCCAGCGCCACCGCCCGATACATCGCGCCGGTATTGAGGTAGCTGAAGCCGAGTGTCGCGCGCCAGCGCGCGCGCCACGGTGGATTTGCCCACGCCGACCGGGCCGTCGATCGCGATTATCGGACGCGGCCTTTCACTTAAATTCGCGCTCGCGCATCCGCCGACCCGGCGCAAGGCCGCTTCCAGCCCGGCGCCGTCGCCGGCCGCAACCAAACGCTCAAACTCATCCAGCGCGCCACGATAAAGCGCCAGCGCCGAAGAATCGCCTCGCGATTGGTCAGGCAGATATCGCGCCACATCTCGGCCGACGACATCGCCAGTCGCGTGGTGTCGCGAAGCCCGCCGGCGCCGAACTCCGCCGCCAAGCGGCCTGCCGACGCGCTCTTCGGCCAACGCCGCGGCCAAGGCGCTCGCGACAACTGCGGCAGATGGCTCGACCGCGCCAGAATCTGATCGTGGACTTCCGGCTCCATCCGCTCGACCCGCGCACCGGTCACCCGCCAAAGCTCCTCGACCTTGGCCAGCGCGGAGGGCGTGGTGCGCGCCGAGGGCGTCACGATCACCCGTCGGTCGACGAATAGTTCGGGTCGGCCGCGCCGCGCCGGTGGTTTCCTTGCCCGCCACCGGATGCGCCGCCACCAGCGCCATCTTCGGCCCGAGCAGCGGCTCAAGTTCCGCGCACCACCCAGCCCTTGACGCTTCCAACGTCGGTTATGACCGCGTCGGCCGGCAGATGCGGCACCATCGCGGCGCAACAGCGACGGCATCGTAACGATCGGCACCGCCAGCATCACCAGGTCCGCTCCGCGCGCTGCCTCGGCAACGTCGCGGGTGGCGAAGTCCACAGCTTGCGCTCCAGCGCGACATCGAGATTCGCCTGAGTGCGGCCGAATCCAACGGCTTTGCCGATCAGATTGTGGCGCTTGGCCAGCGTTGCCAGCGACCCGCCAATCAATCCGACGCCGCATACCGTCATCTGATTAAAGAGCATCGCCATTGCTATACCGATGATCGAATCCAGGCGTCGAGCCCTCCGCGATGAGCGGCTCGATTTAAACCTTGCGAATTAACGGCCCAGCACCTCGCCCAGCGCGGCGATCAAGCGCCGGTTCTCTTCGGGCAGCCCGATGCTTATTCGGACGTGGCGCGGCAGGGCGTAGCCGTTCATGGGCCGCACGATCACACCCAGCTTCAGCAAGCGTTCGTACACGTCGCGCGCGTCGCCGACGTCAGTCAAGATGAAATTCGCCTGCGAGGGAACAAAATCGAGCTTGAGCCTGCGAAACTCGCGCTTCGAGATAATCCATCCCGGTAGCATTCACTTCGAGCGTGCGCCGCACGTGCTCGGTGTCGTCCATCCCGGCCAGCACCGCGATCTGCCCGAGCGAGGTGACGTTGAAAGGCTGACGGACGTTGTTGAGCATCCGGATGATATCCGGCCGCGCGACGGCGTATCCCACCCGCAATCCCGCCAACCCGAAAATCTTCGAGAAGGTCCTGAGCGTGACCAGCAAGCGCTTGCCGTCGTGGTAGGCCATCGAGTCGGGATATTCCTCATCGCGCACGAATTCGAAGTAGGCTTCGTCGGCGACGATGACCACGCTCTCGGGCATGCGGCTGAGGAAGCGCTCCCATGCATCGCGGCGATAGATCGTGCCGGTCGGATTGTTGGGATTACCCGAGCAGCACCATCCGGGTGTTGCCGTCGATGGCAGCAGCCATCGCGTCCAGATCGAAGGTGTAACCGCGAAACGGCACGGTCCTGGCGCTGCCGCCCGAAGCCGAAATCGCGAGCTGATAGATAACGAACGAATGCTCGGCGATTACCGCTTTCAATCCCGGACGCAGGAACAGGTACACCAGCAGATTGATAATTTCGCACGAACCGCTGCCCATGAAAATCTGATCGGGATCGACGCCTGTGATGGGCCGCGATCTTATGCCGCAGCTCGTAGCTGCCGCCGTCGGGATAGCGATTCAGCTCGCTCGAGCGCCGCCTTGACCGCGGCCACCGCCAGCGGCGAAGGACCGATCGGATTCTCGTTGGAGGCGAGCTTGATCGGCTCTCCGATCCCGAGTTCGCGCTGGACTTCTTCGATCGGTTTGCCGGGCTCGTAAGGGATGGAGCGCGGCGACTCCGGGAAGCACCAGATCTTCAGTTTTTACCAATTAAAAAACAGTCGGGTTCAGCCCCCGCCGCCTCTCGCTTCAGGATACGATCCGCAGCACTTTCGAAAAAAGGGTTTTGCGCTTGAGCGCCGTCAACGCGCGCTTGAGTCCGGGATCCTCGCGATGGCCCTTGAGGTCGACGAAGAACATGTATTCCCACGGCCGCGAGCGCATCGGCCGCGACTCGATCTTGGTCATGTTGATGTCGATTGCGCGCGAACAGGCTCAGGGCCTCGTTGAGCGCGCCGACCTTGTCGCGCGACGGCGAACAGAACGGTGGTCTTGTCGGCGCCGCTGCGCGGGACCGGATTCTTGCCCAGCACCAGGAAGCGGGTGGTGTTTTGCGCCGAATCCTGAATCGCCTCCGGCGACTCACCTTGAGCCCGTAGGCCGCCGCCGGCTTCCATCGAGGCGATCGCCGCCGCGGCCGGCTCCTCGGCCGCGCGCCTGCGCGGCCAGAGCGTTTGAGGCAAAGGCCTCCTGTTCGCAGCGCGGGTAGTTGGCGGCCAGATAATTGCGGCATTGCCCCAGCGATTGCTGATGGGAGTAGATCTTGCGGATCTCTGCCGGCTTGCCGGAAATCGACAGCAGCGCGTGGCGAATCGGCACCAGGATCTCGCCGACGATCTGGAGCGGAGTGTCGATCAGCAGGTCGAGAGTCGTCGTAACCGAGCCCTCGGTCGAATTCTCGACCGGCACCACCCCGAACTCGCACAGCCGGTCTCCATCGCCTGGAAAACCGCCGGGATCGAACTTTGCGGTATCAATGTGGCGCTCGAGCCAAACGGCCGAGCGCCGCCAGATGGGTATAGGTGTGCTCGGGACCCAGGTAGGCGACCTGAACTCGTGCTCGAGCGCGCGGCAGGCGGAAATTATCTCGATGAAGATCCGCTGCGATGTGTTCGTTGCTCAGCGGACCGGGATTGTGCGCGATCAACTTCTCGAGCACGGCGCGCTCGCGCACCGGCTGATAAATCTGACCGCCGTCGCCGCGCTTGAGATGGCCGATCTCCTGGGCCAATCGGGCGCGCTCCGACAACAGGCGCAGGATGTTCGAGACTGATCGCGTCGATTCGCGCGCGGAGCGCGGGCAGCGAATCGCCGCCGCCGGAATTCTTTTTTGGTCCCGCTGATACCACCGGCAGATGGCTACCCGATCGGGCCGTGGTTTTCAACGCGTTGGCGAAAAACAAACGCCGAGCCCATCTCGGCGAACTTGCGCTGGCGCATGATTCGAAGCTCCGCGCGGCTCGGACTTAAGCAGGCGCTTGAGATGCCGGTCGACGGCCTTGCCGAGCAGCTTCACCGCCGAAGCAGTATCGCGATGGGCGCCGCCGGACGGCTCGGCCACGATTTCGTCGATCACGCCCAGCCGCAACAGGTCCGGCGCCGAGAGCTTGAGCGCCTGCGGCGGCGGCGGCGACGTTCTCTGGACCCGCTTCGCGCCATAGAATCGCGGCGCATCCTTCGGGCGTGATTACCGAATAACAGGCGTACTCCTGCATCAGAACCATATTGGCCACTCCCAGCGCGAGTGCGCCGCCCGAGCCGCCTTCGCCGATCACGCTGGCGATAACCGGCGCTTCGATTCGCGCCATCAGTTCCAGGTTCCGCGCGATCGCCTCCGCTTGGCCGCGCTCCTCGGCGCCGACGCCCGGTTCGGCTCCCTGCGTATCGATAAAGGTCAGCAGCGGGATGCGGAAGCGGCTCGCCAGTTCATATACGCGGGCGGCCTTGCGATAACCTTCCGGGTTAGGCTTGCCGAAGTTGCGCCGGATTCGTTCGGCGGTCGAGCGGCCGCGCTGATGGCCGACAATCGCCACCGGATGGCGGCCGAAATAACCGAGACCCGCGACCACTGCGGAGTCGTCGCCGAAGCGGCGGTCGCCGTGAATCTCGAAAAAATCCCGAATCAGGGCTCCGACGTAATCGAGCGTCTGCGGCCGCGACGGATGACGCGCCAGCCTCACCCGATCGATCGCGCTCAGATTGGCGTAGAGCTCGCGCTCGAACCTGCCCCGCTCGGCTTTCAGGCGCAGCCCGCTCTCGCGCGTCGCCGGCCTGCTGAAGGCGCAGGTCGAGTTCCTTGAGCGCCGCTTCCGGGCCGATATCTTCCGGATTGACCATCAGTTTTCAGCGAGTAGATGGCTCCCCCATGCTCTGCATCCCGTGACGGCCGTGAAAAGAAAAAGCCCTCGAACAGCGCGCGCGCCTCCTCCCTTCCGTTATCGGCGTCCACCCAGACGATTTCCGAATCTCGACGGAACCAGGTGAGCTGGCGCTTGGCCAGTCTGCGAGTGTCGCGCTTGGCGAGCGCGACCGCCTCTTCCATCGTGAGTTCGCCGCGCAAATGAGCGGCCACGTGCTTGTAGCCAATCGTGCTGAGCGGCGGCGCTTCGGGCCGATAGCCGGCGGCGAGCAGCGCCCGGGTTTCTTCGACCAGTCCGGCCGCGATCATTTCATCGAAACGCCGATCGATCACCTGATACAGGCGCTCGCGCGGCAGATTCAAACCAACCGTCAAACTATCGTAGGCGGGTTCGGCGAACGAGTGGCGGCGCTGATGAACGCTGATTGGCATCCCGGTCACGCGGAAGACTTCCAGCGCGCGGACGATGCGGTAAAGGTCGTGCGGCTCAAGACGGCCGGCGGCTTCAGGATCAACTTCGGACAATTGCCGATAGAGGTATTCCACGCCGTGGTGGGCGGCAAGCTCGCTCAGCTCGCGCCGGATTTCCAGCGCGGCCGGCGGGCCGTCGAAAATCCCGCGCTTGAGCACCTTGAGATAAAAGCCGCTGCCGCCGGTCACCAGCACCGGCCGGTTGCGTCCCGCGATTTCTTCGATCGCGATCTGCGCGCGAGCTCGCGGAACCGCGCCACATCGAGCGGCTCATCGGGCGCGCACACGTCGACCAAATGATGGGGCACGCGGCGGCGATCGGCGGTGCCGGGCTTGGCGGTGCCGATATCCATCCCGCGATAGAGCTGGCGCGAGTCGGCGTTCACGATCTCGGCGCCGAGGCGCTCGGCGATATCCATCGTCAGCGCCGATTTGCCGATTCCGGTGGGGCCAACGATAAAACCCACCCGGATTCGCCGATCGGATGTCGCGCGAGCGCTCATCTATCGCCGGAACATCCGTTCGATCTGGCCGCGGCCGAACTGGATATGCACCGGGCGGCCGTGCGGGCAGTTGGTCTTGAACTGGGTGCGATCGAGTTGGGCCAGAAGCTCGCGAATCTCGATTTCTTCTAGCGTCCGGCCCACGCGCACCGAGCCGTGACAGGCGAGCTGCTTGAGAGAATCGTCAAAAGCATCTTCGCCGCGCATCGCGAATCCGTTCTCGCCCATGCTGTCGATCATCTCGGCGAGCAACTTCACTCCGGCGTCGGCGCCGAACACCGCCGGCGCGCCGTTCAGGATGAGCGTGGCGGGGCCGAAGGCTTCGACCTCGAAGCCAAGCGCCCGCAGTTGCGGAATCGCGGCCTGGATTCGGGCCGCGCGCGCCGGGTCGAGTTCCAGCGGCTCGGGCACCAGCCGCGCCTGGACTTTAATGCCGCCGTTTCTCAGCTCGGCGCGAAGCTTCTCGAAGGTCACGCGTTCGTGCGCGGCGTGCTGATCGACCAGGATAAGTCCGTCATCGCCTTCGAGCGCGATATAGCCGGCGAAAACCTGGCCGATTACCCGCAGCCGCGAATAGAGGGGAATGATCGGGCCGTTCCTTGTGCGGGATTGCCGCCGAGGGGCGCTCGCTATGTTTGCCGCTCCCGCGGCTTCGGCGACACCTGAATACCCGGCTGACGGACGGTTCCGATCATAACCAAGACCGAGCGCCGCCTGCTCGGGCGGCGTTGTCGCCGGCGCGGAATCCAGCACCAGACGCAGGGGTCGCGGCGCTTCCGCGTCGGAAACGGCGCAGAGCCCCCGATCGGCATCCGGCGTAGCGGCGGCAAGCGTGGTTGTGGTCGGCGCCGATACGGCGGGCGCTTCGCTCTGATTCGCCAGGCGATCGCGCAGAGCGTGATAGACCGCCTCGAAGGAGCGCGTTCGGGATGGCGAAACCGTACCTCGGTCTTCATCGGATGGACGTTGACGTCGACTTCGTCCGGACGAAGCTCGATAAACAGCACCACCGCCGGGTAGCGCCCGCGCGGAAGCAGCGTCGCGTAAGCCTGGGAGATCGCGCGCATCAGGATGCGGTCGCGAACCGCGCGCCGGTTGACGAAGGTGAACAGCATCCGCGCGGTGGGAAACGAATCCTGGCTCACGGTCGCGAATCCGCCGGTCCGGATCGCTTCGCGGGTGAGCGAGAACGGCAGCATCCGCTCCGCGAGTTTGGGCCCGAAGAGCTGGCGGATACGCTCCAGCGGCGTACTCGCCCGCGTGAGTTCAAGCAGCGGCCGTCCGTCGACGGTCAGGGTAAAGGCCACGCCGTGATTGCCGAGCGCCAGGCGCTGGATCGCCTCGGCTACGGCGCCCTGCTCGGTCGCCGCGGATTTCAGGAATTTGAGCCGCGCGGGGGTGTTGAAGAAAAGCTCGCGCGCCTCGATTCTGGTGCCCGACGCTATCGCGCATTCGCGCTCTCCGGCCAATTCGCCCCCGACGACGCTCAGATGAACGCCGGTCAGGTCATCGGGGCGGCGGGTCTTTAGTTCGAGGCGCGAGACGCTGGCGATCGAGGCCAGCGCTTCGCCGCGGAAACCCAGCGTGCGGATCGCGGTCAGATCCGCGGCGGCGCGGATCTTCGAGGTCGCGTGGCGGCGCAGGCTGAGAATCGCGTCGGCGCGGCCCATCCCGCAGCCGTCGTCGCTGACGGCGATCAAGCCCCGGCCGCCCTCGGAGATTTCGATTTCGATCGAGCGCGCGCCGGCATCGAGCGAATTCTCGACCAGTTCCTTGACGGCGGAGGCCGGCCGCTCGACCACCTCGCCCGCCGCAATCTGGCTGGCGACCTGTTCGGGTAGAATGTGGATGAGACGATCTGTCATCGATGAGTGCCGAAGAGATTATCAAACCGCGCCGCCGGCTTTACAAGTAACCCGAAGCGCACCGACGGTGCTCTTTCAACCGGCGGCGGCTCCGGCTAATCTTAGAGGTTCAATTCGAGCGTTGGAGCCTTTGTTGATGAGAAACTGTGCGATCTGCGGCAAGCATCCTTCGGTTGGCAACAATGTCAGCCATGCCAATAACCGGACCAAGCGCCGATGGCGTCCCAACCTGCGCGAGGTGCGCGCACTGATTGGCGGCGGCGTAAGCCGGATCCTGGTCTGCACGCGATGCATCCGCAGCGGCAAGGTCAAGAAAAGCGCCTGACGTCGCATTCCATGCCGGCGGTCTGTCACAAGAAAGTCGAACCTGCGATACCGAATCTTTAGCGAGGACGTAGCGCCATGGCGCACCGCCATCAAAACCTGATAGCGCTGCTGGTTATCGCGATAAGCATCGTGAGCGCGGCCGCCGGCGCGCGCGCGGCGGTCGTCGTCGGAGCGCTCACCACCCGCGACGGAAATCCTGCTCCCGAGCGGCAGATTCACTTCGAGAATCGCGTAACCGGCGACATATTTCTGGTGCGAACCGGCAGCGATGGCCGCTTCTCGGCCGATCTGCCGCCGGGCCGTTACGATCTGCGGGAAGAACACGGCCCGATTATTCACGCGGCGATAGCCGTTGGCGCAAACGGGCAGGACCTCGGCAAGGTCGCCGAGCCTTCCGGCGGCTTCTGGTGTCACCTCTTCGAGATGGAAGTGCTCGGGCCGGCGATCGTCAAGACCCCCGCGCCCTCGACCGCCAATCTGCCGGGCAACGCCTCAGAGACGCAATCGACCAACGCTCCATCCGTTCCGCCAGGCTGAGTCGGCCCCTCGCTCAACCGCCCTCGGGAGTCCGGAAAGCGGTGCGCGGATTCGGCGGCAGGGTGAGGATGTCCTTGCGGAAGAAATCGCTCAGATATTCGATTAGCTCCCTCATCGATACCACCGCGGTCGGGCGTCCCTCGTCGTCAATCAGCGGAATATGCCGGAATCCTTCGACCACCATCCGATTGAGCGCAAACGCGACACTGGAATCGGCGGGAAGCGCGACCGGATCGCGCGTCATGTAGTCGCTGACCTTCGCCTGTTCCACATCTATCGGATGACCGGCGATCTTCAGCAACACGTCGCGCTCGGTGAAGATGCCGGTGAGCTTGCCGCCGCTCACAAGCAGCACGCAGCTGCGCTTCTGCTTCTGCATCAGCCTTATCGCTTGCGCCAGATTGGCGTTGGACTCAAGGATTAGCGGAGGATTGCTCACGGCATCGGTGAGCCGCTCGCTGACCAGAACCGATTCGAGATCGGATGGGCCGGGACTTTCTTCTTCCTGCGCGCGTTCGAGTTCGTCATCGTTAGGCATCGCAATGCCCTCCCTCGGCGCCGGTGTTTTCGGGACGTTTATGCTAGGCCGTTGGCGATGACCGTGCAAGGAACAATCTCGGCGCGGAATCCTGGAGAAGAGAACTCAGGTTCGGAGGAATCGCGACGGCGCCAGCAGCGCGCTATCGAAGCGGTCGGTCCTGCCATGAACGATAAGGTCGGCGGCGATCTGACCATAGGCGCCGCTGGTCTCGATTCCGAAGCCGCCCAAACCGGCGAGCCAGAAAAAGCCGCCTATCAGCGGGTCTTCGCCTATCACCGGAACGCCGTCAGGAGCGAACGTCCTGAGCCCCGCCCACTTGCGCCTAAGCGACTTCGGCACCAGACGCGGCGCGAGCGACGCCAATCGATCGAGCGCCTGGGCGACGATCAGATCGTCGGGCCGGGCATCGCAGGGCTCGGATGGTTCCTCGTCCATCGGGCTCAGCAGCATGCCGCCGGATTCGGGCGCGAAGTAAACGTGATCCGCATCACTTATCACGAACGGCCATCCGGCGATCTCAACGCCTCGCGGACCCGCGAAGGTGATAATCGTGCGGCGGCGGGGTTGGAGCCTGATCGGCGCCGCGCCGGCGAGCTTCGAGAGCACTCCCGCCCATGCGCCGGCCGCGTTGACCACCAATCGAGCCCGGAGCTCTCCCGCATCCGTGATCACCCCGGAGCAGCGTCCGCGCTCGACGCGGATTCCGCGCACTTCGACGCCGGTCCGAATCACCGCGCCTCGCCTGCCCGCATGGCGGAGGTAACTGGAGAGGAACTCATGGACGTCGATCCGGCCGTCCTCCGAAAGCAGCAGCGCGCGATCCGCGCTGCCGAGCGAGAGTTCGGGGACTCGCGCGACGGCCTCGGACGCCGACAACAGCTCGAATCGCGCACCGGCGCGCTCCAGGCCCGCCGCGGCACGGTCGAGAAGCGGGAGTATCGGACCGCGAAACAGGACCATCACTCCCGAGGGTTGAAGTATCGGATTCTCGCAAAAGCCCGCGGGCGGATTACGCATAAAGCCGCCGCCCATGACCTTCAACTCTTGCACGATCGCGTTGGGATCCAGTTCGACCAGCGACGCCGCGCTGCGGCCGGTCGCGTGATACGCGGGCTGCTGCTCGCGTTCGAGGATCAGGATATCGGTGAGGCCGCGCCCGGCGAGAAAGTAGGCTAGCGACGCACCGGCGATTCCGGCGCCGATGATTATCACTTCAAAGCGGCTGCGTTCGTCCATGCTGAAAACTCAGGCTATTTAGCCTAGCACCGATCCTCGATACCTCTGTAGGGCTTCGCCGCGCCCATGGAAGGTACGTCCATCGACGGACTTCCCGCCGCGATCGCGGCAGGCGATAGCGGCGGGAAGCGAACGTGCCTTGCGTTGAATCTCAATTTGAGATAGTTTTGGCGCCGGTGCACGTAATCTCGCGGAAAGCGCTGCGGGCCTTCGCGAAAAAACACGCCGAGGCCGCGACGCCGATGCGTGCGTGGCTGAAGCTGGTACGGCATGGACGCTTTCGGAATCTTGCTGAATTGAAACGGACGTTCGGCGGCGTGGACATGGTTCCAGTGAAAGGCCGCGATCTTTACGTTTTCGATATCGGCGGGAACAAATACAGGCTGATCGCCGCCATCCATTTCAACACCCAAAGACTGTTCGTGCGCCACATATTGACGCATCCGGAATACGACACCGAAAGATGGAAAAGATGAAGAATCGAACCGCCATTCAGTCAGCGAGCAATTCCAAATCGCGGGCGCCCTTGCTCGCGATTCGTACCGAACGGGAATACGACGCGGCGGTCGAGCGTCTGAACGCTTTGGTCGACAAAATCGGAGACAACTCCAAAGACCCGCGTTATCGTCTGATCGAGACCCTGAGCGTGCTTATCGAAGCGTACGACAGGGAACATCACAGCATGCCCGAGGCCTCTGAGGTTGACGTTATCCGCTTTCTCATGGAGGAGCATGGACTTGCGCAAAAGGACCTGCCCGAGATCGGCAGCCAGGGCGTTGTCTCCGAGGTGCTTGCCGGCCGGCGAAAACTCAACCTGCGCCAAATCCAGGCGCTCGCCGCTCGATTCGGCGTCAACCCCGGGGCGTTTATAAGCACCAGCACCGGCCGGGTATCCTCAGCGCCGTAGAGCCCCTCGTCAGGCCGGAACCGGGGCTTCGGCTCGTAATCTCAACGCCGGCGACTGAAAGCTTCCCCTTACGCCTACGCGAATTGCACGAACCGCGGTGTCGGAGATTCAGACTTGACGCGGAATCAGAAAACCTAGCCGCCGATCTGGTACATCGAGCGTTCCTGGGTCGAGCGCCCCTGCAGCAGATGATGGCCGGTGGGCTTGAGCGTCACCGCGCGCACCAGGATCTCGCCGATTTCTTCCACGCGACGCGCCCGAGCGCAGCGCCTTGCGCACGTCGAGCTCGTCGTCGTTGAGCAGGCAGAGATGGAACTTGCCGTCGGCCGTGAGCCGCATCCGGTTGCAGGCTGCCGCAGTATGGCTCGCTGACCGGGCTGATGAAGCCGATTACGCCGCGGGCGCCGCGCAGGCGATAATTGCGCGCCTCATCGGAGGGGTTGTTCGATTCGAGCTCCGTCAGCGGGCCGAGTTCGGTCTCGATCCGGCGGCGGGTCTCGATATTCGAGACGTAGCGTTTGATCGATAGGGTCGCGCATTCGCCGCCGCCCAGCGGCATCAGCTCGATAAAGCGCACGTGCCAGTCGCGCTTGAGGTCAGCCGCGCCAGCGCGACGACGTCGGCTTCGTTGAAGCCGGCGGTCACCACCGCGTTGAGCTTGATCGGCGTCAGGCCGGCCTCCTCGGCGGCCATGATGCCGGCCCACATCTGCTCGAAGGTGCCCCAGCGCATCTGCCGTTCGACGGTTGCCGGATTGAGGCTATCCAGATGAACGTTGACGCGGCTTAGTCCGGCGAGCTTGAGCGGCCGGCCAGCCTCGTCATCAGCAACGCGTTGGTGGTCAGCGCCAGCTCGCCGACGCCCTTAATCGAAGCCAGGCGCTGCGACGATTTCGACCAGGTCAGCGCGCAGGGTCGGCTCGCCACCGGTCAGGCGAAACTTGCGAAAGCCGACGTCGACCGCGGCCCGCGCCGACCCGCTCGATTTCGGCGGCGGTGAGCAGCTCGGGATTGGGCAGAAAGCGCAGCCCGTTCAGCGGCATGCAGTAGACGCATCGCAGGTTGCAGCGATCGATTACCGAGATGCGCAGGTAATCGATCTCCCGATTAAAGGCATCCTTGGGCACGCATCATCTTAAGCATCCTAGCCCGCCGCTGACAATATTAACCGCCCCATCCAGCGCCGATTTAAAGGTACGATCGATCCCGGTTTCAGAGCCTTTTGATTGCCCGGTCGCGCCTCGCCTGATAGGTAAGCTCGGATGCCGAGGCGGAGATTAGAACGCCGCTTTGTCCCAAGATTGCTGGCGATTTTGTGGTTGGGCGTGGTCGGATGCGCCTCGACCGTCGCAGAGCCGCCAGCCTTGCGGATCAATGTGGCGCCAGCGCTGAGCGCCGAGCTTTCCTCAGGCAAGTATGCGCGCGGCGCCGAGGCCGCTCCGGTAACGATCGTCGAGTTCGCCGACTACCAATGCCCTCATTGCTCGGAACAAGAGCCCGTTGTGCAGCGGCTGCTGGGCGATTACGACACCAGGGTGCGGTTCGTCTTTCACGACTACCTGGGTCATCAGAACAGCCTCGATATGGCCGAGATCGCGCGCTGCGCCGGAGAACAAGGCGGATTCTGGGCGATGCATGACTTCCTGTTCAAGCACTTCGAGACGGTCGATACCGCTCACCTCGGCGAATACGCGTCGGCGCTCGGGCTAGACGGCGAGGGACTCGCTGCCTGCGTAAAGAGCGGGCGCTATGGGAAATCGATCGAGGCCGACGCGGCGCTCGCGGAGAAGGCCGGCGTGCCCGGTACGCCGACGTTTTTTATCAATGGACGGCGACTCGCCGGCATCCAGACCTACGCCGAGCTTGCGGCCGCTGTGGACGAGGCGCTGGCATCGCTCAAGGTATCAACCCAGGACCCTGATTAGCGGGATGCCGTGGGGACAATCGCGATTAGCCGGTGATCGGTCTTTCGGGCTCGCCGATGCAGTAAGCGCATCCGCAGATGGCGCGTAGCTGCTCGAGCGTATAGAGCGTTTCGTGGCCGTCGTTCCAGGTCAGAAACACGCTCGCTTCGCCCAGGCGAACGAGTTGCCGCAGGCGCTGGCCTTCTTGCGGTATTTCTCCGTCCACTTCACCCTTGCACAAAAGGCACGGGCAAAAGCGGCGCAGATTCTCCAGCGGATAGATGCTGTCGTGGCCGTCGCTCCATTGCACGCCGATCGCGTAGCGCCCGATTTCGTTGAGCGTCTTAATCGACGACGGTTTGGCTTTAATCTGCGGCACGATGTTGATCCTGCTTGTCAACTAGCATCGGTCAGGACTATGCCACAACCGAGGGGGCGCACGCATCCGGGTATCTTTGATGGGGCAAGATGTGGATTCCGAAAAACCGAGCATCGAAGATCTGAGGCGATGCCTCGTCGCGCTGGCGGCGCGCGGCGGCGCCGAGTTGGAGGCCAAGGAGTCCGGCTCGATTGGGCAAACCGGGATAGTCGAAAAGGCGTTCTTCGAACGCGGCGGCCTGGAACGCAAGATACCGCATTGGGGCGACGCGCATCCTCTGCGATGGCCTTGTCTACGCGACCCGCGCCTCAGGAGAGGACTCTGCCGGCCAAGACGCGATCGCCTGGTTCGCATCGCGGTTGAAAGACGGGCCTCGGCTAAGCGATTGGTTCTGGTTTTGGGCGGCGCAGGCGCTGCCGGCGCTCGATATTTATCAGCTCAGCGGCGAAAGTGCCTACCTCGATTACGCCCGCGCGGTGGTAAACGCGCTCGAAAACCGCATCGCCCATACCGCCGACGGCGCCATAATGCCGCATCCGCCGGCGGTCGAAGTCTGGGTAGATGTGGTTTACTTCTCGACGCCGGCGATGGCGCGTCTGGGGCGTCTGTCGGACGACAGCGCGATGGCCGAGCGGGCGATCGATCAACTTCTACTGCACGCCAGGTATCTGCGGGACGATATCAGCGGCCTCTTCTGGCACGTGGCTTATGTCGACAAGCGAAGCCATTCGCCATGCCTGTGGGCGCGCGGCAATAGCTGGTACTCGGTAGCGGCCACGGAAGTTCTGGGCGAAGTACGGATGGCCGGTTTCGATTACCGGCTCGCCGACAAGGTCGAACACCTCACAGGATCGTCACTGGCCAGCTAAAGTCCGTGGTCGAACTGCAGCATCGGGACGGCCTCTGGCATACGGTGATAGACCGTCCGGATTCCTATCTCGAAGCTTCCGCGAGCGCCGGGTTTGCGCTCGCGCTTGGACGTGCGCGGCGCTTGAAACTTTCCGGGCTCGATCTCGACGCCGCCACGCGGGCGCACGCCAGCGCTTTACCGCAATCTGCGCGAAGATCACGCCGCAGGGCGATTTCATCTGGCGTGGCGCAGCAGACGCCGCCCGGCGATTTCGCTCTGGTATCAGTCGATTCCGGTCGCGACCGCCCCGTTCGGCACGGGCATCTGCCTGATGGCGTTGGCGGAGGCGATGGCGAATCGCGGGTGAATCCGCGAGCGCATCCGGAGGCGGACTGATTCCGCGCGCCGCGGTTCCCGCCGGTCGCGGAAAATCTAGTAAAAGCGCTTTTCGCCGGGCGGCCGGGTCTTCCAGCGGCGGTGGATCCAGTTCCAATGGTCGGGGTAGCGCCGGATCATGCCTTCCAGAATCGCCGTAAAGCGTTGCGTGTTTTCGCTACACCGCCTCTCCCGATCTCCAGAGGTCACAATTTCTACCGGCGGCAGAATCTTGATTCGCGAGGCTTCCTGTCTCCCTGGCGACGATGAAAGCCGGCACCACCGGCACCTCGGTCGCCATCGCGAGACGCGCCAGGCCGTCGCTGGTGCACGCCTTACGTCCGAAGAAGTCGACGAACACTCCCCTGCGAACGTCGAGGTCGAGCGCGAACGCGACCAGGCAGTTCGACCGCAACAGGCCCGAGGATTTGACGACCCACGTCCTTTGCGCGTGACGATGCGGCTGCCGAAACTCGTTCTCGCCGCATTTATAGCCTCAGTCCATCTGGGGTTTCGCAGCGGCCTGCCGACGATCGCAGTGGGGAAACCGTAGAGCGAGTTCGCCGCCGCCATCAGCTCGAAGTTGCCGAAATGCGCCGGTCAGGCAGAGCGATGCCGCGGCCGATATATGATGCGCTTCAGATACTCGACGTATTCGAGCATCTTCGTAGACCGCGAAACGATCGATATTGTCGCGATTGATTTCGCCGAAATGGGACCACTCCGCCGCCACCCGCCCCCAGTTCGATACATTCCGCGCAGGATGGCCAAACGCGCCGCAAAGTCCGTGTCGGGAAAGGCGATCTCCAGATTGCGCATCGCGATCGGCCGGTTAATCCGGTCGGCCCGCATCGCGATCGTGCCGAGCGCGGTGCCGACCCGCATCGCCGCCCGCAGTGGCATCGCCGCCAGGATGCCCTTGGCGGCGGCAAACGCCGGATACTCGAGCCGGGCTCCCGCGCACCTTAATCTGCCGCGCCATATGCGAAACAGGTTTCCAGAGCTGGCTGAGCGGCGCAAGGCGCGCTCTCCGTCTCGCGCGGCGTTCACGCGATAACGCGCCGCGCCCAACAATGAACACAGACGGCCCGGCTGCTCGATGAGCCGCCGCGGCCGGCGTTTCAAGTCGTTATTATGGCGTCTTCAGTTGCGCACGCCGAATAACCCGCTGACCGCATCGAGCACCCCGCCGTCCTTGCCCGGCGCGTCTTGACGGTAGTACCGGCAACGTTCGCCGTCGCACCAGCCGATCACCGGCGCAACGCCGGCTGCCGCCTCCGCGGGCGCGGGTGGACGGCGAAGCCGGCGCCGGCGCGAGCATCGAAACGGTCGCTGGCGCGGCCCCTTCGCGCTTGGTGTTTGGTCCGATCTCTTCGGTGTTGAGCGGCGCCGGGCGAAATCGCCGGGCCGGCCTGAGCTGTCAGGATCGCTCACGCCGCCGGCGCCAGCAGGCCGCAGCCGGCGAACGCCGATCTCCGCCCCAGGAGCAACCGCGACGCTGAAATTGGGCTTGTAAAGCTGGCGCACCTGGGTCATCGGCATGTCGTGCATCTCTTTCTTGCCCAGAGCGCTGATGAATTTTTCGCGCTCGTCGAGCGACAGCTCGCGGGCATCCTCGCGATCGCGAATCACGTGCGGGGTCAGGAAGACCAGCAGATTGGTCTTCTGGCCGGTGACCGAGCAGTATCCGAGAAAAGATTGCCAAGTACCGGGATGCTTGAGATGTAGGGTACGCCTTGGCGCGCAATATCGGTCTCGTCGGAAAGCAGGCCGCCGATCACGGTGGTACGATGGTTTTGCACCAGCACCGTGGTCGAAGCCGAACGGATCGTGGTGGTCGGGCCGAGAACGTTATTCTGGGTCGTCGGCACGACCGCCGAGACTTCCTCGTAAACGTCAAGTTTGACGTAGCCGCCTTCGGTTATCTGCGGCACGATATCGAGCGTAATGCCGACGTTCTGCCGATTCACTGAATTGAAAATCTGCCCCTGAATCGCGGAACTGGACGTAGCCGAACTCAGGAATGGAACGTTCTGGCCAACCACGATCGTGGCCTCGTTATTGTCGGTAGTCAGCAGCGTCGGCGCCGAAAGCACGTTAGAGTGGGAATCTTGCTCCAGCGCGGTGAGCAGCGCGATATTGCATGGAACCGAGACCGTGCCTGAGGACGTAGTGCTTGACGTAGTGCTTCCGGTAACCGGAATATTGCACATGCTCCCGGAGGCCAGTCCAATCCCGAGTCCGGTTATGCCCAGAGGGTTGGCAAGCGCGTTCTGCAACTGGCCGAAATTCAACTGCCCGATGCCGAGCGAACTGCCGATCCCCGTCGCGCTTTCGAAATTAATACCGATCTCGTTGGTGCGGTTGGCGCTCACCTCGACGAGGACCGCCTGGACGAACACCTGGCGGCGCGGGATATCGAGCTGACTGATGATCTGTCGCAGGGTCTCGTAATCCTGCGGTGAGGCGCTGACCACCAGCGAATTGGTGGCCGGATCGGCCGTGATATGAACCGGCATCTCAAAGTCCGTTCCAGGCCCGCCACCGCCGCCGGCGGTAGCCGACCCGCCGCCCGCCGTACCAGCGGCCCCGCCGCCACGAGACCCGCCGCCGAATCCACCACCCATGCCGCCGCCGAATCCACCACCCATGCCGCCCATCGCGCTGTTGGCGATTCCGCCGAAGCTGCTGCCGCCGCCGAAGCTACCGCCCATGCCGCCCATTCCACTCATGCCACCCATCCCGCTCATGCCGCCCATCCCGCTCATACCACCCATACCGCTCATACCGCCCATGCCACTCAACCCACCCACACGGCCGAGCGCGCCCCGGCCGGTCTGGGGCGTCAACTGGCCCGCACCGCCACCGCCGATCAAGCCACCCAGCACCGCCACTATCTCGGCCGCCTGGGCGTGTTTGAGGTAATAGACGTGAATCCTCGAATTTGCGTTGGGCGTGTGGACGTCGAGTTTCTCTACCAGTTCACGAATCTGGCGCATCTGCACCGGGCCGGCCAGCACGATGAGGGAGTTGGTGCGTTCGTCCGGAACGATCTTGAAGGCACGCGTAGGGGCCTGCGCCGACGCGGCCTGGCCTCCCTGTCCGGGGCGAAAGCCTGGCGCTCCTCCAGCGCCGGAGGAGGCCGCGTTGCGCTCGCTGACGATCTGTTCGATCTTGGGAGCCATATCGCTGGCATAGGCGAGCTTGAGCGGGATCACCGTCACCTGCTGATCGACCCCGATCGTATCAAGGCTGCCGATAATCTGGAGCAGGCGCTGAATATTCCAGGCGCTGTCGGTGAGTATCAGGGTGTTGGTTTCGGGATAGGCCGCCACCAGGCCGTCGCGCGAGATCATAGGTTGAATTACGCCCACCAGGCCGGATGCCTCGACGTTCTTGAGCTTCACCATCCGGGTGACGTATTCATCGCCCTGACTGACACCCGGCTGCTGTGACTGAGTCAGCGCAGCCGATTCCCGCACCATCCGTGCCGGAACGATCTTGATAATCGCGCCGGCCTGCACGGTGGTGAACCCCTTCACCTGCAGCACCGACTGAAAAATCGTGTAGGCCTGCTGCGCTGTTACCTTGGTCGGCGAGATGATGCTGACCTTGCCCCGCACGCTCTCGTCGAGGACGAAATTCTTGCCCGTAATCTCGCTGATGAACTTGGCCAGGACCGAGATGTCGACGTCCTGGAAATTCATCGTAATCATGTTCGGGGCGGCGTCACCGTCGTGCTCCTGGGCATGCACGAGTGGCGCAGTCCAGGAAAGGAGGGTAACCGTGAGAATAACTCTGAGAAAATACTTCATAAAGACCGCTCCGTCGAAAATCGCAGCAGTAACCCGCATTGTATATAGACGACCCTCACCCAGGCTGCAAGGAATATCATTCCGCGGGAGGAAACGCAGCGGAGGTTAACCTTGCCGCCCAAAGCAGCTAGATTCCTGCCAATGGGCGAAGGAACTGAGACCGACAGCCTGCGAATCGCCGGCCGCGAACATCCGCCCCGGCCAGGACGGGCGCATCGCCGACGATGAGCTTCGAGTTTCTGATAGGGGTTCGTTATCTTCGATCGCGCCGTCACGAGCGGTTCGTATCGCTGATCGCGTTCATCTCGCTGGCCGGAGTAACGCTGGGCACCTTCACTCTCGCCGTCGTACTTTCGGTGATGAGCGGCTTTGAAGAAGATCTGCGTCAACGCCTGCTAGCCTTCAACCCCCATGTAACCGTCGAGCGGGCGGACGCAAGCGCCTGGGATTCGACGGCATTGCAACGGCAATTGGCGGCGATCCCGGGCGTGGCCGGGGTTGCGCCTTTCGTATCGGCCCAGGTGATGCTGGTTTCGGGCACGACGGCGACTTCCGCCGGCTACGTTTCGGGAGGGGTGATGCGTGGGGTGGTGGCGCGAGACAATCCGGTCCTGACCAGGCTGGCCGAAACCCTGACCGCGGGCGGTCTGGAAACGCTCGCCTCCAGGCATCAGATCGTGATTTCGGACCGCGGAACCAAGCGGACGGTCTCCTTGCCCGGCGCGATCGTCGGCAAGTCGTTGGCCCAGGACCTGGGTTTGCGCCTGGGCGAGCCGATGACGGTGATCTCGCCGATGAGCCTGGGCGCCGTCGCCAACGTTCCACGTCTGCAGCGTTTCGTGGTGGGCGGTTTCTTTTACTCCGGGATGGCCGAATATGATTCCTCCCTGATTTTCGTCTCGCTCAAGGATGCCCAAACGCTGCTGGGCGGCGATTCCCAACTCGAAAATGGACTTGAACTGCGGATCGCGAACCTGTTCGAGGCGCCCGCGATGGCGAGGCGGATTGCCGCCTTGGTGGGGTCCGGTTTTCGGGTAAGCGACTGGACACAAACCAACGCGAGCCTGTTCTCGGCTCTCAAGCTCGAGAAATTCACCTACTTCCTGGTCCTGCTGCTGATCGTTCTGGTAGCCGCGTTCAACATCGTGGCGACGCTGGTGATGGTGGTGATGGAGCGGCGCAAGGAAATCGCGATCTTGCGCGCGATGGGGGCGCGGGCCGGCTCGATCGCCGCGATCTTTCTGGTCGAGGGAGCGGCGCTGGGATTTGTGGGCACGGGGATCGGCGTGGGCGCCGGCTTTCTGGCGTCGTACTTGATCGGCAAATATCACCTCATCCACCTGCCGCCAGAGGTCTTCATGGTAAGTTACGTTCCGGTCAGGTTATACGCCGGCAACTTTATCGCGGTGGCGGCGGCGACGGTCGCCCTGTGTGTCGGCGCGGCGCTTTATCCCGCCCTGCAGGCGCGAGCGCTTTCGCCGGTCGAGGTGATTCGCCATGAGTGACGGCACGGCGCGCGAAGCCGCGCCGACCATTGCGGCGCAACGTGCGATGCTGCTCGAGGCGCGCGGCCTGGGCAAGGATTTCTATGACGCCGGCCGCAGAATCGAGGTCCTGCACGACCTCGAGCTCAAGGTTTTTAGCGGCGATCGGATCGCGGTCATCGGACAGTCGGGCGTCGGCAAGTCGACGATGCTGCATGTGCTCGGCAGCCTCGAGGCGCCAACCGCGGGCAAGGTTTTTTTCGAGGGCCAGGACCTGTTCGCGCTCGACCCTTCGGCGCTGGCCGAGTTCCGTAACCGCAAGCTGGGCTTCGTTTTCCAGTTTCACTACCTGCTGGCGGACTTCACCGCGCTGGAAAACGTCATGATGCCGGCGCTGATCGCCCGCATCGCCGATTCCGAAGCCCGCCACGGCGCCGAGCAGGTGCTGCAAATGGTAGGTCTCAAGGACAAATTCAATCGCAGGCCGGCGGAACTGTCGGGCGGCGAACAGCAACGCGTGGCGGTGGCGCGCGCGGTTGCGCTGCGCCCGAGCCTGGTGCTTGCCGACGAACCGACCGGGAACCTGGACCCTCATACGGCCGATGAGGTTCACGACCTGTTCGACAGGCTCAACCGCGAACTCGGGATCACGCTGGTGATCGCCACCCACAACCAACGTCTGGCCCGCCGGATGAATCGCGTGCTGCACCTCAAGGAGGGGCGGTTGTTCGATGAACCAATCGTTTAGATCCGCAACCGGACGCGCGGCTTCCGGGCTGTCGCCGCGCGGCACGCTTCCGCGGCTTGGGAATGGTAGATCGGGAGCACTAGAAGCGGCAACTTCATCGACGCAACCCGGCGATCGGAGCGAGGCCGGTTTACATCGGAGACCCGATTGGTTAGCTTGTTCGCCACTTTCGGTGTTGTTGGTGACGGTGGAAAAACGTAATGCCCGCGGTATCGCCATCGGCTCGATCCTGGTTTTTCTGGCGGTCGTGTCGGGATGGTCGATCGCTCGCGCCCAGGCTCCCCAGATAGTTTCGGAAGTCCGTATCAGCGGCAATCAACGGGTCGAAGCCGACGCGATCCGCATCCACATTTCCTCAAGGCCGGGCGGCCCGTACGACGAGGCCACGGTCGACCAGGACGTCAAAGCCATCTATAAGATGGGCCTTTTTGAACAGGTGAATGCCGAGGTCGGCCACGAAAACGGCCGCACCATCCTGATTCTCCACGTCAAGGAACGGCCCTTCGTCGCCGAAGTTCGACTGCAGGGCATGAAAAAGATTTCAGCGGAGGACGACAAGGTCCGCGCCAACATCAGGCTGCACGCCCACGCCATCCTCGATCCCGCGCTGGCTGAGGATACCATCCAGCTTCTCAAGAAGGTTTACGAGGACAAGGGCTACATCGACGTCGCCATCACTTTTCGCACCGTCCCGCGGCCGGACGGCTCGGTAACCGCGATCTTCGATATCAAAGAGGGGCCGCGAGTCCGAATCAGCGCGATCAATTTTACCGGCGACAATGCGTTTCCCGCCAAAAGACTCCGCCGGATAATGGAAACCGGTGCGTACAACCTGTTGAGCTTTCTCACCGGCACCGGCGTGCTTGACCGCAGGAAGCTTCAGGAGGACATCGACCGGCTCACCGCCTTCTACTATGACCACGGCTACCTGAACGTACACATCGCGGAGCCGGTGGTTACTCGCGCCGGCGATTCCATCACCGTCACGATCAATATCGACGAGGGCGAGCCCTTCAAGATTGGGAAGGTTAACATCGAGGGCAACCTCAAAGTAAGCGAAAAGGAGCTGCGCGACAGACTGACGCTCAAAAGCGGCGAGATCTTTCGCGGCTCCTCGATGCAGCACGACGTCCTTACGCTCTCCGACTTCTACTCGAACCGCGGCTATGCCTACGTCAACGTGGATCCGCGCACCCAGCTCGACCCTGCCCGTCACATTATCGACGTCAGCTTCACCGTTAATCCGGGCCAAGAGGTGCTGGTCGACCGCATCAAAATAAGCGGCAACACCAAGACCTCGGACAAGGTGATCCGGCGCGAACTGCTGGTCCAGGAACAGGAGCCTTACTCAGCGGAGAAGATTCGGGTATCCAAGGCGAGGCTCGATCGCCTGGGAATTTTCGAGCAGACCCGCATCAGCACCGCGCCCGGACGCGAGCCCGAGCGAATCAATCTCGATGTCGCCGTGCGCGAAGGACAAACCGGCTCATTTCAGCTGGCGGGCGGTTTCGACACCGCGTCGTCGGTGTTTGGCAACTTCAAACTGAGCGAATCCAACCTGTTTGGCGGAGGCCAGTCGATCTCCTTCGACGCGATGATCGGGTTCCTCTTCCAAAACTTCACCGTGAGCTACAACGAGCCCTATTTCCTGGATATGCCGCTCAACCTGGGGTTGGATCTGTTTGCCTGGAAAATGTACCTGTATTCGTTCAACCAGAGCTCGGTCGGATTCGCCATCCGCTCGTCCTACCCGTTGACCGACCTGGGGTTAAGTAAGATCGGCCCGTTCTCGCTTGCGGACGTCTCGGCGGGATTGGGCTACCGCCTTGAGAGCGTCGGCATCTCGGGGCTCCAGGCACTGACCACGTATGACATCCGCCAGTACAAGGGCTACACTCTGACCTCGAAGATCAGCCCGACTATCCGGCGCTACACGGTCGATAATCCGGTGGACCCGCGCCACGGCTCGGTTCAGAGCCTGAACCTGGACGTGGCCGGACTTGGCGGGAGCAATTACTTCATCAAGGGGCTCGCTCACGCCCGCTTCTTTTTCTCCTTCATCGACAACCCGACCTTCGGCAACTGGGTTTATTCGATCGGCGGCGACTACGCGATCGGCACCAACCTTCAGGGCGGCGCGGGCGGCGAGCTGCCGTTGTACGAACGTTTCTTTCCGGGCGGCATCAATTCGGTGCGCGGCTACAAATTCTATTCGCTCGGACCCCGGGTCGTGATTCATGACTCGTTTGGCCAGCCGATCGCTTACGAAGAGGTTGGTGGCAGCAAGGAACTCCTGCTCAACAACGAGGTCACCTTCCCCATCCTCGAAGCGCTCGGCCTGCGCGGAGTGGTGTTTCTCGACGCGGGCGATGCCTATAGACTTCACGACTCTATAGACTTGGCCAAGATCCAGGCCGCCTATGGCATAGGAGTGCGCTGGCGTTCTCCGTTCGGCCCGCTGCGGATAGAATTCGGGCGCCCGATCAATCCGCGACCGAACGACTTGCGCACCGATTTTATCATTGGCGCGGGCGGCAACCTCTAGCAGGGTGCGGAAAAATCTATATGCATCTGAAGCGGCTGCGAGCACCCTGCGTTAAAACCGGCTTCCTTCGTCAAGTTCTCTCCCGCCGGGAGAGAGCACAGAGAGGGGGCTAGTGCCGGTCCAACTCGATATTTCAGATGGGCGCGAGGAATTCAGCGAGCCGATTCTTCACACGGTCGCCCGCCTTTGCCGGTCTTGAGAAAGCTGCCATCATTCGGCAACGAGAGTTGGAACGGCGCCGGACCGAAGGTTACAAACCGCTTCCGTTTGCGCCCGGAAACGATTGGAAGAAAACCAACGCCGCGGCCGGCGAGCGGCCTCGCGGCAGTTGAGTCAGATGCACGGCGCGTCGCGCAGGGAGGATTCGAATTGGTTATTAAACGATTGATCATGATGGGGGCGGTGGCCGCGGTGCTGGCTGTCGGCACGACGACGCGGGCCGAAGTCAGACTGGCTTTTGTCGATGTGCAGCGGGCGCTGAACGATTGTAACGCCGGCAAGAAGGCGCGCGCGGAATTTCGCGTCCAGATCGAGCGCATCCAGAGCAAGCTGCAAAAACAACAGGCCGAAGTCCAGTCGCTCAAGGACGAGCTCGAGAAAAAAGGCATGCTCATGAAAGACGACGAGCGGCGCAACCTGGCTGAAGAATACGGCCGCAAGGGGCGCGATTTCGAGCGTGCGGTCAAGGACGACAAGGACGAGCTCGAACGCAAGGACAACGAGATAACCGGGTTGATCGTGCGCGACCTCGCCTTCGTGATCCGCGACCTGGGCCAGAAAAGGGGCTACACGATGGTGATGGAGAAGGGCGCGCTCCTGTGGGGCGCGTCGGCGATCGATATCACCGATGAAGTTATCCGTGCCTACAATGAGACCGGCGGCAAGATCGGCTCCCTGGGCGGCAAAGCGGAGGCTGAAAAATCCGAAGGCGAAGGAAGCTCCTTCGGTCAGCAAGCGGCCAAAAAATCCTCGATCTCGAAGTGATGTGACCTCAGATTCGAAAAACGCGACGGCGTTGGATCTCGATCAGATCCTCCGCCTGCTGCCTCATCGTTATCCCTTCCTGCTCGTCGATCGGGTGCTCGAAATGGCGCCCGAGCGGGCGGTGACGATTAAGAACGTTTCGTTCAACGAGCCGTTTTTCTCGGGGCACTTCCCCGGCCGGCCGGTGATGCCGGGGGTGTTGATTATCGAGGCGCTGGCGCAGTCGGCCGCGATCTTCGCGCTCGGCGCCCGCCCGGACGACGCCTGCGGTCTCTTCATGCTGACCGGACTCGACAAGGTCCGGTTTCGCCGCCAGGTAATACCCGGCGATCAGCTGCGGATGGAGGTGCGGCTGATGCGGCATCATCCGCCGCTGTGGAAGATCCGTGGCGAGGCGCACGTGGCCGGCGAACTGGCGGCCGAGGCCGAGATTTCCGCAATGCTAGTAGGGGGGAACAGCCATAGGCGGTCGGATCCATTCCAGCGCCATCGTTGACCCCCGCGCCGAGCTCGATTCGACCGTCGAGATAGGACCGGGCACGGTTATCGGCGAGCAGGTCAGGATAGGCCCAGGCACCGTCGTAGGCCCCTACGCGGTGATCGAGGGCATCACCACGATCGGTGCCCGCAACCGCATCTTCCAGTTCGCCTCGATCGGCGCCGCGCCGCAGGACCTCAAGTATCACGGCGAGCCTTCGCGCCTTGAAATCGGCGACGACAACCTGATTCGCGAATTCTGCTCGATCCATCGCGGCACCGAGGGCGGCGGCATGCTGACCCGCATCGGCAACCACGTGCTGGTCATGAACTACGTCCACGTCGCCCACGACTGCATCATCGGCGACCACTGCATCCTCGCCAACTCGACCGAGCTTGCGGGCCATTGCGTGCTCGAGGAGTGGGTGGTCGCGATGGGA
The DNA here is from genome assembly GCA_963759165.1 of uncultured Pseudomonadota bacterium. Lineage (GTDB taxonomy): Bacteria > Desulfobacterota > Binatia > Binatales > Binataceae > DATJOQ01. Next base: position 46,386 of record CAVWXK010000002.1, on the reverse strand, counting down.
CTGTGCGGAGTTCATCAGTTCAGCCGCATCGGCGCCCACGCGGTGCTCGCCGCGGGCTGCAAGGTGGCGCAGGATGTGCCGCCCTACGCGATGGTCGCGGGCGATCGCGCGCGGCTGGTTGGCGCCAACAGCGTCGGGCTCGAGCGGCGCGGCTTCAGCCCGGAAAGCATCGAGGCGCTGAAGCGGTCGTTCCGCACCCTGTTCTACTCGCAACTCACGCGTCCGGACGCCATCAAGCAGGTGCTCGAACGAGACGGCGCCCGGCCCGAGGTCCGTCGCCTGGTCGACTTCATAGTCGCGTCCGGGCGCGGCGTGGTCGGACGTGACCGTGACTAGGCTCGGCCTCATCGCCGGCAACGGCGCTTTCCCCCTGGCGGTCGCCCGCGCCGCGCGCGCGCGCGGAATCGAGGTGATTGCGGTAGCTCATCGCAACGAAACCGATCCGGCGCTCGAGCCGCTCTGCGACGAGTTGGTCTGGATCGAGGTCGGCCAGTTGCAGAAGATGGTCGATACCTTCAAGGGCGCGAACGTGGACGCGGCGGCGATGGCCGGCGGAATCTCGCGGACGCGCCTGCAGGCTTCCTTCTCGCCGGACGAGCGGGCGCTCAGGATGCTGGCGCGGATCGGCAAATTCAGCGACGACAGCGTGCTGCGCGGCCTGGCCGGAGAGATCGAATCCGAAGGAATTCCGGTTATCGATCCGGTGCCGATGCTGGAGCGGGCGCTGGCGGGCGCGGGACGAGAGGCCGGCCCCGAGCCGACGGCATCGCAGCTCAGGGATTTGGAGCTTGCATTCGCGGTCACACGCGCGCTGGGCGCTTTCGACATCGGACAGGCGGTGGCCGTGCGTGACGGCGTGGTCGCGGCGATCGAGGCGGTCGAGGGCACGGACGCAGCGCTCAGGCGCGGCGCCGCCTTGTGCGGGCGCGGACTGGTAATCGCCAAAGCGGCCAAGCCCGGACAGGATTTGCGTTTCGATCGGCCGGCGATCGGCCCCAACACCATCGCCTTGCTTGACGAGATCGGCGCGGCGATGCTCGGCGTCGAGGCCGGCCTGACGCTGGTGCTGGAGCGTGAGCGCACGCTCGCGATGGCCGACCAATCCGGGATCACGGTGTACGGCTATGGCTGAACTGAGCGCGGCCGTGGTCGGCGTCGGCCGCCTGGGCGCCTTTCACGCCCAAAAATACGCGGCCACGCCGGGCGTGCGGCTGAAGTATGTCGTCGACGTGGATCGCGAGCGCGCCGGACAAGTGGCCGCGGCCTCAGGCGCGATCGTGCTCGGCGATTATCATGAGCTGAAGGGGAAGGTTGACCTGGTCAGCGTCGCGACGCCGTCGCTCACCCACTTCGCCATCGCCGCTGACTTGCTCGCCGCCGGCATTGACGTGCTGCTGGAAAAGCCGATGACCGCCACGGTTGAAGAAGCGCGCCAACTGGTCGCGCTTGCCGGGCGTTCCGACCGTATCCTCCAGGTCGGACACCTCGAACGCTTCAATCCCGCGATCGTGCATCTGCGTTCCATCCTGCGCGCGCCGCGCTTCGTCGAGTGCCATCGGCTCTCGCCCTTCACCGAGCGGGGCACCGACGTGGACGTGATCCTGGACCTCATGATTCACGACCTGGACGTGATCCTGAGCCTGTGCGCGACCGAAATCGTTTCGGTCGAGGCGATCGGCGTCGCGGTGCTGACCGATCGGGTCGATGTCGCCAATGCGCGGCTTCGCTTCTCCGACGGAATGATCGCGAATCTCAACACCAGCCGGGTCGCTCACAAGCGCGAACGCAAGATTCGTTTTTTTCAGCCCGACGCCTACATCTCGGTCGACTACGAAGCGCGCGCGGTGCAGATTTACCGCAAGAGCCCGCCGGCGCCCGGCAGCCACTATCCGGTGATTTCCGCGGATCTGGTAGAGCTTCAGGACAGCGATCCGCTGGCCGACGAGATCGCCTCATTCGTGGCCAGCGTCCGCACCCGCGGCGCTCCCGCCGTGAGCGCCCGCGACGGACTGCGGGTGATCGAGGTATGCGAGCGGATCAACGCCGCGATGGGCGCGACGGTTCCCGCGTAAGGCTGTTGTGGATCAAGGGCCGGGTTAATGATAACAAGGGGAGCGATGTTGCGGCTGATCATGCGACCGCGTATAGCGCTGACTTTTGTGATTGGCGCGGGAGCTATCGCGGCAGTTCTGGCGTTTCGGCCAGCCTGCACGGAGGTTGGTCCGGACGAGTTGTCGCGCCTTTCTGTGGCTGATCTTGCTAACGGACAGGCGCGAAGCTTCTGTTACAGGGACAGCGTGGGAGAAAAAATCCGCTTCATTCTGGCCCGCGGCTCCGATGGCAAAATACGCGCGGTCTTTGATGCCTGCCATCAGTGTTACACCTTCCACAAGGGATACAAAGTTTCCGACGGGGCCTTGGTCTGCCGGTTTTGCGGCAATCGCTACGCGATTGACCACATGATGGCGGGCAAGGCTTCCTGCGTGCCGGTAAAGCTGCCGCATCAGGAACACGACGGAGTGGTTCAGGTTAAGGCCGACGACCTGCGAGCCGGCAGGAAGTTGTTTTGACACGGCGCGATTGCCAGACCGTCATCGCTTGCGCGCTGACGCTTGTCCTGCTGGTCGGGAGCCTGCCGCTGATGGTTGGCGTCACGGTTCAAAATTCCCAGCCGGCGTTCACGCTGGATATTTGTCATCCGCTGCAGGTGCTCGATCAGTCTCCCGTCATTACGGTGATGGCGGCTGGAGGATCCGGCCTGACGCAGCCGCAACTGCCGGCATCAGGCAGACCAATCGAATTCGTTCTCCGGGCCCAGCCCGGATGGGTCGCGCCGCCCGACCCGCCCCCGCCCAAGACGCTCTCCTAACAACGCAGGTAATCGTTTCTTTTCCGGCTGAACCAGGCTTCGGGCCGCTCGTGCCCCGGAGTGCGTCTGTGGTTCAATCGGAAAGGTTCCTGATCTCGCTAGTGAAGGATTGCCACGGTTCGCCACCGGAGGCGTATCCTGGCGGATTTATCGCTCGCAGGAGGAACTCATGTTTTCTTCGGCTATTCGTACCCTGATAAGTGCCCTCGATCGTAGCCGCACGGAGATCGCCTTGAAGACGGCAAGACGCTTGCTGGTGGCAGCAGTCTTTTTCATCGGCCTGACGCCCGGCCTCGTCTGGGCATGCGCCTGTGGATGCGGCGTGTTCGAGGTCGCGACGCCCTCGCTGCTCCCCAACGGCACCGGAGTAACGGTGTGGACCGAGTGGGACTATATGGACCAAAACATCAACTGGCACGCGACAACGCCTGCCTCCGCCGGGCAAAATAACGACAAAAAGCTGGATACCAACTTCGTCACCGTCGGCGCTCAATACATGTTCAATCGAAGCTGGGGCGCGATGCTGGAAGTGCCTTACTGGGAGAGGAACTACAAGGGCGCCTATGTCGGCAACAATCAGGACGTTCAGGAGTTCGACATGAACTCCATAGGTGACATCCGCCTGATGGGCATGTGGACCGGCTGGTCCGAGGACATGTCGACCGGTCTTTTGGCCGGGTTCAAGGTTCCGTCCGGCGACTGGCACTATCCGCGGTATGATCGCGACACCGAGATCGGGACCGGTAGCACCGACCTGCTGCTCGGCGGTTACAAAATGGGCAATTTGCCCTTCCGCCTGATGAATCGCTCCTTGGGCTGGTTTATACAAGGATTGTACGACCTGCCGTTCGCATATCAGGACCACTACAAGCCCGGCCGGGAGTTTGATGGGGCTGTTGGGACGTACTACAACTTCGGCACGGTCGGTCCGCTCAAGGAATTTGCCCCGATGCTGTCGTTTCTGGGCAGCGATCGCGCGCGCGATCGCGGTACCAACGCCAGTCCGGCGGACACCGGATACGACAAAATAGCAATCGCTCCGGGCGTTGAAACGACCATCGGAATCCTGAGGGTCTATGCCGACATCGAAGTGCCTCTTTTCCAGAACATGAACGGCTATCAGCTAACCGCGCCCTTCGCGACCAAGTTGATTGTTAGTTACAGCTTCTGAAACGAGGGAAAGCAATCGTGAGGCGAACGGCATTGTGGTCCGCTGGAGTGGGAGTCGCCGCGACCATTTGTGTGGCGGCATTGGCGTTCGCCTTTGCGATCATTGGTCAAGCGGCTCCGGCACTTGTGGTCCAGGAGCTGGACGGTCAAACCTTCGATCTAGGCGCGCAGCGCGGCAAGGTCGTGATCGTCCATTTCTGGGCCACATGGTGCCCGCCCTGCCGCGCGGAAATGCCGGCGCTCGATGCCTTCTATCGGCGTTATCATGGTCAGGGACTCGAGATAATCGGTCTCAGCCTCGACCGCCCGCGAGATCGCGCCGACGTGGCGAAGATGATGCAATCATTGAGTTTTCCGGCCGCGATGCTGGATGACGCCACGGTCGACGGTTTCGACAAGCCTGATGCCTTGCCTGTTACCTTCGTGATTGACGCCGACGGCGTTGTGCGCGCCAGCCTCACACCCGACGAAATGCCGATCACAGAAAAAAGCCTCGCCGACGCGGTGCTCCCGCTGCTGACTCGGAAATCCGCGGCTCATTGAGGCACGAGAGAATTCGTCCCGGCTATAGAGCGCAGCGCGCTTTTCGATCACAATTGTGGATGTGCCCGCCAGTATGATGCCGCTTGAGGCAAGTTCGACCAGCCCAGTTACGCGCCGACGCAGGGTTATGATCGTCGCGGGTGAGGCATCGGGAGATCTCCACGGCGCCGAACTGGCGCGAGAGATCCTGGCCCGCGATGGCGACTGCGAGATCTTCGGAATCGCGGGGGAACGGATGCGCAGCGCGGGCGTGCGCGCCCTTTATCGCACCGAAGAAATTACCGGCATGGGGCTGACCGAACTCGCCTCGACGATCCGCCATACGCTGGGTGCACAATTCGAATTGCGCGCGATTCTGAAACGCGAGAAGCCGGACCTGCTGATTTTGATCGACTTCCCCGACTTCAACCTGCCGCTCGCGAAGACCGCCCGGCAGGCGGGCGTCCGCGTCCTTTACTACGTCGCGCCCCAGGTCTGGGCGTGGCGGCGCGGCCGAATCCGCAAGATTATCGATCGCACCGATCGGCTGGCGGTGGTGTTCCCGTTCGAGGCCGAGGTATTCGCACAGGCGGGAAAACGGGTTGCCTTCGTGGGACATCCGCTGCTCGACCTGACGGTTCCCGGAGATCGGGCCGAGACCCTTGCCCGCCACGGATTTTCTCCGCAAGCCCGATTGCTTGCGATCCTGCCCGGCAGCCGACCCGCGGAGATTCGCCATCTGCTCGAGCCGATGGTGGAGGCCGCGCGCACGCTCGCGCATAAATACGGCCTCATTCCATGCCTCGCGCTGGCGCACACGCTGACGCCCGCAGACCTTCAGCGCGAAAGCGGCGTTCCTCTCGACGGCATCCGTATAATCGACAACGACACCTATAGTATCGTGGCGGCCAGCGAGGTGGCGCTGGTTGCCTCCGGCACCGCTACCCTGGAAACCGCCCTGCTCGGTTGCCCGATGGTGATCGCCTACAAGGTTTCATCGCTGACCTGGCTCACCGCGCGACTGCTGGTCAGGGGAGTGAGTCTGGTGGGCATGCCCAATATTCTGGCGGGTCGGGAAATCGTGCCCGAACTGCTCCAGGGACAGGTGACCAGCGCGAACCTGGTCCGCGCCGCCGAGCCCTTGTTGTGTGAGCCGCGGCGAAGCTCCACCATCGCGGCGCTGCACGCGCTGCGTTCCCGCCTGGGGACGCCGGGAGCCGCCGCACGGGTCGCCGCGATGGCTTTGGACATGATGACATGACGATTTTACCACCAACCTATCGGCGCTTGCTCCGTTACCTCCGTCCCTACGTGTTTCCTCACCTGATATTGGCGGTGGCGGCGATGCTGATCCTGAGCGCCAGCAGCGGGGCGATCCCGTTTCTGGCCAAGGGTTTCATCAATCAGCTCACGTCGCTAAAGAGCCTCGACAGTCTGCGCTCGCTTTCGCTCGCGATCCTGGGGGTGTTTCTGGTCCGCGCGGTCGCCAACTTCGGCAGCAACTATCTGACCTCCTACCTCGGGCAGAAGATCGTGCTGGACGTTCGTTCCGAACTCAACGATCGCCTCCAGCAACTGCCGCTGTCGTTCTTCAATCGCACGCCTACCGGGATGATGGTTTCGCGGGTAGTCAACGATGTCGGCCTGATCTCGTCGGCCGCAACCGACGGAATTTTTTCGGTTATCGGCGACGGCAGTTCGCTGGTCGCGCTGATCGCCGCCGCGCTTTATATCGATTGGACTTTGGCGCTTGTCGCGTTCGTGGTTTTTCCGGCCGCTGTCCTGCCGATCACCGGATTCTCCAAGCAGATGCGCAAGATGACCAGGAGCGCGCAGAAGCAGCTTGGCGGCCTCTCCACGCTGCTGCAGGAAACCATCCAGGGTAATCGCGTGGTCAAGGCCTTCGGGATGGAGGACTACGAGCGCCGCCGCTTCGACGCCGAGTTGCGCCGCCTGTACAGGATTTACATGCGGGTGGCGCGCATCAAGGCTTTCACCACACCCATGATCGAGGTCGATGGCGGCGTGCGCGGTGGTGGCGGTGCTGTTTTACGGGACCTCGTCGGTGATTACCGGTGGGCGCACCGTGGGCTCGTTTGGCGCCTTTTTCGCCGCCATGCTGCTGGTCTACGAACCTTTCAAACGCCTGACCAAGACCAACAACACTATCCAGCAGGGGATCGCCGCCGCCGAGCGCGTGTTCGAGATGATCGATCAGGCTAGCGACGTCATCGAGCGCCAGCGACCCGCTCGAGCTGAAATCCGGCACGCCATCCGATCCGCTTCGAGGGCGTCGGCTTCCGTTACGGCGAAGAGTGGGTGCTGCGCGATATCAACCTCGAAATCGGCGCCGGCGAGGTGGTGGCGCTGGTCGGCATGAGTGGCGGCGGCAAATCGACCATGGCCGACCTGATCCCGCGCTTTTACGACCCCGGAGCAGGGCCGCATCACGATCGACGGGGTCGATATCCGGCGTTTTTCGCTTAGCGTCGCTGCGCTCCCAGATCGGGCTCGTCACGCAGCACACCTTCCTGTTCAACGATACCGTCCACGCCAACATCGCCTACGGCAGTATCGAGAAGAGCATGGAGCAGGTGGTCGCCGCCGCCAAGCTGGCCAACGCCCATGATTTCATTTCCGACCTCCCGCAAGGGCTACGAAACCGTGATCGGCGAATTGGGGATACGGCTTTCGGGCGGCGAACGCCAACGCGTCGCGATCGCGCGAGCCCTGCTCAAGAACGCGCCGATCCTGATCCTCGATGAAGCGACCTCGTCGCTCGATTCCGAGGCCGAGCGCCTCGTGCAGCAGGCGCTCGAGCATCTGATCGAAAATCGCACCACGCTGGTGATCGCGCATCGCCTCTCGACGGTGCGCCGGGCCGACAAGTATAGCGGTGATCGTGCACGGGGCGATTATCGAAGAGGGCACCCACGACGAGCTGATGGCGCGGGGCAGGAGTATCGCAAACTCTACGATTGCAATTCCAGTCGCCGCGAGCTCGACGGTCGACGCGGCTCTTGACAAACTCGTCAGCCAGGATTGAAGCTGACCTGGTGCCCGGAAATCCCCGGCGCCGCGCGGCTTTGAGCGAAATTTAGTGCTCCACATCGTTTATAACGCGCTCTGGTATCCGGCATTGCCGTTCGCGCTGATCGCCTCGGGCGGCGCGATCCCGCGAATCGTCGCCAGCGCCTGGGACGGGTCGATCCGGCCTTCTCGAGGAGCCGGCGCGCCGCGGATCTGGCTTCACGCGGCCTCGGTAGGCGAAATCGAGCGGCGTCGGCCGCTGGCGTGGGATCCTTGGCGATTTCCCGGACGCCGCGATCTTCATTACCACGATGACGCCGGCAGGCCGCGACGCCGCCGTCGCGCAATTCCCGCGCGCCCGTGCACTCTGCTCGCGCCGCTGGATTGGCCAATCGCCGTGCGCGGATTCCTCGATCGGTTCAGGCCGCACATCGTGCTAATCGCGGAAACCGAACTATGGCCGAATTATCTGATCGAGGCACGCGACCGTCGGCGCGAGAGTCGTGATCATTAACGGCCGAATCTCGGAGCGTTCGCTGCGGACGTTATCGCCGGCTTCGCTCGCTGATCGGCCGGCGCGCTCGCGGGGGTCGATCTCATCCTCGTCCAGAGTCGAGGCCGACGCGGATCGTTACGTCGCGCTGGGCGCTTCCCGCACCAAGGTGAAAGTCACCGGCAACACCAAGCTACGATCTGGAGGCCGGCTTCGGCGCCATCACCGATTCGCCCCGAGCTTGAGGCGCTGCTCTCCGGCCGCACGACGTTGTTGCCGGCTCGACCGCGCCCGGCGAAGAAACGCCTGTGTCGACGCCTTTCGCAGGATACGCGAGCGGTTCCCGAATCTCTGCTCGTGCTCGCTCCGCGCCACGTCGCGCGCACGGCGAGGTCGCGGAACTTCTTCGCGACGCCAATCTCTCCTACGTCAAGGCGAGCGGATTGCCGGCGCCGGCCGGCGCGAATAATCCGCCGGTTTTGCTGCTCGACACTATCGGCGAGCTTCGCGCACTCTACGGACGCGCAGCGGTCGCTTTCGTCGGCGGCAGCCTCGTACCCGGTCGCGGCGGCCAGAACCTCGGCGAACCTGCGGCGGCCGGGATTCCGGTCCTGTTCGGCCCGTACCATGAGAACCAACTCGCGATGGCCCAAGCATTAATTGAAGCCGGCGGCGGCAGATCGGTCATCGACGCCAACGAATTGACCACAACCGCACGTCGAGCTGTTAGCCGATGAGGAAAAGTGTCCGCCGCGATGCGGCCAAAACGCCCGGCGCGCTTTCGAACATTTTGGCGGCGCCGTCGGACGCACCTTGATGCATCTGCGGCCGCTGATTAGTCTCAGCTGAGTCATGTCCGGCCTAACGCGATTTTCGAATCGTTCCCGGATCGAACGATTGTGGCGAAAAGATATCCCTTGGTACGCATGGCCGCTGTGGATGGCGCTGGTACCGCCGGCGATCATGTATTCGGCCGCGATGGCGGGGCGATCGGCGATCAGAAGGCTGCCACGGGTTCGGCGGCGCGCCGGCAGCGTCAAGGTAATCAGCATCGGCAACCTGACCGTCGGCGGCAACGGCAAGACCCCGTTCACGCTCTACCTCGCGCGCACGCTCGCCGCGCGCGGGCTCAAGGTCGGAATCGTCAGTCGCGGCTACGGTGGCTCCAAGGGAGGCGGTCCCGCTCATCTGGTCTCGGATGGCCGCGAACTTAAACTCGGCCCCGATGAAGCCGGCGACGAGCCGGTGATGATGGCGAGGTGTTTCGACGGACCGATCGCGGTCGCGGCGCAGCGCATCGATGGCGTGCGGATGCTGGAACAATACGGGCGTCTGGACGTTGTGATTCTGGACGACGCTTTTCAGCAGCTTCGGCTCGAACCCGATCTCGACCTGGTGATCGTCAATCTTGAGCGTGGGCTGGGCAACGGATGGGTTCTGCCGGCGGGCCCGATGCGCGAGCGGCTCGGCGCCGTTCGCCGCGCCGACGCCGTGGTGACACTGAGTTCCGGCGAAGGTGCGGAAAGCGGCCTCACGCCGGCGCAGATGATTAAATTGGGCCGACGGAAGGTGCTTGCAGGCACGATTCGGCCACGCGCGCTGGTCTGCCTCGATCAAGGAACGTGGCGCGAAGCCCCGCTGTACACGCTTAGCGGCCGGCGCGTGCTCGCCGTGAGCGGAATCGCCAATCCGCGTCCATTTTATGAAATGCTGCGCGCGGCGGAGGCCGACCTGACCGGGGTGCTGGAATATCCGGATCACTACAGCTACACCTCGGCGGATTGGCAGCGTATCGCGCGCTCGGCAAGGACCGCCGACATGGTGGTCACGACCGAGAAGGATCTTATCAAGCTCGAACGCTTTCCTTTTGTCCGCGATTTTCTGTACGCATTGAGGCTGGAAGTCGCGATGGATAAAGACGAAGGCCGGCTGCTCGAAATGATCATCGGCGACGCGCCGGCGCCGCTCGCCGTTCACGCTTAGCAGAGTGTTGAGAAAAAATGGTTCGGATTACGAAATCAGTGAGCCAGTGGTCTCAACACCCTGCGATAAAACCGGCTTCCTCCCTTTAGTTCTCCCCCGCCGGGGGAGATTACAGAGAGGGGGCACTAAAGGAGGCTTCCATCGATGGCCGTAAGCCAGGACTTGCTCGATATTCTCGCGTGTCCCAAGTGCAAGGGTGAATTGCGCCTGACCGAGCGGCAGGACGGTCTGGCCTGCCAAGCGTGCAAGCTGCTCTATCAGATCAAGGACGACATCCCGATCATGCTGATCGACGAAGCGTTGCCGCTGGAGTGAGCCGAATCGTCAAGCGCGGAACTCGCCGCTATCGGTGGCCTCGATGAGTCTCATTTCCCGCGAAGGCGAAACCAAAGGGGGCTCGCGCCGCGTCCTGGGCAACGAGTTCATACGCCTGAAGCTGGGTTCGCGACGGCTCTATCTCCACAAGGCCCTGAGGCCGTACGCATCGACGATCGCGGCGCGACTTTCGGCGCTGATGGCCGAACGGCGGCCCGGCATCGGCAATCGCGGCGGTGCGTTTCCGCTGAACCTCGATGGCGCGCCAAAGCTTTTCGTACGATGCTCCAGGCGCGGAGGACTGATTCGCTTTGTACTGTCGGATCTCTACTTCGGGGCGATTCCGCGGCCGCTGCGCGAGCTCAAGGTCTCGCTGGCGGCGCGCCGGCGCGGCATCCCGGTGGTCGAGCCGATGGGCGCGATGGTGGAATGGGTCGCGCCGATGGTTTATCGGGGATGTTTCCTCACCCGGGCGATCGGCGGGATGACGCTTTGGCGGTTCCTGAGCGTCGACGACGACCCGGTGGTGCGCGCACACGTTATCGAACAGGCACGCCTGACGATCGACACCATGCATCGGCGCGGCCTGTATCACGCCGATCTCAATCTCAACAATCTGTTCGTGACCAAGATCGGCGAGAGCTTCACCGTCGTGATTCTCGACCTCGACAAGGCTCGCCTTTACCCGCCCCCGCTCGATCGCGCGTTGGTGCGCAACAATCTCGAACGCCTGGTGCGATCGGCGCGCAAGCTCGACCCCTTCGAACGCTACCTGGATTCTTTCACGCTCGCGCGGCTGACCGCCGCCGGCCCCGGCAATTAGGCGGCTGAGCGGCTGGCTATTGCCGCGATCTCGATTTTCGCGCCGCGCGGCAGCGCCGCCGCCTGTACCGTGGCGCGCGCGGGGTAGGGCGCGCTGAAATGCTCGCTGTAAATGCGGTTTACGGTCTCGAAGTCCTTGAGGTCGCTGAGAAAGATGCTCGTGCTGACGACATCCGCCAGGGTAAGCCCCGCGGCCGCAAGGACCGCGCGGATATTTTCAAGCACGCGGCGGGTTTCCGCTTCGATTCCGCCTTCGATCAGCTTGCCGGAGCCGGGCTCAAGCCCGATTTGTCCCGAACAGAAGACCCATCCATTGACCTCGACGGCCTGCGAATACGGCCCCAGCGCCGCGGGAGCATGCTCGGTTTGCACCGGATTCTTCATTGATCGGTACCGCCTTACGCTGATGTCAGGCTCCCCGCGACGCGCGGGACTGGCCCGTTCCACGATTGCCGTTCTGATGGCCCAGGCGCGACACCCGCAGCACGCCCTCGGTCGCGCCCAGCGAATGCATCACGGCGTTGAGCTGGCGGGCGCTGCTTATGCTCAACTCGAAGATTGAAAGCGCGCGTCCGTCGATGCCGCCGGGTTTGACTTCGGCGCTGGAAATGTTCACTCCTGCCGACGCGATCGCCTTGGACATCGCGGCGAGCAATCCCGGCTGGTCCAGGCAGAGCACTTCGAGGCGGATCGGCCGGGGGCTGCCCTCACCTTCTTTCCATACCAGCGACACCCGGCGTTGAGGATCGCTCTCCAGCGCACGCGTGCATCCGAGCAGATGGACGGTGACTCCGCGGCCTCGCGTGATGAAGCCGGTGATTCCCTCGCCGGGCAGCGGATTGCAGCATCGCGCAAACCTCACCATCACGTCGCCCACGCCGGAAATCACGACCGCGTTGGAGATCGCCTTTTGCGCCTCCTTGACCGCGCGCTCCTTGGCGGCGCTGGTGGTTGGCACGGGCTGCTTTTCGGCGCGATAGAGCTTCAACTCCTCGGGCTTCAGCGCCTTGGCCAGCAATTGCCCGGCGGTGATGATGCCGTAGCCGAGCGACGCCAGCAGACCATCGGCGTCCTTGTTCGAGAACTCCTTGGCAGCGGCGTCGAGCCGCCCCTCGCGCCTGAGCTGCGCCACGGTCAGACCCAGCGGCTGAAGTTCGTGCTCCAGCAGCGCCTGGCCGAGCTGAAGCGAGCGCTCGGCCTGCTGCGCTCGCAGCCACTGGCGGATGCGGCTCTTGGCCCGCGCGGTGATCGCGAAGTTGAGCCAATCCTTGCCCGGATTCTGCTTCTCGGAGGTAATTACTTCGACCGTGTCGCCGGATCGCAGCTTGTACCGCAGCGGCATCATCCGGCCGTTGATTCTGGCACCGGTCAGATGATTGCCGACCTGCGAATGGATCCGATAGGCGAAATCGATAATCGTCGAGCCCGGCGGAAAGTCCAGCAGGTCGCCCTTGGGCGTGAAGACGAAGACCTCTTCCGGGAACAGGTCTTCCTTCACGGTAGAAAGGAATTCTTCGGGATCCTTGAGATTCTGCTGCCACTCGATCAACCTGCGCAGCCAGGCAAACCGCTCGCTGTCGCGCAGGCCCGTGGAGTTCCCCTCTTTGTAGTTCCAGTGCGCGGCGATTCCCTCCTCCGCCACCTTGTGCATCTCATGGGTCCGGATTTGCACTTCCATCCGCTCGCCCCGCGGACCGATCATCGTGGTGTGCAGCGACTGGTACATATTGAGCTTGGGCAGCGCGATGTAATCCTTGAACCGCCCCGGCACCGGCTTCCAGTTGGCGTGAACCACGCCCAGCGCCTCGTAGCATTCTCGCACCGAGCCTACGATGATCCGAAACGCGACCAAATCGTGGACCTGGTCGAAGGTCAGCCCGTCATGCTCCATCTTGCTCATGATTGAGTAGAAGTGCTTGGGCCGGCCGGTGACATCGGCTTTCACGCCCGCCTCTTTGAGCCGCTGCGAGAGGATTTCGATTACCGCCTTGATGTACTCCTCGCGCTCGGCCCGGGTCTTGGCGACGAACGCCTTGAGCGTCGAGTAGCCGGCGGGATTGACGTAGCGAAAGGCGGCGTCCTCGAGTTCGGACTTGAGCCAATAGATGCCGAGGCGATGGGCGATCGGCGCGTAGACGTTGAGCGTCTCGCGCGAGATCTCGATCCGCCGATCGGCGGGCAGATGGTCGAGCGTCTCCATGTTGTGCAGACGATCGGCGAGCTTGACCAGAACCACGCGGATATCGCGCGCCATCGCGATAATCATCTTGCGGAAGTTCTCGGCCTGTTTCTCCTCGCGGCTCTGAAAGGTGATCTTGGAGACCTTGGTGACGCCGTCGACCAGTTGGGCGACGTTGGCTCCAAAGGTGCTTTGGATTTCCGCCAGCGAAGTCGGCGTATCCTCGATCAGGTCATGCAGCAATCCGGTGACGATCGACGGAACGTCGAGCTTGAGCCTGGTGATGATAAGCGCGACGTTGAGCGGATGGATGACGTAGGGCTCGCCCGACATCCGTTTCTGCGCGCCGTGCTGGCGCGCGGAAAATTCATAGGCGCGGCGGATCAGCGCCTCGTCGGCCTGCGGATTGTACTCCCGCACCCGCCTAATCAGCTCATCGAGCTGGTCGGGGTATGGCGCTAGCGCCTCCACGGCGCGAATCCCTCGCGCAGCCGCGCGACCCTCCATCGTTCGGCCTCGATTATGGCCTTTAATCGCTCCATCGAACATTCTAATTCATCGTTGATCAGCAGATAGTCGTATTCGGTATATGCGGCGACTTCCTCTTCGGCGCGCTGAAGCCGCCGCGCAATCGCCGCCGGCTCCTCGGTGCCGCGCCGGCGCAGCCGCTCTTCAAGCACTTCAAAGCTGGGAGTCATCGCGAGGATAGTGACCGCATCGGCCGGATACTGGCGGCGAAGCTGACGCGCCCCCTGAACGTCTATGTCCAGTAGTATATCACGTCCCTCGGCCACCGCCCGATCGAGCGGAGCACGAGGCGTGCCGTAGGAAGAGCCAAACACGCCCGCCCATTCGGCGAGATCGCCGCGTTGGATTCCGCGCTTGAACTCGTCCTCGGTCACGAAGTGGTAATCCACCCCATCGATTTCATTCGACCGTGGCGTCCGTGTGGTTAGTGAAATCGAGGGCTCCAGCCCTTCGATCGATTTGAGCGCGGCGCGCCAGATAGTGCTCTTGCCGGCTCCGGAAGGGCCTGAAAGGATGAAGATAATTCCGCGACGGGACAGCCGATCCATGTTTGAGCTTATCCAAGCATTAGAAAGCTTTCAACGGCAGCAGATCGGCATAAACATGGCTTATTTACTCGATATTCTGGATCTGCTCGCGGATCTTCTCCAACTCGCCTTTGACCTCGACCACTACCCGCGACAGCTCGGCGTTTTGCGATTTGGCGCCGATGGTGTTGGTTTCGCGGTTGATTTCCTGAAGCAGGAAGTCGATCTGCTTGCCCACTCCGCTCGGCTTGGCCAGCAGCTCCCTGAAGCCCGCCAGATGGCTGGTCAGCCGTACCAGTTCCTCGCTGATATCGCCGCGCTGGGCGGTAGCCGCGGCGTCCTCGTAAAGGCGCCTCTCATCCAGCGGCAGGGTCCCGACCAGTTCGCGGACCCGGGCCTGAAAACTGTCCATTACGGTGCGGCGCACGGCCGCCGCGAGCTTGCCGATCTTGTCCACCGCGCGCTGGATTTTCGCCAGTCGCGTCGTGACATCTTTCTTGAGCGCGGCGCCTTCGCGCGTCCGTTCCGAGTCCAGCGCCTTCAGCGCCTGCGCAAGCGCCTTGCGGCCAAGCTCGATTTCCGCGTCGGAATCCTGCTCCTCCTCCACCACATGAAAGATCTCGGGGCGCTGGAGTATCGCTTCCGGCGCGATTTCCCGTCCCAGGCCCAATCGCTTGCTCAGCCGGCGCATTCCTTCGACGTACTGGCCGGCCAGCGCTTCGTTGACTATGAGCCGAGTCGGCGGCGGCCGGAGACTCACGCGGCGAATCGTTACCTCGACCCGCCCGCGCTCGACGAAGCTTTGCACGAGCTTTCGCATCTCGCCCTCGTGCTCTCCCCATCCCCGCGGCAGGCTCATTTTCAATTCGAGGAATCGCTGATTGAGCGCGCGGACGTTGACCGCCACGCGCACTCCGCCGCGCTCCATCTCCGCCCGCCCGAACCCGGTCATGCTGCGCATCGCTTCGTCCTTTCCGCGGTGCGCGCCCTATCGAGGTAAGTCTGATAGAGTTCGAGCGTCCGCGCTGCCATCGCCGTCATACTGAAACCTTCAACTATCCGCGCCCGTGCGGCAATTCCCATTTCGCGCCTGAGCGCCGGCGCTGCCATCAAATTCGTCAGCGCACGCGCCAACTCGGCGGCGTTTCCCGAAGCGACCAGCACGCCGCTCAGTGGGTGTTCGACCACCTCGCCGATTCCACCGGTCTTGCTCGCCACCACCGCGAGCCCGCATGCCATCGCTTCCATCAATGCGACGCCAAGCCCCTCTTTGAGCGATGGAAAAACAAAAACGTCAAGCGCCGAGAGTAGCTGACGTGGATCTTCGACGCCACCCGTCAGGCTGACCGTGGCCGTAAGCCCAAGCTCGCGAATCCTCGCCGCCAGCGCCTCACGTTCGGAGCCGCTGCCCGCGATAAAGCATCGCAAGGCGCTCGAACCGGATACCAACGCCGCCAGCGCGTCGAGCAGCACGCGATGGCCCTTGCGCGGCTCAAGCATCCCGACCGTGCCCAGCGCGACTTCATCCGCGCCGATGCCAAGCGCTGCGCGCGCCGCCGCGCGTTCCGCCTCCGACGGCGGCCGGAAGCGCTCGCAATCGACGCCACTTGGAATAACCGTGATTCGCTCGGGCGCAACGCCCGCGCGTTGGAGCGCCTGGGATACACCGGCCGAGATTGCCGCCACCGCGTCGACCGCGCGGTTGTACAGCCAGGGCGCGAACATCCGGTTCGGAACGTAGTCCATCCGCCGCGTCACGATCAGCACTCGCCTGCCCGTGCGACGGGACCGCCCGCCCGCGAACGGCGCCATCGCATGCGCCCGCGAGGTATGAAAATGGACCACATCGTAAGCGCCCCGGTTCAAGATGGCGCGTAATTTGAGCCCGGCGCGCAAGTCGATGGCGTTGCGAATCGTGAGCGGATGGCAGACAATTTCCGCCGCGAGGGCTCTGCGCCAGAGCAGTCCCTGCGGATCGCAGGCAAGTTCCGCCTGATGGCCGGCGCGGATGAGTTCGAGCGTCAGGCCGAGCACCTGACTCTCGCCGCCGGCAAAGTTGCGCTCCGGATCGACGCCGAGAATCCGAAGCCGTGATCGTGGCTCTGCTCTCACCAACGTCTGTTCTTCGGATGGCGGGCGCGACCGGATGAGACTAATCGAAAAAACGGTAGTATAAGACGGCCGCAATCGCCGTCAGTCCGTCGCGCCATCCGATTTTCTTGCCCTCCTCGTAGGTGCGTCCGGAATACGAGATCGGCACCTCGTAGATTCTCCATCCCGCGCGCGCCGCCTTGGCGGTAATCTCCGGCTCGAAGGTGAAGCGGTTGGCGCTCAGGGTAAGCGCGCTCAACTTGTCGCGGCGAAACGCCTTCATGCCGGTTTCCATGTCGTTGAGATTCAGGTCGCTCACCGCATTGGAGAGCAGCGTCAGTGTGCGATTGGCCACGTAATGCCAGAAGAACATCACGCGATGCGGCCCGCCCAGAAAGCGCGAGCCGTAGACCATGTCGGCGCGGCCGTCGATCAGCGGCAGGAGCACATCGCGATAGTCTTTGGGGTCGTATTCGAGGTCGGCGTCCTGCACCACTACAAATGGATTGCGCGCGGCAGCGAATCCCATCCGCAGCGCGGCGCCTTTACCCTGATTGACCGAGTGAAAAAAGCATTGCACCCGCGGATGCTCGAAGCGCTTGAGAAAGTCGCGAGTGCCGTCAACCGAGGCGTCGTCGACCACGATGACCTCGGTATCGAAGCCGCAATCGAGCACTCGGCCGATCACTTCACCGATCGTATCGACCTCGTTAAAGACCGGGATAACCACCGAGATCCTGGTTTGCTCCATCGTTGACCTTTCCTCACGCGCCAGTGGCCGGGTTGAGCGATCGCAACCCGCCGGTTGTTCGCGCGACCTCGGCTTGGCGCACCGCACTCAGGCTCCGCCGGCACCGGGGGTGAGCGGTACGCAAGGCCAAACCGCATTCTCCGGCTTTCCAGGCGATCGTTATAGTCTGTATGGTTATCCTGGTGAATACAAAAAGGGATGTTCGCCATGCCGGCGAATGGCTCACCTTCCGCTCATGCCCGGCTGCCGCTGGAAGTCATTTCGACAACGTCGGGAGAAGAGGGCTTCCACGACGATAAGTCGCATCGAGTCAATTTCTCGAGTGCTTCGATCTCAGGCAGACACTGTTGGCGCAGACGCGCCTCGAGTTGTTGGTCGATCGGCGGAAACTTTCCGGCGAAGCAGAGCTTCCAGACACCAGCCCGTTCCAGGAGGTCGACCATACTTCCGTAGTCGCGATCGCGCAGCCAGTTGATCGCGCGGCGCCCCTTTCGCGCTATCGACGGATTACGCGGCATCAGCGCATGCGAATTGAAAGCTCTGGCCGGAAGTTTCAGCGAAGCGACGGCTATTCTCTCGATGCCGATGAAATCGCAGACCCGGTCCAGATAGACTTGCGGACGTGCGCGCAGCTCTTCGAAGAACACGACGAGAACCCGATCCTCGCCGAACTTCGCATACCAATCGGCAAGATGGTGCGCGTAGAGGTTGCCTGCCGTGATGGCCGGCGTGCGCTCGAGTGCGCGTTCGAAACTGTCGCGCGTGAGTCCGTTGTACAGGGCGAACTTATAGGCTGAGTAGGCCCGGTCGACCGGATCGCGCAGCGAGCAGATGATCTTGCATCGCGGGATGTGGTGCGCGATTCGCTCGCACGCGTCCCGCGAGGGGAAGTAGTTGCAAATCTCGCCCATCGGTTGGTCCTCGCGGCAGTGGGCGAAAGATGTCACATACCAATCCAGACCGCGCTGATAGTGCCAGTCAAAAAAGTGGGTTTCCTTCTTCGGAAGCGGCAGGCCGACGCGCTCTTTGAGAGCCCAATGAAGCCACGTCGAGCCCGCATGGGCGAGTCCAACACCTATAAAGTCTGGAAGTCTTGGCGCCATATGCGCTTGTCAGCTGACAAAGGCGCGCGATGTCGCCTTCGCCGAGACGTAAATTAACACAGATTTCGCAGACGTTGCCATATACCGCACTCATTCAGCGCATACGTGACCCTTTTGGAATCTGCCGGCTATGGCGCACGAGACAGCTCAACGTCAAGGGCAGGTTAGCCGCCGGTGCCGCGCTTAGCCACCGTCGACGTTGCTGATGACCGAGGGTGCGTGCACGTCGGGTGCGACGTTGACGAGCGCGCTCCGGATCGCGCCGACCACGGACGCCGGCGAGATTCGCCGCATGCATTCGCGGCCGATCGGACATCGGCGCAGGTAGCACGGATGGCAGGGAATTTCGCCCTTCAAAGCAAGGTGAGCGAAGCCCCACGGCGCGGAGCGCTCGGGCGCGGTTGAGCCCCAGAGCGAGACCACCGGGCATCCGACCGCCGCCGCGATATGCATCGGGCCCGAGTCAGGGCCGAAAGCCGCGGCGCAATGGGGGAAAATCGCGAGCAGATCGCGCAGCCGGGTCTTTCCCGTCAGGTTCAGCATCGGCACGTCGCCCGCAAGCGCCATCACTTCGGCCGCAAGCTCGACTTCCTCCGCTCCTCCGAGCAGCAGCGGAAAGAGCCCGGCTCGTCCGTCGCGACTTTGCCCGAGCTCGCGAAGCACATCGGCGATCGCCTCGGGAAAATAAATCCGGCTCGGCCACGACGATCCCAGAATCACGCCGACCATCGGCCGGGGAGCGTCCATGAGCAGCGCCTCCGCGCGCGTGCGCTCCGCCATCGATGGCTCGAAGCCGAATTCAATCGGCGCGGGAGGAATCGAGAGCGCATCGGCAAAGGCCTGATACTGCAACAGCTTGAGCTTCATCGGCGGCTGCGGCGCGATGCGTCGAGTCGAGAAAAGATGGTTGAACTCTTTGGTGTTTTCGCGCGCGAAGCCGATTCGCTCGGGAGCGCCTGAAGCCAGCGCCGCGATGCCGCTCTTGAGATGGCGCTGCAAATCGAAAACCAGGTCGAACCTGCCGGCGCGAACCCGGCGCAGAAACGGCGCGAACGCCCACGGCCCGCGCCGGCGATCGTAAACCAGAATCTCATCGAGCCAGGGATGGCCATCGAGCAGCGGTTGCGACTTGGGCTCGACCGCCCATGCGATATGAGCATCCGGCCAGGCGCGGCGCACGCGGCCGAGCAAAGGCAGCGCCCGCACCACGTCGCCGATCGCGCCAAGCAGCACGAAAAGTATTCGGCGTGGAGCGGGGAACTCGTTATTCAAAGCGTGGTCCATCGCTCGCAAGCGTCACCGGCAGCGCGGATTCGTAACAACAGCATCCGAGGTTCGATGATAACCGTGCGGTTCGGCCGGGCAAAGCCCGCTCCGCTCGCAGCGCATCCCGCGATGGCCGCGCAGGGACGCGTCAAGCGACGATGTCGGAGGGCCCCAGCGTGACGCGGAACGCCGCGCTTATGGGTTCCCTTCCGATCATTTTCATCAGGAACATGAAAGGCTGCGAGTACCAATACTTGCGCTTCACCAGTTCAAGCACGTGGGCCTTTTCGATCGGGCCGGTGAGTTCGTCCACTTCGCCTTCGAAGGTTGCCTGTCCGATCCGCAATGAGACCCGCGGATTGACCCTGACGTTGCGGCACCACTGCCGATTCTTGTTGAGCGTGGCCAGGTAAACAGTCTCGCCCTCGACCATGAACCAGATGAGAACTTCGTACGGCTTGCCGGTTTTGCGGCCGTAGTGGGTGAGCCAGAGGGTGCCGTTATGGGAGATTCGAGCCAGTCGTTCCGAAAGAGCCGAACCAGACATGGGATGCCGGCGTCAGCGGTCGCACTCGCCGCCGATCATGTTGATCATGCCGAAGGTCGTGATGATGTCGGGAATCATGTGGCCGATCAGCATCTTGTTGAGCGCGCCCATCGCGAGGAAGCACGGCGGGCGCACACGCACCCGGTAGGGCCGTCCGCTGCCGTCGCTGATCACGTAGAAACCCAACTCGCCGTTGGGCCCTTCGACCGCGTGATAGACCTCGCCCGGCGGCACCTTGACGCCCTCGATCACGAGCTTGAAGTGATTCATCAGCCCTTCGATCGAGTTGTAGACGCGCTCCTTGGGCGGCAGCGTGATTTTGGGATCGGCGACCGCCACCGGCCCATCGGGCAGTCTGCTCGATAGCCTGCTCGAGAATCCGTTTCGACTGATAGATCTCCTGAAACCGCATATTGAAGCGGTCGTAGTTGTCGCCGCGCTCTCCCAGCGGCACCTCGAAATCCATTCGGTCGTAGAACAGGTACGGGTCCGCTTTGCGGATGTCGTAGCTTATCCCTGAGGCGCGCAGCAGGGGGCCGGTGACGCCGTAAGAGATCAGATCCTCGACCGGAAGCACGCCGAGGTCCGACATCCGATCGATGAAGACGCGGTTGCGCGACAGCAGCTTGTCGCAGTCGGAAAGCATAGCATCGAGATTTTTGAAGGCGCGCCCGAGCCGCTCCTCAAAATCAGCCGGCAGGTCGCGCGCGACTCCGCCCAGCCGGCACCAGCTCACCGTCAGGCGCGCGCCGGTAACCGCCTCGATCAGGTCGTACAGCAGTTCGCGCGCCTCCAGCATGTAGAACATCGCGGTCTGCGCGCCGACCTCTCCGGCTCCCATCCCGAGGCAGGTCAAATGGTCGGCGATGCGCGCGATCTCGCTCATGATCATCCGCGCGTACTGGCATCGGTCGGGCGCCTGGATTCCAAGCAGCTTCTCGACCGCCAGCGCGAAGCCGACGTTGTTGATGCAGGACGAGGCGTAGTTGAGCCGATCGGTGTAAGGGAACACCTGGGTCCAGGTTCCCTGCTCGCACATCTTCTCGAAGCCGCGATGGAGGTAGCCGACTTCGACGTTGCAATCGACGATGCGCTCGCCTTCGAGCTTGAGATTGAATTTGATGGTGCCGTGCGAGGCCGGATGGGACGGCCCCATCTGGATTTCCATCACCTCGTCGGCGGAATCCGGAATCGCGATTTTTTGCGACCAGCGCGCGGGTAATGCCATGGGTTAACTCGAAGGCGGACGTGGGTTGACGACCGGATCGACTTCCTCCACCAGAGGCTGGCGCCTTGTGGCCGGATAGTCCTTGCGCAGCGGATGGCCCTGGAAGGCGTCGTAAAGCAGGATCCGGCGCAGGTCGGGATGACCCTGGAAGCGGATTCCAAACATGTCGTAGCACTCGCGCTCGAGCCAATCCGCCGCCTTCCATAGCTCGATTGCGCTGTGGACCCAGGCGTCGTTCCCGGCAACGGCGATCTTGACCCGGAGCCGATGCTTCAGCTTGAGCGAGTACAAGTGGTACACGACGTTCGAAACGTTGCTCACGCTCCGGCCAATCGGCGGCGGTCAGATCGGCAAGAAAATTGAACGCGAAGTCCGGCTCGTCGCGCAAGGCACGCAGGATTGCCGGCGCGTTCTCGCGCGCGATCGCGATCACGTTTTCGTTGCAGTTGTTGACCGAAGCTTCCTTGAGCTCCCCACTGAAGCGGGCCTTGAGATTTTCAATTAGCGTAGACATCAACCGCCTTTAGTCCCAGTCCAGCGCGCCGCGCTGCCAGGCATAAACCAACCCGACCGTCAGGATGGCGATGAAGACCAGCGCTTCGACCAGGCCGAAGGTTCCGAGTCTCCTTAGTTCCACCGCCCAGGGATAAAGAAAAACCACCTCGACGTCGAAGACCAGGAACAATATCGCGGTCAGATAAAACCGCACCGAAAAGCGGCCCCAGGCGCTGCCGCTCGATGGGTTGCCGCATTCGAAGGCCTCGCCCTTGATCGCGCTGGGGCGCTTGGGGCCGAGCAGCCGATTGATCGAGACCATCACGCCGACGATGATGGCCGCGACGATAAACGTAACCGCGATCGGGAACCAGGTTGCCATAAGTTAAAGCACCAAAAGCGCACCTAATGGCAATAGCAATACAATATGAGAGGTGCTTTTTCCAATCCAGCGGAACGCTTCCGTTTGCCGCAAGACGACATCATGGCTGGCATCGGCAGCACGCTCAAATCGAGGAGACCGCGGATTTTCTCGTCGGACAGGCAACGTGGCGGCGGCATCGATCGGCGGCTACAATCGTCGCTGTGACGAACGCGTCGTGCCTATCCGAACCGCTGCCGTCGATCGCCGACGCATTGGCGAGGCGATGGCCCGGCGCGTGCGCCGAGCGGATAGTTGCGCTGCGCGGCGACGCCTCCGCGCGTCGATTCTGGCGCGTCTTCGTCGAATCGAGTGACGCCGCCGCACCGCGCACCGCGATTGCGGTCGATCTCGGCCCCGACGATCTTCCGCTGTACGCGAGAGCACTCAAGTTGCTGCCGGAGCCGCTTTCCGAACCGCCCTGGGTCAATGTCCATCGATTTCTTGCCTCGATCGGCGTCGCGGTTCCCGCATTGTACTTCGCGTCTGTTGGCACACGTCTGTTGCTCGTCGAAGATGTCGGCGACGTTGCACTCTTCGAGGCCGCGAAGCGGGAGCCTTCCAGAGCGGGCGAGCTTTATC
Organism: uncultured Pseudomonadota bacterium; assembly: GCA_963759165.1. Taxonomy (GTDB): domain Bacteria; phylum Desulfobacterota; class Binatia; order Binatales; family Binataceae; genus DATJOQ01. The sequence continues at coordinate 23,464 of CAVWXK010000002.1, read as the reverse complement.
GGCTTGCGCTCGATGAGCTGGTGCTGTTCCACGCGAAAGGCACGCGGCGGCCCGATCCGCGATGTATCGCGTTTCGCGTCGCCTACGACGAGCGGCTATTCGCTTGGGAGATGGAACAGTTCGTGGAGTGCGGGATGACGGTGGCCGCACCGGATACGGACCCTACGGCAATTCGGCCCGAGTTGCGCGAGTTGGCGGCGTGCCTTGGGAAGTTGCCGCGCGTGCTGTCCCATCGCGACTTCCACGGGCAAAATTTGTTCGTCCAGAAGGGCTCGGTGATTCGTGTCATCGACTTCCAGGACGCCTTGATGGCGCCGGCGGCGCAGGACCTTGCGGCGCTGCTCACCACTCGCGACACCGCCGCCGTCATCACGCCGGCACTGGAATCGAGTCTGCTTTCCTACTATCTCGACGGAATGAAACGTTGCGGGGCGAAAATTCCGGAGACCGCGGAATTCCTGGAAAGCTATCGCCTCTGCGTCCTTCAGCATGCGCTCAAGGCGATCGGCCGCTTCATCTGGCTCGAACGCGCCGGCAAATCAGGTTATCTCGTGTACCTCCCTCACTGTCTTGAGCAGGCACGCAGGATGCTGGCCGAGCTTTCCGATTTTCCGCAACTGCGCGCGGCACTGACGGCATAGGCGGCAATGAAAGCGCTGGTTTTATCGGGCGGCAAGGGCGAGCGGCTTCGGCCGCTGACCGAGAAGATTCCCAAGCCGCTGCTCGAGGTCGGCGGCAGGCCGTTGATTCATTATCCGCTGCTGATGCTGAAGCGGGCCGGAATCACCGAGGTAGCGATCAACGTCCATCATTTGGCGGGCAAAATCGAAAGTGCGCTCGGCACCGGCAAGACACTTGGAATTGACATCACCTACGCGCCGGAACCGACGCTGCTCGGAACCGGCGGACCGATGCTTGCGCTTCGGGATTACTTCGGCAGTGAGGCGTTCTGGGTGCTCAACGCCGACAGCATCATGGACCTCGACCTCGACGCGATGCTGAAGCTTCATCGGGAGCGCGAAGCGCTGGCGACGTTCGCGCTCTTCCATCCCGACAACATCGATTACTACAGCAGGCTCGAAATCGACGACGCGGCGATGCTGCGGCGGGTGCGGCTGGTACGCGGCCGCGGAGAAGGATTCGACGATTATCCCGCGGGGCTCAGCGACGCTATCGCCGCGTCGTTGCGAAGCTACATGTTTTGCGGCGCGTACATTTGCGAGCCGGCCGTTTTCGGCTTTATGCCCAAAACGCCGCCCTTCAGCAGTATCGGCGACGTCTTCGCGCCGATGGTGGCGCGCGAGATGCCGCTATTCGGCTACGTTCATCGCGGACTGTTCCGAACCGTGGACAATCTCGAAAGCTACGAAGCGCTTAGGCGCGAGTTCACGACCAATCCGCCTCGTCTGGATTACGTCTAAGAGTCAGCCCTTGGCTCCCAAGTGGGCAGCCGTCAGCCTTAAAACAGGGAAAGAACCGCTCACGTCTCTGTAGTGTCTGCTGGAGGTCCTGGAAAAATCCGGCGCAGTCCCGCGGCGACGGTCCACGATATAAATTTAAACCCCAATCTGAACGGGCGAATCGGATAGTAAAGAAACCTGAGATAGCGGGGCAGGCGAATGGCCTGCCAATCGGAAACCGTCGGCATCAACAAGCCGTGAAGCACGTAGCGGACCCGCTCCGAATTGTGCTTCAGCAGATGGAGATGAGCTACCGAAGGCAGCCAGAAGGGGGGCTGCCGGATCTGAACACCGGGCTTCAGCCATCGGGGCAGATCGCGAACGGCGCCGTTCGCGAAAACGGGCGCTCCCACGAGTTCGCGGCAGACACTCGCGGTAAGCTCCAGCAGTTCATCCCATTCGAAGCGCCGGGCCTTTTCCCAGACCTTCCGCCAATCGATCCCTCCACGGGCGCAGGCTTGCTGAATGTCGGCGAGCCACTTGAGGCCTTGCCAGCAGTCACGCGCGGCATGCGCGGCCAGAAACATGAATTCCCACTCGGGGCTGAGCGCATAGGCCGGAGCCCCGAAGATGACCTTGGGCCGAGCCTCGGACCAAAGGTCATCCATCGCGCCCTTGTCCAACGGCAACCACCATAGGACGCCCCAGTGGAGATCGAGATCGTAGTCACGCGAGGCTTCTTCTCGCGCGAAGTTGTATTCGATGAACGACTTAAGCAGCCGACTCCGGGACCATTGCGTGGAGCCGGTCCGATAGCCCCTGGTTGAAATGACATCGATGGCGCGACCCACCATCGCGCGCGGGACGAGGATGTCGATATCGGTGGAAATCCTTAATGTCAAATCGCCATAGAGGGACTCGGCCAGGGCCATGCCCTTCAACGGGATCGCCGGAATCCCGGCCCCGTCGAACAGTAGCAGCAGTTCCGAAAGCTCGCGCACGGCGAGTGCGTTGCGCAGGGCCGCTTCACGGCATATCCCCTCCAGTTCGGCCCGAACCTCGGCTGGGACTCCCGGGAAGCCGAGAGTTTTAAGGTGGCGATGGACCAGCGGAAGAATCTGGTAAGCCGTGGGCCGATTCAGAATCAGGGACCATCGAAGCTCTCGCGCCAGAAGGTCCCGCGCCCGATCTTGAACCTCGGGCGTAAGGGTCCCTCTTGCCAGCAGCAGCAGGAGTTCATCTTCGGGAGAAAACCTGCCTCGTTCTGACATACGATACTTCGCCTCGTGCACTCCGCTACCAAAGCAATCATCGGGAGGAACGCCGCAATCGAGCCGCGGAGAGCGTTGACCCGCCGGCATGGAATGCCGTCAGTACTGTTCGAGCGTGCCGGTGATCTTCGTATAGCGTGCGGCGATCTGAAAGCTCGCGATACCGAGCGGGAACACCACCAGCGCGAACAGCATCAACGGCCCCACGCTGCGCCACAGCTCGCTCCACGGAGCCTCACGCAGCAGGGCGGCTCGCAACCCCTCGATCGTATACGTAATCGGCAGCAGGGCCGAGGCCTGCCTGAGCCACCAGGGCAGAACCGAGACCGGATAAAGCACACCGCCCAGGAGCCATGACAATCCGCCGAACAGCCAGACGATCGGATTGCCGCGCTTGAAGATCATGATGAAGCCGGCAGATAGAGTCCCCAAGCCGCTGAAAGAGATTAGAGAGAGTGCCATGATCAATATCGCGGCGGCCCAATCTCCAAGCGCGAAGTGCGCTCCGAAAATTCCCACCCCCAGCGCGAGATAGAGCACCACCACGAACAACGTCCAGAGAAACGGGTAAGCGGCGGACAACAGAATGACCGCTACCAGCGAGGTCTGGGTCGAGAGCAGCGCGCCCAGCGTACCCGCCACTTGCGATTCGCGGATGGCCCGCGAGAACGCATCCATCGAAGTGGTCAGATATTCGTGCGCCGCGACCCCGATGAGAACAAACGCGAAGTAATCCTCCGCGCGCACTTCGCCGCCGGAAAATCGCGAACCGCCGACGAAACGGGCCATATAGTAATAGGAGGCGATGGTGAAAATGATCGAACTAAACTGCAGGATCATCGAGAAGCGGTAGCTGGTTTCGATCAGGAAATCCCGCTTCAGGAACGCCCACAGCTTCTTCATCGCGGGGAGTCCGAATGTTCCTCGGGAAAGCCGCCGTTGCTTATGCTCCCGCGGACCTCGGCCCAGGTACCGCGCATCGAGATCCTGCCCTGATTCATCAAAGCCATGCGGTCACAGCATTCGCCGGCGTCCTCGAGGCTGTGTGTGACGAGCAGGATGGTCTTGCCCAATCTGTCGGCAAGCGTGCCGCGGATAAAGCGGCGAAACTCGGCGGCGGCCGCGGGATCGAGGCTCCTGGTAGGTTCGTCCAGCAGGAGAACGGCAGGATCGGTCATCAGCGCACGCGCCAGGCCAAGCTTCTGCTGCATCCCTTTCGAATAAGTCATAAATGGCCTGTCGACGGCCGAACTCAGCCCCAGCATCCCGGTCAACTGGGTGATTCGGGCAGCTGCCTGCTTCGATTCGAGGTTGTTGAGCGCGGCAAAAAAAGCGAGATTTTGCCTGCCCGTGAGACGGTAATAGAAGCTTCGTTCGGTATCGAGGCAATAACCAACCGCGCGACGAACGCTTCCTGGCGCTCGCACCACGTCGTGTCCGCTTACGGCTGCGCTCCCCTTAGTCGGCAAGAGCAAAGTGCAGAGAATCTTAAGCAGGGTCGTCTTGCCCGCCCCGTTTGGACCGAGGAGCCCGAAGATCTCGCCGTATTCGACCTCGAGGTCCACGTCCTCGAGCGCGGTTGCCCAGTGGCGTGCGAAGGGCCGACGGACAATCTCCGCGATGCCTTTGGTTATGGGGAACCGCTTGGCAAGGTTGCTGACGCTTATCGCCGCAGAGTTCATCCGGCTTCGATATCGGCCAAAACCGCGTCGCGAACCGCCGGCAGAAAGGAGAGCGAATTGGGCAGGTTTAGCCGTCGGACCGGCACAAGTGAAACAACCCGTTCGAGAAAGCGGAATTGCCTGACTAGCATCGCACGGTCTGTCAGGTCGAGCCTAAAGACCGATTCGACCAGCGTCATGAAGGCATCGCCTGAGGACATGGGCTCGATCGATGGTGCGCCGTTAGCCTTGCCGCCGTTCGGCTTGGCCGACCTCACCAGGTTGTAGATACGTATCAGCGGCCGCTGATCGGCAAGAAACTCGCCCCGTTGGCCGTCCGCGGTTATCCGAAGCTTCGAAGTGTAATCAGCCACCGGAAGCGCCGAGCCGCCATTGTGGCGGAACGCTTCCAGCGTGTCTTCCAGCAGGCGCAATCCCGGATAGCCGGGAGTCGCCATTATGCATCCGCTCTCTTCTTTTATCACCAGACAATCATCGCTGAGGACCGGGCAGCCGGCGAGCTGGAAAATTCCCGCCAAGGTCGATTTTCCTGTGCCAGAAGGCCCGATGAACGCGCATGCCCCGCGTGGCGTTAGCACCGAAGTCGCGTGCAACGGATCCTGCCCGCGCAAATTCAATACCAGCGGAAGAACCTGGTCGAGGAAAAGATGGCGAAGCGTTACCGGGGAGGTCTCCGTCTCAAAGCGGCAATCGATCTCCTGACCGAGAGCGTCGACGAAAAAATCCGCCAAGCCGTGAAAGCGAAAAAGGAAACCTCCGTCCGTTTTGGAACATGATGCCCAAGGTCGACCGTCATCGAGATTGCTCGAAAGCACCAAATTCAGCGGTCTCGGAAGCGGTCGGGAAGAACCTTGAAGCCGCACCCGCACGTCAACCGGCACATCCTGCCCGGCCTTTGGCGAAGGCGGCACCTCAGGCAGCAGGGTGTCGCTGCAGACAGTCAGGCCGCAGACCCGGTAAAGCACGGCTCCAAACCTCCGGCCTCAGTCCATCGCTACTAAACGGAATGCATTTATGTCAGCCCTTCGGTCAAGGGCAACACGCGTCGGCAGCTCTTTGATGAAGGGGGGCCGCTTCTCTGCGCCACAGGCACGGCGCATGCCTCAGACTAATTCGCCGATTTCGCTTAACTCAACCTAAAACCCACGCGACTCACGCCCGGCTGGTAGCCGGTCCCGGAATTCCGCTTTCCGTGACGAAATCCGAGGCCGTACCGCCGGGCCTTACTATCTGCTCAATCGCGAGACACGACGCCCAGAACCGGATCCCGACGCTCAACCGGGTCCGGCATGCGTCAAAAATCCAAGACACTGGAAACGCAGCGCCTCAGATAGGCCTCTTGGCGGACGTCGGAGAATCTGAGATTACACCGGTTTTAACTGCTTGGGTCAGCTTCGCAAGGCTGCCGTACTCGACCAGTCTCGGGCGGATGTATGCCTTCTTTGAAGACACTTCTAATTTCAGCGCTATAGGCCTATGAGGTGACTGAGACATAAATCCTCCTTGAATTCAGCCGGTTCGAACGGTCACTTTGACGATTCGCTATATTCCTAAAACCGCAGACCCGCCTAGGTTACAACCCAGCCTGCGGGAACATGGTCTTGTACCAAACATCGACACCAAAGACCATCCATAGCGGGTAGTTGTGGCTTATACACTCTTTTTTCCCAACAATGCAAGCGTTTGATTGCAGCTCCCGAATCATTCTCCGCACGCGTCCTCCGTTCACCCACCCTGTGGCCTCGATCGCAAGCGAATCGAACATGGCCGAACCACCCAGAACCCGAAATGCGTTCTCGAAACTAACGCTAAAATCACCCTTGGTGGTTCGCTGGCGTATACTTTCAGGCAACAGCCCACGCATGGCCTGACGCAGCACGAACCTCTGTTGACCGTGCCGCCAACGCTGAGACTCGGGCAGCTGGACCGCAAATTCCACAATCCGCCGGTCATGAAAAGGATGCCTCCCTTCAATGCCGAGCCACGAATCCAATCGTTCCTCGACCTCGCTGACGTGGACGCTGGTGCCGTGAACGGCCGCATTGTAGACGTCCCGCCGGGCAAGGCTCTCGAAGGTGGGACCCGCGGGCCTTGCGTGGATCCGTTCGAGCAACTCGATACGGCGGGCGAAATGTGGGTCGATCCAAGGGAAGAATTTCTCATTCCCGCCCCTAAGCAGCCGGATACCGTGCCGCGCGCGCTCCGGGAATAACGGGACAAGTCCTCCAGCCAGAACTTTCATGATTGCGGCGGTTGGCCCGATCCTCGAGGCGTCGGACCACACTTCCTGTATCAGGCTCGGGATCCGAAGGCGGCGCAAAAGGTCGGCGTAATGATAAGAACTCTTGTTCAGCCGTTCGTCCCCTCCTTGGCCAGTGAGGTTGACCCGGACTCTCCTCGCCCTCGCCAAGGCCCTGAGGGTATTGCCGTCGACGCAGCCGGGATAATCCGGGAAATCGAACGATCGGCCGGTAGCTTCCGTATAGCGCGCCGCCTCGTGCAAAACGGGGCTCAGCCGGTTCGTCCTCAGGTTCCACATCCTGTCGACATCGTCGATGTAGGCGCTTTCGTCCGACCGCGAGTCGGGCAGAACCATGGAAAACGTTTCAAGGCCTTGGCCGGGCGATTGGCCGGCCCGATAGAGCGATTGCGCCACACATACGATTGACGACGAGTCCAGCCCGCCGCTCAGGTCCGCTCCGATCGGTCCCAGGCCGCGTAAGCGGCACCTTACGGCTTCCCGGAAAATCTCCAGAAAATGCTCGGCGTACTGTTCGTCGGTCCGATATCTGACTCCCTTGGCTCGACGTTCCAGTACCGATACTTGCGCACCCGTCCGGGCTGGACGAGCAGCGCGTGGCCTCCGGGAAGACGAAAGACGCCCCGGTACAGCGTCTCCTCGGTATCGACGATAACCGCGCTCAGATACTCGCCGACCATGCCCTCGTTAGGTTCGCGTCGGACGGTCGGATCCTCGAGGATTTGGCGAAGCTCGGATCCGCACAGGAATGTTCGATCGTCAACATAATAGTAGAACGGCCGTATACCCATCGGATCGCGCGCGCAGAAAAACCGCTGGTTGCGCTTGTCCCAGATGACGAACGCGAAATCGCCGATAATCCGCTGAGGGCACTCCTCGCCCCATGCCTGATAGGCCCGCAGCACCAGCTCCGCATCGGTGTCGGCGCGAAGCTCCAACCCCTTGGCGTTCAGCTCCGCCTTCAGTTCATCGCGATTGTCGACCCGGCCATCGAGAGTGAGGATGAGGTCGCCGGTTTCGTCGGCCAGGGGTTGCTCTTCGCGAAGCGATTCCGGCGTGGTCCGGAGCATCTGATGGCTCAGGCCAACCGCGCCATCCACGAACAAGCCGCTGCCGTCGGGTCCACGATGGGCGATAACATCCGTCATCCGCCCCAGCAGGGCGCGTTCCAACGGGCGGCCGTTAAGGTTGTAGATCGCAGCGATGCCGCTCATGGCCCTAGATTCGAAGCAGGGTCGCGAACTGTTCGGTCAAATCCGGCGTATCGCCTATCACGCGTCCCTCGGTCTCGATCCAGGCGTGCGCGTGAAAGACATCTGCTTCCTTGTTCACGCCGACCAAAAGCTTTGCCGGCTGATCACGCGCCTTGAGCAGCCAAAGAATCAGGAGGGATCGGCCCAGACAGCGCCCTGTACCGTAGGTCACTCTGGCCGCAAGGTCCGCGAGTACGCACAACCGCTCAACGTCGCATCGGCGATGGAGCAGAGGCAGACGCTTCAGCCAGAAATTAGTCGCGCAATCGGAGATAAAACCGCTCAGACGAGGCAGCGTGGTCAACTTCAGGCCGACCCGTGAGGTTAGGGCGAATGCGAGGAGTTGGGGAAGAATCAGCCATTCGATCGGACGAAGTTCAGCCAACCGATGGAGTTTCCTCAGCATTGACCCGAATCAGCCGCTTATCCGTCAGTTGTTGAACCAGTTGGTCCAGATCCTGGCGGAGTTGCTCCTCCGGAGCGTCGAATTCCTGCTTAAGAATCTCAAGGATCTTTTCTCTCGATCCGTGCTCCGCGATGAGGCACCAGACGCGGCCGCCGACACCATCGAGCCCGAAATAGGTGCCGGTCGCAAGGTTCAGTATCACTACTTCGTCGCTCAGACGTTGCCAAACGACATCGTCGATGATTAGCTCCATACGCCAAAAAAGCCACACCCCAGGCTTTATTGCAAGAAAAAGCCGGAAGTTATGCGGCTTTGCTCAATATCCCGTCAAACCTTCACAGGTTTGTGGGTGAGCGGCGTCACAAGCTTACATGATTCTACCATCCCAGTCCCCAGCCCAGAAGAATCGCGACAAACAGCACGATACCAAACTCCAGGTGAAGCTGGGCCGAGCGGAGCAGCGCGACGTTGAGCTTCTTCGGGTCGTCCTCGCCGAAAACTATCCGCAACTCATCGCGGGCACGCCCAATCGTCACGAAGGTTAACAGCACGGTCCACGGCAGCGCGCCGAGGAGCGCGCCTACCACCGTCAGGGCGTAGGCCCCGAACGTCGAGCGCAAGCAGCTCGAGGTTGGCGACGCGCCGGCTTAAAAGATTCGCCAAGGTGCGCTTTTGATATACGCGATCGCTTTCGATATCGCGGATATTGTTGGCGTGAAGAATCGCCGCCACCATGCATCCGATCGGAAGCGAAGCGATCAGCGCCGGCCAGGAAAAACTCAGCGCCATCACGTAGTACGCTCCCAACACGATAACCGGCCCCATGAACACGAACACCGTCGCCTCGCCAAGCGCGACATAGGCGAGCGACACCGGCGCGGCGGTATAGAAGTACCCGGCCGCGACGCTCGGAATGCCCAGCAACAGGATCGGCCATCCGCAGAGATAGACCAGAATCAATCCGAACACGGCGCCGATCGCGAAGGCGACGATCCCTCCCCACCAGACTTCGCCCGGAGTCAGCAAATCCTCCTGGATAACCCTGCTGCCGCCCATCGACTCGGGCGAATCGGCTCCGCTGGCGTAATCGTAATAGTCGTTGATGAGATTGGTGCCGATTTGAATCGCGAGGGCGCCGATGAGCGCGAGAATGAATCGCCCGGTCGAAAAGAATCCGGCCCGCACTGCGAGCGCCGTGCCTACCAACACCGGGGTCGCCGACGCCGTCAGCGAATATGCACGAACCGCCTGAAACCAGATCGCTCCCAGGCCCGGACGGGCTGGGCCGCTTCCTGTTATAACATCAGCTTCCATCATAGGCGCCTAGAATATGATGTTTTCCGCCCGAAGCCGAGAGACCTCGGCGCTGGAATAACCGAGCAGTTCGACCAGCACCTGCTCCGAATGCTCGCCCATCATCGGCGCCGACCGATAATCGGGTTCGATCCCGCTGAACCGCACCGGAAGCCCCGGGATCGCGCGCGCGCCGACCTCTTTATGTACGAGCTTGACGAGCATCCCGGATGCCTGAAAGGCGGGATCGGCGATCAATTCGTCGCTGCGATAGACCGGGCCGGCCGCCAGGCCCCGCGCGCGCAAACGCGCAACCAGATCGTCGCGATCGAATCCTGCGCGTCAGCGTGGCGATCTGTCCTTCGAGCGCTTCCACGTTGCGAAGCCGGGCCGAAATCCGCTCGTAGCGTGGATCGCGCGGCGATCCCGACGTTACCAAGCCCGTCGCACAACAGCGCGAAATTCTTCATCGGTAGCGATCGCGATCGCGATCCAGCGATCGTCGCCGGCTGTGGGGAAAACACCGTGCGGCGCCATGCATTCGTCGCGATTACCCGTTGGCCGGCCGTCGCGTCCGTTGATGAAAAACTCCATGAACGCCTCGGGTAGCATCGAGCTCACCAGCTCCGCCATCGACAGGTCGATGTACTGCCCTTCGCCGGTGCGCTCGCGATGGTGCAGCGCGGCGGTCAGCGCGAACGCCATCGCCACGCCGACCGCGAAGTCCGGCCAGGTGCCGCCGATTCCGCACGGCGGGCCTCCGGGGTAGCCGGTGAGATGGCACATCCCGGCGTACGCCTGCGTCGTCGGACCCCATCCGACGGTTCGCGCGTGCGGCCCGGTCTGGCCCAGCGGCGTGCCCGACAACATGATCAGGTCGCGCTTGAGGCGAACCAGATGTTCGTAGCTGAGGCCGAATTTTCCCATCGTGCCGACGGTGAAGTTTTCCGTCACGATATCGCTGGCCTTGACCAGCCGCCGCGCGATCTCGGCGCCCTCGGGATGGGCCAGATTGAGCGCGATATCGCGCCGGGAAAAATTGACCGCGTTGAAAATCCCGCTGCGGTTGAGGCCGACCGATCCGTCGGTGCCGCTCAGGAAGCGGATGATATCCGGCGCTTGTATGCTCTCGACCCGGATAACGTCGGCGCCCAGCGCTCCAAGCCAGGCGGTGGCGTGGGGAACCGCAAAAATCCATCCGAAGTCCGCAATCCGGACTCCTTCGAACGGCAGGCGCTTCTGTTGCGGCGTCAGGACGGTCCGCGGTTTCGCGCTCGATACTTCGACCGAGCTTTTCCGGAAATCCTCGCCGAACACCGTGCGATTATGCTCACCGAGGCGTGGCGCGCCGCGCCGGATTCGCCACGGCGTTCGACTCAGTATGTAAGGCGCGCCCGGCATCTTCACTTCTCCGGCAGCCGGATGGTCGTGCTCGACGAAAAAGCGCCGTGCGCGATACTGCGGATTCCCGGCGATCTCAGCCGGGCTGTACACCGGGAAACAAGGCACGTGCTCCGCCTGGGAACGCTCGAAGATTTCCTGCTTGCCCTGGTCCGCCATCCAGGCGATGAGCGCGGCTTCGAGCGCGTCCGCATTGGCAAGCCGGCCCGGCAGCGAATCAAACAGTCCGCTCTCGGCCCACGCCGGATGGCCGAGCATGTTCTTCGTTCCTTTCCAGAAACGATCGGTCAGCGGGCTGAAGCTGACCCAGCCGTCACGGCACGGATAAATCCACGGCAGATTCGACTTGAGGCGTCTCATCAGCCGCTCGTAAAACGGCGCTCCCGGAGAATCGTGCGACATAATGCCCAGATTGGGCCGAACCATGTTCACCATCGCGAGCCATTGGTTCGCGTCGACGTGCTGCCCCGCACCGGTCAGGTTGCGATGGAACAGCGCGCACATCGCGGCGGCGGCCGCGGTGAAGCCGGTCAGATAATCGGCTTGGCGTCCGGCGGGCTTGAGCGGCGGCTGATTTGCGGGATCGGTCACCTGATTGAGCGGCGTCTCGTAGCCGACGCAGCTCATGTGAGCGGCCACCAGGTTGCCGCCGACAAGCTCGGCGTAGGACGATTCGGTGCCGAAAAAAGTCAGCGAGACCACGATCAGCCGCGGGAATCGGGCGCACAGCGTGCGCCAGTCGATGCCCAGCTTGCGGCTCAACTCCGGTGGATTCGGATTGAACAGGATATCGGTCGAGGCGAGAAGTTTGAGCAGCCGTTCGCGGTCGCTCGACGATTCGAGCTCGAGCGTTACACCGAGCTTGTTGGTGTTGAGATAAAGATGGAGCCCGCCGGTTTCCGGGTCGGGCAACTCGTCGCGATACGGGCCGTATCCGCGCTCGGCGGAACCCGTTCGCGGCGGCTCGACCTTGATGACCTCCGCACCGAGGTCGGCGAAAGCCTTGCCCGCCATCGCCGCCGCGAAGTACGGCATCGTGCCAAGGCGCGGCAGTTCAACGACCCTGAGGTCGGCGAGCGCGGCCGGCGGTTCGCTAAACTCCGAATCGCTCGCGGCCATCTAGAATTTTCCGTTGTCTCTGAGTCGTTCGAGCAGACCCGGCAATTCGCCGATCGAGCGCATCACGAAATCGGGCTTGAACTGCGAATGGCCGCACAGATGCTCGTAGCTGGCGGCGCCGGTGGCAACCGCCACCGCCGAGCCGAAGCCCGCATTGGCGGCGGCCATGATATCGCGCGGCTCATCACCGACGTACATGCAGGCCGCCGGTATCACCGCCGCCCGGATCGCGGTCTGCGTCAGGCTGTCGCTCTTGTCGAGTGCCTTTAGTGAAAGCGTGGCCTGCGTCGAGACGTGGTCGAGGTAGTGCGCCAGGCCCACCATCGCGAGCTTTTCGATCAGAGGGCGCGGATCGCCGGGTCGGCTCGTGATCACCCCGGTGATGTAGCTGCGGCGTTTGATTTCCGCCAGCGTCTCCGGCACATGAGGCAGAACTTCCAGACGCTCGGCCTTGTCGCTCTCGGTCATGAGATACGCAAACGCGAGCTTCGCGTAGTCGCGCCGCATCGACTCGGGAATGCCCATCCACAGGTCGTTTCGCGCCATCGCGCTATCGAACGCTTCGCGAGTAAGCGGCGGCTGATGGCCCATCTCGTCGAGCGCCTGGCGCGCGGCGATATAGAGCGGTCCGTGGATATCGACCAGCGTACCGTCGAGGTCAAAGAAGATCGCCTTGAATTCCCTTCCCACCGATTACCCTGCACCGTTGAAGCTTTTCGGTTCGTCCATTGTCAAGCATAGCACCAACCTTTCTATTTTATTTCTCCTCGACGCGGTAAGCTAATGATATCCGATGAGTTACTGTCGCATCTCGATGGGTCATCCGATTCACGGCCCGTTCCACGACGCCGAGCACGGCTTTCCGATTCGCGACGACAGCGCATTGTTCGAGCGCCTCGTGCTCGAAATCAACCAGGCCGGACTCTCGTGGCTCACCGTCCTGAAGAAACGCGACAACTTCAGGGCCGCTTTCGACGGCTACGTCCTCGATAAGATCGCTTCTTACGGCAAGCGGGACGAAGCACGGCTCCTGCGCGACCCTGGAATTATCCGCAACCGCCTCAAGATCGCATCGGTGATAGAAAACGCGCGCAGACTGATCGCGATCCGCGAAGCCCGCGGCTCTTTCGCGGAGTGGCTCGACGCACATCATCCGCTCGGCAGGGAGGATTGGGTAAGGCTCTTCCGCAAGACACTGGTCTTCACCGGGGGCGAGATTACCAATGAGTTTCTCGTCGGCACCGGCTATCTCCCCGGCGCTCACGAACCTTCATGCCCCATCTATGCGAAAGTCGAGCGAGAGAATCCGCCCTGGATACGCACGCAAGTCCGTCCTCAGACGCCTGACGCCGGAGCGTAGAGCAGACGGTATTCGCGCAATCCGCCGAGCACTTTCTTCACGTACTCGCGAGTTTCGTGGAAATCGATATTCTCGACCCATTCATCGTCTTCGCCCGCGAACCGCGCGTTCCATCGCTCGACCGCATGCTCGCCGCCGTTGTACGCGGCGACCGCCTTGAAGGCATTCCCGCCGAACATGCCGAGGAGCTTTTTTAGATAGGCGGTTCCGAGTTCGATATTGACCGCCGGGTCGAAGAGATCGAGCCTGGCGGCCGGCATCGCGACCTCGCCGGCGATTGTGCGCGCGGTGCTCGGCAATAACTGCATCAGCCCTTGCGCATCCGAAGGTGAGCGCGCCCCGGGATCGAAGAGACTTTCCTGCCGCATCAGGGCCAGCAACAGATAGGGATCGATACCGCTGCGCTTGCCCGCGGCCGCGAGCGATTCCCAGTACGCGCGCGGATAGCGGAAGCGCTCGGCGACCTCGGGACTCATGGTTCCCTGCTCCGCCATCGTGCGCGCAAGCGCGAGCGCGTCGTGATAATGACCGGCGGCCTGGAACTCGACCAGTAAAAAATCGCGAAGCGCCGGATTATGGCCCGCTTCGCCGCGCAACATCCTGAGTTCGCCCGCTTCGAGCGAGCTGAGACCGAGCGTCTTTAGTTCGACCGCCCGGCCGAGATGAAACGCACCGGCACCCGAAAGCTCGGGCGGCCCATTGACGATCGGATCGGGAACTGTCGCCGCGGGAAAAACGACCGGGCGGGCGGCAATCCGGCGAGCGGCCAGCGCGGGGTAATAATTGCTGTCGATACTCCCGGCCACCCGCTCCATCAGCGCGCGCGCCTGCGCCTTGCCGGCTCCGCTCTTCTCCAGCGCACGCGCCTGCCAGTAGCCGAACATATCGCGCTCGACGGGATCGGTCGCCGCCGCGCCGGCAGCGGCAAACCGTCGCGCGGCGCTTTGATACCGGCCCGCCGTATACAGCATCCACGGCGCCCTGAACCGGGCCTCGGCCCCGGCCGCGCTGTGCGGATAGCGGGATGCCAGACGCTCATAGATGGCGCGCGCGTCGGCGAGTTTGCCGTCTTCCTCGAACGTGCGCCCGATTTTCAGCATCACCTCCGGTGCGCGCTCGCTGTCGGGAAACATCGCCGTCAACCGGCGAAAATAGATCCGCGCGCGGACCGTGTCGTTGTCGTGCCAATAGAGTCGTCCGAGGTCATACAGCGCTTCGGGCGCGGAAGGGCCCTTAGGAGCCAGCTTGAGATAAGCCTTGAGCGCCTGCCGATGTCGCGCCGGATCAGAGCTCCAGGCCCTGGCCGTCATCCAGATCAGTTCGGCACGCTGCACGACTGCGGGCTTGAGCGCCATGCCTTTCTCGATGTGGTCGCGCGCGTCGGCCGGGCGACCTTCCTTCAACAGGCGCTCCGCTTCCGCGATGTGATATCCGAGCGATCGCGAATCCAGAACTTGAGGGTAAGCGGCAATCAGCGCGTACAGTTCCTCGCGCGCTATCGGATCGGCGCTGCCGTGCGGATATTTCTCGCGCAAGGTCAGCAACTGCTCCATGGCCGCGCGCGGCTCGCCCGTCGCGGTCAACGCGCGCGTGAGGACTAAACGGGCGTCTTGTTCGAGTTGGGAATCGCTGGTCAACAGCAGAACTTTCGAGGCGATATCGCGGGCCTGCGCGGAGCGACCTTGCTTCAATGCGATCGCGGCCGATTCAAACCTCGCGCGATTAACGAAAATGCTTCGCGGATAGGTTTCAACCAGGAGGTTGAAGCTTCTTTCAGCACTATTCAGATCGCCCGTGTCGCGCTGAGCATAGCCAAGGTACAGCAGCGCGTAATCGCCAAGTTGCGGGTAAGTGTCAGCCGCGACTTTGAGACGCTCCGATGCCCGCGAGAAATCGCGGGCGGCATAGGCCTGATAGCCGTCCACGAAGGCCTGGCGCGGTGGCGTTAGCGCGGCGCTCGGCGGCATCGTCGGCTGCCCGCCCGCGCATCCGACGCTAACCGCCAGTCCTAAAATTAGAAAAACGAATCTCATCGATAATCCTGGAGTTTCCAAAACAAGCGTCACCACCGGCAGAAATTACTCCCGCGAGTACGTATATTGTCGCTTAGTGAAAAGCGAAAGCCAAAAGCAGCGGCCGAAATTAATTCTGGGCTCGACTTCTCCGCGGCGGCAAAATCTGCTGCGCGACGCGGGAGTCGAGTTCGTCGTGATCGAAAGCGGAACCGCCGAGAATTCATTGCCCGGCGAACCGGCCGGAGATTTTGCCCTCAGGATGGCGCGCGAAAAGGCGCTTGCGGTCTCGCTCAACGCCCCGGATGACCTGGTGCTCGCGGCCGATACCGTGGTCGAGATCGATGGCGACATCCTGGGCAAGCCCGAGGGGCCGGCGCAGGCGCGCGCGATGTTGCGGCGGCTTTCCGGGCACACCCACACCGTGATCACCGCTTTTGCCCTCGCGCGCCAAAACGCCATCGTCGAGAGCACGTCGATTCGAAGCCGCGTTACTTTCAGGGAACTTACCGACGACGAGATCGACGCCTATATCGCCAGCGGCGAGCCGTTCGACAAGGCGGGCGGCTACGGTATCCAGGCCAAGGGCGCGGATTTCATCGTTCGCGTCGACGGCTCATACACCAATGTGATGGGGCTGCCGGTCGATGAAGTTCTGGCCGCGCTGCGGCATCAGGGCGTAGTTTGAATCGAATGTCCTTCGTAGAGGGAATCGCCGAACGGCTCGACGCGGTTCGCGCCCGTATCGCCGCGGCAGAGCGGCGCGCCGGACGCGCATCCGGCAGCGTGCGATTGGTTTTGGCGAGCAAGACCCAACCGCCGGACGCGATCCGCGCCGCCTATCAGGCCGGCGCACGCGATTTCGGCGAAAACTACGTTCAGGAAGCGCTCGCCAAGCGACCCGCGCTGGCGGATCTCAACAACATCCGATGGCACATGATCGGCCATCTGCAGACCAACAAGGCGCGGGCCGCGGTCGAGAATTTCGATTTAATCCACAGCCTCGATTCCGAGCGCCTCGCCGCCCGTATCGCGCAGATTCGCCCGTCCCCCAAGGTGCGCATCCTGGTGGAGATCAACCTCGGCGGAGAAGCGACCAAAACCGGCATCCAGCCGGAACGCCTCGAAACCTTCATCGACGCTGTCCGGGAGCTGGTCGATGTCGCCGGCTTGATGACGATTCCGCCTGAAGTGGATGAGCCGGAGGGTGCGCGACCGTACTTTGTCCGGATGCGAGAGCTGCGCGACCAGCTTGCGGCTCGGACCGGCCTTGCGCTAAGCGAGCTGTCCATGGGGATGACGACTGACTTCGAGGTCGCGATCGAAGAGGGCGCGACGATAGCGCGAATCGGCCGAGCGGTATTCGGAGAGCGCTTGAAATGAAAAAGCTGGGATTTATCGGCGGCGGCAACATGGCCGAGGCGCTGGCGAGCGGCCTCCTCGCGAAAAAGATTTACTCACCCGCCGACCTGATCGCCTCCGATGTCGCGCCGGCACGGCGTCGCAGGCTCACTCGTATGCTCAAAATTGAGACCACTTCCGATAATCTGGCGGTGGCTAATCAGGCGCGAGCGATCGTGCTCGCGGTCAAGCCCCAGACCATCAACGCCGTGCTCGACGAGATCGCGGTTGGACTAAACTCGAAGGGGCGAAGCGGACGCGCGCGCGGCGACAAATTGTTCATTTCAATCGCCGCCGGAGTGCCGATTGCCCGACTCGAAGCCCATCTGGGCGGCAATGCCAAAGTAATTCGCGTGATGCCGAACGCGCCGGCGATGGTCGGCCAGGGGATGGCGGCGCTGGTCGGCGGCTCTCGCGCAACCAGGGCCGACGAGGCCTTCGCGCTCAGGATTTTCCGGGCGGTCGGCGAGGCGCTCGTGCTGCTGGATGAGTCACTACTCGACGCGGTAACGGCGCTCTCCGGCAGCGGCCCGGCTTATATCTATCTGTTCGTGAACGCGATGGCTGAAGCGGCTGCGCGAGAAGGTCTGCCCGCCAAGCTGGCGCTCGAGATGGCGCTGCAGACGGTGCGTGGCGCCGAGCAGACCATGCGCCAATCGAAGCTTGCGCCCTCCGAACTGATCCGAATCGTCGCCTCGCCCGGCGGCACGACCGAGGCGGCGCTCAAAAAATTCGCCGAAGCCGGGTTCTCCGAAGTCGTCGGCGCCGCGATTGCGGCCGCCGCCGCCCGCTCGCGCGAGCTGGGGCGCTCAGGCTAAAATGGAACTGTGTTCATCTGGACTAACTTCGTAATCACGGTCGCCCAGTTGCTGCAGTCGCTTCTGCAGCTCTACATGTGGGTGATAATAGCATCGGCGGTGCTGAGCTGGGTCGAGCCCAATCCCTACAACCCGATTGTGCGCTTCATCTATTCGGTGACCGAGCCGGTGTTCGATTGGGTTCGCCGGCGCATTCCGGTGTTCTTCGGCGGAATCGATTTCTCCCCGATGCTGGTGATCTTCGGCATCTATTTCGCGCAGTCTTTCATCATTCCGACCTGCGCTCGGATCGCGATTACCGGTTTTAGCTGATCCTTCGTGAATCCGCCGTGGCTCCGGACCGGGCCTGGTTACGTAACGCTTGAGATAAGCGCGCGGCCCGGCGCCGGCCGATGTCAGGTGGTGCGCGCCGACGACGCTCGCGGCCTGGTCGTCGCGCTTAACGCGCCGCCCGATAAGGGCAAGGCCAACGAGGAGCTGATCGATTTTCTGGCG
Source organism: uncultured Pseudomonadota bacterium (assembly GCA_963759165.1). Classification (GTDB taxonomy): domain Bacteria; phylum Desulfobacterota; class Binatia; order Binatales; family Binataceae; genus DATJOQ01. The sequence goes on along the minus strand of CAVWXK010000002.1, from coordinate 5,293 downwards.
CGGATGGTCGGCGTCCCGCGCTCGGCGGTCGCGATTGTTCGGGGAGCGAGTGCCCGCAAGAAGCTTCTCCGGATCGCGACTGAAAGCCCTAACGCCGTTGCGGACCGGATTAGGAGCCTGGCAGACAACAATATCACCTGAAAAACAAGCCCGCCGAACGAGTTATTCTGAGCGAACGCTGCCCCTTCGGCTGTGCTCAGGGCAGGCTCCGCGAAGAATCTACGCGAAGCGATTTAATGATTCCCGGGTTCCCGCAACGTCTCCCGCAGTGAGAAATCCTCAGATTGACAGCCCGATAAACCGTGGTTAGCTTTCGAGAAGGTAGTGGTGCACGTACTATGCCGATTTACGAATATAAATGTGGAAAATGTGGCGTTTTTGAGCTGATTCAGCGTATCACCGAGGATTCGATAAAACGTTGCCCCAAGTGTAAGAACAAGGTCGAGCGAATCGTCTCCCGCACTTCCTTTGTGCTGAAAGGCACCGGATGGTATGCCACCGATTACGCACGCAAGCCCGCCAGCAGCACGGATTCAACATCAGCTTCGACCGATAAGGGCGCATCGACCAACGGAACTTCGTCGACCTCGTCCGATTCGTCGACCGCTTCGGCCTCCTCCTCCGACAAAAGCAGCAGCGGCGACACCGCAAAAAGCACGACGCCGAAATCGGCCGACTGAATCCCGGCCTTCGCCCGAACTCCGGCTCACCCGGCGGTCCGACCTCACACCCGCACTACGCGGATGGCCGAAATCGCAGTAAAGTCATCGTCCTGCGTGTAGACGGGAAGGTCATGGGTAAGGGCTGTCGCGGCTATCCAGGTATCCATGATTTTTGGCCGTCTGCCTTCCCGGCGCGCCTCGGCAACAATCTCTGCAAAGGCGCGTGCCACGTCCGCGTCAATCGGCAACGGCTCAAACAGCCTTTGAACCGAGGTCAGCGTACGAAGGCGGCGCCTTCGTACATCCGGTCGGTCCGCCATCAACACGCCGAGATGCAACTCCGCAACGGTAACAACCGAAATAGCCGCTGCGGGCGGCAACGCGCCGAGCGCGCGGCCATTCTCCCCGGCAATAAAGACCGAGGTGTCAAGAAGGCCCCGCCCCGCCGTGGTCGAAGCCTGCATCAGAGATCCTCGATAGTCGCGCCGGTCGCTGCTGCGATGTCGCGCGAGAATTTACGGTCCAACGACGAACGAAGGAAGAGGAATAACACCTCGTCTCGAGGCACGAACGTGCGACGACCCTCTCCGATGGGCACCAGATCGGCGACCGGACGGCCATCGACCGTGACCCGAAGCCGCTCCCCAGCTTCGACCTCGCGGAGAACTCGGCTGATTCGGTTGCGCAACTCACGTTGAGGAATCGTCTTCATCGGCTTGCGTAGCAAATTAGCTACAGAACAAATACTACGCCGCGTTCAGATGCCGGTGCAAGCGCTTGGTGAGTCTCTTCGCCCGCTCCCACCCGCTTCTCCGCGGCGCCGGACAACGCTAGCATCTGCCGGTAATGCGCGCCCTGGTCCTGAATCGCACGCTGGCGTTCAAGCGCGACTATCCCGAGCCGTTCCCGGCGCCGGGCGAAAGCAGCGTCCGTGTCCGGATGGCGGGAATCTGCGGCACCGACCTCGAACTCGCCCGAGGCTACATGACGTTCCACGGCGTCCCAGGTCATGAATTCGTCGGCGAGGTCGTCCAGACCGCTCGGCGCGATTTGGCCGGCAAACGGGTCGTAGGCGAGATCAACGCCGCGTGCGGCGACTGCGAATCGTGCCGCGCCGGTATTGGCCGGCATTGCCCCACACGCACCGTGCTCGGGATTTTGGGCCGCGACGGCGCATTCGCCGAATACCTCCGCATCCCCGATGACAACCTAATCCCGGTGCCGGATTCGACGCTCTTCTTGTCCGGACACGTTGCCCACAGATTTTGTCTTGTCGGCCAGAATTCCTAGGACCTTTTCGAACGTGAGTCCAGTGTACTTTTTTTGAGCTAGGTCGCCATCGCCGTATAGTTGCAGCAGTATTTCCGTGATTACGAGACTGAACCCTAGAATGATAGCTTCTACGACCGCTTGCGAGGCCTCGAAACAGACGACGGCTCAGATGTCTCTCCAGAATGATCTCTGCAGCGCCGTCTCCTCCGAAGAGACTTGCAACTATGCATTCTGCTGCGTCATTCCTGACGTCTTCAACGACACTTCCCAGCTTTTCGTATAATTCGGCCTCTCGTTTTCGGTTGTCGCCTGTCGGGTTTTCGACGAAGGGTTTGACTTCGAGCGTCGGAGTGCTGTTTGAAGAAAGATCGATTGGCATCATTTCTTTCTTGTGTTTCTTTGAGCCCGTGGCGCCAGATCCTGCGCCATCCTTGCCGCCTCGCTTTCGCTTGCCTGCCATTTTTGTTTTTAGCAACGTTGGGTCTTGTCGTAGGCGATATTCTTGGTGGTCAAGCCGCAGTCTATCGTCACGCATGGGCCGCTATCGCGGTAACTTTGGAAATTCTCAGAATATCTTTTGCGCCGTGATTCACCGCCCCATGCTAGCCCCACGGCCCCCACCCACCGGGACATACCAACCCCACCTTCTGTCTGAGACTACCCTGAATCTTTTCCATGTTTGGTGACATTCCCAGACAAGGTTGGCTGCTGAACCACGGACTCGGCGTGATTTGCATTTCTGTAGTTGAAACTTGAAACTAGCAGCGATCATACGTATCTGAGATGTGCGAGTAACTATGTACACAAGACATACACGTAGCCTTTCAAATTACAAGCGTGAGAGTGCTGTGATAGGTCAATATTTGAAGCAACATTTGTCCAACTGTATGTGCTCACAGCGTCGAACCATACAGCTTACTTCAAGACACGACAGCATAGTTCGTACTGAGCAGTGAGAGGCTGAGAGCAGTTCAAACGGGTCCAAACCATAAACACTAGGTACCAATGGCCAGATTCACTAGTTGGAGAGCAACAACTCCTGTCAAACAGGGCAAGGGGGCTACGCTTGTCTATTGAGAGGCATTTCTGAACCGTAACGTCGACAAACTGGTTTCATAGACAACAATAGCCATCTCAAGGGCCCCTATTCCTTCTCGCCCCCTCCCGCCCCCTCCCGCTCAAAAGAGTCGTCGTATGCAGAACGCCTTGCCAACCTGAAACAAAGCTGTCAACGCCGTTGATGTCAGTCGCCGAGACGTTGCTGCGCCAAGCTGCACGTCGGCCGGACACGCAACGTCGACATACTGAAATAAAGCAATAAAAGCACGCAACAACTGCGACTTGCAAGTTATGCAACGCCGATATGAGAAATAGTGGGAGGTTACCCCGTTTAGATGCAGCTACTTGCAAGTCAAGCCACACGTGATCTCGCGGTTTCTGCGGGGCGTTGCCAGGCAGTTCTGAGACGCGGTTCCACCATTTATTTACTCAGGTTACGCGACATGGTCAAGCATCATGTTGTCGGGATCTTATCCCAGGGAACGGGAACTGTACGGAGTACATACTCGTACGTCGACGACGAAAACCAAAGAAAAGATGGGAATCATGGGATGCGAAAGCAAAGCACAAGAAGCGGGAGGTCTAACGCCCCAAAAACGCCCAAGAAAAAGGCGTGAAGAAAGTTGGACAACTCACTCAGCCTCAAACAAAGGCCATGCGGGGTAATTGATCACGGGCTGTCAGCCTCTCAACCGCCCTTCCCCCCATCAACGGATCACACGACGCCTACCGGAACGCCTCTCAAGTTGAGAGCAAGTTGCAACAGAGGGCAACAAAGAGCAACAAAGAGCAACAAAGAGCAACAAAGAAAAACGTCAGTTTCCTCTTCTGCACGAGTCTGCACGGCTTGGGCCTTCGCAGGCTTACCCCACCATGATTTCATCTTCAAAGCGGGGTTCAGAGGGTTCTGGACAAACCCTTCCTGCGCTTCAAAACGACAAGGCCCGAAGCTGAACCGGGCTCCCTGCAGACTCCTCCATCCCCGGTGATTGGGTCAAATTATTCAAGCACCTTGCTCGCTTGGCGCCAGCGGCACGTTTCCCATTCGATGAGCGGACGAAAAGCTTCACACCCCCATCATCGTGGGCGGATTGGTCTGCGCCGCGCGCAAAGCCACAGAAGCGACAAAGTGGGAAAGTGGGCAGTTGAAGCAATGGAGTCTGGACAGCGGTCGGACATCTAGAAAATTCCGATGACCCCACTGGACATGGCTTTTCGTTGATGGGATTTGCCCATGGGCAAAGTAAACAAACAGGATGTTTTGAAGAGCATCATGCAACATCACGACGATTCACGCGTCACAGCTTCTCGCAAGCTCTCTGATGGACAAAAGCGCGCCAGAAGGCCCAACGTAGTGGTAAGGCTCATTATAGCTTCCTGCGCGGGCCGCTAGAGTACCGGTAATGCGATCTCTAACCAAAGTCCAAGATCCGGGTACGTATTTCTTTTTTGTTCGCGCGTCGCAGCGGTGGAGAGTTCGGCCATATTGGGTAGCGCCTCGTATTCCTTGTACGGCGCTGCTGCTCCGGCTGTTCCGCTCGCTGTCCGTGCTGCGCCTTCGCCTCGCGCCTTCACCTCGCGCGTCGTGGCGGGAGAATGGGAAAGGGGAAGAGAAAAGAAACAAAGAATAAGGTAGGCAGTCTACTCCGTAGGGGGAAACCGAAGCCTGATAAGAGGGAAGCTAGAGAAAAGGTGCCGGGAACATGACGTTGAAAGCAGTGCCCTTCATCGAGACGGGGCTGCACCATCGACGATTGCATCGTGATGGCTCGTTGGACCCCGGCATAAAATGTCATTGCATGACGCCAATTCCCCAGATTAAGATGTGAAAGCGAGCCCTACCTACCTAGTTCTCCCGCTCATTTCTAGAATAAGATTCGGGGATTTGGGGGTTCTTTGGGCACCGCGATGTTTGCAACGTTTTCCCATGGAGCAACTCGTCTATTTTGCTCGGAGCCTCGTTTGGCGTGAGGGGTAAGGCTGGGGTGTTTACGATAGGGGTCTCCCAGGGTGGCTTCATGGGAACGGAGCCGGAGCTTCGATCGCCAGGTTGTTTGTTTCGAGATGCAGCCCCCTTGTGCAACTTGCAGAGGAGCAATGCAATGGACGCTCGCTGTGCCGTCTGCGTTTACTCCGTACGGAGTCGGTAGAGTCAGGGCTGTTGCTTGATACGCTGTTGCTTATTATTACGGAGTACGGAGTACATACTACGGAGTATGTATGTACCTACCTACGGAATACATACATACATAAACATAGTTCACCATGGCAATCACATTGTCTTCCAGGATTACCCTTGA
>CAVWXK010000001.1:1255000-3269263 GCA_963759165.1 uncultured Pseudomonadota bacterium | reverse complement strand
CGCGAACGAAAGCCGTTCGCCTTCGTCGCCAACCGCGCCCATCACGCGGATATCGGCGGGATGGCGCCGGGCTCGATGGCGCTGGCGACCGAGATCTACCAGGAGGGCTTCCGCCTGCCGCCGGTGAAGCTGGTCGAAGGGAACAAACCGGTGCGGGACATCTTCGAGTTGTTTTTCGCCAATACGCGCGTGCGCGAGGAGCGCGAAGGCGATCTGCGCGCACAGATGGCGGCGCTGGCGACCGGACGCCGCCGCATCGGCGAGCTTACCGCGAGTGTCGGGCGCGCGATGGTGGCCGCCGCGATGGAGGAACTCAAGAATTACTCCGAGCGCATGATGCGGGCGGTGCTGCGCGGGTTCAAGCCGGGCATCTACCGCGGACGCGACTTCCTTGATGACGACGGTTTCGGTTCGGAGCCGATCCCGATTCAGGTCGCGATCGCCATTCGCGGCGGTCGCGCCACGGTGGACTTCACCGGCTCGGCGCCGCAGGTGCGCGGCCCGCTCAACGCCAACTACGCGATCACTCTCTCGGCCACGTTCTACGTTATGAAGTGTATCGCGGCGGAAGCGGTGCCGCCCAACGAGGGGCTGATGCGCCCGATCAAACTCATCGCGCCGCCGGATTGATCGTAAATGCGCTGGCGCCGGCGGCGGTGGCCGGCGGCAACGTCGAGACCTCGCAACGGATCGTCGACGTGTTGATGAAGGCGATGGCACAGGCTGCTGCCCGACCGGATTCCGGCGGCCAGTTCGGGCTCGATGTCGAACCTGACCGTCGGCGGCTACGATCCGTTCCGCCATCGGCATTTTTCTTATTACGAAACGATCGCCGGCGGAGCCGGAGCGGCGCCCGGCCATCCCGGCGCATCGGGCCTTCATACCCACATGACCAACACGCTCAACACGCCGATCGAGGCGCTGGAAGCGTACTATCCGATGCGGATCACCGAGTATCGTATCCGGCGCGGGTCCGGCGGACGCGGACGTTATCCCGGCGGCGACGGACTGGTCCGCGAGATGGAGTGTCTCGCCGAATCGAGCGTGAGCGTGCTCACCGAGCGGCGTAAGCTCAGGCCCTATGGACTAAACGGCGGAGGAGCGGGAGCGGCGGGCGCCAACTTCGTGATTCGCGACGGCAAGCGCGCCAGGCTTCCCGGCAAGGCGAACGCACAACTCGAACCGGGCGATCGCGTCCGAATCGAGACTCCCGGCGGCGGCGCCTGGGGCCATAAGAGCTGACGGAGTTTACTCCACGGACTCGGAGCAGCCAGGCAGACTGTTCTTGTAAACAAAAATCTAGCAATTTGAGGTAAAGTTCTGACTCAAAAACGGACTGGCAAGGCCGTCGTTAGATCGCATATGCTGCAAGGCATGGCGTCGTACCCGCCTTTGTCCTTGCTCACCAACGATATCGGAGGATTTCGAGCCAACGATGGGCCTTTCGTCAACTGACTTTTCATTGCAGAGTATTCAGGCATCTGCGTTCGTTTCCGGCGGAGATCTGAGTCCTTCATCGATCCTCAGGCAGGTATTGCAGGAATGGGGAGACGTATACGACGGAGAGCCTTTGTCGCTTCCGCTACCGCCCGATGTTCCGGGAGAAATCCCCGCAGTTGTGCTATCAAGTAAGGACAAAACACTAAGCCTACAAGTAGCGAGAGAGCGACTAAACCTCTTCTGGCATCAACAGGCCGGTGCCCAAGCTGATCTAGCGGAAATTTACGCGGGCTTTGCTGAGCGAATGGCTTGGATCTTTAAAAAGAATGGAGCCAGCCCAGGCCGCTTGGCGGCGCTTGTTACTCGGCTCGCTGCTATCCCGCAACCGGGGCGTCTGCTTGCTGAAAAGTTCTGCCGCGATGAGTGGTTGCGCGGCCCCCTAAACCGCCCTGAGGGTTTCGAGCTTCACGCACATAAGGTCTTCTCGTTACTTCCGAATCTGCGTGTCAATAGCTGGATACGTATAAAGACGGCTGGCCAGCCATATCAGAACGTCCTAGTGGAACAGGACATGAACACTTTGGCAGAAGAACGGGAGCAGCGCCGTTTCGATAAATCTGAGATGGCTTCAATGTTTGAGCGCGCCGCTGACGAACTCAACAAGATAGTCGATTTGTACTTCCCCATACGGAATTCTTCGGGAGCTTAATTGCCGGTGCCAGAAACCAACACCTCCGCTACACGTGAGAACGTCCACGCTGATAGTTTCAAGAACAGCCGAACCGTCTAAAACATCAGCAACAGGTGCGCTTCCTCCTGAGATGGTACGTGGTTCTGCGGCCTCCTACACTCCAAATCTCGAACAAATACGCCGCATCTTCTATGGAGAAATACTCTCAAGTCATATGTTGGCGCTACCTCTGCGGACTTTTAGCGCTGATGTCCGTCCGGGTGCCACATATATCCGGTTGATAGCAGCTCTGCTGCAGGTGTTTTCCGATGAGCCTGCTGCAGATACACGGGCCACGCCGAAGACAGGGGTCTCACTGCAACCCGCTTTGCAGCGGTTAGTTCAGCTTTCCGGTCTCGCTCAGGACTGGGACTCGTATGGTGGCGCGCCGCCGTCTTCGCAAGCGATCTCGGCAGCCCGACGGTTGGTAATCGAGGTGGCTGAAAAATTCGGTGGTCTCTCAGGCGAGCTAGCTAGACCCTATGCAGTAGTTCCAATTGCTGGCGGTGGCGTGCAAATTGAATGGGCAGGACCGGAAGCCGAACTTGAGGTCGAGATTGGACCAGACGGAAGCCTCAGCTATCTGCTTGTAGAACGCCGCGCGGGAGAGAGAAAGTTCGAGGAGAGAGAACGTGTCTCGCTGACAAAGATCTTCGAAACAGTGGGTCGTGCGATAGCACCTAGACTCAACGCCTGAAGCCTTGGAACCGATTGACGACAGCGATGAACTTTATCGCCGACTTTCTCCAAACTTCATAAAGCCCGACGGTTCCGTCGCGTCAGCCGCATTCAAGCTGTGCGGTAAACCGGATCCGCAAATTTCAGTGGACCTTGCAAGGCTTACCACTCCGGAAGCAAGCTTGGCTTCACGGCCGAATTTTGCCTTGGGCATCATTGTAGCCCGAGTCCCGAGATCTTTGGGTTTTACTGTTCGGCATGATCCCTTACCTGAAAACCCGGCTCATTCTCTTATCGAAGGTGCTAATGACAGGGAGAAATGTCGCCGTTTGGCTGAAGCCACAAGGATTCTCATCGCAGCAAGGGCCGAAGGTTTGAGTTGATCGGCTTATTTCCCGTGAGCCGGCAAGCCCGCCTAGTCCGTTAAACGATTTTCGCTTCGCGCAGACGCGGCAGCTCGCTGTCGTCGATGCCGAGTTCGCGCAGAATCTCCTCGGTGTGCGCGCCGAGCGCGGGCGCGCCGGTTCGCACCTTGGTCGGCGTGCGCGAGAACTTGGCCGCGGGGCCGGTGATCGGCGCGATCGTTCCGTCTGCCTGCGGCGTGGGTTGGAGCATGTCGCGCGCCAGAACCTGCGGATCGCGCGCCGAGTCAGCGTAGGTCTGAACCGGCGCGATCGACAGGCCTTCGGCGGCAAAGCGTTTGATCGCCTCATCGACCGTATGCTGCGCGAACCATTGCCCCATCATTTCGTTCAGATCCGCGCGATGCGCGACGCGAGCGGCAACGGTTTCGTAGTCCGGATGGTGGGCGAGTTCAGGTCGGCCGATAAGCCGCGCCGCCGCCCGCCAATGCGCGTCTACCAAAATCACGATCATCACGTAGCCGTCGCTACATCGGTAAGCATTCGCCGGCACCGCGAACGGAAACTCGTTGCCGAGCCGCTCGAGCTTAACACCCATCGCCGCCAGCGTCAGGAAACCGTTGGATTGGAACAGCATCGAGTCGAGCAGGGCAATATCGACGTGCTGACCCTCGCCGGTGCGGTCGCGATGGCGCAGTGCCGCGAGCGCGGCGATCGCCCCGTGAAGTCCGCCCAGGTCGTCGCCCAAATAGGTCGCCGCCCTGACCGGAGAGCCGTCACGCTCGCCGTTGAGCGAGAGAAATCCGCTGCGCGCCTGCGACAGGACGTTGTAGCCGGCGCGCGATCGGTCCGGGCCGAAGTGGCCGTAGCCGCTGATCGAGACGTAGACGATGTCGGACTTGACCTTGCGCACTTCGTCAAAGCCGAGGCCCCATCGATGCATCACGCCGGGACGGAAGTTCTCGACGATCACGTCCGCGCTCGCGGCCAGCCGCAGAAACAGGTCGCGGCCCTCGGGCCGTCGCAGGTCGAGCGTCATGCTGCGCTTGTTGCGATTGACCGAGGCGTGCATGAACGAAACCGGCGGATTGGTTCCGGGAAGAAAGGGGACGACATGGCGCGACACCTCGCCGCCGGGAAGCTCGATCTTGATGACGTTGGCGCCGAGATCCGCCAGCATGCAGCCGCACATCGGGCCGGCCCATGTGGTCGTGGTCTCCACGACCTTGATTCCCGCAAGCGGTCCGGACAGGTCGGTCCGAGCCTCCTGGTAAAATTTGGCCTTTTCCATCCGATGCGCTCCTCGCCGCGCGAAGAATCGTACAGTGAGACGATCGGGGCAACAAGCCGCGGATCGATTCCGGCTCTGCGCCAGAGTCGGCGACGTGCGGTTGAGCCCGGTCAGATGACGCCGTCGCGCTTGAGACTGTCCATCTCGTTCTCGCTCAGGCCGAGCAATCCGCCGTACACGCGCTGATTGTCGTGGCCGATGCCGACGGAGCCGCGCCAGACTTTGCCGGGCGTCGCCGTAAACTTCGGCACGATGCCGATGCCTTTGACCGGCCCCACCATCTCGTCGGTCCATTCGACGTGCATCGCGCGAGCCTTGTATTGCGGGTTCTCGGCCATGTCCCTGCTCGACATGATCGGCGAGCAGGCGACCTGCGCCTCATTCAGGATGCGCACCACCTCGGAGATCGTGCGTTCCGCGATCCAGCCGCGCAGGATGGCGTCGAACTCGATTCCCTCGACCGATTCGAGATTGACCCGCGCGCTTTGCCATTTCGGCTCCGCGGGATCCAGCCCGATCACCACGCACAGGCGATCGTAGACCGCGGACAACGCTCCCACCACCACCCATCCGTCGGAGGCCTGGAACGTATCGAGCGGCTGAAACGCGGTGGCCCTGTTGCCTGAGCGCTCCCGCACGAGCCCCTGATGGAAGTACTCGATCATCGTGCCCCCGAGCGTGCGATGGATCGCTTCGTATTGCGCGAGGTCTATCGCCTGGCCCCGCCCGATGGCTCGAGCATGGGTCAATCCGGCAAGCGACGAACAGAGCGTGAACAGTCCGGTCATATAGTCGCCGGTCCATGGCGCGGCGCGCGTCGGCGGCATCGGATCGGGAAATCCGGTCTGATACATCGTTCCGCCGAACGCCTGTCCGACGACATCGTAGGATGTGCGCGCTATATAGCCGGGATCTCCGTTCTGGCCGTAGCCCGAGACATGGGTGATGACGAGCTTTGGATTGCGCGCGAGGATCGTCGCGTCGTCGAGATTCCATCCGGAATAGCTTCCGGGCTTGGAGCTTTCCATCCAGATTTCCGCCCGATCGAGGAGCCGCAGGAAAATTTCCCGGCCCTTGGGTTTGGACAAATCCAGCGTGACGCAGAACATGTTGCGGCGATCCTGAATCCAGTTGGCCGATATCTCCGTGCCGCCGTAGCGAGTCTTGAGTTTGGCGCCGGTCTGCCGCCATCCGACGTCGCCGATGCCGGGGCGTTCGATCTGAATCACCTCGGCCCCCATCTCGGCGGCCAGCGTGGCGGCAAATGGCTGCGCGATCAGGGTACCGCTCGAAACGATTCGTACTCCCTGTAGCGGTCCGAACCGCTCAGGCATCAAAGTCTTATCGGCCATAGACGCTCCGTGTTTCAGGATTCACTCAACCGCCGATCTCGAACCGCGACGTGAAAAACCAGCCGTTCGCGTCGCACGGTTTTCCGACGGTATGAGGCAGGCTATTATGGTTGAGGTGTCGCGCCGGTGGAAGCGGATTCGCTCTCGCCGGCCCGCGTCACGCTTATCAGGGATGTTGGCCGCAAGCAGATCGGCAGTTGCCTCGTAACCACAGCAATGAACGGCGGAATCAACCGGCGCGAACTGAGCTTTAAGGCGCTGGCCGGCCTCGGCGGCGGCGCGGTCGGATGGCTGCCGGTCGAACTCGCGAGCTACGGTCATTCTCTCACGCAGGCTCAAACTTCCTGGGACCAGCTATGGAGCTTCGTCTCGATGGCGCTGCTGTCGGCGCTCATCGGCGGAATGATCGTCGCCAGCGAAGAGCAGACTCTCGCTCTGACGCCGCTCACCACGCGCCGTTTCCTGAGGGGCGCGGCTATCTGCTTCGTCCTGTCGTTTCCGGCCACCTACTATTCGAATCTGGCCTTCAGCTACATCCTGGCGGCGGGCGGATGGGGCATTAATCAGCCCGGTTCGATCGCCTTCCTGATTGCGGGTCGACTGGTCGGATGGACCCTGATGGGCGTGATGCTCGGCGCCGGAGTCGGAGCGGCGACGTTCTCGCTGAGCAATGTCTTAAAGGGCGCGGCGGGCGGATGGGTCGGCGGATTTGTCGGCGGTCTGCTCTTCGACTTGATCGGCACCTTCACCGGCGGCGCGCTCTCGCGTCTTTTTGGCGTCGCGATGATCGGCCTTGCGATCGGACTCCTGATCGGACTGGTGCACGAGTTGACCAAGCAGGCTTGGCTCAAGGTCGAGGCCGGACGCCTGCGCGGCCGCGAATACCGCCTCGAACGGGCCGTCGCATCGCTCGGCCGCGCCGAGGAAAACGAAGTCGGTCTGTTCGGCGATCCCGGCGTGCTCGCGCGCCACGCCCGAATCGAGCGCCGGGGCCAGGCCTTCATCATCAAGGATCTGAGCATCCAGGAAGGCACGCTTCTAAACGGCGAGCGAATCGAGAGCGCCGAACTCCGCGACGGCGATCGAATAAAAATCTCGAACTACGAACTAAGCTTTCATGTGCGCAAGGGCGCGGGCAGCCTGATTCCTCGCACGGCTTTTGCGGGGGCCGCCGCGGGCGCAAGCGATCGTCAGGCGGCTCCGCTGGGCGTTACGCCGTCCGTCGCGGCGGCGGCTCAAGGGCCTCATCTGATAGACGGTGCCGGCCGACGCTTGATGATAACCGCGGGCGCGACGATTCGTTTGGGACGCGCTCTGGACAACGACTTCGTGTTGGAAGACGTCTCGGTCTCGCGCCATCACGCCGTCATTACCGCCTCGAACGGAAGCTTCCATATCAAAGACCTCGGCAGCCATAACGGCACCTATGTTCGTGGACAGCGCGTGGCCGAAGCGCTCTTGGCTGACGGCGACGCGATCAGGCTTGGCGATGCCCAGATCACCTTCCGCATCTGAAATGTGGGGCGCGACGCCGCGCTTTTGTTCGAGCTGCGGCGGGTCGGTGATGGTAACGGACGCCAGTTTCTGCAAGGAATGCGGCGCGGCCCTGATGACCGGCCCTGGGCTGAAAGACGGGCTTGGCTGGAATCCATGGATCGCTTTTGCCCTGAGCATCGTGCCGGGGCTGGGACATCTTTATAAGAGCCGTTTGGGGCGAGCGGTGGGATGGTTTTTTCTGGTGACGTTCGGGTATTTCGCGACGCCGCTGGGATTCTTGCTGCACATCATATGTGCGGTCAACGCGGCGCTGGGCGGCGCGTTCGAGCACAGGCGACGCAATCGGTTACCGCATAAGCAGTTCGAAGGATGACCCGGATCACCGGCCACTTATGATCAGCGCCAACACCATCGTGGGAAGCCGCTACCGGGTCGTCAAAGCGCTCGGCGGCGGCGGCATGAAGCTGGTCTACCTGGCCGAGGATCTGCGCCTGGCGGCGCGTCCGTGCGCCCTGGCGGAGATGGTCGACAGCATCACCAACCCCCAGATGCAAAGCCAGGCGGTAGCGTCCTTCCAGCGCGAAGCCGACATGCTGGCCGAGCTTAACAACGAACATATTCCGCGAATCTACGACCGCTTCAACGAACAGAACCGTCACTATCTGGTGATGGAATTTATCGACGGCGTGACGCTCGAACAGGCGCTCAGGGCCGCGGGCGGCAAGCTCGAACAGGATCGCCTGCTCGAAATCGCGCTGCAAATCCTCGATACCCTCGACTATCTGCACAACCTGGTTCCTCCCGTCGTTTACCGCGACTTGAAGCCTTCCAACGTGATGCTGACGCCGGGCGGTCTGGTCAAGCTTATCGACTTCGGGATCGCGCGCCACTTTCAGCCGCTCAGCAACGCGACGATGATCGGCACGCAGGGCTACGCGCCGCCCGAACAATATCGCGGCAAGGTCGAAATTCGCTCCGATCTCTACGCGCTCGGCGCGACTATCCATCACGCGTTGACAGGACGCGATCCCACGTCGGAGCCGCCTTTCAGCTTTCCTCCGCTCAGGAAGGTAATCCCCGACGTCAATCCAGCGCTGGCGGAAGTCGTCGATCACGCGCTCGCTTACGACGTTGAGAACCGGATTTCCAGCGCGAGCGAATTCAAGCGCCGTCTGCTTGCGATCAAGCTTGGTTCATCGACCGCGACGGCGCCGCCGTCCGATGCGTCCCAGTCCGCCACCAATGCCGTCGTCCAGCAGCAAAAAACCCAGGGCAAGCCGCAGCTTAATCTGCCGTTGGGAAGTCCGCGCGCCGGCGCGTCGCCGTCGGCTCCGACCAGGATGGCTGCGAGCGTCGGCTTCGTCTGCCCCGACTGCGGCAGGAAGATTCCGGCGAATTCGCGCTTCTGTTCCTATTGCGCCGCCGACCTGAGGCAGGTGCTGCAGGCAGGGGATGTAGTAAATGTTTCGGAAGCGGAAACCTTCATCCTGCCCGAACCCGACGACCCTGCCGCCGTGCCCTCCGACGGCGCGCATGTCCGTCGCGGCCCCGAGCGCCGCCGGCGATCCCGTTTTCCGCTCTTCGCGATACTCGCGATCTTCATCGCGGCCTTCGCCTTCACCCTCGTAACGCTGGGCGTGAGCGGTTATCGCGCGTCGGTGCGACCCGAAGGGATAATCGCGCCGCCGGGATATTCGACGGAACCGGAGGCCGAAGAGCCGCCGTCCCGCCCCGGCCTGGTGCCACCGGAAAGCGCCGAGCCGCAACATACCTCGCCGCGATCGATAATGTTGCGCAGGACGCTCGACATGCAGGGCTATCGGCAAGTCCATTTCCGCCTAGGCGGCCAGAACATCGAACTCTGGGGCACCGTGCCGAGCGAAGCCGACCGCCTGATGGTCGAGACCATGGCGTTCTCAATCAGCGGCGCGATATCGCTCAGCGATCACATCCAGGTGCGCAACAGTTTCGCTGGCCCATAGCGGCCGCGCCACCGGCACCATTCTGCCGATCGTCGGCGGCTCAGTAGCCACAGGCGTCCATGCGCCCGAAAAAATAATATAGAGCGCCTTCACGGCGACCAGCTTGTCGGTTACTCGTCTAACCTCGCCCAGCTGCCGATTGCGTTTTCCGTCGCACTATGTGGCGATTACTTTCCCACTCGTCATTTGAAACGATTATAGAATCGACGAGTCGCCCGCAGCTTGAAGCCAATCTAGCCAAAGCCGCCAACTGCTCGCGACAAGCAAGGCTGGCATGGGGCTTCGGATAATTTAGTCGATGATCGATCTCTCCCCAAATCTCGTCTGCCAGAGTTCGAACCTGTATCTCACACGTAATTTTACTCTTGAAATTAGCCCTAACTACGTAGTGGACACTGGAATAAAGTCTCGGACTGGGGCGGGTTCGAATTCCTATGCTCTGGAAATAGGTCTTCCATTCCTCATCCCAAACGTAAACGAATGGCTTTTCGAAAAGCACCCACTGCGCAGCTCGAATCAGATCCAAAAGGACTGGGTGAATACGTTCCATTTGACGCGTGTGAAGGTGCAAAATTCTACACCCAGCCAGGTCCGTTATGCGTGTTAGGAGGTTGTCGGGAGTTACGGTAAACCTTTTGTTGGCGTTACGGCATTCGCAGAGCTTGCGAGCCAACTTGTCCCGCAGGTGCTCGGGATCTTTCATCCTGTGCTTGAGAGAATGGATGAGCCCGTGCAGGGGTTGTCGCTGCTTCATAGCTCCAAAGAGGCTCTGTGAGCACATGGTCGCGAAATCGCTCGATTGCATCGTAGGTGTGCGGATCGAGATAGGAGTCCACTATTCTATCGATTAGCGTCTGGTCGGAGCGGGCAAGAATCGGGCGCGCCATCCTAGACCCGCCCGGCGGCGCGGCTTATGATGTTCTGCGCAATCGCGAGGAACGTCTTAGCTGCGTCCGCTCTTTGCTGTGCTGTGCCGGCTGAGACATCCTTCATTGGAACGCCTGTCGCCTGCGACGCATTGGCAATACTGCCGAACTCCTTCACTTCTCCAAGTTTGTGTTGGCCCAGGTTTGACGAGACGAGTCGCTTATCGACATTACGCAGGACGGAGACGAGATCACTGCGAATGCTTTTTTCAATTCGAGGGAGATAGGCAGCGTAGCCTTTGCTAACCTGCCCGCGGTAGGTCTTGAATCGTTGCGGAATGTATCCGAGAAAACGCGGAGATCCTGGGAGTAGACGGGCATTCGACGGCGCTAGCTCAAGGATAGTACTCCAGTGCTGAATCCAAGTAGCAAGGGTATGCCCCAAGGTCTTGAAAGCTCGGACCGAAAAAAGATCGCAAGCGGCGGGGACAATAAAGTAGTCGCAGTCGAGCAGAATAATTCGATTGAGAGGGCCTATGTTGGGCCCCGCATCATAGAAGGTGAAGTTGATTTTATGTCGCCGTTCGGCGTCATCAATGAGAAAGCTTAGCGCGCTCGTTCCCGTAAATCCACGAGATTTCCTTTGGAGGCAATCGCTCCACAGCATAGAGAGCTGTTCCTCGAAATCAGATAAGCGGATGTCACCGGGGAAAAGGAAAATGTTTTCGGTCCGCTCAAGAGGTTTGATAAGTCGAACATCCCCCGTCGCCTCGACAACCGGTCTAATTGCTGACCACAAAGTACGACCGGACGGCTTGTCGGAGTTGTCGAGCAAGTCGTCGAGAACCTCTTCCTCAACTGAATAAGCGCTTAAGCTACATTGCGGATCTGAATCGACGAGAAGCACTCTTTTCCCAAGGGAAGCGAGCGCTGCAGCGATGTTGACCGTAAGAGTGGTTTTGCCCACGCCGCCTTTGTGGTTGAAGATCGCAAGCCGGACCGAGTTGCGTTTCTCCTGCATACCTGGATGGGCGGACATTAGCTGTTGGACGTGCTGTCGTCAGACTGTTTAGGGTTCGGTTGGCTCGTTCTACGGGAACGCCGTCGCAGTCGCATCTGCGCCATAGCAGCCTTTGCCTTTTCGCGATCCGGCAGGGCGAGAACAAAATTCTCACCTAAGGCACTCAGCTGCTTAGTTCCTTTTGCCGCTGGCGCAAGATACCTCATCTTGGTTGCATTGGCTACCGCGTACGCTGCGTTAGCGAACTTGACCTGTGCAGCCTCTGTGTTGAGCTTGCTTATATCAAGGGTCTTGAAGTGGGGTGTGTCGCGATAGTGGGCCAGATAAAAACCCAAACACGCGACTCGTTCGACATCAGTACGCGGTGATTTCTCGAGTAGGAACTGCTTCGGAGAGATGGAGCGATCCTCAGAAAACGAGGACTCGGCCGAGGAGGCCGACTCGGCGCGGCCGGCAGAGGGCTGCGAGAATACTCCGACAGATAATCCGAAGAACGTCGCGACCGTCCGGAGAATGCGCTCCCTATCCTCGGCGTTTAGTTTCTTGAGCGCATCCAATACCTGGGCGAGAACCCCGAATTCGTCCTGCGGCACGTCCGAGTCAATGTCGTTTGGCATCGAGTATTCTCCCCTGTCACATAATCTAGCCGCCGCCTTCCACCTCCAACAAGAAGGTAGGTGGTTCCAAACCCGCTAATTCTCCCACCTCCCCCAACCAACAGCTCCGGCACCCAGGGCCCGGACAAGGGTCATCAGTTAGCGCAGAGCGCAGGCCGTGCGGCCTTCAGCCGAACAAAAAACTCTTGATTTTGTTGGCGCCTCCTGCAGAATTCGAACCAACGCCCTAGCATTAGATCCAGCGTAAGACCCAATACTAGGTAGCCCCGTCGCCCCAGCCCACGAAGAATATGTCGGACACGCACCCGATCAGAGCATCGAGGCGCCGACCTGACTCAGGAACGCGTTCTCGCCGTCGGCGATCGTGCAGGCGGTCGCGTCTCGCAGCAGCATCTCGACCGGATACTCCTTGGTCATCCCGTTGCCGCCGTGGAGCTGCACCGCGAGTGTGGCGACTTCGAGCGCCGCGTCGGTGCAGAACACTTTGGCCGCGATCGAATGATGGAGCAGTCCGGGCTGGCCGTTGTGCAGCTGCGTGAGGTTGTAAACGTAGACGCTGCGCGACAACGCTTCGCAGGCCTGCACGAGCGAGAACATCCGGAACAGCCGCGCGCGCACCGACTGATGGTCGAAAATCGGCCGCCCGCCCTGAACGCGCTCCTTGGTGTAGGCGAGCGCACAGTCGAACGCGGCGCGCGCCATCCCGGCCCCCATCGCGCTGACGCCGGCGTTGAAAGCGGTCAGCGTCGCGTCGAGGTACATCGAGTATGCGTCGGCTTCGATAGTCATATAGCGGCGCGGCAGGCGCACGTCGTCGAAGTAGATCTCGCCCTGAGGCAGCGCGCGCAGCCCGTGCTTGTCGAGCGGCTTGCCCCGGGAAATGCCGGGCAGATTCAGCGGCAGGATAGATACGCCGCCGCGCTCCAGCCCGTTGTTCGGCTCAAGATTGAGGAACAACACCGCGTGAGTGGCGATCGGGCCGTTGGATACCCACGCCGATTTCTGGCCGTTGAGCACCCACGAATCTCCGTCGCGCCGCGCGACGAGCTGGCCCGGCCCCTTCACTCGCAGTTCCGGGCGCGAAAGACCGAGTTGGTCCGATCCGTGATCGGGTTCCGTGATCGCCCAGGCGCCGATCCTTAGCGGACCCGACCCTGCGTAATGCGGCGCGGCGAACTCTTCGATGAGTTCGGGATTCATGGTCGCCATCGCGGCTTCGGGCGGGAAGGCCGAGAGCAGGATCGATCCCGCCAGTCCCGCGTTTCCCCATGACAGTTCCTCGAGCACGATCTGCTGGGTCAGCGGCGACGCTCCCAAGCCGCCTTGTTCGGGCAAACCGGACATCCGGTCGAAACCCAACTCGTGCGCCTGGCGCAGCACGCTGTAGAAGGGGGAGCCGGAAGCGATCACGGCTTCAGGCGCCATCTTGTCGAGCGCGATACCGACCGGCCGCAGCACTTCGCGCGCGAATTTGCGGGCGGTGTTGCGAATCTCGCGCTGCTCATCGGTCAGCGTCAGATCGTATTCGACGAATTCCATGGTCTCGTACCTCCGATTCCCGAAAGTCGCGTTTGCGTTCAGGGCGCCGTAAGCCGGCGATCGAATTCTCAAACCGCCGAAACATTAACCCAACTAATAAATTTTTGCATTTTTGTAAACAGTTCTAATTTCGATCCGGCGTCAATGAAATCGCGATCGCCGGGCCGACTTATTTCGCATCGCTTTCCGGCCAAGCGTCGCTTTACCGGAGCGGCGCAACCGAGGTACTCAAGCTCCAATAAAACAACCTGGGGAACTGCCCCAGAAGAGGTGGACCATGCAGCTACAGGGTCAGGTTGCGCTCGTCACCGGCAGCGGTCGTGGAATCGGCAAGGCGATCGCCTTGCGATTCGCCAGGGAGGGCGCCGATATCGCGATCGTGGATGTAAACCGCGAGTGGGCGCAAACCGCGGCAGAGGAGATCAAGAAGCTCGGCCGCCGCGCGATCGTCCATCACACCGACGTCAGCAACTACGACCAGGTGCAGACGATGGTCCGCGAGACGGTCGCCGCTCTCGGCAAGCTCGACATCCTGGTGAACAACGCCGGGATCGCGAAGGCCCAGCCTTTTTTGGAGGTCACGCGCGAGAACTGGGAGAATCATCTTCACGTCCATCTGTTCGGATCTTTTTATTGCGCCCAGGCGGCAGGGCGCGAGATGGCGAAACGCAAATACGGGCGCATCGTCAATATCGCCTCGGTGGCCGGATTGATGGGGCCGATCGATCTGGTTCCCTACGGCGCGGCCAAGGCCGGGATCATGGGGATGACCCGGGCGGGGGCGCTGGAATTGGCAGACTATGGAATCACGATCAACGCTATCGCGCCGGGGCCGGTCGCGACCGAACTGCTGCTCGCATGGCCGGAGGAGACGCTTCGCGAGCGCGCGCAGCACCTGCCGATCACCCGTCTCGGCAAGGTTGAAGAGATCGCCCATGCCGCGCTGTTCCTCGCCTCGCCGGAATCGGAATTTATAAACGGCGCAGTGCTGGTGGTGGACGGTGGCTCGGTCGCCGCGGGCGCGTACATGGTGGAGAAGTATCGCCGGCGCAAAGTTGCGGCTGCCGCCAAACCTGCCTGAAGCGACCGCGTGCAATCGCGATTCGAAATTTCGAATCGCGATTGCACGCGTTATCGATTGTATCGGCACAAATGCCGTCCGCTGCCATCGCGCCTAGGGCTTGATTATAACCAGGGTGTCGATCGGCAACAGGTGATCGATCTCGACGATCGCGTCGTTATCCACCGAGATGCAGCCCGCGGTCCAGTTGATCTCGGTCCGATTGAAGCGCGGCCGGTCGGTGCCGTGGATTCCGATCGCGCTGCCGACCTGACGGCGCTGGCCGTGCACCGCCGGCACCATCCCGTCATGCAGCATCGTGTCGTACCGCTCGCGATCGACGAAATTTGGATAGTTGAGTCGCAGAAACCACTTCCATCGGGGATGCTTGTACTTGCCGACGATGATATACACGCCCTCTGGCGTGCGCAGGTCTCCCTCCCATCGCTTGGCGCCGTCCGGATTGCGGCCGAACACCGCATGATAGGTCTTGAACATCCGTCCCTTGTAGTAAACCACCAATTGATGGCGGGACTTGTAGACCGTTACATTCCACTTTAGTGGGTTCAAAAACGAGTCGTCGGTGGTGAGGCGCAGCTCGCGCTCGCCCGGAGTCAGCTCTTTCAGCGGCCCAAGCCAGTCCAGCAGTTGCGAAGCCGCCGTAGCGGCGGGCCTTTTGCCGTCCATCTCGGCCGCGCCCAGAGTCGCGGTGCCGTCGTTGGCGCGCAGAGCGGAAGACGACGCGGCGCCGTCGAGACCCGGTGTGTTGTGGCTGGACGATGAATCCGCTGTTGTGCCGTCGGCCGGGCGCGACACCAAGGGCCCGGCTTCACCGGCCCGTACGCCGGCAACCGAAACCATCACGGCCAACGCGACAAGTGCGCTACGCAGACTTGGCCCGACCGGCATGGCAACTAGGGCTTGTGCATCTCGGCGTCCATCTGGCGAAGCTTGGACAGCCGCTCGTCGGTGGGCAGGCGGCTTTTGTCGGCCTTGGCTTTTTGGATCGACATCTGGGTCGGCAGCTCGCCCTGGATTTTTTCCAGCGCTTCCTTGGCCAACTGCCGCACCATCGAGCTGGGATCTTCAGTAGCGGTTCTGGTCAGAAGGTCGTTCGCCTGCGCGTCGCCCAGCTCACCCAGGGCATAGACCGCAGTGCCGCGGCTGCGCTCGTCGGTCGACTCGTCAAGAAACTGCATCACCGGCAGCGTCCCGCGCGCATCGCCGATCCGGCCCAGCGCCGCCGCGATATGCAGCTTAACCACCGGCTCGGTGGAGCGCAGAAACAGGTATTGGCTCATGGTCGGGACGGCAATCGTGGTCTGGCGCGCGCCCAGGATGTCGATCGCCTTGACCTTCACCCGAACGTCGGGGTCGCTCAGCCCTCTCATCAGGAAGTCGTTGACCTGGGGATGCTGTAGGAAGCGCAGTTTGACCAGAGTGTCGACGCGAACCTTGGGCGAGGCGTCCTCGATGCCCTTGGTAGCGTCCCGGATAATGTTTTCGGCGGTTTCCTTGCCGGCCCGCCGCCCGCTGTCGTCCAACTGGTCATTGGTGTGCAGCATCGGGTTGTTCATAACCGAAGAGCCCATCTGGGCACGGGCAAAACCCGGCGCCATCAGCAGGCCGAACACCCCAGCCGCCGCGAATGCAAGGATGGCCCTGCCTCTCATTTCGCGTACCTCCGCAATCAGTCAAAATGATCGGTCATATACGATGCGATTGCAAGATCAGCCGACACCCGTACGGCAACCGGCCGCGTTTTTCAAACGGTTAATCTTTACCGCTTTTATCCTGTTAGCGGGCGCGACGGCATCCGCCGAGCTGTTCGGACAAGCGCCCGCCGACCTCAAGATACCTGGCTACACGCCGGTTAAGGTCCCTTTTCATCCGGGCCAGAGCCTTACCTATCAGATCTCCTGGGCGGGAATCCCCGCTGCGGGAGCCACCATCGACATGCATGGAAATCCCGCCAATCCGGAGCTTTGGACCGGCGAGGCGCGAATTTCCACCAATGAGCTGGTCGATCTGCTGTTCAAGACGCGCGATTACATGCGCGAGAACTTCGCCCACCGCTCGCTTGTCCCTCGCGACATATATATCAAGCAGTCCGAGAACCAGCGTCTTCACGAATATTTAATCAACTTTGATTCCGCAAGCGGCATGGTCAGGATGGTCAAGCGGCACAAGCAAAAGAGCGAAACGGTCGAGTTCCGTTCGCTCCATCCGATGGGGCCGATCTCGGGCTCTCTGATGGCGCTATCGCAGCCGCTCGAGGTCGGCCAGACGCTCGTCTTCGACGTTTTTGGCGGGCACAATCGCTACGTGGTCGCTCTGAAGGTCGACCGGCGCGAGCGGGTCCGCGTCGCCCTCGGCGATTTCGACGCGCTGCGGATAACGCCGACCATCCTTTATGTCAGCGACGCCGAGGTCCGCGGCAAGGTGCGCGAGGCGACGCTCTGGGTCTCCGCCGACGCGCGCCATTTGCCGCTGCGCGTGCAAACGGCGGTATTTGTCGGCTATATCACCGCGGACCTGATTCAGGTGGACGATAGCACCCCGGCCACCCCTCCCGATTTGGCGCATCCGAAACCAACGGAGAGTCTGGCCAACGACCGGCCGTGAGGCAGTACCCCGTGCCGGTACGAGGAGAATAATCGATGGCGAAAAAGCTCGAGTTTTTTTACGACTGCTCAAGTCCGTGGACCTACCTCGCGTTCACCAGAATCGAGGAGCTGGCGCGGCGATGCCGCGCCGATCTCATCTGGAAGCCGATTCTGGTAGGCGGAGTTTTCAACGCGGTCAATCCCTCGGTGTATGAAAACCGCGCCCATCCGGTGAAAGCCAAGCAGCAGTACGCCGCAAAGGATCTTCAGGATTGGGCCGCGTTCTACGGCCTCAAGATCGGCAATCCCTCGGTATTCCCGGTCAATTCGGTCAAGGCGATGCGCGGAGCTTTCGTCGCCGAAGAGCATGGCAGGATTTCTCCTTACTCACGCCGAGTGTTCGAGAGCTATTGGGGCGAGGATCGCGATATCGGCCAGGATGCGGTGATGCGCGATATCGTCCGGGCGGTTGGTCTCGACGAGGCCGAATTTTTCGACAAGATCGGGCGGGAAGAATACAAGCAGAAGCTCCGAGCCAATACCGAGGATCTGATCGCGCGCGGCGGCTTCGGCTCGCCGACGATGTTCGTCGACGGCTCGATGTTCTTCGGCAACGACCGGCTGATCCTGGTTGAGCACGCGCTTTCAGCGGCACCGTAGGATGGGCTGTGCCTGAAGAACTCCCCGCGAAGATTCGCGCCTTCGTCGCGTTGCGCCTCAGCCCCGAAGTAATCGAGGCGCTGGCTGAGTTCGTCGGCAAGATCGGCGCGCTCGGCGCGCGCGTGAGCTGGGTCAAGCCCGCCAACTTCCATCTGACGCTGCGCTTCCTCGGCGACCAGGTCGATATCGGGAAGGTCGAAACGCTCAAGAGCGAGCTGATCAAGGTCGCCGCTGAAACCGTCCCCTTTGCGATCGCGGTCCGTGGAATCGGCGCCTTTCCCGATTTGCACAACGCGCGTGTGGTATGGGTCGGGCTTGAAAGCCCGGAGCTAATCACTCTCGCGGGGCGGGTCGAGGCTGCCGCGGTTAGCACCGGCTTCGCGCCCGAGCGCCGCCCCTTTGCGCCTCATCTTACTGTGGGCCGGGTGCGCGGATTCTATGGATGGCGCCAGACCGCCCGCGCGCTCGCGGAGTGGGCGGAGCATGATTTCGGGACTTCGCGAATCGACTCGATGATGCTCTATCGCAGCATCCTCGCGCCCGAAGGGTCGATTTACCAGGCGCTGGCGGAGTTTAGGTTAGGGTAGCGTGCACATAGGAGGCGTTACTATCTGTCCCCTCTCCCTGACCCGGGAGAGGGTGAGGGACGGGGCCGTGTTGGGGCAACTCAGGCTTTACAACCCTCTCCGCCTCGCGCTGCAGCGCTCGGCCGCCGCTCCCTGATCCGGGAGAGGCACGGGAAAAGCTCTCTATATGGCGCAGCGAGACCGACAGCCGCGGCTTGTGCACTGCGAGGAGCGCCAGCGATTGCCCCGCCGGCATGGAATGCCGCGGGGATGCCCGTGGCGCCGGAGTTTGATACAACTCTAGCCGGCGTTTGCGGCGGACGGTTCGAAGAAGCGAACGGCAAGGAGTATCGGGGGGATATCAAACCATGGCGCAAGATATAAAAAGCAAAGCGCTCGATTTGGCGCTTAGCCAGATCGAAAAGCAATTCGGCAAGGGCTCGATCATGAAGCTCGGCGAGGACGCGATTGTGGCCGACCTCGCCGTGGTCTCCACCGGCTCGCTGGGACTCGACCTGGCGCTGGGCGTGGGCGGATTGCCGCGCGGGCGGGTGGTCGAAATCTATGGCCCGGAATCGTCGGGCAAGACCACGCTGGCGCTCGAATGTATCGCCGAGGCCCAGAAACTGGGCGGAGTAGGCGCGTTTATCGACGCCGAGCACGCGCTCGACGCCACCTACGCGCGCAAGCTCGGGGTCAAGGTCGAGGACCTGCTGATCGCGCAGCCCGACAACGGCGAGCAGGCGCTCGAGATTACGGAAACGCTGGTTCAATCGGGCGCGATCGACGTCCTGGTGATCGATTCGGTGGCGGCGCTGGTGCCGCGCGCCGAAATCGAGGGCGAGATGGGCGAGCCGCAGATGGGGTTGCAGGCGCGCCTGATGTCGCAGGCGCTGCGCAAGCTGACCTCGATCATCTCGCGTTCGCGAACGGTCGTGATCTTCATCAATCAGATCCGGATGAAGATCGGCGTGATGTTCGGAAATCCCGAGACCACCACCGGCGGCAACGCGCTCAAGTTTTATTCCTCGGTGCGGATCGATATCCGGCGGATCGGAACGATCAAGAGCGGCAACGACGTGATCGGCTCGCGCACCAAGGTCAAGGTGGTCAAGAACAAGGTCGCGCCGCCGTTCAGGGAGGCCGAGTTCGACATCCTCTACGGCTCGGGAATTTCCAAGGAAGGCGAGCTGGTCGATATCGCCGCCGAGCACAACATCATCGAGAAGCTCGGCGCGTGGTACTCGTACAACGGCGAGCGAATCGGCCAGGGGCGCGAGAACGCGCGCGAGCTGCTCAGGGCCAATCCCTCGCTGGCAACGGAGATCGAGCTCAAGGTCCGCGAGAAGCTGGCGGCCCATCGTCCGGCGCCGGTCGTGGCTCCCGATAGCGACGGCGCTCCGATTCCGGAGAGCGCGCCGCCGCCCGCTTCAAAATCAGGGCCGAAGCCCGCCAACCGCTAACCGCGGCATTCCATAATCCGAAGGCCGCCTTTTCCTGTTCCCCTCGCCCGCGTTTTCGCGGGAGAGGGTCAGGATGAGGGCACCGATTTACGTCGGCCACTGTGCCGGAGCCGTCCTCGATCCCCCGGTGCTCTTCCAGCTTCCCGCCCTTGGGTTCATCCGAGGGCTGCGATAATAGCGGATCTATAAGGTAAGATTGGGGGGCAGGCAGGAGAGAAATGCTTATGAGCATGGGATGGCGTTCCAGAATTTTGCTGCGTCAGGGCGATCTGACCGACGCCGCCACCGACGCGATCGTCAACGCCGCCAACAGCGAACTGAAACTGGGAGCCGGCGTCGCCGGCGCGATTCGCAAGAAAGGCGGCCCTCAAATCCAGATCGAATGCGACCGTGTCGGGCCGATTCCGCTGGGCGAAGCCGCGATTACCGGCGGCGGCAAGCTCAAGGCGCGATTCGTGATCCACGCGGCGAGCATGCAGCTCGGCGGCCTCACGTCGGAGGCGATGCTGCGCCGGGCCACGCGCAACGCGCTCAAGCGCGCTATCGAAAACAAACTCAAGTCGCTCGCCTTTCCGGCGATCGGGACCGGCGTCGCGGGCTTCCCGATGCGGCGATGCGCCGAGGTGATGCTGGACGAAATCCGCGACCATCTCAAAAGCCGGACTTCGCTGCATAAGGTCGAGATAGTGCTGTTCGACAAGGCGGCGCTCGATGAATTCGAGCGGGCCCTTGGGGCGCTGCCGGATTAGGTGGCGGCCATTTCGCGCTTGATGACCAAACGTTCGCGTCGCTTCGCGCTGCTGGTTCTGGTCGCGATATTCGCGATCATCGGCGCCGCTGTCGCCGGCCCCGCGCTTACGAAAGGCGGCCATCTCGAGCTCTCCGGGATGCACGACGTCGCCGGGCGCGAATTCAGGACCCCGATTCGTCGCGCGCTGCTCATCTTCAGCAGCAGTCGCCAAAATGCGGATCAAACCCGCCGATGGGGCGACGCGATCAGCGATCGCTACGGCGACAATGTCGCGCGATGGGATGAGGAAAAAGGCGAACCGATTCTGATCGTGCCGGTGCTCGATTTAAGCAGGAAGCCGCTCCTGGTGCCGGAAACTCTGGTGGCGAAGATGGTCAGGCTGATGGGCGGCGGAGATGAAGTGCTGCTCGATTGGCGGGGCGATCTCGGCAAGAAAATCGGCGCCCCGATCGATCATGCGGCGGTGCTTCTGGTCGGGCCGGATTCCAGGGTTCAGGCGATCGCGATTGGCGACTACTCAGCGTCGTCGGCGCAGCCGCTGTTCTCCGCGATTGATGCCCAGATTCGTCTGCTGTCGGACCGTCCTTCGCAACCGTCCGGCCCCGATTCGAAACGATAAGCTTCGACTCCCGACGCCCGGCTATCCGCGCTCGCCGATCATTCCTGCTTTGTCCCGATCGGTGCTCCGCTCACTCTTTACCGGTCGGCTTCTGTGGCAACCGCGGAAGCCGCCTGATGCTCGAAGCGTAGCGCACCAGCAGTTGAGAAGCGTTCTTCCGCTCTTGCCACAAGTCCACGATAAAGGAGTCGCCGCCGCAGTTCCGTCCGTCGCAAACGGCCTTCAGGCTCAGCACGAAGCTGACCACCGCCGTATCGCCCACCATCCGAACCGCCATTTGCCGGAGCTGGAACGATTGGATGGTGAAGGCGGTCAGCGCGTTATGCATCCACTCCTCGCGCGGCAGAGGATCGCCCGGTGGGAGCGGGGTCCATTGCTCGAAGTCCTCGGACAGCAACTTGCTCAGCGCGGCTTTATCCTTGTGCCGCGCCGCGTTAAGCAATTGTTGTTCGAGGTCGGAAAATCGGGCGACGAGACGGGTAGTGGTGACGATACGATGCCCACCAACTTCGGGGGTCTGGCCCGCGGCGAAAGATGGAATCTGAAGAAGGCCCACAAACAAAGCAATGGATATTGCCGTCTTTCTCATAGCTGTTTCCCAGAGATGCGTTGCCGCGCCATGAGGCGATGCCCCATGCCTTTGCGCGGACGAAGTTCAAATGCTGATCGTTTTACACAGAGGAGGACGCCGGGATTACCCGGGCGCCTCTTCTACCGAAGCGAACAACAGCCGTGAAAAACGGAATTTCATCCGCGTCACTGTTACTGTAAGTAAAACGTGCCGCCGAGCGTCTGATCGCATCCGCCGTGGCGGGAGTTCTCCCAGTTCATCTGGATCAGCCAGCTGTAACCGTTGTCAAATGTTTGATTATAGCGCGCCCCGGTGGCGGTTAGTTGGGTAGGGCCAAACTTCCATGCGCACTTGTCGGCAATCTCCATGCCGCCCGAATACCAGGCGTTGAGATCCGGATCGGTCAGAGATTCCTCGGCCTCGTGAGCCATGATCGAAGCCATCCCGTCCGCTCCGCTGTTGCCGTTTGGACTCAAGGTCTGCATTTCGCAGGCCAAGTAAGGGCATCGGTCCGGATTGCCGACGAATGCGTACTTGATATCGGTGCCGCTCAGACTCGCGTGGGTGTGCCAGCCGCAGTATTTGGTGCAGAAACCCGACTTCTCGGAGATGTCTGAAGAGGTCAGTACGAAGTAGATACCGTTATCGTCCTTGGGCAAGTCGCCATTGCTAATCGCGTTAAATACAATCTCCTTAACCTTGAAATCGCCGAGTTTCTTGCCCAGAGAGCCGGAATCGTAATACTCGCCGGCCAGCGTCAAATCTCCTGTGACGTTGGAATTGCTATCGCCATAGGTAGTGTTGATTAGCTCATAGCCCGAGCCGCCGATACCTCCGGTTCCAAACAGATTCTCGATCAGACTGACGGTGCTCGGCCTATCGGACGCTCTGGGCCCGTTGGTCCAGTTTCCGTACCAGATGAAATAGATATTGACCGTCCCCGGCATGATCGGTCCCCCGTGATACGCGATGCGGTTGCCTGTGACCACCGCAGACGGCGAACTCGATATGCCATCGTCTGGCATTACCTCGGAAGGCGGATTTGGCTGCTCAACTCCCCAGCCCTTGCCAGTCGGCACCAAATCGCTGCCTTCCCGTATGGTTGCCGCTTGCGCCGCCGATACCAGGAGCAGTCCGATCAGGAAGGCGGAGAGCACGCCTAAAAAATTAAACTTCATCGAAGCCTCCTTCCGGAACATGATTAACGCGGCGGTTCAGCCTAGCAGCTTGCGGCGGGCTGGTCACGCCAAAATCGCCTGCGGCTTTGGCGCGCACGAAGCGTGCCTCTTAGGCGGTCGTTTTTTACCGTGTTTGCGGCGGGCTCACTGCCCGACTTACGCGTAATAGTGTGTCGAGTGCGGCAAATCGTGGTTCGATTTGGTTACAATATTTAATCAGTCGCGCGGATAGTGACCGACGTTTCCCGATCGATCCGTTATCCGAGCAGCTCCAGAGCGCGCTCGAACAATCGCGAGCCGGAGCGCCCGATCTCTTCCCACAACGGATCGACGCGCTTGCCGCGCCGATGCAACATCAGGTTGAAGGCGGTGATCACGCCGAAACGATAGCCCGCCAACGCGCGGAACCAGGGAAGCTCGCCGGCGACCGATCGCTTTGCGGCCGCGCTGTACAACGCCGCGATCTCCTCCGGAGGCGGGCAATGGTCCGGCATCAGCGCCGGCCCGATCCAGCTCTCCTTGTCGCAGAACAGACAAAACCATCCCATATCGATCATCGTCGCGCCGATCAGCGACAGCTCCCAATCGATAACCGCGAGCAGATGGCCATCCGTCATCAGCAGGTTCGACCACTGGAAATCGCCGTGGACGCATCCGATGCGCGGCTCGGCCGGCATCGTTTCAAGCAGCCGTTCGCGAAGCTTAGGCGTGAGCCGGATGATTTCCGGGTCGAGCGTCGGCCGATCGAGCAGATAATCGAGACGCTTGAACTCCTCGGTCAGGGAGAACGGCGCGCCCCATGCGTCCTGGCGCGTGCGCCAATCGACCTGATGCAGCGCGGCCAGCGCGCGTATCCCTTCACGGGCGAGCCGCCGGATTCGCTTTTCGTCGAGCTGGGGCTGCCCGGGCATCAGGGTACTCCCCTCGATAAATCCGACCACGCTGAAGGGCCGTCCGAACCAGACGATGTCGTTGTCGTACCATTTCACCGGAGGAACCGGGATGTCGGTGCCCTCCAGCGAAGCCATCACGCGCGCCTGGCGGACAACGTCGGCGGTGCCCGAGACCCGTACGCCGGCGGGCGCCAACCGAAGCACGAGTTTTTCCCTCTTCGATACGCCCGCCGTTTCCGATTCGAGAACGAAGCTGTAACTGAAGCCGGCGTGACCCGGCAGTCCCTTGATTTCGGCGACGCCGGCGCGCGGATCGCCGGTCTTCGCGCGGCACAGCGCGGTCAATTGCCGGATTACGTCGCCGACGTCGGTCGCGATTCCTTCCAAGCGCCGCTTGCCTCCAATGCCGCCCGTCTGGCCGTTATCCCTTCATGCCGATCTTGGTGGCTCCGGGATGCAGGCTGGACTTGGCGCTCGGGCGCGCGTTCATGCGATCGAACCAGGCCGCGATCCGGATGTTGGAACGATCCAGCGGTTGCCCCACGCTGGTGCCGAAGTCGAGCGCGCAATAGAGGATGATGTCCACGATCGTCAAGCGGTTGTCGACGACAAACTGGTTGTTTCCCATCAAGCCGTCGAGCCACTTGAGCCGTTCCTGCACGATCTGCTTGAGCCCCGGCGCGGCTTCCGGCAGCACGTGAACCCGGGTCTTGAAGAGATCGAACCCTTCCGCGTAACGGAACCCGTTGTAAAGATTTTCGGTGATGTTGATCTCGACCCGCCTCAGCCATTGCCGGGTTTCGGCGCGCTCCTCGGCTGTCGAGCCGACCAGCGGCGGGTTGGGATGCTTCTCTTCAAGGTATTCGAAGATCGCGACCGTCTCGCCGATACACTTGCCGTTGTCCAGATCGAGCGCCGGGATCTGCCCTCCGGGGTTGCGCTCGATATAGGGCGGCTTGCGATTCTCGGCCCCGAGGATATCCAGCTCGCGGGTCGGAATCGTGATTCCCTTTTCGGAAAGATACATCCGCATCGCGCGCGGGTTGGGTCCCAGTGAGTTATAAAACAACATCGTTTAACACCTCGCCGATAGTTTTAGGCGCCCGACTATACAACAAGCGGCCCCAGAGGGGGAGCGGAAGCCGAACCGCGGTTACCCGCGAATCGCCGGGAATAAGTTGCGCAGGTATCAACCGCTGCGATACATAAATTGTCATTATGCGATATTGCCCTGAATGCGGTGCAGAGGTCGTGACTCAGGCCAAATTCTGCGTGGAATGCGGCCAGGCGCTGGGGCAGGCCGAACCTTCGGCGGCGCCGAGCCGCGTGCGGATCGGGCCCGCGTTCGCCGTGGTATTCGCGGGTATCCTGTTGATCGGTCTTGCCGCAGCATACCTGCTTAATCGCGGCCGCCCGCAACCGAACCTGCCGCCCGGCCATCCGCAGGTTGAATTACCGGCCGAAGCGCGCAAGCTGCTCGACGATCTGCGTCGCGAGGCCGAGGCCAAGCCCAACGACCTCGATGTCTGGAACCGCCTGGGCGAGGCGACCTTTCGCGCCTCGATGTTCGATCCGGAATTTCTCGGCAAGGCTACCGAAGCGTACGGGCACGTGCTCAAGCTCGATCCGGAAAACCCCGACGCCCTGCGCGGAATCGGCAATATCAATTACGACCGGGGCACTTACGATCAGGCGATCGCCGCCTACGAGCACTATCTGAAGAAAAGGCCCAAAGATCCCGAAGTACTCGTCGATC
This sequence comes from uncultured Pseudomonadota bacterium, assembly GCA_963759165.1. Classification (GTDB taxonomy): domain Bacteria; phylum Desulfobacterota; class Binatia; order Binatales; family Binataceae; genus DATJOQ01. Next base: position 3,243,765 of record CAVWXK010000001.1, on the reverse strand, counting down.
TCGGCACGATGTACCTTTACACCGGCAGTGCCGATCAGGCGGTCGTCCAGTACAACAAGGCGCTGGCGGAGAAACCCGATCTTTTCGAAGCGTATTTCAATCTCGGCGTGGCTTACGCCCGGCTGAATGATCGTCCCAGGTCTCGCGCCTCCCTGGACCGCGCGCTCAAGCTCGCCCCCAGCGACAAGGAGCGCGATCGCGTCAAAGAGGTGATCGCCAGAATCAACGCCGAGGCCGCTCCGGCGACCGGCGAACCGGGCGTGGCCGGCGCCGATAGCACCGGCGGCAGCGCGGCCGCGACTACCTTCGAGGGCGAGATCGAACAGATGGTGCGGGGGCTGCGCAACGTCGGACCCAAGGTCAAATCGATTGAATGGCCGTCGAAACTCAAGGTGATAGTCCTGCTGGAAGAATTTCCGATGGACCAGATGCCGCCGTTCGCGAAGAAAAAATTCCTCACCGACATCAAGATCGGAATCGCAAAGGCCAAGACCCAATACAAGGTCGATGGCGCGGTGGAACTCGATCTCGCCGACTCCGCCACCCGCAAGACGATGGAGAGCGTCACGGAGTAGGAGGAGTGCGGAAGCATAGAACTGTTTGCCACGGTAACAGAAACGAATCGCCGCGCGGCGATTCTTCGCTCCGGCAGCCTGCGCTCAGAATGACCCAAAAGGGCGTCTTCCAAAAATAAGGAGGGCCGGGATTGCTCCCGGCCCTCCGCCGCCACCACATCCGCAACCGCCGCCCCACACTTTCAGACGGAATCGATCATCCGCCCCCTAGTTCCTGATTGACGCGGGCCCCGGAGGAATCCGCCACCCGCCGTCAAATCTTTTTGCCACTCCACCCCGCCTCGTCCGCCTCGCCGTCAGCTCCCGCGTAAAGCTTCGGGCTCTTAGCCTCCCTGCTCACCATTCCCCCGGGGCCATAACCAAACCGTTTTCAAACTCGCTCCCGCTTGCTTACGAGCAGCCGCTGGTCGCTCCGCAATTCATGCACTTGTAGCAACTGCCGTTGCGCACCATGATGCAGCCGCAATCGGGGCAGGGCGGCGCGTCCGCCTGATTCAGGAACGGCTGGCGAAACCCTCCGTCCTTGCCCTCGCGCAGGGTCGGCACTTCCGGATTCGCCGATGCGGCTTCGCCTGCCGCGCGAAGCTCCGCCTTGGCGGCACCCGTGTTTTTTTCGGAATCGAGCACCAGTCCGACTTCGCGCTTGGCCTCCTCGTCGAGGAACCTCGACGCCATCCAGCGGAACAGGTAGTCGACGATCGACTTGGCGTACGGAATCTCCGGATTCTTGGTGAAGCCCGAGGGCTCGAAGCGCATGTGGGCGAACTTGTCGACCAGGAATTGCAGCGGCACGCCGTATTGCAGCGCGTACGAGATCGCGGTTGCGAACGAATCCATCAGGCCCGAGATGGTCGAGCCCTGCTTCGACATGTTGACGAAGATCTCGCCCGGCTTGCCGTCCTCATACATCCCGACCGTGATGTAACCTTCATGGCCGGCGATATCGAACTTGTGGGTCAGCGAGTTGCGCTCATCGCGCAGCTTGCGCCGGATCGGGCGATGGACCACGGCCGCCGCCGGCGCCAACGCCTTGGCGCTCTCCGCCGTTTCGTCCTTCGCCTTGCCGGTATTGAGCGGCTGCGTCCGCTTCGAGCCGTCGCGATAGATCGCGACCGCCTTCAGCCCCAGCCGCCATGCCGTGATGTAGGCCTCGACGATTTCGTCGACGCCGGCCTCGGTCGGCATATTAATGGTCTTCGAAATCGCGCCCGAGATGAACGGCTGGACCGCGCCCATCATCTTCACATGGCCCATATAGTGGATCGTGCGCACCCCGGCGCGCGGCTTGAAGGCGCAATCGAAGACCGGCAGATGCTGATCCTGGAGCGCGGGCGCTCCCTCGATAGTTTCGTGCTCGTCGATATACTCGACGATCTCCTGCACCTCGCGCGAGTCGTAGCCCAGGCGTTTGAGCGCGCGCGGCACGGTGCCGTTGATGATCTTGAGCATCCCGCCGCCGACGAGCTTTTTGTATTTGACCAGCGCGATGTCGGGTTCGATTCCGGTGGTGTCGCAATCCATCATGAACGCGATCGTGCCGGTAGGCGCGATTACCGTCGCCTGCGAATTACGATAGCCCGCGGCCTGGCCGAGTTTCAGCGCCTCGTCCCAAACCTCGCGCGCCCCGCTCAGCATCTCCAGCGGAACGTACGCCGGCTCGAGCTTGTAGGCGTAGTTGCGATGGTGCTCGATCACCTTGAGCATCGGCTCGCGATTGGGCGCGTAGCCGGAAAACGGCCCCATCGCCTCGGCTATCCGCGCCGACTGCGCGAAGGCTTCGCCGGTCATCAGCGCCGTGATCGCCGCCGCGTAGTTGCGTCCGTTGTCGGAATCGTAAGCCAGGCCGAGCGCCATCAGCAGCGCGCCCAGATTTGCGTAGCCCAGTCCCAGTTCGCGGAAAGCCTTGGCGTTCCGCGTGATCTCCTCGGTCGGATACGACGAGTTGTCGACGATGATGTCCTGGGCGGTGATCGTGACGTCCACCGCCTGGCGAAACGCCTTGACGTCGAACTCGCCGCGCTCGTCGATAAACTTGAGCAGGTTGAGCGAGGCCAGATTGCAGGCCGAGTTGTCCAGATGCATGTACTCGCTGCACGGATTGGAGGCGTTAATCCGCCCCGAGGCCGGGCAGGTGTGCCAGAGATTCACGGTGCTGTCGAACTGCATTCCGGGATCGCCGCATACGTGCGTGGCCTCCGCGATCATCCGCATCAGATTGCGCGCGCGATGGGTTTCGGCCACCTCGCCGGTCTTGACGAAATGCGTGCGCCATTCGCCGTCGTTAACCACCGCCTGCATGAAATCGTCGGTCGCGCGCACCGAGTTGTTGGCGTTCTGGAAAAACACCGAACCGTAGGCCGCGCCGTCGAGCGAACCGTCGTAGCCGGCGTCGATCAGCGCCCAGGCCTTCTTTTCTTCTTCCTGCTTGCACTTGATGAACTGCTCGATGTCGGGATGGTCGGCGTTGAGCACTACCATCTTGGCCGCGCGCCGGGTCTTGCCGCCCGATTTGATCACTCCCGCCGACGCGTCCGCCGCCTTCATGAACGAAAGCGGTCCCGAGGCCGTCCCGCCCGAGGAGAGCCGCTCCTTGCACGAGCGCAGACCCGACAGGTTGACGCCGGCGCCGGAGCCGCCTTTGAAGATCATGCCTTCGTTGCGGTACCAGTTGAGGATCGACTCCATGTTGTCGTCGACCTTGAGGATGAAGCAGGCCGAGCACTGCGGTTTGGATTCGATTCCGACGTTGAACCATACCGGGCTGTTGAACGACACCTTCTGCTCGATCAGCAAATGGGTCAGTTCGGCGTGGAAAGTATTCCGGTCTTCGGCGGTGCGGAAATATGCCTGCTTCTCGCCCCATCCGGCGATCGTATCGACCACTCGCGAAATCAGTTGGCGTACGCTGGTCTCGCGTTTGGGACTTCCCAGCGGCCCGCGAAAATATTTCGAAACCACGACGTTGGTCGCGGTCTGCGACCATCCGCGCGGCACCTCGACATTCTGCTGCTCGAAGACCACGCGACCGTCCTCGCCGGCGATCACGGCGGAACGAGGTTCCCATTCGACCTCATCCATCGGATCGACGCCCGGTCGCGTGAAGAAACGGTTAAGCACAACACCGCCCTTTCTAATGGTCGCCGCCTGCTGCTTATCCGGAGATTCCTTTTCGATACTCTGCGCCATTGACCCCGCTCCTTCCAACCGCCCATCCTGCCACCCCAAGTAATTCGGATGCTCACTTTGTTTCGTTTTAACGAAATTGTCAAACACAGAACCACAATCTGTTGTGTACGGGCGGAAACTTCAATCAACAGCTTGGGTATGAACTGTTATTAACTCTGTTGATACATTTTCGCCGTTTCTTCCCTTTGGAGCAATAGAGGGTTCTTTGGAGCGGGGGTAATCGGTTACCATCCACCGCGCGACGCGCCGGCCGGGTAGCGATTCTGTTTGTGCGCTCATGGGGCTGGGCTATAGTGGCTGGACGATGGCTTTCAGGCGCCGAAAAAGTCCCGAGCCGGTCGGCAATGCGCTGCAAGCAGTTCTCAATCGCCTCGACCCCGAAGGCCATTTCGAGATCGTCCGGCTCACCAAGGTATGGCCCGAGGTGGTCGGCGAGACTATCGCGCGCCACACGATGGTCAGCCAGCTCAAGTTTCACACCGCCCTGATCAAGGTCTCGCGCGCGATGTGGATTCAGGAACTTAACCTGATGAAGCGCGAGATCCTGGCGCGCCTCGTCACCCGTCTGGGCGACGATTCTGTGCGCGACATTCGCTTCGTGATTGGCTCGCTCGGCCGGCGCACGAGCGCGCCCCGGCCGCGCCTGGTGCGTCGCGATCCGCGCAAGGCGATCGCGCTGCCCGAGCTCAAGGATCCGGAATTGAAGCGCGCGTTCGAAAGTTTGATCGAAGCCTGGGGCAGATCGTCGCGGTAGCTAAATTTCCAGTACCCTCTTCCTGACTGATTCCTGACTGAAATTTCCGATTTTCTCGCCCGCTTGGTTAGGCGATTATGCATCTCTTGACAACCATCGTATCTTGCGCTATGTTCGAACCATGGCAACAAATGACGGACATGAACCCAAGTTTGTAAAGCAAATGACGCTTGCGGAGTTCGCCCGGATCTTCCCGGACGAGGACTCCTGTAAGAAATATCTGACGTTGCAGCGCTGGCCTGCTGGACCGCATTGCCCTCGTTGCGGCAACGAAAAGGTTTACGAACTGAAGTTCAAGCCGTGGCACTGGGTCTGCAAGAAATGTGCGCCTAATCCGCGCCAGCCCTATCGCTTCTCCGTGCTGGTCGGGACGGTCTTCGAAAACACCAATTACCCCCTGCTGACGTGGTTCAAAGTTCTGTACTTGATGCTGACCAGCAAGAAGGGCATCAGCGCACTCCAGATTCATCGGATGATCGGTTCCGGCTCTTATCGGACGGCGTGGTTCATATGCCACCGGCTCCGCGCTGGTTTGGCCGATCCTGACTTCCGCAAGCTGATGGGCGTCGTCGAAGTCGATGAAACTTACATCGGCGGCAAAGACACAAACCGCCATTGGGACAAGAAGAAGCACGTGAAAGGCGGCTGGGACAAAACGCCCGTCATCGGAGCCATCAGCCGCAAGGGGAATTTGGTCTGCAAGATGATCGAACGGGCCGACGTGCCGACGATGCATCGCTTTGTGGCGGAAACTGTCAGCGACAAGGTTGATTTGGTCGCAACCGACGAGCACAGCGGCTACCAGTATTTGAAGCGCTGGCAAAGCCTGCCGCATGAAACGGTCGGCCATCGGCATGGCGAGTACGTGCGCGGCGTCGTTCACACGAACAACATGGAGAACTTCTGGAGCCTGCTGAAGCGCGGCGTGATCGGCACCTATCACAACGTCAGCAAGAAATACCTGCCCCTGTACTTGAACGAGTTTCAGTTCCGCCATAACAACCGCAAGAATCCCGACATTTTCGGGAGCGCGATAGCAGGATGCTGAAGCGTCCGAACTGGCGGATGCTTCTGCATCGCAGTTCCAGGCCGGTGCAACTGCACCTGAATTTTCCGAGGGCGAGGCGCTATGTCTAAAATCGGAAAGCAGAAAAAAAAGATCATTCATTTCTTCTGTCGTCCGTGCGGCGAGTACCACCTGAAGGCGCACCCGCACTATCAGGCAATGAAGCGACGAGCGGCCAAGCGGCGCAGAACGAAAGAAGGAAGCCATTTAGACACCTAAATCCTGACGCCATCGCGCTACCGCGTCAGGGTGACCGGCAATCGAAATATTCACAAGATGGCAATTGCGAAAGGTGCCGTTGATCACGGGAATCATTCCAGCTATGCCGCGTGCTTCAGCCAGACTCAGGAACACTTCATCGGCTGAGTTATCAAAACGATCACCAACGAAGACCATTATCCCGTCTCTTCCTTGGGCCAGAACCGCAGGTCCATAAAGTGTGACGCCTTCAAATGTGCGATTGCGAATCGCTCCATCTTGCACGAAATCCACGATTCGATAGGAACCACCGCGGATGTGGTCGCTGGTTAGTATGTCGGGCGGTGATGGTACGTCATTAGGGCGGCCTTCATTTAGGGGTGCCCTGTACATCGCGATCCAAGGAGACGCCACTAAGGCAATACCAGCAACCAACAATGCAAGAATGACGACTATGGGATGTCCGCTAATCATTGTGGGAGCCTCGCCAGTGGAGGTCGCAGGTGAAGAGTTCCAGCCATAATACGTCGCCGCCGCGTAGTACGCTGCCAGACCATTGATAAATGTTCCTACGACACTGGAAGTCACGCTCAAGGCAGCAACGAGTTTGTTCATGGCGTTTACCTCGCCTTCGGGATGGATTTGCCCATAGCCCGTAGCGGGAGCCATAAGACTCGCCGCTAGCAGGATAGGACATTGACCCTCTCCCGTCGGCGAAGATTATGTCAGGGGCAAGGATGGTTGTCAAACCCTGCATAATCGCCCTTGGTTACGGGCCTGTCGATTTTCACGGTACTTGATCCGTTCGCTCGCGCTTTCTCTTGTCATTCCGAGCGTAGCGAGGAATCTACGCGAAGCGATTTTCTGCTTGTCTGCCAAGAGTTTTCAGACATAATCGCTCCGCGTAGATTCTTCGCTCCGCCAAGCCCGCGCTCAGAATGACGGTAAAAATGCGCGGTCTTCTTGGCTCGTCATCCTGAGCCCTTCGGCTACGCTCAGGGCAGGCTCCGCGAAGGATCGCCGCGAAGCGATGCGTCTCTGCAAAGGTCTGCGACCTCTGCCCCATAGTTCGCACGCAAACGGATAGTGCTTGGTTCTCCGCGCGATTGCCGTTAACTTCTCGGCGAGGAAATTCAAACTCGTCGGAGAATCAAAATGGCCATCAATTTCGCGCCGGCGCTCGCCAGTATCACCACCGGAATCTACGTTCTGACGGCGGCCGACGGCGACCTCCATCACGGGATGTCATCGTCATGGGTCACGCAAGTCTCCGGCGTGCCGGTCCTGTTCATGGCATCGGTCGATAACCGCCACTTCTCGCGCGAGTTGATCGCGCGCACCGGAGCCTGCGGGCTCAATATCGTCGGACGCCGGGGCAAGGCGCTCGAAGATTACTTCTACTCCGCTCAGGCAAAGCGTCCCGACAATCTCGGCGGGCTCGATTATGAGCTTTCGCCGACGCTCAAGGTGCCGTGGCTCAAGCTCGCGATCGTCTCGATCGAAGCCCGCGTCGTCGATACCTTCGTAGCCGGCGACCATAGTCTGCTAATCGCTGAGCCGGTCGGGATGCGGATGAACGAACCGGATCACCCGTTCACCTCGCTCGAACTGGATTACGTTTATGTCGGTGGCAAGGAAGTCGTTAAGAGGGATCGCACCGGATGGTGACGGGTTTCGCTTGCCGGCAGCCTTTCCAAGTTCCCTTATTTGACCGCCATTCGAAGCGTCTGTTACGATTCGCGGCACTCGAGGAAACAGTAAATGCCGATTGACAAAACCGAACTGCGCCGCGTGATGGGCCATTTTCCGACCGGCGTCACCGTGGTCACCACGGTCTCCAAGGCCGGAAAGCTCTATGGCCTGACCGCCAATTCCTTTACCTCGGTTTCGCTGGTGCCTCCGCTGGTACTGGTATGCGTGGACAAGCGCGCCGAGAGCTATCAGTGCTTTGAAGAAAGCAAATGCTACACGGTCAATTTTCTCGCCGACGATCAGGAAGACATCTCCCGCCGTTTCGCGATTACCGGGGCGGAATAAGTTTGAAGGGGTCGGCTATCGGCATGGGCGCCAACAATGCACCGATCCTCAACGGCGTGCTGGCCTATCTCGAATGCAAGGTCGTCGGCGCATATGAGGGCGGCGACCACACGATCTTCGTCGGCGAGATCGAGCAGACCGAGACCCGAGAAGCCAAGCCTCTTCTGTTTTACCGCGGCGGCTATCGAAGCCTGGCTGACTCGCGAAATTGCCCCTCCTCCCAACCGATGACCGTCAGAAGCCGCGCGCCGATGCCGGGACTGAGCGTGTTCCTGCCCTGCATAACGAAGAAGGCAACGTCGAGCGGGTGGTCAAGGATTCGCGGCGTATTCCGTCGACCTCGCAGACGATTACGAGATTATCGTGGTCAACGACGGCAGCCGCGACCGCACCGGCGAAATCGCCGACCGCCTGGCCGCAGCCGACACTCACGTCAAGGTCGTTCACCATCCGGTTAACCGGGGCTACGGCGGAGCCGTGATCTCGGGCGTGCGCGCGGCGAGGATGCCCTATGTCTGCTATGCCGACGGCGACGGCCAGTTCGATCCCCGGCGATATCACGCTGCTGGCCGCCAAGACGCCTGAATACGACATCGTGGTCGGACACCGGATCCGGCGCGCCGACCCGCTGATGCGCCGAATCAACGGCTACGTCTGGACGATGCTGGTGCGGCTGTTGTTCAGTATCAGGATCCAGCGATATCGATTGCGGATTCAAATTGTTCAAGCGCGAATTGCTGGATGGTCTCGAATTGCGCGCTCGCGGAGCGATGATCTCGACCGAACTGATGGCCCGGCTCGCGGCGCGCGGAGCGCGGATAGGGGAGGTCGAGGTCAGCCATATGCCTCAGCATGACGGGCGAACAATCGGGCGCGAATCTTAAGGTCATCCTGCGCGCGTTTGGCGAACTGTTCCGCCTTTCCGGGAATTCCGCGCCGAGCGCCGAGCCGCGGCGAAGGGCGGGCATTGATGAGCGCCGCCGATGGGCGCGGTTCCGACGAGTTCCGTCGTCTCATACCAAAGCGGGTGACGCCCTAGACTACTTGCGTAAGCCGAGCCGCCGGTCGAGGGAAGTCGAACGCGGAATCTTCCTTGTTTTCAAAGATGTTTTCTTCGCCGAAGGCGATGGCACGATGCTCGCTATTGCTGATAATAGAACAACCAGTGAGCCCCCAAAGGGTTTAACCAAAGGAGACCCGAAAAGGTATGAAGCGCACTCTATCCGTATTGACCGCAGCCCTGCTCGCCGGCGCCCTCGCCGTTCCGGCAATGGCCCAGACCGCATCCGAGCCGGCGCCTGCCGCTGCGGCCGCCGCGACGACCGAAAAGGCCCCCGCCGCCGCCGAGACCAAGGCTGAGAAGAAGGCCGAGAAAAAGGCCAAGCACAAGGCCAAGCACAAGGCCAAGAAGGCGGCTGCCAAGGAAGCAGCAGCTCCGGCTGCGCCTGCGGCCCCGGCTCCTGCTGCTTCGCCTGCCACCAAGTAAGACTGAATCCGTTGATGCAGGCGCAGCGCCGCGGCATCCGCGGCGTCGCGCCTGTAGTGTTGTCCCGGTTTCGTCGCGATCTTGAATCGCGACGAACCTGTTTTCCTTCTGCGATCCCCCGTGCGCGGGGTTCTTCGCCATCTCCCGTCACACCATCGAAATAAGGCGAGCGATCGTTAAAAATGTTCGCCTTCCTCTATGCCTGATCGTTATTCCTGCTAGTATAAAAATGCTTCGGGTGTGTTCTTATATGGCATTCGAGGCTTATCAATCTTGAGTAATAAGTTTTTGTCCTGGGCCGCGTTGTTCGCGCTCGCTATAGTGTTGGTGCAATGGCCGGTGATCGAAGCCCGGGCCGCCGCCGACCTCGAGGCACAGGACGAAATTTGCGATCCTCTGGCCGACTACTTTCTCGGCATGGAGGATTACCAGGAGGCGATTCGCCTGCATTTGAAGATCCTCAAACAGCATCCTGACAATGCGCTCGCGCACTACCATCTGGGCTTCGCCTACGGCATGATCGGGAAACATAAGGATGAGCTGGCGCAATATCGTGAGGCGGTGGAGCTGGGGCTGAGCGACTGGGCGCTGTTTTTGAACCTCGGCCTGCTTTACTTCGAGAATGGGCGGATGGATGCGGCGACCGATATTTTGGAGTTGGCCACGCTGCTTGGCCCCGACCGACCTGAAACCCATTTCAATCTTGGCCTCGCGTACGAGCGTCGCGGGATGCTGGCGCGGGCGGAGCAGCAGTTGCTCCTGAGCCTGCGCCTCGATCCGAACCAGGCGGATGCACTTAACACGTTGGGGGTAATTTACGCGGAGCAGGGCAACTACGCGCGTGCCCGCGAGGAATGGACGGAGTTGGTCCGCACCAAACCGGCCTATCGAGCCGGCCCGCGCAAATCTCGCCGCTCTGGAGCGTCTGGAGCGCGCCGATAGCAAATCCGCTCGGGATGCGACGGATTTGTACACACACCCTGAGCGGTGGCTGGAGTCGTGACAGGGAGGAGGTGGCAATTGGAAGGGTGGCGGAACAGAAAATGGTTAACCACTGCGGCGGCGGCGCTGTGCGCCTGTATCCTGCTGCCCGCACTTAAGGCGGAGGCCGGGTCACGGCTTCGTCGCCATTCTCACACCAAGCGGACCGCCAGGCACGCGCCACCGTACCGGGGCGCGCTGCTCGAAGACGCCGATACCGGCAAGGTGCTCTACGAATCGAATGCCGCAATGCCATGGCCGCCGGCCTCGATGGCCAAAATGATGCTGCTGCTGGTCGCCCAGGACCAGATTAAGGCGGGACGGTTTCCGCCTGACCGATCCGGTGCGGATCTCGGCACGCGCCGCCACCACTGGCGGCTCGCACCTGGGCCTGCGCGAGGGCGAGGTCTATCCGCTGGGCGAATTGATGAAGGCGGCATTGATCAAGTCGGCGAATGACGCCGCGGTGGCGGTGGCGGAAAAAATCGCCGGCTCGACCGAGGCCTGCGTGCGTATGATGAACCAGCGGGCGCAGAGCCTGGGCCTGACTCATACCGTGTACAACACCGTTGACGGCCTCCCGCCGCGTCCCGCGCACGACGTTGATATCACCAACGCCTACGATCTCGCGCACCTTGGGCCGCGCGCTGATTCATAATACCGACCTGCTGCGATGGTCGAGCCATGGAGCAGGCGCTCGTTCGACGATGGCGAGGCGGTGCTTCACAACACCAACCATCTGATCGGCCATTTCGAGGGATGCGACGGGCTCAAGACCGGATTCACCTATCACGCCGGCTTCAATCTTACCGCGACCGCCAAGCGCGGCGATATGCGTCTGATCGCGGTGGTGCTGGGTGCGCCTTCCAATCCCGAGCGCTTCCGCCAGGCGGCGCATCTACTCGATGGGGCTTCGATAACTTCACTCGCGTCGAGTCCTGAAGCGCGGCGAACCACTTCCGGTCCATGTCCAGGTGGCCCAGGGCGGTCCGCTCATCCAGCCGGTGGCCGCCGAGCGACCGTCAGAGTCGTTCTGCCCAAGGAGCAGAATTCGGCAACGTCAAGCTCGAGTACGACGTTCCGGCTTCGGTCAGCGGACCGCTGCCGGTGGGCGCGCCGGTGGGCCAGGTATCGTGCATGAGGGCACGCGCGTTCTGGACCAGGTCGGCGCGCTATGTCCGGTACCGGTGGGCAGTACCGAGCAGCGTGCATCGGGCGCCAAACGGCAAGTAGTAACGCGCTATCAGGGCACCACCGCGGCTGCCGCACTAGCGCGGCGATCCGAGGTACTGGTGTATCAATTCCAATCACAGGTAGACGCGATGACAGAAGCTTCACGCCAACGCAACCGACGCAACCGGCGGCTGGCCCGCAAACGGCGCACCGATCCGGCCCAGGCCAAGTCCCGCAAGCGGCGGATGCGGCGCAGCCGCATCCGGCGGGCGAAATAGCAGCAGTAGTAGTAAAACTCGCAGTGGCGGCCGGCGCGTCGCCGGCCGGGCGGTTTGTGGGTTCAATCGTCACTCGGCAATTGTTTCGCGAGAGCAAGTTTAGACCAGCCGCTAAGGTCGGATATCTTGCCGGCGGTCTTCCGGCCATTACGATTTCCATGGACGGAGTGAGCTAGTGGCCGTCGAATCGGTAATCGCGGTGATTCCCGCGCGCTACGGCTCGAGCCAGTCTGCCCGGCCAAGGCGCTGAGCGATATCGCGGGCGTGCCGATGGTGGTGCGGGTGTGGCGCCAGGCGAGCCTGGCGCGCTCGATCCATCGCGTAGTCGTCGCTACCGACGACGCCGAATCGCCGACGTGGTGACAGGCCGCCGGCGGCGAGGCGATTATGACCTCGAGCGAGCATCCCAGCGGCACCGATCGTATCGCCGAGGTGGCCCGCGCGGTTCGCGGCCGACATCTATATCAACGTGCAGGGCGATCTGCCGTTCGTCGATCCCGCCGATCTCGACGCGCTGGTCGGCGCCGATGCGCGCCGAGCCGGCGCTGAGCGATGGCGACGCTGGCCACGCCAATCGCCGGACCGGAAGAATGGCACAACCCGAATGTGGTAAAGGTGGTATGCGACGTACGCGGCGACGCGCTCTATTTCTCGCGCAGCCCGATTCCGTTATGCGCGCGACGGCGGCATCCCGGCCGCAGGCGCGCCGCCATATCGGGGTCTATGCCTATCGCCGCGATTTTCTGCTGACGCTTTGCCGCGCTCGCGCCGGGAGTGCTGGAGATGATCGAAAAGCTTGAACAGTTGCGCGCGCTCGAAAACGGCTACCGCATCCGGGTCGTCGCTTCCGTGAAGCCCTCGCTTGAGGTAGATACTGCCGAGGACTTGGCCCGCGCCTGCCAGATTGCGGCCGGAATCGAGCGTGACGGCTGGGAGGTGACCTGTGGAGCCGAGCAAGACCAAGTTTATCTTCGTTACCGGCGGCGTGGTTTCATCGCTGGGCAAGGGACTCGCGGCTGCCTCCCTGGGCGCATTGCTCGAGGCGCGCGGCCTGAAGGTCACCCTGCTCAAGATGGATCCCTACATCAACGTCGATCCGGGCACCATGAGCCCGTTTCAGCACGGCGAGGTGTTCGTCACCGACGACGGTGCCGAGACCGACCTCGATTTGGGGCATTACGAGCGATTCGTGGAAACCCGGATGAGCCGGCGCAACAACTGCACCGCCGGCCAAATCTACGACACTGTGATTCAGAAAGAGCGCCGGGGCGATTATCTCGGCGCCACCGTCCAGGTAATTCCCCATATCACCGACGAGATTAAGCGGCGCATCCTCGACGCCGCCGACGCTACCGACGTCATCGTGGTCGAGGTCGGCGGCACTGTGGGCGACATCGAGAGCCTGCCGTTTCTCGAAGCGATTCGGCAGATTCCGATGGGACCGTGGGCGCGAGAACGTGCTCTACATCCATCTGACGCTGGTGCCGTTCATCGCCTCGGCCGGCGAACTCAAGACCAAACCCACCCAGCACAGCGTCAAGGAACTGACCGGCCTCGGCATCCAGCCCGATATCCTGCTCTGCCGCAGCGACCGGGCGATCGACAAGCATCTCAAGGCCAAGATTGCGCATTTCTGCAACGTCGAGAACGATTGCGTAATCGCGGCGCGCGATGTCGAGACCATTTACGAGGTCCCGCTGGTTTTTCACGACGAGGGCCTCGACCAGCGCGTGGTCGAGAAGCTCAACATCTGGACCGGCGCGCCGAACCTCACCAAGTGGCGGCGGATCGTGAAGGCCGCGCAGAATCCCAAGGTCACCGTCAACATCGCGGTGGTCGGCAAGTACGTCAATCTGGTCGACGCCTACAAGAGCCTGCACGAAGCGATCGCCCACGGCGCGATCGCCAACCAGGCGCGGGTGACGATCGAATACGTTGACGCCGAGGAGTTGGAAAAAACCGATCCCGACGCGCGCCTCAAATCGGCCCACGCGATCATCGTTCCCGGTGGCTTCGGCGATCGCGGAATCGAAGGCAAGATAAACGCGGTGCGCTATGCGCGCGAGAACGACCTGCCGATCCTGGGCATCTGCCTTGGCCTGCAGGTGATGGTTATCGAGTTCGCGCGCCACGTATTGGGCCTCAAGGATGCCAACTCGCGCGAGTTCAATGCCCGTACGCCCGACGCCGTGATCGACATCATGGAGGCGCAGAAGGACATCACCCGCAAGGGCGGAACGATGCGCCTGGGCGCCTATCCTTGCGAGATCAAGTCCAATTCCCTGGCCTATCGGCTTTACCGTCGCCACAGGATCAGCGAGCGCCATCGCCATCGCTACGAAGTCAACAATGCCTACCGCGCCCCGCTGGAAAGCGCCGGGCTTCGGGCCACCGGAACGTCGCCCGACAACAAGCTGGTCGAAATCATGGAACTCGACGGCCATAGCTGGTTCCTCGGATGCCAGTTCCATCCCGAGCTGCGCTCGCGGCCGCTCGATTGTCATCCGCTGTTCCGCGGCCTGATTCGCGCCGCGGTCGAGCGGCGCGCGGCGACCCCCGCCGCGGAGAATCCGAAAGTCAGGGAGCTGAGACCGGCATCGTGAGCGTAACCCAGGTAAAAGTCGGCGAGGTGGTATTCGGCGGCCCCAGGATGGTGCTGATCGCCGGCCCCTGCGTGATCGAAAACGAAGAGGCCTGCATGCGCCACGCGGAGCGCCTGGCGGCGATCGCGCGGCGGGCCGGGATGCCGCTGGTTTTCAAATGCTCATTCGACAAGGCTAACCGCACCAGTCACAAGTCGTTTCGCGGTCCCGGGCTCGAAGGCGGATTGGAAATCCTGGCCCGCGTGAAGCGCGAGTTGGGAATCCCGCTGCTGACCGACGTCCACGAACCCGCCCAGGCCGCCGCCGCCGCCACCGTGGTCGACGTGCTGCAAATCCCGGCGCTGCTCTCGCGCCAGACCGACCTGGTGATGGCCGCGGCGTCGAGCGGCGCCGCGATCAATCTAAAGAAGGGGCAGTTCCTGGCGCCGTGGGACATGCGCGCGGTCGTATCCAAGGCCGAGAGCGCGGGCAATCGCCGCCTGCTGGTGACCGAGCGCGGCTACTCGCTTTGGATACAACAATCTGGTTTCCGACCTGCGCTCGCTGGTGATCATGCGAAGCTTCGGCTACCCGGTGATCTTCGACGCCACTCATTCCGTGCAACTGCCGGGTGCCGGCGGCGAGTGTTCGCTGGGGCAGCGGGAGTTCGTCGCGCCGCTGGCGCGCGGGGCGACCGCGGTCGGCATCGACGCGGTCTTCATGGAAGTCCACGAAGATCCCGAGCGGGCGCTAAGCGACGGCCCCAACTCATATCCATTGGACCACCTGCCCGCGCTGCTGGACTCCCTCAGGAAGATCGACGATCTGGTCCGTTCCGAGCGGATGATCGGAGCCGAGTGAATCGGGCAAGAGGCTCAGTCAGGCCCCAGCGCGATCGACAAACCGGGACGGTAAACGCCAATGCTGAAAATTAGTCCGAAGATGGTTGCCGGAACGCTGGCGGTGGTGGGAGCCGCATCCCTGGTGGCGATCGCCGTGGTCGCGATTCCCAAAATGATTCACGGCGATCCGAATGCGGCGCTCAGGAAGACGCTCGACATGGTTCCCGGTTCGCTTTTGCACGCGAGCAATTTTCATTGGACCCAAATGAAGGGCGATCGCAAGCAGTGGGAGCTGTGGGCTCGCGAAGCGAGTTACTCGGACGACAAGACCGTGCTGAAATTGCGCGAGCCGGACCTGCTGATGGAGCTCGATGACGGCAAGATCGTGAAACTGCACTCGGCGACCGCCGATCTCAAAATGAACGGCAAACATATCGAAGAGGCCTGGCTCAAAGGAGGTCTCAAAATAAAGTACGAGGATGTCGAAATCAGCATGACCGAGGCCACGTTCATGCCGGACCGCGACGTGCTCCAGACCTCAGGCCCGGTCGAGATTCAAAGCCCGGGGTTCACCGTTAATGGGGTCGGCCTCGAAGGGCATCCCAAAGCACGGCGTTTCGCCTTGCAACATCAGGTGAGCACCGAACTCAGAAAGGGGACCACCACCAGTGCCGGATCGAAATCCTAACCACCTGACGATCCGCTCACGGGGGCTGGTGTTCGCGCTGGTCCTGATCCTGGCGACCGCAGGTTCCGCGATAGCGCAAACCGCGATGGAGACTCCGTCGCCATCCGCATCTCCCTCCGCTGAAAGCACCGGCGCCGCGCCCCACAAAAAGGCGGCCGGGCGGCGGGCGAGCTCCGGGAAGACTACCATCGCCAAGCCAGGTCAGCCTGCGGCGACTCCGACGGTCGCTCCCATGGCAACCCCAAAGACCAAGGCCGGCGAGAGGCCGGCTCCTGCCAAGGCTCAGAAAGCCGAGAGTAAGGACACCCCGTTTCAGTCGCTTCGCCTGTCCAACGACAAGGGCCCGGTGCATATCCACGCCGACAGAATGGAGCTCGATTACAAGGCGAACATCGTTTGGTATCGCGGCCATGTGCACGTAACGCAGGGCACCGCCACACTCACTTCCGATGTTTTGCAGGTGCTCACTACCGACAAGATGGCGGACCTCCGAGAGGCTATAGCGACAGGCCACGTCCACATGAGCCAGGGCGGTCGTTGGGCCACCAGCAATTGGGCGAAGCTCAACCAGGTTAACCGCACGGTCGAGATGACCGGGACTCCTGTTATCCACGACGGACAGGACCAGGTGGCCGGAACCCGAATCCTGATATATCTTGATACCGAGAAGAGCGTGGTCGACAACGCGCACGCGGTAGTCTTCCCGCACCACTCGGAAGACTCCGACGCCAAGACTTCGAAAGACGACGATTGATAAAAGTTCGTTCCGATGGCACTTGAGGCTAAACTAGGACAGGAACTCAGACTGCGGCAGCAGCTGGTGATGACGCCGCAGTTGCAGCAGGCAATCAAGATCCTGCAGCTTGCGCTGCCGGAGCTTGAGGTCGTGGTCCAGAAGGAACTCGACCAGAATCCGATGCTGGAGATGGCCGATCGCGCTGCGGAACAGAACGGCGATGAAGCGGGCGGCGCGGATAACGGAGACGCCGGCTCAGCCGACGCGTTGGGCGAGGATAACGAACCGTTGACCGCGCTCTCGACCCCTGATGTCGAGTTGCCGCCTGAGTCCGCGTCGTCCGGCGAGGCCGCTCCGCTTGAATCCCGCGACGCCGCGGCCGAGCTCAAGGAGCTTGGCTCCCTGGATAAGCTCGACTGGCGCGAATATCTCGACAACTATTCCAACAACTGGCAGGACAGCTCTGGCGGCGAAGAAAACGACGAGCGTCGGCTGGCGGTCGAGAACACGCTCACCCGCAAGACCTCGCTCGAAGAACATCTGATGTGGCAACTGAGGCTCTCGGGCCTGAGCGAGGCCGACCAGCAAATCGCCGCCACTATCATCTACAACCTAAACAAGGACGGTTATCTGGAGACGCCGCTCGAAGAACTGGCGGCCCAGCTCGACGGCCAGGTCGGCGAGGTCGAGCGCGTGCTGGCGCGGGTCCAGCGCTTCGATCCGCCGGGAGTGGCGGCGCGCGACCTGAGCGAGTGCCTTTTCCGCCAGCTCGCCAACATGGGGATGGAAGACTCGCTGGCCGCCCGGATCGTGAAGAATCACCTGGGCCTGCTCGAACGCCATCGCTACGCCGAACTCGCCAAGGCGCTCGGGGTTTCCCAGGAACTGGCGCTTCAGGCGGTGAAAGTGGTGGCGCTGCTTGAGCCCAAACCCGGCCGCGACTACGGCGAACAGGAAGCCACTTACATCGTCCCGGATGTTTTCATCCACAAGCTCGGCGACGAGTACATGGTTTCGCTGAATGAAGACGCGGCGCCCCGGCTTCGGCTCTCCGGTTATTACCAGCGCGTTTTGCGCGACAATGACGCCAGCGCCGCAACCAAGGATTACCTCCAGGAGCGCCTGCGTTCGGCGCGATGGCTGGTCAAATCGATCTACCAGCGCCAGCAAACGATTTTTAAGGTCGCCAATTCGATCGTCAAGTTCCAGCGTGGATTCTTCGACCACGGCATCAGCCAGCTCCGCCCGCTGGTGCTGAAGGACGTTGCCGACGACATCGGCATGCACGAATCGACCATCAGTCGCGCCACCGCCAACAAATACGCGCATACACCGCAGGGCATCTTCGAGCTCAAATTCTTTTTCACCTCCAGCGTCAAGGGCGCCGGCGGCGAGGACGTGAGCGCCGAGACCGTCAAGGAGACCATCCGGAATCTGGTGGCGGCCGAGGATCGCCGCGACCCGCTTTCCGATCAGGCGATCGCCGAGAGCTTGCGGCGTTCCCAGGTCAATATCGCGCGGCGCACGGTGGCCAAGTATCGTCAGGCGCTCGGCATTTTGCCGTCTGCCCGCCGCAAGCATCCCGATTGAGATAAAGCGAGGCATGGCCAGGATGAGCATCAAGGGTAAAGCGAAGCAGGGCAGTAAGAGTGCGCGTCCCGCCGGCCCGCCGCCGACCGAGGTAAGCGTGACCTTTCGTCACGTCGAGCCGACCGCGGCCCTGCAGCAGTACGCCGAGCGCAAGCTGGGACACATCTCGAAGTTCCTCAAGCGCGCTACCCAGGCCCATCTCATCCTTGCGGTTGACAAGTACCGCCAGCACGGCGAGGTTACCGTCAAATCGGGCCGGCTCACCGTGGCCGCGCAGGCTGAAACCAAGGACCTCTACTCGGTTATCGATCTGCTGGCCGACAAGGTCGAGCGCCAGCTCAAGAAAGAGCTTGAGAAAGTCGCAACCAGGAAAACCCGGGCAGCCTCGGCGGGCGAGGTCTTTACCGCCGCCGAACAGTTGCCTCCGGGTCGCAGGGCGTGACCCTGGCGCTTCGACTTGGAGACAAGTTCCTCTCGCGTCGCGGAGATGATGCCGCAAGACGCGGCCTGACCGAGTGACAAAGCGAAAAACGAAAGAATGAAAGAGTGAATTAAACCAGAAAGGCTGACGATTACCGCGCAGCCCGCTTCCGATAGGGTTTATCCCGGTTACGAGGCATGAAGATCACAGATATCCTGACTCCCGAAATGGTGGTGCCGGCGTTGAGCGGGCAGACCAAGCCCGAGGTTCTGCGTGAATTGGCCAATACCCTTTGCGCGACGGTTAGCGAAGTCCCGCTGGACAAGCTGGTCGCGGTGCTGAGCGAACGCGAGCGGATGGGCTCGACGGCGATCGGCGACGGTATCGCGATCCCGCACGGCAAGCTCAAAGGCTTGCAGCGGATCATCGGCATCTTTGGGCGAAGTCAGGCCGGCGTCGATTTCGAATCGCTCGACGGCAAGCCGACCCAGCTGTTTTTCGTGCTGGTGGCGCCCGAGGACTCGGCCAGCCTGCACCTCAAGGCGCTGGCCCGCGTATCGCGCCTGTTCAAGGACGAGAGTTTTCGCGACCGCCTGCTCAAGGCCGCCGACGCCGCCGAAATCTACCGCCTGATCAAAGAGGAAGACGCACGATACTGAATTCGCCTCCCGGCCCGAAGTTCCTGCTTTGTCCGGCGGTCGAGGCGTGCGATCGAACTCGACGGTGCAAGAGATGCGTCTGATCATTGTCACCGGCGTTTCGGGCTCCGGCCGGGCCTCCACGATGCGGGTGTTGGAGGATCTGGGCTTCTATTGCGTTGATAATCTGCCGGTTGCCCTCGCCTCCAGCGTGTTGACGCTCGCCACCGGACGCGACCCCGCATTGAAAGGCGTGGCGCTTGGTGTCGACGCCCGCGAGCGCTTGTTTTTTCCCGAATGGCCGCGGGTGTTCACGGAGCTCGAGCAACGCGGATTCAACCCCGAGGTGCTGTTCCTCGACGCTTCCGACGACGTTCTGGCGCGTCGCTACTCGGAGACCCGCAGGCCCCATCCTTTGGCCGAAACCGGCGCTACGGTCGCCGAGAGTATCCGCCTCGAGCGGCTGGCACTGGCCGAGATGCGCGAGCGCGCCAACCGCATCATCGATACCACGACGCTTACCGTCCACGAGCTGCGCGAAGTGATCACCGCCGCCGTTATGGGTTCGGCGACCGCGGACCGGATGGCGATCGCGCTGGTTTCCTTCGGCTACAAATATGGCATGCCGGTCGGTCTCGATCTGGTGTTCGATGTGCGGTTCATGCCCAATCCGTTTTTCGTCCCCGAACTCAAGGCGCTCGACGGCCGCGACCCCGAGGTCAGCCGCTACGTGATGGCGCAGCCGCAGGCGTGTCGCTTCGTCGACGAGGTTGGCCGCCTGCTCGACTTTCTGCTGCCGTTGTATCGAGGCGAGGGCAAGCGCTATCTGTCGATCGGACTTGGATGCACCGGCGGAAGGCATCGCTCGCCGGTTCTGGCCGAGGAATTACAGGCTCGATTGCGCGCCGGCGGGCTCGACGAGGTTCAGGTCCGCCATCACGACATCGCGCGCTGAAGTTCGGCAATCGTCGCCAGGCGCGACGATTGCCGAACTTCAAGATTGCCACTAATTTATTGCAGGCGGGCGCTCAGGCGGATTTCTCCGCCTCTTCGATTCGCTCCGTACGGGCTGCGGCTTTGCCGCGCGCGCCCTTCTCCCGGCCCGCGGAGGGTGGGGGCAGCATATGGCTGCTGGTCAGTACCTCGATGAACTTGCGTACCGCCGGCGAAAGTTCCCGCCCGCGCTTATGAATGATCGCGACCGGCCGGATGAAGCTGCCCTCTTCAAATTCCAACACTTTGAGCGAGCCCCGCTCGACCTCGTGCTCCACCGTCAACTGCGGAACGATTGCCACGCCGAGGCCGATTTCGACCGCCCGCTTGATGGTCTCGATATTGTCGAACTCCAGCGCATACTGCACCTTGACGCTGTGACCGCGCAGGATGCGGTCGGTGGCCTTTCGGGTCTGCATGTCGCGTTCATAGCCGACGAACTTCTGACCGTCGAGCTGATGGAAGCTTACCTTGCTGTTCTTGGCCAAGGGATTCTCGGGCGGTACTATCAGCACCAGTTCATCGTGACGAAATGGAATCGTCATGATTTGGCTGCGTTTGGCGGGATAAGCCACCACCCCCAGATCGATCTTGCCCTCGATCAGATCCTCGTAAATCTTGTTGGAGCGCAAATATTCGAGGTGAACATTGACCGCCGGATAATGGCGCAGAAACTCCGTCAGGTAGCGCGGCAATTCGTGCAATCCGACGCTGTACACCGTTCCCACGCGGATCGAGCCCGCCACCACCGAGCCGATCTCGCGCAGGCGGTTCTCGAATTCCAGGAAGCGGCGCACGATCTCCTTGCCCGCGGTGTACACGATTTGCCCCGCCGCGGTAGGTTTGACACCGGCGCGTCCACGTTCTATCAGACGACAATCGTACTTGTCTTCGAGGCTGCGAACCTGTTGACTAACCGCCGACTGGGTGACGAAGTTTTGTGACGCGGCATAAGAAAAACTGCCGCTTTCGATAATGTCGCAGAAAACTTTCAATGTTTCGATGTGCATACTTAAAACCTTCTCTCACATAAGCGTATCTGATGAATTTTACCGGCGCAAGAAGTAGCGTACCTAACTTTGCGCCAATCTTTTTCCACCGTAACTTGCGCGCCTTGGGCTTTTGAAGTCATAGCTGAAACCCGGAACCTGATGGCCTGAAGTAGGGAATCTCCCGGAATAAACCGAAAACAACCTTTTGTTATAATCGCCGGATTTAAATCCAAAGGAGCGACACGATGGCCGACTTGCTCAAGGATCTCGATTACTTCAACCTCGACGAATATCTCTCACCAGAAGACAAAATGACGCGACAGACGGTCAAGCGTTTCGTCGAACGTGAGATTCTTCCCACCGTCGAGCGCCACTTCGCCAATGCGACCTTCCCGACGGAACTGGTGCCGCAGATGGCCGAGCTGGGATTCTTCGGCGCCAATCTCAAGGGCTATGGATGCGCCGGGATGAACAATGTCGCTTACGGTTTGATTATGCAGGAACTCGAGGCGGGTGACTCCGGCCTGCGCTCCTTTGCCTCGGTACAGAGTTCTTTATCCATGTACGCGATTTATGCCTTCGGCTCAGAGCAACAGAAGCAGCGCTACTTGCCCGATATGGCCCGCGGAAAATTAATCGGATGCTTCGGTCTTACTGAGCCCGATCATGGCTCCGATCCGGGCGGGATGGAAACCCGTGCCAAACGCGACGGGCGCGGATGGGTGCTCAATGGCACCAAGCGATGGATCACCAACGGCTCGATCGCCAACGTCGCTATCGTATGGGCGAAAATCGACGAAGGCTTCACCGGCTTCCTCGTCGACAAGGGCAAGCAGGGTTTCAGCACCAGCGATATCCACGGCAAATTCTCGATGCGCGCATCGGTCACGTCGGAGCTGGTGTTCGAGGACGTGAGACTGGACGATGCCGACCGCCTGCCCGAGGCGCGCGGGCTCAAGGCGCCGCTGGCGTGCCTCACCCAGGCCCGCTACGGAATCGCCTGGGGCGCGATCGGCGCGGCGCGAACCTGCTACCAGTGCGCGCTCGACTATGCCAAATCGCGCAAACAGTTCTCGCGTCCGCTGGCCGGCTATCAACTGGTCCAGAATAAGCTGGTGGGGATGCTCACCGAGATCACCAAGGCGCAGATGGTCTGCCTGCGGCTGGCGCAGCTAAAGGACTCGGGCCAGCTCCGTCCCGAGCACGTCTCCTTCGCCAAGCGCAACAACGTCAACGAGGCGCTGAAGATCGCCCGCGTCGCGCGCGATATCCTGGGCGCCAACGGAATCGTCAACGAGTACCCGATTATCCGCCACATGCTCAACCTCGAAACCGTCAACACTTACGAAGGCACCTTCGATGTCCACACGCTGATCCTGGGTCGCGATATCACCGGCGAGGCCGCCTTCGATTAGGACGCGTTCACCTGCAACGCCTGAGGAAGGGGCACCAGAATGGAACTAAAGGGCAAGAACGCGATCGTAACCGGCGCCGCCCGCGGAATCGGCCGCGGGATCGCGCTCAAGCTCGCGGCGGCGGGCGCCAATCTGGCGCTGGTCGATCTCGGCAATCCCGCCGATGCCGCAGTGACCTACAATCTGGCCGCTCATTCCGATTTGTTGCGCACCCTGGATGAAACCAAAGCCTCGGGCGTCAAGGCCTGCGCGATTCTGGCCAACGTCAGCCGATGGGCCGATTGCCAGCGGATGGCCGAGGAAGCCGCCGCGCAACTCGGCGGTATCGATATCCTCTGCAACAACGCCGGGATCGTCGCCGTCGGCACCGTCGAGAAGACCACCGAGCAGACCTGGGACAAGGTGATGGCGGTCAATGCCAAGGGGCCGTTCCTGTGCGCCAAGGCCTGCCTCCCGCACATCCGGCGCAACAGCGAAGGCGCGATCGTCAATATCGCCTCGGTAGCCGGCAAGACCGGCCACGCGGGCCTGGCCGCCTATTGCGCCAGCAAGTTCGCCGTAATCGCGTTCACCCAGGCGTTGGCCGAGGAGTGCGGTCCGGCCAACATTCGGGTCAACGCGATATGCCCCGGCTATCTGCGCACCGCGATGTGGACCGACGTTCTCAACAAGGCGATCGGCCGCGCTTTTGGCGGCGACCAAAACGCCGATCCGCTCCAACGCTTCGTCGCGAGCCGCACCTATCTGCGCCGCGAGCAGACCCCCGAGGATATCGGCGAGGCGGTCGTCTATCTGTGTCGGGCCGATAACGTAACCGGCGTCGCGCTCAACGTCGCCGGCGGCGGCGAAGTCCATTGAGTCATAAAGAGTCTGTGCGCGAGGGAGATTCGCGATGATCAAGCCACGAGCCTTCAGCCACGCGGCTATCAGGATAAGCGACGTTGAGCGGGCGAAGAACTTCTACGAGAAAACGCTTGGCTTCAAGCCGCTCCATCGCCCCAACTTTCCTTTCGGCGGCGCGTGGTACGAAGTCGGCGACAACCAGGTCCATCTCATTTCGACTCCGAAGCCTGGCGAGGCGACCAAATTTCTCGGCCACTGGGCCGAAAATTCACCCAGCGGAATCAATCCGCTCGGTCCCCATATCGCGATCGAGGTCGAGGATTACGACGGCGCCAAGGCCGCGCTCAAGGAAATGGGAATCGAGTTCATCGAAGCGCCGTCCACGATGGCGGGGCGCCAGCTCTGGGTGCTCGATCCCGACGGCAATACCGTCGAGCTCCGCGCGCAGAAGTAGCACGAAGCCTTATTCGCTATCCGGCCTGTAGCTTTTGCAGCATCGATTTCCGAGTTGCGACTATCGCTGGCCGACCCGGTCGCCGATGCTTGTAAGAGATATCGCGCATTTTTGACTGGCACACTTGATGCGTAGCCGTCTTAATGAGGCACACGCAAATGAAACGCGCAATCTCGACAAGTCTAAAAACGTTACTGCTGTTGGCCGCGATGCTCACGTTCTCGGCCTGCTTTTATTCGAGACCCTACCAGCCATACGGTTACGGATACACCCACAATTACGTGTATGGCGACTACGATGAATACAACGTGTGGCACAACCGCGACTGGTGGGTGAGCAACCGTCATGACTGGACGCACGAACATCATCCGGAATGGGTTGCGCACGAGACCAGGGAAGAGCACGAAAAGTACGCGCATCATGACCGCGACCGCCATTAATGCGGAATTTTCAGCGAGGTGCGGGAAATCGCTGGCGCGCAGAGGTTTTCGGCGCCCCCACCCCGACCCTCCCCCCCGCGAAGGCGCGGGCGAGGGGACAGAATGAAGGCGGGCCTTGCGTAACGGCAAGGCCCGCTTCGGAACGGACAGGCGAAATCTAGATTCCCGCCAGCGAGCGCGCGTACGCCGCGACGCTCTTGAAATCATATTCGCGATACGCCTGCAGCTTCTCCGCCTCGAAGCCGCCCTCGGCGTGCACCGCCAACACTTCCTGGTAGGCGCCGTAATCCGAGGCGGTGAGATCCGCGATCATATTGATCAGGCGCAGGCGCCGCTCGGCGTCGTAGCCTTTGCGTCCGCCGAGGTACTTCAGAACGTACTCGCGGGTTGCCTCGCTGGTCAGATCCTCGGCGGCGGGAGCCGTCACCAGCAGCGCGCCGGTCAGGTCCTGCACGATCTGCACCGCCTGATGGTAGTTATGCGCGAAATGATACTTGGCGACGTTGGTCAGCAGCGTATTAGGTACCGCGACGCCGTGCTCGTAGGTGCAGGTTTCGGCGGCGCGTTCGATCAGTCCGCGCACCATCGTGTGATAAACCGCGAGCTGGGTAAGTTTGTCGCGAACGTGGCTGGCGGCAAGGATGCCGTTGGCTTCGGCTACCGCGTAGCCGGCGCCCGCCAGCGCCTCCATCAACGGCAGTTTGTACGATACCGCCGTGAAGCGATGGAAGCGCACGAACGTCAGCGCCATCAAACCCGCGAACTCGACCTCGCCCTGCAGGAAGATTCGCTCCCTGGGCACGAACACGTCGTCGAACACGGTCAGCGTCTCCATCATCTTGTGGCGCGCGCTGATCGGATGCTCGAACGGATCTTTCTTCGCGCTGCCGTGCGAGGCCGAGATCATCTTAAGCCCGGGCGCATTGGCAGGAACCGCGAAGGCGACCGCGTAAGCCTTGTCCTCGGCCTTCATCGCGCGGGTCGGCAGCACTACGATTTCATTGCTGTTGGTTGAGACCGAAGTGTGGATCTTGGCGCCGCGAACGACGATCCCGTCCTTGCGCTCCTCGACGATCCGCACGTAGTAGTCCGGATGCTCCTGCGCGGAGGGACCGAGCGAACGGTCGCCCTTGACGTCGGTCTGCGCCACCGCCATCGCCAGATCGTTGTCGCGGCAGTAGCGATGATATTTCTGAATCCTTTCCAGGGTACTCGAGCTTGCCCTTGGCCGCCATCTCGCCGCCCACCACGCGCAGGGCGAGCAGCGCGTCGGTGCCGATCTCCTTGATCAGGATCACCAGAGTCGCCGCCTCGCGGGTCGAGGCGGCGATCAGCTCGCTGCGCTTGAGCAGGTCGGCGCCGGTTTGCGGCAGATGGTAGTAGCGGCTGTATTCGTCGCTTCCTTCGCGCACCACCGCGAGGTCGCGAAAGCGCGGCTCCTCCGCCATCCGGTAGTCGATACTGGCGTGCTCGATGGCAAGCCCGATCACCGGATGGGCGTTTACGTCGGGCACTTTCTCGCCGCGAAAATAAACCGCACGGCCGTCACGCAACGAATTCTTGTACTGTTCGACTGTTCTGAGTGCCATCTTGATTGTCCGACTCCCATTGTGATGCCTCCGTCGCGCGAAGGCCTGACCAAGGCGTCACTATAGAAGCGCCCGGCGTTGGCTGTCCATCCCGCGATGCCGGGCTCCTCTTTCGGCTTTGCCGCCGCCGCGCCGCTCTGTGTATCATCAGGCACGATGCCGAACTGTGAAAGGCTTTGTGACTCGATGACGACAGGCGCGACTGATGGCTAAAGGCGGAACAAAACGGGCGCCGGCGCGGGCTTCGAAGGCGATGCCGGCCAAGGTCGAGCTGCCGGCGCTGAAGCCGCTGCGCGTGCTGGTCGCTGGCGAAATCATTCTCGACCGCTATCTCTGGGGCGACGTCTCGCGCATCTCGCCCGAGGCTCCGATCCCGATCCTCAAGGTCAATCGGCGCGAGGAGAAGCCCGGCAACGCCGGATTCGTGATGGCCAATCTGCGCGCGCTCGGCGCCGAAGTCAGCGCGCTCAGCGTGATCGGCGACGATCGCAACGGCCGGATGCTGGTCGAAATTCTCGGCGATCTCGGCGTCGACACCCGCGCGATCGTGACCGACCCCGACCGCCCCACGATCGTCAAGGAGCGGATGCTCGGCTCGGTCCAGTCCGCCCATCGCGGCACCCAGCAGTTGCTGCGCGTGGACGACGAGGATTCGAGCCCGCTCTCGCCGGCGATCGAACGCGAGCTCAAGGAACATCTCAAGCAGGAGCTGAAGCGCGTCGACGGCGTGCTGATCTCGGACATCAACAAGGGGCTGTTGACGCCCGCGATCGTGACCGCGATTATCGAGGGCGCGAGCCGGCGCAAGATTCCGGTGATCGTCGATCCCCGTTTGACCGAGGATTTCTCGATCTATCGCGGCGCGACGGCGCTAACCCCCAACCGCTACGAGACCGAAGTGGCGACCGGGCTCCATCTCGTCGATCGCGACGCATGGCGCGAGGCGGCCGAGACGATGGTGCGAAAGCTCCGGCTCGACGCCTGTCTGATCACGCTCGACCGTGACGGGATGTATCTGGCCGAGCGCGGCGGCGCCGACACCTACATTTCGACCAGCCCGCGCGAGGTTTACGACGTAACCGGCGCCGGCGACGTGGTACTGGCGGTGTTCGGCCTGTTCCGGATCGCCGGCCTCGGCTTCGCCTCGGCCGCGACGCTCGCCAATTTCGCCGCCGGCCTGGAGGTCGGCAAGCACGGCACCGAAGTTATCTCGCGCGAGGATCTGGCCCGTGCCCTGGAGCAGAAGCCCGAACGCGCCCAGCGCAAGATCCTGTCGGTGGAAGAGCTGCAGGCGGCGCTCGAGCACCATCGCCGCGCCAGCCACAAGATCGTTTTCACCAACGGATGCTTCGACCTGCTCCATGCCGGCCACATCCACAGCCTCGGCTTCTCGCGCGGGCAGGGCGATATTCTCGTCGTCGGCCTCAACAGCGATCGCAGCGTCCGCGCGATCAAGGGCGAAGGCCGGCCGATTTATCCCGCCGCCGACCGCGCCCGGATTCTGGCCGCGCTCGAAGACGTGGGTTACGTCGTGATCTTTGACGAGGAACGCGCCGAGCAAATCATCCGTCGGGTGCGCCCCGACGTTCTGGTCAAGGGCGACGATTGGCGCGGCAAGCGGATCGACGGCGCCGCCTTCGTCGAGGGCCACGGCGGCCGCGTGGTGCTGGCGCCGATCCTCGAAGGCCACGGCACCACCCGCACAATCGACCGCCTGCGCGCCGCAACCTCAAACAGCGGAAAATCGTAAGCGCCGGTTGCCGAACTTCCTACCGGCCTTCGAATTTCCCCTCTCCCCGACCAGGTAGAGAGGTTAGGGTGAGGGTCGGTCCGATCCTTTCATTTTCACAAACCGCCCGGTGAATCGGGAGACTCCGGCAATCCCATCCAGTAGGCGAGTCCGAAATAAATCGCGCCGTAAACCGGAATCACCGCGAGCGCCAATAATCGCGGCCCGACGCCACCCAGATAAAACTTCACCGCATAGCCAGCCGCCGCCGCCGCGATCGCTGTTCCCCACAGTCGCAGCACGAACGGCCGATCGAGTCCGGTCGCTCCGATGCGCCGGTTGAGGCTCGCGCGCAGCATCGCGAACTCGATCCATCCCGCGATTCCCGCCGACGCGGTCAGTCCGGCCACACCCCATCGCGGCGCGATTCCGATCATGGGCGGCAGCGGGATCGCGCAGAAGTAGCCGAGCGCGATGGTAAGCATCACGCGAATAACGGCGAATCGAAGCGGCGTGCGCGTATCCCACAGCGCGTAAAACGCCGACGAGTAAAGCCGCCCCATCGTTGCCGCCAGCAAGCCGACCGCCGAGCCCGCCAGTATCGCCCATACGTAGATGGCGTCGCGATGGCTGAAATTGCCGGATTGAAAGAGGCCCCCCGCGACCACGTCGCCGAGAAACAGAAACGCCGCCGCCGACGGGATTACCAGAAAAGCGATCTGCCGCAATCCCGCGTTGAGCCGGATGCGCAGCAGGGCTGCGACCTCGCTGGTGGCGCCGGTCGCGCGCGCCATCCCGGGCAACTCGGCCGCCGCCACCGCCATCCCGAACAGGCTCACCGGCAGCATGTAAAGAATCTGCGCGTAATTCAGCGCCGCGACCGCGCCGGTCGGCAGCAGACTTGCCAGCAGATTATCGACGTACCCGCTGACCTGAACCACGCCGCGTCCGGTCACCACCGGAAGGAAATTGTTGAAGACCGCCCTGAGCGCGCTTCGCGTGCGTTCGATCGCGAGCCCGAAACCGCCAACCAGTGCCAGGGTCTGAGGCAACTGGACGGCGATCTGCAATCCCGCTCCGAGCACCGCGCCCCACGCCACGATTGTCGCCAGCCGCTCCTGCCCGCGATGGCCGCCGTAGACGACCATCACCGCGATTATCGCGGCATTCCACGCCACCGGCGCGGTGTACGAGGCGAAGAACCGATGATGGCTGTTGAGCACGCCGAGGCACCATGCCGACATCACCAGCAATCCGCTGCCGGGAAAGAGGATGCGCACCAGCGTGATCGTGAGTTCGCGCTTGCCGCCGTGAAATCCCGGCGCGATCGCGTCGATAAGATACGGCGTGGCGATCACGCCGAGCAGCACCAGGATCGATACGCACAGGCTCAGAATCGTCGCCACCGCCCACGCCAGCCGATTCGCGGTTTCCTCGTCGCCCCCGGCGAGTGTCTTGGCGTAGACCGGGATGAACGAGGCGGAAAGCACGCCCTCGCCGAAGAGGTTCTGCAGGATGTTGGGGATTCGGAAGGCGGCCTTGAAGGCGTCGGCGGCGTCCGAGTTGCCGAAGAAATGCGCGAAGATACTCTCGCGAATCAGGCCCGAGATTCGGCTGAGCAGGATTCCGGCCGCGACCACATTGGCCATGCTCGCGGCGTGCCGCGACGGCCTCGCGACGGCGGCCGTCTCGACGGCGGCATCAGTGGCGGCAGCGATAGGTTCTCCGGGCAAATCAGTCCCTGCTTTGAGGCCTGTTTTTGTTGTCATTCTGAGCGTAGGCCACCGGAGCGAAGAATCTCATTCCACCAACGTGCGCGAAGGCACCGGGTTGACGCAAAGCTCTCCCTGGTTTGCTGCGGTCCAGGAAATTCCGCCCAAGTATAGCGGTGGAAGGACGTGGATTGTAGGGCGGTCGAAGCAATAGGCGGTGTCGGAAAACATAAAGTATCTCGCGCCAAGCAAACAACGTTTTAGCAATAAACGCTCTCCCCATCGCCCAATCACATCGAATTCATTGGATTGCAATCCCCAATAAGAAGGCTTTCAAAACCACCGCAAGACCATTGACAATGCCCCGTCATTAAACGATATTGAGAACAAGTTTCAATTTCATGGATGTGCCGCTATGATCTTATGTCAGTGCGCCGGCGTAACGGACGCCACCGTCGAGCAAACCATCAAGCAAGGTGCGTCGAGCGTAAGAGCCGTAACCGCGCGCTGTGGCGCGGGCGGTTCGTGCCCTCCATGCCGTGCCCAGATTGCCTCGATGATTGCTCGTCTTCGGGGCTCAAGTTTGGGTCTTGATCGGTCGCAAAGGCATCGCGAAATTTCAGCATAGAGTCCGGCAACCAACCAAGGAGCGTCCACGATGAAAGGTAACGCCAAGCTGATCGAGGCTCTAAACGAGCAACTGACTTGGGAATTAACCGCGGTCCATGAGTATTTCGTCCACGCGATGATGCAGGAGAACTGGGGCTACGAGCGTCTTGCCGGCAAGACCCGCAAGGAGTCGTTCAGCGAGATGAAGCATGCCGAGGAGCTGATTGAGCGGATCCTTTATCTGGAGGGCGTGCCAAACCTGCAGCGGCTGGAAAAGGTGAACGTCGGCGAAAAAGTCAAAGAGCAACTCAAGCTCGATCTCGACCTCGAGATTGCAGGGGTGGCCCGACTGAATAAAAGCATCGCGCTGGCGGTCGCGGTCGGCGATGACGGCAGCCGCGAGTTGCTCGAAAAGATCCTGACCACGGAAGAAGAGCATCTGAACTGGCTTGAGAGCCAGCTTGAGCTGATCAAGCAGGTCGGCGAGCAGAACTATCTGGCCCAGCAAATCCACAAGGCTGACTGACCGGGTTAATTCACAGCAGGGAGCGATGAACGAGGATGTACAGGACGAAGAATGATCTTCCTGAAAAGACACGTGCTGAGGTCATCGGTTGGGGGCGAAGACCAATCAAATTACCGACCGCCGCTCTTTTCGTCATAGCCACAATCGCTCTCGCGGCCGTCGCCGCGAGAGCCCAGGACAGCGTCATCGGGATCCGTTTTGAAAACCACCATTTCGCGCCTCAGACCCTCGCCGTGCCCGCCGGCCGGCCATTCACGATCAAGGTCGTGAATTCAAGCAAAGAGACGATCGAGTTCGAGAGCTTCAAGCTCAACCGCGAGGTTGCGATGACGCCGGGCGAGACGATCACGCTTCGTCTGCCGGCCCTGAGCCCAGGAAGCTACGACTTCTACGACGATTTCCATCAGGACGTCCCCGAGGGAAGCATTGTCGCCAAGTGACAGTGACGAAGATCGAATGCGGCATCCGCGATGAGCCTTGGGAGTGTCCGAACCGTCGCGGTGCTCGGAATCGCTGGTGCTCTTGTATTGGCCCAGTTGGTTCCGGTTCAACGCGTCAACCCGCCGGTAACAGGCGATGTTTCCGCTCCGCCCGGAATCAAGGCGACGTTGCGACGCGCCTGCTACGACTGCCACTCGAACGAAACCCGATGGCCGTGGTACAGCCGCGTCGCTCCGATCTCATGGCTGGCCGTGCACGACGTGGAACTGGGACGCAAGGAGCTCAACTTCTCCGACTGGGGCGGATACTACCTCGCCACGCGAAAACGAAAGCTTCAATGGATTGACAGGGCATTGCGCCACGAGGCAATGCCGCCGTGGTCATATCGAGTCGTCGATCCGGGCGCCCGATTGACCGAGGCCGATAAGGCGGCGCTGGAGCAATGGATCGAGTCCGTGCTGGCCGCTCCGTCGGCTGAGAAATCGAAACAATGAAAGGGATTTTTGTGAAGAAATATTCGCGACTGATTGCGATCGGCTTCCTGCTCTCGATTCCGTTCCTGTGTCCTAGCCGCGCGGCGGCGCAACTCGATCCCTGGGAATTCGAGGTCTACCCGTACGCCACGGAGAGCCGCGGCACAATTGAGCTGGAAACCGACAACGCGGTCGTTGCCGACGGCCACAGACAAGGCGGCAACGGCACGGCCGCCGGAACTTTTCGCAGTCAGAGTATGTGGTACAACCAGTACGAATTAACCTACGGACTTACCGACCGAGTCGAACTCGCGGTGTACCTGCTGATGGCTCAGCCGGATGGGCACGGCTACTGGTACGCCGGCTCCGAATATCGCTTGCGCGGCCGGCTCTTCGACCCAGGCGTGCTGCCGGTCGATCTGGGCTGGTATGCCGAGCTCGAATGGCACAAGACTCCGCAGTTCGACGATGCCGATGTCGAGCTTGAGATGCGCCCAATCATCGAAAAGGACTTCGGACGGCTACAGCTTAACGCCAATCCGATCTTCGAGAAGGTCCTCGCCGGAGCGGGCAAGAACCAGGGCGTCGAATTCGGCTACTCAATTGGCGCTTACTACCGATGGATGCGTTATCTGTCGCCCGGCGTCGAGTTCTATGGCGGCGCCGGTCTGATCGACGACGCCGACCCGCTCAGCCAGCAGCAGCACTATATCTTTCCCGTGATCTGGGGCGAGCTGCCCCATGGGCTCGAATATAACATCGGGCCCGGCTTCGGCCTGACGCGCGGCTCCGACCGCGTGATCATGAAATTCAACGTAGAGATGGAGCGCTTCGTCGGCGCAATCTTCGGTCCATCGTCCGACTCAGGCTGGTTCTTCTAGAATGAAATATTAAATATGAAGAAAGGAAAGATGACGAGGCGGCTGCTCTTTGCCGCGATTGTCTTCGTCGTCGCGCCGACATGCGTATCCGCTCAGACGACTGCTGTTAATAACAACCCCTGCCCCCGCTTTGACGCGGGCGGCACCTTGCAGGACCCTCCGAATCTTTTCAGCCGCCACGGAGCGCTGACCGTGAATCTGTCGTACAACACCAGCGTGGATTCGGAGGGCAGGACTCTGTTTTGTTTCGCGACCCCGGATGGCCAAGAGTCCCCGACTCTCCATGTGCATCCGGGCGACCACCTGATTGTTCACGTAAAGAACAATCTTCCCGCGCCCGCGTCCTCGAGCGAAATGCGGATGACGACCTCGGCATCAGAGCAATGCGGGGCCGCGACGATGGACGCGTCTTCGGTCAATATCCATTATCACGGGACGAACACTTCTCCGACCTGCCACCAGGATGAGGTGCTCCACACCGTGATCAATTCGGGCGAGAGCTTCACGTACGACGTTGGATTTCCGGCAGATGAGCCGCCGGGGCTTTACTGGTATCACCCGCACATCCACGGGATGGCCGAGGCAGCGGTGCAGGGCGGCGCTTCCGGCGCGATTATCGTAGAGGGACTCCCAGAGGTGCAACCGGCAGTGGCTGGTCTGCGCCAGCGGGTCCTGGTCATTCGCGACCAGAACGTGGCCGGCAACCCGAATCCCGGCGGGCCGAATAACGTGCCATCGTGGGACTTGTCGCTAAACTACGTGCCGATTGCCTTCCCGGATTATACGCCGGCAATCATACGAATGAGGCCCGGAGAGAGTCAGCTCTGGCGGGTTCTCAACGCCTCGGCAGACACCATCATCGATCTGCAACTTCAGTTCGATGGCCAACCGCAGACCCTGCAGGTGGTAGGTCTCGACGGCGTCCCGACCGGATCCCAGGACGGCACCAGGCGGGGACAGATCGTTAAGATGACTGACATTCTGCTGGCGCCCGCCGCGCGCGCGGAATTCATCGTGACCGGGCCTTCCTCAACCGTGAAGAACGCCACGCTGCTGACCCTGAATGTCGACACCGGCCCCATCGGGGACAACGATCCGCAACGGCCGTTGGCGACTATCGAGGCATCGAATGGCGGGCACGACCAGGCAATGGACTACGCCGAAGAGCCGGGCTTAACGATGCCGGCCGTTTCAGGGACGCTAGGCCCGCAGCGCTTTGAGGGACTCGGGAGCGCGGCGGTTACGGCGCGACGCACGCTGTATTTCTCCGAGGTGCTTTCGGATCCCGCCAATCCGCTGAGTCCTACGAACTTTTTCATCACCGTCGATGGGGCAACCCCGGCGCTCTTCAGCCCTGACAATCCTCCGGCGATCGTCACCATGCAGGGAGCGGTGGAAGACTGGACCATCCAGAACCGGACCGGGGAAGTTCATGAATTCCATATCCATCAGATTCATTTCCTGCTGCTGGCGGTGAACGGCGTGCCGGCGCCTCCTCCGCAGCGGCAATTCCTCGATATGATCAATATTCCTTATTGGACAGGATCGGGCCCCTACCCGAGCGTTACGCTCCGAATGGATTTCCGCGGGAGAGACATCGGCGATTTCGTATATCACTGCCACATCCTGGGGCATGAGGATAACGGCATGATGGCCATTGTTCGGGTCAATCCCCGTTCCACTTCGGCCAATTCCAGAACTCCGACCAAAGCTGTTTCAACCGATTCGACCAGGCTCGCGCTGGATCAGAAAGGCCGATAGTAAAAACCCAGCGGCGGCCTTAAAATCTATACGTGGATCTCCGAAACCCGCCGGTCGGCCAGAGCGAATCGGTTGCGACCAGCGACCATCTGGCCTAAGGCGTCAGTACGTTTCTCGCCAAACGCTCTCTGCGGTTCAAAGGCAAGAGAGTAAAATAATATTCGATGAGTTTTTCCCTCTACATCCATATCCCTTACTGCCAATCGAAGTGCCCGTACTGCGACTTCAACTCTCATGCCGCGACGAGCTGGCCCGAGGATGACTACACGCAGGCGGTGATCGCCGAGCTCAGGCGGCGCGTCGAACAGGCGCCGTGGGCCGGCGAATCGATCAAAACGCTCTTCATCGGCGGCGGAACGCCCTCGCTCTTCGCGCCGGCGTCGATAGCGCGGATAATCGACGAAGCCGCGCGCCTGAGCAGTATCGATGCGGACGCCAAGATAACGCTCGAAGCGAATCCCGGCACGGTCGACGCGGCGAAGCTCGCCGGGATGCGATCGGCGGGGGTCAACCGGCTGAGTTTCGGCGCGCAATCCTTCAACAGCGATATCCTCAAATTTCTCGGCCGCATCCACGGCCCCGACGATACGCGCGAGGCGGCCCGCGCGGCCCATCGCGCCGGCTTCGAGCGCCTCAACCTCGATCTGATCTTCGCGGTTCCCGGCCAGACGCTTGCCGACGTGCGCGGCGATATCGAATCCGCCGTGGCGCTCGAACCCGATCACATCTCGGCCTACAACCTGACGTTCGAGGAGGGCACGAGCTTCTTCACCGACTTGAAGCGCGGGCGGATTCGCCAGTACGGCAGCGACGAGCAGGCGATGATGTACGCGACGGTGCGCGAGGCACTTCCGGCGCTCGGCTATCCGATGTACGAAATTTCCAACTACGCTTCGCGCGGCCACGAGGCGCGGCACAACCTGACATACTGGCGCGGCAAGAGTTACCTCGGCCTTGGCGCGGGCGCGCACAGCTTCGCGCGCGAGGGTGCGGGGGGCCGGCGATGGTGGAACGAGCGAAGCCCGGCCGGCTACATCACGGGCGCGCAGACCGAGGGCATCGCGGAGGCCGGCAGCGAGGTCGTCGGCGGGCGCACCGCCGCGGGCGAGTTCGTGTTCCTGAACCTGCGTCTTCGCGAAGGCTTCGCGCTGGGCGACTTCGCGCGTCGATTCGACGAGAGCTTCGATACCGTCTTTGGCGCGCGCGCGGTGGGCCTGTTCGATGGCGGGCTGCTGATCCGCGAGCGCGACCGTATCCGGCTTAGCGATCGCGGCCTCGAACTCGCCGACTCGATCTTCGCGGAATTCGTTTAGCGAGGTTTCTGGCGTTTTATGCGCTCCTCGTCGGTCCGCTGAAGAGCTGCCGCCGTGAGGCGGTTAAGTCTTGTACCCCAGCCGGTACGATATCGCGCCGCCGGCGAGGATCAGCAGGTCGCGCGCGAGATGGAGCCGCATCGTCAGGATCGAAGAGCCGCCGCCCGTCCCGAAGCATCCGCAATCAACATTGATCCCGCGTATCAGAGCCGAAAGCATCGCGGCGGCGAAGACCGCCGTTACGATCACGATCGCAAGCGCCGCCGTTCGCCGCGTCCATCCGATTAACAGCAGCAGGCCGGCCGCGATCTCGAAAGCTGGCAAACCCAAAGCCATCGGGTTCACGACCATCCGCGGCAGGATTTTAAACGACGCGATACTGTCAGCCAGCGGCATCGGATCGACGACCTTCAGGGCGCCGGCATAGACGAACACTGCAGCCAGGACGATCCGGATGGCGATGTCGATCGGGCGTTTGTAGTTCATTTGAATCACCGTCATCACGCCATCAACGCGCGATCGGAAGATTGGCCTCCGTCCATCCCTGCCATCCTCCGGTGAAGACCCGCACCTGGCTGAAGCCCAGACTGAGCAGGGCGCTCGCCACGAGTTTGCTGTCGTGGCAATCGGCGCCGGAGCAGTAAACCACGATCGGCTTGTCCTTGTGCGCATCCAGCGTGGCGGATAGCCGCCCGTAATCCTTGGCGAAGTCCTCGCGCGGCAGATTCAGGGCGCCTGGAATGTGACCTTCGCGATACAGGGAGGCGGCGCGCGCATCGAGGAGCAGCGGTTTCTCGTCCTGAAGGAACTGGCGGAACTCGCCCAGTCCCATGGTTTGCAGATCGCTGACCTGGAACGGCGGCGCTTTGATGAGCTTGGTGAGCTGGCCTTGAAGCCGCTCTTCCGGTGACTGATAGACCAGCGAAAGCGGCTGGGCGCGCACATAATTCAAGCCAATCCCGATCCCGAACGAGACCGCCGCCAGCAACGCCACTCCGACCAGATCTCGCAGATATCTTTGCCGGTTTCGCATCGGGATTTACGGGCTCACCATCGTCGTGCCGGCAACCGCCGGAATCTCACAGGCCGTTGCGCTCGGTCCAACGGAATCAGCATACAGATCGCGACCGCCGTGAGGTAGATGAGCTTAAATCCCTTGAATCGGTGCTTGGCCGCCGGCAGCAACTGTTTAAATATTCGTAAGCCCAACGTAGCGACGTAACCTCTGGATTGATTAGGGGGTTTTTGTTTCTTGTAGAGCGGGTATAGTTCATATAAAGTCGCTGCGATTAGGTATGCTCGCCGATGGCGGTCGTCCCTTTTCCTTTGGGTAACTGTGCCTTATGGAGACAGGATCGCTCTTTCCGGAGTAAATGTCAGTGCCGCAGCGGGGTAATTATTGATGGCTTCGCCGATCGGTCACGGGCTGGCCGGTATCCTAATCTACCGCCGGCGTGATTCGCGCCGGCCTGCGGCGACCACGCCGGAGCTTCGCCATCGCTGGGCGGCGATGGCGGGCTATGTGCTGCTGGCGAATCTGCCTGATTTTGATTTTTTTGTGGGATGGCTGACCACCGGCCATCCCAACGCCTACCATCACGGGGCCAGCCACAGCCTGTTCTTCGCGGCGGCGGCTGCCGCTTTGGTGGCTTTGACCTGGAAGGAGCCGGGCGGCTTTTGGAGCGGCTGGAAGGTCTATTTCATCGTTATAGGATCCCACGCGCTGATCGATTTGTTCACCGGTGCGGAACTGGGCCTGCATACCTCGGGTGGCGTTCCGCTTCTGGCGCCGCTGACGAGCCTGAGCTTCACTTCTCCAGTGACGCTGTTTATCGGTCCGGATCACGCGGAGTTCCGGGACTTATTCGCCGCGCACAACTGGATCGGTAGCGCCTTCGACCTGATACCGTTCGGGCTGGTCGCGGGGGCGCTGTTCCTTTTCGGTTCTCCGGGAATTCCTGAGTTCCTTGACAGGCGGCAGCCTGTTCCGGCGTCTCTGGTCGCGCGCCGCCGGGAGGCGAATTCCAGCACGCGCGGCATTGGTGAAGAAGATCGTCAGCGGGCGTCGGGCCAAGCGGGTATCGAGATCCTCGGTTCGCCTTCGTGGGGGGGGCGATGTGCGGGTGGGGCTGCAGGAGGCGGGAGCTGATGAAGCGATATTCGGTGGCGATGATAGCTCCGTGCCCTTTCCCCGCGAATTACGGTACGCCAGGAGCGATCCGCGAAATGTCCGAGACGCTGGCGTTGCGCGGACATCAGGTTCATATCGTAACCTACCCCTACGGGGAGGATATTCCGGTTGCGGCCGCGAAGATCTGGCGGCCGTGGTACTGGCGCAAAAAGGTAAGCCTGCATTCCGGACCGTCGTATAGGAAGCTGCTTCTCGATTTGCTCTTGCTGATCAAAGTGTGTCGGGTGATTCGCTCGGAACGAATCGCGATTATCCACGCGCAGAACTACGAAGGTGTGCTTATCGGCTTCGTGGCCAAGCTCTTGACCGGCCGGCCGCTGATCTACAACGCGGTCAACCTGATGTCCGACGAGCTGCCCACCTACGGTTTTATCAAGCCCGCGTTTATGGCGATGCCCATCGCCCGTTTTCTGGACTGGCTGGTCACCAAGCTTCCGGACTATTTCATCGCGATCACCAAGGAATTGCGCGATGCGTTCGAAAAACGCGGAATTCCCTCGAGCCGCATTTCTTACATCAGCCTTGGCGTGAACGCCGAGATGTTTCAGAAAAGCGATCCGGCGCCGCTGCTTGAACGTTACGGCATCGGGCAAGAGCCGTTGGTCATGTACACCGGGATAAACAGCCCGTTTCAGCGAATCGACTACCTGCTGCGGGCCTTTTCGGTGGTGGTCAAAGCGGAACCGAAGGCGCGCCTTATGGTGGTAAGCCCGCTCAAGAAGGACCCCGACCTGGCGACGAACCGCACTCTGGCGCAGTCGCTCGGGATTGGTCGGTCCGTGGTTTGGGTGGAGGGTCAGACTCTCGCGGAGCTGCCTGACTATCTGGCGATGGCGTCGGTGGCGACGATGTCGCGTCCCGACGTTCCGGGCCATCCCATCAAGCTGCTCAATTATATGGCGGCAGCCAGACCGATCGTTTGTTTCGCGGGTGCGGCCAAGGGCGTCCGCCATATGCATGAGGCGTACGTGGTTCGCGATCACGACTGGCAGGCGTTGGGCCAAGGGATGGTAACGCTGCTCCGTGACCGCGAGCTCGCGGCGAGACTGGCGGCGACGGCGAAGGAGACGGTGGCGAGAGATTTCGACTGGTGGCAGCTGTGCACGAATATCGAGGATGTGTACGGCTCGCTGGCCGCGGCGGAATCGGAATCGTTAGAGCTCGAACCTTCGAACGGAACCAGCCGGCAGGCGGCGAATTTTGGAGAATCGGAATCGTCGCGGCCGGCGCTTGCGGCCAATGGACGCAACGGACACAACGGACACAATGGACACGATCCGGTCGTGGTTGTATCCCATTCCGGAGGCGCCGTTGTGTCCAGGCCGCTTCCAGGCGAGGAAGCAGTTTAGGCCACGGTTGCTAATTACCGCTAAATTCTGCCGGAAGTTTGATTATTCGGGCGATCAGACCGGCCCCCCTTTCCCAGCACGCGCGGCGTGAAATACACTTCTTCCGAGTAGAACAGCGGCGGTACGCTCCAGGGGGAGTGATTGCTCGCTGAGGGCGTGGCTGAGGACGCAAGCGTAAAGTCTGGACGGGGGCGATGAGCGAAGGAAACAACCGAAGACAGAGAGATCTCGCGATCGGCCT
This sequence comes from uncultured Pseudomonadota bacterium, assembly GCA_963759165.1. GTDB lineage: Bacteria > Desulfobacterota > Binatia > Binatales > Binataceae > DATJOQ01. The sequence goes on along the minus strand of CAVWXK010000001.1, from coordinate 3,204,582 downwards.
GCTTTTGGGCGCGATCGTGACGGTCGCCCTCATTTATACCGGGTATTATTTCACGCACAAGGTCCAGAAGGACACTCGCCTGGCCAAGGTTCCTGCGCTTCCTGTAGCGGTGCAGACGGTCCCTGCGGCGGTCAAGGTACTGCGCGCAACGATCGGTGCGAGCGGAACTATTCAGCCCAGCATGCCGGTAATGATGACGGCCAAAGTCGTGAGCCGCGTTTTGAAGGTGCCGATTGACTTGGGAAGCGTCGTAAAGCCGGGAGATCTTCTGGTCGAGATGGACCAGCGGTTGTTCAAAACCAACCTGGAGGCGGCGCGAGTCAATTACGATCACGCCCGGAACCAACTGCGCCGAATGCAGGCGCTGATGCGGAAAAACTTTGCTTCAGCCGTGGAGCTTGAAAAGGCTCGTACCGAAGAGGCCGAAGCGCGCGACACCGTAGTGCGGGCGGAGATTAACCTGGCCAACACCCGAGTCCTGAGTCCGGTTCCCGCCGTCGTGCTCGAGCGCGTGATCAATCCAGGCGAGATCACCAAGGTCGATCAGGACCTCATCCAATTGGGCGTGCTCGATCCGGTTCTGATGGTGGCGCAGGTTCCGGAGGACAAGATTGGCGCGGTCTACCTGGGAATGCGGGGAGTGGTTGGAACCGACGCCTTTCCGGGGGTAAATTTCACCGGTCTGATAACGAAAATCGATTCGCGGGTAAACGACGCCACGCGCACTTTCGGCGCGTACGCCCAACTTGCCAATCACGATCTTCGCCTGAAAAAGGGCGTCACCGGCTACGCGCGCTTTGAAAGCTCGCGGATGGCCCTGGCGATCCCCGGCGCCGCCGTAATGAATTCAGTCGGCGATCGGGCCACCGTCTTTGTCGTCGGCGAGGACAAAAAGGCTCATCGGCGCGAGATTCGCCAGGGACTTACGGTGGGAGGTCTGACTGAGGTACTCGGAGGGCTGAACGAAGGCGACCAGGTGGTAATTGCCGGCCAAACCGACCTGCACGACGACGAGTCCGTCGGCGTGAACCAGTTTGCGCCCTGGAACAAGGCTTCGATGAAATGAAGGGGCTGACGATGAGTAAGCCGGCCTTTGGAGCGGCAGTCTTGGCGTTAATCGCCGGCTCGGTATCGATTTTTCTCTCCTATATTCCGACGGACATCCCCATTTTCGATTTCGGCCGGCGCTGCGCCGCGGTGCAGCAGTCGGAAGAGAAGGTTTTATCGGAGCAGGAGCGCGTCAAGCAAATCGATCTGGATCTTCGCAACACCATTACCGAGAACTCCAGACAAATCCGCGATATCGATGAGAAGTTGGCGGCCCCGCGCCGCGACTACCTTAAAGGGAGCAACAACGTCTTGCTGGCGCGGGCTCAGCGGAAAGAAGGCCGGATCGATGACCTTGCGCTGGTGGAATCGGAGCCAGCGCTACTCCATGCCCGTTCGGCGCTCGAGTCCTGACAGCAAATGAAGCAGCTTAAGTACGCGGAGCTTCGAAACCTATCCGGCGGAATGTGGCACTGGATGCCATGACGCCGGCGCAACGCATCGTAAAACATGAGCGTCGATAATCGAACCCCGGGTCTGGCGCTCGCAGCGGCCTTCGTGATTTCATCGCTGGCCGTCTGCTCCGTCCTTCCTTCGCGGGCTTTCGCCCAGGAACAACCATTCTGGCAGCACAAACATTCGGGAGGCCGCAATCATCAGGCTGGGCAAGTTGCCTCTCCGGCCGGTGGTTCGGGTCGCATTCCGACCGGCGTCTTCAACCTCGCCAAGGTTGGCCGACCCGCCGCCCCCGAGGTCTTTTCCAATCCCAACGTTGACGGGATCAGCATTCGTCAAGCTTGGCGAGAGCTAGAACCATCAGCCGGGCATTACGACTGGTCTTACTTGGATTCCGAGGTCGGCAGGGCCGAGCGCGCCGGCAAGACCGTGTTTCTTCGAATCCTTTCCGAAGGTCCCAGTACTCCACGTTGGGTATTCGAGAGCGGTGTCCGGACATTCACCTACCAGGACCATAATCAGTACCACCGCGGAAAAGGGTCGCAGGTAATAGCGGTTTACTGGGATCCAACTTATCTGAAATACAAGCAGGCGTTGATTCGCGATCTCGGCCGACACTTCGCCGGCTATCGCGCGGTTCGTATCGTCGCCGTCATTTGTGCCAGCTCGCACAGCGGCGATTGGGCCGTCCCGCACACTCCAGTCGACATCCGCCATTGGCACGAGATCGGTTACACCTCGGATAAATTGATCAACGTCTGCGAACAAACAATTGATACGACGATGCGGAGCTTTCCGAACCAGTTTGTGATACTCGCGGTCGGGCGCGATGGGAAGCTGGATCGGGACCCAAACTACGTAGCACGCGAGACGGTCAACTACGCAAGGAACCATTATCCGGGAAGGTTAATCGTCGAAAAGAATTCCCTTGCGGCCAGCACTCCCCCTCCGACCGCTCCCAGGCTGAAAAATTTCGAGATCCTGTGGCAAAGCCGTCCGGATATTGCCGCGCAGATGCTCTGGTTTTCGTACGGAGATCCTGGTTGCCGAAACAATGGGCGGATGACGCCCTGCGATTCCGCGGCAACATTGCGCAAGGCCATAGATATCGGCAAGGCCTACGGCGTTAACTTTATTGAAATTTATCAGGAAGACGTGCTTCACCTGCCGGACGACATAAGTTATGCGCATAGCATATTGGGCAAGTAGCATTGGCCACGCGGTTGGCTCTCGGGTCTGCAATCCCAGTCACTAATGTCGCGTCTACAGGTGGCCGTTCGAAACAGCAGCGAGCCGCGCATCCGCGTCGTAATTAGTAATGGAACCGTCAGGCTGAATGTATGATTGGCATCGCGAAGTGGCGCGAGGGTATCTGGGAAAAGCGCTACGAACTTATCATCGGCCTGATTCTTTTAACCGCCGTGATGTACGCGTTCGTGCAGATGGTAGTTTATTTGCTGCATTCGGACGGTCAAAAGGCGCGATTCGCCAGACTTCCGATTCCGGTGCAGGTGCTGCCTGCCACCGCGCGTCAGCTTCGGGAGTCGATCGGGGCCGCGGGCACAATTCAGCCCAAACTGTATATAACGATGACCGCCAGGGTGACCAGCCGCGTGCTGAAGGTTCCGGTTGATCTGGGAACCGTCGTCAAGCCGGGCGGAATACTGGTGCAGTTGGACGATAGCGTCTACGCGGCCAGTCTCAACAGCGCCAAAGAGGCCTACGACCACGCCTTCAAACAGCTGGCGCGAATGGAAAGGCTGCTGAACGACGATTTCGCGTCGCCCCTGGAGGTCGAGCTGGCGCGATCCGCGAAAGCTGACGCCTGGCAAAGCATGGTCGCGGCGGAGATCGATCTCGCCAATACCGTTGTGCGCAGCCCGGCGCTCGCGGTCGTGCTCAGTCGGACCGTCAATCCCGGCGAGTTCGCCCGGCTCGATGAGAGCATGATTCAACTGGGTGTAATTCGGCCGGTCATGATGGTGGCGGCGATCGCTGAAGACCAGATCGGCTCCGTCCATCTCGGCATGACCGCAAAAGTTGGCACGGATGGGTTTCCGGGAGAAACTTTCATCGGTCGGGTGGTTAAGATTGGGGCTAGTGTCAGCGCTGCCACGCGCACATTCGACGTTTATATAGAGCTGCAGAACCAGGACTTGCGCTTAAAACCAGGCGTCACCGGTTATGCGCGCCTGGAGAACTCGCGCTTGGCTCTGGTGGTCCCTAACACCGCACTGATGAATCCTGTCGGTGACCGCGCGACCGCTTTCGTGGTGGACGGTGGTCTCAGGGCGCACCTGCGCGAGGTTCGACGCGGACCGATTGTCGGCGGCATGACGGAAGTGCTCGACGGGTTGCGGGAGGGAGAGCGGGTCGTGACGGTGGGACAGCTGGAGCTGCGGGATAAAGACCTGGTCAGCGTCAACCGGTTTGGCCCCTGGAACCTGACGGTTGGAGCTTCTCAATGAAACTCCTCGTGCCGTTCCCGATGGCATCGCTTATGTTCGCCGCCGTGGCACGGGCGGCTCGCAGCGAGCCTTCGGGCCGGCGGCGTTTGGCCCGGCAAATTGAGTTCGCGAATCTCCGGACCGCCGCGGACAAAAGCTGGAATCGGGCACAGTGAAACAGTCCCAGCTAATCGTCAAAAACCTGTTGGCCGGCGGCGTCGCCGTCGGCGTCGGGGGTCTGTTGCAGGCCTTCGCGATCGTCCTTATCGCCCGCTATGTAACTGTTGCGCAGTTCGGTACCTACTCGTTCATTCTGGCTTTCGCGATGTTCTTTCAGTTTGTCGCCGATTCGGGCGTGAGCAACATTCTCATGCGCGACCTTGCGGTGAATCGCGCCCGGATGGCCGAGATTCTTGGCGGTGCGTTGGCCCTGGCGTGGCTGCTTTCGATCGGGACGGGAATCCTGATGGGAGCGATCATCCCGTTTCTCCATTTCAGTTTCAGGATCAAACTGCTGACCGCGATTATGGGGGTGAGCGCGCTCTCGAATTTTCCCTGTGGCTGCTATGGCGCGGTGTTGCGTTCTCAGGAAGAGAACGAGCTGCACGCGGCGGGATTTCTGCTTCACAAGATATTATTCCTTTCCCTGATCTTTTTTAGCTTGAGGGCGGGCATGGGGCTTACCGGGGTGGTGTTCGCCCATTTGATCCCGAATCTCATTCAGTGGTGGTTCTATCGTTGGATCGTGAGCCGACGTTACGTCCGCCCCAAACTGTCGCTGGACCTTCAGCTCTGGAAATATCTGCTGACCACCTCGCTTCCGGTCGGTGGTGCAACCATCATGCGTATGATTGCTCAACAGGTGGATGTGATCATTCTGAGCTGGCTCAGCGATTCCCGAGCCGTAGGTCTCTTCAGCGGTCCCTATCGAATTACAATGGCGCTGCGTTTTATCCCGCAGACCATGGCCATACCGTTGTATCCCGTATATTCGCGACTCGCCGGATCGCCTGGTTCACGCGGAGAGTTCCAGGCCGCCTACGAACGAGGAATTAAATTCTTTCTGCTGGCGGCGGTTCCGGTCGCGACGGTTTTTCTGGTTACCTCGGGCAAACTTATTACCTCCGTGCTCGGAGTCCGCTACCAGGCCGCGGCTCCGGCCATGCAGTTGCTGGGGGTGGCGTTCCTGCCCTTTTTCGTCTCGAGCCCCTTCATGTTTGTGCTGACGGCGGCGAACGAGATGCGTTTTTTGTTCATAAGCTCGACGCTGTCGCTCGCACTCCGGGTCGTGCTTGATTTCGTCCTGATCCCGAGCTGCGGTTTCTTCGGACCGTGCATCGCTTTTCTTGTCACCGAGACGATAACGGTTGGTATTTGGATTTACGGACTGTGGTGCCGGGGGCTTGGGGTGAATATCGCCAAAATCGTGTGGCGCCCATTGCTGGCCGGCCTTTGTATGGGCGCGGCGCTGTTCCTGTTCAGAAACCGTTCGTGGCTCTTGCTGGCGCCCGGGATTATCGCCTCAACCTTCATTTATGTGGCCGCGCTTTTCGAACTGGGGACCTTTTCCGAAGCGGACCTGGGGTTGATACGGGAAGGGTTCGGCTTCGTTCGACCTTTCCTCGCGAAATGGTTGGCGCAACCGCAAGGGAGGCCGACTTGAAGTCAGCAAGCCTGAAGTTAGTAAGATGGTTGCTGTTTGCCGCGCTTTTGATCGCGGTGCTGTTTGGCAAGTGGATCAACTTCCCGATAAGCAATCAACTGCGCGGTCTGCGTTTTGCCCTTCTCGGTTATTCTTGGCCTCACCCGTTTTTATACTCGTACGGAGCGCTGGCCGCTCTCTTGATCGTAATGTGGGCGATTGCGTACGAGCGAAGCATCGCGCGCATGTCATACCTGGTCGGCTGTGGGCTGATGATGCTGACCTGGAACGCGCTGCTGCAGGTCGCTTTTACCGATCCGGCCCTGCTGAAGCGGCTGGCCGATGAGGCCGCTCAGGTGCAGGCTGGGAACCTACTTCGCGACCACGTACCTGCCCGTGAATGTCTGGATTGAGCCCACACGATGGCGGACCCTTACGTTCGACTCCGTGGCCGAGCGCCTGATGACAGGATGGTACTTCCTGAGCTTCGGCTGGTACGCAGCCGTTACGTCGGGAGTCGCGAGTTTCTGTGCCGGGCTTCGCGGCCTTGATTCTCGTGAGCGAACCCGGGCGCTGTCGATCGCGGGAGCGGTCCTGATTGGATTTACGGCGATTCTTCTGCTGCCGCATTTGCGGGCCAAGCTGGTGCTGAATCGGGCCGTGCGAGCGGAATCCAGCGGCCATCACCAGCAGGCTCAGGAGCTGTATCGTAAAACGATGCGACTCGACGGTTGGAACAGGCTGAACCCCGATATCTATGCACGGATCGGCGCCATCGATTCGGCGTTTGGCAGAACGAATACTATCGAGAGCCGGATTTATCACGCCGAGTCGTTGGCGGCGCAGGATGACTTGCCATCCGCGATCGCAGAGTACCAGGAACTGGTGTCGGCCCACTCAAACCAGTTGTTTTGGATGCGGCAGCGCGAGGCCGAGCTATGGACCAGCTATGGGCAGGATCTGTTGGCGGATGGCTCAATCGGGGGCGCGGTGATGGCGTGGCAAAACGCCCTGCGCTGGGACTCGCGGATGTGGCTCGCGGCCTTTTTCCTCTCCCGGGGATACTTTCTGACCGGACGTTACCAGGAAGCGGTAGATTTCACGAAAAGCACCATCGATCAGCTGAGCGATCCGGTTGTCCTCGCTGATTTGTATTGCAATCTCGGCGACGCCTACATGCGATTGGGCGCCTTGAGCGAGGCCCATCTTGCCTACCGGCACGCATGGACGCTCGACGAAAAGCTCGATCTTCGTTCGCTGTCCTCGTTGGTTGGTCCATGAGTTTATGATGCGCGGCGATAGTTTCATCGATTATTTGAGAACCAGGGACGGCAGATTGTCGCTCGCGTTGGTGGTCGCGTGCGCTTTCGTCCTTGCCTATTTCGTCGGTCGAACCGCGATCGATCCGCTCCCAAAATCGTACCAGCTCGATTTTGGCGCGGCCTCCTGGATCGAACCTCCCACCGGATCTCAGAGCGGCTATTTTCGCAAGGACATCTACATCCCGGATCGCATCGACCGTGCCTGGGTACAGATCGCGGCAACCGACAACTACGATCTGTACGTAAACGATTTCAAGTTTCCACAACGGTGGCTGGTGGGCGCGCGAATCTCAAACGTTTATGAGATCGCGGCTTTTCTGAGGCCCGGAAAAAACGTTTTGGCGATTCACGTGAATCGGGTCTCGTTTCCCGGTTCGAGCCAGATTCTGGTGCGGGGATTCTATTCGTCCCCCGGCTCTCCGCTGCTCGAATTCGTGTCGGACGCCAGCTGGAAAACGTCAGGCACGCCGGACGGAATCGTGGGAGGTTACCAGTGGTCGGCCCGTGAGCTGGATGATTCCTCCTGGGCTTACGCCCGAGAGGTCGCGAACGATGAGCGGATTTCCACGATGCAATCCATCAGCTTCGATCCGCGGTTGCTCCAGACGCGGCCGACCGCCAAGTGGATCGAACCTTCACATCTCGGCGCGCAGAGCGCATCGTTTGTTTATCATTTGAAGCTCAACGGCCTGATGCCCGAGCAGAGGTGGATGCGCGTTGCCGCCACCGGACCTTACGACATCATTATCAATGGGCGTCTCGCATTTACGCAAACAGTGGACCTGGGATTGCTCGAGCTGTCTTTGGGCTACGGCAATTCGAAAACCCCCAAGTCTGGTTTCGGCGCGCGCGAGCCTGAGTTCGGGCCTTCAACCGAGGCGCCCGACCTGCTGTCTATCCAGCCACCGACCACCTCTCCGATCGCTGTGCTGTCCGGCCGTTCTCCCTATGGGAGTCAGGCGTTCCAAACTCCCGGCGCGGCGCTGGACAACACGCTCGGGAGTTTGGGCGGACCGTCGATCGAGCCGACCATAACCACACCGCAGCGGCTGGGATACAGTCTTCCCTTTTCCGCGCTTCCTCAGCCGTCTTCGCTTCCCCCTGCTCCCGCGTCCAAGGCCCGGCCGATGTTCGCGACGCCGGTTCTGCTGATTTACGATATCAGCCCCTGGTTAAGGTTCGGGGACAATCTTGTAGTTTGCAAAGTTCGGCCTGAAAGCGGACCGGTCGCATTACTGGCCGAGTTCGTGAGAGATCTGCCGAACGGTGGTATTGAGAGGTTCGGCACCGACACCAGTTGGAAGACCATCCTCAACAACGGCCCCGAGACCGGAGCGCTAAAGGACGTGCGCGTTTTGGCCGCCTACGGCGATTCGCCCTGGGGAGTCTTACCCCAGGCGATTCGTGAGAATCTCCCGTCCGAGCCGCTTCAGGACCTGAGCGAAATTCTGCTTTGGACTTCTCTGATAACAACCACACTCGCCATTCTGATTATTCTATGGATGGCAACGTCATCTCTGTGCGCGAACATCAGCGGTCAACCCTTAGCCCACTTCCTTAACGCCGATGCGCTGCTGCATCTCGCGGTCATTGGCCCCGCACTATTGCTGCTGCTGCTCGCATACGATGTAAGGTTCGATCCTGATTGGTGTTTTACGCTGGCCATTATCGCGGGACTGATCCTTTTTCTGCTGCTCGCCAAAATACTGCTTATTTTCCATAGCAGGTCGGGTTTCGAAGCGGACCCTTCCGTGTCGAAACAGAGTCAGCCCAAACGTGGACTGAGTCGGTTTTGGGCGGTCGCGGCCGTCGGTGTGCTGGTTTTGGTGGGCCTCGGCTTGCGCGCTCCTCATCTGACCGCCGTCTCTTTGGACGTTGATGAGTTCGGAGTCATCCATTACTCTGATGGTGTCTTGCAGGCGGGATATCCCTTCATCCAGCTCGGCAGTTTCACCAAAACCGCCACAACCTACGAACTCATTTCCTACACGATCGCCGCTTCCAGGGCCTTGTTTGGAACCAGCGAGACCGCGTTCCGGCTTCCCTCGCTGTTCTTCGGCACGCTCATGATCGCTCTCATCGCCTGGGTAGGTTATCGCCTGGTTGACTGGCGTGTAGGACTGACCGCGGCGGTTATTTACACCTTCTTCCCCAGTACGATCTGGTGGAGCCGCAATGCCTTTTACCCGGCGCAGGAACAGATGCTGGCGCTGATAACGTTCTGGTGCTTTTATGAGGCCATTCGCACTCGTCCGATTCATCGCAAATACCTGACTGCCGCATCGATAACTCTTGTATTAACCTATCTCTCGTGGGAAGGTTCCGGATTTCTGATTCCCGCGATGCTCTTGTGTATGTTCGCCGTGAAATGGGGCGAATACGACTGGATAGGGGACTGGCACTTATGGCGCTGTTTCTTCCTCGTAAGTTGCGCCGTACTCGCACAACTAATCCATCGCCAATTCGCTTCGATGCCGCCCTATCTGCAGATCGGGGTGAGCCTCGCCGATGTCAGTACTCCGCAGCTGGTTTATCTGGATCCAACCACCTACAACCCGGCCTATTACATCCATAACTGCCTGTTGCAGGAGAACTTCTATGCGATGACGCTCGTGATCGTTTTCGGCGTGTGGTTTTGCTGCCGTGATCGCGGGATTCGTTACATGGCCGTCATGCTCTCCGCGCTGCTGATTTGCTATACGGGATTCCTGCCGGCCTATACCGTCCGCTATTCCTGTAATTATCATACCTTGATCATGCTGCTGTCCGTGGCCATTCTGTTCAAACTCCGCGATCGGGTCTCGTCTCTCGATCTCGGAAATCCGCCGCGCTGGCTGCGAATGATAAAATGGGAAGCGTCGGCTGCCCTGCTGGTCCTGCTGGTGATGAGCGCGAACGGTGTTGTACTCAAGACGTATCGTCTTTCGATTAACCCGGATATTCCGATTGTCGGTGGGCGCTACGGTATTTACAAGACTGATTATCGCGGTGCTGCTCAGTTCGTAGCCCGACACTGGTCTCCGGGGGATGGGTTGATAGTAACCATTCCGCATATTTTCGAGTTTTACGCGGGGATAGATGCGGACTACTCCACCTGCACCATGCTTTCGAAGAAGTTGACTTACGACGGCGGCTTTGCGGAGCCGCCGTTCATCGACAAGTTTCGCGGCCGTCCGACGATTCGCGGTCTGGAAGAACTGGAGCAGATGAGGACTCGTTATCGCCGCCTTTGGCTGGTTCAGGTGCCTGCGGACGATCCCATTGATCCTCTGGTCGCCGAGTATGTGCGACAGAAGGGGCGCATCGTTTTTCAAAGTCACAAGTCCAAGGTGGTCCTGCTCGAGGGTCCAAACACCGGTTTGGAGCAGGTTCAAGAGCTGGAACAGGAAGGAAATGAACCGGCTAGACCGCCCACAGTCAGGCCTTAAAGGTACGGCGCCGCTTTTAAGGCGCCGCGACCGGATGGACGACGATAGTGTGCCAATCTTTCAGCTTCGCGGAATGGCTGTTGATGGCTATTGGCCGGAGTGGGAACCGGGTATCGCGGCACGTAGGGCCGCGTCGAAGGCTTTATGACCGTGAGTGAGCCGAACCTGAAGCCGGATTCTGGCGGGGATCTGCCGTCGGGCCAGATGCTCACCCCCGACGCCGTCGCGGCTCTGCGGGAGAAGACGCTCCTGTTTCTGCATATTCCGAAAACCGCCGGGACTACTCTGAATCGGATTATCGAACGGCAATATAATCCGTTCCGGATTTACACGATCGAGGGCAGACGGGTTGAATGGTCGCTCAGGCACTTCAAGCATCTGTCCGAACGAAGGCGCGTCGCCCTGCGTGTCGTCAAGGGACATATGAGTTTCGGATTGCACGAGTTTGTGCCGAGGCCGGCAACGTATATAACCTTTCTGCGGCATCCGGTGGAGCGGGCTATATCCGCGTATTACTTTGCCAGAGGAGATCGGCTAACCACCTTTCATAAGCGCATAGTCCGGGAAAAACTCGATCTGCTCTCGTTCCTCGATTTAACTCCCTGGAACAACAATCTTCAGTGCAAGGTGCTCGCGGGACTCGAGTTGGGCGAATACCGGCCGGCCGCGATTTTCAGAAGCACCGCGCGGCCGGGCGCTCGGCCGCCCGATCCCGAGGTGGATCGCTACAGCAATCCGGATACTCTCGCGACGGCAAAGTCCAATCTTCTCCAGGCGTTCAGCTTCGTCGGTCTGACGGAACGGTTCGCGGAGGGCCTGGTTTTGCTCCGCCATATGTTCGGATGGAAGCGGAGTTCCTATTCGAACTATCGATTGTCGCGGGACCGTCCCAGACGAGACAGCTTCGAGCCGCGCGTTTTGGTGGAGATCGAGCGGCGCAACCGCTTTGATATGGAGTTGTACGAGCTCGGGCGCGAATTGTTTGAGCGGGCTGTGAACGCCCATGGAATCGATGTTGCCGGTGAAACCGCGATTGCGCCTGAGAAGCCGGGTTGGTGCGGCGCGATCGGCGAGATGGCTTCGCTGGGCTTCAGGATTGTCGCGAGTCGGGCCGTGTCGTTGCTCTAGCAGGAATCCGGTCTAGCAAGTTCCGATAACGCATGCCGGGCACGCGCGGTGCGCTTGTCGTTCTGGGGGCGACCAGGAATCCCGCGGAAGGTTCTCGATCCCTAAGCCCCATCCGGAATTCCTCGCTGCGCTCGGAACGACACACACAGAGTCTGCGTAAAACCCCAGGGGCGGCTTTATCGCCTCTCCTCCTTCGGAAAATTCACAAACTCTCGGGATGGGACAAGGGCCTTTTTTTCTCATAATTGTCACCAAAGAGACATAAAACCGTCTTGTTTGTGGAGTATCTGATTGTTTCGTCACCTAAGTGACCCGGCGCGACGGGTCAAAAGATTGATCGGCTCCGGAATTAGAATACGTTTAAAGTCACGTTTCGCAGTATCAGCAACAATTAATCGACCTAAGCAGTCTGGGACATAAAATGAATTCCGATACCAAAACCCAGGGCGTGCAGGAGCTGGTGGCTCTGTACAAAACCCTTTTTATCGAACTGCCGGTGGCGGGATCGAAGCTAAGTCTGGGGATTGCCAGGGACAACGAGCTAGAACAGGTCGCCTGGAAGGCTTACGACACTTTTGTGCGTCTGGCCAATTATTCGACCAACAGGCTGTTTGCCAATCCCTTCCTTGGCGCTTCGATTGCACGCGCGTTACCGCCGTTTCTGCAGTTGCGACGGCTTGCCGACTCGATGGCCGGGGCGGTCTTCGCCGGATTGTGGTCGGCGGTCGGATTGCCGGCTTCATCCGAGGTGCAGGCGATACGACTCGAACTGCAAGGGCTGCGGCTTGAGTTCCGCGGCTTGATCGCGGCCCTGCCCGAGAAGGCCAAAGAAGAAATCGAGGCGCGCGAAGAAGATGTGATGCGGGTGCTGGATGCGAGACTTCAGGCCTGGCACGAAAAGGCCGCGGCATAGATGAAGCGCATTCCAGCGCACGCAACGAGGCTTGGCTAACGACGATGTCACTACTGACCCAACTTCCGCAATATTGGATGGAAGGCGCGATTCGGACCTTCGACGGCTTACGTCGGGGCTTCAGCGACGCCTATCCGACAAATGAAGATCCGCCCGGAGTCACTCCCTACACCGTGGTTTACGAGGGCGGCAAGGTGCGGCTGCGCCATTATCGGGCGGAGGGCACGCGGCATCGCACGCCCATAGTTCTGGCCTACGCGCTGATCAAGCGACCTTTCATTCTGGATCTTCTGCCCGGACGCAGCGTAGTCGAGACGCTAACCAGGCAGGGCTTCGACGTTTACCTTATCGATTGGATTCCGCCTTCGCGTGCGGACAGTTGGCGCGGCTTCGACGCCTACGTCAATCAGGATCTCGCCAACGCGGTGCGCGCGGTGCAAGTCCGGGAGCAGGTAGATCAGGTCTCGCTGCTGGGCTACTGCTTCGGCGGGATGCTGTCGGTGATCTACGCCGCGCTTCATCCCGAGAACATCAAGAACCTTGTCGGTCTCACCTTGCCGCTCGACATGGGCGTCAGGGAGATCCCGCTCTACGGCATGATGGATCATCTGAGCCGCGAGACCGTCGAGTTGATCACCACGGTCTACGGCAACTGCCCGGCCTGGTTCGTGAACGCGGGATTTACCGCGATGTCGCCGGTGCATCACGCCCTGGACAAATTCGTCGGCCTCTACCGCAACCGTGAAAATGAGGCTTACGCCGGGATGTTCGAGCTGTTCGAGCGCTGGATGAACGCCGATGTCCCGTTGGCCGGGCAGCTTTTCCGCGAGGTAATCGGGGACGTTTTCAAGCAGAACCTGCTCGCGCAGAGCAAACTCAGCGTCGGAGGCCGGACGGTCGATCTCAAAAATATCACCTGTCCGGTGCTGAACGTCGTGGCCGAATGGGACGACGTGGTGCATCCCAAGTCCAGTCTGCCGTTGATTGATTTGATCGGCAGCCGTGACAAAAAGAATATCGTTTTTCCGACCGGGCACGTTGGCGTCGCGGTAAGCGGCGCCGCCCAGAAAAAGCTCTGGCCCCAGGTGGCGACATGGCTCGCCAGCCACGATAACTGAGGCGCTCAGCGGTGGAACGGAATCGGAATCAATAATGAGCTTTGCCGGTCGCGCCGATCGGAGCGCGAGCACGGAGCAATCAGAATGATCAAAAACCCAACAAGTCGGCGAAAAACACGCCGCAATAGGAGAGAAGAACCAATGGAAAAGGCAAAGAAAGAGACGCTGTCCGCGTTTTGCAATCTGTCAGAGCTGAACGCTTCATGGTCCAGCAATGCCAAGCGAATCGCGGCCTGGTACATCGATACCACCGAGAGCCTGGCCAAAGAGGGCTTGAGCCTGCAGGAGAAGTCCACGAGTTGGGCCAAAGAAACCCCGCTCGCGGCGATCTTCGACGCGCAGAAGGCCCTGACTGAGCAGTTGGTGGAAAACTCCGCCAGCTTCGCCCGTAATCTCTTCCAGATCGAGAAGGAAGAAGAGAAGGGCAGAAGCGCCTCCGCGTAATCGGCCCTGGCGGGGTGTTGAGACTGCCGTCGACTCCATTTCGGAATCCGACGCCTTATTTTATCAACACCCTGCCGTCGCCCTTTGCGGGGATAGTGGGCGACGGGATAGGGAGAGGCGGCCGGTTTTTATTTGCCCATTCCTTCCAGCTTCGCCTTCCACGGCCTTACGCGAAACAGCGCGCCCTTCGCCGTCTCCAGATCCTGCTGGTGCCCTCCCATGTCTTTGACTACCACAACCGCGTCTTCCACCAGTTCCGGGTCCGGGCTTTTCATCCATTCCCGCGCCTCCGCCAGTCCCGCATTGGGGTCGCGACCGAGCACACGCAGAATCTTGTCTCTCTCCATCACCGCCACCGCCAGGGCGCGCCCTGCGGCGAACCACTCAACGTCCACCTGTTGTTGGAGCTGCATTTGGGCCAGGAGTGGGCTTGGGTTTGCCCTGCTGTTCGGCGACGTCTCGGCGACCTCCGCTGATGCCCTTTTCGAGCTCCGGCAGAACCTCTGTATCATAGAAGCGCGGAAAATCGCGACTCGCCTCCACGTAGCGCCCATTCCGCAGGCGATAGACCTGGGGCCACGAGGCTACGGGCCTTGGTAGCAGAGGTGTACGGAAGTCCGAGTCGAGTTTGGAGCCGAGAATCAGTTCCTTCTTCCCGTCGCCGTTCAGATCTTCGATCGTTTGGTTAGGATCAGGGCTAGCACCGTCAAACGACTGCGTCCTCAGCTTCCCTGGCGCGTCCTGCCAAAAAATATCCAAATGAGCCCAGTGTCTAGATACCCAGGTTATCAGCATCTCGTATTTTCCATCGCCCGCCAGATCCACCCAAGCGAGACCGCCCATCTCCACTCCCTCCCCGGCCGGCGACTCTAGTACCGTATCGTAGAATTTCGAAATGACAGCTTTGTCCAAGGCACGGAGCGCGTCGATGTTAGCGGCGTTCCAAGGCCGGTTAGCAAACTCAGCGCCAGTGGTGAAGGGGGTTTGATCGGTATCGGCGATTTCGCCGCCCCAGGCGACGGTCGAAAACCCGAGCATCAGCGCCAGGGTGACAATCAATGTCTTCTTCATCTTCATAACCGCGGCTTCCAGGGAATCTTGCGGGAATAAGGAACGGACGGGATACGGGAAATTGGTTCCGGGATCGTAACCAACGGTGAGTTCCGTTTCCATGAGGCCCCCCTTATCGGGACTGCGCCGCAATCCCTGACGATAGCGGAAGCTTAGTGCAACCGACCGGCATCCGCGAGCGCTACACTTGGGGGAAATTTCCCTGACCGCGTCGCCCAAAGCAGGAGAGCTTTGCGGCGCGAAAATCCGTGGCGCATGCCTGGCTTGTTCCGATTCCGATTATGGTATGCTTCAGCGGCTATGGGGTATCGTCTCGCGCGCGGAAAAGAAATGATCATTCGTCCTTTAG
Organism: uncultured Pseudomonadota bacterium; assembly: GCA_963759165.1. Lineage (GTDB taxonomy): Bacteria > Desulfobacterota > Binatia > Binatales > Binataceae > DATJOQ01. The sequence continues at coordinate 3,189,217 of CAVWXK010000001.1, read as the reverse complement.
CTGCCGTCGCGGTCTGTCTCGCTGTCGCGATCGGAACCGGAGGATGTTCGTTCATTCGTTCGTTGCCCGACGTTCGTTCGGTTCCCGAAACGGCCCATAAAGAAGTTGTCCGGCAACGCACGCTTGAAACCGAGGGAACGCTGTCGTCAGCCGGGTTCAGCCGTGTTTCGGGCGAAAAGGTTGCGAATTTCGGGCAGCTCAGTTCGTCGGTCCCCGACCAGGTTCGCTATTACATCGACAACGGCCACTTCCGGTACTGGTTCGCCGATCCGGAGTTTTGCCGATGCATGTTCGAAGGCGACGAAGCGGCTTATCAGCGTTTCGAACGGCTCAAGGTTGCCGCCAATAACGAACTAGGCGAGCGGCAGGCAGGCCAGGTGCATCGCGAAGGCGCCCAGCAGACGGCGCTCGATTCCGTAAGCTCCCTGAATCCTTTTCGCTGGAACTGGTTTTAGCCGGGAGTTACCGTCGATCCGCGAGCGCGAGGATGGCCCGGACCTTCGATGGGATATTCCGCGCGCGCACGACGTCGGTGATAATCGCCGCCGCGTCGGCGCCGGCGCCGAGCACTTCGGGAACCGCAGCCTCGGTGATACCGCCGATCGCCACGATTGGAATCTTGACCGCCGCGCGTATCGCCTTCAGATTATTCAGCCCCTGACCGACACGGGTTTCCTTCGCGCCGCCGGGATACATCGGGCCGAAGCCGATGTAATCGGCCCCGGCGCGCTCAGCTTCGATCGCCTGTTCGAGGCTGTGGGTTGAGATGCCGATTATCATCTGCCGGCCCGCGACGCTTCGCGCGGCGGCGATCGGCAGGTCGTCCTGGCCCAGATGAACGCCGTCGGCGCCGGCAATCATCGCGATATCGAGGCGATCGTTGACGATGAACATGGCGCGATGCTTGCGACACATCGCGGCTATCGCCTTCGCGGCATCCAGGAAGTCACGGCCGCCGGCATCCTTCAGCCGAAGCTGCAGAATTCGGGCGCCCGCCGCGAGCAGGATTCGGGCGAGTTCGGCCGGTGCATGGCCGGCCGCCGGGTCGACCATCGCGTAAAAGCGCGAGGGGAATTGCTTCATTCGGGCGGAAGCTTGCGCAGGACGATCCTGCAGCTCGGTAATCTTCTTGCGCAGCGTGTTGCGATTAAGCCCGAGCATCCGCGCCGCCCTGACCTGATTGCCGCCGGCGCGTTCCAGCACCAGTTCGATCAGCGGACGCTCGATCTCCGCGACCATCAGGGCGTGGAGATTCTGCGGGTCGTCATCGCCGAATTCATCCAGATGTTCGCGAATCCTGCGGGCGATAAGTTCGCTCAGCGGAAGCGCGGCGCTATCGGCGACGGGACGCGGCTTGCCCGTTCCCCGCCCCAGCGCGATGTCCTCGGCGCGGATGATGTTGCCGGGGGCCAGCAGCGCCGCGCGCAGCACGCAGTTTTCGAGTTCGCGAACGTTGCCGGGCCATCCGTAGCCGGCCAGAAGCTCCCGCGCTTCGGGCGTGATCGCGCTGGCGTGCGCGCCCATCTCGCGGGTTGCCTTGGCGACGAAGTAATCGGTCAACTCCGGAATGTCCTCGGGCCGTGCGCGCAGCGGCGGCAGATCGATCGGGATCACCCGCAGCCGGAAGTAGAGGTCCTCGCGAAAGCGGCGCGCCGCCACCGCTTCCTCGAGGTCCTGATTGGTCGCGGCGATGACCCGGGCCTGAAGCCGGAGCGTTTCGGAGCCGCCGACCCGCGTGAACTCGCGCTCCTGGATGGCGCGCAGGAGTTTGGGCTGAAGTTCGAGCGGCAGGTCGCCGATCTCGTCGAGGAAAAGCGTGCCGTTGGCGGCCAGCTCGAACTTGCCCGCGCGGCGCTCCGTGGCTCCGGTAAAGGCGCCGCGTTCGTGGCCGAAGAGTTCGCTTTCGAGCAGCCCCTGGGGAATCGCGGAACAATTTACCGCGACGAACGGCGCCCGCCATCGATCGGATTTGAAATGGATAGCGCGCGCGACCAGCTCCTTGCCGGTTCCGCTCTCGCCGCAGATGAGCACGTTGGCATCGTTGGTCACGAGCCGGCCGATAAGCTTGTAGACCTCCTGCATCGCCGGGCTGCGGCCCACAATCTCGCCCGCGACTTGGCGGCCGACTTCCCGTTTGAGCCGGTCCAGATCGGCCGTTTGGGAGCCGGCTTCGACCGCGCGGCCCACCGTGAGCGCCACGAGATCGAGGTTGGCGAACGGCTTGGTCAGGTAGTCGTGCGCGCCGCGCTTCATCGCCTCGACCGCGTTGGTCATCGTGCTGGCGGCGGTGATCACGATGATCAGCGTCCGGATACCTTCGGTCCGCGCCGTGGATAGAACTTCGAGCCCACCGGGTCCCGGCATCATGATGTCGACGAGCGCGACGTCGAAGCTGCCGGTTCGCAGCGCGGCCAGAGCCGAGTTGCTGTCGGAGGCCTCCTCGACGCGATAGCCGTCGGCTTCGAGCCGATGGCGTATGACGAGGCGGATGGCAGGATCATCGTCCGCCACCAGTATCCGCGGCGGCGAACCCCTGGGGTTGTCGATCGGACTGGGATTGGGACCGGTCATAGGTTCTCTGACTACCTTCTTACTTAAAGCCAATAAATGGCGGTTCGTATTCCGCCCGCACGAATCATCGCCGCTTGTCTGAAGCCTCGCCGGCTATCGGCAGGAGCACTTTGAACGTCGTGCCTTGCCCGACGTTTTGCGCCTCAGTGCCTTCCTCGCGCATAACCGCAGGGTGCGCCTTCCCGTCGATTCGCGGCCGCGAATCAGTTGCCTCAGTTTCCTCGGAACTCGCGGAAGCGGAAAGCTCGAACCCACCACGCTCCGCCCATATCTTGCCACCGTGCAAACCGATGATCCGCTGGCTCAGCACCAGCCCGAGACCGGTGCCACTCGGTTTGGTGGTGTGGAAGGGGGTGAACAACTGCGCCATTTCCTCGGGAGTCATCCCCTTGCCGCTATCGCTGACCTCGACCCGCAAGAACCGCCGCCGCACTCCGCCCGAGGCCACCCGGAAATGGGTTTCCATCCTGGTCCGCAGCCGAAGGATGCCTTTGTAATCGATTGCCTCGACCGCGTTCTTGATCAGATTCAGGAACACCCGCTCCAGCGCGGCGGCGTCGCCGCTGACGTCGGGCAGACTGGGGTCGAAATATTGTTCGATCACCATTCCTGGCGGCGTTACCGGGTACAGGCCCGCCATCGCCATCGCCTGATGCAAGACCTTGTGGATGTTGACCGGCTCCTGCTTGAGCCGCTGCGGCCCACTGACGGCGAGCACCTCTTCGACCAGCGCCGCGAGCCTGTCGACCCCGCCGCGGATGACGTCGCAGTATTGCTGAGCCCGATCATCCGACGGATGCAGGTTCGCGAGCAGCTCCGCGGCGCCCTTGATGCCGGTAAGAGGATTCTTAATCTCATGGGCCAGACCCGCCGGCGAAAGGCCGAGACCGGCCTCGGTTCCGTCGCCGCCGCCGGATTGATGGATGCCTTTTTGATGCGAAAGATCGTGGAGCAGAATTACCGCGCCTTCGAGTAGGCCGTCGCGGGTCAAAAGCGGGGAAACCTTGGCGCTGACCACGACCTCACGGCCACGCAAGGCAAGCGTGGTTTCCGCCTGGTTCAGGTCCTGCCCGCTTTTCAGGCAGGTTCCGATCATCGTTTCCAGCCACAGGTTCCGGCCCATCAGCTCTTTCATCAAGGCCGCATTGGCCTGCGGGATGCCGAACAATGATTCGGCCGCCGGATTGACTGCCATCGGCTCCAGCGCGGTCGAAAGTACGATTACGCCTTCGCTGAGGCTGTCGAAGATGTCGCGCCAGAGGTTCACTCAGCCGTTTTATGAAGCGAAATTATCAAGTGAATACGGGGAGCTTTCAGGATCAGGCTATCATAAACCTTTGTTCGTTCTAAGTGTCCTACGACCGGCACAGTTTGGCAGCGTCTTTCAATAAATAAATCTTATGCAAGTTATCAACAAAACCAATTCTTGCCGAATTGATTCCGGCTCGGCACTCGGTTAGCATCGCCATTGATTGATGCGTACTAATACGGCCATACTGAGTCTCCTTTTTGTGTGCTTCGCCGCATCCTGCGGAGTCGAGCGCGAGCCGGCCGATGTGTTCGCGATTTCGCGCGATTCAATTTCGGTTGCGATGGTCGGCCAAAGCGGGATGTCTCAACCCGGCGTCAATGGAACGCCGGCGGGGCAGACGAGCTACGGCAGGGCTTCGATTGTAGCTGGAAGTCTGATCTCCGACGGGCCTGTCGCGAGCGCCGACCCGGAAGCTTTCGCGTCGCTGCCGGACCTCGAGGATGGCGATGAAGCTTCGTCGTGGCGCGTGGTCGGCGCGGCAACGAAGTCACCCTTCGAACGTAACGCTGCCCATAAGGTTGCCCCTCTTCCGATCGTTCTGAATCGCACCGTCAAGCGTTACGTCAATGAATACCTGGACCATTCCGAGGGCCTGACCCGAAGCTTCGATCGCAGCGCTCCGTATCGCGCCGAGATGAAGAAGCTGCTTGAGCAGTACGGAGTGCCGTCGGACTTCGTTTACCTGGCTTTCGCCGAGAGCGGATTCTCCAACCAGGGAGCGGGTCCGTGGCAGTTAACCAAGACGACGGCGCGGGACTACGGGCTCCGTATCAACGGCTATGTCGACGAGCGGCGCGATCCGATCAAATCCACCAAGGCGGCGGCCGAGTACCTGGCTACGATTCACGATCAGGTGGGCGACTGGCGGTTGGCGGTGGTCGGATGGAACACGGGCGAGGCCTCCATCCAGGATTTCATCGAGCGCAAGGGAGCGGATTACGAGCGGATGGCGAACAGCCTGCCGCGCCGGACGCGAGGCCTGCTTAACCGCTTCATGGCGGTGGCCTTTATCGCCAATCACGCTGAGGAATACGGAATCGAGGAGGCCCTGTACTCCGAGCCGGTCCGCCACGACAAGCTGACCGTCCGCGGCGGCACCACTCTGGCCAAAGCGGCGAAGATGGCGCATACCACGGTCGATGTTATTCGGATGCTGAATCCGGCGCTGCTGAGCGACCGCGTGCCGCCCAGCGACAAGAGCTACGAGCTTCTCGTCCCGCACGATCAGCGAACCGCAAGCAACTTCTAACCGCGTTACTGTAACATTTGAGGGCCGCGAACAGATGCTGATCAGCGCCGATCAGGCATTGCGAACTATCCTCGATAACGTCGCCCCGCTGGGAATCGAGCGGCTCTCGATTCGCGAAGCTCTGGGCCGCGTCCTCGCACAGGAGATTCGCTCCACGCGCGATATCCCCGGCTTCGACAATTCCGCGATGGACGGCTACGCGGTGCGTAGCGCGGATATCGCCGGGGTGAGCGCGCAGCGCCCGGTCAAGCTCAAGGTGACCGAAACCATCGCCGCCGGCAGGATGCCGAACTCCGATGTCGCCGCAGGATGCGCCTCGCGGATCATGACCGGCGCGCCGATTCCGTCGGGCGCCGACGCCGTGGTGCCGGTCGAACAGACCCGCGGAAGCGACGCGATAGTGGAGGTCCTGGTCTCGATGCCGGCCGGATCGTTTATTCGCCCCCGAGGCGAGGATCTGCGACGGGACGAGCCGGCGATCGCTCCCGGCAAGCGGCTCGGCCCTTCGGAAATCGGGCTGCTGGCTTCGCTCAATCGTGCGATGGTCGAGGTTTATCGCCGCCCGCGCGTCGCGATCCTGGCGACCGGCGACGAAATTGTCGATGTCGACCAGGTTCCGACCGGCGCTCAGGTGGTGAACTCCAGCGGGTACGCGCTTGCCGCCGCCGTCAGCGAGGCCGGCGGGGAAGCGGTGATGCTCAAGCTGGCGCGCGACACCATCGAGGAAATTCGCGCGCGCTTTATCGAGGCGGTTGGTTTCGACGCGGTGCTGTCGACCGGCGGGGTTTCGGTCGGCCAGTTCGATCACGTCAAGCCGGTGCTCGAAGAACTGGGACTGCGCCGCCTGTTTCACGGTGTGGCCCAGAAGCCGGGCCGCCCGATGATGTTCGGGATTATCGGCGGACGGCCGATCTTCGCCTTGCCGGGCAATCCGGTCTCGACCGTGGTCTGCTTTTATCTCTACGTCCGCCCGGCGCTGCTGCGGATGGGCGGACGGAGCGACCTTGGCTTGCCGCGGATCACCGCGCGATGCGCGGTCGATATCAGGACCGCCGCGAATCTGACCGAGTTTATCCGCGTCAGGGTCGAGCGGCGCGACGGTGAGCTTTATTACGCGACGCCGACCGGCGCCCAGGGATCGGGCATCCTGAGTTCGCTCTCACTCGCCGATGGGTTGCTAATCGGGCCGGCCAACGAAACCGTGCTGAAGGCGGGGACTCAGGCCGGCATCTTGTTGCTCACCGGGCCGGTCCCCGATTCGGAAGTCGGCTTCGAGGCGCCCCTGCGCCTCCAGCCGCGTTGAACCACGATAGTTGCCAAGCATCCGAAGAGTGCCGCGCCGATAACGATTTCCGAGACCGGAACCGACAGCGGGCGCAAGAGCGGGACGAGGTGAAATTCCACCGGCTCCAGCTTGAAGTTCTCGCCCACGACGTACAGCACCCAGAGGACGATGATTGCCGCGGCATCGAACTTGGGATCCTTGAGCAGATTTTTGAGGAAGGCAGGCACCGTGCTAAATCCTCCGTCAAAGTTCGTCGATTGCCGCCACCGATCGGGATCAATCGTGATCAAAAAGAGCTTGGACAGTTCGCGAATGCTTGTCAACGCAATCGGACGGCGCTCTACTGGAAACGAAGCGAGGATGACCCGCGATGCGGTTTAGAATCGGACAGGGCTTCGACTTCCATCCGCTGGAAGCCGGCCGCAAGCTCATGCTGGGCGGCGTCGAGGTGTTTCATCACGCGGGCCTCAAGGGTCATTCGGACGCCGACGTCGCCGCGCACGCGCTTGCCAACGCGATCCTGGGCGCGATCGGCGAGGGCGACCTCGGCCGTTGCTTCCCGGACTCCGATCCGCGCTACAAGGGCGCCGACAGCATCAAGCTTCTGAGCGAAGTCTGGCAGATGGCGGCCGCGCGCGGATGGCGGTTGGTGAATGCCGACCTTACGATCTTTGCCCAGCAGCCCCGGCTTGCGCCGCATCTGGAAACGATGCGCGAGCGGCTGGCCAGGGCCGTGGGCGCGGAGCCCGCCCAACTGAACGTCAAGGCCGCAAGTCCCGAAGGTCTGGGCGCTCTCGGACGGGCGGAGGGAATGGCCGCCGCCGCAATCGCGCTGCTGAGCGCAGACTGAGGCGATCAGAGTTCGTCGTCCGAGCCGCCTGAGCCGTCGTCGCCTTCGCCGCCCAAGTCTCCGCCCTTTTCCAGCTCTTCGATCGCCTCGTCAAATTCAGGACCGCCGGCCTCCTCGCCCATCTCCTTGCCCATCCGTTTCATCAGGCGGGCGATGCTCCTGGGATCGTTCTCGTCGATGCCGCTGAAGTTGGATGGGTCGGCGAGCGCGTCGAGCCGGGCCTCTTCGCTGCGCGGCATCGCGAACCGCGACATCAGCCGCTTGAGCTTGTCGCTGCCGCAATGGCGGCAGGTGGCTTCGACCTTCTCGCTTACTCTGAGGGTAAGCACGCTGGTGCGCTTATGGCATCGCGCGCATTCGTACTCGTAAATCGGCATCGCGTCATCGCCCCCTGACTTCATTTTCCGCAAGACCGAAGCGGCACACAACAGGCGGCGAGGGTGAAAGTGCGGCAAGGCTCTGGCGCGCAGTTTGTTTCGGTGCCCTCACCCTCACCCTCTCCCGCAGCTATGCGGGAGAGGTGACGGAATAAAGACCACGATCCGCTTATGTAGCGGCCTACCACGGTGACACCCGCTTGATTACCCGATCGATGTCATCGTATTGGGATGCGATGACCGAGCTGCGCCTGATGTGGCGGAACACGCGGATGGTGGTGCTGTGCGCGATTTCGGCCGCGCTGTATGCCGCGGTGCTGGTGCCGTTCAAGGTGGTGCCGTTGATTCCCGGCGTCACCGAGCTGCGCCCGGCCAACGCGGTCCCAATCGTGTGTTCGTTTCTGTTCGGACCGGCGGCCGCGTGGGGCGCGGCGATCGGCAACATGATCGGCGATTTCTTCGGCGGCGTCGGCCCGGCGGACCTGTTCGGCTTCTGGGCCAATCTCATGTACGGCTACGTTCCCTACAAGGTGTGGAACGTGTTGGCCGCCAGCGAGAGTCCGGTGCCCCGTACGCCCGGCGCGATGCTCAAGTACGTAATCGCGTGTCTGGCGGCAAGCGCGCTCTGCGCCGATATCATCGGATGGGGCGAAAACCTGCTCGCGCTCAGGCCTTTCGCGCTGCTCGGCAACGTTATCATTTTCAACAACATGGCCGCGGCGATGGTGCTCTCGCCCTTTCTGCTGGCCGCGGTTTACCCGCGAGTGCGAAGCGCGCGGATGCTGTATCAGGACGTGATGCCGGAACATCCGCATCGCCCGATGGCCGCCGCCGCGATCGGCTTCGTGCTGCTCGCGGTGGGAACGTCGGGCGCATGGCTGTTCGGCAATCTGATCTCGACCGGCTACTGGGCGCCGCACTTTCTGCCCGCCGCGATGGTGCATGCGCCCTACGACCGCGCGATCGGGATCGTGGTCACGCCATTCGTCCTGACGGCCGTGCTCGGATTGGGCTTGATGTGAAAAAAGAACGTCGGGATTGAGAGCAACGAAGATGCTTCCGGCGCCGAAGTGCGGCGATACGGCGTCGCGGTCAAGGAAGTAAGCTTCACCTATCATGGCGGAGAGCGTCCGGCGCTGCGCACGGTCGGATTCGCGCAGGGGGCTGGCGAGATGATCGGCATCATGGGCGCGTCCGGCGCCGGTAAATCAACGCTCGCCAAGTGCCTCAACTACATCATTCCCGGATTCGAGGACGGCGAATTCCGCGGCGTGGTGCGAATCGGCGCGCGGCCGCTCGTCGACATGCGCGTGTGCGACGTGGCGCCGATGGTGGGCATGGTGTTCCAGGATTTCGAAGCGCAACTGTTCTCGACCAACGTCGCGCACGAGGTCGCGTTCGCGATGGAGCAGATAGGGATGGAGCCGGAGGAGATGGTTCAACGTCTTGGCGCGGCGCTGCAAGCTGTCGGCCTCGCCGGTTTCGAGCATCGCGACCCGACCACGCTCTCGGGCGGTGAGAAGCAGCGATTGGCGATCGCGGCGGTGATGGCGCTCCGGCCGTCGGTAATCGTGCTGGATGAGCCGACCAGCGATCTCGATCCTGAGGGCAAGGCGGAGGTCTTCGCGCTGATCCGTCGGCTGCGCGATCAGGGCGTCAGCCTCATCGTAATCGAGCATGAGGCCGAGGAGCTTCGCGGCTGCGACCGTATCCTCATCCTGCACGAGGGCGAGATAATCGCCGACGACACTCCGGAGCGCGTGATGATCAGGCTTCAGCTTCTGGAGCAGTGCGGCGTTCACGCGCCGGACCTGAACCGTCTGCTCGCGAGGATGGGTATCTCCGCTCACGCCCGCGATATTGCCGAAGCCGAAGCACTCATTCGCAAAACGCTCGGCGAGCGTGTCGCGGCTCCGTCCGTCGAAGCAGTACGCGTGCGCCAATCGTCCGCGCCCGCCGACGCTTCCGGCGAAAGGCTATCGACGCCGATTGTAGAGATCGAAAACCTGAGCCACGTCTATCCCGAAGGGGCGCGCGCGCTCGATCGGGTTAATCTGATGATCGCGCCCGGTGAGTTCCTCGCGATCATCGGGCAGAACGGTTCCGGCAAGACCACTCTCGCCAGGCATATCGTCGGATTGCTTCGACCGGGCGAAGGGCGGGTGCTGATCGGCGGGCGCGATCGCGCGCGGCTTGCTCCGGCCGAGACTGCGCGCGAGGTCGGCTACGTTTTCCAAAATCCAGACCATCAGATCTTTGCCGCCACGGTCGAAGATGAGGTCGCTTTCGGACCGCGCAACTTCGGGCTTTCATCCGAGGAAGTCGAGCGCCGATGCGCGCGCGTCCTTCAGGCCGTCGGTCTCGATCACGCGCGCCGTCGCGATCCATTTTTGCTCGGCAAGGGCGAGCGCCAGCGCCTTGCCGTCGCCGCGGTGCTGGCGTTGGAGCCGCGCCTGCTGATCCTCGACGAGCCGACCACCGGCCTCGATTATCGCGAGCAGCGCCGGATGATGGAGCTGATAAGCGAGCTTCATCGCGCCGGCACCGCGATCGTGATCATCACCCATACGCCGTGGCTGGTGGCCGAGTATGCCGAGCGCGCCGTGCTGATGCGCAAAGGAGCGAAGCTGTTCGACGGCCCGGTGCGCGATCTCTTCGCGAATCAGGAATTGCTCGCGAGTTCTTCGTTCCGGCCGCCGGAAGTGACCTTGCTCGGTGACCGGTTCGGTGTGACCGCCTTGTCGGTCGAAGAACTCGCGGGCCGGCTCGAGGAGCGGCGCTGATGCCGATCTATCTCTACCTCGACCGCCGCACCGCCATCCATCGGCTCCATCCGACCGTGAAAGTATTCGCGATTTTCGCGATCTTCTGGTCGGTCTACTGGGTGGACAATCCGATCGCGCTGCTCCCGATCGGGCTCTTGCTGATGACGGTCGCGCGGTTCACCCGTTCGTGGCCGAACTTTTACCGCCTGCGATGGCTATTCATCATGGTGGTGTTCTTCACCACGCTCTCCTGGATGGTTTTCTATCGCGTGGGCAAACCGATAATCACGATCTGGCCGATCTACGTAAGCCGGCCGTCTCTGATGTTCGGATTGGGACGCGGGCTCAAACTCGCGGAGCTGCTCGCTACTTCGGTCCTGTTCCTGTCCACCACCAAGGTCGAGGAATTTACGGTTGGCCTCTTGAGTCTCGGCGTTCCTTATCGGGCCGGATTCGCGATTACGCTCGCGTTCCGTTTGGTCCCGCTTTTCATCGACTCGGCACTGACGGTGGTGCAGGCGCAGAGGCTCCGCGGCCACGATTTCGATCGCGGCGGGCCGTTCGCGCGAATCAAACGCTATCTGCCCGTGATGGTTCCGGTGTTCATGGGCGCGCTCAGGAAGGCCAACAACATGGCGATGGCGCTCGAGGCGCGCGGCTTCGGCAAGAACTCCCGGCCCACCAGACTGCATCGCCTATCCGGTGAAGGTTTCCGACGTTTGCACCTTCGCGATCATGAGCGCCTTCGGCGTCGGCTACTTTTTGATTTACTATTCGGGCTACGGCGGGATACATCCGGGCTGAGGTGTCGCGGCCCGCGCGCGCCGGCCGGATGGCTGGAGGCTCACGCGGGTACGTGCTAGACGATCCGCTTAACGATAAAATCACCGCAGGAAGTAATCAGATATGTTATTTGCAATCATTGGACACGACGGCCCTGAAGGGTGGCAGCTTCGGCCCAAGGTTCGTGAAGCTCATCTCAAAAATTTGCGGCCCCTGGTCGAGAAGGGCAAAGTCGTTCTCGCCGGCCCGTTTACCGACGGCAGCGGAAGTTTGATCGTAATCGACATGGAAAGCGAGGCCGAAGCGACCGCATTCGCCCAAAACGATCCTTACGTCGTCCAGGGAGTCTTCGATCGGGTCGAGGTCAAGCCTTTCCGCAAGATCCTTCCCGAAGAATGACACCTCGGCGCGACGGCGGCGTATGTTTCTGGATGACATGAGCGCAAACAATAGCACCGACATTTTCCGCAACCGCCGCAAGCGCTTCATCGAGGCGATCGCGGGCGGCGCGGCGGTGCTTCCGAGCGCGCCGATCTCGGTGCGCTCCAATGACGTCGAGTATGCGTACCGTCAGGACAGCGACTTCTACTACCTGACCGGCTTTTCCGAGCCCGAGTCGGTGGCGGTGTTCGCGCCCGGCCATAAGGATGGCGAGTTCGTGCTCTTTGTCCGCCCGCGCGACAAGGAGCGGGAAACCTGGACCGGAAAGCGCGCCGGCGTCGAGGGCGCGATGCTCGAATACGGCGCCGACAAGGCGTACGCGATCGAGGAACTCGACCGCGTCTTGCCGCGCTATCTCGAAAACGTCGACCGCGTCCATTACCCGCTCGGCCTCAATGAGAAGATGAACGGGCGGATGGTCGACCTGATGCGGAAGTGCCAGGCGATCCGCCCCCGGGTCGACGCGAGCCCGAGCGCTCTGCTCGATCCCCGTGAAATTATCCACGAGATGCGGCTGTTCAAGGATCCCGCGGAGCTGGAGCGGATGCGTCGCGCGGCCGCGATCAGCTCCCAGGCGCATGCGCGCGCGATGCGCGAGGCGCGCGGCGGCGTGATGGAATGGGCGATTGAAGCGGCGATCGATTACACCTTCCGCTCGCAGGGCGCGGCCGGCCCCGGCTATCCGTCTATCGTCGCCTCCGGACCGAACGCGACCATCCTGCACCACATCGACAATGACCGCGAGTTGCGCCAGGGCGAACTGCTTTTGATCGACGCCGGCTGCGAATACGACTATTACACCGCCGATATCAGCCGCACCTTTCCCGTGGCCGCGCGCTTCAACCAGCTTCAGCGCGAGCTTTACTCGATCGTGCTCGACGCCCAGCTAAAGGCGATCGATTCGGTAAGGATCGGTGTGCGGGTGGAGGACGTCCACGACGCCGCGCTGCGCGTTCTGGTCGAGGGCATGCGCTCGATGAAGATGATAGGCGGCTCGACCGACGAAATCCTCTCGGCGCGCACTTACGGCCGCTTCTACATGCATCGCACCAGCCACTGGCTCGGCATGGACGTTCACAACGTCGGCCACTATCGCAAGGGCGGCGAATCGCGGCGGCTCGAAGCCGGGATGGTGCTCACGGTCGAACCGGGAATCTACATCGGCGCCGATGACGACACCGTTCCGGAGGAAATGCGCGGCATCGGTATCCGAATCGAGGATGACCTGCTGGTCACGTCCGACGGTCACGAGGTTCTGACGGCCGCCGCTCCCAAGCAAATCGCGGATATCGAAGCACTCACCGCGCCGTAGCTCGCGAACCGACGATCTTCAGATGTGCGCGACGACGCGCAGGCGAACGTAGTCGAGCGTCCACTTGCCGGAGCGATCCCTGAGCTTCGGCGCGAGGAGTTCGGTCATCTCGCGCTTTACCGCGTCGCGCTCCGAGCGCGGCACCGCATTCAGAAAAGCGCCGGCGAAAGTTTCGAGCCAATCGGCCAGCTCGCCGGGAAGCGTCGTCGGACGGGAAAACAGCTCGATACTCTCTACGGTAAAGCCGCTGTCCGCCAGCAGGTTCCGATACTCATCGGGCGTGGGGTAGTACCAGGGGATGAGAGGCCGGGCGTCGATACCGCGGCGGCCCATCACCTCGAGCAGCGCTTCGATTACGATTGCGATATTGCCGGCGCCGCCGAATTCCGCGACCAACCAGCCATGCGGCTTGAGCGCGCGGCGCACGCCCTTGAGCACCGCATCCGCTCGCGGCATCCAATGCATCGCGGCGTTGGAGATTACCGCGTCGAACTCGCGCTCGAAATCGAGCGCCTGCCCGTCCATCGCCCGCGCGTCGAGTCCGCGGGCGCGCGCCGCCGCGACCATCTCCGGGCTCGCGTCGACGCCGACTACGGTCGCGCCTGTGGCGGCGACTTTTTCGGTAAAGGCGCCGTCGCCGCATCCGAGATCGAGGATGCGCTCGCCGGGCCTGGCGGCTATCAGGGCGATCAGCGGCTCGCCCAACTCCGCGACGAATCTCGCGCTGGCGGCGTAACGATTGGGATCCCAGTTCTGGCTCATCGCACGAGTCGAGCTTTCATGGCCGGCGGCATTTCGCTTGCGCTCACGATGCGGCCTTTATCTTGGTCTTCACTCGCGCCTGAAATTTGGCGAGATCGATCACCCCGCGGCGATGGATGCCCGAGCCGATCTCTTCGATTTCGTCGTCGGCGCGAACTTTGAATTCGAGCCGCTTGCCATCCTGCTTGATAACCTCGGCCTCGGCGCGCACGCGATGGCCGGGAGGTGTGGCGGCCAGATGCTGAACGTCGAAGGAGATGCCGGCCGAGGTTTCGCCGGGATCGAGGAACGGACGGATCGCGTCCATCGCGGCGAACTCCATCGCGAGGATCATCTCTTTGCTCGCGAGTACCGGAAGCAGGATCGGATCGGCGGGGTTCGTCGCGTTCGCCAGATGCTGATCCGATACCGTGAAGATATAGGTTCCCTTGGTTCCCACAGGCACGTCGCGCATAGAAGACCTCACCCTGGCCCTCTCCCTGGTCAGGGAGAGGGCGAAGCAACTCGCCGGAAAAGAAAAGATGCCGTGCGTTAGCGGCGCAGCCCCATTTTATCGAGCTTCCTGATCACGAAATCGACCCGGTCGTTTCCCCAAAACGGCTCGCCCTCGACGACGAAGGTCGGGACACCGAAGATCTGATCGCGTTCCGCTTCGGCGGCGCATCGGGCGAGATCCGCCGGGCCTTCTTTTTCCGCATAGCGTCTGAAGTCCGCGGGGTCGAGGCCGATCTCGGCGATCAGCGCTTCCAGCGCCTTGGGCTCCTCGATATTCAATTCGCGCTTGAAGAAACGCTCGAAGACGCGATCGGAGTAGGGCCGAAACTTTCCGTGACGGTCGGCGTAGAGGCCGCCGGTCAGCGAAAGGCGGGAGTCGAAAATTTTCTGCGGCCCGCGAATCGTCAGGCCGCGCTCGTTGGCGTAGCGGCGCGCATCGAGGTAGAGATATCGCACCTTGCGCCAGGCTTTTTCCGGCCGCTCGTCCAAATCGCCGCCGAACGCGCCGCGAATATCGATCTCGAACGGAACGAAGCGCATCCGCACGCGATGGCTCTTCTCCAGCGCGTACGCCGGTTCCATCGCGAGGTACGTGAACGGGCTCTTGTAGTCGTAGTAGAGTTTGACTTCGATTTCCTTGTCCATCGAATTCCTCACTGACCTATCAGATAGCGCAAGATCGTGCGCACGCCAAAGCCGACCGCGCCCGCGGGGCCGAGCGGCGACGACTGTTTGGAAAACGAGACGCCCGAAAGATCGAGATGTGCCCACGACGGGCAGCTCATGAACTCCTTGAGAAACAGCGCGCAAATGATCGTGCCGGCGTTCCCGCTGGTGCCGACGTTGCGCAGATCGGCGATCGAGCCGCGCAGCTCCTCGGCGTACTCGGTGACCAGCGGCAACTCCCACAATGACTCGCCGACAACGCGCCCGGCTTCACGGATACGCTCGATCAGCTTTGGATCGTTGCCCAGGATCGCGCCGACCTTGGTGCCCAGTGCCGCCCGGACCGCGGCGGTGAGCGTGCCGGCGTCGATCACGACGTCGGGTTTCGCCTCGCACGCGTAGGCTATCGCGTCCGCCAGAACCAGGCGTCCTTCGGCGTCGGTGTTCATCACCTCGATCGTTTTGCCAAGGCGCGAGCGCAGCACGTCGCCGGGTTTGATCGCGGCCGGACCGACCATGTTCTCGGTGCAGGGCAGGTAGGCGCGGACTTCGATCGCCGGATTGAACCATCGAAGCTCGCTCATCACCGCGATCATGATCGCCGCTCCGGTCATGTCGCGCTTCTGTTCTTCCATCGCGGCCGCGCTTTTCAGATTGAGCCCGCCGGAATCGAAGGTGATTCCCTTGCCGACCAGCGCGATATGACCGTTGCTCGTTTGCGACGGCTTGTAGCGCATCACGATGAATCGCGGTTCGCGCGGACTCGCTTTGGCTACGCCCAGCAACGCGCCCATCCCGAGCCGCTCGATTCCGGCGCGATCGTGAATCTCGCATTCCATCTCGTCGCGCGTGGCGATACTCGCGGCCGCGTCGGCCAGAAATTCCGGAGTCGCTTCGGCGGCGGGCGTATTGATGAGGTTGCGGGCGAGATTGGTGGCAGCCGCCATCCGCCGCCCCGCCTCGATCTGTCGAGCGCCGTCGGCGCCGCTCGCGGCGGTCACGATCAGAAGCCTGGATAGTTCGGCATCGTCGATGCGGCTCTTGAACCGGCCGAAGCGATAGGCGGTGAGTTCCGCGCCTTCGGCGATGGCAGTGAGCGTTGTGCCCGCGACCGGGCCGCCGTCCAGCGCGATCGCCGCGGTGCGACCGCGAATCGCGCGAGCACCCGCAATCGCGGCCGCCGCCATAAGACGGAATTCTTCGTCCGCGGGTTCGCCCCGTCCGAGGCCGTACAGGAGCAGATTGCGCGGCTGGATCGCGCCGTAGGCCGGCAGGCTCACCTGTGCGCCAGCGCGAGCGTCGAATCCGCGCGCGTCCAGCTCGCGCCGGATCGCGCCGTGCGTCAGCTCATCGAGACGTTCGACCGGTCTTCCGTAAGCGGCGTCGGGCCGGACGCCCACGACTAGCAAGTCGACCTCGATTTCTTCCGGAGCCTGATTGGTTACGAGGATTTCCATTTTCGAGATGGCCGCGCGCCGCAAGCAAACGAATCCGGTTTGGATACCGTGAGCGCTTTCGGGATTCCTCGCTGTGCCCGGAATGACAGGAAAAATGGAACGAGAAGAAAAAGAGAGGCAGCCATATTACTGAGATGCCTTCTCCATTCTGCCCGCGTGGTATCCGTGCGACGGTTCTAGTTGGTTGCCGAGTTGCGCGTAAGGTAGTCGAGGATCGTTTTGCTTTGCTCGGCGCTGAGCGGCGGGAGCCCGCTCTTACGGATCTTGTCTTCCATCAGCCTTACCTGCGCGGTCCACATCGCGGGCGTCATGGCGCGTGGATTGTACGCCGCGTGGCATCCGCCGCATCGTTGAACGTAAAGCTGCGCCGCGGGACTATCCTGTTCCGGCAATTTCGATTGGCAGGCCGCGAGCGCCAGTGACAGCAGCGCCGCGCCCGCGGAAATCGCGATCCTCGCTCGATACGACGCGAGCTTAATTCGCGGCATCGCCGTTCTCCGGAACAACCTGGACCAGTTTGATCTTCGAGTACTTCAGCAAATCGGCCACGGTATGCAACTTATATTCTTTCTCGAAATAGATGTTGCGGACGCCGGTGTTGATTAACACTTTCATGCAGTGGATGCACGGGGTATGGGTCACGTAGATGTCGGCGTCGCGGATCGGGGCGCCGTTCCTGGCGGCCTGTGTGATCGCGTTAATTTCGGCGTGGATCGTGCGGTAGCAGTTGGTTTCGATTTCGCCGTCGGGCGTGCGCGATTCGTAGATCAGGCATCCGACCTCACTGCAGTGCGGCAGACCGGCAGGCGAGCCGTTGTAGCCGGTGGCCACGATATTGCGGTCGCGCACGATCACCGCCCCGACCTTGGCGCGCAGGCAGGTCGAGCGCTCCGCGACTTGGCGCGTGATGGTCATAAAGTATTGATCCCAGGTCGGACGCTTCATGATCTCGCGGACCGATTGCGGTGGCTGGTCGACTGTCTCATCGCGCACCTCAGATCGGGAACCGCATTGGCGGCTGATGATGCGCCGGAAGCGGATAGATTACGTCGTAGGTCCGCTCTTTGGGCGGTTGCATCGGCGGCGGTGTGAACGAGAGCGGCACCGGGCTGAACGTCACCGCGAACAATACGATCGTCAGCCAGGCAGCCATCCGCCGGGGTTTATCGAGGGGAGTATCGACGTCGACCGTCGAGGGATGGCCCAGCCCGAGGAACAGCAGCAGCACCGACCACAACAGCCATCCGGTCCAGAAGGACCAACCGACCAGGTACGGCACCACCACCATCATTACGCAGGCGAGCACGAACAGGCGCGAAATCGTGCGATGGCGTCGGCCGAAAAGCGCATAGATCACGTGGCCGCCGTCGAGTTGTCCGACCGGTAGCAGGTTGAGCGCCGTGACGAACAGTCCGATCCATCCGGCGAACGCGATCGGATGCAGATTCACCGTGACGCTGTTGGGGTCGACTCCCAGCACCCAGCGCGAGAGCGACCAGAAGAGAATCGAATTGCCGAGTTCCAGGCCGCCCGTGCCTTTCTCCAGCGGAAGGATTTCGGAGAGTTTAAGCCCGATGATCACCGCCGGAACCGCGAGCAGCATCCCGGCCCACGGACCCATCGCGCCGACATCGAACATCACGCGACGCGAGCGCGGCGGCGACTTCATCCGGATGAACGCGCCGAAAGTTCCGATTATGAAGACCGACGGAAACGGCGCCGGGATGAAGTAGGGCAGGCTGGTATTGACCTGATTGCGCCGCGCCGTGATGTAGTGGCCGAGCTCGTGGAACAGCAGAATCGCCATCAGTGGCAGCGAGAACGAAAGTCCCTGCGCCAGACCGGTGATGCTCGTCAGCGGGCTTTCGACTCCGGCGTTGTAAGCGCCGGCCATCGTGGTGGTGAGCAGCGTCAGCAGGAACAGCCCGATATTGAGGTTCGAAATCTTCCGCGGCCACACCAGTTCGGTCGTCGCCGAGGGCGGCGGACTGTAGCGCGGAAACTCGGTAAGCACGGGAGTCGAGGGAGTACCCTCTCCCGAGGCAACCGGCGGCGGAGTCTTTTCCTCATTCATCGCTTGATACGCACCATCACCCGCGCTCCGGGACGCACGGCCAGACGCTCGGCTGCGCTGCCCCCGCGCACCGCAATCTCGAGCATTTGAAAGCTGCCGAACAGGGCCAGTAGATTTCCTTCAGGGGCGTCGCCGTAAGTCTCGCGCAATTCTATCGGCGGGCCAGTCTCGATAGTAACGAAAAGGTTTTGGCTTGGAAAGGAAGCCTCGAAGCGCTCGAAAGATTCGCGGTCGATATCGCTCACCAGATTGCCGAAGCCGTCCACGTAGATAATCGAACCGCAAAGCGCCTCAGAGCCTTGCTCGACCTCTCCCAGCGCGAGTCTTTCGATTTGCTTGAGCGAAGGGCCAAGCGCCGTGAGCCGCGTACCGAGCCACAGATGGGCGGCGGCGGGAGCGAAGATGTCGCGCCCATGAAAAGTGGCGCTCACGTTCTTCAGCCGATAGCGCGGCGAGCGAAGCTCGACCGCGCGCCGATAGCCCGCCTGCTCGACGGCGGGCCACAGCAATCCGTTGTCGGGACCGACGAAGCGCGCGCCCGATGAAGTCTCGACCGCGATCGGACGGCGCGTCGTGCCGACCCCCGGATCGACGATCGCGACGAAGATCGTTTTCGGCGGAAAGTAGCGCCGGCTCTCGCGGAGGATAAGCGCTCCGGCGCACACCGATTGCGCGGGGATTCCGTGCGTGATGTCGATCACCGGCGCTGCCGGCGCGATCGACGCAATCACGCCGCGCATCACGCCGGCGTAATGATCGCGATAGCCGAAGTCGGTCAACATCGCGATTGGAAATTTGCTGGTGCGGCTGGCCGCCATGCTCAGGAACGGGCGATCTCTTCGCGGGTGGCGGCGACGAGCAGCGGAAACATTATCTCGTGATGGCCGGTCAAAACGATCCCGCAGCCGCCGCCGGCGGTCGGACGCTCGACCACATTGACCCGCGGCCGGTAGTGGCGGATGAAGTCCATGTCGGCGGTGGTGAAGTTGGTTACCTTGCGCCCCAGGTTGCGCGCAAGGTTAAGCGCCTTGACGAAAACCTCCGGCATCAGGACGGCGGAGCCGAGATTGATCGCCACGCCGCGCGACAGTTCGCCGACCACCGAGGCCAGGCGATGGAAATCGGCCATCGTGGCGCGGCCGATCGCGCCGCCGTCGGCGCCCGGATGCATATGGATGATATCCGCGCCGAGCGCGACATGGACGGTCGCGGGCGCGCCGACGTCGAAGGCGGTCGCCAGCACGCTCATCGCGCGGAACTTCAGGCGCGATTTCAGGATCTCGCGCCCCACGACTTCGCCCAAACCCTTGTTCTCATGCGCGGCGATTTTCGCCGCGAGGTTGAGGAACGCGCCGGTTTCTTCGGCCATCCCGAACGCGCCGGTGGCCAGCCCCTCGCCGACGTCTTCCGAAGTGCGCCCCGCGAACGCCAGTTCGAAGTCATGGATGATCGCCGCGCCGTTCATCGCGACCGCGTTCAGGATTCCGTCGCGCAGGAGCTCGCGGATTATCGGGCCGAGGCCGGTCTTTATCGGATGCGCGCCCATCAGAAGCAGGACCGGGCGGCGGGCGCGATGGGCGCGTGCGATTCGGCGGGCCAGTTCGCGCAGCTCGCGCGCGGCAAGGATATCGGGGAGCGAATCTAGAAAATCGCGCATCGTGGCGCCGGCCTTGAGCGGCTTGGCGAAGTCCTCGCGGCGCACGATTCGCGAGAGCGTGCTGAGCTTGCGCGTCCGCGCCTTTCCGGGGTTTATCGCTCGAAACTTCACGCTCGCATGATGGTAGGCGAAAAAGCGACAACGGTCGAGTTCGCGAAGGGTTTGAATGGCGGGTACGGAATGCCGTAGACTTCGAGTCGAGCGGGCGTAATTCAGTGGTAGAATGCCAGCTTCCCAAGCTGGACGTTGCCGGTTCGACCCCGGTCGCCCGCTCCATGCAAACTAAACGATGGATTTACTAACGATCGCGGGCACGGCGGCCTCTATCATCGGAGCGCTCCTCTCGTGGCGGCAGGCGAGACGCGCGCACGCATCCGCTCATGACGCCGAACGGATGCGGCAGGAAATTGTCGATCGTTTTTCTACTGCGGAACTTTCTCAGGTGCACGCGCGGACTCAGCAAGTCATAAAGCTTGTCGGGAAGCTTGGACCGTCCTGCACGGCGACGACGGTGCGCGGCATTGACTGTCATGACATCGCTGAGGAACTTCAGGAGTACCTGGTATTCCTTAGGGAGCAATCGGACCACTTTGCAAACGGCTCGGATAACGCCGCGGCCAATCTCTGCGAGGCCCTTGCTCCCGCGATCGAACAACTCGCTCAAGCGCGGACCTTTGAGGATAAAAGGCAGGCCGGACGGGAGGTCCACCGAATCCTCTTGGGTTTCCTGCCTTACCCAAAAAGACTACTTGATCGCAAAACGCGACTGAGGTGACTGGCAATGGAAGATCAACAAATCAAACTCCTTTTGGGGAAGATCCTCGGTGAGATCTATCGCATCGAAAACCGAAGCGGCGACAAGATCGCCTGTCCGGCGCGCGAAGCGCATATCTATGGACTTCTCAACGGCTTCGAACGTTCGATCGAAGAGGAATTGAAGGGCATAGGATTCATTTCGGAGGCGAAGTTGCAAGCCGTGGAAGATATTCTGAACGAATATTTTGTCGATCAGGAGAAGCTTAAGGCATTCAAGGGATACTACGACATCGAGCGCCGTCTCGAAGGGCTTGGTATAGGACGTGGCGAGGCCATAACGATCCTAACGTACCTATACGCGGATGGCCGATTTGTTAAGGTCATAGACAAGATGGACAGCCCTGACTCGCCCGTGGAATGCAAGAAATTTGAGTTGTCAGAGTGGGATAGTTGAGGGCTATGCGGGCGATGGAGACCGACGCCAAACAAGCTGGACGTGGCCGGTTCGACCCCGGTCGCCCGCCCGTAAAAGATGCTCGAGCGTGGCCCAGAGACGCCATCAGCAGCGCAAAACGCGCACTGCTACCGGCGCTTCCTTGCCGCGTAGCGTCAGCGTGCGGGATTCCGCATCCGGGAATTGGTCGGCGACGGCGGCGTAGACCGGCTCGCTCAGCACAACCTCGCCGACCGCGGCATTCGACTGCATCCGCGCCGCCGTGTTTACCACGTCGCCGAGCGCGGTGAAGTCGACCGTCCCCTCGCCACCGACGTTGCCCACGTACGCGACGCCGGCATTCACCGCACATCCGATCGGCAGCCACGGCCCGGCGGACTGCCCGTAGCCCAGGGCCTTGAGCAGCGCGACCGAGGCCTCGGCGGCGCGGCGTCGATACTCGGGGCCGCAGAACCCGGGGATGAACAGCGCCATCACCTCGTCGCCGATCAGCTTGTCGATAATCGCGTCATAGCGGATCAGCGTCTCGGAGGCGGCGTGGTAAAAGCGATTCAGCAGGGCGGCGAAAGCCGTGGGCGCGAGCTGCTCGCCGAGCGCGGTCGAGCCGCGCACGTCGGCGAACAGCACCGCGATATCCACTTCGAGTCCGCCGGGAGGAAGCCCGTCGCAGCATTTCGCGCACAGATTGGGATTCTTGCGCGACGGCGTGAATCCCCACAGCGCCACCAGCTTGCCGCCGATTCCACCGAAAGGGTTATGGCAAAGCTTGCAGCGCGGAGGGCTGGGCAGATGGCGAAATATCCGGTGAGCCTTGAGCAGCGGCTGATGGCCTTCGATCAGAAGTCTCCGCCATGTCTCTTCGCTCGTCGGGCGATCCTGAGGTGACATACGCGCTCCGGCCTCCTGCGCGACAAACCCTTGATAGGGTTTTCTACCTAACACGCCCGCCGCGGCGCTGCCACGGCGCGCGGCATTCCATGCCGACGGTCAAAGCGCTCACTTCGTTCGGGATAGTGGCAAGACCCGGAAAGGATAACCTGACCCCTATCCTCCGTGGAATGAAGTGGAAGGGGAGAGGCACATTTCCTTAGCGAGACAGAACTTCTTCAGAGAAGAAAAAAAGGCGGTCTCGATGACCGCCTTTTCAAATCGCTCTCTGAAATCAGGGCTCAGTGATCAGTGCTTGGTCTCGATCCGTTTGCCGTAGGTAACTTCGCCCTTGTCGACCCGCAGACTGAAACCGCAATCAGGATTGGTGCAGACCCACGCCTTGAAAATTACCGAAGAGCCTTCCTGACCGTAATCCGAAAGCGGAATCAGTGCGCCGTTGTTGCACTTCTGGCACTTCGGCAACTCCATCGCCCACGTCCTCCTTGCGCCGACCAGGCACGTCGGCCCGCCCACCCAAAATATCCAACGGCGGTTTTTAAATCAACGACGAATTTCAAGCCTTTTCCGGCCCCCGGATAGCATCCGGTTAGCGCATCCAACGGCTGTTTTCTATCGTTAGTGCCCGCGTCCTCCCTTGGCGAGCCGCACCGGAGCCGGAGGTACTGCCTTCGCCGATTTGCCGTTCGCCTTACCTTCGCGCCGGTCCATCATCTCTCCGTAAAGGCTGCTTCGCGTGCATGCGGGCAGGCTCGCGGAGACGCACATATCCAGGCCAATCGGCACCCATTCGTCCTCGTAGGCCCCGCCGAAGTTCCCCTTGTACAGGGAGTCGCAGCCGGGACAATCGTCAAGCTTGACGATCTTTTTGGCCGCCTTGATTTTTTCCATGTAGCCCTTGAACTGATGGGACGGATAGCAGGCGCACTTACCGACCAGCCACGCTTCGTCGTATCCCTCCAGAGGCTTTCCGACCAGCGCCCTGGTTCCCGACACCACCGCGTATTTTTGTCGGGGTCGACGTTGGGAGGCGTCGTCATAGCCGCCCAGATGCAGGCATTGCAGATTCCTCCGCCGATATACTCGTGGACGTTGGAGTACTTCTGCACGTAGCGCGGCATCCATCGCTGTACCGGATAGAGGACGTCTTGCAGGCGGGCGCCGAGCACGCGAATCTCGGACAAGTCTCCGGTCCCGAGCCCGGCCTTCATCATGACCTGCACGGTAGGCGACTCCAGACAATGATAGCCGGCGATATGATGCGCGACGCCTTCGGCCGCGACCGGATCGTGCGAGGCGATTATCAGGCCGGGATTGATGGTCGGGCCGGCATGGATGATGCCCTCCATCCCGTAAATCGCGTCGACCAGGCAGAGCTTGTACTTGTGGATGATGGTCTTGAGCACGTCGGTGCATCCCATCGCCATATCGATGGGCGTGCGATGGATCTGGAGGCGCTTGTCCAGTTCGACGATCATCCCGCACATGCTCTTGCACGCGATCGTCATCCCGCGGTTGTCGAAAACCAGGTTGTTCTTGAACTTCGAGATGTCGCAGAAGACGTCGCAATCGACGACCGACTTGGGCAGGTTGATGGTCCCGAAGGAGCGGCCGTCGGGCACATCAACCGGAATCAGCTTTTCCTTTTTCCAGTTGAACACATTGTCGGCGCCGGCGTCCCTGGCGGCCTTTCCGATCTGATTGACCGCAAACGCGTCGTCGGCGTCGAATCCCCATCCGGTGGACTCGCCGATACTCACGCTAGCGCCGGTCTCCTTCAGAATCTTGACCAGGGCGTAAACGACCGCCGGATGGGTCGTGTCCTGCATCTTGGGATCGAGCCCAAAGACGTTGTTGGGCTTGATCAACACCTTCTGCCCCTTCTTGCAGATCCTCCCCACGCCGCCGAGCAGGTCGATCGCTTCCCGCACCGCCGTCTCCGCCTGGCTGTACGAAAAGGCCCGGATGATCGCTACCTCGCTCTTTTCTTCCTCGGAGAGCCGCGGCCGGTCCAGAAAAGGCACCGAATTCTGTTCCCAGGCGTTGCTGGAAACAGGTATCGGTTCGTTTCTAAAATCGCCCCCCGGCGCCCGGCGAAAACCATCTTTCCACGGCATCAGCGTTCCTCCTTTTCTTTCTTGCGATATTGGGTCAAAGGCCGCGCGGTCTCCGGGATAATCGGAACAAGCACCCCGTTCCTCACGCCCGGGGAGGACGCGATCCTAAACGCCGTGCTCAGACGCCACCTCATCGGAGGTTCCCGCTTCGGAAACACGAAGAGGCGTGCACCGGCCGTGCCAAGACGATTGGTGTCGGCGAGTTTTCAGTTTGCTTGATTCGGCGGGAACTTATCCGCCGAGGCGTTACGCTCGCGCTTTAGGGTTCAGCGCCTTTCGATACAGCCTTGGCTCCGACCGCGCCACGCGGGGGGCGCTTCAGGTACAAAACGTGGAGCGAAAGCCGTACCCCGTCATCCTGAGCGCCAGCGAAGGATCTCGCCCGGTCTTCCGGGCGTCAGGCTTGGGCCCGGACTTTGGCGCGCGGAGGACCGCGCGAGATCCTTCACTTCGTTCAGGATGACCGGGAGGGGTCCGCAGGCGATGATCGCGAGGGCCTCGTCCGGCTACGGGCGGTGGTTACTTCACCGCCCGGCTTGAGAAGCCGCGGTCGTTGTAACCAAGCATCGAGCGCTTGCCCTGGAGGATGGTTTCCAGAACGATCTCGCGCCCCCACAGCCGCTGCAGGTAGGCCATGGTTTTCTCGGCGTATTCGAGATGGAGGTCGCGCCCGTCGTGATAGTGGCGCAGGTAGAGCGTGCGGTTCTGGCCGAAGTCGGCGTCCTCGATCTTGATCACCGGGATGCCGCTGACGCCCACGTTCTTGATCAGCATCTCCTTGACCTCACGCCATCCTTCCTCGTCCGAGACCTTGCTGACCACCAGGTCTTCGCCGCGCGCCTCGTACTGGAACATGTCCATCTCGCGCATCAGCTCCTCGGTCAGATAGCGGCGAATGAAGGAGCTGTCGCGCTCGACTTCGCGCGCCTCGAAAATCTTTTCGTCGCCGGACTTGTTGGGCGGGCCGTCGCGCTTGATTTCCTCGGCGGTGGGATTGGTGTAGCGCCGATGCAGGTCTTCCCAGATCCTGAGGCCGAGATGGTAGGGATTGATCTGGCCGGGGATCGGCCGCACCACCTGGTTGTGGCGCACGATGAACTCCAGATGCAGCCCCTGATCGAGGCCGAGCGATTCGAGAATCCGCTTATG
Organism: uncultured Pseudomonadota bacterium; assembly: GCA_963759165.1. GTDB lineage: Bacteria > Desulfobacterota > Binatia > Binatales > Binataceae > DATJOQ01. Next base: position 3,163,797 of record CAVWXK010000001.1, on the reverse strand, counting down.
CCAGTAGCTCGCCCATCCCTCATTCATGATCTTGGTCTCGATCATCGGGATGAAGTACTTGGCCTCCTCGTCGACGATCGTGAGCAGGTCCTTCTCCCATTCGGACAGGAACGGGTTGTGATCGCGGATGAAGAGCAGCAGGTCCTCTTCGGGATTTAGCGGCACCTTGTGGATGTTCGGCTCCTTGAAGGGCTGGCGCGCTGTGGATCTTCTTGATAGGGATCGGGCTTGGGCTGCGCGGCTTCGAGCGCGCGCTCGACCTGCTCCTCCTGGCTCGAGCTTGCGAATCGCCAGGTTGCGCCGGCAATTCAGCGAGAGCGCGTGGGCGGCGTCGAGGATGCGCTCGACCTTTTCGATTCCGATCGACGGGTCCTCGACGTAGCGGCGTATCCGCAGGGCGTGAGCCTTGAACAACTCGATCGTGAATTCGGCGCGGGTGATGCGATAGGTGAAGTTGTTTTTGAAAAAATCGTTGTGGCCGTATACGTGCGCGATGGTCAGGATCTGGAGCAGCAGCGTGTTGTCGCGCATCAGGTAGGCGAGCGCCGGATTCGAGTTGATCACCATCTCGTACGGCAGGCCGCTGACGCCGTGATCGTACAGCGTCTTCAGCTTCTCGTAGGCCTTGCCGTAGGACCAGTGCGGATAGTGCGACGGCATCCCGGAGTACGCCATGTAGCCCAGCATCCCGGTGTGATCGCAGAGCTCGAACTCCTGCGGGAAACAATCGAGCCCGAACTCCGCGACCTTTTCGCGGATTTTCGACGTCCCATTCGACCAGTTCGCTCGAGTTCGTAATTAGCCATGGTTCGTCCCTTGGGCCGTCCGGCCGCATCATCACTCCTTGGGGCGCTCCTTGGCGAGGAACGCCTTGAACGATGGCCAGATGTCTTCCTTGCGCTCGATCAGGACGGTCTGGAAGTTCGGCGCGTCGAGTCGGCGGAACACGTTCAGCATCGAGGATTCATAGTAGCGCGAGCCCAGCGGCTTGATCTCGCCGTAGCCGAACAGATTGCTGATCTCCGCCAACTCCTTCGCGCTGCGCAGCGCGGCAGGATTGTCGGAATCGAAGTTGTCGCCGTCCGAGCAGTGGAAGGCGTAAATGTTCCACAGCGACGGATGATAGCGCTCGGCGACGATATCGAGCGCCTTCTGATAGCCCGAAGAAATAAACGTGCCGCCCGATTCGCCCTTGTGGAAGAACTCCTCCTCGGTCACCTCGCGGGCCTCGGTGTGATGGGCGATGAAGACGATCTCGACGTTGCGGTACTTGGTCGAGATGAACTGGAAGAGCAGAAAGAAGAAGCTGCGGGCGAGATACTTCTTCATCGTGTCCATCGAGCCGGAGGTGTCCATGATGCACATCACGACCGCGTTGGACTCGCGGCGCATCTCGGCCTCGATATGGCGATACTTCAGATCGTCGTCGTGAAACGGGAAGCGCTCGTTCTTTTCGGCCCCGGTCTCCACGCAGCTCGTCGTGATGGCTGGCGAGCTTGCGCATGATGCGCTGCTTGGCGGTGCGGCGCTTGTCCAGACGCACGCGGATGCCGACCTTGCGATAGCCTTTGCGCTTGCTGGTGCGCTCGGCCTCGATCTCGCGCAGCGCGCGGCGCTCCATGTGGGGCAATTCGAGGTCCTCGAACATGATCTCGATGAGTTCTTCGAGCGTGACGTCGGTCTCGTAATAATCCACGCCGGGGCGATCGCCGGCGCTGATCCTCGCCCTTTCCCGGCCCTTCTTTGCCCGCCTTACCGACCACCTGTCCGGGCTGCGAGTTGCCGTCGCCTTCGCCCACGCCCGGAGCGTTGTCGCCGTAAACGAAGCGATACTCCTTGATGCCGCGCAGCGGCACCTTGATCACGCGGTCCTTGTCTTTGCCGATTATCGATTCTTCGGCGATGATGTCGGCGATATTCTCGCGGATCGATTCGCGCACCTTCTGCCGATGGCGCAGTCGGTCGCCGGCGGAACGGTCTGAACGCTCGGCATCGGAGGGGCGGTACTCGCGGAAGATGGTGTCGATGGTAGGCATGGGGGAGAGCCCTTTGTTACGTCATCCTGAGCGAAGCGAAGGATCGCCGCGAAGCGATTCGTTCCCTGGGCTGCACGTCTCGCCGCTGCTCTCCCTCTCCCTGACCAGGGAGAGGGCAGGGGTGAGGGCGCCTCACGGGAGCACAATGTTCCCGAATCCGCTCGATCACGCCTTCGATGTTGCTCAACACCTCATTGTTCCAGAAACGCATCACTCGATAGCCGCGCGTGAACAGGGCCGCTTCTCGGAGAGAATCGGCATCGTATTGCTCCGCGTGATGCCCGCCGTCGATCTCGATAACCAGCCGCTGCTCTTTGCAGCAGAAGTCCGCGATCAAAGTGCCGATCGGAAACTGGCGGCGGAATTTCAGACCTTCGAGCCGTCCCGCGCGTAAATGCATCCATAGCCTTCTCTCGGCATCGGTTTGCGCTCGGCGCAGTGAGCGAGCGCGATGATGTGGGCTGGTGGGCACCGTGAGACATCTCTGATGAGCTAACCGCACCCTCTCCCCAACCCTCTCCCTGGTCAGGGAGAGGGAGATCCGGAGTCAGTTCTTTTCCTCCTCAATCCTTCCACAGATTGTTCGCGGCGTATTTCAGCACCACGTCCACGCATGACTCGCAGTACCCGTTCTCGAGCAGATTTTTGACCATCGCGCCGTACTTCTCGCTCTGCTCCTCGTCGCGGGTGCGGGCCTTGGTGATGATCCGCGAGATGTCGCGCACCGAGGTCATCAGCTTCTTCTCGATCGCCTCCTTGAGCGGCTCGTAGCTCTTGTAGCTGATCTTCTCGCCGCGCCGCGATGACGACCACAGATACGCGATCACTTCCTGGCGGAAACCCTCGGCGGCGGACCCGATTATCGCGATCTGCTCCTCGATCGATTTCAGGAACCCCTCGTCGGGCGACAGCTCTTCCTTGGTGTTGCGATCGCGGACCTTGGTCTTGTTGACGTACGCTTCGGCGTGGTCGAGATAGTTCTGGAACAGCGACTCGGCCTGCTCCTGGTAGGAGTACACGAAGGCCCGGGTAATCTCCTTCTCCAGCAGCTCGAGATACTCCTTGTGGAGTATGTCCTGCAGAAATTCCAGGTACTGCTTGCGGGCATCGTCAGGCAGGTCGGCTTCCTTGGTCATCGCGATCAGCGCCTCGCGCACGTTGATCGGATTGATGCAGTTGCCGAGCACGTTGTCGGAGAGCGCGTTGTCGAGCGCCTTCATGATGAAGCGCGTGGAGATTCCCGACATCCCTTCGCGTTTGGTGTCCTCCTTGCAGCTCCTGCACGTCGATCTTCTTGGTGCGGCCCTTTTCGATCACTTCCTCGCCGTTGTAAAGCTTCAGCTTGGTCATTAGGTCGCACTTCGAGGTCGGCTCCAGCCGCGACAGGATCGCGAACATCGAGGCCATCTCGAGCGTGTGCGGAGCGACGTGGGCGCGGAAGTCCGAGTTGCGGATGATCTTCTGATAGATCTTGACCTCTTCCGACAGCCGCAGGTTGTAAGGCACCTTCACCACGACGATCCGGTCCAGGATCGCTTCGTTGGTGTGATCGGCCTTGAACTTCTGCCACTCGGCCTCGTTGGAGTGCGCGAGGATGCAGGTATCGACGTAGACCATGCCGTGGCGGCCGGGAGCCGGGATGACTTTCTCCTGGGTCGCCGTGATCATCGCGTGCAGATACTCGGTCTCGTTCTTGAAAACCTCGATGAACTCGACCAGGCCGCGATTGCCGACGTTGAGCGCGCCGTTTAGCTCCAGCACCCGCGGATCGCCTTCCGAGTATTGGTCGAGCTTGGAAATGTCTTCCGAGCCGATCAGGACCGAGGTGTCCTGGTTATTGGGATCGACCGGCGGCACCACGCCGATGCCGATCCGGTTGCGCTTGGAGAAGCTTCGCGTCTCCACTGGGAACTCTTCGTATCGCTGGCCGTATTCTTCCTTGAGCCGGTAGCGGCATACCGGGCAGAGATCGCCCTCGATATGCACCCCCAGCATCTTCTCGAATTCCTTGCGCAGATGGCGGGGGATCAGATGCAGCGGTTCCTCGTGCATCGGGCAGCCCTCGATCGCGTAGACCATCCCGGCCTGTTCCAGTCCGCGCTGGACGCGTTCGACCAGCGAACTCTTTCCCGATCCCACCGGGCCCATCAGGTAGAGCACCTGACGGCTCTCCTCGCCCTTGAGCGAAGCGGAGTGAAAGTAGCGCACCAGTTGCGCGATGGTGCGCTCGATACCGAAAAACTCGTCGGCGAAGAAGCTGTACACCTTTATCGGCTCATCCTTATAGAGCCGCTTGGTGCGGACGTCGTCGCTGCTCTGGATGTCCCGCACTCCGGTGGAAATAATCAGATCGCAGATCCGGGCGTGCGAGAGCTTGGTGACGGTCGGATCGGCTTTTACTTTCTCCAGGTAGTCGAGAAAAGTTCCGTTCCACTGCTTCGATTCACGCGAGGCGCGATCCTCTTTGATAACCCGCTCGAATGCGTTGCCTTCGGTCATTAGCTAACTCCTTATTGCCGTTGGCGGCACGGGCTGGCAGGAGCGACAAGAGCTGGTTCGTGCCGGTCGAGCCGTGCTCAATTGACGCACACCCCGGCATGATCATAACGGAGCCCGCATTGCTCAATCAAGTTGAAATTTTCGACGCGTCTGCCGCAGGTATTGAAAAATCGAACGCCGCAACCATAGGACTGCCGCGCTGATCACGCTCACGCTGCCCGCAACGCCAACCTCGCTGGTTAGACGCGCTAATGGCAGAATTATTCTATTTCAGGATCTGACAGGCGGCATTCGACAATATCGCTCAGCGTCATCGTGCCGCGATCGTTGGTGACGTGCGCGGTGAGAACCCGGTCGTCATGCGCGAACGAGATCCACCAATGCTCGCCAATCGCGCGATTCAGGTAGCGGGACTTCTCTTCATGGTCTTTAGCGGATCGAGATCGTAGGCCTGATTCCACGGGCCCTTCATGTGCGAACGAGTCGGCACGATATCCGCCAGATGGGCAAAGCACTCGCCATCCGCCCGGACCATCGCAATCTGATGGTCGGTGGTGTGGCCGCCGGTGACCGATCGCTTCGACCCCGGGTATCACCTCGGTGGTGCCGGCGATCGGTTCGAGCAGGCCGGCGATCGGCTCCAGGCATTCCTCGACGTGACGATAGGCGGCGCGCAGCCGTTCGTTGTCGCGACCCGCGCGCGATTTCGAGTTCGCCGCTGTTGCACGAAATGGCGGGCGCGGGGGAACGCCGCTTCGAGACCGTCCCGACGGTTTGCGCCGCACCACGCCGCCGCAATGGTCGAAGTGCAGATGCGACAGCACGACGTGGGTGATGTCGCCGGGCTCCATCCCGAGCGCGCGCAAGCCGTCGGGAAGCCAGCCCTCGCCATGGGAAAAAATCTTCCGCTCGACCGGGCTTAGCCGATTGCCGATCCCGGTATCGATCAGCACCGCGTCGTTGCCCTTAATGATCAGCGGGCAGGTGAGATTGAGGCGGATACGATTGTGTTCGTCGGGCGGATGGTTGCGCTGCCATAGCTCGCGCGGCACCACGCCGAACATGCATCCGCCGTCATTGCGCCACAACCCGTCGGTCAGCAGCGCGATCGTGAAAGGTCCGACTTTAATTTGCGGTGGAACGTGCATTGGTCAAGTTACCTGGCGTATCCTTCGCCGCTGTTCGACGGTCGCCGTCCGCTAACGCGACCAACGGGAGCGATATCGGTACAACGCCGCGATGCTCCCTGCCCCGTCGGCATGTCATGCCGCCGTTAGCTTCCTACCAGCCATAGGCCAAGGATCATCGCGGTTGCTCCCAGAAGAGCGGTAAGCCCGGAGAGCGCAATCAGCCGGCGTGTCGGCGCCGCTGCGGATTCCGCGGAATCTGCGCTGCCGCTCTTCAGCTTCGCTTCCTCGCGCCACGAGCCCGCGATTCCCAGCACCATCGCGGCGAACAGGGCAACCTTTATCAGCAACACCTCGATGAAGGCGGTCGACGGCGCGAAACCGCCCGTTGTCATCATCGCTACCAGCCTGGCGCTCCCCGTAACCACAAGCATCGCGGCCGATATCGCGCTGACGCGGTTTAAGCCCGGCAGCGCACGGGTCACGAAGTCGCGGAACTCATCGCTCCCGATCGCCAGCGCCGAGCCGGCGATCGCCACGCAGGCGCAGGCGCCGATCCAGACGGCGCCGCTCAGCACGTGAATCCATAAGAACGCGGCTCCCAAATCATCCATCCTTTCCGGCCGACTCGTCTGAAAAGCATTCCATACCCAGGCGCGCTAATACATGGCTCGGAGCGGGATCGGCCGAAATTCGGCAATGTCGTGAAGTTTCTCCGAGGTCAGGCACTTAAGGCAATCATCGAAGTCGCGCTCAGCCCAAACGGTGAATAACTCCTCCACGACCGCCCCATCGTGAGTCTATCATTACTCCGCGTTCAGGATCGCTCGAACGCTTGATGTAGAGGGGGGCTGCCATGAACATTCCCGGGGTTCGAACCGGAAAAGCGAAGGTTCGAGTGAACCCGGGGCAGCGATGGGTGGCCGCCATAATCGGGGTTGTGGCGAGTTGTCTGACGTGCGCCGTGGCGCGCGCGGCGGCTCCATTCTGCAACGATTTGGCCGGCAGGTATACCTATCGCCTCGGCTCCGCGAAAAGCTTCTCGCCCGATGCCTACAACGCGGCCGACAACGATCCCGGTAATCTGGCCGGCGCGCTGCCGCAATCCGTCCTGCGTCTCGGGGTGTTCGGAATCGAACAAAACTGCTCGGTTTCATCGGGACGCGCAATCAGCACCAACGACAGCGAAACCGGCGCAACCAGAACGATCGATCTTAACTTCACGGGAACGATAACCCCTAATCCGGACGGGACCGGCACGATGGTTATCACCTTTCATGGCACCAACTCGTGCATCGACATGACCGTCGATCCTCCTTCTAACGCCGGAGCTTGTGATTTTTCCGGAGTCAAGGAGCGGTACGCCGTGGTTTTCAACAAAAAGGCGAAGACTCTCGACATGATTCAGACCAACAACGTCGGAGGTGGAGCGAAGATTTTCCTGACCGGAACCGCGCAGCGGCGAGACCCCTAGCCGCGTTAGATCAGCATCGTCCGCCGTGCTTCGCCGGCACGCGCTAGGGAATCAGGATGAGCTTGCCGACCGACTCGCGCGATTCCATGTGACGATGGGCCTCGGCCGCCTGCGCGAGCGGTAGGGTTTCGCCGATGAGCAGCTTTAACTTGCCCTCCTGCATCAGCTTGAAACACGCCTCGAGTCCCTGGCGCGTCAGCCGGGGATTCGCGCTCACGGTGTACAGCACGAAGCCGCTCACCTTGAGAGATTTTTCGAACAGGCTTAAAAGATTCAGCGGCTCGGGCGCGCCGCCGGAGCGTCCGTACAGGATCAAGTGTCCGAACGGCGCAAGGCATCGGAGTCCTTTCTTGAGTGTAGGCTCGCCGACCGCGTCCAGGATGAGGTCGACGCCCCGGTCGCCGGTCAGCTTCATCACCTCGTCGGCGAAATCGTGACTGGAATAATTGATTACTTCATTGGCGCCGAATTCCCGCACCAAGCCGGTTTTGGCGTCTTTTGAAACCGTTCCGATTACATGCGCGCCCGCGGCTTTGGCGATCTGCACCGCGAGGATCCCGACCCCGCCCGCGGCCGAGTGGACCAGCACCACCTGATCGGGCGTTATACGATGGGCGGTGTGGAGCAGGTGGTATGCGGTGAGCGCCTGGATCGGGAAGGCCGCGCCCTCCTGGAAGCTGATGAAGTCGGGGAGCGGGATTACCTGGGCGGCTGAGGCCAGCGAATATTCCGCGTACGTCTTGACGCCGATATAGGCGACTCGCGCCCCGGGCTTGAGGCCTTCAACGCCGGCGCCGACGGCTTCGATCACGCCGGCCGCTTCGAGTCCCGGGGTATCGGGCAGCTGCGGCGTCATCACGTATTGACCCTGCCGGAACAGGATGTCGGCGAAGTTGATCCCGATGGCGTGGTTTTTTACCAGTACCTTGCCGGGTTTGATCTCGGGTTTTGGTACTTCGCTCAGTTGCAGGACTTCACTCCCGCCGAGCCGATCGAATGTTATCGCTTTCACCGACTTCCTCCGGTTTTTGCACCAATTCGCACGGATGAACGACAGTACTGTTGAAGGGTATTGAGACATCGTCGCCCCGGCAAGAGACGGCGATTCCCCAACCAATAATCCATACGATCCACCGTAGGATCGTGGTTTTGGGTTTGGCACTTAACCTGCATATCAGTCTTGTCGAGTGGGAGACCCAAGATGTATCCCGTGGACCCCAATGTTCCAGAGGCCGGGAGTAAACGATATTTCATGACGCGCAAGATTCTGGTGGTCGATGATGAGCCCGACATGGTCATCACCTGTGCGAGGCTGCTTAAGGGAATGGGATACCGATGCCTTACGGCGCGGACCGGGCCTGAGGCTATCGATCTCGTAGACGCCGAGCATCCCGACGTGGTGGTGACCGATCTCCATCTTCCGGTGGGAGACGGTTTTGAAATAAGCCGCCACGTTCGCAGAAGCCTGCCCAAGACCCCCGTAATCGTGATTACCGCTTACCATACGCCGGATACCGTCGGGGCCGCGTACGCCAGCGGCGCTACCGGCTATCTCGCGAAGCCGTTTTCGACCGCCGATTTCAAAGCGGCGATTCAGCGCGCCTTGGGGCTTCCATCCGCCTGATCTGACGACGGGGTTCGGCTTCGTGCCGCCACCGCATCGGCCCTCTCTGTGGGGCAGGCCTTCCCCTGAGGTGCGGCATCGATGCCGCGTATCCGCTCACGAGCGTCAGGTGCGCGCGCCGAGCGGACGCGGCGGCGAAGATGGCGCCACCCGGATTCTGGCATCGGCCACGAGCACCCCGGCGTGATTGACGAAGGCCGGATTCAGATCGAGTTCGGCGATTTGCGGCAGGTCCTCGACCATCGTGCTTACCCTCAGCAACGCGTCTTCCAGCGCGCCGATATTGCACGGCGGTGCGCCACGGAAGCCGGTGAGCAGCGGATAGGTCTTGAGGCTCCTGATCATGTCGGTAGCGTCCTGCTGGGTGAGCGGAGTGAGCCGGATCGCGACGTCGCGCAGCAGCTCGACCATCGCGCCCCCCGCGCCGCAAGCGAGGACCGGTCCGAACTGGGGATCGTGGGCGACGCCGAGCAGCATCTCGACGCCTTCGGGCGCCATCCTCTGCACCAGCCAGCCGATCGGGGCATAGCCGAGCGACCTGAGACGGTCGCCCATCTGGTGCGCCGCGGCCCGGACTTCCTCGGCGCCGCGTAAATGCAGCCGTACCGCCTCAAATTCGGTTTTGTGAATGAGGCCGGGCGCAACCGCCTTGAGCGCTAATTCGCCGCCAAACTCGTCGGCCGCGACGCCCGCCTGCTCCGGAGATTCCACCTCGCGCTGGTCGATGAACGGGATGCCGTAGCAGGAGAGCAGAGCCAGGGTTTCGGTCGGAAGCAGCCAATTCTCGCCGCGTTCAAGCGCCGTGGCCACGATCGCCGCGGCCTCATCGCGCTGGGCGTTCTCAAGCGGCGGCGGCGGCGCCGAAGGCGGCCGCGCCCGCCACTGGGCGTAGCGCGCGACGTGGGCCAGGGCGATCGCCGCGGATTCGGGAAACAGGAATGACGGAACGCGCGCCGCCGTGGTCCTGAGCAAATCGGCGATACCGCGAGCCGTCATGCAGACCGCCAGAATCGGCTTGGTGTTCTTGAGTTCGCGCGCGTTGTCCATGATGGCCCGGGCGACGTCTTCGGCGCGGGTCACCAGCGGGGGGATGAAAATAACGATCAGGGCGTCGATGTTGGGGTCGCCGGCCACGATCCGAATCACGTCACGATAGTGCTCGGCGGTGGCCGAAGCGATCATGTCTACCGGGTTGGCGACGGCGGCTTCAGTAGGAAGGCAAGCGCGCAGCCGGGCCTGGGACTCCGCGCTCAGGAGGGGGATTTCGAGCCCTTGAGCCCCGCAAGTGTCCGCACACAGGATTCCGGGTCCGCCGGCGTTGGTGATGATGCCGACGCGCCGCCCCTTGGGCAGCGGTTGATGGGCCAGCACTGAAGTGACATCGAACATCTCTTCAAGGGTGTCGGTGCGGATCACGCCGGTTTGCCGGAACAGCGCGTCGACGGTGATATCCGAAGCGGCGACCAGGGCGCCGGTATGCGAGGAGGTGGCGCGCGCGCCCGCCGGCGTTCGTCCGCTCTTGACCGCGACGATTGGCTTGGTGCGCCCGATTCGCCGCGCGATCTGCGAAAACTTTCGCGGATTGCCGAACGACTCCACGTACATCAGGATTACGTCGGTGTCCGGGTCCGATTCCCAGTATGTGATGAGGTCGTTGCCCGAGATGTCGGCCTTGTTGCCTATCGATACGAAGGTCGAGATTCCGAGCGCGAGGGTTTGCGAATACTCCAGGATCGCCAGGCCAAGCGCGCCGCTTTGAGAGGAGAACGCGACTCGTCCCGCGGGAGGCGCCTGCGGGGCAAAGCTGCCGTCGAGGCGCACCCTGGGGTTGGTGTTCACGACACCCATGCAGTTGGGGCCGATCAGCCGCATTCCCGACGCCCGGCAGATATTCAGCAGTTCGCGCTGGCGGTCTAATCCTTTGCCGCCGATTTCGGCGAATCCCGAGGAAATCACGACCAGCGCGCGCACTCCTTTGCGCGCACACTGTTCGGCGACCTCAAGCACCTGTTCCGCCGGCACGGCTATGATCGCGAGGTCAACCTCGCCCGGGATCAGGTCGATGCTCTTGTAGGCCGGCACGCATTGCACCACCTCGGCGGTGGGATTGACAGGATAAACCACCCCCGTGAAGCCGTAGCTCAGCAGGTTGTGGAAAGTTTCGCCGCCGATGGTGCCGCGCCGGCGCGATGCTCCGATGACCGCAATCGAACGCGGGTTGAAGAACCACGCCAGCGAATTGATCGCGGCGACCCGCTCGCGTCCCTCGAACCGTTCGAGTGCTTCCGGCGAGAGCGAGGTGGGAAAAGTCACCTCGACTCTCCCGGCTCGGCCCGCAGCTCGACCGGAAAACCCGATTCGCGGAAAACGTCAAGCATCCGGCGATTCTCCGCCCGCACGTGGGCCTGGAAGATGCGGAACCCGTTGGTGGCGGCGACTTCGGCGAGTTGTCCGAGCATCACGCTGCCCAGCCCCCGGCCCTGGTATTCGTCCGCGATGGTGAAGCCGACTTCGGCGCGGTCGATGCCGGACGCTACGTAAAGCGCGTGGGCGACGATTCGCTGCTCCGGTCCGATCGTGGCCACGATCCCGTATTTGTTGACGTAGTCGACGTCGGCCGCCCGGTGCGCCTCTTTGGAAAGCACATGGTCGCTGGTGACCGCGAAGAACCTCATCGCGCGCGAACCCTCGGAGAGTCCGCGAAGCAAATCGAACAGGCCCTCCTCGTCTTCGGCCCGCACCGGGCGAACATGGATGGTCGAGCCGTCGCGCAGCAGCACATCGGCCTCGCGATGGGCGGGGTATTGGGCGTTGCCCTCAGCGGTTGTTGCCTCGGCTCTGTATGCGGCATTCATTTCAGATCCCCCCTGTCTCTTTTGCCATTACGACATCGCCATCAGCGGAGGCGGTGTTTGCTTAGCAGCCGATGAAACGTTTTGCGGTCGATGCCCGCCGCACGAGCGGCCTGCGAGACGTTGCCGCCGTGGCGCTTGAGAATGTCCGTCACGTAACTGGTCTCGAGCTGGCCAAGCCATTTTTCTTTCGCTTCTTTAAGGCTGGCCGACGTATCAAGTGCGGGGGGCTCGGCGCTCGCGACGGGCGATGACAGAAGGACGTGATCGGGGAGGTCGTGGAGAGCGATGGTCTCCGCTTCCGCCAGAGCACAGGCCCGCTCGATGACGTTTTGCAGCTCCCGGACATTGCCCGGCCACGAATAGGCTTCCAGCGCGTCCATCGCGTCAGGCTCGATTCCCCGCAGGATCGGTTCCCGATTCTGTCCGTATTTCTTGAAGAACGTATGGGCGAGCAGCGTCACGTCGCCCTTGCGCGCGCGCAGCGGTGGCAGCTTAATCGCGATGACGTTGATGCGGTAGTAAAGGTCTTCGCGGAAAGTTCCCTTGCCGTTGGGCTCGCGCAGTTCGCGATTGGTGGCGGAGACCAGCCGGATGTCGACGTCGATCTGCCTGGTTCCTCCGACCCGCCTAATCTGGCGTTCCTGGAGTGCTCGCAGGAGCTTAACCTGGAGTCCCGCCGGCAGCTCCCCGATCTCATCGAGGAACAGGGTGCCGCGATGTGCCATCTCGATCAGGCCGGGCTTGGTCGCCATCGCTCCGGTAAACGCTCCCTTTTCGTGGCCGAACAGTTCCGATTCCAGCAGATTCTCCGGCAGCGAGGCGCAGTCCACGGGAACAAAGGCCTCGGCGGCGCGGGGACTGTTGGCGTGGATGGCGCGGGCGATCAGCTCCTTGCCGGTGCCCGATTCGCCGATGATCAGGATGCTCGCTTCGGAGCGCGCCGCCTTTCGCACCAGTTCGAAGACCTGCGCCATCGAGGGACTGCGCCCGACGATGTTCTCGAAGCCGTAAGTTTCCTGAAGCTGCTCGCGAAGCCGCAGATTTTCCAGCGCCAATCGCCGTTGCGCCAGCGCCCGTTCTACCGCGACTCGCAGTTGATCGATCGAGAACGGCTTGGGCAGATAGTCGAAAGCGCCCGCCTTCACCGCCGCGACGGCCGACTCAACCGTGGCGAATGCGGTCAACATGATCACTGGTATCTTGGGATCGAGTTCGTGCACCCGGCCGAGCAGTTCGATCCCGTCCATCGAGGGCATCTTGAGATCCGTCAAGAGCAGATCGGGGCGATCCGACTCGACCAGCCGCAGCGCTTCCTTCGGGTCCGTGGTGGTCTGGCATTGATAACCGTCGCGGCTCAGGATGCGCCGGCAGTTATCCACCATGTCGGCTTCGTCATCGAGGACGAGGATCCGCTCTCCGCTCATGTCAGCAAACCTCTCCCGGAAGCCGACCAGCCCCATCAGGACGAAAATTCAGCAAGACAAAACGCTCCTCATCCAACCTATAAGATAATAGTCTATACGTGGAGATTATGCCGCGTAACCATCGGCGACGATAACACCGGCATCGAGGTCATCATGCCCGTTGGCGTGGTACGAAGCGAAGCGGACGAGATCGCCTGGGAACGGGCCAAGGCGGCGGCGCGCAAAGAATACCCGGACCTTCACGGCGCCAAGTTTTACAAGATAGTAATGGCGATCTACAAAAAGATGACGCACTACCAGTCGAAGCGGGATCGCGAAAAATGACGCACTATCAGACCGGGAAGGATACAAAGCGGTTTGAGTAACGACTCCTGCCTGCTACTGAATGGCACGGGCCGTCCGGCGATAACCATGGGCGGCCGGTAATGCGGGATTCGCGTAGTTAATCAGGATGCAGGAAGCGGCGGCCACGGCGAGAGATCGGGTTGTTTTGACCGCTGAGGATTTCGCCGGCCTGTTGGGCGCGCTGAAGAGCGACGGTTATCAGCTCATCGGGCCGACGGTTCGCGACGAAGCGATCGTTTACGGCGAGATCGACGGCATCGGTCAGATGCCGATGGGCCTGACCGAGGTCCAGGAGGCCGGCGCCTATCGTCTGCGCCGCCGGGACGACCGGGCGCTGTTCGGTTACGCGGTCGGTCCGGATTCATGGAAGCGGATGCTCCATCTTCCCGCGCTTCGTCTATGGAGCGCCCGGCGCGACGAGAACCGCCAATTGGTCGTGAACGAGGAGCGGGACGACCCGCCAAAGATGGCATTTATCGGGGTCCGCTCGTGCGAAATTCACGCGATCACGATCCAGGACAAGGTATTGATGGGCGGCGCGTACGTCGATCCGCATTATGCGGCGCGCCGCAATAACATTTTTATCGTGGCGGTGAACTGCACGGTCGCCGGCGGCACCTGCTTTTGTGTTTCGATGCGCACCGGGCCGCGGGTCAACCAGGGCTTCGACCTCGCCTTGACCGAATTGATCAGCGGGGATCGACACGAGTTCCTGATCGAAGTCGGGAGCGATGCCGGCGCCGACCTGCTCTCCAGAGTGAATCATCAACCGGCCGATGACGCCCATCGCGACGCTGCCGCCGCGGCGATTCAGCGCACCGAAGAGCGGATGGGCCGCAGCCTCGACACGACGGCTATCAAGGAGCTGCTGTACACCAACCAGGAGCATCCGCGATGGGCGGAGGTGGCCTCGCGATGTCTCGGATGCGGCAATTGCACGGCGGTTTGCCCGACCTGCTTTTGCACCACAATCGAAGACCGCGTCGAGCTCGCCGGAGACAATGCCGAGGACATCCGGCGATGGGATTCGTGTTTCACGCTGGACTTCAGTTATCTCAACGGCGGCAGCGTGCGGACGTCGCTCAAGTCGCGCTATCGCCAATGGATGACGCACAAGCTCGCCTCGTGGATCGATCAGTTTGGAACGTCGGGATGCGTGGGATGCGGCCGGTGCGTTACCTGGTGCCCGGTCGGTATTGACCTGACTGAAGAAGCCGCGGCGATTCGCGGCTCGCAGGCGCGGCCCGCGGGCGAGCCGGAGGATGAAATGGAGTAGGCCATGGAAACGCTTCGACCGATCCTTCGCGAACATCCGTTTCTCCACGGCCTTGACGAAAGGCACCTCGAGTTCCTGACCGGATGCGCCTCCAACGTGCGCTTCAAAGCGCAGGAATTTCTCTTCAGAGAGGGCGATGAGGCGACCGCCATGTACTTGCTTCGTGGCGGCAGGGTCGCGTTGGAGGTCCATATGCCCGGTCAAGGTTCAGTTCAGATCCAGACCGTCGAAGAAGGAGAGGTGCTTGGTTTTGCGTGGTTGCTTTCGCCGTATCGATGGCAGTTCGACGCGCGCGCGGTCGAGCCGGTGAGGGCGATCGCGTTCGACGGCAAGTGTCTGCGCGAAAAATGCGAAGCCGACCACGATCTCGGCTACGAGATCGTCAAACGCTTTCTTCGCCAGGTCAATCAGCGATTGGACAAGGCCCGTATGCAGATGCTTGATGTCTACCGAAAACATCCATAACCACAGTCCGCGACCGCGCAGGCGGTCGCGCATCCATCTTTACCTAAGGGGGGCCTTTCGTCGGGACGAGCTTCATCGTGTTACTCAATCCGAACCGCGTTGTTGATCCGATGGTCCCGCGGCCCTTTTCCATCCGTCGGGTAGTTCGCGAAACCCGCGACACCGTCACGCTGCATCTGGGCGATTCGGGCAATGGCGGCTTCGGCTTCGCCCCCGGGCAGTTCAACATGCTCTATCTGTTCGGCGTCGGAGAGGTGGCGATTTCGA
Organism: uncultured Pseudomonadota bacterium; assembly: GCA_963759165.1. Taxonomy (GTDB): domain Bacteria; phylum Desulfobacterota; class Binatia; order Binatales; family Binataceae; genus DATJOQ01. Next base: position 3,148,405 of record CAVWXK010000001.1, on the reverse strand, counting down.
TCAGCGGAGATCCGGCCAGGCCGGATGCGCTGGCGCATACGGTGCGGGCCGTGGGCACGGTGACGGAACCGCTGGCGGCGCAGAAACGCGGCGCCTCACTCGGCGTTCGCGGCCCGTATGGAAACGGATGGCCGCTCGACCAGGCCGCGCGCTGCGGCAGCGACCTGCTGCTGCTCGCGGGCGGAATCGGACTGGCGCCGCTCAGGCCCGCGATTTATCACGTCCTGCGCCATCGGAAGCAGTTCGGCCGATTTACGCTCCTCTACGGGGCGAGGACTCCCGCCGATCTGCTTTACGCGAAAGAACTGGAGCGTTGGCGGATGGAGCCGGGATTTACGGTGCGGACGATCGTCGATCGTGCCGGCAGCTCATGGCTCGGACCCGTGGGTGTGCTGACCGAGCTGCTGCGCGCCACCGAGATCGATCCGGCCAATACCATCGCGATGATGTGCGGACCGGAGGCGATGTTGCGCTTTGCCCAGCGCGAGTTGGGAGATCGCGGACTGGCCGACGAGGACATCTTCCTTTCGATGGAACGCAACATGAAGTGCGCCACGGGCGTGTGCGGCCGCTGTCAGTTCGGCCCGGCGTTCATATGCAAGGACGGGCCGGTTTTCCCGCTCAGCCGAATTGCGCCGTTGCTGCGGATACGGGAGCTTTGAAATGGCGAGGGCGGCGGCGGTAAAAGGCACGAAGGCAAAGCTCGCGGTGTGGAAGTTCGCTTCCTGCGACGGATGCCAGTTGAGTCTGCTCGATTGCGAAGACCAGCTTCTGGCTCTGGCCGACCGGATCCAGATCGCCAAGTTCCTTGAAGCGAGCAGCAACGAGGTCAAAGGCCCTTACGACATCTCCCTGGTCGAAGGCTCGATTACCACGGCGCGCGATGAGGCCCGGATTCGCGAGGTGCGGGCCGCCTCGAAAATCCTGATAACTATCGGAGCGTGCGCGACCGCGGGCGGAATCCAGGCGCTGCGGAATTTCAAGGACGTTCAGCAATTCATGGCGATCGTGTATGCGACGCCGGCCTACGTCTCGACGCTCGGCACCTCGACCGCGATCGCCGATCACGTGCGGGTCGATTTCGAGCTGCGCGGATGTCCGATCAACAAGCATCAGCTGCTCGAAGTGCTCGCGGCGTTCCTCAATGGCCGCAGGCCTCATACGCCGGGTCACAGCGTATGTGTCGAGTGCAAGGCGCGCGGCACGGTTTGTATCATGGTCGCGCGCGGGGTGCCGTGCCTGGGGCCGATAACGCACGCCGGATGCGGCGCCATTTGCCCGAGTTACGCCCGCGGATGCTACGGATGCTTCGGGCCGAGCGAATCGCCGAACACGGCCTCGATGGGCGAAGCCTGGATCAAGGCCGGAGCTTCGAAGGCCGAGGTCGCGCGCGTGCTGAGCACCTTTAACGCGAACGCCGACGCGTTCCGCAAGGCTGCCGCGATTTATGAAGACGATAAAGGTTGATGAGCTGGCGCGCGTCGAAGGCGAGGGCGCGCTCCGCATCCGCTTCAAGGGCGATCAGGTTCGCGACGTTGAGCTTCGCATCTTCGAGCCGCCGCGATTCTTCGAGGCCTTTCTGCGCGGCCGCTCGTACGCGGAGACGCCCGACATAACCGCGCGCATCTGCGGCATCTGCCCGGTCGCCTATCAGATGAGCGCCTGTCAGGCGATGGAAGACGCGCTTGGCGTTCAGGTTGAAGGCGGGCTCCGCGAGCTCCGGCGGCTCATCTATTGGGGCGAGTGGATCGAGAGTCACGCGCTGCATATGTTTTTTCTGCACGCGCCCGATTTTCTCGGCTGTCCCGACGCATTCGCGATGGCCAGGGACCATCGCGAGATGCTGAATGCGGCCCTGCGAATCAAAAAGGTCGGCAACGCTATCGTCCGGACGGTCGGCGGCCGGGAGGTCCATCCGGTTAACGTCCGGGTCGGCGGCTTTTACCGTCTGCCGACGCGAAGCGAGCTCGGTGCGCTGCTTTCTGAGCTTGACGCCGCGCGCGATGGAGCGCTGAAAGCGCTGGAGTGGTTCACCGGATTTTCGTTTCCCGATTTCGAACGCGACTACGAGTTCGTCGCGCTCCGCCATCGGAGCGAGTATGCGGTACTTGGCGACCGACTGGTGTCGAACAAGGGATTGGATATCGAGGTACGTGAATACGAGCGCAATTTCGTCGAGCGGCAGGTGCCGCATTCCAACGCACTGCATTCCATTCTGAAGGAGCGTGGTCCGTACCTATGCGGGCCCATGGCGCGCTTCAATCTGAACTTCGAAAATCTGTCTCCGCTGGCGAGGCAGGCGGCGGTCGCGGCCCGGATTCCGGTGCCGTGCCGCAATCCTTTCATGAGTATCCTGGTGCGCGCGGTCGAAACGATCCACGCGCTCGACGATTCGATTCGGATAATCGAGGCGTATGAGCCGCCGGCCCAGCCGTTCATCGAGGTCACGCCGCGAGCTTCCACCGGCTTCGGATGCACCGAAGCGCCGCGCGGCATCCTGTACCATCGCTACCGGCTCGACGAACGCGGCATCATCGAGGACGCGAAGATCGTCCCGCCGACGGCGCAGAATCAGAAATCAATCGAGCAGGATCTGTTCGAGCTCGCGCCCCGGATGGCGAAGCTGTCGCATGATGCGGCGACGGCGATCGCCGAGCAGGCGATCCGCAATTACGATCCGTGCATCTCGTGCGCGACCCATTTTCTGCGCTTGACGGTCGAGCACGAGTAGCGATGGCGGCTCGAATTATCGGAATCGGCCAGGCAGCCGCCGGCGATGACGGCGTCGGAATCGCCGTGGCGCGGCGGCTTAGTACGATGGCCTTGCCGGTTGGAATCGAGGTGGTCGAGATTGTCGAGCCGAGCGCTCTTATCGATTCCGCTCTTTTCGGCGCGGATCCGATAATTTTGATCGACGCGATAGTGGGCGACGGAGAGCCGGGGCAGGTCGTGCGATTCGAGGCCGGCGACGCGCGAGCGCCAGCGGGAACGCTGCTTACTACGCACGGCGTTGGCGTGCTCGAAGCGGTGAAGCTCGCACGCGAGCTGTCGCCCGAGCCGGTTGCCCGGCGCGTCTATATCGTCGGGGTTACGATCGAGCGACCGAAACGTTACGGCGAGGGGCTGTCGGCTGCGGTGGCTGCCGCCGTCGAGCCAGCGATTGCGGCAGCGCTTGAGATCGCGCGGCTCAGCCTTTGAACCGGGGCGGGCGTTTATTGGCGAAGGCGTCGAGTCCGGCGGCGAAGTCCGGTGCGTCGGCGATGCGCACGAGGCCTTCGAGCTCGCATCCGAGATGGTAATCGAGCCGCTCCGCTCCGGCCGCCTGATTCAGAAGGCCCTTGGCAACGCCGTAGGCGCGGGTCGGACCGTCGGCGAGCTTGCGGGCGAGCTTGAGCACTTCGCCGTCGAAACTCTCCACCGGATGGACCGCGGTGATAAGGCCGATCTCAAGCGCGGTGCGCGCGTCGAGTCGCGGGTTCATCAAGACCAGCTCCATCGAACGGCGCAGACCGATCAGACGCGGAAGAAAAAAAGTTGAGCTCTCGGCGCCGGTGAGGCCGGTTTTTGAATAGGCCCACTCGAAGCTCGCGCGCTCCGAGGCTATCACCAGGTCGCAAGCCATCGCGATTCCGAAGCCTCCGGCGGCGGCGACTCCGTCGACCGCGGCGATAAACGGCTTGGGAGCGCGCCTGATCTCGCTAATCGTGCTGTGGATGTACTGCACGATTTGCTTGAACGCCTCGCCGTATCCGCCGGCCTCGTCATGTGACGGCTGCAAATAGTTCAAGTCGGCCGCGTCCGCGCCGGCGCGAATATATTTGAGATCAGCGCCGCTGCAGAAGATTCCGCCCGCGCCTTTGATGACGACCGCGCGGATCGCGTCGTCGCGGGCGTATTGAAGACCGGCCTTGCGGAAATCCTGAGCGGTTTTTACGTCGAGCGAGTTGTAACGATCGGTCCTGTCGATAGTGATGAGTCCGACCGCGCCGTCGCGCTCGATGCGGATGTGTTCCATGGCGGGATGCTCCACTTCGCGATTCGCCTCGCGCCGTCAGCCGCGATTCAGCATATGCGCGGCAGAAGCTCGCCCTCCGGCTCGGTGAGAAGTCGGCGGCCGAAGCCGGTATCGAGGATGACGGAGCCCGGATTCTCCGCGGTGCAGACGCCGATAATCGCCGCATCGCGCCCGAGCGGATGCGATCGCAGGGCCGCGAGAACGCGTTCCGCGGCCTGCGGTCTCACTCCGAGCACGGCTTTTCCTTCGTTGGCAACGTGCAGAGACGTCGATTCCGAGCAGGTCGGCGGCTGAACGCGTCGCGGAGGTGACCGGAACCTTGTTCTCCTCGATCCCGATCCCCACTCTGCTTTTCGAAGCCATCTCGTTGAGCGTGCTGGCCAGGCCGCCGCGCGTCGGGTCCTTCATGGCCGATATGATTCCGTCGCCCGCGGCTTCGATCGCGGCGCGGATGAGGCCATTCAGCGGCGCGACGTCGGAGCGCAGCTCGCCCTCAAGTTCGAGTTCGTGGCGCGCCGCCATCACCGCCATCCCGTGGTCGCCCATCGTGCCGGTCACGATGATCAGGTCGCCCGGCTTCAGGCCCGAATCGGAGATCACCTGCGTGGTCAGGCCGATTCCGGTGGTGTTGAGCACGATGCCGTCGAGCTCGCCCTTGCCCATGACCTTGGTATCGCCGGTGACGATTGCCGCGCCGGCCTCGCGACAGGTTGCGGCGAGCGACGCCTGAATCCGCTCGAGGTCGGAACGGGCAAAGCCTTCCTCGATTATCACCGAGCAGGTGAGCGCCATCACCTCGGTCGCGCCCATCATCGCGAGGTCGTTAACGGTTCCCGCGACCGCAAGCCGTCCGATATCGCCGCCGGGGAAAAAAATCGGATGAACCACGTGCGAGTCGGTGGTGATCACCAGCCATCGATCGCCAAGCCGGATCGCGGCGCCGTCGTCCATCGCGGCGAGCCCGATACCGTCGACCGGCGTGCCGGCGAAGCCATCGACGAAAATCTGCTCGATGAGCGCGCGCATCGCGCGGCCGCCGGCGCCGTGCTTGAGGCCGATGCGTTGATCTCAGTATCGCCCGCCGCGGTTTCAACTGCCGCCCCGAAGTTGCGGATGGCCGCCGTATTGATGCCAGATCTTGCACGTCCCTTCGCTGCTCACCATGCAGGCTCCGACCGGGCTGTCCGGCACGCACTGGGTTCCGAACAGCGTGCAATCGGTGGGCGATGCGATTCCGGCCATGATATCGCCGCAGATGCAGTCCGCGACCCGCGTCGGCGGAGCGTAGTCCCAGAGCTTCGACACGTCGATGCGGAAACGCCTGCGCGCGTCGAAGTTGGCGAATTCGTCGCGCAGGCGAAGATTGCCATTGGGCACGTGCGCGATTCCGCGCCAGGTGCCGCCGACCGCGCGGAAAACCTTCCAGAGCTGCTCCTGGGCCTTGCGGTTTCCCTCATGAGTCACGCATCGCGGATACATGTTGGCCACTTGGGGATTTCCGCCCTCGATCAGTTCGAGCAGTTTCACCAGCCCGGCGAGGATGTCGAGCGGCTCGAAGCCCGCCACGACCACCGGGAGTTTGTGCCGCTCGACGAAGCGCTCGAAGACGCCCCATCCGGTAATCGTCGCGGCGTGGCCGGCGGCGAGAAAGCCTTCGACGCGGCTCCGCGGCATCTCGGCGATGATCTCCATCACCGGCGGTATGTACTTGTGAGCGGAAAGAACCGAGAAGTTCGGCGGCGGATCGCGGATAATCTCCGCGGCGGTCGCGACCGCGGTGGTCTCGAAGCCGCTGGCGAAGAACACCAGCTCCTCGTCCATCTTGCGCGCGAGTTCAACCGCCTGCGACACGCTATACACGACCTGAACCTTCGCGCCCTCGGCCATCGCGTCCGCCAGCGATTTGACGGTGCCCGGCACTCGCAGCATGTCGCCGTAGGTCGCGATCCGCACGCCCTGTCCGGCAAGCACTACGGCTTCGTCGACCTCGGGGATGTCGGTGACGCAGACCGGGCATCCGGGGCCCATGATCACGTTGAGGCCCTTGGGGAACGAGGCGCGCAGGCCGAACTTGGCGATCGCCTGTTCATGGCTGCCGCATACGTGCATCACCGAAACCGGCGCGTGGCCGATTCTTTCGGTCAATCGCGCGAGCGACGCCGCAAGCCCGCGCGCTCTGGCCGGATCGCGAAATCGGAGCTGGGCAGTGCCGCTATCTTCGCTTGAGGGCATCGTCTTTATTGCTGCCGCCGGTCGTGGCGGCGCTGATTTCGTCGCGAACGTCCGTTGCCATGATGTCGTTCCCGGCCTCGCCCAAAAGCTCTTCGTAGAGCGCCAGAGTTTCGGCAATCTCTTCCGGCGGGATGCGTCGAATGGCGAAACCGACGTGATTCAGAATGTAGTCGCCGGGCGCGACGGGATGATCCACGACGTCGAGAAAGACCCGCCGCCTGACGCCCCAGAAATCGACGATCGCGACGTGACCGTCGACTTCCACCACGCGACCCGGAACGCCTAAGCACATTTCGCTGCGTTTCCTCCGAGGGCTTAGCGTAACTTGCAGAGACTCATCGCTTCGCGGCGATCCTTCGCTTCGCTCAGGATGACAGGGGAAGAAGGCCGCACCAATCGCGCGTGCGCCACTGCCACCTGGCCAAGGGCGATTCCGCCGTCGTTGGGCGGCGCCAGATGGTGGGTGAAAACTTCAAATCCGGCTTCGGCAAGGCCGCGGCGCGTGCTTCGAAGGAGCACCACATTCTGGAAAACGCCTCCGCTCAATACGACGCGATTTTCTCCGCTGAGTCCGCGAATCATTCCGCACATCTCCACGATCAGATTAGCGACCGTGGTGTGAAAGCGCGAGGCAATCGCGGGAACCGGCGTTCCGGCGTTCATCTCCGCGATCACCGCGCGCACGATCGGCGCCGGATCGATGACAACCGGACGTTCGCCGGCGATTTCAAACGGGTAGCTTCCGTCAGCGGACGGATCGATCAACGCCTCAAGCTCCATCGCGGCCTGCGCTTCGTAGGCGGCGCGATGGCGCACGCCGAGTATCGACGCGATCGCGTCGAACAGCCGGCCCATGCTCGAAGTAAGCGGCGCGTTGAGCCCCTGCTCGATCTGCCGCGCGATAACTTTTCGTTCCCCGGGCTTCGATTCCCGCACCGGCGGCAGGTCCGCGTCCCACCGGCCGCAGGCGTTTACCAGATGCGCCAGCGCCATGCGAAACGGCTCGCGCACCGCCCGATTACCGCCCGGCATCGGGACGTACTTGAGATGGCCCATGCGCGTGAAGTCGCCGTAATCCGTGAGCAGGAATTCGCCGCCCCAGATATGGCCGTCGATTCCAAGGCCGGTCCCGTCGAAGGCAACGCCGATCACCGGGCCGCTTAGTCCATGCTCAGCCATACAGGCGGCGATGTGCGCGTGATGATGCTGCACGGCGACGAGCGCGGGTCCGTCGGCGATCTCGCGCGCGTAGCGAGTTGAGAAATAATCCGGATGGAGGTCATGCACGATGATTTCGGGCTCGACGCGAAAGAGCGATTTCATATGCCCGATCATCTGCTTGAAGGAGGCGAAGGTGTCCCAATCCTCGAGGTCACCGATATGGGAGTCAGGAAGGCGTACGCGCCGCGACTCACGCAAACCGCGTTCTTGAGGTCGGCGCCCAGGGCGAGAGTCGGCCGGGTCTCGAACGGGAGCGAAACGGGAAACGGTGCGTAGCCGCGCGAGCGTCTAAGCGGCATCTCGACGCCATCGACGACGCGCGTCACGGAATCGTCGCAGCGGAGATGGATCGGGCGGTTGTGGATCAGGAATGCGTCGGCGATGGCGCCGAGCCGTTTGAGCGCATCGCCCTCGTCAGTCGCCATCGGCTCATCGCTTCGGTTGCCGCTGGTCATCACCAGCGCCCGCGGGATCTCACCGCTGAACAGCAGATGATGAAGCGGCGAGTAAGGGAGCATCACTCCGAGCCGGCCAAGGCCCGGCGCCACGCTTCGCGCGATCCGGGAATCGGGATGCTCGCGCATCAGGACGATCGGTCTGGCTCGCGAGCACAGCAAGGAACGCTCCGCGTCGGAAACGTCGCAGATGCGCTCGGCCGCGGCGAGGTCGGCAACCATGAGGGCCAGCGGTTTTGCCTCCCGGCCTTTTCTTTCGCGAAGCCGCATTACGGCGGCGTCGTTGAGGGCGTCGCAGGCGAGATGGAAGCCGCCGATTCCCTTGATCGCGACGATCGAACCCGCAGCCAAAAACCGCCTCGTCTCCGCCATCGCATCGCCCGGCAAAGGCGCTCCGTTACAGTCGACGAGTCTCAGACTCGGCCCGCATTGCGGACAGGCGTTGGGCTGGGCGTGAAAGCGTCGATTGGTTGGATCGTCGTACTCGGCGCGGCATCGCGCGCACATCGTGAAGCCGGCCATCGTGGTGTTTTGCCGGTCGTAAGGTACCGCCTCGATAATCGTGAAACGCGGCCCGCAATTGGTGCAGTTGGTGAACGGATATCCGAAGCGTCGATCCGTCGCGCTCAAAACTTCGCGTAGGCAGTCAGGGCAGGTGGCGATATCGGGCGCGATCGGCTGGAATCCGCCGCCGTCGCTCGATGCGGCGATCTCGAAACGGTCGCATCCGGTCGGTTCGATGCTTTCGACGTGAAGGTTGTCGATGCGAGCCAGGACCGGAGCGTCGACCGTGAGCGCATCGAGGAATTTCGCGACCGAGGCGGCGCCGCCCTCGACCATGATTTCCACGCCCTGGGCCAGGTTGCGCGCGTATCCCGCCAGGCCATGCCTGACCGCGAGCCGATGCACGAAAGGCCGGAATCCGACGCCCTGTACGAGGCCTTCCAGTATGATCCGGCGCGCCGCGATGTCGGTCACGGATGCGGTATCGATTGGCACAATCGCTCCGTCAGGAGTCGTGCTCATCGCGGCCTGCTCCCGGTTACTGAGAAGGCTCGTCCACAACCTCGATTCCGACCATCTCGAGCTCGCGGCCCGAATTAAGCTCGACCGAGTTCGAACCGCACGCCGGGCAAACCAGCGACGCGTCATCGGTCTCGAACTCGGCGCCGCACTCGTTGCACAGGCCGCCGGCGCGAACCTCCTCGATAGACAGAGCGGCATCGGAAAACGAGGTACCCAGCTTCAACACATCGAAATAGTACTCGAGGCTGTCGCGCGTGACGTTGGTGAGACAGCCAATACGGACCACGACGCGAACGACCTGGGGCGGAGACGTGAATTCCTCCAGGGCTCGATGTGCCGCATCGAGGATCCCGCGACAGACTGATAGCTCATGCATCGCCGTTGCCTTTTGCCTCAGTATCACTCCGTTGACGATGGTGCCATAGGCTGCCGAATATGCGGTTCCCGGCTCGTTTTGCGCCCGGCCTGATGTATGATTCAGTGGTTGCACTGAACAAGGGGAGGGAAGCTTTCACCGGCACGATGAGACGCTTGTTGAAAAAGGCACTCGGGTGGCGGTTGCCGAGTCCGGCCAAGGTTGTGGCGATTTACGTACTTGCCGGGGTGCTTTGGGTAGTCATATCCGACGATTTGTTTTTGAAGCTGGTAACAAGCCTTCCCGCGTTCGTCCGTCTGGACGTGCTTAAGAAAATGCTCTTCCTCGGGGTTACTGCCGGGGTTTTGTATTTTGTTATCGATCGTTACAGCGCTGAAACCCGGAGGGAGCTGCAAAGAAGCGCAGCCACCGCGGAAGCGATCCTGGAATCCGCGGTTTCGGGGATTGTGGTCGTCGATCAAGAAGGCCATATCGTAGGCGCAAACGGCCAGGCTGAGCGATTGTTCGGCTACAGCCGCTATGAACTGTTGGGTCAAAGCGTCGAAGTGCTGCTTCCGGAGCGGTTACGTGAAGCCCACGTCGCGCATCGCAGCAATTACCTCAAGGCCGTGTGCACCCCCGCGACTCTTCGCAGACCTGGTTTGGTCGGGCGGCGCAAAGACGGCAGCGAGTTCCCGGTCGAGATCGGCCTTGGCTGTGTCGAGTCCGAAAGCGGACGTCTCGGCATGGCCTTTGTCACGGATATCACCGAGCGGGTTCAACTCGAGCGCGAGACGCGCCGGGCCGAAAGCCTGGCGACGCTGGGAGCGATGGCGGCGGGCATCGCGCACGAACTCAACAATCCGATCGGTATCATCTCCTCAAGAATCGAGCTGATGATCTCGGACTCGGAAGGGAAGCAACTCCCGGCGGAGATGGCGGAAGACCTGCAAGTCCTGCATCGCAACGCCCTGCGGGTGAGTAAAATCGCCCAGGGCTTGCTGACGCTGGCACGCCAGCGGCCAAGGCAGCCGAAACGCGTTAACGTCAACTCGGTGGTCGAGGACACGCTGCTTCTGGCCGGCAACCAGATGAGCAAAGACGGGATTCAGGTCAGTATCTCCCTGGACCGGACGATTCCACCTATCCTCGGCGATTCGACTTCATTGGAAGAGGTGCTGCTCAACCTCTTGATGAATGCGCGCGAAGCGATGGAGAGTGGCGGCACGATCCGTATCGAGACAGGGGTCGCGCCGGATCGGCCGGATTGGGTACGGGTCGCGGTCGCCGACAGCGGGTGCGGCATTCCCGCGGATGCGATGGGGAAGCTGTTCGATCCGTTTTTCACCACCAAGGCGTCAGGTACCGGTCTCGGGCTTTGGGTCAGCAAGCGAATCGTCCGTGACCACGGAGGATCGATCGAGGTGGAGTCCGAACCAGGTCGTGGGACAACTTTCGTCATCGCGATTCCCAGCGCCACTGTTACCGAAAATCCTGAGGGCGCTACCGAGCCGGCAGGCGGTTCAACGCACGCGCCATCCGGCGAGCGATGAGTTTCCTCACCTCCTCCAAAAGCAGCATCACCACCGGAAAGAGTGACAACACTTTGTATTCGGCGAATCCAGGCGGCGCGAGCCCGAATACGCGCCGCAGGAACGGAACGCCGATGAGCGTCGTTAGTAGCCCGATCTCGGCGACGATCCCGAGTAATACCCAGGTATTACTGAAGGGCCCGACTTTGAAGATCGATTCGCGATCGGTACGGCAGGCGAGCACGTTGCCGATCTGAGCGGCGACGATCCCGGCCAGCGTCATCGTCGTCGCGCGCCGGTAGAGCTCGCCCGTCGCGATCATCGGCAGTCCCGGACGCCATCCCGACAGCCAGTAGGTCCAGAAGAAGGCGAACATCGCCAGTGCGGCTTCCGCCATCCCGAGGAAGCCGTAGGCTCGCAACAAACGGCGAATACCCAAAAGCCGTTGCGTGCGCGGACGCGGCGGCTGATCCATCACGCCGGGCTCCGGCTGTTCGGCGCCGAGCCCGAGGGCGGGCAGTACGTTGGTGCCGAGGTCGACCGTCAGGATCTGCATCACCGTTAGCGGCAGTGGAATCCGTAGGAACACAAAGGCCAGAAACGGAACCAATTCGGCAAAATTGGAAGTAAAGATGTAGGTGATGAACTTCCCGACGTTGGCGTAAATCGCGCGGCCCTGGCGGATGGCCGAGACGATCGAGGCGAAGTTATCGTCCGTTATGACCATCTCGGCCGCCTCTTTGGCGACCTCGCTGCCCCGCTTGCCCATCGCGACGCCGATGTCGGCGGCCTTCAGCGCCGGCGCGTCGTTGACCCCGTCGCCGGTGACCGCGACCACCTCACCGAGGGCCTTAAGGCCGGAGACGATCTCAAGCTTGTGATTCGGCGAGGTCCGGGCGAACAGAATGCCGGGCTCGGTCAGGAGCCGACGTAATGCTTCGGGAGAGAGTCGTTCAAGCTCCTCGCCGGTTACTACCTTGTGCACGGGAAGGCCGATCTGGCGGGCTACCGCCTGAGCGGTGAGTCCGTAATCGCCGGTGATCATCACTACGCGGATTCCCGCGCGCCGGCAAAGAGCGACGGCTTCTCCCACCTCAGGCCGCGGAGGATCCCAGAGCGCCACCAAACCGAGGAAGGTGAGATTGCTCTCCACCGCCGCCGCGTTTGCGCCAATCAAGGTTTCCGCGAGCGGCCTGCTCGCGACGGCGAGGATGCGCATTCCTTCGGCGGCTATCCGGTCGTGATCGGCGAGGATGAGGCGGCGCAGGTCGTCGGTAAGCGAAAGCGCTCGACCGTCCCATCGTACCCAATCGCAGAGCTGGAGCGTTTCCTTTGCAGCGCCCTTGACGAAGGCAGTCGCGCCCTCATCGGTGGCGCGAACCAGCGTCATTCGCTTGCGGAAGGAATCGAAAGGATAGGGATTCAGCAGGCGATGCTCCCGGCGGACCTTGTCGGGATCGATTCCGGCTTGTGAGGCCGCGTTCAGAATCGCGATTTCCGTCGGGTCGCCATGGTCGAGGGCGGCCATCGAAGCCAGCACCGCCGATTCGAGCAAAACTCCGACGTCCGCATCCGGAATCGACTTGCCGTCGGGATTGCCCAGCGGCAGCGTCCGGCCCGACGCCCAGAAATACCGCGCCGCCATCCGGTTCCGGGTGAGCGTGCCAGTCTTGTCGGTGCAAATCACGGTCGTCGCGCCGAGGGTGTCGACCGCGGAGAGACGCTTCATCACGCTCCGCTCGCGCGCCATCCGCTGCACCCCGAGCGCGAGCGCCAGCGTCAGCGTAGGCAGCAGGCCTTCGGGGACATTGGCGACGATCACGCCCAGGGCAAAAAGGAATCCCTGCACCGGCGGCATCAGGCCGCTGGCTACACCAAGAACGAAAAAGCCAATTCCGAATGCGAGCGCCAGGATCGTCACGACGCGCGTGACCTGCCCCAGTTCACGTTGGAGCGGGCTCGGCTCTTCGCCGACCGCCTGCGTCAGACGGGCGATCGCGCCGATCTCGGTCGCCATGCCGGTGGAGAGGATCACGAAGCCGCCGCTGCCGGAGACGACGCTGGTGCCGGCGAAAATCAGTTCGTGCCGCTCGGGCCGCGGCACGAGCTGGCGCTGGTCGATTAGCGCCGGCATCTTGAACACGGGATAAGGCTCGCCGGTGAGCGCGCTCTGATCGATTCGCAGTGATTCGGCGGAGAGTAGCTGACCGTCGGCAGGAACCAGATTCCCCTCTTCGAGTCGCACCACGTCGCCGGGAGCAAGCTGCTCGGTCGGCATCCGCGCCGCGGAGCCGTCGCGCATCACGGCGATAGTTCCGGGCAGTAGTCGCTCGAGCGCCTCGACCGCGCGTTCGGCCCTGTATTCCTGGAAAAAGCTGAACACGCCGTTGATCACAACCACTCCAAAGACCGCGATGGCGGCTTCCGGCATCCCGGCGAGGAAGGCGAAGCCGCCCGCAATCCACAGCAGGACGGCGAAGAAGCTGGTGAATTGTTCGAGCAGCCGCGCGTATATCGAGCGTCGGCGCACCCGTTCGATCCGGTTCGGGCCGCATGCGATCAGGCGTCGTGCGGCTTCGGCAGCGGGCAAGCCCTCCGGGCCTGAGCGGATGAGCGCGAGCACCTGGGCGGTCGTTAGCGGACTCTCGCCGGCGAATGGCTCGGCCACGGCCAAAGCCGCGACCAGATCCGCACGCGTGGTTGCGGCGCGTGCGCTTTCGATGACGCGCGGGTCGTGGAGGCACGATATCAGCCGAGAAACCAGGCGAATCGCCGAGCCGCTCTCGCGGATCGAACCGGTCAGGATCACGGCGACCTCGCATGAACCGGCCGATTCACCAAGGTTCGGGGCGTGCGAAAGCCGAACCCATCGCAACGCCAGCGGCGGCCGCCCTCTCTCCGCAAGCGAATGGATCAGGGCGACGCCGGGTACCAGCGTTAGCAGGCCGGGCCGCTCGATCTCGTCCAGGCGCAACGCCCGTAGCACGTCGGTCGTCGAGACGACATCGCGGCCAAGGACTACGGGATCGCCCGTGAGGAATAACGAAGGAGCCGCGCGCGAATGCGCGCTCGCGAAGTAATCCCTGCTGCTGGTGTTGCCTCTGGGCATCGCGAGTCGGTTGCCCTGCCTTTGTCGCAATCAACATGCCCGAAGGCGTTCGAGAGGAAAAACGTTCGAAGAATAGAGAACCGGTTCAAGTTGCTCCCCACTGGGGCGGCGGTTCCCCATGGTTGGCGCTCCCTCCGGTCGGACTAGCGGCCCGATTTGTACGGCACGAGATTGGCTTCTCCGATGGTAAGCCGGTCGGCGAGAGCCGATCGGCGCCTGCGATGGGACGGCCACCGGGGCCGCAATCGTTGGGATTTTCGATGCTGGAAATCAGATTACCGTACCATATTGCCTACTTTTCGATGGAGATCGCGCTCGAGAGCGATATCCCGACCTACGCCGGAGGTCTCGGCGTGCTGGCCGGCGATATGTTGAGGAGCGCGGCCGACCTCGGAATGCCGATGGTAGGAATCTCGTTGCTGCATCGAAAGGGCCACTTCTTCCAGTGGCTCGATCACGAGGGTACCCAGCACGAACTCCCGGTTGCATGGTCGCCCGGTGATTGGCTGAAGCCGGCCGACGAAACCTGCCGCGTCGAGGTCGAAGGGCGGCAAGTGACTGTCCGGGCCTGGCGGTATCCGATCGTGGGGATCGGCGGCAGCACGGTCCCGGTGTTTCTCCTCGATACCGACCTTCCGGAGAACGATCCGTACGATCGGACGTTGACCGACAACCTTTACGGAGGCGACGAGCGATACCGGCTTTGCCAGGAAGTCGTGCTCGGCATCGGTGGGGTGCGGATGCTGCGGGCGCTCGGCTTCAGCCAGATAGCCAGCTTTCATATGAACGAAGGTCATTCGGCGCTGCTGGCGCTGGAGTTATTCGCCGAGGAGCTGAAAGGCTCGTCAAACCAGCGAGAACAGTCGATCGAAAGGGTCAGACACAAGTGCGTGTTTACTACGCATACGCCGGTTCCCGCCGGTCATGATCAGTTTTCCTTGAGCCTCGCCCGTTCGGTGCTGGGGCAGGAACGAGTGGAGGCTTTGGATATCCTGGGATGTTGCAATGCGGCGCTCAACATGACTCGCGTCGGGCTCGGCCTCAGCCATTACGTCAACGGGGTTACCGAGCGCCATGGCGAGATTTCCCGCACGATGTTCCCCGGCTACCCGATCAGCTCGATAACCAACGGGGTTCATTCCGGAACCTGGACCTCGCCGGCATTCCAGGCCCTTTTCGACCGTCACATCCCCGACTGGCGGCACGACTATTTCTCGCTGCGCAACGCGACGGGAATTCCGCTGGAGGAGCTCAGGCAAGCCCATCACGACGCCAAGCGCCAGTTGCTCGATGAGGTCAACCGGCTGACCAACGCCGGTTTTGACCAGCATGTGTTCACCATCGGCTTCGCCCGTCGGGCCGCAATCTATAAGCGGCCCACGCTTATCTTCCGGCAACCCGAAAGACTACAGCAGATTGTGACCCGGCGCGGGCAGCAACTGCAGATCGTTTTCGGCGGCAAGGCCCATCCCCAGGATGGCGAAAGCAAGGCGCTCATCCAGCAGATCGTACATTGGCAGAACATACTGGCCCCGGCCGTGAAAATTGCCTATCTGCCGAACTACGACATGCGCCTGGCGAGGTCCGTGACCGCCGGCGTCGATCTGTGGTTGAACACCCCGAAACCGCCCTATGAAGCTTCGGGCACCAGCGGCATGAAAGCGGCGCACAACGGGGTGCCGAGCCTGAGCGTGATGGATGGTTGGTGGCTGGAAGGATACGCCGAGGGAATTACCGGCTGGTGTATAGGTCCGCGCGAGCACGAAGATGAACGCAGCGATGACGACGACGCGCGAGATTTATACAGGGTCTTGGAAGGGACTATACTTCCTCTTTACCACGGCCGCCCCGAGGGGTGGGCCGAGGTAATGCGGTCAACGATCGCCTTTAACGCGTCCTTCTTCAACACCCATCGGATGCTGCACGAGTACTTCGTCCTCGCCTACCAGGAGCAGCATCGCCTTCATGGGTAGGCGGGAACGCCGGCGCTTCGGCGGGGAAAATCATACCCAGCTGTAGCCAGGTTGCCCCAACTTCGGCCGGGCTGTTTCAGGCGGCGGCCTCAAAAAACGAACTCTGATTGTCAAAAATTGTCAGGTACGGGCCTTGCAGGACTCGTCTTCGATAAGGGCGGGCATAGGAACTGCGGCAAAGGCGGACAGGAAGAGTGTAAAAATTCCATCGTCTGTCCGATAAAAATTCACCTACAACATCCGGAGGTTAAGAGTCATGGCAAGAGGATCTCTCTCTTTGTGGTCGCCGCTGCGCGAGATGGAACGGATGCGTCGCAACTTCGATGACCTGTTCGAACGTCTGGTCGGCGAGGACGCTTTTATGCCCTGGAGACCAGGCCTGACCGTACCGGCAGTCGAGTCGTACATCGAGGGTGACAAGCTTGTGGTGCGTGCCGACCTGCCCGGGATCGACCCCAAGGATGTCGAAGTCACCGTCACCGGCAACACGCTGACTATCAAGGGATCACGGGAGCAAAAACGGGAAGAGAAGGGCCGCGATTTCATCCATCGCGAGCTGAGCTACGGAGCCTTCGAACGGTCGCTCACTCTGCCGCAGGGGGTGAAAACGGACGCGATTAAGGCGTCCTACCAGAACGGAGTGCTCGAGCTGACGATGCCGGCGCCGAAGGAACTCTCCGCTCAGAAGGTCCCGATTCAAGTCGAAGTTGCGAAAGAAGGAGCGCAAAAGCAGGAGAAACAAGAGAAGACTTCACGACCATAAAACATCGGCCACGGGCAATCCCCTGAGTCCGGCGGCCGCAACAAGGCTGAGGAGAAAAATCTCATGCAAGTCGAAAAATTGATGATCCGCGATGTGAAGAGCTGCGGACCGCATGACAGCCTCAATACCGCCGCCCAAATCATGTGGGATTTCGCCTGCGGCTGCGTCCCGGTGATGGATGAGAATCAGCGCGTGGTCGGGATGCTCACCGACCGGGATGTCTGCATGGCTGCCTACACCCAGGGCAGGACGTTACACGACATCCAGGTCTCGACCGCGATGTCACACAGCCTATGCTTCTGCAGTCCCAGCGACGATGTCGCTCATGCTCAGAAGCTTTTGCGCGAGAACCGGATTCATCGTCTGCCGGTCATCGACGCGGAAGGCAAGCTGGTCGGCGTTCTCTCGCTGGACGACCTTGCGCTCGAGACCGAGCGCGAGCGCGTGGGAACGGCAAAGCGAGAGCTGACGGCCGCGGAAATCGCGGAAACACTGGCGGCAGTCTGCCGTCCCCGTGTCGCCGCGGCAGGCTGAGGTGCGAATGTCGGCCTGCAATCGAATCTTTTTCGCCGGCATGGATTTCGTCAACAGGGCGATGGCCGGTGCGTGCCTGCTCTTCCTCCTGGCAATCCTCGCCGCGCCGACCATCGTTCTTGGAGCAAGCCCCGAACAAACTGCCGAAGGCGGCAGCGCCTCCGCGCAAGAGTCCAAGCCCGGCCCGCAAGCCATGCCTCCAGGACCAGGGCCGCATTTTCGCCCCGGCATGATGGGGCGCCATCACGGCGAAGCGATGGCGCCGTGTTGCATGATGATGGGTTCCCATATGGGGGAAGGCCAAATGGGTCCGGGTATGTGCGACATGGGCAACATGGAGATGATGGGACCCATGATGGGGCCGATGATGGAACCCATGGGCGCCGCGAAGGATCCCAAGGCGGCCGGCCGGATGCTTCAGATGCGCGGCGAAATGCTCAAGGCGATCGGCGAGATCATGATGAAGCACGGCAAGGCGATGGAGGAGGGACACTAAAGCCGGATTTCCATCCCGCCTGAGAAATAAAAGGAGAATCCCGATGAACCTGCCAAGTAGCGGAAGGCTCTGGGCGGTGCTGGCGATTGCCGGTGTACTGGTGGGCTCGAAGCTCGCCTACGCCCAGCAGGAGCAACGCGGGCAGACGAGTTACGCGCCGGTGGACATCAAGCAATCCTTTGCATCGATCAAGTCACGAATGATTGCGGCCAAGCCGAAGATTGAGAAGCAGCACGCCGACCTGCTCAATGAGCGTTACGACCTGAGCAACCGGCCCGCCCAAGGCGTCACGATGTCGCGTGGGAAACCGTTGCAAGAAGGGGTTCGCGTCAAGCTGCCGCCAAGGGTGACCTGGGAGAGCCTTGCGGCGATGAGTCCGGAGGAAATCCGCGACAAGAATCTGTTCCCCAAGGGATTTTACCCGCTGCCTCATCCCAACCATCCCGAAGGCGGAATGCTTTTCCCTAAGTTCGAGATCGACGAGATCAATAAGCAGGAAGCACGCGACCTTACCCGGTTTGATCTGGATTTCGACTTGCCGGATCACTTCATGCCCGAATTCCCGGCGGCTATTTACCTCACCACGCGTCCTGATCTGGGCGATGTCTCGCAAGGCAAGCTGGTGACCATTGAGAATTACTACGAAATCTTCAATGGCATCCTCAACCCCAAGCAGTTGGAGGGGCTGCGTCTCTTGGTGACGCCCTTCCCGCAACAGCAGTTCAACCAGACCGAGGATCGGCGCTCGGCGAAACCGAGCCGCGGCGTGGCCTGTTTGGATTGCCACGCGAACGGCCACACCAACGGCGCGACGCACCTCGTGGGCGATATTCGCCCGCAGGAGTACCGCCATCGCATCGAGACACCCTCGCTGCGCGGCGTGAACATCGAGCGGCTATTCGGCTCGCAGCGGGCCTTGAAAACGGTTGAGGACTTCACCGAATTCGAGCAGCGCGCCGCGTATTTCGACGGTGACCCGGTTATCGCCACCAAGAAGGGCGTCAACATCCTCGAACGCGGCAGCCAGGTGCATGACATGGCTGAATTCCAGGCACTATTGGACTTCCCGCCGGCACCCAAGCTCAACATCTTCGGCAAGCTCGAGCCCGCGAAGGCAACTCCTGCCGAGTTGCACGGACAGGCCGTCTTTTTCGGCAAAGGGCAATGTTCGAGCTGCCATGATGCCCCCTATTACACCGACAACTCGATGCACAACCTCCAGGCGGAGCGCTTCTACAAGCCTGTGATGATCAACGGCATGCTGGCCGGCGCGGACGGGCCAATCAAAACGTTCCCGTTGCGGGGCATCAAGGACTCGCCGCCGTATCTTCACGACGGACGTCTGCTGACCCTGGAGGACACGGTGGAGTTCTTCAACCTGATCGATGGCACGAAACTGACGCCAGAGGAAAAGCAGGACTTGGTCGCGTTCCTCCGCGCTCTCTAACCGCAGACAAAGAAACGCGAGCCTAAGCAAAACTGCGTGCCGGAGGTCCGCTTCGGCGGACTTCCGGCCGCTTGGAGCCACGGCCGCGAATATCGGAAAAAGTATGTAAATGGGATTGCAAGGCGGTTCCTACGGCGCACCACGGAAGAACGGGTCGAGACAGAGAAGTTGCTGAAATAAGGAAACCACTTGATGGAAGAGCGAAAAACATTGACGACCGAAAGCGGAGCGCCGGTCGCGGATAATCAGAACTCACAGACTGCCGGCCCCAACGGGCCGGTCTTGATCCAGGACAATCATCTCATCGAGAAGCTGGCCCATTTCGATCGGGAGCGCATTCCCGAGCGCGTGGTGCACGCGAAGGGCTCCGGCGCCTACGGCTGCTTCGAGGTCACGGCCGACGTCACACGCTGGACGAAGGCAAAGTTTCTCTCCTTGGTAGGTAAGCGCACTGAGCTGTTCATCCGCTTTTCGACAGTGGCGGGGGAGAAGGGTTCAGCCGATACGGTGCGTGACCCGCGCGGCTTCGCAATCAAGTTCTACACCGAGGACGGCAACTACGACCTCGTGGGCAACGACACGCCGATCTTCTTTATCCGCGATCCGCTGAAGTTTCCCGACTTCATCCATTCGCAGAAGCGCGACCCGTACACGAATATTCAGGAACCTGACAACATCTGGGATTTCTTCTCATTAAGCCCCGAGGCGACCCATCAGTTCACCTGGCTATTCGGCGATCGCGGGATTCCGGCCAGCTACCGGAACATGGACGGTTTCAGCTCGCACACGTACCAATGGGTGAATGCCGCAGGCGAGGTGTTCTGGGTCAAGTACCACTTCAAAACCGATCAGGGGATAAAATGCCTGACCGCCGAAGAAGCCACGCGGATCTCGGGCTCCGATCCCGACTATTGCCAGCGCGACCTGATGCAGGCGATCGAGCGCGGCGAGTTTCCGTCGTGGACGCTGAAAATGCAGATCATGCCGGCGGCGGACGCGCCCAAGTACCGCTTCAACCCGTTCGACCTGACCAAGGTATGGTCGCAGCGTGACTACCCGCTGATCGCGATCGGCAAGTTGGTCCTCAATCGCAATCCCGACAACTACTTCGCCGAGGTCGAACAGGCCGCGTTCAATCCCGCCAATTTCGTTCCGGGGATCGGACCGTCGCCCGACAAGATGCTCCAGGGCCGACTTTTCTCTTACGGCGATACGCATCGATACCGCCTCGGCGCCAACCACACCCAGCTTCCCGTGAACCGGCCGCATGCGGCAGCGGCCGAAAACTACGGCCGCGACGGGTTCATGCGTTTCGACGGAAACCACGGACGAGGGAAGAACTACGAGCCCAACAGCTTCGGCGGGCCGGTCCAAAGCGGCCAACCGCTGTGGGCACCGATCGAGGTTCACGGCCTCGGCGCCAGCCACGTTCCCGAGCACCATCCGGAGGACGACGACTTCAAACAGGCAGGCGACCTTTACCGGCTTATCAGTCCGGCGGAAAAGGACCGGCTGATCGCCAATATCGCGGGGAGCCTCGCCAAGGTGAGTCGTGAGGACGTAATCGAGCGTACGATCGGCAACTTCCGCAAGGCTGATTCCGATTATGGCGCGCGTGTGGAGAAGGCGGTGCGAGAATTGCGCGCCAAGGGCTCGACCAGAAGGTAACGAGCAGCCGACTTCATTCAGGCCCAAGGCATTCGAGAAAGGAGGACATTCCCTGCCTCCGGGTCGATTTCTTCACGCATCAGCGGCGGGTTCGATCGCCGGGGTTGACTGGATTTAAGGCGACGTTGGTGATATCCAGCGAAATCAGGTCCGAGCCTGGCCGTCATTGACCAACAATGGGAGGGACAGAAATGGATGAAGTCAAGCCGGATCGTCGAGGTTTCCTGGTCAAGAGCGCAACCGTGGTCGTCGGATCGGTGCTAGGCTCGGCGATACTGCCTTCGATAGTGCGGGGGCAGGAGCACATGGGGGCGATGGGTCACGGAGAAGAGGGTGGCTATGTGATCGCAACCGGAGTCGAAAAACACTGCGGCACCTGCGAATTCTGGGGCGGGCCGCGACGGATCTCCGCGGACGGAAAGACGCTTACCATCACTGGTCTCGGATGGTGCAACAATCCGAAGAACCCAAACTACCGAAAGATGACGACCCCCGATCATGGACCTATGGACACTTGGAGAAAGTGGGGTGCGCTAGGCTAGCCATACCCCGGGGTCGTCATGGAATCTGAGAGGATGAGGAGTGCGCCGGGATAAACCGGCGCACTCCGCATCGTGCTGGATGGGAATTTCCATTTTGACCGGTGCGAAGGCGCTGCTAGCGCCCGCTAAACAGCGGCCCGTGTTCTGTCCTGCCTGGTCCGTGCGCCGGCGGCTTCGCTGTGGCAGCCACAGCGAAGCCGCATCGTCAGTGAACCCCCAGAACTGAAAAGCCGTGAGACTGCAACACACCGGCGACGTGGTCGATATCCTTGGTGCGGATAAGCAGGTAGAAGACCTGGCCGTTGTCCCATTTCTCGCGGTAGGTGCCGACGCCGAGGATCTCGCTTCCGGCGCCGGAAATCGCCTTCGACGCATCTCCGAGGTCGTGAGGCGCAGCCTCCAGCACCAGGTCGACGCGGGCGACGCCTTCTTCCAGCACGCCCATCACGTCGAGGAATGCCGTAAGGACATCGCTGCTCGTGATGATGCCGACGAGTTTGCCGTCTTCGACCACCGGCAATCCGCCGATTTTGTGCTTGAGCAGAAGCTGCGCGGCGCTTTCGAGGGTGGTGGCAGGCGTAACCGTTATCGGGTTCTCGGTCATCGCCGCGGTAATCCTGACCTGATGTTCGTGACCAAGGTGCTGGCGCAGATCGCGATCCGTGACCATGGCGACCAGCTGGCCGTCCTGTACCACCGGCAGGCGCCTGAAGTGTCCGGCCGTCATTTTGGCATGAGCCGTTGCCAGAGTTTCGCTTGGCGCCACCGTAATCGGGTTTCGGGTCATACGCTTACCGACGAGCATCGTGGTACCCTCCGTTGACGAAACTTTCGATCGCGGTTATTTGCATCGCAATTACTCTGCCAATGAGGGGCCGAGTTGAAGTTACAAAATATGCCTGGCAATAATCCCGATGCTTGAAAAAGACCGATGAAGGATATCAACTTTCTGGTACGGTCTTCGCCTTAAGAATGTTTGAGCGCCAATTGAGGAAGAATCTTATGGGATTCCCGTTTCGCAAGATTCTGGCGGCGGTCGAGTTCGGTGACGATAACTCGCTTGCGGCTTGCGAGCTCGCGGCGAAAATCGCGCTTCAAAGCGGCGGGGTGCTGTATCTGCTGCACGCGATTCCCGACTTCATTGCCCCGATGGAGGGCGCGGTTGCCGATTCAGATCTGATCGAACGGGCAGCCAAGGAAAAGCTCAAGGATATCGTTCGCGACTACGTTCCCGCCGAAGTTCGATACGAGGTCCTCACCTGTGTCGGCGATGCCGCCGCCGGGATCCTGATGGCGGCAAAAAACGTCGGCGCGGATCTGGTGGTAATCGGTACTCACGGCCGCAAGGGGCTGTCCCATCTCGTGCTCGGAAGCGTGGCTGAGAAGGTGGTTCGCGAAGCGCCCTGCCCGGTGCTTACGCTCAAGCGTGCGTAGGGCAATACGCCGCAGCTCGACGCGCTCGACCCGCCGGCGCGAAAAGCGGTATAAAGTACCATCGTAAGCACGTACGCGATTCGCTTGCCGCGATTTTCGAACAGCCTTCGAATGCGATGCCCCATTTGCAAGAAGGAAGTCGATGCTGGGCGGGAAAACCGCTACCGGCCGTTTTGCTCGGAGCGATGCCGGATGGTCGATCTTGGAACGTGGGCCGGCGAAGGCTATAGCATCGCGGCCGAAGAGCAGGGTGAGACTCCATCGGACGATCAGGCCACAGAACCCGAGGGCCGCATCCCGGGTCAGCGCGACAGGAAGATTGTTCATTGAATCCTCGACGCGGCATCGATGGCAACCGAGCGGGATAACGCCGCGGGCGCGCCGCGAGTTCATCCCAGCGCGGTGGTTGGTCCGCAAGTAGCGCTGGGGACGGGAGTCGAGGTGGGGCCGTTTTGCCTGCTTGGTGGTAACGTCAGTATAGGGTCGGGAAGCCGCCTGCTCGGCCACGTGACGGTCCTCGGCAACACTCATCTTGGCCAGGACAATGTATTGCATCCCAACGTCGTGATCGGCGACGAGCCGCAGGACATCAGCTACACTGGCGGTCCGCGCGAGGTGCGGATCGGCGATCGCAACATCTTTCGCGAAGGCGTGACGATCAATCGCGGAAGCGAGAAGGGACGCGTAACCGTCATCGGGAACGACAACTACTTCATGCAGAACTCGCACATCGCCCACGATTGCCGCATCGGCAACCAAACGATTATCGCGGGCGGCGCGCTGCTGGCCGGATGGGTCGAGGTCGGCGATCGGGCGCTGGTCTCCGGCAACTGCGTGGTCCATCAGTTCGTGCGGATTGGCCGGCTGGCCATGATGCGCGGGCTCAGCCGCACCAGCCGCGATATCCCGCCGTTTTGCATCGCCGACGGAACTCATACGCTGCGTGGCATCAACGTGACCGGATTGAGGCGCGCTGGCGCCGATCGCGACACTATCTCGTCACTGCGCAAGGCCTTCGGGGCGCTGTTTGGCATCCGGCAAAACCTCAAATTGGCCATCGAGCGGGTTCTGGCAGCAACCAGGGTTTCGCCTGAAGTTGGTGAATTAATTGAGTTTATTCGGGCATCGAAGCGGGGTGTGGCGTTTGGTCCGAGAGCCCGGGACGGTGAGGATACCGAAGACTAGCCCGAATCTTGCACACTGCTATGCGAGTACCGAATACATAAGTTAGAATGATGCCAGAAGAATCAAGGCATAAGGTGAGATACTTCGATGCGGATTAAACCACGCTTCTTGTTCGGCGGCGGATTAATTGTCGTCGCCGTTGCCTATTTGATCTTTACCGCCATTCGTAACACCTCCGAGTACTATCTGACCGTCTCCGAGGTTCAGGCCCGGCAGGGCGAGCTCAAGGGCCAGGCGATTCGGGTCGCGGGACGGGTGACTCCGGGCAGCGCCACATGGGATCCATCCTCGCTGACGCTGTCGTTCGCAATCGGGCCGATTCCTGAACCGGACGGCGCCGCGGTCAAGCCGGTGAGCGCGGTCAATCCGGCAGCGCCGATGAAGGTAATCTGCACAGGGCAGCCAAAGCCCGATATGTTCGGCGACAACCGCGACGTTATCGTCGAAGGCCGGCTGGGCGCGAACAACGAGATCGCGGCCACCCAGGTGCTGACCAGTTGCCCGTCAAAATACGCCCCGAAAAAGCCGAGCTGAGCTGATATGCCATTCATCGGACAGCTTTCCCTGGCGCTGGCCCTGATCCTGGCGCTGTATCCGATCGGCGCTAACCTCTACGGCGCGCGCCGAAACTTCCCGGAGTTGATCGTAAGCGCCCGCCACGCCATCTGGGCGATGGGCGCGATGGTTGCGGTGGCGGTGTGCGCGCTCCTGACCGCCTTGCTGGAGAACGATTTTTCCCTGGAGTACGTGGCGGGCTACTCGAGCACCACGCTGCCGGTCATCTACAAGATAACCGCGCTCTGGGGCGGCCAGCAGGGCTCACTGTTGTTGTGGACCTTCCTGCTGTCGGCCTTCGCGGCGATGGTCGCGTTTCAGAGCTATCGGAACAATCCGGAGCTGAGTCCGTACGTGCTCGCCGTGATGGCGATAGTGGCGGCGTTCTTCCTGGCGATGCTGAACTTCGTCACCCGTCCCTTCGATCTGCTGGCGAGAGTGCCGCTGGAGGGTACCGATCTCAACCCGCTGCTGCAGAACTACTGGATGGCGATTCATCCGCCATCGCTATATGCGGGCTACGTCAGCACCACGGTGCCGTTCGCGTTCGCCACGGCGGCGATGATCACTGGCCGGCTCGACGACAGTTGGATTCGCAGCACCCGGCGCTGGGCCATCTTCTCATGGTTCTTCCTGACGCTGGGCAATCTGTTCGGCGCGCGATGGGCCTACGAGGTGCTGGGATGGGGCGGTTACTGGGCCTGGGACCCGGTCGAAAACGCCGCCTTCATGCCCTGGCTGGTGATGACGGCGTACCTGCACTCGGTGATGATTCAGGAACGCAAGGACATGCTGAAGGTCTGGAACCTCGCGCTGGTGGGATTGGCCTTCGCGCTGACTGTGTTAGGTACTTTCATCACCCGAAGCGGCGTGATCTCGTCGGTCCATTCTTTCACTCAGTCGGGGCTTGGGCCGTATTTCATGGCGTTCCTGATCACGATAGTGGTGCTTTACACGGCGTTGCTGCTGAGCCGGCTCAAAGACCTGCGCAGTCGCGCCGAGCTTGAGTCCTATCTCTCGCGCGAGGCCGCCTTTCTTTTCAACAATCTGGTTCTGGTCGGAATCGCGTTCGCGGTTTTCTGGGGGACGATCTTCCCGGTGCTGTCCGAGGCGGTCCGGGGCGTCAAAATCACCGTCGGCCCGCCGTTCTTCAACAAGGTCAATGCTCCGCTCGCTCTGGCCCTGATTTTTCTGATGGGTGTGGGGCCGCTCATCGCCTGGCGCCGCGCGACGCTCAAAAACCTGATCCAAAGCTTCGGATGGCCGACGATCACGGGCGTGGCGACCGGCGCGATCGCCTTCGCGATGGGAATCGTTTCGTGGTACGTGCTGGTCGCCTTTTCGGTCTCGGCCTTCGCGCTCGCTACGGTGATCGTCGAGTTGAGGCGCGGCGTCACCGCGCGCTGCCACATGGTGAGCGAGACCCCGCCGCGGGCGCTGGTCAACCTGATCGCCAAGAACAACCGCCGCTACGGTGGATACATAATCCACGTCGGCGTGCTGATGGCGTTCGTGGGAATCGTCGCTTCATCGTTCTACAAGACCGAGGTCAAGAAGAGCGTCAAAACCGGCGAGAGCTTCGCAGTCGGATCGTACCGCCTGAAGTATCTTGGGATGACTACAGCCGACACGCCGCACACGTTCACGGCGACGGCGCGACTCGCGTTGATGAAGAACGGCCGCGAGGTGGAGTACCTCGAGCCCGCGAAACTCATCTACAAGAGGCCTGAGCAGCCCGCCACTCAGGTGGCGATTCGCTCGACGCCCGCCGCCGACCTGTACGTGGTGCTGGCCGGTCTCGACGATCAGACCGGCATGGTCACATTTGACGTCTTCCTGACGCCGCTGGTGTTCTGGCTATGGCTGGGCGGAGTCACGATGGCGGGCGGCACGGTGGTCGCGATGTGGCCCAACGCGCGCGAGCGCGAAGCGATCGCCGCCGCATCGCGCCGGCACGCCGCGGCCCAGGTGCGCGGCGAACCCGCCGCATCTCAGGGGGTTGATACTTGAAGCCGCGGGAGTTCCGATTTCGACGCATCGCGCAGGTCTGCCTGGCGCTGGTGTTCATCGCAGCCGCGATCGAGTCCGCTTCGGTCATGGGGTCGGCCAAAACCACGTTGCAGGACGTTTCGGAAGGGCTCACTTGTCAGTGCGGATGCGGTTTGACGGTCGCCAACTGCAACCATCCGAATTGCAGTTTCGCCGTCCCGCTGCGCCGCGAAATCCAGACGATGCTTGACAAGGGGATGAGCCGCGCGGCGATCCTGGCTTCGTTCCGCGAGAAGTACGGCGAGAAGATTCTCTCCGCGCCGACCACCGAAGGCTTCAATATCCTGGCCTGGACGATGCCGTTCGTTATGGTTCTGGCGGGCGGCGTGCTGATCGTTCTGGCGGTCGGACGCTGGCGTGGCGGGACGCATCCGTCGTCAGGGAAACCGGTCGCGCCATCCGGGCAATTCGACGACGCCCTGCGGGACCAGCTCGAAAACGAATTGCGCAGGCGGTTGTGAATCATGGTTTATGCGATTGCGGCGGTTCTGATGGTTATAGGCGTGTCGCTGTTCGTCGCGTCGCCGCTGGTGGGCGGCTTCAGGATGAAGCGCGAGCGCTCGGTCGATCCCGAGCTGATGCGCCTCGAGCACGAGCGCGCGCTGGCGCTTCAGGGGCTTCGTGAGCTCGAATTCGATCGCGAAATGGACAAGGTATCGGAGGACGATTGCCGGGAGTTGCGCCGTCAACTCGAGGACAGGGCGCTGACGGCGATGGCCGCCCTCGAAAAGCTGCGGGGCGAAAGCAGGGCCGCGGCTACTCCCGCTTCGGCGGCGCGGCCGGTATTGTCAAAGGTGGCGCGCCGTCCGACACCGCAAGCGCGATTCTGCCCCGGATGCGGGAGCAAGCTCGCGTCCGCCGCCAATTTTTGCGCCGGATGCGGAATGGCGCTGCAATCAATGGAAGCTAACCGCTCGAAGTCCGAGTCCGCTTAAGTATGAGTCAGCCAATCCTCGAAACGCGCGGGCTTGCCAAACTCTACGGCACGACGCCGGTATTCTCCGGAGTCGAGTTGAAGGTCGATCCGGGCGAAGGCGTGCAAATCATCGGCCGCAACGGAGTCGGCAAATCCACCCTGATAAAAACCTTGGCCGGCCTGATCGCTCCGACCAGCGGGCAGTCGTTGATCTTCGGCCTCGATAGTCGCGCGGCGAAGGCCGGCGAACGCCGCGTCGGCGTCCTGGCCCATCAGAGCATGCTCTATCCGAACCTGAGCGCGCGCGAGAACCTGGAGTTCTACGCCGAACTTTATTCGCTGCGGTCGCCATCCGAATGCGCCTCGCAATGGCTCGATCGCGTGGGCCTGACGGCCGCGGCGGACAAGCGCGTGCGCACCTTTTCGCGCGGGATGGAGCAGCGTCTGGCGATCGCGCGCGCGATGTTTGCGGAGCCCGACTTGCTCCTGCTGGATGAGCCGTTTGCCGCGCTCGACGGCGACGGCGTCGCGATGGTGACGGGGCTGATCAAGGAGGCGATCGCGCGGCGGCGTGCGGTATTGATCACCGCGCATGCGCCGATGGAACTCGGCGGGTTGCGCTTCGAGATGTTCGAGCTGGTTCGCGGGCGGCTTGCTCCGTACGGCGAAGAAGGACGCGGCGCGCGCCTGCGCTCGTTGTCGGCGGGGTGACGTGATGGGCGGTTTCGGCGCCATCCTGCGCAAAGATCTCAAGCTCGAAATGCGCACCGGCGACAGCACGATCACGCTGATCGCGCTCTCGATGCTGATTCTGGTGGTGCTGGTGCTGGCGTTCAATCCGGCCGGAGGTCGCACCGCGGATCTCGCCGCCGGAGCGCTGTGGGTCGCACTGATCTTTGCCGGGATGCTGGGCGCGAGCCGGGCGCTGGTCGCCGAGCGCGACAACAGTTGTATCCTGGGCCTTTTGCTGAGCCCGATCGATTGCGCGCAGATTTACGCCGCGAAGCTCGCCGCGGCCTTCATCTTCATGATGGTGGCGGAGGTCGCCGCGGTCATCCTGCTGATGCTGTTCTTCAATCTCGAGTTCGGAGTTCGGCTCGCGCTGCTCGTGCCGCCGGTCGTGCTGGGAGCGTTGGGCTTCGCCGCGATCAGCACGCTGCTGGCGACGATCGCCAGCCGCACCCGCGCGGGCGATCTGCTGCTGCCGGTGCTGGTGGTGCCGATTTTCGTTCCGGCGCTGATCGCGGGCGTCAAGGCGAGCGCGGCGGCGCTGTCGGGCGCCTCGATCGCCGAGCTCGCGGGATGGCTCCGGATTATGATCGCGTTCGACGTCCTGTTCGTCGTGGCCGGCTATCTGCTTTTCGACTATGTGGTAGTTGAGGACTGAGGCATCGATGAAAAACGCCTGGCAAACCGGACTCGGTGTGGTGACTCTCGCGGCGATGGTCGTGGCGGTGTACATGGCCCTGGTGGGCGCGCCGACCGAAGCCGAACAGGGGATGGTGCAGCGGATTTTCTACTTTCACGTCCCCTGCGCGATGGTCACGTTCGCCTCCTTCGGATTGGTGGCGATCGCCGGCGCGCTATACCTCTGGCTGGGCAGTCAGATCTGGGACGATCTCGGCTATGCCGCGGTGGAAGTCGGTATGGTGTTCTGCACGCTGGTGTTGATCACCGGTTCGATCTGGGCCAAGCCCATCTGGGGCGCATGGTGGACCTGGGATTCGCGCCTCACCACGACCTTCATCCTGTGGCTGATTTACGGCGGCTACCTGTTGCTGCGCGCGTTCGGCGGCGATACCCCGCAGGTGGCGCGCTTTGCGGCGGTGGTAGGAATTATCGGTGCGCTCGACGTTCCGTATTATCGTGGTATCGGTAAGGCTTTGGCGCACGATCCATCCGGCGGTGTTGCTCACGCGCCAGGGCGAACACGGATTGCAGGACCCAAGGATGGTCGCGGCGCTGCTGATCGCGATGCTGGCGTTTACGACGCTGTTCATTTGGCTCCTGAGCATGCGCTTCAAAATGCTCAGGGTGCATTCAGCGGCTGACCGGCCTTAAGCGCGATCTGGCGCTTTGGCAGGCGGCCGGGGAAGGTGGAAGGTGATGGATAATCTCGGCTACCTGGTTGCTGCCTATAGCCTGATCTTTGTCGGCCTTTTTCTCTACGTGATGTTTATCGCACGCCGTCAGGCCCGGCTGGAGGCCGATGCCGGCGAGATGGATGCGGTGTTGGAGCGCTTGCGCGAGTCGTCGCGTTCCGCCGGCACCCAATCGCGTTAGCTCCGCCAATTGCGCTACGGTGCTTGTGTTCCGGTTGCGCCGTC
This sequence comes from uncultured Pseudomonadota bacterium, assembly GCA_963759165.1. Taxonomy (GTDB): domain Bacteria; phylum Desulfobacterota; class Binatia; order Binatales; family Binataceae; genus DATJOQ01. The sequence goes on along the minus strand of CAVWXK010000001.1, from coordinate 3,118,571 downwards.
CGTGTCTCGTGCGCATCTTGGAACGTAGCATCGCAAGCGCCATGGAATTTCGCGACTACTACAAGACGCTGGGCGTGGAGCGTAACGCCTCCGAAGCCGACATCAAGTCCGCCTACCGCCGCCTTGCGCGCAAGTACCATCCCGACGTCAATCCCAACAACAAGGCCGCCGAGGCCCGCTTCAAGGAAATCAACGAGGCCTACCAGGTCCTGAGCGACCCTGAGAAGCGCAAGAAATACGACGCGCTCGGAGCCGACTGGGAGCGTGGCGCGCCCGAAGAAGAGATGCGCCGGCGTTACGCCGAGCGTGGGGCCGGAGAAGGTCCGGCGGGCGGCGATTTCAGCGATTTCTTCGAGAATTTCTTTGGCTTTGGCGGCCGTCCGGGCACCGGCGCAGCCCCGCGGCGGGACGGCCCGGCGCGGGTTTCCCCGGCTTCGGCTTTCAGCCCGAAGCCGAGCGCGCGCCCGATGTCGAGGCCGAAGCCGCGATCACGCTCGAAGAAGCGATGCGCGGGTCGAAGCGGCGACTGGATCTGACCGCTCAGGACAAATGCGACGTTTGCAACGGAAGCGGGATGGTGATGCGGGAAGCGCGCGCGGCCAACCGCCGTGTGGTCCGCACCGCGCAACCATGCCACAAGTGCGGCGGGCAGGGAGCGATTGAGAATCGGCGCAGAATCGAAGTCACGATTCCGCCCGGCGTGGTCGACGGCACCCGGATGCGTCTCGCGGGGCAGGGCGGACGCGGCCCCCGCGCCGATCTCAACGGAGATTTGTATATTGTCGTGCGCCTGCAACCCCATCGCGTGTTCAGCATCTCCGGACGCGATCTCAGATGCCAGCTTCCGATCTGGGACTACGAAGCGGTGCTGGGCGCGGAGATAACGGTGCCGACGCTCGACGGGCGGTTATCGCTGAGCATCCCGGCGGGCAGCCAGACCGGTCGCGTGATGCGGCTTAAGGGGCGAGGATTGCCGGGACGGGTCGAGGAGCCGGCGGGCGATCTGCTCTTCGAGCTCAAGGTGCTGGCGCCGACCGATCTGACCAGTGAGGAGCGGAAGCTGATGGAGCAGCTTGCCGAGCATCGCCGCGCCCGCCATACGGCCGACCCCCGCGCCGAACTCCTCAAGGGCTAGCAGCACAGGGTCTTTCTCGTCAGGCCGTCGCAGGCGGCCTTGCCGCCCACCGTTAGGACCGCGTAGCGTTGATCATAAGTAAATGGATCGCGCTGGAAAAAATATCGCGGGCGTCGTGCTCGATGAGGTCGCGCGGGCGCTGGGCCGAATCGTACCCCATCCCGGCGATCTGATTCTGGTTGCTCTCTCGGGCGGGCCGGATTCGGTTGCTCTCCTGCATGTTTTGATCGAGCTGCGCGAGCGCTTCGGCTATCGGCTTGCCGCCGCCCATCTCAACCATCGCTTGCGCGGCGCCGAGTCGGAGCGCGACGAGGCGTTCGTGCGCGATCTCTGCGCCCGGCTCGGAATCGAGCTCAGGGTCGGTATCGCCGACGGACTCGACGCCTCGATGGCGAACCTGGAGGAACGGGCGCGGGAGCTGCGGCACGCCTTTCTGCGCGACGCGGCGGACGAGATGGGCGCCGCGTACATCGCGCTCGCCCATCATGCGGACGATCAGGCCGAGACGGTTCTGCTCCGATTGTTGCGAGGTACCGGCGTGGCGGGCTTGGCCGCGATGGCATCGGCGGGGCCGGCGAGGCTGATTCGCCCGATGCTCGCTCTGAGCCGCGAGGACATTGCGGCCTACCTCGGCTCGCGCGACGCGGCCTACGTCGTCGACAGCAGCAATACCTCGCTGGCGATGTCGAGAAATCGGGTGCGCAATGAACTGATGCCGACGCTCGAACGCGACTACGCGCCGGGGCTTCGCGGCCGGCTGGTCGACCTGGCCGGCGAGATGGGCGAGTTGGACGATCTCATCGACGGCTTGGCCCGCCATGAATTAGAGCGGCGGCTTGGGAACCGGGGCGAGCTTGAGATCGTGAGCTTCGAGCGGTTGCATCCCGCGCTTCAGAGCGCCGTGATGCGGAGCTTTATCGCCCGGATCAAGGGCGACTTGCGCGGGATCGGTCGGGCGCATATCGAGGCGATGCGGCGGCTAATCCTCGAAGGGCCGCCCAACGGCAGGCTGGACCTGCCCGGCGGATGGCGTGTGCGGCGCGAATACGGGACACTCCTGTTCGTCCAACGGAAGGTGACTGAAGAAAAAAGCCCCCGATTCGCTGTTCGGCTGGCCGTTCCTGGAACGACGGTCGTGAATCAGGCCGGCGTCCTATTTGCGGCGGAGCTGATTTCGGCCGATTCGGCCGTCCTGCCGGGAATCAAATCGGAAGCGCTGTTCGACTGCGACCAGATCGGTCCGGGGCTGGTAGCAAGGAACTTCACGCCGGGCGACCGGATTGTTCCGATCGGGTTGGGCGGCAGCCGCAAAGTGAAAGACATCTTTATCGATCTCAAGCTGCCGAGGGAGCAACGGGGAACTTTCCCGATCATGGCGCTCGGCGCGGATATCGCGTGGCTGCCGGGAATCACCCGCGGCTGCGTCGCGTTGGTGACCCCGACCACGCGTCGCGTCCTGCGCCTTCGCGCGAAGCCCTTGGTTGCCTGCGAATAAAGCCGCGTGCTAGCGTCATTATTTAGAACATTTAGAACATGAATCAATTTTCCCGCAGCATAGCTCTATGGCTGGTGCTCGGGCTGATGTTCCTGCTTTTGTTCAATATCTTCAGCAGGCAGCAGACCCGTGAACCGGACCTTATTTTTTCTGAATTCCTGAACCAGGTTGACCGCAGCCAGATAGCCGAGGTCACGATTCAGGGCAACTCGATCCACGGGCATGGTACCGACGGAAAGTCCTTCAAGACCTACGCCCCGCACGATCCCGATTTGGTCAAGGTTCTACGGCAAAAAGGCGTGAAAATCGCCGCCAAGCCGGAGGATGGCGACCCATGGTGGATGGTCGCGCTGGTGCAGTGGTTCCCGATGCTGCTGCTGGTCGGGGTGTGGATTTTCTTCATGCGCCAGATGCAGGTCGGCGGCGGCAAGGCGATGTCGTTCGGCAAGAGCCGCGCCAAGCTGCTGAATGAAAATACCCACAAGGTGACCTTCGCGGATGTGGCCGGGATCGACGAGGCCAAGGACGAGCTCGAGGAAATAATCCAGTTCCTCAAGGATCCCAAGCGCTTCACCAAGCTCGGCGGACGGATTCCCAAGGGCGTAATCCTGGTCGGAGCGCCCGGCACCGGCAAAACCTTGCTGGCGCGGGCAATCGCCGGAGAGGCCGGGGTACCGTTCTTTTCGATATCCGGTTCCGATTTCGTCGAGATGTTTGTCGGCGTCGGCGCTTCGCGGGTGCGGGATCTTTTCGTTCAGGGCAAGAAACACGCCCCCTGCATCATATTTATCGATGAGATCGACGCCGTAGGACGCCATCGCGGGGCCGGCCTCGGCGGTGGACATGACGAGCGCGAGCAGACTCTCAATCAACTGCTGGTCGAGATGGACGGCTTCGAGGCGAACGAAGGAGTAATCCTGGTTGCCGCGACCAACCGTCCCGACGTGCTCGATCCGGCGCTGCTGAGGCCCGGACGGTTCGACCGGCGGGTCGTGGTGCCGCGTCCCGATATCAGGGGCCGCGAAGGCATCCTGAAGGTCCATACCCGGCGGGTTCCGATCGCTGACGACGTAGTTATCGAGAAGCTGGCGCGGGGAACGCCGGGATTCGCGGGTGCCGACCTGGAGAACCTGGTTAACGAAGCAGCCCTGCTCGCGGCGCGAGAGAACAAAGAAAAAGTCGACATGCGCGATTTCGAGCTCGCCAAGGACAAGGTCATGATGGGCGCCGAACGGCGCTCGATGGTGATGTCGCTGGAGGAGCGGCGCAACACCGCCTATCACGAGGGCGGCCACGCGCTGGTCGCGATACTGCTGCCCGGCGCCGACCCGGTGCACAAGGTCACGATCATCCCGAGGGGCATGGCCTTGGGGGTGACGCAACAGCTTCCGCTCGACGATCGTTACACCTATTCGAGCGATTACCTGATAACGCGGCTGGCGATGATGTTCGGCGGCAGGGTCGCCGAGGAGCTGATTTTCGACCACACCACCACCGGTGCGGGTGACGATATCGAGAAGGCGACCGAACTGGCGCGCAAGATGGTGTGCGAGTGGGGCATGAGCCAGACTCGGCCCGATGACTTTCGGCCGCAAGGAGGAACAGGTTTTCCTCGGCCGCGATATCGCCCATCACAAGGACTACTCCGAGCACACCGCGATCGAAATCGACCACGAGGTGCGCCGGATGATTCAGGCGTCCTACGACAAGGCGCGCACTCTGCTTTCGGAAAATCTGCCGCTGCTGCACATCATCGCCGAGCGCCTGCTGGAAAAAGAAGTGCTCGACGGCAGCGAAGTCGAAGCGATGGTTGCCGCCTACCGCGAGGGCAGGGAGATACCGCGATGGCGAGCCGGCGGTTTCGGCATCGGCCAGCCTCGCGCGCCTGAATCCGCCAAAGAACGGCCGAAGAAGGTCGAGGAGGAGCAGCCGATTCCCGGCCTGCCTCCCAAGCCGGTTCTGGCCTGACCCGACTTAAGTCGGGTCCTGAGTCGCTCCGTAGCGTTCCGCGATGTTCGCCGGCGGCCAAGGGATTGTCTTCCGGGCTTCCCGCGACCTGTTCAATAGCTGTATTCCGTGCGCTCTATACCCGGCGGCCGCGCTGGCGCGAATAAGCACGGCAGGTATATTCCGGGAAGGAAATGGCGAGCGGTTTGATTTCGCGAAAAGGCCGATGGTGGTCCAGACGTTCCGAGAGCCGAAACTCTGACGTCGTTGTCTGCACGGGCCTCTCGCGCAAATACCGGAACGACCTGTATCTTTTTCTGCTGGAGGCCTCATGGCCGGGGCTGGTGATGGTCTTAGGGCTGCTCTACGTTGTCGCCAACGCGGTGTTTGCCCTCGGCTATGTGCTCGGCGGCGACAGCATCGAAAACGCCCGACCCGGCTCGTTCGCCGACGCGTTTTTCTTCAGCGTGCAGACCATGGCGACGATTGGTTTCGGCAAGATGGTTCCGCGTACGCCACTCGCCAATGTCCTGGTTACAATCGAATCTATGACAGGCTTGCTCGGGCTCGCGATCGCAACAGGCCTGATCTTCGCGAAATTCTCGCGGCCCACGGCGCACGTGCTTTTCAGTCGGGTTGCGGTCATTTCTCCGTGGGATGGTGTGCCGAGTCTGATGTTTCGGATGGCCAACGAACGCAACAACCGGATTATCGAAGCCCAGGTTCACGCGGTACTGATGCGGATCGAGACCACCGCGGAGAACGTGCTTGTGCGCCGCGTCCATCGATCTGCGGTTGGTGCGCCGACAAAATCCGTCCTTCGCTTTGAGCTGGACCGCGATTCATCCGATCGACGAACGAAGCCCCTTTTGGAAAGCAACTCCCGCCTCACTCGCCGCTGCGGAGGCCGAGATCATCGTATCCTTGACCGGCCTGGATGAAACCTATGCCCAGACCATCCATGCCCGTCAATCTTACGCCGCTGACGAGATCGTCTGGAATGCCCGCTTTGTCGATATCCTTGGCCGGCTTCCCGACGGTCGGATGCGGATCGACTATCGGCACTTTCACGATGTCGTCCCCGTCTAAGGTAGAGCAAGCCGAGGTGATCAAGAACACCCGGTTAAAGGCCGCGGAGCGCTTTCGCGGGGGGCTTCGGCTCAGCGACGGAAGCCTCATCCGGTTTCCGGTGGTGATGGGCGTGCTCAACGTCACGCCGGATTCGTTCTCCGATGGGGGCCGTTACGCTGATCCCGACCATGCCGTCGAGCACGCAATCGGGATGGCGCGGGCCGGAGCGCGACATAATCGATATCGGCGGCGAATCGACTCGTCCCGGCGCCGGGGAGGTTTCGTCCGAAGACGAACTGAGCCGCGTGCTTCCGGTAATTCGCGCCTTGCGCGGCAAACTCGGCCGGCCGATATCGATCGATACCCGCAAGGCCTCGGTCGCGCACGCGGCGCTGGATGAGGGCGCGACGATCGTCAACGACGTAAGCGCGATGGAGTTCGATCCGGCGATGGCGAAGACGGTGGCGGATGCGCGCGCTGCCGTAATCCTGATGCACATGCGGGGCACGCCGGCGACCATGATGCGTCTGGCGCGCTATCGGGACGTCGTCGGCGAAGTGCGCGAGTATCTGGCCGGTCGCGCCCGTGCGGCCGTCAAGGCCGGGGTCGCGCGCTCACGGATCGTTCTCGATCCCGGGATTGGCTTCGCCAAGACCGCGACCCATAATCTTCAACTGCTGAACGCCTTGCCGCACCTGTGCAGGCTGGGATATCCGGTATTGGTAGGTGTATCGCGCAAGAGTTTCGTGCGGCAGATCGCGGGAGAAACCGACATCGACCTGTTGTTTGGCACCGCGGCGGCGGTGGCGCTGGCGATCGCCGGGGGAGCCGCCATCGTACGAGTGCACGACCCGGGGCCGATGGCGGCGGTGGTGCGGATGGCGTCGGCGTTGTGCGCACCATCGGTGAAAAACCTGTAGGATGGAATGTGGTTGTCGGCATGGAACGCCGCGATGAGTGATGCACGGATATCTTGATGTAATACCTCCACTGCGCTGGCAGGACGCCGCTGACATCCTGATTGTCGCCTTCGTGATCTATCGCATCGCGGTGCTTATCCGCGGCACGCGCGCGATGCAGATGGTGGCGGGGTTGGTGGTTCTGGGAGCCGCCTACGTCGCCTCGCAGATGCTCGGGCTGTTCACGCTCAACTGGCTGCTGAACAGTTTTCTCGGGTCGTTAATCTTAATCCTTGTGGTAATTTTCCAGACCGACATCCGCCGCGCTCTGACCGGAGTGGGTTCGCGCCAGTTCTTTCAACTGTTTGAGCCCCCGGCGAGCAGTGCGGCGGTGGCCGAAGAACTGGTCCAGGCCGCGACCTGGCTCTCGGCCCATCGCATCGGCGCCCTGATCGTACTCGAGCAGGGCACCGGTCTGAACGAGTATATCGAGTCGGGAAGCAGGATCGACGCCCATCTTTCCGCCGATCTGCTGGAAACGATCTTCATGCCGGGATCGCCGCTCCATGACGGTGCGGTTATCGGCAGGGGCGACCGGATCCTTGCCGCCGCGTGTCTGCTTCCGCTATCGGCCAATCCCGGCGTCAGCCGGACGCTCGGTACGCGCCATCGTGCTGCGATCGGGATCACGGAAGAAACCGACGCGTACGTGATCGTGGTTTCGGAAGAGGACGGCACCATCTCCGTGGCCCACGGTGGAACCATCGCACGGGGTCTGGAACCTTCCGCCTTGCGCGCAACCTTGCAAGAGCTGTCAGCCGCCTGAGCGGCGTCATCCTGGTCGGTGAGCGGTGAATCAGGCATCCATGCGGGGATCGAACGTAAAGCAGGCGCTGACACGCAACATCGGCCTGAGGGTCATCTCCCTGCTGGTGGCGGTCGGTCTCTGGCTGCTGGTCAACGCGGGTCAGCGCGACGCCGAAATCTCGCTCCAGATTCCGGTCGCGTATCGCGGCCTGCCGGCCAACCTGATGATCGTAAACGCGCATCCCGAGTTTGTGAACCTTGTCGTCTCGGGACCTCGCACCCTGCTTTCCCTGCTCGATCCCGGCAGACTCACGTTGCGGCTCGACCTGGCCGGAGTCGCGCCCGGACAGGCTGATTTTAATATCGGTCCCGACCGCTTCAACGTTCCGCGCCAGACACGCATCGAGCGAATTTCGCCGGCTCAAATCAGACTGGATGTCGACCAGTTGGTGAGCAGGCAAGTGCCGGTCCATTTGAGCGTCGGCGGTCGGGCGGCGCGCGGCTACACGATTTCGGCGGTGGATGTTAAACCGCCGACGGTTACGGTTACCGGGCCGGGCCGCGAAGTTGGCCGGCTGCAAAAACTCGAGACCGCACCGTTCGACGTTGACGGCGCTTCGGCAGACGTCTCGCGTGAGGTGGGCGTGATAAATCCAGGCGGCTTAATCAGGCTTTCAATCGAGCAGGTGGCGGGCACGGTCAGGCTTCAGGAAGTCGTGACCGATCGTCGTTTCCACGAACTGGAAATCCGGGTACGCGATGCCGCTCTGGAATATAAAATCGAGCCTGATCGGGCGGAAGTCACGGTGCGAGGCTCGATGAACAAACTTTCCACCCTTAATCTTGACGGGGCGGTTTACGTCGAAGCGCTGGGCGTGGGACCCGGATCGAACGAGTTGCCGGTAAAGGTTGATCTGCCGGAGGGAGTCGATCTGGTGCGCCAGACGCCGTTAAAAATCAAGCTTCGCCTGTTCGCGAAGGGGGCAAGCCGTGCGGTTCAAAAGCGATCCAATGCAAAACGATAGCCGCAGACTGTTCGGCACCGACGGGATTCGCGGAATCGCGAACATCGATCCGATCACTTCCGAGATCGCGCTCAAGCTCGGCCGGGCCCTCGCCTATGTATTCAAGAAGGCTCCCGGGCGGCACCATCGAATTTTGATCGGCAAGGACACGCGGCTGTCCGGCTACATGCTGGAGACCGCGATGGCGTCGGGGATCTGCTCAATGGGCGCTGACGTGCTGCTGGTCGGCCCGCTGCCGACGCCCGGAATCGCGTTCCTGACCCGCAGCATGCGAGCCGACGCCGGCGTGGTAATCTCGGCCTCGCACAACCCCTTCCAGGACAACGGCATCAAGATTTTCTCGCGCGACGGGTTCAAGCTCGACGACGCGATCGAGCGTCAGATCGAGGAAGCGGTCTTCGACGAAGGCGCGTTCGGCAATCGGCGGCCGACCGCCGAGGATATCGGCAAGGCGGCGCGAATCGATGACGCGATCGGCCGCTACCTGATCTTTCTGAAGGCCTGTCTGCCGCGCAACCTGGTGCTGGACGGACTCAAAGTCGTTATCGACTGCGCCAACGGCGCCGCCTACAGGGTCGGTCCCGAGGTGCTCGAAGAGCTTGGCGCCGACGTGGTGGCGCTCGGCGTCGATCCCGACGGCAAAAACATTAACCTCGGTTGCGGCGCGCTTCATCCGGAGAAGCTGCGTGAAGCGGTGAAACGGGAGCGGGCCGACGTCGGTATCGCGCTGGACGGCGACGGCGACCGGGCGATGATCGTGGACGCCGCCGGAAACATCCTCGACGGCGACGACGTGATGGCGATGATGGGGCGCAAGATGGCCGCCGAGGGCAAACTCGCCGCGAATACGGTGGTGGCGACGGTGATGAGTAACTTCGGGCTGGAGCGTTCGCTCGCCGAGGCGGGCGTCCGCCTGGTTCGCACCGAGGTGGGAGATCCCGCGGTGTCGCGCGAGATGCGCGCGCACTCCTACAATCTCGGCGGCGAGCAATCGGGCCACATCATTTTCATGGATCACTCAACCACTGGCGACGGTCTCATCACCACGTTGTTGGTGTTCGCCCACATGGTTGAAAGCGGCAAGGCGCTGCGCGAACTGCGCGTGATGGAACGGATGCCGCAGGTGCTCGAAAACGTTCGCGTCAGGGAGCGCTTACCGTTGAGCCGGATGCCGGAAGTGACGACGCTTATCCACGCCGTCGAGGCGCGGCTGGGCAACGCCGGTCGGATCCTGGTGCGCTACTCCGGCACCGAGATGCTCGCCCGGGTGATGATCGAGGGAGAGGACGCCGCCGCTATCAAAACGCTCGCCCATGAAGTCTGCGCCGCGATTTCCAAACGCATCGGCGCCGAATCGTAGCGCGATGCTGAAGCTCGGAGTCAACGTCGATCACGTCGCGACCCTGCGCGAGGCGCGCCGCGTCAGCTATCCCGATCCGCTCGAGGCGGCGATGGCGGCAATCAAAGCCGGCGCAGACGCTATCACCCTTCATGTCCGCGAGGATCGCCGCCATATCCATGACAACGATCTGTTCCGCATCCGCGAAGCAATCAACGTTCATCTGAACCAGGAGCTCGCGCCGACCGACGGGATGGTCGAGCTGGCGCTCAGGGTGAGGCCCAATGAGGTCTGCATCGTGCCCGAGCGGCGCGAGGAACTCACCACCGAGGGCGGACTCGATGCCGTGGGCCTGAGCGATCGTCTTGGGCCGATAATCGCGCGGTTTCGCGCCGCACGCATCGGCGTCAGCTTGTTCATCGAGCCGGATCGCAGGCAGGTGGAAGCGGCGGCGCGGCTCGGCGCGGACTTTGTCGAGCTGCATACCGGCACCTACGCGAATATCCGCGAGAAAGAGTTCGCCGACCCATCCGGCCGCGCGAGCCGGCCTCAACTCGGTGAAGCGTCCAGCGCCGAGCTCGACAAAATTTATGAGGCGGTGAGAATCGCGCGCTCGCTCAAGCTCAAACCCAACGCCGGCCACGGGCTTAACTATCGCAACGTCGGGCCGATCGCGGCGATTTCGGGATTGCGCTGGCTTCATATCGGCCATGCGATCGTCGCGCGCGCCGTGATGGTCGGGGTGGAGCGGGCGGTTCGCGAGATGAAGGTCCTGATGGCGCGAGCGACCGCGCAGGACGCGAAGCGCGCAGCGCCGCGCCGCCGCTGAATCCGCGTATCCGTCACGGAGGTTGCCCGAAATCGGTCTCCTCGGCCCCCGATGCGGCGGGCTATCGCGCTTTGGTAGGATAAATCTGTGAAGCTGCTCAGCGCCGAAGAGAGCCGGCGGCTCGACCGGCTAAGCCAGGACAAGTTCGGTATCCCTTCCTATTCGCTGATGACTCGGGCGGGCGAAGCGGTTGCGCTCGCGCTGTCGCGTCGCCGGCCCGATACGCTCGCCGCCGGAGTGCTGGTCGTGGCGGGCAAGGGCAACAACGGTGGCGACGGAATGGTCGCGGCGCGTCGGCTGAAGGATAGCGGCGCAAAAGTTCGCGCCGTCCTGTTAGCGCGCATCTCGGAGCTCAAGGGCGATGCGGCTCGGGCGTGCCGCGAATTTCTCGACAGCGGCGGCGAAGTCCGCGAGGCGTGCGACGAGAACGCGATCGCGGCGGTTTTCGCCGAGCGTCCGGCGATCATTGTAGACGCGGTCTTCGGCATCGGGCTGAACGCTGCCGTCACGGGCCTGCCGCTTCGGGCGATCGAACTGATTAACGCGAGCGGTGCGCCGGTGGTAGCGGTGGATATCGCCTCGGGGATCAATGCCGATACCGGCGCGATCATGGGTGCGGCGGTATCCGCATCTCTCACCGTAACGTTCGGATTGGCCAAGTTCGGGCATTTCAGCTATCCGGGCGGCGCGCTTTGCGGCGAGCTTGAAGTCGCCGATATCGGCTTCGCCCCTGCGGCGATTGAGGAGATCGCGCCGCATGGGCGATGGCTTGAGAAGGTGGACATCAAGCCGCTTATCCGTCCACGCGCCGCGAATTCGCATAAAGGCCTATTCGGCCATCCGCTTGTGATCGCCGGAGGGCGAGGGAAGGGCGGCGCCGCGTTGCTCGCCGCGCGCGGCGCGTTGCGAATGGGCGCCGGGCTGGTCACTGCGGCGATTCCCGAATCGGTGGCCACGATTGTGGCCGCCGGTCAGGCGGAAATCATGACCGAGCCGATGCCGGACCGCGACGGCCATTTCGATGCGACCGCATCGATTGCGCGTCTCAGCGCCGCGATCTCCGGCAAGGACGCGCTGATGGTCGGGCCGGGTATCGGAGTCAGCGACGATACGAAGCGGTTGGTCACGTTCCTGATCGAGGAGGGAACGGCTCCCAACCGACCGCTACTGATCGACGCCGACGCGCTCAACGCGCTGGCCGAGATCGGATGCGAGAGCGTCAGGAGCGCGCACGGGCCGGTCGTGATGACGCCGCATCCGGGGGAGATGGCGCGGCTGCTCAGGATTTCGACCGCGCAGGTCAACGCCGATCGCATCACGGCGGCGCGCACCCTCAGCGATCGCACCGGTGCGTTCGTTCTGCTCAAAGGCGCCCGTTCGGTAATCGCCGGGCCCGACGGCGAAATTTACATCAATTCCACCGGCAATCCCGGGATGGGCACGCCGGGGATGGGCGACGCTCTGTCCGGGATGCTCGCGGCTCTGCTCGGCCAGGGGATGATGCCGCTCGACGCTCTGGCGCTTGGGGTTTTCCTCCATGGCGACGCGGCCGATCGGGTCGCGCGCAGCCGAGGTCCGATCGGCTATATTACCGGTGACGTGATCGAAGAGCTTCCGGCGGCGCTGGCCGCGCTCGGTTCATGAAACAACGGGTTTTTCGACGATGACGTTAATCCTGCATAGTTCATCGAGTCGCGAGACCAGGGCGTGGGGACGGCGGCTCGCTTTCATGCTCGAAGGCGGCGAGCTGTTGGGATTCAGCGGCGAGCTGGGCGCCGGCAAGACCTGCTTCATCAAGGGGCTCGCGCGCGGCCTGAATCTCAGGGAAGAAGATATCCTGAGCCCGACCTTCACGATGATCCAGGAGCATCGCGGGCGGCTGCCGCTCTATCATATCGACCTATATCGGCTGGACGAGGCTGGACTCGACGATCTAGGCCTGCGCGAATATCTGTTTTCGAGCGGTGTCGCGGCGGTTGAGTGGTTCGAGCGATTGCGCGAGGCGGACGAGCTCAGTTGCCTTGCGATAAATATTCGCTATGCGGGCGCCAACAGCCGCACGATAGAAATCAGCGCCAGGGGCGAGCGCTATATCGCGATTATCGAAAAGCTCAAGCGCCATCTCGAATCGGCCGCGGTTGCATAGTGGACCAGCAGCTTCTTTCGGCATCTGGCATGAGACGCGATTTCGATTAATACTTAAGGTTTACTCCTGCGCGGGGGAACGGAAGCGGTGGCATTAATCGTCCAGAAATACGGCGGCACTTCGGTCGCCTCGGTCGAGCGGATCCAGGCGGTGGCGCAGCGCGTGATGAAATCGCGCGCCGACGGCGATCGGATAGTGGTGGTGGTGTCCGCAATGGCGGGCGAGACCAATCGGCTGTTCAAGCTTGCCTCTGAGCTCAGTCCCGCTCCCGAACCCCGGGAAACCGACGTGTTGGTCGCGACCGGCGAGCAGGTTTCGGCGGCGCTGCTCGCGATTCGCCTGCAGGCGCTCGGCGCGCCGGCGGTGTCGTTTTTGGCCCATCAACTGCGTATCGAGACTGATTCCAACTACGGACGCGCGCGGATCAAATCGATCGACGGAGCGCGCGTGTTGCAGGCCCTGGACGAGGGTAATATCGTGGTGGTGGCCGGTTACCAGGGGGTAGACGCCGACGGCAATATCACGACGCTCGGGCGCGGCGCTTCCGACCTGACGGCGGTGGCGCTGGCGGCAGCGCTCAAAGCCGACCTTTGCGAGATCTACACCGACGTCGACGGGGTTTATACCGCCGATCCGAACTTGTGCCCGCAGGCGCGCAAGCTCAAACGAATTTCGTACGACGAGATGTCGGAGCTGGCGGGCCTCGGAGCCAAGGTGTTGCAGCTTCGCTCGGTGGAACTGGCGAAGCGTTACAACGTGCCGCTGGTGGTCCGGTCAAGCTTCAGTGACGCTGAGGGAACCTGGGTGGGACAGGAAGATCAATCAATGGAAGCGGTTCTGGTCTCGGGCGTAACGCTCGACCAGAACGAGAGCAAGATCACGATCGCCGGGGTCGAGGACCGGCCCGGTCTGGCGGCGAGGATTTTCGGCCCGATCGCGGCGGCCGGAATCGTCGTCGACATGATCATCCAGAACGCCAGCGCCGACGGCCGCACCGACCTGACCTTCACCGTGCCGCGAGCCGATCTCGGTCGCGCGCTCGATCTCGTTAAAGGTATCGCGGGCGAAATCGGCGCGCGGGGTATCCAACACGAAGAGCAGGTCGCGAAGGTATCGATCGTCGGCTGCGGGATGCGCAGCCACGCCGGCGTGGCCTCGAAGATGTTTCAGGTGCTCGCGGCGGAGCGCGTCAATATCGAGATGATCGCGACCTCTGAAATAAAGGTCTCGGTGGTAGTCAACAGCAAATACGGCGAACTCGCGGTGCGTGCCCTGCACGACGCGTTTATTCCCGAAAATGCCGCCCCGGCGGCCAAGGGCTAGCGGCGATGGCGGTAGCGAAGAAGATCCAGATTTACGACACCACCCTGCGCGACGGGTGCCAATCGGAGGACGTTTCGCTCGGACTGGCCGACAAGCTCACGATCGCGGCGCGGCTGGACGATATCGGAATCGATTATATCGAGGGCGGATGGCCGGGCTCGAACGAGCGCGACGCCGCGTTCTTCGCCGCGGTCAAGAAGCTCAAGCTGCGTCACGCCAAAATCGCCGCCTTCGGCTCGACCCGGCGCGCCAACGTTCGCGCCGCCGACGATCGCAACCTGCTGCTGATTCTGCGCGCCGACACTCCGGTGGCGACCATCGTCGGCAAGACCTGGGACCTTCACGTCAAGGAAGCGCTCAGGATCTCGAACGAAGCCAATCTCGAAATCCTGCACGACACGATCCGGTACCTCAAAAAAAAGGTCGACGAAGTTATTTTCGACGCCGAGCACTTCTTCGACGGCTTCACCTTCAACCGCGATTACGCGCTGGCGTGCCTGAAAGCGGCCGACGACGCAGGCGTCGATTCGATCACGCTCTGCGATACCAATGGCGGCAGGCTGGCTCACGAGATCGAAGCCGGAGTGTGCGCGGCGATCGATACGGTGAAATGCCCGATCGGAATCCATTGCCATAACGACACCGAGTCGGCGGTCGCGAATTCGGTCGCGGCGGTGCGCGGCGGCGCGGCGATGGTTCAGGGGACGATCAACGGTCTGGGCGAGCGCTGCGGCAACGCCAATCTGATCTCGGTAATCGCCAATCTGCAGCTCAAGCTCGGCTATCACTGCATCCCGGCCGCGAAGCTCAAGAAGCTGAGCGACCTGTCGGCGCTGGTCTACGAGCTTGCCAATATCACGCCGCTCGCGCGCCAGGCCTACGTCGGCCGCAGCGCCTTCGCCCACAAGGGCGGGCTGCACGTTTCGGGAATCCAGCGCAACACGCGGACCTACGAGCATGTCGATCCCGCGCTGATCGGCAATGATCGCCGCGTGCTGCTCTCGGAACTCGCCGGGCAGGCCAACATCATTTATAAAGCCAAAGAATTCGGCATCGAGATCGACCCGAAGAACGAGAAAATCGGCGGACTGCTCGAGGAACTCAAGCGCCTCGAAGCGGCCGGCTACGTATTCGACGGCGCCGACGCCTCCTTCGAGCTGGTGATGCTGCGGGCGCTCGGGATGGAGCGCGAGCATTTCCAGTTTGTCAGCTTTCGGGTCTTCGACGACAAGTGGCACGAAGACCAGGCGCCGCTCAGCGAAGCCGTAGTGGTTATCGACGGCCCCGACCGGCGGCGCAGCCGCACCTCGGCGATCGGCAACGGCCCGGTCAACGCGCTGGATTCGGCGCTGCGCAAGGCGCTGGTGCCTTACTATCCGGGCCTCGCCGCGATGCAACTGGTCGATTACAAGGTCCGCGTGTTGGACAACGGCGCGGGCACCGGCGCGCGGGTGCGGGTGCTGATCGAATCGACCGACGGCAAGCGGCACTGGGGCACGGTGGGCGTTTCCAACAACGTCATCGAGGCGAGCTGGCAGGCGCTGAGCGATTCGGTCGAGTACAAGCTGCACAAGGACAACGCCAGGCCGCGGATCAAGGCGGCAGGCAGGAACGACGGTGCGCGCGCTCGCGAAGCGGCGGGCGAGAGCAACGGGCATCCGCGCGCGCGGGCATAGCGGGAGCAGAGGAAGGCGTTTCATCGCCCAGCTTTCGTTCCTGTAATCTCCCCCGATGAGAGCCTTGCGTAGCTGGCTGAGTCGGCGTTTGTAGACCGGGATTCCTCGCCTTGCTCGGAATGACCGCTGTTAACGAGACATCGTGGCAGGAGGCTGCGCCGAGCCGCTTTGCTTGAGCAGGCGGCTGGCGGTTCGTTCCAAACCCGCAGCGGCGGTGTATCGTTCCACGGTGCTGGATTCCGGCACCATCGTCAGCAGCGGCTCGATACAGGCCGGGCGCGCGATGCGTCCCAGGGCGCGCGCGATCAGCGCACGGCTCGTCGGTTCGTTGATCCTGGTCAGCGCATTCTTGAGCATGACGGCCTCCGGTTCTCCGCCAACCGAACCAAGCGTCTTCAGCGCCGCCATCCGCAGGCCGATATCGGGATTGGCCAGCGCGATAGTCAGAATCTCGCGAGCGTTGGTGAGATCGATGTCGTCGAGGAGTTCGCCGACATAGCGGACCGTGATCGGATCGTCGGTCTGTAGCGCGCCTTTGATGAATTCCGCGCCGGCCGGATCGTTGTAGTGGGTCAGCGCGACGGCCGCGGCCAGCCTCACGTCGATGTCGTCCTGCGCGGTGAGCGCCTGCTTGAGCATCGGCACCACCCGCGGATCGTGCGCGTCGCCCATCGCCAGCGCCGCCGTCGCCATCGCCCACACCTCGTGGGAATCCTGAAGCGCGGTCTTGATGGCAGCCATCGCGGAATCGTCTCTGAGCTGAATCAGCGAGCGGGCGATGGTGGCTTTCTCCATCGGGTTTTGACTTGCGGCCAGGAGCTGCCGCAGGCGCGGGATCGCCTCGCGATTGTGGAGGTGGCCAAGCCCCTTGATCGCGATCAGACGCACCGGTTTGTCGGTGCTGTCGGCGGCCTCGCTGAGCGCGGCCATCGCGTTCGGATTGGTGAGCTGGGCCAGCGCTTCGACCAGTATCTGGCGCTCGCCTTCAGTTCCCGACCCGTACAGGCGTTGCAGGGCGGCGATCGCCGCGTCGTCGCCGATCTCTCCGAGCCCGTCGGCCGCCGCGGTTTTCAGCCCGAGCTTGGTGGACTTGAAGGCGGTCGTCAGGATCGCGATGTTGTCAGGTTCGCCGCTCTGACCCAGAGAACTGGCCACGTAGCATCGTTCGTAGGGATCGCGCTCCGACAATCCCCGCCGCAAGATCATGATTGAAAACTGCCGCAGCGCGGCGAGGCCGTCCGGATTATCGAATCGATAGGTATGGCTCAGACGCGCGGTCGCCTCCGCCAGCTTGCCCTTCGCTACCAGCTTTTCGATCGCCTCCATCGGCTGGCCCGGGCCCACCTGTACCTTGGCCTCGCAAAAAATCGCCGCCATCGCGGAGAAGGCAAAAATTGTTGCGATCGCGATGACCGGGAATCTCACGTTTCGCATCGTTTCACTTCGCTCCCAATCGGGGCGTCAACTTTCAGTCAACGGCTGGGTGGGAACACCGCCGCGTGCCGATTCATGCTTTCCCCAGCCGTCAAAATGAATATCGCACATGTCGCATCGGCACAAAAACCTTGTATAACAAGGGCCTCCCGGAGGATTGTTTATCCAGTGGAAAACGGGTGTACCTTTTGCCGGGCAGCCGGGTAGGGTAAGTTATTCGGGTCAAAATGACAGTTTACCTCGACTATAACGCCGGCGCTCCGCTTCGACCCGAGGCGCGCCAGGCGATAGGCGATTTTGCCGCTATCGGGCAGGCGAACCCGGCCTCGGTGCATCGCGCGGGTCAGCGCGCGCGGCGCGCGCTGGAGCGGGCACGCGAGCAGGTTGCGCGATTGATCGGAGCCGTGCCGCGACGGGTGGTATTCACCAGCGGCGGCACCGAATCTAACAATCTCGCGATTTTCGGCGTCGCCAACGCGACGATCGGGGCGCGGCGCAAGATTATCAGCTCGGCGATCGAGCACTCTTCGATTCTCGCGCCGCTCGCGCGATTGCAGGCGCACGGATTCGAAATCGTTCGCGCCGCGCCGGATCGGGACGGACGAATCCAGGCCGACAGCGTGATGCGAGCGCTTGACGAAAGCACGGCGCTGGTGACGCTGGGCCTGGCGAATTCCGAGATCGGGACGATTCAGGAGCTTGCGCCGCTCGGGGTTGCGGCGAGAAACGCTGGGGCGCTGTTTCACGTCGATGCGGCGCAGGGTATTGGGCGGATGCCGGTTTCGGTGGGCGCGCTGGGATGCGATCTGCTCACGCTCAGCGGCCACAAGCTTGGCGCACCGGCCGGAATCGGCGCGCTCTACGTCGGAGATCGCGCCAAGCTGGTCTCGACGATGATTGGCGGTCCGCAGGAGAGCGGATTAAGGGCGGGGACGCCCAACCTGCTCGGGGCGATCGCCTTCGGCGCCGTCGCCGCGGCGGTCGAAGCGAGGCTTGACGCCGAGATCGCGCGGATGGCCGCGCTCAGCGATCGGCTGCTGCGCCTGCTTTCGCAATCGATCCCGGGACTCATCCTGAACGGGCCGCTTGAAGGGCGCATCGCAAATACACTCAACCTGACGTTTCCCGGCGTGCTCGGCGAGAGCATGCTGATCGCGCTCGATCTCGAAGGGGTCGAGGTCTCGATGGGCTCGGCGTGCGCGGCCGGATCGGTCGAGCCGTCGCACGTGCTGCTCGCGATGGGGCGAAGCGCGGCCGAGGCGCGAAGCTCGCTCCGCCTGAGCCTGGGATGGGCTACGACGACCGCCGAGGTCGAGCGGGCGACGGAGACAATCGCGCGCATATGGGCGACCGTCGCGGCAGCTGAATCGCCGGCGCGCGAACCGCACGCGCATCAGGTTTCAAGATGAGCGCGCGAGTCGTGGTCGCGATGTCGGGCGGTGTCGACAGTTCGGTCGCCGCGGCGATTCTGCGCGAGCGGAATTATGACGTGGTGGGAATCGCGATGCGGCTGGTATCCGGCGAAAACCACAATGGCGGCGGCGAACGGCGGCAGACCTGCTGCTCGTACGAGGATTTTGAGGACGCGCGCCGCGTGGCGGAGCGGATGGATTTTCCGTTCTATGTGGCCGACCTGCGTGCCGAGTTTTCCGCTGGCGTGATCGACAACTTCGTAGATGAATATGTCGCGGGGCGTACGCCCAATCCGTGCGTGATGTGCAATCGCGAGATCAAGTTCGCCCGGCTCTGGCGCCGCGCCCAGGCGCTCGGCGCCGATTTCATCGCGACCGGCCACTATGCGCGCGTCGAGCGCGACGCGGCGGGTCGCTTTCATCTGCTGCGCGCGGCCGACGCGGCGAAGGATCAGTCCTACTTCCTGTTCGCGATGACGCAGGCGGAGTTGGCGCGCACCCTGTTTCCGCTCGGAGAGATGACCAAGGGCGAAGTCCGCGAGCGCGCCCGGGCGCTCGGGCTGGCCAATGCCGACAAGCCCGAGAGTCAGGAGATCTGCTTCGTGCCCGAAGGCGACTATGCGCGGTTCGTCGCCGACCGCGTCCATCCCGACCGAATCAGGGCCGGACAGGTGGTCAACGGCGACGGGCGCGTATTGGCCGAGCACAACGGGATTCATCGGTTTACCGTCGGGCAGCGTCGGGGCCTGGGCGTTGCGGCCGGAGAGCCGCTTTACGTCCGCGAGATCGATGCCGACCGTGGGCGGGTCGTCGTCGGCCGGCGCGACGAGCTGGCCTCGCGCGGGCTCATCGCCCGGCAAGTCAGCCTGGTTGACGATCGTTTGGCCGCGCGCGACGAGAGGGAAATCGAAGTAAAGATCCGCTACCGCCATCCGGCGATGCCGGCGACGCTCAAGCTGCTCGCGGGCGAACGCGCCGAGGTGCGATTCGCGAGTTACGGCTACCCGGCTGTGACTCCGGGCCAAGCCTGCGTATTCTATGAGCGCGACGAAGTGCTGGGCGGCGGATTTATCGAACGGGCGCTGGAGGCATAGACGGGTTGATGCGATTCGCGATCGCGACGCTGGGATGCAAGGTCAATCATTATGACTCGGCGGTCATCGAAGACCGGCTGAGCGGCGTCGGCCTTGAACGGGGCGAGTTCGACGAGGTCGCCGACGTTTACGTGATCAACACCTGCACGGTGACCGATCGGGCCGACACCGAGAGCCTGAAGCTTGCCCGTCGCGCGCGCCGGCTCAATCCCAAGGCGCGAATCGTGATGACCGGATGTCTGGCGCAGGCGAATCCCGCGGTGCTGGCGGCGGCGCCGCAGGTGGATCGGGTGATTGGCCTCGCGCGGCTCGACGACCTCACGTCCGCGGCGCTTGGTGGGGACGGCGAGCGGGTGCTGGTTACGAACCTGCGCAAGGAAAAGGCCGAGATCGCGGTGGGTCCGGCGTCGCTTGCCGGCCAGACCAGGGCGTTCCTCAGGCTCCAGGAAGGATGCGATCAGTTCTGCAGCTTCTGCGTAATCCCGTTTTCGCGCGGCAGTTCGCGCAGCGTTCCGCCCCGGGATGTGATGGCGGCGCTCGACGGGCTTCACGAGCAGGGCTTCAAGGAAGTGATTCTGACCGGCGTCCATCTCGGCGGTTACGGCAAGGATCTTACGCCGCAGGTTACGCTGGAATCCCTGCTTGAGATGATCGCCGAGCGATGTCCCATCGGCCGGGTGCGGCTCAGTTCGATCGATCCCGAGGAGCTGAGCGATCGCCTTCTGGAGATCCTCGCGCAAAGCGACAAGTTCTGCCCCCATCTGCATCTGCCGCTGCAATCCGGCGACGACGAGATTCTGGGCGCGATGCGCCGGCGCTATAAGACCGGCTTTTATAAAGGTCTTCTGGAACGTATACTGACGGTGATACCGGAAGCGGCGATCGGTACGGATTTGATCGTAGGCTTCCCCGGCGAGAGCCGGTTGAGCTTCGACCGTTACTTTAAGTTTGTCGAGAATCTGCCGCTGGCCTACTTCCACGTCTTTCCTTACGCGGTCAGGAGCGGAACTACGGCGGCAAAGCTGGGCGGCAAGGTGAATCCGACGGAGATCAAACGGCGGGCGGAGCTGATGCGCGGGCTGGGCGAGCGCAAGCGCGTCGATTTTGTGGAGCGCTTTCGCGGCACGCGACTTAAAGTGCTGCTTGAGGAATCGGCGGACGCCGATTCGCTCAAGGGCTACAGTCGCAATTATATCCGGGTGCAGGTACGCGCGCCCGAGCGGTTAAAGAATCATGAAGTCGAGGTGGAAGCGCTGGCGAATAGCGGCGCGACATTGGTTGGAGAGCTGGTTTGGCCTCCAGCCGAAGCGAGTACGCAAGCCTCCGGAGCCAATCGAGCTACCGAGACCCCTTAGCGCTCGCGGTCTGGAACGCACACTCGATTACTCCTTCACGCGTCCCGAACTTTTGGCGCTGGCGCTGACCCATCCGAGCGCCGTGGACGGTACCGAGCATTACGAACGGCTGGAGTTTCTCGGCGATGCGGTGCTCGACCTTGCGATCGCGGACCTCCTGATGCGCCAGTTTCCCGAGGGCAAGGAAGGCCTGCTCTCCAAGCAGCGGGCGTCGATCGTCAACGCGCGGACGCTGGCCGCCAAGGCGGAAGCAATCGGAATCGGTGAGCATCTGAACCTTGGCAAAGGCGAGGAGAAGAGCGGCGGGCGGCGGAAGGTTTCAATCCTGGCGGCGGGGTTCGAAGCCGTGATCGGCGCCATCTATACCGACGGCGGTCTGCGTCCGGCGCAACACGTGGTCGAAAAGCTTTTTACCGGCGATATCGGCGGCCCCACGACCGAACGGGACTACAAGACCGAATTGCAGGAAGCCGCTTATCGTCATTTCCGGGGCCATCCGGTCTACGAACTGGTTGGGGAGCGCGGACCGGATCACGCCAAGCTCTTCACCACCCGAATTCGCGTCGGTAATCGCGAGCTGGGTGTCGGCGAGGGCAGGAGCAAGAAACAGAGCGAGCAGGCAGCCGCCCGCGAAGCTTTGTCACAGATCGAACAGGAGAGACGTGCGCGAGCAAGCAAATAGCGAATTCCGTTCCGGCTTCGTAGCCCTGGGCGGCCGATCCAACGTCGGCAAATCGACCCTGCTCAACCGATTGGTCGGCCACAAGGTCGCGATCGTTACGCCGCGTCCGCAGACTACGCGGCGGCGGATTCTCGGGATTCGCCACGACGCTGACGCCCAAATTCTTTTGATCGACATGCCCGGAATTCATGAGGCGCGCAAACTGCTCAACCAGCGCATGGTCGGCCGCGCGCGCGCGTGCCTCAAGGAAGGCGAGGTCGTGGTCGGCGTGATCGAGGCGTCGCCGCGGCTTGGCCCTGGCGACCGCGAGTTTCTCGCGGAGCTCAGCCAAATGCCGCAGCCCAAAATCGTCGCGATCAACAAGATCGATCTGTTTGCCCGCGTGGCCCTGATTACGATCGTTCAGGAGGCTCTGGCCCTGGCGCCCGAGGCAGAGATCGTGCCGGTGAGCGCGCTCAACGGCGATAATATCGAAGAGCTGGTGGCCACGATCAAGCGGATGCTGCCCGTCGGGCCGGCGCTGATGCCGGCCGATCAGTACACCGACCAGACCGAGCGGATGCTCGCGGAGGAAGTGGTTCGCGAGAAGATTTTTCTGGCGATGCGCGAAGAGCTTCCCTTCTCGACGGCGGTCAGGGTTGAGGAGTTCACGGTCGATGGCGGACTGCTGCGAATCTCGGCGGTGATCGTGATCGATCGCGAATCGCACAAGGGCATGATGATCGGCGCGGGCGGCCGGCAGTTGAAAGAAATCGGCCAAAGCGCGCGGATCGAGCTCGAGCAGATGTTCGAATCGCGGGTCTTCCTCAAACTGCTGGTCAAGGTGGAAAAGGACTGGACTCGCGATCCGCGGCGCATCGAGGAATTCGGCCTCTAAAATCGAAATGAGCAATAAGAAAACCCAACGCGCCGCGCAGGGCGGATCTGAAGTGCTTTCGCGGCAGGAACTGCCGATCGTGGTCCTGGCGGGACGCGTCAACGCGGGCAAGTCGACGCTGTTCAATCGAATAACTCACGGCCACAAGGCGATCGTCAGCGCTATCCCCGGCACCACGCGCGATCTCAACATCGCGCCCGCGCAATACGATGACCATCGGTTTCTGATGGTCGATAGCGGCGGGCTCGAACTCGCCGGCGGCGAACGACTCACCGAGAGCGTGACGCAGGCGGCGATGCAGGCGGTCGCCTCGGCCGATGTGGTGGTGTACCTCGTGGACGGCAGGGCGGGTCTGAGCGCCGCCGACAAGGAGGCGCTCGCGATCATCAGGGAAGTCGACCGCCCGGTTCTGATCGCGGTTAACAAGATCGATCGTCCGGCCGTGGAAACCGAGGCATCCGAGTTTTACGCGCTCGGCGCCGAGCGTCTGTTTTTCATCTCGGCGGCGCATGGGCGCGGGATGGAGGAGTTGCTCGAAGCGATAGTCGGACTGCTCCGCGCGCCGGAAGTGGCGCCCGCCGAGCCGCCCGATCTGCGAGTGGCGCTGATCGGGCGGCCCAACGCCGGCAAGTCCTCGCTGCTCAATCAGTTGGTCGGCTTCGAACGATCGATCGTCTCGGAAATTCCCGGCACCACTCGCGACGCGGTTGACGTTCGGCTCGAAATCGATGGCCGCAGCGTGCTGCTGATCGATACCGCCGGAATTCGCCGGCGCACGCGGGTCGAGGGCGAACTCGAGCACGAGGCGGTGGGCCGCGCGATCCATACGATCCGTCGCGCTGAAGTGGTGGCGTTGGTGGTCGATGCCACCGAGGGGATTACCGATCAGGACGCGCGGCTGGCGCGGCTGGTGGAAAACGAAGACCGGGCGCTGCTGGTGATCTGCAACAAGTGGGATCTGGCCGCCAAGCTTGGCCGCAAGACCGCCGCCTTCACGCGCGACGCCGCCGAGCGTTATCCGTTTCTGGAGTTCGCGCCGATTGTCTATACGTCGGCGGTCAACGGTTCGGGAATTCGCGACATAATCCCGACGGCGCTCAGGGTCGGCGCCTGCTACCGGGCGACGTTCCAGACCTCGCGCCTGAACAAGATTCTGGCCGACGCGGTTGAGGCGACGGACCCGCCGATGATCGCCGGGCGGCGCCTGAACCTGCTCTACGTGAGCCAGATTTCGAACTCGCCGCCGCGGCTCAAGTTCTTCTGCAACCTCGAACGCGACATCCCGCCTCACTACATCCGGTTTCTGGAAGGCCGCTTCCGCGCCGCGCTCGATCTGACCGGAACGCCGCTTCGCCTCCAGTTCCAAAAACGGGTGTCGGGGCACGCGGCAAGCGCCGCTCCGGATGCCCGCGTCGCTCGAGCCGATGGCAAGACTCATTGAGCGCCGCATTTCGCGGTAGGCTGAGCCTTCGCTATAGTATTTCGGCAAGGCGTACCATCCAGTGATCCTGATTCTCGATTTCGGCAGCCAGTACACGCAGCTCATAGCCCGTCGGATCCGCGAGGCACGGGTTTATTGCGAGATCCATCCTTACGATCTGCCGCTGGAGAAGATTCGCGCGCTGAAGCCGCGCGGGATAATCCTGTCCGGCGGTCCGGCCAGCCTCTACGAAGGCGGCGCGCCCGATATCGCCGACGAAGTGCTGCGCGTCGGATGCCCGATCCTCGGCATCTGCTACGGGATGTACGTAATCGCGCAGCACATGGGGGCGCGAAGCGCGGGCGCGCGGGCGCGCGAGTACGGTCCGGCGACGCTGATAATCGACGATCCGGGCGGGCTGTTCGAAGGGATCGAGGGGCGCGAGCATCTGGTGTGGATGAGCCACGGCGATCGGATCGAGACGATGCCGCAAGGGCTCGGAGTGATCGGCCACAGCGCCAATTCGCCCTACGCCGCGATTCGAAGCGACGACGGCCGGCTCTACGGAATCCAGTTCCATCCCGAGGTGACCCATACGCCGTGCGGCGCGCAGGTGCTGCGCAACTTCGCATATCGCATCTGCGGCGAGCCCGGCGACTGGAACATGGCGAATTTCGCGCGGACCAAGATTGCGGAGATTGCCGCGCGCGTGGGCCACGACGACCGCGTGCTGATGGCGCTCTCGGGCGGCGTCGATTCGGCGGTGGCGGCGGCGCTGATCGGACGGGCGGTGGGCGAGCGGCTCAAGTGCGTGTTCGTGGACAATGCGCTGTTGCGCGCGGGCGAGCGCGAGCGCGTCGAGAATCTGTTCGCGCGCCGACAAGGGATCGAGCTCAAGGTTATCGACGCCAGCGAGCTGTTTCTCGAGCGGCTTCGCGACGTGATCGATCCGGAGCAGAAGCGCCGGATCATCGGCCATACGTTTATCGACGTCTTCGAGCGCGAGGCCCGCGCGATCGGCGGCGTGCGCTTTCTCGGTCAGGGAACGCTCTATCCCGACGTAATCGAGTCGGTCTCCTTCAAGGGACCGTCGGCGACGATCAAGAGCCATCATAACGTCGGCGGATTGCCCGAGCGGATGCAACTCGAACTGATCGAGCCGCTGCGCGAGCTGTTCAAGGACGAGGTCCGCGAAGTCGGCCGCGAACTCGGGCTGCCATCCGAAATCGTCGATCGCGAGCCGTTCCCCGGCCCCGGCCTGGCGGTGCGGATCGTCGGAGAGGTTACGCGCGGGCGGCTCGAATTGCTGCGCAAGGCCGATCAAATCGTGGTCGAGGAAATCCGCAGGGCCGGCCTCTCGCAGAAGCTGTGGCAGGCGTTCGCGGTGCTGCTGCCGCTCAAGACGGTGGGCGTGATGGGCGACGGACGCAGCTACGAGAGCGCGATCGCGATTCGCGCGGTGGAGTCCTCAGACGGAATGACCGCCGATTGGGCGCGGCTCGATTCCGACCTGCTGGCGACGATGTCGAGTCGGATCACCAACGAAGTAAAGGGCGTCAACCGCGTGGTCTACGACGTGACCTCCAAGCCGCCGGCCACGATCGAATGGGAATAGCAGGATGATTGTTCGCAGCCGCTACGCGCCGAGCCCGACCGGCTCGCTCCATATCGGCAACGTCCGTTCGGGACTGTTCGCCTATCTCTTCGCACGCCATCATGGCGGCGTTTTCATCCTGCGGGTCGACGATACCGACCAGGAGCGCTCGACCAAGGAATCGCTCGAAGAGATCATCGAGAGCCTCAAATGGCTCGGCCTGGAGTGGGATGAAGGTCCGCCCGATCCGGCCTACTTCCAATCCAATCGCTTCGGCCGCTACAACGAATGCGCGCTCAGGCTGATCCGCGATCGCAAGGCGTATCCCTGCTATTGCAGCGCCGAAGAACTCGATGCCAAACGCAAGCAGGCCGAGCGCGAGAAGCGCAAGCCCGGCTACGACGGCACCTGCCGGGAGAAGCCGTATGCTCCTGACCTGCCGCTGCCGGACAGAAAAGCGGGACGCAACTACACCATCCGATTTCGCTCGCCCCGCGAGGGCGAAACGGTGGTGGAAGATCTGGTCAAGGGCCGCGCGGTGTTCGTCAACACCGAACTCGACGACCTGGTAATCGTGCGCTCGGACGGCGTTCCGACCTACAATTTCGCCACGGTCGTCGATGACGCCGATTTCAAAATCACGCACGTGGTGCGCGGCGACGACCATCTGCCCAACACCCCGCGCCAGATGCAGATTTTCTACGCGCTCGGATTCAAGCCGCCCGAGTACGCGCATCTGCCGATGGTGATGGGGCCCGACGGCAAGCCGCTCTCCAAGCGCCACGGAGTGACGTCGGTGTTCGCCTATCGCGACGCGGGCTACTTTCCGGAGACGATCGTGAACTATCTGGCGCGGCTGGGATGGTCATCCGGGGATCAGGAGATTTTTTCCCGGCAGGAGTTGATCGAGAAGTTCGATTTTTCGGCGTGCGGCAAATCGCCGGGCATCTTCAACGCGGAAAAGATGCTGTGGCTGAACTTTCACTACCTCAAGGAGCGCGACGTGGCGCGGCTCTCGCGCGAGGTCCTGCCGTTTATCGAAAAGCAGGGCTACCGGATTCCGGGCGACCAGGCGTGGCTGGAGAAGATGGTCGCGACGCTTCGCGAGCGCGCCAAGACGCTGGTGGAGCTGGTCGAATTCGCCCACTTCTACCTGAGCGACGATCTTCGAATCGACGCCAAGGCGGCCGCCAAGTTCCTGAAACCCGAGATCGCGGAGCCGCTCAAACAGCTCGCCGACGAACTCGGCGCGCTCGACGGCGATTTCAGCGAGGCCTCGATTCACGCCGGCTTCGCGCGCGTGCTCGCGCGCTGCGGTCTCAAGCTCGGCCAGCTCGCGCAGCCGGTGCGAGTGGCGCTTACCGGAGGCAGCGTGAGTCCGGGGATCTACGAGGTAATCGCGGTGCTGGGCAAGGAGCGCACGGTGGCCCGGCTGAAGGCCGCACTCGCGACGATTGAGGGCATCTGAGCGCCGCGCGATCCGTCCGGCGGGCCGTCACGCCGGGATGGTGAAATAGAAGGTCGTGCCGCGGCCGGGCTCGGACTCGACCCAAATCCGGCCGCCGTGCTGCTCGACGATCTTCCTGCAAACCGCCAGTCCGATTCCGCTCCCCGGATACTCGCGGCGGTTGTGCAGACGATGGAACATCATGAAGAGATCACGGGTGTGCTCGGGAGCGATCCCAATCCCGTTATCGCGCACCGAGAAAACCCACTCTCCCGCTCCGCGTTTCGCGCCCAGATGCACGCTGGGCGGCTCCTCGCCGCGGAACTTGAGCGCGTTGTCAATCAGGTTCTGAAACACCTGCGTCATCGCGCGACCGTCAGCCGCAACGGTAGGCATGGGCTCATAGGTGACGGTAGCCTTTTGATTCTCGATAGCGACTGAGAGATTGTCGATCGCCTGGCTCACAACCGAAGCGAAATCGGTCGGCTCGAGCGCTTTTTTGTCCGTGGTCGCCCGCGCATAGATGAGCACGTCGTCGATCAGCTTCTGCATCCACGTCACGCCGTCGAGAGCGTAGCGGATATACTCATCCGCGTCCGCGCTCAACTTGCCCTGGTATTCCCTGGTCAGGAGGCGCACGTAGGCGGTGACGTTGTGGAGCGGCTGGCGCAGATCGTGCGACACTACGTAGGCGAAGTCCTCGACTCCGCGTTCGAGCGGGCCAGTTCTTTGGCGCGTTCGGCAAGTCTGCGCTCGGTG
Source organism: uncultured Pseudomonadota bacterium (assembly GCA_963759165.1). Taxonomy (GTDB): domain Bacteria; phylum Desulfobacterota; class Binatia; order Binatales; family Binataceae; genus DATJOQ01. The sequence continues at coordinate 3,090,805 of CAVWXK010000001.1, read as the reverse complement.
ATGTCGCGGGTGATCGAGGCGGTGCCGACGATCGCGCCGCCCGCATCGTAGATGGGGGACAGGCTTGCGGATATATCGACCAAAGCGCCGTCCTTTTTCACTCGACTGGTTTCGTACCGTTGGACTCCTTCTCCATGGATTATCCTGGCGCGAAACCGGCTGATCTCGTTCGAACGGTCCGGGGGGACCAGAAGCCCGATCGTTTGCCCCACGATTTCGTCGGCACGATAGCCGTAGAGTTTCTCCGCGCCCGGATTCCAGGTCATTATTTTCCCGGTCAAGTCCGTGCTGACGATCGCGTCGTCGGCGAATTGCACGATTGTTGCCAACAGCGCACGGCTCTCCTCGGCACGCTTGCGCTCGGTGATATCCTTGGTGAACGCCGAAACTCCCACCACGGCGCCGTTCGCATCGTAAACGGGAGAGACGGTAATCGAGGCGTCGAACAGGGTGCCATCCTTCTTCACGCGCCTGGTTTCAAACTGCTGAACGCTTTCACCCCGCACTAATCTGGCGCGCAGTTGCCGGGTTTCCTCCGAACGAGCGGAAGGGACCAGGAGATCGAGCGATCGCCCTATAACCTCCGCTGCGGAATACCCGTAGAGTTTTTCCGCGCCCGGATTCCAGCTGGTGATGCTCCAGTCGAGGTTACCACTGACGATCGCGTCGTCGGCGGACTGCACGACGGCCGCGAGGAGCGCCCGCGTCTCCTCGGCGCGCTTGCGCTCGGTGATGTCGTGAGTAATCGATGACCCCCCGACGACCGCCCCTGCCGCATCGTAAATGAAGGAGACGGTCATGCTTACGTCGATGATGGTGCCGTCCTTGCGGCGCCGTTTGGTCTCGTATTTTTGCAGCCCTTCGCCGCGCCGCATCATTGCGCGTCTGTTCTTAATCTCATCCGGACGGTCGGACGGAAGCAGAATCTCGAGCGGCTGGCCGATGATTTCCGCCGCGGAATATCCGTAGAGTTTTTCCGCGCCCGGATTCCGAGCTGGTTATCTTCCGGTCCAGGTCCGCGCTGACGATTGCGTCGTCGGCGGACTCCACGATCGACGCCAGCAGCGCGCGGCTCTCCTCGGCGCGCTTGCGCTCGGTGATGTCGCGAGCGATCGCCGAGGCGCCGACTATAGTGCCTGCAGCATCGCGGATCGGCGACACTATTACGGAGATATTGACCCGCGTTCCGTCCTTTCTCCCGCGCCGGCTCTCGTACCTGTAGACGCCCTTACCCTGCGCGACCCACGCGACGGCGTTCTGGGCCTCTGGCAGCTCCTCCGGGCTGAGAAAGGTTCCGAGGGGCTTGCCGACCACTTCAGCCGTTGAATATCCGTACAACCGGGCCGCGGCGGGATTCCAGGCGGTTACGATACCGTCGAGAGTGGCGCTTCCCATGGCGTCGTCGGAGGATGCGACGATCGCCGCCAGGCGCTGAACTGTCTCCTCGGCGCGTTTGCGTTCGCTGATGTCGCTGATGATCGCCGAGGTGCCGGCGAAAGCGCCGTTTGCGTCATAAATCGGAGACACCATTACGTAGGCGTCAAACAGGGTGCCGTCCTTCCTCAGCCGCTTGGCCTCGTACCGTTGGACGCCTCGCCCTCGCCTCAGGCTGGAGCGCGCCCGCTCAAATTGGTCGAAAGCATCGGGAGGAACCGTGACCCCGACCGATCGCCCAATGATCTCGGATGGAGCATATCCATAGAGTTTTTCCGCGCCCGGATTCCAGCTCGTGATCCTGAGCTCGGAATCGGCGCTGAAGATTGCCTCGTCGGCGGACTCCACGATCGTCGCCAGCAGCGCGCGCGTCTCCTCGGCGCGCTTGCGCTCGGTGATGTCGCGGGAAAACGAGAGGATGCAGCGCTCACCCGCAAAGTCGATTAGCACCGCGGAAAGCAGGCGGGAGCGCCGCTCGCCGGACTTGGTGAGGAAATCGGATTCGAGGTTGCGAACGAACCCCCCGGTGCGGAGTTCCCGCATCAATGTTTTCAGGTCGTCATCGTTGGGCCAAAGTTTTAGTTCTCGCGGAGTCCTGCCGATCGTTTCCTCGCGGGCATAACCGGTAAAGGTTTCGAATTCGCCGTTGACGTCGATGTATCTTCCATCGGCCAAAGAATTTATCGAAATTACGTCGGTGCTCGCATCGAATATCTTCCTGAACTTTTCTTCACTCTGCTGCTGTTCCAGTTCGGTGCGCTTGCGCGCGGTGATGTCCCTGCCGATTGCCGAAGCGCCCACCACGACGCCGGCGTCGTCGTAAATCGGAGAGAGGGTTACGGAGATATCGACCGGCGCACCGTCTTTTTTCCGCCGTCGCGCCTCGTACCTGTGGATGCCCCCCTGCCGGCCGATGGTCTCCAACATTCGCTGAAATCCGGGCCAGGCATCGGGCCCAACAAAGAGCCTGGAAGATCGACCGACGATTTCGGCCGCCGAATAGCCGAAGAGGTTCTCGGCCCCGGGGTTCCAACTGGTGATGGTGCCGTCGAGCGTCGCGCTGGCGATGGCGTCTTCGGAAGATTCGACGATCGCCGCCAGTTGCCGAGTCGCCATCTCCACCTGCTTGCGTGCGGTGATGTCGCGGATGCTGCTGGCGATAAGCAATCCTTGCGCGGTCCTCACGGGGCTCAGGCTGATCTCGGCCGGGAATTCGCTTCCGTCTTTTCGGAGGCCAAAGATCTCGACGCCGGCGCCCATCGGCCGCACGCGAGGGGCTTGGACATAACCGGAGAGATACCGCGAATGGTTGCCGCGAAAACGCTCGGGCATCAAAATCTCGACGCTGCGGCCGATCAGCTCAGCCTCAGCGTAGCCGAACAGGTTCTTGACCCGGGCGTTGGCCAGAACGATCTTGCCTTCCGGATCGGTCACAATCATCGCGTCCGGCGCGGATTCCAAAACCCCGACAAACATTTCCCGGAGGCGTTTCTCATCGGTGATGTTGCGCACCATCGCCAGCGCGCACTCCCGGCCCTCGATTTCAATGGGAGTCACCGATATCAGGCCCGAAAATACCCTGCCGTCTTTAGTCCTGGTGTCAACTTCGCGGTTGAGCAGTTTCCCCGATTGCAGGAACTCCGCGTGGAGCCGCGCGAACTCACCGGGGTTGGCCAGGATGCCAACCTCCGGGATTTTCCTGCCGACAATTTCCTCCCGCACAAACCCGCTCGCTCGCAGCAGTTCCTGGTTAACGTCGAGGTACGTCAAATCCCGTATCGAAATGAGAGCAATCGAATCGGTGGTGGAGTTGAAAATGCGTCTGAAGCGATCTTCGCTTTCGATCAGCGCCTTAAGCTGCGCGGCCAGTTTCCGGCGATGGCCGGACAGGTAGACGGCGAGAATCTCGGAAACCACAAGCGCGCCGAGGAACGAGGTCCAAGCGCGAAACGGGTCGAGGGGCATTTGATGCCCGGCGAGAAACGCAAAAGAAATCAGACAAAAAAGGTTGAGCACGGTCTGGCGCCGCGCGGACCAGGGGAGCAACGCCGCGGAGATAACCGAGAACATTATCAGCCGCAGGAAATTAAAAATGGTGGGGGGGCTTCGCAGTCCGTCGACAGTGGCCGCGACAATCACGAGGCCGCAAAATATCAGCGTCGCATCCTGCCAGTGACGCGCAAACCTCCGGTTGAAGGTGAGGCCGAAGAGAACCGCCATCACGCCGACGGCGACGATACGGGCCGGCAGCAACGAACCCAGTTGCTCCGGAAAGGCGCCGGTGGTGCCTAAGAAAAAGATCTGAGGCGCCAGCAGGATTGATATGAATATCCGCACCATCCGCGCCGCATCGGGAGCTTCAGAGCCCAATCCTTTGGCGGTTGCGTAGACGCGGTCGGCGAAAGTATCCCGCGACGTGCCGTTACGCCCGGGCGCCGATGGCTGATTCGTGTCGACCACGCTCACCCGGAGTTCCTGTCGATGGTCAGCGAAGATGCCGGAAGGCCGGCGCGAGGAAGCGCCACCCCAGGCATTATCAAACAGCCGCAGGTCACGGCTTCAACCGGCTTGCCGACAACTGGCGAATGCTCCCGACGGCAAAGAATAAAGGCGCCGCGATGGGCAACGCGACCGCGTTGCGCGTAAGCGGTTCACAGGGTTGGAGCTGATTTATACATGGCCGCGCAACGTCCGAAATGAGAGACAAGGTCCATGCCCCTTTCGTAACGCGCCTTGGATGCATCGCGAACAAGGTACGCAATTTAAGGTTAAGATGACAAGTGGCGCGAAATTAGCAGGGCGGTCGGCTGACCAACATAGCCTACGACAGCCTGCAATGAGGCGTTCGATGCCGGTTAGCCCTAAAGCAGGCAGGCTCTATTGTAGAGTCATCAGGCCGGGATGGTGAAAGAGAAGTTGGCACCGCAGCCGGGCTCGGACTCGACCCAGATCCGGCCGCCGTGGCGCTCGATGATCTTCTTGCAAATCGCCAGACCAATTCCGCTGCCGGGATATTCGCTCCGGCTGTGCAGACGATGGAAGATGGTGAAAATCTTCTGGCTGTGCTCAGGATCGATTCCGATCCCATTGTCGCGCACGGAAAAAATCCAATCCCCGGCGCTTCGTGCCGCGCTGACATTCACGACGGGCGGTTCCTCGCCGCGGAACTTGAGCGCGTTTTCAATCAGGTTCTGGAATACCTGGGTCATCGCGCACGGGTCGGCCGCTACGGTAGGCATGGGCTCGTAAGTGACCGTGGCTCCATGTTCCTCGATAGCGGTCGAGAGATTGGCGATCGCCCGGGTAACGACTGAGCGGAAATCGCTTGGCTCGAGCGCCTTGGGTTGTGTCGTGGTGTGGGCGTAGGCGCGCAAATCCCCGATTAGAGTGTGCATCCAGCCCACCCCATCGAGAGCGTAGCGAATATAATCGTCGGCCTCTGCGCCCAGCTTTCCCTGGTACTCTTTGGCGAGAAGCTTTACATAGCCGGTGACATTGTTCAGCGGCTCGCGCAGATCGTGCGAAACGACGTGGGAGAATTCCTCTAGCTCGGCGTTGGAGCGGGCCAGTTCTTTGGCGCGTTCGGCGAGCCTGCGCGCGCTGATATCGCGGGCAAAGGCGCAGAGGAATTCCTTGGCGGCGAATTCGATGTGGTTCAACGTAACCTCGACCTGAAACCGGCCGCCATCCTTGCGGCGAAACGTTGTTTCAACCGTCATGGTGCCGGCATGTCTGAGGTTAGCCACCAATTCGTTGAAGTTATTTTTCCAGTCGGTCCAGCGGGTGTGGCCGTTTCCGTTACCCGTTGCTCCGCCATCCTCGAAATCGCACAGCGTAAGGGATAACAACTCCTGCCGTGAGAACCCCAGCAAACGGCAAGCGGCATCGTTTACCTGAAACAGGGTGCTGTCAGGCCGGGCCCAGAAAATCGCTTCGCCCGCATGTTCGACCGAGAACCGGGTCAGCTGCAGCAACTCCTCGGCTTCCTTGCGTGCGGTGATATCGCGGATGTCGCAGACGACGGCGCCCGTTTTGTCGCCCGCTACGGAGCTAAGTGTGATCTCGACCGGAAACTCGCTGCCATCCTTGCGCAGCGCATGAACCTCGGCGGCGGGAGCCATCCGTCGCACGTTGCCGGGATTGGTCACATAATCGGCGCGATGAAGCGAATGCGTGCGGCGAAAGCGCTCGGCCATCAGGGTCTCGGCAGCACGGCCCAGCAGTTCGGAGGCATCATAGCCAAACAACTTCTCAGTCTGCGAGTTGGCCATCGTGATGCTGCCGTCTTCGTCCACCACCAGCATCGCGTCGGGCGCGGAATTCAGAACGCCCCATAGCCTCGCCTCGGCCTGCCTTACCGATTCGATCTGGCCGTACAGACTGGTCCGGTAACCGCCGATGAGGCGCGCGGCGAACTGCGCGAGCATCAGCAGCGCCAGTCCGGACAGGCGGTGAATCCAGTATTCGTCGCCCGTCGATACGAGGGCTTCTTCGATCAGGAAGACGGCGAGGCAGAGCAGGTTGAACGCCGCCTGCCAGCCCGCCTCCCACGGAACGAACACCGCGCATCCGATCGAAAACAGCGCCAGGCCGACGAGATAAACGTCTGGCATCCGGGCAATCACGCTGATGGCGGTCCCAACGGCCAGCAACAAGGAACAAAAAATTAACGTCGCGCCACGCCAGTGACCGGCAAACCACCGGCTTAGCGTTACACCGAAACCGAGTCCCAGCAGTCCCAGGTTCAAGGTGTTGAGTTTAGCCAGACGCCGCGCGAGTTCGGGTTCACTCCGGAACGCCATCGCGAGAAACAGCAACTGCAATCCGGCCAGAACCACGATGTTCAACCGCAGCTGGCGCACAGCAACGGGAGCGCTGCCTAGATCGCTCGTGGCTCCCGCAATCGGCAAACTTGAAGCGGCCCGCATCTTCTAGCCCCCATAATTCTGCCCCCCTTTTTGGCCCGTAATATCGGCCTAACGAAGCTGTCCTCTGGTTAAACGGTGCACAAAACTCCCCGCTTTCGGCACCATTGGGACGGGCCAAGCTAACTGTTAGTTAGCAGAAACTGCCTGGGAGTGGAACAGCCTGCTTTACCTGTGTGATGGGCCAAGATAACTCCTGGTTAGCAGGTGGCGGCTCGGACCGGACGCACTTGATTTATCTTGCTCTACCCGCCGTTTGTTGGCGCGAATGCCGGTTGTGCGCGGGTCGCCGCCGGGATGGGGCAGGTAGGGAAGCCGGAAGTGGCGGCCGGCGCGCCCCCTGGTTCTAGCTTCCGGGAATCAGGAACCGCGACGGGACAACCTCCTCGATGCCGCCGGGTGGCTGCCACAGGAAGTGCATCGAAGCGTCGCCCCAAATGTTACGCTGGCCGATCTCGATCGAATGTGCGCCCGCGGCAAGCTGGATGCTGCCCGTGTCCTGAGGCTTGCTGACTTCTCCGGGATCTTCGATTACGTGATGGCCGTCTATGTTCAGCCATCCCGCATCGTCGACGGTTATCTTGAAATGGTAGAGGCCGGTGGTCGGCGCGGTGAGCTTGCCGGTCCATCGAACGAACGAGGGCGACGGCAAGGCTCCGAGCTCGGCGATATTGTCGAAGGCGATCTCCTTGTCCACGCGCAGGATATGAGGCGGAAAGCGGTTGGGTCGCAAGCCCTCGTAATATCGTCCCAGCAATCCGTGAGGCTCGTCATGTCCGGGTTGGTGGAGCGATGCGCCCACTATTGGCGGCGCAAACAGCGCCACGATCGCCAGTGCGGTTGCGGCCGCCGCCTTCCGTCGTCTCGGGGTTTGCCACAAGTCTGAATCGCGCAGAAGAGCCACCGCGGCGGCAAGCCATATCGCCGCAAGTGGTATCAGTCGAAGTGCGCCGGGAAGCCCCGCCAACTTGCCGAGATTGAAGGCCACCGAATCGCCGGCTATCGGGCCGCCGCCGAAATAGGTGCTCTTGTTGTATGCCAGGTCGCCGCGCAAATAGGCCGGCCAGACGAAGTCGCACAGCGGGTTCTGATACTCATAGGGAAGGTGCGGCTCTACCGCGGTCGTCATCAACATCAGAAACGCCGACAGGATCGCCAGGGCCCCGAAGATATAGTTCAGTTTGCGGGGCAAAAACGCCATCGCGAGAATCATGAACGGCAGCGCCGAGACCATGTGGCGCGGACCAGTCGCCGTCCCTCCGCCCCAGTAGATAATCGATTGCCCGTACGAGGCATTGAACAGCACAAAGCTGACGATGGAAACGACGACCACCACAAACTCCGGGCGAAAAGAGCGACGCCACCAGAAGAACGCAAGTCCGGGAATCGCCAGCAGCAGAACCGGATTGCAAAAAAACAATCCGCGTTGCGTGCCAAGCAGCACGTTCCAAAGGATGGGCAAGCGGGGATAAGTGACGCCGGCGAACCCGACCGATTGCTCCGGAAACTGTTTGCTGCCGGGCAGCATGTAAGCTTCGTAGCTCAGGAACAGCGGATTGCCGAATGCGAATTTGTTGTATGCGAGCATCACAACCGCGATCGCCATCGCGCCGAGCGCGAAGGCCGCGCTCTTGCGCCAGTCGCGCAGCTTCCACAGCGCATACAGCCCCACAATAACCGCCAGAATGGACGTAGGGTAATCGCACAGGACCGACCAGCCGGCGAGCAGACCCGCCAACAAACTTTCCCACAATCCGGTTCCGTCGACGGGCCGGGCAAGGATGTAGAAAGCCGCGAAAACGCAAAAGGCCGCGATCGGCTCGCCGGTCAATTCGGTGGCGTACGGAAACATGATCGTCGCGAAGGCCAGGGCGAGCGCCATCGCGACCGCGCGTCCGCTCCCGGCGCCCAGAACGAGCGCGAAGCGATACATTAGAACGGTCAACCCGGCGACTATCACGCTTACCGAAAAAATCGTGGTCAGATGGGTCGCAAGGGCCCAGTACGGTCCGTTCGGCGTGGAAAATAGAAAACGCAGAATCGTTGTAATTACGGTCCAGGGTAAGAGCCCCGTGAACGCTCCGCCGGGCGCCTTGTTGGAATAGATGTGCGAATTCAATTCGACGATGTCGGCGGTGTTGTAGCCGGCGTAGCCTTCGATCCACAGGGTATGGCGCTCGATAATCGAGCGAATCAGATCGAAACGGGATGCGGTGCTGTGATCCGAGGCCTGATAGAAGTAGGCGAAGGTCAGAAACGATACCAGAAACAGCGCGATTTCGATCCTTCGCCGCGCGGGGTCCGCGGGAATGGGCGGCGCGCTCTCTGGTTGCGGCTCCATCCGCATCACGAGGCGCAGCCGGCGCAGCGCCTTGTTGCCGAACCTTCGCCACCCGACCAACACCGCAAGCAGCACCATCGCAAGCAGTGCCAAAACCGTGACTTGCGTTGAGTTATCCGAAGCGGCTGGTGGCGGCGGCCCGCCTCCCCGAATCACATCGAGGTCGTATTTGTACCTGGCATCCGCGGGAGGCTCCGCGATCCTTGCGCCTCTCAAGTCGCGGCAAGACGCTTTGCCGGTGTTGAGGCCGGCGTAGCCGCCGAGCCGGCAGGCGAGCGGGATGTCGGCGCCCTTCTCGCCGATCTTGAGGTAGAATTCCACCGTCTGCCAGTCGTTGGTGCCGTGAAGGTCCCGTGAGATGATTCCATCTTCAAGGACGCTGAGCGCGGCGCCGGTATGATCTTCGGCTACGTTTTCGGTGCGAATGTCGGCCGAGAAGCGGTACCATCCTGGGCCGAGATGGAGGGTCTGGACCCAGCGCGCATCGTTGGGCTTGAGGTTCGAAATCTCGAGCTCGCCGGGCTTCCCTTGGGCGTGTTTCCATCGAAAGGTCGTGAACTCGGGGCCTTCTTTCCAGCCGTCGCCGCGCCAGTGATCGGGCGATTCGCCCGCGCCCTTGCTCACGTCACCGTTCAACAGGATGTTGTCCTCGGCGCTCGCGCTCGGTGAGGCGAAAAGGACTGACAGCAACATTCCCGCGAAGATCAGAATCAGGACTTTGGATGGGACCGCGATTCGGAGAAAGAGCATTAAGGCAGGACTCTCGTCGGAAAGCGGAGGCCTCGTGCGTGACCGGAAATTTTCACGCCGGGAGCGGGGATTGGTAAACCATCGAACAATCACGGGCAGGCCCGGAGCGCTTTCTATCACGAGCATGCGCCCATTCGCAAAAGCGCGCTATGCTGAAACATCGTTGTCCTTTTGACCCGGCGTTCGTATTATGCGACCCAACCGTCAGCCGGCGCCGGATGAAACCCAGGTCATAAGAAAAAAACTCGAATGATTAGGCGCCTTCTCGGCATCGTTATTGTAATCGTGCTGGTCTGGCCCTCGCCCGCGCCGGCGGCATCCGATCTGGTTCGCAATGGTCTGTTTTCGCGCGGTGTCGGCGGCCAGCCCGAGGGCTGGAGGCACGAGGCCTTCAATTCCGACCCATCCGCTACGCGATTCACCTGGACGGCAGGCGCCGCCGGGATCGGAACAATCGGCATATCGAGCCTGCAACCGAATGATGCGCGATGGATTCAGACCGTGCCCGTAACTCCCTCAAAATCATATTGGGTTTCGGGATGGATCCGTACTGAGAATGTCGGAGAAGGAGGGGGGCTTGGCGGTTACATCACGATAATGGACCGGCCCTACATCTCCGGCGACATTCGCGGCACACACGATTGGCAGCGGGTGGGGTTTTGGGCGAAGGCCGGGCCGGGAGAGACGACCCTGGAGCTTGCCTGCCGGCTGGGTGGCTACAGCGCTCTGAACACGGGCACCGCGTATTTTACCGGGATATCTTTCGAGGAGGTCGAAACCTTTCCGGTGAGCGGCCCGGTAGTCAGCGATGCCGACGCCAACGACTGGCGAATCGGGTCGTTGATGGCGGCGCTGATCGTACCCGCGCTTGCCCTGCTGCTCTGTTTCTGGTCCGGAGCGACCGGGACCGAACAGGGTGCGGTTGCGAGTGCCGATCTCGGCGGCCATCGCGAACCGGGTGAGGAAGCAGCTCGGATGCGTGCGCGCGAAGCGGCGAAGGCCGCTCCTTCCATCCGAAGCCGCGCCGCGCGCTCCCTCGGTGATTGGACTGTCGCTCGCGGGTTTTTTACATCGGCGGTGGCCGTCGTGGCTGCCGATGCGGCATACCTGGTCAGGAGCGGCAGGTCGCCGAACGAGGTGGCTATGGCGGCACTGTTCGCCGCGATAGTCGGGCTGGGACTGCTGCCTTTGAGCCGCCGAAGAGCCGAAAGCAAAGCTTCGGTCCGCCTGCCTCTGCCTTCTGCCCAAAGTTGGAGCTTCTTCGCGATATTTGTGGCCTTCCTCGCCTTTTACGCGGTCACAGGCTCCAGCGATGCGACCCCGTTCAATGAACCGACGCTACAGGCAAACGCGTTTGTGCATGGACGCGCGTGGGTCTCGGTGCCGGGGTTTATGGAACACGTGCGGTGGCAGGGACGCACTTATCTGGTCCATCCGCCGTTTTCGGCGATCCTGCTGACGCCGCTGGTCGCGATCTGGGGCCTCTCGACCAATCAAACGATCGTGTGCCTGCTGCTCGGCGCTTTTGAAATCGCGCTGGCATGGCGGCTGCTCGGGCTTCTGGGCCTCACCATTACTTCGAGAGTATGGCTGACGATTTTCTTCGGAGCGGGAACGACGCTTTGGTACGAGTCAACCGTGGGGAACAGCTGGGACTTCATACTGGTCGCCTCGGTCGCGATGACGCTGCTTACTCTCAACGAACTTTTCGGAAAGGCGCGGCCCGCGATGGTCGGAATCCTCGCCGCCCTCGCCGGTCTGACCCGATACGACCTGATGCTGGCCTGGCCGATCTACGCGCTGATGCTTTGGGCGCGCGGCAGGCGATGGCGGCAGCTCCTCTGGATGGCGCCGGGCTTTGTGCTGGCCGCTGTTGTTTACATTGTATTCAACGAGGTCCGATACGGAACCGTCTCCGATATCTCGCTCTGGATCTATTATCCGACCGATCCCCATCGCTTCTCGCATCCGGCCGGTCCGTTTTCCCTGCGGTATCTGCCGGAGAACCTTTATACGGTGCTGTTCATGGCGCCGAACTTCAACGATCGCTTTCCGTACATACATCCGAGCATGACCGGCCAATCTCTGATTCTGACCAGCCCGGCGCTGCTGCTGGCGCTGCGCGCGAATTTTCGCCGGCCGATTCCGATTCTGGTCGGGTTGGCGGCAATCCTTGCGAGCGGAGCCCCGCTGCTTTGTTACGCCAATGGATTCGTCCAACTGGGGTCGCGGTATTACCTCGAAATCTTTCCTTTTCTGCTAGTCCTGATGGCGCTCGGCGTCAGACGCCGCGTCGATCAGATGAGCAGGATCCTGATTGTAGCTTCGATCGTCATGGTTACTTTCGGCGTCTGGCACGTTCGCATGTTCGGCTTCGGATAGGCCGTGCTCCACTGCTATACGAACCTGCGCCTTAGACTCAGAACTGAGTATCTGTTCGTCGCGCTTGGCTTTGTGGCCCTTGGATTGATATTCAGCTATCCAGTGATTGCCCATCCCTTCCGGATCGGTCGGGTCTGGGACTGGGACCAATTCCTGCTGTTTCACTGGGTTCCGTTCCGATCGGTCACGCATTTTCATCAATTGCCGCTTTGGAATCCATACCTGTGCGGCGGTATGCCTTTGTTTGCCGATCCTCAAGTCCGTATTATGACTCCTTTCTTCCTGCTTCATCTGGCGTTTGGGCCGACGCTGGGACTTCACCTGGAAATCCCCCTCCATCTAACGATTGGCTTTATCGGCGGGTACCTGTTGGCGCGCGCACAAGGTCTCGGTTTCGTCGGTCGCGTTACCTGTGCTTGCGTGTTTCCAACCAGTTCCTCGTTGTTTCTGCATATAGCTGTTGGACATGCGTGGGCCATACCGTGGCTCTACCTTCCCTGGGTGGCGTTGTTCAGCCTGCTCGCGATTCAAACAGGGGCACTATCGTGGGCCGCCATGGGAGGGATGGTCACGGCTCTGATGTTTGGCGAAGGCGGCGTGTATCCGACGACTCACGCCGCGCTGCTGGTTACGCTGCTGTGCGTGCTGTACGCTGCCCAGCGCAGAAGCACCTGGCCGATCGTTGTTCTGGTGACGATCGGCATCTTTGGCGCCGCGCTTGGCGCGGTCAAGTTGCTGCCGGCAGCCAGGTTGCTCTCAATATATTCTCGCCCGACCGATATTCCGTTCGCGAATTTTTCGGTGCGGTCACTTCATTCGGCTCTTTTCTCCCGCAACCAGCTTATGGATAGGAGCAGCATCGGTGGCTACGCGTTTTACGAGTACGGAGCGTATGTGAGCCCCTTCGCCGCCGCGCTCGTTTGCGTCGGCATAGTGGGGTCGCCCAGACGGCTCGCTCCGTGGATCGGCGCAGCCATGGTCTTCATCACTTTGGCCGCGGGAGAAGGCGGGTATCCGTACTTGTGGCAATTGTTGCATCGACTGCCGCCGTTTTCTTCGGAGCGCGCGACGCCGCGTTTCATTGTTCCGTTCGTCTTCACGCTAGGCGTGATGGCCGCGTACGGAGCGGACTTTCTGGATCGCCAGCTGGGCAAAGGGGGTAAAGTGCTGGGCGCGGCCCTGATTGCAGCCGCCGTAGCTGACAGCTGGTTGGTCGGCGTCCCGAATCTCGCGTATGTAACCGAGATCGACGATCCGCCAACCGTTGACGGCGGTTTCCGACAATTCGCCACTGGCTACTCGGCTACAGGTATGTACAACCTGGCAAAAAGCAATCGTGGTGATCCTACCTGCTACCAGGCAATGTCAGTTCCGACTAACGTAGTGGGTGAGAATCAGCCTGGGTATCGAGGCGAGCAATATCTGACGGGCCGGGGTACAGTGCGGCTTCTTCGCTGGACTCCGAATGCCCTTTTATATGAAGTCGCAGTGCCTACTGATGCAATCTTGATAATAAATCAAAATTACTATCCAAGCTGGAGGCTGGTCGAGGGCAAGGGGCAAGTGTTTTCGAACGACGGCCTGTTGAGCGTCCGACTGCCGCCGGGTAAACAAGAGATTAAGCTGGCTTACCGGGACCGCGATGTTGTCGTAGGTGCCGCGATAGGTGTGGTAGCCCTGATCGTGATGCTCTGGTTGGTGCGCAAAGAGAAGCCTTTCGCGAAATTTCCTGGCTCCGTACTGGCTCCGTAAATGATCATTCGCTATCGAACCTGTGACCGGCTTCTCAGCCTCGTTTTTGTAATCGTGCTGGCCTGGTCGTCGCCGGCGGCGGCATCCGATCTGGTTCGCAACGGCCTGTTTTCGCGCGGCATCGGCGGCCAGCCCGAGGGCTGGAGCCATGTGGCTTTCGATTCCGACCCGTCGGCGACGCGATTCACCTGGATCGCAGGCGCGACCGGGATCGGAACGATCATCATATCGAGCCTCAAACCGAACGACGCGCGATGGGTTCAGACCGTGCGCGTGACTCCCTCGAAATCATATTGGGTCTCGGGATGGATCAGGACCGAAAATGTCGGTGTAGGAGGTGGGCTCGGCGCTCACATCACAGTAATGGACCGGCCCTACATCTCCGGCGACATTCGCGGAACACATGATTGGCAGCGGGTGGGATTTCGCGTGAAGACCGATCCCGGAGAAACCTCCGTTGAGCTTGCGTGCCGTCTGGGCGGCTACGGCGCTCTGAACACGGGCACCGCATACTTTAGCGGAATATCTTTCGAGGAGGTGGAGGCAAACTTAGCCGAAGGCGGCGCGACGGCTGAGAAGGCGGCGGCTTCCGACGCCGACCGTTCGCGAATCCGGGCATTGGTGGAGGCGCTGCTCGCGGTTGGGATTTGCCTGCTGCTCTGGCGCTATCTACTACCGCCGTCATCGAGAATCCCGCCGTGAAGGCGCGTTTCGTTATCCTCGCGCTGCTGACCCTGATGGCGGGATGGTTGCGGTTCACCGCGACCAGTTTCGGCCTCCCGGACAGATATAGGCCGGATGAAGAATATATGATGTCGCGCGCGCTCGGCTTCCAGCAGGACTGGAATCCGAACTTCGCCATCTACCCGGCTGCACAAATGTACGTAAACCACGCCGCGCTTCGGATATACGCGGCGGTTGCGGGCGAGGAGTTTGGCGCGGCTTTCGGCGGCGACGACGGAAGTCGCGCCTGTCTGATCGTGCGCCGCGTCTCGGCTGCTTTCGCGACGGCTACCGTGCCGGCGATCTATTTCGCCGCGGCGCCCGCGTTCGGAACGGAGGCCGCGCTGAGCGCCGCGGCGATTCTCGCCGTCTCAACGCTCCATATGCGCGAGGCGAAGTATGCCACCACCGACGCGGCGATGGGGTTCTGGCTCACGATGGCGATCGCGATGATTCTGCGAATCGTGCATCGTGGCTGTTACCGCGATTACGCCGGCGCCGGTTTCTTCGCCGGACTGGCGACCGCCACCAAGTACCCGGCCGGCGCGATAGCGTTCGGCATCGCGGCGGCTCATCTCGGCGCCCGCCGTCGCGAGGGCCGATCCTTGCTGCGCTCCTACCGCGATCTGCGGATCTATTTGGCCGGCTACGTAACCGTGGTCGCCTTCGTTTGCGCGACGCCCTATTTCATTCTCGATTGGCAGCAGACCGTGAACGATTTCGTTTATCAAAGAGGCTTCGTGCTCGACGGACTGCCGAACCCGCAGGCCGGCCACGGATGGTCGTGGCTTCTGCTGCGAGCTATGCCGGATAGTTTCGGCATCGGCCTGCAGCTCTTTTTGCTCGCGTCGATGCTGTGGGCGCTTATCCGGCCCAAGCCCGGGACGCTTTCCTTGCTTGCGTTCGTCGGCGTCGCGTTCCTCGGCATGACCGGCAGCCGCTACGTATTCTATCGCTACCTGATTGTTCCGTTGCCGGCGATGGCGATTCTCGGCGGCATCGCGGCGGCTCAGGCCGGCTCGATGCTCTCCGCTCGTCTGGGCAAAAAAATCGCCACCGCCGTGGTCGGCCTCGGGCTTGGCCTTCTCCTGCTGCCGTCGCTGATCCGCGATGTTGAGCTCGACCGCCTGCTCTTGCGGCCGGATAGTCGAACGTTGGCGAGGCAATGGATTGAGGAACATATTCCTAGGGGAAGTGTGATTGCGGTGACCGACCGGGGCAATCTATGCGGCAAGCCACAGGTGACCTCCGCTTACAACTTCGTTGAATTCGGCGATCCCGCGACATTACACGTCAGGGGCATTCACTGGGTCCTGTCGGACAGCTTCGCGCCGATATCGTTCTATTCGCGCGGCCCGTCAGAGGCGGAGCTTGCGGCGCTGAATTCACAGGGGGCCCTCGTTCTCGACATCGATCCGGTGAAGCGCGGTGCTCGGGCGCCGATCGTCGATGCTCAGGACGCCTATTACGCGCCGATCGGGAGCATCGCCAGCATGGAGCGGCCCGGGCCGAGAATCCGAATCTGGGAATTGAAGTGATTTCGGCCTGGGCGCATACGAACTATTTGTAGATGACGCTAACCCCGCTACGGGGTCTTCAACGAGATCCGTTGCGATTCCGGTTGGATAGGCGCGCCGATGCCGTTGGCGCTCAGGAGAAGCTTTCTCAGACTGATGATCGCCCAAGTCATCATCGCCAATGGCACCCCTGCGTATGCGATCGCGGCAGCGAATCCATGCGCGGCGTAGAGCCGTATCGGCATCCAGTCGAGATACTTCCCGGCCATCAGATCCCGCCACTGACCGGCTATCTGCGAGTAACCCGGATCGCTTAAAAAAACTTGCATCGCGGGGTGCAGGCCAGACCGTACGGAGCGCCGGAAGATCTTGTCAAGCTAAGCTACCTTTCGCCGCGAGTCCGAATCGGGATTTCGAACTGGAAATACCGGCACCAACCGACCACACCCGGCCGAAATCTCTATCGCCGGACGGCACACTTTCACGGGGCGGGTCAGGGGTGGTTTGACTAGCGAAGCAGCGTTCCGAGAGGCTTCCCGCTTTTCAAACTGAACGCTTCATCTCATTTCACTTTGAAAAACTTGCGGCCGCGCATCGCCTGCAATCCATATAAATCGTTGATCTTTCGGCGGCATAGGAGTTGCGTTGGATGAGGGTCGTTATGGTCGACTTCTTATCGATAGTGGTCACGGTAGCTTTCTTCCTCGTGAGTATCGCTTACGTCCGGGGATGTGATCTCCTATGACTCTTTGGGAACTGATACTGGGCTCACTCGTGTCCGTGGGTTTGCTCGTCTACCTGGTCTACGCCCTGCTGCGCCCCGAGAAATTCTGACCGAACTGGAACGAACACATGCTGACCAATGCTCTGATCCAGGTTGCCGTCTTTTTTTTCCTGGTTCTCGCGGTGACGGTGCCTTTGGGCGCCTATATGACGAATGTTTTCTCGGGCCGGCGCACATTCCTCGACCCCGTCCTGAGACCTTTTGAGCGACTCATTTATCGGACTTGCGGCATCCAGCCGGGAATCGAGATGACCTGGGTCGAGTACTCGGTAAGCATGCTTCTATTCAGCCTGGTCGGCATGCTGACGCTCTACGCCATCGAGCGGCTGCAAGGAGTTCTTCCGCTTAATCCGCAGGGTCTGCCTGGTGTATCTCCGGCCCTGGCTTTCAACACCGCCGCCAGTTTCAGTACCAACACCAATTGGCAGGCCTACGCCGGCGAAACCACGATGGGCTATCTGACCCAGATGACGGGTCTGGCGTATCACAACTTTGTCTCAGCGGCCTCAGGTATCGCGATGGCGATCGCCATCATTCGCGGCTTCGTGCGTCGCTCCACCAAAACCCTTGGCAACTTTTGGGTTGATCTAACGCGCGCCACGCTTTGGATCCTGCTCCCGCTGTGCATCGTGTTCGCGCTGGTTCTGGTTTGGCAGGGAGTTCCACAAAACTTCAGCCCCTACACTCACGCCAAGACTCTCGAGGGTGCGGAACAGGTCGTCGCTCAAGGGCCAGTGGCCTCCCAGGAAATCATCAAGGAACTCGGCACCAATGGTGGCGGTTTCTTCAACGCGAACTCGGCCCACCCTTACGAGAATCCGACTCCGCTTACCAACCTGCTTGAGATGCTCGCGATCTTCGCCATCGGCGCCGGCCTGACCAATACCTTCGGCAGGATGGCGGGAGACACGCGCCAGGGGTGGACGCTGTTCGCGGCCATGACCCTGTTGTTCGTGATGGGCGCGGCCGTCGCGATATGGAGCGAGCAACGCGGAAACCCGGAGATAGCGGCATTGGGAATCAATACCTCCGCCTCGGCCACCGAAAGCGGCGGCAACATGGAGGGCAAGGAGGTCCGTTTCGGAATAGTGGATTCGGCTCTCTGGGCAACCGTGACTACTGACACCTCCTGCGGTGCGGTAAACGCGATGCACGACAGTTTCACGCCGCTCGGCGGTCTCGTGCCGCTGGTGAATATCCAGCTTGGAGAAGTGATCTTCGGCGGCGTCGGTTCCGGTCTCTACGGGATGCTGGTAATGGCGATACTGTCGGTTTTTATCGCCGGCCTCATGGTCGGCCGGACGCCCGAGTACCTCGGAAAGAAGATCGAAAGCCGGGAAATGAAGCTGGCGATGCTCTATGTACTGATTTTTCCCGCGATAATCCTGTTCGGGACCGCCGCCGCGTGCGTTCTTTCCGCGGGCCTCGCCGGAATATCGAATCCTGGACCTCACGGTTTCTCGCAAATCATGTACGCATACTCGCAAGCGGCCGGAAACAACGGGTCCGCATTCGCCGGCCTCAACGCCAATACCAACTTCTACAATTGGACACTAGCCATTGGGATGCTGTTCGGACGCTTCATGATGGCGATCCCGGCTTTGGCGCTGGCAGGCTCGCTGGCGCCCAAGAAATCGATTCCCCCGAGCGCGGGGACTTTTCCGACCACCAGTCCGATATTCGTCGGACTTCTCATCGGCGTGATCCTGATAGTCGGCGCCCTCACGTTTTTTCCGGCGCTCGCGCTCGGACCCGTGATCGAGCATCTCCAGATGCTTGCCGGCATAACCTACTGATCGAGAAAGAGACTAATGGCGACCCGAAAACAAAGTTCGATCTGGGACAGGAACATAGTCGGCCGGGCGGCGATCGACTCGCTGCGCAAGCTCGACCCCCGTCTGATGGTCAAGAATCCGGTGATGTTCGTGGTCGAGGTGACGAGCGTTCTTACCACGATCAGCCTGTTCCGCGACGCGGTTGAAGGCCATGCCGCGCTAGCGGTTTTCGAGGCCCAGATCGCGCTCTGGCTCTGGTTCACGGTCCTGTTCGCAAACTTCGCGGAGGCGATGGCCGAGGGCCGGGGCAAGGCGCAGGCGGATGCACTGAGGAAAACCCGCACCGACACCCAGGCCAAGCTTATCCGCGACGGCGCAACCATCATGGTTCCAGCCCCGTCGTTGCGTCGCGGCGACGTAGTCCTGATCGAAGCGGGCGACATCATTCCGGGCGACGGCGAGGTCATCGAAGGTGTGGCGGCGGTCAACGAAGCGGCGATAACCGGCGAATCGGCTCCGGTGATCCGTGAAAGCGGCGGCGACCGAAGCGCCGTGACCGGTGGTACCACGGTTATCTCCGACTGGATCAAAGTCCGTATCACGGCGAATCCCGGTGAGAGCTTCCTCGATCGCATGATCGCGCTGGTCGAGGGCGCTCATCGCCAAAAGACGCCCAACGAGATCGCTCTCAGCATCCTGCTTTCGGGCCTTACGATAGTCTTCCTGTTGGTGGTCGTGACGCTCTACCCGTTCGCGCTCTACGGCGGCACCAGGCTTTCACTGCCGGTGTTGGTCGCGCTGCTCGTGTGCCTCATCCCAACCACGATCGGGGGCCTGCTCTCCGCGATCGGCATCGCCGGAATGGACCGGCTTGTTCAGCACAACGTGCTGGCCATGTCCGGGCGCGCGGTCGAAGCCGCGGGCGACGTGGACACCCTCTTACTGGACAAGACCGGGACGATCACGCTCGGCAACCGGATGGCGACGGAGTTCATTCCCGTGAAAGGCGTCCCAGTGGAACAACTCGCCGACGCCGCACAGTTGGCTTCGCTGGCCGACGAGACGCCTGAAGGCCGCTCCATCACGGTTCTGGCCAAACGCCAGTTCAATCTGCGCGGCCGGGAATTCGCCGACCATGAAGCGCATTTCATTCCCTTCTCCGCGCAAACCAGGATGAGCGGCGTTGACCTCAACGGCCGCATTATCCGCAAGGGCGCTTACGACCAGGTGGCGAAGTTCGTGACCGAACATGGCGGCGAGTTGTCAACCGAACTTAAGGATATTGTGGAGCGGATCGCGCGTAGCGGCGGCACGCCGCTCGCGGTTGCGGATCGCGGTCGCGTTCTAGGGGTCATCCACCTCAAGGACGTTATCAAGGAGGGCATCAAAGAGCGGTTCGCGAGGCTCCGTGCGATGGGCATGCGTACCGTCATGATCACTGGTGACAACCCGCTCACCGCGCAGGCGATCGCAGGTGAATCCGGGGTCGACGATTTTCTGGCCGAGGCTACCCCCGAAACGAAGCTGCGCCTGATTCGGGAAGAACAGGCCCAGGGCAAGCTGGTGGCGATGATCGGCGACGGAACCAACGATGCCCCGGCGCTCGCTCAAGCCGACGTTGGGGTCGCCATGAACGCCGGTACCCAGGCCGCGCGCGAGGCCGGCAATATGATCGATCTTGACTCCAACCCGACCAAGATTCTCGAGGTGGTTGAGATAGGCAAGCAGCTGCTGATGACGCGCGGCGCGCTCACCACCTTTTCTATCGCAAACGACGTTGCCAAGTACTTCGCGATAATCCCGGCGATGTTCGTCGTTAGCTACCCGGCGCTCCAGGCGCTCAACGTGATGCGTCTCGCGAGTCCCGAGAGCGCCATTCTCTCGGCGGTGATCTTCAACGCGTTGATAATAATCGCCCTGATCCCGCTCGCTCTGCGAGGCGTTCAATACCGACCCGTGGGAGCGTCGGCAATCCTTACGCGCAACCTCCTGATTTACGGCGTCGGTGGAGTGGTAATCCCCTTCATCGGCATCAAAGCCATCGACCTCGTAATATCGGCACTTCACCTAATCTAGGAAAAGCCCATGCGCAATCTCCGGATCGCATTCAAACTAACCTGCGCACTCACGATCCTCACTGGAATTATCTATCCGGTGCTGGTGTTCGGTCTCGCCCAGGTTATCTTCCCCTGGCAAGCCAATGGCAGCCTGATAGCGCGCGACGGTAAGGTCGTCGCTTCGGCGCTGATTGGTCAGACCTTCACCAGCCCGCGCTATTTCCACGGGCGACCCTCAGCCGCAGGGGACAAAGGCTACGACGCGACCAGTTCCGGCGGCTCGAACCTGGGCCCCACCAACAAGACTCTCATCGAGAACGTGCGGGCGCAGCTCAAGGGCGTTCTGGCGAACAATCCTGGAACCTCTGCGTCACGGGTTCCGGTGGATTTGGTTACTGCCTCCGGCAGCGGCCTCGACCCCGAGATCAGTCCGACGGCGGCGGAGCTCCAGGTTGCCCGCGTCGCGAGGGCGCGAGGATTAAACGAAGACACGGTGCGACGCCTGGTACGCGAGCACACGCGGCCCAGATGGGCCGGGGTCGTCGGCGAGTCGGGAGTAAACGTCGTGATGCTCAACCTGGCGCTCGACGACCTGGGCACGAACTCCCGCTGAGGCAGTATCGTGTGCTCGATTGCGCGCGGCTCCCGTTTCAAGACCTCGGCCCGATCTCGTTTCCGATGGCCGCGGCTCTCCGCGCCGTGCCCCGCGCTTGGTAGGCATTACCCGTGACTTTGGCAACAATAGATGAAAGGGCCATTTGTTCCTCAAGCTGTAATGGCGACAGGGGCCCTCCAGTAGAAGCCTGAATGAGTGACGAGGAAGATCGCCGCGAGCCAGAAGCCTTTCTGGACCTCGTACCGAGGTCTCAGAAGGCCAGGCTCAAGATCTATGTGGGTGGAGCGGCGGGGGTCGGGAAAACCTACCGCATGCTCCAGGAAGCGCACCAGCTTCGTGCTCAAGGACATGACGTTGTAATTGGCGTAATCGAGACTCACGGGCGCGCCGATACCGCAGCCTTGCTAGGTGACCTCGAAGTCGTCCCTTTGCGCGAAGTCTCCTATCGCGGCGTTGTCCTCAAGGAGATGGACCTTGAGGCCGTGCTGGCGCGTAAGCCCGAGATCGCCGTGGTCGACGAGTTAGCCCACACCAACGCCCCGGGCTCCCGGCACACCAAGCGCTATCAGGACGTTCGAGGAACTCGTTGCCAACGGCATCAACGTCATCACCGCTTTCAACGTCCAGCATCTGGAAAGCCTCAGTCAGATGGTCAAGCGGTTAACCGGGGTCGAGGTAAGAGAAACGCTGCCGGATAGATTTCTGGCGCGTGCCGACCAGGTGGTGACCGTCGACATCGCAGTGGGGGAGCTTCGCGAACGCCTGCGTGAAGGAAAGATTTATCCCCCGGAGCAGGTCGAGCACGCGCTTAAGAACTTCTTCAAGCCAAGCAATCTCGCCTCACTGCGCGAGCTCGCTCTGCGCGAGGTGGCCAGGGACCAGAGCCGGCATCGCGAAGACCTGGAGCTCGCCAAACGTGGGCGCGGACGGAGGCCCGCCGTAACCGAGAGGCTCATGGTCTGTTTGTCGTCGAATCCGGAGGGCAGCGATCAGCTCTTGCGCAAGGCCTCGCGGACCGCGGCCCAGCTAAACGCCGACTGGTATGCGGTGCACGTGGAGACCCCAGCCGAGTCGGTCCAGAAGATCAGCACCGGTAATTTTCGTGCCCTGCTCGACAATATCAACCTCGCGGCGGATCTGGGCGCCGAGGTTGTCTGGCTTAAGTCCCCCGACATCGTGAAGCCGCTTCTCGACTTCGCGCACGAAAAGCACATCACCCGAATTGTGGTGGGCCGCACACACAAGCGTCTGTGGAACCTGATCCTGAGACGCTCGATAACCAACCGCCTCATCTCCGAGGCCGAGGATTTCGACGTCGAAATCCTCGGCAGCCAGGATCATGACTAGCGGATCAACCAGCGCCCTCCGGTTCAGAAATCGAACCCAACCTCGCCGCCTGCGCAAAGGTGTCATGCTCTGCCTGTCCGCAAACGCCTCCGGCACCGAGACGCTGCTGCGCAAGGTGGTTCGCGCGACGAGCGAAGAGGAAGGAGAACTCTTTGTGGTCCACGTTGAAACGCCCAGGGAGGCGACCGCTGCCATCCCCAGCGAAAAGTTTCACGCCCTCCTCGACAGCCTTTTCCTCGCCGCGGATTTGGGCGCCGAGGTCGTTTGGCTCAAAGCGCCGGATGTAACCCAGGCCTTGACGGACTTCGCCCGCGACGAGCGGATTAGCAAGATCATCCTTCACCGGACCCGGCCCGGAGGTGGAAGCCGTCTCTTGCGGCGCTCCATCACACGTCAGCTCATCAACCGCGGGCGTCACTTTGAAATCGAGCTCGTCGGCTATGAAGCCCAAGGAGTGAAGCCGTGAACGCGCCGCCGCTCCGCAATCGTATTCGCAACGGCACTCTTATAATGCTCGCGATCGCCATGCTGCTGGGCGTACTGGCATTGCCGCAGGTTTACCGTCTAAGCGGGGCGATTCGCGAAACCCTGTACCGTAACTACGTAAGCATCGAAGCGTCACAGCATATGCACGCCGCACTCGGCGCCCTTCAGATCGGCGAGCGCGACGGAAAGCTTTCCGCCGCCCTTTCCCCGAGCCGTGACGAATTTTTCCATTGGATCGACGTTGAGGAACACGACATCACCGAGGCCGGAGAGGCGGAACTCGCGCGCGAGATTCACGAACGGGGGCGGCGCCTATTTGCCGAGATTGAAGCTGGCGGAGCGCCCGCGCGTCACGACGAAGAATTCGCCGTGCTGCATGCCCGCCTCGACAAGCTCATCCAGATAAATCGTGACGCCATGTTCGCCGCGGACAGCCGCGCGAGCCGCATGGGAACGAGGCTCACCTACGAGTTCGCCGCCGGACTTGCCGCTTTGCTGGTGTTTGGAGCGGCGCTTTCCTGGACGCTCGCCTGGACGATATCGAAGCCGCTCGCTGAACTCGCGGAACGCTTGCGAAGCTTCAGCCTTCGCACGCCCCAGTTAAGGCTGGGGGAGCAGAAGCTGGCCGAACTTCAGGCGGTAGCCTCGGAATTCAACAAGATGGCCGAGCGGCTCGAGCAATTCGACAAGCTCAACGTCGACCGGTTGATTTATGAGAAAAACAAGACCGAGGCGATCATCGAGAGCCTCGAAGACGGGATCGTATTGATCGATCCGAGTGGTATTGTCGCACACATCAACGAGCTTGCCTCAATCATCCTCGGGGTCGAGAGAGAGGACGCACTTGGCAGCCCGTTTGACGATTTGAACAGTAATCACCCTCATTACCTTCGTGTGCGATCGGCCCTGCGCGGCGCCGCAACGCCGCCCGGCAACGGGCAGCAGATCGAAGTCGACCTGCACGTGCGCGGGCGTGACCATACCTATCTGCTAAAACCAGTCCCTCTCAGACAGGGCGATGGGCAATCATTTGGTACCATACTGATTCTGCAGGACATCACTTACCTGCGTGACAAGGACCGCGCCCGCGCAAACCTGGTCGCAACCCTCTCCCACGAGCTGAGGACCCCGCTTACCTCGCTCGCTCTGGCAGCGGAACTGCTCCAGCGAAACAGGAGCACGCTCGATCCCAAACAACAGGAACTGGTCACCGCCATCGTCGAAGAGGCCGGACGAATCCGCCAGTTGGCCGACGGTCTTTTGAATCTTGCTCGCGGCGAGATGGCCTCCATCAGGGTGAGTAGCGCCCCGCTCGACCTCGCCCAATTGGTCGTAGGGGTGGTCAGGAACTTTGCCATCCAGGCTGAGCAGAAACAGGTGAGGCTCGCGACCCATGTTGATGAACCAAGGCTTGAAGCACGGGGCGACCCGGTCAAGCTTTCCTGGGTGATATCAAATCTGATCGGCAACGCGTTGCGCTATACTCCGAGCGGAGGCTCGATCGACGTATTCGCCGAGCGGCAAGGGCGCCAGCTTAGGCTCACAGTTGCCGATACCGGTCCCGGCATCGCACCGGAGATTCGCGGCCACATCTTCGCGCGCTTTTCGCAGTGGAGTGCCGACGGCTACGAGCCCGGCGCCGCCGGACTAGGCCTGGCGATCGTCAAGGACATCGTGGAAGCCCACGGGGGGCGAATCTTCGTCGAGAGTTCCGAGCGGGGCAGCAAGTTTACCGTAGAGCTACCAATCGCGGAGCGCACCTAATGGCAAGGCTCCTTATAGTCGACGACGAAAAGAACATCCGTCAGAGCCTCGCAACCTTCCTCGACTCGTGCGGGCACCAGGTGAAGACCGCTGAAAGCGGAAGAGAGGCCCTTGCCACGCTTTCCCGGCAAGGCGATTTCGATCTCGTGCTGAGTGACTATCGGATGGCCGAGATGAACGGCCTCGAGTTGCTTATGGAAATCAAGCGTCGTTATCCGGATACCATCGTAATCCTGATGACAGCTTACGCGACGGTAGCCAACGCCGTTGCGGCGATGAAAGCCGGCGCCTATGACTACTTGACCAAGCCTTTCTCCCTGGACCAGATCCAGCACATCGTCGAACGCGCGCTGGAAGTGAAAGAACTGCGTTCGGAAAATCGTATCCTGCGGAGCGCCCTCGACGGCGTTCCCCTGCTGGAATCGCGCAGCCCGCTGATGACCGCCTTGCTTGAAACCGCTCGCCAAGCCGCCGCGAGCGACGCCACGATTCTCTTGACTGGCGAAAGCGGCACCGGGAAGAATGTCCTCGCCCGCCAGATCCACGATTGGAGTTCGCGCCGCGAGCGCCCGTTCGTCGTCGTCAACTGCACCACCCTCTCCGAACATCTGCTCGAGAGCGAGCTCTTCGGGCACGTGCGCGGCGCATTCACCGGAGCGGTCAAGGACAAGCCGGGACGGCTTGAGGCCGCCGATGGAGGCACGGTCTTTCTCGACGAGATCGCAGACATTCCGCCGTCCCTTCAGACCAAGTTCCTTCGCTTCCTGCAGGAACAGCGCTTCGAGCGGGTCGGAGGCCAACACACTATTCAGGTTGATACCCGCATCATTGCCGCTTCCAACCGCGACCTCCAGCAAGAGGTATCGGCGGGCAGATTCCGTTCCGATCTCTTTTACCGTCTCAACGTCATCAGCCTGCGCGTCCCGGCGCTACGCGAACGCGCGGAGGACGTGATCGCACTGGCTGATCGATTCCTGGCCGAAGCTCGCCTTCGCAATCGTCGCCCTGGGCTGCAACTATCCCCTGAGGTGGCCAACGCTTTGACCACCTACGCCTGGCCCGGCAACATCCGCGAACTTCGCAACGCGATTGAGCGCGCCGTCGTCCTGAGCCGCGGCAACCTGATACTGAAGGAGGACCTGCCCGATCTCATATTTCAGCCGACGGTGGTGGCTCTGCGCGAACTGCCGCCTGACGCTACCCTGGAAAAGGTCGAACAGGAGCACATAAGGCGCGTTCTGGCGCAAGCGGCTACGCTTGAAGAGGCCGCGGACACCCTCGGCATCGGCATCGCAACCCTCTGGCGCAAGCGCAAGCGCTATCACATAGACTAAGGCATCCCGGACGACACATTTCTGCGCAGAGGTTGTTGGTAGCTCCTCTGTTTTGGCGGCGCGGCGATCACACTCACAGCCGGGCTCGCTCGCCCAAGCGATTTTTCGATCTGACGCGCCGTTTGCGATTTTGACCGCCGACTCTCGCTTTGCGGCAACATGCAAGGGATTTTCATTCCGGCGCTTACCCTGACACCTTGGCGACTTTGGAGCTTCTTTCGGGATCCTGGATTTCCCCCAGGAGCCGCAGCAGTCCATCGAGAATGGTGATCGGATGAGGGGGACACCCCGGGATGAAGAGATCAATCGGAAGGATATCGTTCGCGCCATTGAGAACTTCCGGATGATCCCGAAACGGACCACCATTGATTGCGCATGCGCCGACCGCGATCACGATCTTCGGATCGGGTACGGCCTCGTACGTCTTCTCGAGTGCGGCGCGCATGTTCCGCGTAACCGGACCAGTGATCAGGAGGCCGTCCGCATGGCGCGGTGACGCCACGAACTGAATGCCGAAGCGCCCGAGATCAAACACCACCGTGTTCAGAACGTTAACATCAGCTTCGCATCCGTTGCATCCGCCGGCGCTGACCTGCCGGAGCTTGAGTGATCGCCCGAGAATGCGATGAATGTCGTCGCCAAGACGCCGCGCGAGCTTCAAGGTTTGTCCGGATTCCAGGACCAGGTCGGATCGCTCGGTCGTCGCGAGGCGGTATTGCCGGCTGAATTGAATCGCTCCTTCGGGACAGGCGTTGGCGCACTCGGGACAAAACAGGCACCGCCCGAGGTCGATCCGGAGCGTTCCGCTATTGGTAATCGCGTCGGTCGGACACACATCAACGCAGGCGCTGCAACCTGATGCACATCGCGACTGATCGAGTACCGGAAGACCGCGGAATCGTTCCGGCAAAGGCGGCTCAGGCTTGGGGAATGGTAGCGTGCGTTTGCCTTGTCGTAATCGAGTGATCAGTAAACCCGGCACTGCTTGTCCTCAGAGATCGTGACCACAGTAAGAGAGGTTGAAGCTTTTGTTGCAAAGCGGAAAGTCGGATATCTGCTGGTCGCGCATCGCAATCGCCAGGCCCATCCAGTTGCGAAACGAGGGATCGACTACCTTGTAGCGAGCGAACCGTCCCTTGGCGTCAGTGATCGCTACGTGGCAGATTTCTCCACGCCAGCCTTCGGTTAAAGAAACTACCATATGGGCGGGCGCCAGCGGTTCCACTGCCGAACGGATCGGCCCCTGAGGCAAGGCGGCGAGCTGTTCCCGAACAAAGGCGCCGGAACGTTGGATTTCGAGCCATCGCACCCATGCACGTGCGAAAACGTCGCCTGTGTCCCATTTCGATATAGGGATCTGAGCGAACCTGAAGACGCCGCTCGGAAAGTCTTGCCGAATGTCGCGCTCGACACCGCAGGCGCGAGCCGCGGGACCGACGAGCCCAAGCGCCTCGCAAGTCTGGCGAGAGATCGCGCCGGTGTCCTCGAAACGAGCCTGCACGGATGGCGCATCCCACAGAAGGCGGACCGCATCCTCGACGTCCTTCAATGCCTTATCGAGCCGCTGCGAAAGGTCCGCCGCTAGCGGCGTGTCGAGATCGAATAGGACCCCTCCTGGTCTGATCATGCCACGACCGAAGCGGCTTCCACAGATTGCCGCGGTCATGTTGAGGAAGTCGCCGCGAATCCGGCCACAATATGCCGCCGTTGGCAGATAGCCGACATCACCCGCCAACGCTCCAAGGTCTCCGGTATGGTTTGCGAGACGTTCGAGTTCGAGCGCTATTCCGCGCAATACTTGTGCTCGGGCGGGAACCACGGTGCCGCTTAGACCCTCGACCGCCTCACAATAGGCGGTTGCGTGCCCGATTGAACTATCTCCCGACAGCGTCTCGACCAGATGGATCGTGCGTTTGCCGGGCCCGCCTACAAGCGCGGGCTCGATGCCACGATGCTGGTACCCGAGCGATATCTCCAGGTGAAAAACCTGCTCACCGTGACACTGGAAGCGGAAATGCCCAGGTTCGATGATTCCCGCGTGTACCGGACCGACGGCGACCTCATGGACTTCGTCTCCGCGCATGGCGAAGAAGTCGGTTACACCAGGGAGCGGCGCTTCGCGGATGCCGTGAGGCAACCGATAGGGCAGGTGGAATCGGATTGGCTTGAGCCACGAGTGGCCTTGCGGCTGTACGCTCCACTGTTCCGCGATTTCGCGCTCGAACCAATGCGCCTGCGGGCACTCGAGCATCAAGCACGGATACGCCTCGTCCGCCTCGGTGCTGATCGAGGAGAGGCTGCTCGTCACCGGGTCGGCGAGCACGCCTATTAGTTGGATGTGCTCATTTTCCATCGGCGTGCCAAAAAGGGCGGTCAGGCTGGAGCCTTTGTTCACGGCTGAGATAATCCCGGTTCTGAACTCGTGCATCGGCAAGCACTGGATACTCGCGAGCGACACGGGCTCGCCATTATGGAAAGACGGAGCGGAGATGGTCATGGTGGGCTCAGCCAATGAGGCGCGCGGCTTCCCGGAGCGCGCGGGTTAAAACCGGGGGGACATAAACCCCCATCACCACGACTGCCGCACCGAGCATCGCCGGAACGGCAGTCAGCGCGAGACTTCTTTTCCTTGGGGTAGTAACGTTCTTGCTCGGAATTCCTTGCGCCATCGCGAGCGCCGGCGCGGCCATAGCCGCCAAAATGATGGCCAACAGGCCAAGATAAACAACCGCCACGAACGCCTGACCCTGGTCCAACGCGGCCTTCAGGATTGTAAACTCGCTGAGAAACAGGCCGAAAGGCGGAGAGCCGGTAATCGCGAACAATCCCAGCACCCACAAAAGACCTGAGGCCGGCAATACGCTCAAAGCGCCGGCAACATCGGCGATGTTTTTGGTGCGATAAACGGCCAGCAGGTTTCCGGCCACCATAAAAAGCATCGCCTTGGTCAGCGAATGATTAACCACATGGAGCATCGCACCAAACACCGCGCTGCCTCCAAGACCTACGCCGACGGCGAGAATGCCCATGTGCTCGACACTTGAGTATGCGAGCATGCGCTTATAGTCAGTCTGGCCGGCAATAAATACGGCCGCGACAGCCATCGAGAGTAAACCAAAAATCAGGAGCAGTCTGTCACTGAAATCCGCCAAACCCGCCGCAACGCAGATCTCCTGAGTCCGGAGTATGCCCAGGAACGCGCAGTTAAGCAGCGCACCCGACAAGAGCGCGGACGCGACCGAGGGAGCTTCGCTGTGGGCGTCGGGCAGCCACGTATGAAATGGCGCGAGTCCCATCTTCGTACCATAGCCGACGAGGAGCAGGACAAAAGCCGCTTTAAACCACGTGGCGTTCAGGTGACGGGCGTGCAAACCAAGGTCCTGGACCACGAGAGAAATAGTAGAGCCATCCCGATTCGTCGCGGCGACCGCCAGGAAGAAGATACCCAACAGCGCAAGCGCGATCCCGACGGAACAGATCAGCAGATACTTCCATGTCGCTTCGAGCGACCGATGATGCCGATGAAAGTAAATCAGCGGGGCGCTGGCCAGAGTTGTAGCCTCGATCGCCACCCAAAGCAGCGCGAGATGCTGACTGACGGTAACCAGGGTCATCGCGGCCAGGAAGAGAAGGAGACAACAAGTGAAACTCGCCTCGCGAGCGTTGGAGAAAAGAAAGCCCTCTTCGAAATCGGCATGCGGCTGGCTTCGTTCCTCGCGGAGATAGGCAACGGCGTAAAAGCCGGCGGCAAGGAATAGAAGGCTGGTTAGAGTCTCAAAGAGCCTTCCCAACGCGTCTTCGGCGAGCCAGCCGCCCAACGCGGCCGTGGGCAGGACGACCCAAGTTGCGAGGCTGAGCGCGGTATGCGCCATTGCGGCTGACAACAGAAGAACCCGGCGGTGCCGATCCGATTCGACAAAGAACGCGACGGCTCCGGCGCAGGCCGGAATCAGCACGAGCAGTGTAATCATCGAAGCTGGTCGGTGAGACTGGCCAGTTTGTCCGTGTCGATATGATCGAACTCGCGACTAATGTGAAATATCGCAATGCCCATTACGAACACTCCTACAAAGACATCAAGCAGGATGCCGAGTTCGACGAGAACCGGCAGTTCAAGAGCGACCGCGGCGCCGAAGGCGTAAACGCCATTTTCGAGCGCCAGGTACCCGAGCACCTGAGTCAGAGCTTTTCGCCGGCTGACGATCACGAGCAGGCCCACCAGGCTGGTGAAAAACGCCGCGGGCACGAGAAGGGACGAAGCTGGTTGAGTCGGAAGCTTCAATCGTTCCCCCAGCCAAAGCGAAACAGCCAGAGCGACGGCGCCTGACAGGATCGAAAGGTTATAGCTGATGAGTGGCTCGACCTCGCGCGCGGTCTCGGCTTCGCGCATCGCTCGAAACAGCAACCATGGCAGAAGGAAGCCCTTGACCCCCGCGCTGGTAAGGGGAAGAAGCACGCCGGTGACGGACAACTGTCCGCCCTGCACGGCGACGGCGAGAATCCCGAGCAGCACTCCTTGTATCGCGACCGCACGGATACAGGCCGCCAGACGGCTCGAGCTCAAGAGCCAAAACCCGGTGAGTACCAGGAGAACGAGAATCGCATTGACCAACTGGCTCATGACTTCAATGCAGCGCGAGTGCCGAGGCCAGCGCCGACAACACGATGGCGGCGAGCAGGAGTTGCGGAACGCGAAGGAGCCGCAGGCGCGCCATCGAGGACTCGATTGCGCCGGTCGTTATTCCCAGAACCAGCATGCCGATTAAACCGGCGCCCGCGTCGATCCACCGATTGCCGGAGTGCCATGGTACCGCGACGCCAACGATGATCGTGCCAAAGAGCCAGAGCTTTAGCGCGGCGCCATACTGAATCATCGCCAAGTCGGGGCCGCTGTGATCGAGCACCATCACTTCATGGATCATGGTCAATTCCAGATGGGTGGTCGGATCGTCCACGGGAATCCGGGCGTTCTCGGCAAGGAAAACGATGACGAGCGCCGCGAGCACGAGACCGAGCGTCGGAGCGGCGCGCATCCAGGTGCCGGTGGAAATCGCCGCCAGTACGGGGCCGAGTGACAGATGCCCGGTTTGTTTGGCCAGCGCGGCCAGCGCAAGAAAAAAGGCCGGCTCCGCGAATGCTGAGAACGTCACCTCGCGGCTTGCGCCCATTCCTTCGAAACTCGACCCGGTATCGAGCGCCGCGATGACCGTGAAGAAGCGGCCCAGGGCCATAAGATATGCGATCATGACAAAGTCGCCTGAGAACGCCGTGAGCGCGGGAAAGCCCCCAAAGGGAATCAGCGCGACGGCGCAGATGAGGGAGGCCAGCCCAACCACTGGTCCCGTCCTGAAGATCGAAGACGTTGTGTGACTATAAACGGCGCCCTTGCGCGCAAGCTTCCACAGGTCCAGGTAAGGCTGCGCAAGCGGCTGGCCCGCGCGCCCCGCCAGCACCGACTTTGTGCGGGTAATAACCGCTTGCATCAATGGAGCAAGCACCGCCGCTAACATCAGTGGAAGTAGCGAACTCAAAAACATGATTCAGACGACCTGCCAGAGCAGGAGCACGAGAAGCGTGACGGCGATATACAGCACATAGAGCTGTACCTTCCCCTGCTGCAGCGGTCGTAGCGAAGACAGCCAGCGGCCGATCGCATGAAACATCGGCTGAAAGATATAAGTCTTGTATGGATCGTCGGTTTGGGTGAGGAACTCCGCCTGTTGAGGAAACAGTCCTCGCGGAGCCGAGAGAACACGACGTGTCTGCAGGAGTATCGCGAAGGTCTCGGTGAGTGGCTGCGCGAACGACGATGCGGTGTACTGCATCCGCGGCGACGGCCGTGCGTATCCGCAGTCCCAGGTCGCCGCGGCGCGGACCCGGCGCCGCGCAAGCGCCATTGCTCGGCCGAGAGTGAGCAGCGCCGCCACGCCAAGCAGCGCCGCGCCGGAATAGCTCACGAGCGCGACCGTGTGAGCGGCTTCCGCAAGGCTTTGGCCCACCGGAATTGGAGGGAGCCCGGTTATGCTGGAGATCAACGGACCCATCGACCGCACAACGCCGGCGCCGAACAGACCAATCAAAACGCATCCAGCCGCCAATACAAATCCAGGCAGCAGCATCGCAAGGCCGACCTCATGTGCATGTTCGGCGTGTTGAGTTCGCGGTTCGCCCAGAAAAACGATACCAAACGCCTTCGTAAAGCAGGCGGCAGCCAACCCTCCGATCAAAGCGAGTCCCGAGATGGTGGCCAGCATCGGCACGTTGCTGGAACCGTCGAGCGCCACGGCGCCTCTGAAGCTCGCCAGATAAATCAGGAACTCGCTAATGAAGCCATTCAGCGGAGGAAGACCCGAAATAGCCACCGCGCCAATCAGAAAGGTCGCGCCGGTGCCGGGCATGCGCCGAAGGAGACCTCCCAAGTGATCTATTTCACGGGTTTGCGCGCCGTGTGCGACGTTCCCCGCAGCTAGAAAGAGCAGCCCCTTGAAAAGCGCGTGATTCAGGACATGAAGCAATGCGCCGGCGAAACCGACGGCCGCTATAGAAGGCACGCCGACGCTCAATCCGATAATGCCCACGCCTAAACCGAGGGCAATGATGCCTATGTTCTCGACACTGTGGTAGGCAAGGAGGCGTTTGAGGTCGTGCTGAGCAAGCGCAAGCAGGACGCCCATGATGCCGGACGTGAGCCCGACCACGCATAGCACCCATCCCCACCATGCCTGCGGCGGACCCAGGAAAGTGAGAATGCGAAGAAGGCCGTAAATACCGGTCTTGATCATCACGGCTGACATCACCGCGGATACATGACTGGGCGCGGCGGGGTGCGCCTCGGGCAGCCAGACGTGCAATGGGACAAACCCCGCTTTGGTGCCAAATCCGACCAGCGCAAGCACAAACAGAAGTCCCGCACCCGAGGACGCGGTAAAACGATCGAAATCAAGCGACCCGTTCGTTTTGCCAAGCAGGACGAAGAGCACGAGCAGGAACGCCGTACCGATGTGGCTCGCCACAAGGTATACCCATCCTGCGTGACGGACATCTTCCCGTTCATCTTCGAAAGTGACGAGGAAAAACGACGAAAGCGCCATCATCTCCCAGGCCATGAGAAACAGGACGCCGTTGCGGGCCAGGACGACGACTACCATGCTGGCGACGAGCAGATTCAAGAAGAACCACGGTGGAGCTAGCGCTTTCCTGTCCCGGTAAGCTTCCAGGTATTCGGCGCCATAAAGCGCGGCAAGCGCGCAGATCAGAAAGATCGGCAGGAGAAAAAACGCTGAGAGCGCATCGAGTCGCAGGAAGAGGCTGCCGTATGGTACCTCCCACGCCATCCGCAGTGACTGCGCCGGCTCTCCAAGAGCCACGCACGCCGAAGGGACGGTTCCGCAAACGCAGCCAAGGACGATCCCGCCGGCGCCGAGAAACCTCGACCAGCGTCCGCGGTTCGCGAAGATTAGGGATCCCGTCGCGCCCCCGGCAAAGAAGAGAAGCGATACGAGCAGCGAGGTCATGGCTCGGGCTTGGCCTCGAACGCCATATGGTCCCGCGGCCGAATCGCTCCTTCCACCCGTTGAAATTCAGCGAGAATTTCGGACGGCGGCGCGCGACGCGCGAGCGTCGCCTTCAACTGCGAATCATGCAGTGCGAACGACAGACGCGAGAGCAGTCGCAGATGGGTACGAGCGGTTGGAGCGATCAGCAGGAAAATCGCAAATACCGGTTTGCCATCGAAGGCGCCGAAATCGACAGGATGATCGAGGAAACACAGCGAAATCGACGCGAGTGAACCACTCAGGAGGATGGGCCTGCGCACGTGAGGTATGGCGATGCCCTCACCTATCGCGGTCGAGCCCAACGCTTCGCGCGCGAGCAGCAGCTGTGAGAGGGATTCGCGATCGACGTTCGGCGGCAGAGCCAGCGTATCAACTACCGCGCGCAGAACCGCCGGCTTATCGGCGCCGCGCAATCCGTAGAAGATGCCACCGCCGCGCAGGGCATTGACCAGGTACGGAGCGTGGATCCCGGCCGGTTCAGAGGCCGCGAAAATTTCCGCACGGACGTTGATTTCACGCGAGGAAGTTTGCTCGAGCAAGTCGCTCCGATGCAGTCGGTACTGATCTTTGACGCGGTCGGCTCGCAGGATTCCTCGCTTAATCCATTCGTTTACCTTTTTTTCCGAAACCTTCAGGAGTTTTGAGACTTGCCGAATGTTCAAATGCATAAAGACAACTCTTCGCCGTGCGGCGCGCTAATCGCGCGAGGCCTCTGTCAGCGCGGCAAATGTCAAAGAAGATTCAGCTCTTGCCGGGATTGGATAACCGCTCTGAGACCGCGGGGAGTGTCACGGAAGCGAAATGGTCTGGCGGCTTCGAATCCTGGTAGTGCACAACCGGGATTCGACGGTTTTCGCACCGCGCGCGGTCTCGAAACATCAGGATAACCATAGCAAGCCGCCATTCCTTCTGACGTAGCCGCTCATTTGTCGCGAAAGACCACGCGCACCGACAAGCGAGCTGCGATCGAAGCGCGTGCGGCCCAAGATGGCTCTGGCTAGGGTTGCACCGCGCAGGTCGCAAGCTATGAAGTTGGCGCCACGCAGATCGGCCTCAGAAAAATCCGACTCACTCAGCGAAACGTTCAGGAACAGCGCTTGTCGGAGGTCGGCATGCGAAAAATCAACCCTGTCGAACTCTAAATTGTTGAATACCTGACCGGCTAGAAGACTCTTTTCCTCCGGTGTGAAAATGACATGCAGTCTGCCCGGGCAACAGGACTCTTTGTCAGATTTAAGAACTTCGCTCGGATGATTGTTCTTTGCCATCGAAGGTAACCAGTTGTAATTTAAAGAAGTTTGCCGTAATCTGCCGTAGGTGTCAAACATCGTCCGTAAAAGCACGGCTAAATCGCTCGAACCGGTCGATAGACTGATGACCGCCCACCAGCTCGCCGCTTATCTCAACGTCAACGAGCGTACGGTCCTGAAGCTCGTTTCCGAAGGCGCGTTGCCGGGAGTCAAGATTGGAAATCAATGGCGATTTCGCAAAGCCATGCTGGACGCCTGGCTCGACGACCAGATGTTGGGAGTAGTCCCCCAGCACATTGAAGTTAACAAGGCCGCTCGCGCGCCGCGCAGAATGCTCAATCTCGCAAGTTGCTTCCAGCCAAGCCACATCATCCCGGAGCTTGAAGCGACCACCAAAATTGGTGTGGTCGAGGAGCTCGCTGCGCTCGCAAGTCGGCTCGGCCTGGTGCGCGACAAGAATTGGTTTGTCGGTGCTCTGATCGAACGCGAGAACATTATGCCGAGCGCGGTAGGCAATGGCGTCGCCTTTTTGCACACCATGTACCGCCATCCCGAGCAGGTAGTTCGCCCTTTCATGGTGCTTGGCCGCTCACGCGACGGCGTTGACTTTGACGCGTTGGATGGAAGGCCGACTCACCTTTTTTTCGTGCTTGGCCTCAAATTTCACGAACTACACATTCCATGGCTGGCCAAGCTCGCGCAGATGTTTGCGCGAGCCGAGGCAACCCGAGCGCTGATTGCGGCGCCGAACAGCGAAACTATCTTTGAGTCCCTCTGCCAGGCGGAGCGGACCCTGTTTCCTTCGCAAAGCGTCGATTGATCGGGGTAACTCCACCTTGTCCCGCTTTCGGGTAGTGCGCTTCGCAAAGCGCAAGCAGCCGGGTCCACGGAATCACCGCATCCATCTCGGCCAGAAACCGTTCGTGCCGCGTCGCTTTGCCCTTTGCCTGCCATGCCACGGAAGCAAACGTCCGCTGATTACCCATCACCTCACCTCCGCATCCGCCGACCGACTGCTTCCTTCGTAGCTGAATCGATCAACCTGTGCAGAGCTTCCCTGGTGCGGAAGGCGAAAGTCGGGAGGCGGCAAAAAGTGCTCGAGAAGAAAAGGCTTTTTCCGAGTTTGGTGCCCCGGCCGGGAGTCGAACCCGGACTCTCGCTAACTGCTAAGCAAAATAAAGTCCAGCACTACAAAGCTAATAGCTATCTACATAATCTCATTTTGATGGCTATTCGCACTAGCCGCGTTTCGCCTCGATTAGCTGCCATTCGCGGCGCGATCTGCCCAAATCTAGCCCAAATGTCGGAAGCGGTTGACCGGGGTCGCCGAGTTAGGGAGCGCGTCGAATCTGTAAGCAGCGCTGAGTATTAATTGATGGGAGGCTTGGGGGCGAGACCGTGAGTCATTGGGCGAGCGTATGGGCGTGGGAGCAGAAAGTGGGCAGCCAGGGAGCGAAGATGGTCTTGCTTGCAATCGCACAGTTTGCCGATGAGCACGCGGTCGGCTTCCCAGGACAAGCGACGTTGAGTGAGACGACCGAGCAGGGAGTGCGTACAGTGCGGCGCCATCTCGATTTCCTCGAGAAGCGCGGCCTTTTGGTTCGCACGCCGCGCTGGCGCAAAGACGGGACGCGGACGAGCGACCTATACCAGCTCGCCGGCGGGCAGCGTCCAGCGGCCAAATTGGCTGGCTATGAAATGGCTAACCGGCCAAATTCGGCAGGGCAACCGGCCAAAATGACCGCTACTCCAGCGGCCAAACTGGCCGGGGATCCTGTCAGAGATCCTGTCAGATCGATCAGACCGAGTTATCAGCAACAGCCAGAATCAGAACCAAGGTCGGCGCCCGATCACCGAGCGTGAGCGCCGTCACTACGAACGTGGGGAGCGGCTGGCCGATGAGCGCGCGAAGGCGCCGATGGTTCTACGCGAAATTCTAAAGGGACTAGCGGGCAAGGAATGACACTGGACTTTTGCTTTGAGGGTTTGAGCAATGCTCGGCACGGCCTCCGCTAGGACCGGCGCCGGTCAAATCTCTGGGATCGATCGAGCGTTGACCATGGCTTTGGCCAAACGTGCGTGGCCGCAGGTTAGGGGGTAGGGGGGTGAGGTGGGGATGATGGAAGTCACGGGCAAGACCATTCGTGATCGAATCGTGGAACTGCGGCGCGTCGCCGCACGCGAGCTGGTTCCTAATCCGCGCAACTGGCGCCGGCACCCCGCGCGCCAGGCGGCGGCGCTGCGCAGCGTGCTCGAGGAGGTCGGCTACGCCGACGCGCTGCTCGCCCGCGAGTTGTCCGACGGCCGCCTGATGCTGGTGGACGGACACCTGCGCGCCGAAACCACGCCCGACCAAGTGGTGCCGGTGCTGATACTCGACGTTGACGAAGACGAAGCAAACAAGCTCCTTGCGACGCTCGATCCACTCGCAGGAATGGCCGAGACCGACAAACTCGCGCTGAAAGACCTGGCCGGGCTGATTCAGACCGATAGTGCCGACTTGCGCGAACTGCTCGACGGGACGGCCGGCATTGCCCGGGAAGCGGCACAGGACGCCATTCCCGCGCTTCCAGTAACCCCTGTGGCGCATTTGGGCCAGATCTGGGGCTTGGGTAAGCACCGGCTCCTGTGCGGCGATTCTACGCGCCCGGAAGACGTTTTCCGCCTCATGGGCGAGGAACGGGCCGTGCTGTTCCAGACCGACCCGCCCTATGCCGTCGGCTATACCGGCGGTTCGCATCCGGCGACCAGGGCGAACCGCGGCAAGGCAAACCGCAACAAGGACTGGTCCGGCAGGTACCGTGAAGCACCGCCAAGCCCGGACATCGAGAGCAATTCCGAGATCGGTCGCGAGTTCTACCTTCGATTCATCATGACCGCCATCGAGCGTGCGATTGCGCCGAACGCCGCCTGGTATTGCTGGCACGCCAGCGCGCGTCAGGCGATGCTGGAGGCGGTCTGGAACGAGGTGGGTGCCTTCATGCACCAACAGATTGTCTGGGTAAAGAGCAGGCCGGTCCTGACTTATTCGGTTTACATGTGGGCGCATGAACCGTGTCTGTTTGGATGGATTAAAGGTCAAAAGCCCGAGGTCGAGCGCAAACAGGAAGGTGGGTATCCGAGCACGGTCTGGGAGGTCCCGAGCGCGGAGGTGGAAACCAACGAGCACCCCACCTCGAAACCGAATCGGCTGTTCGCGATCCCGATGCAGCTGCATACCAGCCCGAACGACCTTTGCTACGAACCGTTCAGCGGCAGCGGCTCGCAGCTGATCGCGGCCGAGCAGCTCGGGCGGCGCTGCTACGCCATCGAATTGGAGCCCCGCTTCGTCGACGTAGCGATCTCGCGATGGGAGCGACTCACCGGCCAGAAGGCTGAAGTGATTGCGGAGGAGGGTGACGCGGATGAAGACGCCAGGACCACCGCCAACGCCGACTAATCTGAAACTGCTCCGGGGGAATCCCGGCAAACGGCGACTAAATCAAAGGGAGCCGGATCCCGAGCCGGAGATCCCGTCGTGTCCGCAACACCTCAACAAGGTCGCCCGCCGCGAATGGCGCCGGGTGACCAAGCAGCTGTTTGCTCTCGGGTTGGTGACACAACTCGATCGCTCGGCACTCGCCGCCTACTGCGACGCGTACAGCCGATGGGCCGAGGCTTCGGTCCAAATTCAGCAGTTTGGGCTGATTCTCAAGTCGCCCAGCGGCTACCCGATGCAGTCGCCGTACCTCGCGATTCTCAACACCGCGCTGGAACAAATGAGAGCCTACTCTACAGAATTCGGGATGACGCCCAGCTCGCGCTCGCGGGTCAAGACCGCGAATCCCAAGCAGCGAAGCCTGTTCGGCGATTTCCTCGATGGCCACGAGGAGACTGGCTGATGATGAAGTTTTGTCTGGAATAGAGCAGCTGCTCGACGTTCAGGTGGTACTCACCGCTTGCCAGAACTCCTTAACGGCGGGATCGTCGATCCCCAGGTCGGACAGTTGGTCGAAAACGCCTTTCACATAGTCAATGCAGCTTCCGCAACTGCCGCTGGCGGTGCGGGCCATCTCAGCGCGCTGTGCAAGCGTCCTATCGCTGAGAAGATTCTTCCCAGCATAGATAGGAACGGACGCCCGCACCCGATCGCCGCCAACCAGGATCTCCTTTTCACACAGGCTGAAGCCCGGTCCCTCACGCTCCTCTAGGTAGGCGCGTGCGTGGCCGCTCCTGTCATGTGGGAACTCGAACGCTATCCCTCTGCAGCTTACGGACGAATCGGCCTCGAGGTTCAACGTAGGACCGGGATGCTGCCTGGTTCCCCAATTCTTCACCGAACCCTTGTTGAAGGTGCGGCGGAACCCAGGGAGTTCAGCATCGGCGCATCGAACGCAGCCATGAGCATCTTCCCATCCGTCCCACATCAGCGAGCCATAGCCGAACACCCACATGCGGTTAGTATAGCAAATCGAAATGGTGCGAATCCGGCCCGATCAGTTCCGGGTTTGCTGGCGCACGTTTACGACTCGACCCGCGGCTCCAGCTTATGGTGGAACTCGAGGCCGCAGGCTCCGAGAACTCGGGAGCGCGAAACAAGAATAAGTGTTCGACGCGCTTCGGCATGCCCTCGACGGCTACATACGACCGCGCTGGGGCGAGTAACTTTTCAGCGAACTCCAAGAAGAGCCCGACCAAGCTCACCGCTTGATCGGGAGATCCACCATCAACCACAGTTACGCCTCCCTTGCTGCGCCCGAGGTCGGCTCGCAGCTACAGACAACATGCTACTCCGAGGCTGGTTTTCAGGCCCTTCGGGGGCATCGGTCGGACGGCGCTCTTCTCTTCCCGCGCGCCACAAGCCGGCGTTGCCCTCGATTTTGGAGTCACTCGTGATAATGCTATTTTGCCCTCGCATCCAATCAGAGCATTGTCGGCGTTATACGCGCGATTTCGCCTCAAAGCTCCGGCGCTGCGGTCGTAAAGGAGGGGAAACGAGAATTGCCGGATTCAAGCGAACAGCGGGCGCTGTCGATAAGGCAGCCTTGGGCATACGCGATTCTGGCGCGGTTCCGCACGCCACGATGACCATCACACTGTTTTCGTGGGGATACTGGGGTTGGGGCAATGCCACCGAGCGACTCGTGGAGGCATTCGACAAGGCGGAGAAATCGCGGGAATTCCGTCCGCCCCTATTCGTCGATGCTCGTTTGCGTAGGCAAGGGCGAGCCAAGGGTTTCGTCGGTAATGCATTTCGCGACCTTGTAGGACCATCGCGCTACCGATGGATGCAGGACCTCGGCAACCTCGCGATAGCGACTGGTAGTGGAGGCGTGCAGATCAAAAATCCGGCGGCGGTTGCCGAGTTGGTCGATCTGGCGCTGCATGCGGCGGATGAACGCCGAAGGGTGATCTTTTACTGCGCCTGCGAGTTTCCGTCGCTCGATGGGGCGCTCGCGTGCCATCGCCGCACGATCGCTGATCTCCTGCTCGCGCACGCTAAAAAGATTGGCCGATCTATCTCGGTGGTAGAATGGCCAGACGATGCCCCAACAGAAACACGGATCAGCGTTGACAAGAAAATGTTTTCGGCGATCATGCGCGGTCGTATGAGTCTCCCGTTCGCCGACGACCGGCTTCCCACCTTCGCCGCGCTTCCTTGGGCGTCCATGCTCACAGTCGAATGCGACGATGACGGAAGAACCGGCATAGTCGCGGTTGGACCGGCGAGGTTTTCGGCGTCGAACAACGGCACTGGATTTTGGTATCTACCGCTAATTGAGCCGGCCGATCCGGGTGCGATAAAGGAAGCGTTGTTGCGACGAGGTGTGAATTGGCGGGAAGCGCACGGAGTCAACGTGCGTCGAACGACATAGCGGTTTAGCGAGGAACTGATCGATGGCGAAGGCTAAGAACGGAAAGCCGAAGGGGCCGCGCGAGGCGTCGACGTATCGCCATCCCGAGGCCGACAGTCCGCTGCGCCCCGATGTCGGCACGCAGGCGCAGTTCAAAAAGCGCAAGCCGCCCGTCACCTACCGCTACGATTCGTCGCTCTCTCCCGTGCTCGAATGGGACGGGCAGAATTACGGGCGCGAGACGGGCGAGGCGCTGATTCGCGAAATCCTCGACGCAAAATAGCTGGAGGACGCCAAGGGCGCGGCCGAGCGGCTCAAGGCGATGAGCCGGCTGTTTCAGTGAGGGATTTTCTTCCCCGCGCTTACACCGCTGAATGCGGCTCGAAAAGCGCGGCTGTGGGCCGACGATTACAGCAATCTGTTCCAGATCCTCAAGTAAGCCGCTGGGTCCATTTGCGCGGCAGCCACCCGCCGGTGCCTGTCAATGAAGAGCCGCGCGCGTAGCTTGTCCGAGAAAACCGACAAACTCTGGCCGAGGCTGACAACGAAAGGGGGCAACCATGCAACCACTTGAAACCGATTCGGCCGTGATTCCCTTCGCGGCGACCGACACCGAGGCGCTGCTTTCCGCCGACCATGAGGCCGTGCGGTTCAAAGCCATCAAGCACGGCATCCTTTCCCGGCTGGCCGTACTCCCCGATAACGATGCGGGCGTTTTTTGACCTGGGGGGAGGTACTGGTGCAAGCTACGGCAGAACGTCGATGCGTCCGATTATGATCGGGTTGCGCACACACCA
Source organism: uncultured Pseudomonadota bacterium (assembly GCA_963759165.1). Lineage (GTDB taxonomy): Bacteria > Desulfobacterota > Binatia > Binatales > Binataceae > DATJOQ01. The sequence continues at coordinate 3,049,381 of CAVWXK010000001.1, read as the reverse complement.
GATGGAGCCCGATAGACCCATGTTTGAACAAGCCTTCAAGAACATAGACGACGTGCTCTGGAAAGAGGCCGGCTGCACCACCGAGCTTGACTACACGGAGCAGACCTCGTGGCTCCTCTTCCTGAAATACCTTGACGGGCTGGAACAGGACCGGGGGATGGAGGCGGAGTTGGAGGGGAAGAAGTACAGCTACATCCTCGACAAGCCTTACCGGTGGGAAAGCTGGGCCGCGCCCAAGGGCAAGGACGGCAAGCTCGACCACAATAAGGCTCTGACCGGCGATGACCTCCGCGATTTCGTCAACCAGAAGCTCTTTCCCTACCTCCACGGGTTCAAGCAGAAGGCCAGCGGGGCGAACACCATTGAATACAAGATCGGGGAAATCTTCGGCGAGATTAAGAACAAGATTCAAAGCGGCTACAACCTGCGCGAGATCATCGACCACATCGACGAACTGCGTTTCCGCTCCCAGACCGAGAAGCATGAGCTTTCCCACCTCTACGAAGCCAAGATCAAGAACATGGGCAACGCCGGGCGCAACGGTGGTGAGTATTACACTCCGCGTTCGCTAATCCGCGCCATCGTGCAGGTGGTGAAGCCGAAGATCGGGGAAAAAATCTACGACGGGGCGGTCGGCTCGGCGGGCTTCCTCTGCGAGTCGTTCGATTACCTGAAATCCAAGGGCAACCTCACCACTAAGGACCTCACCACGCTCCAGACCCGCACCTTCTACGGCAAGGAAAAGAAGTCCCTCGCCTACGTCATCGCGATCATGAACATGATCCTGCACGGCATCGAGGCGCCCAACATCATCCACACCAACACACTCACCGAAAACCTCGCCGATATTCAGGAAAAAGACCGCTACGACGTGGTGCTTGCTAATCCGCCCTTCGGCGGCAAAGAGCGCAAGGAAGTTCAGCAAAACTTCCCGATCCGCACTGGAGAGACGGCGTTCCTGTTCCTCCAGCACTTCATCAAAATCCTAAAGGCTGGCGGGCGCGGCGGTGTGATCATCAAGAACACCTTCCTTTCCAACACCGACAACGCCTCCGTCAGCCTGCGCAAGCTGCTCCTGGAAAGCTGCAACCTCCACACTGTGCTCGACCTCCCCCGCGGCACGTTCCAGGGCGCAGGCGTGAATACCGTGGTGCTCTTCTTCGAGAAGGGCACCAAGACGCGCAAAGTCTGGTTCTACCAGTTTGACCCCGGCCGCAACCTCGGTAAGACCAACCCGCTCAATGACGACGACCTCGCCGAGTTCGTGAGCCTGCAAAAGACCTTTGCCGACTCGCCCAAGAGCTGGAGCGTGGACGCCAAAAGCGTTGACCCGGCGACCTTCGACCTGTCCGTGAAGAACCCGAGCGGCTGTGAGGAAATCGCGCAGCGCAGCCCGCAGGACATCATGGATGAAATCGCCGCGCTGGACGCCGAGAGCGCGGAGGTGATGGGGACGATTCGAGCGCTGCTATGAAGGACGGTTGGCAGAAGAAGACCTTGGCTGATGTCTGCGAGATTAGGCCTCCAAAGTCCGAGGCGCGAGAACGACTCGACGTGGATGCGCTGGTGTCTTTCGTACCGATGGAAGACTTGGGGATTGATCGCAAGTTTCTGGCCGCCACCCAAGTGAAGCCTCTCGCGTCAGTAATCGGCAGCTACACCTACTTCGCCGACGGCGACGTGCTTCTCGCGAAAATCACGCCATGTTTTGAGAACGGAAAGCTCGGAATCGCGGCGGGCTTGAAAAACGGCGTTGGATTTGGCTCCAGCGAGTTCATCGTCCTTCGCCCACGCGACGGCCTCGACAAGGAGTATCTGTACTACTATCTCTCGCGCTCGAGTTTTAGGAGAGAGGGGGCGGTGCGCATGGGTGGCGCAGTCGGGCAACAGCGCGTGCCCAAGGAGTTCATTGAGAGCTATCCCATACCGCTGCCCCCGCTCCCCGAACAGAAGCGGATCGTCGGCATCCTCGATGAAGCGTTTGAGGGCATCGCCACCGCCAAAGCCAACGTCGAAAAGAAGCTTACCGCGCTAGAGGCGTTGAAGAAGTCGCTGCTCCACCAGGCCTTCACCGGAAATCTGTTGTAGAACCACCCATGAACGAAGCCGAAACGAGAGCCGAGCATATTGACCCCGCGTTGAAAGCGGCGGGCTGGGGCGTCGTCGAAGGCAGCCGCATCCGCCGCGAGTATCCGATCACACCGGGCCGGATCGAAGGTCTCGGCAGGCGCGGTAAGCCGCTCACCGCCGATTACGTGCTGATCTATCGCAACCGCAAGCTGGCGGTGGTCGAAGCCAAAGCGTGGGACGAAGCGTTGACCGAAGGTGTAGCGCAGGCCAAGAACTACGCCGTTAAGCTCGCCCTCCGGTACACCTATTCTACCAATGGACAAGGCATCTACGGCATCGACATGCAGACCGGCAAGGAAGGCGAGACGCCGAAGTATCCGACGCCGGACCAACTCTGGGCCCTGACGTTCGCCGAAGCGAACGCCTGGCGTGATCGATTCGCCGCCATTCCGTTCGAGAACAAGGGCGGCGCTTTCGGCGAGCGGTATTTCCGGGATATCGCCATCGAGCGTGCGCTGGACGCCATCGCCGCCGATAAGCAGCGCATCCTGCTCACCCTGGCGACGGGCACCGGAAAGACCATGATCGCGTTTCAGATTGCGTGGAAGCTGTTCCACAGCCGGTGGAACTTGAGCCGCGAACCGTCGCGCCGTCCGCGCATCCTGTTTTTGGCCGACCGGAACATTCTCGCGGACCAGGCGTACAACGCGTTCTCCTCATTCCCCGAAGATGCGATGGTGCGGATCGCCCCGGAGGACATCCGCAAGAAGGGCAAGGTGCCGAAGAACGGCAGCATTTTCTTCACGATCTTCCAGACGTTCATGAGCGGCCCGGAGGGCACTCCCTATTTCGGCGAGTATCCGCCGGACTTTTTCGATTTTATCATCATTGATGAGTGTCACCGGGGCGGCGCGAACGACGAAAGCAACTGGCGCGGCATCATGGAGTATTTCGCACCCGCCGTCCAGCTTGGCCTTACCGCCACGCCGCGCCGGGTGGAGAACGCCGACACCTACCGGTATTTCGGCGACCCGGTCTACATTTACTCGCTCAAGGACGGCATTAACGACGGTTTCCTGACGCCGTTCAAGGTGAAGCAAATCTCTACGACGCTCGACGAGTATGTCTATACGCCCGACGACAAGCTGATCGAGGGCGAGATTGAAACCGGGAAGCGTTACACGGAAACCGACTTCAACAAGATCATCGAAATCAAGCAGCGGGAAGCCTACCGGGTAAAGTTGTTCCTGGAGCAGATCAACCAGAACGAGAAGACGCTGGTGTTCTGCGCCACGCAGGATCACGCGCTCGCCGTGCGCGACCTCATCAATCAGATGAAGGACAGCAACGACCCGAACTACTGCCAGCGGGTGACGGCCAACGACGGGGAACTCGGCGAGCAGTACTTGCGCGATTTCCAAGATAACGAGAAGACCATCCCGACCATCCTCACGACCTCGCAGAAGCTCTCGACCGGCGTGGACGCCCGCAACATCCGCAACATTGTCCTGATGCGCCCGATCAATTCGATGATTGAGTTCAAGCAGATCATCGGACGCGGGACTCGGCTTTACGATGGCAAGGATTACTTCACGATCTACGATTTCGTGAAAGCACATCACCACTTCAACGACCCGGAATGGGACGGCGAACCGATGGAACCGGAGCCGAAATCCGCGCTACCGCCGGGCGCGCCAAAACTGCCGGAACCGCCGGGACCAGGGCCGGAATCCGCTCCGCGTCGGGAGAAGATCAAGGTCGTACTCGCGGACGGTAAGGCGCGCAACATCCAGTACACGATGTGCACCACTTTTTGGCATCCCGACGGCACGCCCATGTCCGCGCAGCAATTCATGGAAATGCTGTTCGGCAAGCTGCCGGAGTTTTTCAAGGACGAAGCCAAACTCCGCGCCATCTGGAGTGCTCCCGACACGCGCAAGAAGCTTTTGCAAGGGCTCGCTGAAAAGGGGTTTGGCCGCGAGCAACTGGCCGAGATGCAGAAAATCATCGACGCTGAGAAGAGCGACCTCTTCGATGTGTTGGCCCATGTTGCCTATGCACTACCCGCGTTGACACGCGAGGAACGCGCTGCCAAGGCCAAGGTCGTCATCAGCGCCCGATTCAACACGAAGCAGCGGGCATTCCTCGACTTCGTGTTGTCGCATTATGTGAGCGTCGGCGTGGAAGAACTCGACCAGGAAAAGCTGAGGCCGCTGCTCAGCCTCAAATACCACAACTCGATTGCAGACGCCGTGGCTGACCTCGGAAAGCCCGAAGAGATCAGCAAGGTTTTTGCCGGCTTCCAAAAGTTTCTGTATCAGGAAGTGGCGTGACCCCATGCCAGCCTTACGCATCGAGTAATTGCTTGGCTATGGCCAGTTCTCGCCGCCCCGTGTTTGGCACATGGCACTGTAATTATAGGAGCGGAGTGATCCGCCCCTGGTGGAGCGGTGGAGCAAGGGGGGAAGCTCGTACCCGACGACTGGCCGGGGGAATACAAAGGGAAAATATAACCAGGCGCTGCACCTGACCGCTATTCCGCTGCGGTTCGTGGCGGCAGGTGAGCTTTCAGGAGCCAACACATGAAGTTCCTCCACACCGCAGACTGGCAGATCGGCATGCGGGCCGCGCATGTGGGCGCAACGGGGACGCGGGTGCGCGAGGAGAGGCTGAACGCGGCGCGGCGAGTCATCGATGCCGCGCGCAGCGCGGGGGTGGAGTTTGTCGTCGTCTGCGGGGACACGTTCGAGGACAACGGTGTCGACCGCGTGCTCGTGCAGAAGGTGGCGGACATCCTGGGCGGATTCGGTGGGCCGGTTTACGTAATCCCCGGAAATCATGATCCGCTCATGCCCGGGTCGGTATGGGAGCATCCGGCGTGGCGGTCGAGCGACAACGTACGTGTGCTACGGGAAGAAACACCGATCGAGATGTCGGGCGGAACGCTTTTCCCGTGTCTGGCGCGAGAGCAACACTCGGGCAAGGATCCGACGGCGTGGATTCTCGCAGGTGACTCGCGCGGGATTCGCGTGGGGCTGGCGCACGGGACGGTCGAAGGGGTGTACCAGGAGGAGCCTGATTATCCGATCCCTCGCAATGCAGCGACGCGGGCGGGGCTGGACTACCTCGCCATCGGCCATTGGCACTCGACGGCAACGTATCCGGCAACCGACGGGACAGTCCGCATGGCCTACTCCGGTACGCACGAGACGACGAAGTTCGGCGAACGGGATAGCGGGAACGCATTGATCGTGGAGATCGCCGGAGCCGGCGCAGCGCCGGTCGTCACTCCGGTTCGCACGGGTGGACTTATGTGGTCGGTGATCGAGGAGGACGTGCGCGAGCCGGGCGACCTCGCGCGTCTGCGTCAACGCGTCGAAGCGCTCGAAAATCCGGGCGCCACGCTGTTAGACCTGAGGGTCGTGGGTTTGCTGGCCGCGCAAGATCGCGACGAACTAGCACGCATCGAGGAGATTCTCGCGTCACGATTCCTTTTTGGGCGCATTGACCCTACGCACCTGCGGCCGTCGCCGAGCGATGACAGCTGGATCGCCGGACTGCCGGCAGGCGCGCTACGCGAGGCCGCGACGAACCTGCGGGAGCTGGCGGATCCGGCGTACGCCGGCCCACGTCCGGAAGGCGCGTCGCCTGAAGTCGCGTGCCGGGCGTTGTTGGATTTGTATGCGTTGGCGTCGGAGGGTGCCGCGTGATTCTTCGCTCGATTGCCGTCCAGGGGTGGAGGTGTTTCGCAAACCCCGTCTCCGTTGGTCCGTTCACGGACGGTTTGAACGTTTTGCACGCGCCTAACGCCACGGGGAAGTCCACGCTCTTTGAAGCCCTGCTACGCGGCCTGCTCGATGGGTATCGAGTCAGTGGTCGTGATGTCGACAATCTACGACCATGGGGACGCGAGCTGGCTCCCACCGTTACGGTAGAGTTCTCGCACGGCGGTGCGGAATACCGAATGATGAAACGCTTCCTCGACCATCCGGCGGCTGAGTTGGAGCGTCGTGAAAATGGAAGCTTCGTTCGCATGGCGGAGGGCGAGGCCGCGGACGAAAAGATCCGAGCGATTCTCACGCGCAATCCGCCGGGACGCGGGTTGTCACGCCCTGAGAATTGGGGACTTGCTCAGGTTTTATGGGCGCCACAGGGCGACCTGGCGCTTGAAAAGTTGTCGGGCGATCTCGTGGCCGACATTCGAACCGCCCTTGGTGTGCAGGTTTCGGGTCCGGGCAGCGGGCCGCTGGAGGAGCGAATCGAGACGGCATACCTTCGCTTTTTCACGGCTGGCGGCCAGTACCGGCGAGGCAAGGATGCGCCAACAGTGGTGCGGTTGCGTGAGAGCTTGCCGGCCGCACTCGAAGCGCAGCGCGCTGCGGGTGAGCAGCAGCGGATATTCGAGGAGGCGGCACGTCGGGTCGAGGACCTGCGCGCGCGCCGCGCGCAAGCCCGACGCGACGCCGACGCGCTGACGAAGTCGCTCCGCGATGCACGGGCGCTAGCTGCGGTGTACAGGGATCTCGTCTCAAATAAGGCGCAGCGCGTGGAGCGGGTGAAGGCGTCCGAGGCTCAGCACCGCGAGCTGAAGCAGCGAATCGATGCTATCAAGACCGCGGCGATGGAGCTGGCCGACGTGCGGCGCATCCTCGCCCAGCTCCGCTCCGAGCTGCCGTCGTGGGTTCGCGAGGTCGAACAGCACGAGATGGAAGCCGCGCGGACGCTGACCGCGCTCGAAGATGTCCGCAAGACACGCGACGCCAATGAAGCGACCAGGCAGCGCGCCGAACTTGCGGGACGGTATCTCGACGAGCTGCGCCGGGTATCGGCCCTTGATGATCGATTGCGCAGAATTGCCGAGGCGTCTGAAACCCTTGCGCGGCACAAGCTGGAGCGCAGCCGCTTGGTCGCGCCCGATGCGAAGACGCTACGCGCGATTCGCAAGGCAATAAAGGACCACGACGACGCACGGATGCGCCTCCAAGCCGCGCTGATCACGCTGGAGATTGTTCCCGAGAAAGCCGGCGCGCTGGTTGTCGTGTCTGGTGAAGAACCCGGAGAGCGACCACTCTCAGCGGGAGCGCCCGCGCAAGTGAAAGGATCCCCCGAGGTCGTTGTTGATTTGCCCGGCATCGCCCGCCTCCGCGCGCGCGGTCCTGCCGGGTCGATCGCTGAGATCCGCATCGAACGGGAAAAGGCGGCGCAGAAGCTCAACGCTTTGACGGAGGCATTTGGGACTGCGGACATCGAAGTGCTGGACGCATTGCAGGACAAGGCGACGGAACTGGACAAACGACTCGCGGCCGGGCAAACACAGATCGACACCCTGCTGGCTGGGGAAACGGTCGAGCAGATCGAAACGGAACGCGCTACGCTCGCGGCGATGCTCTCGCGGATCGTCGTGTATTATCCGGACTGGCGCGACGCACCTCCCGACGCGGCAGCGCTCAGAGCCACAGCCGAAGCGAGCAAGCGCGCCTTCCTCGCCGCTCTCGACACGGCCGAGGCCGCTCGCGACGCCGCGCAAGACGCGCTCAACGCTGCCAGCTACCAACGGGGCACGGTTGAGGTGCGCATTGAAGAGACCGACAGACGCGAGCGATCGCTGGCCGCGACGCTGGCCGAACTGAACAAAGACGGCAGGTCTGAGGGAGAACGCGAGAGTGAGATGAGAGGAGTCGTCCTTGCCTGGGATGCTGCGCGAGCAAGTCTCGAAGAGATCGAGGCCAAGCTCGCCGACTTTGGCGAAGATCCCGGCGCCACGGCGACCACGTTGGAGAAGCAACTACAGGCCGCCGACGATACGGCAACCAAAGCTCTCGAACAGGAAAAGAGCGAAGAGGGCCGCCTCATGCACGTTTCAGCGCAGGGTCCGTACTCGGCCCTCGCTCGGGCGGAGGAGGAAGTTGTCCGGCTGAACCGCGAGATTGCCAGCGAAGAATTGCAGATGGCTGCCATCCGCTTGCTACGGACAACGGTGGAGCAGTCTCGAAACGCAGCGTTGGCCGCAGTAGCGGCTCCGGTGGAAGTCGCTGCGACGCGTACGCTGCAGCGCATCGCTGGCAATCGGCTGGGCCGTGTCCAGCTTGGGGAAGCGTTCGAGCCCACGCAGGTGATGCCGGGAACCGCCGATGCACCGGTGTCGATCGAAAGCATGTCAGGCGGCGAGCGCGAGCAGATCTATCTCGCGACACGTCTTGCTTTGGCCGACGTGCTCGCCAAGGGCGAGCGCCAACTCGTGGTGCTGGACGACGTGTTGGTTGCGACAGACTCCGGGCGCTTCGCCCGTGTGATGCGGATTCTGGAAGAGGCGGCGCAGCGATTGCAGTTGCTCATCCTTACGTGTCACCCAGAACGTTACTTGGGTCTGGAAGGCGCACGCTTCTTCGATCTGGAGGGAATTCTTCGTGACGGTGCGGCGGCGTGACCCGTACGAGGCACAACGCCTTCAGCGCGGGGGACGCTCGCGCCATCTAGGCGGATTGCGGGCTCTTCAAAGCCGCCGACGCAGGCGTGCGGGTTCTCTCGCTGTCGGCCTCCGCGTAGGACTGCTTCTCAACCGAGCGTCTTTGGGACGTTGGCTTCAAAGTCCGCACGCTCTTGGTCTCTCTCGATACTGCGACAGGCAATGATGGATTCCGCAGGCAACTGCAAATACTGCTCAGTGTATAAGTCAATCAGTTGCTGCGAAGGTCAAGATTTCGCTGCACAGGCGCTCTAAAGAGGCCGCCCGCTTGGAATCGTCCCATGCGAAGGACAGCCGCGCTCCGATGTGCAGTGAGTTTTTTTGTAATCCCCCGACCAAGCCATAGAGCTGGTCCGCCCTGACGCCGTATGAGACCCAATTGTCGACCCCGAGTTCAGACTTAACGACCTCGCCTATCTCCGTGGGCCACATAACCACATTTTTGCCCCAATAGGTCTGCGAAGGTGCCGGATCAGGAGTGGCGACGCCGCAAAGCCGGAGAAGGGCTGAATTGTCGCGTATGTGTCGTGCACTCTTGGCGTTGTCAGTTTGTTTGTCTGTGTCGGCATCGAAGACCACGAACACGGGAATTTTCATGTGCTGCGCTATCACTAACGCAGGAATCATCTCGCTTTTCCCATTCGTCGGAACAAGATGGCAACCGTATCGCCTATATTCATCCCACTTTTCCATCAGATTCAGATAAGCCGTAATATAGGCGAGGTCCTCCAGCCCCTCGACTAAAATTAGGCGCGACGTGAAAAACATCTCGTTGAGCGCCGGCTGAAGTGCTTGGTGGACCTTGGCCAGAGTGCCTGACGGTTGCTTGATAGGTTCTCCGGTGGCATCCGCGACGGCCTTTGCAATCTGTACGTAATCGACCTGCGAAACAAAGGAGGCTTTCGTCCCAGAATTTCTGCGCACCAGCCGAACGTTCTCAAATCTCTCACCCGAGACAAACAATGGACTGTGTGTACACAGAAGAACTTGCGAGTTGCCACAACTCAGCTTTCTGAGAACCCCGGCAAGATGCCGAGCCTGGGGCGGATGCTGGTACAGTTCTGGCTCTTCGCATCCCAACAACAGGCATGGAGCGTCAGGAGCATCGCCCCCTGCCAGCTCTTGAAGCAGTGCCAAGAGGTAACAACGCTGGAATCCATGACCAAATCTGGCCAGCTCTCCTTCAAATCCTAATTCTCCAGCGACCACTCGCGCGTAAGGTTGGTCCACTCGGATCGCCTTTTCCATTTCCTGTTGCCACTCCAAGCGTAGCGAGGCGTCGGGGTGAGCCCACTCGGCTATCCGTTGAGCTAGCGATTGGGAGATTTGCTGGAGTTCGCTTTCATATTCATGCAAAAGCTTCTCATAATCCCTCTGTGCCTGTTCTCGAATCGTCTTGATGCCCGGTTCAAAGTTGAGCTTCGCTCGCACTGTCCGCGCGAGAAGGTCGCCCAAAAACGTGTCCCGATTCTCGGATTGCTCAGTTGTGGCATCCTTGACGGCAGGCACGTATACCCACTGAACGTACTTTCGAAGCCGATTCTCGCCTCTTGACCATCCATAAAATTGGGCTTCGCTTTGTAACGGAATGCATCTATCGCCGTGGGCGCTCTCGTACGCATTGAGGGCATCGGCCATCTTTTGCTTAACGGTTTCGTTCGGCAAATCTGGAAACTGGCTGCGCAAGCTGGAGTAAATATTTTTTAGCTCGGTCGCCGCTCCGCCCTCATCGCGCGCTTTGAAAAATGGGGCGAAGGCAAGCATGCCCAGTCGCTCACCAAACTGTTTGACTTCAGCGCCGCCGACAGCCGGATCAAACTTTGCTTCGGCCGAGACAACCAGCTTTCCCAGCCGGAAGTAGTGAGCGAAATCCGACTGTGCATCCTGGTTCAAATCGACGAAGGTTACAGTTATCGAGATCGGTTCACCGGTATTCTTGTTGTGGAAGTCTTCAATTTGCAGGCGTGTTAAATCGGTCGCCGAGTCGCGCGTTGAGCGAAAGAAGATGTTGAGCGCGTACAACACGGTCGACTTACCACCTCCATTCGGACCCACGAAACAGGCGTAGTCGTTCAGCGAAATTGTCTCGTCCTCGAAAGCACGAAAGTTCCTAATACGGACCGATTCGATTTTCATTGTTCCTTGTTTCTCCGCGTCGCTGGCTTCAGCCCTTTTTTCCAACAGGCGCTTGAGTGTCGCGCTGAGCAACATCGATTCCGCGAACGAGAGAATCGTTATCCCCGGCCGCACCTTTCCGCAAGACCGCACAGGCGGTAACATAAATCTGACGCCCAATCGCCCTTATGTGTCGGACAACCGGCTGGGCGGCCGGCCCACTCGTGCAAATTAATGGCCAAACCCGGCGTCGTTCCAGAAAATAGTCAGCAACATAACGTCCCGGCGCTCATCAAGTAGGGGCGCGGCAGCCTCCGGGCGCTCGCCCGTGCCTTTTTGTATTCACAGGCTCTGGTTTGATTTTCATCAATGAGAACATCGCACCGTCATTCCAAAGCCAGGCGCGGCCGACGACGATGTGGAGCCGACTTACGTGCTTGACGCGGACGGGAACCCGGTGCAGCGCGGCGACGCCATGTCGGTGACGCCTCCGCAGTATCGCATGGTCAAGACGACCGGGCCGGCGAACGAACGAGTACAGTGGGGTTCAGATCCGCTTGGCATGCGACAGCAACTGGCGATCCTCGCCTCAAAGCTCCGCGACCCCCAACTCGCATTCCTTTTCAATCCCACCGAGTGGAGGCCCGGATCTGACGGAACCGTTGCCAAGGATCTCGACGCCTTGCTCGCGGACTGGGTAGGGAGTCCATCGCCGATCGCGATTCTCGATTTGTCTGGCATCCCTTCTACGGTCCTGAACGATCTCATCAAAGCTCTGCTTCGCATTCTCTATGACGCTCTTTTTTGGCAAGGGATCTGCCCGAAGGCGGTCGTCAGCGCCCATTGATGCTCGTGCTCGAAGAAGCGCATGCGTATTTGGGCAAGGAACATAGCGGTGCGGCTGCCACCGCCGTGCGGCGTATTGCAAAAGAGGGGCGTAAGTACGGAGTGGGCCTCATGATCATAAGTCAACGCCCATCGGAGATTGACCCTACCATCCTCTCGCAGTGCGGTACAATTTTCGCTATGCGGCTGGCAAATGACACCGACCGCGGGCAAGTCGTAGAAGCGATAGTCTTGGTCAAGCCCGCAACCGTGGTCGATTGTCATCGAAAAGGCTCCTGCCAGTATTGGCGCTGGCGCTCAAGAGCCCGGACAGCACGCTGCACGGCCAAGAGTAGATCGCGAGACTCGTAAGCTGATCCGGCAGATGAGTACCGCCAATCCGCTCTGGTGTGCGCCACGAATCCATGGCGAGGTGCTCAAGCTCGGCATTGGAATCAGCCAGGCAACCGTTGCGAGGGGCCGATTTGGCGTAGCTTCTTGCGCAATCAGGCCGAAAGCATCGCCGCCATCGACATGCTCGCGGTTGCCTCTGCGTCGTTTCGGCTCTTGTACGTGATGGTCATCTTCGCCCATGATCGGCGAAGTGACGATGACTTCCGGCTCAGCCCTTCTGCACCAGGCCGGTGAAAGCCGCCACTAACATCAACGTGAAAAACCAACCCGCCACAATGTGAACCCAAAGGTACCACCGGAGACGCCTACCGAACGCAGGACCAAGCCCCGCGTTAGGCGCCCAATGCTTAGCCTGCTGCAAGTCAACAAGCGGAAGGAACGTCTCCAGTGAATAGACGAAACAGTTAAACGGTCTGTAATGCTCGGGCTTGTCTTTATCGGTTTGTGCGATCACCCCAGACTTGTAGCCCCAGGAAAACAGAAGCGTGCCAAGGGTTACGAAAACAGCGATGTATATAAGAGCCCGAAACGGTTCGTACCCGTATCTTATGGTCAGCGAAAGGATGAACCTCCAGCAACGCTGCCAGAAACCGAGCTTTCCATACCACCACCGAGCGTCCTCCATCGCAATCAGGACACTCTTGGCTCCGGCTTCATCTCCCGCATCGCGCAGTACTTTGGCGAGTTGCTCATAAGGCTGCGGAGTAAAGGTAATCGAGTGACTATCCTGTCGTTGCTGCAGGCCTAACCAGCGTAACCGACTATTTGCATTCGTAGGACCTCTGCCAATATTAGTGTAGACAAAGCCGTCAAGGTAAAGGTTGCCTCGCCTCGGCCAGCTTTTCTCGTCGTCAAACAGCGGCCCCACGATAGTTTGCTCAAGATGAAGTACAAGCTCGTCAGCTTTTTCGAACCTACGTTTCGTCAAGAATAAGGGCCCCTTTACGTTGGAGCCACTAAGATCCACTTTGCCATCGGCGCCGGACCCATCGAAGAGGAGGTACCCTCCGGTAGTGAGTCCGGAAGCCTCTAGCGCAGCATTGCCGGGGTTCTTGAACTGCCCATTACTAGCGGCCAAATTGCCACTGAGGTTTGCGGCGACAAGACGCACATCACCGTCGGCGCTGAAGCCGTTGCCAAGAAAGACGTTAGCTGCTTTCAGTCCGTCAGCGTTCAATGCAACTTTGCCAGGGTTTTTAAAGTGCCCATCGACGGCATCCAAATCGCCATTGAGGTTTGCCTCCACAAGACGCACTTCACCGTCGGCGCTGAAGCCGTTGCGGAGAAAGACAGACTGCTGCTTTCAGTCCGTCAGCGTTCAATGCAAATTTGCCAGGGTTTTTAAAGTGCCCACCTTCGGCGTCTAAAGCGAAATCGAGGTGTGCCCCCACAAGACGCACTTCACCGTCGGCGCTGAAGCCGTTGCGGAGAAAGACAGACTGCTGCTTTCAGCCCATCAGCGTGCAGGGCAACTTTGCCAGGGTTTTTAAAGTGCCCGCCTTCGGCGTCCAAAGTGCCATCGAGGTTTGCGCCCGGAAGACGCACTTCACCGTCGGCGCTGAAACCATCTTTGAGGAATAGACCGTGCCGCACGGCCACACGATCGGCTACAATGCTGCGCGTGTGACTGCCTGCCAAGGAAAGAGCGCGCAGCTGGCTGCCAATCAGGATGATGTCGTCGGTAAAGCGAGAATTCGCGAAAAACAGCGGGAACGGCACAGTTGCAAAACTAAAGTCCAATTGACCGACAACGCGAGCTGCGTGAATGTTGAGCCCTCGCGGGTCGACCAGTTTGGCCGCTGCGGGATCAACACAGAGCCAACGTATGAGCTTCGCGCGCACGTCGTACTTTTGTAGCGGTGCTGTACCCTCGTCTGGAACTCGATCAGCCCCGCTATGAGTAGGACCGCAAAAGGCAAGCTCTCCAATAGGAGCATTCCGAAGTAGGTTCCTCTCGCATTCGCTGAGATTCGAGAAATAAGAATCCGCAAGCTGCTCCAGCGGACTTATCGGTTTCGTCTGCCCGGCCTCTGCGCTCCAGGCACGAGCGCATGTTGCCAGCAGCGCGATCATACTAACTAGGAGCAGCTCACCAAGATTGATGTGCATCGTCAGTATGTTGGTGCTATTTCGTCTCATTTTGGTTTTGTCCCCTGCCTTCATGCAAGAAATATAGTGTCAGCAGGTCGCCGGGCTGCAGCTTGTCAATTGGCCTGCTCCCCAATTTCCCGCCATTCATAGGTAGAGTCCGCCGGCTGTTTCGCCCTGCTAGGGCGGTTGCGTTTCCCGTCCTTTAAGCGCCGCGAACTCGGTCGGTGTCAAGGCGCCGAGGCTCGAGTGCGGTCGGACAAAACCTTAATCGTCGCGTCATCCCGCGAGGATCTCGCGCGCATCCGTCAGGGTCAGCAAGACATGCTCGCTCAGGCACTCGTCGTGCGCTCGCTAAAGCACATCGGGAACGGAGCAAAGCTTGTGCTGCGGTGGTTTGTCGCCGGTTGGATATCGTTCGAAGCTCCATTGCGGCGCTGTTGTGAACGGACACTGGTCCCTGGAGGAGCCGTTCTGATTTAGGCAAAAAGGGCCACGGTGCGCATAACTGATTGTTAACAGTGCCGTTCTGCGCCTATTGACGTAAAGATGGATCCAGCACTATAAGGTGGTCGATGAAGTGAATGAATGGGCAGTGCGTCAAAAAACGCTCTGCTGTTGCGAGATAGCTTCTTCTTGGGGGTGGCCGCCTTTGTCTTATGTCCGATCGCACAACAATTTGTCGATGTTAAGACTCTCAATTCTATTGTCCCTCCTAGCCGGCGCTTCCCTGCTGACATCTGGCTGTATATATCTCCAGAACGGCGCTCAATTAAAAACGGCAAATGACGCCTCCGACAAATTTGCGGCTTTTCAAAAGAACTCCGCAGATACGTACCAGACGATGCTGGCGAACCAGCAAAAGCTCGAAAATGCTTTCGACGAAGATTTCGAACGGCAAAGCTCTCTCCACGCACAAGCCCTTGCTATCGCGGTACCGGATTACAAATGGCCCTACATCCGTAATCGGCTCGCATCTTTCAAGGATGCGGACGCCGCAATTCGGGCAGAATTCCAGTCCGGTCTGAACTCCATTCTCATTGAAGATCAGGTCATCAGCAGCAAACAGCTGGATTTAGCCCAAGCGAAAAAGAGCGTGGACGACTCTATCGCCGAAGCCGTGGACAAGCAGAACAAACTGCAGGTAAATCGAGTCCTGTTTTCTGAAGCCCTCAAAGCAGCAACTAGCGCTTCGGGAAACAAGGATGTCGCTTCATCGCTAAAAGCTCAGGCAACCAATATTCTCAACGCGCCTGTCACGCTGAACACTTATACCGCCGGTAAATTCGGGACCACGAACAGCACGGTCGGCGAGCAACTCAAACCCGAGCTATCTGCGATCAAGAATGGCAATCTAATTCCAATTCTGAAGGAACATACCATCGGACAGTTCGATCCAGCGTCACAACCCGGTCTCTCCATTGTCATTCTCTCAGTTGCCAAGAGCATGGTTCAATCTGAATCCGACAGGCTGCAACTTCGTGTCCAATATCTCGCGGACTTGCAGCGTATTATCTCAGATGCGCTCTCACAAGAAAGCGAAGAGCCAATTCAGAACACCCTCACGACGCTGGATCAAGTCGCTCAAGGCGTTCCCGCCGAGACAACTGTGACGCAGAGCATCAATAGATTTGCCAAGGCCGGTGATGAGAACCGCGTGAAGGATTCGCTCCAGGTCGTTGCCGTCTATGTCATAGATTATACGGTCGTACTCGACGAGCTTCAGTTGACCCAGGAAAGACTGGCTCGGCGAGCGCACAGCTATTCGATTCAGGAATCGAGTATAAATGCGAAGGAACGCCAGACACTGATCGGACTTGGCATACAAAGCCTGGGGACCTACCAGCAAAATGGGGTTACACCTGACGAAATAGCAAATCTCATGCGTGCCGCACAGACGGCAGCATTGTCGTTTGTTGCTGCCGGAGTATTCTAATGACCCAATCACAATGCCCCCGCTCGATTAACTCATCGGAGTTCAGCAAAACCCCGAGACTCCGCGCTAGAATTCTGTGTCTCGTTCTAATTGGTTCGACGGGAGGAATCTTGGGCTGCGCCGGCCAAAAGGAGTTTCAACAGACTGCAAGAGTGACCCTCGGGCAAACAACTGAATACGAGAGCCAGATCAATCAGAAGGCTGCTGCTGAAAATACATACACCAGGACCATGATTGAAATTCTTCAGGCTTCTGCAAGAAGAGAGGCATATAATTCTGAACAGGTGATAGTTAACGGAAAACGGAACGCTTTCGCGGCTCAAGTAATGAAGGAAGGAGGCAAGACCCAGGGCGCGGAAGTAACAGATTTCGCGAATGGAGTGATCAAGGCAGTTGGTGACAATAAGAAGGCGCTTGATTCTCTGGAGAAGGAGTACGCCCTCGCTCTGCCCGCCAGCGTGACCAAAATCAATGCGGACACGGCCTCCTTGGCACCCGTAACAACGGATCTGACGGAGCTTCAGGCCGATCAGTCGACTACCGACCAGCTCAAAACCTGGATTACATTCGGAAGCGAGCTGAAAAGCAAATATCAAAGTACTCCCGAAAAGAGCAAATAACAAACTAAGAGGACGATATGGCGGTGAACGTAGACCTCGACAGCGTAATCTTGGATTTGGAAAGCAGATACGATGACATCAGAAAGTACACATTGGATACTAAAGGACCGCCATTGTCACAGCAGAGAGATCAAATCACCGAGTGGCTAACGGCACTGAGCAAGGACATCACGGTACTATCTGCGATCAGGGCAAACCAGGCCGCGGCTCAAGTCACGGTGATGCCTCCGACGCCTCAAGATGAGGCGCAATTGAGGGCTGCGTTGAGTGCTCTGAGCGTTCGAATTCAGAACAACCAGGCTTTCAACAATTTCATACTTGCTGTGACCGGGGCGCTGGGCGCTGCGGATACCGCCGCCGCCAATATACACTAATGGATTGTTAACTAGGCCGCGATTGTTGCCTGTATACTATTGGGTGGGCACGACGAATTTGCTGGACTGAAGGACGGAACCTGCCTGCGGCGGAGCACCGGACAGGTTAGAGGTCGCACGGCTCGAAATTCTCCTTTTGCCCGTGGAGGGAGAAACACTAAGAACTTCCGTGACAAGCCAGATTTCGAAGGTCATCACGCTTGATGCGGATTCCCTAGGGAAACCGGCCTGGGTTCGCCTTGTCCGTGCTTATCTCAAGCGCTGGCGGCTGCGCTTTGCCACCTCGTTCGGCGTGGGAACAATCTTGCTGGCCATGGCGCTAGCGCCTTGCCCTTACGTCCTGGCAGACGGGAAAACCAACGCGACGGCTAACGCTGATCAAGTCACTTTAGAGTTCGTCACTGCGGCGGGACATGAGGTTCAATTGACCGTACCTCAACAGGGGGGAAGCCTCATCATCAACGTGATTCGCAAAGGACCGCCCAAGGTTCCACTTACGATTGATGTGCTCGCCTCTCCGTTTTATGGCGAGCACGGCGACGTTGTTAACCTCAAATTGGGTATTGCGAACGACGCCGTTCGCCGCGATACTCCTCCGCCGCTGAGCGACGTAAAAGTGAACGAGCCAGTGCTGCCTGTCAGGCTCTTGGTTCCCCCGCTGGCGGACTCGGGAAAATACAGCGGCAAGCTCTTCTTTGCCACAGCGGATCGGGTTCTGCTGACGCTGGATGTCGTCCTTACGCGTGCGACCACCGCGCAACCAGCGATGCTCGTGGTTGTGCCTCAGGCAGGGACACTCGAAGTCACCAAACCGTTATGGTGGGGAACTCCTCCGTCCCTCACGGTCACGATTCGCGACAAGAGCGGCCAATGGAAATTGCAGGGCGTTTACGCCGAGATCGAGCAGATTACCAAAGCACCGCACGGAGAGTTCGATCCTCATCGCAATGTGGAATTGTTGTTTAATGGGAAGTACATGGACGGCTTCGCTCGATCGCGGTCGGCGAAAGCATCCGACCGCGACGCCTCGCCAGAACTTGCCGCGGGCGAACATGCCACCGTGCAAATGCAACTGCTGAATCTCAAGGCCGGTCAATACAATATCGTCTTCAGGTTTCTAGCGAAGAATTCGGCCTTCGACGACGCATCGCAGAGATTCACGTTGACGGCAAATGTCCGCGATTCATGGGCGTTAGCTGGTTCAACGATACTAGGCGCGTTGCTCTTATCGTTCTTTGGGATCAAGCTGGTCGATTTCCGTCGCAAAGGGCTTGACCTTGAGCAGCGTATTGCGGCCGTCGGCGCAGGATGGCTCAATGCCGAGCCTCCTGTCTTCCCCGTGGTCTTGGCTCGCGCGATTCTCCGACAGGTGATCGATCTCAGCGATCGCTGGTGGCTTTCCAGCCCGGACGTTCTCGACGCGTGTCTTACTCAAGTCACCAAGCTCGTCGAAGTACTCGGCCAAGTGCGGCGCGTGCGCGATGGGATAATGGCAGCTCCGCTCGGGCCACTGGTCCGGACCAGAGCGGTGGCGATCTTGGGGAGAATAGTGGCGAACCTCAACTACGACTCGCTGGACGATCAGACTATGACCGCCGCCAAGACCGACATCGCTAAGCTCAGCAATTGGCTGCCGCCAAATCCGCCGGACGCCGCGTATTGGGCGGAACTTTGCTACTGGGTCGACCTTCTCCTTGGTGAAGTAAGGCCTACCGCCATCTCCGATCCTGACGACAGCAAGTGGATCGACAAGCTTCAAAGAGAACTGCGAGAAAAACTCAAGACCACGCCATCAAATCTGAGTGAAATGGAGCAGGTCGAGTCCGAGTACGCGCGCCTCAAGATTCTCTGGGAACGCCGCCAGAATCTCGAGGAATTTCACCAATTGGTCAGCCTCGACAGGCTGGCACAGGACCACGAAGCACTTTTCAAAGCCGCCGATGCTGCGGCATGGGCCAGATTGAACCGTCGGCGAAGCGACAACCAGTTCAAGATCGTAACACCCAGGACTGACGATCTAGAGGCGTATCAGCCCATCACCTTTGCGGTTTCCACCGGCGATGATGCACTGGACGCGACGTTCCTGTTCCAACACGGGCTTCGCTACGAATGGACCTTTACTCTACTGGACACGTCCGACCGCCAATTCCTTGTCCTGCGGCCGGTTTCACACGAGCCGCGAGTCGTCCAATACTCGCCGTCGGCGGGGACCGTGACCGCTACCGTGAAAGTTCATTGGCACGGGGAGACGCTCGAAGGAGTATCAGCGAAGCTCTGCAAAATCGGGGCTTCATCTGACTTCACGATCTGGCAGGGCTTTGAAACCATGGAAATCGTGTCCCTTGGAGTAGCAATCTTGATTGGTGTCGGGATCGGGCTGCGGATGTATTACTTTGGCAACCCGACATTTGGATCAATGGAGGACTATTTGGCGCTGGCAACATGGGGATTCGGTACCGACATCACCAAGACAGGACTCCAGAAACTCCAGGAAAGCTCGTCTTGGAAGCCCCAGACCTGAGGGTCAAATTGCAACGATTGTCAGTTGAGGCTCGATATTCCTTCGGGGAATAGGTCTGAAATCCTGCGGTTCCGCGCGACAAAAGCCATGTCCTGCCAAACTTTTTCGGAGAAAGCGCGACGGAGGGAACCGAGGTTCCCAAACCTGCGTCCCCCTTGTGACACCAGATCCGCTAAACGCGCAGAGCCCAAGTCGGCACTTTCTCAAACCTGGTAGGTCGGTCAGCCCTCGAGGCCGCAAAACCGATCAACCGAAAGTGCGTGGACTTCCATCTGAGCCCGGGGCAGACAGGTCACATAGAGAGGCCGAATATGTGACTGCAACCGGCCTATCGCTCATCGGATTCCACGAACTGCATTGCGCTTTGGAGCGGTGCCTATATGACCCACTAGTCAATTGAGGTTCCAGTGGCGCAGAGACTGTCCAATTTGCCTCAGCACTGGGCCTATTTCAAATATACCGGTTTGGGGCGTTGCTGCGGCCACTCCCGCGCGGTCGGATGAACTCGATGTGAACAGGTTGCATGGATACTGTCGACTGTGCGGTGCAGATCTGCGGTAAGCCTTGCCGTAGAATATCGCTCATGAGGACCGGATAGGAGGCCTCGCATGGAATACTTACTTGTGACTTTCGATGAAGATCGCGGTGTGATAATCAATTCAGGGCCCGGAGCCTGGAGGACCAACGAGATCTTGCAGCTTGAAGCCGGCACCTACGTTATCACGCTCGCGCCACCAGCGAATTTTACTCCGCTGGGAATCTGGCTCGTATTGGGTAATACAACAGTGCTCAATCCTGACGAAATCACTTTCACCAAGGTCTAATCATGACTGCATCGAGGTGACCCGTGCACTTGCGCCTTCGCATCGTCCGAATTGCTTCGCTGTTTTTATTGGTAGCGGCAACTTCCTGTGCTACGACGACTACCCGTTTGCGGAAGGACCAGTTTCCCAACGCGGGTGGCGTTGATCAGGGCTATAGGTTTGAAAATTTGGCAGGTGGCAAAGAAGAGAATAAGCTCTTCGTATGCTTAGCTTTCTCTGGGGGCGGCACCCGGGCAGCCGCGCTCGCATACGGTGCGATGGTGGCGTTACGCCAAACGCACATCGATTGGCCGCGCCGGGGCGAGACATTGCTGAATGAGGTCGACTGCATCTCGTCCGTGTCCGGCGGCTCGTTCACTGGAGCATACTACGGTCTTTTCCACGATAAGCTTTTCGAGAAATTTGAGGACCGGTTTCTGTATCGCGACATCCAGGGTGGCGTTTTTCTCAAGGCTCTTTATCCGTGGAATTGGCTTTGGCTTGCATCCCCGTATTACAGCCGCATTGACCTCGCCGCCGATCTGTATGACGAAAAGCTATTTAGTCACTCTAATTACGATCTATTGATCAATCAGGCACGTCGTCCGTTCGTAATTCTGAACGCGACGAACATCGGCACGGGCAACCGCTTCCCATTCACACAAGATCAGTTCGATTTGATCGGGTCTGATCTCGGACCCTACCCTGTTGCGCGTGCCGTCGCTGCATCGTCAGCCTTCCCGTTCCTGCTTAGCCCGTTAACGCTGGAAAACTATCAGCCGCTTGAGGGGTTTCCTGCGTTGACCGAGTACCACACGGGGCTAGAGGACTATTACAACAATCGCAGTCGGTATTACTGGGCGCATGGCCAGCTAAATTACGTCGATAAGGCACACCCCTACGTTCATCTGATGGACGGCGGGATCGCAGACAACATCGGCCTAAGGTCGATCATCAACGCATACGAACAAAGCAACGGGTTCATCAGTCGCAACCTTCCGGACATGGAGCGCCTGGTGATCATCGCCGTGAACGCGAGGACGGGATCGAACGACACGATTAGTGAGAGCCGCCACACGCCACACATTATCCCGACCGTGGCCATGGCCACGGCAACGATCAGTATGGACAACTACAGCTTTGATACTGTCGATTTTGCCGAACGGCTGGCGAGCGATCTGAAGCAAGCCGAGGCAGTCAGTTCTCAATCAAGAGGAAAACTGAAATTACATGCTCCCGTGCCGTACGTGATCGAGATCAGTTTTGAGGCAATTCCGGACCCGCGAGTGCGAGAGGATTTCTACGGCATCAGCACCAACTTCCACTTACCGTCTGATCAGGTGAAAGCGTTGATCGGCATGGGCTGTGTCCTGCTCAAGAACGATCCGAAATTCCGATGCATGCTTGAAGATATCGAACACGAGGCCGCAGGCCACCATGATGAAGCCTCAGCTTGCAATGACAAAAATAGCGATTTCCATCCTATAGCCGCGAAGCAAATTGTTTGCCCTGACCCGGGCCCTTGGCCGGGCAACTGATGCTTTGAGCGTGCACCGCAGTCCAGAGATATGAGGTTGTTCAAATAAGATTAAAAGCCGCGCGCATCGCGAAGGCGACGCCAAGGTGTCCGACCTCCTAGGCCGTGCGCGAGGTGGTCTGCTTTTTCAGCTCCGATCAGTACCGCGACCGCGATCACGTGCGGCGGGAATCGGCCGACATTATTTTGGACACAGCGCGGCCATAGACGGTAAAGTCGGACCCAGAGCGGGCGGTCGATTCGGAAAAGCTGGGGCTGGCCGGGTCGTTGTCGGCGAAGGACGGTCAATTGGGGTCGCGGAGCGACAACTTCCAGTTGCAAGGAGGCCCTTCTGCAGGAACCGCAACGAGACCAATACAAGGACGGATCGAACGGCGGACAACATTCGGGCGACGGTACGCCGGCTGACTCGGAAACTCCAGCATTTTTACGGTTGTCGGAGTTTTGAAGAGGCACAGCACCGAGCTAGCAAATTTTCTTAGATCCTGCCACGTCTCGACTATGCGGGCGCGTACCTTTGGGGTGCAGGATCTAAAATCCCTTGGGGGCGCAAGCACACCGGGGGTCTAGGCCCGATCGCCAGCGCCTATCCGCTACGCCGCAGCTCAACACTATATGCCTCGCCGTGTCGGCAGTGCGATCAACTAACGTGGCTCAGTCTAAGCTGCTCTCGTCGTCCGGTTCGGCGGCTTGAGATGCTCTTGCTTCTTCTGCAAGACCGGATCCCTCCCCCGTTCCAACGTCCGATGCGTCGACGACCCGCTGATCTTCACCATTATGCAGTACAGTTGGCGGTTCTGGGCCCGGAAGTCCTGACATCAGAAATCCTCCTCTCTGAACTCATGTATTTCTAAGCGGCGAAGTATCTCCTCCGACACCTCAGAAACCACAGCGAGTGACTGCAACGACGTAGCCTGACTTGCAACAGCCGCGGCGTTCCGAGTCGCCACAAACCATGAATTCGCAACCGTATGAGAAAACGTTCCAGGGCGGTGGCCAAAACTTGGCGAGTTCCGCGCATAGAACCAAAAAAATTTCGGGTTCCTGATCCACGACCAACCCGCCGGACCCGCCTTGCATAGCAGCGGTTTGAATTCATGAATACCACAGCGTGCGCCGTCGAGAAAAACGCATTCGTCGCTCTCCGGTTTCCGGGCCAACGCGATTCTGAATTGGTCGCAGTCTCCCCACCTCCACCATACGAGAACACACCAACGGACTAGAAGGTCTGATTCTGCGACGTCCAGCTTATTCGCGATCCTCTTGATGTCCTCGGCATGTAGGAATACATAACCATGCCAGCGGCAGCATTCGCCACATGCGACGCAGCAGTGGCGCGAGAGCGTCTCGAGAATCCGCTGGCCCGCCTCCGCCTCAATCTCGAGTCTAGTGCCAGCCATACGCCTCAAAGCGATAGCTGAGCATATATCTGAGGTGCCTCCTTGCCAGCGAAACTCGCCATTGGAGGAGACCTCCGGAAGCACTAAGTTCGGGCTTCTTCTGGCGTTGCGTCTCGCCAGGTAGCAAAAGGCCGCTCGGATCTAAGACTCCAAATGCTGACAGCTTAACCTCAAATCCGGGTGGTGCATGGATAGTCACGTAGTAGTTTAGGGTGTCGTACTCGACTCCTCGCGCGAACACTGTTCCAGAATTAGAGAACGCTTGCGCCTCCACAGCGGCTCCGCTCGCTGAAAGTCTGTAGATAAGATCAATTCCCTCCCCGGGTGGCAATGGAGGGTCGAACTCCGCATTTGCCCGGTAGAGGTAGAAAACCCCTTTGCCCCCAGGAAAATTGTCCTTTCTGACCTCGTGCTCGAAAGGCTTAAGGACAACTAATTCGACCGGAGGTCTGCCAATCAACCCGTACTGAACATTCCAAGTTGGGATCTCCTCGTAGTAGCCGTCTTGCAACGGCGCGAAGTTACGAATCGAAGCATGAGTTCGGTTCGTGCATCGACAGCGCTGAACCAATTCGTAAATCTTTTCCTCGGGCCTGTGGTAATACGCGTCATCGGTGATGTCCGTACAAACGAGGTCATCGAATGGAAGCCGATTTTTCGCGAGGTCTATAAATGCTAACACGAATGCTAATCCCGTGAGAGCGAGAGACCCTGTCGATATCCATTTGAGAAGCGTTCTTTGAGTCGACGGAGAGGCAAAGAAATTATTCTTTATGAGAGTGACGGCGATCGACACTACGAGAAAGGTCACTGCGAAGAAGGACGCCTTCTCGTACCGATGAGCTAGTGCCGGCACGTTTAGAAGAACGAACCAAATCTCTCGGAGAAAATCCAACTCCCCCCCAGTTTCGCGCTATCGATAACGAGGTTAAGCTCAGGACTCTCTAGCGAGCCCGCAGCATCTTTGTCAAGGGAGTGCACCCGTTTGGTACTGGCTTAATTAAGCCACTGAGGGCAGGAAATTAAGACAGTCAGAAAGAGAAGGTAAAGTGACCGTCAAAGCTCAAAGTCAGGGTGCCCTTGCACAGCACGTCTCGGCCGAGCAGCAATTGATATGGGCTGTTTTGTGGTGGCGTAAACTCAAAAACAAGATACGTCCCTAGCCACCAAACGTTGGTGCTTTGGCCCGTCGTCAGCGGGAGTCCTAAGTCAACAAGGTATGTGTTCGTCGGCACACCTTGGTGCGTCGCTGAACCCATCGGACGCATGCCAGCAGGCACCAATCCGATCAACGTGGCGATTGCGGGCGATATACAAGTGGTAGTCGCACCTGTATCCACCAACGCTTCGAACATTGGAGGTGGTGGCGCTTGCTGGATTGTTGCCGGTGTGATCGTGCCAGCTTTGTGCACGCCTATGGCAACCAGAACTCCGATCGCGGAATTAAATTGGCGTACTATGCATGGCATAGCTGAAAAAGCCGAGATCGACCGCGGTATCCGTCACTTCCTGTATTGAGAAGCCACCTTCGCCGTATTCTTTGATCCCGACCTTATAAGCATCGGCTGCCGTGTCGTAGAATTCCACTATGCTCGCATCATGCATCAACGCAAATTTGCCTCGATGCTTGGCCAGTAGTTCCGGCAGCCGTTGTACGAATGCGTCGTAATTACGCTTAACTTCGTCTTTTCCAACGTCAGCCATCGTCGCGGTCTCCATCGCACGCGGGACGCTATCATGATCTTACCGCGTGCCACAATCCCGCGCGAGAGATAATGCTACCGCTTTGCCGTCAGTTTTCCGCCCCGGAGCACAACCGGCCGGAACGGCCTGTATCCCGGCCTGAGTGTCGTTTCGGGCGTTGGCTTTGGAAGCGGTGGCACGTCTGACGGCTCAAGCGCCGCCTGTACCAGCTCCGCAATCGTCCAGATATGATCCGTGACGCCAAGCGCCATCGCGGGCGTACAGCGCAGCGTTTCATGCACGCGGCACAGGTTGTAGAAAGCGACCCACAAGGCAACCGCCGCGCGATGGTTCTCAAGCTTCTTGGAGAAACCGTTTGTCAGGCGCGTGAAACGGCGTGACGCCATGCGCGTGCTCAAATTGAAGCGCTCTACGTAAGACGTGCTGATCTTGTCGGGATTGGGCCTGCCTCTTATCACTGTCCGCTCGACGCCCGCGACGTGGCCCGGCGAGTAACGATGCGCGGCGTCGGGCAGGTTGGAATCGCCGACGTAGTGCTTCGTGACCATCGCGTAATCGACATCCGTACCGAACGCAGCTTCTACCGCGCCGATGTAGGGCGCATAGCCGTCGCTGGTTATCTGTGGGCGGTTAACGACGCGGGCGCGAAGGTCGAGCGCCAGAGCGCGCGTGTTTTCATGGGAGCGCTTGCCTACCAGATAGCTCAGCACGGCCTTGTGCGTGGTCGATAACGCGACGAACAGCCATACCTCGCCCATCTCAGCCGGATCACCTTGCGCGACGTGCTTCTGCTTCTTGCCGATGAAGTCCCACTGTTCATCAAGCTCGATCTGGTTCACTTGCAGATCGCGCATCATGCCGTCGTGGAGACGTCCGCAGCCATCGCCAACGCGAACGCCAAGGCTCATAATCGTGTTGCGGTTTACGTCGGTCAGGCGCTCAGTCGAGCGAATCGAGCAGCCTTCGGTTAGTGCGCTGATGACTTGGACTTGTTTCTGGAAAGGTAGGAGGTTCATTGTCTGCTCCATGACTTGCTTTGCCGAGCGAGCGGAGCGACAATGATCTTGCCAGCTTCAATTGTGTCCGGTCACTCGGATGCGTTGGAGTAAGACCGGCGCGGGTGTTAGCAGCACTCACGCCGGTCGGTTTATAGAGGCTCACCACGGCCCGTTCCCCGTCGCAGCCACGCTGACAGGGGGCGGGCCTTTTCGTTATGGCCCCGCGCATCGGTGAGCGCGGATGTCGGGGCTAGTGCGAGTCTCATTTTGGTCACCATGGTTGCTATCTTCTGATTTATTTCCATCCATGTCAAGAGTCTATCTTGCATGTCGGAGATAAACCTGTTACTTCTATCAGGCAGCAGGAGGACAAGGGTCATGGAACAGACAAAACCGAAAGAGACGCCCAAGGCACCACGGCATCGTAGCCCAGCGTATCCGGCTATTTCGTTACGCAAGGCTCTGGAACGAGCGAGGGAGTTTTACGCGGTACAGAGGCAGCATTCTGCACCGGTGGAAGCTGCGGTGGGAGTATGGGAGTTCGCAGCCAAAAGCAGTGGTGGTACGCAAACCATCTCTGCCCTGAAGCAATATGGGCTGATGAGCGAGAGCGAAAAAGGCGAATCGCGCCAAGTGCAGCTTTCAGATTTGGCGTTGCGGATC
The DNA here is from genome assembly GCA_963759165.1 of uncultured Pseudomonadota bacterium. Lineage (GTDB taxonomy): Bacteria > Desulfobacterota > Binatia > Binatales > Binataceae > DATJOQ01. Next base: position 3,022,847 of record CAVWXK010000001.1, on the reverse strand, counting down.
ATCAGAGATGAACGCGATCCGTCGCCAGAGCGCGATGCAGCAACCCGCAAGGCTGCCCTACTTCCGAAAATTCACGCGGAAATGTGGGCCAAGTGGGGCGTGAACCTGCCGGTTGATGCCACGGTCAGGTTCTTTCTTATTCAGGATAAAAAATACAACGAGGCATCTGTTGCTGACCTAATCGCCACTTACAAAGATACGATAGCCTTTGCGAAACTCTCAGACTCTGATAAAGTCCGCCCTGCGGAGGGCGAATCCGAAGAGGAAGAGCGTGCAGAAGTAAAGCGCCCCGTCGAAGCAGCGCCCCCGCCCAAGGGAGCAAAGCTTATGGAAGGCGAACGTGAATTAACGACCGGCCTTTTGTCGAAAACCGCCAGTTTTCGGCTAATCGTGAGCGGAGACGTGGGCGTAAAGGAGATCGAACGGCTTATCGCGAAGCTAAAACTCGACAAGGAGATTCTGGCCGAACCGGACACTGGCGACAACGGAACTTCGGACGAATGAAGCCCCGCTACGCCCTCAAAATCAGGGCATTGTGGGTAAATTTCTACTTCGTAAAAATTTCTTAATTTCGTCCTCTGAGAGACCCGGATTAAGGAGTTTTATGTAATCGCGAATGACGCGCGCTTTGCCTCCATCGTTAAGATGCCCTAAGTACTTCAGCAGGTCATCAAAAAACTCTTCGTCATCTTTGTCCATGGGCCGCATTCACACGCTCAGGTATCAGGGGGTCAGATAAATGCTTCCGAAGCTCCGCTTGAGTTATCCCAGGAATAAGGTCTGGTATTATTTTGACCCATTCTTCCTCGCCTTTTTTGACTGAAGCGTGAAGTGCGGCCTTCTGTCCCTCTAGTGAAAAGTCCTTACGTATCTGAAGTTCGATGGCGCTCTCTAGCGTGCGCAAGGCATCAAGCAGCCTGATCTGATTCATTTGCTCTCTCCTTTCTATCGTGAAAATCCCCCACAGAACTCTTAACACCGCCAATAACGGCACTATGACGAGTACGAGCCGGGCCGTGACGCCAACTGCAAATCCCAGAGACGTGCGCGCAATGGCGTCTGGCCACGCCGTAGGCCACGTACTGGTAAGGAACTGGAGTCGAAGATGATCTGCTTTAGACGCTTCATCGCTTATACAATAATTCTCTATCACCCAGATAAAACACGTAGCTGCGAGCACCAAAACAACAACGCCGATAATGCCTCTAAGACACCGCATCGTTCGGGGTGATACTAAAATAACCGATTTCGGCGGTTGAACTGCTTAAAAAATGCAAGGCGGGATTCACGCTCAACTCAATAAAGCCGACGAAACCTTCATTCTTAAAATTCAACGGCGCCCGTCGCTGCGAAGGTTCACGATCCGTGCCAGAACCTCCAAACATGCCTCAAAGCTCAACTGCCCGTCAACAGAGAGTTGTCAAGCATCAGATTTATTATGCAAGTTTATATGGCGAAGTTATAGGAAAATCAAGGAAGTTAAGGGGTGTGAAACTGTCTTTTTTGATTGTTTGACGCTCAAACACCCCCCAATTCATGCAGCAAACCTCCTAGACTCGCTTTGACACATTGGCCCGACACTGACATTATCTGTCCCGCTGGCCGTGAGTCGTCCCCCCTTCTCCGGCTGGCCAAGGGGGCCGGGCGGCGAAAGTCGTCCGGCTTCTGGTTCCCGGCGATCCAGCTTTATCCCACCCGGTCCCAGCCAATCCCGCAAAATAAGCCACTCGCCATCTGAATTTCAGACACTCGGCTTCAAACTAAGTCAGTACCACCCGTTTCGGTGCATGGGTGACCAGGCGGCCTCGATCCTCCGTTCAACAGCCAAGTTTTCGTGGGCTTAGGTTGCCCGCCAATTGCTCCATTCTGCTCAAGTATTCAGGCAGTTGGTCCCGCAGGTCACGCTGCTGCTGTCCTTCAATCGCGGACAACAAGGCGATCGCGTTTAGGCCGCCCGGTCCGTAGTCGCTGTGGACAAACAACGGCAAGCGGTGAGCAAAGTTGCGATAAGTTCTGATCTCCGTGTACCAAGCGCTGCAATAGGAATTCTTAAGAGTATCGATCCGGGTAGACCACTTTTTCTGCCCCAGAGCCTGTCGCGCCACCTCTTTCCAGCAAATCTTCTCCTCAGGGATGCCCAACCCCTCGGCGTCGTTGACCGCAACAAGTAACGTGTCGAACTCAGCGACCAACTCCCAGAAGAACGCCCGCAGGTGCCAATGGAAGTGATTGATCTCACGCTGAAGTCTGGCGCGAGTCGCCTGATCGACCGAGTTGTCAGTCCATCCAGTGGCCATACCTTCGCTTTTTAGGTCTTCACAAAGGTGCCCTAAGTGATAGCGCGCGCCTTCCACGCCCATCCCGACCCCGCTGGCGGCGTTTTGGGCGGGCACTATCCGTAGCGCGAGCTTGTAGGTCGGCTTGGGTATCGAGAATTTCTTTTTCTGCTGTTTCTTGGACATACGAACCGCTCCTGGCGATTTTCGTGTCATCGCCCTAACGCCCTTTCCAGCCCGTCCTCAGCCTATACGCAAACCGCACCTAACGATCGGCACAAGATACCGTATCCCGTGCCGCGCAAAGGCTGAAGAACCGCCGGGCCTTCTCGGCAGGGAGTTGAAGCCGAGCGAGGAGCAGCTGGAATTGGGCACCCGGTGAGATCACAGGGATTGAACGAGTCAATTAGGTATCCACGCTCGACCAACTGCCAGATCACACGGCACTAACGTTCGTACCGATGAAACCACCTCACTGCCCAACGGAGAAATCAGCCGATGTTTCGTGCCGAAGCCGAGCAAAGCGACATTCAGTGGTCCCACTGCGCGTGTGAATGATGCCGCCCCTTGCGCGTAGTCTTTGACAGCCAATTTGACAGCCACGGGCGTGGCCAAGGGCGGATGGAGTGTACGCGGGCGGACGGCAAACCCTACGATCTGCCTACGTTTGGACGCGGGCGGACTGCCTTCGGTCTACCTTTCACGTCGGTAACACGGTTCATATTCTGTCGGGGACGCTCAGATCTTTTCTTTCCGCGAGGTGTTTGACTGCCAAGTATGACAGCCACAGACTCAAGAAGACGACCAGCGATGGCGCGCGAAGCCCGCAAAATGAGCGATCGGATCCGGCTTCTGACGAAAGAACGCAAGGAGTTCCTGGTCAGGCAGGAGAACGAAATCCAGGAGATCCTTGAAGAAGATCCTGAGTACGCATTGAAGAAGCGATACGCGGATCGCAATGGTGCTGCGGCGCAAATCGTCGACCTGCGAAGGCGGTTGCAGCATTGCAAGCCGTTCATCGAGCGAATCAAGTTCCGCGTTCCGAAAATCTCCGACGAAACGACTGAAGCCGCCTGCTACCTGCTGTTCTGCCAAGCGGTCCAGCACTTTGAAGCGGTCTTCGCCCTTGCCGCCCAAGGATTGAGTTTACAGGCGTCCGACTTGATACGCGCCATTGGCGAGTCGCTTGATCTGATTGTTCTGTTCCTGGTCGAAGATCCGAACCACACCAGCTTGAGGAAATGGTTCGGAGGGGAGATTGTTCCTAATCGTATAGCTCGCGAGACGGCAGATAGATTCCTCAACGAGGGGCGAAGCGAATCGCAGCCCGTCAGGGAACTCAAAGCCGGTATCTACACGGCGCTTTCGTCGTACAGCCAAATGTCCTATACCGCTGTGCTGAATTCGATAGACGTTTTCGCACGAGATTTCGACTGGCATCGCTCGGCCGGGTACCACTACGCGAATGCGGATAGTCTTCCCTACGCCAAGGACATTCTTCGAGCGATGGTTTTGACGTTGAAGCAGTTTTACGGGCTTCATATCGGTGACAGAACGACTTTCCTCGAACTGGACAAAATTTATCGCCACTTGGACTGATCGCTGTGCGGTGTATTGGTGTTCTGCCTGTGGGCGACTGCCTAGTTAATCTTTGTTCTGCGCGCTGAGCGTGACCGGGCCTGCAAACGGCCCGATCTTTATCTGGGCCAGACCTGAAAGGATTCCGATCCCGGCGTCACGTCGAAGAACAGGAACACCTTGTCGAATGCGTCGGTGCCGCTTCGCGAAGTAAAGTCGTGAGCTCGTTCCACGACTATCTCGCGCGAAGCGTGTTCGTCGAGCGGTCGGCCTTGCTTCAGGCCAATGCCGTCGTAGGGAGTATTCCACAGCAAACCCCGGCCGTAATGCACGACCAACCAGAGGCGTTTCAGTTGGTTGTCCGCCTTCGTTCGCGCATACAGATCATTCTTCGTAACGAGTTTGTCATGAAGTTCATCGAGCAGGGCCTGAACGGCGTCTTCAGGGTCGAAAGAAGTAGCGCGATTGATGTTGATCCCGAGGTTGAAGTTGTCTGACCGCACGCGCCAAAGGTGGACCGAACCGAAGAAGGGTTTGAGCGGTTGTGGTAACTCGGCTGCGTGAATCACTCCGAACTCTAGCTCCCGCGCGGTCTCCGGCTTTCTTGCAGCTCGTAGGAAATCGAGAAGTAGATGAATTGCCGAATCCTTTTCCTTTCGTCGGGGAACGGATTTGACCTCTAACAAGGTCATGTAGCGTTCGTCGGCGGAGTGCGTGAATGATTTCGCAAAAGCAGTCAGTCCGCTAGCGATGACGGTGTTGTTGATCTCCTTTTCGAAGCGACCGATCTCGCGAGCAGCTGCGGTTTGCTCCTCATGGAGCCACTCGCCTAACTCGATCCCAATTTTCTCGTCCGGAAGAATAAAGTCCGGCCGATCATGACTGGCGCCGGAACGTTCCCATCGGCTCTTGCAGTACTCGGGCTGGGTGTCCAGAAAGCGTTGAAGAACCCAACTCTCGTCAGCCGTGCGCGAGATCAACACGCTTATTCAATAGCCGGTTCGACCGAATCAAGCACGCCCTTGGAGGTGGCTGCGCCCGAGCTGGCGAGAGAGGCGTTTTGACAGCCAATTTGACAGCCACCAACCCGGTCAGGCGGCATCATTGGGGCGTCAGTTGAGAGATGGTTGAACGCGCTGCAACGCCTCATACCGGACACGCGCTCGCCGCCGCCATGGCGCGGCATCTTCGCACCTCGAACGGCAGCCAGCAGTTTCCCAACCGCCTTTGTTAGCAATTCGTTAGCGAATCGCGCGTTCGCTCGAAGCGCGGGGTGAAAAAGTGTAGATAAATCAGGGCGTGGAGGAGGAAGGGGCCCGGTGGCCCCACGCAGTTAGCGCGAGCTGTAGCTCATGTCGGATATTGGTCGAAATAACGGGCTCTCGCTGGAGGAGGCGCTACTCGAGACAATAGCGCCTGCGATGCGTCGCGAAATCGAGAGGCTTCGGGGGTACGATTCGCCGATCACCTTCCTCGACGAGTCTGGTGATTCGCCCAAATGGCAGTTTCGCCGGATGTGGGCTGCTGCCGTCGCTGACTTTTTGGAGATACTGCGACGTGGCGACCTCTGCGCCATGGGCTTTGTCGTCGGAGGAGCGGGAGGCTCATCTGAGATTCCTATTCCTGCCGATCGGTGGCGAATCCTGAAACCAAATTTCGCAGAGAACAGCGCCGCGGATGCGGGGAGTCGTTTCATCGGCATTCGCGTTTTCCGGAACGTGCCGAAAGAGCCCCAGTCGAGATCGGATGCCGATCCTTATCGCACCGGGTTTCCAGGAAGGCCGACGATCGCGCATTTGTTGGTGGCAGAGCTCCGTCGCCGAGCGGAAGCCGGGTTGCTCGCTCCCAATTTGGCGGCGCAAGCTCTGGCCCTGCAAGAATGGGCGAGTGAAACACATTCTACGGCATCCACGCCCAACTTGAAGACGATCGAGAACTGCATTCGGCAGCTTTTCTGGAACCTCTTAGGAAAGTCGCGACGGCGCACGCCAAAGCCCATGAAATGATCTGATTTTCCGGTCTATTTCGAGGATCTGAAAGAGCGCATCTTCTTCCTCGATCGGGGCGTACTCCCGCGTTTCCGAGAGGGGTGAAGGATGCGAAGACGTATTCTGCGCACGCCGATGGCTGCCGCATATGTCGGACTTGCTGATCGAACGCTCGAAAAGAAACGGCTGGCTAGGGACGGCCCGAAGTTCATCAGGCTCGGCGAGAAGGCGATTGGGTACGATGTCCAAGCCCTTGACGCCTGGCTCGATCGGCAAATGGCTAGGAGAACGTCTGAGGCCGACGAGCTCCACCCCGTAGTTCAACAAAACCTGGGCGAACCGGCCGACTACAATCTGGATAAAAGCCGCGCAGAAAATCATGACCCGGGTAGCCATCGGGCAGCGTCATGAACATCCGACCCTTCGAAACGTGGGTCCGGCGGCTCCAGGGAGTGCGCCGTCAGCCGGACGGCAGCGTGATGGCAAGATGTCCTGCGCATCAAGATGAGACGCCGTCACTTCACGTTACTGAGACAGAAGATGGCCGAGTGCTTGTTCACGACTTCGGAGCGAACTGTTCGGTCGAAAAAATTGCGTCCTCGCTTGGGTTCGGCGTTTGCGATTCGTTCCCGCAGCCCAGTCGTAGCGGTGAGTCAAAGCGGCGGCTTGGTGCGCAAAGACGGCTGTCAGTCGTCAAATCCCACAGCATCATCACCGTGTCCGACCTCGCTAACGCGAAGCGTCTCTCGGAGCAGTTCCTGCGGGAGACATTCGGCCTGTGCGAATTCGAGCAACGCGGCGGAGTTCTGATTCCGTACCGACTTGAAGATGGACTCCGGCGCCGCGCCAGAGACTAAGAACCGCTTTGGTGGCCAAAGAAGGTAGCGCCTGGCTGCCCGGTAAAGGCAGTCCCGTTCTGTACGGCCTCTGGATGCTGCCCGAAGCGCGTCAGCAGCGTGCCATTCATCTCGTCGAAGGCGAGAGCGATTGCTGGACATTATGGTTTCACGGGCATGCCGCGCTTGGGTTCCCCGGCGCTACCATGACGCATCTGCTGCGGGCCGAGAACCTTGCGGCGATCGATACCGTCTTCATTCACCGGGAAGCCGACGAGGCAGGCGCCAACTTCACGTCCAACCTTAAGGCTCGACTGGCCGAACTCGAATCTGTAGGCGAAGTCTTCGTCATCGGCTTCTGTACGGAAACGAAAGACGCCAACGCGCTCCACTGTGCGTGTCAAGGGGATCGCGGACGCTTCGCAGCGGCGTTCAACAATTTGATCGGCCACGCCGAGAGACTTGAGTCGAACAGGCCGATTCGTTCGCGGCTGATCCGACCGAAGACGATCTCGCGCTCTCGTTTGCGGGGCGCCACGCTCACGACGTTCGGTACCTAGCGAAATGGAAGCGTTGGTATGTGTGGGATGGCTCACGTTGGCACGAAGACAACACGCTTGCCGTCTTTGATCGCGTACGCGTCATGTGTCGCGAGAAAGGAGATGCGGTCACGACCTCGAGGGCGGAAGATGACGCTGAAAACTGCGCGGACGATCGCAGCAGTCGCCTCACTTTCGCGCTCGGACCGGCGAATAATTGCGCTGCCTGAACAATTCGACGCAGATCCCTGGCTTCTCAACACACCAACAGGCGCGGTCGACCTCAGAACGGGGCGGATCCGCCCCAACCGCCGAGAAGATTCCGCAACGAGGGCCGCTGCGGTTGCGCCGGGAGAGTCTGCGGACTGTCCGCTCTGGCTGGATTTTCTCCAAGTGGTGATGCGCCGTGAAGAACCAGTGCGCACGGCCGAGCTCGTCGCCTACTTGCAGCGGGTGAGCGGGTATTGTCTGACAGGTGATACGAGCGAGGCAGCGATCTTCTTTGCTTACGGAGCTGGCGCGAACGGAAAGACCACCTTTGCGAGAACCTTAGCCGGCATCTTGGGCGATTATGCGACCGCGACCGCAAGCGAAACCTTCATGGAATCGAAGGTTGAACGGCACCCAACCGAGCTTGCGGCGCTGGCCGGTGCGCGTCTAGTCACCGCTTCGGAAGTTCCGCCACAGCGGGCTTGGTCCGAGAGTCGGCTGAAAGAGTTGACTGGTGGGGATCCTGTGGCTGCGCGTTTCATGCGAGGCAACTTCTTCACGTTTACTCCTGTCTTCAAGCCGTTGATCATCGGCAATCACAAGCCGGCCATTCGCACAGTTGACGAAGCGATACGGCGACGGCTCCATATCATTCCTTTCACCGTAGTTATCCCTGAGAAACAACGCGACAGGCACTTCACCACGAAGCTGCGGACGGAGTGGCCGGAAATTCTGCGCTGGGCAATCCAAGGATGCCTTGAATGGCAGCGAGAGGGACTGAATCCTCCTGCGGAAATTCGGGCGGTGACCAACTCTTATTTCGAGCTCGAAGACGGAATCGGTCGATGGCTTGACGAATGCTCCGAACGTGACGCGCAGGCACAAACCCGAACGAGCGTCCTGTTCGAGTCGCGAAAGGCTTGGGGCGAGGCCTCGAACGAGCACGTTGGCTCACAAAAATCGCTTACCCAGGCGCTTGAGGAGCGTGGCTTCAAACGCAAGCGCGACGGGCGAGGAAACCCGGTCATCGTAGGGTTGAAGCTGCGGGGCGCGGATGCGGCTGAAGGATCTGAAACGTCTCGCTCTTTCCTCCGTTCGGAAACGGAAGCGCATGAATGATCAGCAGATCCTCTATACGTCCAAGAGTAACGACCGATTCAGATGATTCAGAAGGGAAAACGGATGTCGTGTGCGGATCGGTTGAGACCATGAGAGGCGTTTGAGCTGTGGATGAACGCATCGCGATAACGTTCGGGGGCCGGCAGCTGGGCGTGAGCCAGGTTTCGGGCCTGCCACGCGAAGCCTCGGTGGCCCTGTTGATCGAACTCGCGGCGCTCCAGTCCGCTATCGCGGCGCAGTTGTGGTTGTCGGTCTCGCACGTCGGGACGCTCGAGAAAGCGGTGGTCGTGACGCCAGGAAATCAGGCCGCGAACGGCGCGGTTGCGCCGGCGTCTCAAGACTCGACTGTTGCTCCGAATGACGCTATGCACTCACCCGTCGCAAAGGCGGCCGACAACGTGTGCCTTACAGTGAAACAGACAGCGGCAAGACTGGGGGTCTCGCCCTGGACTATCTATCACTGGATTGAGTCCGGGAAGCTTGGTGAGGCGCGGGGGCTTAGGAAATTCGGAAGCCGGCGACTCATAGACTGGCAAGTTTTCAAAGCGTGTTTAGCGCGCGGGGAGCTGAAATAGTTGTGCGGTACGCAAGATTCGAGAGCTTGAACTTTCGCTTGCGTGACGGCACGCCTCGCAAGCGCCTTCGCGTTACCTTCATCTGGAAGGGCCCGAACGACGCCCGGCCGAGGCGTTATCGCGAAAGCACAGGCATTGATGACACTCGCGAAAATCGCCGTATGTGGCGCCTTAAGCTGGCGGAGATGGAACGGGGGTTGATTCTCACCAATCGCGGTACGTCAGGTACGTTCGATCCGAGCCGTTGGCTTCCTCGGGTGGCTTCGCCTGTGCCAGCTGTCACGCGAGTGACGGTCGGTGAATTCGCGCGACGGTACCTCGAAGAGCTTCGGGGTATGCAGGTCAGCGAGCTGACGCGAGAACAATACGAGGTTCTTTTCAAAAAGCATGTTTTTGCGGTGAAGCTCGCGGGATTGCCTCTCGAAGAGCTTGACGACGGTCACATCAAGATTTGGGTTGGAGAGCTTCTCGAGAAAAAGCTTCGAAATGGTGAACCCCTGCAAGCGAGTACGATCAACAAAATTATCGCCCGTATGCGCACGATGGTGACGGTCGCTTGGAAGAGGGGACTGATCCCGCGCGCCGTTAATCCCATGGAGCTGGTGGAGAACGTGAGGATGAAAGGGCGCGAACCGAACCCGTTCACGCCCGACGAGCTCCTCTCGCTTTTCAGCGTTTGCGAGGGCCAGCAGAGGGCACTGTACATCACGCTGGCGCTCACGGGACTTAGGCCAAGCGAAGCCCTCGGCCTATTTCGTGACCACGTGGACCTTAAGGGCGACCTCATCTTGGTGCGCCAGCAGTCTGCGTGAGGACGGAACCGTCGACGAAACGCTGAAGACGGAGAGATCACGGCGCGACGTGAGGATGTTTGAACCGATCCGCGCGGCGCTGACCGGACTGGCTCGCCAGAATTGGTTGCGATCGAAATTTGTGTTCGCCAACAGTAAGGGAGGAGCGCTCAGCGAACGGACGCAGGGTGATCATCCGTGGCGGCGGGCGATTTTTCGCGCGGGCCTGGAGTATAGGCCGCTCTACACGCTTCGCCACACCTATACGAGCTTGATGCTGAGCGCGGGCAAGCCGGCGCAGTGGGTCGCGCATCAGCTCGGGCACGTCGGAATCAGGAAGATCGACGAGGTCTATGGCCGCTGGCTGAACACGCCCGCCGACGATCGCCTGGACCTCGAAGCTCTGTTTCGAGGGATCACAATGTTGCCCGCGAGGGCGGCCAAATCGCGGCCGAATCTGCCCAAATCTAGCCCTAGTGCGGAAGGCGAAAGTCGGGAGGCGGCAAAAAGTGCTCGAGAAGAAAAGGCTTTTTCCGGGTTTGGTGCCCCGGCCGGGAGTCGAACCCGGACTTGAGGTTCCGGAGACCTCCGTGATGTCCTTTTCACTACCGGGGCAAACGCTAGGACGAACTGATCGAATACCTTACGCGTCGGTCGCGAACAAGACACGATCCGACCACGATTATATTTAGCGCGCTCCGGGAAAATTGTCCGGCAGTTTATGTGCCCTCACCCTCACCCTCTCCCGCAGGTATGCGGGAGAGGGGACGGAATCAGGACAGTCTCTCTAACCTTTCCCCGGCCAAGAGCTTGGCCTAAAAGCCTGAGCGAACGAATTCCTTTACGGTGCCCTCACCCTAGCCCTCTCCCGCAGGTATGGGCGATTATGCATCTCTTGACAACCATCGTATCTTGCGCTATGTTCGAACCATGGCAACAAATGACGGACATGAACCCAAGTTTGTAAAGCAAATGACGCTTGCGGAGTTCGCCCGGATCTTCCCGGACGAGGACTCCTGTAAGAAATATCTGACGTTGCAGCGCTGGCCTGCTGGACCGCATTGCCCTCGTTGCGGCAACGAAAAGGTTTACGAACTGAAGTTCAAGCCGTGGCACTGGGTCTGCAAGAAATGTGCGCCTAATCCGCGCCAGCCCTATCGCTTCTCCGTGCTGGTCGGGACGGTCTTCGAAAACACCAATTACCCCCTGCTGACGTGGTTCAAAGTTCTGTACTTGATGCTGACCAGCAAGAAGGGCATCAGCGCACTCCAGATTCATCGGATGATCGGTTCCGGCTCTTATCGGACGGCGTGGTTCATATGCCACCGGCTCCGCGCTGGTTTGGCCGATCCTGACTTCCGCAAGCTGATGGGCGTCGTCGAAGTCGATGAAACTTACATCGGCGGCAAAGACACAAACCGCCATTGGGACAAGAAGAAGCACGTGAAAGGCGGCTGGGACAAAACGCCCGTCATCGGAGCCATCAGCCGCAAGGGGAATTTGGTCTGCAAGATGATCGAACGGGCCGACGTGCCGACGATGCATCGCTTTGTGGCGGAAACTGTCAGCGACAAGGTTGATTTGGTCGCAACCGACGAGCACAGCGGCTACCAGTATTTGAAGCGCTGGCAAAGCCTGCCGCATGAAACGGTCGGCCATCGGCATGGCGAGTACGTGCGCGGCGTCGTTCACACGAACAACATGGAGAACTTCTGGAGCCTGCTGAAGCGCGGCGTGATCGGCACCTATCACAACGTCAGCAAGAAATACCTGCCCCTGTACTTGAACGAGTTTCAGTTCCGCCATAACAACCGCAAGAATCCCGACATTTTCGGGAGCGCGATAGCAGGATGCTGAAGCGTCCGAACTGGCGGATGCTTCTGCATCGCAGTTCCAGGCCGGTGCAACTGCACCTGAATTTTCCGAGGGCGAGGCGCTATGTCTAAAATCGGAAAGCAGAAAAAAAAGATCATTCATTTCTTCTGTCGTCCGTGCGGCGAGTACCACCTGAAGGCGCACCCGCACTATCAGGCAATGAAGCGACGAGCGGCCAAGCGGCGCAGAACGAAAGAAGGAAGCCATTTAGACACCTAAATCCTGACGCCATCGCGCTACCGCGTCAGGGTGACCGGCAATCGAAATATTCACAAGATGGCAATTGCGAAAGGTGCCGTTGATCACGGGAATCATTCCAGCTATGCCGCGTGCTTCAGCCAGACTCAGGAACACTTCATCGGCTGAGTTATCAAAACGATCACCAACGAAGACCATTATCCCGTCTCTTCCTTGGGCCAGAACCGCAGGTCCATAAAGTGTGACGCCTTCAAATGTGCGATTGCGAATCGCTCCATCTTGCACGAAATCCACGATTCGATAGGAACCACCGCGGATGTGGTCGCTGGTTAGTATGTCGGGCGGTGATGGTACGTCATTAGGGCGGCCTTCATTTAGGGGTGCCCTGTACATCGCGATCCAAGGAGACGCCACTAAGGCAATACCAGCAACCAACAATGCAAGAATGACGACTATGGGATGTCCGCTAATCATTGTGGGAGCCTCGCCAGTGGAGGTCGCAGGTGAAGAGTTCCAGCCATAATACGTCGCCGCCGCGTAGTACGCTGCCAGACCATTGATAAATGTTCCTACGACACTGGAAGTCACGCTCAAGGCAGCAACGAGTTTGTTCATGGCGTTTACCTCGCCTTCGGGATGGATTTGCCCATAGCCCGTAGCGGGAGCCATAAGACTCGCCGCTAGCAGGATAGGACATTGACCCTCTCCCGTCGGCGAAGATTATGTCAGGGGCAAGGATGGTTGTCAAACCCTGCATAATCGCCCAGGTATGCGGGAGAGGGGACAGAATGAAGAGCGCAGCCCTGTTATGCAACGGGGGCGAGGGAGCGTACGCAGCCTGATTCAGACCTTGCCGGCGGAGGCGACGGGGGCGGTGTGTTTGAGCAGGAGCATCCCACCGCTGCCGTCGAGTTCGGTCGGTCCGCTTTTCAGGACGACCGTCAAATCGCGGCGAGTCTCGGGTGACATCGCCGCATAGCTATTGGCCCATACCAGGAGATATTCCGGAGCGTTCTTGTCGGCGGCGGGAACGATCGGAATGGTGCGGGCGCTGTAGAACGCGACGTTGTAGTTGAGCGCGCCGAGATACGCGACGGCGTTGCCGTCGACGATGCGCATCGCGTCGCGCGAGAATTGTTTGAGGCTCAGCGTGTCGGCGACCGCAGGCACGACGAAGAGGCCGGCGGCAAGCGTGAGGCAGGTGAAGCCGGCCGTCACGGCGAGGACAAGTTCTTCGAGTCGCGGGCGCAGGCGCAAAAGGTAGAGGCCCACGCCCGCGGCGGCGGCGAAGATCGGTATCGCCATCGCCAGATGCGTCCTGGCAATCAGGGCGGGCATGAAACCCGGCGCACGAATCCCGCAAACCCCGAGGCAATAGCCGAGCACCGAAGGCGACAGCTTCAGCACAATCAGGATCAGCACACCGGCGCCGGCGGCGCCGAGAAACATCGCTGCGGAAGCCGCCGACAGCCCGCTCAACCATCGCGGCCGGTCCTGCGATCGCGTCGTCGCGTGAGCGACGAAGAGCGCGACGGCGGTTGCGAGCGCGGGGTAGAGCGCGAGCAGGTACACGCCGCGTTTGCTGTGGGCGAGGTTGTAGAAGAGCAGCACCGTCGCGAGCCATACGATCAGGTAACGAATCCTCGGCTGGGACATCCAGGACTTGCGGGCGAACAGGGAACACGGTCCGGGGATCAGAATCGACCACGGCAGGAAGCCGGCGAGGAGCGCCAGTTCGACGTAATAGAAAGGATGGGCGTGGCCGCCGCTCAGGCTTTGGCTGTGAAAAAAGGTGAAGATATTTTCGCGCAGGATTTGCTTGCCGACGAACGCTTCGCCGCCGACAAACGCGGCCGCGATGTACCATCCGCCGGCGAGGACCAAGACCACGCCCGCTCCCTGGACGAGCTTGAGTCGGCGAAGCAGATCGAAGCGCCGCTCGATCACGATCCAGATCGCGCCGACCGCCGCCGGCAGTAATAGACCGACTGGCCCCTTCGAGAGCACCGCCGCCGCAAGGCTCAGGTAAAGCAACAAGCGGCGCGTGGTCAGGCCTTCCGCGATCATCAGGAACTCGAAAAACGCAACCTCCATGAAGAAGGTGAGCGTCATATCGACGCGCGCGCCGGTGCCGGCTTGCAGGTATTGGAAGGTCGTGCCGAGGATCATCGCCGCGAGCATCGCGCTCCTGTCGTCGAAGAGCCGTCGCACGTAAAGGTAGCAGGCGATGATTCCGAGGATCGCGAGCGCCGCCGACGGCATCCGCACGGTCCATTCGCTGACGCCGCCGACGATCGCCGATAGCGCCGCGGCGATCCAGTGCATCATCGGCGGCTTGGAGGGGATTTCCACCCCGGCGCGCATCGGCAGGATGACGCCGCCGCCGCGCAGCATGTCGGCGACGATCACGGCTTCGCGGGGCTCGCCCTTGGTGTAGAGCGGATAGGCGCCGAGGTTGGCGATAAACAGCAGCAACCCCATCCCGAGCAGGATCGGTATGGCGATGCGGGGCGCGGCGATAACGTCGAGCCAGGTTCGATCGGCGTCGCCCGTCCAGGGCGGGCGACGCTCCGGGGCTTCGTCGGCGTGCGCGAGATTCGCGGCGTCGTCGGGCAAATCCCGCGACGCTTCGTGCTCTGATGGTTCGGTCGGTTCCAAGTTTTGCGCGTTTGCGATTAACATATCGACGTTATGGCGCGGAAGCGCGGACTTCAATGCGGCAAGTTGCCGCCGCGGATGATGGCGAAGCTGCTCGGCGGACTGGGCGCGCGCGACGCCAGCGTCAAGGTCGGACCGGCGCTGGGCGAGGATACCGCCGCGATCGCGCTGGGCGATCGATACATGATCGTGACCACCGACCCCATCACGTTAACTGGCGACGGCGCCGGCGATCTGCTGCTGCAGGTCAACGCCAACGATATGGCCACGCGCGGGGTGCGTCCGCGCTACCTGCAGGCGGCGGCGCTGCTGCCGCCGGGAACCAGCATTCGCGAGGTCAAGCGCCTGTTCGCGGAGGTCGACGCGAGCGCGCGGCGGATGGGCGTGGCGATAACCGGCGGCCACACGGAAGTGACCGACGCGGTGACGCGGCCGGTGCTGATCGGGACGATGATCGGCTTTGGCCGGGAGCGGCGGCTGCTCTCGACCGGAGGTTCGCGCGCCGGAGACGCCTTGGTGATGACCGGGGCGGCCGGAATCGAGGGAACGCTGCTGATGGCGCGTGCGCGAGGCAAGAAGATCGCCGCCGCGCTTGGCGAGGAAACCCGGCGCGAGGCAGTCCGGCTCGGCATCGAGCCGGGGACGTTGGTGCTGCGCGCCGGGCTTATCGGAGCCGCCGCAGGGGCGCACGCGATGCATGACCCGACCGAGGGCGGTATCGGCGCGGCGGTTCACGAGATGGCGTCGGCAGCCCGGCTTCGGGTGGCGATCCATCTGGATCGCATCCCCATTTTCGTAGTGACGGCGAATATCTGCCGGCTCTTCGGAATCGACCCGTTGGGGCTGATCAGCTCGGGGGCCTTGTTGATTGCGATCCCGCCGCAGCGGGTGAAAAAGGTTATTGCCGCGATGGGCGCGGCGAAGATCAAGGCGGTTCAAATCGGTTCCTTCGAGCCGGGCCGGGGCGTTAAGGCGTTTCGCGGCGGCAAGGCGGCGAAACTCGCCTGGTTCGAACGCGACGAGCTGCTGAAGGTCGAAGATACTACCGAGGTTCAGAACCGCAGCAGATAGACCGTTACGATCAGTGCGGCAAAGCCCAGCCGATACCAGACGAAAGGTTGGTAGCTGCGGGTGCGCACGTAACTGATCAGCAGGGCAATCGCCAGGAGTCCGAACAGCGCGGAGGCGACAAAACCGGAGAGCAGCGGGATATCCAGTCCGTTCTTTATCAGCTGATGCGCCTTGAGCAGCCCGGCGCCGGCGATAATCGGCGTGGCCATCAGGAAGGAAAAGTTGGCCGCGTCCTCGCGCGAGAGCCGCAACGCCCGGCCCATCGTGATCGTAATGCCCGAACGCGACACTCCCGGGATAAGCGCGAAGGCTTGGCTCAATCCGATTAGAAAGGCGTCGCGCAGGGTCAGGTCGCGTATCGTGCGTCCCGTCCGGCCGTTGCGATCAGCCCACCACAACATTATGCCGAGCACGGCCGTCGCAATCGCAATCAGCAGAGGAGAACGGAAAGCCCTCTCCGCCTGACTCTCGAACAGGAGTCCGAACAGCGCGCCGGGAATCGATGCCACGATGAGGAAGAGCAGCAGCCGTCGCTCCTCGCTTCCTCCGCTAACGACAGCCCGGCCCATCGCGAGCCACTCGCGCCAATAGTAGACAAGCAGCGCCAGCAGTGTCCCCAGATGGAGGGCGACATCGAAGGCCAGCCCGCGATCCTCCCATCCGAACAGCCATGGAATGATGACCAGATGGGCCGAACTCGAGACCGGAAGGAACTCGGTAAGTCCCTGAACTGTGCCCAGAATTACAGCTTTAATTTCTTCAAACATCGTTTTGTAATTTTCGGCGACGAACGGCGGCAAGGAGTGCGGGAAGGCTCGCTTCGGCGAAGTAAAGGATAAGGCGGTGAAATAACACTTGACCCGCTAACCGCTTGGTCTAGAATAGTTGAAGCTGGGATGGTGAGTAGATCTCATCCGAGTAGGAAATCATGGCAAGAACCGGCAAAGGTAAGGTTATACCGTTGCGAGAAGGCAACGCCGTCAAGGACGAGCTGGATGCTCGGTTGTCCGAGCCGGCGAGGACGACCTTCAGCAGAGGGCTGCGGACCTTCCCGGTTGTATCGAGCATGCCGCGATTGCCGGTGATGATCCCCGACGAGATTCTCGACTACTATGGTTGGGTCTTTTGTCAGGGCGGATTTCTCAACCTTCATATGACCTTCGAGCAGTTTCTCGCCGTGGTCGCGGCCGTCAGCCCCTCGGGGCTATGTCCTGAGTACGACGGCGGTAGCGACCGGCCCGTCGTCAACTAGGGCCGTTCTATCGCCAACCACAGTTCCGGTCATTTCGGACCAGGAGCCGGCGGCGGCTTCGGTTTCGACTTAATAAGGTCGGTGCGCACCCATACGGTTTGGAATGCGGTGATGTCGGACGACGAAACGATGCCGTTGTCCTTGGCGATCTCGCGCCAATTCGCGGCGTCTCCGGTCACCCGCTTGGCCAGACCTTCCAGAGTTTCGTTGGGCAGCAGGGCGTAGTTCACGCCGCCGCTGGTGGGCGTCCTGGGGCCGGGCGGCAGCCTGGCGGCCAATTGGTCGAGCTTGTTAAAGATGTCCAGCCGTCGGCTTGCCTTGTAAAGCGCGATCTGGTCGTCGGGGATGTCTTCGGCCCGAACGTTGGCGATAATCTTGCTCGAGTTGGACCGTTCGGGCAGGACCCGGATCTCGTATCGATAGCGCGGCTGGACGCCGACCAGGTCGCCGAACATCCCGGGCTGTTTGTCGGCGTTCTTCCAAAG
The DNA here is from genome assembly GCA_963759165.1 of uncultured Pseudomonadota bacterium. Taxonomy (GTDB): domain Bacteria; phylum Desulfobacterota; class Binatia; order Binatales; family Binataceae; genus DATJOQ01. Next base: position 3,005,396 of record CAVWXK010000001.1, on the reverse strand, counting down.
GGTGTTCAGAGAGTATTCGGGCTCGTTTTCGAACAGCACCCCTTCGCCGCGCAGGACGTCCTGGACCAGAGCGTAGGTGTCGGCAACCTGGTAATTGACGACGTGCTCTTCGCCGATCGCGGTATCGAGGCCGCCGCCGGCTTTCGCATAGGTCCAGCGGCCGAAGACGCATCCCGAAGCCAGCAGGGCCGCGCCCAGCAACAGCAACAATGATCGAAAACCGTATCGCATAGCAGCAGTGTTCGAGAGACCGTCGATGCCACTTACCAAACCATCCCCGGCGAGGCGGCGCAAGTATGAGACGAAGATTCGCGGATGAACGACGCCGTTCATTAGATGATTGCCCTGCGCGGCCTGTCCGATTATCACAGAATCTAATTAAGGGACTTGCGTTAAAACAGATGGTAAGCTAGCACCGATAAAAAAACCGGGACAAGGACTTGCTTTATGGCATCAGCTGACAATCAGGGTTCTCGTCATGTGGTGGCGGTGGTGGGCGGAGCGACCGCGGGCTCGGAGATCGCCCGAGTACTCTCCGAGAGAGGAGCGGTGGTGATAGTGCTCGAGCAGAACCAGCGTCCGTACGGAAAGATCGAAGACGGCCTGCCGCGATGGCACTTTCAGCAGCGCAGGGACGAATACGAGGAGATCAACGGCCGCCTCGATCGTCCCAACGTCCACTACGTGCCGAAGACCCGGCTGGGCGCCGACGTCAACTTCAAGGAATTGGTCGAAGGATGGGGGTTGAGCGCGCTGGTGCTTGCCAACGGCGCGTGGCGCGACCGGCCGTTTCCGGTCGAGGGCGCCGACGACTTTATCGATCGCGGCCTGATCTATCAGAATTCGCTCATCTATTGGTTCAACCATTATCTGGAGAAGAGCTATAACGGGCCGCGCTACGAGCTATGTCCCGGCATGATCGTGTGCGGCGGTGGTCTGGCGTCGATCGACGTGGTCAAGGTGATTCAGATCGAGATGACGCTGAAGGCGCTGGCCGCGCGCGGCATCACCGAGGATATGGTGCGGCTTGAGCGCGAGGGAATCGAGCCCGTGCTCCAGAAGTATGGCCTCACCTGGGCCGGACTTGGTATCGCGCCGTGCAAGCTGCTCTACCGGCGCCGCGTGATCGACATGCCGCTGTCGGATATCCCGCCCGACGCGCCGCCCAAGCGCGCCGAGGCGCTGATCATGGCGCGCGGCAAAATTCTCGAAAAAGCGCAGCGCAAATTCCTGTTCGAATTCCATCCCACGCGCCTGTCCACCAGCCTGGTGGTCGAGAACGGACGGCTGGTTGGGTTCAAGGTAAGCAAGACCGAAGTCGTCGAAGGCAAGGCGAGAATCCTGCCCGATCCGCCCGAGGAGGTCCGCGGCCAGTTGACGATCAGTTCGGTCGGCAGCATCCCGATGCCGCTGCCCGGTATCCCGCAGCGCGGCGAGACCTACAGCTACGTCGATCAGAAGATCGGGCTGATGCTCGACAGCCCGATTCCGGTGTTCGCGGCCGGCAACGTGCTGACCGGCAAGGGCAATATCAAGGATTCGCTCGACAGCGGGACCGAGATCGGTATCCGGCTGGCCGAGAGCTATCTCGGGCTGAGCGACGAAAAGCTTCCGTTGGCCGAGGGCGCGCGACAGCAGGCGACCAAGGACGGCGAGAACGTCGCCAGGGTGGTTGAGCAGCGAGCGCCGCTGCGGGCCGAGGCCGTCGAGGAGATCATGCGCCGGGTGCGCGAGCGCCAGCGCGCGGTGGGCTACGAGGGCAACTATCGCGCGTGGCTCGCCAAGGTCACCCCGCCGGATTTGCAGTAGCGGAGGCGCTGGGGGGAATTCGACGCTTTGACCAATGGAGTCGGGCAGGCAACGATTTAGGGTCGCCTGCGCTTCTCCAAATCGGACGGGCGACATCGAGGCTTCGGACGGGTGATCAGATGCGATGCGGAGTCAATGCAGACGATCCGCATCTTGCCCTCCTTCTCGGGTGTAAAGGGGCACACACGAAAATCTCCGAACACATCGTGGTCCGGGTCGATTACCTTGGCAACATTCGGCGGTAGCGGGGGACCGGGCCGCAGCGTGTGAAATGGAGGGCAAACATCGGGTGCATGGCAGATAGCGAATGAGCGTTTCGTGCCAACCGGCCATAGGTAAAGCCTTAGATCCGCGTAGACGCGCAACCGGCCGTGGACCTCGTAGCAGGCGGCCACCACCCGTTTATCAGTCGCGCAAGAGCTGTCGGCGGCGCGCGCCGTGGCGTTCAGACCCCAGCATAGGAGAACCAGCGCGAAAGCCATCGAGCGCATAGTCATCAGCCCTGCCCTTCAAGCTGTCGCCGGTGCGTAATCTCACATGCCATAGAAATCGATGTAGGTTTCCGGACCGGCAGGGGCAGCGCCGCCTCCGACGTTGTAAAATGGTCCTAGACTGAGGTACCGACGGGAGCCAGGCCAGTCAGGTGCTTGCGGACCGACTCCCTCCTGCCGCATGAAGAAGTTGGTGATCCGGCTGTCAAGTTGGGTTCCGTCCGCACCTCTAACTGCCGCATCCATGGCGAGATTCCATGCCCGGGCCTGGATCGGATTTTCCGGGTCCGTCGGCCAATCGGACCACACATCCGAGTTCCGTTCGGAGACTATGCCGACATACACGCGTGCGGTTGCCAACCGATCTGCTGACGCCGGGTCCCAATTTGCCGGATCATTGGGACTCCCGCTCCGGTTCAGCAGGGCAGGCTTCAGGCCCGCGGTTTCCCCATAGATTACTGCCGCTCGATCCAATGTCGCCCGATCTTTGTCTCGCGGCCTGCCCGTCCCGCTCGCGGCGCCTGTCCCTGCTTGTGCATACACCGGCGGATCCTGTGGCGCTTCGCTGCCGGGATCACCTCCGGTGGTCCAGCGGCCGTGCGAGTCGCGCGGCTCGTTGGGATTGAAGTTGTACTTGAGCAGCCGGTCGGCCGCCGCCATGCGCTCCGATGCCGCGCCGTCCGCCAGCTCGGGTAATCCAAGCTGAAGCGTCGCGATCATCGCGAGCGTTATGTCGCCGTCATCGAGCGCTTTGGCGATGGCGTTGAGCGAGCTAACGACGGAATCGAGACCGAGGTGAATCCCGTACCCGGCATCGAGGAGGCGGGCGATCTCGGAGCGCGGCCGGGGCTTGTAGCTCGTATGCCCGGCGCAATCGGTCTCGGCCCGAATCAGCGCGCAGTCGGGTCCGATGAAGACGCCGTCGTCGTTGCAATAGATGCGGCGGTTGTCGGGGCCGGGCTTGCCGGCCTTGATGAGTCTGGCGAAGGAGGAAAGGTCCATCGGGGATCTCCGGAGAGGAGCATTCGCATACTTTCCGTATACTGAAATCCGCCCATCCCAATCAAGTAAAATTTTCAGGCCTCGAAATGAACCGCCGCCCGGCTACGCCGCCGATTCCCCTAACCAGGACGACCAGTAATAATGCCTGCATGTACCGGTAAGCCGGTGACCTGTGTGCCGGCAGGCGATACGCTGATGGCGATTTGGAGGCAAACGACGGATGAACGAACTCGAGCGCGTCGACCCTGAAATTTATGGACTGATCGGGCAGGAGGAGCGCTACCAGCTCGACTCGATTCGGCTGATCCCCTCGGAGAACTACGTCTCCAGGGCGGTGCTCGAGGCGACCGGCTCGGTGCTCACCAACAAATACTCGGAAGGCTATCCCGGCCGGCGCTATTACGAAGGCCAGCGCTACATCGATCAAATCGAGTCGCTGGTTATCGAACGCGCGAAGGCGCTGTTCGGCGCGCAGCACGTCAACGTCCAGCCGTACTCCGGATCGCCGGCGAACCTGGCGGTCTACTTCGGCCTGCTGAAGCCCGGCGACGCGATCATGGGACTCGCGCTGCCCCACGGCGGCCATCTCACCCACGGATGGGACGTGAGTATCACCGGCAGCTTCTGGCGTCCGGTCCGCTACGTCGTCGATCGGGAAACCCAACGCATCGATTACGACGCGATCCGGGACCTGGCGCGCAAGGAGCGGCCGAAGATTATCGTCGCCGGCGCCACCGCCTATCCGCGGCAGTTCGATTTCAAGATCTTCGGCGAGATCGCAAAAGAAGTCGGCGCGTTCTTTATGGCCGATATTTCCCATATCGCGGGATTGATCGTCGCCGGCGCGCATCCCGACCCGGTGCCGTATGCCGATGTCGTCACCACCACCACGCACAAGACGCTGCGCGGTCCGCGCGGCGCGATGATTCTTTGCCGCGACGAAGTCGCGGAGCGGATCGACAAGGCGGTCTTTCCGGGCCTGCAGGGCGGCCCGCACAATCACACGACGGCGGCGATCGGCGTTGCGCTCAAGGAGGCGAGCACCGCCGCGTTCAGGGAGTATGGCCATCAGATCGTGCGCAATGCCAAGGCGATGGCGGCGGAGCTGATGAGCCGCGGATTCGATCTCGTCTCGGGCGGCACCGACAACCATCTGATTCTGATCGACCTGACCGGCAAGCAGGTGATCGGCAAGAAAGCGGCCAAGGCGCTGGATGCCGCCGGAATCGTCTGCAACTACAACACGGTTCCCTACGATCCGCGGAAACCCTTCAGCCCCAGCGGAATCCGGCTGGGCACGCCGTCGGTGACCTCGCGCGGGATGGGCGAGAGCGAGATGCGCCAGATCGCGGTATGGATCGACCAGGTGATCTCGCGATCCGAGGATCAGGCGACGATCGATCGCGTCGCGAACGAGGTGCGGGAGATGTGCGGCCGCTTCCCGGCGCCGGGGCTGCCGTCGCGGTAACGCGCTGGGTCTGGGGCGCGCGGCGATAGTTGCGGAACCCTCACCCGCGCGTCACGGCTCTTGCAAAAACGGCAAGAGCCGCGCCGCTTGCCCTCTCCCGCGAAGCGGGCGAGGGACTTGGGAAGGCGTACCGCCAAGTCTCTCGTGTAACCAAGTGACGCCGATCTGTTCGCTACCGAGCGCTCAAGTGATGGTCCATCCGCCGTCGACGATGAAGGGCGCGCCGGTGGCAAAGGACGCCTCGTCGCTGGCCAGAAACAGCGCCATCCGGGCGATCTCTTCGGGGCGGCCGATTCGGCCCATCTCCGAAACCCTGCGCACGGACTCGGGAGGCAGTTCGCCGCCGCCGGCGATTCGCGTCACCATCGGGGTGTTGGTGGCGCCGGGGCAGACGCAGTTGACGCGGATGTTGTAGCGGGCATACTCGGCCGCGGCGACCCTGGTTATCGCGATCACTCCCGCCTTGGCGGCGCAATAGGCAATCGCACCGCGAACCGCGATCATCCCGGCGATCGACGCGGTGTTGACCACCGAGCCGCCGCCGTTACGAACCATGTGCGGCAGTGTGTACTTCATTCCGAGGAAAACGCCGCGCAGATTGATCGCGATGACGCGATCGAACGCCTCATCGCTCATGTTGGCGAGAAAGGCGGTTTCACCTTCGATGCCGGCGTTGTTGAAGAGCACGTCGGGCACGCCGAGGCGTTCGATGGTTGCCGCCACCATCGCCTGGACATCGTCCGAGCGCGAGACGTCGGCGCCAATCGCGATAGCTTGTCCGCCGGATGCCTTGATCTGGCGGGCGGTTTCCGCGGCCGAATCCTCGACGATATCGACCGCGGCGATCCGCGCGCCTTCGCTCGCGAACAACAGCGCCGCCGCCTTGCCGATTCCGGAGCCGGCGCCGGTTATCAAGGCGATTTTGTTGGGCAGTCTCATTCGGGCATCTCCTTCACGCGAGCGCGGCTTGCAGAATCCCGAGGATGCGCGCCGGCGTCACCAGCCTGATAAACGCGCCCAGCCGCGGTCCGCGCTCCTGACCAAGCAGCGCCTTATACAACAGCGGGAAAATTTTCCCCGGCTTGTCGTAGAAGCGCCGCCCGAGCTCGTAGATGTTCTTCTCGATTTCCTCGGCGCTCGCCCCGGAGTTGGCGGTCAGATAATCGAACAGCGCGCGAAGCTGCTCGCGTTCCTGTTCGGAAGCCGGCACGTAGCGCTGCTTGGTCGGCTCGACGAAGTCGGTATAGAAGTTGAGCGCGCATCCCATCAAGGTTTCGGCGAGCGCGCGAGTCTCGGCGTCGCCGCCGAGCGCTGGATCGTAGCGAGTGAGGTATTCCCAGATCAGATCGCGATTCGACGTTCCCAGCGCCGAAACCAGGTTCATGATCAGGCCGAAAGTCAGACCCGAGCCGAAGCGCCGCGCGCTGCCATCCTGAACGACGAATTCGAGCGGCGAGTTTTTGCGAACCGCTTCGGCATCCGGCGCGGAATAGGCGCGCAACGCGTCGAGGTATTCGTCGACGTATTGCGGAATCGCCTCGAGAAAGAGTTTGCGGGCGCGCCGCGGATTGAGCATCAGGAAGTACTTGAGCACTTCGATTGGCGCGTAGCGCTGCCACTGCTCGACCCCGACGCCCCGGCCGACCGACTTCGAAACCTTGTGGCCCTCTTCGTCGAGATACATCTCGAACGCGAAGCCGAGCGGCGGACGGCCGCCAATCACGCGCACGATCTGCCCCGACAGCCGCGCCGAATCGATCAGGTCCTTGCCGTAAAGCTCGTAGTCCACTTTCAGCACGTGCCATCGGAGCGCCCAATCGACCTTCCATTGGACCTTGGCGAGGCCGCCGAGCACGCTCTGTTCGCCCTTGAAGGCGCATCCCTGCGAGCCGCCGAACGCGCGCTCGCAGGAGAACTCAACGGCGTTGCGCTCCGGATGGTAGGCGATGACGCGGGTCGAGTTGATCTGCCCGCAACTCGGGCAAAGCGGCATGAACGGCGACCATCCGGCGCGATTCTCCTCGCGCAGCGTCGGAGCGACGATCGAGATGATTTCGGCGTGTTTGGCCAGGATGATGCGCAGCGCTTCGTCGAAGCGCCCGCCGGCGTACATCTCGCTCGACCGCAGCAATTCGTATTCGACCCTGACCGGCTCGAGGAATTTGCCGAGCAGGCCGATCATGTGTTCGGAGAAGCTGACGCAGCATCCGAACGGATCCGGAATGCGCGATACCGGTTTGCCGGTGTCGGCGGCGAATTTCGCGCGATGCGGCACGCTCTCGGGCACCTTGCGCAGGCCGTCCATGTCGTCGATGAAGACGATCAGTCGCGAGGGCCGCGCGGGCTCGATCAGGCCGAGCGCGTGACGCACGTAGGACGGCCGCAGCACCTCGCCCATCGTGCCGAGATGGGGCAATCCCGAGGGGCCGAAGCCGCTTTGGAACACCACCGGTCGCGCCGGCTCGTAGCCGGCGACGCGCTCGGCAACTTTGCGCGCCTCCTCGTAGGGCCACAAATCGGATTGAGTATCCGCCGCGGGTTTGGTCACGATTGTTTGCCTCTGAGGATCCGCGCGACCGCGTCGTGCAGCCATGGGTCGATCGCCAGGTCGCGCATCTTTTCCGAGGCAAGCCGCAGCTTAACCCCGCAATTGGCGCAGAGAAAGGCGTCCTGCCGGAACCCTTCGCGATCCTCGACCGAGAGCCGCATGAACCATTCTTCCGTCATCGCACGCCTGCAGATTTCGCATTGCTCGCCGCTCATGGAGAAAACCTTGTATGATTACAATTCATAAGTGATTGCGTTGATTGGCCGTAAGATCGCATGCTATGCGTTCACCAGTCGATGCCCTTTTCGATCTCCAGGCCGGCTCAACCGGGCTATGCTTCGAGACCGCTTCTCCTCTGAATAAATAATGGACCTACCGACGACCAAAATCAGGCTCAAGGAACTTCGCGCCCTGGTGAGCGACGATGATCGGATCGCGATCGTGCTCCAGGACGATCCCGATCCCGACGGTATCGCCAGCGCGATGGCGCTGCGCACGCTGCTCGGGCGCAACAAGCTTACCACACCGATCTTCAGTTTCGGCGCGGTCTCGAGGCCTGAAAATCGAACCATGGTGCATCTGCTCGATATCGAGATTGCGCGCGCGACCGAGGAAGAACTCGCCCAATTCAGCAAAATCGCCATGGTCGACGTGCAGCCGGCCTATTTCGAAGATCGCCTGCCGCGCGCCGACATCGTGATCGACCATCATCCCGGCTACACCCCGGGCCTCGCTCCGTTCGAAGACGTGCGCATCCGTTACGGCGCCACCGCTACCATCCTGACCGAATATCTCATCGCCGCCGACGAGCGAATCAGCGAACGGCTGGCCACCGCACTGCTCTACGGCATCAAGAGCGACGCCCTGATGATGTCGCGGCGGGTCACCGATGACGACCTGCAGGCCTTTACTCATCTCTATCCGTTGGCCAACTACAACTGGCTCAGGCGAATCGACCGGCCCGAGTTGCCGCTGGCCTTCGCCCGTATCCTGTCACGAGCGATGCGGCGACTCCAAATCAGGGACGGCCTGACGGTGCTGCATCTGGGCCCCGTCGAGCGTGACGATCTGATCGTCCAGATGGCGGACTTCTGCCTGCTGTTCGAAACCACCGAATGGGTCGCGGTATCGGGCAAGCTCGGCAGCAATCTGGTCATTTCGGTGCGCAATCAGGGAACGGGCCGCGGCGCCGGTGATGTGGTCCGCCGCCTGTTTGGAGATATCGGCAGTGCCGGCGGCCATCGCAACATGGCCAAGGCGGTGATTCCGCTGAGCGCCTGGCGCCGTCGCGAGGGCACCACTCGCGATAGCGCGATCGAGGCTCGTCTGCGCGAGTTGTTCTCGGCCGAGCTCAGCCGCCGCGAAGACGGGCCCGAGAACGGAGGCGGAGAGATCAAAACCCCCGGCTGATCTCGGCTTGTTGTCGTGGCGCCGCGGTTGACTTAATTACGGACAAAGCCGATGCTTTCTTCAGGCAGAGCAGCCATGCTCTTCCTTCGATAAAGGGGACCGCAGAGGAACGGGGCCATAGCCGATCGAGAGAAACCCCGGACGATTACCAACAGCGGGCGATATCGCCGAGCAAGCGGGTAGAAGAGAACATGCGGATCTACGTTGGCAACCTTTCGTACGAAGTTACCGAGGATGAGTTGCGCCAGGCGTTCGGCGCCCATGGCCAGATCACCGCGGTAGATATCATCAAGGACAAGTTCAGCGGTCAGCCCAAGGGCTTCGCCTTCGTCGAGATGCCCGCAAAGGCTGAAGCCGAAGCCGCGATCGGCGCGCTCAATGGAATCGACCTCCGCGGCCGCAAGATCAACGTCAGCGAGGCACGTGCCCGTCCGACAGGTGGTGGCGGCGGCGAGCGCGGCGGCGGCAGCGGCGGACGGTTTCGTCGCTGAGCCGCGTCTGCCCCCGGTTTTGAGAGCGTTTACCTTGTCGATGCATACCTCTATTCTGGACCCGTGAGTGTTGCGGAGGCGACGGTAGAGGTCAGGAATCGTCTGGGGCTGCATCTGCGGGCCGCGTCCACGCTTGCGGAAACCGTCGGCAAATTCAGCGCTACCGTCAGCATCACGCACGGCAAAACTCACGTTAGCGCCCGCAGCGTTACCGGCCTCATCATGCTCGGCGCCGGCAAGGGGACCAAGCTCAAGGTCAAGGCCGAGGGAGCCGACGCACGTGAGGCGGTTGCGGCCGTGCGAGCGTTATTTGACAATCGTTTTGGCGAAGAATAGGTGCATAAACGGACTTGATTCTGCCTGGACCGATCGATAAAAAAGCGTCCGCGGGTAAGCCGCGTCCGATTCGGGTTTGCCTCGGCCAGGACGCCTCCGGTCGGGTTCCCCGCTTAACACCATAGAACGAAAAGACTAACATGCGACGGGCTGGACCATTGGTGCCAGCACTCAAGCAAGGAGCCGGTGAATGCCGCTTACAGATTTTGTTTTCACTTCGGAATCGGTTTCCGAAGGCCATCCCGACAAGATGTGCGATCAGATTTCCGATGCGGTGCTTGACGCGCTGATCGCCGAAGATTCGAACTCCCGGGTAGCGCTCGAGAGCCTGGCCAAGACCGGCATGATCGTGCTGGCCGGCGAAATCACCACCAGCGCCCGCCTCGATTACGGCGACATCGTGCGCGATACCGTGCGTGAAATCGGCTACGTCGATTCGGCGATCGGCTTCGACGCCAGCAGTTGCGCCGTCCTGACCGCTATCGAGCGCCAGTCGCCCGATATCGCCCAGGGCGTCGAACGCAAGGAGCAGGGCGCGGGCGATCAGGGCCTGATGTTCGGCTTTGCCTGCGACGAAACGCCGGAACTGATGCCGCTGCCGATTTCGCTCGCCCATCGCCTGATGGAATATCTCGCCAAGATCCGCAAGGCGGGAAAGTTCGACTTCCTGCGGCCCGACGCGAAGAGCCAGGTCACCGTACGCTACGTCGGCGGACGCCCGGTCAATGTCGACGCGGTCGTCATCTCGACCCAGCACACCCCGGAGGTCAGTAACGAGACGCTGCGCGAGGCGATGATCGAAGAGGTCATCAAAAAAGTGATTCCGGCGCAGTATCTCCACAAGTCGACCGCCTACCATATCAATCCGACCGGCCGCTTCGTGGTCGGCGGTCCCAAGGGCGACTGCGGCCTGACCGGACGCAAGATTATCGTCGACACTTACGGCGGCTACGGCCGCCACGGCGGCGGCGCGTTTTCCGGCAAGGATCCGAGCAAGGTCGATCGCTCGGCCTGTTACATGGCGCGCTACGTCGCCAAGAACATCGTCGCGGCGGGCCTGGCCACCAAATGCGAGATTCAGGTCGCCTACGCGATCGGCGTGGCCGAGCCGGTTTCGCTCCTGGTCGATACCTTCGACACCGCCACCGTTCCCGAGAACAAGCTTTCCTCGACGCTGCGCGAGTTGTTCGACTTCCGCCCCGCCGGGATCATCAAGACGCTCGCGCTCAAGCGCCCCATCTATCAGCGCACCGCCGCCTACGGTCACTTCGGCCGAAAGCCCGAAGATGGCTACTTCACCTGGGAGAAGACCGATATGGTCGAAGCCCTGCGGGGCGCCTTCGGCGCTCACGGCAGGCGTTGAGCCCGAATCGGCGGTAAAACTTTAACTCGAAAAATCTGTTCCGGAGAATTACAGGTGCGATCAAAAGCCAGTAAACGCAAAGCCATGCCCACGCCTCGATCCAAAAGCGGCAAGCCCGACTACGACGTTCTCGATCTCAGCCTCGCGCGCGAGGGCCGCAGAAGGATTCTGTGGGCCGACGAGCGGATGCCGGTGCTGCGGCGGATTCGCGAAGACTTCACGAAGAAGCAGCCGCTGCGCGGCCTGCGCCTGGCGGCGTGCCTGCATATCACCACCGAGACCGCGAATCTGCTCCGCACGCTGAAGGCCGGCGGCGCCGAAGTGATTTGCTGCGCCTCCAACCCGCTCTCGACCCAGGATGACGTGGCGGCCTCGCTGGTCGAGGATTTCGGCATCGCGTCGTTCGCCATCCGGGCCGAGGATCGCGACACATATTACCGCCATCTGCGCGCGGTGCTGGAGAGCCATCCCGTCATCACCATGGACGACGGCGCCGATCTCGTTAATCTGCTTCACACCGAGTTCAGCGCCCAGGCTACGGAAGTTATCGCGAGCATGGAGGAGACCACCACCGGAGTGATCCGCCTGCGCGCGATGGAGAAGGATGGGGCGCTCAAGATCCCGGTCGTGGCGGTCAACGACGCCCAGACCAAGTTCCTGTTCGATAATCGCTACGGCACCGGCCAATCGACGATCGACGGAATCATCCGCGCCACCGGCGTCCTGATCGCGGGTTCGGTGGTCGTGGTCGGCGGTTACGGATGGTGCGGGCGGGGTGTGGCCTCGCGCGCGCGCGGACTCGGCGCCAACGTGATCGTGACCGAAGTCGCCCCGATCCCGGCGCTGGAAGCGGCGATGGACGGCTTCCGCGTGATGAAGATGAGCGAGGCGGCGCGCGTCGGCGATATCTTCGTCACCGTCACCGGCGACAAGGATGTGATCAACGCTGACCACTTCAAGCTCTTGAAGGACGGCGCGATTATCTGCAACTCGGGCCACTTCGACGTCGAGATCGATATCGCCGCGCTCGCCAAGATGGCGTCAAAAGTCGACGACAACCTCGCCCGTAACGTCACCGCCTACCATATGTCCGATGGCCGGCGGATCTACCTGCTCGGCGAGGGCCGACTCGTGAACCTCGCCTGCGCCGAAGGTCATCCCGCCCAGGTGATGGACATGAGTTTCGCCACCCAGGCGCTGGCCGCGCAATGGGCCGCGGGCGGTGCGAAACTGGCGGTCAAGGTCCACAATGTGCCGCAGAAAATCGAGGACGAAGTGGCGACGCTGAAGCTCTCCGCGATGGGCATCAAGATTGACCGCCTGACCGCCGAGCAGAAGCGCTACCTCTCCAGCTGGCAATCCGGCACCTGAGGACCGTAAAAGTCAGAGGCGGATAAGACTTCAGGGGGGAGCTTTGATGTATCTGCCAGTCATCGTACTTGCGCTTTTGGGAAGTGCGGTCTTTATCGTGGGGCTGTTCTTTGCTCTTCGAGAAAGGCGACATGAGCGTCGGCACGGGCGGGCTGAAGAGCCATATAAAGGGCAAATGGGGCAAGAGTCCGAAGCGCTCATTAAACGTTTGAAAGCCTGACCCTGCCCTCGCAAGCTACAGGTTCAGATCTCGCCGACGTCGGCGGGGCGGCGGCGGCGATAGAACTCGCCGGCCGCGAAGCACAGCCCAATCAGCGCCAACGCCAGTACGAAGCGTGGCGAGGTCGGATGCCACATCTCGTTGCCGAGAAAGGCAAACAGGATGGTTCCCGGAATCAGGCCGATCGCGCTCGCCCAGAAGTAGTCGCGAAAACTTATCGGCGATGCGCCCGCCAACAGGTTCAGCGCGTTATAAGGGATGATCGGAAAGAATCGCAGATACAAAATGATATGGAAGCCGTTGCGCGCGATCCGATCGAGCAGTTTCTCGAATCGATCGCCGATTATCCGCTCCACGAACTGCTTGCCCAGCGTCCGTCCGATCCCGAAGGCAATCAGCGCCCCCATGTAAGCGCCGGCCACCGCGTAGATCGAACCCCAGAACGCGCCGAAGGCGAGCCCCGCCGCCAGCGTCATGATCGCGCCCGGCACCAGCAGCGACGGCCCGACCGCATAGAGAATCATGAAGCCGATCGGACCCCACACCCCCAGCTGTAAAACCTCGGCCTTGATTTGCCTGGGATCGCGGAACCAATCGCCGTGCGTCCATAGCAGGTAGCCCGAAACCGCGGCCAACAGCAGGATCGTCGCGATCTTGATGAAGTCGGCCATCGGAGAGCCGCTGCGGTCGGGCTCCTTGCCGGATTGCGTCGGTATGGGTTTAATCGCCACCATCGGTTGCCTCTATGATAAGGAGCGGATTGTGACAACGCGAGGGCTTGGCCCGATACGACCGATTGCTTTGTGGCGCTGTTCGATGGCGGTCAGAGTCGAGCGCGGTTACCGATAGCGGAGAGGAATTCTCATGGAACAATTGGCGGGAAAGGTAGCGATCGTTACCGGCGGCGGCCACGGCATCGGCCGTCGGATAGCTTTGATTTATGCCGGCGCCGGCGCCCGATTGGTGCTGACGGGGCGCGCGCCGGCGCCGCTGGAGCAGACTCGCGCCGAGCTCGAGCGCGCCGGCACGCCCTGCCTTACGATCGAAGCCAACGTCGCCAGCGAAGCCGACTGCGCGCGGATGGCCGAGCGCACGATGAGCGCGTTCGGGCGGATCGATATCCTGGTCAACAACGCCGGGATCGGCGGACCCACCGCGCGCCTGACCGAGACTACGCTCGCCCAATGGCAGGAAACCCTCGATATCAATCTCACCGGGGCATGGCTCGCCGCGCGCGCGGTGCTGCCGCAGATGGAAAAGCAGCGCTCCGGCAATATCCTGAACATCGGATCGATCGCCGCCCGCCGCGGCTTCTCGCTGCGCTCTCCCTACGCGGCGTCCAAGTGGGGGATGATCGGACTGACTCAGACTTTGGCGCTTGAATGGGCAGCGGCTGGAGTACGCGTCAACTGCCTTTGTCCGGGTTCGGTCGAGGGCCCGCGCATCGAAAACGTCTTCACCGCGCGCGCCGCCGCCACCGGCAGGCCTTACCAGGAGATACGCCGCGAGGTTGAAGGGAACGCCGCGATGAAGCGGCTGGTGACCGAGGACGAGATCGGGCGAGTGGCGCTGTTCATGGTCTCGGACGCGGCTTCGGGGATGACCGGGCAGACCGTCAACGTCGACGCCGGCTGGGCGATGAGTTGAGCGGCGGCCGCCTCAGTAGTTCGTGACCACGATCTCGTTTATCGTTCCGCGCCTGCCGCCGTCGCGATTTATCGCGCGCCGCGCGGAGGCGGTGCGAATCCGGTAGCCGCGATAAAGCTCGCGAATCCGCTCCGAGTCGCTGTTGCTGAGCATCGCGTGGCAGTTCTTGCGATCGAGATTCCTGAAGGTATCGGCCAGCCGCCGCTGCTCATCGATACCGAACGCCGCCCGCCCGTCGCTCCCCATCGCGTAGGCGGTGAAGTTCGCGGTTTTCGACACCGGATAGTACGGCGGATCGAAGTAGACGAAATCGCCGGCCCCTACGCGATCCTCGACCGCCGCGAAGTCTTCGCATGAAACCGCCACGCCGCCGAGCGCCGCGCTCGCCGCGCGCAGCGCGTTCTCATCGTAGATGCGCGGGTTCCGGTACGAACCGATCGGGACGTTGAATCGGCCCCGCGAATTGATTCGGTAGAGGCCGTTGAAGCAGGTCTTGTTCAGATAGATAAGGCGCGCGGCACGTTCCAGTTCGCTCAGGCTTTCGGGCCGCTGCCCGCGGACGCTGTAGTAGTGGCGCTTGCCGTGTCCGGCCCGCAATTTATCTAGTATCGGGATCAGCCTCTCGACGCTGTCGCGCACGACGGCGTAGCAGTTCACGAGTTCTTCGTTGCGATCGATCAGCATCGCCGCGAACGAGTGTCGCTCGCGGCGCAGCCGGAAGAAGAGCGCGGCGCTGCCGACGAACGGCTCCGCATAGCCGTCGAATTTCTCGGGGAGCATCCCGGCGAGTTGTCCGAGAAGCTGGGTCTTGCCGCCGGCCCATTTCAGAAACGGCGCCGGCCCTTTAATCGGCAGAGACTCCTGCGCGAGTGAGGGTTCTGACGCGGCGCGATTATCCCAAGGCTTCACGCAATCGTTCGCGATCCATGCCCGCGATTATCTGGTTACCCACGATTACCAGCGGGCGTTTGATCAGGTTCGGTTCCTCGACCATCAGCTTGAGCGCCTGATCCGCAGTGAGCTTTTTTTCCGCCAGTCCTCTGGCCTTGAACGCGGGGCTCTTCGGATTCAGGAAATCCCGCGGATCGTGACCCTTGAACAGTTCTTTCAGCTCCGCGACGCTGAGCGGCGCCTTGGCGTAGTCCCGCTCATCCAGTTCAACATGGAGTTCATCACGCAAGAGACCTCTTGCGTTACGACAGGTAGTTCAAGTGGATTTCCAGAGAAAACGCGCTTTCTTCATGATTTACCTTCGATGTGCGAACGGGCGCGGTTCGCGATGAAGCGCGGATGCTGTCATCCGCGCGGTTCGTCTCGAAGCCGCCGCCGGAACAACGTCGGACCGCTAACCGCTATTCGATACCCGTGCCGCTATCCGTCGAGCCCGTCCCGTGGACTGGCCCGGCGCCACCGTCGATCGGGCGCGCCGATGCGTCGGCGCCCGAAGTCGCCGGCACCACGGACATCGGTGCGTTGGCGACGTTCGCCGGGCTGGACGCGGCACTGCTAACCGGGGCGCCGCTGGACGATGCCGGAGCGGCCGCGCCGCTGCCCTGTCCCGAGGTTTCCGTCGGGCCGCTGAAATGGATCGGCTCGTCGCCGCGGACCATGTTGGGAGTCAGCACGTAGTCGCCGCCCAGCGAACTGCGCCAGATGGTATCGGAGACCTGGGAATTTCCGCCGGTTAAGGCCCAGCCCGCTCCGCCGGCAATTCCGCCCAGGATGCCATAGACGACTTTGGTCGGAACGTAGACGAGGTCTAACGCCCCCGTCGCCACACCGACACCGACGCCGCTCCAGTCGACCCCGCCGTTAGGCGGTTGCGCGACCTGCGGTGTGGCCGCGGGCGGATTCGTGGTCTGCGCCATCGCCGCCCCCGGAATCGCGACCGCGAGCGCAATCGTCAACAGCGCGAGTCTCATGTTTCTGTTCCACATATGCTTTACCTCTCCTCCTCCTTCTGCCGCCCCCAAAAAAAATTACTCGGTCTTGATCACGACTGCTTTGGGCAAAATCTCCAGCAGATGATGGAAGGCCTGTTCCAGATATGCCCGATCCTTCGATTCGAGGGTGACTTTCACCCGATACTCAGGATGTCTGATCTTCGGATACGAACCAAGCAGCAGTTCGGGAAATCGCGCCATGCATGAGTTGAGATACTCGGCGATCGTGCCCTCGCCGGCGCTGGTGTACACCGCGTGGATGAAATAGGGATCGCTCGCGAAGCGTCCCTTGAGCGCGATCAGCTTGGGCTCGAACAGCTCCGGTATGCCCGGCAGCATGTACACGTTTTCGAGCTGAACGGTCGGAAAGGCGATATCGCCGCCGAGATTCAGCACCGCGCCCTCCGGAACCTCGGCCATCTTGAGGCCCGCCGCGTTGGGACGCTCGACAAAATGTTTTAGGATTACCCGTTCCAGCTCGGGATGGGTTACGAGCTTGCGATTGAACGCGCGCGCCACGCCCTCGATCGTGAGGTCATCGTGCGTGGGGCCGACGCCGCCCGAGGTCAGCACGACGTTGAACCGGTCCGCGCAATGGCGGACCTCCTCGGCGATCGCGTCCAACTCGTCCGGAATTACCGATATTCGCCTGAGCGCGGCCCCGGCCTGGCGAAGCTCGCGAGCGGCGAAGCAGGCATTGCTGTCCTGAACTTTGCCGGACAGGATCTCGTTACCGACGACAATAAGAGCGCAAGTGCATTCCCGCATACAGCCCCGCACCTGACCCTTATATTATCACAGTACCGCCGTACATCCGGCAAGGCGCCGTGCCGGATAGTCGTTAAGTTGAGTGTCGGCTGAGATTGGACCTGTAGCGAGAATCTCGCGCCCGATCGGCCACGGGCTCTTTACAACAAAGTTCCTTACGAAGGTGCCAAGTGCCCAAGTGCTTGATTTACTGGCATTTCTGCTTATAGAAAGTAGCCTGCATGGCCTTCTCGTCTGCGGCGGTTGCAACGATCATGGGTTTGCCATCAAATTAAAGATGCGCAGCGAGGGGTTGCTACGAACGCGGTTCCTGTGGCGGTTTGGTGGCGCCCAAGTGGGCGCTTCGTCAGCCAAAAACACAAAGCGGATGGTACCGTCGTCAGAGGTGCACTAGCACCATTTTCAACAAGGCCTAAAAGGTGAGAGAGAGCTATGCCGACCTTGAAGATACCGGTAGCTTACCGTGCGGCTCTGGGAAAACTGATCGCCCTGCCAGTACAAGATATGAGCGCGCTCAAAGGAGCGCTTAAGAAAGCCTCCCCCTCCCTCGTGTTACCCGACATGGCCAAGCGAATAGCCGTCGAGATCAAGCTTGGCGAGGACGAGACCTACGAGGTGATGAGGGTTCTCGCAAGGTTGTACACGATCCGAGCTAGAAGGCAGGACGTGTCGCTTTCCGAGTTCGCCGAAGAAGTCTGTCGCGCTGCTCAAATCGCCGAGTTGAAACCGGCAGAGGGCAGCTGGGACAGATTCAAGAACGACCTGCAAGAACTTCTCTCCTTTCATGCCTCTCTGGGTGTTACCGCCAAAGCCCTCGAGATCGCGAGAGAGACCGAGAGAGCGTTCTGTAGCGCGAGGATCCTGACGGATTTGAGGCCGGTGTTCAGGGAAGAACTTGACGCCGGGCCGGCCGCTGCTGTCATCTTACATAATTTGCGGATCGCCTTTCATGTGCAGGACGACTTGCAAGAATTTTTCGTGGCGATGAGCACCCCTGATCTGAGAAGCCTCAAAGCAGTTGTCGAACGCGCCATACGAAAGGAAGAAAGTCTTAGGAAGGTGGCTGCCTCGGCTGGTCTACAGTGCCTGGAGACCGAAACTCACTGAGTGACCTCAATGGCTGGCTATCACGCGATAGCAATAGCCGACTGGAGAGAGGAAGACGAGCGTCTTATCGAGTCCGATGAGGAATGGTTTCGGAGGGGGCCTAGATGCTCTTGGAGACCAGTCAAGCCGCGCCATGAAGCCGACCCGTGGGAAGACCTTCCCTTCCAGTTAGATCATATACGCAAGGCAATTATAGCCTCTAAGGAGATTCTCAAACTGAGGGACGAGGAAGCGGATGGTGACTTCCTCTGCGACGAGTCAACTTGGAGGCGAGCGGTCAGTTTCCTTGCTAGGAACGCCTATCGCCTATTCACCGATTATGGCGTCGCGATCCCTGGCCCGGAAATTACTCCTGGACCGGACGGAAGCGTCGATCTGCGCTGGGAGTCTGATAGTTACGAGCTTCTGTTAAATGTTCGTTCCGATTCGTTAGCGCCCGCTGGCTTTTACGGCGATGACAAGGGACACCTGAAAATCAAAGGGACATTAGACTTGTCTGCGTACAACGAGGGCCTCTTGCTCTGGTTGGCGAAGCGAGCTTTTTGATGTGGCCTAAGGAGGATATTCCCGACACTCATCGACTTTTCATGCGGGTGCACATAAAGACGTACACTCATAACGGTCTGCCTGTCGCTGGTGCCTTTAAGAACCATGACGGCGGGATGTCCACTGACCGGGAGAAGTACGCGACCGCAGCCGATACCAGGGCGCGGGGGAGAAAACTTGCATCTGAGTACGGGGTGGTGCAGGTACTCGCTGGCAAGGTTAGAGAAATACCCTCCCAAACTGTTGAACACAAGCCGCTCTATCCCGATAACCGGGCACACACGGACGTTCTTGGCGAGAAGGACGAAGAAGCAAGGACTCTCCTGAGGCGATTTTCATCTTGGATTATTCCCCCGCCGTGAGGCTAGGAGAACCCCGGGGCTCGAAATCTGGCGTGCCGAGGCGCCCGGCGGCGTTCATGTGCGCGCTTGTTCGATATCCGCCGCCTGCGCCTTGAGAAAGGCCTTGAGCCGGCGCTTGAGCCGCGTTTCGATCTGGCGCACTCGTTCGCGGCTGATACCCAGCCGGTCGCCGATTTCCTGCAGCGTTTGCGGCTCTTCCGCCAGGAGCCGCCGCTCGAAAATCTCGAGTTCCTTGTCCTTGAGCGTGCCCGCGAATTCCCGAACTTTGTCCCGGGCAAACGCGCGCCATTCGGTCGCAGCGGTCACCTCTTCAGGATTGCGCGCGACGTCGGGTAGGATGTCCATCAGGGTCGTGTCGCCTTCGGCGCCGGCGGGTTGATCGAGCGAAACCTCGCTGTGGCCGAGCCGCTCCTGCATCTCGCGCACCTCGCTTTCCTTGACTCCGATCCGTTGGGCCAGAAGTCGCGGCTGCGCGCCGAATCCCTCCGCTTCGAGCCGGTCGCTCTCCTTCTTCAGATTGAAAAAGAGCTTGCGCTGGGCCTGGGTCGTTCCGACCTTGACCAGCCGCCAGTTGTTCATCAGGAACCGGATGATATACGCGCGCACCCACCAGACCGCGTACGACGGGAAGCGGATTCCGCGGTAGGGATCGAAATTCTTGACCGCCTCCATCAGCCCGATGTTGCCCTCCTGGATCAGATCCAGCAGGTTGCGTGAGGCGCGGGCGAATTCGTGCGCGATCTTGACCACCAGCCTGAGATTGGCCGTGACCAGCTTGAAGGCGTCGGCCGGGTCCTGGGTCTTCTGGTAGTGCTTGGCGATCTCGATTTCTTCTTCGCGGCTGAGCAGCGGGAAGCGGCGAATCTCGGCCAGGTAACGGGACAGCGGGTCGAACGCGACCAGCGCTCCGCCTTCCGGCGCCTCTTGAGCTTCCGTGACCGCCGGCTCGACGAGGCCGGCCTCCGGGGATTCGACCGCCGCCGGCAGTTCCGCTTCCTCAATCGCTACGGGCAGCTCCTCCTCGGCGATCAGGTGGGCCTCGGTTTCGAGGACCTGTTCATCCGCGGGACGCCTGGTGCGGCCGGACTTACGCCGTTTAGCAGGGGATGTAGATTTGCGACGCACGAGTTAACGGGCGCGGCGGAGCCGCGACCTCGCTCATACTATACCGCGATCGCGATGCGTGGCTAAGCTTCGTGAATCGTCCGATTCGAGCCGCTGACAGCGGCCGGTTGGGCTGATGGACGGGTGGTTGCGGGGACGCTAGTCGGAGGAAGGCTCCTCGACCAATGATACCTTACCGGCCGCGATTTCGCGCAGCGCCGTCACGATGTCCTTGTTGTCACTGTCGACCAGAGGGCGCGCGCCCTTCAGCAGTTGCTTGGAGCGACTGACCGCGGCCAGCACCAGTTCGAAACGGTTGGGAACCTTATCGAGACAGTCTTCAACGGTTATTCTTGCCATCGCTATTGATTCTCCGGTCGCCGCTGCCGCTTGTCAACGCTCGCACCCCGACGCGAACGGCGGTCTTTGCGCTTCATTCGCTAATGCTAAGCTCGGTGATCGCTCGGTTAAGTCGGCGGTCAGGTCGCCGGTTTCTGAATTACGGCTTGGATACGGCTTTCCAACCAGATGGCTGATAGCAGACCTCATAAATCGATCGGCAGGCGGCGCGATGCAAATCGCGGCCTTCCCGATGCGCGCCGAAGGCGGCTTTTAAATTACGATACGGTCGCGCTCGCCGGCGTCCTGCTCGCGACGATGGCCGCCTACCTCAGATGCCTTTCCAACGGCTTCGTGTTCGACGATCACGAGATGATCGTCGCCAACCGCTTCATCGGCGACTGGTCGTTTTTCTGGAAGTCGATCGTCAACGATTCATGGTGGTTCCGCGATCCGCTCCACCTGCCGCAGAGTTCGTACTATCGCCCGCTCCAGGACATCTGGCTCGGGCTCAACTACCAGATCTTCGGGCTTCAGCCGCCGGGATGGCACGCCGCGATGGTGATGCTCCATCTGCTTGCGGTGGTGCTGGTCTTCAAGGTCGCATCGATTCTGACCGGCAATCGCCTCTCCGGCCTGCTCGCCGCGCTGCTGTTCGGATTGTTTCCCGCGCACGCCGAAGCCGTGGTCTGGCCGGCGGCGATTCCGGAACCGATGGCGGCGCTGTTCGAGCTCGCGGCGTTCTATTTCTTCATCCGCCGCGCCGGCACCCCCGCACGCAATATCGCCTCGGCGTTGATGCTGTTCGCCGGGGCTCTGATGAGCCACGAAAGCGCGATCGCCTTTCCGGGGCTGATTGCGATCTACGTTTTGATTTTCGACGATGCCGCTTCGATCCCATCGACAAAAGAAACCGCGCCGGGCGCGCCCGCTCTGCCGGGCCGCTTCCGTAGCGCGGTCATCCGGACCGCGCCGTTCGTCGCGGTAGCGCTCGGATATCTCGCGCTACGCCTGTGGGTGCTGGGATTCATCAGCCGCCCGAATCCCGAAAGTCACGCGACGCTCGCGCAGGTTCTGATGACGATTCCCGCGGTCGCGGCCAACTATCTGATCGTGCTCGTGATTCCCTGGATGGCGGGGCCGTCCCATCGCGTCGATTTCGTCCACGCCATCGGCTCGCCGGATTTCTACCTGCCGCTCGCCGCGCTCGGACTTTTGTCCGCCGCCCTGATCCTGCTTCTCAAACACAGCTCGCGGCGCCGGCTCTACGTCTTCTGCGCGGCCTGGACGATTATCGGTCTGGTGCCGGTGATGAACCTGGGCGGCCTCTTTCACGAAGCGTTGGTTCAGGACCGCTACCTGTACCTGCCCTCGATGGGCCTGTGCGTCGCGCTCGCCGATTTGGTCGTCGGGGTCGCTTCCGCCAGTATGGCGCGGCGAATTCCGGTCGCGATCGGCGTCGCGGCCGTGGCCCTGACCTGCGCCGTAACGTTATGGGAAACGCAGCGTTTCTGGCACGACGAAGTGACGCTGTTCAGCCGATGCGTCGAGTTTTATCCGGACTCCGCCATCTATCATAACCGCCTGGGCATGGCGTACGAGGAACGCGGCGACCTGGTTGCGGCCGAACGGGAACTCGCGATCTCATTGAAGCTCGCACCAAACGACGGCGTGACGCTCTACGATCTCGGGCTCGTGCATAATCGGCTCGGTCGCAACGATGAAGCCGCGAAAGAGATGGCGCGCGCGCTTACGCTCCTGCCCAACGCGCCGCCCGACGCCTACATCAACCTGGCGCGTTTGTACGACGCGATCGGGCAGGAGCGCGAGAGCGAGGCGGCGTTCAAGCAAGCCGAAGCATCGCCGGGCGGGATGAGGGCGGCGGCGCTCGCCCGCGCCCGTATCAGACTTGCCCATCAGGACGGCGCCGGCGCCGAGCGCATCGTACGCGCGGCGCTCGAACGCGCGCCTGACGATCTCGATCTGATAGTCGCTCTTGGTGGGGCGCTCGCGGTTCAGCATCGCTACGAAGAAGCGCTGGCCGAGTATTGGCGCGCGATGGCGATGGCGCCGGGCGATCCTGCGGCGCGCTTTCTGGCCGCGTTCACGCTCCACAACCTCGGCCGCGACGAGGATGCGCTCGCCCAATGCCGCGTGATTCTGGCGGCCTCTCCCGGCAACGCCAACGCGCGATGGCTGATGGGGGAGATTCAGAAGAACGTGTCGAAAGACAAGCCGGTTCGCTGATCGGGGAATTGCACCGACGGCAAGGCGGCGCTCACCTCAAAAATCCCAAAAAGCTCGGCCGCCCTCACAGGCGGCCGAGCCGAGCGTAGGTTGTTACGTAAAGCTATTTGTTGGGCTGAGGGGTCATCCGCAAGTACGGCTTCAGTTGCTTGTAGCCCTTGGGGAACTTCTGCTTGAGAACCTCGGGGTCGGTGAGCGACGGCACGATCACGCAATCGTCGCCATCCTTCCAGTTGGCCGGAGTCGCGACCATGTGCTTGTCGGTCAACTGCAGCGAATCGATCACGCGCAGGATTTCCGCGAAATTACGGCCGGTGCTCGCCGGATAGGTCAGCGTGGCGCGGATCTTCTTGTTCGGATCGATAATGAAGACTGAGCGCACGGTGAGCGTATCGTTCCACTCCGGATGGATCATGTCGTAGAGCTTCGCCACTTTTTTGTCCGGGTCCGCCAGGATCGGGAAGTTCATCTTGGTGTGCTGGGTTTCCTCGATGTCGCCGATCCATCCCTTGTGGGATTTGTTGTCGTCGACGCTGAGCGCGATCACCTTGCAATTGCGCTTCTCGAAGTCCGCCTTGATGTTCGCGACCGTGCCCAGTTCGGTCGTGCAGACCGGAGTGAAGTCCTTCGGATGAGAGAACAGCACCGCCCAGTGACTGCCGATCCATTCGTGGAAATTGATCGAACCTTCGCTCGAATCCTGGGTGAAATCCGGAGCGACCGAGCCGATATGAAGACCCATAAGCGTTTCTCCTCTTTTTGAAGTTTAAAGTGATGAAAACCGATTAAATTAAGGCAGCGGGCACGTTGCCGACGGACCCAAAGATGTAGCTTTTGGAGTCACATTTGGCAACACCGAGGGCCGTTTCAGGGAATCGCGGCCTTTCCTCAGCGCGATGCTCCGGAAAGCGAAAGGCCGAACCCTTCCGGGCCCGGCCTTTCCGAATCCGCACAGGAACGAGCGCTACGGCTTGCCGGCCGCCGCAGCCCGAAGCGGCCCGGGAGGGCTCGCCTTGCGCAACACGAAGTCCTCGATCGAGACGGTGTACTCGTTCTTTCCGGGCGCGTAGCGGATGCATGACCGGGTCGGGTAGTAGCCGGCCTTGGCGACGGCGTCGGGCGACCGGATCGGGAAGCACGCGTCGGGCTTTGACGCCATGAAGCTGAGCGCCACCATCTCCTCGTAGAAGACCACCCGGCCGTCGTAGACCCCGTAAATCCAATGGCGATTGAACGGCTCGCCGTGGAACTCGTGAGTCGTCGGGTCGAGAAGATGATTGCCCATGGCCGGCGCGACTATCCCCAGGTCCCGGAAGTTCGGCGGCACGTAGTTTCCCGGTACGGGTTTGGTTGCCAGCGCGAACTGGTCGCATCGAACCAATTCGGGGCCGCAGGTTCCCCGCTGGATAGCGAAGATGTTCTCGATCGGCTCCATATAGAAATGAACGTCGAAGTGAGGCTTGTCGAACACACCCGGCGGCGGATGTCCGTGGGGATTCCAGTTCAGCAGAGCCCACTTGAACGGAATATCCGAGCGTCGGCCGGCCTCGCTGGGAACGGGAAGGACGCGCTCGTGCCAAGCCGAGCATTCGGTGGCGAGATCGATCACGCCGTCGTGGTTGGCGTCGAAACAGCGATGCCCGTCGGAAGGCGCCGTCGGCAAGGCGTTCAGGGCGCCGGCCGAGAAGACCACGCCGATCGCCTTCGGGGCGCCGGACTTATCGAACTCGGCATAGCTCGCCACAGTGCCGTTGCCGAGGCTGGACGGCGTGCCGAGGACGCGCGCCCCGATGGGAGCAGCACTGGCCAGACCGGAGGCTCCAATCAGGCACAACACCACGAATGTCAAACGAACGGACATAGTCCCTCCTGGTGCGAAACGGGCGATGATATCAGTACCGAGCCCTGCCCGCATCGTCATGGAATGCTCCGCCTCGGAACCCGGCAGCTCACAGACGGGTTTATGTGCGGGCGCGTTGCTAGCGGCGGAAGTCGGGTTTGCGCTTCTCCATGAAGGCGCTGACGTATTCGGCGTGCTCCGGGCTCGACCGGCACTGCTCCAACGCCGCCAACTCGAACTGAATCGCGGTTTCGAGCGTCCCGTCGATGCCCTGATGCAGCGCGCGCCGCGTGTACGCGAGCGATGTCGGCGAGCACTGGAGGATTTCGTCGGCCAGTTCCCGCGCCTTGGCCATCAGCTTGTCGGCCGGCACCACATGGCTCACCAGTCCCATCGCCAGGCATTCGTGAGCCTTGAAGCGCTTGCCGGTCAGCATCATCTCGGCGGCCCGCGCCGCGCCGATCAGCCGCGGCAGAATGTAGGTCGAGCCGATTTCCGGGATGAGCCCGACGCGTGCGAAAATGATTCCGATCTCGGCCTGCTCGGATGCGATCCTGATGTCGCACGGCAGCGTCATCGTGCATCCCACGCCCAGCGCGAAGCCGTTGATCGCCGCGATGGTGGGCTTGGAGAGGCCACGCATCACCGTCGGGTAGGTGAAGATTACTTCGTGCTCATCGCGGGTCGGTCCGTGACCGGGCGTTTTGCGCGCCTCAAGATCGGCGGCGAAGATCGAAATATCCGCGCCCGCGCAAAATGCCCGCCCGGCGCCGGTCAGCACGATCACTCGTGCTTTCGGATCGTGGTCCGCCTGCCGCATCGCGCCGACCAATTCCTCGCCCATCCGCGGCGTATAGGCATTCAGCTTCGAGGGGCGGTTGAGCGTGATCGTCGCGACTTCGTCGCTGACTTCATAGAGCAGGGTCTCGTAAGCCATCGCCGTGACCTCTGAATCGACTCAGCAGCCGTTACGCCGGCTTTTCGGATTTCGTCCGGAGCCGCTTCTCAAGACGCGTACTGCTTCATTTCTTCTTTTTCGCCAGTTTGCGGGCCGCCTGGATTTTTTCCTTGACCCGCTTCTCATGCCGTTTGCGTCTGCGTTTGATTTCACGTTGCCGTTCACTTGCCATCGTAGCTCCTTTCCTATGCGGTCACGGCGCGTGGGCCGCGCCGGGTAACTCCGTTATTCCCCCACCTATTCCGCCGCCGATCTTCTTCTCCGCGTCGAGCGGAACCTTGCGCGTCACTTTTTGGCCCGAGTCGAGATGAATTCCTCGATCGAGCGTAAACGGCAGCCCCTTGCCCGAATGGTTTTCCACGTAAGCGTCGTAATCGCCCGGGTCCAGTTGAAAGCGATGCTCGGGGCCGGGGTCGCTGGTCGCGACCTGGCTCTGCGTGCCCGCCTTGTAAACCACGACTCGCGTCTGCTGGTCCAGCGGCAGGTTGGTCAGGACCGGCTGCACGATCAACTCGGCCGGCACGACTTCGCTGAGCTTGAGCTCCGCCTGACGGCCGGGCGGCAGCTCGACCCCGTGCCAGTAATATCCCTGCGGCGGGGCGTCCACTTTTACATCGACCTGGCTGGGCGCGATCAGAATCGCATCCCCCGAGATGAAGTCGGCCAGCTTTTGATGGGGTGGGTTGCTATCCATAACCGTAACGCCAAACCCCGGCTCCTTGCCGTTTCGATCCTTGACCGAGACCTTCAGCACCGCGACGTTGGTAATCAAAACGGTATGGGTGCGCCCGGCCTCGATCTTGATAGCGTCCTTGGTAATCCTGCCGCCGATGATCGGCAGAATCAGTTTGTAGGTTCCCGGCGCGAGTTGAACCGTCTTTCCGGGTGCGACCTCGGCCACCTTCGCGCCATTCACTCCATAGATGTCGGCGCGGGCCTTGGTGCCGGTTGCGGCTCCGCCGAGGACATCGAGCTTGAGCTCGCCGGTCTCGGCGCCGATCGCCAGCGCCGCGATCAGCATCGCGAGTATCCCGAGTGGAACCAGCCGTAACCGCATCGCTCGTATCATAGGGGCGTCACCCTCCAAGCGCCATCGCCGCCCCGCGTTCATTGACAAAAATTCGCGGCGGGGTTAAGCCCCAAGTTCGCGGATGAGCTAATAGTTCGCCCGCCCGCATATCAGATCGTAGAAAGGCGATCTCGGCGGTCCGCGGCTCATGCAGCGGACCAAACAGGCAAAATCTCCAATAGAGGAGGAGGCCCACATGGCTGTTTTTGATGTCAAATGGGTGGAGCGCTGGCAGGACCTGGTCAATAAGGACGCGGTCCTCAAGGTTATCGGCCGGCATTTCACCGCCAACATCCTGATGGAGTTCGGCCCGCATCCCTACGTCATCTCGTTCGTCAATGGCGCGATGCCGCGGGTTGCCCACAACCTCGGCTCCGAAACCAGCTTCGCTCTGGCGCTGCGCGGCCCGACCGAGACCTGGAGCAAGTTCGTCCAGCCGATTCCGCCCCCGATGTACAACGACCTTATTGCTCTGTCGCATCCGCTGCACGGCCGCATGCGAGTCGAAGGCGATCTGAAGGTGATGTGGCAAAACCTGCGCGCGCTCACCTGGGCGCTCGACCTCATGCGCAACGTCAAGGAATAGGGAGGAACCCGCCAATGGCCAAGGTGGAACCGATCACCGGTCGATATATTTACGTGCCCTATGAAGGCGAAGACTACCGCGTGTTTTACGAGGAGGCCGGCCAGGGGATTCCTCTGGTATGCCTGCACACCGCGGGAACCGATTCGCGCGAATGGCGCCATCAGCTCTGCGACCCGGATATCAACCGCAACTTTCGCGTCATCGCGCTCGACCTCCCTCGTCACGGCAAGTCGATTCCTCCCCACGGATGGTGGAAGGAGGAGTACAAGCTGACCGCCAAGTTCTACGCCGAGTTCGTGATGGCTTTCTGCCGCGAGCTCGGGCTGGAAAAGCCGGTCATCATGGGCAGCTCGATGGGCGGCAACATCTGCCTGCACTTCGGCCTGGATTTCGCCGCCGAACTGCGCGCGCTGATCGCGATCGAGGCCTGCGACTACTCGCCCGGATGGTGGCTGGACTGGCTGCACCATCCGCACGTCCACGGCGGCGAGGTTTGCGCCACCTCGGTCTACGGCCTGATGGCGCCGCAGAGCCCCGAGGAATATCGCCGCGAGACTTGGTGGTATTACTCCCAGGGCGGTCCCGGCGTCTTCAAGGGCGACCTGTACTTCTACAGCATCGATCACGATTTCCGGAACCAGGTCGCCAAGATTTCCGGCAAAGTTCCCATCTACTTCATGACCGGGGTCTATGACTTCGCCTGCACGCCCGAGATGACCAGCGACACCGCCAAGAAGGTCAAGAACTCCGAGACCATCATCATGGAGGAGATCGGTCATTTCCCGATGTGCGAGAACCCGGTGGTGTTCAAGAAATACCTGATGCCGGTGCTAGCCAAGATCGCGCGGAAATAGCGGCTGCGGAATCTGACCCGGCTGCGAACAGGAGAAAAACGCCTCAGCTCATTGGCGATTGGGTATTATGGCAAGCAGCGAGTTCGATGAGCTGGGGCAGAACCTGGCGAAATTTCTGAGCGAGCGCGTCGGCGGGCCGGTCGAACTCGGCGCGCTCAAGCGCTACCCGGTCGGCTTTTCCTGGCTGACCTTCGGCTTCGACGCCTCGTGGAACGAGGCCGGCCGACGCCTCCATCACAAGCTAATCCTGCGGATGGGCCCTCAATACGGCGTCCTCGCGCCATATCTGGCCCATGACCAGTTCATCGCGCTGAAGGCGCTGGAGGGGAGCGGCGTCCCGATTCCCAAGGTCTACTGGTATTGCGACGATCCCGCGGTCCTGGGCCTGGTGTTTTTCATCATGGAACGGGTCGAAGGCGAGGCGGCACTACCTTGGACCGAATCCGGTGGCACCGGCGCTTTCGACGAGAGTATCCGCCCGCAACTCGCTGAACAGTTCGTCGCGGGATTCGCCGCGCTGCACAACTTCGCATGGCAGGGAACCCCTGCGGCCGAGCTCCACGGCGCGGCGCCGCTCGATGAGGTCGGGACGCGCCAGATTCTCTGGTGGGAGGAATATCTCCACGTCCGCCAACTGACGAGCTATCCGACTACTCGAATACGCGATGCTTTGGCTGAAGGCCCATGCGCCCAAGGCGCCGCGCGTCAGCATCGTTCACGGCGATTATCGCATCGGCAATTTTCTGGTGCGCGAGGGACGGATTACCGCGATGCTCGATTGGGAGCTGGTGCATCTCGGCGATCCGCTCGAAGACCTCGGATGGATGTGCATGCGGCCGTGGTCGGGGCGCTCGCCGCTGATGTGCCATCTGATTTCCCGCGAGGATCTCTATCGCCGT
The DNA here is from genome assembly GCA_963759165.1 of uncultured Pseudomonadota bacterium. Classification (GTDB taxonomy): domain Bacteria; phylum Desulfobacterota; class Binatia; order Binatales; family Binataceae; genus DATJOQ01. Next base: position 2,976,618 of record CAVWXK010000001.1, on the reverse strand, counting down.
TACGGCGAGCTGACGGGAATCCGAGTCGATCCCGAGGCAATCCGGTTCTACGAGATTTTCGGCAACTTCAAGCTCGCCGCGATCCACGTCGGGTCTGAGCGGAGCTTTGAGGACGGCAGCCAGGACTTGCGTATGGCCACGATGAGCTTTCAGGTTCCGCGGATGCTGTTGCAGCTCGAGCGCTGGCTGGAAGGAGAGCTATGAGCAATTCGCTGAAACGCATCCTCGACGGCGTTATGGGCGTGCTGACCAACGAGATCGTGCCCAGGGTCGATGACGCGTTCGCCCGCGGCCAAGCGCTTGCGATCGTCGATCTGCTGCGCAATCTCGGGCCGCGCTTGGAATGGTCGCACGGCATCCTGTGGCAATCAGATCGAAGCGCAAGAGGCGGCGTTGCGCCGATTCGGCCAGTTGTGCGCCGACAATCGCGGTTCAGCCGCCGGCGTTTGCGCCGCGCAACTTCAGCGGCGAGCATCCCCGCGCCGATGAACTCGTCGCTCGTCGCAACGATACCTCGATGGCAAGATCTCCGCCACGCTGACCTGGCTGCATTCCCGGCGCGGCGAGCTTCCCGCCGCGGTCGCCGATGAGATTGAAGCCATCGATCCGCCGCTACATGCACGAACAACTTCAACGCGACATGTCGCTGACCGCGATGCCGCTGTTCAAAGAGATTTCCCAGGGCGCGAAAACCGCCAGCAAGTGAGGTATTGGCAATGTTGACGCCGCAAGACGATTTTATCGGCCATCAAATACGCGACCACTTTCGATCATGTTGTTTCGAGCGATCCGAACTGGATGGAGCGCTTGTGGTGGACCGGCCATCCGGTTCCCGCCGGGAATGCCATTTTCGATCTGGGCCTCGGCTACTATCCCAACCGCAACGTGATGGACGCGTTTGCCGGCGTCACCGTGGGCAACACCCAGTACAACATCCGGATGTCGCGGCATCTTCGTCCTGATCCTCTGACGACTTGCGTCGGCCCGCTGCGGATCACGGTGCTTGAAGGCCTCAACGCCATCGCCTCGTCCTCGAACCGAACTCATCCGGGCTGAGCTTCGACATCGAGTTTATCCGCCGCGATGAATCCGCACGAGGAAGAGCACCATTTCCGCCGCCGCCACGGCCGCGTGGCCGAAGACATCGCGCGCGCGCAGCAGTTGGGTCGCTACAGCGGATGGATCAAGGTCGCGGGCGAGCGCTTTAACCTGACGCCCGAGACGTGGTGTGGCCAGCGCGATCATTCGTGGGGCATTCGTGCCGAGATGCGCACCGATCCGACCAGTCCGCCGATGACCTTCTGGCCGCCTCTGTTTTACACCTGGACCACCGCCCAATTCGCCGATCACGGCCTGCAATGGTTCTTCACCGAACGCGCTCCCGGAGAGTTCGTCTACATCAGCGGCGAGGAGGTGCTGCCCTTCGGGGAAAAGCCCGATCGCGGCCGCCGCCTGGTCTCAATCGCGCACGACGTCAAATGGGCCGACGATCCGATGGGCCAGACTTTTCAGGAAGCGGACATGACGCTCACCTTCGCCAACGGCAAGAGCCGCAAGGTCCATCTGCGCGCCCTGCCCGCGCGCTACCATTTGAAATCCGGATTGTACGGCGGCTACCGGGGATGGTTTCACGGCACCGACAAGGGGCCGCTCTACGTCGAGCACGATGTCTGGAATCTCAACGATCCCGAAGTACGGCGCGTCGCGAGCAACCTCAACGATCGCGTGATCGAAGTTCGCGACGGGAATTCGATCGGATACGGAATCATCGAATGCGGCGTGTCGCGCGGCTATCCGCTCTATCAATCGGTGCAGAACCATCCACCGTTCTGATCCCAAGCCGCCAGTGCGGCTGAGCGATGCCTGGTCAGGTGGGCAACGTTGCCCCTAAACGCGACATCGGGAGTTAATAATCGCTTTGACTCTTGACATCGTTAGCGAACACTGGCATTCACCCCATGTCGTTCATTAGGAAGCGTAATGAGATTCGGCAACATGCCTGACGCCGGCGAAGGGCTGCACCAGCCGGCGGTGCCCGCGACCCGATCGGGTGGAGCGCTGGACAAGCGAACCCGAAGTCGACTAATAAGCGAACCGTCTACGATGCGATCGCGTTGGCGCGCGTGGCGCTGAAGATTGGCGTTTGATTTTTGCTGCTCCATCGGGAGCGATGATCTGCGGAGGTAAATTGTGCATCCATCTCTCACCGGCATGAGGAAGGAACTACTCGGGATCGGCGTCAGGCTGTTGGTCGGCATCGCCTTTGTGATGTCGCTGGCGGCGTGCGCGGGCGAGGCCGAGTTGAAGGCGATCGAAGCGCGCCTGGGAGGCTCCAGCGAGGGCCACATCCTGCCGCAGCGCGAGGACAACTACGGGGTCGAAATTGTAGACACGGATAACGCCTGGGTGGTCGGCACCTACGGGATGATTCTCAAGGTGACCGGCGAGGGCTCCAAGGTCGCCCTGCAGAAGAGCGGCACTCACTCGCCGCTGTTCTGCGTCAGTTTCAACGGAAGTACCAACGGCCTGATCGGCGCCCAGCGCGGGCTCATGCTTGGCACCACCGACGGCGGCAAGAGCTGGTCGCCGGTCAAGCTGCCGGCCGATGTCGGAGACAACAACATCCTGGCTTTCGCCCGTGGCAAGGACCGCAACCAGGTCTGGGCCGTAGGGCCGTACGGAACGGTCATTCACTCCGCGGATAACGGAGCGACCTGGGAGAGCCTCGGGCTCAAGAAAGACATCACGCTCAACGACATTACCTTCGTCGATGACAAGGAAGGCTGGATATCGGGCGAGTTCGGGACGATCCTTCACACCACCGATGGCGGCCATAACTGGCAGGCCCAAAAGAACGTCACCGGATTGCCCAAGTACACCCAGGAAGTTACCGATGACGAGGCGCGCCGCCGCGGTATCCCGCGCCTTGAAGAAGAGGACCTGTACCTGTTCAGGAGCGTTTTCACGACGCCCAAGGACGGGCTCATCGTGGGCGCCGGCGGCTTCATTCTGGGCACGTCGGATGGCGGAGAGCAGTGGCACGTGATCAAGACAGGCACGCAGAACACCTTGTTCAGCATCGCTTTGGCGGGCGAGCACGGCGGCGTCGCGACCGGGGTTCTGGGGACGCTGGTGCGAGGCCGAAAGCGGTTATTGGAATGTGGATGCCGACATAGCGGAGCATGTCTTTACCTGGTTGCGCACGGTCGCATTCGCGCCCAATGGCACCTACGGCCTGGTCGCGGCGGGAAGCGGGACGATTCTGGTTACTCACGATGCCGGCAACCGCTGGGCGCCCATCAGTGCTGAATTGCTGGCCAATGCGGCAAAGGCCGGCTGAGGCCACAGTGGCAAACTTTCATCGAGTAAGCGTTCCAAACGCTCGAGTGATTAACGTTAATCAACTTACCGCTAGAGGTCGATAATGGCGTCTGCCGATGCATAAGCTACCACTTGCCGAAAGATTCGTTCACGCGCTGGTCCGCTTCTCGTTGCGGAATCGATGGTTTTCGCTAACCTGGCTGCTCGGCCTGACCGCGTTCTTCGCTTATCACGCCTTCTTCGTGCAGATGTACAGCCAGTTCGCCGACCTGTTGCCGCAGGCCCATCCCTATATTAAGGCCTACAATCATTTCCGCCCCACTTTCGGCGGCGCCAATATCGTTACCATCAGTCTCGAAGTTAAGGATGGCGATATCTTCAATGCGAACACGCTTGAAGAAGATCCGGTACGTCACCGAAGAAGTGGACAAGATCGACGGCGTCAACCATTACCAGGTGGCCTCGCTGGCGCACGTCAAAATCCGCAACATCACCACGACCTCGGGCGGTCTGATCGTTTCCAAGCCGGTTTTGCCCGAAGAAATCCCCACCGATCCGAAAGAGCTGAAGAAACTCAAAGAATCGATGTTCAACAACGACGTCGTCTACGGAAAGTTCGTCTCCACTGACGGCAAGGCGGCGCTGATCCTCGCGGGCTTCAACGAAGAGCGGCTTGATTACGGCAACATCCACAAGCAGATCACGCTCATCAAAAAGGCCGTCGAGGACTCCAACACGGTCCTCTATGCCGCCGGCGAGCCGATGCTGAAAGGCTGGGTTTACTATTACACCGGCGAGCTGGCCACCATCTTCAGCGTCACCGGTATTTTCATCTTCGCGACTCTGGTTTTCTATTTCCGCCGGCTCTATGGCTGGCTGCTGCCGATGGTTGGCTCGGTGGCCCAGGCCATCTGGGGCCTCGGCTTTCTCGGCATCCTCGGTTATAACCTCGACCCCCTGGTCCTGGTTATCCCGCTCCTGGTGACGGCCCGCGCCGCCAGCCACGGCGTGCAGATGATCGAGCGATATTTCGAGGAGTTGGAACTTACTCGGCAACCGGCATGTCGCCGTGCTCAACGCCTCGAGCGAGTTGTTCCTGCCCGGCGGAATCGGCGTTTTGGCTGACGCCGCAGGCATCCTGGTGCTTGGCGTCGCGACCATTCCACTGGTCCGCAAGCTCGCGTTCTTCGCCAGCTTCTGGGGCTTTTCGAACATCTTCACGATTCTGATGCTGATCCCGCTGATGCTCGACGTTCTGCCGACCCCCAAGATCACCGAGCACTACGTACCGATTGGATGCTGAGCGGATCTCAAGTGGGTAGGCGAGTTTTGCACCAGCCGTCGCGGTCGATGGATCGTCCTGATCACCAGCGGCGTGATCGTCCTTCTCGGCATCCAGCAGGCATTGTTCATTCAGATCGGCGAAACCGAGTCCGGTTCGCCGCTACTCTGGCAAAATTCCGACTTCAACCGTTCGGCAATCAAGATTAACGCCAAGTTTGCCGGCTCCAACCAGCTCGGTTATTTATCTGGAAGGCGACAAGCCCAACGCGCTGAAGCAGCCCGAAGTGCTGGATGTCCTCGATAACCTGCGGCGCTTCATGTTGGAGCAGCCCGAGGCGGGCGGCACCCGCGATCTGCCGACCCTGGTTCGCAGCGTCAACCGCCTCTATCACTACGATGATCCCAAGTGGGCGATCATTCCCTCGGACGCCGCCGGTATCGGCAATATGACCTTCATGTACGAGGCCAATGCCCCCGTCCCCGGCGTCATCCTGGAGTATATGGACTTTAGCGCCAAGGATGGCCAGTTCGTCGTGTTCTACAAAGACGCGCGCGGCTCGACTATTGACGAGGCCATCTACCGCTCGCAGAAGTTCATGAAGGCGCACCCGCTCAAGGACGTCAAATTCGTCCTCGCCGGCGGGACTATCGGAACCACAGCCGCGCTGAATGACGAAGTCGCGTACTCCGACCGCGTAAGCACCATCCTGATCGTTCTGGTGGTCTACGTGCTGGTGAGCGGTCAGTTATATGTCCTTCGTCGCGGGCGGGATGGTCATGGTTACGCTGATCGCCGCCGGCGTCGTCAGCTTCCTGTATATCGGTTTGAAGGGCATCGGCATGAACATCAACACTCTGCCGGTCACCGCGGTCGGTATGGGAATCGGCGTCGACTATATCCTCTACGTCGTTGACCGGATCCACCGCGAGTATGGCCGCCTGGGTGACTACGACGCTGCTATCAAACGCGCGATCAGTACCTCGGGCATGGCGGTTACCTTTACCGCCACCACGCTGGTCGGTGGTGTGGTTCCCTGGTACTGGATGTCGAGTCTCCGTTTCTCGGCAGAAATGGCGATGCTGCTGGCGCTGCTGATGTTAACCCACTGGCTGGCCGCTATCACCTTGGTCCCTTCGATTTTCGCGGTGGTACGGCCCAAGTTTGTCTCGCGAGGGGTAGAGATAGCGGCCCCGAGCAGGCGCAGGCGCGGGAGGCTGCTATGCGAAGAACATGATTTTCAGGTGAAGTTTTTGTTACCGTAGGGCTTGGAATTGGTACGGAAATAGTCTAATAAGCGATAAGCAACTGTTTGACGGAAACCTAACAACTCAGCTGGGGGTACCCTATGAGGACGAAAGCAAGCGAGCAAGTATTGGTGGTCTGAGGTGGTTTGCCGCAGGGGCCTGCGCGTCTCCTGCTGGCGGCGGTGACGGCGGGGGGGGCGAACGCACAGACCGTGTTCGACACCTTCGCCAACACTTTCCAGCTCCACGGCTATCTGGAGAATCAAACCATAGAGCGCTCCGATACGTTTGTGAGCGATTGGCACAACGCGTCGCTGCGCAACCGTCTGGACCTTCAGGTTTCAGGCACGCTTGGCCAGGAGCCTTGATATGCCCCTGATGCCGGGCGCTTCGGTCGAGTATTTCATTGATATGCGGCCTGGCTACGAAGCGGCCTACGACGTCGATCGCGACCGCTTCGGTAACGCCACCACCGGCTTCAGCGGCGGCGCGCCGGGTCTATCCCCTTCAGGCTCGTACCGGGTCTGTCACTCAGCACGTGCCTAACGCCGCTACAATCTTTGGCGCGCCTTGGACTACTCCAGTGCGTTCGGCTAATCCGGCGAGCTCCTACTTCGTCGGCAGCAAGTACGGCCCACAATCCGAAGCAGTTCATGAGCAGGGTCCGCCGGATTACGCGGTTCCGACGCTGTGGACCCGGACATACGTATCTGCCTCGCCCGGTGGCGCCTTCATCCTGTCCGGACGCTCACGTTCCGCTGAGCAGATTGCGGTGGGAGATCTACGACAGCGCGGCCGACAACGACTACCCAGTGCGCGAGGCCTACTTCGATATCCGCTGGTTCTGGCACGGACAGAACTGGCTGCGCCTGGGCAAGCAGGAGATCGTGTAGGGCAAAGCGGACTTCTTCCGGCTGCAGGACATCGTCAATAACGTCGACTTCGCTCAGCATTTCAACGTCGAGCCGTTCGAGGATACTCGTATCCCGAACTGGTCGGCGCTTGCAGCATCGCTTTGGCGATATCGGGCCGGCGCGTGACGTCGCGCTGACCGGAATCTGGAATTTCGACCAATACAAGCCGGTTGGACTCGGCGAGGGCGGTGTCCAGCCGTGGGCCACCAATTTCGGTCAGGAGCTCAGAGTCTTCTCAGTTTCACTGGCGACATGTTCGAACATTCTTTCAACGGCGTACAACAACAAGGATGCGCCTCGGTATGGGTACGATTTACAACTGTCCGAAGTTCGGGCCTCACGAGTTAGGATGCCCGACTATAACTTGAAGAACATGGGCTACGGCATGAAGCTCGACTGGGAGATTCGAGACTCCCCAGATTCGCTTCGCACTCACCGATTACTTCGGCGAAGGCGACCCGGTGTTCAAGAACCTCGCCCCGAACCTTATCGCCAGCGGCCTCAATCCGCTGTTTGATTTCGGGGGCCCGACCCTGTCTTCGGCGGCGCCGGGGGTTTATAACTGCCTGAAGGCCATGGGGAACAAGGACGTCGGGTGGGCCGTGGGCACCGTGTTGATTGTTAAAAACGCGAACCACAGCATCAACCAGTGCCTGAAGGCAAACGGATACTTCAACGGCGGCGTTTCCGTGCCGCAGACGCGCGCCCAGTTCATGCAGATCTACGGAGCAGACGGCTACACCGCGGTCGTCTTCCACAAGGCGAACACGTTGGGCCTCTCGTTCGACTATTTCGATCCGGAGAGCGGCCTGGTGTTCCGGGCTGAGAGCTCGTGGTCTCATAACGTCTAGTCAACGACACCACCAGCTTCGACTGGACCGCTAACGACGACATCCTCCAGTGGGTCGTCGGTGCGGATAAGCAGTTCTTCATCCGCGCCCTGAACGCCGACCGCACGTTCTTCGGCAGTGCCCAGGTGTTCGCTCATTACCTGCCTGGTGCGAACAGCTACGGCAGGACGGGCGTTATTAACCGTTTGAGCAGCTACATCTTCACCGCGTTCGTTCAGACCCACTACTATCGCGACCAGATTATCCCGCTGGCCTTCGTGGCGTATGATACGCTGGGCACCGATGCGGAGGCGGGCGCGAACGTCGAGTGGCTGCTTAACGACCACTGGTCGGCCCAAATCGGCTCGACCGTGTTTCTGGGCAAGGCGAACAGGTTCGACCTGACTTATGACGCCCCGGTTATCCCTGGTAGCTTTGGTAATCCGCTTAAGGGAGCCTGCCCAACCGGCAACCTGAACTGTATGTGGAACCAGAACCGTTACACGGAGCAGTTCTTCGGCGCGGCGGAGCAACCGCTGGGCGCGTACAGAAACGTCTATGACGAAATCTGGACCCGTCTGCGCTATCGCTTCTAGCGCGGTGTCACAAATCCGGCGCGCTTAACGTCGGACGAAAAAGCGGGCTCCGTTCCAGCAAATGGAACGGAGCCCGCGCTCTTTTGCGGAACGGGGAACGATCGCGGATGGTGGGACGCTGGCGCGAACGCCGAGCGAACTGGTAAAACCATGAGGTAACGCGATTCGTATAAACAGGCTGAGAGGCGATAGTTGTGCCCCCAGCAGGAGCCCATGAGTAAATCGATACTGACCGTAGCAGCCGCCGCGACCGCCCTGATGATAGCGACCGTGCCGCTTGTAAGCGCGAAAACCACGGTGGAAGCCAAGCTCGTGGCCATCGAAAAGATGGTCGATGCCGGGAAGGTTCTCGAGGCCGCGCAGAAACTCGGCACCGACTACCGCTTCGATAACCGCGACGGCCTCGAGGCCCTACACGGGTTCTCCGTGGCGGTGCTGCGCCGCGGCCTCGCCGAAAGCGATCCGTTCGAGCGTTGCTACGCCGCCAGCGCGCTTGGCGCCAATGGCGATGAGCTTGGCGTCAAGGTTTTGGAGGCCGCCTTCGAGTCACCCGACCCCGGCCTGAAGCTCGCGGCCGTCGATGGCCTCGGCGATATGGGCAATGGGCTTGGGGCGGCAGCGTTGCAGCGGCTCTATCATTCCGCCGACGCGTACGGAAAACGGCTGCTGGTGCATGGGCTCGGACAGATCGACGATTCGCAATCGCTGGTGCTGCTTATGGCGGCTACCCACGAATCGGATAAGGATACCCGTTTGGTGGCGATCGAAGCGCTCGGGCGGCTGCACGACGCCGGCGCGCTCGCGCAACTGCGCACGCTGTTTGCCGGCGAACAGGAGCCGTTCAACAAGGTTACCGCGGCGCATTCGCTGCTGCTGCTCGGTGACAACTCCGGCCTGGATACCCTGCGGAGCATCCTGCTAAACGGCGGCAATTCCGATCAGAGGGCGTTGGCCGCGCTGTCGCTGGCGGATGCCCGCGACCTGCGGGCCGGAGCGGACCTGAAAAAGATGCTTACCGACCCCGATCCCGAGGTCAGGCTGGCCGCCGCCGGGGCGCTGACGCATTACAATGACGATTCCGGACTGCCGGTAATTCGAACCGCGATGGAATCCCAGGACTCGCAGACGCGAATTGAGGTCGGACAGCTTTTGGAACACCTTGATTTCACCATCGGCAGACAAACGATCCTGGCGGCGCTCGCCTCTCAGGATCCGGGTCTGCGAATGGCGGCGGTCCACGCGGTTGGGACGCTCGGCGGAGCGAACGAGGTCGCCTTTCTCATCGATAGCCTGCAGGAGACTCTCGATCCGATGATGCGGGCCGACGTGGCTTGGGCGCTCGGCCGGATCGCGGACCCGCGCTGCATCAAGCCGCTGATGGGAATGGTCGCCGAGTCCGATCTCGCGGTGCGCTACACGGCGGCCGATGCGCTGTCGCGCACTTCGACGGGGCTGCTGAAGAAAAAGGATCATCGCGGCGTGAACGCCGGCGCGCGGCCTTCGGGCGCCGAACAGATCGCAGAGGGACCGCAAGAAATCCATCGCTAGACTGGAAGAATCGGAACGGGAATTCTAGGATGAAGCCCGCGGGCGTTACCGCCCGCGGGTTTCTTTTTTCCCGCTAGTCGAAGTGCCAAGGAGGCCACCGTCGTGACAATCGGACTCAAGGAACAAACAGTCAAAGACGCGAAGAGTTTCGCCGACGCCCGCACCCGCCATCGCTGGCAGATTCCAGCCGACTACAACGTTGCGATCGATTGTCTCGATCGCCATACCGAGCTGCGCGACAAGGTCGCGCTCTATTACGAGGACGATCAGGGCTATACCGAACAGTACACCTTCGGCCAGATGATTACCGCTTCCAACCGCTTCGCCAATGCGTTGCGCGCGCTCGGCATCAACCGCAGCGACGTGGTCGCGGTTCATCTGCCCCAGCGGCCGGAGACCGCGATCGCTCACATGGCGCTCTACCGCGTCGGCGCGATAGCGCTCCCGATTTCGAAGCTGTTCGGCCCCGACGCGCTCAAGTATCGGCTCGAGAACAGCGCCGCCAAGGCGATTATGCTCGAGGTCGACAGCCTGCCCAAAATCGCGGAACTCCGCAAGGAAGTCGCCACGCTCCAGCACGTCATCGTCGTCGGCGGCAAAGGCGATGGCTTGAGCTTCGATGATTTGCTCGCCAAGGGCTCGCCCGATTTCCAGATGGGCAAGAGCTGCGCCGAGGATCCGATCCTGCTGATGTACACCTCGGGCACCACCGGCGATCCCAAGGGCGTCCTGCACGTCGCCCGCTACGTGCTGGGCCACAACGGAATCGATTATTCGTACAATTTCCTGCGCCCGGGCGATCTCTACTACAGTCCCGCCGACTGGGCATGGGCGGGCGGCCTGCTCGACGGCCTGCTCGCGATCTGGCCCTACGGCATCCCGGTCCTGGCTTATCGCAGCAGCGCCCGCTTCGACCCCGACGTGACCTTGCGCCTGCTCGAGAAATACGGCGCGACGGTGGGGCTTTATCCGCCGACCGCGCTCAAGACCCTGCGCGAGATCAAGCAGCCGCGCGAGAAGTACAAAAATCTCAAGCTCAGATGCATCGTGAGCGGCGCCGAGCCGGTCAGTCCCGAGCTCGCCCGATGGGTCGATCAGGAATTGAAGGTCCAGTTCAACCAGGCCTTCGGCCAGACCGAGGCCAACTACTTCATCGGCAACTGCACGGCGTTGGAAAAGCCGAGCCTGGAGCCGCTCGGCAAAGCGTATCCGGGCCACGACGTCGCGGTTATCGGCCTCGACGGCTCGCCGGTTAAAAACGGAGAGACCGGCGAGATCGCGATCAGGAAGAACGATCCGGTGGTGATGAAGGAGTACTGGAAAAATCCCGGCGCGATGCGTGAAAAGTTCCTCGGCGAATGGTGCGTTACCGGCGACCTCGGACACGCCAACGACGAGGGCTACGTCTACTTCCAGGGTCGTTCCGACGACGTCATCAAGAGCTCGGGCTACCGCATCGGACCGGCCGAAGTCGAAGCCAAGGTGATGGAGCACAAGGCCGTGGCTTCATGCGCGGTAATCGGCGTGCCCGACGCTCAGCGCGGGCAGGCGGTCAAGGCATTCGTCAAGCTGATGCCGGGCTTCAAGCCTTCCGACGAGATCATCAGGGAGATCCAGGAGCACGTGAAGAAAAAGCTCGCCGCGCATGAATATCCCCGCGAGATCGAGTTTATCGACGAGTTCCCGGTCACCGTGACCGGCAAGGTCAAACGCCGCGATCTCCGCGCCCGCGAGGAGCAACGCCTCAAAGCGCTGAAATAGCTTGCTCGGCCCCTTAGGTACCCTCTCCCTGACCAGAGAGAGGGTAGGCACGAAGCCTGTTTGAGGAGCCGCGCGTTGTCTCCCCCTCTCCCTGACCAGGGAGAGGGTAGGGTGAGGGTCCATTAAGTAGCGCGCGATTGCGGGTGCGGCGTTAAAGCGCCTCGGGATCGCTAGCGCCGATTTGCAGCGGCGGCCACTCTTTTGCTAAGACCAAGGCGGTCCAGGAACGTTGTTTTTTTTGAGGTACCCAGACTGGTTGTCTTCGTGTGGGCGTGCGATATCGGCCCGCCAATCCAAACTCGCTCTTTAACTGGCAACTAACCAGAGGAAGGAAACGACGATGGCGACAAAACCGGCCAACTTCCAGGAGATGCTCAAGGATTCGCCCAAGAACTGGGGTCGATGGGGCGCCAACGATGAACTCGGCGCGCTCAACTTCCTGACCAGTGATGAAGTCCTGCGCGGCGTCAAAGCGGTCAAGCAGGGCAAGACCTTCACGCTTGGCATCCCGCTGGCGCGACCGGAGGGCGATCCACTCTATCCGTCGCGCTCGCAGCCGATCCGCACCATGGCGATGGACAAGGGGTTCTATATCAGCGGCCGTGCCCAGCCGATGGCGGGCGGGCTCGAGTACGCCGACGACATCATCGTGATGTACCTGCAGGGAACGACCCAGTACGACGCGCTTGGCCACGTATGGTACGGCGACAAGATTTATAACGGTTATGACGCCAAGACCACGATCGGCGGCTTGCAGAAATGTTCGATCCAGCCGCTGGCCGAGCACGGAATAATCGGCCGCGGAGTGCTGCTCGATATCGCGCGCCTCAAAGGCAAGAAGAGCCTCGACGCCGGCGAACGGATTACGCTGGAAGACATCCACGCCGCCGCGAAGAAGCAGAACACCAAGATCGAGAAGCACGATATCCTGCTGCTCCATACCGGATGGCTCAAGCGCTACTACGATGAGGGCGTCCAGGGGATCTTCCCCGGCGGCGCGTTCAACGAGCCGGGATTGGGCTATAGCCCCGAGCTGATCAAGTGGTTCTACGAGATGGAGATCCCATCGATCGGCACCGACACCATCGGCAGCGAGCAGACCTTCCACGACGAAAGCGGCACGATGCTGGTGCTGCACATGGCGCTGCTGTGCCATCTGGGCGTGGTCTTCAACGAAATCGACTGGACCGAAGATCTTGCCAACGATTGCGCCAAGGACGGGCAGTACACGTTCCTGTTCGTGGGCGCCCCGCTCAAGGTCGTAGGTGGCGCCGGATCGCCGGTTAATCCGGTCGCGATTAAGTAACTGTCGCGCCCCTGGATTGAAAACGGCAGATCCCGTCCGAGAGAGGAGAAAATGGCAGAAGCGGCAAAAACGGTTCCATCCAAAAAGGGACCGCTAAGCGGAATTTCGGTCGTCGAGTGCGGCGAAGGAGTGTCGGCGGCGTTTGGCGCCAAGATGCTGGCCGATCTCGGCGCCGACGTCATCAAGGTCGAGCCGCCTGCCGGAGACCTTGTCCGGCAGCGGGGGCCTTTTCCCGGCAACGCCGCCCATCCCGAGAAGGGCGGCTTCTTCATGTACCTCAACGCCAACAAGCGCGGCGTCACCCTCGATTTGAAACAAAACGAGGGCAGGGCGCTGCTCGATCGATTGCTCGTAAAGGCCGATGTCCTGATACATAACGTCCCGCCGGCGCAACGCGCCGCGCACGGCCTCGACAGCAAGGCGCTCTGCGCCAAATATCCGGAGCTGATCGTGACCGGAATTTCGGTTTTCGGCAATTTTGGGCCGCACGTCAATTATCGCGGCTACGAGCTGACGTCGGTTAACGCCGGTGGATGGGCCTTCCTGAGCCCCGGCGCCTCGCCCTATCCGGACAAACCGCCGCTCAAGGCATTCGGACAGCAGGGCGATTTCCAGGGCGGGGTACACGCCGCTTTGACGACGATCGCCGCCTACTTCCATCGGCTGAAAGACGGCAAGGGGCAGGCGATCGAGGTCTCCGAGCAGGAAGCGGTTGCCGCGATGCTCGAGATGAATTTCATGCACTGGAGCTATGCCGGACGCGAGACCTCGCGCCTGGGCCAGCGCCTGATCGGTCCGTGGTTCATGCTCGATTGCTCGGACGGCAAGATCTTCGTGATCTGCGTCGAAGAGGATCAATGGCAGCGGCTGGTCGAGCTGATGGGCAATCCGGAATGGGCGGGCGAAGAGCTTTTCAAGGACCGGCTCGCCCGCGGCGCGAACGCCGACGCGCTCAAGGCGCTGATGACCGAATGGGCCGGTACGTGGAAGGTGCAGGATCTTTTCCGGGAGGGCCAGAAGCGGCGTATCCCGTTCGCGGCGGTCAATCGCATGAACGACCTCTACAGCGATGAACATCTGAAAGAGCGCCGATTCTTCGTCAAGCAGACTCAGCCCGAAATCGGAACCTTGGAGATGCCGGGTGCGCCGTTTCAGTTTCATGGCACGCCATGGTCGCTGCGGCGGCCGGCGCCGCGCCTCGGCGAGCACACCGAAGCGGTCTTCTGTAATGAACTTGGCCTGGCGCGCGATGAGCTTGCGAAGCTCAGGCAGCGCCACATTCTTTAGAAGCAGTAGAAGGAGCGCATAGCGATGGCCGACCTGCCGTTGAGCGGAATCCGCGTACTCGATTTCAGCTGGGCGTGGGCGGGGCCGTTCTGTACCCTGCAACTGGCTCATCTGGGCGCCGAGGTTATCCGCCTGGAAACCAGCAAGCGCGTGTGCGTCACGCGCGGCATCCCGCCCTTTGCCGACAATATCCCCGGCCCCAACCGCGCGGGTTATTTCAATCAGTACAATCAGGGCAAGCGCAGCGTGCTGCTCAATCTGGCCAAGCCCGAGGCGGCGGAGATAGCCCGCCAGTTGGCCAGGCATTGCGACGTCGCGGTTGAAAACTTCGCCGCCGGCGTGATGGAGAAGCTGGGCCTTGGTTACAACCGATTGCGCGAGATGAACCCGAATATAATCATGCTGTCGATTTCGGGTTACGGCCAGTACGGGCCCTATCGCGGTTACGTCGGTTATGGGCCGCCGGCTGCGGCTTTGAGCGGATTCTTCTCGACCAGCGGTTACGAAGATGGACCGCCGAGTGAAATCGGCGTCTCCTACGCCGACCCCAACGCCGGAGTTTTTGCGGCCACAGCGATCATGTCGGCGCTGGTCCATCGCGCTCGCACCGGCGAAGGGCAGTACATCGATCTCTCGCAGTGGGAATCGGCCCTCGTCCTGATGCCCGAAGCGATGATCGAGTTCGCGATGAACGGGAAGCAGCCGGAGCGGGCCGGCAATCACGACCGCGTGATGGCGCCGCACGAATGTTACCCCGCCAAGGGCGACGACAAGTGGGTGAGTATCGCCATCGGGACCGAAGATGAGTGGCGCGCGCTGTGCAAAGCGATGGAACAGCCCTCATTGGCGGATGATCCCCGCTTCCGCACCGCCGCTCTGCGCAAGCAGAACGAGGCCGCGCTCGATCAGATCGTGACCGCATGGACCAGTCAGCACGAGCGATGGAGCCTTACCGAAAAGCTGCAAAGCGCCGGGGTCGCCGCCTTCCCGCCGCTCAGCAACAAGGACCTTACCGAAGATCGCCACATGCGCGAGCGCGGCTATCTCGTCGAGCTCGAACATCCGGAGGTCGGCAAGCGCACTCATGCCGGCATTCCGTGGACGATGTCGGGCACTCCGTGCAAGGTGCGCAAGCCCGCGCCGCTCAGGGGCGCCGATACCGAAGACGTGCTGGGCAGCCTGTTGGGCTACACCAAGGCCGATATCGAGCGTCTCACGGCCGCCGAAATATTGGTCTAGCCGCCAGCCCGCATCGGGATGAAAGCGAAGCGGTAGGAAGCGAAGTAACGATCGGCGTCGCGCATGTCTGACCGGGAACAGGTTCTCGAAGCCAATCGGGCCTTCTACCAGGCCTTCCAGAGCCTCGAAATCGAGAAGATGGAGCGCGTCTGGCTCCAAGAGCCGCACATCGTCTGCATCCATCCCGGATGGCGGCGGCTCTCCGGCTGGGGTCCGATCATGGAGACCTGGGAGCGGATTTTCGAATCCACCTTCGAGATGAGCTTCGAGCTAAGCGACGTCGAAGTCATGCTCAGCGGCGACCTGGCGGTGGTGACGGTTCAGGAAAACCTCACTCAGCGCGATTATGACGGTATGGCGCGAACCGTGGTGATGGCCACCAATGTCTTCGAGCGGGTCGGCAGCCGATGGTGCCTCGTGCTCCATCACGGCTCGCCGGTGGCCGCCCCCTCCGAGCACGAACCCCCGATCCAGTAAGGCGCCGCGAAGTTCTGTCGGCGCTTAGCTGCTTTCGCGCATCGCGCGGACCAGGATCGCCGCGATCTCGGGCCGGGTGAACTCCGGCGGCGGCGATTGCCCCGCGCGCAACATCTCGCGCACCTTGGTTCCCGACAGGATCAGGCGATCCTCGTCGCCGTGCGGGCAGGTCTTGTAGGAAGCCATCCCCGCGCAGTGCCGGCAAAAAAACGTGTTTTCGAACATCAGCGGGACGATGTCGAACTCTCCCGGAGCGAAGCGCTCGAAGATTTTCTGCGCGTCGTAACTGCCGTAGTAATTGCCGACGCCGGCGTGATCGCGCCCGACGATAAAGTGGGTGCATCCGTAGTTGCGCCGGATGATGGCGTGAAGGATCGCCTCGCGCGGCCCACCGTAACGCATATGGGCCGGCATCACCCCGATCATCGCGCGGTCCTTCGGATAGTAAAGGTCGAGCAGCACCTTGTAGGTTTCCATCCGCACCGCGGCGGGGACGTCGTCGCCCTTGGTTTCGCCGACCAGCGGATGGAGCAGCAGGCCGTCGCAGATCTCAAGCGCCGCCTTCTGGATATATTCGTGCGCGCGATGGGTCGGGTTGCGGGTCTGGAAGGCGACGATCTTCTTCCATCCGCGTTCGGCAAACGCGGCCCGCGTCTGACGCGGTTCGCGCGGATATTCGAGGAAGGTTCGTCCGGGAATGTCCTCGAAGAGCACGACGCGTCCTGCCAGACAAAAAGCCGGTGTACTGATGACGTTCTTCGCGCCGGGATGGGCCTGGTCGGCGGTTCCGAAGACCGCCTCGGCCTCGCGATTACGGTCGACGCGATAGCTCTCGCTCACTTTGAGTATTGCCAATCGCCGCCCGCTCTCATCCGCAAGCGCCACGTCTCGCCCAGCGCTGATCGCGCGAGCCGCACCCTCTTCGACGCCCAGCGTGATCGGAATCGACCAGGGAATCCCCGATGCGAGCCGCATCTCGTCGCGGCTGCGGACGTAATCGGCCTCGCCCATGAAGCCGGTAAGCGGCGAGAAAGCGCCCGAAGCCAGCATCTCAAGATCGGCCAGGTCGCGCGGACTCAGCGTGACCGGCGTAAGAGACGCGGCGTGTCGGCGGAGCGCCTCGCGCTCGCTTTCCGGCGCTCTAAGGTCAACCAGTTCGCCGCCGCCGTGAGCCGCAATCGTGCTGTTGGAGGCGGTCATCGCGCCACCCCGTTGCGGATGACGTAGTTGAGGCCCTCGAGCTTTCCGACCAGCTTCGCGAAGCTCTCTTCGACCGTTTCGGTTCCGCTGTCGAGCACCAGTTCGGGGTTAAGTGGCTCTTCGTAGGGGTCGGAAATTCCGGTAAAGGACTTGACCTCACCGGCAAGGGCCTTTTTGTACAGCCCTTTGACGTCGCGCTCGACCAGTTTGTCGATCGAGCACCTCACGTAGACCTCGAAAAAGCGATTGTGAGCGCCGCGGACTTCGTCGCGAATGTCGCGATACGGCGAGATCGCTGCCGAGATCGCGATCACCCCGTTGCGGGCCAGGAGCCTGCAGACGTAGCCGATCCGCCGGATGTTGGTGTCGCGATCCTCCTTGGAAAAGCCCAGGCCCTTGGAGAGATTGGTGCGGACCTCATCTCCGTCGAGAATCTCGACGCGATGGCCGCGTTGCTTTAATTCCTGGGCTACCAGCGTTGCCAGGGTTGATTTGCCGGCGCCCGACAAACCCGTGAACCATAGGGTGAAACCTTCATTCATTACTGCCAAAACCACCTTCAGAAATTATCGACCTTACCAAACAATCCAAGCTATCCGGATGCTGCGTTACGACGCAAGGAACTAAACCGGGCGACCTGCAACCCGCCGCGAAGAAGCCGCGCAGATTGGGCAGTCCGGGCGTCCGGATGCTGCCGTCGCCGCGCCCGTCGCCGTAGTGATTATACCGTTGAACTCCACGATCGCAGCCTCGGCGATCGGCGAAATCAGATGCTTGAGCGCCTCGGTCGCCGCCACCATCGCGATCGGCGCCGCGTGTTCGCTCCGCGCTCCGAAAGTCGTGAGCGGATCTCCTGCGCACGCCAGGCACGGCGGGCGCGACGGTACGATAGCTATCCGACCGGGGCGGTCGAGCCGCGCCGCGATAATCCCGTCCGCTCCCAATTCAGAGTTCACTGCCGCAGCCGCATCGCGCGCCCGCGCGCTACCAATCAGGATCAGGGTCAGGGTCAGGTCGCGCCCGGGCAAACCGGATGGCGCCGCGATGACGTTGACATCGCGATTCAGTTCGCGCATCTGCTCGATCAGATAATCGCGTCGCTCGCTGTCGCCATGCGCATTCAGAAAGATGGTTCCGACTCCGGCGCCGACGAGGTAAGCCAGCGCGGATTCCAGATCGGCAAGCTCGCCGGCGATCGCGACCCGCGCGGCGAGCAGGCGCTCCTGCCCGCGCCCTCCGACCTGCGGCAACACGATCTGGCGGCTGTACCGTTCTATTTGTGCGTCGCTTAATACCAAAACAACATCACTTCCGTGAGCTTCGATACGGCCTGCCGGACGCATTACTCGATGACATTTTTTTCGATCGGCTCGACCGTGACTCCGGTCTGTCTGAGCCAGTTGATGGCGCTCTCGATCTGTTCGGCGCTGCCCTGGAACTCGACCGCCACCAGTCCCATTTCTTCCGACACGCTGGCGCCGCGGATGTTGAAAACCAGGTCGAACTTCTTGACCAGCTGATAAAGGATCGGCTCCCTGATGAGGTTTCGGGGATAGGTGAGATAGTAGCGCTCGTGGAGCCGTTCCTGATTCATTTGCCAAGCAACTTTTGCAGTTTTTCCCGATTCCATGACTGCCAGCCGATCCAGAGGTTGGTCGAGAGATACTTGTCGCCGAAGTCGGCGAAGACCGTGACTACCGTGCCTTCGCGCAACCCACGGGCGACCCTGAGCGCCGCCACCATCGCCGCGCCCGACGATTGCCCGACCAGAATGCCTTCGACCTGCCCAAGCGCGTACACCATATCGTAGGCGTCCTCGGTCGAGACCGGGATTTTTTCGTCGAGTTGTTCGCTCGTGGTAGATCGACGGAACCATCGAGGAGGCCATGTGCTTGAGGCCTTCGAGCCCATGCATCGCGTCATCGGGTTCGACCGCGATGATCCTGATCGCCTTGTCACGCGATTTCAGATAGCGCCCGGCGCCCATCACCGTTCCGCCGGTGCCGATTCCCGCGACGAAGTGAGTCACGCCGCCTTCGGTCTGATTCCAGACTTCGGGCCCGGTGGTTTCGAAATGGGCAAGCGGATTGGCCTCGTTGGCATACTGATCGGGCTTGAAATATTTTTCCGGCGCTCGCTCGTAAATCTCCCGGCTGAGCAGAATCGCGCCGTCCGATCCTTCGAGCGGACTGGAGTAGATAACCCTGGCTCCGAACGCGTCGAGAATCTTCTTGCGCTCGCGGCTGACGTTGGACGCCATCACCAGCTCGACCGGATAGTTCAAAGCCGCACCCAGCATTGCCAGCGCGATCCCGGTGTTGCCCGAGGTCGACTCCAGGATGGTCTTGCCGGGGCGCAGCTCGCCCCGCTCGATGCCGACCTCGATCATCTTGCGGGCCGGACGATCCTTCACCGAGCCGCCCGGATTGAAGCCCTCCAGCTTGGCGAAGATCCGCACCCCCGGCCGGAGCAGCCCCGCGGTCAGCCTGGAAATCTCGAGCAGCGGAGTATTGCCTACCAGATCGAGGACGCTGCCGGCACTCGTGACCGGCGCGATCTCGCGGCTAAAGTCCGCCGGCGATCGCGGGAACGATGGAGATATCGTCGCCATCCTTGACCTTCGAGTTTAGCTGATCGAGGAAGCGGATGTCGTTACCGTTCAGGTAGATGTTGACGTAGCGTCGGATGTCGCCTTTTTCGTCGAGCAGGCGATCGCGCACGCCCGGATGGTGGCCCTCCAGATCCTCGATTACGTCCTTTATCGATTCGCCCGCAGCGAGGACTTCGTCCTTGCCGGCGGTGAACTTGCGAAGTGGAGTCGGTACGCGAACCCGAATAGTCATATCTGCCATGAGCCTCCCGCTCTTTGTATCGGTCGTTAATTGTGCGTTAAGAAGCGTCCGGGGACGCGCTCAGGCGGCGCCCGCCAGTTCGCGCCTGGCGCCGGGCAATCGCTCGGCGAGGGCGTCGAAGTCCTTCAGCCGGGCCTCGATTATGAACGGCGGTTCGACCGCCTGCGCGACCGCCTCGAGGGTCTTATAGCCGTTGCCGGTTATCGCCACCACGACGCTTTCGTCGGGGCGGATTCTTCCCTGCGCGATCAGCTTGAGCGTTACCGCGAGCGTCGTGCCGCCGGCGGGCTCGGCGAAGATACCCTCGGTGCGCGCCAGCAGCTTGATCGCATCCACGATCTCATTGTCGCTGGCGACGTCGCCCCATCCGCAGGAATCGCGCACCGCGCGCAGCACGTAGTAGCCGTCGGCCGGATTCCCGATCGCGATCGACTTGGCGATCGTGTTCGGTTTGACCGGCGTGATCAGGTCCACGCCTTTGTGCAGGGCATGGATTACCGGCGCCGAGCCCTCCGCCTGGGCCGAATGAATCTTGAATTCGCCGGAGCGAATCAGGCCCACTTCCTTGAATTCCTTAAATGCCTTGGCGACCTTGGGCAGAATCGTGCCGCCCGCCGTCGGCATCACGATGTGATTCGGCAATCGCCATCCCAACTGCTCGGCGACTTCGAAGCCGAAGGTCTTGGCGCCCTCGGTGTAGTACGGGCGCAAATTGATATTGACGAAGGCCCATCCGTACTTGTCGGCGATCTCGCTGCAGAGCCGGTTGACGTCGTCGTAATTGCCGCGAATCGTGATCACCTTGGCGCCGTAAATGGCGGAGCCGACGACCTTTCCGGCTTCGACCCCCTCGGGCATGAAGATGAAACATCGAAGTCCGGCTCGCGCCGCGTGCGCCGCGACCGCCGTCGCCAGGTTTCCGGTCGACGCGCATGAGACCGTGGTGAAACCGAACTCCCGCGCCTTGGTCATCGCCACCGACACCACGCGATCCTTGTAGGAGAGCGTCGGATGGTTGACGGTATCGTCCTTGATGTAGAGATGCTTTAGCCCGAGCTCCGCTCCCAGCCGTTCCGCTTTAATTAGCGGAGTGAAGCCCGAAAACGGGCCGCATAGCGGCTCGCCCTCGATCGGAAGCAGCTCGCGGTAACGCCACAGGTTGTGCGGGCGCGACTCGATCAGCTTGTGGGAGAGGACGCCTTTGATCCGCGCGTAGTCGTAATTCACCTCGAGCGGACCAAAGCAGTTATCGCAAACGTGAAGCGGCTCGATCGGGTATTCCTGGCCGCATTCACGGCATTTGAGATTGGTTACGTAGCTCATACGCTTTTCCTTAATGGGGTGCTTCGCGACTACTCAGGCCATCGACGGCGCAACGCTCGTCGCGGCCGCACCGCATACGCATCCCGACCGGGGCCTTACCGGCGTGACGCGAAACCGGCTCAAGCCGGTTGCGTCGTAGGTCAGCATCCGGCCGGCCAGCTCGGGCGTAGCTCCCCGGATAAAGGCTGCGGCTTCCGCCGCCTGAAGCGCGCCGATCGTGCCCGCTATCGGCCCGATAATCCCGGCGTCGCGGCAACTCCCGACCTCTGCTTCGAGCGGCGGCTCTTCAAACAGGCATCGCAGGCAGGCCGTCCGGCCCGGTATCACGGTCATCGCCTGGCCGCGCAATCCCAGCACGCCGCCGTAAGTGAAAGGACGGCGTGCGGCCAGACAACTATCGTTAATCAGGAACTTGGTAACCGGATTGTCGGTCCCATCGATAATGAAGTCGTAAGCCGGGATTATCCGCGCGGCGTTATCCGCATCGATTGCCAGTTCGAGGCATTCGACCGCGACCGACGGAAACTCGCCCGCAATCCGCCTTGCCGCCACACGCACCTTCGGCTGGCCGATATCGGAGGTGCGATAAATCACCTGCCGCGCCAGATTCGACAGCTCCACCGGGTCGGGGTCCGCGAGCGCGATCGCGGCAATCCCGGACCGTGCCAGCGCTATCGCCGCCGGCGCTCCGAGCCCCCCGACTCCCATTATAAGGACGCGATTCATTCCGAACTCGTATCCGCTCCCATCCGGACGGCGATCAGGCCGCAACCGGACCTGTTGACGTTCCAGGCTATGCGGGATCGGGGGCCAAAAAAACGAAAACCCCACTCCCTGCGCTATGCGATAAGGGAGAGGGGGTCTGTCCGCGCTCTCACCTTATCTGCCAAGGCTCTATGATAGCCTCGCCGGAATTAGCACCAGCACCCTGACGGGCCGGTTGCTGCGGCATCGTCGGGCCTGTCCCTCCGCCGCTCTTGATAAGGTCAATTCCGATGTCTGTTTATCGATACCTGACTTAGCTGGTCCTGTCAATCATCTTTTAGTCGCGCCTGTTAATCCCGATTCCTGCGCAGCAGGCCGATACTCAGGCTGGCGGCGCCGAGCATGGCGAGAGCGACCGCAACGAAGGCGCTGGCGTGATGTACTTTCGCGACGTGACCGAGCACGACGATATAGCCTGCGCCGCCGGTCAAAGTGGTTGCGCCGGCTACTATCAGGATATCCGTCAGCCGTGGCTTCATCGGTCTCTACGAGGCTCGGTTAGCCCAGATAGCCCGTGTGCTTGAGGTACTCGCCGACCAGCACCGCGCCCTTGCCGGCCCCCATGCAGGCGTTGTGCGTCACGAGCAGATACTTGACGCCGTTTGGCAGTACCTCGTCAAGGCGAACGCGGCCGACCGATGTGGTCATGCCATCTTCGGCGTCGCGATCGAGGCGGGGCTGCGGGCGCATCGGGTCGCGATGCACGGTAATCATGTGGCGGGGCGAGGTCGGCAGCCCGAGCTTCGTGAACTCGCCGCCGAAATTTCCGAAGGTCGCGATTACGTCCTCGACCGAGGCCGCTTTGCTGAGCCCGACCGAAACCGCTTCGGTATGGCCGGCGATTACCGAGGCGCGGGTGCAGGTGGCGCTGACCTTGAGCGGCAGTTCGTCGATCCGCCCCTTGCCGAGGCGCCCCAGGATCTTGCAGGTCTCGATCGTTACGCGCTCTTCCTCGCGCGGGATGTACGGAATGATGTTCTCGACGATGTCCAACGCCGGCAGGTCGCGGCCCGCGCCGGATATTCCCTGCATCGTCGTCACCATCACGGCCTGCGCGCCATAGCGCTCGTCGAGCGCCTTCAGCGTGATAGCCAGCCCCGTCGCGGTGCAGTTGGGCAGGGCGACGATAAAGCCCTTCCAGTCGCGCCGGCGTTTCTGCTCCGGGATGAGAGCCAGATGGTCGAGGTTTACGCCCGGGATCACCAGCGGCACGTCGGGCTCCATCCGATGGGGCCGCGCGGTAGAGATGGTCGGTACGCGAGCGGCATAAATCGGCTCAAGTTCGCGCGCCGCCTCGGATTCGACCGCCGCGAACACCAGGCCGATTCCGTCGATCTTTAGCGACCGGGCGTCCTGCACCTGTAATCCGAGCGCATCGGCCGGCGGCTCGGCGCCCTGAACGTACCATCGCCGGATACCGCTGTCCTTGTCGGTGATGGCTTCGGCGAAAGTCTTGCCGGCGGAGCGCTCGGAGGCGGCCAGCGCCGCGATGGCGAAATCAGGATGGCCGGCGAGCGCCGCGAGCACCTGCTGGCCCGCGATTCCCGTGGCGCCGACTACTGCAACCGGAATCTTCATGATCAATTCTGCGTGTCCACAACCATTGATTTTAGGGCCTGCTCGCACCATCTTCGGGCGCCACTCTCTCCGACGCCCGATCGTGCGTACCCTTATCGGCGAGCGTATAGATGTCTTTCGTCCTGATCCAGATCACGCGGCGACGGCTTTACCACGGGGCGGGCCGGCCTTAACCGAAGCCGTACAGGCGTACATGCCATGTACCAAAGGCAATCAGAATCACGGATGCGACAATCAGGATTCTCGTCAACTGGTCGGCGCGGCCGCGCATTCCCATCGCCATCATAACCAGCAGAAAAGGAAAGGCTTGAAGGTAGTGGCGCGTCCCGAACTGCGCGAAGCCGTTGGCATAACAAAGCAGGCTCGGGATTGAGACCACGAACGCGGCCAGTCCCATAAGGACCGGAACCGCGCGTCGGAAGCTCGCCCGCAATACGAGCACAAAGGCCGGGCTGGTCAGCGTCAGAGCCTGGCCGGTGAAAACCGGATGGATATAGGGGAACTTGTCGTTGAGCGCGGGCGCCATAAAAAAGATCGTGTAGAGATTGCCGGGCAGATATTGCAGGCCGAAGATCGGATTTACGTGGACGTTCGGAATAAAATGCAGTCCTTGGTCGAAGATACTCCCGTAGCGCGCTTCGTTCAGCCCGATGAACACCACTCCAACAAGGGCGAACCCCGGCGCCATCCATAATAGTTCGCGAAGCCTGCGCTCCTTCATATATGCCAGCGCCGCGTAAATCGGGGCGGCGAGGGCGAGATCGTATCGCGCCAGCGAGGCGAGCCCGGCGAACACTCCTAGCCAGAGCGGACGCGCGGGTCCAAACACTTCGATTAGCGCGGCGAGGGTGAAGAACACCGATACCACCATCGGCAACGCCCAGGTGGTTCCGACGATCGTTTCGTACCAGAGGATCGTTCCCGCGCCGAAGAAGATCGTCAGCCAAATTCTGGCATTGAAAGTCAGCCTGAACCGGCCCAGAAGCCGCCACGCGAGCGCTACGTCGGCCGCCCCGACGACGATACAGAACGCCGCCTGATTGGTTTGCATACCCCAAATCGCCGCCAGCGGCATCAGTAGTATGGCGGGCAGAGGCGGATGCAGGGCGTAACTGTACCGGCCTACCTGCGCATGTTCGAGGAAGGCAATGGGCGCGTCGATATAAGTGTGTCGGTGCAGGAAGGCCACGGCCTGGCGGACCTGTTCGTTGTAAGGGGTATCCAGAGAACTCGTGATCGCGTACAGCGCCAGAAACAAGGTGAAGATCGCGAGCGTCCAGTAGTCCTCGAAGGATGTGAGTCGGGAAATCGCCGCGCCAGGCGACATCGGCGCGACGATCCTGCCCGGCGCGTTCGCGCGTTGCGCGAGCGCCGGCAGCGTCAAAGCGGCGAGGGCGATTAGCGCCGCGTCCAGCGCGACGCGATTCTGCGGATAGCCGCGCCACGCCAGAAATAGCGCGTCGGCCGCGACCATCAGCAGGGCGAGCAGGAAAACATCCCGGGGCGATTCGGCGGCTAACGGGAGTGCGGCGGCCTTTGGTTGCGCGCTGTCCATCGGCGCGGGTCGCTAGTTGCCGAGCAACCGAATCCCGTAACGCATTACCGCGCTCAGCTTGTCGAGACGGTCGAGCAATTCGAGCCGCTCGGCCATCGACGCCTCGGCGAGCCGATTGACGACTGCGGACAGATTCATCTGGATCAGCTCGACCGCCTGCTCGAGGTTCTCCCGCTCGTGGCGACGGCGCAGGTTAAGCCTGGCGGCCTGAATCTCGGCGAAGTCGATAATTTCGGCCATCTGTTTAGTTTAGCGGATTTTCTTTCCCGCACGCAGCTTGGCCTGGATCGTTTCGCGACCGCCCTCGGCGAACCATCCGATCTGATGCGCGAGGCCGTTCATGATATCCAGCTCGCGCTCCGAGAGCCCGCTTCGCCCGAGGATATTTCGAATCGTGAACATGATGTGATCCGGATTGTCGGCAGGGATGAAGCCGATCGCGACCAGCGCCGCCGCGAGCCGCTCCATCATCGCCTCGACTTCTCCCGCCGGCGCTCGCGGTATCGTTTCCGCTCCGCCGGCTCCCTCGTAATGCGCTTGCGAACCGGTTGCGGCGTCCTGTTGTGACGCGCGGGATGCCATCATCAGTTCGTACGCCACGATCATCACCGCCTGCGCCAGATTGAGCGAGCTGTATTCCGGCGCGGTCGGAATCGTCAGGAGTCGCTGGCACAGCTTGAGTTCCTCGTTGGTCAAGCCGAAATCTTCGGGGCCGAAAATAATCGCGACCTTGTTTGCGCGGCTCGCTGTCGCGAGGCCACCTGCTATTTCCCGCAGCTCATTCGCCGAACTCCGATAAGGCCCCGGCCGGCAGGTCGTTCCCACCGTCAGCGTGCAACCTTCGAGTGCGGCTGAGAGGTCCGGGTAGATTCGGGCGCCGTCCAGAACGTCCGCTCCATGCACCGCCATCGTGGCCGCCGCGCCCCGATTGAAGTCCGCCGGCGCGACAATGCGCAGGTCGCTGAGCCCCATGTTTTTCAGCGCGCGCGCCACGGCGCCGACGTTGCCCGACGCCTTGGGCTTGAACAGAACGATCGCGAACGGCTCCATGATGTAACTTGCTTCGATTTCGGCCCTCGATTCTATAGTGGTTGCTTCGCGGTCGGCAGCTATGGCGCAACCGCCAAGCTGCGCTATTCTAGCTACAGGGCAATGAAAATCGTATCCTTCGGCGACGTCCACATGGCCACGCGCAATCTCGACCGGATGGGCGAGGTGCTGCGCGACACCGACCTCATCATTCTATCGGGCGACCTGACGAATTTCGGCGGCGCCGATGATGCCGGCAAGGTAATCTCCGACGTGCGCCGCGCGCTCTCGACAAACGCCGCTCCCGCGCGGAACAAATCTGCGCCCGCGGAAGCCGCGACGGATGCCGGCAAAAGAGTGCTCGCGCTTTCGGGCAATCTCGACCTGCCCGAGGTGATTCCGTTTCTGGAGCGCGAAAGCGTCGCGCTTCACGGGCGCGGGATGGTGCTCGACGGGCTGGCAATCTTCGGCTGCGGCGGCTCGAACATCACACCGTTCAAAACCCCCACCGAATTTACCGAGGAAGAACTGTACGCCGCGCTCGAACGCGGCTATCGCGAGGTCGAAGGCCGCCGCCCGCTGCTGATGGTTTGCCACACGCCGCCTTACGATACCAAGTGCGATCGGATTCTTAGCGGGAGGCCGGTCGGCAGCCCGGCGGTGCGCCGCTTCATCGAGGAAGTAAAGCCCGAGGTCTGCATCACCGGCCACATTCACGAATCGGCTGGCATCGACCGTATCGGCCCGACCGTGATTCTCAATGCCGGCCCGTTCAAGGGCGGCGGCTACGTCGTGGTCCGTCACGACGGGCGCAAGCTCGACGCGAGCCTCGAATTTCTTTGACGTTCCGATAATGTCGAGAGCCGGCCAATCCGCCCGGGTTTACGGCGGTAAGCTCTGGAACGGATGGCCGCTGATCTGGCGAAGCTGGCGACTGCTGCTAGGGCGCTTCACCCCGAAATTGTGGAAGGACAATCGTTGACGATGGCGATAGGTCAGGATTTTCGCATCAGGTTCGATCATGTCTCGATCGCGGTAAGCGGTATCGATAACGCCCGCGCGTTCTTCGAGCGTTACTTCCCGATCCAGAGCCGCAACCCCAAGACGCTGAGCGACCAGGTCAGCGGCGCCCTCAACTGGGAGGATTTTTTTCTCGGCGGCTTTCCGATCGAGCTGATCGAGGACTACCCGCCGGGGCAGGACGGATTCGTAAACAGCTTCATCCGCAAACACGGCGGCGGTCTCCATCATCTCTCGTTCGAATTCGATCGCTTCGCTCCGATCATCGAAAAACTCAAGGCCGACGGCGTGCGCATCGCCGACGAGCAGGAGTTTGACGACGGAAACGCGACGGTCTTCATCTCGCCGCGGTCCGCCTTCGGCACCTTGATTCAGCTCTGGCAGGTGGCCGACTACGACGCGCATCGAGCGGCGCCGGTAAACGACGGGCGAGCCCGTTTCGATCACGTCGCGATCGCGGTCAAGGATATCGACGCGGCGCTCGGGTTTTTCCAGCGCTACTTCCCAACCCGGATAGTCCAGCGAGAAGCAGCTAAGCCGTTCGACCGGCAACTTCGTGGCGGCAAAAATCGAAATCGCGGGCGGCAAGATCGAACTGATCCAGAGCCCCGGCCATCCGGTAGCCGACGATTTCATCGCCCGCTTCATCGCGGAGCGCGGCGAGGGCCTCCATCATATTTCGGTCCATCTGAAGGAGTTCGACGAAGCGCTGGCCAGGCTCAAGCAGGACGGAGTGCGCGTGGTCGGCGAAGCCAAAAACCGCCACGGCCGCCGGCAGTTCTTCATTTCGCCGCGCTCGGCGTTCGGCGCCTTGATCCAGGTTTGGGACGGAATCCAGTAAGATGATAAGGTTGCGCGCCGCGGATGGCGGCGATCGGATCGATGAAGTTAACCTATGATGCTCAAAGCGGTTTTTTTTGACGCGGCGGGAACGCTGTTCGACTCCCGCCAGCCGGTCGGGCGAAGCTACGCCCGGATCTGGCGCGCGAGTTCGGCGTCGATGCCGGCGAGGAGACGGTGACGCGCCGCCTTTCGGCGCGTCTTCCACGCCGCGCCGCCGCTGGCGTTCGGTCCGGGCCATCCGCCCGCCGAATTGCGCCGATTGGAGCGCCAATGGTGGCGCGCGCGGGTCGCGGATACCTTCGCGGGCCTGGGCGAATTCACCGACTTCGACGCATATTTCGAGGCGCTGTTCGCCTTTTTTGCCGATCCCGCGAATTGGGAAGTGCCGACGATGAAGCGCCGGCGACGCTCGCGCGTCTAAAGGAAAGTGGGTTCGCTATTGGGAGTGATTTCCAATTTCGACGCCAGAGTCTACCGCATCCTCGACGGCCTCGGCCTGGCCCGGTTCTTCGATTCGATCACGAT
This sequence comes from uncultured Pseudomonadota bacterium, assembly GCA_963759165.1. GTDB lineage: Bacteria > Desulfobacterota > Binatia > Binatales > Binataceae > DATJOQ01. The sequence continues at coordinate 2,948,120 of CAVWXK010000001.1, read as the reverse complement.
TTCGTCGGAAGCGGGATACGCCAAGCCGTCGCCGCGGCTTGTTCGAGGCCGCGCTGGAGCAAACATTCGCTCGCGCCGGGCGAGGCGCTCCACGTCGGCGATTCGGTCGCTTTCGATATTTGCGGCGCCGCGGCGGCGGGCATCCCGTCGATACTGATCGACCCGAACGGCCATCACGACGGCACTGGCGAGCGGCCGGCGTGTTACGATCACTGCTTTCGCTGTTGGAAATCATCAGAGACGAACTGAAATCGCTTGATCCGGACGGCAATTTATCGTTACTAAGCTCAGCCTTTTCGCAAGCTCGACGCCCCGAGGGCACAAATCGATGGGTCGAATTCTGGTCCCGCACCGAATCACAACAACTCTGATGGTCCTCGCCGCGCTCGTTGCGGTCTCCAGCCGCGCTCACGCGCAAAGCCTCTCAGCGCTGAACGACGAACTATCCGGACTCGCGTCCGCAGGTCAGTGCCGCCGCGGCGGGCAACGATTACGACGAGGCCAACGAGGTTGTAGCGCGGCTCGATCAGGCGCGAAGCCAACTTCGCCAAAATTGCCGAAAGCTCGCGCGGCGACAAAGAGTCGCTGGTCGGCACCTACGAGCGGCTTGGAAGAGCTGCTCGATCGGATGTACTCGGCGTTCAAGCAGAAGAAAGAGGATTGCCTCGCGCGGATCGAAACCACGCAGTGCAACTACGACGAACCCGAGCAAGTCTCGTTGCGCGCGCTCTATCCGCTGTCGTGGCTGCGCTACCAGGGCTCGTTTATCTTCGCGAATCAGCCCTCGACGGCGCGTCGGCTGCTCAACCAGGCGATCGACGGCTTCACCGAGAGCACTGTGGTGATCGTCGCGCCGGAACTGATACGCGAGAACCTGCTGGGCCGCGCCTTCTGCGAACGCGAGCTGGGCAAGTTCGACAAGTCCGAATACGACAAAGCGATCGCCGACTTCAAGGCAGATTATGAAGGACGGCGCCGGCACGCGGCAGTATCGCGCCGCGCAGCAGGGATCTGGCCACCACCTACGCCGCGATGGGCCGGATGGACGAGGCGGCCCGCATGAGCAGCCAGCTCGCCGAGGGCGCTTACGGATCGCAGCGCGAAGGCATGGAGATGCTGCGGCTGCAAGACCTGCTCAAGGCCGAGGCGGCCAGCGAGCGATCCGGACAAGCGCGCGGACCTTCCATAGCCAGGCGCTCGACTTCATGCGCGGCAAGCAGGGCGACCGCGACAGTTGGGCGATCGTGTTGGCCACGGTGGTGCGCAACGTTCGCGACCCGATCGCTGAATTCGGCCGCTCGAACGATCCGTTCGAGAATTGGCTGCTCGCCAACGTCCTCTATTCCAAAAAGCAACATCCGAAGCCGCCAAGTACTACATTCAGGCGGCGCGCAGCGGCCGATATCCCAAGGCCTACAAATTCGCCGCCGATATCTACTATGCGCAGGGCCGCCACGAGGCAGGTCCAGGAGCTGGTTGACGAAATCGCCCGCCAGCCCGGCAATCCCGACGCGCAGTGGGCGTCCTACATGCGCTTCAAGCTCGCCCATTATCAGTGGCAGCAAGGCGGCGGCAAGAATCCTCAGCTCGAGCAGCGATGGTCGGCGGCGGCGCGCGATTACCTGAAGTCGTACCCGCGCGGCCAGTATGCCTACGAGCCTCGTTTCCGTCTGGCGGAAGTCGAGCAGCGCAACAAGCAGTATCTGCAAGCCGCTCAAGATTATTCGCAGGTCTCGGGAACAACCCCGATTACGAAGTTCACGCCAAGTTCAATGCCGCCGAGTGTTACTATCTGGCGCTGGTCGAGGCGGTGAACGCGCAGAGCGTCAAGGATCACAAGGAAACGCCTCAATCTACCGCCGAAATCGAGCAGCTGCAGAAGCACACCAAGGCGGCGCTGCAAGCGGCGATAGCGATCGGCCCCAGCGGCCGAGCGCAGGGCGCCGGCCGAGCGTGCGGCTGCTGCACGATCTGCGCGGCCGGGCGATCTATATGCTCGACCAACCTGCTCGAACGCGAGCACAAGATCGATTACGCGCAAGTCGCGAGCCTGCTTGCCGGCTACGAAGACGCAGTATCTCCGGATGAAGGAGCGGTTCAACGAAATCGCGGAATGGCGGATTCAGGCGCTGGATCAGCTCGGCCGCTATGCCGATCTGGAACGCGACGTTCAGGCGATGGTCGAGCGCAACCGGCTCAACGTCGGGCGCGAACGATTTCATGAAGGAAATCGGGCTGGACTTCTGGAAGCATGCGCGCCAACAAGCGCGCCGCGGGCGATGTCGCGGGAGCCGAGGCCGATACCAAACTGACCGCAATCGCGTATAGCTACTTCGAGGATCAGGTGGCGGCGGGCCGGCTGCCGGCCAAGAATCTGACCGGCACGCTGTCGATTCTCGGCAAGGCCTATATCGCGGCCAACAACGTGCCCAAGGCCGAGGAGATCTTCAGCCAGGTGGTGAAGGCCGATCCGGGCTCGCCAGACGCCAATGCCGGGCTGGCCCGTATCGCCCAGGCGAAGAAGAATTACAAGGACGCGGTCGAACTATGGACGCGGGTCGAGTCGGTCGCGGCGGAGTCCGACGATGTCTGGTACGAAGCCAAGTACAATATCGCCAGAATTTACGCCGAACAGGGCAATATCGCGGCCGCCTGCAACAAGCTCGCCGTCACCCGCAGCGAGCATCCCAGCCTCGGCACGCCGCAGATGAAGGCGCAGTGGGACGCGCTGCAACGCCAGCTCTGCTTAAGGGAAACGCGAACTGAGAAAAAATCCGATGCTGAAACGAATCCATCATGTCGGCGTCGTAGTGCCGAACCTTGAAGCAGGGCTACCGCTTCTGGCGCGACGCGCTCGGCCTGGCGCTGACAAAGAGCGCCACGATCGAGGAGCAGGGCGTCAAGGCCGCGCTGCTCAAGGTCGGCGAGAGCGAGATCGAGTTGCTCGAACCGCTAAGCCCCGACAATGGCGTGGGCAAGTTCCTCGCCCGCCGCGGCGGCGGATTGCATCATATATGCTTTCGAAACCGAAGATGTCGCGCACGAATTGGAGGCCGCTCGCGAAAAGGGCCTGCCGCTTATCGATCAGAAGCCCCGTTCGGGACTGGCGGGAATGATCTGTTTCCTACATCCCAAGGCGGCGCGCGGAGTGCTGGTCGAGTACGCGCAACCGTTCGAGGATTAGAACCGATGCCTATCTACGAATATCGATGTGTTGATTGCGGATGCTCGTTCGAGGCGCTGGTGAGCGCCAGCCGCCCAAAGGCCGAATGCCCGTCGTGCAACGGCGCCAGGCTCAGCCGCGAACTTTCGGTTTTCGCCTCGGCGCGCAGCGCCGGCGCGAACGTAAGCACCAGCGCTCCGATGGCCGCGGGCGGCGGCGGTGGCGGATGTTGCGCCGGCGGATGCGGCTGCGGCCGCCGCTAACGCGCGATCGCTGCTCGACGGAAACTCCGCGGGCCGTCCTTCCTGTTTTTATCCTGTCTTTTAGCCCGCTCTGTCGCGAGAGGGTGTCAGGGTAATAATCCTGTAGACCGTTGGCGCACAGGCGTTTTCCGAACAACCCAGCCGGTCAGTTGCCCGCCGTACAGGAGGCCGCTCGCCTGCTGAGGGCGGTTAAGATCGCGGCAGCGGCGAGCAGGATCGCGAAGATGATCGAGATAATCCTTGCCGTGCGGCGTGTCGGGGTGGCGCGCAACTGGAGCGCAACCCGATGCTGTCCGGGCGGCAGTTCAAAGCACATCGTTCCGGAAAGCGGACAGGGCGAGGCCGGTACCTCGCGGTCGTCCACCAGCACGGTCCATCCCGGATAGTAAAAGGTTGCAGCTTCCACCGGAGTAACGCTCTGCGCGCTCGTCTCGAACAGCTGCTCCGAGGAACCGTGCCGCAGCGTCTGCACCGACATTTGGCCGCTGCGCGCCCGCAGCTTCTGAGGACTGTACGGCGGGCGGACCGCGACCCATCGCGGCTCGTACTCTCCGAGGTTAACGTTCAGACCCTTCCCGGCGATCGACTCGGGATAATAGAATTCATCGTCAAAGGTCTTGTAGCCCTTGGGTTCCGTATGCCGGATGTTTACGAACACGATCAACGCGAGCATAGCCAGCGCGCCGCGCGGGCCGATTCGTTCCAGCGCCGGAAGCGCAAGCAGCGGCAGCATCAGCGCGACTACTGACAGCGCGCGCCACGGAAATTGGAAGTACTGGAGCATAACGACGCGTGACCAGACGACCGCGGAGTCTTCGGTGGCCAGCCATGCGGCCACCGCGGCCGCGGCGACGAACACCGCGGCCCGTGCGCGGCGCTTCCGGTCGTCCGACTTCAGCGTGAGGATCGCGCCGATGGCGGCGAGAAGTATCATCACCAGCCCGGGCGCGAATGACATCCCGTCGTTTGGCCCCGGCACCGAATAGCCGAAACCCCAGCGGCCCCACAGAAGCTGATGGGGCGAGATCGCGTGGAGGCTCCAGTTATAGGACCCGACGCGCAGCAGATCGGTCTTGACGAAGCCATTCTCGATCAGCGCGGGTACCCAGAAGAAGGCGCTGATTCCGAGCCCGGCCGCCATCACCGAAGCGCCGGCCGCCACCGTACGAAGCGGGCGCTTATCGACCAGCGCCTCAGCAAGCACAAGCACGCCGAAGATTGGGAACAGCAAAAGCGCGATTGCGTTATGAGCGAGCGGTATAAGCGCGACCGCCACGGCGCCCGCCGCCAGGCGTCGGGGCGAAGGCTTTTCGAGCGCGCGTTCGAGCCCCAGCAGTGCCAGTGGTGCTACCGCCAGTGCCGCCGCTTCGGCGAAGGCGGCGCGCACGTAGAGGTCGAGCGCGAGATAGGGCGCGAACAGCCATGCACCCGTGACGGCCAGGGCCACGAACCGCGCGGATCGGTACATCCGGGCGAGCCGGTACATCGCGACGCCGCCGAGCGCGACCAGAATGGCGAGCGTCAACTGAAGCGAATCGGCCAGCCCGAATCCGAGTTTCCAGAGCGGTAATGCAACCGCATAGAGGAGCGGCGGCGCGAACTCGAAAAGCGGCTGGCCGTGGCCGTTACTTAAATCGGGCGCCCAGATCGGCGGAATTTGGCCGCCGTCGAGCAGCGCGCGCGAGAACTCCGTCACGCGCAGCGGATAATAGGTCGCGTCGTGCCCGTTGATCAACTTTCCTCGGAACAGCGCGTGCGTTGAAAGCAGGATAAGCAGAGCGACGCCGCATGCCGCAACCGCACGTGGGGTTGCGAGCCTCCTGCCCACCGTTTGCAAAGTTCCGACCAAATGTTCCTATCCAGTCTGGAACGTTGGCACGCCGATCCTCGATACGATAGCGCTACCAGCACAATGCCGGCTCGGAGCCGCGCTTCCGCCGACGATGGCAACCCCCCTACGTAAACCAGGCGCTCTCCCCTAAAATAATGGGCGAGGGCAGGAGGGGATGGCCTCGCCGAAGTCGTTCTGCGGCACTATCCTGACGCGCGCCGCTCAGACTCGCTCGACGACCGTCGCGATTCCCTGGCCCATCCCGATACACATCGAGACCACGCCCAGGCGAGAGCCGCGCCGACGCATCTCGTGCAGCAATGTGACGGTCAGCCGCGCTCCCGAGCATCCCAGCGGATGGCCGAGCGCGACCGCTCCGCCGTTCACGTTGAGTTTCTCTTCGTCGATCCGCAGCTCCGTGTTGCAGGCCAGCACCTGCGCCGCGAACGCTTCGTTGATCTCGAACAGATCTATGTCTTTTAGCGCAAGCTTCGCGCGGCCGAGGACCTTACCGATCGCCGGCACTGGACCCCATCCCATGATTTCGGGCCGCACACCCGCGACCGCCGTCGCGACGATTTTCGCCATCGGCTTAAGCCCCAGCGCGCGCGCCCGCTCGGCGCTCATCAGCAGCACCGCCGCCGCGCCATCGCTGATCTGCGAGGAATTGCCCGCAGTGACCTGCCCGTCGGGCTTGAATGAAGGCTGAAGCGCGGCGAGCTTCTCGAGGCTGGTGTCGGCGCGCGGCCCTTGATCCGTATCGACCGTGTTGCCGTCGCCGAGCTTGATCGGAACGATTTCTTCCTTGAAGCGCTCGCGCGCGGCGATCGCCCGCTGATTCGATCTCAGCGCGAACGCGTCGGAATCGCGCCGGCTGATCTTGTACATATCGGCCAGCCGCTCGGCGGTCAGGCCCATGAAGAACATGTCGCGCGGGAACATGTCGAGCAGCTTCTCGTTGGGCGATAATCCCGCGCCCATCGGGATATGGGTCATGTGCTCGACGCCGCCGGCTATCGCCACTTCGCCCGCTCCGGTCATGATCGCCTGCGCCGCGAAATTGATCGCCTGAAGACCCGATCCGCACTGCCGATCCAGCGTGGTGCCGGCCACTTCGACCGGCAGACCGGCCAGGAGCGCGATCATCCGTCCGATGTTGAAGCTTTGCTCGCCCGACTGATTGGCGCATCCCCACACCACGTCTTCGATTTCGGCGGGATTGAGCTTCGGATTGCGCTCGACCAGCCGGCGCACGCAGAACACCGCGAGATCGTCGGCCCGGATATCCTTGTAATATCCCTTGTCCTTGCTGCCGCGACCTATGGGGCTTCTCACTCCATCGACGATTACTACTTCACGCACGATGACGTTCCTCCGTTGAATCGTTCCCTGAGGGGATGGCGGACCTAATCTATATGATACCGCTGTTTCGCAGTTGGGCCAGACGTTTGGAATCGTAACCAAGCATGTCGCTCAAAACCTGTTCCGTATGTTCGCCGAGTTCCGGGGCGCGAGTGTTGGGAGTCGCGTTGGAATTGACCGACTTGAGCGGCGATCCCGGCACGATCAGTCCCGGAAAGCTCGGATGCTCGGCGTTGACGATCATGTTGCGCGCGGCCAGATGCGGATTGCGGCTCACCTCTTCGATATTGTTGACCGGAGCCGACGGGACTCCCGCTTCGGCCAGACGTTCGAGCCAGTAGTCGCGCGGATGGCGAGCGAGGTGCTCGCTCAGGATCTTTTCCAGCGCGGCATGATTCGCGGTGCGCATCGCGTTGGTCTGAAAGCGCGGGTCGTTCCTGAGCTCGCCGAGCCCAATCGCGTCGCAGAGCGTTGCCCACAGCGTTTCGTTGCCCGCGCCGATCACGAAGTAGGCGTCGGCGGCGTGAAACTCCTGGAAGGGCGTAATCGACGGATGGCGGGTGCCGAGCGGGCGCGGGATTCTTCCGGTCGCCGAATAGCGCGCGAGTGCGTCTTCGAGCAGCGCCACCTGGCAATCGAGCAGCGCGATGTCGAGATGCTGCCCGATTCCGGTGGTATCGCGGATACGCAACGCCGCCAGGATCGCCACCACGCCGTACAGCGCGCCAGTGAGATCGCCAATCGATATGCCGCATCTAAGCGGCTCGCCGTCGGGCTCGCCGGTGATGCTCATCGTGCCGCCCACCGCCTGCGCGACGATATCGTAGGCAGGCGCCTCTTTCATCGGGCCGGTCTGGCCGAAACCCGAAATCGAGCACAGGATGATCGCCCGATTGGCCGAAGAGAGAACTCCGTAGCCAAGCCCGAATCGCTCCATCGTGCCGGGAGAGAAATTTTCCACCACCACGTCCGCGTGTCGCACCAGATCGAGAAAAATCGTCCCGCCTTCGCTGGTTCGCAGATCGAGGGTTACGCTGAGCTTGCCGCGATTGACGCTGTAGAAGTATCCCGAGTCAGTCGAGCCCGGTATCATCGGCGGATATCCGCGCGAGTCGTCGCCCCGTCCCGGAAGCTCGATCTTGATTACTTCGGCGCCCATGTCGGCAAGATTCATGGTGCAGAACGGCCCGGCCAGAACGCGCGAGAGGTCGAGCACGCGAATACCTTTGAGTGGTCTTTGTTCGATCATTTTCCCAATTGTGAGGATAAACTCTATCGGAATCGCCGGCCAATTGAAGTACCTGGTCGGACTGCCTGGCAAGGCCGGCGAACCCCGATTCGGGCATCCGAGTAGCTGACGCGCGAGGGCGCAAAAGTTAGAATAGGCTCCAGTGAAATCGGAGAAGGAAGAAAAGGCGCTCGCGCTGGTAAACCATCTGCGCGAAGCGGGTTTCGCGGCGTATCTGGCCGGTGGATGCGTGCGCGATCGTGTGCTCGGCGTCAAGGCCAAGGACTACGATATCGCCACCGACGCCCGCCCTGAAGTGGTGCAGCGTCTGTTCGACAACACGGTCGCGGTTGGCGCCAAGTTCGGAGTGATACTGGTGGTGATGGGCTCGGATCAGTTCGAGGTCGCGACTTTCCGCGCCGACGCCCACTACATCGATGGACGCCGTCCCTCCTCGGTACGCTTCGGCAGGATCGAGGAAGACGCCGCCCGGCGCGATTTCACCATCAACGGCATGTTCCTTGACCCGCAGACCGATCGGGTTATCGATTTGGTCGGCGGGATGCGCGATCTGCGCGCCGGCATCATCCGCGCAATCGGCAATCCGAGCGAGCGCTTCGGCGAGGACCGGCTGCGGATGCTGCGTGCGACGCGTCTGGCCGCACGGCTGAATTTTGCCATCGAGCCGGAGACCTGGGCGGCGATCGGCGAGTCGGCTGCGAGTATCGGCGCCGTCTCGGCCGAGCGCATCGGCGAAGAAATCGTCATGGCGCTGACCGAGGGCGCATCCGCCCGCGCGATGGACCTGATGCTCAGGAGCAATCTCCTGGCGGAAGTGCTGCCCGAAGTCGTGCTGCTGGTCGGATGCGAGCAGCCGGCGAACTTCCATCCCGAAGGCGATGTCTATCGGCACACGATGCTGGCGCTCTCGATGCTCGATCCGGGATGCAGCGAGACGCTGGCGTTCGGCGTGCTCATGCACGATATCGCCAAGCCGCAGTGCCGCACGGTGACCGACGGCAAGATGACTTACTTCGGCCATACCGAGCGGGGCGCCGAGATCGCGACCGAGGTTCTGCGCCGGCTCAAGCGCTCGCGCTTCGTGCAGGAGCGGGTGGCCTATCTGACGCGCAATCATCTGCGACTCTGCATGGCGCCGCAGATGCGGCCGGCGACGCTCAAACGGATGTTGGCGGAAGAGGGATTCCTCGAGCTGCTCGAACTGGCGCGCCTCGACGCTTTGGCGTCGAGTTCCTACCTCGGCTATTACCATTTTTGCAGGGCCGCGCTGGGCGAGTTCAGCCATGAGGAGATTCGGCCCGCCCCGCTGATCGGCGGCCACGACCTCATCGCGATGGGGTTCTCGCCCGGCCCTCGCTTCAAGACCATCCTGAAGGAAGTTCAGGATCTTCAGCTCGACGGCGAATTGCGCACGCGCGAACAGGCGCTCGAATACGTGCGGGCCCATCACGAACCCATGAGCCCGGCCTGAAAGGGGCCGTTTTTCTCGATTGGCGACCTCTTGAATGCCCGCTCTCTCCAGAAGCGCTTTGCATAATTGGTTGCCGGGCTCCTCAGGTTCCCTCTCCCGGATCAGGGAGAGGGATAGGGTGAGGGGCCTTGTCAGTCGCGCGTGGGAGTAGGCGCGGCGTTAAAGCTGTTAGGAAAGAAGGAAAAGTCAACAACTTCCTGTCGAACCCTCACCGCCTCGCGCTGCGCGCTCGGCCGCCTCTCCCTGATCCGGGAGAGGCGCGGAGAAAGCCAGCGGTTAACTTATTTTCCGGCCAAATTCCTTGAGCAACATTCGCGCTCGGGCTTTTGCCCCGGCCACGATAGCGGCATCGTCGCGGCCATGCGGCATCGGGCTTCGGATGAACGCGCGTAGATGCTTCAGGTGCCCGCGCAGGGCGAGCTTCTCCGCAGCCGCGTCGGGAGACTTGTTCGCCTGGAGCTTGCGGGAACCCTCGTGCCCGCCTTCGGAGAAATACCAATCCTTGAATTCGCCCCGGCATCCCGCGCGGAACATCAAAAATCCGAGATAGCTCGCGGGCGGCGGAACCCCCAGAACCAATTCGGCGAACGTCTCCTCTTGGCCGGCGCTCTCGTAATCGAGCATCAAATGGCCTCCGGGATGAATCGATTTTCCCATCAGCCTTACGACTTCCGCCTCCAGTCCCATCCCGCGCGCGTCGATCAAGCTTCGATCGCCGAATTGGACTTGTGGAAAGACCCTACACTCGATCCACGGCTTCACTTCCCTTCCGCCTCCGCTTACGATAGCGGTTGCGATTGGCGTGCTGGAGATTGCCCCGGTCTGGTCCCGAAGCGCTAGCCTGACGTAGAGCCATCCTGACCGTGATCGAAGCGAGTGAGCCTCAGCGAGTACCAGCGAAAAGCCATTAATCCGGCTGGAATCGATTTGCCCGACTATTAGACGGGCTTTTGAGAGGGGTGGTGAAATATTGGCCGGCATCGCCAGGAAGTATACAGTGAGGGGAAAGGTCAGGAACACGGTGACATGAGCGAGCCAGACCCGTGGCCCGCAAATAGTGCGGATGCGGCGTAGGGCTGACGCTCATCTCCGGCAGACAAACTTAGCGACTTGAACGGAACCTCGCGCTGAGCCTCGTGCCGTCCAAGCCAGAGACGAGAAACCAGTTAGGGGAAACGACACGGGAGGAAGCGTGATGAGAACGACGCTATCAGTAATCAAGGCCGACGTAGGTTCGATCGGCGGCCACATTAAGCCCAGCGCGAAGCTTAGGGAAACCGTCGAGCGCTTTGTGCGCGAAAAGGGCAAGAAACTTCTGATCGATTGCTACTTCAGCACCACCGGCGACGACATCGCCATCCTGATGTCGCATCAGCACGGAGTTGATAACCCCAAGATCCACGAGCTCGCGTGGGACGCCTTCATGGCGGGCACCAAGGTCGCCAAGGAGCAGGGGCTCTATGGCGCCGGACAGGACATGCTGAAGGACGCCTTTTCGGGCAACATCCGCGGTCTGGGGCCGGCCTCCTGCGAGATGGAGTTCGAAGAGCGGCCCAATGAGCCGTTCATGTTTTTTGCCGCAGACAAGACCGATCCTGGCGCTTACAACCTCCCGATGTATCTGTCGTTCGTGGATCCGATGCACTGCGCGGGGCTGCTGCTCTCGCCCAAGATGGCCAAGGGCTTCACCTTCACCATCATGGACGTCAACCATACCGAGGGCGACCGGGTGATCGAGACTGAACGCGCCCGAAGAGCTTTACGATATCGCCTGCCTGTTGCGCGACAACGAGCGCTTCGTGGTGGAATCGATCCGCAGCCGGGCCAGCGACGATATCGCGGCGGTGGTCTCGACCTCGCGCCTGCACAATATCGCGGGCACTTACACCGGCAAGGACGATCCGGTCGCGCTGGTCCGGGTTCAGGGCGCTTTCCCGGCCACTCGGCGAGATTCTGTCACCCTATCGAATTGGCCATTACGTGGCCGGCACGATGCGGGGCAGTCATAACGGTCCGCTGATGCCGGTGAAGTTGAACTCCGCGATTTCGTTCTTCGACGGTCCGCCGTCGGTGACCTGCGCCGCATTCTGCGTGCACGAAGGCAGGTTTACCGAGCCCGTTGACGCTTTCGACCATCCGTTCTGGGATTGGGTACGCAACAACGTCTCGCAAAAGGCGGCTGAGATTCGCCAACAGGGCTTCTCGGGTCCGGCGATGCTTCCGTACAGCGAGCTCGAATACGGCGGCGTGGTCGAGAAGATGGGCCAGCTCGACAGCCGCTTCATCGTGCGCAAGGAAGGCGAGGTGGCCACGACACCGCGCAAGAAAAAGGCTGCCTAGAAACTGTTATGCGTTGCGCAGGTTGCGGGAAAAGCCCGCAACGCCGCGCGCCTATTCCGCGAACGCTCCGGTCTGGCGCAGCGCCTCGTACGTCACGATCGAAACCGCATTTGCCAGATTAAGGCTTCGCACGCCGGGCTCGAAAATCGGAATCCGGTACGCGGCCTCTCCCGTGCCGGCCAAAAATCCGCGACCAATCCGTTGGTCTCGCTGCCGAACACCAGAAAATCTCCGGACTGATATCTCGCAGCGAGGTATGGACTTCGACGGCGCGAGCCGAGAAATATTTGAAGCCGACCGGGGGTTAGCGTCGACGAATTGCTTCCCAGCTTTCGTAAGTTCGCAAATCGACCAAGGGCCAGTAATCCAGTCCGGCGCGCTTCAGGTAGCGATCTTCGAGCGAGAATCCGAGCGGCCCGACCAGATGCAGCCGGCCCGAATCGCCGCCGTAAGCCGTGCGATCGAGCCGTGTTCTGCGGTATCTCTGGCCGTACGAGGACGACGTTGAGCGCTTGGCCGCGTCGGATTGGTCAGCTCGCATCCGGGATGTCGGCGCCGGCGGTGACATCCGAAGCGGATATCGCTTGCCCATCGTGATCAGCGAAAAACCGCCGCGCTCGTCGGCGCTGCAAACAGTCGCTCAGATGGTAGTAGGCGGGACGCAGAAATCGCGCACGATACTCGCCTCGCTTCACTCGGCAGTAAAGCACGTTGTCGCGCCCGATCTCGAGCGAAGCCGGGATCGAGCGGCTCGCGCGTATCGTCGTTGAGCACCATAGTGAACCCGGTTTGAGCGTCGCCCTCTATCGACTTCACCACGTAGGGCGTGTCCTCGACGGTGATCGGTTCGCGCTCGTCGCCGACTTGCAGAAAATAGCCGCCGTCGGGCGCGCGGTGGATGCTGCGGCTGAAAAGCAGCGCGATTCGCGAATTCCCGATCCGCTCATCGTCGCTGTACCAGTGGCCGTCGCGACGAAACGAAATCTTTCCCGATTCGACGGCGTAGAAACCGGCCCGCGCCATAACCTCAGTTCTTGCGGCTGTCCAGAATGATGGTCACCGGTCCGTGATTTACCAGTTCCACCTCCATCATGGCGCCGAACTCTCCCTGTTCGACCTTAACACCGGCGCTCCTGCCGAGCGACAGGAAGTGCTCGTAGAGTCTACGGGCCTCATTCGGCGCCGCCGCGGCGATGAACGACGGGCGCCGACCGCCCCCGGTATCGGCCAGCAGCGTGAACTGCGAGATGACGAGCAGTTCGCCGCCGACCGCCTTGAGCGCCAGGTTCATCTTGCCCTGATCGTCGGCAAAGACTCTGAGCCCGATAATCCGGTCGGCGATGAATGCCGCGTCCTGTTCGCTATCGTCCCGCGCCACTCCGAGCAGGACGACGAAGCCGATCCCGATGCGGCCCGCTACCCGACCGTCGATTCTGACCTCAGCCCGAGTTACCCGCTGGACAACCACTCGCAAAATCGCTTCTCCGTTTCATCCCCGATTATTCAGAACGCGGGCCGCTTCCGCCGAGCCGTCTGGTGCCGTCTATCCGCGACATAATATATTGAACAGTCACGATGATACCGATTCTCTTCCGCATCGGCCCCATCACGGTTTACAGCTACGGCCTGATGATGGCGCTGGGCTTCCTTGCCGGCGATTTCGCCGCATCGCTTGAATTCAAGCGCCGTGGCTATAACCCGGAGCACGCCTCGATGCTCGTGCTGTGGGGAGCGGTAGCCGCGATTGTCGGCTCAAGAATCTACGATATCTTTGACAATTTTGCATTCTATCGAGCCGACCCTTGGGCGATGATTTTTTCCGGCTCGGGCTTTGTCTACTTCGGCGGGCTTTTGGGCGGGATCATCGCCAGCGTTTTCATTGCTCGTCACTACAAGATTCCCTGGCTCACCTTGGCGGATATGTGCGCCCCGGCGCTGATTCTGGGCCATGCGATAGGACGGTTCGGGTGCCAACTCTCGGGCGACGGCGATTGGGGGTTGCCGTCAAAACTGCCGTGGGCGATGGCTTATCCCAACGCGATCGTCGGATGGAATGCGCAAACCGTGCTCAAACTCGACGCCAACAATAATCTCGTCTCGGGTTTTTATCCCGGCGTGCGGGTCCATCCGGCGCCGGTCTATGAAAGTATTCTTTACGCTTTGATGTTCCTAATTTTGTGGTCGCTGCGAAAGAAGCCGTTCGTCGAGCAATCGCAAGGCCGCCTATTCAGCATTTATCTGATTCTTGCAGGAGCCAGCCGCTTCGTGGCGGAATTCGTAAGGATCAACCCGAGAATATTGATGGGTCTGAGCGAAGCGCAGCTCATATCAGTCGCAATGATGGTTATCGGTATGATTGGATATTACTGGTCGGGCGTCAGGCATCCGGTGCTATCGGCGGAGCGCCCGGCGCGGGCCTGAAATATGACTATTCAAAGCAGGATTATTGCCGGCCTCGGAGTGGTGCTGATCGTTCTGGGTCTGGGGGTCCTCGCGTTCCAGCGTCTGGGCCCTTCCCAGGCTGTCAAGCAGGTGGCGGCGCCCCATCATACCGGCGGGGAAGAAATCGCCGCAGGCGAGCTCGCGGCCGACTTCAAACTTCTGGACCTGGCGGGCAATACGGTGTCGCTTTCATCGCTGCGTGGCAAGGTGGTTTTCCTCAACGTATGGGCCACATGGTGCGGCCCTTGCCGCGAGGAGATGCCCTCGATGGAGGTGCTGTTCAATGAGTTCAAGAACCGTAAAGACTTCGTGATGCTGGCGGTAAGCGAGGATCAAGAGGGCACGAAGTTGTAGCCCCGTATGTAAAAAAGAACGGCTACCACTTTCAGGTTTTGCTCGATCCGGACAACCTTATCGGCCAGTCTTACGGACGTGACCGGCGTTCCCGAGACCTTCATAATCGATCGCAAAGGGCGGATCGTGGCCCATCATATGGGCGCTTTCGATTGGGCGCGCGATGACGTGCGCAAGTTGGTCGAACAGCTGCTCGAGACCGAAGAAGGCTAGACCCCGATTTGTATCGCGCGGGAATCGGGTTATTATCAAGTAGTTCTCGCAATTCCACTCGGCAGGTCGTGAATGTCAGTTTCAAAGAAAAAACGATGGGCCCTGGTCGCGGCGCTCGCGGCGATCGTCGGGTTTATGATGCTTCAGGACAGGCTCGCGCCGCGCGCCCAGGCCTTGCCGCAGGAGTCCTACCAGGAGCTTGAAACCTTCGCCAATGTGCTCGCCATAGTGCAAAAGAACTATGTCGAGCCGGTGCCGACCAAGCAGCTCATCAACGGCGCCATCGCCGGGATGCTGGCTTCTCTCGACCCGCATAGCGCCTATCTCACCCCTGACCTTTACAAGGACCTGCAGGTCGAGACGCGCGGCAGCTTCGGCGGTCTGGGTATCGAAATCACGGTCAAGAATTCGATGCTGACAGTGGTCTCGCCGATCGAGGACACCCCGGCCTACAAGGCCGGGATCAAGGCCAACGACCAGATCGTCAAGATTAACAGCGATTTCACCAAGGACATGACGCTGACCGACGCGGTCAAGCGGATGCGCGGGCCGAAGGGCAGCAAAATCAGCCTGACACTTCATCGCGACGGCGTTCCGCAGTTATTTACCGTCACCCTCGAGCGCGACGTAATCAAGATCAAATCCGTAAAGGCCAAGAAGCTCGACGGCGGCTATGGCTATATCCGGGTCGCGACCTTCCAGGAGCATACCGACGAGGACGTCGAGAATGCGCTGGCGAAGTTCGAAAAGGAAGGACACGGCAAGGTCAAGGGACTGGTGCTCGATCTGCGCGACGATCCCGGCGGGCTGCTGAATCAGGCGGTTCGGGTCGCCGACGATTTTCTCGACGGCGGACTGATCGTCTATACCGAGGGGCGACTGGAGAATCAGCGCCAAAAGTACTTCGCCCATAAGAAGACCGGCTTCTCCGATTTTCCGATGATTGTGCTGGTGAACGCGGGTAGCGCGAGCGCCAGCGAGATTGTCGCCGGCGCCCTGCAGGACCATAAGCGGGCCGTAGTGTTAGGTACGCAGACCTTCGGCAAGGGCTCCGTCCAGACCATCCTGCCGCTCGACGACAAATCCGCGCTTCGCCTCACCACTGCACGCTACTTCACGCCCAACGGCCGCTCGATTCAGGCGGTAGGTATAACGCCCGACCTCGAGGTCGAAGGACCCAAGCCGACCCTGGCTTCGCTCGAAATCCCGGTCGACGTCGAGGATCATACGGTTATTCGTGAGAGCGACCTTCCGCATCATTTCCACAACGGCAAGGAGCGCGAATCCAGCGAGCCTGGCGACACCAGCGCGAAGCCCCTGAAGGAAGATAAGGGCAAGACCGGAGCGGCCAGTCGCCAAGGAAAAGCCCGCCAAGGATATCCAGTTGGCCAAGGCTATCGACCTGCTCAAGCACTGGGACACGCTCAAGGCGCAGCTCGCGAAGAACGAGCAGACTCCGGCGGACAATCAGTCCAAGCCGTAGTAGTAAAAAGCTTCCCGACTAAAAACAGACGCGATGGCGAAGGCCGGACGGGATCCCCGTCCGGCCTTTTTTTTAGCCCGCATCTGCTTGAAGCGTACCGGCGCCTTGGCTCCGCGCTAGGTTTGGCAGAGCGGCTTCTGGTAAATTGCTCGCACGATGGCCGGACAACTCGAACTCTCGCTTCGCGGACCGCAGGTCAAGGCTCTGGGCGTCACCCAGTTCGTGCGGATGGTGCGGGAGACGCTCGAACTCCACCTCGACGAATGCTGGGTCGTCGGCGAAGTTTCCAACGCCCGCATGGCGCCGTCGGACCATCTGTATTTCACGCTCAAGGATAAGCGCAGCGCGATCGCGCGTCGTGATGTTCCGCGGCGCCGCGCAGAAGCTTCGCTTCAAGATAAACGACGGAATGGAAGTGATGGTCCGCGGGCGGGCAAGCCTCTACGAGGCGCGCGGCGCGCTCCAGTTCTATGCCGAGGAAATCCAGCCGCGCGGGGTGGGCGCGCTGCAACTCGCCTTCGAGCAGCTCAAGGCGCGGCTCAGCGCGGAAGGATTATTCGACGCCGCGCGCAAGCGTCCGCTTCCGTTCATGCCGCGCGCGATCGGCATAGTGACGGCGCTTGGCGGCGCGGCGCTGCATGACATGATGACCGTACTGCTTGAGCGCTTTCCCAATCTCCATCTGATCATCCGCTCCGCGCGGGTGCAGGGCGCGGGCGCGGGCGCCGAGGTGGCCCAGGCGATCGACGATTTCAATCGTGAGGGCGCGCGCGGGTGATAATCGTCGGACGCGGCGGCGGCTCGCTCGAAGATTTGTGGGCGTTTAATGAGGAGGTCGTCGCGCGCGCGATTTTTCGCTCCACGATTCCCGTGGTTTCGGCCGTCGGCCACGAAATCGATTACACTATCGCCGATTTCGTCGCCGACGCCCGCGCGCCGACGCCGACCGCCGCCGCCCATCTGGTCGTTCCCCGCAAGGCCGACTTGAAGCGCCGGCTCGACGAGACTTCGGCCACGATGGGCGGCGCGATGAAGAGCACGATCGTGTCGCATCGCAGACATCTCACGCAACTTGGCGTCGCGGGTGCGGGAACCGCGGACCGTCTTCAGGCAATTCGCCAGCGCTTCGACGAGGCGGTCGCCTCTCTGACCGAGCGCGTATCGGCGAAGACCTGGTATCCGGCGCGACCGTCTGCTCCAGTTCGCCGGCCGGCTCCGCCCTCCGCGCATCGACATCCCGCGCCGGGAACTCAAGCTGATGGAAGAACGCCTCGTCGTGGCCGGCGCGCGCGCGGTTCAAGCGCATCGTTTGCGGCTGGCCGCGCTCGCCGCGCGGCTGGATTCGCTATCGCCGCTGCGAGTGCTGGAGCGCGGTTATGCGGTGGTGACCGAGCGCGGCCAGCGGCCGGGCGTCGTTGACGCGGCCAGGTGATATCGGCGACGAACTGGAAATCCGGCTCCGCATGTGGCCGTTTGCGCGCGCGCACCTCCGCACGGGAGACTTGAGGTCCGATGGCGAAGAGCAGAAGAAATTTGAAGACGAGCTCAAGGAACTGGAGGCGATCGTCGCCCGGATCGACTCCGGCGAGCTGTCGCTGGAGGAATCGATCGAGGCCTTCGAGCGCGGAATCGGCCTGGTGCGGTGCTCAATCATAAGCTCGATGAAATCGAAAAAAAGGTCGAGGTGCTGGTGCGCAACGCGCAGGGAGAACTGCGCAGTACGCCCTATCAGAACGCGGCCGAAGACAAAGACGACGAGGAGTTCTAGCCGCCCGCGAGTTGCCGCTCCAGCCTTGAGCCGCCGACGTTGCCGGAGCGCTTCCGGTACGCCTTCGGTGTATGATTCGATTGACATGAAAGCGAAGGCCGCAACCCGCGCCCGCCTCGATGTGGAGATGGCTCGGCGCGGGCTCGCCGAAAGCCGCGAGCGCGCCCAGCGGCTCATCCTGGCCGGGCTGGTTCGCGTCAATTCCCGTCCCGCCGACAAGCCCGATCTCAAGGTCGATGCCGCGACCGATATCGCCGTGTTGCCCACGCGCGAGTACGCCAGCCGCGGAGCCTACAAGCTGCTCGCCGCACTTGACCACTTCGCGCTCGACGTGACCGGACGCCACGCGCTCGATGTCGGCGCTTCAACCGGCGGCTTCACTGACGTGCTCCTGCGCCGCGGCGTCGCCCACGTGATCGCGCTCGACGTCGGTTACGGGCAACTCGCTGAGAGCCTGCGCGACGACCCACGGGTTACCGTCATGGATCGGACCAATATCCGCTCGGTGACGACGGAAGGATTTGCCCTATCGGCCGGACCTCGTGGTTGTCGATACCAGCTTCATCTCGCTGAAGCTGGTGCTGCCTGCGGTGATCGGTCTGGTCGCGACGCCGGCGGATATCATCGCGCTGGTAAAGCCTCAATTCGAGGTCGGGAAAGGGAACGTCGGCAAAGGCGGCGTGGTCAGAGACGATGCGCTTCGCCTCCGCGCACTTGCGGAAGTGCTGGATTTGCGGTGGGTATCGGACTCGAAGTGACGGGCTCGATCGAGTCACCGATTACCGGGCCCGCCGGAAATCGTGAATTTCTGGCGGTGATGCGCTGGTCCAGGAGCTAATATAGATCACGTCGCGGCGCGCTGGTCGCGTCGCGTACGACTTCGATGATAGTGCGGCATCGTTGGCTAAAGTGGGCTATATCGTCGCGGGGCTATTCTTGCATCGCGGCGCCAAAGGGATAGGCTGGAATTTCGTGACAGCCCGGCTGATGAGTCCGAAAGTGACGACGGTTGCAAAGTTGCAAATCGCGCTCTGTCTGATCGTTGGGCTGAGCGCCTTGGCGGTTGCCGCGCCTGAGCGGTTAACGGAGGAAGACATTTCGCCGCCGGTCAGCATCGTTGGCGGTCCGAAAGAGTCCGCGCCGAAAAAGGCCCACCCCGCGGTTCCCGCGCCCGAAGAAGCCCCGTTGAAAGAAGCGGTCCCAGGAAAAGCCGCTCCGATAAAAACTTCCGGCGAGATCGCCGCGAAGCAGGCATCCGGCACGATTCAAAGCGAAAAGGCGGCCATGGTTGCCGGTTACGACAACGGCGATCTCACCTATACGATTCGCCCGGGCGACACCACGGGCTCGATTGCCGGGATGTTTCGCGTCAAGACCGCGGAGCTCATGCGAACTAATCATCTGGCGGCCGACGAGATCCTCCGAATCGGGATGGTGCTGCGCGTTCCGAATCCCTACGCCGGCCAGGTTGACGATCTCAAGGCGCAAGTGGCGAAGCTCGGCGACGAACTCGAAATCGCACGTCGAAAAACCGAAGCGATCGAACGGCAAGCGAGCAGCGCGCGTGGCCGTATCGACGAGCTTGCCGCAAGCAACCGCGATCTCGGGCGCGAGGTTCGCCTCCTGCCCCGGTGGCGTACCGCGGCCCTGGTGGCCGGCGCTGCTGTTGTGCTGATGCTCGTAATTACCGCGATTGCCCTGCTGGACTGGTTCCTGACGCGTCGACGCTTCCTCGTGCTGGCGCAAATGAACGAATCGCTGCGCCGGCTGGATCAAAAGTACCAGGCGATCATGGCCAAGGCGGAGCTCCGCTTCCAGCAGCTATACGGCAGGCGGCGTCAGGGAATTCCCGAAGGCCAGGAGCTGGGCAGGATTCCCGAGGATTACGAAATCGAACGCCTGGACAGGGAACTCAAGGAAGTTCTGGAAACCCAACTCGAGCGGATGGGAGGCTCTCCGGGGCGGCGCCGGCGTTCGTGGTGGCGATTTTTCTCCGGCGATGTAGGCACTCCGATTGAAGCCCGTTCCACCCGTCGATAGCAGGTGTGGGCCCGGAGGCTTGCTTCGCGGACCCGATGCTCGTAAATCAGCCACGATGTGTCGTTGTTCAAGCAGACAATACTGGTCGCGATGTTTTACCCTCGCCCTGCTGCTCGCGGGCTTTGCCGCCGGATGTGCCTGGCGCAATCCGCCGAAAAGCCCCGAAACCGCGGTCCGCGCTCCGGAGCCTGTCGCTACACCAGGTCCCGCCGCCAGCGTACAGATTAGCTATGCCCATCCGAACGATTACCTACAGTCGCTGACGGTGACGGAATTCCTGGGTGCGCACGTCATCCTGACCAAATCGAAAGGCGACAAGACCTCCTCCGTCGTGCGCTTCGAAGGCGGCAGGCCGGTGTGGGAAATTACCAATCAAACCGGACCGGGATTCTCCGTGCTCGAGCATCTGCCCGGCGTCCGTGCGACGGCGCGACCGGACGCCCTGAAATCTGTCAGTTACGGCCAGCTTCCGCCGAACTTTGCTCAAACCGCGCCCGATTACGGATCTCCTGAACCCCTGGAAACCGATAAATATTACGTCTTCTCGGTGGTGCGAGGTTCCGGCGCGCGAAGCTTTCAGGCGCTCAGGCTCCAGGCCGACGGTTCGGTAGAGACCTACGACGCCGAGCCGCGCGCGGGCACCAGTTACGAGTTGTGTTGCGATCTGCCCGCGGACTTCGCCTCGACGCACGCCGCCGAACCATTGGATTCACCGCCGTAACCGGCGGCGGTTAAATCCTCAGGAAAATTTCCTTGGTGCCCTCGGCGCTGAGCTTCCTGATCGATGTCATCCGGTCGCTGAGTTGGGCAAGAGTCGATAATTCGCTCGAACCGACATCGATCAGTATCGAGTAAATCGAAAACTGCAGATCATCCTTGCGCTCGCGCAAACGCGCCAGCCAATCCGGGCTTACCTGCGACTCACCATCGGTGATCATTACGATGTCGGCGCGTTTGAGCTGCTTCTTTTCGATAAGCTCGACGGCGGCGTCGATCGGGGCCTCGAAATCGGTGCCGCCGCCGGGGAAATATTCGGCCAGTTCCATGACCTTGGCCAGCTCCGGTTCGTAGCGCCGTTCGCGATTGAGATCGAGAACCTTGAGGCTGCCCTCACCGGATGAGAACAGCACGGCGCGGAACAATCGGCGCTGGCGCCGCGCGATGTCCATCAGCGTCAGCGTCACCGCCTTGGCCCACAGTTCCTTTTCGCCCTCCATCGAGGAGCTTACGTCCAGGCACACCACCATCGGGCCTTTGCCCTTCTGCTCATCCTGACGAAGTTGGTACTGGAGCACCGCGCCTTCGAGCAGGCGGCGCTTGAAGTCGCGATAGAGGCCGGGATGATGGAGCGCGAGCAGCTCCGCGGGAATCAAGCGGCCGAGTTCCGAGCCGCGCTCGATATCGTAGACCTCGGCCTCGCCGCGCTCGAGGATCTTTCGCCTGAGCGCCCGCGCGTCCTGCTTGAAGCGGCCGACCAGCCGCGCCAGTTCGGCGATCTTCCTGTTACGCGCCAGGCGCCGCCCGAGCTCGATGCGCTCGCCGGCCGAGAGGCGGCCGGCCTGACCGAATTCGAGGCTGAAATCGTGACTGTCCTGCGCGGCCTGATCGACCTCGTCGGCCAGTTGCGCGCTTCGCAGCTGGAGGCGTTTGATCTCGCCGCGCTTGAGTTGATTGAGTGTGTCCTCGAAGGCGCGGGCCTTTTGATTCAGGCGAGCCTCTGAAACCTGCGCCGCGCGCTGGGCGGCTTCCTTGAGCCGCTCAATCTTTTCCCGCATCGCGTCGTCGTCGTCGGTTTTTTCCGACGGCTCGCCGCCCGTCATCTCATCCGCGGTCTTGAGCGTTGCCGCACGTTCCTCGACGTCCTGCTCCTGATGTTGCATGTCCCACAAGTCCAACATCTCGCGGCGATTGATGAGCCGTTCGGTGCGGACCATTTCGAGTACTTCCTCGCCCAGCACCACCGCCGCGATCGCCGCCTTCTCTTCCTCCAGCAGCGTGCGATTCTTGAGTGCTTCGAAGGCCGCCGACGGCAGCAGGTCTTGCAGGATCGTGCGGTTGAGCGCCGCGCTCGGCCTTACCGCATCGGGCTTGCGCCACACGACGTTGTACTTGAACAGGGCGAAAAACAGATCCTCCAACAGAGCGCCGAAGTGCGGAACCAGCCGCTCGCCGCTTTCCTGCAATTCGGCAATCGACTTCGCCTCCGCGCAGATATCCGCCCACGCCCGTCGGTCGTAGGCGTCGCTTTCGAGCCAGGAACTCTCGCCGGCGACACGCGGCAGGTAGAGCGCTCGGGGCTTGATTGTTTTTGCTTTGCGAGCCATCGAGAGGCGCGAGCGATCACACCGCTCACATCCTCCGCGATTGTATCATCCGGCGGGTCTACGGTCGTGATGAGCGGATCGGGCGCGTACTGATTCGGCTCGTACGAAAGTCGTGGCGTGTCCCTTCGGCGGAGCCTTCTGAAGCTTTATCTTTGGGGTCTTTATCTTAGGGAGCGTTGTCTTGGGAGGCGGCATCTTCGGTGCAGCCACCGCCCGTACCGGGCCGGACCTTATCAGGTCCGCCCTCATCAGTGAGACTCGATACGGTGACTTCAGACCGGCGAGCATTTCGGAAATCGAGAGATTGAGTTGGGGATGGATGAACGCCGGCGCCAGTTCGCTCAGCGGCGCCAGCACGAAGCGCCGCTCATGGAGCAGCGGATGAGGGACCTTGAGCGAGCGGGTGTTGATCGTCTCCTTGTTGAACAGCAGGAGGTCGAGATCGATGATTCGTGATTTGTATTTTCCGCGGCTGGCAGCCTTGCGTCCGGGCACCCGCTTGCGGCCCATCGTGCGCTCGATTGCGAGCAGCCGGCGCATCAAGGCTTCGGCATTCATCTCGGTTTCGACCTCGACCGCGCCGTTAAGGAACGGCGCCCGGATGCCGTCGCCGACCGGCTCGGTCTCATAGATCGAGGATTGGCGCAGCAAGCCGGGTTTCCGGCAGCTTGCCGATGCGCTCGATTGCCTCGCGATAATTGGCCAGTTCGATCGCCGAGGTTGGTACCTATTCCGATGAAGGCCCTGTTGGCCATCCTTTTGTTACAGCCGAAGCGCCTCTAGTCTGCCGATCGCCTCTTTCAGCCTTTCGTCGCTCACGGTCAGCGAGAAACGAACGAACCCCTCTCCACTTTTGCCGAACCCGGAGCCCGGCGTTATGACCACGCCCGCTTCCTTAAGCACGCGCTCCGCAAACGATGCTGAACTGTACCCTTTGGGCACTTCGGCCCAGATATAGAAGGTCGCGCGCGGCACTTCACACGCCAGACCGATCCGGCGCAACGATGCCACCGTCAGGTCGCGCCGGCGCTTGTAGATGGCGCAATATTCGCGAACCGTCTCGTCGCCGCCGGTCAGCGCGGTAATCGCGGCTTCCTGAACGGCCTGGAAAACTCCCGAGTCGACGTTGGTTTTAACCGCACCCAGGCCGCGTACCAGCGTCGCATTCCCGGCGACGAAGCCCACGCGCCATCCGGTCATCGAAAAAGTCTTGGAAAGCGAGTGGAATTCCACCGCGCACTCACGCGCGCCGTCGACTTCGAGCACGCTCGGTGCCCGATAGCCGTCGAACGCGATCTCGGAGTAAGCCAAGTCATGGCCGAGCACGATATTGTGCTTGAGGCAAAATGCGACCGCTTCCTTGAAAAAACCCGCATCGACGGTCGCCGCCGTCGGATTGTTCGGGTAGTTGAGCCATAGCAGTTTCGCCCGCCGTGCCACTTCCTCCGGTATCGAGCCGAAATCCGGTTTGAAGTGGTTCTGCTTTTTCAGTGGAAAGAAGTACGGCTCGCCGCCGTTGAACACACATCCCGAGTAGTAAACTGGATACCCTGGGTCTGGTATCAGGACGATATCGGCGGGATCCACGATCGCGGTCGGGAAATTCGCGATACCCTCCTTGGAACCGATAAGGGCACAGACCTCGGAAGCGGGATCAAGCTTGATTCCGAAACGCTGTTTGTACCATCCCGCCGCCGCTTCTCTGAATCGGTCGAGCCCCTGGTAATCGGGATAGCGATGATTTGCCTTATTTTCAGCGGCTTTTTTGAGGCTTTCTACTATGTGATGAGGCGTCGGCAAATCGGGATCGCCGATTCCCAAGCTGATGACGTCTACCCCTTTCTCCTGAACCTGCTTCTTCAGCCGATCGAGTTCGGCGAAAAGGTAGGGCGGTAGAAGGCTCAGTCGAGAAGCTAATTTAAGATGCACAAAAGTTCTGTCCGAAAGCTCAATTTGTCCCGTTAATAACACAATTCTGTTAGGAGCGGAACGCTTCGGGCGAAAAAGTTGTGAAAAATATGGTGTCTTTCACGGCTGAATCCCACAAAGATAGGCGCGTCGGGGAGGCGGGGATCCCGTGGCGCGAGGAATATAGCTTATGTTATTCGAGCAATCGAATTAGCCCGTTTGCGAACCAGGCCGGATGAGGCGACTTCACCTGAGGGCGGCCGACCCCATTTTTAGACGCTATTTTATATACTTACGGACTTGGTTCGTCCGTCGCTTGAATAATCGTGGGTGACAATCCGGCCAGAGTCGGAAATATTGGAAGAGCGGAGCGGGGCGGCGAGCTACAAGCCGAGAACGTCGCGCATCGTATAAAGGCCCGGTTTTTGTCCGATGAGCCAGGCTGCAGCCCGAAGCGCGCCGCGTGCGAGCGATTCGCGGCTTTGTGTCCGATGGGTCAATTCGAGTCGTTCGCCTTGGCCGCCGAAGATCACGGTATGATCGCCGACCGCGTCGCCGGCACGGATCGCCAGCACCCCGATCTTCTCGTGCGGACGAACGCCGGTGATACCTTCGCGGCCGAAGACCGCATTGGCGGCAAAATCCTGCTTGCGAGCCCCAGCGATTGCCCGCCCGAGCGCCAATGCCGTGCCGCTCGGCGCATCAACCTTGGTTCTATGATGGATCTCGACCACTTCTGCGTCGAAATCACTAAGGATAGCCGCGACTTCGGCGGCGATCTTCATCAGAACGTTCACGCCGACGCTCATGTTAGGCGCGATTATAGTGCGGGTTTTGGGCGCAATCTGGCGCGCCCGCGATTCCATCTCGGGGGTGAAGCCGGTGGTGCCGATTACGATCGCCGCTCCGCTCTCGGCGGCAATCGCCAGATGCTCAAGTGAACTGGCCGCATTGGTGAAATCCAGCGTTACCGTATCGGGTCGCGCAACCGCGGCGTAGTCGGCGGTTACTTTGACGCCGAGCGTGCCGAGTCCCGCGACCTCGCCCGCATCCTTGCCGAGCGCCGGGATTCCGATGGCTTCTATCGCGCCGGCCAGCTTGTGAGCCGGATCCTGCGCGATGAGCCCGATCAGCATCCGGCCCATCCGTCCGGCCGCCCCGGCCACGATCAGATTAGCCATCGCATGTTACCTTTTTTCGCCCGCGATACGGTTGCGGAGAGTTCCATCGCGACAATTCCGGCCGCGCTACCGGCCGCGGCTCGACGCGGTTCGCGCCAGGCGAATCAGGCGGTGGCGGCTGCGGGAGCGGCGGGGGTTGTCTCAGCCGCACCCTTGCCGCGCTTGGCCTGGTAGTGCTGCTCGCAGAGACTCCCGCGAAATCGCTTCTTGCGGCATTTCTCGAAGGTACAAATCTTGTACCGCGCCTTGGGCATCTCGCCCTGCTTCCACAGCCGATAATGCTTGCGGCAATAATGCTTGGCGAAAGCTTCCCGGGCGCAATCCTTGGCCTTACAATTTTCCTTTTCTGCCATCTACTCTTCGTGATCCTCTTTCGTCTAACCGCTAATTGATAACGCTCGCGATTTCAAAAATACCGGGGACGATCGTCAAAATTCGGCCTTCAGTTCGCGGCTTAGCAGCTCCTCGACCATAGCCTTCGGCGAAGTCTCTTCATAGAGGCATCGGTAAACCGCGGAAACAATCGGCATCTCCACCGATTCCCGTTCCGCCAACTGTTTCACCGAACGCGCGTTTGCCACGCCTTCGGCCACCGGCGTTCCCTCGGCGCCCTCGCTTCGTATATCCCATCGCCCCTGCGCCAGTCTAAGTCCCAGCGAGCGATTGCGCGAGAGCTCCCCGGTGCAGGTCAGCACCAGGTCGCCGAGCCCCGCCAATCCGCCCATCGTTTCCCGATGCGCACCGAGCGCCATCGCCAAACGGCTCATTTCGGCCAGACCCCGCGTTATCAAGGCGGCGCGCGCGCTGAGCCCGAGTTCGAGTCCGTCGCCGATTCCGGCGGCGATCCCGATTACGTTCTTGATCGCCCCGCCCAGCTCCACGCCGATAACGTCAGTGCTGCGATATATCCGCAGCGAGCGTCCCGACAGCAGTTCCTGGGCGCGGCGCGCCACGGTTTCATCGCGAGCCGCGGCGACCAGCGCAACCGGTTTGCCCCGCGCGATCTCGGCCGCAAAGCCGGGCCCCGAGAGCGCCACCAGGCCGGCTGATGCCGGAGCAAACTCCGCCAGCATCATGGTCATCGTCTTAAGCGAACCCTCTTCGATACCCTTGGTCGCGCTGACGATCGTAACTCCCGGCCGCAGCGCGGATGCGAAGCGGCTCGCCGCCTCGCGGGCGAATCGCGACGGCACCACCATCAGGACGAAATCCGCTTCCGCCACGGCCGGCGCCCATTGATCGGTCAGTGCCAGCGACGCGGGCAGTTTGATTCCGGGGAGATAGGCTGAATTTTCGCGCGCCTCGCTGAGCGCCGCCAGATGCGCCGCGCGGCGCACGCAGAGCGTCGTACGTCGCCCGCTCGCCGCGAGCAACGCGGCCAGCGCGGTGCCCCAGGCGCCCGCACCGATCACCGCTACTCTGGTTTCAGTCATTGGTCCGCCTGGCCCGATTCCCTCTACGCCGCGGAGCGGCAGATCCGGTATACCGGCTCGAGTTCCCGATAAGCGTCGAGCAACTCGCCCCGGTCCAGCCTGAGCGCGGCTCGCGTCTTCCAGCCAAAGCCGATATCGATTCCGCCGCTCTTCTTGCCCAGCGCCTCCGCAAGCTCGGTCCAGAGTTTCTCGTCGCCGGCGGCCGTCTCGGGCAGGTCCTGAAAATTCCATCCCTGATAGCGGCCGAGCTTGATGCCTTTGAAGCTTCGCGCGAGTTCCGATGCTTTACGTTTGATGCCTTCGGCGATCCGCGGCCGATTATCCGCCTCCGGCTTGACCACCAGCCGGGCATGAAGACCGATCGAGGAGATGCAGAGCGCCAGATAGCCGTATCGCTTGTAGCCCCGTTGCGAGGGACCGAAGGCGCACCACGTCTCCGGCGGCGGATTCACCGTGCGTCGCGCATGCTTGGCGACGTGAGGGAAAAATTCGAGATGGAGCTTGCGCGCCAACTCCGGCGCCAGCTCGTCGCCGAGTCTCAGTAGCCTGGGACGCACGTGAGCATAGAGCGCCTCCATCCGTTCGCTGAAGCCCTGGACCTTGAAGACTTCAAAGTCAGCCGATGTAAAGCCGAGCGTTCCCAAACCGTTTCAATCCTCTCGTAATCAAGTTCCGAACAATTAGGCCGGGCCGGTACGAAAACGCATGTGGGCATGCTCCCGATAGGCGCCGTAGATCATAGAGCCAGCAGTTTATCGCAACTACCCGACGCCTGAAACAACGGCTTTGGCGGCATCGATGGCGGAAAGACGGCCTCCGCCCGGCTGGCGTTCGTAATCTTCTCTATTGTAGATTGCACTTTGGACTTCACAGATATTGCTGGCTTGATGGCATCCCCGGACCGGGCCGATCGCTTCCGTTCGATACGCGGCTTTCGAGTTTGCCGGGCACCAGACAAGGTACGGCTCGAACACGGAGGATCACGCGATGGCCGAAGCATGGATTATCGATGCGGTACGAACCCCGCGCGGATTGGGCAAGAAGGGCAAGGGAGCGCTCAGCGGGATTCATCCGCAGGAATTGCTCGCGCAATGCCTGAACGCGCTCAAGGATCGCATCGGCTTCGATCCGAAGCAGGTCGACGACGTCGTCATGGGATGCGTGTCGCAGGCGGGCGAGCAAGGCGCCTGTCCGGCGCGGATGGCGGTGCTGGCGGCGGGATGGCCTCATGAGCCGACCGGCGTCACGCTGAACCGCTTTTGCGGATCGGGCCAGCAGGCGGTGAACTTTGCCGCGATGGGCGTGATGGCGGGTCAGCAGGATTTGGTGATCGGCGGCGGCGTCGAGAGCATGTCGCGATGTCCGATGTTCAGCGACGGCGGCGGGATCGGCGGCGAGAACCCCCATCTGTATGAGATCCATCCGCTGGTGCCGCAGGGCATTTCGGCCGATCTGATCGCGACGCTCGACAAGGTCAGCCGCGAAGATGTTGACCGCTTTGCCCTCGAGAGTCAGCGCAAGGCCAAAAAGGCGATCGACGAAGGCCGTTTCAAGAAAAGTCTCATTCCGATTCACGATCTCGACGGCAAGCTCGCGCTCGATCACGACGAGCATCCCCGCCCCGGTACTACGCTCGAAGTGCTGGGCAAGCTCGAGCCTTCGTTCGCCAAGGTCGGGACCAGCCGCGAGGGCGGCGATCTGACGCTGGACGAGATGGCACTGAGGCGTTATCCGCAGGCGGGCAAAATCAACCACGTTCACACCCCAGGCAATTCCAGCGGCATCGTCGACGGCGCCGCCGCGATTCTGGTCGCCTCGCCCGATTTCGCTCGCGCTCACGGGATGAAGCCACGGGCTCGAATCCGCGCCACCGCGACGATCGGCGCCGAGCCGGTGATCATGCTGACCGGTCCGATTCCCGCTACCGAGCGATGCCTCAAGCGGGCGGGAATGAAGATCAACGACATCGACCTGTTCGAAATCAACGAGGCGTTTGCCAGCGTGCCGCTCAAGGTGATGCGCGACTGCAAGATGGATCCGGAGCGGGTCAACGTCAACGGCGGCGCGATCGCGCTCGGCCATCCCCTCGGCGCCACCGGGGCGATGCTGATGGGAACGGTGCTCGACGAGCTCGAGCGCAGCAACAAGACCACCGGTCTGGTCACGATGTGCATCGGCGGCGGTATGGGTATCGCCACCATTATTGAACGCATCTAGACGGCGAAGGTTTCGATTCGATGGATCTGGGCGACAATCCGCAGGAAGCCGCGTTTCGCGAAAAAGCCCGGCGATGGCTGGCCGAGAATCGGCCGGAGGGCATCGTCGATCGCGGCTTCTCGCTGCCCACCGACCCACGCTCGCTCGAAGTGTTGCGGACATGGCAGCGGCGCTTGTGGGAGGCCGGCTATCTCGGCATCAACTGGCCCGCCGAATATGGCGGCCAGGGCAAGACCATCATCGAGGCCGCGATCTTCGACGACGAGATGGCGCGGGTCGGCGCACCCGGCCCGATTAATCTGTTGGGCCTCTCGATGGCCGGACCGACGATCATTGAGCACGGCACCGAGGAGCAGAAAAAGCGTTACTTGAGCAACATCCTGTCGTGCGACGAGATCTGGTGCCAGGGTTTTTCGGAGACCGGATGCGGTTCCGACGTCGCCGCGCTCAAGACTCGCGCCGAACTCAAGGGCGACGAATTCATCATCAACGGCTCGAAGGTCTGGACCTCGCTCGCGCACATCGCCGACTGGTGCATGCTGCTGGTCCGGACCGACCCCGACGCGCCCAAGCATCGCGGCATCTCCTACCTTCTGGTTGACATGAAGACGCCGGGGATTACCGTGCGTCCGCTCAAGCAGATGACGGGAGAATCCGAATTCAACGAGATGTTCTTCGAGGACGTCCGCGTGCCGCGCGGGAATCTGCTCGGGCCGTTGAATCGCGGATGGGAAGTCGCGCTGACGACGCTGATGAACGAGCGCGCCACGTTCGCGATCTCCAACGTGACCCGCTTCCGCAACACCTTCGATCAGTTGGCCGCGCTCGCGCGCAAGCTCACGCGCGGCGGCAAGCCGCTCAGCTCCGATTCGTCGGTGCGCCAGCAGCTCGCCCAGTTCTACATCGACGTCGAATCGATGAAGTATCTCGCCTATCGAAACTTCTCGAGCCTGATGCGCGGCGGGACTCCGGGGCCCGAAGGATCGATCTCGAAGCTCCTGTGGAGCGAACTCAACCAGCGGATGCAGGAATTCGCGCTGTCGCTTGAGGGGCCGAGCGCCGTGCTCGAAGAAGGATCGAAACACGCGATTGAAGGCGGGCGATGGCAATATGGCTTGCTGCGCTCGCGCGGCAACACGATCGAGGAAGGCACCTCGGAAATTCAGCGCAACATCATCGCCGAGCGGCTCCTGGGCCTCCCCAAAGCGCGTTGAGTAAAAAACCACGCACGGCGGTTCCGAAAGCCTCTTCGCGACAGCCGCTCGATAAAGTATCGGTCGTGCGGCTGGCCATCATGGTCGGATGCGCCGTCACCATCGCTCTGGCTGCGATTTTCCTGCCGTTGGGAAAAATCCTGTTCGCTTTCATCGAGACCGCGCGCGCGCTCGGCCCTCGTGGGCCTCTGCTGCTCGCCGTGGTCTACATACCGGCGTGCCTGTTCTTCGTTCCGGGGATGATTCTCGCGCTCACCGCCGGTTACCTTTTTGGTTTCACGATCGGCACGGTCGCGGTTTCGGTGGGCAGCACGCTCGGCGCGACCGCCGCGTTTATGGCCGGTCGAACCCTGGGCCGCGACCTGGTCGAATCCGGGATAGCCCAGAATCCGGAGCGCGTGAGGATCGACCGGGCGCTTGCGGACCACGGCTTCAAGGTCGTCATGATGCTTCGCCTCTCTCCGGTGGTTCCCTTCAATGTCTTCAATTATCTCTTCGGCCTGAGCGGAATTTCGCTCCGCGATTATGTGATCGGCTCGTGGCTCGGGATGATTCCGGCGACGGTGATGTACGTCTATCTGGGCACGTTGCTGAAAACGTTTGAGGAGAGCGGCGGCATTCCGGGCGGAAGCGGGCGGGCAACGCTTCTTGTCGGCGGATTGGCCGCGATCATCGCGGTTACCGTGCTCGCCGTCAGCGTCGTCGCGAGAGTCGTGCGCGAAGCCTCCGCGGCCTCGTGACCGGATCTCGGCCGTCTTCTTATTGAACCTTACTTCCGCGCGTAGACTTCGGCGGCGAGGACATGTGGGTTTTTGGTGCGCGCGTTGCGCATCGTTCGCAAAAGCGTCGCCTCACTGAATCCGGCTGTCCGGAACTCATCAAGAAAGGCGCCGCCTTCTTTTGCTCCCGCGATTCAGGCGAACCAGTCCGGCTCGCTCTCCAGCACTTCGGGCGCAAGCGCCTCGCGCAGGATGAGTTCGGCGGCGTAGACCGCGCCGCCCGGCCTGAGCACTCGCGCGAGTTCGGCAAAGACAGCTTCGCGAAGCGGATTCAGATTGAAGATTCCGTTGACAAGCGCCACATCGATCGAGGCGCTCCTGATCGGCAGCTTCTCGGCCTCAGCGCGGCAGAAGCCGACGTTCCCGATGCGGGCCCGCGATGCCGCCTGATGCGCCCGCGCGAGCATCGCCTCGCTGAAATCGACGCCGACGACCGTTCCGCCGTCGCCCGTCCGTCGCGCCGCGATCAGCGAATCGAGCCCGGCGCCGCATCCCAGATCCAGCACGCGCGAGCCGACCGGTATATCGGCGAAAACCGAAACATTGGAAACCCCGGTGAAGGCCTCGACCGCGACCCGCGGGAGCGCATCGATTTGATCTTTCGGATAGCCCAAGCTTTCCGCGAAGGCTCTGCCCACGGGAAAAGGATGCTCACCCCGCAGGGTGCTCGCCGCTGCCGAGTAAGCCTCGCGCACGGCGCTCCGCAGTCGTTGAATCCTGTCGGGTTTGTTCGTCGCCACTGGTTCGCCCCGACAGAGATTATCTCAAAATTCGAAGGTCCGGTAATGCCGGTCGGTAGCGGGTGGCCTTCGCGGCGTTGCTCGACCCGGATGTCTCCGCTGATGCGAGTGGTGTATGATGCAGTAAGCCCGCCTAAACCACCGACACCCCGGATGACCTTTAAACTAATCTTCTAAACTAATTTTCTGCTACAAAAACCAGGAGAAAACCCTGCTGATGGATGTCGCCCATGGTTTGTTTTCAATGCCGCTGCAAGGCAGCCCGAGAGAAGCGAGTGCTTGCGTTCGTCTACCTAGCCATCTGAACGAATCGCTGTGACGCCCCAGGTTCTGCTCACCTCCGTCTGCCGTCCCTTGGGGGTCAGCTACGGCGATTCTCCGAGCGTCGGGTACGAGTTGCTCCACGAACAAGTGACCCGCGCCCAGGGTCTGTTCAGTCCTCGGTCTCACCATACCCAGTTCTCGCTGGAGTACGTCGCCGAGAACCTCGAAGCTCCCACCGCGGTACTCCAGTATCCATCCCACAGGGAACTCATCCGCGAGCTCAAGCGCGGGTACGACATCGTGGGCGTGTCGTTCGTCCTGGCTACCTACCATCGCATGAAGGAAGTTGTGGCGCTGATTCGGAAATATTCGCCGCAATCGAAGATCGTGCTGGGCGGATACGGGACGGTCGCGCCCGATGAGATGTTGAGTCCCTACTGCGACCATATCTGCCGTGAAGAGGGCGTCGGCTTCATGCGGCGCCTCCTGGGCGAACCCGAGATCCCTCTGCCGTACCGCCATCCTATGATCATCAACCGCCTGCGGGTGTTCGGGAAGGAGATTTCGCGGACAGGAATCGTGTTCGGAGGCCTGGGATGTCCCAACGGGTGCGACTTCTGCTGCACCTCTCATTTCTTCAAGCGCAAGCACATCCGCCTGCTTCCTACCGGGGCCGACATTTACCAGGTGATCGAGCGCTACCTCGAGGCCGATCCGAAGCTCTCGATCCTGATCCTGGACGAGGATTTCCTGCTTAACCGTCGCCGCGCGATGGAGTTTCGGGAATGTGTTCTCCGGGCTGGAAAACCGCTCTCCATTTTCGTTTTCGCCAGCGTCAAGGCCCTGAGCCAGTACACCGTGACCGAGATTCTCGAGATGGGGATCGACGGGATGTGGATCGGTTACGAGGGAACGCGCTCAGGCTATGCGAAACAGTCGGGTCGGCCGGTCGAAGAAATTTTCAACGAATTCCGCGAGCATGGAATCACCATCCTGGCCTCGATGATCGTGGGCTTTACCTACCAGACGCCCGAGATCATTGAAAAGGAACTATCGGGCCTGCTCGCGTTGCGACCTGTGCTCACACAGTTCCTGATTTACGGCCCTTGTCCCGGCACTCCCTTCTACGACCAGGTCGTCCGGGAAGGAAAACTCCTTCCGGAGGTGGCCGAGGACCCCGAACTATTTTATCGCCGGGGGAGTGGATTCTATGCGATGGTCACCCATCCATCGATGACGCCCGAACAGATTGAAGCTGCCCAAACGCGTTGCTTCGAGGAAGATTTCAAGAGGTTGGGACCGGTCCTGTATCGTTCGGTGGACCGATGGCTCGATGGATATCTCAAGCTCCGGGAGTCCCCGAACGCGTTTCTCCGCGCCAAGGCGGCGCGAATCGCGGGCGATCTCAGGAAAGCTTACCCCGTGTTCTTGGCGGGCAGGCTGCTCGGGCCGACGGCGGAGGTAAGGCGTTGGATTGGCGATCTCCAGAAGCGGGTCCGCGCGGCGCTCGGGAGCCCCACCTGGAAGGAGCGTATCCAGTCGGTTGCGGCAGTAGGCCTGGCTTCCTGGACCGGGCTTACGCTCAGATGGGGCCTTTTCCAGCACCCACCGCTTGTGAGGCATACATTCCGGATGCCCGACGCTTCTTGCGGGGGCGCTTGGGAGCGCTTGCGCGGCAAAGATCCCGCGGGGCTCTCGATTCAGGTGGAGCGGCGGCCCGCCTCTACGGTTTGGGTGCTCCTGGAGGGGCGGCTCACCTCATCCGCGGCCGGCCGGTTTGTTGCGAACCTGCGGGCGGCCTTGGCGCGCCGGAAGGATCAAAAGGATCGCGTGGTGCTGGACCTGGCCGGCTTGGCGGGTCAGGAGGAAGGCGCGGTGGGAGAGCTGGCATCGGGGCTGCGGGGCCATCGTGACCGCATCCGCGTCATTCTCCCCCGCATCGGAGAGTTCGCGGCGCTGGCGGCAATCTTCCGCATCTATCAGTAATCTCTCCGGATACGAGAGTACCCGGCGCCGCCCGGTCTGAGCGCCCGCGCGAGCATCGCCTGGATGCTCGCGCTCGCCGCCGCCGAGTAAAAAACCTCTCGAAAGTCAGGAAATCTCGGTCCGTAAATCGAGGTCTTCGGAAAGCACCCGAACGCGGATGCGGCTCTCGCCGTCACCGAGCGACCCCCAGTGCATCGCGAAGTGCTCGAGCTGGACGTCGGGATGGTATCTCGCCGATACGCCCATCACGACTTCGTCCACCTTGAGCTGAAAGGCGGTCCGTACGATTGCGTACACCTGATCGTTGGAGACCACGACCAGCGGCGTTACCGCCCGCCCATGATCCTCGCAGATCTTGACCACCCTGCTGAAAAGTTTTTCCTCGTGCGAATTGAAGACGTGATCGCTTTCGGCCGACGCCAGTCCCAACCCCTTGATTCCCTTCTCGACTCTGACCGTCAGCGCGATCAGGTTCGCGTCATCCGGCTCGCTCAGATAGCGGTGCAGATGCGCGAGGTTATTGGGATCGCGGATCGCGATTAGCTTCTTTCCATGCCCGTTCAATCCCAGAGTCGCCGGGCTAATGGTGCTTTCATCCTCGACCACTTCAAGGTTGAATTTTTCGAGTTCCTCGCCGTAAGCATGCTTGACGCCGCTGTTCATTCGTTCCGAGATCTCGAACACGCCAAACAGCACCAGCGTGAAGGCGAGGCCGGAAATCGTCGCCACCTGCTTGGTGAACAGATTGACCATCGCGGTCGCGAACAGCACCAAAAAGATCAGTGCCAGTCCCACCGGGAATTCGACTCCGCCGATTTTAGGCCACGGGAGATTAAACGGTACGCGCCACGCCCGATGGCTGCGATTGCGATAGCGCAGCACCAGCACCGACAAGCTCTTGAATACGAAGCTCCACACGACCCCGAAGGCGTAGGCCTCGCCGAGCACGTACATGTCGCCGCGCGAGAGCACGATGGTGGCGATCTGCAGAATCGCGACCATGTTGATGATCCGATGCGAGGTGCCGTAACGGGGATGCGGATGGCGGAACCAGTCGAGCAGCACGCCGTCTTCGGCCACCCGGTTGAGCACACCGTTGGAGCCCACGATCGCGGTGTTCACCGCGCCCGCCAGGATCAGGAAGCCGACGAATACCACGAACGCTCGAAACGCGAGTCTGAGCCACAGCGGCCCAACCACGAACATCGCCAGGCCGCCAATCAGGTTGTCGCTGTAATGGGCCATCCGCACGCTGTCCGGGATGATCATCACCGCGAAGAAAGAGATCAGCGAGGTCAGCAGCATGCTGTAGATGAAGATCACGAAGCCCGCGCGGAGCAGATTCTTGAGCTTGGGCGCCTCGATTTCGCGGTTGACCTGGGCCAGCGATTCCTCGCCCGACATCGCCAGAATCGAATGACCGAACGCGATCATGATGCCCAGGAGGCCGAAGGTGCGTGCCGCCGGCAGATGCTTCAGCCAGCCCAGGGAGGTATCCGTGAACTTGGGCACAAAGGGCGGAAGATGAAAGCCGCGGGTGTAGAGCGTCACGCTGCACCAGACGATGGTGATCACCGCCATCACGGTGGTGATCTGCATGATGCGCATCGCTTTGCCGCTCGATTCCTCGATCCCCATGATGTTCTGGTGCCAGAAGTAAAACGTAATCGCGATCGCGAATATCGCCGCGGCGAAATCCGGCGGCAGCGCCACCGGAATATGCGCCTGCTTCAGGGTCTCGTTGATCAGGCCGGCGAGATACTGTCCCGCCGACACCCCGCTTATCGGCCCGGTCAGAACGTAGTCGAACATCAGGGCGGAAACCGAAAGCTTGGCCAGCGTGCCGCCCATCGCTTCCTTGACCACCCGATATACGCCGCCCCGCGTGAACATCGAGCACGACTCGACGTAGACCGCCCGCACCGCGTACGAGAACAGCATCACCGCAAAGATGAAGTACGGCGCCGCTGGCCCGACCGCCTGCTCGACGATGCCGCCGATGTAGTAGGCCGTCGACGCGAGGTCGCATAGCACGATCGCCGAGACCCGCCAGAACGAGATAAAGGTCAGCATCGCGGAGGTGACCACGATGACCCTGGTTTGCCTGCCGCTGGCTGCTGGAGAACTCGGCGCCGCTGACGCCAATTGGGGGGGGTTAGTGGCTACTGCCAAACGAAGCTTCCTCTTGCGAAACGAATGAGCTGGTAACGCTTAAACCGCTATCCTGACGCAAAGCCTGCGCCAATGAAAAAATTCCAGCATTTGCGGGTTCCAGTAGCGGCCGGACTGCATTCGGCAACGAAGTTCGAGATTCCCGACTTTGCATTTTGCAAAGTGGGGAACCTCCGTCTTGATTTGCCCGCCGCCGGCGACGGTACAATGCGCTATGTCTTACCCATCGGCCGCCGCAGGCAGGTCAAGCCGCCCGGAGTGGCCGTTCTTTAGCCGGATGCGGCCACATCCGGCTGAAGATTCTGATTCTCGTCCTGATGACGGCGGCGCTCGACGCGTTTGTTATCCAGCGCTCATCTTTGACGGAGCGCGCTGAGTCAATGCTGCTGCTCCTGATGAGCGCGGTGATGCTGGCCGTTTTTAGCTACGCGCTTTCACGCACGATGGTAGCACGGATGCAGGCGGGCTACAGCACGCGCGTTGCCGAGCTTGATCGCGAGCGTTCCAAGACCGCGGCTATCATCGAGAGTATCGAAGACGGCCTCATCGTGCTCGACCGCACCGGGGCCATCGTCCATATCAATGAAGTCGCTCGCGCGATCCTTGGGCTTGAGCCCGACGGCGTGCTCGGAAGCTCGCTGGAGCAACTCGCCGGGCACAATCCTCACGTGATGCGGCTGACGGCCGCGTTCGAGCGCGATCGCGGCGGCGACGGCGCGCCGACCGAGTTCAAGGTCTTCATCCGCGGTCGCGATCATACTTATCTCGCGCGCCGATTACCGTGGACAGGTCCGCATTCGGCGCACAACGATGGAGACGCTCTCGCGCAGTCCGGCGCCGCCGGCACCGAGCCGCTCGGCACCATCGTGCTGCTCCAGGACGTCACTTTTGTTCGGGATCAGGAGCGCGCCCGCACCAATCTGATCGGCACGCTCTCGCACGAACTCAAGACGCCGCTGACCTCACTTACCATCGCCTCCGAGCTGCTGGCCGAGTCGATGTCCGCCGAGTCGAATCCCCACCGGCGGGAAATTCTCGCCTCATTGCGCGAGGACGTTCAGTCGTCTCCAGGCCATTGCCAACGATTTGCTCGACGCCTCGCGTTCAAGCGCCGCCCGCATCAGCGTCGAGCGCCGCCCGATTATGCTCGCCGCCGTGCTCGAAGAAGTCTGCCGCCCGCTCGCGATGCAGGCCGCGGACAAGGGCATCCGCTTCGAGCTGACGGTCGCGGATCGCCCAATCCCGATCTGGGGCGATCCGATCAAGCTGCCGTGGGTAGTTACCAACCTGGTCGGCAACGCGCTGCGTTACACTCCCGAGCGCGGCCGAATCGCCGTGGAACTCAGCCGCCGCGACGGCACGGCGCGCATTGTCGTGTCCGATACCGGCCCCGGAATCGCCCGCGAGCTGCTCGGCAGGATTTTCGAGCCTTACGCGCAATTTCCCGACAATCCGGCCCGCGCGGGATCGGCCGGGCTCGGACTTTACATCGCCAAGGAAATCGTCGAGGCTCACGAGGGCCGCATCTTCGTGGAGAGTGAACCCGGTCATGGCAGCAGGTTCATCGTCGATATTCCGCTGAGGAAAGAAGCGCTTGGCTAACATCCTGGTCGTCGATGACGACCGCAACATCCGCCGCATGATCGCCGTGACGCTGGAGGCCGCCGGCCATCGCGTCGCCGAGGCCGACAGCGCCGCGCACGCGCTCGAGCGGCTCGCCGCCGCGCCGATCGAGATGGTCATTTCCGACGTGCGGATGGCCGGGATGGATGGCTTCAAGCTGCTCGAGGAGATCAGGCATCGTCACGCAGGGGTTCCGGTCGTGATGATGACCGCGTTCGCGTCGATTCCGGCCGCGGTCGAAGCGATGCGCCTGGGCGCTTACGATTACCTGCCCAAGCCGTTCAGCGCCGAGCACATCCGCCAGGTGGTGAGCCGCACGCTCGAAATGCGCGATCTCCGGATCGAGAACCTCAAGCTTCGCACCCGGCTCGAACGGCTCTCCGCATCGGCGCGATTCCTCGCTCCGGGCCCGCAAACCGCGCGCCTGCTCGAAACCGCGCGCCAGGTCGCCGCGACCGACGCGACGGTTTTGCTCACCGGCGAGAGCGGCACCGGCAAGAGTCTGCTCGCCCGCTATATTCATAGCCAGAGCCCGCGCAAGGCGGGCCCGTTCGTAGAAGTCGCCTGCACCGCGCTCAGCGAGCATCTGCTCGAAAGCGAATTATTCGGCCACGTCCGCGGCGCGTTCACCGGCGCGATCAAGGACAAGCCCGGAAGATTCGAGGCGGCCGACGGCGGCACGCTCTTCCTCGACGAGATCGGCGACCTTCCCGTCGTGCTTCAGGTCAAGCTGCTGCACTTCCTTCAGGAGAGAACTATCGAGCGGGTCGGCGGTGCCGATATCATCGCGATCGACGCCCGGATCATCGCCGCCACCAACCAGAACCTCGAGGCAGGCGGTCAAGGCCGGCCGCTTCCGCGAGGATCTTTACTACCGGCTTAACGTGATCGAGCTTCGGATGCCGTCGCTGCGCGAGCGTCCCGCCGAAATCGTCCCGCTCGCCGAGGCCTTCATCGCCGAGACCGCCGAGACCCATCGCAAGCCCGCTGTACCACTCGCGCCGGAAGCGGTCCGCGCGCTGATCGCCTATCGATGGCCGGGAAATGTGCGCGAGCTGCGCAACGTCATCGAACGCGCCGTTGTCTTATGCCGGGGCGAGGCGATTAGCGTCGGCGATTTGCCCGATCGGATTCTCACCGGACCCGCCGCCGCGATCGCCGACCGCGGCCTGACGCTCGAGGAACTCGAACGCCGCCACATCGAGCTTGTGATGCAGGAGGCGATGACGCTCGAAGAAGCGGCCGACATGCTGGGCATCGACGTCACCACGCTCTGGCGCAAGCGCCGCAAGTACGGTCTGGAGTGATGGCCGGCTGAAGGGCGCGCTTCTCTGAATCCCCCGCCTGCTCGGGTGAGGATGTTCTGGTGCCGAGGGCGGGACTTGAACCCGCATGTGCTTGCGCACGGAGGATTTTGAGTCCTATAAGTTTATTCATAACTCCTTGAAAGAATTGAGCTTTCATCTTCATCGCTGTGAGACTGTGTAAGTTTATGTGTAAGTTTTGAAGGCTTTCCGGATCATCTTAAGGGCGTGGCCGAGCAGCTAGCGGGAGCGGGGTTCGCGCTGGCTGTGACGGATGTGCAAGCCCTTGCCGGATTACGGGGTTAGTTCGCCGCGCTCTTGATGCGGTGTTTGCCGAGCTTGTATGAAAGATCGCTTCGCGACATTCCTAGCCGGCGCGCGACTTCCGCCTGCGCACCATCGGTTATCTTCAGCGCGCGCTGAATCACCGCTTTTTCCAGCGAAGCGAGAAACTCTCGCAGGTTGTGTGTCTCGGGCATCATCTCGGCAAGCTGGTCGGTGGTGAGTTCGGCGGAACTGCGGGCCGCAAGGCCGTTTGCGCTGCGAGGCGTTGACACCGGAAAGTTCTCCTGGGTGATTTCCTCCTCGGCTGAGAGAATGCATGCGCGCTCGATGAGGTTGCGAAGTTCGCGGATATTCCCGGGAAAATCGTAGCTGAGGAGCGTGCCAAGCGCTTCGGCGCTGATTCTGCGCGGCGGCGTGTTCAGGTCGCGCACAGCCTGCGCCAGGAACAGGGCGCAAAGCTCGGGTATGTCCTCGCGATGATCGCGCAGAGCGGGAACCGTGAGAGGAACCACCGCCAGCCGGTAGTAGAGGTCCTCGCGAAAGCGGCCCTCTTCCACGCGACGCTTCAAATCCCTGTTGGTCGCGACCAGCAGCCGCACATCGGTGTGCCGGGGCTTGGTCGATCCGAGCCGGGTAATCAGCCCGTCCGTCAACACCCGCAGCAGCTTGGCCTGCGCCTGCAGCGACATTTCGGCGGCCTCGTCGAGAAAAAGCGTACCTTCGTGCGCGGCCTCGAAGACTCCCTCGCGCGCGCGATCGGCGCCGGTGAAAGCTCCCCGCTCGTGTCCGAACAGCTCGCTTTCCAGAAGCGTTTCGGTAAACGCAGCACAATTGACGGCGACCAGCGTCTTCCCGGCACGCAGGCTGTTGCGATGAATCGCGCGGGCGACCAGCTCCTTGCCGGTCCCCGTTTCCCCGGTGATCAGGACGGTGGCGTTGGTCGGCGCGACGCGCGCGATTTTTTCGCGGAGTTGGCGAATCGCCAGGCTGCGCCCTGAGAGCTCCGAGGAGCCTTCAAGGCGCACCACCGTGTCGCGGAGCCTGGCGTTCTCACGCACAAGCCGCGTGTGCTCCATAGCGCGGGTGGCCGACGCCAGCAAGACTTCAGGAACGAAGGGCTTGGTGATGAAATCGAATGCGCCGCGGCGCATGCTTTCCACCGCGAGTTCAATGGTCGCAAACGCGGTCAGAAAAAGCACGGACAGATTCGGATCAGCTTCCCGCGCCGCGGCCAGGACGTCCAATCCTTCGCCATCGGCCATCTTCTGGTCAGTTATGACGGCATCGAATGTGTGCTCGGCAAGCGCGCCTCGCGCATCGTTGACACCGGCAGCCTCGACTACCTCGTGATGCTCCTGCTTCAGATTGGAGATGAGTATCCGCCGCAAGTGCGGTTCGTCATCCACAATGAGTATCTTGCCCATGGTGTGGCCCCTATTTGAGGGATTGGCTCGGGAAGTGCGCCAGTATCTCGATGGAAAAGCATACCCGCCGCGTTTCGTTGAATCTCAGCACGATGTCGCTGCCATGCGCGCGCGCGATGTTGCGCGCGATCGCGAGACCGAGTCCGTTGCCGCCCCGCTTGGTGGTAAACAGCGGCTCGAAAATACGCGCCACGACTTCCGCGGGAATCGGACCAGCCGGGTCGACTACGTCGATTCGGATGGTGCCGTTTCCGTTCATCTGCGCGTCGAGCTTAACCACATCCCCTCGATGACATGCGTCGATTGCGTTGAGCACCAGGTTCAGGAGCGCCTGATGCATCTGGTTCGCATCGAACTCCCCCTCAAGCTTGCTGTCGACAGCGACATCGATCGCTACACCTTCATTGGCCGCGTGCGCGCGAGCGAGAGTAGCGACGTAGTTCAGAGTGTCGGCGAGGTTTGCCCGCGCGATCTGCACGGGACGCGGACGCGCGTAAACCAGGAAGTCAGCTGGTCAGCCGTTCGAGACGCACGGCTTCCTTTGCCGCTATCGAGAACATTTCTTCTCGTTCTGTTTTGTTCTGACCCGGCCGGATAGCGGTTGCCAACGAGCTGGAAATCATCGCAACGGGATTTCGGATTTCGTGCGCGATCGCTCTGGACAATCGGCCGATTGCGGCAAGCTTCTCTTCAGAGAGCAATTGCTGGCGGGTACGTTCGAGTTCCTCGAGATTGTGCACGAATTTGGCCTCGCGAGTGCGTAGATTGTTGACCAGCAGCCACACCAGCACCCCCATCACGCTGTAGATTACCGACATCGCGCCGGCTTCGATGTACTCGCCGAATTTCAGGCCATAGGCGCCCATGAAGCTGATGAAGTCCGCCAGTACAACCACCGCAATCGTGGCGCCAAGGCCGAGCCTGAAAGCCGCTTCGAGTATCGGAAGAAGCATCAGGGCGTAGTACGCAGTGTCTCCTCTGATGGTCAACGAGGTGAGCGCCAACGCCAGTATCGAGTTGAAGCCGAGAGACCAGAAAGTGAGGAACCGTCGTGTTCTCCGGGAAATTGTCGCGTTCCTCTTGCGCAGCCAGATTAGGTGAGCCGCCTGTACGCTCAAACCCACCGCCAGGACGATGATAACCGACGCGGAAGGTTTGCCACGGACGAACTTCGAGATCGCTTGCAGCGCCAACAGTGCACCAATCAGCAAAAGATTCAGAGAAGCGAAGACGAATTCCTGCCGGCGAAAGGATTCCTGGTCGTCCACCGCGAATTCGGCGGCGCCATTGCCCATCGCGCTTGTAAGGGAGCTAATCGCCCAGAGACTATCGCTCGGTTTATGCTCGGTCATTTTTGGTCAGAGTCGGTCAACCGTCCGAACGAATCGAGCGGTGGCAACAATCGCCACCTGTCCGTCTCCGGAGGAGACGGCCCCATGAGCAAACGCGATGCCGCCATCTTTAATGAAATCCTTTTGACGATGACCCAAATTCCGTAAGGCCTATCTCATTTCGTTCAAAAGTTTGTACACGAACCTTTTTTTGCGTTCGAATTTTTGGACAACCCATGTCGTCGTAGAGATGCAGCGACGAGAAGCCTAGCGATTGGCCGTTGATATCAGCGTAAACGGATGGCAGGCGGTTTGCTAGGAACGTGCGCCTGTCGCTGCTGCCTTGCA
Organism: uncultured Pseudomonadota bacterium; assembly: GCA_963759165.1. Lineage (GTDB taxonomy): Bacteria > Desulfobacterota > Binatia > Binatales > Binataceae > DATJOQ01. Next base: position 2,905,608 of record CAVWXK010000001.1, on the reverse strand, counting down.
GCACACAAAGAACATCACCTCGACACGCGGACGACATGAATCGTGCTCTAAACCTCTACCGAGGCTGCCGGCTCAGAACACCGACGGTCTGGAAGCGCGAAATCCCGGTTAACATGCACAACACGGCAAGGAATGAGCCATCAGCCACGAACCACCCGCTATTGCGATCGATCGGCCGCGCTCTACCGGAAAACTACTATCCGCAGGAAGTGATTTCCGCGGCGCTTTGGAAGGAATGGGACGGCAGCGACGAAGGCCGCGCCCGCTTCGAGCGGATCCATCGTTCGGTCGGCGTTCGCGGACGCCATCTAGCGCTCCCGATGGAGGATTACCGCGCCCTCGATTCATTCTCGAAGACGAACGATAAGTGGATCGAACGCGCGACCGATCTCGGCGAACAAGCGGCCTTATCGGCGCTTTCGCAAGCAGGACTGTCGCCGACGGATGTTGACCACATTTTTTTCACTACCGTGACGGGCATCGCGTCGCCCAGCATCGACGCCAAACTCGTGAATCGACTGTCGATGCGAGCGGACATCAAGCGGACTCCCATCTTCGGGCTCGGTTGCGTCGGCGGAGCAGCGGGGTTGGCCCGAGCAGCGGACTACCTGCGTGCTTTTCCAAGCCATACGGCACTTCTTGTTTCAGTAGAACTCTGCTCGCTTACGCTCCAGTTGAAGGATCAGTCGGTTGCCAACGTAATCGCATCGGGTCTTTTTGCGGACGGGGCCGCGGCGGCGATTGTAAGCGGCGGAGCGAAGGACCGCGCGCCGCGCTTGCCGAGGATCGTCGCGTCGCGATCGATGTTCTTTCACGACACCGAGCAAATGATGGGCTGGCACATCGGGGACAGCGGCTTCGAGATCGTGCTGTCGGCGGGCGTTCCGGACCTCGTGCGAAATAAACTGCGCCAGGGAGCGGATTCGTTCCTCGACGAGCACGGGCTTTCGCGCCGCGACATCAAGCATTGGATCGCTCACACCGGCGGACCGAAAGTGCTGCAGGCGATGGAGGCGGCGCTCGAAGTACCACGATGCAGTCTCCAGCGATCCTGGAAATCGCTCGCGTCGATCGGAAATTTGTCATCCGCGTCGGTGCTGTTCGTGGCGGCCGACTTTCTGGAGGCGAACGTCGCTCGTCCAGGAGACTACGGGGTGCTGCTCTCGATGGGTCCCGGTTTCTGCGGCGAGTTGGTTCTGCTGCGATGGTGATGCTAAATGGCTAGCACGCCGGCCGCCAGCTATGTATCAGCGCCCGCGCGCGCGATATGGGATCTCGTCGTAGTCGGCGGTGGACCGGCGGGGCTCGCCGTCGCAATCGTCGCGGCGGAACAGGGCCTCTCCGTCGTAGTCGTCGAGCGTCGCGATTTCCCGCTGGACAAGGCTTGCGGCGAAGGCGTGCTGCCGCCGGGCGTGAAGGCCCTCGAGCGCCTTGGAGATCGCCGATCGTTTCGATCGCACGACGTCTTTATCCATTCGCCGGAATTCGCTTCATCCAGGAAAACGGTTCCGCTGCGGAAGCGCGCCTGCCCTCCCACGGGATGGGCATCAGGCGCACGGTACTGGTCGAGGCGCTGGCGCGCCGCGCGGAGGAACTGGGGGCCGTATTGCGCCATCGATGCTCGGTCAATGGCTACAAGGCGACCTCGAGCGAAGCGGTGGTGTACACGACCGAGGGCGAATTATTCGGCAGGCTGGTCGTCGCGGCAGACGGGCTTCACTCGTCGCTCCGAAAGGCATCGGGCCTCGACCCGGTTCCGTGCGCCCATCGCCGCTTCGCGCTGCGCCAGCATTACCAGATTCGCCCCTGGACCGACTTCGTCGAAGTTTACGTGGACGACAAGGGCGAAGCTGTGGTGACTCCGGTCTCCGACGAAAGCGTCGGAATCAATTTCGTCTGGGAAGATGGAGTCATCGAGCAGCCGGAAATATCGGTGCTGATGCGCTGTTTTCCGGCCCTGCGGGCGCGGCTTGGGATCGCCCCGGCGATTTCAACGATTAAAGGAGCCGGGCCGATGGAGCACGCTGTGACTCGTCGCAACGCCAATCGCATGGTACTGGTCGGCGACGCTGGGGGATTCCTGGATTCAATCTCCGGCGAGGGACTGTCGATCGCGTTCAACTCGGCGTTGATGCTCGGCAAGCATCTCCCTGAAATTCTAAAGCGCGGCGCTACGCAGGAGAGTATGCAGCCTTACGAACGCGAGGTGCGCCGGTTCTATCGCGGCTACTGGTTTATCACCAGCGGCCTGTTGATGGTCGCGCGCCATCCTCGCGCTCGGCGGACAATAATCAACTTGCTGATGCGACATCCGCGGGCATTCTCGGCCCTGATGGGTGGCGCAATGCGAATGATGGTGACGGCGGCGTGAGCGCAAGATGAGTCCGGCTGACGCGCCAATCCTCGAGGCGATCGAGATATCCAAGAGCTACGGTATTCGTCTCGCGCTCGACAGGGTCAGCCTCGCGGTGAGGCCCGGTGAGATTGCCGGGTTGCTGGGACCAAACGGCGCGGGCAAGACCACGACGCTCTCCATCCTCGCCACTCTGCTGCGACCTGATAGCGGTCGTGTTCTGATCGATGGCAAGCCGCCAAACACCGACCGGCGCGGGCTGGGACGCATGCTTGGGCTGGTGCCACAATCGCTCGCGCTCTACCCGGCGCTGAGCGCCGCACAAAACGTATGGCATTTCGCCCGAATGCAAGGACTCTCGCGGGACGACGCGAAGGAGCGCTGCAAGCGGGTGCTCGAGGAGGTGGGTCTCAGCCGGCGCGCCGACGATCCGATGCATGGGTTTTCCGGCGGGATGAAGCGCCTCCTCAACCTCGCTTGCGGAGTTGTTCATCGTCCTCGTGTGCTGCTGCTGGACGAACCGACCGTCGGCGTCGATCTCCAATCGCGCGAACAGATATTGACGCGTATTCGACGCTACGCGGATAACGGCTCGGCGATAATCTACAGCACCCATTACATGGAGGAGGCGGAACGCATTTGCGATCGCGTGCTGCTGATCGATAGCGGCAAACTAGTCGCCGAGGGCAGCCTCGAAAAGGTGATTTCACTCGGCGGCGGCCGGCCTCGCATCGAGCTGACCTATCGCGGGAATTTGCCGCAAGGGCGTTTCGGCGGACTTGCCGGCGTGCGCGAGATAGGCGGGACCCTCGTCGAAGGCCAGGCAACTCTCGAGATGACCAGTCTCAGCCAGGTCGCCGAGGTGCTGCACGGGCTTCGCACACTGGACGTAAATGTCATCGACTTCAACCTGCATAGTCCGAATCTGTCTGACGCGTTCATCGCGCTGACCGGCCACGCACTGCGCGACCAGGTGCTCTGAGCGTGTCGGCAATGCTTCGCGCGATATGGCTCACCGCGCACAACGAGGCTCGGCTCCTGGTCAAGGATCCGATTGTGCTGTTCATGCTTCTGTTCGCGCCGGTCGTGATCATCACGGTCGCGGGATATTCGCTCGTCAGTCTGTACGGCGGTGCCGCGAATTCCTTTCGACTGCCCGTGGTCAACCTCGATCATGGACAGGTCTCCGACGGAATAATTCAAGCACTGCACCACGATCGCAACCTCACTTTGGAAATGCTCAACGACGCCGATGAAGCGCGGCGCCTCGTGAGCCAGCGCGACCGGACGCCCATCGCGATGGTGATTCCCGCGGGAACCAGCGCCGCGGTCGCCGCGGGCCGCCAGCCTCGGCTGTTTCTGTTCGTCGATCCCGTCAGGCGAGTCGAGGTAAACGCGCTCGAACTTCGGATTGACGAATTGTGCCGAAGACTCACCGAGCAAGCGCGGGCGGCGGCGCAAGCGCAAATCGAATCCTTCGTGGCGTCGCCGGCGCTCACGCTCCCCGGCGATCTCGGATTCGTCGAACAACCCGCCATCGAGGGCGAAGCGGTGACTGTAAACGCCTTCGATCAGTACGTCCCCGGATTCGGCATCACGTTTCTTCTGATTGGCATGATGCTGGGAATTGCGCTGACGCTCTTCGATGAGCGCGATTGGGGGACCCTCAAGCGCCTTCAGGTCAGTGGTGCTCCGGTTACCGGACTCCTGCTCGGAAAACTATTCGCGCGTAGCATCGTCGGTATCGCCCAAATGGTGTTGCTGTTCGCGGTCGGATGGGCACTGTTCGGAATCACTTTTGGACGCAATCCTCTCGCGTTGCTCATACCGACGGTCGGAATCTCTTTCGCCGCCGCCGCGTTGGGGCTGGTGGTCGCATCGATTTCGCGCGCTCACGATTCGGTGATGCCGCTGGGCGTAACCGTCAGCATGGCGATGGCGGCGATCGGTGGATGCTGGTGGCCGCTGGACTTTGAGCCGGGATGGATGCGCGAACTCGCCCGCTGGATGCCGACGACGTGGACCATGCAGGCGTTCAACGATCTGATGATTCGCAGCCAACCGCCCTCCGCGGCATTGCGGCCATTAGCGGCAACGGTCGGCATCGGGATCATTTTCCTCGCCGCGGGACTCATCCGCTTCGTGAGCCTCGACGACTAAAAGGCATGATGATGAAGATTCGATTATTTCCGATCGCGTGGCTGGTTGGTATGGCTCTTTTTGTCGCGGGTTGTTCAAGCTCTCAGGAGACAACCACGCCCGAGACGGCAGCTCCGAATTCCGCGAACGCGGTCAGTGCGGACCCGCAAGTGAACGCGATCGTCCAGCGATCGTGTTACCAGTGCCATTCGACCCGGGGCGGCGCACCGTGGTATGCGGCCGTCTCGCCGACCTACATGGCCGCCAACTCCGCGCGCCGGGCGCTGAATTTTTCCGACTGGCAGACTTACGACGCGCAGACAAAAACGGATGCGTTGAAGAATATCGAAAAGTCTGTGCGCGCCGGCTCGATGCCGCCGGGAGATTACACGTTGCTCGATCACTCGGCGCGCCTGAACAGTGACCAAAAGCAGGCGCTCCTGAACTGGGCCTCTCGGCCCGCCGTGCCCGCACATTGAATCACGCCGCAAAATAAATCCTAGCAGGGTGCGGAAAAACCTTTATGTGTCGGAAGCGGTTGCGAGCACCCTGCGATAAAACTGGCTTCTTTCCTCGAGTTCTCTCCCACCGGGGGAGACTACAGAGGGGGTAGCGGGCTGCTGAAAAGCCTTTTTCAGCAGCCTGCTAGCGAATGAGATGGTTATGAACCCACTGTCAGAAGCGAAAGACTCATCCGCGCGGCAGCCGCTGTACGCACAGTACGTCAATCCGCAGTGGGTGCGGCTGCTCGATGTTCTCGGGATGAATGTGCATTACGCGAGCTGTCTCGGTTCAGAACTTCTCACCGATAATGGGCGGCGGATTCTGGATTTCAATTCCGGCTACTGCGTTCATAACATCGGGCACAATCATCCGGGCGTCGTCCGCGCCCTCAAAGCCGAGCTCGACCGCAACGGACCGGCGATGCTGCAAGGCCACGTGCCGGAATTGGCCGGCGAGCTGGCTGAGCGGCTATGCACGCAGGCCGGCGGAAGATTGTCGAAAGTGTTCTTCTGCAGTTCCGGAAGCGAAGGCGTCGAAGCCGCAATCAAGTTTGCCCGCGCCCACACCAAGCGGCCCGGGATCCTGTACGCGGGCGGCGGCTTTCATGGACTCACCTGCGGCGCGCTGTCCCTGATGGACAATCCTTTCTGGACCGCGGAGTTCGGCCCACTGCTTCCCGGGACACAGGCAGTTCCATTCGGCGATATTGGGCAATTGGATAGGCAGTTGTCGTCCCGAAAGTTTGCCGCGTTCGTAGTAGAACCGATTCAGGCCGAAGCGGGAGTTTTGATTCCACCGCCAAATTACCTGGAACAAGCGCAGTCACTATGCCGGCGGCATGGCACGCTGTTCGTGCTCGACGAGGTGCAGACCGGCATGTATCGCACGGGACCGTTCCTCGCCGCGCATCACTTCAGGGTCGAGCCCGACATGGTGATCCTTGCCAAGGCGATGAGCGGCGGCCTGGTTCCGTCAGGGGCGGTGCTGATGTCGGATGCGGTTTATAGTTCCGTCTATACCTCGTTCAAACGTTCGATTATTCACACATCGACTTATAGCGAGAACAGCCTGTCGATGCGCGCCGGCCTCGCCACGATGGACGTGCTCGCGGACGGCAACCTGGGTGAGCGCGGCGAGCGGTTGGGCCGCTACCTGCGCGAAAAGCTGGCCGCGCGGCTTTCGCGCTATCAGATGATTAAGGACATCCGCGGCCTCGGCATGATGTCCGCCATCGAGTTTCGCCCTCCCAAAAAGTTTCGCCTCAGAATTCTGTTCGAAGCGTTCTCGAGAATTCATCCGGCGATGTTCGGGCAGGTGCTGGTGATGCGGCTGTTCCGCGACAAGGCGATATACAGTCAAATCTGCGGGAACAACTTCATGGTGCTCAAGGTCGCGCCCGCGTTGGTGATAAACGAATCGCAGTTGGATGAGTTCGTTGACGCAATGGAGGCGATCGTGGAGTTGATGCATGCCTCGACCGGATTCTGGACCGAAGCTCTGGGCATGGCGCGCCGCGTCATAAATGTCATTTAGCATTCGTGCGCTTGTATTCTTGCTCACCGTGGCCGCCTTCGGGCATCAAGCCGCGGCGGCGGAATTGCGCTCCGCAACGCTGGAACTCGAGCCGTCAAAGACACTGATCGAGTTTCGCTTGCCCGGCGATTTTCATACCACGCACGGTACTTTCAAGCTTGAACGGGGAATCATCGAGGCCGATCCAGCTACTGGTCAAGCCAGCGGCTCAGTCGTCATTGTCGCCGCGAGCGGTGACAGCGGCTTATCCGCGCGTGATGACCGGATGAAGGACAGTATACTCGAAGTTCACAAGTACCCGGAGATCAAATTCACGCCTAAGCGCGTTACCGGTCAGCTAGAGATTGACGGTCAGTTTCACGCAAACCTGCTGGGAGTTCTGACACTTCACGGGACCGGGCACCAAATCAACCTGGAGGTTCAGGGCCGTCTGAGCGGAGACAGCCTGATTGCCACTTCTCATTTTTCGCTGCCGTATGTCGAGTGGGGCTTGGAAGATCCGAGCATTCTTTTCTTCACGGTCGCAAAGCAGGTCGATATCGACATCGCGACCGCCGGACATATCGTCTGGGCCACACCGCCGGCCAAGGTTCCAACAAAATAAGAGGCTGCAACCCGAAAACCCAGCCAATTTATCGCAGAGCCTGTGATCCCCTGTCGCCACGGCGGAAACATGGCGCCTCGTGGTTTCCCGGCTCAAGAGACAGTGAGGAAGAGTGGTGCGGGAGGAGGGACTTGAACCCTCACGAGCGTGAGCTCGGTGGATTTTCTTGCCTCTACGGCTTTCGCCGTCCTCGCTGGAAGCGCCAAGGGCGTCCCGTTGAGGTTTGGGGTCTGGACTATCCCTTCACCGTACCGCGAACGTGGTTCGCGGGTTAGGTGCTGCCCGTCTAGTCTCTACACCTTCCCGGAGCGCTGCTCCAGGCTTGGCTCGGGATTGCCATTTCACAGGTTTCCCCGAATTTGAGCAGTTCTGCATCGCCGGTTTCCCGGCGAGCACTCAAGTTTGGTCTGAGTCCACTGCGTCTGCCGTTCCGCCACTCCCGCGCGGCTGGTTACCAAGAGTTTTCTATCACATAGGGCAGCCGAATGTAATGTCAGCTTGGTCGGTAGCCTTCCGGGCGGTCTTCTTTTTGGGTCCTCTGCGTCTGCCGTTTCGCCACCTCGGCACCGTTGGCGGCCTGCGCCTATCTTGGCAGAGCATTCAGCGTCCGGACAAGCGCGCCGCCGCTAGACCGGCCACTGCTCGCGCCGATGCCCCATCTCCCAGAACATCCACTCGTAGCGGCTGGTCGCGATGAAGCGCCGGCGCATCGCCTCGCGTTCCTCATCGCGAAGTCGCTCGGCGGTCTGATTGGTCGCCTCGATCACCGCGCTTACCAGGCCACCGAATTCCTTTGACGCGTAGGTTCCGATCCATCGCTCATAGAGCGCATCGGGCGAGCCGGAGCGTTCCAGTTCCTTTCCCACCTCCCAGTAAATCCAGTAGCAGGGGAGCAGCGCCGCGATCGCCTCGTGAAACGGCGCGCCGTACGCGGCCGCCAGGAGATAAGTCGTGTAGGCGAGATTGGTCGGTGCGAGCGGCGTGGCAGCGACCTGCTCCGGCGCGAGCCCGAACTCCTTGAAGAACGTCTCGTGAAGCACGCGCTCGACCTTGAGCGCGCCGGCCGCGTGTTCGTTGAACATGATGATCCACTCATCGCGCGGCGCCCGCGCGGCCGCGATCGAGAGCGCCCGCGCGAATTCGCGCAGGTAGAGCGCGTCCTGGATGACATAGAACTTGAAGCTCTCGCGCGAGAGCGATCCGTCGGCCAGTCCTCTTATAAACGGATGGCGCAGAATCGCGCCGTATATCGGCGCGATCGATTCCCAGCACTCTGCCGCAAAAAAGCTCATTGCGGATCCTCCCGCGATCGTTGCTGGTTATTATTGCAACTGGCGGGTTGAAAACAGAGCCAGCCGCCGTTAACCGTGACGCGCTCGATCGTGGTCTCCGGCCCGAGCAGTATGATATTGAACGCGAGCGCGACGGTCAGCGGCAGAAGACCGGGAAGCTCGCGTAGCAAACGCTGGTCGTCGTCGCGTCTACTGGTCGTCATGGGTTATGGCTTCGTCGCATGGTTGAACCTTACTTGAGTATCGTGATCCCGGCATACAACGAGGCGCTGCGAATCGAAAGCACTCTCGAGAAGCTGCGGCGGTACAGCAACTCGAAGTCCTTTTCAGTAGAGGTGATCGTCGTCGACGACGGCTCCAACGACGGCACGTTCGAGGTTGTGGCCGCTTTTCCCGAAGTCCGCCTGCTGCACAATGATCGCAACCATGGCAAGGGTTTCGCCGTGCGACAGGGAGCGACAGAGGCGCGCGGCCGGTTCATTCTCATGAGCGATGCCGATCTCTCGGTGCCGATCGAAGAAGCTGACCGGCTGCAGGCCGCGCTCGAATCCTCCGGCGCCGATGCCGCCATCGGCTCACGAGCGCTGCGGCGGGAGCTAGTCGGAGTTCGCCAGCCATTGTTGCGTGACTTCGCCGGTCGCTTTTTCAATGTCCTCGTGCGCCTTTTTACCGGACTCAAGATCCACGACACGCAATGCGGGTTCAAGCTCTTTCGGCACGACACCACGTGCCGCGCCTTTGATCTTCAGCGGGTTCAAGATTTTGGTTTCGATCCCGAATTGCTTCTGCTCATCACACGCGGCGGCGGAAAAGTCATCGAAGTCCCGGTGCGCTGGGACAACAATCCGGACACCAAAGTGCGCTTCGTGCGCGACTCGGCACGGATGTTTCTGGATCTGATCGTCATGCGTTGGCGATTTTTGCGCGGAAAATACCAGTAATCCGCTTTGACGTGCTGTCGATAATTATTGTTGCGACGCGGCGTGACGCGCCCGCCGTCGCGCTTTCGTTAAGCTTCTGATGAGCTTCGCGGCGTGAGGTCGAATATCGCGAGTTGCGATTGCGCTTGCACAGCGCTGACAATTTTGGTATGCGCGGATATGCGATAGCTTGCTATCGCGCTCCAAAGGGGGGGTCCCTTAGGAACATTGTTGGGTTTGGTCTTGTGGTCGAAGCGGTTCGTCTGCCTGGACCGGCTTTGGTGGCGAAGGAGGGGGGCGTCGTTCACCGATGGCCGGATCCGCTTGGCGCGGGATGGCGGACGCCTGTTTGCGTGCCGCTAAACCGGCGAGGAGGGATGCGATGGTTAGGCGATCGGTTGCGCTCATCCTGGCGGCGCTCCTTTGGGCAAGCGCGGCTTCGGCGGTGCTTGGCGCCGACGTCGTCGGAACGGCTCTGGACCCGGAGGGGAATCGCGTCAAAGGGATCGAGATCGCGGCGCTAAGCCCAACCGGCAAGGTTGCCGGCAAGGCGATCACCAACTCCGCGGGCGATTATCGCATCACGAATCTCGAACCGGCGACCCACGACTTCGCTTTGGATCCTGCAGGGACCCCCTTTCAGCCAGGGACCGCAGTGGCCTTCGTGGGTAAAGAGGGCATGACGATCAATTGGAGACTGTCGCGAACAGCGGAGGCGTCCGCGATTGGCGCACCGGGCATCGCCGGAGGACTTCCCGGCGGACATGCGTCGGTCGTTCCGGATGCGTTCGGACTCATCGTGGATGGGGTCGGTGCCGCGGGAGCGGTAAGCGGCTTCGCGGCAGGCGGCGGCTTCGGTTCGGGTCCGCGCTACATCTCGCCGCCAAGCCCCTCGATGTGACGTGGGATCGCCGGCAGCCATGGTACGCAGCCTCTTTCTTATTGGATTCCTGTCGTTGTCGCTGGTTCCAGGCGGGTGCGCGCTATCGGGACCGGCCGCAAGGCCGCAAGCGAAATCAAATCCAATCGTTGCGGCGAACACACCCGATCCCGCCGCAATCGGTTGGGAAGCGCAGGACGCCGATGAGCGCCAGCGGCTCGCTGCGCTTTGGCGGGGTCGCACCCGCGGTCCACATTTTTCCGATTATCCGGTCGGACCCGGAGATGTTCTGCAAATATCGGTTCCGGCCATCGAGGAACTCAGGGACCGCACGGTGCGGGTCTCGGGCGACAATACCATCGCGCTGCCGCTGATCGGGGTCGTGCCTGTCGTCGGACTGAGCGAAGCCGGGGTGAGAGAAGAACTCGGCCGGCAGCTCAAAAATTACATGTACAGTCCGCAGGTCGAGGTCTTCGTCAAAGAGTATCGAAGCCGGCAGGTTGCGGTCCTGGGCGCCGTAGACCGGCCCGGCCACTTCAGTCTGACCGGCGGTACCGACACCATACTCGACATGCTCACTCTCGCGGGAGGATTGCGGGAGGATGCCGCCGAACGGATCGTCCTGATTCCCGCCGAGCCGGCCAATGAAGTCGCGGCCGCAAGCGGCGCCGTCCTGCGTGCGAACTACAAGGAGCGTGTCGGCGGCGAAGATGTCGTTCGCGCCGCACCACGCCGCGGCGGCGACGGAGAAATCGCCCCCCATCGACAAGGCAGCCTGGCGCCGATCGTCATCCCGTTGGGCGATATCGATCGCGGCGGCGACGGGAGAGAGAACTACCTCAATCTGCCGGTCCGGCCGGGCGACGTGCTCGTGGTTCCGGGCGGCGGCAGCGTGATGGTCGAGGGATGGGTACACAATCCGGGCGCGATACGGATAACGCCCGGTCTCACCGTGCTCGGCGCGGTGGCCGCGGCGGGTGGGACGCTGTTCGCCGCCAATACCAAATCAGTGGCCATCATTCGCAGCGGCAAGAGCGGCGAGAAAATTATCCTGGAAAGCGACCTGGACGAGATCGTCAACCGGCAAAAGCCCGATCTCGAGGTGCAGCAGGATGACATAATCGTCGTCACCTACTCCACTCTGAGCATAGTCCCATACTTCTTCTATACGGTATTCAACCGCTTCGGTATCGGCGCGGGCGTTCCGATGGCGCCGTAAGGGGTCGCGCTATCATGCAAGAACCCTCAATTTATTTTATCCGGCGCAACGCGGCTTCGCTCGACAACGGTCTCGAACTCATCGGTTCCGATGGCGTGGCGGAAGAGGCTCCTCCTCTGTGGGGTTACTGGCGAGCGATAAGAAAGCATCTGTCGCTGATTGCCGGCATCGCGGCCGCGGTCGTTGTCGTTACCACGCTGCGAGTATTTACGATGACTCCGATCTATACCGCGCAGAGCACGATTCTCGTCGAGCGCAACTTTCCGAAAGTGCTCGCCATCAATGACTTGTTGACCGAGACCGACGAAGCGGATGCCTACTACAGGACCCAGTATGGAATATTAAAAAGCCGAAGCCTCGCCGCCACGGTGATCCGGCGGGAGGGCCTCGACGCTGACGGCTCCTTCGCCGGAGCCAAAAGCGAAAGCGGACTTATCGCGGGCGTCTGGGCTGGAATCGCCGACGCGATGCGGCGAGCGATGGCGGCGTTCGACGAGGGCGGGAGACCTGCGGGGAGCGCGACGGCGAAGGTCGAAGCCGGCTCGATCGACTCCTATTTGAGCCGTCTCGATGTGACTCCGGTTCAGGGTACTCGCCTGGTAAAAATCGCGTACAGCGCCGCCGACCCCCAGCTTGCGGCCCGCATCGCCAATGCCCACGGCATGGCTTATATCCGCGAGGGGCTCGGCCTTTACGCCGACGCGAGCGGCGAAGCCCAGCGATTCCTGGACGAGAAGCTGGTGGAATTGAAGGAGCGGGTCGAGAAGTCGGAAGCCGCTTTGAACAATTACCGCCGCGACAAGGGCATCATCTCGCTCAGCGGCAGGGAAAATATCGTGGTCGACCGGCTGAGCGATTTGAACAAGGAATTGACCGACGCCGAGGCCGACCGAATCGCGCTCCAGGCCGAAGTCAAGCTCATTCGCGAGCGCAGCTACGACTACATTCCGGAAGTCGTCAACAGCACGCTGATTCAAAGTCTCAAACAGAATTTAATCCAGCTCGAAACCCAATACGCCAGCCTGTCGCGGCAGTTCAAATCGAATTACCCGCCGCTGGTCCAGCTCGAAGCGCAGATCGAGGAGAACCGCGATCGCCTCGCGCGCGAAGTCGAAAGAGTCGTCGGTGGGATTCAATCCGCTTACCTTGCGGCCGCCACCAAGGAAAACGAATTTCATGAGAAGCTCAAGGAGCAGCAGCGGCTCGCCCTGGGCTTGAAGGATGCCTCCGCGGAGTATGCGATTCTCGAGCGCGAAGTCGATACCAATCGGCAGCTCTACGACAGCGTGCTCCAGCGCATCAAGGAGATGGGCGTGTCCACGGCGGTGCGCGTCTCCAATGTCTCGATAATCGACCGGGCCGAGCCGCCGCCGAATCCGTCGTCGCCGCGCAAGGCTCAAAGCCTCCTTGTAAGCCTGCTTGTAGGACTTGGCGCCGGCATCGTTGTGGCCTTGCTGCTGGAGTATTTCGACAACACGCTCAAAAATCCCGAAGAGGTGGAACGCTACTTGAGGCTTCCAAGCCTGGGAATCGTGCCCAGGTTCGCGGCATCGAGCAACGGGTCTGCGGTGGCGCGGAATCTGTCCGGCGATCGCGCGACAGCCAATGGGCACGCCGGGCGCGTCAACCAGCCGATACTGCTCACAGATAGTTCGCCGGTGGCGACCGAAGCGTATCGCGCGCTCCGCACCGCCATCCTTCTCTCCCGTGCCGCCGGCCCGCCCAAGGCGATTCTCTTCACAAGCGCGACCGATTCCGAGGGCAAGACCATCACCACGCTTAATGCCGCCGTGGCCTTCGCGCGGCTTGGAGTGAGAGTGTGCGTGATCGACGCCGACTTGCGGCGTCCTCGTTGTCACAAGCTGCTGCGTCTGGCCGGTCATCCGGGCCTGACGGAGGTGCTCATCGGCCAAAGATGGATTGAAGAGGTGATTCAACCGACCGGTGTGAACAACCTCTCCCTGATCAGCGCCGGATCGAGGCCGCCGAACTCAACCGAACTGCTGGGATCCAGACAGATGCGGGAAACGCTCGCCTACCTGAACCAGCATTTCGATCACGTGTTGATCGATTGCAGCCCGGTGATGCCGGTGAGCGACGCGCTTTTGGTATCGACGATGGTTGACGGCGTGGTGTTGGTTGTTAACGGCCATCGCACTCCAAAACAGGCGGTCAAAGCGGCCTGTTCGCGCCTTGATCATGCCCGGGCGAAGATCTTCGGCGTGCTGCTGAACCAGGTCGATCTCCGAAGCCCCGACCTCGCCTGTTATAATCACTACGGCTATTACTACGGCCGATATCGCGACACTCACCCGTTGGACGTTGAAGCACAGCAAGCCTGAGACTTCCAGGCCGACCCTGTCGGCCATCGTAGCCATGTTCTCACACCGGAAACACGACTGATGCCGCGCGAGCGTCACGATTACGCCGAAGCGATATCGCGATGTTGCGATCGCGCGGTCGTTGCGGGCGGCGTTTGCCTCTGTGCGTTGACCCCGTTGCCGTTCGGCTCGGTCCATCCCTGGGCGTTCTGCCTCGTCGAAGCCGCCATCTTTCTGTTGGTGGGCATCTGGATGGTCAAACTTATGTTGTGCCGCGATTGGAAAGCGCGACCGCCTGCATCGGGCCCGCTCGTGCTGTTCATCGCCGTGGTGTTGTTTCAGCTGATCCCGCTGCCGCCGTCGGTTTTGCGAGTGCTCTCTCCTTCAACCTACGGGCTGTATGCCAGAAGTCTGCCCGGATGGCCGGAGCGCATCGGGTTGGAACAGTCGCCTCCTGGGACGCCGGCGGGTATCCGAAAGCGTTTGCCGGCGTTCCTTCCAACGATTGATGAGGTGAAGCGGGGAGCGTCAGTGCCATTCCAGGCAGAAGCTTACACCGACGGCGGAGCGGAGCGGAACGTGAACGAAAGCGCGTTGAAGCGCATCGCCGCTGCGCGCTGGCGACCGCTTGCGATCGCGCCTTCATTGACGCGAACGGCGGCGCTTAAGTTGCTGGCTTACGCCGGATTCTTTCTCATGGTGTTTGCCTATCCGTTCGATCCCTCGCCAAAGGATGACGCCGAGCGGAGATTCTGCCGCGCCGTCATGTGCGCGGTTATCGCGAGCGGACTCGTGGTCGCGGCGATCGCTCTCATTCAGCACGCGTGGTGGAACGGAAAGATTCTATGGTTCTTCGTTCCCTATGATTGGGGGACGCCGCGTGTGGATATGCCGCACGCGGGCGGGCCGTTCGTGAATCCCGACCATCTCGCCAACTATCTCACGATGGTCCTGCCGCTCGCGACTGCTGGCGCGCTCTGTCGGACGTTTATCGCGCCGGACGATCGTGCCGCGGACCTTCGCGTTTTTTGTGGCCTCGCGGCGATCGTTATCGGTTCCGCGTTGCTCCTCAGTCTCTCCCGGGGCGGCTGGCTCGCCGCATCGGTGGCGATTCTCATCCTTGTGCGAATTCTGCGGAGTTCGCCGCATACGGTAACGTCCCTTTTATCCCGGCCCATCAGGCCACGAGCACGGGCCGTTTATACGATCGGCTTTGTCGCCGTCGCGACTCTCGCGCTGTTTCTTGTCGGTTCCGTGGGCAGAACCAGAATCGACGCCCGGCTTCAGGAAACGTTGGTTAGCCAGACGAGTCTCACTGAAAGGGTTTCGGTCTGGCAGGACTCCACGGGAATGATTCGCGATTTCCCGCTCTGGGGAGTCGGCCTCGGATGCTGGCGGGAGTTGTTCGCCCATTATCGAAGACCACCCTGGCAATCAGGCTACTTTGTCCAGGCGCATAACGATTATTTGCAATTAGTCGCTGAAGTGGGTGTCGTCGGCTTCGCGATTTTCACCTGGCTCTGCTTTCAGCACGGATTGCGAATCTGTCGCGTTATCAAAACGCTGCCGCCTGACCGGCTCCCGATTATGGCGGCCCTGGTCTCGGCTGTGGGCGCGATGGCCGTGCACGAGTCAGTCGATTTCAGTCTGCAGATCCCGGCCAACGCGTTGCTGTTCACTTTGTTCATGGCGCTGGGCGGTCGTCTGGCGGCGAAAGGGGGGCAGAAACGTTCCGCGTCGGGAGATTTCCTACGGGGGCGTTTCGCCGCCGCCAGTATGGCCGCGATCGCGACTGCGCTTGCGGTGATCGCTTTGAAGCAGGAAAAGGTCCCTTTTTCGTACAATACAAGGGAGCCGGAATCGCTCGCCGATGCTCAAAGCCTGGTGCGATCGCATCCGGCGTGCGCGTTCGCGCACCTGTCGCTGATCAACTTTATCGACGACGCGACGGCGCACGCGGCGCGTCGCGACGAGCTTCGGATCGCGCTGTGGCTCGATCCCAACAATCCGTTCGCCCGAGACGCGTACGCGCGCTTACTTCTTCGAGAGCGACGGGAACGGGACGGACTGCGGGAATTGACTACCTCGGTATTTCTGTCGCCCTCCACTTGTACGCACGCCTATCTCGATCAGAGGTCGGTCGCGTGGTTATCGCCGGATGAACGGAACGCCATCGAAGCAGGCTTGATCCAGGCCAGGCGTTGCGGCTACGGAGGCGCGAT
The DNA here is from genome assembly GCA_963759165.1 of uncultured Pseudomonadota bacterium. Lineage (GTDB taxonomy): Bacteria > Desulfobacterota > Binatia > Binatales > Binataceae > DATJOQ01. The sequence goes on along the minus strand of CAVWXK010000001.1, from coordinate 2,889,621 downwards.
TGACGGGCTGAGCAAGTTCTACGCGGGCCTCGCGCGCTTTTCCGATCTAGGCAAACTCTACGAGCATGCCGCCTCAGAAGAACCCGACATCGCGACGCGAGCGCGGTATCTGCTCGAAGCCGGGCAATCGTATCTACGAGGACAAGAGGAGAATCAGGCAGAAGCGCTGTTTCGCCGGGCAGCGCGGGTCGCGCCTGACGATCCGGAACCGTACCAGTATCTCGCCATCGCGATTTTCGCTCCGCGAAGAGACCTGCGTTCCGCGGAGGCCGTCATCATGGAAGGAATCGACAACGGTGCCGATCCTTTCGTGTTGTCTCTTTCTTTGGCGGAAGCGGCGCGGAAGGTCGGCGATGTGAAAGCGGCCGAAGCCGCGCTCAATCGGGCGCTCCTGCTTAAGCCGTCATCGGGTGAGGCTGAAATCCGTCTGGGGCTGCTGTACCTGGCGCAGAACGACTTCGATCGGGCGGTTCTGACTATTCGCAGAGCCGCGGATCTCAATCCGCGATCAGCCAACGTCTTTTACAACCTCGGCCGCGCGGAGGAAGGAAGGTATCAGTACTTCGCGGCCGGGAAAGCATACGTACGTGCCCTGGAATTGGACCCGCACAACACGGTCTTTCGCAAGCAATACGAAGAGTTTCAGCGAAAACTGATTGCCGCCGCTCGCGGCGCGTAACTTTACCTTCCGGCGGACTCGGTAAGGTCGCCTCGACGTAATAATCCACTGCCGCGCGATCATGCGTCGCGGCATCGACGTTGGGTGTTGTGAGAATCGTATACCTCAGTCCCTCCGGACAACTGGGCGGTGCCGAGAGGAGCCTGCTCGACCTTCTGGCCAGTCTGCGCGCGGCCCGACCGGATTGGTTTCTGCACCTAATCACGGCCGGCGATGGTCCTCTGGCGTTCAGGGCGGCTGCGCTTGGGGTCGACTCGACCTTGGTGCCGTTTCCGGAATCTTTGGCCCGCCTGGGCGACGCCGGAGCCGGCGGGCCGGCGGGTAATGGCGTCGGGCGTATGGCGTTTTTGCGCCGATGCTCGTCGGCCGCGACGACGGTCGTTCCCTACACGGTTCGGCTGTTTCGAGCCTTGCGCGACGCCGCGCCCGATCTTTTGCATACCAACGGCTTCAAAATGCACGTCCTCGGGTTGTGGGCACGACAGCGCGGAGTACCGGTGCTCTGGCACATTCGCGATCATGTCGTTTCGCGGCCGGTCATGGCGCGGTTGCTGAGACGTCACGCTCTGTGGTGCGCCGCGGCGGTGACCAACTCGCAGCGCGTTGCTGACGATGTGAGATCGGTTTGCGCCGGCCGGTTGAAGGTCTATCCGATCCATGACGCGATCGATCTGCGGGAGTTTTCGCCATCAGGACCGGTGCTGAACCTCGATACGTCGGCGCGGATGCGGCCGGCGGATTCCGGCGTCGTGCGGGTGGGATTGCTGGCCACGATGGCGCGCTGGAAGGGGCACGAAGTTTTCCTGCGGGCGCTGTCCCTGCTGCCGCCGAACCTGCCGATTCGCGGCTACGTAATCGGCGGCGCGCTTTACGATACCGAAGGCAGTGAGTGTTCTCTTGTCGGACTGCGCGGCCTGGCGGCCAGGCTTTGCATCGCCGGCAAAGTAGGGTTCGTCGATTTTGTCGACCATCCCGCGGCGGCGATGCGGGCGTTGGATATCGTGGTGCACGCCAGCACGCAGCCCGAGCCTTTCGGCCGGGTGATTGGCGAGGCCATGGCATGCGGACGTGCGGTGATCGCGAGCCGGGCGGCGGGAGCCACGGAGCCGATCGCGGCGGATATCGACGCGCTGCTTTACGAGCCCGGTGACGCCGCGGCTCTGGCCGAGCGTATCGCCATCCTCGCCAATAATCCGAAACTGCGTGCCGACCTGGGAAGAGCGGGGAGAAACGCCGCCGAGCGTTGTTTCGATCGCGCGCGCTTGGCTCACGATCTCATCCCGATATACCAGACCCTCGCTTCGGCATCGAATTGACACGCGCTCTGCACTGCTACAGCGGAAACCTGTATGGCGGCGTCGAGATGCTGCTTGCGACGCTCGCGCGGAGCCGCGATTTGTGTCCGTCGATGGAATCGCATTTCGCCCTCTGCTTCGAAGGGCGCCTGAGCGCGGAGCTTACCGCCGCATCCGCACCGATTCATCTGATCGGCAAGGTTCGGGTGCGCCGGCCGTTTACCGTCTGGCGGGCCCGCCGTCGCTTGGGCGAGCTCTTGCGGCGCACCCGCTTCGATTTGGTCGTCTGTCATTCTCCATGGTCGCAGGCGATATTCGGGCCGGTGGTGCGTCTGGCCGGTCTGCCGCTGGTTTTCTGGTTGCATGACGCGATCAGCGGCCGACACTGGCTCGAACATTGGGCCGCGCTCACTCCGCCCGACCTGGCGCTGTGCTGCAGCGAGTACACGGCAGGCAAGCTGATCAACGTCTTTCCGAATGTGCCCGCCGAAATGATTCACCATCCGGTCGCGCTCGCGAAGTCACAGTACTCGACGGTCGATCGCGCGTCGCTCCGCGGGGAGTTGGACACGCCTGAGGATGCCGTCGTTATCGTCCAAATCAGTCGCATGGAATGGTGGAAGGGACATTCGTTGCACCTGGAGGCGCTAAGCCTCCTCAACGAGATTCCCGATTGGGTGTCGTGGCAGATTGGTGGCGATCAGCGGCCTCACGAACTCCGCTACCTTGAGGATCTCAAACAGCAGGCCGCCCGATTGGGTATCGCATCGCGGGTCCGCTTTCTGGGCGAACGATCCGACGTCCCGCGACTTCTGGCCGCTGCCGATATCCATTGCCAGCCGAACCTCCGTCCCGAGCCGTTCGGCATCACTTTCGTCGAGGCGCTGATGGCCGGACTGCCGGTAGTCACCGCCGCGTTCGGCGGCGCGAAGGAAATAGTCGACGAATCCTGCGGGATTCTGGTGCCGCCCGGCGATGCACGTGCGCTCGCAACGTCGCTGCGACGGCTAATCGCTGATCGCGGGCTCCGCACCAGCCTCGGAGCGGCCGGGCCGATGCGCGCACGCAAGCTTTGTGACTCCGCGACGCAGATGGGCCGCCTCGATGAGTTGTTCAATCGAGTTGTTCACGACGCACGCCGGTGACCTGGCGATGACGGCGGACCACAATCCATCGATTGCCGCCACAACGCCGATGACAGCGGCTAAGGTGCCGGTGTGATGGCCGCAGTGGGGCAAGTCTCGTACCGGCACGCGGCCCTGATCGCGCGCCCGAAGTTGCCGAGGACGCGGGCGGGCTTCGTAATCGAGGCGTTCCTGCTGTTCGAGATCGCCTGTCAACTTGCTTTGGCGTTTACCGCGCTCAACGGGGTGCGCGTCGTCGTGCGCATCGCCGCGTTCGCGGCCAGCCTGATGCTGTTGGCGATCGTGCCACCCCGCGGCCGATCTCATCCCGCCGGCAGATGGGCCGTCCTGGCGCTGTTAATCGTCGGGCTGGGAATCTTTCATCCGGGGACCAACGGATGGGTGTCGGGATTCGCGCAGGTCGCTCTGTATCTGGCTATCGTTGCGCCGCTGTTCTGGGTGCCGCGCTCTTCAATCGATAGCGTGACGTTGCGGCGCGCGATTCTGATCATCTGGACGTTCGAAAGCGTTAGCGCCTTGGTCGGGGTGTTGCAGTTCTATTTTCCCGGACGCCTCGAGCCCAACCTCTCGTCGGTGGTGGCCGCCGTAGGCGATGCCTATGTGAGAGATCTTCATTTCGCGGCGGCTGACGGCCGCTGGATCTTCCGTCCGATGGGCTTGACCGACGTTCCGGGCGGCGCGGCGGTCGCCGGTCTTTACGCCGTGCTGCTCGGGACGGGACTGTTCCTGGGCGAGCGTCGGGTCTGGATGCGGCTGGCGTGCGCGGCGAGCATGAGCGTCGGGATGGTCTGCGTATATCTGTGTCAGGTCCGCTCGATCCTGGCGGTACTCGTAATATCGGAACTGGCATTCGCGGCGATGCTGATGTGGCGCGGCCAGAAAGTGAAATCGATCATGATGGCGGTGCTGATCGCGACAGTGGTCCTGGGCAGCTTCTATTGGGCCGCCTCGGTCGGCGGAAACGATGCGTTGTCACGAGTGGAAGCTTTCAGACAAAGCCCCGGCGATGTCTACCTGAAAAAGCGCGGTCGCTTTCTGACCGAAACCATTCAGGACCTTTTACCGCGGTACCCACTTGGCGCGGGCCTTGGACGCTGGGGGATGACAAATCACTATTTCGGTGATCGCGCAAATCCGGACAGTCCCGCTATCTGGGTCGAGATTCAGTGGACCGGATGGCTTCTGGACGGCGGTCTGCCGTTGATCGTGGCATATGTCGCCGCTCTCGCGGTGACCGTCCGGGCTACTTTGAAAATCGCTTTGAGCCGCGACTCCGGCGACTTATGGCTATGGGCCGCGATGCTGTGCGGCTATGACACCGGAGTTTTTGCCAACACCTTCGCTTACCCGGTGTTCATCGGACAGGGCGGACTGGAGTTCTGGTTGCTCAACACGCTTCTCTGGACCGCCGCATCTCAAACCGTCCGTTATCCCAACCGGTTGCGGCTGCTCCGATCGTGAAGCCCTACCTGCTGGTAGCGGGAGATTTCGTCAAGACCGGCGGTATGGACGCCGCCAACCATGCTCTTGCGAGCTATCTGGCCGATACCGGCAATCGGGTGCATCTGGTTGCTACGCGAGTCGCGCAAGACCTCGCCGTTCGAAGCAACGTGACCTTTCACCGCGTCCCAAAGCCCGCCGACTCCTACATCCTGGCCGAGCCGCTGCTTGATCGGGCAGGACGTTGATGGGCGCGAAGGATCGCCGGCGCCGGCGGGCGAGTCGTGGTGAACGGCGGCAATTGCCGATGGGGCGACGCCAACTGGCTGCATTACGTTCATGCCGCTTACCGGCCGCAAACGGAACAGCGTGTATCGGGCCGCTTGAAAGGATGGCTCAGTCATCGCCTTTTCATGGCCGCAGAACGGGCCGCGCTGCGACGGGCGCGGATCGCGATCGCTAACTCCAATCGCACCCGGCAGGACGCGATTGACAGGCTCGGATTGCCCGGCATCCGCGTTCATCTCGTCTATTACGGCGTCGATGCCGACACGTTCCGTCCCGTGACCGCCGAAGATCGCGCCGCCGCTCGCGCGGCGCTGGCGTGGCCCCGGAACAGGCCGTGCGTCGCGTTCGTCGGCGCGCCTGGTGATCGCCGCAAAGGTTTCGCCACGCTTTTTACCGCATGGCAAATACTATGTGCGGATCTCCGATGGGATGCCGATTTGGCGGTGATCGGCGCCGGAAGTGAACTTCCTTACTGGAAAATGCGCGGCGCCGAAGCCGGCCTCGATTCGCGAATCCGGTTCATCGGCTTTCGCGACGATGTGCCCGATGTGTTGGCGGCGTGTGACGCTCTTGTAGCCCCCGCGCATTATGAGGCTTACGGACGCGCTGCCCAGGAAGCGCTTTGTCGAGGATTGCCGGCGTTCGTGACCCGGAGTGCGGGCGTCGCCGAGCATTATCCCGTCGAACTGCACGACCTGTTGATACCGGATGCCTGCCGGCCTGCCGAGCTGGCCGCACGCCTTCGCGCCTGGCGCGAATCGATCGATGGCTATCGCGACGCGGTGGCGCCATTGTCGCGGACGCTTCGCGCGCACACGTGGAATCGGATGGCGGAGCAAATCGTCGCGATCATCGAAACGGCGGCATGATGTGATGAAACCTTTGCGCGTGATTCTGGTAACGACCGAGCCTCCGCTGCCCTTCGGCCATGCCGCGACGCGCTGGTCGTACGTTCTGCTCAAGGGACTGGCCGAACGCGGCCATCGCGTCACCGCTTTCGCCGCGTCGAGCAGGCTGCAGGCTATCGAGGCGGCCAAGGCGCTGTTCCCTTGGCCTCGTTACGACCTGCGATGCTACCCGCATCCGAAGCGCGGTGGCCTGCGCGCGAAATGGGAAACGCTGCGCCGACCCTACTCATATATGTTCAGTCGATTCATGCGGCGCGAGCTTGGAGCCGAACTCGCGCGCGGTTTTGATGTGCTGCATCTGGAAGAAACCTGGGCCGGATGGTTGGGCGACGGCAAGAAAGCGCGCAACGTTTTGCTCAACTGCCACAACCTCTATGACATCGACCAGTCGGCGCAATCGGCGCGAGGATTGCGCGACAGGCTTCGCCGAACGCTTCAGCGAAGAACCGAACGTCTTCTGCTGCGAAGCTATCCTATGCTTGTGACCCTGACGCCGCGGCTCAAAGATGCGGTGCGAGCCATCGCGCCGAACGCGTCAATTCACGTCGTTCCGATAGGGCTTGACCTGGCGCTGTATCCGTTTGTTCCGCCGGAGCGCAGGCCCTCGGAGCCTGTCATCGGCATGATCGGCTCGATGGGCTGGTATCCCTCCCGCTCGGCCGCGGTGCGCCTGTTAACGCGACTCTGGCCCGCGATCAAGCAACGCGTCCCTGACGCGAAGCTTCAAATCGTCGGATGGGAGGCGCGCGCGGCGCTCAAGGATTATCTGGGCGGATCCGACCTTGAGGTGCTGGAAAACGTTTCCGATACGCGGTCCTACTTCGAGCGCACCGGCGTCTTGCTCTATGCCCCCGAGCGCGGGAGCGGCATGAAGGTCAAAGTACTCGAAGCCTTCGCCTATGGCGTTCCGGTAGTGACGACCTCCGACGGCGTCGAGGGAATCCCCGCGCACGACGGTGTCCACGTGGGACTTTCCGAAGATGACAGCGGTCTCATCGAGCGTGCCGTTTGTCTGCTCGGCGATCGCGCCAGGCAGGAACGACAACGCAGCGCGGCACGGCAACTGGTCGAACGATACTGCAATCCGCAAACCGCCCTCGACGCGGTCGAACGCTGCTACGCCGCTCTTCTCGCACGGCATCCGGACTCGCCCGGCTCGGTGGTTTGCACCGAAGCAACTTCGTGAAACTGTCACAGGCACGTTCGCTCGGTTGTGAATCGCCCGCCGGGATTGTTCCGGTTCCTGCGAGTTGTAATCCAACGGCCTCCGGCTACCTCCCAACCCTCGACGGCTGGCGCGCGATCGCTATTCTCGGCGTCCTGATCTGTCATGGCTCCGATGCTCTCTTTAATAACGGCGGTCCGTATCCGAATCGTACTACGTACGGCCTCACCCGATATGGCGCGTTCGGCGTAGATATCTTTTTCGGTCTCAGTGGCTTTCTCATTTGCGCGCGGCTTCTCCAGGAGCGGCGGCGCGATGGCGAAATCAGCCTTGCGGGTTTCTATATTCGCCGCGTCTTTCGGATACTGCCGCCCTATCTAACCTACCTCATAATCGTCGGCCTGCTGGGCTATGGGGGCGTGCTGACGGTGCATCGATGGGAATGGCTGAGCAGTCTGCTGTTCTTCAGAAATTATATCGCCGCACGCGAAGGCGGTTGGTATCTCGGCCACTTCTGGTCTTTGGCGGTCGAGGAACATTTCTACCTCATCTGGCCGGGTCTTCTGGTGCTCTTCGGTTCGCGCCGCGCGCGATGGGCCGCGGTGATATTGGCGCTGTCGGTGTCGGCATGGCGGGTGCTCGATTTCCGCGAACAATGGCTCTCTCATCTGGTCGGAGCCGACTGCTACATCCGCACCGACGCTCGTTTGGACGCGCTGCTCTGGGGATGCTGGATCGCGTTGATGCTCGATTCGCCTGGCGGGCGAGCGTTCCTGACCAGCCGCATGACGTTGGCGACATGGGCGATGCTGCTCGGCGCGCTGGTCTGCTGCGTTGCGTACCATCCGCCGCTGGCGATGCTCTGGGAGGCGATGCTGGTGCCGTTAGTTCTGGCCGGAACGGTCTTGAGATCAACCGGCCTTGTGGGCAGGTTCCTGGAGTCGCGGCCGATGTGCTGGATCGGCCGGATCTCCTACAGCCTCTACGTATGGCAGCAGTTGTTTCTCGTCCGTAGCCAGGAACCGCGTCCGCTGCCGATGGGAATGCTCCAGGCATTTCCGATCAATATTGTGTGCGTGTTCGTGGTTGCGGCCGCGAGTTACTACCTGATCGAGCGCCCACTCATCGGAGTGGGTCACTTATTATCCAGTCGGATTACCTCTAAAGAAACCGGCGCCGGGGTTGGGGTGGTCCCGGCGCCATTGCCGCCGGAAGGGAGTGCCATCGAACGCTATGCGTGTAGCGGTTGACGCTCGTTCGCTCGCCTCGCCCGTATTGCGCGGATGGGATCGCTATACGGTTGGACTGGTCAAGGAACTGGTCCGACAGGGAATCGCGGTAACTCTGTTTCATCGCGCCAGGCAGCCACTCGAAAGCAAACACATCGGGGATCTCGGTTGCGAGGTGATCGGCTTGAATGATCGCGGCGGCCTGCATTGGGAGCAAGTCGCCGTGCCCCTCGCGCTTGGACGCGGCAGGTTCGATCTGTTCCACGCTCCAGCCGAACACGGAGTGCCGCTGGCCGCGCGCTGTCCGGTGGTTCTCACGATTCACAGCCTGACCGCGCTCAGCTACGGTCATCTTGTCGAGACAAGACATTTGCCCGGCCGCGTGCGCGATTACCTCGGTTACGATCCAAGGTCCGATTACAGGAGTCCCGCGTTCGGCTATTGGAGGGCTCAGGTTGCTCGCGCGAACCACATCGTATGTCCGTCGCGCTTCAGCCGCGACGAGATCATCCGGTTCCTCGGTCTGCCGCCCAATCGGGTGACCGCGATTCCATTGGCGGTTCACGAGCAGTTTCGGAGGCCCCCCGCCGACGCGGCGGTCCGAGCCGCCACCTTGAATCGTCTCGGCATTCGCAGGCCGTACCTGCTCTTTGTCGGCGGCTACGAAGCGCACAAAAACGTCGACGGCCTGCTGGAGACGTTCGCGATGGTGCGCGCGGCGATGCCGGAACTTTCGCTGGTTGCCGTGGGGAGCAAGGGATTGCCCGACGCGATACCCGCGCACGCGATCCGTCTTGGGTTGCGGCCCGGCCGCGAGGTTGTCTTTCTCGTAAATCTCGGCGAAGAGCTGACCGATCTCTACGACGACGCCGAGTTGTTTGTGACGCTCTCGTGGCGCGAGACATTTTGTCTTCCAGTCCTGGAAGCGATGGCGCGCGGCGTCCCGGTGGTCGCGAGCGCCTGGGGCGCGGCGCGTGAGATTACCGGGGTGGCGGCCCGACTGGTCGATCCCAGAGACCATCAGGCGGCGAAACGCGCGATATTGGACACGCTGGCGGCCGGAGATCGACAGACTCTCGGCAACATTATTCGCGGGCTGGCGCAGCGCTTCACCTGGAAGACGACCGCCGAGCGAACCCTGGAAATCTACAGATGTTTGGTTCGTGAGCGTCCGACAGCGGCCGGGCCCGCGGCTTCGCCGACAGATTACCTATCGTAGTTTCGCGATTGCGTACCAGGCGCTCGATACTGACCTTTCTTACCGGAGAGGCGTTTGCCGCCGTCACGGTCATCACCGGACTGCTCGCGACGCCGTTCCTGTTGCGTTGGCTCGGCGAGGAAAAATTCGGTGCCTTTCGCGTAGCGCTCGACTGGTGCGGATATCTCTCGCTGTTCGAGTTGGGATTGAGCGGTGCTTTGCTGGCTCTGCTGGCCAAACCGATCGGCCGAAACGACATCCAGGCTATCCGGCAGACTCTTGCTGCCGCTCTGAGAGCCTATCTGAGCGCCGGGGCGATTATGCTTATCGGCGGAGTTTGCCTCGCCTCGGCTATCACCCGGCTGGTGCCGGTGAGTGCGGCCAACGCGCCCGATTTGCGTCGCGGCTGCATCGTTCTCCTGCTCGGTATCGCGTTCGTGCCGCTGTCGCCATTTCGGGCGCTGGCCGAGGCTCGCCAAAGAGGATACCGCATAAACGCTCTGCTCGTGCTTCAATCGCTGCTGATCACCGGCCTGGCGTTGATGCTGGCACGGGTGGGATGGGGTATCACGGGGCAATGCCTCGCCGTCGTGATCGCGGGAGTGGCATTCAGGTTCGCCGTGATGGCGCAAACCGTTCGCGATTGTCCCGACATTTTCGCGATCTCGATCGCGCGGGCACCCGCCGCCGCGGCGTGGCGCGGCCTTTGGAATCTGAACTGGCCGACGCTCGTTTTCAATGTCTGCGGCCGCGTCAGTCTGCTTACCGACAACATTATCGTCGCGGGATTCCTGGGTCCCGCGATGGTGGTGCCGTTCTTTTTGACCCAGCGGCTGGCGACGCTCGCACAACGCGAACTGCAGGGAATCGGCAACGCCAGTTGGGCGGCGCTGGCGGAGCTGTACTCGCGCGACGAACTGACAACCTTTAATCAGCGGCTGCTTGAACTTACCGCACTGGTAACGCTCCTGGGAGTCGCGTGTCTGGTCCCGCTTTCCGTCCACAATCGTCGTTTCATGACGCTATGGGTCGGTCCAGCCCGTTATGGAGGAGAGTCCCTCACCATAATCGCCTCGGTCAACGCGATTATGCTTGCCGTTTTCTCGCTTTGGGGATGGTGCGTCAGCGGTACCGGCCAGATCGGCGAGATGACGAGCGCGATGGTCGTCCAAACGGTTATCAATTTCATCTGCAGTATACTGCTTACCAGATGGTTCGGGATGATCGGTCCGCTGCTCGGCACGCTGATCGCGTTCCTGGCGGTGAGCATGTGGTATCTGCCGCTGCTCCTGCGTCGGCTGTTCGGAACCAGCCGTCGCGAACTGGCGATGGCGGCGGCGGTTCCGCTTTCAACGGCGCTTCCGTATGCGATCGCGACGGAGGCGGTCGCGCGCGCGTATCCTCCGTCGGGATGGATCGCGCTCGGGACGGAAATTGCCGTTCTGGGGCTGTGTTTTGCGGCCGCGAGCTGGCTGTTCATACTCCGCGAGGACGAAAAGACGCTCTGGCGTCAACGAATTCGGCTTTCGCTCAGCCCCACACCAGGCTGAGGCGGTCTTTGTAATGCGGTCAGGCCATCTCACGACGAGCGTGCTGGTCCCCTCATTTCGCCGCCCCGAGAAGCTCGCCCGATGTCTGGAAGCCTTGGCGTCGCAAACCAGAGCTCCCGACGAGGTTGTCGTCGTCTGGCAGGGAGACGACGTTGGCACGGAGCAGGCGGCCCGGCAACTGCGGAATCAGTTCCCCTTCGAACTTCGAATCCTCCATAGCCCCTGTCTCGGGATCGTGCCGGCGGAAAACCTCGCACTGCTGAACTCAAACGGGGAAATCGTCATGTTGATCGACGATGACGCCGTGGCTTTCCCGGAATGGCTCAATCGCCATATAGAGCAGTACGCCGATCCGGCGACAGGAGCCGTCGGCGGACCGGCTGACAACTACGATGGGGGGCGCGGTTTTCCGAAGCGGGCTGCGACGCCGATCGGGCGCACGACGTGGTACGGAAGAAGTTTCGGAAATCTGTATGACCATCCGCCCGAGTGGCGGTTAAAGTCCCCGCTGGAGGTCGACCACCTCGCGGGCTTTAACATGAGCATCCGGCGGCACGCATTCGATCGCTTTGAAAACGCGCTGAAGCCTTACTGGCAGGGCTTCGAGGCGGACGCCTGCCTTCAGGTCAAGGCAAATGGGTATAAGGTACTGTTCGATTTCGCGAATGTTGTCCGCCACTATCCTTCGAATACCGTCTACGCCTCGGGTCGGGATGGCGACCTTCAGCAAAAGGTGTACAACGCGGCCTTTAACGAAGCGCTGATACTGGGGAAGCACACCGCGCGGCCCTTACGTAAGCTCAGGCTTGCGTATCTCCTGATCTTCGGGGCCGTGAACACGCCCGGTCTGGTGGGTTGCCTGGTGGCGATAAAACGCTATGGGATGGCGCGTCGCGAACTCCGGATTCTGATGAGGACATGGCAGTACCATATAGACGGTTGGTGCACCGGTTCCCGGCTTCGATACGGGCGAGCCGTCCGCGGCGAATGACTGACCGGTGCGATTGTCGACAAAATTCGCTTTGGGCTCGGGCATACACCGCGAGAGTTGCGCACCCGAAAATCCGGACGGCCAGCCAGCGGCAAAAGGCGGAATCTCGACTAATACGCGCCGGTACGGGACCCAAAAACCTTTCAGACTGTTGGCATTCGCCACTCCGGGCGCGGGCGGGGTTGAGGAGACCCACTTGCGGGGGCTGCTCGGGAATTTCCACGTCGATATTTTCCCTTTCGACCGCCGCGCAAAAATGCGGACCTTTCTCGGGCTCCTGGACGCGATTCGGCGTCGCGATCACGATCTGATCGTGATGGAGGGCTCCGGAATCGCCGGTGGCGCGGCGCTATTGCTCGGGCGCCTGCTGTTTGGCGCTCGTTACGTGATAAGCAGCGGCGATGCGGTCGGCCCGTTCGTGGCCATGCGATGGCCTTTATTGGCGCCCATGTTTTCGCTCTATGAACGGCTGCTGTGCCGTGCCGCGTCAGGATTCATCGGCCGCACGCCGTACCTTACCGGCCGCGCGCTCGGCTTCGGATCGCCGCGCGCCATGACCGCTCCGGGATGGGCGCCGTTTGAGTACGCTTCCGGCACGCTGGCGCGCAGCCGTGATCGTATACGCGAAAAACTCGCGATCCCGGCAGAGGGCCTGGTTGTCGGCGTCGTCGGCACGCTGATCTGGACCAAAAGTGTCGGCTACTGCTACGGGCTGGAGCTGGTCGAAGCCCTGCGCCGCTGCGATCGCGCCAACGTATATGCCCTGATAATTGGAGAAGGTGACGGTCGGGCGCGCCTCGAGCGACTGGCGGCGGATGATTCGGGAACAAGGATTATTTTCACCGGGACAGTACCGCTTGATCAGGTACCCCACTACCTGGCCGCAATGGATATAGCCAGTCTGCCGCAGAGCGTGGATCGCGTCGGCAGTTTTCGCTATACGACCAAACTCAGCGAGTATCTGGCTGCCGGATTGCCCGTGGTGACGGGACGGATTCCGCTGGCGTACGATTTGGACGAGGGTTGGCTGTGGCGCCTGCCGGGTGGCGCGCCGTGGGACGAGCGCTACCTAGACGCGCTGGCAGAGCTGATTGCCCGCGTCGACGCGCGCGAACTCATGGCAAAGCGCCGCGCCGCGCTGTGCAAGATGCGGGAATTCGACCGTGACCGGCAAGTCGCCCGCGCCACGGATTTCATTAACGAACTGCTGAACGATCGGGCCGCCGCGAACAGCGGCCTTTGACGTTCGTGTAACGCGCGTTTCGCGAACCGCTCAGACCCATGCGCCTCGCATTACTCTGTGACGTTGCCGAGGAGAATTGGCCGAGCATGGACCTGATCGCGGACATGGTGTTGGACAATCTATGCGCGGACTATCGATCCGCGGTTCAGGTCACACGCGTGCGTCCGCGTATGGTGTGGCGGCTGAGTCGCCTTCCAAGGTTTAGCGGGAGATGGGGTGCTTACTCTGCGGACCGTTTGCTCAACCGATTTCTGGGACTACCCGCGATATTTGGCGAGGAGAAAGCGGGAATTCGACCTGTATCACATCCTCGATCACAGTTACGCCCAACTGGTGAATCATCTTCCAGCCGAGCGGACCATGGTGACCTGCCACGACCTCGATACGTTTCGTTGCCTCCTCGATCCGGAGCGCGAACCCCGTTCCAGGCTGTTCAGGTCGATGGCAAGGCGAATCCTCGACGGATTTCGTCAGGCCGCCCGCGTGAGTTGCGCGAGTGTCGCGACGCGCGAGCAAATTCTGGCGCACGGACTGATTCCACCCGAGCGCATCGTGTTGATTCCTTATGGCGTGCATCCCGCCTGCTCGCCAGACCCCGATCCGCCGGCCGACGCCGAAGCTTCGCGCCTGCTGGGCCCTCCAGGCGATTCGATCGATATTCTCCACGTCGGGAGCACGATCGCGCGAAAACGAATCGATACCCTGCTGCGCGTAACCGCCGCGGTACGCAGGGGATTCCACAGTGTGCGGTTGGTCCGGATCGGCGGCCCGTTCAGCGCCGATCAGCGCCGACTCATCGCGGAACTGGATCTTGGCCGTTCCATTCTGCAGTTGCCCTTTGTGGAGCGGTCGGTGCTTGCGGCGATCTACAGAAGAGCGGCGCTGGTGATGCTGCCTTCCGAGCGCGAAGGATTCGGATTGCCGGTGATCGAGGCCATGGCCTGCGGCACTCCGGTGGTCGCCAGCGATCTTCCCGCTTTGCGGGAAGCCGGCGGAAAGGCGGCCACCTACTGTCCCGCGACCGACATCTCCGCATGGACTGAAACAGTCGCCGGCTTGCTGCGCCAGCGGCGAAACTGGCCGCGGCGATGGGATGAACGCCGCTCGGACGCGCTGGTGTGGGCAGGCAGGTTCGGCTGGGGCGAGTACACTCGCAAAACCGTTCGGGTCTACGAGGAGATGTTATGCCCTCAGGCTAGCAGCGTTTCCGTTCTTCAATAGGCTTCGCCAACGACGATCGTTACCAAAGGGGGGTGGCCGATGGTCGCTAACGGTCTATTCACGGTTCTTCAGGTCGGCAAGTATTACCCGCCGCACGTCGGCGGTATGGAGACTCACCTTCAGACGCTGTGCGGAGAGTTGCGGAAGTATCTCGACGTCAAGGTGGTTGTCGCCAACGATCGCCGATGGCGTGAGGAAGCCGCCATCGACGGAGTAAACGTAACCCGCGTGGGCACGCCGGTCAGTTTCGCCTCGGCACCGATTTGCCCGGGATTGGTTCACGAGATACGAAACACGCGGGCCGACATCGTTCACATACATTTGCCGAATCCGTTAGCCGTGCTTGCCTGGTTGATGAGTGATAATCCGGCACCGTTGGTCGTCACTTATCACAGCGACGTCATCAGGCAGAGAGTGCTGGGCGGACTCTTCGCGCCGCTTCTGCGGCGGATACTGGACCGCTGCGCGATGATTATCGCGATGTCCCGCAACTATATTGACAGTTCGCCGATTCTCGCGGACTATCGCGACCGATGCAGAATCATCCCGCACGGCATCCCGGTCGGGCAATTCCGCCGCTATGACCAGGCGGCGGTGGCAAGGATCCGCAGGGAATTCGGCCTGCGGATCGTGATTAGCGTCGGCAGGCTGGTCTACTACAAGGGCCTGGACTACCTCATCCGGGCAATGCAGTCCGTTGAAGCTAATCTGCTCATTGTGGGGGAGGGGCCGCTGCGTGCGAGCCTTGAGCGCGAGGCCGAGGTCTGCGGTGTGCGCGATCGGGTGTTTTTTCTCGGCGAGATACCGGACGTGGTCCCGTATTACCATGCCTCGGATCTGTTCGTACTGCCGTCCGTTGCCCGGAGCGAGGCGTTCGGCATCGTTCAGTTGGAAGCGATGACCTGCGGCAAACCGGTGGTGAACACCAGTCTGGCGTCGGGAGTGCCTTTCGTTTCCCTGGACCGGATAACCGGCCTTACCGTTCCACCCGCGAATCAGCAGGCGCTGGCGGCGGCGATTAACGCCCTGCTTGACGATCCGAAGCGGCGAATCGCATATGGGCAGGCCGCGCGACGGCGGGTCAGCGAGGAGTTCAGCGTCGAGGTAATGGCGTCGCGGACGCTTGAGCTTTACGCCGAAGTGACCGGCGCCGCGATCGAGCGACGCCGGTTCGGGCAATATCAGAGGGTCGCGGGAGGCTAGCCTCCCGCGTCCGGTACTATGTACGCGTGTCGCGCCGGCGTTGGCGTCACGAAGCGCTTGCGGATTATCGGCGCGAAGGGCGTTTCTAGCTTGCCGCTTTTACCAGCGTAGCGAGTTCGCCGCTCTCGTGCAGCTCGCGCACGATGTCGCATCCGCCGACGAACTTGCGGTTGATGTAAACCTGCGGGATCGTCGGCCAGTTGCTGTAGCGTTTGACGGCGTCGCGCAACTCGGGATCGCTCAGCACGTCGGCGGTCTCGAACGGCACTCCGAGCTGTTCGAAAATCTGCACCGTGGCCGCGGAAAAGCCGCACTGCGGAAAACTGCGCGTGCCCTTCATGAAGATCATGACTTTATTGCCGGCGATCGCGGATTCGATCCGCTCCGTTATATCTGCCATCGCGAAAATTACCTCCGTTCCTGAAACTGGGAAGGCGTCAAAGTCTTGAGACTGAGCGCATGCACCTGCGCGCGCATCGCGTCACCCAGGGCGCGGTAGACTATCTGATGGCGCTCGACCAGCGACCGCCCTTCAAACTCTGGACTGATGACCAGAGCCTCGAAATGGTCGCCGCCGCCGGTGAAATCCTTTACCTCGACCTGAGCGCCGGGAAGCGCCTGTTCAATTTTGAGCTTAAGCTCTTCGGGATCCATTGTCGTACATCTTAACTCGCCGCGCGAGGCCAAATCCACATGGCGCGGGCACGGCCTGGCGCCCTGATTGCGCTTGGAAACCCTGCGGCACCGTGCTCTACCGCTTGAGCAGATCCTCGGCGGCCTTGGTCAGTTCGTCCAGATCTCCCGCGCCTTCGATTCGCGCAAGCAAGCGGCCGTCGCGGCCGACCAGCAGGGCGGTAGGGACGGCTTCAAGCGCGAGTTTTTCCACCAACGCCTCGTCTGCCATCGCGATCGGGTAGAGAATCTTAAAATCCTTGATGAAGGGTTGGACCGCCTCGATCCCGTCGCCTTGAACGGCGTCCAGCGATACACCGAGCACCATCAGTCCCTTGCTCCGATAGCGGCGATAGATCTCGTTGAGCTCCGGCATTTCCTTGCGGCACGGCCCGCACCAGGTGGCCCAGAAGTTGATGATCACCGGATGTCCGCGCCAATCCTTCAGGCTGACCGGCTTTCCCGTCAAATCCTTGAGCGTGAGTTCCAGAGGTCCGGCGGCCTCGCGCTTGGCGGCATCGACACCATCAATCGCCGCAATCGCTGCGGATGCGGGGGCCTGGTCGCCGCTTGAAGCCGTACGATCACCCTCGGCCGAAGTGCGGCACCCGCCGAGCAGCGCGGCTATCAGAGCCGCGAACAGCCAAATGCGCCGCCCGGTTGTGCCGGGAAAAGTTGCAATGCCTTTCAAGCTGATGCCGGTTTTGCTCGAGCTGTCGTTGCCAGAGGCTGACGACGACGGGTTCGACCCGTAAATTCGCCGGAGTATCAGTGGGCCGCTTCGACCTTGCTGACCGCGATTACGTGTTGACCCTTGGCCTCGCCGAGAACGCCGGTCACTTTGACCTTCTGCTCGGCGTACTTTGAGAGCAACGAATTCGCGGAGGCCATCGGGTGCCCCGGAGATAACGCGATATAATAATTGCCGTCGTCGGCTTCGATGCCGAGCGGAGTGCCCTTGTTGGCGCAAGCCAGCGCGCATTCCCGATGGTCTTCGCCGCTCATCTTGTGGAGCACGAAGCATCCGGTGTCACGAACCGAACCGGTTATGGTTGACATCTTGTCTTTTGCGAATCCGGTTCGTGCGAGCGCCAATACCGCAAATCCTGCGACGAGCAAAAAGCCGCAAGCTTTTAACAATCTCATTGTTCGTCTCCCCGACTCTCTCCCTACGATTACCCGCCTAGCGTAACGCAGCGCGGAGCCTGATTCCATCCCGCGGCGCAGCGGTGCCGCGGAACCACCGGGTTCTTCAGGTTACGTCGCGTCTGGGGCCGGAGGATTCGCTCCAGTCCACCTGTTATCGCTTGGGACCGGGAGAAGTCTTTCCCGCCGTCTGGCGCCGCGCCGCCTTCTTGTCGGCATAATCGCC
This sequence comes from uncultured Pseudomonadota bacterium, assembly GCA_963759165.1. GTDB lineage: Bacteria > Desulfobacterota > Binatia > Binatales > Binataceae > DATJOQ01. Next base: position 2,872,022 of record CAVWXK010000001.1, on the reverse strand, counting down.
GATCGCCTTCACCACGCCCGCCATCCCTTTCTCGACCAGCGTTTTCTGGTTGTCCTTCGCCCATCGGTTCGAGTACGTAATCGGTTCCAGCGCTCCCTGAAATTGCGGCGCCACGTGACGAGCCCAAAGCTCGTACGAGTGCAGCGTCTTTTCGCGCGTCGCCCAATCGTTGGCCAGGATCAGCATGCCGCCGAAGCCTCCGGTCGCCTCCTGCAATTCCCGGATGCGCGCGATCGCGTCGTCGGGGGTGCCGATGATCGCGCCGCCGCGTCCGGCCCAACGGTCGATGGTTATTTCCTTGCGCGGCTGACCGGGATAGTCCTCGAAAATCACGCGCTGGCCCAGGGTGTCGATCAGGTAGCTGTGAATCCAGGCGTTGGCGCCGTCGCGCACGTCGTTCATCGCCTCGGCCTTCGATTCCGCCAGATGCACCGGAAAGACCAGCCGCCAGTTCCGGCGATCCACGGTTTTGCCGTTCTCGGCGGCCGCCTCCTCGGCGATGGCCCAGCGCTCCTTGAGATTGTCGGCTCCGCCGGGGACAAAGGTGGTGATCGACAGAACCCCGCATCCGAGCTGGCCCGCCGCCACCATCCCTGACGGCGAAAAGGTGTTCGCGACGTATATCGGCATGTGCGGCTTCTGAAACGGCTTCAATTGCAGATGGGCGTCGCGCAGCGTGAACCAGGAGCCGTCGATCGTGATGCCGCCCTCTTCGGTGAAGAGCCGCATGATCGCCTTCATCCCTTCGATCAGCCGGTCGCGCTGCGTGGTCGTGTCGATTCCCTGGATATGCGCGTCGGCCGCCAGCGCCCCCGGTCCGCATCCTAAAATGACGCGGCCGTGCGTGAGATGATCGAGCAACGCGAAGCGCGCGGCGATATGGAGGGGATTATGATAGGGGACGCTGACCACCCCCGAGCCGAGCATAATCCGCCTGGTGCGGCCGGCCGCGACGGCCATAAAGATTTCAGGCGAGGGTATGATCTCCCATCCGCTGGAATGATGTTCGCCTACGAAAACATCGTCAAAGCCGAGTTGGTCGAGCCATTCAATCAACTGGAGATCGCGTTCCAGAGCCAGCGTCGGATTTTCTCCAACCGGATGGAACGGAGCCAGGAAGCTTCCAAATTTCATCGCTTCTCCCTGTTGAAAGTCGATACGGCAGCCTGCAAGGCAAATATGTTTGGATTATCCGACGTTAAATTACAATGAGGAATCGCTGTCCGACATTGAAACGGAGGCAGGAAGCGCCGGCAAGCCAAGAACACCCTCCTTGCCCCCGTATCCCGCAAGTAGGAATATTGAACCATGATGGCGTTTAACGCCCGTAAGGGATTGGCGACGGCGGCCATGGTCGCCTTTATGGCGGTGATCGCTATGATGCCGGCGTTGCCGGGCGGCGGCGTAGCGATCGCCCAGCAGGGCGGCGAGGAGAGCCCCAAGCTGCTTGCCCCCGGCCGCCAACAATCAGGGGGCTCGGTGCTCGAAGCTCCCCGCCACCCGCCGCCAGGAGGTCGAGCCGCAGCCGGTTCCGGAGCTTGTTCCTCAGCCGGGGCAGGAGCTCGATATTCCGTCGCGTCAGCTTCGCAGCCAACTCGGCTATACGCAGGTCACGGTTACCGTGACCAACCCCAGCGGCGGCTATGTCGCCGGGCTGAACAAGAACGACTTCCATGTTTACGTCAACGGCAAGGAGCGTCCGGTAGAGTTCCTGCGTCAGGACCTTAATACCCCCGTATCAGTCGGCATCCTTGTCGATACTTCCGGCAGCATGCAGCCCAAGATTCAGCAGGCGCGAGCCGCGATCGCGCAGTTTCTGCGAGACCTGAACGAACGCGACGATGTCTTTCTGTTCGCGTTTTCCGATCGCCCCTTTCTGCTTCAGCCGTTCACCAGCGACCACTCCCTGGTGATGAGCCGGCTGGGCCTGCTGCACGCATACGGCCGCACGGCGCTTTACGACGTCATCCTCGACGGCATGTTGATGGTTCAGCGCGGGCGTTACGACAAGAAAGCGATTCTGGTGGTGACCGACGGGATGGACACCGCCAGCCACTCATCGCTGAACCAGGCCATAGCGCAGGCGCGGCGGATGGGGGTGCTGGTTTATTCGATCGGTATCGGCGACCCCAACGCTTCTTCGTCCGGGATGTCGATGTCGCTCGGGCCCCTCGTGTTTGGCAGCGGCGGCGATCTCGAGCGCGTCGATGCGGAAACGCTCACGACGTTGTCGAAGGAGACCGGCGCCCGGACCTTCATCATCCGTGAAGTCGGCGATGGCGAGACGCTGCGCAATGCTACGGCGGCTATCAGTCAGGAATTGCGCCAGCAGTACACGGTGGGCTTTCTCTCTCCCGACCCCGAACACGGTGGATACCGCAACCTGCGTGTCGAAGTTCCCGGCCATCCCGACGATACGGTCAGAGTGCGCAAGGGCGTGACGGTCGGCGAACGTACCGAATCCGCCGAGCGCTAGCGCGCTTCGGGCGTCCCAACGCGAGGCAGCGAGGCCGCGTTTTCGGTCGCGCAGCCGAAACGATTCTCATCAAGCCATCGGCCAATCGCGCTATCCGATGCGACCCGTCGCCGAGAAAAATCAGGACAACATTCACCTCTACTGTTAAGCTGGCTGCAGGGAGGGCGTGATGGCGTCAGTGACCAATCCTGCTACCCGCGGCGCGATTCGGCGGAATCTGGCTGTAATCGCGATCTGCTTTGCTGCCTGCGCCACCGTAACCAAGCCTCCCGCCCCCCGATGGCTTCTGGTGCTGCCTCCGGTGGTGTCTTACAACGGAGCCCCGATTGCGACCTGGCAGAAAGCGGATTCGTTTGCGTCAGCCGACGAGTGCGAAGCGTATCGCAAGGGTTGCTGCAGCGCCGCCATAGGGGCTTGGCTGCGGGCCAAATCCGAAGCCGACAAATATTTCGCTATCCGCTACAAGCGAGCCGTGTGCATCGCGAGCGATGACCCTCGCTTGGAGATCTCCCCGGCGAAGTAAGGAATCGTGCGTTTCAGGCCGAGATGCCACGCCGCCCGGGATTCAGGCTTGCTCAGGAAACGGTGCGAATCGCCGATGCGGTTCGCGCTTTTGAATCGGCTATTTCTTGAACGGCGCCAAAAACGCGCGCGCGGGATCGGGCAATAGGTTGGAGAATTTTATTTCCGCGAAATCGCCCGAGATCTGGATGCCGAAGAAGGACGCGTTATCCACCCGGATACGATGGAAATACTCCAGGTTCAGTTTCATGAAGTAGCAGAGCACGGTGCGGATAATGTCGCCGTGCGAGACGAACAACACCCGTTGGCCGTGGTTCGCGCCAAGCGCGCGCGTCACCGCCTCGACTCCTCGCGCCTGCACCTGGCCGATGGTTTCGCCGCCGGGCGTGACGCTTTCCAGCGGCGCCTTGCGGTATTGGAGGAAGCTCTCGTCGTTAATCAGCTGATGGTAGGTCATCCCTTCCCACTTGCCGTAACGCACTTCCTCGATTAGCGGTTCTTCGATTATCTCGATACCGCCGAGGCCGGCGGCAATAATCTCCGCTGACTGACGGGCACGCGCGAGCGGGCTCGTCATGATCAGGTTCGGCTCGAGCATCCGGGCCAGCGGTATCGAACTCTCCACCTGGGCTCGGCCGGCCTCGTCGAGCTCGATCGGCTGGCGTCCCATCACCCGGCCCTCGCGGTTCCAGGGCGTCTCGCCATGTCTCATCAGGAGCGCGGTACCCCGCACTCGCGCGTCTTCGGTCAATTTGTCTGCCACGTAAAAAGGCCCTAACGCCATTGTCGTCGCGCCACCAGGCGGCGAATCATTTCAGATGACGGCGGACGCCATCGCCGTGCCCGCCGTAGATGTTTTTGCAACCGTATCTATTTTGCTCGCAGCTCTTCCGGCTGATGGCCGTTGGCGGCGCCTGCCGAAGCCGTGGGCGCGGCGCCCAGCCCGCAGAACGCCTCGTAATCGATAAGCCGCGTCTGCGTGGGATGGTCGCTGCATACCGGGCAGTTGGGGTCGCGCTTGACCTTGAGCACTCTCACGAAATCGCGATCGGAAAGCGTATCGAAGTACACCATCGAGCCGACCAGCGGCTTTCCCGCGCCCAGAATCAGCTTGATCGCCTCAAGCGCTTCGATCGATCCGATCAGTCCGGGTAACACCCCCAGCACGCCGGCCTCGGCGCACGACGGCGCCATCCCCGGCGGCGGCGGCTCCGGATACAGGCATCGATAGCAGGGGCCTCCCCGGCTTGGATAAAAGACCGTGGCGTTGCCTTCGAACTGAAAAATCGCGCCGTCGACCAGCGGCTTGCCGGCAAATACGCAGGCGTCATTGATCAGATAGCGCGTCGGGAAGTTGTCGCTGCAATTGATGACGACATCGTATTCCTTGACGATGTCCATCACGTTCTCGGAGCTGAGCCGCACCTCGTGACGGTTCACCTTGACGCCGGGATTGAGCGCCGCGATCGACTTCTGCGCCGACTCGGTCTTGAGCATCCCGACCCGATCGCTGGCATGGATAATCTGGCGCTGCAGATTGGACAGGTCGACGACGTCGTAATCGACGATGCCGATAGTGCCGACTCCCGCCGCGGCCAGATACAGGCCCGAAGGCGACCCGAGCGCGCCCGCGCCCAGCAGCAACACCTTGGCGTCAAGCAGCTTGGCCTGACCCTTCTCGCCGACCTCGGGAATCACGAAATGGCGCGAATAACGCAGCAGTTCGTCGGAGTTGAACTGACGATCGGCAATCCAGGGGAGTCCCGCCTGTTTCCAGGCGTTGAACCCGCCTTGCAGGTTGTAAAGATTCTCGTAACCCATCTCGCGCAGCGTCCGGGCAGCCAGCAGCGAACGCGTGCCGGAGGCGCACTGCATGATGAGCGGAGTCTTGCGGTCGGCGACCTTTTCCTCGATTCGCAGCTCAAGGAAGCCGCGCGGGATTCCGAGCGCCTGCGGGAGATGCCCTTGGCGCCACTCTTCGCCCTCGCGTACGTCGATCACTACCGTGCCGGGCTTTTCGAGCATCCGCCGCGCGTCATCGACAGTAATCTCCTTAATATCGGCTCTTGCCTCGTCAAGGATACTTTTCGAACTTTTAGCCATATATTTCACCCGCTCCGTGAATCGGCGGAGCTTCGATTCAATTTAACCACGATTCAGCCGCAAACATCATCGAGCGGCGTTTCGTTCGCCCGATGGTCGAACAGCGTGATTTTTGTCTTCTTCGCCGCGTCGGCGATCGACGATTGTTCAGCCCGCCGCGTGCGCCTCAGCCTCCGCGTCGGCGATTACCTGCTTCCTGACGAATTTGATCGCGGCATTATCGACGTTGATCGAGCATAGCGAGCCGCACATCGTACAGACGTTCGAGCCGGCGGCCTCGCTTTCTTCCTTGTAGCGGCGGGCCTTGTCGGGATCCATCGCCAGCGCGTACATGCCCTCCCAGTTGAGCGCCTTGCGATAGCGCGACATCTGGTCGTTCCACATCTTGGCGCCGCGTACGCCTTTGACCAGATCGCCGGAATGGGCCGCGATACGGGTGGCGATCACGCCCTCGCGCACGTCGTCGACGTCGGGCAGGCGCAAATGCTCTGCCGGAGTTACGTAGCAGAGAAAATCGGTACCCGCCGCCGCGGCGATCGCTCCGCCGATCGCGCCTGTAATATGATCGTAGCCGGGCGCGACGTCGCAGGTCAGTGGTCCCAGCACGTAAAACGGCGCGCCGCCGCAGATTCGCTTTTCGAGCTGGACGTTGGCCTGGATCTGGTCGAGCGGCACGTGGCCCGGGCCCTCGATCATCACCTGAACGCCGAGCTCGCGCGCGCGCTGGGTCAATTCGCCCAGCACCAGCAGTTCGGCTATCTGTCCGCGATCGGTCGCGTCGCCGGTCGCGCCCGGCCTGAGCCCGTCGCCCAGCGAGATCGTGACGTCATGCTCGCGCAGGATTTCGCACAGCCGGTCGAAGTTTTCGTACAGCGGATTGTCCTTGCCGGTCCGTTCGATCCACGCGGCTATCAGCGCGCCGCCGCGCGAAACGATTCCCTCGATCCGCTCGTGGCCGCGCAGCCGCTTTACGGTCTCGCGAGTCACGCCGCAGTGCAGCGTCATGTAATCGACGCCCTGGCGCGCCTGCCGTTCGATTACCTCGAAGAAAAACTCGGCATCAAGGCGCATGGCCGAGCCTTCGGAAGCCACGTGGTAGATCGGCACCGTGCCCAGAATGACCGGGCATCGTGACAGCAGCTCGACCCGGATACGGTCGAGGTCGGTTCCGGTCGAAAGGTCCATTACCGAGTCGGCGCCGAAGCGCACCGAGGTGTAAAGCTTTTCGATTTCTTCGGACAGAAACTGATGGAAGTTGGACGCGCCGATATTGGCGTTGACCTTGGTGCGCAGCCGCTTGCCGATTCCGATCGCGCGGAATTCGTGATGGATATTGTGCGGAATCACCACCTCGCCGGCGGCGACCAGATCGCGGACCTCTTCCGGCGCGAGGCACTCGTCCTCCGCCACTTCGCGCATCTGCCGGGTTATCGTCCCGTTACGTGCCGCCTCGAGTTGGGTCATGGTTTGGTACCTCTACAAAAAATATAACGCGCTCACCGGGGTGAAGTTCCCACCGGGCACTACCGCATCAGCCGTCGGCGTGCCGCGCCTTTTTCAGAGCCGTATGCATTTCATTCATTCCAGGTCGTCGAGCGGAATGCCGTGCTTCTCGCAGATGCCGCGCAACTCCCGCACCATCCGCTCGCTGCGCGACAGATGCGCGATCGCGATGAAGTTGGCCAGCGCCACGGCCAGCACCGCTCCGGTTGCCCAATACATGTGGCCCAGCGGATTTCCTCCGTGAAGCAATCCGACGCCCTTGCCGTACGCGACGAACAATCCGATCAGCGCGAATGCCGTGAGTCCGGTCGTGATGCGGGTCATCGACTCACCCGCCAAGGTCGCTGTGAAGGCTTACCGCTTCGAGTTCCTTTGGGCCGGAGACTTCCTGCGGACGCAGTCGCTTCACGCCGCGCTCGCTGTAGGTCTTGAGCTCGGGGCGCGTCGGATTGTAAACCTGCGCTGCCTGCTCGTTGTACCACGCCAGCATCTCCTCCATGTTTCCCTCGCGGCCCTTGGTCGCGAGCACCTCGGAGCGATGCATCAGCATTTCCTTGGTTTCGACGAAATCCTTGCGATCGAAGCCCCAGATTCGCGGATGCACGTAGGTGTCCATCCGGATCGCGTCGCACGGGCACGCCTCGACGCAAAGCCCGCAATAGATGCATCGGAGCGTGTCGATTTCGTAACGCACCGGATACTTCTCGATATGGGGGTCCGGATGCTCGCCGGCTTCGATATAGATGCATTGCGCGGGGCAGGCCGTAGCGCACAAAAAACACGAGGTGCAGCGCACCGAATTATCGGGCCGAAGCGTCAGCCGATGGCTGCCGCGGTAACCGTCGGGGTAGCGTTTGCGCTCGTCGGGATACTGGGTCGTGGCCGACGCCCGCCGCCCCTTGGCAAGGCCCATCGCATGAGCCATATGGAGAGCCAGGTTACGAAAGAAATGGTAATTTACGACGACCAGACCCTTTAGGATTTCAGGCAGGTAAATCCGCTCCGAAAGGGTCATTTCTTCTCGTCTTTTCATTTGAAATCCGCTGAAATCCGCCGGTTTAGCCAGAGCAATCCGGTAATACCTCGCTCTTACTGGGAGTTGCCTCGATTACTGGACTTATATTGGCAACTATAGGCGTCACCAAGATTTACAGTCAAGGTTGGCGGCTGGTGATTCTACTTGTCCGGGACTAGCTCGACTTGGCGCAACCAGGGTTCGGCTTCGCTGTCGCTCGGTGCGCGATAATCGCCGCGCGGAGACAGCGATCCCCCCGACCCGACCTTCGGAGCGTTGGGGATGCAACTTCGCTTGAATTGGCTCAGCTTGAAGAATCGATGAAGAAACGTCCGAAGATGCTGCTTGATCTCCGCGATCGTGTACTGGCGGCGCTCATCCACCGGAATATCGGGCCACGCTCCCTGTTGGCGATCGCGCCAGGCGCAGTATTCGAGAAACGCGACCTTGGTCGGCGGATATCCGAACCGCAAAATATAGTAAAGATTGAAGTCCTGTAGCTCGTACGGTCCGACCACTGCTTCGCTCTCCTGGGAAGGCCCGGGGCCGGACGCGCTGCTCGGCACCAATTCTGGACTGATCGGAGTCGCCAGAATTTCGAGCAGCGTCGCGCTCGCTTCCTTACCCAACCGCTCGGTTTGCGCGACCCATCGAATCACGTGCTGGATGAGGGTCTTGGGCACGCTGGCGTTGACGCTGTAATGCGACATGTGATCGCCGACGCCGTAGGTGCACCATCCCAGCGCCAGCTCGCTCAGATCTCCCGTGCCGACCACGATCGCGTCGCGCAGATTGGCGAGCCGGAACAGATGGCTGGTGCGCTCGCCCGCCTGCACGTTCTCGAAAGTGACGTCGTAGACCTCTTTGCCCTCGCCGTACGGATGCCCGATATCTTTGAGCATCTGCAGGCAGCTCGGGCGGATGTCGAGTTCCTGCGCGCGGCATCCTACCGCCCGCATCAGGCGACGCGCCTGCTGGAGCGTGCGCTCGCTGGTCGCGAATCCGGGCATCGTGTAGGCGAGCACGTTCTCGCGCGGATAACCGAGCCGGTCCATCGCCTGCGCGCAGACCAGCAGGGCGTGCGTCGAATCGAGTCCGCCGGAAACGCCGATAACGACCCGCTTGATGCCCGTCGACTGGAGCCGCTTGGCCAGTCCCTGGACCTGAATTTCGTAAACCTCCGAGCATCGTTCGTCGCGCTTGCCAGGATCGGAAGGCACGTAGGGGAACCGCTCGTAGCGTCGAGAGGGCAGTAGCCGCCCCTCGCACGGAATCTCGGCGGAGAATCGAACGGTGCGGAACCTGCGCAGTTCATCCTGTTCGCGCCGCACGCTCTGGCCGAAGCTGTTCTGCCTCATCCGTTCCAGCGCCAGCCGTTCGAGATCGATTTCGGAGCAGACCAGTTGCGGCTCGTAGTTGAAGCGGCGCGATTCCGCCAACGGATTGCCGTCCTCGTAGATCAGCGCGTGGCCGTCCCAGGCAAGGTCGGTCGTGGATTCGCCCGGTCCGGCGGCGGAGTAAAGGTAAGCCGCGAGGCATCGCGCCGATTGGCCGGCGACGAGTCGATGCCGATAGTCGGCCTTGCCGATCGTGATATTCGATGCCGAGAGATTCAGCAGCACGGTCGCGCCGGCGAGCGCGGCATGGGAGGAGGGCGGAACCGGTACCCACAGGTCTTCACAGATCTCGACGTGAAACTTCAGCAGCGGCTGCTGTTCGACCTGAAAGAGCAATCGGCTGCCGAACGGGATGTCCCGTTGGCCGCAAAGATCGATCTGATCGCGGAGCGCGACGTCTCCCGGCGTAAACTGGCGCGCTTCGTAGAATTCCCGATAGTTGGGAAGGTACGTTTTCGGAATCACGCCGAGGATTCGCCCGCGATTCATCACGACGGCGCAGTTGTAAAGCAGATGGTCGATCCTGAGCGGGACGCCGACCACGGCGATGAGCGGCAACGACGCGGACGCGTCGAGCACGGCGTGAAGCGCGCTCTCGCAGGCATCAAGCAGCGCTCCCTGATGGAAGAGATCCTCGCACGAGTAGGCCGAAAGGCCGAGTTCGGGGAAGACGACCAGGACGGCCTTCTGCTCGGCCGCCTGGCGCATCAGCGCGATAGTCTGCTCGGCGTTAAAGGCAGGATCGGCCACTCGAAGCGCGGGCAGCGCCACGGCGACACGGGCGAAGTCGTGATTGTAGAGATTGAAGAAGTTCTCGCCCGGTTTCACTTTTCGCTCGCTTCCCTCGATAGAGGGCCGGAAATCCTTACACTTTACCCCTATCAAGAGCCCCGAAGTGTCCACAACCCCATGTCCCGCGTGGCGTCGTCCGCTTGACCGCGCCCAAGGCCAAGGGACATAAGGACGACAATGAGCATTTCCCATATCGCCATCCCGGATGCCACGGGGGCGTTTTTCATACCACGACGAAATCGCGCGACGGCGGCAGCAAATTCGGCGGCGTCAACAAACGGAGGGCGCGGCTTTGGGGTTGCTCGGGGAAGTACTCGTTCAGGCAGCGATCGCTCCCGCTTTTTGGATTGTCACCGCGCTGGCGGTTCTGCTTTTCCGGATTCTGCGTAAGAGATCGCGCGATCGGCTGGCTTGGGTCACACTGATCGGGGCGCCTTCGTTCGCGCTCCTTTGCTTAATCTGCGGGGCGCTTTTCGATCTCAACGATCTGCTGTTCAACTTCGCCTCGCCGCTGACCCACAAAGTGCGGCTCTATCCGGTCGAGTGCAAGGGCAGGGTGGCGCGCGGCAATCTGTGCTGCGGCAAGCTCGACAAACCGCTCAATCCGACGACGTTTTCGGTCTCGGTCCTGAGTGAGCAGGTGTACAGATCTACTATCGGCGGCTTCGACGGTTTTCTTCATAACTGCTCGGTTCAGAGTTACCTCAACTGGCAGTGCGCGACCTATTGGGACGAATCGCGCACCAATGAAGTGGACGCCGGCGGCGCCGCGAGCACCGACTGGTATCTCATGTCCGATGGGAGATTCAGCGAATCCTTCTCCGTCGATCCCGATCCGCGAAAGCAGAAACTGCTTGAAGCGAAGCGCAACTACGTCTGGGTCGATGCGATGGAGTGGTGGCTTGGCCATTGGCGGGGATACTTCGAGGCGCGCAAGGGAATCTGGGACGACAAGGAACCGAACCGCTACGAGCGCGGCTCAGACGACGGAATGTGCCGCGCCTCCAGCCTCGCGAAGTGACGGCCATCGTCGTTGCACCCCCGTTCCTGCCTAAAACGCAAAGGAGGCTCCGCATGAAGACTCGAAAGAGGATTCCGGTAAAGGCTCGGAGCGAGAGCCTGAAGAAAACTCCGAGGCCGAACCGCGTCCGATACGAGACGCTGCTCTACGAGGTCAACGATGCGATCGCGACGATCACGCTCAACCGCCCCGACCGGCTGAATACGATCGTGCCGCCGATGCCAGACGAGATCGAGGCCGCGGTGCATCGCGCGGTCGCCGATAGTGACGTCAAGGTAATCGTGCTTCGCGGCGCCGGGCGCGCGTTCTGCGCCGGGTTCGACTTCGGTGGCGGCTTTCATCGTTGGGACGATCTGCTGACCACCGACGGCAAGTGGGATCCCGGCAAAGACTTCGTGATGGCTACCGCGCCCAGCCTGGGGCCGGTGCCGAAGTTCATGAGCATCTGGCGCTCGCCCAAGCCGGTCATCGCGCAGGTCCACGGATGGTGCGTCGGGGGCGGAAGCGACTTGGCGCTGTGCGCCGATCTGGTGATCGCCAGCGAGGACGCGCAAATCGGCACGCCTTACTCGCGAATGTGGGGATGCTATCTGACCGGGATGTGGCTCTATCGCCTCGGGCTCACGCGAGCCAAGCAGTTCGCGCTGACCGGCAAGCCGCTCTCCGGCGCAAAGGCTGCGGAGATCGGGCTGATCAACATCGCGGTGCCGTTCGAGCGCCTCGAAAGCGAGGTTCGTCAGGCGGCGCGCGAGCTGGCATCGATTCCGCTCTCGCAGCTCGCGGCGATGAAGCTCGTCGTCAACCAGGCGTTCGAGAACATGGGCCTCGCCTCGACGCAGACGCTCGGGCCGATCCTCGACGGGCTGATGCGCAACACCCCCGATGCCCGCCGCTTCATCGAGATGGCCGAGCGCGAGGGCGTGTCTGCGATGGTCGCCGAGCGCGACCGCGCCTTCGGCGATTACAGCCAGGCGCCCCGCAAACATCAGCCCAGGTCGTCTAACATCATCCGCGTTTAGTGGGCGAGGTTCCGAAAGAAAAAAAACGATAGGCTAAAGATCGAGGTGAAGGCGCAAGGCATCTTCCGTCTTGCGCATGAGGGCAGCATCGAGTCGGCCCAGCGCGCCGCCTCTTACGCGTTCTTTGGAGATGGTGCGGATTTGCTGCGCCTGCGCCTTCGAGGGTTTTGGTAGGCCGCTGTCCTTGGACGACAGATGGACCTCGAAGGGATAAATCCTGTTGACGTTGGAAGTGATGGGAAGCACGGTTACAGTGGTTGCCGCCCGGTTGTTCGCGTCGTTGCTGACGATGAGTACCGGGCGGAGTTTGTTGATCTCGGAGCCGACGGTGGGGCTTAGATCCGCGTAGTAGATTTCACCACGTCTCATCGGCCAGCCCGTCCGAGACAGTGCTATCCCATGCCTTATCGTATTCCGCGCTCGCCTGCCGGTAAGCGGCCTCCAACTCCCGGCTTCTCAGCAGCTTGATCGCTTCCTCGAAGACCTGGGAGCGGCTCTTCAAGCCGCGCTTTTTGCGATAGTTTTCGACGAACCCGGCCAGCGAGTCAGGAAGCGAAACCGAAAGTTTTGCCACACTCATACCATGTTCCTACCATTGGTAAGAACTATGGTAGCAAATAAGGTGCGCCTGTGCGAGGCTCATGCTCGGCGACGGTACCAGGTACAGGCAGACGCTTTATCGCGACGGCCGAGCGCGACCGCGCCTTCGGCGATTACAGCCAGGCGCCCCGCAAACATCAGCCCAGGTCGTCTAACATCATCCGCGCCTAATCCGTCCCTTGGTGTAATGATTTTGTGCTTTCCCCTTTGTTCGTATGCGTCGGCTAGAGATCGAGGTGAAGGCGCAAGGCATCTCCCGTCTTGTGCATGAGGGCAGCATCGAGTCGGCCCAGCGCGCCGCCTCTTATGCGTTCCTTGGGGATAAGGCGAATCCGTCGCGCCTTCGAGACGGTCCGCGGCTATCTTATTTCGCGGCTTTCCAGTCCATCATCGCCTTGGTCAGCGCTGTCGAGGCGACATCATAGTCGCCGTTCAGATCCATGGACCGATGCGCCTCGTCCTTCTTTCCGCTCAACGCCAAGGACAATACTTTGGCTGCGCTGGCGTGGAACTGGCGATGGAGTTCCTCGCACTTGCCGTAGTGCGGAGAGTTTTTGAGACTCGTTGCCGCCGTATCATGCAACCACTTGCCGAAGTCACAATGGTTGTCTTGCGCTACGACGGCAGGAGAAAATTCGCTCTTCCCGCTGTCGATCGCCGTCCGGAGCCTGCTCTTCCATACGGAATGCGCTGCGATGGCCGCCGAGATCTCGTTTTGCATACTCGTGAGTCCCCCTTCAGTGCGAGTGAAAGCACCCCGATTTTCGCAAGCGGGCAGATCTCAGTCAAATTTGGTTGCGCGGACTGGGCCAGTCGCATCGGCCGGCCTGTTCTTAAGGCGCTTGAAGTCTGCCTACAATGGCTTTTTCAGCCAGTCGCGGTAGAAGGCCTCCAGATCCGGCAGAAAATCAAACACGATCGGATAGCCGGGCGTTACCGCTTCGGTTTCGAGCTGCGTATGGCATCCCGGGCAGTAGTACTCGCGAATCTCCATCCAGTTCGGATCGCACTTGCGATGGCCGGGGTAAATTTCTTCGAGCTTCTCCGCGTTGTCGCGGACGTAAATCAATGCCGACAGCTTCCAGTTCTCGGTGTACGGGCCGAACTCGTGGCCGCAGTCGCATTTGACGATGCGGGCCTTCCCTTTCTGCACGATGTAAAGATGCTCGCCGATCGGCAACAGGATGCGCTCCTTCCACGGCACGCGCTCCTGCATGATTTCAAGGTAGGTCTCGAAGCGGCCCGCATCCTTGAAGTCGCTCATTATCTGTTTGGTCGTCGGCCATGGCAGCTTGCCGTCGATCAAATCCCGAACCACATCCTTGGGATAGCTATTCATAAGACGCTCCCTGAACCTCAGACCTTGAAAGTGAAATCGGCGGGAAGATTCCAGAACTCGCGATACTCGCTGCCCCATCGTTCGGAAAATCTGAATACATCGTTGTACATATCTTTGACTTCCCGGCCGACATTCTGATTGAGCAGGCGATCGCGCTGTCCGGCCATCCAATCCTTTACCGGCATCGCGCGCGCCGCACGATCGCGACGGCATTGCTCGCGTGTCTTGCGGGTCGCTTCCGCGTCGATGGTATGCAACCTGGTCGCGGGATCGAACCGGGCGACTACGCCGTACACCTTGGCCACAAGCTCGGCCGACTGGATGCCTTTGTCGAGGTCGACGCGCACGCCTTCGGGATCGCGCTCGATCGGATCGCCGTATCCGCCGCCGGTGTTATAGAAGAACTGGAACAGGTCGCCGTCGCTGAGCGGACGGTCGAGGAACACGCCGTCCACGGTTTCGAATTCGCTCTTGACCAGGCGCTCCATATCGGGCGATTGCGGGTCGCCTTCGACATGCGGCAGCGGCGCCTGATTCGCGATGAGCTCGCGAATGTTGCTGTTGCGGCCCACATATTGGAACCGCGCGGTCGGGCCGGGATAGCCGCCGCACATGCCCTGATTGTCGAACAGCTTGTCGGAATGGATCGTCGAGACAAGGTTGTAAAGCGGCGTCTTGTGGATCATCAGGAGCGAGCTGAACGTCGCTCCGCCCCGGTATTTGCCCGCGCCTCCCGAATCGCGCCAGATGCGCCGGCCCAGATACAGAATCGGGATCGACATCTCCCAGACCTCGACGTTGCCCATGTCGGATTCCGGATTCCATCCGACGTAGCCGCAATCGATGCCGTCCATGATGCCGCGCGCGCCGCTGCCCTCGGCGGCGCATCGAGGTTCTGCGCGCCGAAGCGCTGTCCGTACTGGTTGATGCCGCCGCCTTCCATGATCGGAGTGTTGACCTGGCCCACGAAGATTTCTTCGCGGAAGCCGCGCGCGTAAAAGCTGCGGCTGATCATCCGCTGCAGAGAGCCGAAGCCCGGCATCAACGACGCCCACGCCGACGACGTGGATGTCGCGTTATCCATCGGATTGGCCCAGCTGCCGGGCGGCAGGATCATTTTCGTCGCGTACCAGCATCCGTCGTTGACCTTGCCGTCGAAATCGATGAACTGCGTGAGCGTCACGAAGAAACCGCCGTCCATCGCCGCCGGCGGACAGTTGTACGGATTCCACATCTTGGGTCCGACGCCTTCGTAATCGATGGTCATAAGGGCGTCGCGGTCGATGGTCATGTCGAGCGGTATGTGAACGATGCAGTTGTTGCTGAGCCCCGATGTGCCCACCTTGCCTTCGAAGACGTGGCCGCAAAACGCCGCCGAACGATAACGGCCGGGCACGGTCAGCAATCTCATCCGCTCGAGGTGGGCGCGGCGGCCTTCCTCGATGATGTCGCGGACCGCCTGCCTGAAATAATCGATGCCGTTTTCGTTGACGATCTCGAGCACCTTCTCGCGCACCTCGATGCAGGCGGCGACCATCGCCTTCTCATCCAGGATGTAATAAATCGGCGTGCGCAGGTTCATCTCGGCGCGCACCAGGAAATCGCGGCGGATTACATCGTTGACCGCGACTTTCTCGGCGCTTACGGTCAGCCCCTGGCCGTATCGCTCCGCCGTCGTCGATTGGTTGGCGCCGCCGGTCACGCCGCCGATTTCGAGTTCGTGGGCGACGGTGCCGACCCAGGCGATCAGTTCGCCCTCGTGAAAGATGGGCGCGACGTTCATCAGGTCGGGCGGGTGGACGTCGGAGATGAAAGGATCGTTGTTGGCGAAGACGTCGCCCGCGGCGATTCCCGGATCGGTCTCGTAATCGTGCTCGATCATCCACTGGATGAAGCGGCTGAGCGTATGCACGTGGACCATGATGCCGGTGGAGAGCGC
The DNA here is from genome assembly GCA_963759165.1 of uncultured Pseudomonadota bacterium. Lineage (GTDB taxonomy): Bacteria > Desulfobacterota > Binatia > Binatales > Binataceae > DATJOQ01. The sequence goes on along the minus strand of CAVWXK010000001.1, from coordinate 2,856,296 downwards.
GATGCTGTCGCCTTCCGGCGTATAAAGCGCGACCACCGACTCGCCGACTTCGCGCACGCCCGGCGAGGCCGAGATCTTTTTCGACATCTCGCGGGCGTTGACTACCGCCGAACGCAGGCGCGCATGAAGACTTTCATAGCGCAGGTAGTTGTCGGCCTTCAGCTTGAGATTTTTGATCCCGTGATAGTGGCCGGTCTTCTCGAACAATTCACGGTTGCGCTTAAGAGCTTCGAGCAGGGTCAACCCGCCGGGACCGCTCCCTCGATGCCCTGGGGAAACCTTCGCAACGCGTTTTACTGCGGCTTTCATCGATACAGTGCCTCCGCCGTTACTTTAGCCAGAAGAAATTGAATTCGTCGATTTCGACCCGCTTGCCTGGAGGTACGACCAGGGTGGTGGCCGGGTGCTCGATGACCGCGGGTCCGTCGATGCGATTGCCGGGGCGCAGCAGCTCCATCTCCCACAACGAGGCGGGCGCCCACCGGCCTTTCCAGAATATGTTGCGTGTGCCCTTGGACGCTTTCTTGTCGGGCTTCGCGCCGACCTTGCGCTGCTTGACGATGCGCGGTTTGACCTTTCCGACCGAGGCCAGCAGCCCCAGCTCGAAGATCTGGTAGCCGGCCTGCTCGTAGCGCGCCACGCGCGAATTAATCTTGGAGTAAAGTTCCTCCCAGTCCGCGATCAGCCGATCGACATCACGGTCCGAGCGTAATCGGGGCTGCGCCGAGACCACTTCGAGGTCGCTCAGTTGTCCGCCGTAACGGATCATCGCGAGATGGGCGAACTTGATCTTTTCGCCCCGCGCGATCTCCATTGTCATCTCGGCGCGCGCCGCCTTTTCCATCTCCTCCCAGGTCTTGTTGATGGCTTCGGCGACCGCGAGCTTGGCGCTCGGATCGGATCCCGCCGGCAATGCCAGGGGCACCGAGCGCGAGTAGCGATGCTCGTAGTCGGCGGTTGTCGCGCCAAAAGCCGAAAACGCGGCGGCGAAGTGGAAGGTCAGAACACCCTTGAAATCCAGTCCCTCCGAGTAACCCGCCACATGCAGCGGGCCGGCGCCGCCGTACCCGAAAAGATAATACTGCGTCGTGTCCAGCCCGCGCGCCGAGGCGACCGCCCGGATCGCGTCGCGGGCCTCGCGCTCAGTCATCCGCACGATCGCCTCGGCGCCGGTGTAAACGTCAACGCCGATAAGATTGGTGACCTGCTCCTTGAGAGCGTCGAGCGCAAGCTGCTTGTTGAGCTTCTGCTTGCCGCCGAGAAAATAGTCCGGGTTGAGGTAGCCGAGCAGCAGATCGCAATCGGTGATAGTTACGATCTTGCCGCCCTTGTCGAAGCATACCGGTCCCGGCGTGGAGCCCGCGCTGGAGGGGCCGACCTGGACTTTTTTGGTGACCGGATCGACCGTGACGTAACTTCCCGCTCCCGCGCCGATACTCTCCATCGCGAGCGTCGGCAGATTCATCTTGAAGCGCGCCATCACCGGCTCGGCGTCGACCGGCACGTAGCCGCGCGTGATCGTGCCGATATCGAAGCTGGTGCCGCCGAGATCGGTCACGATGATATTTTCCATCCCGGTCAGCGCGCTGATGTACTTCGCGCCCATCACGCCGCCGACCGGCCCCGAAATCAGGGTCTCGTGCAGGCGCGGATAGCGGATGTTGCACAGGCCTCCGTAAGCCAGCAGCGTTTGCAGCGAGTAGCGATAGCCGCGCGTCTGCACGGCCTCTTCAACCTTGTACAACTGCTCGCGAACCGGGCCGACGGCGAATGCCTCAATCAGCGCCGCGTTCAAGCGCGAGTTTTCGCGAATCACGGGCCGGAGGCTGCTGCCCAGATAGACCGGAATCTTTCGGCCCGCACGGGCGAGAGACTCTTCAATAATTTCCCCGGCGCGCTGCTCATGCGACGTATTGAGGTACGAATAAAGGAAGTGCACGACGATCGCCTCGACGCCATCCGCGATCAGCCCTTCGGCCGCCGCCTTCACCTCGTGCTCATACAGCGGAATGACGGCGTCGCCGGACATGTCGACGCGTTCCGTGACGCCGTAGACGTGGCGGCGTTCCATCAGCGGCGCCGGATGCACGTGGGTCACGGCATGGATGCGGTCCGAATAAGAATAGCCGGTCCAGCTCTGCATCCCGCGTCCCATCAGGATGTCATCCTCGAAGCCCCTGGTGGTGACGAGCCCAAGTTTCTTGCCGCGCCGCGTGAGCAGCGTGTTAAGCATCGTGGTGCCGGAATAGAGCGCCACTTCGAGTTGGGGATACAGCGAGCTGTGATCGGTTTTCCAGTAGGATGCCGCATCCGCGGCGGATTCGAGAAAGCCGACCGATTCGTCGTGCGGGGTGGTGGCGGCCTTGCCGACCGTGAACTCTCCGGTCTCATCGACGATGAAGGTGTCGGTCATCGTCCCGCCGGCATCGATACCCAAAACTATTGCTCTTCCTGACATTTGTGCTCTCTAGCTGTTGCTTCGCTGACCAGGTGGTCGCCCCGCGAAATACCTTCGTCCGAAACGTTGTTTCAGGAAATCCGGCCCCTGACGTTACCGGCGAACATTAATTCGATTAATCCGGGCTCGCAAGAGAACCAATAACGGATGCGTCTCTTGCGTTCTCAAGGAGTTTGCGTGCTTGGAAAAATCGCGGGGCGTTTTTCGATGATCGACCGTATCCCCTCGCTCAGGTCGGCGCTGAAGAAATTGAGCATCTCGAAGGCGAGCGAGGTATCGAACGCCGGCCCCGCCATGCGCAGCCAGTTGTTCAAGGAACGCTTGGTCCAGCGCAAGGCGTGCTGCGGCCCGCGTCCGAGCTTGTGCGCGATCTCCATCGCGCGGCCCATCAGCTGGTCCGCCGGGACGCAGAGGCTCACCAACCCGATCCGTTCGGCCTCCTTTCCGTCCATGCTGTCCGCGGTGAGCAGATAGTATTTAGCCTTCGCCATCCCGCACAGCAGCGGCCAGATGATTACCGCGTGGTCGCCGGCCGCCACTCCGAGTCGCACGTGCGGATCGATGATTCGCGCCGATTCGGCGGCGATCGGGATATCGGCCATCAGGGCGACCGCCAGCCCGCCGCCGAGCGCCGGACCGTTGATCGCCGAGATGATCGGCTTGTCGAGATTCATCATGTTGTAAACGATGTCGTTGGCTTCCTTCCATAAAGCGGCGATTTTCTCGTAGCTGCCGGCGGTATTCTCGATCATGCTGTTATCGCCGCCCGCGGAGAACGCTTTGCCGGCGCCGGTTATCACCGCGACGCGCGTATCTGGATCTTCGCCGACATCCTTCCACACCTGGCCAAACTCCCAGTGCAGCCGGGCGTTGGCCGCGTTAAGCGCCTCGGGACGGTTGATGGTGATCAGCAGGACGCCATCGCCAGGGCGCTCAAAGACCAGATGCCGATATTCCTCGAATTTCATAGGCTCCTCCCTTCGGCCGTGCTGTCGGTTGAATACCCTGTATCGCCGAAACCGTGACCCTACGCAAAAGCCGCGTCTGGACTTTTGTCGATAAATGATCGAGTCCTTTTACCAGCCAATTACGGAGGGCAACCATGACTGAGGAGCTACGCGCGAAAGCCAGGAAATGGCCGAAGGGGAACCATTACGAAGACTTCGAGCTGGGCCATGTTTTCCAGCATCATTGGGGCCGCAGCATCAACGAGGGCGACAACAGCCTGTTCACCACGCTGACGCTCAGCTACAACCCGCTCTACTTCAACAACGAGTACGCACGGGCGCACGGCCATCCCGGGGTGAAGGTCAATTCGATGCTGGTCTTCCTGACTGTGTTCGGTCTGTCGGTCGAGGACCTGAGCGAAGCCGGTGGGCTCTTCCTGGGCGTGGACGATCTGACTTTCGAGAAGCCTGTCTATTCCGGCGATACGCTTTTTGCCCGAAGCAAGGTGGTCGATAAGCGCGAGTCAGGGAGCCGCCCGGATAGCGGCATCGTCACCTGGCATACCGAGGGCTTCAACCATCGCGGCGAGCGGGTCATAGATTTCCATCGCACCAACCTTGTTACCAAGCGAGGTCCCGCCAAATGACCTACATGACCGATGAGCGGCAGATGATCCAGCAATCGGCGCGCGAGTTCGCGATGAAGGAAGTGCTTCCGATCGCCAACGAGCTGGATCCGGTCGAGGGTGACATCCCGATGAAGCTGCGCCAGAAAATGGCGGACCTGGGATACTACGGGATTCTCATTCCTCAGGAAGACGGTGGCCTCGGGCTCGGCGTCTTCGAGTACGCCTTGGTGAGCGAGGAGCTGGCGCGGGCATGGATGAGCGTCGCCAGCATCATCGCGCGCGGCAACGGCCTCGGCGGCGGCTTCTCGGACCAGCAAAAGCGCGAGTATCTGCCGCGGATGGCGCGCGGAGAATTTCTCGGCGCCTTCGCGCTGTCGGAACCGGAAACGGGCTCGGACGTAGCGAACGTCTCCTGCCGCGCCGTCCGCGACGGCGACGAATGGGTCATCAATGGATCGAAGATGTGGTGCACGTTCGCCGACGGCGCCGATTTCATCCTCCTGTTCGCCCGCACGCAGCCGCCGCCCGATCCGCGCCGGCGTCATATCGGGATCAGCCGGTTCCTGATCCTCAAGGAGCGCGGCAAGCTGCCGCCCGGCATCAACGGCAGTCCCATCCGCAAGATCGGATACTTCGGCTGGAAGACCTGGGAGTTGCATTTCGAAGATTTCCGCCTACCGGCGTCCGCGTTGCTCGGGCAGGAGGGCCAGGCGTTCTACAGCGCGATGAGCGGACTCAACGTCGGCCGCGTGCACACGGCGGCGCGTGCGATCGGGCTTGCTCGTGGCGGACTCGAAGACGCGATCAAATACGCTCGCGAGCGCGTGCAGTTCGGGCGCGCGATCGGAAAATTCCAGGCGATTCGGTTCAAGCTCGCCGAGATGGCGTCCGAGATCGAGGCCGCGCGCCAACTGATGTACTTCGTCGCGACCGAGACCGACGCCAAGCGCCGCTGCGAGAAGGAAAGCTCGATGGTCAAGTGGTTCGCCAGCGAGATGGCCGAGCGGGTGACCAGCGCCGCGCTCCAGATCCACGGCGGCTACGGGTACACCAAGGACTTCGCCGTCGAGCGTTACTGGCGCGACGCGCGGCTGACCAAAATCTTCGAGGGCACCTCGGAGATTCAGTTGCGCATCATTTCCGACCGGCTGCTCGAGGGACTCCAGTGAGTGGTCCGCGTCGCCAAAAGGAAGCTAGCGTAAACCGGAAGAATCGATAGGTGAGAAAATGTTTATCGAAGCACAAGAGATGACGGGAAAAGACAACTACTTCGAGGATTTCAAGGTGGGCGACGTTTACCGGCATGCCCGCGGCAAGACCGTGGGCGAGATCGATAACGTGCTGATCACCAATCTGGTGATGAACACCGCGCAGGCGCATTTCAACGAGCATCAGATGGCCGCGACGCCGTTGAAGCATCGAATCACCTTCGGCGGCGTCACGGCGTCGCTGGTGATCGGACTCGCGATGCAGGATACGGGCGAGAATGCGCTCGCCGAGCTGAGCTCTGAACAAGGTACGTTTCAAGACGCCCGTGCTCCACGGCGATACGCTCTATGCCTTCAGCGAGGTCGTGGAGAAGAGCGACGGCGAGCGGCCGGATACGGGAGAGGTGCTGTTTCGCCATTGGGGCATCAACCAGAACGATCAGGTGGTCTTCGAGGCTGAGCGGCGGGTGCTGATGAAGCGGCGCAGCTATAAAGCGAAGGCATGAGCGGCGTCGCGAAATCTCCCGGCGCTGCTGAGCGGTCTCAAGGTGATCGATCTGACCCGAATGCTCGCCGGGCCGTTCTGCACCATGATGCTCGCCGATCTCGGCGCCGACGTGCTCAAAATCGAGCCGCTCGGCGGCGATCCGATCCGCGATTTCGGCCCGTATGCGCCGGATGATCGCCTCAGGGTTCTGGGCGGCTATTTCCAGAGCATCAATCGCGGCAAGAAGGGCGTCGCGCTCGACTTCCGGCTTCCCGAGGGACGCGAAATCCTGATGCGCCTGGTGAAAGATGCCGACGTATTAGTCGAAAACTTCCGCGTCGGCGTGATGGACCGGCTGGGATTGTCGTACGAATCGCTGCGGAAGGTGAATCCCCGTCTGGTCTACGGATGTGTCCGCGGCTTCGGCGATCCCAGGACCGGCGCGAGCGAGCACATGAATCGTCCCGCCTATGATCTTGTGGTGCAGGCGATGGGCGGGCTGATGAGCATCACGGGGCCGGCGCCGGATCGGCCTATGAAGACCGGTCCCGGCATCGGCGACACCGTGCCGGCGATGATGCTGGCGGTGGGCATCCTGGCTGCGGCGTGGCACGCCCAGCGCACCGGCGAGGGCCAGATGGTCGACGTCGCGATGTACGACGGAGTGCTGGCGCTCTGCGAGCGTATCGTTTACCAGTACTCGCTTCAGGGCAAGATTCCGGTTCCGGAAGGAAATGTGACTTCATTCCTGTGCCCATACGAGGTGTTGCCGACCAGCGACGGATGGGTCGTTATCGCCGCGCCGACCGACAATCACTGGGTGGAACTCTGCCGCAAGATCGAATTGCCCCAGCTCGGGGCGGATCCACACTTCGCCACCAACGACGAGCGTGTGAAGCGCGCGCCCGAGATTCGCACGATGCTGGCCGAATGGACCAGCGTTCGCACCAGGCGCGAGGTGGTCGGGATACTTGGAGGCAGCGTGCCCTGCGGTCCGGTGAACACGGCGCGCGACATTCTTGAAGACCCGCATATGGAGCAGCGCGATATGATCGTGAAGATCGAGCAGCCCGGCCTGGACCGTCCGCTCGCGGTGGTCGGTGCTCCGATCAAGATGACTGAAACGCCGAGCGGTGTCCGCAGCCGCGCTCCTATCCTCGGCGAGAATACGGAATCGGTGCTGACTGGCCTGGGCTATTCACAAGAAAGAATTGAAGAACTTGCGCGCGCCGGCGTGGTCGGGCTTTATCGGGGCCAGGCGCACGCCGCAACCAGGAGGTGAATGAGATGAGATTGCGACGATCCGAACTGTCCACTCCGGCAAGCAGTGAAAAGATGATGGAAAAGGCGGCCGCCAGCACCGCCGATTTTGTTTTCCTGGATCTCGAAGACGCCGTGGCTCCCAATCAGAAGGTCGAGGCGCGCGGCAAGGCCGCCAAGGCCCTCAAGACGCTGGACTGGGGCAAGAAAACACGAGCGGTCCGCATCAACGGCGTCGATACCCACTATGCGCACGACGACGTTATCCAGCTCGTCGAGGAGGCGGGTGATTATCTCGACATTATCATCATTCCCAAACCCAAGGCGGCGCGGGACGTGTGGTGGGTAGATACGTTGTTGACGCAGCTTGAGACCAAGCTCGGGCGCAAGCATCGGATCGGTTTGGAAGCGCTGATCGAGGAAGTGGAGGCGCTGATCAACGTCGAGGAAATAGCCAAGTCGAGCCCGCGTCTGGAGGCGCTGATTTTCGGGCCGGGCGATTTTTCCGCCTCGCAGGGCGTGCGGCTGGCGAATCTCGGCAAGTATCCGGGCGATGCGTGGCATTACGCGCGCAACAAGATCGTGGTGGCCTGCCGCGCCGCCGGCATCGACGCGATCGACGGCCCCTACGCCGATTTCCGCAATCCGGAGGGTTATCGCGAGGACGCGACCCGCGCGATGGTACTGGGCTTCGTCGGCAAATGGGCGATCCATCCGAGCCAGATCGATATCGCCAACGAGGTTTACGCACCGACCCAGAAGGAAGTCGATTACGCGCGCAAGGTCGTCAAGGCTTACGCGGAGGCCGAGGCGCAGGGCCTGGGCGCGATCGCGATTGACGGCGTGCTGATCGACGTCGCCTCGGTGCGCGGCCTGCGCAACATCGTCGCGAAGGCGGATATGATCGGGATGTAGCGAATGCCGCGCGGCGACAGGCATCGGATACGCGGTCGCGCGTGACGACGCGGTCGCGTGCTTTTCTCAGGTCGACGGCTCAAGCACGATCGCGCTTCTTCTCTGGCGGCTTCGCCAAAGGAGAAGCCGCCAGAAGCGCGATTCTTTTACTGCTTCTTTGCCGCAGGTTTTGTCCCGGCCTTTCCCGGAGCCTTCGGGGCAGGCAGACCGATCGAGGCGTGATCGATGACGTAGCGCCATCCGGCGCCGGATTTCACGATAACTTCCGTGGTGCGCACGTGCGAGGTCGTTTGTTTGCCGTTGGCGTCAGTGAACGACACGTCCCAACGTCCGACGGTGGCGATGTGTGAGTCGCCGATAGCAATGCCTTCGATCGATTTATTGACCAGCTTCGGATTGTTCTTCGGGTTGCAAAGATTGGTAGCAAGCTTCTCGATCTTTGCCTTGCCCTTGGCCTCTTCTCCAGCGCCCGGCCAGACGACCCTGGCGTCATCTGTATACAGAGCCATCACGCCCGGTATGTCGCCGGCCTCGCAGGCTTTGGCGAAGGCCTGGGACTGCGCCTTGGCGTCTGCCGTAGCATCGGCGAACGCGGGAGTTGCAAACGCGACTATAATAACCAATGCGGTCCACTTGAGCATCGGGATATTCTCCTATTCGATCGTAAATGGTCGCTCGAACATGCACCCGCCACGAATCAATCGTCAAGCGCCGGCCGTGCGGCTCGGATAAGCACACTGGGAGTGGGCACAATCGCCGCGCCAGGTGTTAGCCCGGACTAAAACGCGCATACGTGAGCTTTCGCTTGCAGCCGGCTCGACTGTTACTTCGCCGTTAAAATCTTAGCGCTTCCTAATTCTGGCAGCTTGGCGCGATTTTGACGTTAGCCCGCTCGCGCCTGCAACATTTTCACAGCCCTTTTCCTCGACCTCGGTTAAACCCGAACCACCGAATTGGCTGGAGGATGTCGCGATGCGTGTGGCAGTAATCGGACTGGGCTACGTGGGATGTGTGAGTGCGGCCAGCCTGGCCGGCGCCGGTCATGAGGTCGTCGGCCTCGACGTTGATCAGGACCGCGTCGATGCTATCAACCGCGGCGAGAGTCCGCTTCCAGAGCCTGGGTTGGAGCGCGCGATTGCGAGCGCGGTTGACGCCGGGATGCTCAGCGCCGAATGCGGGATGGCCGTGGACGGATGCACCGCGTCTCTGGTCTGTGTCGGAACGCCCGGCGCCGCACACGGACGCCCGGATTTGCGCGTGCTCACCGGCGCACTCGAGGAATTGGGCAGGAGTCTGCGCCAGAGTTCCGAACCGCACGTGGTTGCGATTCGGAGCACGGTATTACCGGGCCTCGTCAGTACGGTTTTGGTTCCCACTCTTGAGCAGGCCATCGGTCGGCGCTTCAATGACGGCTTCGGTTTTTGTACGAATCCAGAATTCCTGCGCGAAGGCAGCGCGCTGTCGGATTTCGCCGCGCCGCCGTTCACGCTGATTGGCGAATCCGATCGCGCAAGCGGCGATCGCCTGGCCGAACTGTTTGCCCATCTGCCGGCCCCGATTCTGCGCACCGATCCGGACACCGCGATGATGGTGAAATACGCATGTAACGCCTTTCACGCCGCGAAGATAACTTTCGCCAACGAAGTCGGTAATATCTGCCGTCACGCCGGACTCGACGGCCGCCAGGTGATGAGCATCCTCGCCAGCGATCGTCAACTTAACGCGTCGCCCGCCTACCTTGCGCCGGGATTCGCCTACGGAGGCTCGTGCCTGCCCAAGGATCTCGGTGCGTTATTGTCTCTGGCGCGAGACCGGCAATTGGCAACCCCGATGCTCTCGGCGCTCGAGCGCAGCAACAATCATCAACTCGGACTGGGATTGGAAATGGTCCTGGCCAGCGGCGGGCATCGGATTGGCCTGGTGGGCTTGAGCTTCAAGGCCGGCAGCGGCGATCTGCGCGACAGCCCGCTTAACAGACTGAGAGCCGAGCTTCTAAGGCGCGGCGCCGACGTGCGCATCTACGATCCCGATTTGCCCCAACCTACCGACGCTCGCGCCGTCGGCAACGACGACTCCGGCACCGATCTGCGCCGGATGGTGGTATCAACCCTCGACGCGTTGATTGATTGGGCCGAAGTTTTGGTTTTTGGCAAGGCGGTCGAAATTCGCGCCGGGCTTAAGGAACACCTGCGCCACAAGCGCGCGTTGATCGACCTTGCCAACCTCGGAAACGGCATCTCGCGCTTCGCTAATTACCGCGGCATCTGCTGGTAACTCTCCCTACGTTTCTCGCTTTAAAATGGCAGGTCGCAGGCCGCTTGCAGCGCATCGGCCAAGCCCTTGGATGCCCTACACCAGCCCTGTCAATCGAGCTATAATTACCCGTGGATGGCGGCGCCGGCTTGTGCGCGCACCTAAAAGGGCACACTCAATCGGATTATGAATCTGGAACAGGCGCGAGAGCGGATGGTAGTCGAGCAGCTCGAACGCCGCGGAATCAAGTCTCCGCGCGTTCTGGCCGCGATGCGCGAGGTGCCGCGCCATCTGTTTGTCGCTCCCGAAGCGGTCGACCGCGCCTATGAGGATTCGGCGCTGCCGATCGCGGGTGAACAAACCATCTCGCAGCCGTACATGGTCGCCCTGATGACCGAGGTCGCGGACTTCAAGGGCGACGAGAAGGTGCTCGAAATCGGCACCGGCTCCGGCTATCAGACCGCGATTCTGGCGCGCCTGGCCGCGTCGGTCTATTCGATCGAGTACATCGATCATTTGCATCGCCGCGCGAGCACGATACTCGAGAGCCTGGGAATCGCCAACTGTCATCTGCGATGCGGTGACGGCTCGGAAGGCTGGCCCGAAGAGGCGCCGTTCGACGTGATTATCGTGACGGCGGCGATGCCGGGGATTCCACGGCCGCTGCTGCATCAGCTTTCGGCGCGCGGCAGGTTGGTCGCTCCAATCGGCGAGGAGGATATGCAAAGCCTGGTGCGCATCAGCCGCCTCGACGACCGGTGGCAGGAGGAGTATTTCGGCGAATGCGTGTTTGTCAAAATGGTGGGCAAATACGGATTCGATGATGAGGTGGAAGAATAGGGGGCCTTTGAAGGGCTCCGCGTTTCCGGATGAAGCATAGGTCCCGATGTCGAAGCGACTTTGCCTGAGTCCTTCGACAGAGTTCCCGGAGTCGAGAACGAGCGCGTGCGGTATACGCGCGCGATGACTTGAAGGGCGGCGGGGTGGTGGAGAAAGCTAAAAGCGGATGGTGGCGGCTGGCGGCTCTCGGCTTGGCCTTTTCCGTGGCCGGCGCCATTTCCGGATGCGCGACTCGTGCGTCGCGCCCTCCGCAGCTAACGAGCACGCGCATTCAATCCGGCAAGATGCCCGAACCTGCGCGCGGATCGCTCCCCCGGTTTGATTGGCCCATCGTCGGAGGCGTAGTCTCATCCGGTTTCGGGATGCGCAATGGCGTGATGCATGACGGCGTGGATATCGCGACCCGGTCCGGCACTCCGGTGCACGCCGCCGCCGACGGCCGCGTGATTTACGCCGGGCGATTCCGAGGTTACGGCAACGTGGTCATCGTGGAGCACAGCAATCACTACGTCACGGTTTACGGCCATAACGCGGCCAACAAGGTGCACGAGGGCCAGAAGGTTTCCCGCGGACAGGTTATAAGCAAGGTCGGGACTACCGGCCGCACCTCCGGTCCCCATCTTCATTTCGAGGTACGTCACGACAACGTCGCGAGCAATCCGCTTCGCTATCTGCCGCCCGCCGATTCCTCAATCGGCGTTCGCATGGCCGGCGGCCAGTAGCGGCCGTTCGCCGAACTCCTCTTCGGGAGTTAAAGAGTCAGAGGGTCAGAGAGTTAAAGAGTTAAATCGACAATATGACCGAAACCGAAATCAAAAGCCTGATTCGCGATATCCCCGACTTTCCGCGGCCGGGGATCCTGTTCAAGGACATCACGCCATTGCTGACCGATGCGCGCGCGCTGGCGGCGATCGTCGATCAGATCGCCGAACCTTTTCTGGGCAAGGTCGATCTCGTGCTCGGAATCGAGTCGCGCGGCTTCATCGTCGGCGCGCCCGTGGCGTACCGATTGGGAGTCGGACTGGCGGTCGCGCGCAAGCCCGGAAAGCTGCCGTATCACAAGCTGGCGCAGAGCTACGGCCTCGAGTACGGCACCGATTCGATCGAGATGCATCAGGATGCGCTCGCCAATCACAAGCGGATTCTGATCGTGGACGACCTGCTCGCCACCGGCGGCACCGCCGAGGCTGCGGCTCTCTTGGTCGGCAAACTCGGCGGCGAAGTTATCGGCTGTGGCTTCGTAGTCGAACTCAACTTCCTGAAAGGCCGCGAGCGCCTGGCCCCAGTGAATTGTTTTTCGCTGGTCAGGTACGATTGAGGCTCCGCGCGCCCCGAGGGCGTCCACGTAGCGATTTAGCGTTCCGGCCCGCACATCCGGCGCAGGCGACCTGAACGGCGCGCTGCGCTACAATCGTCGCCGTATGCTTTCAGATCGCACACGCCTGCGCTGGGTGCTGATCGTAACCGCGCTGTTCCTGATTGCCGAGGTCGTCGCGGGTCTCTACAGCAACAGCCTCGCGCTGCTGTCCGACGCGGTCCACGTTCTCACCGATATCGCCGCCATCTGCCTCGGCCTTTTCACCATCTGGGTTTCCTCGCGCCCGGCCGGAGTGAGCAAAACCTACGGCTATCTGCGGGCCGAGATCCTCGGCGCGCTCCTCAACGGACTGTTTCTCTGGATCCTGGTAGTCTTCATCTTCATCGAGGCGATCCATCGGATTCGCCAGCCTCATCCGGTAGGCGGCCTGACCGTGATGGCGCTCGCTCTTGCGGGCATCGCGATCAACAGCTTCGCGGCGTGGATGACGTATTCGACCAAGGGGCACGGCCGGATGGCGCTGCGGGCGGTGTTCCTCGATGCGCTCGCCGATCTGATCGGATCGTTCGGCGTTCTTATCGCCGGCGGTCTGGTTTACTTCACCGGATGGACCCGCGCAGATCCGGTGGTAAGCATGCTGCTCGGGCTGTTGATTATGTATGGCTCATGGGGCCTGGTCCGCGAGGGCGTGGATATCCTGATGGAAGCGGTTCCGGCAAATATCGATCTCGACGAGCTGCGCAGGGATCTTCTCGAGGTCGGCGGAACCACGGAGGTTCACGATTTGCACGTCTGGTGCCTCACCAGCCGCGAATACGCTTTGTCCGCGCATGCGGTGGTGGCGGCGGAAGCCGATTCGGATCGCGTGCTTTCGGATATGTCCCGCGTGCTGGAGCGCAAATTCAACATCCGTCACATGACGGTTCAGCTCGAACGCGACAGCCGCCGCAAGCAGGAGCCGGCGCACTTTTAGGGATCGTCTTTGGCAGCGCAACTTTGAAATGCGGTTCCGGGCCGTAAAGTGTTGACCGGAGAACAATCAAATCGGTTGCCGCGGGCGGCGGGCGTGCTGATCCCGCTTTTCTCTCTCCGCACCCGTAACGATCTCGGGTGCGGAGAGATTCTCGACCTCATTCCGTTTTTCGACTTCGCGCTTGCGATGCGCCATCGCGTCGTCCTGCTCCTTCCCTTGAACGAGACCTCGCCCGGCGAGGCGAGCCCGTACAGCGCGCTGAGCGTGTTCGCGATCGATCCGCTTTACATCTCGCTCGACGGGGTCGAAGGAGTTCCGGCTGCCGATCTCAAGCAGGCCCGCGCGATTTGCGACGGCCGACGCTCGGTCCCGCGTGGGCGGATTCGGGCTGTCAAGCTTGCCCTGCTGGAGCAAAGCTTTCGCCACTTCGTCGACCGTGGCGGGCCGGAGGAGCGCGCCGCGCTGAGTAACTTCGTCGATCGCAATCGCGGATGGCTCGACGATTACGCGCTGTTTCGCGCGCTCAAGGAACGCTTCGGATGGGCAGCGTGGGAGCGATGGCCCGAGGGGCTGAAATCGCGCGACGCCGCATCGCTTGCCGCGGTTGGCGACGACCTCGCGCAATCCATACGGATGTACACATACTGGCAGTTCATCGCCCATCGCCAGTGGGCCGATGTGCGCGCCGCCGCCGTCGCTCGCGGCGTTTTGCTCGGGGGCGATCTCGCGTTCTCACCGGCGAGAGACAGCGCCGAGGTCTGGGCGAATCAGGATTTGTTCAGGCTCGATCGCTTCGTGGGCGCGCCGCCCGACGCGTTCAGTGCCACGGGCCAGCGATGGGGCTTGCCGATGCCCGACTGGGAGCGGATGCGTTCCAATAACTTCGCATGGTGGCGCAACAGGGTGCGGCACGCGGCAAGTCTGTTCGATTTGTTCAGGATCGATCACGTGGTCGGATTGTACCGAACGTTTTCCTTCGGCCGCGATCCCGACGAGCCCGGCGCTTTCTGGCCCGAATCGCCGGAGGATCAGCTCGAGCAGGGCGAAGCGTTCATGCGGATGGTGTTGGATGAAGCGGGCGGGGCGGGCGTGATCGCGGAAGACCTGGGAGTTATTCCGCCGTTTGTCCGCAAATCTCTCGCCGCCCTCGGGATACCGGGCTACAAAGTGGTGCGATGGGAGAAACAGGGCTGGGGCACCGCCGAAGAACGCTACCTCAGCCCGGCCGAGTACCCTGAGCTGTCGCTGGCAACGACCGGCACACACGACACGGAGACTTTCACCGTATGGTGGCGCACCGCGGGCGAGACGGAGCGGCGCCAGTTGGCTAGCGCGCTCGAACTCCGGGATCGGCTGAATCCGCACCGCTCGTGGCTCGCGGGTTCGGATCTGGAAGCGATTCTTGAGAAACTCTACGCGGCGCCTTCGTGCCTGGTGATAGTGCCGATTCAGGACCTGTTCGGATGGGACGTGCGGATAAACCTGCCCGGCACCGTGCTCGATTCGAACTGGGCGTATCGGCTGCCTTTGACGATCGAGCGGCTGAGCCGCAGCTATGCGATCCGCACCCGTCAAAAAAATCTGCGCGCGATCGTCGAGCGCACCGGCAGATGAGCCCGCGGTTTGTAGACATCGCATCGGCGCGCGGGCTATAGCAGCAAAATCAATCGAACAAAGGACTGGAGTACTCCCATGGGAAAGCTGGACGGTAAAATTGCCGCGGTGACCGGCGGCGGTCGGGGTATCGGGCGCGGAGTGTGCAAGGCATTGGCCGCGCAAGGCGCCGCCGTCGTGGTCAACGATCTCGGTGTCTCCGTGGTCGGTCAGAAGGAAGGTATTTCTCCCGCTGAAACGGTCGTCGCGGAAATTATCGCCGCGGGAGGCCGCGCGGTCGCCAATCACATGGATATCGCGACGGTCGAAGGTGGCGCGGGCCTCGTCAATCAGGCGATTGGCGAATTCGGCAAACTCGACATCCTGGTCAACGTGGCCGGGATTCTTCGCGACCGCATGATCTTCAACATGGGTGAGGAAGACTGGGACTCGGTCATCCGGGTTCACCTCAAGGGCCATTACTGCACGATGCGGCCGGCGTCGGCGCATATGCGCGAGCGCAAATACGGCCGCATCATTAATTTTTCCTCGAACTCCGCGCTCGGCAGTCCGGGCCAGCCCAACTACGGCGCCGCGAAGGCCGGAATTCTCGGCCTCACCTACAGCTCCGCGGTTGCGTTGGGGAAATACAACATCACCGTGAACGCGATCATGCCCGGCGCCGCGACTCGCATGACGGACACCATTCCGATGGGCCAGATGCCGGGAGTCGCGGATTGGCCGCAAAGCACCGAGGCCGAAGGCACGATGATGGATCCCGCCAACGTCGCGCCGATCGTGGTGTTCCTGGCGAGCGAGGATGCGCACTACGTGACCGGCCAGTGCTTCGGTGCCGCCGGCTATCGCATCATGCGCTACCGGCATATCGTTCCCGACCGTATCATCTTCAACAACGGCCCGTGGGACATCGACAAGCTGTTCGAGATCTTCAAATCGACGCTGGGCAGCGATCTCGAACCGCCCCGGATGTAAGGAATAGCGCCGGCGCCCTGATGAGCGATTGGGATCCGGAACTCTACAACCGGTTTCGCCGTTATCGGGCGGAACCGGTCGAGGCGATTCTCCGGCGGCTCGCCGATTTCCGTCCCGACGAGCGGATCGTGGATCTCGGATGCGGCAGTGGCGAAAACACCATCGAGCTGGCGCGGCGCACGGCTTCGCGCTCGGAATCGATTCCTCGCCGGCGATGATCGAACGCGCCAACGAATTGCACGCCGGCCTCGACGCGCGTCTCGCCGCGCCGGTGCGATTCGAGATCGGCGACCTCGCCCGATTCGTCGCGCGCGAAGAATATACGTTGGTGTTTTCCAACGCGGCGCTTCACTGGATCGACGATCGCCGCCCGGTTCTCGAAGCCTGCTACCGCGCGCTCGTTCCCGGCGGCAGGCTCGTGGTGCAGATGCCCGCCAACTACGAAGAGACGGCGCAGGTCACCCTGAATCAACTGGCCGATGAACAACCCTGGCGCTCGATCCTCGGGCGCACCGTCACGACGCCGTCGAGCACGGTGGAAGCCCCCGCGTATTATCGGCGCTTGCTTGGCGAGATCGGGTTCACCGAGATCGATACTTATTATCAGACCTTCGATCATCCGATGGGCAGCCCGGCAGAGATCGTGGAATGGTCTCGTGCGACCACGTTGCGGCCGTTCCTGGATGCGCTGCCGGATGAGCATCGCGAGCGCTTCATCGCCTGCTGGCGGGAGCGCTTGGAGCAGGATTACGGCACCACCGGCCGGCTGACTTTCCCTTTTCGCCGGCTCTTCATCTGGGGCCGACGCCCGGCGAAATCAGATGGCGCGTAAGGATTCGCGGCCCGCGCTGATAATCCACGGCGGCGCCGGTGGTCTTGGCCCACCGCGCGAGCGGCCGGGGCGCCGGCGCGGGATGCTGGAGGCGGCGGAGCGCGGCGCCGGGATTTTGCGCGAGGGCGGCAGCGCGCTCGACGCGGCAATCGCGGCGGTAACCGTCCTGGAGGACGATCCGTTGTTCAACGCCGGCTATGGTTCGACGCTGAATGCCGACGGCGAGGTCGAGATGGACGCCTCGTTGATGATCTTCCCGCCGGATAGCGGCAATCGTCATCAGGCGCAGGCGCATCGCGGCGCGATTCGGCCGCCCCACTTTGGCATGGGCGCGGTTGCGGCGGTGAGCCGCGTGCGCAATCCGATAATGCTGGCGCGCGCCGTGATGGATTTCACGCCTCACGTACTGATGGTCGGCGCGGGCGCCGAACGCGTCGCCAGGATCGCGGGGTTGAAGAGATGCCGCCCGGAGGAGTTGATATCGCCGCGGGCAAGAAAGCTATGGCGCGCGTCAACTGAAAGTCTGGCCGCGGGCAAGCATAAAATGTCCGGCGGCCGACGCGGACGAAACGCGATCCGGTGAGCACGGCACCGTCGGCGCGGTCGCGATCGACGTGCAGGCGCGATTGGCGGCGGCGACCTCGACCGGCGGCATCCACGGCAAACTGCCGGGGCGAGTCGGCGATAGCGCGATCGTCGGCGCCGGAACCTGGGCCGACGGCGCGGCGCCGCCTCGGCCACCGGACTCGGTGAAGCGATAATAAGAACCATGCTCTCGCTCGAAGCGGTGCGAGCGCTCGGTTACACCAGCCCGATGCGCGCCGCGCGCGGCGCTATCGCACGCCTGGGCAAAATCGAAGGCGCCCAGGGCGGTATCATCGTCCTCGATCGGCATGGCCGCCTCGGTTACGCCAGTAACGCCGAGCATATGGAGGTCGCGCTTTTCGATCCGATCCGATGGCATCCGGGCCTGGATTGCCGCCGGCTGTCGCTGAGCGATGCCGAGTTAATCCGCGGCGTTTCCGCACCGGCCCGTCTACAGGATCGAGCGGCCGATCATGATCGGCAGCGGCTCCATTCCGAGCATCCTGAGCGCGGTCGGTGCGACGTCGTAGAGCGTCAGTCCCGTCGACGCGCCCCGCTTCGCGCCGGCGCGCGACCCGCGCTCATCCAGGATGAAGATGCCGTTGTAATCGTGATTGGCGTCGTCGGGGCCGGTATCGTTCTCATGCGTCAGCACGCTCTTTAGATCCGACGCTTCCGACCGAGCGCCAGTTCGAGATCGCCGAAATAGACCAGCAAGTCGGGCGCGACGCCGTTGACTTCGCGATAAAGTTGTTCGGGCCGCAGCGCCTTGGTTCCCATGCGGCGCCCGCCTCGTCGCATAATCGCTTCGAGGCCGCGCGCGAGTTCCGCGCGCACCGCCTCGTATTCACCTGGGCGCGATCACGCCCTGCGGCTCGCGCCCGCGCACGTTCATGAAGACGCGCGCGTAGTAGCCGCCGTCGCCCCATGCCCTGGTGTTCGGCCAATCGATCTCGGCCTTGCCGATCGGGGTCGCACTCGACGGATACGATTTCAGGCGCAGGTAGCCGCGCTCGATCAGCCACTCGTTGACGCACACCCCACCCGCCATCGCCTTCGCGCCGTGGTCCGAAACCACCATTACGGCGCAATCCGACGGCAGTGCCGCGATCAGGCTGCCGACCTCGCGATCGACGAAGCGATAGTAATCGCGAATCGCGTGCTCGAGTTCGTGGCCGCGCCGATATTCGCGATGGGCAGGGTCCATGTAGCGCCAGAATCCGTGATGGATTCGATCGACGCCCATCTCGACCATCATGAAGAACTGCCACGGTTCGCTCGTAATCAGATGGCGCGCGACGCGGAAGTGCTTGCGCGTCTTGTCGTGGATGCGCTCGAGCAGGGCGCGCTTGTCGTCGGTGCGGAAGTCGTCGACGTCGAGCACGTAGCCCTCGGCGACGCGCTCGACGATCGCCTTGAGCGCGGGGGATAGGTGTACTCGCTTTGGGTCGACGGAGTCAGAAAGCAACTCACCATGGAGCCGTTGACCTGGTCACCGGATAGGTCTGCGGCACGCCATGGACGATCACCTGAAAACCGGCGTGCGACAGGATCTCCCATAAGCGCGGCGAACGAACCGCGCGTGAATCCGCGATCTGATAGGCGTCGTAGGAGTAATCGCGCCGGTTGCGGAAGCCGTAGAAGCCGAGCTGTCCGGGGTCGCGGCTGGCGGTCATGCACGACCACGCCGGCACCGTGATCGGCGGGTCGCAGCTTCGCAGCGGCCCCCACGTGCCGTTGTCCATCAGCGCGCGCAAGTTGGGAAGTTCCTCGCGGAAGTTCTCAAAAACCAGTTTGGGTGCGGCGCAATCGAGTCCGATAATCGCAAGCTTCTTCATCAGCCGCCGAAATTCCTCGCTTTACTGAAGAGACGTCAAACGCGCTGTTTGGGTCAGGGCCTGGGGAGCTATCTGGCGCGTTCGCATTTTTATCTGTAGCTTAACGGGAACGCTACAGTAAACGGTCCCCCCTTTCCGACCACAGGGCGGTTTCGGATTCAAAGGCGGTTAATGCGGGAATGAATAGGCTGATTATTTTTGGTGTTGACGGCGGCACGCTCGATATCGTGCGGCCGCTGTGCGAACGCGGCCTACTGCCGAACTTCCAGCGCCTGCTCGCCGGCGGAGTCTCGGGCGAACTCGCCTCGACCTTCCCGCCGATGACGTTTCCCGCCTTCACCACCTTCATGACCGGCAAGAATCCCGGCGGACACGGCGTGTTCGATTTCTTCGAGCGGGCGCCGGGCCGCTATGGCGTGCGTTTCGTCAATGCCGGCTCGCGCCGCGGCAAATCGATCTGGCGGATGCTGAGCGAGGCGGGGCGGCGCGTCGCGGTGATCGGCTTTCCGGTTACTTATCCGCCCGAGCAGATCAACGGAGTGATGATCAGCGGCTTCGACGCGCCGGGAATCGGCGCCCAGGCCGATCGCACCTGCTTCTGGCCGCGCGAGTTCTATGACGAGCTGCGCGAGCAAGTCGGCGATTACATCATCACGCCGACCGTGGATATGCGCCGCGCGTACAAGCGAGCCGGGCGAGGGTATCGCCGCGATCGAGCAAACCATCCGAGCGCAAACTCCAAACCGCGCTCTACGTGATGGAGCGCGAGCGATGGGACTGCTTCGCTTTCATGCTGATCGAGAGCGACTTCGCCGGCCATCGCTACTGGAAATACTACGATCCCAACTCGCCGCATTTCGATCCTGCCGCGCCGGCCGAGCTCAGGGACGGATTGCCTCGCGTGTACCGCGCGATCGACGATTGCCTCGGCAAGCTGATGGAGCGGGCGGGCGACGCCGGCATCCTGGTTTTTTCCGATCATGGCTTCGGCGGCGCGAGCACCAAAGCGCTTTTCGTGAATCGATTTCTCGAACAGCAGGGCGCGCTGCGCTTTGCCGCGTCCAATACGCGGCAAGGGCGGCGCCGCCGGAGCGATAAGGCTGACTCGCGCGCCGGCTGATGGCCAAGCTCAAGGATATCGGCCTGCACTATCTGCCCGAGGCTATCCGCACGCCGCTGCTTCGCTCGATGAAGCTCGGCAACCGGATTGAATCGCAAATCCGCTTCGGCGGTATCGATTGGCGGCACACGCAGGTCGTATTCCGACGAATCGCCATATTTTCCCGCGCTGTGGATCAATCTGCGCGGGCGCGATCCGGCGGGAATCGTGCCGCCGGAAGATTACGATCGGACGCGCGATCGCGTTATCGGATGGCTTTCGCGAATGGCGCGACCCGGAGACCGGCCATCCGCTCGTCCGAAAACGTGTTTCCCGTGCGGAGGAGATCTACTCAGGCGAGCAGATCAAGCGCGCGCCGGATCTGCTGATCGATTGGAATCTCGATCAGGGCTACAGCTACTTGAGCGGACGCAGCCTGGAGGACGCCAGCGGCGCCGCGATCAGACGGCTCGCGCTCAGCGAATTCCGGACCCCCGAGATGACTACTCGCAGCGGCAGCCATCGGCCCAAACGGCCTGATCTTCGCCCACGGCGGCCCGTTCGCCGGCGAACGCGTTATCAGTGGTGCTTCACTCACCGACCTCGCGCCGACGATCTTGTTCTGCCAGGGATTGCCTCCGCCCGCGGATATCGAAGGGCGCGTGCTCATGACCTGTACAAGCCCGAGTTCCTCGAAACCAACGTTCCGTCGGCGTCGGGCGACAGCGCTGTCGGCGGCCAGGCTCCGCAAGGCGACGGGTCGGCTTCCGACAGCTATACCGACGAAGAGCGCGCGATTATCGAGCGCCGCCTCCGCGATCTTGGCTATATCTGAATCGCCGCGGCGAGCCGCCGCGCCCCATGAGATCGCGCCGGCGCGAACCGTTGCCTTGCCGCTCGGGCGGATCGCCCGGTTCGCGATTGCCGCGATGCTCGCGCTGGCGTTTCTGAGCCAGGGAATCACGGCCCCTTTCGAGAAAGATGAAGAGTCGCGCCCGGCCGGCCTCACTCGCGACGTCGTGCAGCACGGCGACTGGCTCGTGCCGCGCGACGATTATGGCGAGGCAAGCCGCAAGCCGCCGCTCTTTTATTGGCTCTCGGCGATCGGGGCGGAGGCCACCGGCGGAGTCGTTGATGAGGCTCGCGCCCGCGCCGTCTCGCTGTTCGCCGCCGTTGCGATCGCGGTCGAGGTGGCGGCCTTCAGCGCCGCCTCGATGGGCGAGAGCGCGGGATGGCTGGCGCTGATGTTCCTGCTCGGGATTTACGGATTCTCGTCGCGAGCCGGGCATGGCCGCACCGATATGCTGTTCACCGCGCTGCTGTTCAGCGCCTGGTACCTGCTTTACGCACAGCTCGAAAATCCTCCGTCCGGCGGACGTATCGGCGTCCGCACGCTATCGATTGGGCTGATACTCGGGCTCGCGGTCCTGACGAAAGGGCCGCTGGCGCTGGTGCTGTGCGGGCTCGCCGTCGCGATTTACCTGGCGCTCGAGCGGCGCAATCCGGTACGTCTGCTCGGAGCCGCCTGGCTTTGGCAGGTGCTGGGATTGGCGCTTGGAATCGCCGCGCTTTGGTATGTGCCGGCGTTCTTGCGCGAACACGGCCTGCTATCGGCGCAGTTCGGCGAAGAGAATCTCGGCCATCTGCTGCCCGCCAAATGGGGCGGCACGGGAGAGGCCGCTCGGCCGGCATATTATATCGTCGCGCGGATGTTTGGCGCCTCGCTGCCGCTCAGCCTTTACGTGCCGGCGCTCGTTTTCGCGTTGCCCGACGCGCCGATCTGGGGAGACGCGCGCAAGCCTGTCATCTACCAACTCAGTATCGTGCTCGCGGTGACCGCGATTTTCTCGGTCGCCAGCGCCAAGCGTGACATCTATATCCTGCCCGCGTTGCCCAGCATCGCGATCCTGTTTTCCGGGCTGTTCACAATCGCGCCGCGGATGGGGGCCCGGACGCGAGCAGTTTGGATCGCCGCCGGCGCGATAATCGCCGTTGCCGCGACGGTCCTTATCGTCGCGATGCTTCTGGTCGGTCACGCCGGTGCAATCCCCGAGCGGCTGACGAGCGGGATGCAATCGAGCGACGCCGCTTACGCCGCGCTGGTCGCCGACGGAATCGTGAATTGGCGCTGGCGGTTCGTCGTCTTCATCGCCGCTTCAGTAATCGCCGCGATAGCGATTCCGCTCGGCCTGGCCGCGCGCAACGCGCCGCGGGCAGCGCTCGGCGTCGCGCTGATGAGCCTCGCGGGAGTCAGCCTGTGGATCGGCACGCTGCGGCCTGAGCTGGTTCGCGGGCGCACGCTTAAAGATTTTGCGGCCGAGGTCGGCGGCATCGTCAAACAACAGCCGCTATGCGATATCGGCGGGGTCGATTACGAACTGTCGTTCTACCTGAATCGCGGCGTACCCGCGTGTCGCCCGACCGGTACGCAATCATCGACGGATCGTCCAAGGTATATCGTAGCGTCGAGCGACGATTTGGACCGGATGGACCGGCGTGAGCGCGCGGACCTCAAGACGCTCGCGCGTTCACGATGCCCGTTGCGCCGCCGCCAGGTGTTGCTGCTCGAGACCGGCGCGGCCCGTCCCTGACGCGGCTGATTCCGGGCCGGCTCGACAAACCGTCGCCGCGAATTTGAATCTTGGCTCGCGACGGAATAAACAATGGACTTATGGATAGTCAGGACAAGGCGGAGGCCACGGTCGGTTTCTTTGCCCGGATGGTGATTTCGGCGGTGGTGCCGATATGGGGAATCGCGATGCTGATGCTGGGAGTCGCGCGGGTTTCGCCATGGTGGGTATTATGCGGGCTGGTTACGGCCGCGGTCGGGATGGTCTTGGCGGTCGGTAATCCGTCGGTTTGGCCGATAGTGTATGGGCCGCAAGCGGGACCGCCGCGCTCATAGTTATGCCGATCTACGAATATGAGTGCGGCGCTTGCGAGCGGATCTCGTCGCACGTGATGCTGGGTTCCAAGCGACGGTCTCGGCCGGTTTGTCCGCATTGCGGATCGGCCAGGACCAAGCGCGTGATGTCGTCGTTCGCGGTGGTTACGACCGAGGCCTCGCGGCTCGCCGAGTTAGATACCAGCAAGCCGCGCGATGAGTCGTTCTATCGCGACTCACGCAATATCGGCCTATGGGCGAAGAAGAGGGCTAAAGAGATGGGCGCCGACCTTGGGCCTCAGTTCGAGGCAACGGTCGAAAAGGCCCGCAGCGGCAAGCTTGTCAAAGAAATGCTCTGAGGAGCATGGACAGAGAGTTACCGAATCAATGATTCCGGATAACAAACTCAGGAAGGCTCAGCCTAAAATGATTCTCGACGAGAGACCGGCTGGGAAACAAACTGCACGATCTTGAAAAAGCGCGCGAAGACCAATACGCGGCCGAAACGGATCGCGAGTTGCTCGAGAAATTGCGCCAGAAGAAGACCGAACTCCGCCATGCGGCCAGCGAAGCGACGGTTACGATGGGCGTCATGTGCCCGCGCTGCCATCGCGGCTTGCGCCCAAAAGCGCATGGCACTCTGACCATGATGATGCTGTCCGGAAGGTCGATGGCGCCTGGTTGGACGAAGGAGTGCTGAAGATCTGTCATGGAAGCCATCAAGTGATTTCCCACAATGGGATGCCGTGCTAATTCCGCTTCCGGCGGACGAATTCACTGTAGCTTCTGGCCATAGGTGAGGCGCCCGGCTTGTTGACGAGATCGGTCTTGAGGCGATTAAACCCCAAGTGGACGGTAAAGCTATGTATTTTCACTTCGGCATCGCCTCTCGCGCTGGCGTTCATCGGTATCGGGTTGATGGCGGCTGATGTTCGGTCTGCAGAAGCTGCTGGCGCCGAACAATCCCGATCCCGCGCAAACTGACGCCCTACGAGTGCGGCGAGCCGCCGACCGGCCGCGCCTGGATCAACTTCAACGTCCGCTTTTATCTGATCGCGCTGATCTTCGTGATCTTCGAGGTAGAGGTAGCCTTCGTCTATCCGGTCGCGCCGTCTATCTGGACTGGGTCAAGCGCGGACGGCGCCGGTTACGTGCTCAGCGAGATTCTGCTCTTCCTCGGTATCCTGTTTGTGGGTCTGATCTATGTATGGGTCAAACACGACCTCGATTGGTTGAAAAAAGTTCCCGAATAGCAGCCTCGGGGAGAGGCTTTGATATATGCCATTGCTCAACACTTGCCCGACTACGTGCTCACCACCAAAACCGACGAACTGCTCAACTGGATGCGCAAGTCGAGCCTCTGGTACATGCTCTTCGGGCTTGCCTGCTGCGCGATCGAGCTGATGCATACGGGCGGTCCGCGCGCCGATATCGACCGGTTCGGCGCCGCGCCGCGCGCCTCCGCGCGCCAGTCGGACCTGATGATCGTGGCGGGCACGCTGACGCTCAAGATGGCGCTGCGGACGCGCCTGCTCTACGACCAGATGCCCGATCCGAAGTATGTGATCTCGATGGGCAGTTGCTCGAACTGCGGCGGCCTGTTTCAGCTCGCCTACTCGGTCTGCGACGGAGTCGACAAGATCCTTCCGGTCGACGTTTACGTGCCGGGATGCCCGCCGCGGCCCGAAGCTCTGACCGAGGGCATCCTCAAGCTTCAGGAAAAAATCATGACCGAGCGCTGGCTGACCAAGGCAGCCCAGTGCATGGGGCCGAGGTGGTGAGCGAGGCCTGAGCGCGTCATGAATCCCTGTCGAAGTTTACGAACGCGTCAAGCAGCGCTTCGCCGCCGCGGTGCTGGAGGTCGTCGAGAAGGCGATCGATCCGTTCGCCGTGATCGATCCGGCCGCGATTGTCGAGGTCGGCCGGTTCCTGCGCGACGATCCCGATACCGCGATGGACTGCCTCTCCAACGAATCCGGCGTCGATTACAAAGACCGCATCGAGGTCGTCTATCACCTGTTTTCCTATCGCCATCGCCACGGCGCGGTGCTGAAGGTCAAGCTGCCGCGCGATAATCCGGCGGTGGCGACGGCCGAGACGGTGTGGAAATCGGCCAACTGGATGGAGCGCGAGATCTTCGATCTGCTCGGCGTCACGTTCGAGGGCCACAGCGACTGCGCCGGCTGCTGATGCCCGAGGACTGGCCCGGCCATCCGCTGCGCAAGGATTTCGTCGAGCCGCTCGAATATCACGGGATTTCGACTGTTCGCGAGAGCCCCATCATCCGCCTCGACGCGAAGAAGAAATGAGCGACTTCACGCACCGAAGAGATGACCCTCAACATGGGGCCGCAGCATCCGTCAACGCACGGCGTGTTGCGCTTCATCATCCGCGCCGACGGCGAGGTGATGCGCGAGGCGATTCCCGACGTCGGCTATCTGCATCGCTCGATCGAGAAGATCGCCGAAAAGGTCGGCTATCACGGCTTCATGCCCTACACCGACCGCGTCGACTACGTCTGCGCGATGTTCACCAATCAGGGCTGGGGCATGGCCTGCGAGAAGCTGGGCAAATCGAGGTGCCCAGGCGCGGCGAGTACTGCCGCGTGATCGCCGCCGAGTTCAACCGCCTCGCGTCACATCTGCTCGCGGTCGGCGCGATGGCGATGGATATCGGCGCGACGACGCCGTTTACCCACGCGATCCGCGAGCGCGAGATGATCAACGATCTGCTCGAAGAGCTGTGCGGCGCGCGCCTGACCTTCAACTACATGCGGATCGGCGGAGTCGCCTGGGATCTTCCGCCCGGCTACCGCGAGAAGGCGCTGGCCTATCTCGACCATTTCGAGCCGATCCTCGACGAATATGACTCGCTGATTTCCTACAACAAGATTTACGTCAAGCGCCTGGCCAACATCGGCATAATCAGCGCCGAGGAGGCGATCGACTTACAACCTGGTGGGCCCCAATCTGCGCGCCTCGGGCGTCAAGTGGGATATCCGCAAGGACATCCCGTACTCGGTTTACCGCGAGTTTCGAATTCGACGTTCCGGTCGGCACGGGCGAGTGGGGCACGGTGGGCGATTCGATGGACCGCTACATGGTGCGGATGCGCGAGATGCGCGAGTCCTGCAAAATCCTGCGCCAGGCGCTGGCGAAAATTCCCGACGGCGCGGTGCTCGCCAAGGTGCCGCGCAACTTCAAGCCGCCTGCCGGCGAATGCCAGATCCGGCTCGAGAGCGGGCGCGGCGACATGGGATGGTACGCGGTGAGCGACGGCACCGGCTATCCGTGGCGCGTGCATGTGCGCACCGGCTCGTTCGCCGCGATGGGAATCATCAACAAGCTCAGCCGTGGACTGATGATCGCCGACCTGGTAACGCTGATCGCCAGCCTCGACGTTATCGCACCGGAGATCGATCGCTGAGGGGCCGGCCATTATGCAGCAGTGGGTTGACAGTCTCATCGCCGCGGGTACCTTCGGCGCATAATCCGCCCGCGCGACCTGATCTACGCTGCTGTTCATTTTCGTGTTCAGCGCGGTGGTGTTTCTTGGGCGTGGCGTTTCCTTTCGCCGGGATCGTCAGTTGGGCCGAGCGCCGGGTGTGGGCGCGAATCCAGTCGCGGATCGGGCCCCAATCGCGTCGGCCCCAACGGTTTCCTGCAGTGGCTGGCCGACGGCGTCAAGAACGTATGCAAGGAAGATTTGGTGCCGGCCGAAGCCGACGAGCGGCTGTTCAAGCTCGCTCCCTACCTGGTGGTGATCGCCTTCGTGATGCCGTGGGCGGTGATGCCGTTCTCATCCGACCTGATTCTGGCCGACCTGAACGTCGGAATTCTCTACATGACCGCCGTTACCGCGCTGACCGTGGTCGGCGTGCTGATGGCGGGATGGGCCTCCAACGACAAGTGGTCGCTGATTGGCGGAATCCGCTCGGCGGCGCAGATCGTGAGCTACGAGATCCCGGCCGGGCTGGCGATTTTTCCGGTGGTGATGATTACCGGCACGCTCTCGATGCAGGGAATCATCCGGGCCCAGGGATGGGCGCCGACCCATTGGTTCGCGTTCACCAACCCCTTCACCTTCGTCGCGGCCAATATCCTCTTTATCTCGGCGCTGGCCGAAGGCAACCGCACGCCGTTCGATCTGCCCGAGGCCGAATCCGGAGCTGGTGGCCGGCTTCGCCACCGAGTACAGCGGGATGCGCTACCTGTTTTTCTTCATGGCGGAGTGGGGCAATCTGTTCATCATCGGCGCGCATCATCACCGCCCTGTTCCTGGGCGGATGGCAGTTCCCGCACGTCACCGACGACCGGATCGTGATGAACGTGCTCCAGCTAATTACCTTCAACGTCAAGGTGCTGTTCCTGGTGTTCGTCTCGATGTGGATTCGGGCGACGCTGCCGCGCGTGCGCATCGACCAGTTGATGTCGCTGTGCTGGAAGTACCTGGTCCCGATCTCGTTCGTTAACATGATCGGAACGGCGATCTGGGTGGCGGTCTGGCCGCAGGGCAATCCGTTCGGCGCTTACGTGACGCTGGGGCTGTTCACCTCGCTCATGATCTTGTTCATCCGGCGTGTCATATATTATTTTCGCCGCTCGAAGATGGAACTCTACCTTAGCCCGATCATCTGAGGCGGAGACCGAACTATAAGGGATATCATGGGCGCCTTCAGTTCCTACTTCAGCGATATCAGGGAGGCCGTGACTTCGATCTTCGAAGGCATGGCGGTTACGGCATCCCACTTCATGCGCAAGCCTTACACCGTCCAGTACCCGGACCGGATGCCGGTTCGGGTGCAGGATACGCTGCCGTTCCGCTACCGCGGCATCCTCGAAGTCGATCTCGAAATCTGCACCGGATGCCTCGCCTGCGAGCGGGCCTGCCCGATCGACTGCATCGCGATCACCGCCGAGAAGGACAAGGTGACCAAGCAGATGGTCCTCTCGCAGTTCGACATCGATATCGCCAAGTGCATGTACTGCGGGCTGTGCAGCGAGCCGTGTCCGACCGGCTCGATTCATCATACGACCGAATTCGAGGGCGCGGATTTCTCGCTGGAGAGCCTGATGCGCAGGTTCATCCAGGATCCGGTAGTTGCCTACAAAGCCAAGAAGGGGCCTGAGCCCGATCCCAGGATAGCGCCGGTCCTGAATCGCGGCATGCGTTACGTCGACGAATGGGCCCAGCCGGGCGGCCAGAAGCCGGCCGCGGAGGAGGAGTCGGCTTAGGCCGCGCCACGCGATGGTTGCCCAGGCGATTTTCTATTTTCTGGCCGCGCTCACGGTCGGCTCCGCGATGGTCGTGGCCTTCTCGCGCAACATTGTCTACTCGAGCTTTTCGCTGCTCGGCGCCTTCATGGGCGTGGTCGGCATCTATATCCTGCTCGCGGCGGACTTCGTCGCGATGGTTCAGCTTTTGGTCTATGTCGGCGGAATTTTGGTGCTGACCATCTTCGCCGTGATGCTGACCCAGGGGATCTCGCGACGTCACCGTATCCAATCGTGCGGTTGGCCGCGTTCCGGCACTGATCACCAGCGTGATGGCCGGCGCGGTGATGCTCTTTGCGGTGCTCAAAACGCCTTGGCATCAGAGCGCGGTGAGCGGCATCAATCCAACGACCTACGGTATCGGCAATGCCTTTCTCGATACCTATGCGTTGCCCTTCGAGATGGCTTCGGTGGTGCTTTTGGCGGCGCTGGTCGGGGCAATCGTAATTTCGCGCAAGGAAGTTCAATGAGGCGACGCAGGCCGGACGCGATCGAGCGCCGAGGGGGCGCGTAACAAAAATGGGCGGCGGCATCGGTCTAAACCACTTTCTGGTCCTGAGCCTTGTCGTATTCACGCTCGGGCTCTACTGCGTACTGTCGCGCCGCAACGCCATCGGTATCTTGATGGGGATCGAGCTGATCCTGAACTCCGCCAACATCAATTACCTGGCGTTTTCGTTTTACGGAGGCGGCGGCAAGTATGACGGCCAGGTGTTCGCGATTTTCGTAATAATGCTGGCGGCGGCGGAAGCGGTGATAGGGCTGGCGATCGTGCTCGCCATCTATCAGAACTTCAAAACTATCGACGTTGAGGCCACCGAGACCCTGAGCGGTTAGCGTGGCTTATTCCGCTTCTTTTCACCTTGTTTTTCTGCTTATATCAGCGCGGCACGCCGGAAAGGGCCGGGTCGCGAAGTGGTTCGAGGATGTCCCGGCCGCGCGCGAAACCGGCTGGACCGCGACCGGCTGCCGACTACCGGATTGAATAGATATGGATCATCCGCTTGGCGTTAATTTTATCCGTTGGATAGTGCTGCTGCCTTTGGCAGGCGCCGCGATCAACTTTTTGCTCGGCGCCTGGATGCAAAGGACGCTTGGCAAGCGCGCCGTCAGCATCGTCGGATGCGGCGTGGTGCTGGGCGCTTTCGCCATCGCCATGAACGGATTCTGTCTGATGCTTCGGCTCGAGCCCGAGCATCGCTTCATGCTCGACCATCTGTGGCGCTGGATGGATATCGGCGGCATGAAGGTGGACATCGCCTTCTGGCTCGATCCGCTCTCGATGGTGATGGTGCTGGTCATCACCGGCGTCGGCGGCCTGATTCACATCTATTCGACCGGCTACATGCACGAGGACGAGTCATACTGGCGCTTCTTCGCCTGGCTCAACCTGTTCACCTTCGCGATGCTGGTGCTGGTGCTGGGCGACAACGTCTGGCTGATGTTCGTCGGATGGGAGGGCGTGGGGCTCTGCTCATTCGCGCTCATCGGGTTCTGGCACAAGGTTCTCGCGAACACGACCGCCGGCAACAAGGCATTCATCGTTAATCGGGTCGGAGACTGGGCCTTTGTAATCGCGGTCTACAGCCTGTTCTGGGGCCTTAGTTCCGTCGGCCATCCGACGCTGGTGACGCGCGAAATCGCGCAGTACGCGCCGCTGCTCGCCGGACAGCCGGGATACTTCGGCATGTCGCTGGTAGGATTCGTGACCCTGTTGATGTTTATCGGCGCTACCGGCAAATCGGCCCAGATTCCGCTCTATGTCTGGCTGCCGGACGCGATGGCGGGTCCGACCCCGGTCAGCGCCCTGATCCATGCCGCGACCATGGTCACCGCCGGCATCTACATGGTGGCGCGCCTCAACTTCCTGTTCTCGATGGCGCCCGGGACCATGCTGGTCGTCGCCACAGTCGGAGCACTTACGGCGCTTTTCGCCGCCACCATCGCCACCGCTCAGAACGACATCAAGCGGGTGCTGGCCTATTCGACGGTCAGCCAGCTCGGCTACATGTTCACCGCGCTCGGAGTCGGGGCTTACTCGGCCGGCGTGTTTCATCTGATGACCCATGCCTTCTTCAAGGCCTGTCTGTTCCTGGGCTCAGGCTCAGTGATTCACGCGATGGGCGGCGAGCAGGACATGCGCAAGATGGGCGGGCTCAGAAAGCACATGCCCGTTACCTTCGTCACCTTCCTTGCCGCCACGCTGGCGCTTTGCGGCGTGCCGCCGTTCGCGGGCTTCATGTCGAAGGATGAGATCATCTGGCAGGCTTTCGCCCACGGCCATCCGTTGATCTGGGCGATGGTATGGCTAGGCGCCGGGATCACGACTTTCTACATGTTCCGCCAGGTCTACATGACGTTCTTCGGCAAGTTCCGCGGCACCCACGACCAGGAGCATCATCTGCACGAATCGCCGCCTTCGATGTCGCTGGTGCTGGCGGTGCTTGGCGTGCTGTCGGTAATCGGCGGATTCGTCATGCTTCCGGCGTTCATCGCTCGATTTCAAACCCTTCGAGCGGTTCCTCGAACCGGTGTTCTCATCGGCGCCGACCCGCGAAGTGATAGAAGCGGGGATCAAGAGTCATGGCGTCGAGGCCGGTGTCGGCGGCGTGGCCTTGGCGATGGTAATCGTCGGATGGCTCATCGCCTACCTGATCTATCGGCGCGAGAGCCTCAAGGCCGAGCGTTTCAGCGAGCTCTGGGCGGATCGGTCTATCGCTTGGTGTTAAACAAATATTACGTCGATGAGCTGTACGACGCGGTCGTGGTGCAGCCGTATCTGGCCCTTACCCGAATCTCCGCGTGGTTCGACGCGCGCATCATCGACGGTATCGTGAATTTTGCCGGGACGCTGACCGTATTCGGCTCATGGCTTTCGGGCCTGTTCGACAATTATGTGGTTGACGGTCTGGTAAACTACGCCTCCCTGTTCACGCTCAGGACGGGCGAGAGGATGCGCCGGCTGCAAACCGGATCGATCAACGGCTATCTGTACGGAATTCTGGCGGCGGTGATGGTGATTCTGCTGGCCCGCGCCATGCTGCGGGCCTGAGTCCGCCCGCCGGATCCTTGATGTTTGCGAGCAAGCGAGAGGGAAGCGCGAGATAAAAAATGAGCCACCTGCTGACTATCATTACGTTCGTACCGCTCGTCGGGATGGTGCTGATACTGCTCTGCCCCAACGAGCAGAAGGGGCTGATTAAGTGGATCGCGGCGCTGGCGACCGTTCCGCAAGTTCTCATCGCGATTTACCTGTTCCTGAACTTCGACACCGCTACCACCGCGATGCAATTCGTCGAGAAGTATCCGTGGATCGCGTCCTATCACATCAGCTACTTCGTCGGAGTGGACGGGATCAGCATCTCGATGGTCCTGCTGACCGCGCTGATCTGCTTCATCGCTGCCTTTGCCAGCTTTGGAATCGAGCGCGCCCCGAAGGGCTACTTCGCCCTTTTCCTGCTGCTCGATACCGGCATGATGGGAGTGTTTGTTTCAGTCGATTTCTTCCTCTTCTACATATTCTGGGAAGTGATGCTGCTGCCGATGTACTTCCTGATCGGCGTTTGGGGCGGTCCGCGGCGCGAGTATGCCGCAATCAAATTCTTTCTCTACACTCTGCTGGGCTCGGTTTTGATCCTGCTGGCGATGCTTGGGCTTTACTACTACAACGCGCCCACCTTCGACATGACCCAGGCTGGCGGCAAATGCCGGCACCTATAGCCTTAGCTTCCAGCGCATCGCGTGGATCGCGCTGTTTATCGGCTTCGCGATCAAGATTCCGGCCTTCCCGTTCCATACCTGGTTGCCGGATGCGCACGTCGAAGCCCCCACCGCCATCAGCGTGATTCTGGCGGGCGTCCTGCTGAAGATGGGCACCTACGGCATTCTGCGGGTCAATTTCGCGATCCTGCCCGCCGCCAGTCACGAACTCGCGTGGTTCTTCCTCGCGGGGATCGGCACCGTCAACATCGTCTACGGCGCGCTGTGCGCGATGGCACAGACCGATTACAAGAAGCTGATCGCATATTCGTCGGTCAGCCACATGGGCTACGTGATGCTCGGGATGGCGTCGCTCACCGCCGCCGGAATAAACGGCGCGGTGCTGCAGATGTTCAATCACGGGACGATCACCGCGATGCTCTTTATCCTGGTCGGCGTCATCTATGATCGCGCCCACCATCGCGAGATCGGCGGGTTCGGCGGGCTGGCCAGCCATATGCCGATCTACGCCGGAATTACCGGACTGGCGTTCTTCGCCGGAATGGGATTGCCCGGCATGTCGGCCTTCATCTCCGAAGTGCTGGTCCTGATCGGCTCGTGGCAGGTGCACCCGGTGATGACCGTGCTTGGCGCCGCCGCCGCGATCCTGACCGCCGGTTACATGCTCTGGACCTTCCAGCGCATCTATCTGGGGCCGGTCAACGACAAGTATGTCGGACTCCCGGATTTGAGCTTCCGCGAAGCCTTTACGCTGGTTCCGCTTGCCGTGATCGTCCTGATTCTCGGCGTGTATCCGCACGCGGTGCTCGATTTGATCAACACCTCGCTCGTACATCTGAATCAGGTGGTATTGGCGGCGCCGGGCGCGGCGGTGGCGTTGGTTCGCTGAGATGGATCTCGGTAACGTCGCAAGCCTGTCGTACTTCGCGCCCGAGCTGACGCTCGTCGGCGCCATCGTGGCGCTGGTGCTGCTCGACCTTGTCGTGAAGCGCAAGGCGCTGCTCGGGGATTTCGCGCTGGTATCCAGCGCCGCCGCGCTGCTGCTGCTCGGCACCGGCTGCGGCGCCGAGCACGGCTGGTTGTTCAACCGGATGCTGATATCCGATCCGTTCGCGCTGTTCTTCCGTGCGCTGATCGCTCTGGCGACTGTGGTCGCGGTGTGGATGTCGATGGGTTCGGAAGAGGTGCGCAAGAGCGATCAGGGCGAGTACTACACGATCCTGCTCTCCAGCGCGCTCGGGATGTTCCTGATGGCTGAAGCGGCCAATCTGCTGATGGCCTACCTGTCGCTGGAATTCGTCAGTCTGACTTCGTACATCCTGACCGGCTACCTGCGCCATAACCGGCGCTCCCAGGAGGCCGCGCTAAAGTATCTGATTTACGGCGGCGTGGCTTCGGGCACCATGATCTACGGGATGAGCTGGATCTTCGGAATCGCCGGCTCGCTCGATTTTGTCGCGATCAACCACGCGCTTACCGCCGGTTCGCCCGCCTCCAATCTGGCGGTCTTCATCGCGCTGGTTCTGATCCTCGCCGGGATGGGCTACAAGGTCGCCTCGGTGCCATTCCATATGTGGGCGCCGGATGTTTATACCGGCGCGCCGATTCCGGTCACGACTTATCTGGCGATCGGATCGAAGGCCGCCGGCTTCTCGCTCCTGACGCGCTTCTTCTTCCCCGCAATCTCGCATCTGGCGGCAAACGGCAACTGGCAGACGCTGGCCGGCGTCGATTGGCCGCAATTGCTGCTGTTCATCTGCATGATCACGATGACCCTGGGCAACCTCGCCGCGCTTCAGCAAACCAACATGAAGCGGCTGCTCGCCTATTCGAGCATCGCGCAGGCCGGCTATGCGCTGATGGGGCTCGTGGTGCTGAGCAACGACGGTATCCGGGCGATGCTCTTCTACCTGTTCGCCTACTACGTGATGGACGCCGGAGCGTTCCTGGTCGTGATGATCGTGGCGAACGCCACCGGGCGCGAAGATATCGACGCCTATCGCGGGCTCGCCTGGCGCGGCGGAATCGTGCCGGCGATCGCGCTCACCATCTTCCTGTTCTCGCTGACCGGGATTCCGCTCACCATCGGGTTCATCGGCAAGTTTTACCTGTTCGCGGCGGTGATCAATCGCCAGTTCTACATCCTGGCGGTGGTCGGAATACTCAACTCCGTGGTATCGCTGTACTACTACATGCAGCCGATCAAGACGATGTTCCTCGATCAGCCGATCGGCGATGAAGGCGTCGTCACGAGCGGAGCCTGGAACTACGGCTTGATGGGCGCGTTGGCGGCGGCGACGCTCGCTTTCGGACTCTACTGGACGCCGGTAATCGCGCTCGCCGATCGCTCGATCAGATTCTTCTCGGGAACCTGAGCCGCTAATTTACAGACCCGCATCGCGAGCGCGGCCCCGAAAAGCGGCTTCGCACCTGCGCCGGTTTACTCGAATACGATTGTTTTGTTGTGATGGATCAACGCGCGCTTTTGCAGATGCGCGCGCACCGCTTTGGCGAGCACGATTACCTCGAGATCCTTGCCCTTGCGCGTCATCTCCTGAACCGTGTCGCGATGGGTGACGGCCGTGGTGGCTTGAGCGATGATCGGGCCGGCGTCGAGCTCCTCGGTTACGTAATGGGCGGTGGCTCCGATTAGCTTGACCCCCCGATCATGCGCCTGCTTATAGGGGCGCGCCCCGATGAATGCGGGCAGGAAGCTGTGGTGGATATTGATGATGGGCTTCGCCCACGCGCGCAGGAAGTCGCCCGAGAGAATCTGCATGTAACGGGCAAGGACCACCGTGTCGCATCGCAGCTCGGCCAGGGTTTTGAGCAGCGCCTGCTCGCTGGCGGCCTTATTGTCCTTGGTGACCGGGATTACGATGAACGGCACGCCGAAGGGTTTGACCAGCGGCTCAAGATCGGCGTGATTGCTGATCACGGCGCTGACTTCACCGTCGAGTTCGCGTGAATGATGGCGGCTCAGCAGGTCCATCATGCAGTGATGGAGCCTGGATACCATCATGACTATCCGTTCGCGGCGAGCGGCGTCGAAGAGTTCCCAGCGCAAAGCGAGATTGGGCAGCAACGCGGGGATGCTTTCGCCAAAAGTTTCGGCCAGCCGGGCAATCGTCAAGTCGTGGCTCTCGAAAAATATCCGCCAGAAGAAATGGCCGTCGTCCGCGTCGCTATGCTGGTCGGAATCGATGATGTTGCATCCCAGCGTGTACAGCAGGTTGGAGACGCGGGCGATGATACCGGCCCGGTCGGGACACGAAATCAGAAGGGTTGCCTTGAAAACCGCCACGTCGAAAGCTCCTGTCAGGTACCGGTTTCCGATTGTAGTGTCCGGCATGGCATCGATACAAACTCCATCCGCGAACGCTGACGCCTCTGGCGCCTCGCGCCTTGTTTCAGGCCTCGGGTTTAGGTCAGCATGGCTCATGTGACGCGGCGCTAACGGCGAGGCCTTTAATAATCTGGAGAAACGCATCGCTTCGCGGCGATCCTTCGCTACGCTCAGGATGACCAGCCAGGAAGGCCGCTCATTTTCTCCGTCATTCTGAGCGGAGGCTTGGCGAAGCGAAGAATCTACGCGAAGCGATTCGACCGTTCTGCCGGGGTCGCAAGCTTCATGGTCATAGAGACTCAAGAAACAGGGCGTTCTGTTCGTGGTTGCTACTCCGATCGGCAATCTCGAGGACATAACGATCCGTGCGCTCAAGATACTTGCCGAAGTCGATCTGATCGCCTGCGAAGACACGAGGCGAACCGCTAGGCTGTTGTCGGCTCACGGAATCCGCACGCCGATGCTCAGTTACTTCGAGCACAACGAGCTCAGGCGCGTGCCGGAACTCGTCGAGCGGCTAAAGCGCGGCGATTCGATTGCTTTGGTGAGCGACGCCGGCACTCCGGCGATCTCCGATCCGGGTTACCGGCTGGTGCGCGCCGCGCTCGAGGCCGGATGCCCCGTGCTGTCGGTCCCCGGCCCTTCGGCGCTGACGGCGGCGCTCTCTATCGCCGGGCTTCCGACTGATCGTTTCTGCTTCGAAGGCTTTCTCCCCGCGCGCTCCGGGGCTCGCAAAAAAATTCTGACCGATCTCAGGCGCGAAACTCGCACGATCGTCTTCTTTGAAGCCGCGCGGCGCCTGCCCGAAACATTGCCCGAGATGGCGGAAATCTTCGGCGCGGATCGCGAAGCGGCGATAGTTCGCGAACTCACCAAAATTTACGAGCAAACGATCAAGGGCACTCTTGGCAATCTGGCCGTGGCCGGCGCGGAGCTGAAGGGAGAGGTCGTCCTGATTGTGGCCGGCGCGAGCGAAGCCGAAGGCGGCGCGGCGGAGATCGGCGGTCTTACGGTTGAAGTCCTGCGCGAGGCGGGACTCGGCCTCAAGCAGGCCAGCGATCTGATTGCGCGGCTCACCGGGCGCAGCCGCCGCGAGGTGTACCAGGAAGCGCTGCATCAAGCGGAACGAGAGGGCGGTTCCGGCGGTGATCGCGACGAGTCATAAACCGCATGTAAGGGGGGCTCTTCGCTTGAATCCAGCGGCAGGGTGGGGTTGAATGCCGCGAGGGGAAGCGCGGGGATGGCAATAAAGGGTCAAAAATCGGCGCCGGCCGAAAAGCGGCTTCAACAGCCCGCCAGAGTTCTGGTGGTCCACGGCCCCAATCTGAACCTGCTCGGTGAGCGTGAGCCCGAGATCTACGGTCGAACTACTTTGGCCGAGATCGACCGCCGATTGCGCGAGCTGGGGCGCGAGTTCGGCGCGACCGTGGAAACGTTCCAATCCAACAGCGAAGGTGCGATCGTCGATCGGATTCAACAGGCGCGCGGGCGTGCCGATGTGCTGGTGATCAATCCCGCGGCTTATACCCACACCAGCGTGGCGATTCGCGACGCCGTGGGAGCGCTCGGCGTGCCGGTGATCGAGGTCCACCTTTCCAATGTCTACCGTCGTGAGCCGTTCCGCCATCACTCGACGATCGCGGATGTCGCCCACGGACGTATCATGGGTTTCGGCCCCGAAAGCTACATGCTGGCCTTGCGCGCCGCGGTTGACCTGGTTCGATCCTCGACCAGGTAAGGCCGCAAGCGGATCGCGGCCGTCTTTCGCCACCTGTGGGGGCGATGCCTGCCTGAACGCGGAGTTCAAATGGAAATCAAGGAAATAAAAGCTCTGATCGCGCTGATGAACGAGCACGGCCTGCTCGAACTCGAAATCGAAGACAAAAGGGGCAAGGTTCGACTGGTGAAAGCGGGTGCCCAGGCCGATACAGGCGGTCCGGGCCTCGATCAGAGCGCGCCGGCCCCGAAGCCCGCGGTGAGCAAATCGACGAAGCCTGAAAAGCCGGTCGCTGGAGCGCCGCCCGAGCTTGCGCCCAACCAGAGGCTGGTTGAGAGCCCGATGGTCGGGACGTTCTACCGCAAGCCATCGCCCGAGGCTCCGCCCTTCGTCGAGGAAGGGGATACGGTCCGCAAGGGCCAGCCTTTGTGTATAATAGAAGCGATGAAGATGATGAACGAAATCGAGGCCGAGATGGCTGGCCGCGTAGTCCGCGTTCTGTGCGAAAGCGGCCAGCCGGTTGAATACGGCCAGCCGCTGATGGTGCTCGAGGTCGAATGAGCGAACCGGGATTCGATTTCCGTGTTTAAGAAACTGCTGGTCGCCAACCGCGGCACGATCGCCATTCGTATAATCCGCGCCTGCCGGGAACTCGGGATTCCCACCGTCGCGGTTTATTCGACCGCGGACAAGCAGGCGCTGCACGTCCGGATGGCGGACGAGTCGGTTTGTATCGGCCCGCCCGCGGCCGAGGAGAGCTACCTCAGTATCCCGGCGCTTCTGAGTACCGCAGCCGCTTACGGCGCCGACGCGGTCCATCCCGGCTACGGTTTTTTGTCCGAGAACGGCGATTTCGCCGAAGCCTGCCATCGCTCGGGTCTGCATTTCGTCGGTCCGCGCGCCCGCCACATCCGCCTGATGGGCGACAAGCCGCGAGCACGCAGAATCATGAAGCGCGCCGGGGTGCCGGTCCTTCCGGGCAGTGAAGGAACCGGGGTGCTGGAATTACGCGAGGCGCAGGTCCAGGCCAAGGCGATCGGCTATCCGGTACTGATCAAGGCCGCGGCCGGCGGCGGCGGCAAGGGGATGCGGATCGCGCGCGACGCGACCGAACTGGCGCGCCTGTTCCCGCTGGCCCGTGCGGAAAGCGATGCTGCGTTCGGCTCGCGCAAAATGTATCTCGAGAAATATCTCGATCGCGCCCGCCATGTGGAGTTCCAGATCCTGGCCGATACCCAGCGCAACGCCATTCATCTCGGCGAGCGCGATTGTTCGCTCCAGCGCCGCCATCAGAAGGTGCTCGAAGAAGCGCCCTGTCCGGTGCTCGATGCGCGTCTGCGCGAAAAGATGGGCCGGGCGGCGGTGCGGGCGGCCGAGGTGGTGGGCTACTCCAACGTCGGTACGGTCGAGTTTCTGCTCGCGTCGAACGGCGAATTTTACTTTATCGAGATGAACACCCGGATCCAGGTCGAGCACGGCGTGACCGAGATGGTGACCGGCATCGACCTGATCAAGGAAAGCCTGCTGCTGGCGCTCGGCGAGCGATTGCGTTTCAAGCAGAAGCAGATTCAGCTTCGCGGCGCGGCGATCGAATGCCGCATCTATGCCGAGGATCCGGTGACCAATCTGCCCTCACCGGGCGTGGTTACCAGCCATCATCCGCCGGGCGGGCTCGGCGTGCGGATCGAAACCGCGCTTTACAGCGGTTATCGCGTGCCGGTTCACTACGATCCGTTGGTGGCGAAGCTGATTGTTCACGCGGATAATCGCGACTTGGCCATCGCGCGGACCAAGGCGGCGCTGCGTGAATATCTGATCGACGGCATCAAGACCAATATCCCGCTGCATCTCAAGATCCTCGAAGATCCTGATTTCAAGAGGGGACAGTTTGCGACCGACTTCCTGCGCCGTTTCTCGTCGCCGGAAGAAGTACCGCAGGCCCCGCAGGCAGCGAATTCCTGAGTGGCTCGGCAATCCCGACAACTTTTTTTATAGGCGGAGAGATGAGGCCAAGTTTTTTCGGCATCGTAGGTGGCGCCTTGAGGACCGCGATAGCGCTCCTGACGGTCGCCGTTGTCGTAACCACTCTCGCGGTCGCCAAGGCCGCCGCCCAGGCCGGCGGCCCTGCGGCTCCGAAAGCCGCCGCATCGGCACAACAGCCCAAAGTCGAACTCCTCGAGCCAATCTACGATTTCGGCTCGGTCCTGGAGGGCAAGCCGGTCAGCCACATCTTCAAGGTCAGGAATGGCGGCGACGCCGATCTGGTCATCGACCATGTCCAGACCACCTGCGGATGCACCGTCGCGGAGCCGAGCAAGAAGCGCCTAAAGCCGGGCGAGCAGGCCGAGATCGCCGCTACCTTTGACACTCACTATCAGAAGGGGCATCGCCAGCGCGTGATCACTCTCTTCAGCAACGATCCGAAGGCGCCCGCCGCGACGATGACCCTTCAGGGCGACGTGAAAGTCGAGATCGATGCCAGCCCGGAGGAAATCGCTTTCAACAAGGTGCGGCAGGGGACGGAACAGACGCGTCAACTCGCGCTCACCTATGTGGGCAAGGGCACGGATTTCAAAATCGAAAAGATTTCCAACTCAAGCCCGCACATTAAAGTGACCCAGGCCGCGCGCAAGGACGGCAAGCCGGGAGCGATGCTGACCGTCACGATGCTTAAGAGCATGCCGGCAGGTCCGTTCGACGACTCGATCGATATCGCCACCAATCATCAGTCGGTTCAGGTGCACGTCTTCGGCCGTATCGTGGGCGATCTGACGCTCGACCCGGCGCAGGTTTCCTTCGGGATCGTGCCCCATGGCCAGGGCGCGACCAGAATCTTGCGTCTCACTAACGCGGCTGCAGGAGCGGTTCAGATAACGGAGATTTCGAGCACCAACCAAAGCGTCGCGGCGAAGGTCGATCCCGTCACCCAGGGCAAGGAATACAAGATCACGGTCGATCTGCGTAAGGGCACTCCCGACGGAGAGCTTCGCGGCGCGCTTTCGATAAAGACCGACAATCCGCAACAACCTTCGATAAACGTACCGTTCTACGGCGTCGTAGGAAGCTTCAAAGGTTAGGTGCGGGGCCGCCGATGTCCACGTTCCTATCGCGATAGGCTCTGCTCGCCGGGATTCGCCGAGCTATGGCGTGCTCCGTTGGGTAGCACGTCGGCACGCCCTGCGGGGCGTGGTGCTGTCTTGTTTCGTAAATCGCGCTGTCCCTATTATTCGTGAGAGGCGTTCTGACGAGGGGCCGAGCGGTTCGACCGGCGGGCATCGGATGCTGAGACTCTCGCGATTCAATCCAATCACCGCTTTGCGCAGGGTGGTGATGGCGTTAGCGGTACGGCTGCTCACCAAACCGCTGAACCAATATGTCCTCAAGATTCCAAACGACCTCGTCAGCCTTCAGCGCCATATCCGGCCGGGCGACGTGGTGCTGGTTGAGGGCAACGAACGGATCAGCGAGGTCATCAAGTATTTGAGCCAAAGCTCGTGGTCCCACTCGGCGCTCTATGTCGGAGACGAGCCGCTCA
This sequence comes from uncultured Pseudomonadota bacterium, assembly GCA_963759165.1. Taxonomy (GTDB): domain Bacteria; phylum Desulfobacterota; class Binatia; order Binatales; family Binataceae; genus DATJOQ01. Next base: position 2,815,593 of record CAVWXK010000001.1, on the reverse strand, counting down.
GGCGCGACCCCGAGCTGAAAAAAAAGCTGCTCGATGAATTCGGCGACGACGCAAAACATATGATGGTCGAAGCGCTGGTGGAAAGCGGCGTGGTCCTCAGTCCGCTCAGCAAGTACCGCGACTTCAACCTCCGCGTATGCCGGCCATACAATATCGCCCGCGACGACGTGCGCCAGGTCGTCGATGAGGGGCTAAGCTACGTCGGCTACACCTACGACCTCAGAAACATTTTCGATCTTGCCCGTTATTTTTTGCCGGTGAGCCTGGTGCCGCGGCGGTTTCGGCGCAAGGCGCTGCGCTTCGGCAGTGGCGAGCCGACCCAGGTCATCTGTTCGAGTCTGATCGCCGAGTGCTTCTACCGGGTCAAGTTCCCGATCGTTCCCGATTTCAAGGAATTGCCGCGTCCCGAGGAGACGCAGGCGGACTGGGTACGGCGCCTGTTCGCGCGCTACGATGGTCGGCGCTTTGGGGTCTTGCGGCTGGTGTCGCCGACCTTCATCACCCCGCGGGACTTCGATCTTTCGCCCTACTTCGAAGTGGTCAAGTTCAACATCATCGAGGATCTGAAATTCGACTACCGCAAGATCGTTTGGGCCGACGAGGAGCCGACCCCACCGAAGGTGGAGAAATCGGCTTGATAGCGCGACGCGTGCTCTATTACTCTCCGGCTGAAGCGCCTCTTTTTGCGGAGATGGCCAGACCATGAGTGGAACCGAAGCCGGTACCAAACGCGAGCTGCTGGAAAAGACGATCGCCAAGATCCTCCACCGGCATTGCAATTTCGGCTGGGCGCACTACTACATCCCGAGCGAAAAATTCCCCAGCCTGATCGATGAGCTGGTGGAAGTTCTCGTGCCGACCGGCCAGGTCAGCCACGAGGAAATCGTGCAGTTCTTTCTCCGGACCAGGCGCCTGTCGTCCGAGCAGCAGCGCGCCGAAAAGCTCGACGAAGAGTTCGTAGTCTATCGTCGCAGATGAAGCCCTCGGCCTCGGCGCGCATTTGTAGCCGGGATCGCTACGGGCCGAAGGCTTCGATCATCGCCTGATGGTTCGCTCGCACTTCCTCCGGGTCAGCGGCAAACGACGGGCTGAGTAACAGCAGAGTTTCGAAAAGCCCCTCGAATTTTTCGAGCTGGCGATGGACGTCCTCGGGCGTGCCGGCCAGCACCAACGAATCGATCATGTCCTCGGTCACGGCATCCAGCATCGCCGCGACGTTGCCGCGCCGCATCGCGGCACGGATCGCCGTCTTCGGTTCGGCAAAGCCAGCCGGATCCAGCACCACGTCGAAGTACGGAATCGTGGCGTAGAAGCAGACCGCGTGCCGCGCGAGCGCGCGCGCCTGCTTGCGGTTCCTGTTTACGGAGCAGCACTTGACCGCGCACAGCTCGAAATTATCAGTTGAGCGGCCGGATGCGCTCAATCCCTTTTTCAGGTTGGGATGGACCATCTCGGTGAAGTACCGGGGCGTATTCAGGACGTTGATGATCATGCCGTCGGCGTGCGAACCCGCAAGCCGGATCATTTGCGGCAGAACGGCCGCGAGATAGATCGGCACGCGCTCATACGTTGGCGCCATCAGCCGCCGGTAGTCTTTTACCTTGTAGAACTCGCCGTTGTAGCTGACCGGTTTCTCCGGATTGGAGGTCCACATCGCGCGGATACATTCGATATATTCGCGCATCCGCTCGACCGGCTTTCGGTACTCCAGCCCGTGCCAGTTTTCGTTCCATTCCCTGGGTGCGGTTCCCAGCCCCAGCACGAAGCGTCCGCCGCTATATTCGGCCAGCGACATCGCGGCCAGTTCCGTGAGCATCGGCGGCCGGGCGAAATGCGCTACCGCCGTTCCGACGCGGACATCGCGCGCCACAGCGGCGATCGCCGTGAGCGGCACGAAGGCGTCGCGCCAGAGTTCGGCCGTCCAGAGGCTTTCCGCCCCGGCGTCCTCGGCCATTCGCGCGAAGCGAACGACATCGTCCATCGAGAGCTTGTCGCCGCTCAGCAGAAGCCCCCACTTGGCCTGTTTATGGCGCATCATCCCTCGTCGCCTCCGGCCAACCGCTAACGCTTCTCCCACGGCATCTGCTGCTCGAACGCGTGCGCCACGCGGAGCAGTGTGGCGTCGTCGAAATGCCGCCCCGTGAGCATCATTCCGACCGGCAAACCGTTGGATTTTCCGCACGGCACGTTCAGCGACGGATGGCCGGTCATATCGAACGGCGCGGTGTTGCCCAGCATGTTCCATCCGTGGGCGATCAGTTCGCTGATTCCGAGGTTGGGAACGTACCGATGCGCCGTCATCGGCGTGGTCGGCATTACGATCACGTCGACCTGATCGAGAGCCCGATCGTAGGCGGCCCGCAGGCTCCGGCGCTGGTTTTGCGCCTTGGCATACAGGCGTCCGTGATAGACACGGTTCAGATAGGTTCCGATCATCACGGTGAACTTTATCTGCGCCGGCAGATCCTGTCCCTGGGCCTGAATCGACTTGCCCATCGCGTTGGCGAGGCTTTCGTTGTAAAGCCCGTTCAGGTGGTAGCCGACGCCGTTGGCGTGGACCAGCGCGGCCATCCCCTCCGCGAGCATCGCCCAGATGATGCCGCCGGCCTCCGCATGCGCCGGCACTGAAACTTCCTGAACCTGTACGCCAAGCTCGCGCAGCGCCTGGATCGCGGCTCTCACCTTGGCTTCCGCCTGAGGCTCATAGCCGGGTGTGCCGAAGCCTTCACGCAACACGCCAACGCGCACGTCGCGGATATCCTTGCCGATCTCCTGCGTGTAAGGCTGCACCGGCACGTCGTACTGGCGGGGATCCATCGGATCCTTGCCGGCGATTACCTCGAGCAGCAACGCCACGTCGGCTACCGTGCGGCCCATCGGGCCCGTATGGTCGAAGGTCGCATCGATTCCAACGATGCCGGTATACGGCACCAGACTATGCGTGGGCTTAAGCCCGACGACGCCGCACCACGATGACGGAATCCGGATCGACCCGCCCTGGTCGCCGCCGATCGTGAGGTCGATGTCGTTGTAATAGAGCGCCGCGCCCGAACCGCCCGAGGAGCCGCCGGCGAGATGCTCCGGATTGTGCGGATTGCGCGTAGCACCGTAAGCGCTGGTGTCGCCACCGCCGGAAAAGGCGAAATTGTCCATATTGAGGACGGCGGCGATCTCGCCGCCGGCATCGAGGATGCGGGTGATAATCGTCGCGTCGATATTCGGCACGTAGCCGTCGAGCACGAGCGAGGCGCAGGTCATCGGTACTCCCGCTATGCAGACGTTGTCCTTGATCCCGAGCCGCTTACCCGCGAGCTTGCCCGATTTAGCACCCTTCACCGAGCATCGCCGCACGATGGCATTCAGCGGGTCCTGCTCGCGGCTCGGCCGGACGCCGACGTGACGTTCGGAATACTTGATCGGCGGCAGATTGGAGGGAGCCTGTTCGAGAGCATCGAGTGCCGCAAACATGCCGGGCAGGAGCGATTCGAACGCGGCAACCTCCTCATCGTTCAGTTCGAAGTAATTCGCTTGCGCGAGATCGCGGAGATGGTCCGCGGTCGGTGGTCGCAATGCCATGGTAGTGCCTCCTATCCCGGACGAACTGAGTTCGTTGCTCAGCCCGCAATCGATCGTTTCTTTGACCAGCCCTGCTCGTAAGGTGTCCAGAACGATGAAATCAGTTTCACCTCCTGGAACTTCCACTCGCCACGCACTTTCACATAACGATCTTCGTAGTAAGCCCCTCCCCACACCGCCTGCGAGTTTTCGGCGAAGGTGCACGGTTCGAGCAGGTACCATCGCCCGGTGCCTTGGTCTCCCTGGACGTTGATCAACGGATTTGTGACGTAGTGCATGGCGAACGGCAGCAGCTTCGATACGCCGGCGAAGAAATCGTAGATCGCCTTGCATCCTTCGAAGCGCCCGAAGCTTCCTCCGTCCCATACCGCGTCATCGGTGAAGAGCGCGATCAGACCGTCGGCGTCGTAGCCGGCGTCGCAGTATGAGCAGTATCGCGCCTTGAGCCTTCTGATCGCCTCGATGTCCTCGATGGTTTGAACGCGCCGTTCCAGCTCTTGCAGATTCATAGCCGTTCCTCCGTTAGCGGTCGAATTTGTCGGCAGGATAGAAACCGCCGGGCATCACCACGAACAGATGGCGGTAGGGGTCGTTGCCGATGACCTTGAACTTGACTCGCGCGCCTCGCGGGATGAGGTAGACGGACCCTTCTTCGGCCGAGGTCTTGTACCATTTGCGATGCACGGGCGGCAGCGAGTAAGTGATCTCGGCCTTGCCCTTGAGGATGTACTGGACTTCGTCGTGGTAGAAGTTCCATTCGACTTCGTCGCCGGGGCGGAAGTCTTCGACGCCGGTCGTGGCGCCGGGCTCGTCGTTGAACACCGCGATATCCAGCGTAACGTCGCGGGTCTCGATATGGGTGGGCTGCATCGCCTTCGGGTCCACCTTGAACACCTTGAACTCCGAGTACGGATATGGAAACGCAGGCGCTCCTGGCATAGTCGTTCCTCCTCTTAGGCGGGATTCGCCGCGATTGTGCGAAAGAACGCTCCTGTTTGTCCAGCGGATAATTAGGGTCGATCGCTGGCGGTGCCGTAATCCCCGGTAAGAGGATGGCTGTTTCGCGCTGTCAGGCTTCTTTCAATTGATAGCAAACGTGCTATATTAACTCCATGCCGTGGACGGTCGAGCTGCTTAACCCAACCGTCCTGGCTGAAATACGTACGCTCTCACCCGAAATGCAGGCGCGCTTTCTGAGAATCGCCGAATTGCTTGTCACGCATGGGTCGTCGGGAGTTGGGAAGCCTCATGTTCGGCCCTTGGGAAACAAGTTGTGGGAGATGCGCCTGCACGACGCACACGGCATCGCGCGAGCGCTCTATTGCGCGGCAAGCCGGCAGCGGCTCGTGGTCCTGCACGTTCTGAGGAAAAAGACCCAAAAGACGCCACGCCGGGCGATCGAAATCGCCCTACAACGTATGAAGCGGATAGATCCATGACAGTGAAAGTGAAGTTGAACAAGGTGAAAGCCGAATTGCTTAAAGACGGCCGGGTGCGGAAGGCCTACGATGCGCTGGAGCCCGAGTTCGACTTTGCCCGCGAACTGATTTCCGCACGCGCGCGGGCGCGACTTACGCAGCGCGAGCTGGCCGACCGGATGGGCACAACGCAATCCGTCATCGCTCGTCTTGAAAGCGGGCGTGTAACGCCCAGTTTCAAGACCTTGGCGCGCTATGCGCGGGCCACCGGTATGCGTCCGGTGATAAAGTTGGTGGCCGCTAACTGAGCGAACAGCGACACCAGCAACTTGGCCTCGGCGGCGCGATCCTGGAACCAATCCCGGTTGAAACGGTCCACCGCGACGGGCTACCGTCGAAGCAGGGCGTGAGGCACTCCAAGGCCGTGGTGAGCCGCGCCCCGAAGCAACAAAGATCTCCGTAAGGAATAGACGATATGCCGATAAACCAGGTTGAGCCGCCAGAGGCTCACGAAATCCTGAAGAACGATGCTCAGGCGATATATTTGGATGTCAGGAGCGAGGGCGAGTTTGCACAGGGCCATCCGACGGGTGCGATTAACATTCCGCTGCTTTTCATCAAGGGACCGGGCCAAACGGAAGACAATCCTGATTTCCTTGCCGTGGTGCAGAAGGTCCTGCCGCAAGACAGGAAGCTCATCGTTGGATGCCTTTCCGGCGGACGTTCGCAGCGCGCCTGCGAGATTATGGAAGGAATGGGGTATAGCGACCTGACCAACGTGCGCGGCGGCTTCGGCGGAGCGCGCGACGCCGGCGGCCGGATTGTAATCGATGGATGGCGCGACGCGGGATTGCCGGTATCCGACCAGGTTGGCGAGGCCGGCTACCAGGCTCTGCGCGGGAAGGCCGGGCTGGTAAAATAACTTAAATGGCGATTCGGCTCAGCAAGATTTACACGCGCAGCGGCGACAAGGGTCTGACCGGATTGGTCGGCGGCACGCGGGTGCCCAAGGAGAGCTATCGCCTGGAGGCCTACGGAACCGTCGACGAACTCAACACCGTCGTCGGTTTGGTCCGGACCTTCGCGCTCGACTATGAAACCCGTTTTGGCGCCGATTACGCATGGTACTCGGAGATGCTGCGGCGGATTCAGAACGAGCTGTTCGATGTCGGCAGCGAGCTGGCGACGCCGCCGGATGTCGATTATGCCGGGATGCATCGGATCGGCGAGGCCGAGGTCGAGAAGCTCGAGCATGAGATCGATCGGATGAACGAAGCGCTCGAGCCGCTCAAGTCCTTCACCCTGCCGGGCGGAGGCAAGCTCAACGCCTTCCTGCATCAGGCTCGCACCGTATGTCGGCGCGCGGAACGGGTGTGCTGGGCGCTCAAGCGCGAAGAGCCCGTAAACGATCAGCTTCTGATTTATGTAAACCGCCTGAGCGACCATCTGTTCGTGCAATCGCGATGGGTCGCCAGGAGGCTGGGCGAGCCAGAGTTCTTATGGGATCGCGGCTTGCGGCTTGAGCGCAAGGCCGCTAGCGGCTCCGCGCAAAAAACGGGGAAAGAGACGGCGGCGGCCCGCTCCGCGCGAAAACCATCGTCAGACGACTGAGGCTTCGATGACCAGGCAAGCTAAAATTTATCTGCGCCAACTTCAACTCGGTCCGATCGCGAATTACGTCTACCTGGTCGGCGACCCGGCCACCCACAAGGCGGTCGTGGTCGATCCGGCGTGGGACGTCAATGCGGTCGTGGAAGAGGCGGCGCGCGACGGCTACACGATCGAAAAGATCCTCATCACGCACTACCATCCTGACCATCTCGGCGGGCAACTGATGGGCCATCGGGTAGAAGGCGCCGCCGAACTGCTCCACAAGATCAAGGCCAAGGTCTACGTCAACAAGGACGAAGCGGACTGGACCAAGCAGATCTCCGGCCTTTCCGATTCCGACCTGGTCAAAGTCGAAGGCGGCGATACCACCACCGTCGGCAACCTGACGATCAAGTTCCTCCATACGCCCGGCCATACGCCGGGGTCGCAGTGCTTTCTGATCGACGGCAACCTGGTCTCGGGCGATACGCTCTTTATCGGTTCCTGCGGGCGGGTCGACCTGCCGGGGTCCGATCCCGAGCAGATGTACTACAGCCTCAATCAGAAGCTGCGAAATCTGGACGACGCGACGATCGTTTATCCCGGCCACGCCTACTCTGCCGAGGCGACCTCGACGATCGGGAATGAGAAGCGCCGCAACGTCTACATGCGTTTCGAGTCGCTCGACGATTTTCTGGAAGCGATGGGCTACGGCCGCGCCTAGCGGCACGGCATTCCACGGCATTCCATGCCGACGGTTTGATTGCGCTTCGCCAAGCTTGGCGGCAAGGCTCGCAGTTTCCGATTAATTAGTGGGTTTCCGAAGTCCTTCCCCGCTTTGTTGCGGGAGAGGGCGAGCGGCGCGGCTCTTGCGCTCTTTTTGCAAGAGACGTGACGCGCAGGTGAGGGTTCTGAAAACGTTGGGACTTACGAACCGTCATGTCCCCATGGCCGCTTCGGTGGAGCGAGCACAAGGAGGGCAACCACCAGCAAGGCGAAGGCGATGTAACAAACGGTAAACACCCAGGGCGGGCCCTCGAAAAAAATCAGTTGATGGGCCCAGTAGCCCCCGAAATCGCCGGGATACCGAGCCTGACCGCCTTTTTGTCGCAGCCAGTTTTCAAGCGTGGTCAGCGGACACACCACGCCAACCATCGCCTTGATGGCGACTACAGCGATCGCCGCCAGATGAACGGCGCGAAACCAGAAATTTCTCACCCAATTCCAGCGCAAGACAACGCCGAGCACGATCGCCGCGAATCCCAGCACCACGAATTCGACATACGCGGCGTGCAAGATAACGATCAAATCGGCCAGAATCTGATATGCGACCATACGTTATCATGCTGCGCGGAAAGGGGTCGTTGTGGAAGTAAAAGAGGATGAAATCCTTTCATTGCTCCCGTTCATCGGGAGAGTATAAAAAACCATGACCGACCAAATCCGGCGGCTTGCGGCCGAGGCCGAGCGCCTGCGCGAGCAGATCAACCGCCACAACTACCTCTACTACGTGCTCGACCAGCCCGAGATTTCGGATGCCGAGTTCGACAAGCTGATGCATCGCCTCGAGCAGATCGAACGCGAACATCCGGAGCTGGTTGCGCCGGATTCGCCCACCCAGCGCATCGGCGCCGCACCGGCCGAAAAGTTCGCGGTCGTGAAGCACAGCCGGATGATGCTCTCGCTCGCCAACGCGATGAGCGCGGAGGAGATGCGCGATTTCGACAGCCGCATCAAGCGGATGCTCAAGACCGAAGGCGATATCGAATACGTCGCCGAGGTCAAGCTCGATGGTCTCGCGGTGGAGCTGGTTTACGAGGACGGTCTGTTCAAAGTCGGCTCGACTCGCGGCGACGGCGCTAACGGCGAGGATGTTACCCAGAATCTCCGCACCATCCGCAGCATTCCGCTGCGTCTTCGCCGCCCCGAGCGCGGCCGGATTCCCGAATTGCTCGAGGTGCGCGGCGAGGTGATTCTCGGCCGTCAGCCATTCGCGAAGCTCAATGAGGAGCGCGCCAAACAAGGCGAGCCGCTGTTCGCCAATCCGCGCAACGCGGCGGCCGGCTCGCTGCGCCAGCTCGATCCAAGAATCACGGCGGCGCGCCCGCTCGACATTTTTTGCCACTCGCCGGGCGTTATCCGCGGCGTCGAGTTCAAGAGCCAGTGGGAGTTTCTCGCCGGTATCCGCGAACTCGGCCTCAAGGTTAATCCCGAGTCGCGGGTCTACCGAAGCGTCGAAGAGGTGCTCAAGTATCTGGGAGGAGATGACCGAGCGGCGCCACGATTTACCCTACGAGGCCGACGGCGTGGTGGCCAAGGTGAACGATTTCGCGATCCAGGAACAGCTCGGCGAGGTCTCGCGTTCGCCGCGATGGGCGGTGGCGTACAAGTTCAAGGCCCAGCAGGCCGAAACCAGAGTCAACAAGATCGCGGTTTACGTCGGACGGATCGGTTCGCTCACGCCGGTGGCGCAGCTCGAACCGGTCCAACTCGGCGGCGTAACGATCGCGAATGCCTCGCTGCACAATCTCGATGAGATCCGCCGCAAGGACGTGCGCGAGGGCGACCATATCCTGCTCGAACGCGCCGGCGACGTTATCCCTTACGTGGTGCACGTGACCCGCAAGGGCAAGCCGCGCGCGCATGAGTTCCAGATGCCGAAGCATTGCCCGGAGTGCGGCGGCGCGATCGTTCACGAAGAGGGCGAGGTCGCCTACTTCTGCGTCAACGTCAACTGCCCGGCGCGGGTGCGCGAATCGATTCGCCACTTCGCTTCCAAGTACGGCCTCGATATCGAGGGGCTTGGCGACAAGCTGGTCGCGCAACTGGTCGAGACCGGACTGGTGCGCGAACTCGCCGACATCTACGCGATCACCAAAGAGCAACTGATCGATCTCGAACGGATGGGGGAGAAGAGCGCGCAGAACCTGCTCGACAGTATCGACCGCTCGCGCCGCACCACCCTCGATCGGCTGATCAACGGCCTGGGAATCCGCCATGTCGGCGAGCATACCGCGCGGCAACTTGCTGCCCGCTTCCGCACCGTCGAAGAGCTTGCGGAGGCCGGAGAGGATGAGCTTAAGGCGGTGCGCGATATCGGTCCCGAAGTCGCGTGCAGTATCCGCGAGTACTTTGACGAGCCGCGTAATCGCAAGGGGCTGCATAGATTGCTTCAACTCGGCAGGTTTCACTTCGAGCGGGCACCTGAGCCCTCGGCGCGGGCGGCGCTCCGCGGCAAGAGCTTCGTGCTGACGGGCGCGCTGGCCGGGCTTACCCGCGATGACGCCGAGCGGAGGATCTTGGCGGCGGGCGGCCGGGTTGCGTCGTCCGTCAGCCGCAAGACCGATTACGTCGTGGTCGGCGAGGATCCCGGCTCCAAGTTGCGTAAGGCAAAGGAACTTGGAATCAAAACGCTCGACGAAGCCGAATTTCGGCGGCTGCTTGAAGGGTAAGGCTAGGGCCGATGGATGGGGCTCGCGGACAATCCCGTCTCCATCTCATCGTGAGCGGCCGCGTGCAGGGGGTGTTCTTTCGTCAGGCCACCGTGGACGAGGCGTGCGGCCTGGGGCTTACCGGATGGGTGCGCAATCGCCCTGACGGACGGGTCGAAATCGTCGCCGAAGGCAGGCACGCGAACCTCAAAATGCTGCTAGCTTGGGCTAATCGCGGGCCTCCGGCGGCAAGGGTGGATCAAGTTGAAGCAAGTTGGATGGAATGTCGTCAGGAATTTAAAACCTTCGCGGTGCGGTAAAACCCTTGAAGAAACACCCTTTTACATCTCAAAGGCATTAGCTATAGTTTAATTTGGTTGAACAAACATTTGGCCTTCTTTTGCAAACACGAAGAGACACGAAAGGCTGGACCAGGGGAGATTAGATCCGATGGCTGTACCTGAAATGGGTGAACTCTCGGCCGCTGCGGCGTCTGGCGCCGCCCAAACCCCGGCTAAAAAGGTCGTCGAACGGCGCGACCATGTGGTCATCCGCTTTGCCGGCGATTCGGGCGACGGCATGCAACTGACCGGGATGCAGTTTACGGCGGAATCGGCGATCGCGGGCAATGACCTGGCGACGCTGCCCGATTTCCCGGCCGAAATCCGCGCCCCTACGGGGACGTTGGCCGGTGTTAGCGGCTATCAGCTGAACTTCTCAAGCGAGAAGGTGTTTACGCCCGGCGACGAGCCGATGGTGCTGGTGGCGATGAATCCGGCGGCGCTGAAGGTCAATATCGACGAGCTTGTCCCTAACGGCGTTCTGATCGTGGACAAGGAGGCCTTCAACGACACCAATCTGAAGAAAGCCGGGTATACCGCCAATCCGCTCACCAACGGATCGCTGTCGAAATACCAGGTGTTTCAGATCGAGGTCACCAAGCTCACCACCTTGGCTTTGCGCGATCTGGGATTGAACACCCGGGCGATCAATCGATGCCGCAACTTCTTCGTACTGGGGCTGGTCACATTTCTCTTCCATCGCCCGATCAGCCCACTCTCGATTACATCAACAGCAAATTCAAAAAGACCCCAGACATCCAGGAAGCCAATCTCCGGGCGTTCAAGGCCGGCTTCAATTACGCTGAAACGACCGAGATGTTCGCCAGCTCGTACGAAGTGGGGCCCGCCAGAATCGCTCCGGGGCTGTACCGTAACATCACGGGTAACAGCGCGACCGCGCTGGGCTTCGTTGCCGCTTCGGTGAAATCCGGACGGCCGCTGTTTCTCGGGTCGTATCCCATCACTCCGGCAAGCGACATTCTCCACGAGCTTTCGGGCTACAAGAGCTTTCAGGTGTTCACGTTCCAGGCCGAAGACGAGATTGCCGGCATCACTTCGGCGATCGGGGCTTCGTTCGGTGGTGCGCTGGCGATCACGACCACTTCGGGTCCCGGGATGGACCTGAAGGAAGAGGCGATGGGGCTGGCCATCAAGGTCGAACTGCCCCTGGTGATAGTTGACGTTCAGCGCGCCGGGCCGTCGACCGGGATACCGACCAAGCCGGAGCAGGCCGACCTGCTGATGGCGATGTACGGGCGTCATGGCGAGTCGCCAGTCCCGATTATCGCCGCGACCACGCCGGCGGATTGTTTCGATTGCGCCTACGAGGCGTCGCGAATCGCGCTCCAGTACATGACTCCGGTAATCCTGCTGACCGACGCTCTGCTGGCCAACGGTGCCGAACCGTGGTTGGTGCCCGACGCCGACAAGCTTCCTCCGATCAAAATTGAGCTGCGCACGAATCCTGAGGGCTTCATGCCCTATTTGCGCGACGAGGAAACCCTGACGCGGCCGTGGGCGGTGCCCGGTACGCCCGGACTCGAACATCGCGTCGGCGGTCTCGCCACCGAGCATCTCACCGGCAACGTCAGCTACTCGCCGGCCAATAACGAGATGATGGTCAGGCTGCGCGCGCGCAAAGTCGCCGGTATCGCCAGAGAGATCCCGCCCGTCGAGGTTTTCGGCGATAAGGACGGTGGCGATCTCGTGGTGGTCGGTTGGGGCTCGACCTACGGCACTATCCGCGAGGCCGTCACCGGCCTTCGCGACAAGGGCAAGAGCGTTTCCCACATCCATCTTCGTTATCTAAATCCGCTTCCGAAGGACCTGGGTGAAGTGCTGAAACGCTTCAAGAAGGTCATGGTGGCGGAAATGAACCTGGGGCAGTTGCTCAAAATGATCCGCGCCGATTACCTGATCGACGCCATCGGCTGCAACAAGATCCAGGGCCGCCCGTTCAAGGTCAGTGAAATTATCACCCGCATCACGCGCGCGTTGGAGGGTTGAGCGATGGCTACCGTTCTGAGTCGCAAGGATTTCGTCTCCGACCAGGAGGTGCGCTGGTGTCCGGGATGCGGCGATTACGCGATCCTGGCGCAGGTGCAGAAGGTGATGCCCGAGCTGGGTGTCCCGCGAGAAAACGTGGTTTTCATCTCGGGTATCGGATGCTCGAGCCGCTTTCCCTACTACATGAACACCTACGGCTTCCACACCATCCACGGCCGCGCCGCGGCGGTCGCCAGTGGGCTCAAGATCTCGCGCCCGGACCTGGACGTATGGGTGGTGACCGGTGACGGCGACGGGCTTTCAATCGGCGGCAATCACATGATTCACATCCTGCGCCGTAACATCGACCTCAATATCCTGCTCTTCAACAACCGGATCTATGGATTGACCAAAGGCCAGTACTCGCCGACCTCCGAGTACGGCAAGGTCACCAAGTCTACTCCCTACGGGTCGGTCGATTTCCCGTTCAACCCGATTACGGTCGCGCTCGGAGCGCATGCCACGTTTGTCTGCCGCTCTATCGACGTCGAGCAGAAGCATCTGCAGGACATGCTCAAGCGCGCCCACGACCATCGCGGGACCTCCTTCGTCGAGATCCTCCAGAACTGCAACATCTTCAACGACGGCGCCTTTAACGATCTAAGCGATAAGGCGATTAAGGCCGAGCATCAGCTGATTCTCGAACACGGCAAGCCTTTGATTTTCGGCAAGAACCGCGACCGGGGCATCCGAATGAACGGCAACCGGCCGGAAGTCGTCAAGCTCGGCGATGGAATTACCGAGAAAGACCTGGTCGTGCACGACGAGACCAACCTCGCCCTGGCCTTCATGCTCGGGAACTTCGAGCCGCCGATGCCGGCGCCGTTTGGTGTCTTTTACGCCTCCTCGCGCCCGACTTACGACGGCGCTATCGCCAAGCAGCTCGCCGACGTTAAGGCGAAAGAAGGCGCCGGTAACTTAAAGGCGTTGCTGCAGAGGGGTGAGACCTGGACAGTTAACTAGAAATCTTCGGCATAGTCCGAAACGGGACCCGGAGGCCGTCCTCCGGGTCCTTTTTTTCGCCCCGGAGCCGCCGCAGCATCGCGCAATCCTCGCGGCTCTTCTTGAAGCGCCATCACTCCCATGGCGCCGAGTTGCGTTTAGTTGCTATTTATCAATCGAGTGAGCTGACGGAGAAATCGCTTTTGGCCGGTTTCAACGAAATTCAGTACGGTATCGTCTGTTGGGCAGAGAGGGAACGGTGGCGCTGAACGATTTTTTTGGAGCGTTCCCGGGACCGCCGAAGTGGAGCTACGAGGACGAGTTTCGCCGCGAGAGCGAGCGACTGCTGGCAGCGCGTTTGAGGGTGTCGGTCAGTGTCGCGCTTGTCGCTATAGCCTTTATTACCTTGAGCCAAAGCTTGCTCTTCAAGGGGCAAGCGATTGCGGTCGTCGGCTCGAGCGTGATCCAAGTTTTGGGACTGGCGGTAGCGTTATTCGCCATCGCGAGATTTCAGGATTTCAATCGTCTGCGGATCGCCGGGCTGGTCGCTGTGGCATGGATCCTGGCTTGCAGCCTGCTTTTTGTGGTCAATTTCAGGGATCCCGGCTCGTTTGGCGAAGCTCTTATTTGCTTGCAGTTGGGCGCCGCGCTGCTGATTCCATGGGGCCTGATTGTGCAGGCGTTCGCGGGCGTGGCGGCGGTGTTCGTCTATTTGGTCGCGGTAGCGATGCCGGGCCGGCAAGAAGTAGGTCAGCTGGCCGACCTGATGTGGATTTGCTTCGGCGGCGCGCTGGCGCTTTCGGTGACGCATCTGTTGGAGCAGGCGCGGCGCGCCCTGTTTTACCAGCATCTTTGCGAGCGCGAGGTAATCTCGTCCTACGCGCACGATATCCGTGCTCCGGCCAGCGCGATCAGTATGCAGACGGATCTGGTCGACGAGCTTTACCAGGACGCCGGGATTCGCTCCATGATGCAGGCGATCCGGGCTTCCGCGACCCAGGTTTTGAATCTGGCGCAGAACATGGTCGACAGCATCCGCATCGAAGAGGGAGAAGTCGACCTCCGGCCCGAGCTCATGGATCTGAACCGTCTGGTGATCGATACCGTGAGCGAGCAGGAAAGCCTCGCGCGAGTGAAGCGCATCGCTGTCGTCCAGGATCTTTACTCAGGACTGCCCTCGATCACCGCCGACCCGTTACAGCTCAAACGCGTAATCATCAATCTCCTCAGTAACGCCTTCAATGTAACGCCGGTTGGCGGCCGGGTTGTGCTCAGTACCGGCATCGCCTCCGACTGGGTAAAACTTTCGGTCAAAGACAGTGGTGTCGGGATAGACCCGGCCGAGCATAACCGGTTGTTTGTGCGCTACAGCGACCTCGCGCGGCGGGCTCGCAGCGGCGCCGGACTCGGTTTATTCATTGTGAAACATCTCGTCGAGTGTTCCGGCGGACGCGTCGAAGTCGAGAGCGCTCCCGGCGCGGGGTCTACGTTCTCCGTTCTGCTGCCGTGCCCGCCGAGGGAAAAAGAACCGGCTGTGCCGTCGAGCTAGCCGGCTCCCGACCGCGCGGCGATTCAGGTCGCGGCGGCGCGCCTGGCCGAGCGAGTCGCCAGGATGAACATCGCCGCGCTGAAAGCCGCCGTGATCGCAAGCTCGATCGCGAACCCCGGCGGCAGGAGACCGGCGCCGGAACCGCCCAGATACAGGCTCCCGCGCAACGCCGCCATCCCGTAGCTGAGCGGATTAAGCCACATCGTCCATTGCAGCCAGGCGGGGGCGCCGGCCGCCGGAAAAAAGGCGCCGGAGAGCAGCCAAATCGGAATCAGGATCAGGTTCATGATCGCGTGAAAGCCCTGAGTGGAATCGATCCGCCAGGCAATCAAAAGTCCGATGCTGGTCAGCGCGAAGGCGATTAGCGCCATGATTAGGATCGCGGCCGCAACCGCGCCCACGCTCAGACCGATTCCCGCAAGCGGCGCCAGAACGAGAAAGATGATTCCCTGGATCAGCGCCAGCGTCGTGCCGCCCAGCGCCTGACCCATCACGATCGTCGAACGCGAGATTGGCGCCACCAGCACGCCCTGCAGAAAGCCCTGCTTGCGATCCTCGACCGCCGAGATAGTCGCGAAGATCGCGGTGAACAGCAGCACCAGAACGATTACGCCGGGGTAGAAATATTCTGCGTAGTTGGCCCCGGCCGGCGCACCGGGCGGACGAAACGATGCGTTTAAGCCGCCGCCAAGCAGCAGCCAGAAAACCAGCGGTTGCAGAAACGCGCCGACAAGGCGGCTGCGCTGGCGGCGAAACCTCGTGATTTCACGCCACCAAAGCGTCGCGATCTGGAGCAAGGCTTCCATTCATGGAATCGGCCCTCATGAAGCGGGCGGCTTCGCCGGCGAAAAACTGATGGCCGGTGAGATGGACGAACACGTCTTCGAGTGTCGGTTTGCCCACGCTGACGGACTCGATTTCGTCGCCGAAATCGTCGACCAACGCGCCGACGAGTTCGTGCCCGCGCAGCCGCTCGATACGAATCGTCCCGTCTACCACCCTGCCCGCGAGTCCCAGACGCTCGCGAAGCTTGCGCTCGAGCGTTTCGGGCGCGCGCGCATGAATCACCACCACGTCGCCGCCGATCGAGGCCTTGAGTTCGCCCGGCGGCGCGACCGCGACCAGCGGCCCTGATGCATCACGCCGACGCGGTCGCATCGCTCGGCTTCTTCCATGTAATGGGTCGTCAGCACGATCGTGACGCCGCCGCGCTCGCGCAACAGCGCCAGATAGTTGTTGAACTCGCGCCGGGCGCCTGGATCGAGGCCGGTGCTGGGTTCGTCGAGCAGCAGAAGTTCGAGGTTCGTGGAGCAGGGCCTTGGCCAATTCAGTGCGACGCTGGAGCCCGCCGGAGAGAGTTTCCACGAGGTCGTTGGCGCGCGAACCGAGCCCCATCTGTTCCAGCATCGCGGCGCTGCGCTCGCGCAGTTTGCGCCCGGTGATTCCGTAGAGATGGCCGTGATGCTCCAAATTCTCGGCGACCGTCAGCTTGCCGTCGACGCTCGGATGCTGAAAGACCACGCCCAGATGGCGGCGAACCTCACGCTGCTCGGCATTGAGGTCGTGCCCAAGCATCCGCACGGTGCCGCTCGCGGCCGGGACCAGGCTCGAAAGAATCCTGAACAGCGTGGTCTTGCCGCCGCCGTTGGGACCCAGGAATCCGAAGATTTCGCCGCGCGCGATCGAAAAGCTGACGTCGCGCAGCGCCTGGCGATCGCCATAGCTGAAGCTTAGCGCGTTCGCTTCAAGGACGGGCGAAGCGTGTGCGGTGCGGGCATCCACCGCCCCTGATGAAATTGATTCGGCACTCATGTCGTTAGTTCAGAAGCCCGATTATCACGTGCCCGGCAAGCGGGGGCAATCGGGGCGCGCAGAGAGACAGCAGAAGCAGGCGGATTAATCGTCCGTTACAAATATCGCGGATTCGCGATCACGAGCTTGTTCCGCACAATCCGGCGCAGCGCTTCCACGATGCGGGTACGCGCGCTCTCGCTGTCAAGCTCTCCGGCCCGGATGCGCTCGCACAATTCCTGGTTCAGGGATTGCGCACTGCGGCGAAGCTCCTCGATCGTGTCCGTGGATGGATGGGGCCGATCGAGCAGCGCCGCCAAGGCGCCCACCTCGTCGCGCATGTGGGTTTCCTCGAGCTGAATCTCCCGCGTCACGATCCGCATCACGTTGGCCGCCACCAGCGCCTGGAACCGGCGGCTGCCCGTGGTCGCGGGCACGATCTCGCCCTCCAGAAACCGCGCTACGACTTCAAGCAATTCACCCGCTGTCGGACGATCCTGCATGGGTTTGATTCCTATCCGATAAGGTTGAGGATCTCGAGCTCGGTTTCCGCCGTGCGCCTGCCGATACTCGCCAACTCGACATTCGGCACGTGCAAGTCGAGATAGGTCCGGGCGTGGACCATCGTGAAGATGCCCCAGCGCAGGTTGCCGAAGACCTCCCAGAAGCGCATCGTGTGCCGATCCACGGGAATGCCCGAGGCTTTCTCGTAAGCATCGTACAGCACCTCGCGATCCGTGAGCCCGCATACCGCCTTGTTGTCCTGTCCCGAGCGCCACGCGCGCATGCAGAACCATCCGAGGTCTTCGAGCGGGTCGCCGAGATGGGCGATCTCGAAGTCGATGACCGCGCGTACGCCTTCGGGTCCGAAGATGATGTTGCCGACGCGGTAGTCGCCGTGAATGATACTGAGACGCTTGGGTTTCGGCGGGATGTTTTCCAGAAGCCACCGTATCGCCAACTCGAAGGTTGGATGAGGGTCGAGGGTGACGCTGCGATAAATCCCATCCCAGTGCATGGTCCAGAAGCGGGCCGGCGAATCGCCGGGCGCGGGCGGAGCTCGAAGCCGTGGCGGGCAGGATCGACCGCATGGAATTTGGCGAGGATCTCCGCCATTTGGGGGATCACGACTTGGCGCGCCTGGGCGTAGATGTCATCGCGAAGCAATTTGCGCGCGATGGTCTCGCCCGCGACGCACTCCATGATAAAGAAGGGCGCTCCGAGTACGGACGGATCCTCGCACAGCCAGAACATCTCGGGCACCCGCACTCCTTCGCGGTAGGCGGCTTGCATCACG
Source organism: uncultured Pseudomonadota bacterium (assembly GCA_963759165.1). Lineage (GTDB taxonomy): Bacteria > Desulfobacterota > Binatia > Binatales > Binataceae > DATJOQ01. The sequence continues at coordinate 2,797,612 of CAVWXK010000001.1, read as the reverse complement.
AGGAATTCCTGGCGGCGGCTGCTTTCGATCCGGCTGCCGAGGGGATCCATCCGGATCACCAGGCTTCTTCGCGAAGTCCCCTTCGCGCCGGTCATCGCGGCGTCGAACGACCAGATCTCGCGCGAAGTTCCGCCGGGCATCCGTTTGAAGTTTTCGACCTCGACCCTCGTGAACTGCCCCTGCTCGGCGATAAACGCCTTCACGCGGTCGATCATGTCTTTGGGTTCGAGATGAGTTTCCATTGGGCTGACGTTTCAGAATCCCCCTGGTTCGTTGGGTAAAATTTCCGCGAGGGTCAGACTTTCACAATTCATAAGGGCTCATGAAGCACCCATCCCACCGCCTCGCCTCGCCATCGTGCGAAATTTGGCCGGTACCTGCCAAGCATCGATCATGCCGCATGGAAGATTCGAGGAATTCCGGCACAGATGTCAAGGCGCGAAGTCCGGATGGTTCCGCTGGCCGCAGAATTCTGGCCCGAAAGGCGACATCGCTTGACCTGACAAGCAATAATCGCCGTTGCTTCAATAGCGCTGCAAACCGGCCTTGGCGACCGGTGCGCGCGGCGAATCTGCTGAGTGCTTGCTTAGCTCAGATGCATAGAAAACAGGATTCCTGGTTGTGAGAGAGTTCGCCCGGACAGGATCACGCGAGATCGATTGGTATCAATCGGCATCGGTGGCTCAATGGATTCAGGCTCTATGCGGACTTGGACCGAGTGGTATGAATGGCTCTCGGAAAATCGCGACGTTGCCGTCGCCGGCCTAACAGGGCATTGTTGGATGGCGGACCAATCGGATCAAGGGCGAACAAAGCGGAGACCGGCTACGAATAATCCGCCGCACGAGTAGCGTAGCCGGCCTGGCTGGTTAAGAAGCTCGAGCCGAACCGAACTCGGCTGCGGCTGCCCGGAGCCGGCCACGATCGCCAGCCGGGCGAGTTGACACCGGAGCCGCTACAGGGATAAGAAATTGCGTGTTTTGGAAAGTTAAAAACGGAAATTCCGCATAAATCCTCTCGCCTCGGCAGGTAGACCAAATCGGTCGGGTCAATCACGAGGGGGATTCCTTCATAATAGCATCGCTGACTCCCCCTCGTTTCACAAAGGAAAGAATCGGTAAGGACTATGGAGAAAACGTACGGCCGCGCCGGCCGGCCGCTTGCCGATCACACTAAACCTGGTAATGGCAATGGCAATGGTGACTCTTTGCTATCGCTGACCGCACCGCCGCTCGATCGGATTCCCGCCTATCTGAAGGTCAAGGAGCTGCTTTCCTATTTCGATGTTTCCGGTCTCGACAACCCCTTTCATCGTACACGCGAAGACGTGAGCGTTGATTGCACCACCATCAACGGTCAGCGGTGCATCAACTTCGCGGGGTACAACTATCTTGGCCTGTCCGGCCATCCCGAAGTTGCCGCCGCCGCCAAAGCCGCGATCGATCGATACGGCACCTCCGCGTCGGCGAGCCGTATGGCCGGCGGCCAGATACCGCTGCACCTCGAATTGGAGCGCGAAATTGCCGCGACGTTGGGAGTTGATGATTGCGCCACCTTCACCAGCGGCTATTCGACCAACGTCAACGCCATCGGACACCTCTTCGGACCGAAAGATCTGCTCATTCATGATTCGCTGATCCATCGGAGTATGCTCACGGGATGCCAACTGGCGGGTGGACGCCGGATGCGCTTTCCGCACAACGACTGGCAAGCGCTCGATCGCATCCTGACCGACAACCGCCGCAAATACAGATACGCCCTGGTGATGGTCGAGGGCGTTTACAGCATGGATGGCGACATCGCCGACCTTCCAAAGCTCATCAGCATCAAGAAGCGCCATAACGCGTTTCTGTTTGTGGACGAGGCACATTCCATGGGAGTTCTCGGCGAGCGTGGTTTCGGCGTGAGCGAACATTTCGGCCTCGATCCGAGCGACGTGGACATCTGGATGGGCACGCTCAGCAAGGCGATGGCCAGTTGCGGCGGTTATATCGCCGGCAAAGCCGGGATGATCGAGTACCTTAAGCTCGCGGCGCCGGGGTTTGTATTTGCCGCGGCGATGTCGCCGCCCGATACGGCGGCAGCCCTGACCGCCCTGCGCCTGATGAAGGCCGAGCCGCAAAGAGTGGCTTGGCTTCACCAGCGCTCGCAATTGTTTCTTGACCTCGCCAGAGCGCGCAATCTGGCGACGGGAACCAGTAATGGCGCGGCCGTCGTCCCGCTGATGACGGGCGATCCGGTGCTGGCAGTGGGGCTTTCTGACGAATTGTTGAAGCAAGGGGTCGTCGTCCAACCGATAGTGTATCCTGCGGTCGATCGTTCAGCTTCGCGACTGCGGTTCTTCATCAATGCTCTGCATACCGAGGAACAAATCTACACCACTGTCGAAGCTGTCGCGGCACTGATATCGCGGCTGCGTCCATCGCCGCTGAACGAGACGCTCGCCGACACTCGATGATTCCTGCCTTGGTGAGGTCAGGCGCTACCGTCTGATTCGCGCGCCTCATGGTTTTCGTAACGGGAGCAACCGGATTTCTGGGCAGCTACGTGGCGGAAGCGCTTCTGGCGCGCGGCCAGGCCGTCAGACTGCTCGTTAGGCGCCCGGAGCGGGCGCGATTGCTGGTAGAAAGAGGCGCACAATGTGTAGCCGGCGATTTAAGTTCTACCGCCACGCTGGCTGGCGCGATCAAGGGATGCAGCTACGTGATACATTGCGCCGCGCTGGCCAGTGATTGGGGCTCGTGGCGGGATTTTCGTGAAGCCAACGACTATGGAGTCGCCCGCCTGCTGAAGGCCTGCGAAGCGGTTTCGCTCGATCGCTTCGTGCACATCAGTACCACCGATGTCTATGGCTATCCGGATCGCGATGGGCTTGATGAAACGACCCCATTTCGCGATCGCGGACTTCCCTACAATTCAACGAAGATTTCCGCCGAGTTGCGCCTTCGGGCGGCGATCGACGCCGGCTTGTCGGCGACCATTATTCGACCCGGCTCGATTTACGGTCCCCGTTCCGTGACCCTCGGTATGGAGATCGTCGAGTATCTTCGCAGTGGCGCTCCGCTTGTACGTCGCGGCAGAGTGAATGCGGGTTTCGTGTACGTTGAAAACAGCGTTGACCTGATCCTGATGGCGATGGTTCATCCGGCCGCCGCGGGATTAGCCTTCCATTCCATCGACGAAGGTGGTCAAACCTGGCGCGACTACTTCGTTGCACTCTGCCGGGCGCTCAATCTGCGTATGCCGCGATGGTCGGTGCCGCGAGCGGTGGCGTACTCGCTGGGAGCGTTGTCGGAAATATACGGGAGGGCGATGGGGTATACTTCACGGCCGCTGGTTACGCGAACCGCCGTCGAGATCCTTGGTACTCGACAGGGCTTCACGATGGGACGCGTCCGGGAACGGCTGGGCTTTTCACCGGTCATCGGCTTCGATGAAGGTGTCAGTCGAACCGCGGCATGGCTCGGTGCGGGAATTTGATAGGATGCGACGCCATGTCTCGACCGCTTACGAGCAGATCGCGCGCCTGGTCCCCGACGAAGCTTGAGCCCGGCTCCAAACCCTGCTCATACTCGAATTGCGGTCAGAATCGCCGTCGACGTGACCGGCGGCGAGGCTCGCGGCGCGAGACGTGCCTGGTTTCATTGGCGCGCCCCCTTAGCTCAGATGGATAGAGCACAGGATTCCTAATCCTGGGGTCGTGGGTTCGAATCCCGCAGGGGGCGCCAAACATTTCCGCGCGAGGTCAGAGCGGATAGCCGACGGGCTGGCCGTTTTGAAGCCGCTCGATATATTCCGTCATCCCGTATCCTACCGCGCCGTCCCATGTGAAGCGGGTGAAGCCTTCGGCAATCCTCGAAGTGACGATCTCCTCGCCGAGTTTGCGCCGACTGCGCAGCGGCGCCATCACCAGAACTTCGCCGAGAATAACCGCGCGCCGCTTCGGCGTGCTCACCCCGATATGCATCCGGGCCGGGTCCTTATGCTTCGACCATTCGGTTATCACGTCGAGATCGGTGATCTCCTCATACTGACCATCGACCATCAGGACCCCGACGCGCCGCGATTTCCCGTCCGGAGCGGTAATCTTGAGGATCATCAGGCCGCGGTCGTCGCCGAAATTGGCGACGAAGAGGCGATAAAAATAAATGTTCTGCCAGTAACGCGGCCCCCATGAATGGTCGCGCCATCCGTTGCCGTTAATCGGCCACTGCCGCTCTCCGACGCGAATGAAACCGCGCACCTTCGTGTGCTGATTGAAATGGCCGAGCGAAAAGTCGCGGCCATACATGGTCTCCTGAGTCGCCGTGGCCGGCTCGCCGCCATGAACCGGAGAAACCCCGGTCTGATTGTAGTGCACGGCGCATAAGACGCGGGGCGCCGACGCGAACATCGCCTGCGGCTCGCGCAGCATGTCCGGATCGTCCAGCAGCATCACCTCGCCTTCGTAATCCATCGTCACGTTCCGCAGCGGCTCGACGACTTCGTATTTGATCCCGCCGGCGTTGAACCGATCATTCGAGCTGATTTCCGGGCGCTGGAACTGACAGGCGATTCTCCCATCCGGCAGATACAGGCAGACCGAAAGCTCCGCGTATTTTTCGTTGACGCGATTGCCGAGCCGCATCCATCCGCCGAACCGCTGCACGGGGTCGAAGGCGTTGGCATAGACGCTCTCGTTGAAGTTGGATGACGCGTCCGGTTGATGGGTGAACTCGTCGGAAGGGTCGAGGCGAAAATCGCTCATGGCAGTCTCCGTCACGGTGTTAAGAGTTCGCGGCGTCCGCATCGGCCCGCGATGCCGGGGGCATCGGTCACGCCGCATCCGCGCCCTGATCTAACTCCAGTGCGGCTTTGAAATCCAGTTTCCAGCGCGATATGGCTGGATCGCGACGTTACACGCGGCAGCCGATAGCCAACCTCCGGCTTTTTCCTCGCGAATCGAATTTCGAGTAGGCACGGGCGGGGGCAATAGGGTAAATATTACGGCTCGCACGAGTCTTTGAGCTCGGCGATCCCGTTTTCGTTTTTGGAACGAAAGCATGTTGTCGAGGAGCAATGCGATGAGAGTCGTTGTGGACCACAATCTCTGCGAAGGAAACGGACGATGCGCCGAGATTGCGCCCGAGGTCTTCGAGCTCCGCGACGACGACCGCAGCTACGTGTTGGTCGCGGAGCCGCCGCAAGCGCTCCGGGCCAAGGTCGAGCTTGCGGCGAGGCGCTGTCCGCGCCAGGCGATCCGTTTAATCGAAAATTAGGGCCGATTGGCCGCGCGAGCCGTCGATGGCACGAGCAGGCAGATAGGACGCCACGGTCGTACGAGAGGATTATCGAAGCCATGGCAGCTCTCACGCTGGACACAATCGACATCATCGATCCCGACCTTTTCGTAAAACGCGGCTATCCGCACGAGGAATGGACTCTGCTAAGGCGCGAGGCGCCGGTCTTCTACTACGAGCGCCCGAACGTCGCGCCATTCTGGGCGATTACCAAACACGCCGATATCATAAGCGTTTCGAGTCAGCCCGAGCTTTTCAGGAGCACCCAGTGGCTGTTCGTCACCGTGGTGGAGCCGGGGATGCCCGCGCCCGACGATGTCATCCTGCGCCAGCTCCTCAACATGAATCCGCCCGAGCACGGCGCCTATCGCGCGGTCACCAGCCGCCGCTTCACCCCGCGTGCCGTTCAGAAATTGCAGAGCCAGATCGAGCGGATCACCGCCGAGGTGCTCGACGATATCGCGGGCCGCGAGGAATGCGACTTCGTGACCGAGGTGTCGGCGAAACTTCCGCTCGCGGTGATCGCCGAAATGTTCGGTATCCCGCGCGCCGACTGGGCGATGATGTTTCGGCTGAGCAACACGATGATCGGCCCGACCGATCCCGAATATGCGAGCAGCGACACTATCAAGGAAACCCTCGAACTCGCGCGCCTCGAATTTTTTCAGTATTTCAGCCGGCTATGCGAGGACCGGCGCAAAAATCCGCGCGACGACCTTGCCAGCGTGCTCGCCAACAGCCATGTGAACGGCGAGCCGCTTCCGCCGTTCGAGCTGATGTCGTATTTCGCCCTGCTGATCATCGCCGGCAATGAGACGACGCGGAACGCCACCACCGGCGGACTCCATGCCCTGATCGATCATCCCGACCAATGGGAACGGCTCAAACGGGATCCCTCGCTCGTGCCCGGCGCGGTCGAGGAAATCATCCGATGGACCTCGCCGGTTATCCAGTTCACGCGCATCGCCACCGCCGACGCCGAGCTTCACGGCCGGAAGATTCGCGAGGGCGACATGCTCACGCTGTTCTATCCTTCCGCGAACCGCGACGAGGATGTGTTCGAGCGTCCGTTCACCTTCGATATCGGACGCTCTCCCAACTATCATCTCGCCTTCGGCATCGGCGAGCATTACTGCCTCGGGGCGAATCTCGCGCGACTCGAGCTTCAGGTGATGTTTCGCCAGTTGGCCGAGCGGCTTGCGTCGGTCGAGCTTGCCGGGCCGGTACAGCGGATGCGCTCGAGCTTCGTCGGCGGCATCAAGCACATGCCGATTCGCTACCGGATGCTCCCGCGATAGCCGTGAAGCCGCCCAAAATCCGGCGAACCGATCATGGCCGTTATTGAGACGTTGAAGTCAGGATCACCATAGACGATGGCCGAGTCGAGCAAGCGCCACATCCCGGACTTCTCCGAACTTCTCCGGCTGTTGCGGCCGCGGCCTCTCGAACTAAACATCGTCGACCGGCGTCTTTCACGATCGGTTTGCGTCGCCGACCTGCGGAATGCGGCGCGCAAGCGCGCTCCGCGGCCGATCTTCGATTTTGTCGACGGAGGAGCCGACGAAGAAATCCTGCTTCGCCGCCAGTACGACGCCTGGGATCGGGTCGAGTTCAGTCCGCGCGTTCTGCGCGATGTCTCGAGCGTGGAGCCGGGCACCACCGTGCTGGGCCAGCGCATCGCCTTTCCGCTCATCCTTGCGCCGACCGGCACCACGCGTCTCGTCCACACCGAGGGCGAACGCGCCGTCGTCAGGGCCGCGAAGGAAGCCGGGGTTCCCTACACGCTCTCCACGATGGGCACGGCTTCGATCGAGGACGTCGCGGCCGCCGGCGCCGGCGCCGGTGGCGGTAAAATGCTCTGGTTCCAGCTCTACGTATGGAAGGATCGCCGCAAAAGCGAGGAGTTCATCGATCGCGCGCAGCGCGCCGGCTATCAGGCGCTGATGCTTACGGTCGATACCCCGGTCGTGGGCCGTCGCGCCCGCGATCTGCGCAACGGATTCACTGTACCGCCCGCCCTGTCGTTCGATACCTTCGTGCAGGGCATCCTGCATCCCGCCTGGACCTTCGACTTCCTGACCACCGATCCGCCGAGGTTTGCCTCGTTGGACGTCTCTCCCGCGGGGCTCGAAACCGTCACTCAGGTGTTCGATCCGTCGGTGAGCTGGGACGACCTCAAGTGGATACGGAATGCCTGGAAAGGGCCGCTGATTATCAAGGGGATGACGCGTGCCGATGAGGCCCGGCGGGCGGTCGATGAGTACGGCGTAAACGGCATCGTCGTCTCAACTCACGGTGCGCGCCAACTCGACAGGCAAACCATCCCGCTCGAAGCGCTGCCGGGGATCGTCGATGCGGTCTGCGATCGCGCCGAGGTGCTGATAGACGGCGGGGTGATGAACGGCGCCGACATCCTGGCTGCCGTCGCCTTCGGCGCCCGAGCCGTGCTCGTCGGCCGTGCCTATCTCTATGGGCTGATGGTTGGTGGCGAGCGCGGGGTCAAGCGCGCGCTCGACATCCTCAAGGATGAGACCGTGCGGGCGATGCAACTTCTCGGCGTCAGAACAATCGCCGAACTCGATCGGTCCTTCGTCACGATGCGCACGCACTGACGCTTCGCGGGACGGGGATGCCGCGGTATCTTAACTTATGCCACCCTTAACCAGTCCGGCGCCAACTACGAACGCGATCTTGTCGAATATGCGCGCCAGCGGTGTGGGCGGTTCAAGAGCGCGGAAGCGATCGAGTCCGAATTGCTTGATTTCTTCCTGCGCCTTCACGAGACATTCAAAATACTTCTTCGACTCGTAGCCGGGCTGAGTCGTCTGGCGAAAATCGACCTGATGATGCTTTTGAAACGCCGCCGCGGCATTGCGGTCAAGAATGATGAACAACTCGGGAAACAGCCAATGAAGAACCTTGGTTGCGCCCACGTGGAATTTTTTCTCGGTCACGCCGCAGCGATCGGCAATGCGGTTATATGCCGTCTCGATCACCGAACTAATGCTGCCGAGGTTGGCGGTAGCCAGGTTCATCTCTGCCAGCCCCGCGAGGCCGTCCGGCGCCTCAAGGCACTCCGAGAGGCGAGGCCAGAACTTGCCTTCGGGCGAGTACGGGTTTTTGCCCATGGTTCGACGCATGTCGAAACCAATTAGTCCGGCAACGATGTAGGGACGGAACTCAAGTGAGAGCGGATCTCTGATCCGTTCGCGGGCTTGATACACCCCTTGCGCAATCAGGTTGTAGTGCAGGCAGCCTGAGTTGTACTCCTCCAAAGACTGCGGCGCGTTGTCGAGGATTCTCATCTGATAGTTTGGTCGGGGCGGCCGGATTTGAACCGGCGACCACACGCACCCCAAGCGTGTGCGCTACCAGGCTGCGCCACGCCCCGACCTCGACGTCCCGGAGCCAGTATAGTTGGCCCGCCATAAAAGCTACATGGCGGGCCAACGCCTTATTCTTTTTTCTTGGCCGCGACGCGCGGACGCCATTGGGCGTACGAGCGCAGATCGACCGCGTACGACCACGCGTTGCGCGGTTGATTGATCAGCCGCACGATCTCGTCGGCGATCTGATCCGGGGAGACGAAGTGGGAGGGATCGACGTTGGGCATCGATTCCCGAACCCGGGGGCTGTCGACCGCTCCGTCCACGTCGAGGGCGATCGAATGGACGCCGACATGGCCGAACTCGTAGGCCACGCTCAGCGCGATCGCCTTCTGCGCGTCTTTGGACGCGTTGTAGGCGGTAAACATCGCCGGGCCAAGCCGGGTCTCTGATCCCAGCAGGAACAGCACCGTGCCGCCGCCTCGTCCGACCATCCGCCGCACGACTTCCTGGGTGCAGAAGAACGGTCCGTAGGTGTTGACCTTCATCTGGAAGTCGAACTCATCTTCCGCGGTTTCGGTCATTGCCTTGCGCAGATAGGCGCCGGCGTTGTTGATCAACACCGTGATCGGGCCGAGCTCGCGCTCGATCGCTTCCACCGCGGCAAGCACCTGCTCGCGCTTGCCGACGTCGGTCGGCGCGACCAGCGCCTTTCCGCCGGCTTTCCTGACCAGCTCGGCGGTTTCTTCAAGTTGAGACTTGGTGCGCGCGAGCAGCCCTACCGCGTAACCTTCGCGCGCAAGCCGCTGCGCGATGTCGCGTCCGATTCCACGCCCCGCACCGGTGACCATTGCTACTTTTGAGTCTGGCATGAACGCGCATATTACCTTTCCCGAGGCGGATGGAAAACAATCGCGACGCTTTTTCGCGGCAGAAATACATCCTTGGCGGTGTATCCATCGGATGCTAGGTTAAGTTAGTGGGCGCCTGAGTTTCGACGATTCTCCCGCTGAACAGGCTGGGCGGGAGATTCCACAAAAATGAAACGTTCGCTCTTCATCGCCCTGTTATCGATCGTTTGTGGCGTGATGGTCGCTGGAACGGGCGCCTTCGCGGAGCAGGCGGCCGAACCGTCCGGGGCGGCCACGGCGAACGGCGCCACCGACTCGACCCTGGAAATCGCCCCGAACTATCCGCAGCCATCGTCAACCCCCCAGCCGGGCAACGCCGACGCCGGTACCGCGCAGGATTACGCCAACAACCAGGACTCCAACGCGGCGCCGCTGCCCAAGTTCGCGGGGATAGACGATTACATCAATCAGCAGACGTCGTATGAATCTGTCAGCACCGGACTGCCGCCGATGGCCCTGATCCCATCGCCCGCCTACTATCCCTACTATTACCCGGGGTTTTACTCCTGGCCACGGCCGCCGATAGTGATGATGCCGCCACCCATCTATCGCCCACCGCCATCGATCTACCACCCGCAGCCCCCACGTTATCTACCCCCGGGTCACGGGGGCTTTCATCATCGCTGAACTTTTGCGACCATCGAACGCTTCTGCTCCCGGCGCGCCAAATGCTAGCGTTCCCGGTATGCTGATTACGGTCGACGTGGGCAACACCCACATAGTGATTGGAATTTACCAGGGCGAAGAGCTGACGCATCACTGGCGTATCGCGACCAGCCACGAGCGCACCACGGACGAGCACGGCGCGCTGCTCAACACATTGTTCGCGAGCGAGGGGCTAACTGTACCGCCACGCCCGGAAGGGGTGGTAATCGCCTGCGTGGTTCCACCGCTCAACCAGGTAATGGAGCAGTTGACGCGGCGCTATTTCAAGTGCGAGCCGCTGGTCGTCGGTCCCGGAATCAAGACCGGGATGCCGATCCTGTACGAGAACCCCAAGGAAATCGGAGCGGATCGGATCGTGAATGCGATTGCCGCCTACGACCGCTACAATACCGCCTGTATCGTGGTCGATTTCGGTACCGCAACCACCTTCGATTACGTGACCGGGCGCGGCGAGTACGTGGGTGGAGCGATCGCGCCCGGCCTGGGAATCTCGGTGGACGCGCTGGTCTCGCACGCGGCCAAGCTTTACCGCGTTGAATTGGTCCGCCCGCGGGAAGTCGTCGGACGCACCACGGTCACCGCGATCCAGTCCGGTCTGATTTATGGCTACACTTCGCTGGTCGATGGCCTGGTAAATCGAATCCTCCACGAGCGTGGAGAAAAGGCCAAGGTGATTGCGACCGGCGGACTTGCCAATCTGATCGCTCCCGAGTCCGAAACCATCGAAGAGATCGACGAATTCCTGACCCTCAAGGGTCTGCGCCTGATCTTCGAGCGCAACCGACGCTCCAAAGAGGCTTGATACCGATAATGGAACAACCGGGCCGTATCGTCACCGACTCGATGTTCGGGCTCAAATTGCCCGACTACGCCCGCTATACGACGCGGGTCGCGTTCGTGCTCGGTCAGAATCCCACCATGTTTACAGGTCCCGGCACCAACACCTATCTGGTGGGCTTGGGCCGCCGTCCGCTGCTGCTCGATACCGGCGCGGGGGTGGACATCTATCCTGAAATGCTCGCGCGGGGCCTGGCGGAGCTGAGCCACAGCCGCGAACTAGACAAGATAGTGATTACGCATGCGCATGCCGATCATATCGGCGGAGTCCGGCAGGTTCGCGAAAAATTCGGCGCGCTGGAAGTTCTGAAAAAGCCCTGGCCCGGCCGGGATGAAATCGCGGGCGCGCCGATTACGCCGCTTGAGCACGGCGCGCGGGTCGCGACCGAAGGCGCCACGCTTCAGGCCGTCTTCACCCCCGGCCACGCTCCCGACCATCTCTGCTATTATCTCGAAGAGGAGCGAGCCCTGTTTACCGGCGATGTGGTGCTCGGAGCCGGAACCACGGTGATCCCGGATGAGGGCGGCGATCTCGCCCTCTACCTCGACTCGCTGCGGCGTTTGCTCGACCTCGACCTAGAAACGATCTACCCGGCGCACGGCCCGGTAATTCGCAAGCCAAGGGAAAAAATTATCGAGTATATCGCCCATCGCGAACTGCGCGAGAATCAGGTGTTGGCGGCGCTCAGGGATGGACCGCTCGAGGTGTCGGGGATTGTGAAGAAAATCTACACGGATGTCCCCGAGTTCCTGCATCCGGCGGCGGCAAATTCGATCCGGGCCCATTTAAAAAAACTGCTCGCCGAAAATGCCGTGGTACAATACGAAGGGCTTTGGAGCCTTCGATGAACTAGGTTATGAAGATCGGCGCCGCCATCGTTGCCGGGTTGCTGATGGCGCTCGCCCCGAGCGCGGGCGGCTTCGGCGCCGCGGCTGCCGCTCCAGCTATCGTCAACGAGGCGGAAGCGCCGGCAGCCGCGACCGATGACGGCTCGCAGACCGCTGAGATTCCGCCTGCCGTCAACGAGCCGTCCTCCGGCGGGGATGAGGAGCCGGGCTCAACCGCAAGCGGCCGGCAAGCCCCCGACTACGACCCGCTCAATCCACCACCGCCGCCGGCAGTGCCCGACGTCCATAGCCTTCGCGAGTTTCTCGACCAGATGACCGAGACCTCTCCGCTGGGCGTCGAGCTGCGTGAAGAGCAAAGCAAGCTCAAGACCGGAGAGAGAGTTAGCGGGCTTGCGATAGTCAGCGTTATCGCCGGGAGCCCTGCCGACCGCGCCGGGCTGCGCTCTTACAGCGGCGCCACGCACGCGGTGCTCGAGGGCATGTCGATGGCGGCGGCGCTGGTTTTCCCACCCGCCATCATCGCCCTTTCAATTATCGACCAAGCCCATATCGGCGAAAGCTACGACCTGATCATCGGCGTCGATGGCAGGCGGGTCGGCAACCTGATTGAATTCGAGGATCAGATGCGCGTGGTCAAGCCCGGCCAGATCGTGTATCTGAGCTTGATTCGCGACGGCGCTCGCCTCCAGATTGCGGTCAATCTGCCGCCCCTTACGAACGCCGCCAATTGACCACGGATAGCTTTACATTGGTCTCTCCGCGTATTATTGGATTAGTGCCCGCCCAGGGTCGTTAAGGCCCGGGTGAGGCGGTTACGACGAATCGGCTCCGTAATGGAGCGAACGACATAGGATTGGGTTGCCTGGATCCGGACTCGGACCGGGACTCGGAGTAAGCGCATCGCGCGCCATCCACGCCGATTTTTCAGCGGGGTTGCCGGGTTACCGGCAACCCCGCTGTTTTTTCGAGGTGATCGCGACGATGAAAGACAAGGTCAGAGTACCCGACCTGGCGCGGATGAAGGCCGAGGGGCGAAAGATCGCGATGCTCACGGCTTACGATTATCCATTCGCCCGCATCTTCGACCAGGCGGGAATCGACGTGCTGTTGGTCGGCGACAGCCTCGCGATGGTGGTGCAGGGTCATCAGACGACGCTGCCCGCCACCGTCGACCAGATGGTTTACCACACCCAGATGGTGGCGCGCGGATGCCGTCGCGCTTTGGTGGTCGGCGACATGCCGTTTCTTTCCTATCAGGCGAGCGTCGAGCAGGCGGTGCTCAACGCCGGTCGGCTGATCAAGGAAGGCGGCGCCGAGGCGGTCAAGCTGGAAGGCGGAATCGCGATGGCGGAAACGGTTCGCCGCCTGGTGGAAGTCGATATCCCGGTGATGGGCCATATCGGGCTCACGCCCCAATCGATCCATCGCATGGGCGGCCATCGCGTGCAGGGCAAACGCGAGGGGCGTGCCCCGGGCTCCCGCGAGCGCGTGCTTGAGGACGCCGCCGCGCTCGAAGACGCCGGAGTCTTCGCGATGGTTCTGGAGGGGATGCCGCTCGATCTGGCCGACGAGATTACTCAAAAGACCAGCGTGCCGACGATAGGAATCGGCGCCGGCGTCGGATGCGACGGCCAGGTGCTGGTGATGCACGACCTGCTCGGACTCACCGAATGCTTCTCGCCGCGATTCGCCAAGGCTTACGCCGCCCTATGGAAGGAGGCCGGCGCAGCCGCCGCCAGCTACATCAACGAGGTGCGTGAGGAAACATTCCCCGGCCCGGAACATAGCTTCGGTCGGAGAGAGATTCAGGCGTGAAGGTCGTCAACTCACCGCGGGAGATGCAGGAGCTCGCCGATGCGGCGCGCCGGGTCGGTGAGCGAATCGCGTTTGTGCCAACTATGGGCTATCTCCACGAGGGCCATCTGAGTCTGATGCGCGAGGGACGGCGGCGGGGGACGATGCTGGTCGCGTCGATCTTCGTCAATCCGACCCAGTTCGGCCCCAATGAAGATCTCTCCCGCTACCCGCGCGACATGCCCCGCGACTGCGAGATGATGGGCACCGTGCCGGTCGACGTGCTCTTCAACCCCGAGCCCGCCGACATGTACCCGCAAGCGGCTCAGACCTGGGTCGAGGTCACAAAGCTTACGCAGGGCCTGTGCGGGCCTCTTCGGCCGGGCCATTTCCGCGGCGTCGCCACGGTCGTCGCCAAGCTCTTCAATATCGTCAAGCCTCATCTCGCGCTCTTCGGCGAGAAGGATTACCAGCAACTGCGAACCATCCAGCAGATGGTGCGCGACCTCAACATGGATATCGAGATCGTGCCGATGCCGACGGTGCGCGAGCCCGACGGTCTCGCGATGAGCTCGCGCAACGCCTATCTCTCGGCGGCGGATCGCAAGACCGCGCTCAGCATCAGCCGCGCGCTTGCGGCGTCGCGCGCCGCGCTTGCGACGGGAGCCCGCACGGCGTCGGACCTCGCGCGCGCGGCCAGGACGGTGCTCGAAAACGAGCCGGGGGTCGAGATCGAATACGTGGAAGCGGTGGACGCGGAAAGCCTCGAACCGGTCGGCGCGATGGAGCGTCCGGTAGTAGTCGCGATCGCGGCGCGGGTCGGCAAAGTACGGCTGATCGACAATATGGTGCTCACGCCCGGTCCGGCGACCGCCGCCGGCCATCCGGCGCGTTAAGGATAAAAGGAATTTTTGCAGGAGACGAAGATTTAAATGCGAAACATGCTCAACGCAAAGCTTCACCGCCTCCACCTGACCGGCGCGAACGTCAACTACGAGGGAAGTATCGCGATTGACTCGGACCTCCTCGATGCCGCCGGCATTTTTGAGTACGAGATGGTCAACGTCTGGAACGCGACCAACGGCGAGCGCCTCCAGACCTATGCGATCGCAGCGCCTGCGGGCTCGGGCGAAGTCTGCCTTAACGGCGCGGCCGCGCTCAAAGGCTCGCCCGGCGATATCGTGATCGTGGCCACATTCGCCCAGATGGACGAGGCCGCCGCGCGGCGCCATTCACCGGCGGTGGTGTATGTCGACGAAAGAAATCGCCAACGCACCGGCTTCCACCTGAAGCAAGCCGTGTAGAGATTCTCACTGGAGACTCGCAGAAAAGCCAAAGACTCACGGCCCTGATTCACGGATTCCGATTGGCAGAAAATCGGCACTGAGCCTATAATTTGGCTATGAAACACGTCACGCTTCCCATCGTCATAGAAGCTGACTCAGACGGCTACTTCGTTTCCTGCCCGACGCTTCAGGGCTGTTACAGCCAGGGAGAGACATACGAAGAGGCCGTGGAAAATATCAAGGATGCCATCCGGCTGCACATCGAGGATCGTCTTGCGGGCGGAGAAGAGCTTCCCGAACACGATAGCGATACCTAAAATTTCCCCACCGTACGGAAGGGGCCAACCTCACGGCCGGCGCCATGATGCTTGAATAAGGCCATCGGGTCAGCAAAAGGCGCGCTCACATCTTACCTGATAATACTTTTAGTCTCTAGCAGGCTGTTGAGAAAGTGGTGTGATTATTCATTGTGATCGCCATGGTAGTGACAGAAGTGCTGGATTCAGCCGCCGGGTTCGACGGTTTTCGCTGGCCGAGGCGAACGCGGTAGCGTGGTGGAATCGTACTTCATGCGGGTGCCGGGCTGAGTCTGGCGATTCGGAGCAGGTTGTAGGCGGCAGCCACCAGGTAGGCATGCAATTGGGTGCGGTCGAGGCCGCGATAGCGAGTTTTGCGCAGGCCGCCGACGGTCTTCATCCAGCCGAAGATCTCTTCGACCCGCTTGCGTACCCTTTGGCTCACCGCGTAGCCAACATGACGCGCAGTGCGGCGGTCGAGCGCGGAACCGCCGGCGCGACCCTGGTTGCGCGCGATATGTGGCGTGACCTTGAGCGCGCGGCACGAGGCGACGAACTCCGCAGTATCGTAGCCCTTGTCGGCCCCGAGGGTAATCCGCCGGCTGCCGGGCAATGTGGTCTCCAGCATCGCGCGGGCGCTTTTGCGCTCGGCGTAGCCGTCGGCTGGTTCGACCGCGAACTCGATCAGAAGACCGTTGCGGTTCTCCATCAGCGCGTTGGCCGAGTAACACAACTTCGCTTCCTTGCCCGCGCCCTTCCTGGCCAGCTTGGCTTCGGGGTCGGTGGTCGATTGATGAGTCGCGTTGCTGCGGCGCTCGCCGTGGAAGTTAACCGTCGGGTTGCCGGGGTCGTCGGGCGGCTGGCTCGGTTCCGGGTCCTTGCGCTTGAAGCTCTTGAGCGACGCCCAAGCCTCGACCAATGTGCCATCGACGGTGAAGTGTTCGTCCGAAAGCAACCGCAGACTGCGGGCCTGCGCGACCACGCGGGTGAAAAACTCGCGCGCCACGTCGTGCTCCAGCAGCCGCGCCCGGTTGCGCGAGAAGGTCGAATGGTCGAAGCTCGGCTCGGCCGCATCCATATCGAGAAACCAGCGGAACAACAGGTTGTAATCGAGTTGCTCGCAGAACAGCCGTTCGCTGCGCACCGTATAGAGCGCCATCAGCAGCGAGGCCTTCAGCAGCCGCTCGGGCGGGATCGACGGTCGCCCGATCGCGCTGTACATCTCATCGAACAGTGGCGAAAGCTGAGCCAGCGCCGCATCGGCGAGTTCCTTGACCCGCCTCAGCGGATGCTCCTTCGGCACCCGATCGCCAGGCTCCATAATCATCAACATCGCCCGCTGCCGCCGCTCTTCACCCCGCATCCGCCGCTTCCTCCACCAATCCGTTTGCTCATTAAGACGAATAATCCAACGATGAGATTCAGGCGTTTATCAACAGCCTGCTAGACGAATAGGCTGTATGGCGCTGTTATGCGGCCGTGGGGGCCGCGCAGCAAAAAGCCTTTGGTCGTAGGATCCGGCAGCTTCGGCAGGCGCGCGGCTGGACGCAGGAGGAACTCGGCCACCGAACCCGTCGCCATTGGACTTACATCGGTGGAATTGAGCGCGGCGAGCGCAACCCGACTTTAAAGGTCATCGTCGATCTCGCCACGGCGCTTGGCGTCCCTATCTCCGGTTTGTTCTCCGACAGGGGCAAACCGTGAGCCGTCACCCGCTGGAGGAGAAGTGGAATGCTCCCGCCTCGGACATCCTCACAGCCATCGAGCACGGCTTCCGGGCCCAAGTGGATGTCAAAGGTAAGCTCGCCGAATACTACCTGTTCAAAAGACTCGTGGCGCTGGAAGAGCGCGGGATCGTGAAGAACGTCGAATGGCCGGACCGTGATGGCAAGCCCGACTTTTTGGTTGATGTAGACTCCCGAACGCTGCGCGTCGAATGCAAGAACGCGCGCACGCCAAAGACCCCGAAGGGCCGCTCCGCCGAGGTTGCTGTTGCGCATAGAGTCGAGTTGCAGAGAACGCGCAACAGCATGGACGGCACACCAACACGCGGCTACCGCGCCGACGAGTTTGACCTGCTGGCTGCGTGTCTGTTCAACATCACCGGCCGCTGGGAGTTTCTCTACGTCGTGACCCAAGACCTGCAACGGCGGAAGAAACTTCCAGAATACCTTGAGATCATGCAGCCGGTGCCGTTGCAGCCAATGGGCGTCTGGGTAGATGATCTCGAAATGGCACTCAAAAAGGCCGCATCACAAAGGAAGGGTCAAGAAACGTGACGCGGGGCGGTTCGGAGGAAGGGCTTCTCTACACAACACGGCACGGCAAGGCGTATGTTGCCGATGCGCTCAAGTTCATGCCGGGACTTGAGGACCAGAGCATCAATCTGATCTTGACGTCGCCACCTTACGCGCTCCACTTCAAGAAGGAATACGGGAACGCGGCCCAACCGCATTACATTAGGTGGTTCCTGCCGTTTGCCAAGGAGATCCATCGAGTTCTCCGCGAGGACGGCAGCTTCGTGCTCGACATCGGCGGCGCGTGGACCCCGGGCCAGCCGACGCGCTCGCTCTATCATTACGAGCTTCTCATCGCGCTGTGCCGCGAAATAGGCTTTCATCTGGCCCAGGAATTCTACTGGTACAACCCGGCGAAGCTGCCCTCGCCCGCCGAGTGGGTCACGGTCCGCAAGATTCGGGTGAAGGATTCGGTCAACTGCATCTGGTGGCTGTCCAAGTCGCCGAATCCTAAGGCCGACAACCAAAAGGTTCTGAAGGAATACAGCGCGGACATGCTGCGGCTGGTCAAGCGCGGCTACCGGTCCAAGGTTCGGCCTTCGGGCCACGTCATCACGCCGAAGTTCAACCTCGACCGTGGCGGCTCCATCCCGTCCAATCTCCTGGTCTACGGCAACAATGACAGCAACGGGCGCTATCTGGAGAGATGCAAAGAACACGGCCTTAAGCCCCATCCGGCGCGCTTTCCTATTCAACTTCCGACCTTCTTTTTACGCTTCCTTACGGATCCGTCGGATCGTGTACTCGACCCATTCGCCGGCAGCAACACCACCGGCGAAGCGTGCGAGCGCGAGCGTCGGCACTGGATTGCTGTGGAAAAGGAGAAGTCTTACCTGGAGGCAAGCCGCTTCCGGTTCGAAGGCGACCTAAGCCCACTACCGAAGCTGTTCGAGGACGCTACTGCGACCGGCGCCGTTCAGGGTGCGCTCTTCGACACAGGCGCGGCCCGATGATCGCTTACGACTAGCCACTTTGAGGCTTGGTTGGCGCCTTGGAGAAGACCCACAGCCGTCTCCGGCCGCGGGCCTTTTCATTCTCAGAACCGCACGCGGCGGCTCAATAATAGTCGACCGGGTCTATTCTTCGCTTGGCGCCCCAGTAAAACAGCGCGTTCTCGGTCAGCCCCTGCAAGGTGAACTTGCTCGGCGGCATCAGCAGCCGCCTGAACATCGATTTGAGCGAGTAGAACTCGGTGGTGCATCGCCACACGCCCTCTTCCACTTCCTGGGGCGATAGATTCTTCGGGATGAACATGCAGCGGAAGTTGTTGGTGTACATGTCGGCGTCGGGAATGAGTACGCGATCATCGTCCTCGAGCTGCTTGCGCATCGGCGTGCCCCGGCGCGGCGTGACGGTATTGAAGAACGCCTCGGGCGCCTTGACCTCGTCGAGGAACTTGAGCGTGTCGTCGAAGATGGTGGGGCCGTCGTTCTCCAGTCCGAACATGAAATTGAGCGAGTAGTAGATGCCGTATTTTTTCAGCTTGGCGAGCAGATTTTTGTACTGCTTGGCGTGGTTCTGAATCTTGTTCATCGACATCAAA
Source organism: uncultured Pseudomonadota bacterium (assembly GCA_963759165.1). Taxonomy (GTDB): domain Bacteria; phylum Desulfobacterota; class Binatia; order Binatales; family Binataceae; genus DATJOQ01. The sequence continues at coordinate 2,778,528 of CAVWXK010000001.1, read as the reverse complement.
CTGTCCTGGCTTATCGATTCCACTCCGATATTGACGTGGAACACGCCGGCCTTGGCGGCGAGCTCCAGCAGCTCGTCGTCGTGATTGGAATTGATCGTCCACAGGCACGAGAAGCGGATATTTAGCGGCGTCAGGGCGCGGAAAAGATCGCGCGCGAACTTGTGCTTGCCGGTAATCTGATCGTCGATGAACTGGAAGCGGCGAAAGCCGGTGATCTCGATCACCTGCTTGATTTCCTCGACGATGTCCTCGATCGGGCGCGTCCGGTAGGCGCCTTCGTAAAAGACCGGAATCTCGCAGAACGAGCATCGGTACGGACATCCGCGGCTCGCCTGAACCGGCACCGCCTTGAAGAGGTAGCGGCTCAGCTTGAGCAATTCATGGCGCGGGCGCGGCAGCTTCTTCAAATCGTGAAGCTTGTCGGACTTGTAGATTTGCTTGAGCTTGCCGTCCTGCCAATCGCGCAAGAGCGGCTCCCAGACCAGGTCGGCCTCGCCTTGCACCACCGCGTCGGCGTGCTTGAGCGCCTCCTCGGTCTGGAGCGTGGCATGAAAACCGCCCATCACGACCGGGATGCCGCGTTTGCGGAACTCATCGCCGAGCTGATAGGCGCGCAGCGACGCGCCGATGGTCGTGGTCATCCCGACCAGATCCCATCCGGCGTCGAAATCTATATCCTCAAGCCGCTCGTCGCAGAGCGTGACGTCGAAATCGTCCGGCGTCAGCCCCGCGATCAACGGAATCATCAGCCCCATGATCAGACGCCACCTTGTCTTATGGGGCGTTCCGTCGAGATGGATGGTTGTAGGTTGAACGAGGAGAATCCTCGGTTTTTTCTTCATAGTCCCTCCGCTACAGCATGCGTTTCCGGATGATGGGAGCCGACCCGAAGTTCCGCGCGATTACTCGTGAGCCACCACAAAGCAACGGCGAAAGCGTACGTTCCGAAAGCGGTCCCCCAAGCCGCATAGTTGAGGCGGTTCACAAGCGCGAGGACTGCCAGCAGGTAGGCGAAGTCGCGCCCGCAGATTCGTTCCACTTGCCCAATCCAACGATCGGCCTGGGCGCCGCTCACGCGCAACGCCCGCTGGACGGTCACGATGCAAAACACGAATCCCCCGAAAAACAAAGGGAGAAGGTAAACGTACGCCTTGCTGCCGCTGGTCCGATAGCAACCGATTCCGATGGCGATGAGAACGGCGACGTTGACGATATTGTCCGTGAATACGTCGAGCTGCTTGCCGAAAGCCGACTCGACCATCTTGAGCCGCGCCACCTCGCCGTCCACTCCGTCGATTGTCACCGACAGCAGAAACAGCATCGAACCCATCAGGCGCGACCAGTAACCGGGCATCGCGAACATCCAGGCGGCTATCAGGCCAAAGAAGGTGTTGGCGATTGTGACCTGGTTTGGGGTCACGGCCGTACGCGCCAGCCGATAGCTGATCCGCCATGAGAGCTTGCGGTCGAACAGGCGCGCCATCATGCCGTCGGTCCCGGTGGTTTCCAGGCGCAGCGCTCGCGCCATCGCGACCTCGGTGCGCGCGCGGGCCTCGGGGCCGAACGGCGCACCATCCGGAGCGGCGGCCGCCGGCTCGCCGGTCCGGTAGAGCTTAATCAAATCGCGGATCGGCCCGATCGCCAGGATTGAACCCCGGCTGCCGTCGGCAAACCCGAATCGGGCGATTTCACCGGGAATCTCGCGATACTCCCGCAAGAGACCATCCAGCTGAAATCGGGATAAAACGACATCGGCGCCTACGGCAAGGCAGGGCTCGGAAGGCTCGACGGCCGCCGGCCCTTCGAGCAGCATCTGGGACCGGTCCACGATTCGGACTCGGGGATCGCCGTCAAATCGCCCGAGCGAAGCCCCGAGGCAGCCGCGCTCCGCCGGCGGACAGACGATGAAAAACCGATCGATTCCGGCCCGTTCGCAGTGAATCAGGGTGCGTTCGAGCAAAGGGCGACCAAACAATATCTGAGCGCCGCCGGGAGCGGCGAAAACCAAAGCGTTCTTCACAATATTCTCGAAAGTCCGAGCCAATTTGTTAAAGCGAAACTCATAGACAAACGGATCCGTCAGATCAACTTTTAAACTTTCCGGTAAGTTCCCCTGACCGCACGGTCTATCGTTACATATTGGTTAAAGCATTGTTACTCGGCAAGACGAAGCTATCGATCGGAGCGGGTCGGCAACATCGAGCGGCTACGCGGCGGGCTACCTAGAGGCCATCGGCGCCGGCTGCTAATCTTTACAGGAACGTGACTTCGCCCGATGCGCTTTTATTCGATTTCGGCGGCACACTCGACGTGCCCGGCAGCCACTGGCTCGATCGGTTCCTGCATCATTACCTCGCCGCCGGGATGCGCCTTACCCGCGCGCAGCTCGACCCGGCCTTCGCCTACGCTACCACGATGGGCTATCGGGAAGGCGCCGCGATGCATAATCGCGGGATGGGCGAGCTGATTCGATTCCTGGTCGACCTTCAGCTCGACTATCTCTCCAGCCACAGGCCGGAAACGTCCGCTCACAACTCGGGGGAATGCCGGCCACCGGGCGCGCTCGTCTGATGGAACGAATCAGCGCGGGCTTTATCGATCAATCCGCCCGCGGATTGGCCGAGAGCCGCGAGGTCCTCTCGATTCTCGCTTCCCGATTCCGCCTCGGCGTGATCTCGAACTTCTACGGCAATCTCGACCGTATCCTGGCCGATGCCGGGATGCGGAATTTGTTCGCGACGGTAATCGATTCGGCGCGGCTCGGTGTGTTCAAGCCGGAGCGCCGCATCTTTGAAGCGGCGCTCGAAGCGTTGGCGATCCCACCGGCCGAGGCCGCGATGATCGGGGATTCCCTGGACAAGGACTGTATTCCCGCGGGCAGCCTGGGCATGAAGACTGTGTGGTTGAGGCCTGCTCCCGGAGGCGGCAGCGTCGATAATGCCGGCGACTCGCGCCTCGTCGATCGCACGATCGGTACGCTGCGCGAGCTGGTGGAGCTTCAATGGTAAGCCGCTTCGAGGGCGCGATAATCGCGGCGGGGCACGGGGAGCGGCTTCGCGCCGGCGGCCATCGTCTGCCCAAGCCGCTGGTCGAGCTCAACGGCGAGCCTCTGCTGGTACGGCAGGCGCGCGCGATCATCGCGGCCGGCGCCGAAGGTGTGCTGGCTGTGATCAATTCGGAAAGCGCGCGGCTGGGCGAGGAAAGCGCAATCGCGATGCCGACCGGATTGAAGCTTTGCGTCCGCGATACGCCGAACTCGATGGAATCGCTGTTCACGCTGGGCGAGCGTCTTTCGCCGGGCCATTTTCTGCTCACGACCGTCGATGCGGTAACCGCGCCCGGCGAGCTCGAACGCTTCGCGCGCGGCGCCTTCGCACTGATCGGGGCCGAGCCCGATCTTGACGGTGTGCTCGGCGTGGTGAGATGGCGCGGCGACCGTCGCCCGCTGTTCGTTGAGCTAGACGCGAGCGGCCTGATCCGCGCGTTCGGCGGCGCTCAGGGCTCGATGGTCACCGCGGGCGTGTACGTTTTCTCGACTCGAATCTTCGACTTTGTATCATCGGCGCGTGAAGCGGGTTGCGGAGCGCTTCGCGAATTCCTCTCTCATCTGATCGCCAACAAGCTTAGCTTCAAGGCGATCGAACTCGGCGAAACTATCGATATCGACGAAGCCGCGGACCTCGATGCGGCGCGCGCGATGCTCGAACGCGCTACCCGGCGCGATAATCCACTGAAGCTTCCGAGCCGCCGATGAGCGTCCGCGTACTGGGAGTCTACCGGGAAACCGAGTTCTCGCCCGGCAAGGTCGAGGCCGACGCCGCTATCCTGGATTGCGTTCTCGATCACTTGCGGGCGCGCGATATCGAGGTCGTAACTATCGAGCCGGCGCGTTTCGTCGAGGCCGCACCGGACGGGTTCGACCTGGTGCTGGCGATGTGCCAGGGCGAGCGGACGCTGAGCAGACTCGCCGCGCTGGAAAAGGCTGGTATCCTCGCGATCAACTCGCCGCATGCGATTCGCTCCTGCTATCGCGACCGGCTCGGCCCCGCGCTCGAAGCCGCCGGCGTGCCGACTCCCGCCGGCGTGCTGGTGAACACATCAACGGGCATCGATTCGCAATCGACATCCCGGCTCGACCTCGCGGCCGGCGTTTTCATCAAGCGTGGCGACCTGCACGCGTTGATCGCCGATGATGTCGTCAGCGTCAATGGAGCGGTGCGAATCTCCTCAGCGCTGGCGGGCTTTGCGGCCCGAGGGGTCAAATCCGCGTACGTGCAGCAGGCGGTCGAAGGCATCGTGGTCAAGTTCTACGGCGTAAGCGGCGGTGGATATTTCGCAACCCTGAGCGACGGGGCGCCGCTGGATGCATCGCTTCAGCGTGCGATGGCCGAAGCGGCGAACGCCGCGGCCGCCGCGCTGGGACTCGAAGTATGGGGCGGCGACGCTATCGTGAATGGCGACGCGTTTATGATCGTGGACTTCAACGACTGGCCGAGTTTCAGCCGGGTGCGTGCGGCGGCCGCGCAAGCAATTGCCGGGCGATGCATTCACCTGCTGTATGGAGCCGGCGCGGCGCGAAAGGTATAAGGATGCCACCTCGATTTGGGGTGAGTATCGGTCAAGGATGAGCATCAAAACGGAAAAACTGCTTCCCAGAATTGCGACTCCCGTTCCGGGCCCGAAGTCGCGCGAAGTATTCGATGCCGAGCAACGCTGTATCGCGCCCGGACGCCAGCGGATATCTCTGCTCGCCGGTATCGCCTTTGAACGCGGCCAGGGCGCGACGCTGACCGACGTTGACGGCAACGTTTACGTCGATTTTTTCGCCGGCGTCGCGGTGGCAAGCCTCGGCCACGGCCATCCGGGGCTGGCCCAGGCGCTCGCCGATCAGGCGTCGCGGCTGATGGTCGGGACGTTCGCCACGCCGGAGCGAGCCGAGGTCTTCAGGCTTCTCGGCGAGGTCGCGCCCGGCAAGCTCAAGCGCTCCCATCTTTATAGCGGCGGCGCCGAAGCGGTCGAAGCTGCTCTCAGGCTGGCACGCTCGGCGACGAAGAAGCACGAGGTGCTCGGTTTTTGGGGCGGCTTTCACGGCAAGAGCGGAGGCGTTCTCGGCCTTATTGGCGATGAATCGAAACAGGGCTACGGTCCGCTTCAGGGCGGCCAGTATCTGGCGCCGTATGCCGATTGCTATCGATGCCCGTTCAAGCTCGAGTATCCCCAGTGCGGATTGTTCTGCGTCGAGTTCGCCGGCAAGCAGCTCAAGAACAGTTCGGCGGGCGCGGTCGCGGCGGTTATCGTCGAACCGTTTCAGGGAACCGCGGGCAACGTGATTCCGCCGGACGATTTCCTTCCCGCGGTGAAAGAAATCGCGCGCGCGAACGGTGCGATGTTTATCGCCGACGAAATGATTACCGGCTTCGCGCGTACCGGCAAGATGTGGGGCGTCGAGCACAGCGGCGTCGAGCCCGACATCATGACCGTGGGCAAGGGAATGGGCTCGGGCTTTCCGGTCTCGGGCGTGCTTCTGAGCGACGAACTCGCCACCGCCGAGCCGTTCGCGAAACCGAGCGCGTCGTCGTCGAGTTACGGCGGCAATCCGCTGGCGGCGGTGGCCGTCGCCGAAACCATCCGCACCATCCGGCGCGAGAATCTGGTCGAGAACTCGCGCGTCGTCGGCGCTCTGATGCTCAGGCGGCTGCTCGAACTCAAGGAGAAATACGAGTTCATCGGCGACGTGCGCGGTCGCGGGTTGCTGATCGGGGTCGAGCTGGTGCGCGACCGCAAGACCAAAGAAGAGATGAATCGCGGCGTTACCGAAATAATCTTCAAGGAAGCGCTCAAGCGCGGCCTGTTGATGATGGGTTACTTTCCGCACGTGCGGATTAATCCGCCGCTGGTGATAAGCGAAGAACAGGCCGAGGCCGGCATCGCGATTCTCGATGAGGTTTTCGGCTACGTGCGCGATCGCCTGGACTGGCGCGTAAAGGCGTAAGCACGATGGCCCAGGACGCGGGAAATCGGGGACTGTTCTGCGACCTCGTGGGGACGCTGGTCAGGTTCGATCAGAATCGCGAGCTTCCGTCCGACAAAGCCGGCAACATCAGAATCGAGCTGCTGCCGGGCGTGGCGGAAAAGCTCCGCCCGATGCGCGACGCGCTGATCTGCGTCGTCACCAATCAGTCGCCGATCGCGCGCGGACGGTATACGCTCGAACAGGTCGAGGCGGCGATCACCGAGCTCGATCGCCAGCTCGGCGGGATCGTGTTCGGATGGGAGATCTGCCCTCATCAGGCGAGCGACGGATGCGAGTGTCGTAAGCCCAAGCCCGGAATGGTTACCGCGCTCGCCGAGAGCTACGGGATCGACCTCGCGGCGTCGACGATGGTTGGCGACCAGGAAATCGACGAGCAGTGCGCGCGCAACGCCGGGGTCGGCGAGTTCGTTTACGCCAGGGAGTTCTTCGGCTTCAAGGAATAACGTGGCGAGAGGGTCTGGATACGGCGGTTTGCGCTGTAACAAACCTTCGAGCTAAGGATATTGCCTCTAAAGATCTAATCCGCTTTCGGCCGGCGCGCTCTGCCGCCAAGCAGCAACCATAACGACATAACCGACGGCATCAAATGCCGCGACGGTAGGCAATATGAAAATAGGAATCCTGGCCTTTATCACGGAGCAAACGCCGGACCCGGCGACCTTGGCAAAAAAATGCGAGGCGCTTGGCTTTGAGTCTTTCTTTCTTCCCGAGCACCCGATCATTCCGGTCCACTGCAAAACTCCTTATCCTCTGGGCGACGGCAAGATTCCCGACGTTTATTCCCACTTGGGAGATCCGTTCGTGCAGTTGGCATTTGCCGCGGCAGCAACTCGCCGAATCAAGATCGGCACCGGTGTCTGCCTGCTGCCCGAACACGAACCGATCGCGCTGGCAAAGCAGGTTGCCACGCTCGACCTTTATTCCGGCGGGCGCTTTATTTTCGGAATCGGCGCTGGATGGCTGGTCGACGAATCGGAGATCATGGGAGTCGATTTTCACCGGCGATGGGTCATCACGCGCGAATACGTCCGCGCGATGAAGGAGCTGTGGTCCAAGCCGGAGGCCTCCTTCGAGGGGGGAAAGTACGTGAAGTTCCCGCCGGTCTTCTCCTATCCCAAACCGGCGCAAAAACCGCATCCGCCGGTCCACGTCGGCGCCGGCGGCGTCGGCTCTACCGAACGCGCGCTCAAGAATACGGTCGCGGTAGGCGACGGCTGGGCGCCGCTCGGGATGAATCCTGGACAGCTCGCCACGGCACTCACGCAGCTCAAGAAGATGTGCGCGGAGGCGGGCCGCGATTTCAACAAAATCGAAATTTCGATGTACTTTCCGATTATCGAGGGCGACCCGCGCCGCGCCATCGCGCAGTACGAGGAAGCCGGTTGTCATCGGCTGGTCTTCGCCTCGCCAAGCCTTGAATCCGGCGATCCCGAAGCGGCGTTGGAAGAACTGGCCAAGCCTTACATCCAGTGAGGAAGGGCATCGGCTATAACTGCCGGAAATTGCTTCGATGAAGCTCCGTGCGGGAATCTCGGGCTTCGGTCAGGTTGCCGCGCTGGGCCATCTGCCGGGATGGCTCACGCGCAACGATGTCGAAATCGTCGCGGTGCACGAGCCGCTCGCGGCGCGGCGTCACGAAGCGCTCAAGCTCATCAGGAACGTCAGGGTCTACGAAGACCTCGAGCTGATGCTGTCCGGCGAGCGGCTGGATTTCCTCGATGTCGCCAGTCCGCCGATGCATCATGTCGCCGCCGCGCAGGCGGCTTTTCAGGCCGGCGTACACGTGCTGGTCGAGAAGCCGCTCTGCCTGAGCCTCGAAGAGTTTGATCGCCTGGCCGCTCTGGCCGCCTCGCGCAAGCGCGCACTGTTCTGCGTACACAACTGGAAGCACGCTCCGGCGTACCGGCGGGCAGGCGAACTGCTCGCGCAGGAGCGGCTCGGCGCGCTCCACTATATCGCCCTCACGCGGCTGCGGACCGAACATGCGCGCGGCGTCGGCGATCTATCGCAACAACAGGGTCTGGCCTGGCGAATCGACGCGGCCAGCGGTGGCGGAATCCTGGTCGATCACGGATGGCATGTCTTCTACCTGATGCAGTGGCTGATGGGGAATGCGGCGCCGGAAACGATCAGCGCGCGCCTGAGCTTCAACCTGACGGGCGAGATCGATGAAGTCGCCGACCTGAGCCTCGGCTTCGGCGGCGGTCGAATCGGCTATATCCATCTGTCGTGGCGGGTGCCTACGCGACGTACGTCGGCGATGCTTTACGGCGATCAGGCGATGCTCGAAATCGAAGGCGACCGTATCGCCTTGACCGCTCGCTCAGGCGAGCGCCATGACCTATCGGTCAGCGACGCTGCCGACGACTCCTACCATTCGGCATGGTTTGGGCATCTCGCCGCCGAGTTTGAAGGCGTCATCGGAGGTGCCAACACTCAAGCCGCGTCGCGGAACCTGAGCGAGGCCAGAAACGCGCTTGCGATGACGCTGGCGGCGAGGAAATCGCATCAGCTGGGCGGAACGCCTGTAGCTATCGTATCTATTGCCTGAAATACAGGCGTTTTGGTTCTTTTCCCACCTCCCCTGACCGCTCGGACTGGCCCTTGACTTTGCACATTTGCTCGGTAAAAGTGAGCCATTGACCGCAAGGTTAGGGCTTTGAGAGGCCACGGCGTCGCGAAAGGGAACATTTATTGCCCCTTGGGACCTACGATCCGACGATTTGAGCCGCCCGCCGATTGGTCTCCGCAACTGATGGGGAAGGTTCGCAAGCTCCGATGAGTGCCGCCATATCGCGCTTACAGTCGCAGGACTCGCGGGATGAAATCCTGAAGGCAGCCACCCAGCTGTTTGCCGGGCGGGGTTTTCACGAGACTTCGATGGCGGAAGTGGCCCGCGAGGCCAAGGTCAGCAAGGCACTGATTTTCTGGCACTTCAAGACCAAGGAAGAACTGTTCGTCGCGGTCCTGAATCGGCTGATGGAGCCTTACCACATCGACTTCGCCGATGAGACCCGCGAGCTGGATGAGCGGGCGCAATTGCAGCGGCTGATTGAATTGTACCTGCTCTTCGTACGCGACAACGCCGGTTCGATCCGCTTCTTTTTGACCAGGCTGCTGCACGACGACGACGCGCCCGACACATTCCTCAGCCACATCCGCCGGCTCTACGAGGGCTATCGAGGCATGCTGGTCGATCTGCTCAGCCGCGCCCAGGCCAAGGGCGTCTGCTCACCGGCGCTCAAGCCCGAGCGCGCCGGAAGCTTTCTATTGTCGGCCCTTAACGGCTTTTTGATCGATTTGCTGTTCATGCACAGCCCGGATTTCGACCTCCAGAGCGAGGTCGAAATGCTTTGCGGGCTTCTTTTTCAGGACACGCCCCGGACCCAAAGCGCCGGCGGCGGCGGCGGTACAAACTGAATTATCTGCTCACTGGCAAGGAGTAATTCGAGCAGTATGCGTATTCCCCTAAGACTGATGATCGACCTGGCGCGCTACATGAATCGTAGCAAGCGGGCCGGTCGGAAGTATTTTCCGATAGTGCTGATGCTGGAACCGCTGCACGCCTGCAACCTGGCCTGTATCGGCTGCGGCCGAATCGTCGAGTACAAGGACACCATCCGCGACCAGATGCCGCTCGATGAAGCGCTCGGCTCGGCAGACGAAGCGGACGCGCCGATCGTGTCCATCTGCGGCGGCGAGCCGCTGATGTACAAGCATATCGTGCCGCTCACCAAGGGACTCATCGAGCGCAAGCGCCACGTCCAGATCTGCACCAACGCGCTCCTGCTCGAAAGGTTCGTCAAGCAGGTCGAGCCCAACGCCTATCTGAGCTTCAACGTGCATATCGACGGCATGAAGGAGACTCACGACCGGGTGGTGGATCGGCAGGGCGTGTTCGATACCTGCGTCCGGATGATCAAGATGCTCAAGGAGAAGGGCTATCGCGTCCAGACCAACACCACGGTCTTTCGCGAGACCACGGCCGACGAGATCGAAGAACTGATCAAGATGCTGACCGGGCTCGAAGTCGACGGGATGTTGCTGACGCCCGGCTATCACTATCAGGTACTGTCCAACGACATCTATCTGAAAAACGGCGAGACGCCGCTCAAGTTTCAGCGAGTCAAGAAGCTCGCCGCCAGCCACAAGATCATCAATACGCCGATCTACCTTCAGTTTTTGGCCGGCGAACGCGACCTGTTGTGCAGCCCCTGGACCACCGTGACGCGCAACCCGCAAGGCTGGAAAGGCCCCTGTTACCTGATCACCAACGGCCATTACAAAACGTTCGAGGAAATGCACGCGGCCACCGACTGGGAGTTCTATCGGACCAAGAAGGACATACGATGCCGGGATTGCAAGCTGCACTCCGGCTTCGAGGGAACCGTGGCCATGGATTTCGGCAAGAATCTGAAGGACACCTGGCAGATGGTGCGCCACTACATCGCTTAAAGGGAACGTGATCGGACGCTGCGGCGCTGGAGTTTTGGGCGTGAGGGGCGTTGAACGAGGTAGACTGAGCAGGGTTTTTTCCGAACGAAAAGCGATGCGAAGTATGAAGCAGATCGAACGGGAGGTCGTTACTTGAGCGCCGTACAACCGCTCGAGAGCGGCTTCAGTCTCGGGAACTATCTCAAGGAGCGCTGTCGCTTGATTGAGCTGGCGCTCGCGGGAGCGGTGCCCGAACCTGACGGATCGGCTGGACGGCTGTTTGAAGCGATGCGCTACAGCCTGTTAGCCGGTGGCAAGCGTATTCGTCCGGTGCTGGCGCTGGCTGCCTGCGAAGCCGTCGGCGGGCGAATCGAAAACGCGATGGGGTTCGCGTGCGCGCTTGAGATGATCCACACCTATTCGCTGGTCCATGACGATCTTCCCTGCATGGACGACGACGATCTGCGCCGGGGCAAGCCCACCAATCACAAGGTTTACGGCGACGCGATGGCCACGCTGGCCGGCGACGCCCTGTTGACCGACGCTTTCAAGGTTCTGGCGCGCTCGGGCAGCGACAGGGTCCCATCGCCAGTGCTGGTCGAAGTGATCGCGGAACTGGCGGAAGCGGCAGGCTCGGGGGGAATGGTGGCCGGGCAGGCGATCGATATTTTAAGCGAAGGCGAGCCCACCGATCTGGCCAGGCTCGAGTACCTGCATAGCAAGAAAACCGGAGCGCTGTTCCTGGTCGCGGTCCGCGGCGGCGCGCGCCTGGGCGGCGCCAATAGCGCCCAGCTCGAATCATTAACGGCATACGGGCGGGAACTCGGTCTCGCCTTTCAGGTTATCGATGACGTTCTCGACGTTGAAGCTTCAACCGAACAGCTTGGCAAGCGCACGCACAAGGATGACGCTCGCGGCAAGGCAACCTATCCCGCGTTGCTCGGGCTCGAACGTTCGCATCAGTTCGCGCACGAACTGGTGCGCCGGGCCCACACCGCGCTGACGCCCTTCGATGAGCGCGCCGAAGCGCTTCGCCAAATCGCAAGCTTCGTAGTGGAGCGAAATCTGTGAGCACTCAAGCCGCAACAGCATTGGAGCGCCGGCCGTCAAGCGCGGTCGCGTGGATGGAAACCGAGCGATCGCGTCAAGCGGTGCTGGTCGCGCCGGGCCAACTCGAGCTGCGCGAGTTCGAGCCGCCCAAACCCGGGCTGGGCGCGGTGCTAATCGCGGTCAAATGCGCGCTCAGCTGCGGCACCGATTTGAAGACATTTCGCCGCGGCCATCCGATGTTTCGCCTGCCGACCCCGTTCGGACACGAATTCTCCGGCGTGGTGGTCGAAATCGGCGAAGGCGTTCACAACTTCAAGGTTGGCGACGCCATCATGGCGGCGCCGACCGCGCCCTGCGGCGCCTGTTTCCATTGCGACCGCGCCCAGGAAAATCTCTGCCCGCAGGTGATGGAAACCATGGTTCTCGGCGCTTACGCCGATTACCTGCTGCTGCCGGCGCATGTGGTCGCACGCAACGCGTTCAAGAAGCCGGCATCTCTGTCGTTCGAAGAAGCCGCGCTGCTCGAACCGCTCTCCTGCGTGCTCCATGCGCAAGAGGTCGCACGCGCCGAAAAGTTCGAAACCGCGCTGGTTCTGGGCGCGGGACCGTTCGGGCTTCTGCATCTGCTCGCGCTCAAGGCCCGTGGCGTGAACCAGGTGGTGGTGGCCGGACGACGTCAGAGTCGCCTCAAGTGGGCCGGCGAACTTGGCGCCGACGTGGTAATCGACGTTGATCGCACCGATCTTGCCCGCGAGTTGTCGCGCCTCAACGGCGGCCACGGTCCCGACCTGGTGATCGAATCAACCGGTCAGGTGGCGGGATGGCAGGATTCGATGCGATGGGTGCGACGAGGCGGGCGCGTGGTGTTTTTTGGCGGATGCCCGGCGAACACCAGCCTGAATATCGATACCCGGCGGATGCACTACGATAACCTGAGCCTGCTCGCGCCTTTTCATTTCCGACCGCGCGACGTTCGGCATGCCTTCGAGTTGCTGCGCGACCGAACTCTGGGCGCGGGACGAATCATCAGCGCGCGCCGCCGGCTCAGCGAGCTGGCCGAGGTGTTCGAGATGCTCGGACACGGCGCGGTGCTCAAGTGCGCGGTCATTCCCTGACCTGTAAGCTGTTCTCCACCCGAACGCTGTTGGCTAAACTACGGTGGGAGGCGTGGAATCTCGACCGCGCCTGGGAGTTATGGACGAAATTCCTCAGCTTGAAATTTTCCAGACAACCGCCGGCGCGTCGGCCGTTGCCGATTTTCGCCTCCGACTCGACCACGCCATAGACATCGCGCAGCGTTCGCTGCTCGCTCTGCAGAGCCCGCAAGGCTTCTGGCACGCGCCGCTTGAAGCCAATGCCCAGATGAACGCCGAGTTCATCATCTTCAACCATTTCATGGGCGCGGTTGAAGCCGAACTGGAAGGCAAGCTCAAGCGGCTCCTGCTCGAGTCGCAGCAGCCCGACGGCAGTTGGAATCTGTTCCCGGGCGGTGAAGGCTATCTTTCAACCAGCATCGAAGCGTATTTCGCGCTCAAGCTCACCGGGATGCGGGGTGGTGACGAGCCTATGGCCCGGGCGCGGCGCTGGATACTTGCCCATGGCGGAATCGCCAAGGCGGGCACGCTGCCGCGCTTTTATCTCGCCGCGATGGGGCAGGTGCCGTGGGAGGTGACGCCGGCGTTGCCGATCGAGTTTGCTTTGCTGCCCAACTGGTTTCCGATCAACATGTACGAGTTGGGATCGTGGGCGCGCGGCACCGTGTTCGCCCTGATGCTGCTGCAGGCGACCCGGCCGCAAGTCAAGATCGATTACCGGGAAAGCGTCCTCGAGCTATATATCGAACCGCCGCACTTTACCAAATTTGCCACGCTTCGCGGACGCCGGCTGTTGTCGCTCAGAAACGCGCTCAATGTCGTCGACAAACTGCTCAAGTTCTATGATCGCCGGCATCTGAAACGCCTTCGGGCACGCGCCATTCGCCACGTCGAGAACTGGCTGCTTGAACATCAGGATGCCAACGGTTCGTGGGGCGGAATCCAGCCCTGTTATCTGCTGAGCACGATGGCGCTCAAGGGCCTCGGCTACGGCAATGACCATCCGGTGATCCGCAAAGCGCTCGAAGCGTCACACGAGCTGATCTGGGATTACGGCGACAAGGCTCTATACATGCCCTGCGTCTCGCCCAACTGGGATACCGCGCTGGCGGCCAAGGCGCTGCTTGAATCCGAACTCAGTCCTCAGGATGAAGCGCTCGGCAAGGCGGCCAAATGGCTGATCGACCATCAAATCTTCAAGCCCGGCGATTGGTCGATCAAGCGGCCGAAGCTTAAACCCGGCGGATGGGCGTTCGAGTTCTTCAATGATTCATATCCCGATGTCGACGACTCGGCGGTCATCGTCTGGGCGCTGGCGCACACCGCGATCGGCGATGGCGCATCCAAAGGTCGTTCGATTCGGGCCGGCGCGGACTGGGTGATGGGAATGCAGTCCGGCGATGGCGGGTTTGCCGCCTTCGACGTTGATAACGATTGCGAATGGCTCAACCAGGCGCCGTTTGCCGATGTCGAAGCCGTCACGGACCCGACCTGCCCCGATTTGACCGGCCGGGTGCTCGAAATGATGGGTGCGATCGGTTATCGCCCGGAACATCCGGTGGCGAAACGCGCCATCGATTGGCTAAAGCGTGAGCAGGAAGCGAACGGCTCGTGGTGGGGGCGATGGGGCGTCAATTATATCTACGGCACCTTCTCCGCCTTGGCGGGGTTGCGCGGGATCGGAGTCGACCTCAATCAGGACTGGATCAAGCGCGCCGTGCGATGGCTTAAGGAAAAGCAGAACGCGGACGGCGGATGGGGCGAGAGCTGCCTGAGCGATAAGGATCCGGCATGGCACGGACGAGGCGATAGCTCCGCGTCGCAGACCGCGTGGGCGCTTATCGGTCTGCTGGCGGGCGAAGATGGAATCAGCGATAGTGTGAACCGCGGAGTGAAATGGTTGCTGGATCGCCAGACGGCGTCCGGCGATTGGGAGGAATCGGCTTTCACCGGGACCGGCTTCCCCAATCATTTCTACCTGCGCTATCACCTTTACCAACACTACTTCCCCCTGATGGCGCTCGGGCGATTCCGCCGCCGCTTGGCCGAAACCGAGCAATAGGCCGCTGTGCGTGAAGCGAACCCGATGAAGACGATCGCGATTCTTGGCTCTACCGGTTCGGTCGGCGTCACCACGCTCGATGTCGTGAGCCGTTTCAGCGACCGCTTTAGGGTAGTGGCGCTCGCTGCGGGAAATAACGTCCAACTTCTGGCCGAACAGGTCCGACGCTTTCATCCCGATCTGGTCTCGGTTGCGACGCCAGCGCTTGCGCGTGAGCTTCGCGCGGCCCTGGGGCCTGACGAGGTCAAGATCACATCCGGCCCGGAGGGTGCGCTCGCGGTCGCGACCCATCCCGATGCCGGGATGGTGGTCTCGGCGCTGGTCGGCGCACTCGGGCTTCGTCCAACGCTGGGGGCGATCGAAGCCGGCAAGGATATCGCCTTCGCCAACAAGGAAGTGCTGGTGGTTGCCGGCGAGCTGGTGACTCGCGCCGCTCGCGCCCACGGCGTCAGACTGCTTCCGGTCGATAGCGAGCACAACGCGATCTTCCAATGCCTGGAGGGGCGAGATCGGACGGCCGTCAAGCGAATTATTCTGACCGCGTCGGGCGGTCCATTCCGCGAGCTGGCCCGCGAGGCCTTCTCATCGATCACCGTCGCCGACGCGCTCAATCATCCGACCTGGAACATGGGCAACAAGATCACCGTCGATTCCGCCACGCTGATGAACAAGGGGCTGGAAGTGATCGAGGCGCGATGGCTGTTCGACGTCGCGCCCGAACAAATTTCGGTCGTGGTCCATCCGCAGAGCGTGATCCATTCGATGGTAGAGATGATCGACGGCTCGGTGATCGCCGAGATGGCGATTCCCGATATGGCGATTCCGGTCGCTTACGCACTGGCCTACCCCGAGCGACTGCCGCTCACGCATCTGAAGCCGCTCTCCTTGCTGGACTGCGCCAGGCTTACTTTCGAAGCGCCCGATCTGGAGCGCTTCCCGTGCCTGCGGCTGGCGTACGAAGCGCTGGAAGCGGGCGGCACGATGCCAGCGTGCCTCAACGCCGCCAACGAGGAGCTGGTGGCGGGCTTTCTCGCGAACCGGGTTCGGTTCGTCGATATCCCGCGCCACATCGAGACCGTCCTGCAACGTCATCACAACCAACCCGCGCGCAGCCTGGAAGACTTGCTGGAAACCGACGGTTGGGCCCGTGCTGCGGCGCGCGAGCTGATCGCCGCTTGACCACGATGGCATCCGAGCGCGCGATCGCCGGGCAGGGTCAAGGCGTCGTCGCGCCAATCCCCGGCCTCGACGAGGCTTACGCCTGGTGCGCGCGGCTGGCGCATTCCCACTACGAGAATTTCACCATCGCGTCCTGGCTGATGCCGCGCGCGATGCGCCCTCATATGCACGCGATCTACGCGTACGCCCGTGTGGCCGACGACTTCGCCGACGAAGAGCACGACCTCGCCAAGCTCGACGCCTGGGAACACGAGCTGGATTTGGCCTACGCCGGCGCTCCGCGCCATCCGGTATTCGTAGCATTGGCCGATACGGTGGCGCGCTTCGACATACCGCGCGAACCGTTTGCCAATTTGCTGCGCGCCTTCCGCTCGGACGTTGAGTTCAAGGGCTTCGACACTATTGAGGATCTGCTAGGCTACTGCCGCAATTCCGCGGACCCCGTCGGGCGGTTGGTCCTCTACCTGTTCGGCTACCGCGATCGAGAGCGCCAACAGCTCTCCGATCGAATCTGCAGCGGCCTCCAGCTCGCCAACTTCTGGCAGGATATCGCGATCGACCGCGGCAAGGGACGAATCTATATCCCTCGTCGCGATATGGAACGCTTCGGTTACAGCGCTGAAGAACTCGGCCAGGGAGTGGTCAATCTAAATTTTGTCGAGCTGATGAAGCACGAGATCGCCTTCGCCCGCGATCTGCTCAAGACCGGAGCCGCGCTGAGTGAGCTGGTGGATCGGCGCCTGAAGCGCGACATCCTGATGTTTGCCGGCGGCGGGCTTGCGATCCTGCGCGCGACCGAAAAGATCGACTACGACGTCTTCCGCCGCCGCCCCAGGCTCAGCAAGTTCGACTATCTGAAACTCGGATTACGCGCGTTTACCGGAAGGCTGGAGGCGTAACCCGGTGGCGCAGGCAACGAAGACGGCCGTGGATTCGAACCGGCTTGACGCCGACTTCGCGCACTGCGCGGATATCACTCGGCGCTCTTCGTCCAACTTCTATTACGCCTTCATGCTGCTGCCGGCCGAGCGCCGCCGCGCGCTCTACTCGGTCTACGCCTTCTGCCGTTTCGTCGACGATATTGCCGACGACGAAGCGGTCAAAGATGCGGCGGTTCTGCTCGCGCGATGGCGGGAAGAGCTGGATCGCGTCTATGCTGGTGCCCCAACCCGCGCGATCTCGCGTGCGCTTTGCGACAGCGTCGCGCGCTTCAATATCCCGCGCCGCCACTTCGAAGAAATCATCGCCGGGGTCGAGATGGACCTCGAACGCAAACGCTATCAGACCTTTGATGAACTCCGTCTTTATTGTTACCGGGTTGCCTCCGCGGTCGGCCTCATCTGCATCGAGATCTTCGGCTACCGCAACCAGCAAACGCGGCTGTACGCGGAGAATCTCGGAATCGCCTTTCAGCTGACCAATATCCTGCGCGACGTGCGGGAAGATGCCGGCCGCAATCGAATCTATCTTCCGCTCGAGGACCTGGCCCGGTTCGAGGTTAACGAGAAAGAAATTCTTGCCGGCACGCACAGCGAGCGATTCGAGCGGCTGATGCGGTTCGAGGCCGACCGCGCGCGCGCGTATTACGAAGCAGCCGAGCGGGCGCTGCCCGGGGAAGATCGCCCGTCGCTGCTGGCCGCCGAAGCGATGCGGTTGATATACGGTGCTATTCTGAGACGGATCGTCGATTCCAATTATCACGTGCTGGACCGCCGCCATCGCCTCTCCACGCCGCGGAAGCTTTACCTGGTCGGGCGCGCGTGGGCGAGCGGGCGGCTGGGATTGGCGGCCCGCTAAACAGGTTTCAATGGCAGACGAGCGCGACGTAGTTGTAATCGGCGGCGGCTTTGCCGGCCTGAGCGCCGGCGTGGCGTTGGCCGAGCGCGGCTTTCGCGTCGCGGTGCTCGAGCGCAAACCGGCGCTCGGCGGCCGCGCCTATTCTTTTGTCGATCCCGAGAGCGGAGACTTCGTCGACAACGGCCAGCACGTGCTGATGGGCTGCTACGGCGAAACCCTGGATTTCCTGAAAAAGATCGGGACCTACGACAAGCTGGTTTTTCTCGAAAACCTGTCGATAGAAATGATCGCGCCCGGCGGCGCGAGCGCGACGCTGCGGACGGGCCGCCTGCCCGGACCTCTGCATATGGTCGCCGCCGTTCTGCGTTACCGCCATCTGAGTTTCCGGGAGCGGCTGAGTTTGCTCCGCGCGGGACGGCGCCTCCTTGCCATGCATCGATCGGAACGAAGCTTGCTGGAACAAACCGACGTCGCGACGCTGATGGATCGCTTGCGCCAATCCGGGAACGCCCGTCAAAGCTTCTGGTATCCGGTTACTATCGCCACGCTCAACGAGGAGCCCGCACGCGCCTCGTCCGCTCTTCTGGCCGAGGTTCTCAAACGGGCTTTTTTCGGCCGCCGACGCGATTCGGCTTTCGTTTATTCGAAGGTCGGGCTTAGCGATCTCTATTGCGGCGCCGCGACGGCGTTTATCGAACAGCGCGGCGGCGTGGTCGCCTCACGCTCCGGAGTCGAAGCGCTTGAGGCCGGCTCCGACGGAGCGATCGAGCGCGTCCTGTTGCGCGACGGCCGCAAGCTCACCGCCGGCAACTTCATCGCGGCGGTTCCGCCAGGGCCTCTGCTACAGATGCTTCCGCCCGGCGCGAGCGACGATCCGATCTTCGCGCGTCTGGCCAATTTCAAATACTCGCCGATCATCTGCGTTCACGTCTGGCTCGACCGCGAAGTCACTGATTCCGCGTTCGTCGGCTTCATCGGCGCCACCACGCAGTGGATGTTCAACAAGCGCAAAATCTTCGACGAAGGCGGCCGCCAGCATCCCGGCTATCTGAGTTTCGTCATAAGCGGCGCGCGCGCATTGGTCGAGCGCTCGAACGAGGAATTGCTCGATCAGGTGCTGAGCGATCTGAGGGCGATGATCCCCGCGGCGCGCGAGGCCAAGCTCGTAAAAGCTCTGGTGCTCAAGGAAAAACAGGCGACCATGGCGCCGGGACCGGAGTCGCACGCACTGCGCCCCGGCACCTCGACGCCGTTCAGCAATCTGTTTCTTGCCGGCGATTGGATTCAGACCGGCCTTCCGGCGACGATCGAAAGCGCGGTGATATCGGGCCGCGCCGCCGCCGCCGCGGTCGCCGCGCGGGTCGAGCAGACCTGGTCGAGCTTCAAGGAATAAATCGGATGGCGGGTCGAAGAGCGCTGGTAACGGGCGGCAACGGCTTCGTCGGATGCCACGTCGTGCGCGCGCTGCATAGGGAAGACCGCGAGGTCCGCGTCCTGCTGCGCGCCGGCGCCGATGCGCGCGCGCTCGATGGCCTCAACTATGAGCCGTTTGTCGGCGACCTTGGCGACGCGGACGCGGTGGCGCGCGCGGTGGAGGGATGCCACGAGGTCTATCACGTCGCGGCGGATTATCGGCTCTGGCTGCTCGATGAAGCGCCGATGTACGCCACCAATCTTGACGGCACCAAAAACGTGCTCGCCGCGGTCCGGCGCGCGGGAGTCCGGCGGATGATTCACACCAGCACCGTCGGCACGCTCGGCATTCCTTCCGACGGGCCCGGGCGCGAGGACACGCCGGTTTCGCTCGACGATATGGTCGGCGCCTACAAGCGCTCCAAGTTTCTCGCCGAGCAGGCGGCGCTGGAGGCCGCACGCGGCGGCGTGCCGGTGGTGATCGTGAATCCCTCGACGCCGGTAGGTCCCTTCGATTACAAGCCGACGCCGACCGGGAGAGTAATAGTTGATTTTCTGAAGGGCCAGATGCCGGCATATCTCGATACCGGCCTGAACCTGGTTGACGTTGAGGATGTCGCGCGAGGTCATCTGCTGGCCGCCGAGCGCGGCAAGGTCGGCGAGAAATACATTCTGGGCGGCGAAAATCTCACGCTCGAGGAGGTGTTCCATCGGCTCGCGGCGCTTTCCGGCGTGCCTGCGCCCCGGCTGCGCGTACCATACGCGGTCGCCTATGCTTACGCGCTGGCGGCCGAACTGATCGCGCGAACCATCACCAGGCGCGAGCCCCGCGCGAGCCTGACCGAGGTCAGGATGGCACGCAAGCGGATGTTCTTCGATTCGGGCAAAGCCCGCCGGGAGTTAGGTTACTCGCCGCGGCCGATCGACGACGCGCTCGCGCGCGCGATCGCCTATTATCGCGAAACGGGCGCCTGCGGGGCGTGATTCCGACATGAGCCTGCTGTTATCGACAATCGCGCTTCGCCCGTATGTCTTCGTTTTTCTCGCGAGCTACCTGTTTATCGCGATCGTCAATTTCGGGCTTCGCACCACGATTCTGTTCACGGCGCTAACGTACACGGTGGCGGTACTGTGCGAGTGGAGTTCGGTGCACAACGGTTTCCCGTTCGGCCTCTATCACTACATCGAGGCGACGCGCGGGCGCGAGATCTGGATTGCCGGCGTGCCGCTGATGGACTCGATGTCCTTCACCTTTCTTTCCTTTGTCAGCTACAGCGTGGCGCTGCTGGTGAGTTCTCCGCTTTACCGGCGTGGATTCGACCTGCGCCTGCTCGACACCTGGAAGTTGCGAAGGGCGCCGCAGGTTTGGCTGATGGCGGCGATCTTCATGGTGATGATCGATCTGGTCGTCGATCCGTTGAGCGTGCGCGGCGAGCGATGGTTCCTCGGCAAGATTTTCTGGTACGACCCGCCGGGACCGCATTTCGGCGTTCCGATCAGCAATTACCTCGGATGGTTTTTCGTGGCGGCGGTGACGGTCGCGATTTTCCAGCTTCTCGACGCGCGCCTCAATCACGGAACCGACAAACCGCTCGGTGTGATGCCGGGGTTACCATCGCGCGCGCTGCTCGGTCTGGCGCTCTATGTCGGTATCGTCGGCTTCGGTATCACGATGTTGTTCCGAATCGACGCCGCCGAGATCGGATGGGCGAGCCTGTTCATCTTCATCCCTTTCCTGGCGTTGATCGCGAATATCGTGACGCGAGCCGACAGCTACGGCGATGACGCCGCGATCGCACGCCATCTTGCCGACTTCCCTTACAACAGCATTCAATTCCGACAGTCGAAACGCTAGGTGTGCCGTACCAGCGCTTCCAGCGCATCGGCGAGGCTTGCGGTAGCGCGCGAGAGATTGAGCATCAGGCGCGGCAGCTTGAGAATCGTCGCGGGATGGCGCATCAGGAATTTTGTCGCGGCAATCGGATTCACGCGGCCGTCGGGCCCGCCCAGTTCCGCCCCCGGTATCTCATCGTCGACGGCGTCGAGCACGGCACGTAGGCACACGAACGGGATACCGTGAGCCGCGGCTTCCAGACCCAGCGCCGCGCTCTCCATGTCGACCGCGATCGCGCCGCTTTGTTCCTTCGCACGACGTTTGGCCGCGCCGGTGGCCAGGACGCGGCCGGTTGTAAGCAGAGCGCCGGTGGTGAATCTGAGACCGGCGGCGCGTAAGGCACGCTCGGCGGCACCAACGCGCTCTTCGGCAATCGGCAGTATATGATCGGGAGCGCAGCTCTCCTTGCCGCCCAGCAGCAAACGATCCGCCAGCACCAGATCGCCGGGCTTGAGTCCTTCGGAAAGCGCTCCCGCGACGCCGGTCGAGATGGCGAGCGTCGCCCGCGGGAATAGCGGCATCGCGCGGCGCGCGGCCTGGCGCGCCCGCATCGTCCCCATCCCGGTCGCGATTAGCACCAGCTCCGTCGACCCCAGCCGCGCGCGGAAGCCATGCAGCCCCTCCCCTTGCAGCGCCGAACGAGATTCGAGTCGGCGTCTGAAATGAGCGAGTTCGCGGGCTAAGGCGTAGAAGATCAGCGCCATCGATGGTTCTTGAGCGGCAGCCATGTTCCAAGCAAAATTGCGCTAGCGGGCAGCCCCGTCAAGCGTGTGTATCGCCACCAACAGCATGGCCGCAAGAATTTCTGTACCAACGCGGTCGTCGACGCGATATGAATGAGGCATCCGCGCCGGCTCGAGCCTTAACCGAATGAAAGCGCTTATCACCAATGCCGACGATTTCGGGTTCTCGCCCGAGGTCAACGCCGGCGTAATTCGGGCGCATCGCGAAGGCATCCTGACCAGCGCGAGCCTGATGGTTACCGGCGTGGCGTGCGACGCGGCCGTCGCGGCGGCGAAGAATTATCCGGGGCTCGACGTTGGCTTGCACCTGGTGCTGTGCATGGGCTCCAGCGTGCTGGCGCCGGGCGAACTCGCCGGCGTCGTCGATAACAACGGCCATTTCACCGAGAACCCGGTGCGGGCGGGCCTCAGCTACTTCTTCAATCGCGGATTGCGCGACAAGCTTCGCGCCGAGTGCCGGGCGCAGATCGAAAGGCATTTGAAGCTGGTAGGCTCGCTGAATCACATCGACGGCCATCTGAATCTGCATGCCCATCCGGTGATCGCCGATATCCTGGTCGATCTCGCCGCCGAATATCACGTGCCCTGTATCCGGCTCCCGCGCGAGCCGGTCTTCACCACGCTCGCGCTCGCGCGTGACCATCGAGCGCGCAAGCTCGTCGAAGCGGGGATCTTCCGCTCGCTCTCGGCGCGCGCGCGACGCAAAATGACGGCACGTGGAATCCGCTCGACCGATTGGCTGTTCGGGCTCCATCAAAGCGGCAATCTGAGCGCGGACTATCTGCGCGGCGTGATTGCGCGGCTCCCCGAGGGCACGACCGAGCTTTACTTTCATCCGGCGGCCGATATCGGCGGGCTTCCGCCCTCGCCGCATGCTCAACTGGAAGTCGAATTATTGATCAGCGCCGAGCTTCGTTCGATGCTCGACGCTCACGGCGTACGGCTCACGACGTTTGCCGGGTTGGCGCGCGGATAACAACAAGTTCCCAACTAAAGGAAGGTACGATAGATGCACGATCAGGAAGCGGCTGTCACCAGCGTCACGACCGACGACTACAGGCTGCCCACAACAGTTACGCCGCAACGTTACGAGATTCTTCTGAATCCGGACTTGCGCTCTTTCACCTTCGCCGGCGAGCAAACCGTCGCGATAACGGTGCATCAGCCGACCGCGGAGATCGTGCTCAACGCGATCGAGCTGGAAATCGATCGCGCCGTCGCCGAGCGCACCGGGCGTCGGCTCGAAGCCGTCAAGGTCGAACTCGATGCGCCCAACGAGCGCGCCCGGATACGCTTCAACGAGAAGCTCGATGCGGGCCCGTGGTGCCTCACGATCGTTTTTCGCGGAATCCTGAATGACAAGCTTCACGGCTTCTATCGCAGCCAGTACAAGGATGCGGCCGGGCAGACGCACATCGTGGCCGCCACCCAGTTCGAGGCGACCGATGCGCGCCGGGCCTTCCCGTGCTGGGATGAGCCGGCGCTGAAGGCGACCTTCAAGGTCAGGCTGATTATCGACGAACCTCTGACCGCGATCAGCAACACCGCTATCGAGAGTCAACGGCGGCTCGACGGCGGCAAGAAGGAAATCACCTTCAAGGAAACCATCAGGATGTCCACTTACCTGCTCGCCTTCATCATCGGCGAGTTCGAGGCCACGGATGCGGTGGACATCGACGGCGCGCCGCTTCGAGTGGTTCACGTGCCGGGCAAGCGGCCGCTCACCTCGTGGGGCCGCGAGATCGGCGCCTTCTCGCTCAAGTTCTTCGCCGACTATTACGGGATCAAATATCCCGGCGACAAACTCGACCTGATCGCGATTCCGGATTTCGCCGCGGGCGCGATGGAAAACCTGGGCGCTATTACTTTTCGCGAAACCGCCCTGCTGGTCGATGAGAAAACCGCGTCGCGCTCCGAACTCGAACGCGTCGCCGACGTGGTCTCGCACGAGAACGCGCACATGTGGTTCGGCGATCTGGTCACCATGAAATGGTGGAATGGGCTCTGGCTCAACGAAGCGTTCGCCACCTTCATGGAGATGCTCGCGGTCGACGCGTGGAAGCCGCAATGGCAGCGATGGGTGAGCTTCGGAGTGTCGCGCGCATCCGCGATGGGCGTCGACGGGCTCAACAGTACGCGTTCAATCGAGTACACGGTGCGCGGCGCACATGAGGCCGGCGGCATGTTCGACGTGCTGACCTACGAGAAGGGCGCGGCGGTGCTCAGGATGCTCGAGCAGTATCTCGGCGCGGAGGAATTCCGCAAAGGAATCTCGCTTTACCTGCGCAAGCATCAGTACGGCAACGCCGAAACCACCGACCTGTGGGACGCGCTCGAAGAGTCGTCGCGGCAGCCGGTGCGGAAAATGATGGACTCGTGGATCTTTCAGCCGGGCTTCCCAATCGTCAGCGCAAAAGCCACCGACGACGGGCGCGGATTGGTCCTGAGCCAGCGCCGCTTTCTTTATCTGCCCGGCGACCAACCCAACGCCCAGCTCTGGCACGTGCCGGTGATGGTGAAGGCGCGCACCGAGCACGGCATCAGCACGCACAAGCTGCTGCTCACCGAAGCCGAAGCAACGCTGAAACTTCCCGGACGGCTGGAATGGGCGCTGGTCAATCAGGGCGGCCACGGTTTCTATCGCGCCCGTTACGCGCCGGAAATGCTCGGCAAGCTGACGTCTGCGCTGAAAGAGCTTGCGCCGATCGAGCGCTTCGCGCTGGTCAGCGATACCTGGGCGGCGGTGCTCGCGGGGCTCACGCCGCTTGCCGAATTCCTGAACATGACGCGGCTCTTCCGTCAGGAAACCGACCTCAACGTATGGCGCGCGCTGCTCGCGCCCTTCAATTATCTCGACATGGTGATCGACGATGCGGCCCGGCCCGCGCTGCAGGCGAAGGCCCGCGAGCTGCTCGGTCCCGTCGCGACGCGCCTGGGATGGGCGCCGCTTCCCGGCGAAGACGAACTGCAAAGCCAGTTGCGCGGAACGATACTCGGAGCGCTCGGCACGCTTGGCGATGATCGCGAATGCCAGGCCCGCGCGCGCGAGTCCTATGCCCGCTACAAGCACGACCCCTCGACCGTCGATCGCAATCTGGTGCCGGCGCTGGTTTCGATCCTCGCTTACAGCGGCGGCGAAGCCGAATATCGCGAGTTCAAGGATAACTTTAAGTCCGCCCGCAACCCGCAGGAGGAGCAGCGCTATCTGTTCTCGCTGGCCAATTTTCGCCGACCCGAGCTTCTGCGGGCAACCATGAAGATGACGCTCGAAGACGAGGTGCGCACCCAGAACGCGCCCTATCTGATGGAGTCGCTGCTCTTCAACAACGTGTTCCGCGAGGAGGCGTGGCGCTTCTTCAAAAGCAACTGGGACAAGATGGTCGAACGCTACCCGGAGAACTCGATCCCGCGGATGTGCGAGGGCGTCATCGGACTGTTTATGTTCGAGAGCGAGGTTCGCGAGTTTTTCGCGACTCACAAGGTCAAGCAGGGCGGCAAAACAATCGATCAGCATCTGGAGCGGCTGCGCGTCGCGGTTGCGTTCAGGAAACGCGAGGCGGCCGGCCTCGAACGGCTGCTCAAGAACTGATCGCGGTCCAGGGCGGAACGATTTGCGCTTTGACTTACATCCGGCGCACAATCGCGCCCTGAGCTGAAGGGAATCGGACAATCAAGAAAGGCGGAATAGCGATGGCGGAGCGCAAGCTTAAGTTTTGGGGCTGGGGTTACGAGGACCAAGGGCCGAACGCGGAGCAGCAGAAGAGGCTCGCGGAAAAAATGGCGGCGCGGTTCGGAGTGGCCGAGCTGAAGATCGTTTCGCCGCCGACTTTGGATGAACTGAATCTTCGCGCGCCGCGGATTTCGCCGCCGGATGCTCTGGCCGCGATCTGTTCGAGCGATCCCTACGATCGCGCCGCGCACACCTACGGCAAGTCGTACAGCGATCTGGTGCGGGCGTTTCGTCGCGATTTTCGCAATCCGCCCAACGTCGTCGCCTTCCCGCGCTCGGAGAATGATATCGTGCGGCTTCTGGAATGGTGCGACGGCGCCAACGCCGCCGCGATTCCGTT
Organism: uncultured Pseudomonadota bacterium; assembly: GCA_963759165.1. Classification (GTDB taxonomy): domain Bacteria; phylum Desulfobacterota; class Binatia; order Binatales; family Binataceae; genus DATJOQ01. Next base: position 2,752,758 of record CAVWXK010000001.1, on the reverse strand, counting down.
CGGCGGCGGATCGAGCGTGGTCAGCGGCATCGGGCCGATCGAAGACGACAGCTATCGCGGGGTGGTGTCGATCGATCTGCGCCATCTTGACAAGGTGCTCGAAATCGATCGGACCTCGCGGGCCGCGCGAATCCAGGCGGGCGTTATGGGGCCGTCGCTCGAGGATCAACTCCGCCCGCACGGACTGACGCTGCGCCATTTTCCGCAATCGTTCGAGTTCTCATCGCTCGGCGGATGGATTGCCACGCGATCGGGCGGCCATTACGCGTCGCTTTATACGCACATCGATGATTTCGTCGAATCGACCCGCGTGGTGACGCCGACCGGAATCATCGAATCGCGCAGGCTCCCCGGCTCAGGCGCGGGGCCGAGCCCGGACCGGATGTTCATCGGCTCGGAGGGTGTGCTCGGGATTATCACCGAAGCCTGGATGCGGTTGCAGGATCGGCCCAGGATGCGCGCCGCCGCATCGATCCCGTTCGCCGATTTCATCTCCGGCGCCAACGCGTCGCGAGCGATCTCGCAAGCCGGCCTCTATCCCGCAAACTGCCGATTGCTCGATCCCGGCGAAGCGCTGTCCGCGGGCGCGGGCGACGGCACCGCGGCTATCCTGGTGCTGGCGTTCGAGTCGGCCGACCACAATCTCGACGCGTGGATGGCGCGCGCGCTGGAATGCTGCGCCGATCACGGCGGCAAGGTCCCGGCGGAAGGAGTAAAGACGCGCACCGATCGCGAGGCCTCGCACGAAGGCGCGGCCGGCGCGTGGCGACGGACTTTTCTCAACGCGCCCTATGTGCGCGACGCGCTGGTCGCGATGAGCGTCATCAGCGAGACCTTCGAGACCGCGATCACATGGGAGCGCTTCCCGGATTTTCACGCCCAGGTGATGGATGCGACGCGCAAGGCGGTTGCCAAGGTTTGCGGCGGAGGCACGGTCAATTGCCGCTTCACCCACGTTTATCCGGATGGCCCGGCGCCCTACTACACCGTGCTGGCGCCCGGACGCAAAGGCAGCGAACTCGATCAATGGAATGAAATCAAGCTGGCCGCTTCCGATACGCTGATCCGGATGGGCGGCACGATCACTCATCATCACTCCGTCGGCCGCGACCATCGGAAATGGTACGACCGTCAGCGGCCCGACGGGTTCGCGCGTGCTCTTCAGGCGGCCAAGCGCGCCCTCGATCCGCGCGGAATACTCAATCCCGGAGTGCTGATCGATCCGATTCGCTAGCTAGAATTTTTCCTTGAAGGGGCGCACCTCAAGCTCCATCGTCCAGGCGCTGCGGTGCTGATGGGCGAGATGCCAGTATGTCTCGGCGATCGCCTCGGGCTTGAGCATGTCTTCCTCTTTGAGGCCGGGGAAGCTTCTGCCTTCGATATCGATCACACCGTCGACGTTGATGTGGGCGACGTGAATTCCCCTCGGCCCGAGATCGCGCGCCATCGATTGTGCCAGGCCACGCAGCGCGAACTTCGCCGGCCCGAAGGCGGCGGAGCGAGGCCCCGCCTTTACTCCCGCGGTCGCGCCGGTGAAGAGCACCACGCCGCCGTCGCGTGCGAGCATATCGGGAACGACCTGCTTGACGCAGAGGAACGCGCCGAACGCGTTGATGCGCCAGCAATTTTCGAATTGCTCCGCCGACACTTCGGCCAGCGAGCCGAAAGGCCCGGTACCGGCGTTGTAGATTAGAATTTCGGGCGCGCCGAGTTCGCGACGAATCCTGTCGAATGCCGCATCGACCTGCTTCTCGTCGCCAACGTCTGCCGGGATGCCGACGGCGTGGCCGCCCGCGGCCCGAATCCCGGCGCCGAGCTTGTTCACATAGTCGGCGCTGCGGGCGAGAATCGCGACGCGATATTTCTCGGCGAACCGCCGGGCGAGCGCGGCGCCAAGCCCCGGACCGACTCCGACGACGGCGGCCACGGGCGGGTGCGTGTTTTCCTTCATCTGATTCACCTGACTCAGTCGATGCCGAGTTGCTTTCTTGCCGCCTCGCTGATCATCTGCGCGTTCCAGGGAGGATCCCACACCAGCTCGACGTTGGCTTCGCGGCACCCGGCGAGGCTCAGCAGCTTGTCCTCGACGTCATGCGCGATCATCGCGCCCATCTGACACCCCGGCGCGGTGAGCGTCATCTGAACATTGACCACGTCGTCCTGAAGGCTGATGCCGTAGACCAGCCCCAAGTCGACGATATTGACCGGGATTTCCGGGTCGTAACATTCGCGCAGGACTGCGTAAACCTGTTCTTCGGTGAGCGTCATTTGGAGCCTCATCGGACACGGCCGCGAACGGCCGGCCGTTGCCTGTCAGAGCGATTCTGTCGCGGTGCCCGTTTATTATATAAAAGACTCAACGATTCCAGAAGGCCGGTCCCCCGAGGTCACGATGCCCGACAAGGAACAACTCTACGACGACGCGGTTGATTGTTACGCGGATGAAAAATACGACGAGGCGATCGCGCTGTACAAACAGGCGCTCGAACTCGACCCCGACTACGACGACGCGATTCATGGCCTCACGATGTGCTATCAGGCCAAGGGCGAAATGAATGCCGCGATCGAGTTGACCAAACGCTATATCGAGAAGAACCCCGAAGACATCCTGGCCTTCACCAATCTCAGCATGTTCTATCAGAAGAAGGGCATGGTACCGGAGGCGGAAGCCGCAGGCGCCGAGGCGCGGCGGCTGGATTGGAAACGCCAGCTCAAGGAAGGCAAGAAATCATGAAACTGAAAGGAAAGGCGGTTCTGATTACCGGCGGCGGTTCGGGGCTCGGGCGCGAGACGGCGCTCACCTTCGCGCGCGAAGGCGCACGAATCGGGGTGAACGATATTCGTCCCGAGGCGGCGCACAACGTTGTCACCGAGATCGGCCATTTAGGCGGCGAGGCGATCGCGCTGGTGGCGGATGTCTCGGGAAGCGCCGCGGTCAAGAAGATGATCGCCGACTTCGTCGCCAAATTCGGCACGATCGACATCCTGATCAACAACGCCGGTATCGCGCGCGCCGCGCGCTTCCCCGAAGTCGGCGGCACGGCGGAGATGAGCGACGAGGACTGGCACCTGATGCTCGCCACGCATCTTGATTCGACCTTCTACTGCACGCGCGAGGCGCTCAAGGTGATGATCCCGAAGAGATCCGGCCGGATAATCAACATGGGATCGGTCGCCGGAACGATGGGCCTTCCCGGCGCGCCGGATTATTCCGCGGCCAAGGGCGGAATTATCGCCTTCACCAAATCGGTGGCGCGCGAGGTCGTCGGTCATGGCATCCTGGTGAACTGTATCGCGCCGGGATTCATCGATACGCCGATGACGTCGCCGATTCGCGAAGAAGTCCGCCAGATGATAATCGCGATGACGCCGATGGGACGGTTCGGCGAACCGCGCGAAATCGCGGCGGCGGCGCTGTTCCTGGCTTCCGACGACGCCTCGTTTATGGTCGGCCAGGTGGTAAGCCCCAACGGCGGCATCGCGACGTAGAGAACGGAATTTTGGCTGACGAGTTTTTCACCGAGTTCGAGCATACGGGCAACGTCGGTATCGAACTCGCGGCGCCCTCGCGGCTCGAACTCTTTCGCCGCGCGGTCATCGCGATGGCTCACCTGATGGTGGGCGGCGAAGTTCGACCTGCTGAAAGCCGCACGGTCACGGCAATCGCGGACAACGACGCCGACCTGATGCACGATCTGCTGGCGGCGGCGCTGAATGTTTTTCTCGTCGACGGGTTCGTCTGGAAAGACGCATCGATCGACGAGCGCGACGGCGAGTTGAGCGCGCAGCTTCTCGGCGAGCCTTACGATCCCGCGCGCCATGAGTTTCGCGGCGAGATCAAGGCCGTCACCTACCATCAGTTGGAGGTTGCGCGAGCGGGCGAGGATTGGCGGGCCCGCGTCATCTTCGACCGATAGGCGCCCTTTCGCGGCCAAGGAGAACTTTGCGTACCTTGCAGAAATCCATCGCTGCGCGGCTGTCCTCATGAGCGCACCAGAGCACGCATCCCCGGATCGTCCGGACGACGCGGTATCGGATACGACGATCGCGGAAAGCGCGGTTGACGCGATCGATGAAACCGCCTCGCCGGACGAGGATCAATGGTCAGCGCCGCCGGCTCAACCGCTCAGGACGTTGCTTTCGCTCTGCGCTTTGGCGGCGGCCGGCATGCTGTATGGCTACGTCGTGCTGAACTTCTGGTCCTCGCCGTGGCTCGGAATACATCAGCGCATCCCGTACCCTGCCTACGCGATGCTCGCGGCGGCGATTCTGGCCGCGATGACAGGTTTCAGGATCGGGCTCAGCATATGGTCGCCGCACGCCAAACTGGGTATCGCCGGATTATGCTTTCTCGCCAGCGTCGCGATCGGAATCGGTGCCGGCCATTTCGTGAGCTATACGATCCGCGGAACGCGAAACCCTCCGTTCACGCTGAAGGCAGGGCCGGGCGACCGCTTTCCTGATTTCGCGCTGGCCGATCAGAACGGCAGCATCCATCGAGCCTCGGAGATGCGCTCGAATACGGCCACGATTGTGATGGTCTATCGCGGCGATTTCTGCCCGTTCGCGCGCTTGGAGCTTGAAGAACTGACCAGGCGTGCGCAGGACTTTCGTCGTGCCGGGCTGGCGGTGATAGCGGTCAGCACCGACCCGTCCGAGAGATCGAAGCGGCTCGCCGCGTTCTTGCACACAGACATTCCGCTTCTGGGCGATTCACATGAATCGATCCTGAAATCGCTCGGGCTGATTCAAACCCATCGCAACGGCCAACCCGACAATGCGATTCCGGCCTTTTTCATCGTCGACCGGAACGGCGTGGTGCGATGGATCTTCACTTCGCCGTTCTATCGGGAGCAGCCCGCGCCGGACGCCCTGCTGAAAGCGGCGGTGCAAGCGCTCCAACCATAACTGTTGCCGACTCGAACGTAGTCGAGGGTCGCCGCCCAGCCGTCGCGACGGGTTTCCTCTACGCCGCACGCGATTGCGCGAGATATCCCATCAGCGCCAGAAGCGCCATCCGTATGCCCGATGGGGAGATGCCATTGTAACCACAGATTGCGCAAAATAAACTTGCAAGTTGCTCCGCCCCAAAGGAGCGACATGAACGCGCTGTGTTGGGGGAGGCGTTTACGCCGAAGGCGACAGGCGAGGACAGGTTTTTTCAGGGTTAAGTGATGGGCCAGGACGGCGTATTAATCTTCCTGCACATTCCGAAAACGGCCGGCACCACGCTCAATCGGATTCTCGACTGGGAATACAATCCGCTCCGCATTTTTTCGATAAACGGTCGATACTTCCGCACGTCCTACCAGAAGCTAACCAAGTGCCCACCCGGCAGACTCGCAGGGATGCAGCTATTCAGGGGCCACATGCCGTTTGGGCTCCACAGGTTTCTTCCGCGACCGGCCAACTACATCACGGTCCTGCGGGATCCGGTCGAGCGTACCATCTCCGAGTATTTTTTCGCGGTCAATCGGAGGGTTCATCGACAGCATCGTGAGATAAGCCGGCTGACGCTCGAGGAATACGTCAGCGGTTCCCCGTACAACAACGCACAGACCAAGCTGATCGCGGGTCAGAGCAGCGATTACGATTTTCTGGCCGGCGATTGCGATGCAAAGATGCTGGCGGCGGCGCAGGACAACCTTAGCCGGCATTTCAGCTTCATCGGCCTGACCGAGCGTTTCGAGGAATCATTGGCGCTGGCAAAGGTGCTCTTCGGTTGGAAGGTGCGCCGATACGCCTCTTTCAGAATTACTCCGGGGCGCCCCAAGTGCGAAGCCATCCCCGAGCAGACCCGCGCGCTCATCGCGGAGTACAATCGTTTCGATCTGGCGCTCTACGAGCACGGCGCTGGTCTCTTCAAGGAAGCCCTGGCTAAACACCGGGACAGGGTGCAAATTGAGCTCGAAGCCGTGCGGCGGGCGGGGGCCGTCGGTCGCGGCGAACTGTTTTATTACCGGACTGTCTCGACCGCCCTCAAAGCCGTCAGCCTGATAAATTCCGCGTTGCGTTCGGCGCCGCTGGCCTGGGCCTAGGGAACGTCGGCAAACGGTTTCCGGGTCGAGCTGAGCTATCGGGCACATTGTAAAGGAACGTTGTGAGCAAGGATCCGGCGATCATCTTCGTACATCTCCCCAAATGCGGCGGCACCACGCTCAACCGGATCATGGAGTGGGAATACCCGCCGTGGCGCGTCTTCTCCGTGGATCCCAGCTTCTTCCGATGGTCCTACCGTCGCCTGCTTCGATGGCCGGCGCGCAGGCTGGCCCGGATGAAGGCGTTCAAGGGCCACATGCCCTTTGGACTTCACAAGTTGTTGCCTCAGCCGGCTACCTACATAACCGTCCTGCGCGATCCGGTCGACCGCGCCGTTTCCGAGTATTACTACGCCCTCTCGCGCTTCGTTCATCCGGAACACCGGATGATGAAGAAGCTCACGCTCGACGAGTACATCCGCACCACGACCTATGCGAACGTTCAGACCAAGCTCATCGCCGGGCTGTATACGGGTTACGATTTTCTCAGCGGAGATTGCACCTCCGAAACGCTCGAGACCGCCAAGCGCAACCTTTCGCAACACTTCAGCCTCGTCGGGTTGACGGAGCGGTTCGACGAATCGCTGGCTCTCGCGAAACTCCTCTTCGGCTGGCAGCTTCGCCATTATGCGGACTTCAACGTAACCAGTTCGCGCCCCAAAACGGACGAGGTCCCGATTGGGGTACGCGAGCTGGTCGCCGAACGCTACCAGTTCGACATGCAGCTCTACGAATACGCGGTAGGTCTGTTTAACGAACAGGTGGGGCGCCGCGCGGAAGACGTACGCAGGGAATTGGAAAAAGTTCGCCAGGCGCGAGCCTTAAGCGGAATCGAGTCCGCGTATTATCGTGCGGCCTCCGCCGCTCGCAAGGCGATTAGCCGCATCTACTCGGCCATCTAGCGCCGCGCCTCCAACGTCGACGCATCTGTAACTAAATCCCGCCGATCCGGGAAGAACGAATCAGCCCTTCTTCCTGAAGTGAGGAAGCACGTCGCTGCCGAACTGCCGGATGCAATCGATCACTTGTTCCGGTCGCGGACCCAGCGGCAACCTGAAGCGCATGATTACGTAATCCGCGCCGACTGCTTCCTTCCACATTTCGATCTGTTCGATGCAATCCCTCGGCGAACCCATCACCAGGTACTTGCGCAGCTTTTGCACCGTGAAGTCGGCTTCCGATTTGAACTCCTCGTTCTCGGTCAGCAACTTCCAGCGATAGTAGAAAAGCATCTCCTGTACCCACAAAGTGCCGAATACGCGTTCGGCTTCCTCGCGGGTCGGAGCCACCCATCCGTCGCGCATCAGGATGACCACCGGTTTGCGGCCGTGCGCCTGGGCGCTTTCGCGATAAAGCGCGGCCTGCTCCCTCAGCTTGGCGACCGAATCCCAAAACGGCAGGATGCCCCATCCGTCGCCGATGCGGCCCGCGCGCTTGATTGCCTCCGGATACGCCGCGCCGATCCACAGCGGCGGTCCGCCGGGCTGATAAGGCTTGGGCGTGAGACGGATGTCGTCAAAGTGGTAGCGCTTCTTGTGGTAGGAAAAACTCTCCTTCGAGGTCCACGCCAGACGCATCACTTCGAGCCCCTCCTCGAATCGCGAAAAGCGCTCGTTGATGGGCTCGCCGAACAGACGGAAGTAGTCGGGATGGTAGCCGAGGCCGACGCCGAGAATCATCCGGCCCTTGGACATGAGATCGATCATCGCGACGTCTTCGGCCAGATGCATCGGGTTGTAGTAGGGAGGTTGCAGAACGAAAGTGCCGAGGTCGACCCGCCGGGTACGAACCGCATAGGCGGCCAGCATGATCAGCGGAGGCGGAAACATGCACTCGGTGCGATGATGGCGTTCGGGCAGAAACAGGCCGTCGAAGCCGGCCTTCTCCGCTTCGACGCCTTCGTCGACGAGCTGATCGCAGAAGCGCGCCGCCATCTCTCTGGAAGGTTCCGGCTGGTTGTAAGGTCCACCGTGAGTGTCGGGCATGTAACCGATTTTCATAGGCTCCTCTGGACAGGAATCGTTGGCGGCTCTCAGCAAGGCTTAGCGCAAATCGATTTGAAACTCGAATCCTGACGTGCCCGCGCGATCCAACTTCTCGGCGTCAGAACAATCGGCGAACTCGACCGGTCCTTCGTCACGATGCGCTCGCACTGACGCTTCGCGGGGCGTGGTTACGTTGAAATAATGACCCAAATTCAGATCCGCGCCGATGCGTCTTCGACGCGGATCACGATCGATCATCGGGATTATTATTTTGATCGATTGTCAGGCCGTTATACTGGCGCAGGCTCTGACATCTGAGACATTATCCAACCTTCTGATTTGCGATTGGATTCAACTCCAGGATCAGACGTTTCTCCTCGTTGTCATAATCTGCGGTTACTACGTCAACCCAATGTGTCGGATTCTCTCGTGTTATGCGCGGATTGTCCCCGTTCAGATGGGCTAACAAGCGAACTCGGATGTCGCCCTTACCAACGTAGATCCAGACTCCTGTTCTGAACAGTCCGTAACAGCCCATCTGGTTCTGCAAGAGAGCTTCGACATTCGCACGCTTAAATACTTTGGAAGTTTGATTTGGAAATGCCATCGTTCTTATCCTTATCGGTTTGAAAGGTTTTTGATTCGCGATCCATTCGCAGACAAACGGCCCCAGAAAGGGGCCATTACCGCTATGAGTAGCGGTCGCCATTAAACCGCCTCACACACAACCGCCTTTCGATTTCGCACCCTGATCATGCGAACCCGATTGACGGACCAGCCTTTATGGGATAAGTTCTAGGCAACGACGCGGAGAGCCTATCATCAGGTGATCCGATTGGGGCTGGGATCGTCTCCCGGCCCTAATAGTTTCAGAACTTGATGTCGTGATCGTCTGGTTCTCTTTGTTCCTCCTCCTCATCGAGTGTCCGTTTCGCATCAGCCGCCAACCGCCATAGGCCGCGTTTCGGCTGTTCCAGTAATCCGGATTTCTTCATCCCCAAGAGAATCCAAAAGGCTTTCGTTGGATCGGTATCGGACATTTGCTCGATAAGCGACCGAGTCGGTAAAGTGCCGCCCTGCTCGTATAGATACCGAATAATTTGGCTGCGCTTTGGGCTGCGCGTTAGGCTATTCGAGCCATGTTCACGGGGCGCAGGTAGCCCCGCACTATTCGCGCCGTTCGTTTTGAACAAACCGGCATGCTGCTCTTCAAGATCGTGAATCTCTGCATCTAAGCGAGCGCGGGCCTGCTTTTTCATCACGATTTGTTCAGCGAGCTTCAAGCTTTCAGCAACGCGATCCATTGGTCGTTATACTAGCACATCGCACGAGAAGTGTAAACATGCCAGTTCCACCACGACTAGTTCCACTTTAGCCACAAACTCCGACCTGTCACGTCACCCATGACTTTACCCTCCCCTTCTGTCAGGTGTAACATAATTTCCCGTTGACAAAAGCGAAGAAATAGCGAAAATTGCCGTGTGGGCGCAGTCGCATCAACGCATGGGAACTGGAATTGAAGCCGCGCAAGCTCGATGGGCCGAATCGCGTGCATACTCGTCTCCGATTTCCCGATTGCGGCGCTGATTCGCGCCAATCCCGCGCTCGAAGGCGCGATACCCGCGCTGGCTGAATCGACCTCGGCCCACGCCGAACTGATTGCCGTCTCACCGCGCGCCCGCGGAATCGGTATTCGCCCCGGGATGACGATCGCGCAGGCGCGTGCGATCTCGTCCGAACTTGTAATCGCAACCCGCTCTTCCTCCGCCGAACAGGCGGCAACCGATGCGCTGGTCGATGTTGCCGAATCGATCTCGCCGGTAGTCGAAGCCGGAGAGCCGGGATGCGTATGGCTGGATCTTGCGGGGATGGAACGAATTCTTCCCCACCAAGACGAGGTCGCGGCCGAGGTTGTCCGCCGCGTGCGGCGGGTTGGAATGGAAGCCGCGGTTGGAATCGCCGCCAATCCTGAAATCGCGCGGCTGGCGGCGCAATGCGGCGGGATCAGGGTGATCGCGCCCGGCGTGGAGCGCGATTTCCTGAACTGGCTTCCCCTCGACGTGCTCGATGCGGACGCCCCGGAGCGCAACGGCGATCTCCAGGCGACATTCGCGCGGCTGGGCCTGAAGCGGCTCGGCGATCTCGCAAGGCTCGACTCCGAGGCGGTCGGCACCCGCTTCGGGCGGCGCGGCGCCGATCTGGTGCGGCTGGCGCGCGGCGGAAGCTTCCGGCCGCTCGCCCCGCGCCGGCACGCCGAAATCTTCGCCGAGGCGGTCGATCTCGAATACGGGATTGAGAACCTCGAAGCGCTCGGCTTTGTCATGCGGGCGATGCTCGAACGGATTGTCGAGCGGCTCACGATCCGCGGATTCGTTGGCGGGGATATCAAGGTCGCGCTTGGACTTGGCGGACATCGGGTGGACAGCCGGCGGATCGCGATCGCGGCGGCGTCGAATGAAGTCCGCGCGATGCTCGCGCTGATAAAGCTGAAGCTCGAAGCCTCGCCGCCGGATGCCGCTATCGAATCGATACGAATCGAGGTCGATCCGCGCAATCCGCGCATCGCGCAAGGCGATCTGTTCGCGCCGCCTTCCCCCGCGCCGGACAAACTGCAACTCACGATCGCGCGGCTTTCGGCGCTGTGCGGTCCCGACAACGTCGGTACGCTCAAGCCCGGCAACCAGCATCGTCCGGAGGCGGTGCGGCTTGATGCGTTCTGTCTGTCGCCGCCGTCGTCAGCGCCATCCTTGAAGTTGGCGGCGGAGAACGTAATGCGGCTTGTGATCCGCGCGATCCGGCCCGCGCTCGAGGTCGAGGTGCTGTGCATGCGCGGGATGCCGGAGTTTGTCCGCGGCTCGAATCTCGGCGGGCGCGTGGTGTCGATCGCGGGACCGTGGCGGCGTGACGGCGAATGGTGGCGTCATGCCGGTGGCTTCGCGCGCGACTATTACGAACTCGCGCTCGATGACGGCGGGGTTTATCGCGCCTTCCGCGATCTGAACTCCGCGCGATGGTACGTCGACGGCGTGTATGACTAGCGGGGCCGCATCCGCCGATTATGTCGAGCTGCGCGCGCGCAGCGCGTTCAGTTTTCTCGAAGGCGCGACCGCGCCCGAGGACCTCGTCGCGCGGGCGGCCGATCTCGGCTACGGCGCGCTCGCGCTGGGCGATCGCGACGGACTTTACGGCGCGCCGCGATTCCATCAGGCCGCCGTGAGCGCCGGCCTGAAGCCCATCGTCGGCGCCGAATTGACGCTTGACGACGATTCGCGCCTCTACGTCCTGATTCCCGATCGCGAGCGCTACAAAAACCTCTGCCGGATGCTCACCGACTCGAAACTGCGCGCCGCCAAGGGGCAGAGCCGGATCGCGCTTGCCGACCTCGAACGTTATGGGCGCGGGATGCTCTGTCTTGCCGGCGGTGTGACGAGTCCGGTGGCGCGGATGCTGATACGGGGCGACGATCCGCGCGGGCTGTGCGATCGCCTCGGCGCGATCTTCGGTTCCGGAAATCTGTTTATCGATTTGCGGCGCCATCTCGACGCCGACGAAGAACGCCTCAACCGTAAACTCGCCGCGCTCGCTGAAACGGCGCGGATTCCGCTCGTCGCGACCAATGACGTATGCCATGGAGGCACGGATCGCCGGCTTCTCGACGTGCTCACCTGCATCAGACTCAAGACCACGCTCGAAGAGGCCGGCCGTGCGTTATGGATCAACAATCAGCGCCATCTGAAGTCGCCCGGCGAGATGGCCGCGCTGTTCCGCGATCTCCCAAGGGCCGTTGCCGCGACCCGCGCAATCGCCGAGCGATGCGAGTTCACCCTCGCCAACATGGGTTATCGCTTTCCCACCTATCCGATTCCGCCCGGCGAGACGCCAGACGGCTACCTGCGCGTGCTCACGTATGCCGGCGCGCGAGAGCGATGGGGCCTTTCTCTCGACCAACGCACCCGTTGCCAACTCGAGCACGAACTCGGCATGATCGAGCGGCTCAAGCTGGCGGGCTACTTCCTTATCGTATGGGACATCGTCCAGTTCTGCCGCGAGAGCCGGATCCTGGTGCAGGGCCGGGGCTCCGCGGCGAACAGCGCCGTGTGCTACGCGCTCGGAATCACGGCGGTCGATGCGGTCAAGATGGAACTGCTCTTCGAGCGGTTTCTGTCCGAGGAGCGCGGCGAATGGCCCGACATCGATCTGGATCTGCCCAGCGGCGGGCAGCGCGAAAAAGTCATCCAGTACGTTTATGGCCGATACGGCGAGCGCGGCGCCGCGATGACCGCGAATGTCATCACCTACCGCACCAGGAGCGCCGTGCGCGAAGTCGGCAAGGTGCTTGGCTTCACGCCCGATCAGGTCGATCGGCTCGCCAAGCTTAATCGGGCCTACGAATTCCGCGACCATCACGACGAACTCGCGACGCTCCTCAGGCGCGGCGGCGTCGACGCGGATTCGCCGCGCATCCGGATGCTGATCGATCTGGTGCAAAGGATTCGGAGCCTGCCGCGCCATCTCGGACAGCACAGTGGCGGGATGGTGATCGCGGCGCAACCGCTTGACGAAATCGTTCCGCTGGAGCCGGCGTCGATGCCGGGACGGGTGGTGATCGAGTGGGACAAGGATGATTGCGCCGACCTCGGGATCATCAAGATCGATCTGCTCGGACTCGGGATGCTCGCGGTTCTGGAAGAAAGCATCCCGCTGATCCGCGAACACGAGGGGATCGAGATCGACCTTGCCCATATGCCGCCTGACGATCCCGATGTGTACGCGATGCTTCAGCGCGCCGACACCATCGGCGTCTTCCAGATCGAGAGCCGCGCGCAGATGGCGACGCTGCTGCGGATGAAGCCCCGGCGTTTCTACGACCTGGTGGTCGAAGTCGCGATCATCAGACCGGGACCGATCGTCGGAAAGATGGTGCATCCCTACCTCGACCGCCGCAACGGACGCGCCCGCGTTGCCTACGCGCATCCTTCGCTCGAACCGATCCTGAAACGGACTCTGGGCGTCCCGCTGTTCCAGGAACAGTTGCTTCGGATGGCGATGACGGTGGCGGGCTTCAGCGGCGGCGAAGCCGAGGAGCTGCGCCGCGCGATGGGATTCAAGCGCTCGACGGAAAGGATGGAAAAGATCGAGGCGCGGCTGCGCGCCGGCATGGAACGCAACGGTATAGCAGGGCGGGTCGCCGATGAGATCGTGCTTTCGATTACTTCCTTCGCGCTCTACGGCTTCCCCGAATCGCACGCCGCCAGCTTCGCGTTGATCGCGTACGCATCGGCGTATCTGAAGTGCCATCATCCGGCGGCGTTCCTGGCCGCGATGCTCAACTGCTACCCGCTCGGCTTCTACCATCCGTCCGTACTGGTGAAGGACGCGCAGCGTCGCGGCGTATCGGTGCTGCCTGTCGACGTGACGCGCTCGGACTGGAAATGCGCGATCGAAGGCAGGGCGCTCCGAATGGGCTTCCGATATGTCAGTGGGCTGAAGGAAGATACCGGCCGCCGCATCGAGCGGGAGCGGAGCCGGCAGCGGTTCGATTCGATCGCGGATTTCACCGCGCGCGTCGGGCCGGGCAGGCGTGAGCTGGATTCGCTCGCCTATGCGGGCGCGTTCGCATCGTTCGGGCACACCCGGCGCGACGCGCTATGGAACGCCGCGGCGGTCGAGCGCGATCCATCGAGCCTGCTCGCGCAGGCCCGGCCCAAAACGTCGAAGGCGCCGCTTCCGGCGATGGCGGCAATCGAGGAAACGCTGGCGGATTACGCTTCGACGGGACTTACGACCGGGCCTCATCTGATGAGCTACCTGCGTGAGCGTCTCGATACACAAGGTGTTCTGAGCGCGGGGAAGCTGGAGCAAACAGACCACGGTTCGTGGGTCAAAACCGCCGGTGTGGTGATCGTGCGGCAGCGTCCCGGAACCGCGAAGGGCTTTCTCTTCATCACGCTGGAGGACGAGACCGGGATATCAAATCTGATCGTCGCGCCTGACCTGTTTCAGGCAAATCGCGTGTTGCTTGCCGGCGCCGCGATACTGCTTGCCGAAGGCACGCTTCAGAAAGTGGAGGGTGTGACGGCGATTCGCGCCCGCCGCTTCGCCGAACTGAAACTCGACGGCACTGTTCCGCCCTCGCATGATTTTCACTGAGCGAATGATGGTTGAGGGGCCGTACCGGTCGGCTTTGAGCCGGGACGGAACCTTGATACAAATCTCCTCTTTGGTGGAGACAAAGCGAACTTTGGGAGCTCCAGAGGTTCGCGAGGAAGCAAGGAGTCCAGGCGGATGCGTGACATAAAGTTCGGATTATTCTTCAGCACCGGCGATTTTGCCGAGGCGCGGCGAGCGGCGGAACGCGCCGATGCCGATGGTTTCTACTCGGTCTCGATGAACGACCACTTCTTCACGCCGTTCGGCGGGCCTCAGACGCCGCACCTGGAATGTTTCACGACGCTTAGCGCCATGGCGGCTCTGACTACCAAGGCCCGATTGGGGCCATGCGTCGCGGCGGTGGCGTTTCGCTCGCCTGCCTTGCTGGCCAAGATCGCGACGACGCTGGACCATCTCAGCAACGGGCGGCTGGTTCTCGGCCTCGGCGCGGGATGGCAACGCAGCGAGTACGACGCTCACGGCTACCCGTATCCTTCCAACGCCGAGCGCCTCGCTCAGCTCGCCGAGGCCATCAAGATCATCAAGGCGATGTGGACTCAGGACGAGCCCACCTATCACGGGCGCTATTTCTCGATCGAGAAGGCGTACAACAATCCGCGGCCGCTGCAAAAGCCGCATCCGCCGATCATGCTCGGCGGCTCGGGCAGCGGGCTCCTCAAAATCGCCGCGGTCGAAGCCGACATCGTGAATTTCATCCCGCCGATATTCAACGGCAAGGATTTTCCCAACGATCCTCCGGCGGCGGTGAACTTCACCAAGGCCGAGCTCAAGCGCCGCATCGGCATGCTGCACGGTTTCGCGAAGGAGGCGGGCCGCGATCCCAATCAGATAGAGATCAGCGGGTTGGTTATCGTGACGATGGCGAGCGGCAAGAGCGAGGCGGACGCCGCGGTGCGCAAGACCGCCTCGATGATGGGGTTCCCCGATGAAGAGACCGCGCGCCGCGCGCCTGTGTTCCTGATGGGAACGCCGGACGAGGTGAAGCGCGAACTCAGATCACGGATAGAAGACTTCGGAATGACGTACCACATGGTCGTTCCGATGTCGGACGAGTCGCACGAACTTTTCGTCAAGAAGGTAATGCCCGAGTTTGCCGGCAAGTGAGGCGCGCTCTTCAAGCGGCGTAATCGGTGAGGTCCGGCACACCCGCCTTATCAAACGCGACTTGGCGCTCGCGGCACTTGTTGCATCGGCCGCAGTGTTTCCCGCCGCCGGGAGCCATGCAGGTCAGGGTCAACTCAAGCGGCAGCTCGTTGAATCGCTTGATGATGTCCCATTTATGAAGCCCCCTGTACTGCGCCTCGATCTTGACGATGTGATCCAGCCCCTTGCTCAGGACCGAGGCAAAGCTCTGGAAGAACTCCGGCGTGGCATCGGAGAAGGGATTGCCACCGAGGGATCCTATCGCGATACGCGAAACGCCGTGTGTGCTGCACCATACCGCGGTGAGCCCAATCAGAAGGATGTTTCGGCCCGGCAATAATACGGCGCTGTCGGGTTCGTCGGCGCCGGGCACGCTCTTGCCGATCATGCTCCAGTGGTTGCCATAAATGTTTCCGACCGACACGGAGAGCGTGGTTAGCGGCATCACGTTGGGATTTTTCAGGGCCGCCAAAAACGATTCGAGCGCCCTCCGCTCCATCTCTTCCCAGGCCAGGCCGCACTCTACGTAGATCGGATACACTTGAGCCGTCCGGGCCAGATCGGCCAGCAAAACGGAGCTATCCAGACCGCCGCTCGCCAAAACCGCGATTCTGTCCAAGCTAGATTTCTCCACCGATCTAAAAAACGCTCCGAAGTATAGGACGTTACCAGCGGCTCGATCCCGGAGCCATAATGTATCATCGTTATGGCGCCCCGGAAGCCGGGCGCCGCGCAGCTAACTATCCGAAACGATCCAAAGGATTCTCATGGCGACGCAGGAAAGTGCCTGGTACGTAAACTTCTTTGGCAACGACTACCTGAACATCTACCGCCACATGTTCACCGCGGAGCGGTCCGAAAAGGAAGTCGCTTTCGCCGAACGGGTGCTGGAGTTCAAACCCGGCGCATCCGTGCTCGACCTGTGCTGCGGCCAGGGCCGTCACTGCGTGGCGCTTGCCGAACACGGGTTTCGCGTAACCGGTCTCGACCTAAGCCCCGCGTATCTCGAACTCGCGCGGCAAGCCGCTAACGCCGCGAAGGTTACATTGGAAACGGTTGCGGCCGACATGCGCGAGATTCCCTTCGAGAACCACTTCGATGCCGTTATTAATATGTATTCCTCTTTCGGTTATCTGGAGTCCGAAGCCGACGACACACGCGTGCTTGAATCCGTTGCCAAGGCGATAAAGCCAGGTGGGCGTTTTTTCCTCGACATGCTGAACCGCGAGTGGGCAGTCGCGAACTATATCCAGAACGACTGGCATTCCGGCGCGGATGGCACCCTGTACGTCGAGCGCCGCGATCTCGATCTCGCCACGAGCCGGATGCGTGTTCGTTTCATCATCATCGGCCCGGACGGAAGCCGCCGCGATTCGATCGGGCACGACATCAGGCTCTATACGCTCACGGAAATGACTCGCCTTCTGGAGGGGGTGGGCCTGAAAGTGATCGGAACGTTTGGGGGCTTCGATGGCGAGCCATACGCCATCGATACTCGACGAATGATTATCTGTGCGCGAAAAGACCCCCAGACGTAGCGGAATCCATGGACGATCGCGCCGACGGCGAGCCTGCCGGGATCGAGGACTTGGGCGCCGGCGCCGCTTAACGGCTGACCGAGCCAATCATGCCCGCGTCCAGGAGTTTGCCCAGGTCAGCCGCGCTGCGATCCGCGGTATGCATCTTGGCGAAATCGGCGCTCTGCTCGACACGGTAATGCTTGATCGACTCCGTGGGCGTGGTCGCTTCGATGCGAGACAGTTTCAGCAAGGCGTCGAATAGCGTGTCCGGCGGGATTCCAGCAGCCGCGAGATAGTTTGCGGCAATGTAGTTGGCCTGGACCTCCCGCTGCTGCGAGTAGACCCCGAAATGCTCCGACGGCGGAGGCGGAGGGCCAGGTAGAGCCCGCCCCTGACTGAAAAAGATGACCGCGGCGACCAGCACCGCGGTTCCGACCACTGCGCCGGTCTTTTCCGCAAGGTTGGCTTCCTGCCAAAACCAGCGGTCGTGACCGTAGGCCACATGGCCCAGCACATGCGCGAACACCGCCACGAGTTCGTCATCGCTCAGCTTTCTGACCAGCCCACTGCTCACAAAGATCGTTCCGTCGGGAACGCTGAATGCGTAGTTCGTATCCGAGTGAAATACGATTAACCGCCAGTTGAATCCGGGCAGGATCGAGTTAGGCTTCAGTCTCGCGAATGCGCGAGAAGCTCGCTCAAAGGGCTCGTCCCGAACGGCGGTGATACCGCGCTGTATTTCCTCTGAAATTGATCTGTAAGAAGAAATGGAATCGGCGGGACTAAACGGCTGCGGCGTCGATGGCGCCGGCGGCACTCCAAACGCCTTTAGCTTGTCGATGGGAATCGTAACGGGCCAAGGGGGAGGCATCGGTCCGTCTCCGAACGCCTGTCGTTCCGTGGAGCGGGGGACTTGATTCATCTCCATAACCTGGCGGAAGCCGCCAAAAACTAAGAAAAGCTTCGGTATATCCTCATAGAGCAGAGTACGCGGCGGGTTACGGTAGAAGAAAAGGACGTACCTGTCCTCGGCGGTTGTGCCCACAACCGTGCGCACTTCGACGGCATCAGGGC
The DNA here is from genome assembly GCA_963759165.1 of uncultured Pseudomonadota bacterium. GTDB lineage: Bacteria > Desulfobacterota > Binatia > Binatales > Binataceae > DATJOQ01. The sequence goes on along the minus strand of CAVWXK010000001.1, from coordinate 2,734,827 downwards.
GTCCGTTCTTGGCGACCGCTTCGGCAAGTTTGGGCTGGACCGACAATACGTCCTGGAGAAGCTCGTAGCCTTCAGCAGAAGTCTGGGCGCCTTCAGGCGGGTTTTGGGCGCCGGACGTAACCTGTCCTACCGAATACGGCCTCGAACCGTGACCGAGGTCACGCTGCCCCATCCTCGATTCGGCCTCAGTCACGCATCCGGCGAGCAGCGCGATAGCCAGGCCGAGCAACACAAGGGGAGGTAATCTATTGGCGCAGGCCATCAGGCCGCTTCGCACGGAACACGGTGCCTTCTTCCATTTTCTCAGCGTGAACATTGCTCAGCGCCTCTGGCTCGCGGACGGACAGAAATTTCCCCGACGTTGCGGGGTCATCGGCTTATCCCGCGAGGGGCTTTTCCTGAAGCGCCATCTCCTTCATAAGAGGTTGGGCTTCCTCTGCGGAAACGCTCTTCGCCGGGTAAATGACCTTGCGTCCCAGGAGGCCGACGGGGCCGAAGACGAGGCCATGGACCAGAGAACCTACTACCTGTTGGCCAAATGCCTGTCCGGACGAGGGTGTGGATATCATCATATAATAGGTAGTCTGCGGCTGGACGTTGATGTCGACCGCCTCGCCTTTTATTTCATGCCATTCGCTCTGCTGTGAAGACACGTGATGGCGGCCCGGAGGTATCGAGAGGCGGGTGTATTTCTGAGGTTGTACATCAGCGACGTTCTCGCCATTGTCCCAGAGTGCAATGCTGTAGGAGCCCGACCCTGACTGATGAAATAAGTAAAGAGTAGCGGGCGGCCAGCCAGCGCTGAGTGAAGGCGGTCCTTGTGGCCTGGCCGCAGGCGCACATCCAGCCACAATCACCGCCGTTACTATAATGAGTAGACGTAAGGCTGCCATTTTCTCGGCCTCCGCATAGTTGCGGCTCAAGTTCCTACTGATGAACCATCTGAAGCAGCGCCCTCGACGCGATGGAAATCGGTGTGGAAGGTAACTATCGCGATGTCGCCTCCATTGACGCGGATCAGTTCCTGCCCTTCAACGAATATTAGGTCGCGGTTCTTCATCGTGAGCACTTCGTCCGCTTCGATTTCCTGCTGGGCATGCATCGGAAAGATCCAGAAGAGATATCCCACCGACTCGGCTACGGTGTGGTTGCGAAGACGCGCCCTCAGACGCCCGGTGTCGACACCGGTGACGTGATTGACGAAAGTGGTAATCGTTGCCTGTTTGCCCTCAATCTCAACCTTTGTAAGGTCTAATCGCCCGGTACCGTCCGGACGCCGCCGGAAACAGAACTGATAGGTGGTGTGCATCGCCTCCGAAACGAAATGCCCCGCAAAACTCAGTGGAGTCACGGAGTCGAATCGTTCCAATGTGCCCTCCCAGCAGCCGAAGAAGGCCTCGGGGATGACGTAGTCACCTGTGACCAGAGCGGTCGACTGCGGAACTTTCTGCTCGCCGACGCCCTGAACCGAGCCGCATCCACCGATTATGCAAAGTATCGAGACGGCGAACGCGAGCTTTACGCGATCTGCCATAGGCAGCCTCCTCGCAAGCCGTAACGCCTTCCAATCGGCGCTGGAATTCCCCCGTTTGTTCCAGAATTAGCCAAGATGCATAACCAGTGCCGCTGCAGTTGCAAAGTGCGCACCCCGAGCCGAAGTCCGTTTAGACCCCTCCGAGGCGAAAAATCCGGCCATGAATCAACGCCAAGCTTACGAGCGGCGACATCTTGTCAGCGTCCACGCCGCGAAGAGCCTTGATGCCAGAAGAAAGATGGGGCAGCGTCGCCTCGGAATCTGTGCCTCGGCCTCCCCAATATGGGAGTGCCCTCAGCGCCGTCCGGGAATCACAGCTTCGCGCGGGCGATCGCATCTTCGACGATCAGGAAGATTGACGGCCCCGATTTCTGCTCGAACCGATAGCGGACGCGCACGATCGGGATGCTCACGTGCAGAACGCGATCGAGGCGCGCGGGGCTCGCATCGACGATCGCATCCGCTCCGCTCCGAATGAGGGTCTCCTCCAGCTCGGCCCGCTGCGCATCGGAATATCCGAGCGCCGGCAACACCGCCGCCATGTGCGGATACTTTGCGTACGCTTCGGCGATCGTTCCGACGGCGAAGCCGCGTGGATCGAGAATCTGAGCGCCGGCGGCCCGCGCCGCGACGGTGCCGGCGCCATACGCCATGCCGCCGTGGGTGAGCGTCGGGCCGTCCTCGACCACGACAACGCGCTTCCCCGAGATTGATACCCCGGCATCGAGCGTCACCACGAGGTCGGCCTCGATGATCGCAGCGTCGGGGTTGAGCTCGACTGCGTGGCGACGCACGAGAGCCAGAGCTTCGGGACTCGCGCTCGACACTTTGTTCACGACCAGTACGTCCGCGGCGCGCAGGTTGGTCTCGCCGGGGTAGTAGCTCGTCTCGTGGCCGGGACGGAGCGCGTCGAGCACGACGATTGAAAGATCGGGGCGCACGAAGGGATAGTCGTTGTTGCCGCCGTCCCAGAGCACGACGTCGGCTTCCTTCTCGGCCTCGGCCAGAATGGCGCGGTAGTCGACGCCCGCGAAGATGGCGAGGCCCGCTTCGAGATACGGTTCGTACTCCTCGCGCTCTTCGATCGTGCACTCATATCGATCGAGATCGGCCTCGCTGGCGTAGCGAAGTGCCCGCTGCTTTAGGAGATCGCCGTAGGGCATCGGATGCCTGAGCACCACGACTCGCCGGCCCCGGGCGACGAGTTGGCGAGCGAGCGCCTGCGTGAGCGGGCTCTTGCCGGCTCCGGTGCGCACCGCGGTAACCGAGACGACAGGGAGGCGGCTCTGAAGCTGCGTGAGGCGCGGACCGAGCATCGCGAAACCGGCGCCGCACGCCTGCACCAGGCTCGCCTTGTGCATCACATCTTCGTGCGACAGATCGCTGTAGGCGAGAAATACAAAGTCTACCTCAAGGCGGGCGATGAGCGCGGCCAATTCGTTCTCGGGGTAGATCGGGATATCGGCGTCGTAGAGCGGACCGGCGAGTTCCTTCGGGAACGTGCGGCGCTCGATGAACGGAATCTGCGCGGCGGTGAAGGCTACGACGCGAAACTCCGGGCGGTCCCGGAAGAACATCTGGAAGTCGTGGAAGTCGCGCCCGCCGGCGCCAAGCACGATGCATCGTAGCGGCTCGGACATAGCATAGACTCCTGCGACGGAGACGAGAATCTTTTAGTCGGACCGGTTTGCGTCGTGCGGCTCGCGATTGCTCAAGAGAAGCGCGGCGGCTCGCGCCATATATAATTCCTCGTCCAGCGGTATCACGTGGATTTCCACCGGCGAGCCATCCGCGCTGATGCGCGCCTCGCGGCCGGTTGCTTCGCGATTCCGCCCGGAATCGAGCATCACGCCTAGCCGTTCCAGCCCGGCGCAGACCCCGGCCCGGACCTTCGCGGAATGCTCGCCGATTCCACCGCCGAAGACGATAGCGTCAGCGCCTCCAAGCGCCGCGAAATACGCTCCGACATACTTCCGAACCCGGTAACAGAACATTTCGATCGCCAGCGCGGCATTTTCGTTCGCGTGCGCGGCCGCCTCCAACTCCCGCATGTCGCTTGAAAGCCCCGACACGCCCAGGAAGCCGGACTGATGGTACAGAATATATTCGACTCGCGCGGGCGTGAGTCCCTCGCTTGCGGCGAGGTAGCTGAAGATCGCCGGATCGAGATCGCCCGAGCGCGTCGCCATCATCAGGCCTTCCAGCGGAGTGAGTCCCATCGACGTGTCGATCGAACGGCCGTTGCTGATGGCCGTGGCCGAACAACCCGCGCCGAGTTGCAGCGTTATGAGCTTGAGGCTCGCCGCGGGCACTCCGCGAATCTCCGCGTACCGCTCCATCATCCAGGCGTGCCCGAGCCCGTGAAAGCCGAAGCGCCGGATTCCATGACGCTTCGCCAGGTCGCGCGGGATCGCGTAAGCACGCGCGTATTCAGGGAGGGTTTGATGGAACGCGGTGTCCGCGACCACGACCGTCGGTAAACCGGGAAACTTCTGACTCAGCGCGCGGATAGTGGCGATAGCAGGGGGATTGTGAAGCGGCGCAAACCGGCTCGCTTCTTCGAGATTTCGGATTACGGCTTCGTCGACAAGCGTCGGCTCGATAACGTGCTCACCGCCGTGCACGATACGATGCGCTATCGCGTCGGGCGCCGTCTCACCGACCGTAGAGTTCAGCCACTCGATTGCTTGAAGCGCCGCCGAAGCATGGTCCGGGGTCGGGGCCGGGAAACTCGCCTCGACGCTTTTGCCATCGCGGTCGGTCATCACCGTTTTCGCGTGCGGCCCGATCTCCTGAAAGATTCCGCGCGCGCATCGACGATTCCGGTTCTGCCCGGAAGTATCGAGTTCGACGAACTCGAACTTAAGCGACGAACTTCCGCAGTTGAAGACCAGAACCTTCATCGATGTCACCGCTCAGGGCCTCGCCCCATGCGGCCTGCCTAACAATCGACCGGCAGTTCGAGATAGTTCTGGTAGATAAAGTCGCGATGCTCGAACAGGGCCGGTGCGGCCGCCGCGGCAACCACGGGATTGGTGTTGGTGTACAGCGCGCGGAAATCGGGCGGCATCGGACATTGCTCTTCGGGCAGCGGCTTTATCAGGGCGGCAAAGCAGGCCCAGTAGATATCCAGCGCGGTAAGTCCGTTACCGATGAAGAACTTGCTGCCTTTTTTCCGCTGCTCCTGAAGGCGCGACGCCAGACGCGTCATGATCTCCGCACAGCGGGCCGGCGCGGCCTTTCCCGCCGCTTGCGTATAGCCGTACTTCCGGCCCAGCTTGGTGAAAAACTCCACCACGCCTGGGTCCATACCGGGCTGGGTACGCTCGTGCACCAGGATGTTGCGCTTGCTCCATCCAAAGCCGTTTTCGCCGCATATTTCGTTGGCCAGCCCGAACATCAGCACGCGCTCGTCGAAATCACGCGGGATCAGGCGGGGCTCCGGCGCCAGACGCTCGAAAAGGAACGCCTGCTCGATCCACGTCGAGCGGGGCGGCTCGTCATTCCATGCCGCTACTGGCGCCGTGGCCTGCCCGGTCCACTGCACCAGCGCGACGTTGGCCCCGAGGATTTCCTGACGCGCCTTGACGTAGGAAAGTTTCTTGACGTGCAGAATACCCTTGGCCGATTCGCTCCATGGTCCCGGCACTCCCGGTGTCAGCACGACCCGCAGCCCCGACATATTTCGTGCCTGTTCGACTTCAATATATTGAGCCATTTGATCTAATCCTCTGTTGGTACTCAAAACCTCATCCGCGAGAAAAAGTCCAGCGTGTCGTGGCCGGCGCCGATCTTGTGTGGCGGAGATGGTTGCTCCTTCCGGATGGAATCCCCCTGATCCGTTCGGCCTTAAGCGTCCCTACTCATCAGCCGGCCTGCCGTGTAATGATGGCAGCCTCGAACCGTTGATTCGGCTCGTGGCCGCAAACAATTCAAATATCCGGGGCAAGTTTCCCCGAAGGAAAATACGATGTTCAAACTCGATCCCAGGAAGACCGCACTGCTCGTGATCAATATGAATAACGACCTGCTCGGATGGGAGGGCGTCGCTCCGCTGATTCCGCGTTTGCGCCAGTTACTGCAAGCGGCACGCGCGCGAGGAGTAAGCGTCGTGTACTCGCGGCTTGCGTTCGCTCCGAAAGGCGCCGATTCCGGCCCGATGGGCAAATTCTGGGAGCCCATCGGCTGCGGCGAGATCCTGACCAAAGACACCAAAGGCGCCGAGGTCTGCCGCGAACTTGAGCCGCTGCCGGGCGAAGCGGTTCTGATTCGCAACCGCTACAGCGCCTTCTTCAACAGCGAGCTCGACGAGTTGTTGCGCAAGAAGGGGATAGAGAACCTCATTATCTGTGGCTATTCGACCAATTTTTGTTGCGACTCGACCGCGCGCGACGCCAACTTCCGCGACTACAACACTATCGTGCTTAACGACGGTACGGTGCCCATCGCGCTGAACGATGAGCAAAACAATCCGATCAGCGCCGAAGAAGTGCAGAAAACCGTGCTGGCGAATCTGAGCAGAGGAATCGCGCAGGTAGCTTCGATCGCCGAAGTCGTGGAGGCGTTGAGCGCCTGATTCGGTCAACGAACCTTTGCGATTCGCTGGCCTGACGGGGGCCGCAAAACAACGAAACCGGGAATGCGGCGCGCGCTCAGATCAGCCGGCGCGTGCGTCGGTCCGCAGCCAGTTCGAGGGCCGAATATTCGCAGTAGGCATCGGTATGCCCGAAGATGCTTACCGCGATTAGCCATACCGCGACGATGGCGGCGGGAGGAGTTCCGATCGCGCGGATGTAGTCGTCCCAGACATTGCGCTCTTCGCTGATCCATTCTCCCAGCCGTTCCGTACCGGAGCGCACAACCATGTGGGTCTCGCGTCCGTTCCAGTACGAAATAGGGCAGCGAAAAACGCTTCCAACCGGCATCGCGGCGCTCCACAGGTAGGTAAGATCCTGCCCGTTGTCGAATTCGACCGCAACGCTGAGATAATCGTGACTCGCCACACTGTCCTCTCGGCGCGCCGACGGCAGAGCGTCGATCTTCCACGACCATCGCAGCTTCACGGCGGGATCGAACGCCATGCGCACCGGGCGCTGCATAATCGCCGCATCGTCGCGCAGGCGGCATCGCACGATCGGTTCGCCCGCGATGCCAACTCCCGAATCGAAGATACCGCCATCGCCCACCGACCATAGATAGTGCCATCCCGCTGGCGTGGTCACGGGATTCTTCAGCCGCTCGAGTTCCGCGCGAACGACGGCCGCCCCAGCGGAATCATCCCGCGCCATGCGCTCAAGTCCCGCAAGCGGTTCGATTCGCCAGCGGACAACTAATACGGCCAGCGTTCCCGTCACCCGCTCGTAGGCGCGCCGGTCTGTGGCAAGGCCTCCGTGCCGATCGGCCCACGCACCCGGAAAAATATTACCCAGATAGAGCTGGCCGCCGGTCTCCGCTGTAAAGGTGTATGAATGGCCGGGGGCCCGGAAAATTTCGCCTTCGAGACCGATTCGCATCCACAGCGCGAAGTGTGAGCCCACCCAGATGTCCGGTGCGCCGGCGACACTGGCGCGCCCCGCGGAAAAGACTCTTATCCGGTCACCGGCAGATAGCTCGATACCGCTCGGCGTCCACGGCGGACGATTGGCCGCGACCTTCACCAACCAGCATTGCGCGATCGCGTCCCGCCCTGCGGCGGCGATAATCGGTTCGAGGGCGCTTTCGAATTGCTCGACGTTATCCATTTTCAGACCGCACACGACGATACCGGAGTCCCGACCGCCAGGACCAGCCCGCCACCTTAACGGAAACCTCCGGCGCTCATGACATCGCGAAATTCCGAATCCAAACGGGTTGACGCGCATACCCGAATCGGACTTAACTCGCGCTATGGCAGGAATCGTATCCTACGGATCATACGTGCCGTACCGGCGACTGAAGCGCGCCGCCATCGCCCAGATGCTGGGCATCCCGGCCGGCAAGGGCGAGCGTGCGGTGGCGGGTTTCGATGAGGACAGCGTGTCGATGGCCGTCGAAGCGTTGCGCGACGCTCTACGCGGCGCGCCGGTCGGCGGCGTGCAGGCGTTGTTCCTCGCCACAACCACGCCGCCCTATGCCGAGAAGCTCAACGCCGCGATCGTCGGCGCGGCCGCGCAACTCTCCGGCGAGATTCGTGCCTCGGACCTGACCGGATCGGTCCGCGCCGGACTCTCGGGGCTTCTCCAGGCGGGAGATGCCGTCGAGGGTGGAGCATCCCACGCCGCGGTGGCGATGGCCGATTGCCGATTGGCCGCGCCCGAAGGCAAGGCCGAGCAGAGCAATGGCGACGGCGCGGTGGCATTCGTGCTTGGGCGCGACAACGTGATCGCCGAGATCGAGGCCGGGGCTTCGATAACGCGGGAATTTCTCGATACCTGGCGCGCGCCGGGCGAGCGCTTCGCTCATAGCTGGGAGGAACGCTTCACGCTGACGCAGGTCCATGCGCCCATGCTGATGAAGGTGATCCAGAACGTCCTGGAAAAGGCGAAGGTCGCGCCCTCGGATCTGACCAAGATCGTTTTCGATGTGCCTAATCCGCGCGCGGTTGAAGAAGCCGCACGCGCACTTAAGCTCGATCCCTCAAAATTTGCCGACTCGTTCGCTGCCACGATCGGGCAGACCGGGGCCGCGCACGCCGGACTGATGCTCGCGAGCGTTTTGCCCAGCGCCAAGCCCGGCGATCGGATCCTGGTGGTCACGGTCGCGGACGGCGCCGAAGCGGTCTTGCTGCGCGTGACACCGGCCGTCGCGAGCTACAAGCCGGGCCGCTCGGTCGGACGACTGATCGAATCGAAGGGCGACGTTTCGTACGCGAACTATCTCAAATGGCGCGAGATTCTCCCGACCGAGCCGCCGCGCCGACCTGACCCGGATCGTCCCGCAGGTCCCCCGATGCTGCGCTCGGAGCGCTGGAAGTACGGCTTCATCGGTTCGCGATGCACGGCGTGCGGCACGCCGCAGCTTCCGCCGCAGCGCATATGCGTCGAGTGCAAAGCGCGCGACAAGATGGAACCTTACCCGTTCGCGGACCGTTCGGCACGAATCGCGACTTTCGCGCTAGACCGCCTCGCCTATTCGCTCAATCCGCCTACCGTGAACGTGGTGATCGACTTCGATGGCGGCGGGCGGTTCCTTTGCGAAATGACCGATTGCGAACCGGAGAAGGTGGCGATCGGAGATGAGATCGAAATGACATTCCGTCATCTCTTTATCGCCGACGGCGTTCACAACTATTTCTGGAAGGCGCGCCCCAGGCGCTAGGAGCGGGAGGAACTTTCATGGCCAGCAGAGGCATCAAGGATCGCGTCGCAATCATCGGCATGGGATGCACCCGGTTCGGCGAACACTGGGACAAGGGCACGGACGATCTGCTGATCGACGCCGCCTACGAGGCCTACGAGTCGGCGGGGATCTCGCCTGACGATATCGAGGCTTACTGGCTCGGCACAATGGGTTCGGGAATCTCGGGCCTGACGCTCTCCGCGCCGCTCAAGATCGGCTACAAACCGGTCACACGGGTCGAGAACATGTGCGCCACAGGTTCCGAGGCGCTGCGCCAGGCCTGCTACGCGGTGGCGTCGGGCGCGTACGACGTTGCGATGGCGATCGGCGTCGAAAAGCTCAAGGATTCGGGTTACTCGGGACTGGTGATTTCCGATCCGCCCAACGACGGCACGCTCGGCAACATGACCGCGCCCGCATCCTTCTCGCTGCTGGCGCCGGCGTACTTTAAAAAATACGGCCTCGATCCGGAAAAGGGCAAGGACGTGCTCTCCCGCATCGCGTGGAAGAACCATCGCAACGGAGCGAAGAATCCCAAGGCGCAGTTCCAGAAAGAAGTCCCGATCGAGGCGATCAGGAACTCGCCCAAGATCGCCGATCCGCTCGGCATCATGGACTGTTCGGGCGTTTCCGACGGCGCGGCGGCGGCGATCGTGGTTCGGGCCGAAGATGCGCATAAGTATCGGAAGGATCCCGTTTACATCAAGGCGCTCTCTTTCATCGCCGGCCCGGGCGAAGGGCCGCTCACGCAGGCCTACGACTTCACCACTTTTCCGGAGGTCGTCGCTTGCGCCAAGGACGCATACGCCCAGGCGGGAATCACCAAGCCGCGCGAACAGATCAGCATGGCCGAGGTGCACGACTGCTTCACTCCGACCGAACTCGTGCTCTACGAAGACCTGGGTTTCAGCCCGCGCGGCAGCGCATGGCAAGACGTGATGGAAGGATTCTTCGACCTTGACGGCAAGCTGCCGGTGAATCCGGATGGAGGACTGAAGTCCTTCGGCCATCCGATCGGCGCTTCGGGGCTGCGCATGATGTATGAGATGTGGTTGCAGCTCCGCGGCGAAGCGGGCCAGCGCCAACTAAAAGACCCAAGGCTCGGGCTGACCCACAACCTGGGCGGGATGCCGGGCCGATGCGTGAGCTTTGTATCGGTGGTCGGCCGCTCACCGGGGTAGCGGGGCGTATTTATCCACCCGGTCCCGCGCTCTCTTCTGTCATCCCGAGCGGAGCGAAGCGGAGTCGAGGGATCTACGCGGAGCGATTCTGCCTGGAAACTCCTGGCAGACAAGAGAAAACCGCTTCGCGTAGATCCTTCGCTTCGCTCAGGATGACATACACAAACGTTCCGTAATCAGTTCGTAATTTCAACCAGGCGAACTTCCCTGAGCCCGGTCACTGAGTTGCCGATCAGGATCTTGTCGGCGGACTTGAGATCCCGAGGCGTCAGGATTGCCTCCTTCACCCTGCTGTCTGGCTGCGATAGCAGCGAGCGTCGCAAGGTTCCGTCAAGCAGCCCGCAGCCAAGGGACGGCGTATGCCGCACGTCTCCGAATTGAACGAACAGATTGGTCCGGGAGCCTTCCGTTAACTCATCGCGCTCGTTGCAAAAAAGCACTTCGGCGCAACCGTAATCATTTTGCATCCGGCTGAGCTCGGTGTCGTACAGCCGGCGGTTCGTCGTTTTATGGCGGAGAAAAATATCGGCGCTATTGGTGCGCTTCTCCGAGATAGTCACCGTCGGCAAACCATCTTCCGCTTGGGGTATCGCGAACCTCGATGACGTAACCGCGACGGCGCCGTCGCGAGCGAGTGTGAGTCTGATTCGCCACTTCTCTATCGGAGCCAGGGGCTTAACCTGCGCGTCCAGTGCGTCACGAACGCGATCGATGTCGCAAGGATAGCCGAAATATCGCGCCGAGCGTTGCAGCCGTTCAAGGTGAAAATCGAAAAGCCAGAAGCCCGCTTCAGCCCTCCACAGCATCGTTTCGAGCAATTCGAAGCTGATCTGCTCTCGCTCAGACGCGCTCATATACCTGATTCTTTGGCGAGGAGCCCTGCGGCGGCCCTTGTTCGCTTGTCGCTGAAATTGCCGCCAGAAGAGCTTTCGCCTTCAGCCGTGTTTCTTCGAGTTCCTCGACCGGGTCGGACAACGCCACAATCGCGCCGCCGGTTCCAAAGGAAACTTCCGTCGGAGTCGCGACGATAGTGCGGATTACCACGCTCAGGTCAGCCGCGCCGCTTAGGCCAAAGAAGCCGATCGCGCCCGAGTAGACGCCACGAGCAGCACCTTCGAGCCGGTCGATGATCTCCATCGCCCGTTGCTTCGGCGCCCCGGTCATCGAGCCGGCAGGGAACGCCGCTCGGACACAATCGATCGCCGTCATGTCGGAGCGAAGGCGGCCCCGAATCGTGCTGACCAGCTGATGCACCGTCGCATAGCTCTCAACCGCCATCAATTCAGGGACCTCGATGCTGCCGATCTCGCACACGCGTCCAAGGTCGTTGCGCACCAAATCGACAATCATGAGATTTTCCGCCTGATTTTTCTCGCTCGTCCTGAGCGCTTCGCCGAGCGCGCCGTCTTCCGTTTCGGTCTGGCCGCGAGGCGCGGTCCCTTTGATAGGTTTCGACTCGGCAGTGCCGCTTGCGTCGATTGTGAGAAATTTCTCCGGAGAGGAACTCAGGATCGCCAAATCGTTAAATTTCAGAAACGCGGCATATGGGGCAGGACTCAACCGGCGCAGTGTACGATACGTCCCCAGCGGATCCAGTGTGACGTTGGCGCTGATTCTGTTGGTGAGGCATATTTCGTAGGATTCGCCTTCCCTAATCTCGCGCTTGCACTCCGCGATCAGCGCCAGATAGGCGTCGGGCGAGTGCAGGCTCTTGATGGCTATCTGTCCCGATCTCGCCTCAGCAACAAGCTCCGGCAAGGTAGAAACGGATTTTATCCGGCTCTCGATATTATCGAACCACCGGTCCGCTTCAGACAGCGCGTCCAGTTCCTCCAAACACAGCAAGTAGATTTGCCGCTCCCGATGGTCAAAGACGACCATCCGGTCGGCCAGCAGGAAGCACGCATCGGGCAAGGGTGAGCGATACGCAATGCCGCCGCCGCACTCGCGCTTCAGCTCGTAGCCGAGATAGCCAACGAAGCCGCAGTTGAATCCAAACGGAAGCTCGGCGGCCGGCACGTATCTGGATGTCAGCTCGCGTTGCAGGAAATCGAAGATGCTTTCATCGTGCGATACTGTACTGCCATTATTCTCGACGGCGACCCTTGTGGCGTGAGTAGCGTAAGATACCAACTGACTATTCGGTCCGGAAGCATCTCCCATAAAGGAGAAGCGCGAAAGCCCGGTCTTGACGAGGCTGCTGTCCAGCCAGAATGCCGTCGGCGCGCCGCCAAACAGTATGACGAAGACCGTCTCAGGATCACGGAAGGTCGCGAGAGTGCGCACTCGCAGCGTAAAGCGGCTTTCGGACTTGATCGGAGTCGGCGCCCGATGCGAAGCGAAAGCGTCCGGTGTCCGAGAGCAAACAACTCCTTTGGCTCGCCGGCCGTTGTGTCTTTCAGTGGCGGCTTTAAAATTTGTCAGTATCCGTAACCCGTGCTCAGTGCATATCGACTCGGGATGGAACTGCACGCCCCAGATAGGCCGCTCCCGATGCCGTATCGCCATCACCAGCCCATCCTCGGTCCATGCTATCTCGCGCAAGCAGTCCGGCAGATCGCGGGCGAGAATCAGCGAGTGATAACGAACGGCCGAAAAAGGCGATGGAACTCCATCGAGGATGCCTTCACCGGCATGATGGATCCGGCCGATTCGGCCGTGCATCGGCTCAGGCGCGTAATCCAGCCGCGCCCCGTGGAGCAGGCCGATCCCCTGATGACCGAGACAAACACCCAGCACCGGAACATCGGCTCGAAGGATAACCTCGGCACAAAGACCGAAGTCTTCGCGCCTGTCAGGTCGTCCCGGACCGGGTGACAGCACGATGTTGTCAAAACGAAGCCGCTGCAGGCCGGACCAGTCCGTGGCGTCGTTCTTTACTACCAGTGGTGCTTCGCCGTTCACTTGACCGAGCAGGTGATACAGGTTGAAAGTGAATGAGTCGTAGTTGTCGATTATCAGGGTTCGGATCATCGTCGAAGCTGTGAGTCGAGGTACGCCGCGGAGACGCTTGCGCGCTCGAGTTGGACCTTTCACTTCCGTGCCGCCGTACTCAAAACGTTTCGATGGCGATCGCGCGCCAGGACCGCCACAATCCTAACCCATGAACAGCGAGCGAGTAAGCGGTGCGCCGGATGGCTCAGGCTTCGGCGAATTCTTTCTTTCTCACAAAGGCGACCTGACGCTGGCGTTTTCCGCCCTGGTTTACGTCGGCAGTTGGCTCGTTCTCATCTTTACCCGCTGGACAAGGTCGGCCGAGATTGTGGTTTCGATAGCGGAGGCGGCACTGGTTGGCGGACTATGCGATTACATCGCGCTCAAGATGATTTTCGAGCGGCGATGGTATCTGCCGAATTCGGGCGTGCTCCCCAGGAATCGCGAGAAGCTGATCGATGGAATCGCATCGACGATCGAGAACGAATGGCTTACGCCCCAGATGATTGGGCGCAAGCTCCATGAAATGGAGCTGGTCGGGCGCCTCGGCTCCTTCCTCGAGGAGGTGAAGCTGAATGACCTGTTGGGGCAGGCCGGAATCGAGCGCATTCTGAGCCTGGCAATCGAATATCTGGAGTCGCCGGAGCAACGCGATCGCCTGGAAACAATCATGAAAAAGGCGTTGCCGAAGACCTTCACGCGCATCTACGCGCTCATCAACAAACTTGGAGCGGAATCCTTCAGCGCGCGGTTCGTGGCGAATCTGCGGATGCGGCTGCCGGAGCTTCGTAACGACCCCGAGCTGATGGACACTATCGAAAGCGCGATTCACGAATTCGGCCATCAGCTTCACGACCCGGAGAGTTACGCCCATCAGCTCGCGCGCAAAATGATCGACGCGATCGTCGGTCGAGCGGTCGAGGCGAGCCGGGGACAGATATCGCACATGGTGCGGGAAAACCTGGCGCAACTTTCCGACGATCAGATCAGATTCCAGATCGAATCGAAGACCCGCACACACCTGGACTGGATACGCGTCAACGGCGGCATCTTCGGCGCGTTTTTCGGTCTGCTGTTCGCGCTATCGCGAATAGTTATGCATCACGGTCCGGCGCTCCTCGCGCGGCTTCATATAGGGATGTGAGCGAAGCGCGGGATTACCGGGCGTTTTCGTTAGGCACCGGCGGTTTTCGATTGTAGAGTGGGCGAGGGGAATAGCGTCGCGGCCCTTGCCATTCAAGCGCGTCCGAAGCGATCGCACAGGAGGGAACAATGGAGACCTACCTGGAACTAAATCTGAACCTGCCGGCCGAATATCAGGAACTCAGGGATAGCGTGCATCGGTTCGCGCGTGACGTGATGCGGCCGGCAGCGATCGCGCTCGATCGTATCGCGGAGCCGCAGGAAACAATCGCGCCCGGCTCGCCGCTGTGGAAGTTTTTCCGGCGCGCTTACGGCCTCGGCTATCACGCCGCCGGTATCCCGGCAGAGTACGGCGGACTCGGGCTGACGGGGCTGGGCGCGCAGGTGTTCTTCGAGGAGATGGGATGGGGCGCCGCGGATCTCGCGCTCAGCCTGGGAGTGGCGAGTTTTCCTTTTGCCGCGCTTGCGATGACCGGGAATCGCGACCTGATCGACCGATTCGTCAAACCGTTCGTCGAGGATCGCGAGGCGCGCTTCGTCGGATGCTGGCCGGTTACGGAGCCGGCTCACGGGTCCGACTGGGCGCTCGGGCTGGCGGGCGAGTACGAGCTTGAAAAAACCGGATGGGCGTCGCTCAAGCGCGAGGGCGATTCGTATCTAATCAACGGCCAGAAAGCGGCGTGGGTATCGAACGGCACGATCGCCACCCACGGCATCACCTATCTCGCGTCCGCGGCGGGCAATGGCGCGAGCCTCGGCGGCGCCGTCGCCTTCGTGCCGTTGGATCTTCCGGGCGTCTCCAAGGGGAAGCCGCTCAACAAGCTTGGCCAGCGTGCGCTCAACCAGGGCCCGATCTTTTTCGATAACGTGAGGATTCCCTCCGAGTACATGCTGGTCGGGCCCGAGATTTTCGAGCCGGTCGCGGTCGCGACGCTGACCCGCGCCAACGGCCTGATGGCGGCGACTTTCACCGGCGTCGCGAGATCGGCGTTTGAGGCGGCGCTCGCCTACTCGAAAGAGCGCGTTCAGGGCGGCAAGCCGATCTGCCAGCATCAGCTCGTCCAGAAGCATCTGTTCGACATGTTCACGCGGGTTGAGGCGTGCCGGGCGCTGTCGCGCGCGGTGGTGGATTACAACGACAGGACTCTGGCGCCGTCGCTCGAGCACGCGATCGCGGCGAAGACCTTCTGCACGCAAGCGTCGTTCGACGTTGCGAGCGAGGCGCTACAGCTTTTCGGCGGCAACGGGCTCAGCAGGGAGTACCCGATCGAGAAGATCTTTCGCGACGCGCGCGCGTCGCTGATCGAGGACGGCACCAACGACGTGCTGAGCCTCGCTGGCGCCCGCCGGATCCTTGGCCTGCCCTGAGCGAGGGCTGGTGCGGCACGCGGGTTGCAAAAAAGAGCGCAACCCGCGTGCCGCACCAGTGAGCGTACAAGGGGCCGTTATTCCGATTTGCCGCCTTTGCCAGGATCGGGCGCGGGCGCTTGCGGCATCGGAACGAAACTCTGCGGCAATCCAAGCGCGTGCTGAACGAACTCCAGTTCGGCCTGCCGATACGCGAGCGGCGCCTTCGGCTGGATCATCTTGTCGCGCTTGAGTTGCTCGACGACGGCGCCGTCACGCTCAAACGGTTGGCCATGCTCATTGATATAGAAGAGCTGTTCGAAGGGCAGCTTCGGGCGCTGGCCGCCGGCCTCGCGGCTTTCCAGCGGATAGCCAACCGTCATCAGGAGCAGCAGATGGGCGGTATCGGGCAGGCCGAAAACCTGGCGCATCCGTGTTTCGCGAGTGCCGCCAATCTCACCCGTTCCGATGCAGCAAGTGCCGAGCCCTTCCTCGTACGCGACCAGCGTCGCCAGCATGATTGCCTGACCGCAGTCTACTTCGGTCAGCCCTGATTCGAGCAGCATTTCCGCGTTGGCAGTGAAGTAGGGAATCAGCAGCATATCGAGCGCGTCGTGCTCAACCTTCGAATCGGCGCCCATCACGCGTGCGTCGACCAGTTCGTGCAGCCGATCTCCCTGGGTCAGACGTCGCTCTTGCGATCAATTATCGCGTCTTCGACCCAGTACCAGAGGATTACCGCGGGAGCGTGCATGAGCTGCTGCGTGCCGAGCGGCGCGACCAGCGCGTTCCATTTTTCCGCCGGCGACGATTCGCGAAACATCACGATTGCGCGCAACGCCTGAACGTTGCCCCAGAAAGTTGTGAGGCGCGCCGCCTCCAGCATCTTCTGGATCTTCTCGCGCTCCACCGGCCGGTACGGCTGGTAAAAGCGGATCGAACGCCTAAGGCCGATTACCTCTTTGAGTTCCATGTGATCTCCTGTTAGGTCTGCGCTCGATTTCCAGTCGGCTCACCGGTACCGCGGTCCCAGGTACTCGACCTGACGCCTTCGGCTTTGAGCTCGGCTTTCCGCACGCGATGGGTTTCGGTTTTCGGCAGGCTCGCGCGAAAGTCGATATATCGCGGGACCATGAAGCTCGCCATACGCTCGTCGCAAAATCGCACCAGGTCCTCGGGCGCGACGCTCTCACCCGGCTTCAGCACCACCGCAACCATCACGTCGTCCTCGCCGAGTTCGGATGGTACTCCGAAGGCGGCGGATTCAAGCACCGCGGGATGTTGATTGACGATCTTTTCGACTTCGAACGATGAGATGTTCTCGCCCCGGCGCCGCATCGAATCGGTTTTGCGATCGGCGAAGTAGAAATTGCCTTCGCTATCACGCCAGGCCAAATCGCCGGTATAGAACCATCCATCGCGAATCTTCGAGCTCGAAGCTTCGGCGTTCTTGAAGTAATCGACGCGCCGCGCCTCGGGCCGGTCGACCTTGAAGACGAGATTCCCGACGTTGCCGGCGGCAGCTTCGTTGCCTTCTTCGTCGACAATCTTTGCCTCGACGCCGGGCGGCGGCTTGCCCATCGAGCCTTTTGGCGCCCAACCGAAATTGAGGATAGTGAATCCGCCGCCGTCGACCGCCCCGTAGCCCTCCCATATGGTCACGTCGAAGCGCTTCTCGAACTGCTCCCATGCCCAGGCGGGAGTGGCCGCGCTCAGCACGACCCTGACGGGATTGTCGCCGTCGTCGGGGCGCGGCGGCTGCTTGAGCAGGATCGGAATCATCGCGCCCAGCGCGTTGAAAGTGGTCGCGCCGTAGTGTCGGATTTCGTCCCAGAAGCGGCTTGCGCTAAAACGCCGGCTGAGCGCCACCGTCAGCCCTTCGGCCAGCGCCCTGATTACGGTCAGGAAAAGCGCGTTCGCGTGGAACAACGGCAGGCACGTATAGAGAACGTCGCCGTCGCGATAAATCCGGAACAACAGCATCGGATTCGACGAAAGATTGGTGGCGCCGTAGCGCATCACGACACCCTTGGGCAGTCCGGTCGTGCCCGACGTGTACATCAGGGAAGATATCGCCGCGGAGTCGATCGCCACGTCCGGCTCATCGGCCGATGATGAGTCCATCACGTCGCGGAGCAGGATCGCATCGGCGGGCGTCGTATCGTCCGGGAGCGCGGCTTCGCTGGTATCCACAACCATCTTCCGGATACCGGGCGCGCCGGCGCGGATCGGCATAACCTGCGAAATCAATTCGGCGCCGACGATCAGATAGCGCGCCTCCGAGTGGTTCAGGATGTAGGAGAGGCCCTCGCCTTTCAGTCCGATGTTAATGGGGACAACGTATGCCGCGAGCTTCTGCGTCGCGAAGAAAGCGTAAAGCCATTCCGGCCGATTCGGCATCATGATCGCGATACCATCGCCGGCGCGCGCGCCCAGCTTTAGAAGCCCGTTGGCGAGCCGGTTAACGCGCTCGTTCAGCCGGCGATAGGTGATCCGATCGTCGTTGAAGAGGAGGTATACGTCGTCGGGCCGCGTGCGCGCTCTTTCGGCAAGCACCTGCGCCGGGTAACCGTTGCGATCCTCCATGCGCGTGCCCTCTACACGGCCAGGATGTGAACCCCGACCGCGCCGCCGAACCCCTGACAATGGGTGAGCCCGATTTTGGCGCCGGCAACCTGGCGCGGGCCGGCTTCGCCGCGCAACTGCGTAACCACTTCAAACACCTGCGCGACGCCGGTTGCGCCCAGCGGATGGCCTTTGGCGAGCAGCCCGCCCGATGGACTGACCGCGACCTTGCCGCCGATGCGGCTTTGGCCTTGTTCGATGAATCTGCCGCCTTCGCCGCGTTCGCACAGGCCGAGATTTTCGTAATGGATAATTTCCGCGATCGCGAAGCAGTCGTGCAACTCGATCAAATCGAGCTTGTCCGGAGTGATTGAAGCTTCCTCGTATGCCTTGCGCGCGGCCCTGGCGTTGATCTCGGTAACCGCGCTCAGCGGATCGACCGGTCCGGCTCCCTTTTCCGATTGCAACGCGGCGGCGACTATCGAGATCGGCTTTTTCGCGAGGCCGCGAGCGATATCGCCGCTCGCTACAATCGCCGCAGCGGCGCCCGAGCAGGTCGGGCAGCACATCAGCAGGGTTAACGGATCGGCGACCATCCGCGCCGCGAGCACATCGGCCACGCTGACCTCGACGCCGTAATGGGCGTTCGGATTGAGCGCGCCGTTATGATGGTTCTTCACCGACACCATCGCCATCTGCTCGACCGTGGTTCCGTATTTTTTCGCGTGCGCGCGGAACACTTCCGCGAACAGCGACGGCATCAGCGGCACCGCGGCGGCGCTTTTCGCGGATGCGCCGGAATCGCTCCGATCGACCTCGAGCGGCCCGCGTCCCATCCGCTCGATACCGAGCGCCAGCGCCACATCGACCATGCCGCTTCGCACCGCCATCACGGCCTGAAAGAAAGCCGTCGAGCCGCTCGCACAGGCGTTCTCCACGTTGATAACCGGAACGCCGGTCATCCCGACGCGACCGAGCACGCGCTGCCCCGCGGTAACTCCCTGCAGCACGTGGCCGCAAAAGGCGATCTCGACCGCCTGCCAGTCGACGCCCGAATCGCGCACGGCGGCAATAACCGCTTGCTGGCCAAGCTCTTCGACTCCCTGCCCCTCATGGCGGCCGAATGGGGTCATGCCCACGCCGATCACATAAGCGTCACGTTTGTTGATCATCGTTTCGTCCTCTATGCCTACTCAAAACTCCATATACGCGTGAAAGTCTAGAGTTTCGCGATCGGCTGCGGTATGGTCGCCGGCACATCCACGATCGACTACGCCGTGATCGCGAGGCCTGCCTCGGCAAGACGCCGCTCGCTGGATACCCGCACCCCAGAGGATTGTGAGGATGAAAAATCGATGGTGAATGCGCGCGAATACAACGACCTCAGAAAGGGCACCTGGGTCGGAGAACTGGGAATCGAGATTACGAGTGTGGAGCAGGGCAGGCTTTTGGCTGAGGTTCAGGTGCGCCCTCAGCTGCTCTCTCCCAACGGGTTTCTGCATGCGGCCGCGGTCGTGGGCCTTGCCGACAGCCTCTGCGGATGCGGCACCATGGAGCGTCTGCCCCAAGGCTCGCGCGGCTATACCACCGTTGAATTGAAGGCCAACCTGGTGGGCACGGCCCGCAGCGGCATCATCGAATGCGAGGCAACCCTAGTCCACAGCGGCCGAACCACCCAGGTTTGGGACGCCACGGTCAGAGGCAAGGAAAGCGGCAAGGCGATCGCACTGTTCCGTTGCACGCAAATGATCCTCTATCCGGAAGCAAAATAAAGCTAACCCGCGGTTGGAGAACAACCGCGCCGCGGCTTTTCAAACCGCAGTACTTGGACTAGGAACGGCATGTAAGCAGGCGCACGTCATTTTGAAAGCTTAGGGAGGAACCCGGATGCCCGTAGAAAAAGTTAAATTCAAGAGTGGCGGAATCAACTGCGCCGGAGATTTATACATCCCGGAGGGTCGTCGTGCGGGTTCGCGCGGTCCGGCCCTGGTCATCGGCCACGGCTTCAGCATCGTAAAGGAGGCGCTTCCCGAGGAAGCGGGATACTTCCAGCGCGCCGGCTACGTCACGCTCGCGATCGATTACCGCACCTTCGGCGAGAGCGAAGGCGAGCCGCGCGGCCAGCTTTTTCCGCTCAACGAATCCGAGGATTATCGCAACGCCATCAGCTATCTGGAGACTCGCGAAGAAGTCGATCCCGATCGTATCGGCATCTGGGGCACCAGCTTCGGCGGCGCCATGGTCATCTATACCGCGGCCGTCGATCGCCGCGCCAAGGCCGTCGTGGCGCAGGTACCGGTTGTCAATGGACGGCGCTGGATGCAGTCGCTTCGGACCAGCGACCAGTGGCTGGCGCTGCTGGACAAGCTGGAAGAAGATCGTCGGCGGCGATTCAAAACCGGCGAAGGTGCCCGCGTGCCGGTAGCCGGGATGGCGAGTCAGAGTGTGTTTTGTGCGATGCCTGTCGATGCTCCGATTCTCGCCTTTCTCGAAGAGGCGAAGAAGGGTCTTAAAACGTGGCGTTCGGATCTGGTGCTGGAGTCGGTCGAAAAGATTATCGAGTTCAGTCCCGAGAGCGTGATTCATCAGATCTCGCCGCGGCCACTGTGCATCGTGGTTACCGCCGGCTATGACATGATCCATCCGATCGAGCACATTCTGGACGCCTATCGTAAGGCCAACGAGCCCAAGAAGCTCGCGCTCCTGCCCTACGATCAGCTCGGTTTCTACACGGAGCCGGGGCGCGGCGACGCGATGCGCGTTGCGATCGACTGGTTCAACCAGTACCTGTAAGTTCCGTTCGGCCTCTGCATGGTTTTCCTACCCTCTCCCTGACCAGGGAGAGGGTAGGGTGAGGGCCGGGGCGTCGGGCGACCGATCACGACTCAACCCAGCTCGAAGGTTTCCCGAGGGCTGCCGCCCCACAAATCGATTCCCTCTTGAGCGGTATAGGTGACGACCTGATGGGTCGCGTCGTCGATCCTGCGATGGCCCCATCCGTATTCGATCGCGAAGCCGAAGGGCGTTTGTACGTAGACGTGAACCGTGTGGCAGTTGCCGTGGCGCCCCGGGCCCATTCCGATCTGTGAATGCGCGAAATGATAGGTGCGCATCACGTCGTCGAGCGACGCCACCTCGAACATGAAGTGTTGCATGCGCGGCGCTTTGGCCGGATCGCGTGGAGCCAGCGCCAGGGTGTGATGGCGCTCGTTGCAGCGCAGAAACGCGAGTCGATGCGGCGGACGGAGATCGATGTAATCGCTGACCTTGAAGCCGAGCAGGTCGCGGTAAAATTCGACCTCGCGATCAACGTCGTCGACCGTAAGCAGAATGTGGCCCGGCCCGACGACATTGAGCGGGCGGGTGAAGGCGACGGGAGCGTCCAATCGCTGCGGCCCGCATGCCAGTTCGACACGAATACCCGAGGGGTCGCTGACCTCGAAGAAGCGCTGTACCTTTCGTACCTGAGCGCTCTGCGTGTCTCCCCACCTGACCGGAACTCCGCGCGAATCCAGTTCCCTGGCCGCGGCTTCCAGATCGCGTTCGTTCGCAACCTCCCATCCCGTGTAGGCCATCCCGCGGGTGGGACCGGGATGGACCGCGATCCGATGATGGTAGGCGTCGGTCCGGAGGTATCGCACAGCCCCTTCCTGCGTGGTCGGGAAGCCCAGCACTTTTTCGCTGTACTTCGCCACGGCAGCGGGGTCCTCTTCATACAGCCCAACGTGAAGAATATCGCGAATTTTGACCATCGTGGTCGCTCCTCGAATCGTGGAAAGCGTCGCGCTCGCCGACCTGATGCGATGCGCCCGCCAGGGGAATAATATGAGGGTACTGATTCGGACCAATTCCGGTAACCGGTTCCGAAGCCCCGAGTCTGCCGCTAAGCTGATAGAAAAGCAAAGAGGGCGGTGAACCATGAATCGCGTGCGAATACTCGGCCTCATCAGGGATTTGTTCTTCAGAACCAAAATCGACGCTTCGGCCCAGGCGCTGGGAGTCGAGGTCGTTTACGCGTCGAATCTCGAAGCGGCACGCGCCCGATGTGCCGAACTCGCGCCGGCGATCGTGTTCGCCGATCTTTCCGACAGCGCCTTTGCGGGAGGACAGACCGCGCTCGTTGTGCGTGAGGCCGCGCCGGATGCGAAGCTCATCGGCTTCGCGTCGCACGTCGACCTCAAAGCGCTGGCCGCGGCGCGCGAGGCCGGATTTGATCGCGTGCTTTCGCGTCAGGAGTTCAGCGCGCAACTGCCCGAGCTGCTGAAAGCGTAGGGTAGCAATTCAGCGTTCCATGCCGGGCTCGAAACTCGGACAGAAATTGATTTGTTCGACGAATAGCCGAACTCCGCTATTTGAATCCCGTTGCTTTTTTTCACCGGCCTGTTACGGATACCGGAAACACTAAACAAAGTGAGAATGAAATGAACGTCAAAGAAACCGTTGCATTGATCACTGGTGGTGGGTCAGGTCTTGGCGAGGCGACCGCGCGAGAGCTGATGGCAGCGGGCGGCAAGGTGGCGATACTGGATTTGCCTTCGTCGCCGGGCGCGAAACTGGCCGATTCGCTTGGGCCGGATGCGCTGTTTGTTGCCGCCGACGTAGTCTTGGCGCCGCAGGTCGAGCAGGCCATCGCGCAGGCGGTCGCGCGCTTCGGAACGATCCATATCGCGGTGAACTGCGCCGGTATCGGACGCGCCCAGCGTACATTGACCAAGGAAGGGCCGGCCTCGCTCGAGGTCTTCAGCAAGGTGATCCAGATCAACCTGGTCGGCACCTTCAATGTCATCCGGCTGGCCGCTTTTCAGATGGCGAAGAACCCGCCCAACGCGGACGGCGAACGCGGCGTGATCATTAATACCGCGTCGGTAGCCGCATTCGACGGTCAAATCGGTCAGGCGGCATACTCCGCTTCGAAGGGCGGGGTGGTTGGCCTGACGCTTCCCATCGCACGCGACCTGGCTTCGGTCGGGATTCGGGTGGTCACGATCGCGCCGGGAACCTTTGACACCCCGATGCTGGGGCTTCTGTCGGAGCCGGTACGCCAGGCGTTGGCCGCGCAAATCCCGTTTCCGCACCGCCTCGGCAGGCCGGCTGAATACGGCGCGCTGGCCCGGCATATCGTGGAGAACGCGATGCTGAACGGCGAAACCATCAGGCTCGATGGCGCGCTCAGGATGCCGCCGCGTTAGCGAATATCGTTGGGCTCGGCGTGAGGCGGAATGGGACTGGCGTCGGGAGATCCCAACGGTGATGCGAGATGTGGCGGCATCACTTGCGCGGCGATGGAAATGATGAGCGTGCCGGTTTCGTAGCGCGGACCGCCGACCATCAACACTCCGCTGTTCATCAGATGGAGATCGGTGGTCATCATCGGGTGCTCGCCATGAAACAGGCTCACCCCCATCTCGATCATGTCGCCCTCGATCCGACGAGGCGCGACATGCAGGATAAGCCCGCCGGGCAGCGAGAAGCCGATTATGTGGCCGCACTCGGTGATGGCTTCCTCATGGCTTTCGAGGCGGTAGGTACTATAGTGAAACAATTTCTTGAGCCGAGGGCTCATCGGCGCCAGACGCGTATCGAATCCCTTATTTGTATCCGCGGCCAGGACGGAATCGATACGGACCGCGATCGGGCGACCCGCGATTTGCGCGAGCGCCAACTGCGGCGCGATCGCGATGAGCAGCACCGCCAACCCGATTGCCTTGCCGGAAACGCAATCACTCATTGGCCGAAGACTCATCGGGAACCCAGATAACGGTGGTCCTGGTTTCGGGCTCGCTCCATACCGCGACCGAAGGGTTCTTGGTCTCCAGGCGCGAGATCACCCCCTGCGGACCGCTTCCGACGAATGCCGCCCCAAGGGGCGGGCCCGAGTCATTATGCTGGAAGCTCTGGGCTTCGCGTTCGATGCTGGCGATCTGATCGGGGTTCTGTCGCACA
The DNA here is from genome assembly GCA_963759165.1 of uncultured Pseudomonadota bacterium. Taxonomy (GTDB): domain Bacteria; phylum Desulfobacterota; class Binatia; order Binatales; family Binataceae; genus DATJOQ01. Next base: position 2,710,863 of record CAVWXK010000001.1, on the reverse strand, counting down.
TACGGCGTAAAGAACAATAGCCAAGCCCCAAACGCCAAGGCGGCCGACGTCAGCGCGAAGGCGGTCGTCCAGCTTTCACCCATTGATTCCAGATAGCGCTCGAGGCGCGTGCGAAGCGGGAGGCGAACTTCATCGAGGCGACGCTGTACCGCATGGGCGAAATTTTCGAGCGGCGGAGTCACGACCACGGCGCGAAGATTGCGGCCCAGTGCAGCGTAATCGTGCAGAACGATTTCGCAGTTGCCGCAGCGGGCGAGATGGCGCGCAACTTCCTGCATTTCGTGAGGTTCGAGTTCGCTGTCTTCGAAAACCCCGAGCAGGGGCGCTATCTCGGTACAATCGGCCATGGGTCTACTGTGCCAGCAAATCCTTGAGTAGTTCCCGCAAACGGCTCCGGGCATAGAAGAGACGGCTCATCACGGTGCCTCGCGGGCAACCGAGAACCTCGGCAATCTCTTCATAGGACAGGCCTTCCACTTCGCGTAAAAGTATCACCGTACGGAGTTCCGGGGTCAACTCGTCGAGAGCTTTGCGAATCCTCTGAGCCGTTTCGCCTCTTGCGGTTTCTTTGAACGCGTCGCCGACCGTAGTGGGCATGCGCTCGATTTCGATCTCGGCCTCCTCGCCGCGGACCGTGACGTGGCGGTTCTCGCGCCGGCGCCAATCGATCGCCAGATTGACGGCGATCCGATAAAGCCAGGTAGAAAAGCTCGAGCGTTCCTCGAACTTGGAGAGGTTTTGATAAGCGCGAACGAAAGTTTCCTGAGCCAGTTCAACCGCATCCTCCGGGTTTCGAACCACCGACAACACGACTCCCACCACGCGACGCTGATAGCGCTCGACCAGGATTCCGAAAGCTTCCCGGTCTCCTTTCCTGGCCCGCTCAACCAACTCGAGCTCATCGCCATCTGATCGAGCGCTCTTCAATGTACCTAGACGTTGTGTGATGCGTCGAAATTCAAGTGGACCTAAGAATGCCGCGACATTTCAGCCCAATTAGGTCCAGTTTTTGCCTCGACCAGCAACGGGACTCGCAACGGCGCGACCGCTTCCATCTCGCTCTTGACCAGGCGGGAAACCGTTTCGACCTTGCTCTCGTCCACCTCAAATAGCAATTCATCGTGCACCTGCAACAGCATTTGCGCCTTAAATTCTCCCTGGGCCATCAGCCGATGCAGTCGGACCATCGCGATCTTGATCAAATCCGCCGCCGTGCCCTGAAGCGGTGTATTAATCGCGATCCTTTCGGCCTGTGACCGCGCGCCGCCTTCGGCAGCGTTCAGTTCCGGCAGGTAGCGTCGTCGGCCAAACATCGTCACGACGTAGCCATGTTCGCGTGCCTGGCTCAAAGTTTGCTCGAAGTAGGCGCTAACCCCTGGTAATCGTTCGAAATATCTCCGGATGTAGTCCGAAGCATCGCGCAGGCTGATTCCGAGTTCGCCGGCCAGGCGCTGCGGTCCCATCCCGTAGATGATGCCGAAGTTTATCACCTTTGCGAGCCGACGCGCTTCGGCATCGACCGCGTCGGGCTTGATGCCGAGTACCTCGGTTGCGGTGCGAGTATGGATGTCCTCGCCGCGGGTAAAGGCATCGATGAGCGTGGCATCGCCGGAAAGATGGGCAAGGATGCGGAGCTCGATCTGCGAGTAGTCGGCGGACAGGAGAATGGAACCGGGCTTCGCGACGAATGCGCGACGGATGCGCCGGCCTTCCTCGCTTCGGGTCGGGATGTTCTGCAGATTGGGGTCGGTCGAGCTTAAGCGGCCGGTGGCGGTCAGCGCCTGATGGAAAGAAGTATGAATTCGTCCGGTGGTTGGGTCGATCAGGGCCGGCAGCGCATCGACATATGTAGATTTGAGCTTGGCCAGTCCCCGATAGTCGAGCAGCTTGCGTGGCAGCGGATGGATCGTCGCGAGCTTGGTCAGTACGTCGACGTCGGTCGAGAAGCCGCTCTTGGTTTTCCTGAGCCCTTTGGTGGGCAGGTTCAGATGAGTGAACAGGACGTCGCGAAGCTGGATCGGCGAATTGAGGTTAAAGCGCCTGCCGGCGAGTTCGTAGCATTCACTCTCGAGCCGTCATCAACTGCTCGCTGAACTCGATCGACATCGCCTTGAGCGCCTCGGCATCGATGCCGATACCGACCGCCTCCATCTCCGCAAGCACCGACGCGATCGGCAGTTCGATATCGCGGAACAGCGGAATGAGTTCGTTTTCCTCAAGGCGTGTTTGGAGAACCTGACGCAACGCCTCGACGAGCTGAGGCTCCGAGCCGCCCGCCGAACGTCCGCCCAGCGGCGCCAGATGTTCGTGATAGAGATCTTCGAGCGACGGCTCCGACCGGCCTGGATTTACCAGAAAACCCGCCAGCATCGTGTCGAAGTCGACTCCGCCGAGCGTGACACCGAAGCGCCGCAGGCGATTGATATGGCTCTTCAGGTCGTGGCAGGCCTTGGGCGGTATCCGTGCTTCGAGCAACTCGGCGGCCGCGCCGATCAGTGCCGCTCCGATCGCGAAAGTCTTTTCGTCGCCTTCGCCTTTGAGTTTGAGCAGATCGGCGCCGATTGTGTCGAAGCCGAGATGAAGCGCGATCCGCGATGCTTGTTTCAGCTCCGCCATCACGGCGGGAAGTTCATCTTTTCCCGTCGAGATTTCGGCTCCGGCGGCCTCCGGCATCCTGACTTCGGATGGGGCCAGCTCGCGGATTAGCGCGTTGAACTCCAGCTCGCGCAGCAGCTCGGCAGCGGCCTTCTCGTCGAGGCCTCGATAGACAAGCTCGGCGGGCGCGACTTTTACCGGCGCATCAGTGTCGAGTCGGACCAGTTTTCTCGCCAGTTCGACGTCATCGCGATGAGCGGCTATAAGGCCGGCCAGCCGCTTCGCCCCGCGGATGTCGCTCTGTTCCAGCTGATCCAGCCTGGCCATCAGTTCGTCCAGCCCGCCGAATTTCTTGATCAATTCGGATGCGGTTTTTTCGCCCACCCCCGGGACGCCCTTGACGTTGTCGACCGCGTCGCCCGCCAGCGCCATGATGTCTACCCATGCGCGCGGCTCGACGCCGAAGCGTTCCCGTACCTCGCGAAGCCCGGTGTGCTTGTCGCGCATCGTGTCCCAGAGCGTGATGCTGGGGCTGACCAGTTGCATGAAGTCCTTGTCGGCGGTGACGATGACGACGTTGAACTTCTCGCGGGCGGCGCGCAGCGCCAGAGTCGCGATGACGTCGTCGGCCTCGTAGCCGTCAAGGACCAGGCTGTGAATCCGAAAAACCTCCACCATCCGGTGGATTAAAGGAATTTGAACCACGAGATCGTTCGGCGCGGCGGCGCGGGTGGCCTTGTAGGCTTCAAAAAGATCGTCGCGGAAACCCTTCTTGGGCGAATCGAACACGATCGCGACGTGCGAGGGCCGCGCGTCCTTGAGCAATTTCACCAGCATCCGGGTAAAGCCGTAGACCGCGTTGGTCGGCATCCCGCGCGAGGTCGTCAGATGGGGTAGGGCGAAGAAAGCCCGGAAAATGTATCCCGAGCCGTCAACTAGGTAGATGGTGGGCCGTTCGTCTGCCATGATGAGGAAACTTGAAAGGTAACAGAAGCTATTCGGGGGGCGCCAGCGACCCGCTTTGATGCGACCTCGTATTGACTCGGCAGGGCCGCATGGTTATCTAATTCGGTTGCTCCCGGTATTGTTGAATGCCGAACCCGTTGCCCATGTCAAAGGCAAGCAGGTGTTGCGGCGATGACGGCAAGAGATAGCGCAGGCGGATGATCGAAGTAAAAAACCTGACCAAGGTTTACGGCAACTTGGTAGCCGTCAACGATGTTTCGTTCAAGGCTGAGCGAGGGCAGATTCTCGGCTTTCTCGGTCCCAATGGCGCCGGCAAGACGACCACGATGCGGATCATCACGGGATTCATGCCGGCCACCTCGGGGACTGTGCTTGTCGACGGACTTGATATCTTCAGCCAATCGCTGGAAGCCCGCCGTCGGATTGGTTACCTGCCGGAGAATCCGCCGCTTTACGCCGATATGCGGGTCGACAGCTACCTGCGCTTCGTCGCCCGGATCAAGGGCGTGCCGCGACGCGCCGTGGAAGAATCGGTCGAGCACGTAGCCAAGGTGTGCGGGCTTGAAGCTGTAATCGGGCGGATATGCGGCCAGCTTTCCAAGGGCTACCGCCAGCGGGTTGGATTGGCGGGGGCGCTAATTCACAATCCGCAAGTCCTGGTGTTGGATGAACCCACCATCGGACTGGATCCTCGTCAGATTCGCGACATTCGCGGCCTTATTCGCGGATTGTCAGGCGATCGCACGATCGTGCTTTCGACCCATATCCTGCCCGAAGTCTCGCAGATCTGCGACAAGGTCGTGATCATCAACGACGGCCGCGTCGTGCTGGAGGAAGCGTTGGATAAACTTCCCGCCGGAGCATCGCTCGAGGACGTGTTCCTCAACGCGATAGCCAAGGAACGCCATCCCGACGCCACCGGGGCGGAGCTGGAACTTGAAGAGGTCGGTGCGGGGCGGACCTCATTGGGACCCCAGTAATGAGAAATACGCTTACCATTGCCGGCAAGGAGATCCAGAGCTACTTCGTGCAGCCTGTGGCATACGTCGTGATGACGGTTTTTCTGCTGCTGGGCGGATGGTTTTTCTTCGCCTTGGTGAGCCGGTTCAATTCGATGATTCAGATGTACAACGCGATGCAGAATCCTGCGGCTCAGCGGATGAATCTCAACCAATGGGTGGTGGAGCCGTTGCTGCACAATCTGGCGATCGTGCTGGTGATCCTCATCCCCGCAGTTACGATGCGGACCTTCGCCGAAGAGAAGCGCACCGGCACCTACGAGCTGTTGCTCACCGCGCCGCTGCGCACCGCCGAAATCGTGGTCGGCAAGTTTATCGGCTCCTCCGTGTTCGTGCTGATAATGATCGCCTTGGCGGGCGTTTTTCCGTTGATTCTTGTCTTCTTCGGCAATCCCGAGGCCGGCGCGATGTTGTCGGGGTACCTGGGGTTGTCGCTTCTGGCGGTCAGCTTCGTTTCGGTGGGGCTGTTCACCAGCTCGGTGACCGACAGCCAGATCATCGCCGCAATCAGCTGCTTCGGGGCGCTGTTGCTGATGTACGTGATTTCATGGCCTGCCGAAGCGGGTGGCGGAGCCTTTAGCGGATTGCTGCGTTACCTCTCGCTACCGGAACATTTCGGGCAGATGGTCAAGGGCCTGATCGACACTCAAGACCTGGTATATTTCGCGAGCCTGATTTTCGTGGCATTGTTCTTGACCCAGCGTTCGGTCGAGTCGGCGCGCTGGCGCTAGGAGTTGGGAACGATGCGACGGAGTTCAGCGCTGGCGGGAATCATCGGACTGGTCCTGCTCTCCTTTGGTCTGGTCGACTACTTCATCGCGGCCGGCTTCAAGTTCTTCGTTTTCGTCAATATCGCGGCGGGCGTCTTTGCCCTGATCGTCTGGGCGGTTTCCAGCCGGGAAGCGATGGGTTCCATCGTCGGTTCGCGAGCCACCCGTTACGGCGCCAACGCCGTGATCTATACGCTGGGGTTCGTCGGCCTGCTGGTGGCCGTGAATTATCTTTCTTCGCTCCATCACAGGCGCTTCGATATGACCGAGGAGAAAACCTTCAGTCTCTCCAGTCAGTCAGTCGATGTGGTCAAGAATCTCGCGAAGCCGCTGAAATTCTACGGCTTTTTCGAAGGCGGCCAGAATGCGCGCGCCAAGTCTCTTTACGAGAGCTATGCGTACGCTTCGCCGAAGGTCAGCCTGGAGATGGTCGACCCCGACAAGCATCCCGAGCTGGCGGAGAAGTACAAGGTATCGGTGATGGGTACCACCCGCGTCCAGTACGGCGGCGACGAGGGCGAGGGAACTAACGTCAGCGAACTTAGTGAAGAAAATCTGACCAACGCGATTATCAAGGTCACCAAAGGCGGCAAAAAGGTGATCTATTTTCTCGACGGTCACGGTGAGGGCGATCCCGACGACACCGAACATCCCGAGGGGATGGCGAGCCTGCGTCAGGCGCTTGAAGGCGAGGGTTTCGAGGTCAAGAAGGTCGTGCTGGCGAGCGAGGCCGAGGTTCCGGCCGATTGCAATATCCTGGTGATTGCCGGGCCACGCAAGCCTTTGACGCAGCATGAGCTGGACAAGATCGATGGCTATCTCAAGAGCGGCGGGAGGGCGGTGGTGATGCTTGAGCCGCCGCGGCCGGATGACGGCAACGTTGAAGCCGGCCTGGTCAAGATGCTTGGCGAATGGGGCGTCAAGGTCGGCAACGACGTGGTCGTCGATCAGGTGGTTCGCTTGTTTGCGGGGCCCGGCGCTGGGTCTGAGCCCGGTAGTAACCAGCTACGGCAATCATGCGGTGACCAAGTCCTTTACCGAGCGTACCGTGTTTCCGATGACCCGTTCGGTCGAACCGGCGGGCGTCAATCCAAAGGCCGGTCTGGCGGTGACGGCGCTGGCCAAGACCAGCGAGACCTCGTGGGCGGAAACCGATATCGATGGCATCTTCAAGCATCAGACGGCCAAGTTTGACGGCAATGACCGGCGCGGCCCGATTACGGTTGCCGACGCGATAGAAGCCAACCAGCAGTTCACCGGCAAGGACAGCTACGCGCGGATGATCGTGCTCGGCAGCACCGAATTCGCGGACAATCAGAACGTCACCAATTTCTTTAATCGTGATTTTTTCATCAACGGCGTCGATTGGCTGATCGGTGAAGAGAAGTCGATATCGATTCGGCCTCGCAGTTTGCGCTCTTCGCGCATGCGCCTGACGCTGGATCAATTCAGCGTACTGTTCGCGCTCTCGGTGCTGACGCTGCCGGAGCTGCTGCTGATTATCGGGATCACCGTGTGGTGGGAGCGGCGTAACTAGTTTCGACCGCGACGCCTGCCTGGCTGCATGAGACCTCGCAACACTATCATCGCCCTGATTCTGCTTGCCGTAGTCGGCGGCTATGCGTATTTCAACGCGTCGCAGAAACCCGATGAACAGACGAACAAGCTCTTCAAGTTAAAAGCGGACGACATCACCGCCATCACGCTCAAGTATCCCGATCGGGAAATCGGCCTCGCGAAGGAGAGCGGAAAGTGGTCGATCGTCAAGCCCATCAAGGCTGACGCCGACCCGAACGCCGTCAGGACTCTGGTCGAGACTATCGCCGGCTGCGTGGTCAAGAAGACCGTCGACGAAAAGCCCGCGAGCCTCGATCCCTTCGGCCTCGCCAGACCCGAAGTGGTGATCACCGTGGTTGCCGAAGGCCGGCCGGCACTGCCCGGAATCGAGGTCGGAAAGACCACGCCGGTCGGCTTCTCCGCCTATATCAAGACCACTGACAAGCCGGCGGTGATGCTCACCACGTCGGCATTTCCGCCGGGCGTGAAGAAAACGGTAGAAGATCTGCGCGACCACGAACTGGTCAAGTTCAGGGCCGACGAGGCCCGAAAGATTGTCTTCGAGCGCGACGACGGCAGCGCCGTCGAACTCGACAAGGATCACGAGCGTTTGGACTATCGTGAAGCCCGCGAAGTACGAGGCCGACCAGGGCGTGGTCGAGAAGCTCCTGAGCGGACTGGCCGGTGCCCGAATCGAAGAATTTATCGACGACAAGCCCGATAACCTCGCACGGTTCGGCCTCGATAAACCGCGCCTGACGCTATCGATCTTTACCGGCAAGGAGGAGGCGCGCCAGTCGATTCTGTTTGGAGCCAGGCAAAGCGAGTCCGAGAAGGACGCGGTCTATGTTAAACGCGGTGAAAGGGCTCCGGTCTATGCCGTGCATACCTGGGTGTTTACGGACACCAACAAGACCCTCCTTGACCTGCGTGACAAGACGATAATCGCGTTCGAGCCATCCCAGGTCGGCCAGCTTAAGATTAAGCGCCGACGGGAAGGGCTTCATGCTCGAGCGCCTCGGCGACGGAAAATGGCAGCTGGTCGAAGGCGGAGCAAAGACTACCGCCGATCTTCCCAAGGTCCAGCAGTTCCTCAATAAATTGCAGAACCTGAAGGCGCAGTCGATCGTCGAAGACCCGATGAGCGACGCGAAGAAATTCGGGTTGAACGCTCCGACCGGAGAGCTGACGCTCAAATCGAACGACGGCAAGCTATTGGTCGCCGTCAAGCTCGCGAAGGTCGAGCGGCGCAACGAGAGCAGCAGCGGCGAGACGCCGGCTCCGCCGGCGCGGGTCGACTACTATGCGATTTCAAGCGCAAGCGGCGCGGTGTACGCGCTCGATAACCTGACTTTCGAAGAATTGCACAGATCGTCGGGCGCGGAATTCAAGTCAAAGAGCGAGTCGCCGACCCCGGCCGCCGCCGCCCGCCCGCCTGCCGGTCCCGCGCCTGCCGCGAAGAAATAAATAACTTTCCTCGCGCCCGCAAGCCCTCCGTTCATCCTTCCGCAATCACGTAAGCGAGCGCCTGCGACGCGCTGTGTGTGAGGCTCAGGTGCAGACGCCTTACGTTATGGCGGCCGGCGAACGCCGCCGCCTTGCCTGAGAGAATCAGCCGCGGCGGACGGCCGCGGTCGCGGGCGACTTCTATCTCGTGCCATCCGACGTGGCGATTCCATCCCGTGCCGAGCGCCTTCATCGTCGCCTCTTTGGCCGCGAACCGCGCCGCGTAACTCTGGTAGCGAGCGCGCCCACGCGATTCGCAGTAAGCGATTTCGCCCTCGGTAAAGACCCGCGCCCGAAACCGCGCGCCGGTAGCGGCGCGCTCCAGCGCTTGCCGCACGCGTTCGACCTCGATTACGTCGATTCCGGTGCCGACGATCTCCATCCCTGCCTCCGCAAGACTATTAGCTCGGCGCCGGTGCCGACGGCAAAGGGATATCCGTCGCGATGTGCTTGCCGCCGCCTGCCGCCAACCCTATTCTGGCCGTGGTGCGAGGCAGCCGCCGCGCCGGTAATGGCTTTACGTAGGCGTAGTGAAGGGAAGCTGGTCGTCGAATCGACGCGCGATTTGGCGTTGGTGCGGGCGATACTGTCCGAGGCCGGGATGACGACGGACGGAGTCGAATGGCCGGCGGCGGGTTATCTGGTCGCCTGGTTCGGGAATGATGCGGTCGGATTGGCGGGTGTCGAGCCAAAGCTCGATGCCGCGCTCATCAGGTCGCTGTGGGTGCGGGAATCGATGCGGGGGAGGGGGGTCGGCGCCGCCCTGCTTATCGCCGCGCGGAAGGCCGCCCACGCGCGCGGCGTGAGCCATCTTTACGTGTTGGGCAATGAGACCGTGGATGACCTGGAACGTTTCGGCTTTCGGCGGATAGCGACCGATGATCTGGTTGCCGCGCTATCCGGCACCCCGATGGTTGAATACTATCGCGCCCACCCTGACGATATGGCGCTTCAAACCGCCTGGTACGTCGATATTTCCGACGACGGAGTGATCAGGAGATAAGCTGTTGCGTTCGGTCCGGCGAAATCGGCGTACGGTAGGGAAGGTAAAAAAGGTCTGTCGCGATCGGATGCGGGATGCCAGTTTGACCGGGCGTTGCTTCGCGCGCTGCGGTGTAGAATAACTCGGAAGAAATGAGGGTGTAACCGAATCAGGGCATCTTCGTCTCTGTCAAAGAGGAATTGCGCTCTGGTTATCGGCTTTGCGGCAGGGCATATTTATTCTTTGCGGGAAGGCGTGATTGACGCCGGAGAACGTTGATCGAGCGCGGCTCAGGGATGTTTTTTATTTCTCCTGTTGGGGAGCTACCGTATCGTGGATCAGCAAGCGATTCGCAATGAACTTTGTCGCATAGGCCGCGACCTGTTCTGGATGGGCTTGCAGAGCCCGCGAAGCGGCAACCTGAGCGCCTTGCTCGAAGACGGTCGCGCCTTTGTGATCAAACGCCGCGGCGCGTCGCTGCGGATGCTCGATCCCGACCGCGATCTCGTGACCGTCGATCTCAACGGTCCTATTCCCGCGGAAGCTTCTTCCGAGGTCGCGGTCCATCACGCGATTTACCGCTCCACCGACCATCGCGCCGTGATTCATGCCCACCCGCCGTACGCCATCGCGCTCAGTTTCAACGGCAGGGTAATCAGCCCGATCCATAACGAGGCGCGCGCGGTCCTGGGAGACATCACGGTAACCACATCAAACTCGATCGAAGGGCAGGGCGAGGAGCCCGGTCCAATCGTCGACGTGCTGAAAAATGGGCGCGCGATGGTGGTGCGCGGCCACGGTGCCTTCTCAGCGGGCGCCGATTGCGAGAGCGCCTTCTACTACATGGGGCTGCTCGAAGCGGCCTGCAAGATCATTCACCTGACCCGCCTGACGCATCCCGAATAGACCAACCGGCGACGCCCGCGAATCCAACCGCCGGCATGGAATGCCGTCGGCGCGGAACGGGGCGTGCCTACTTTTTGCCGTCCAGTTCGGTCAGGATGTCGATCGCCGGACGCCCGTCAAGCAGCGCCGGAAGCTTGCTTTGCAACTCGGCCATGTGCGGCGTCTTGGTATGGAAATCGAACGCCGCCTGGTCTTTGTAAACCTCATAGAAGACAAACACGGTCGGGTCCTTAACCGATTTATTCAGGATGTAGGTCAGGGCGCCGGGTTCCTCGCGGACCTTGGGTATCATCGCGCGCAGCGCCTCTTCCATCTGTTGTTCGGAGCCCTGCTTGGCTTTTAACTTGGCGACGATCGTTATTGGCATTTGAATCCTCCATTCGATTCCGCGGCTCGAAACTTCCCGATGGAAACCCGCCTTTTTTCCACCCTACCGCACCAGCTCTATCGGACGGAAGCGAAAACTCGTTGTTTCCGCGCCCACGCGCTTTTTGCCGGCCGGCGTGCCGGACCGGCTCTTCCCTTGCGACGGCGGGTCCGTTAACAGGTGTATGCGGTCATCACGTACCAGCCGGATTGAACGACTTAGGAGCCAAAATCGATGTTAGGTTTCGAGCTAAGCGAAGAACAGCGCGAACTCAAGGCGCTGGCCCGAAAATTCAGCGAGGAACAGATCATCCCGCGGGCGAAGGAATGCGACGAGAAAGAAATCTTTCCGCGCGACGTGTACGAGAAGGCCTTCGCCGCCGGGCTGATTAATTTTCTGGTCCCCAAAGAGGTCGGCGGCCTCGGTCTGGGCGTCCTCGAGGCCTGCCTGATCACCGAAGAATTGAATTACGGCTGCTCAGGAATCTCCAACGCCATCAGTGCCAACGACCTCGCCACGCTCCCAATAGCGATCGCCGGCAATGCCGAGCAGCAGCGAACCTACCTCGGCCGGCTGGTAAAGAGCCTCTCGTTCTGCGCCTTCGCGCTTACTGAGCCGGGCGCCGGTTCGGATGCGGCCTCGCTGTCGACGACCTATCGTCGCGAGGGCGACGAATACGTGCTTAACGGCACCAAGCACTTCATCTCCAACGGCTCCAACGCCGACTGGATTGTGACCTTCGCGACTTCGGACAAGCGGCTGCGGCACAAGGGCATCTCGTGTTTCGTGTTTCCATCCGATCTGCCGGGGATTGCTCGGCAGCGGATGCATGGCAAGCTCGGTCAGCGCGCCGGCGACACCGCCGAGATCGTCTACGACGACTTGCGCATCCCGTCGACCGCGCTGGTCGGCCGCGAGGGCGAAGGCTTCAAGTACGCGATGGAAACCTTCGACAAGAGCCGCCCCGAGATCGGCGCGATCGCGATCGGGGTTTCGCAGCGCGCGCTTGACGAATGCCTTAAGTACTCGCGTCAGCGCTTCGCGTTCGGACAGCCGATCGCGAATTTCCAGGCGGTTCAGTTCATGATGGCGGATATGGCGATCGAGCTGGAGGCGATGCGGCTGCTGGTCTACAAGGCCGCATGGGCGGTCGATCGCAACGACCTTCCCAACGTGGTGTCCAGCTACGCCAAGGCCTTCAGCGCCGACGCCTGCATGAAGATTACGACCGACGCGGTGCAGATCTTCGGCGGTTACGGCTACATGAAGGAGTATCCGGTCGAGAAGCTGATGCGTGACGCGAAGCTGCTGCAAATCTACGAGGGGACCTCACAGATCCAGCGAGTCGTCATCGCGCGACACCTGCTGAAGCAGTGAGCGACGGCGCCGCATCGCGAATGCCTCGCTAAGGCGACGGGTCCGCAGGCGTGTGCCCTGCCGATTCGGTTCATCGCGGCGGACGGAACATGCCGGCCGCGATCCAGTTCACGAGCGCGCGGGGCGCAAGGCGCACGGCTCCGGCCATCGCCGCGTTGATTGCGCCGTTGATGTACAGCGAGCGTCCGCGCCGGGCGGCGGCGAGCGCCTGCGCCGCAACCGTATCCGCGTCCATATAGGCGAAGGATGGCATGCGGACCATTTTCGTCCCCGCGACCTGCTGGAACTCGGTGTGTGTCGGCCCGGGGCAGAGCGCCATCACGTTGACGCCGGTGCCGGCGATCTCGGTCGACAATGCTTGAGAGAAGCTCACGACGAAGGCCTTGGTCGCCGCGTAAGTGGCCATGTAAGGCACGGCCTGAAACGCCGCGGTGGATGCGACATTGATGATCGTGCCGCTTCGCCGCTCGACCATCGAGGGCAGAAACAGACGTGTCAGCGCCACCAGCGCGGTCACGTTCAGGTCGATCTCTTCGAGCTCGCGGCCCAGCGGCAGTCGGTCGAAGCGCCCCCTGGTTCCAAAGCCGGCGTTGTTAATCAGCAGATCGATCGTCAGCCGTTGGCTCTCGATGCGCTGGAATACCATCGCGGCCGCGTTGCGCTCGCTCAAGTCGGCCTGAATGATCGTCGCCGAGGCGGCGCCCCTGCGCCTGGCCTCCTCAGCCACAGCCTTGAGTCGATCCTCGCGGCGGGCGATCAGGACGAGGTCGTATTTTTCGCGACCGAGGGCATAGGCGAAGCTTTCGCCGATTCCGGCCGAAGCGCCGGTTACGAGCGCACTACTCACTTGATTGTCTCTCGATGTTTTTCAAAGCGTCGAAGCGGGAATGTCGCCGCGGAACGCGCAAACGAAGCGCTCCGATCGGCGCCGTGATTATTTTTTCAGGCACGCGTCAGGCCGAGCTGCGATCGGAAGTGTTCCATGGTCATCGCCAGCCCCTCGCGGAGCCGGGTCTTCGGCTGCCATCCGAGCCGCCCGCGCGCGAGCGTGATGTCGGGTTTGCGCCTTACCGGATCGTCCGGGCGCGGCGGCTGATAAACCAGTTTCGAGGAGCTTCCTGCGAGCTCGATCGCCAGCGACGCGAGCTCGAGGATCGTAAATTCGTCGGGATTGCCCAGGTTGACGGGGCCGATGAAGTTGTCCGTGTCCATCATCTTCACCAGCGCCTCGACCAGGTCCGTGACGTAGGCGAAGGAGCGCGTTTGCTTGCCGTCGCCGAAGATGGTGAGGTCGTCGCCGCGCAGCGCGGCGACGCAGAAGTTGGAGACCACGCGGCCGTCGTTGATCGCCATGCGCGGGCCGTAGGTGTTGAAGATGCGGACGATTTTCACATCGACGTTGTTCTGGCGATGGTAGTCCATCATCAGACACTCGGCCACGCGCTTGCCTTCGTCGTAGCAGGAGCGCACGCCGATCGGATTGACGTTACCCCAGTAGCTTTCGGTTTGCGGATGCTCCTGGGGGTCGCCGTAGACTTCGCTGGTCGAAGTCAGCAGCATCCGCGCCCGCACACGCTTGGCGAGGCCAAGCATGTTGATCGTGCCCATCACGCTGGTCTTGGTGGTCTTAACCGGATTGTACTGGTAGTGGACGGGCGACGCAGGACAGGCGAGGCTGAAGATCCGGTCGACCTCAAGCAGAATCGGCTCGACGATATCGTGGCGGATCAGCTCGAAATTCTGATTGTCCAGAAGATGAAGCACATTGGCGCGCCGGCCGCTGAAGAAGTTGTCCAGGCAGATGACTTCGTGGCCGTCGTTTAACAGCCGCTCGCACAGGTGAGAGCCGATAAAGCCCGCGCCGCCTGTCACCAGTACTCGCATGGTTTACTATCTCCCTCCCGCGGCCTTAGCGGCGATTTTCACGCGCCGCGGCCAGGACGATTTCGATGACGTAATCGCGATCGGCGTCGCTCATCGCGGGATAGATCGGCAGCGACAGGCATCGGCTGTATATCTCCTCGGTAATCGGGAAATCGCCGGTCCGATAGCCATACTGTCGCTGATAGAAGTGCATCGTGTGGAGCGGGATACAGTGCACCGAGGTGCCCACCCCGCGACCGCGCAGAAGCTCGACGAACTCATTGCGCCCGATTTTCAACCGGTCCAGCCGCAGGCGCAAAACGTAGAGATGCCAGGCGTGACCCACGCCGGGTTCCACGTAGGGCACCTGCAGCGCCGGCTCGGAGCGGAAGGCCTCGCTGTAAGCGCGCGCGATATCGCCGCGCCGGCGGGTAAAGTCGTCGGCCCGCTTGAGTTGCGCCAAACCGATGGCGGCGTGGACGTCGGAAAGATTGTACTTGAAACCGAGGTCGTGGATTTCGTAGTACCACGAACCGCTCTTGTCGTAGCGCTTCCATGCGTCGCGGTTCATTCCGTGCAGGCTGGCGATAGCGATCTTCTCGGCGATCGCCGGATCCTCGGTGGTGATCATGCCGCCTTCGGCGCTGGTGATGTTCTTGGTCGCGTAGAAGCTGAAGCAGGTCAAATCGCCGGTTGTGCCAATCTTCGTTGTGCCCCGGCCTTCAATCTGGCGCGTCGATCCCACCGCATGGGCGGCGTCCTCGACGATTTTGAGGCCATACTGGCGCGCGATCGCCTGCAGCCGATCCATATCGCAGGCTTGCCCCGCAAAGTGCACCGGAAGCAACGCACGCACCCGGTTGTGCTTGCCGCTCTCCAGCGCCTCCTCGATTCGGGCCGGATTAATGTTGAACGTGCCCGGATCGATATCGACGAAAACCGGCTTGGCGCCGAGATAGCTCATTACCTCGGCCGTCGCCGTGAACGTGAACGGAGTGGTAATCACCTCGTCGCCCGGTCCGATCCCGAGCGCAAACAGGGCCAGATGAAGCGCGCCGGTGCAGTGCGCCACCGCCAGCGCATGACTCGCCCCGACGTAGGCCGCGAATTCCTGTTCGAAACGCCTGGTCTTGGGCCCGGTCGTGATCCATCCCGAGCGCAACGTGTCGAGAACCTCGCGCTCCTCTTCGGGTCCGATCGAAGGACGATGAAAGGCAACCTGACGCATCAGACGGTTAATTCGGGCTTAATGGCCGGGTGCGGGACGACGGTGTTTGCGGTCGCGGCGGTCGACGAGGTTATCGAATCCGACAAAATGAGTGCTCCTTGGCTGCTCACCGAAAGTTCTCGCAATATAGAGTACCGGTCGAAAGCGGGACAAGAAAGCGGCGATGGGGCAGGGAGCCGCGGCGTCGGCCTTCGCGACGGTAGCGGGATGGGATGTTCCGGCGTGCCCGATGGCGCGCCAGGAAGTGCCGATGACGCTTTGAAGGGAAGAAAAAAAGCCTCAGTCCGCCGAGTCAGGCGCGGTCGATTCACTCGCGCTGTCCGCGTCGCTCGCGCGCGATATATTGGTGGGCACGCCGGTCTTTTCCTCGACCGCTTTTTCGAGCTTGCGGTAGTCGATAGTGTCAGCCAGGCCCTCGCGGCGCGCCTCATCGACTGCCAGCTTCCACAGGCCGGGATATCTGCCGTAGAGATCCTCGTGAACCTCGACGTACACCGAATCGCCGCGCCGTCCGAACTTGATCGGCTGATAGACAAACCTTCCCGGAATACCCGGCCGGACCAGGTTGAAGAGCTGCTCGATATCTTCGGGATAAAGCCGCACGCATCCGTGACTCACTTCCATCCCGACGCCCCAGGGAACATTGGTGCCGTGCAGCGCATACATTGGCAGCGTAAGTTCGATTCGATAGTTGCCCAGCGGATTATCGGGGTCGCCGCCCGGAATCATATGTTCGGCTTCGCCGTCGCGCTCCAGATGTTCCTGGTAAATGTCATCGGGCAGAACCCACGCCGGATCGCGAGTCTTGCCGCGCACCTTGAAAGCGGCCACGGGTGTGCGCCAATCGAAGCGGCCAAGGCCGACCGGGAAGGTATAAACGACCCTCGGCAGCGATGAAGTCGCGGTGAGCTTGCCTTTCTTGCCGCGCTTCTCGACAGGGCCTGGGAAGTAGTACAGGCGCATCTCGGGAATATTGAGGACGATTCCCTCGCGCTTGCCCGCGGGAAGTATGTGCTCGCCGGGCAGAATGATTTCTTTGCCCACCGGCGGAGACCACCAGTCCAGATGATGGTTCGCGTTGGAGAGTTCGGTCGCCGTGAGGCCGTGCCATCGCCCGACATCGAGCAACGTGTCGCCCTTGTTTATGGTGTAGGTCGAAAGGTCACCGATGATGTTCTCGGGTTCCGGAGGCAGAGGATATCCGACCAGCGGGCGATGCTCGAAGTCGGCCTCGCTCCACGCCCGCACCGTCGTCGCCGACGTAATCGCCGCCAGTATCAGTACGGCCAGGATCGCGATTGGCTTGAGCCGTCGGATGATTAACGATGAGTAGAACCGCACAATACCGCCAGAGAATAAACCGCCCACCTTCACGCCGCGCACCCCATGCCTCAATGATAAGTAAGCGCGCTTCAGTCGGCAATCGACCTTAGCTGGGCAAATTTCAGCACCAGCAGCTTGAGTCCGGCGCGATCAAACTGAACCCATGCCTTGGCGGCCTCGCCTCGACCCTCGCGGCGGCGGACGACGCCCGACCCAAAGGTCGGATGGGCAACGCGGATGCCGACGCGTACCGCTTCGTGCCCATCCTCGCCGGGGTCGTGCTGACCATCGCCGTAATCGACGTAGGGCTCCGACGAGGGCTGGCGAATCGGAGCGAGCGCGGGTTCCGGAGTGAGCCTGCGGATGAGAGCCGGATCTATCTCCGCCAGAAAACGCGAGGCCCGCGACTCCTGCCGCAAGCCGTAGATCTCGCGCGAGCGGGTGTTGGTGAAGTACAGGAGGCGGCGCGCCCGCGTCATCCCGACGTAGCAAAGCCGCCGCTCTTCCTCGATATTCGCGTCGTCTTTGGCGCGGCTATGCGGGAACAATCCTTCTTCCATGCCGGCGATGAAGACCGCGGGATACTCAAGCCCTTTGGAAGTATGCAGGGTCATGAGCGTCACGCGCCCGCTCGATGCGTCGAGCTGGTCGGCGTCGCTCACCAGGGCGATCCGCTCGAGGAACTCGCCCAGCCCGCCGACCCCGCGCTCGGCATCAAAGGCGCTCGCTGCCGAGAGCATTTCGACCAGGTTCTCGCGGCGCGCCGAGCCGTCGGCCAGAGTGTCGAGATAGGCGAAAAAATTCGTCTGGCTGACCACTTCGTCGACTATCGCTCTAACCGTCATGTCGTTCACGCGGCCCATCAATTCCTGGAGCCAGGCGTGCAGGGCGCTGGCCTTCTTTGCGCTCCTGAGCACGATGCTTGATTCGACCTCGGCGCGGCCGAAGGCGTCGAACAGGCGCAGCCCCTCGCGTGTGGCCATCGCCTGCAAAGCTTCGATAGTCCTGGCGCCGATACCGCGCGGCGGCGCTCCGCACAGCCGAGCAAGACTGAGCGCGTCGGCGGGATTGGCGAGAACGCGCAGATAGGCGACCAGATCCTTAATCTCCGCATGCTCGTAAAACCGGATGTCGCCCGCGACGTAATACGGCACGCGGCGGCGAACCAGCGCTTCCTCGATCACCCGCGACTGGGCGTTGGTGCGATAGAAGACCACGACGTCGGCGTGACGGAGTTCGCCGCCGGCCGTGAGCTGGATGATCTCGCGGGCGATGAAGTCGGCCTCATCGCGCTCGGTGCGGCCCGTGAAGCAGACGATCGGCTCTCCGGTCGCGTTTTCGGTCCACAACCGTTTGGGTTTGCGTTCATGGTTGTTGCTGATTACGGCGTCGGCGGCCGCCAGGATGGTTTTGGTCGAGCGATAGTTCTGTTCGAGCTTGAAGATCCGTGCGTCGCGGAAATCGCCCTCGAAGTCCAGGATGTTGCGGATATCGGCGCCGCGCCATCGGTAGATCGACTGGTCTTCGTCGCCCACCACGCACAGATTCCCGCTGCGCGCGGCCAGCGCGCGGATTATCAGGTACTGGACGCGGTTGGTGTCCTGGTATTCGTCGACCATCAGATGGCTGAAGCGGTTCTGCCACTGTTCCAAAACCGCCGGGTGACGCTCGAAGAGCTGATGGGTCAGCATCAGCAGGTCGCCGAAGTCGAGCGCGTTCAGCTCCCGCAGCCGGGCCTGATAAACGCGATAGAGTTCGGCCATGGTCATTTCCTCGGCGGTCGAAGCTCGCGCCAGCAGACCGTCGGGGTCGAGGCCATCGTTTTTGGCCTGGTCGATTCTGGCGCGCGCAACTTCCGGCAGCGGCGATTGCGAGAGCGCGACGTCGTTGATGACCCGGCGCAGGGCGATGAAAGCGTCGCTTTCGTCGAAGATCGTGAAATTGGGCTGATAGCCCAGGGCGGCGATCTCCTGGCGCAGGAGCCGCGCGCACGTCGAGTGGAAGGTGCCGATCCACGGGGAACGAGCGCCGGCGCCCAGCAGCGCGGCAACCCGCTCGCGCATCTCGTTGGCGGCCTTGTTGGTGAAGGTTACCGCCAGCAGGCGGTCGGCGCCGACCTTGCGCTCGGCAATCAAGTGGGCGATACGATAGGTGAGTACCCGAGTCTTGCCGGAGCCCGCCCCGGCTACAATCAGGATCGGACCGTCTCCGGCAAGCACCGCATCGCGTTGAGCGGGGTTCAAATCTTCAAGTTCGAGTGAAATCATTGATTGAGAGACGGTAATCGTCGTCGGGGAATCAAGTATAATATCGGCTTTGAGCCGGTGCGAAAAGCCTGGTCGAGTTCAGCGAGTGACAATTTACCAACCGCGAGACAAATTTTATCGCAAAGCGCGCGAAAAAGGGCTGCCCTCAAGGGCGGCCTTCAAGCTGAGCGAACTGCTCGCCCGCTATCGACTGATTCGTCCGGGGGCGCGAGTCCTGGATCTCGGATGCGCGCCGGGCGGATGGCTGGTGATTTTGAGCGGCGCGGTTGGCCTGCGAGGGCGCGTGGTCGGCCTCGACCTCGCGCCTTGCAGGGAAATGCCGCCGAACGTTACGACGCTGGCCGGAGATCTCCGGGATCCGGCGATCAGGGCCGCGGCGCTGGAGCGGCTCGGCGGTCCCGCCGATCTGGTGACGAGCGACATCTCACCCAAGCTTACCGGAATCCGGGCGCGCGATCAGGCCGTCGTTGGCGAGCTGCTCGATCTGGCGCTGGAAGTCGCGCGCCAGGCGCTGCGGCCGGGCGGCGCGATGGTCGCCAAGATTTTCATGAGCGCCGACTTCAAGAACATCATCGCGAATTTCGAGCGCTGCTTTCGGAAGGTTGAGACAACACGCACCGAGGCGACGCGCCCCGGCTCGGCGGAGCTCTATATCATCGCGCGCGATTTCCGCACGGCTGAAACGTTAACGTCGCCTGCGTCGGGCGGTGAAGGTGATTCCAATGACGGCAGTTGATACCGGCACCAAATTGGTCTTGCGGTTGCTTCTGGTAGCAATCGTCGCTCTGGCGGGATGCCGCAATCGTTTGGCGCAGCGAAGCGAACCGGCGGAGACCGAGCAGGTGAGGGTGGAAGTGGCCAGCGTGGGCTTCGACCGCGAGAGCGGCGTGCCGTTCGTATTACTCAAAGAGAAAGCCGGCAACCGCCGGTTGCCGATATGGATCGGCGATAACGAGGCGCGGGCGATCCTGTTCGAGATGCGCGGGATGACTCCGCAGCGTCCGCTGACCAGCGATCTGCTCAAGAGCGTGATTGAGAAGACGGGCAATCACGTCGATCGCGTCGTGATCGGAGATCTTCGCGATCAGACTTACTACGCCGATATTTATCTGGATAACAATCACTATCGAATCGACAGCCGCCCAAGCGACGCGATCGCGCTGGCGCTCGGACTGAAGGCTCCCATTTACGTCTCGCCGAAGCTCTTCGAGTCCGCCGTTGCCGCGGGTGCGGGAAAGCCGACCAACGGTCCGGAGGCCGCCCATGCCCTCGGGATCACGGTGCAGGAACTGTCCGAGGAAATCGCGACGTATTTCAACGCCCGGCCGAAAAGCGGCGTGCTCGTCGCCGACGTCGGAGGCGAGGCGGCGCGCGCCGGAGTCGAGCGCGGCGACGTGCTCACGCGGCTCGGAGAGAAGGAGATTCGCAACCTCGGGGATTTCAACGCGGGCGTGAGAGCTCTCAACGGCCAGGATTCCGTCTCCGTGACTCTCGAACATCGCGGCCAACAGCGCGCGGTCAAGCTGCCGGTTCCGCACCAGCCGGAAGGTTAGCGATGCGGCGGGCGTTAATCGCGGCGAAGCAGGATGCCGCGGATATAGCGCGGATCGATCTCGGCTTCGAGTTCGGAAAATTCCTCTTCGATCAGGTTCAGGCACGAGTTGATGAAATCGCCCGCCGACTTGAGCGTCTCCGGTTCGAGCTTTGCCGAGAGCGTTTCATCGACCAGGTGACGGAAGTCGGCGCTGAGCCGGGCGGGGCGGCCGCCGGCGCCGGTCAAAATTGTTCTCACTTCCGACAGACGGCCGGCCGGGATCGGTTCGGCGAACAGCCTGCCGCATAGTGCCTTCTG
Organism: uncultured Pseudomonadota bacterium; assembly: GCA_963759165.1. Classification (GTDB taxonomy): domain Bacteria; phylum Desulfobacterota; class Binatia; order Binatales; family Binataceae; genus DATJOQ01. Next base: position 2,690,285 of record CAVWXK010000001.1, on the reverse strand, counting down.
TACCAGAGCGGTGAGAAGAATCTGACTGAGACGGATATCGCGGCCCGCAACTTCCGCGCGGAAGCCCGGCGCGCCGATGTCGATCGCCAGCAAAGCCTCGAACAGCGTCCGCACCGCCTCGATCTGATCGAGCACCCGGTAGGCGACGTGGAGGTCGCGCATCTGGCCGAAGTCGCGCATCGTGACCGAGCCTTTACCCTCCAGCCCTTCGTAGAATTGCGGCATCCTCCGGGTGAAGCCGGCGAGAGCCTCGCGATAGGGCGAGTCGAGATACGCGATTTCCTTTGCGGCCCCGGGCGCCAGGCCCAGCCGGGCGATCAAAGCCTCGGCGCGCTTTCGGAGATCGATCGTCAGGCTGACGCCGAGACGGAACAGTAGCTTCAGATGAGTGTCGCGAAGATGCTCGATAGCGGTCGCGAGAACACCGACCGCCAGATGCTCCAGACCCAGATTCAAATAATGATGGGTTAGTTCGACCGTCGCCCGGACCGCGTCGAGGTCGCCGAAATCGACCGCGCGCGCGACCAGCACCTGGTTGGTCACCATCGCCATCTCGCTGCGCAGTTGCCGTTTCCCCGGAGCCGCGAAGCCGGCGGTCAACGCGGCGTTAAGGAGAGAATTGTCGGCGCCCGGCTGCGTGAGCGCCATGTCGAGCGGAGCCTGCGTATCCTCCACAAGCGAATCTTCACGATCGGGGGCGACGTGGCCGGCCCAGATTTCGCGAAATTTTAGCGGATTGAGATATGCGAATACGTCCTGAGCGTCGAAATAATCCGGAAAGCCCTGATCCCCGAGTCGCGTCCGGCGGAACTGATAGGCCTCTTCCTCGAGTTCGGCCTCGACCCCCCAGTAAATTTCTTCCATCAGGCTGGCGAAGTAGTCGTAGTCACGTTCGAAAACTTCCTCCAGAAACTCCTGAATGAGCGGCGTGATATTGTCGTGCCGGATGAACTCGACCACGTAGTTGTCGAATTGCATCACCTGCCGCGACAGCACGTCGAGCGCGGCCTGCGCCTCCTCCAGCCGATGCACCTTCATATACGTGCGCATCAGCAGCGTCACCAGCTCGAGGTCCAGTTCCATCAGCGCGTCGGCCATGAGGCGGCGGCCGCCCTCGGCCATCCCTTCGATCCACTCGCGCATCCGGCCCAAGTCGGCGCGATCCTTGCGCCAGCAATCGAGATCGAACAGAGCCTTGATTTGCTCGGGGATGGCGAGGTTGAGCAGATCTCCGGCATCGGAGACCCCGATCTCCTTGACCGTATAAAAGAGCGTTTCGGGCGAGAACGATCGAACCAGGCGCTCGGCCTCGGGGGCCGACAGGATCAGGTCGCGTTTTTGACTCGCGGGTAATCCGTAGAGAAATTCCAGCTTTTCCTGGAACGGAAGATTAAGAAATTCTGCTTCGCCCCGGATTCCCATGGTTTGCGCGCCCGCGATTCATCCCTACGTTTGGAAACCTATCCTCTGGCGAACAACGGGATCAAGCGACCCCCTATTATCGCCAAAAACTGAACGATTTGCCTGGCGTGCCGAAAGGTCAAACGATCCGAAAGGCGCCGCGCGCGACCGTGTGGTATTACCGCCAATCAGGATTTCGCAGGGGGAACCGATGGCGCTTCGCTCTGCGCGCCGAGAAACTCCTCCAGTGCGGCGGCGAAATTCTCGCTGATTTTTTTGCCCGCACCCATCTTCATCAACGCGTAGCGCGCGTCGGGATCGAGCCTGCTCCATGACGCGTCGTCCAGAACAAAGCCTGCTTCATGTGCACGCTCGATCAAGCGGGCGGGCGGTTCGTCGGGCGGTTCGGCGGCGTTGCGGTCGGCCTCGGGCAGCATTTTCGGTTCGACGCCGGTTGCGCGCATTGCCGCTTCGCGCACGAAGAGCCTCATCGCTTCGCACTCTTCGTCGAGATTGGCCGGAAGATGGCATATAGCCAGACGCTCGCCGCGGCCGAGTGCCTGCCATTGCTCCAGCCCGATCTTGACGCCGATTCGATCGAGCTTGCGCCTGACCGCCATCGGGACGAGATCGAGCGTTTCGTAAACGTCCTGGTCGAACTTGAAGCGGCGAATCACGCATTCCCCTCGTGAGGCATCATAACCAAGCGATAGCGGAAAGCGAGCGCCCCGAGCATCGCCAGCACCGCGCCTGCGGCCAACGCCGCATGCCCTCCCGCGGTCCCCGTGATGATCAGCGGCACGATGACGCCAGCGCCGAGAGCCAGCCCGTATAACAGGATCGTGCGAGCGAACCCTAACCCACGAGCGATGACGCTCCCGGTTTGCGTCAGGAAGATGCCCGTCGCAACCAATTCGAGAAGCAGCATTAGAATCAGCGCGGCACGATAGCCGTGGACTGCGGAGCCTGCGGAAATCAGGATCGCGATCAGGAGAAGGCTCGCGGCGCCGAGCATGCCGGAGGAAATCGATAGCTCGGCGCCCAACCATCGCGCGTTCTTCCATCCGGGCTGCGCGGTCGCGCTCAAAAGCACGCCCTTGTAAGCGCCGACGTAAAGCGCGGGAAAGACGCCAACGGCGCCGATGCCGGTCCGCGCGAATGCGATTTGCGGCGCGTCGGCGGTCGCGAGCACAAAGCCGAGAAACGCGATTATCGCGTAGAGACTGATAGCCCACACGCCGGTTGCCATCGGCGATCTCAACTTGAACGTTCGCAGCATGTGGTAGAAGCGCATCGGATCACCGAGGTCTGCGATCAGGCAGATCAGATCGGCGATGATGGCCGGGAACGCGACGAGATAGCCGATTCGCGAGACACGGCCGTAAACGCCCGGCGCGAGCAAATCGCCGAGCGCGGCGAAAAGGAAAATCCCCGACGACAACTCTGAGAGAAACAGGTCGGCTACCACCCAGCCATGCCAGGGAGGCGGCTTGACCTGCGACGTGCTTCGACCGCCGGTCGCAGCGCGCGGCTGGGCGGGCGCCGATCCGTGCTCAGACCGCATAAGCCAGCATCGCCACGATCGCCGCGGTGAACATCAACAGCGCGCCGACTCCCGCCCGAAGATAATCTCCCGCGAGATGAAGCTGCGGCATTTCAGGATTGTCGGGCAAGCGATAGCGCGACGGCTCATCCAGCAACAGGAAGAACGCGTGCAACGACGGATAAATATCGGTCGGCCGATCGCCGTAAAGGGAAGCGTCGGTCTCGCCGCGCTGATGGAGTATCGCGACTCTTTTCCGCGCCTTCTCGCGCAGTTCCTCGATCGGCCCGAACTGAATCGATTCCGTGGGACAGGCCTTGGCGCAGGCCGGAACTAGGCCGTCGCGCTGGCGGTCGTAGCAGAGCGTGCATTTATGCGCGTGGCCGTCGATCGCGTTGCGCGTGATCACGCCGAACGGACAGGCCGCGACGCAATAGCCGCATCCGTTGCAGATGTCGTTCTGGATGTAAACGTCGGCAAATTCGTTGTGAATGATCGAGCCCGTCGGGCACGCGATCTGACAAGGCGCTGCGCTGCAATGTTTGCACACGTCGCTCATCATCAGCCATCGGCCATCCTTGGCCTGGCTGAGCAGAGCGTCGAGATCGAAACCGCCCGATGTTAATTGCTCCGTGCCGAAAGCCGCCGGACCTGATCTGCCGCCGTATGTACCGGCAGCGGTTCCGTTCGGGAACTGCTCGATGAACGCCACGTGACGCCAGCTCGTCGCCGACAACGTGCCGGTGTTGTCGTAGCTATCGCCGGTCCAGACGAAACCGTCGGATGGGAGCTGATTCCATTGCTTGCAGGCGACCTCGCACGCCTTGCATCCGATACACAGCGTGGTGTCGGTGAAGAAACCCATCGGCGTTCGCGCCGGCGGCGGCGCAGGGCGCTCGAATGGATAGAGCAGATTTCTCAGAAGAGTCATGCGTGCGCCTGATTCATCTAGGCTTGAATTGGCGACCTTCGGGTTGCGCCTCGGCGGGCGTGTCGGGAATCGGTGCTTTATCGAGGATGCGGGCTGCGGCCGTCACCGCGGTCGGGCGGCGGACTCCTTCGAGGCGTCCCGGATGTATCTGGCAGGCGAACGCCTTGGCCTCGTGCATGCTCACGTTGATGTCCGTGATCAGCGCGGCCAGTTCGTTCGCGCATCCGCCGACGGTCTCGCCCGCATAACTCCAGTGGATCGGGATGCCGACCTGATGCGTGATGCGGCCGGCGACTTCGAGCGGACGCATCCGCCGCGTCACCATCGCGCGCGCCTCGATCGAGCCGCGCGGCGTCGTTACCGTTAGCCATCCGCCGTGCTCGATGCCGCGTTCGGCCGCCAGCTCGGGACCGAGCTCGACGAACATCTCCGGCTGAAGCTCATTGAGCCAGCTATTGAAGCGGCTCATCGGCCCGCTCAGGTAATGCTCGGTCAAGCGGTACGTGGTCGCGATGAGCGGGTAGGCGGGATCGCGCGCCGGCGCGAGCGGATTCAACGGACCTTCGTGCGCGTTGAGCGTCGGGTTGAACTGAAGCTCGTGGAGCGGATTCCTGAACGGCGATTCGCGGGGCTCATAATGGGTCGGCAGTGGGCCGTCCTTGACGCCGTTGGGCGCGAACAACCTTCCCGCTCCGTCCGCCATCATGATGAACGGCGCGTCGCCCGCGATTGCATCCATGCCTCGCGCATCGGGAACGGGCCGATAGCCGGGGGCCTTGTCGAGTTCGAAATCGGGAATGTCGAGGCCGATCCATTTCTTCTCGTGCTCGTCCCACCAGATATATTTCTTGCGCTCCGACCAGGGCTTGCCGTCGGGGTCGGCCGACGCGCGGTTGTACATGATGCGCCGGTTGTTCGGCCACGAGTAACCCCATCCCGGATAAATCGAACCGTTGACGCTGTTGTCGCGAGCGCGCGCCCGGTTGTTTCCTTCTTCGGGAAACACGCCGCAATAGATCCAGCATCCGCACGCCGTCGAGCCGTCGCCCTTCAGTTCGCTGAAGCGCTTGAGCTGTCCGCGATCGGCGACGGCGTAACCGTTGATCTCCTTGAGCACCTTCTCGATGTCGGGCTCGTCTTCGATCCGGCTCGTTCTGCCGTCAGGCAATATCGCCGGCTTGTCGGGCGCATAGTCTCATGTGAGATTCCGGATCGGCAAATCACAAGCGCGATTGGAATCCTTGTAAAGCTCCTTGAGCCTTTGGCCGAGATGGAAGATGAACCAGGCGTCCGAGCGGCAATCATTGGGCGGGTCGGCGGCTTTTTCGTGCCATTGGAGCAGACGATCGGTGTTGGTGAGAGTGCCTTCCTTCTCGGCGGATACGGCGGCGGGGAGGAAGAAAATTTCGGTTTTGATTTGTTTCGGGTCGCTCACCGCCGGATCGGCGTACCAGTAGTTGGCGCTTTCGTGTTCGAACCAGTCGCGCACCACGAGCCAGTCGAGCTGGCGCAACGCGGCGCGATTCAATCTCGCGTTGGGCGCGCCGGCAGCGGGATTTTGTCCGATCAGGAACAGCCCCCTGACCATTCCCTGCTGCATCTTGATGAAAGTGCTGAGCTGCGAATAATCGTCGTCGATTTTTCCGATCCAGCCGTAACCGTAATCGTTCGCCAGCGTCGCGGCGTCGCCGTACCAGGCCTTGAGCAGGCTCACCATAAACTTCGGCATGTTGGCCCAGTAACCGCCCGGCGTTTCTTCGCCCCAGAACCCTTGCGCGCCGCCGCGTGTGAAGCCCGAACCGTGGCCGTAATGAAGGTAGCTCTCGAGTGAGGCGTGCTTTTCGATCGCTGCCGGCTGGGGCATATAGCCGGGCAACAGATCGTAGAGCGTCGGGATATCGGTCGAGCCCTGGATACTTGAATGGCCGCGCATCGCCTGCACGCCGCCGCCCGGCCGGCCGACGTTGCCGAGCAGGAGCTGGATGATGGCGGCGGCGCGAATCATCTGCACGCCGGTGGTGTGCTGGGTCCATCCCAGCGCATAAACGATCGCGCTGGTGCGCTCACGTCCCGAGTTGCGGCACATCAGTTCCGCGACTCGCACGACATCTTTGAGCCGACAACCGCAGACCTCCGCGACCATCCGCGGCGTGTAGCGCGCAAAGTGGCGCTTGAGAATCTGAAACACGCACATCGGATGCTGGAGCGTGGGATCGCGCGGCGCTCGATGCTCCTGGTCGGAAGTCCCGCTCGCGTAGTTCCAACCGTCGCAGTTGCGATCGTAATGTTTGCTCGCCGGATCGAAGCCGACGAAAAAGCCATCGAGTTGATCGGGGCCGAGGTAGTTTTCGTTAACGATCGCGGCGGCGTTGGTGTAATGGACGACGTATTCCCTGAACCAGCGATCGTTCCCGATGATGTAGTTGATGATGCCGCCCAGAAAAGCGATATCGCTCCCGGCGCGAATCGCGACGTGAACGTCGGCCAGCGCCGAAGTGCGAGTGAACCGCGGATCGACGTGAATCAGGACGCCGCCGCGCTCCTTCGCCTTGAGCGGCCATCGAAAGCCGACCGGATGGGCTTCGGCCATGTTGGAGCCCATGATCAGGATGCAATCGCTGGTCGAAAGATCCCGCTGGAAGGTGGTGGCCGCGCCGCGACCGAAGGAGGCGCCCAGACCGGGCACCGACGCGCTATGTCATATACGCGCCTGGTTCTCGATCGCGACGATGCCGAGTCCGCCGTTGAAGAGTTTTTTGATCAGGTAGTTCTCTTCGTCGTCGAGCGTCGCGCCTCCGAGATGCGCGATGGTCTTGACGTGATTGACCAGGAGTCCGTTTGAGTCGCGCTCGACGAAGTCCTCGTCTCGGGTCTTCCTGGCGAGTTGCGCGATCCGTTCCATCGCCCAATCGAGCGGCCGTTCTTCCCAGTGGTCGCTGTAAGGCGCGCGATATTTGACCTTGGTTACCCGATGGGGGTTGGCGATTAGTTGAAAGGTGTTGGCGCCCTTGGGGCAGAGCGTGCCCTCGTTGATCGGGCTTTCCGGATCGCCCTCGATGTCTATGATCTGCCCGGCCTTGGTATAAACCCGCTGGCCGCATCCGACGGCGCAGTACGGGCACACGCTGTGGCTGACCGCTGCGCCGCGCAGCCGCGAACCCTTGGCAATGCTCTGGGGACTGAAGGCTTGTTTGGAAAGCTCCGCGGTGCCCCAGCTTGCAAAGCGTCCGGTATCGGCGCTCGCTTGCCCGGCTGAGGTTGGATTATCCTTGGCCATCTTGCTGAACCTCCGGATGCGATCGAGGCGCGCCATAGTTTGAGCGGAGAGTGTGGTTTAAGGTCAAGCACTCTTTGAGACGAGCCATGGAAAATCGAAACCACGCGGGAGCGCCGAAATCCGACAACGCGAGTCGAACCGCGCCGGGGACGCAGGCGCGCACGATCCTGAAATGGAACGGAACCGGTTTGCAATCGCATCGGGATGCGTTGGCGATCGAGGAACCGTTGGAAATCCGTCTGGGCGGGCGGCGCTTCACGCTTACGATGCGCACGCCGGGTCACGATGAAGAGCTGGCGGCGGGCTTCCTGCTGGCCGAGGGCTTTGTCGACGCATCCGGCGAGATCGGCGAGATTCGTCGCGTCCGCGACGGCAAGGGGAACGCCGACCCCAACGTGATCGATGTCATCCTCAAAGTTCCGCAGCGCCTGATGCGCGAGCGACTCAAACGTAACTTCGCCATCTCATCGAGCTGCGGCGTCTGTGGGAAGACCAGCATCGAATCGATTCACCGCCGAATCGCGCCGATAGCAATCGACGGACGAATCTCTGTTGCAGTGCTGCGCGAGCTGGAGCCTCGTCTGGGAGAGGCTCAGGAAATCTTCGCCGTCACCGGAGGACTGCACGCAGCCGCGCTTTTTACCGATGCGCTCTCTGGGTTTGATTCCACAGCCGCTTTCAACGGATTTGATCAACGCGAACATCGGGAACTGCCGGCTTTGAATGGCGATGAACCGTGCGTGATTCGCGAGGATGTTGGTCGTCACAACGCCGTCGACAAGGCGATCGGCCACGCGCTGATGAGGGCGATGCTGCCGCTGGCGCGCTCGGTGCTGATGATTAGCGGGCGGCTCAGCTTCGAGATCGTTCAGAAGGCGGCGGTCGCCGGAATTCCGGTTGTGGCCGCGATATCAGCGCCGTCCTCGTTGGCGGTCGAGCTTGCCGATGAGGTTGGGATCACGCTGGTCGGCTTCGCCCGCGTCGGCGCGTTCAACGTTTATACCCACCCCGACCGCGTAATTGCGTGAGCGCGCGTCGCGAAACCGGGGTTGAGAGCATACAAGCCTCGGCTGTACACTGTTGTTGTAATGGTTTTCCGGACGTTGGTTCATGTTCTCGCGTAAGAACGCGCTTGAGCGTATCGCCAGGGAGCGCGTGCTCTACGAACGCCATCCGCATGGCGATATCGCGACCTGCCTGATTTACCCCAACATCTACCGGCTCGGGATGGCGAACCTGGGCTTCCAGGCGGTCTATCAAATCTTCGATCGCGATCCGCACGTCGCGATCGATCGCGCCTTCCTGCCGGACCCCGACGAGCGCGAGCTGATGAGTACGCGCGGAGTACCGCTTCATTCATTCGAGCACGATCGACCGCTCTCCGATTTCGACATCCTCGCCTTCTCGATTTCATTCGAAACCGATTACCTCAACATCCTGGCGATTCTGGAGATGGCGAGAATCCCGCTCAGGCGAAGCGAGCGGGCAGGGCGTCACTATCCGCTGATTATTGCCGGCGGCTCGGCGGTGTTTCTCAATCCCGAGCCGATTGCCGACTTCATCGACCTCTTTCTGATCGGCGAGGCCGAGGAGATGCTGCCGGAGTTCCTCGTGCGCTATCACGACTGCCGCGCGCGCGGGATTCCGACCGATCTTCGGCTCGCCGAAATGGCCGAAGTAGAGGGCGCATATCTGCCTGCTTACTTCACGCCGGGCTACGACGAGGCCGGGCGGCTGCGGGAAGTCGCCTACAGCGGTCCGAAACGGCCGCAGGTCAATCGGCGCCTGATTAGCGATCTCGACAAGTTCACCACCAGCTCACGGATCCTCACCGAGGAATCGGTGTTCGGCGACATGTACCTGGTCGAAGCGAGCCGCGGATGCCAGTGGGGATGTCGGTTCTGCGCGGCAGGCTTCATGTATCGGCCGATCCGCTATCGCAGTCCCGAAAACCTGGTTGCCGAGGCCGAGCGCGGACTCACCGAGCGCAAGGTTATCGGAATGGTCGGAGCCGAGATGGCGAGTGTGCCCGGCATCGCGTCGATTGCCGACGCGGTCGCGGACCGCGGCGGAAGGCTCTCCCCCTCGTCACTGAAGGCCGACTGTATCTCGCCCGAACTCGCACGGGCACTGGCGCGTAACGGCAACAACAGCGTGACGATCGCGCCCGAGGCCGGCAGCGAGCGGATGCGCAAGGTGATCAACAAGAATCTCACCGAGGCCGAAATCCTGCGGTCCGCGCACATGATGATCGGCGAGGGCGTCGAGAACTTAAAGTTGTACTTTATGATTGGCCTGCCCGAAGAGCAGGACGACGACGTGATTGGGATCGCGCGGCTGACCGCGAAAATCCTCGAACAGGCGCGGGCGGCAAAGCAACGCATCGGCCGGGTCACAATCTCGCTCAACCCCTTCGTGCCCAAGCCCTGGACGCCGTTCCAGTGGGACCCGATGGAAGAGTCGCGCACGGTCAAGCGCAAGATCTCGCTCCTGCGCAGCCATCTGGCACGGCTCGGACGGATCGAACTCGATCCCGAGTCGCCACGTGAAGCGTACTTCCAGACGCTCGTTTCTCGCGGCGACCGCCGGGTGGGGCGGATTCTGGAGCGGCTCAACTCCGAGCGGCGCTACGATTCGGGAGCGATTTGGCACGGGTTGACGGCAATCCGGCGCGAGATTTCATCCGGAGCCGGCGACGGATCGCCCGATCCGGATCTGTTTGTCCATCGCGCGTATGCGCAGGAAGAATTGCTGCCGTGGGACTTTATCGATCATCATATTGAGAAGTGGTTTCTTGTGTCGGAACGGAAGAAGGCACACCACCTCCATCAGAGCCCGCCGTGTGACGTAACCCGATGTCGGGTCTGCGGCGCGTGCTGAGGAAATCGAACGGCGATTAGTTCTTGCTCAAGCCGCCGGCTTGCAGGAAAATCCTTAGTACCGAAGCCGAAGATTCAGACGGTTTGTTGGAGGTTTCTATGCGGCGCGCGATTATTGCCCTGACGCTTATTTGCCTGCTCGTGCCGGTAACACAGGCGCGATCGCAAACCGGCGCCGTCGGTGTTCCGCCCAGTCCCGCCATGACGGAAGCGCCAGTAGGAACTCCGGTAGTCCCGGCTCCTGCGCCCACGGCAAAGCCGCATCATGTGACTCACCCTGCATCGGCGGCGGCCGAAGTCGAACCGGCCAGCGGGCACCTGAAATTGAAAAAGGACAGCGATGTCTTCGCGAAGCCGAGCAGATTGAGCAAGAAGGTCGGCAGAGTCCATGCCGGCAAGTACATCAACGTGACCGGCGCCACACGCTACTATATGCGGGTCAAGCTGAAGAATGGCACCGTCGGCTATGTTCCCACAGCCATCGTGGAACTGGTCAAGCCGATGGACAAGGAGTTCCTCCTGACCGCCGACTCGCCGGTTTACGCCGAGCCGAATCGATGGGCGAAGCACTTGGCCGAGGTGCACAAGGGCCATCACGCCCACGTGATCGGGATGTCGCTCAACTACATCAAGATCAAGATGAAGAGCGGCACTGAAGGTTTCGTTCCGATCAAGGCCGTCGAATAAACCGCCGCCCCCGGTGCGTCTGGGGCGCAAAGGCGCATGGCGCTCTATGCGGATGACCCATCTCGCCTCGGGTTTTCGCCGGATCCCGATTTGACATCCCGACCGGTCGTGTCGTAAACCGGTTTCGCGATCTTTCATAGCGCTGCTATAACCGGGTGCGCCGTTCATCAATTCGATACTTCGCCCGCCGAAATCTCGCAAGAAGGAAGTTATGGTGACAGAACCAATCAAACATGTTCTTGACGGTTACAAGGTGTTGGACTTCACGCAGGTGCTGGCCGGGCCGACGGTTACGCGGCTGATGGCGGAGATGGGCGCCGAAATCATCAAGGTGGAGTTGCTGCCCGGCGGCGATTTTTCCCGCGGCTTCCCTGCTTTCAAAGATGGCCGCAGCGCTTACTACGTTCAGCAAAATCGGGGCAAGAAGAGCCTGGCGATCGATGTTAAGAAACCGGCCGGCCTGGCGATCATCAAGGAATTGCTGCCCAAGGTCGACGTGGTGGTCCAGAATTATGCGCCCGGCGTGATCGACCGGATGGGGCTTGGCTACGAAGCGATCAAGGCGATCAATCCGCGGATCATCATGTGCTCGGTTTCAGCCTTCGGTCAGACCGGGCCGCTGTCCGCCGAACCCGGCTACGATTATATCGCGCAGGCTTATGCCGGTGTGACCTACATGATCGGAGAGGCAGACGGGCCGCCGTTCTTCCCGATGCTTGGGCTGGGCGACGTCAGCACCGGCGCTCATGCGATGGGCGCGATCGCCTGCGCGCTCCTGTACCGCGAGCGCACGGGGCAGGGGCAGCATTTGGATATCGCGCTTATTGACTGCTACTACCACTGCCACGAGATGAACGTGCAGGTTTACAGCGTCAGCGGCGGCACGATTAAACCCAAGCGCTCCGGCTCACATCATCCGCAAATCTGCCCGTGCGGGATCTTCAAGGGCAAAGAAACCTACATGTTCATCATCGCCTTCCTCGACCATCAGTGGGCGCGGCTGTGTGAGGTGATGGGACGGCCCGAGCTGATTAAAGATCCGCGCTTCATCAGCAGCCCCGATCGGCTCAAGCATCTCGACGATGTCGCCGAGGCGATTCAGACCTGGCTCGGATCCGCCAAGAGCGATGAGGCGGCGATGCAGGCGCTTAGAGACGCCCGCATTCCGGTCGCTCCGGTGCTTTCGGTCGAGCAAACCGTTAACCATCCGCATTTCAAAGCCCGCCACACGGTCAGGAAGATCCACGACCGGGTCCTGGGCGAATTCGACGCTCCCGGCTTTCCGCTCAAGTTTTCGGCTTTCCCAGGCGAGCTTCCGCTGGAAGCCGCCTTCCTCGGCGAGCATAACGCCGAAGTGCTCGGCAAATATCTGGGCTACAGCGCGGAGCAGGTGAGCAAGCTTGAGGCGGATGGCACTCTCGGCAAGGAGCCGGTCAGGAACGAACGCTGAAATGAGGAGAGCGACGCGAACTTGTCGCGTCGCTCTCCGTCGAGCTATCGCATCCGGCGGATGATCTCTTTCGAGAAGGTCTCGATAGTCTGCCGCGCGTCCGTGACCGGCTGAATCGCGACCTGATTCATCCCGGCCTTTTTCATCGCGTAGATCGCGTCGACCACTTCCTCGGGAGTGCCGGTCAGCGTCGTCGCGCGAATCATCTTTTCCGTGACCAGCGGCTCGTGTTCTTTTTTGAAGCCCTGCAGATACTCGGAGTAAAGCTTCAGATGGCGAGTCTCGAGCGGCTCGTCGGCGACGCGGTAGGCGGTCTTGAACGCCATGAGGTCGTCGCGCAGATCGGCGGGAAGATCCTGCGGATTCGGACACGAGAGCGCGAAGATATTGCTGGAGGAAGAAACGAACGGCCCCACCGCCTTGCGCACCTTTGTGGTCTCCAGTTTTTCGCCGGGCTTGGTGAGATGAGAGGCCGTCATGCAGAGGCTGTAAATTTTTCTGGGATCGCGGCCGGCGCGGTCGGCTCCGGTGCGCACGTGACCCATGACGTACTCGATGAGGCTGGGGCTGACCGCGCCGAACAGGATCACGCCGTCGGCGATCTCACCCGCCAGTTCCAGAGACTTCGGCCCGCTCGCCGAGATGTAGATCGGAATCTTCTTCTTGATATTGATCCAGCCGGCATTCGGGTTGAGGAACTTTATCATCCGGCGCCGCTCGCCTTCCTGATAAGGCGTGGTCTTGCCCTGCAGCAGCGCGCGGCATACTTCGACGTGTTCGCGCAGTTGCGAAAGCCTCGCCGCCGGCATCCCCAGCGTACGGCGGGCGGTGTTGCCGGTGCCGATGCCCAGGATGGTGCGTCCGGGCGCGAGCTGATTGATGGTGGCGATCGAGCAGGCGGTCATCGGCGCGATTCGCGAGAGCGGATTGGTGACGCCGGGTCCCAGAGCGATCTTTTTGGTCTTGATCGCGCACAGCGCGAGCGAGGCGTAAACGTCGCTCGCCAGCATCTGCGAATCGTACAGCCAGGCGTGAGTAAACCCTCTCTTCTCCGCGAGAACCACGTCCTCCCAGACATCGATCGCGCCAAAAAAACAAAAACCGTAGTCCATGACCTGCTCCTTCGTCCGGTGTCGGCCTTCTGATTTATGATTCGCTGGTTGCCGTTTAAACGCGACCGGGCGGGCCGAAGATGCGCCGGGCGCGTTCAGCACTGGGGCTCTTTTCGACGGATTGTTATCCGGCAGGTCTCAACGCCTGCATCGATTCAGCTCTTAATGATCGTGAGCGTGGCCGGTCTGATGAGAATGGCCGTGCGATTTTTCATGGCTGTGTGACTTGCCATGGCCGTGCGCCTTGCCATCGGGTTTGGCGCTACCGCCGCCGGTCGCGTGCGGATGGCCGTGGCCATGCTCTACCTTGGCGGCATCCTCTTTCATTTTTCCGTGGCGGCGAAAGTCATGAGAATGGCCGTGGCTCTCCGCGGCGGGCTTGGGCGGCACCACGCCGCGCTGCTTTTGCAGCTCTTCGCGCTTGGCCATCTTGTCGTCGAACTCTGAACCCCGGCCTTTGGAGTGAGCGATCCAGCGATGGGCCGCCTTTTCATCCATATGGCAGAGCAGCGGCAGGTGCGGGTATTGGAGGCAAAGCGGGCTCTGGTTCTTTTTCGCCGTTGCCGGCTTTGCCTCCTGGGCCTGTTGCTTGACTGCCGAGCTTCCCGAAGCGATCGCGAATGCCGAAACGATACGCTCCGACAATCGCCCGCAATCGGGGCAGGGTCGCGCCTGTTTGGCCTTGCTTACCGGGGCCAGAACCTCGAACGTGAGGTCGCAGCTGAGGCAGTGGCACTCGTAAAGCGGCATGGGTCCGTCGCGGCGCTAATCGATCGCCTTGGGCGCGTGCGGAAACTCCTTCCAGTCTTCCGGATCGTGGCTGATCCAGACCTTCGCCTCGTGCATGTCGCGGATGGCCTTGATCCGCTGGAGCGAGCGCGTGGCCGCCACCGGGTCGGTATCGATCGGCATCGTCATCTCGAGTTCGAGCGCGGCGCGCAGATGCGCGGAATCGCCGACCAGCAGGAATTTGCTGTTGGGAAGTCTCACGAACAGGGACGACTCGCCCGGCGTGTGACCGGGAGTTTGCAGCAATTGCAGGCTGCCGTCGCCGAACAGATCGAAGTCGCTGGTAAGCTCGATCCATTTGAACTGACGCGTCGGCAGGATGTCGTTCAGGATGAACGCCCAGCGGCGATCGGTATCCGGCCAATAGGCGTACTGGAGTTCCTGGGCCATGATCAGGAACTTGGCATTGGGGAACATGTACATGCAGCCGGAATGATCGAGATGCAGATGGGAGATGACTACATACTTGATGTCTTCAAGCTTGTAGCCCAGCCCCTTGATCTGGTTATCGAGGACCAGTTCCTTGGTGTATTTAACCGGGATGGTCTTCCAGATCTCGCCCCAGTAGCCGGCGATATCGTTGAGAATCGCGGGATTGCACCCGGTATCGAAAAGCACCAGCCCCTTGGGATGCTCGATTAAGTAGGCCGGGCAGGGCACCGTGACCAGGGTCGCATCCCCTCCATGCATCAGAAGCGCGGTCGGCACCGTAAGTTCAGCGCCGGGAAGCGCCCACATTCTCTTTGCTTTACCTTCTGCCATAACGGTCTTGACCTCCGGTTTGGGAGCCCGTGTAAAGTCTACGACGCCTTTAAGCTTTCCAGCCGTTCCAAGAGAACTGGCGGCATGCTAAATCAGCGCGAGTCGAAGTGTCAAGCTGAATCCCTTGGACGGACACTTTCGACGCGCGACCGGCCCGGCGCGGTTGTCTCCGGCCGGATGGATTTCGTTGACCTAGGTACTTAAAAGAGCGATAGGTTTCGGCTTGCGTAGCAAGAAACTTGGCGCGCAAAACATCGAACCGAAGGAGAAACGTTATGTTGTTCATGCTCAGGGCTTACATCAGCAAGCCGGCGAATGTCTCGAACAAGGACTTCTACACCGTCTGGCGGCAGGAAGCCGAAGCCGCGATGGCGGCGTATAAGGCCGGCGCCATCAAGGCGATCTGGAAGGTTTCGGGCCGTCCCGAGGTTATCGCGGTTTTGGATGTGGATTCGCACGACACGCTCGATCATGCCGTTCTGGGGCTGCCGATCTGGAAGACCGGCAATTCCCATATCGTGACGACGCTCGAATGGACGGCGCTTCGCCCCTACGAGAACTGGGCCGAAGACCTGAAGCAGCTATCGCAAGGGTAGGATATCGCGGCGCGGATTGGGCGCGGCCATCCGGCCGCGCCCAATCCGGCTAAGCCTGAAAAGAACCGCAACCCGAGGGTCGCGGCTCAATCCCGCCGGTTCGACTTGCCCAGCGCTTCGGTCAGGAGTTCCTGAGCTTCGGGATGACCTCCTCGCCCAGCCGCTGGATACACTCCAGCACCTGTTGAGGCTTGGGGCCGAGCGGCACCCGGCATCGCAACACGAACCACTCCACGTCGAACAGTTTGCGCCATCGTTCGAGCTGTTCGAGCCAGTCCGAGGCGGTGCCGAGAACCATGTGGCGGCGCACCTTGGCGATGGTGAAATCGGATTCCGACTGAAACTCCGGCGTCGGCGCCAGCATTCCCCACTTAAAGTAAAACTTGCATTCTTCGAGCCAGAGCCGGCCGAAGGTTTCCTCGGCCTCCTCCATGCTCGAGGCGAGCCAGCCGTCGCGCAGCAGCGCGATGCGCGGGGTCTTGCCCGCCTTGATCGCGGCCTCGCGGTAGATTTCGACCTGATGCTTGCAGCTCTCGATGTCGTCGAGGAACGGCGCCATCCCCCAGACGTCGCCCATGCGGCCCGCGCGCGCGATCGACTTGGGGCCGAAGGCTCCCACCCAGATCGGCGGATGGGGCCGCTGGTAGGGCTTGGGAGTCACGTGGATCGCGTCGTAGTTGTAATACTTGCCGTGATGGGCGAACGGGCCGACGGTGGTCCACGCCTTGCGGACGATCTCCATCGATTCTTCGAAGCGTCCCTCGCGCTGCTTGATTGGCACGCCGAAGTGGGAGAAGTAGCGCGGATGGTAGCCGACGCCGACTCCCATGATCAGGCGTCCGCGCGAAAGCACGTCGATCAGCGCCGTTTCCTGAGCGAGATTCACCGGATTGTACAGCGGCGGCATTAGCACGTAGGTTCCGAGTTTTACGCGCTGGGTGCGCGCGGCGATCGCGGTCAGCAGCGGCAGCGGCGACGGAAACATGCACTCGGTGCGGGCGTGACGTTCGGGCACGAACACGCCGTCGAATCCGCAGCGCTCGGCCTGCTCGGCCTCGCGCAGAAGCTGTGCCGCGAAATCCGCCGACCGCTCGGGCTCGGGCTCGGGCTGTTCGTACGGCCCTCCGTGGGTATCGGGCATATATCCAAAAGAAACCATCGATGCTCTCCTTTACTGCTTGCACGTCTGGGTGTCGGATTGAGCCACAACCGGACGATAGCGATCAAGCAATCCGGCGCTCCTGCCGCCAAAAACGCAACCACCTCAATCGCGAGGTCGCTTCGCCGGGTGTCGAACCAAAAACGATTGTCACGCGATCATCCGAGCAGGCGGCGTATCAATCTTCGCTTCACCATTTCGACCAGCGCCAGATAAGTGGCTGTGGCCACGATCAGGAAGACGAAGTAAGCGGCGGGCAACGGTGTGAAGCCCAGCGCTTCGGCCAACGGAGAGAACGGCAACAGCGCGCCGATCAAAACTACCAGCACGGTGGTCGCGGCCAGAGGCCGGCTCGGCGGATTGCTCCAGGGATTGCCGGCGGTTCGGATGATAAACAACACCAGCGTTTGCGTCGCCAGCGATTCTACGAACCATCCGGTGTGGAACAGCGCCTCGGATGACTTGAAGACCTTGAGCAGGATGAAGAAGGTCAGGAAGTCGTAGATTGAGCTGATCGGGCCGATCAAGAGCATGAAATTCCGGATCGCCCGGAACGTCCCATCGCTGCGGTTTGCGGATGTAGGCAGGGTCCACGTTATCGGTGGGAATCGTCACTTGCGCCAGGTCGTAGAGAAAGTTGTTGAGCAGGATCTGGGTCGGCAGCATCGGCAGGAACGGGAGAAAAAGGACGGCCCCAGCCATGCTGAACATGTTGCCGAAATTCGAGCTGGTTCCCATCAACAGATACTTGAAGACGTTGCCGAAGGCCTTGCGGCCTTCGATGATCCCGCTGTGCAGCACGTCGAGGTTGTGTTCGAGCAGGATGATGTCGGCGGCGTCCTTGGCGACGTCGACGGCGCCGGCCACCGAAATCCCAACGTCGGCCGCGTGCAGCGAAGGCGCATCGTTGATCCCGTCGCCCAGAAAACCGACCACGTGGCTGCGGGCCTTGAGCGCCCGAATGATCCGGTTTTTCTGCCCCGGCGATACTCTGGCGAACACATTGACCTCCTCGGCCACGTGAGCCAGCGCCGCGTCGCCCATTCGCTCGATTTCCTCGCCCAGAACGATCGACTCTGCATCGATCCCGACCTTCTCGCAGATGTGACGGGTGACCAGCTCGTTGTCTCCGGTCACGATCTTCACCTCAATCCCATCCCGGCGCAGCGCCGCGAGCGTCGCAGCCACGTCTTCCTGCGGAGGATCAAAGAAGGTGACAAAGCCCGCGAAGATCAGGTCGTTCTCGTCTGCCGCCGTCAGCCCCTCGCGTCGCTCGACCGGCCGGTACGCGACCGCAAGGACGCGAAATCCATCGGCACTCAGCGCCCGGTAGGTTTCCGTGCAGCGCTCGCGCTCGGCCTCATCCAGAGGATGCTGTAAGCCGTCCGCCTCGCGGGCGGTGCTGATGGCAAGCACCCCTTCGGGCGCTCCCTTGGTGATGAGCATGCAGTGCCTGTCTTTCTCCACCACGATCGAGAGCCGACGCCGCTCGAAGTCGAACGGGATCTCGTCGGTCTTCTGATACGCGTCCTCACCCGGTTGCGTTCGCTTCAGGATCGCGGCGTCGAGCGGACTTTTGATACCGGTCTCGAAACGGCTGTTGAGATAGGCCAGGAACAGGGCTCGCTCCGAGGGACGTTCCGAACGGATCGAGCGAGCGGTCCAGGGCCATATCGCCCGAAGTCAGCGTTCCGGTTTTGTCGCTGCAAAGTACGTCGATGCTGCCGAAGTTCTCGATCGCCTCAAGATGCTTGACGATGACCTTCTTACGCGCCATCCGCACCGCGCCCATCGAGAGCGTCACCGTAGTGATCATCGGCAGGAACTCCGGAGTGAGCCCAACCGCCAGAGCAACCGCGAAAAGCAGGGACTCGAGCGCGTTGCGATGCAGGCTCAAGTTCACCAAAAGGATGAACAACACGAGGAAGAACACCGTCCTCATGATCAGGAAGCCGAACTGCTTCGTGCCTCGATCGAATTCGGTCTCCGGCTGCCGCACCGCCAGCCGCGCGGCGATATCGCCGAAGGCGGTGGCCGGGCCGGTCGCGACGACCACTGCCGTCGCCGTGCCGCTCACAACCGAAGTGCCGAGAAAGACTTCATTGGGCGACTCGCCGGCATCCGGCGGTGCCGTCGCGCCAATCGCGTACTTCTCGACCGGCATCGACTCCCCGGTGAGCGCCGCCTGCTGAACGTGCAAATCCCGGCTGTGAATTAACTGCGCGTCGGCCGGAACCAGATCGCCGGCCGAGAGCCGAACGGTGTCTCCCGGCACCAGTTCGCGACGGGCGATTTCGATCCAATTCCCGTCGCGCAAGACGGTCGCGGTCGGGCTTACCTGTTCGCGAAGAAGCCGGATCGCCCGGTCCGACCGGTACGCCTGAAGGAAATTGAGCACGACACTGAACAGCACGATCACCGCGATGATTGCGGCCCCGGTGACTTCGCCAAGAACCACCGAAACCATGCTGGCGATCATGAGGATGAGTACCAAAGGGTTCGCACAGAAACGCAGGAACTCCACCAGCGGCCCGCTGCGGCGGGATGGGGCCGGCTCGTTAGGGCCGACGTCGGCGAAGCGGCGCGCCGCTTCCGCGCCGCTCAGACCAGCCTCCGAGGTCTCAAGCCGCGCGAACAGTGCGGTCAGGACTTCCGGTGTTTTTGCGACGCTCAAACGCAGCTCCGTTTTGCCGACCCCCGAATACGCGTTCTCAGCCCTAGCGCGATGTCGACGCGGATTCCAGCAATCAGTTCCCCGCTTCCATCGGGTCGGTGTCTCAATCCGGAGCAAACTTGCCTAAAGCCTCAAAAACACGCTTTATTAACTCCTGCGGCGTTATTCGTGCTCGGCGCGTCTCGACCTAAATCACCCGTGCGCTTTTGATCGCGATTTCGTCACGGGGGTCACAACCATGAAACCAAATCTTGTTGAAGCGGAACGCTCGGCGCAGGAGAGCGAAGAGAAGTTCAGGAAGATTTTTCTGGGCAGTCTCGACGGCATTACGATCAATTCCGCTGACGGTCGATATATCGAGATCAACGACGAGTGGTTGAGAACGACCGGCTTCACGCGCGAAGAGGCCGTAGGCAAGACGCCGATCGAATTGGGTATCCTGGCCGACCGAGAGTTGTTTGACGACCTTTTGAAACGCGTCCAGAGCAAAGGCGAAGTTAGAAACCAGGAAATAAAATTCAGATCCAAAGCCGGCTTCTCAAGGACCGCTCTGGTATCCGCGATGACGATGGAGCTGGGCGGCAAGCTCCGAATTCTCTTTTTCTCGCGAGATATCACCGACCGCAAGGAGGCACGGGCGGCACAGGCGTTATTGGCGGCAGTGGTGGAATCTTCAGATGCCGCCATCGGAAGCGCCACCCTCGACGGCATCGTAACCACCTGGAATCATGCCGCGGAACGGTTGTACGGGTATTCAGCGGCCGAGGTGGTCGGCAAGCCCCTGAGGGCTTTTCTCAATCCGGAGCAACTGCCCGAGGCCCGGAAGGCTATCTCGTGGGTCGCGCAGGGCAAGGGCGTTTACAGATACGAGAGCCAGCGCGTGAGAAAGGACGGGACACGGGTCGATATCTCCGTGATCGCGTCGCCGATTCGCGACGCCGAAGGCACTATCGTCGGCGCCTCGGCGATCGCCCGCGACATCACCCAGCGCAAACGGCGTGAGCGAGAACTCCGGGAGAGCGAAGAAAAATTCAGGAAGATCTTCGATGAAGGACTCACCGTAATCACGATCAATTCGCTCTCGGACGGAAGGTACGTCGACGTGAATCCGGCATTCGAAAGGCTTTCCGGTTACAGTCGGGACGAAGTCATCGGCAAGACTCCGAGAGAAATGGGGCTTTGGGGAAATCGCCAGGAGTTAATCGAAGCTCTCAAGGAACTTAACGCCAAAGGCGTAGTTCACGATCGCGAGGCTGAATTCCAGGCCAGGAACGGGGAAACCGTAACCTGTCTTTATTCGTGGGCGCTGACGGAGATCGGAGACAAGCCCTGCGTGATCGCCTTCGCGCGCGATATTCGCGATCTCAAGCGGGCGCGGCAAGTACTGCGCGACGAACACGAGCGTCTGAGCGCGATGCTGGCAACCCAGAACGACATCGCCCGTGCCGAACTCGACCTCAATGCGGTCATGAACGTGATCGTCGAACGCGCGCAGAAGCTGACCCGCGCCGGCGGCGCGCAGATCGACATGATCGACGAAGGCAAACTGATCTGTCGGGCCTCAAGCGGAAATCGGATCGGGCAACTCGGGGTTCGCCTCGAGCTTGGCGACGGCCTGTCCGCTGCCAGCATAGCGTCGGGCGAGGTCATCCGCTGCGAGGACGCCGAAACCCTTTCCTGCGCGGAATGCGAGCCGCATTGTATGGACGGGCAACGCTCGGCGCTCTTCGCTCCCTTGAAAGAGGGTGCCAGGGTAATCGGCATACTCAAGGTTTTCGCGCCCGCGCCGTACTTTTTCAGCGATCGCGACGTTGACGCGCTGCAACTGATGGCGGGTTTCGCCGCCGGCGCGATCGGCCATGCGGCCGATTTCGAGGCCAAGCGCGCGTTGCTGACTGAACGCACCGCGGCGCTTTCGGCACTGCAGGAAAGCGAGGAGCGCTTCCGCAAGGTGTTCGAAGAAGGCCATATTGGCATGTGCGTGCTTTGTTCCAACGCGGGCTTCGTGAGCGTGAACGAAGCGTTTTGTCGGATGCTGGGATACTCCAGGAAGGAACTCGAGGGCCTGACTCTCGCCGACGTTTCCCATCCCGACGATTTCGAGAACAATTCACGGCTTTTCCGAAAACTTATCGCCGGCGAAATTCCGCACTACAAGATCGAGAAGCGAAATCTTACCAGGGAAGGAAAGACCATTTGGGTCTCGGTATCGGCCTCCGCGATTCGCGACAGCAATGGAAACGTCTACGTCCT
This sequence comes from uncultured Pseudomonadota bacterium, assembly GCA_963759165.1. Classification (GTDB taxonomy): domain Bacteria; phylum Desulfobacterota; class Binatia; order Binatales; family Binataceae; genus DATJOQ01. The sequence goes on along the minus strand of CAVWXK010000001.1, from coordinate 2,668,772 downwards.
CGGAATCATTGAGGATATCAACGAGCGGGTGCTTTCAGCGCAGGAGTTGGCCGAAAGCCGCAGGGCCTTAATCCAGCAGGAGCGCTTGCGCGCGATCGGCGAGCTCGCCTCCGGAGTCGCCCACGATTTCAACAATACACTCAACGCGATGCAGTTGCGGCTGGCGATTCTCGGCGCCGATCCGGAATGTCAGGAACGACACGCGGCCGACCTCGCGACCCTCGGTCGTATCGTGCGGGATGCCAGCGAAACCATCGGACGGCTTCAGGACTTCGCGCAGCAGCGCCGCGATCGGCCGCTGGAACCGGTGGATCTCGCGCTGGTGATTGGCGAGGCGATAGACATGGCGCGCAGCAGCGTGGAGGAAAAGAGTTCCCTTTTCGGCGTGCCCATCCGGGTCGATTCGGCGGTTCCGAACCCGCTTCCGGTGGTCGGGTCGCCCGCAGAACTGCGGCAGGTTTTCGTTAATCTGCTGCTTAACGCCTCCGACGCCATGCGCGAGGGAGGAACGATTCGTGTCGAAGCCGAGGCGCGCGATGGCGCCGCGATCGTGAAGGTCGCGGACCAAGGCATCGGAATCCCCGAGGAACATCTCGGCAGGATTTTCGAGCCCTTCTTCACCACCAAGGGACAGAAAGGGAGCGGACTGGGCCTGTCGATCGCCTACAACATGATGACGCGCCTGGGCGGAAGCATCTCGGCCGCGAATCGGTCCGAGGGAGGCGCGGTGTTCACGTTGACGCTGCCCTTGTCCGCCGGCCTGCCGAACGGGTCAGCCGCGGCGCAGCCGATGGCCGGGATACCGAGCCGCCGAATCCTGGTTGTCGACGATGATATCGACAATCTGAACGCGATTCAGTCGCTGCTCGAACTCAAAGGGCACAAGGTCGAAGCGTCGCTGAGCGGAGCGGCGGCGATTGAACGTTTCCGCGCCGGCGAAAGCTACGATGTCGTACTGTGTGATCTTGGAATGCCGGATATGAATGGCTGGGAGACCGCGCAAGCCGTCGGAGAGCTTGCGCCCGGCACTCAGGTTTACATTCTTACCGGCTGGGCGCAGAAAATCCCGGAGCACGATCCGCGGCGCAAGTTGGTCGAAGACATTCTCGCCAAGCCCGTAGACGTACAGCGTATCGACAGGATTCTGGCCAACGTAAATGGCGCCGGCGCCCGCTAGGCGCTCGAAGATTGCTCGTTCGCGACCCTCGCGAGGCTGATTCTACGTCGGGCGACCCGGACCTGGAGCAGCCTTAAGGCGGGTTGCCAGAAATTGGCGCACGCGATGACGCACATTCGCCATCTCCTGTTCCAGCGCCATCTGCCATTCGCGCTTACTGAGCAATTCGGCAATATCAAAGGAGATAAAGACCCCAAGACGCTGGTTTTCCCCGTTCTCCCGGGTCGCTACCGCCACCGACCAAAACGGCGAGCCGGGCTTTTCGTCGGCGCTGCGGTCTACGGTTTCTACCGTCCAGCCGGATCCTGAAGTCATCTCGAACCCTGCTGGCGCTGCCTTCTCAGCGATTTCGTCAACAGGTTTATCCATAACGACCCCAAAACCTTTATCAATCTTTACGAGGGATACTGTTCGTGACTTTCCGCCGCGCCGGACCTGGCCGCGATTGCCGTACAATTCACGACTATTTTGCAAGTCCTCCGCTTGCAAGACAAGCAGTGACGATCACCGAGTCGGCATGGCGCGAAGAACCTCCGGTTCCGCGATCCACCCAGCGTACTTTGCACGCCGTGGCTCGCTGCAATGCGCGTTCCCTCTTCAGGTTTCGAGTCGCGCGCTAACTCGTGCTCTTGCCGGCAATTTTCTACCGGCCCGTCCCCGTCAGTTTGACTCTTTGCGGGCTGGCGAGCACGTTGTCAGTGATCACGACCGTACCTGTCTGTTTGCCAATAGCAGGAGGGATAAAGCTCACCGTTATTTGACAGCTCGAATTCGGCTGGAGCGACGCCGGGCATTGGTTCGCCGCTGAAAACGGGCCGACGGCTCCGACTGGCCCGATCTGCACGGGCAGTCCGCTCTGGTTGACGATCGTGAGCGTCTTTTGCTTGTTTGAGCCGATCTTGACCGTGCCGAATTTAAGAAGATTGGGAGTGATCCCAAGATTGACGGACACTGGCGTTGGCGTGGCTGTCGGGGTCGCCGTGGGACACACACGAGTAGCCAGCACAACGGGCGTTGCCGGAGTTTGCGTGAAATCGAATGCGTCCGAAAAGTCGTTTGCTATCGCGTCTCTCACGCCGAGCTTGGGAAGCACGAACCACTCCTCTATCTGCTTCAACACGGAGGCGAATTCGTATTGAACATGTGAGACGTACCCATGCTTCGCATAGGGCGAAATCACCATCATCGGCACCCGCGGCCCAAGGCCGAACTGGTCGACGCCCGGCGGCGGGACGTGATCGTACAACCCCCCGAAATCATCCCAGGTCAGGAAGATTGCGGTGCTGTTCCAGTCCGGACCGTTCATCACCGCGTTGATTTGCTGTACCGTCCAGTTTTCACCCTGGCAGACACTATTGGGTGGATGCTCGCTTGTGGGGCCGTCCGGGACCAGCCACGATACTTGAGGCAGATTCCCGTTTGCGGCATCGGTCGCAAACTGCGTGTAATTGACCACATTGGTGGTCCAAAGAGAGGAGTTCCGGATATGGCGGATAGCATCCAGGGCCGACCAGACGTAGCCACTTTCGTCCTGGGATGGAGCATAATACCGCCAACTTATTCCCGCCTTCTGGGAAAGGTCGGCGAGCGTCTGGAAGTCGAAGCACGGGAATCGCCTAACAATCGTACCCGATGACGTGAGCACTTGGACGGTTATTTGCGAACTAGCGTCGCACCCCCACCGGGCCACCGCCAGACCCTGCGGATTGTTAGGATTATTGATCGCGCCTCCCGAATTTGCGGCTACCGTATACAGATGGTTGGGGAAGCTCGGGCCATGAAGCGACGAGAACATGTTGTCGCAGAGCGTGAAATCCTGAGCATAAGTCCAGTAGTTGGGGATGTCGCTTTCATAGAACTGGCTCATGCTGTAGTCGATGCCGTCCACGATCGCGCCGGTGAGCAGGTCGAATTGATTCATCGCCCCGCCGTTTATCGCGAGGGTCGCGGCTGTCCACGAATGGCCGATATCCTCCGGGAGTGAGTCCGGTTCGTGGATCAGCGCGACCGTCTGACCGGTGGAAATTTTTCCACTCGTGGCGCCGTTAGCTCCGGGGAAGGCACCGAAGTAGTTATCGAAGCTCCGGTTTTCCTTGATGATGAAAACGACGTGTCGGATCGGTCCGGTCGCCGCCAACGTATGTGAAGCAGACAGGAGCACGAGAGCCAAGCCCACGGTCAACAGACCAATTCCACGCTGGACGAGCCTGGAATTGTCGCGAAGCGGAGCCGTGTGACGCGGACAGGGGCGGCTGCGGAAGCACGACAGCCCATAGGCGCTACCGTACACAGTGAGTTCCTGAGTGATTCCGAATCGTCGTGACCACATCGGAAGTGTTCTCCTGTCGTCGGATTCTTACGAGGCGGTTCGTAACATCGCGCGGGATAACACGGGTTTGACGATTTGAAAGGCGCTCAGGGGCTGCGCCTGGATTGGCGATGTCCGCTTTGTTGTTGGAATTGAATAGCGGCTCGACCCATTACTTAGGCAGTCGCCTTGGCAGCATCATTCAAAGACCTACACCAGGCAAGCTGTATTTCACCGCGAACTTCGTAATCACCTGATCCGAACCCCGCGTCATCCCCACGCCGGCCCCCGCCGTCAGATGCCACGTATCACTAAGTTGGGTGTCCACGACCGGCATGATGTAGTGTTCCTGGCGCCGTAGCGGATCCGTATCGTCGATCTTCCCCACGTCACCGTAGAACTCGACCCCGGGAGAACACCACCGCTTCCACTGGTAGCTCACTTTGGCTCCGTAAGAGAACTCCAGTCCCTTTCCCGCATCGGGACCGATCAGGTTTTTCTCCACCGTCGGATTCAGCAGGATCGTGACCGGTCCGAAGTCGCGCTCGATGATTGGGTGGAAGTCAATGTCAAGTTGATTGTCAACGTACTGGGGCTGGCGCTGCCACTCGATCTCGAGCGCTCCACCCAGCTTCCAGCCGCCGACCTCGAGCACACGAAAATGCGCGCCGAACTCGGTGCCCGCATAGTCGAAGGAGCCGCCCATCGGACGCGCAACGTTCAACTGCGCCATCAAGTTGAGTCCGTCGAGCAGGCTGTACATCACCCGGAATGCCGAGCGAGAGACGTGGTTGGTGGCGACCGCACCGTCTTCGGTCTGATCGTGCCCCTCCGGCACATTGCCCTGGATCAATTGCGCGTCGAGCGTACCCGCTGGTTGCTCCGGCACCGAGTCGACGATGAGGTCGAACGTTTGGTTACTGGCCCATGCCGACCCAGACAGTAGGAGCAGGATGATTGGGAGGTGTGCCTTCTTCATAGCTACCTGGCCTCCCCTTTGCCTGTCGGCGTCTTCATCGTCGCCGGGCGATGTCCGCTGCGTTACTGGTATTGGGCCCCGACCCTGCTTACCAGTGCGCGGCTGCCTTGGCAAGGTGCCGCCCGTTGCCATTGACGGCACAGCTGCGTGCCGCTCATTCGTGGCGCGGGCGAGCGACAACGCGGCACCGGATCTGTAGCCGACCGTCATAACGACGCATCCGGGCGAGCGCGAGTCGCCTTGCGCCTTTAGCCAACTCACGTAAGATTACCGGTGTGAGCCGTTAGCTCAGGCCGGTAGAGCATCTGACTTTTAATCAGAGGGTCCCGGGTTCAAGTCCCGGACGGCTCACCACTTCGAACACACAGGCGAAAATCATGTCCGACGAAACACTGGACCCAGGCGTTATCCACCGAATCGGCACCGGCTACATGGCATCGGGCGCGCTCTACGCCGCGCTCGATCTCGATATCTTCGACACCCTTGAGGGCAACGAACTGGATTCGGCGGAAGTCGCCAAGCGGCTTAAGCTCGCGGTGCCTCCTATCGAGCGATTGCTCGTCGCGCTGACCGCGCTGCAACTGGTCCGGCGCGAGCGCGGGCGATATCGCAACACGCCGCTCACGTCGCGCTATCTGGTCAAGAGCAGCCCGAGCTATTTCGGCGATTACTATCGCTTCCAGGGCAAGCTTACTTCCTATCCGTACTTCGGCGATCTTGCGGGATACATCCGGGACAACGCCGGAGTGATCGGAACCTCGTGGCCGGAGATCATGGCCGATCCGGAGCGCGCGCGGGTCTTCATCCTGGGCCAACACTCGGCGTCGCTGGGCGGCGGCCGCCTGCTGGCGCGGGTCTTCGATTTTTCGCCCTACCACACGCTGATCGATTTGGCCGGAGGATCGGGCGCGTGCTCGATTGCCGCCGCGCAGCGTAATCCAAAGCTGCATGCGATCGTCGTGGATTTCCCCAACGTGCTGAAGGTCACCGATGAGATCATCGCCGGCCTTGGCCTGAGCGATCGCATCCGCACCGCGTCGGGCGACATCATGAAGGACGACTTCCCGGCCGGCGACGTAATTCTCATCTCGCTGGTCCTGAGCTCTTACGCCCCCGACGAATACGTGGGTCTGCTACGACGGGCCTACGCGAAGCTGCCCTCGGGCGGCGCGATCGTGATTCATGACTTCGTGATGAACGACGAAAAGACCGGCCCGACGATCACCGCGCTTTACAATCTGACGGCCATAGATGGCACGCCTTACTCGGGTGCGGATATCGCGGCGATGATGAAGCAGGCCGGATTCGTCGATCCGCAGGTAAAGACGGTCATCCCCGATTACACCGGGATGGTAGCGGCGCGAAAACCCTAAGCCGGATCGCGGCGGGCAAATTCTTCCTTCGAGGTCGCGCTTACTCTGCCTGCTTCTTCGGACTCATCACGATTTCGCCGCCAGCTTTCTGAGCGGGTCGGTGCCGGCCTGCATGTCGGTACGCGGCGGACTGCTGAAGTCCACGCAGACCACGTCCTCGATCGCCTCGGCCTGATGAACCGCGTTTGGTGGAATGATGACGAGTTCACCCGGTCCGATGGTGACTTCCTTGCCGTCGATGGTGTAGCGGAAACGTCCCTCAAGTATGAACGTGACCTGTTCGTTAGGATGTTGATGCGACGGCGCGACCCCGCCGCGCTTGATCGCATACTTCGCCACGCTCATGTGATGCCCTAACGTCACCCATCGCGACATCTTTTCATTGATTTTATCTTCCGGCAGCGCTTCGAACCGAATCTTTTCCACGGCCATCGCGGTTTCCTCTTGTCGGGTCGACCCGGCGGGCTTTCCGAGTTTCATAGGCGCCGATCTCGCGCGGTGTCAAAGGCCTGGGCGACCTGACGATTGACGGGGTTGCGTTTTTGTAGGCAGGAGCGCGGGATTGCGCGATCGCTCCCGTTGGGCTTGTTCCGCCAGCGGCACCGAAGAAATTTCGCGAATTCCCGATTTACTTGACCGCCGGTTTCTTGAGTCCCAGACGCTCGTAATATTTCGCCGGAATCTTCGCCGGATCCTTGTAAATCATGAAGGAGCAGACTTCCTTGCCGATCTCGTGGGCCGGCTCGACGACCACGGTCGGATGGCCGTTTTTCTCGATATCGACCAGTTCCATCGGCGGCTCGTGAGCGCAGTAGACCGGAAAGCTCGAGCGTCCGTAAGTCAGTCGCGGCTGCGGTTTCGTGATGGTGTAGAAAGCGTCGGGACCATCGTATTTGCCTTCCAGAACCAGCCGCCCGCCGCTGCCGCAGGGCTTCATCCGCATCGTGATCTTCTCATCGTCCTCTTCGATATCAATCGGCTGGAGATGGCCATGCAGGCCGGAAGCGAACATCTTGGCTCTCGCCTTGAACGCCTGCGGTCCCTGGGGGAATTTCTCCACGTTGGGAAGCCACCACGCCTTGACGCCGTCGACCAGCGCTTCTTCCAGCACCTGGTCGCCGAAGCGCCGCGCGATGAAGCTCAACATCGCGGTGGACCAGTTGCGATAGAGGTCGTGCATGCTGAGGAACTCGTTGTACATCCGCTGCGCGATTTTCTTTGCTTGTGGCTTGTCTCCTGACTCGATGGCCTCGATCAGGCGGTCCACCGTCCGCTTGCCCATCTCCGTCAGTTCTTCCTGAGAAAATACGCGTTCGCTCATGGCCGTGCCTCCTTGCGGTTGTCCCTCGTCGCCCTGTGGCGAGTGTCTAGCGCAAAAGTTCGGCAGGTTGCAAAACGCCGGGGCAAGTCGCGAAGGATTCGATTCGCGTGCGCGGTTCGAGCGGTCGCCGGACGTTGGTCAGCCGGTCGAAAAGTATGGTAGTTTCGCCGCCTTGGGAGCCTTGAGCGGCGATTCGGTCGAGGCTCCGTAAGTTAAAGTAAACGTTTAACTGATAACTGACCTCGCAAGGAGCTAGCGACGATGCGATTTGGTGTCGGCCCGTACACGATGCAGTTGCCCCCCGGCTCATCGAAGACCCACGCGGATCTTTATCGTGAAATGCTCGACCAGATTAAGATGGCCGAGGATCTCGGCTTCGAGTCGGCATGGCTCGCCGAGCATCATTTCCTGCCCGATGGGATATGTCCGTCGCTGCTGATCGCGGCCTCGGCGATGGCGGCGCGGACGTTGCGTATGAAGATCGTAACCGGCATGTACCTGTTGCCGCTCCATCGCCCGGTGCAATCGGCGGAAGACGCGGCGGTGGTGGACAACATCTCCGGCGGCCGCCTGGTCTTCGGCGTCGCGGCGGGCTACCGGCCAGAGGAGTTCGCCGGCCATGGCGAGGAACGCTCCGGCCGCGAGAAGCGGATGGAAGAAGAACTCGAGATCATGATCAAGGCTTGGACGACCGAGTCTTTCTCGTTTTCGGGCAAGCATTACCAGTTGAAGGATTTGTCGGTTACGCCGAAGCCGTTCCAGAAACCCCATCCGCCGATTTGGTTCGGCGCGTCGACCAAAGGCGGTTTCCGTCGCGCGGCCAAGTGGGGCAGCGCGCTGGTCGCCTCGCCGCGCCATCACGTCAACGAGCTCAAGGAGCACTATCGCGTCTATCGCGATTTCCTGCGCGAGTACGGCAAGCAGGCTTCCGAGGTGCCGGTTATCCGCGAAGTCTTCGTGGCGGAGACGACGGCCAAGGCCGAGGCGGAGGCGCGCGCCGGCGTCATGTATCTGCACGCCGGGATGTACGGAAAGTGGGCAAACGTCCGGCCGCTGCGCGATGACAAGGGCGAGCTGGTGAAGGACCCATCAGAGGTTACTTTCGAATCCCATCGCGAGCGATTCATCATCGGCGACCCCGACCATTGCATCCGCGAGATCCAGAAGTATCAGAGCGGGATCGGCATGGACCATCTGGTCTGCTGGATGCAGTTTCCGGGCATCGATCCGCGAAAGACGGAAAAATCGATGCGGCTGTTCGTCAAAGAGGTGATGCCGCATTTTCAAAAGAAGTAGAGCGCGTGGCAGCCGGCATCCACGATTCGTGTGGACGCCAGTGATGTCGCGCTATCAAGCGATAGCGATGAAATAAATATCGTGGCCCGAGGCCGACCAGCCGAGGAGGTCCGTTATGAGAAAGTGGATCGATCTCAACAGCGATATGGGCGAATCCTTCGGAAATTACGTGTTGGGACGCCCCGAAGAGGTGATGAAGCTCATCAACCACGCCAACGTCGCTTGCGGCTATCACGCGGGCGATCCGACCTGGATGCGTCGGACCGTGGAATGGGCGAAGAAATACAACGTCACCCTGGGCGCGCATCCGGGCTTCCCCGATCCGATGGGTTTCGGCCGCCGTCTGATGAACATCACCACTCAGGAGGCCAAGGACTACGTCGTCTATCAGGCCGGAGCGCTCAAGGCGTTCGCCGAGATGGTCGGGGTCAAGGTGGAGGCGGCGAAGCCGCACGGCGCGTTCTGGGTATGGGCGCAGCAAAGCGAAGAGAATTCGCGGGCGGTGCTCGAAGGTTTCAGGGCGGTGAACCCCGAGATCGTGATGTATCTGCCCGCGCTGCCGCGCTATCCGCTGATGGATATAGCGGAGCGGATGGGCTTTCGGGTGGTGAAGGAATTCTATCCGGGCCTGGCCTATGCGGATGATGGCAACATCACCGTCAAGCGCACCTATGGAGTGGAGAACGTCGAGGAGATGGTCGAGTTGGTGATGAGGTTCGCGCTTGAAGGAAAGACCACCGCCGCCAGCGGCAAGGTGATCGACGTCGAAGCGGACAGCGTCTGCGTGCATGGCGACGTGATCAATGCTCCGGAAGTGCTGCAGGCGCTGAGGGCGGCGCTTGAGCGCGCCGGTATCGAGGCTCGAAGCGCGCTTCGCGCTGGCGCGGCATCGGCGCGAGCCGCTTGAGTACGCCAGAGCGTAGTACAATGAAATCGCGACAGGCCCCGCGAAGCACTGGCCTGCCCGGAACGTCGATGGGTTCCCACTGATGACCGGACCGCCAGGATGCCGGTCTGACAGGTGAGTAAATCATGGCGCTGGAAAAATTTCTGCAGGCATACACCGCGCGCACCAATCGCTCGCGGCAAATTTATGAGGATGCGCGCCAGGTTCTTCCCGGAGGAGTCAGCGGCAACGCCAAGTTTTTCAAACCCTACCCGGTGTACATAAAGAAAGCCTCCGGCTCGAAGCTCATCGACGTTGATGGCAACGTCTATATAGATTTTCTCGACGGTGCCGGGTCGGCGATTCTCGGACACGGCCCCGAAGCGGTGATCAAGGCCGTGACGGCGCAACTGAACGAGGCGATTTCCCCGATCTTCGCGACCGAGCTCGAAGTGCGATTGGCCAAAAAGGTCGCGCATCACATGCGCTACATGGAGATGGTGCGTTTCGTGAACAGTGGGTCGGAAGCGACCTTCCTGGCGATGCGCGCGGCCCGCGCGTTTACCGGAAAGGAGCGCGTCGCGAAGTTTGAAGGCGGCTATCACGGCCAGCACGACTTCGGCTTCACCGGCAGCTTTGTGGCCGGAGCGGGCCCGGACCGCAGTCCGGTTCCGATTCCCGGTTGCGCCGGGACGCAGGCTTCATCGCTCGACGACCTTCTGCTGCTGCCTTACAACGATCCGGCCGCGCTGGATATCGTGCGCGACCATGCCCACGAGCTGGCCGCAGTGGTTATGGAACCCGTGGCCGCGTTCGGAATCGGCGCGATACCGGTTGACCACGGATTCCTGACCGCGCTGCGCCGGCTCACGACCGAAAAAGGCATACTGCTGATCTTCGATGAGATCGTTACCGGCTTCCGTCTGGGCTTGGGCGGCGCGGCGGCCTACTTCGGCGTCGATCCGGATCTCGGAGCCATCGGAAAAATTGTTGGCGGCGGCTTCGCTATCGGTGGGTTCGGCGGACGCCGCGACATCATGGAGAAGGTCGTCACGCCGACCAAGCAGCCCTCCGACGTCAAGGAGAAGATCTTTGCCTCCGGGACGTTCTCGGGAAACCCCATAAGCATGGCGGCGGGCCTGGCGATGATCGACGAGCTGGAGAAGACCGATATTTACGAGTACATCGCCGGACTTGGAAACAAGGTAAGGGAAGGGCTGCGAAACGCGGCGCGGAGTGCCGGCTTCGAGTTTCAGGCTACCGGCGTCGGCTCGATCTTTCACGTCCACTTCACCGACGAGCCGATTCGCAACAAGCGCTCCGCGATGCGCGGCAACGCCGCCAAACAGTACGAGTTCAGCATCGGTATGATCTCCAAGGGCGTGCTGCTGCCTCCCGCCCATCCGGGGTTCCTCTCCGCGGCGCATACCGACGCCGATATCGACGAAGTCTTGCGGGTGGCGCGCGAAGTGTTAAAAGAGATGGCTTCTTAAGGGAAGGTGCGCCCCTGCATGGAGACCCGTTACGACTTCGGCGGCGACGAATACCTCTTCGTCGATTTTGATATCGAGATGGGCCTGGAGGTTAACTTCAGGATTCTTTCCATATGCCAGGAAATCGAGCGCCAGCGGATTGAAGGTGTGATCGAAGTCTGTCCGGCAAATACCTCATACCTGGTGCACTACAAGCCGGAGCGGATCGAGCCGCAAAGGCTGGTGCGACACCTGCGCGAGCTCGAACACAAGGCCGAGCATATCGAATCGTTAAATTCGCGGCTCGTGGATATTCCCGTGCTCTACGACGATCCGTGGAGTAAGGAGTGCGCCAAGCGCTTCGGCGATCGCCATCAGGACCCGTCGGTGACCAACCTCGAGTTCCTGATGAGGATCAACGGCTACTCGAACAAGGACGAGTTCATAGCCGCCCATTCCGGCACGCCGTACTGGATTTCGATGATCGGTTTCGTTCCGGGTACGGCCTGGGGCTTTCAGATGGTGAGCCGCGAGCGCTCCATCCAGGCGCCCAAGTATGTTCGGCCGCGAACTGACACCCCCGAGCGAACCGTATCTCACGGCGGGGTCTTCATGGCGATTTATCCGGTGCGCGGCCCGGGCGGCTATCAATTGATGGGGATGACGCCGGTGCCGATTTACGATCCCACCGGCAGTCTGGCCGACTTGCGCGAACGATACATACTCGCGCTGGCGGGGGATCGCTGGAAGCTGAGGCCAATAGAGCTTGACGAATTCGAGTCGATTCGCGCCGAGGTCGAGGACGGCACTTATCGCTACAAGACCGTCGATCAGGAGTTCAAGCCTGCCGATTACTTTCGCGATCCCGATCGCTACCTGAAGCGCCTGCAGGTTGAAGCGGAACGATAACGATGCTGAAGATTATCGACGGCGGTCTTCAAACTACGGTTCAGGATGCGGGCCGGTTCAGCTGGTACCATATCGGGATGCCGCCGGCGGGAGCGATGGACCAGTTCTCGTTTCGATCCGGCAACCTGCTGGTCGGCAATCCCGAAGATGCCGCGGCGCTGGAGATTACGTTCGCCGGTCCAGTGATCCAGACCACGGAGGACTCCGTGATCGCGGTCACCGGAGCGGAACTGCCGGTCCGCGTTAACGATACGCAGATTCCGCAGTGGGTCGCGCATCACGTGCGCAAGGGCGACAGAATTTCCTGCGGACAGGTGAATCGAGGGGTGCGCGCCTATATCTGCATCGCGGGCGGAATCCGGATTCCTCCGCTGCTCGGCAGCCGCTCAACGTATCTTCTCGCCCGCTTCGGCGGCGTTGAGGGCCGGAAGCTTCAAGCCGACGACCTCCTGCCGGTCGGTCCGCTGGGTCCGGAGGCCGAGGCTTCGGTTGGGCGGAAACTGGATCCCCGACTAATCCCGAAGCTGGAGCGCGAGGCCGAGCTTCGGATCATCATGGGACTTTGTTCGTATCGGCTTAAGGAGGAAAGCGTCGCGGAGTTCCTCGCTTCGAAGTGGCAGGTATCGACCGAGGCCGATCGCGTCGGCTATCGCCTGCGCGGGCCGACATTCAAATTCAAGGATCGCGAACCGCCATTCGGCGCCGGTTCCGATCCATCCAACGTTGTCGATGTCGGCTACCCGGTGGGCTCGATCCAGGTGCCGGGCGGCCAGGAGGCGATTCTGTTGATGCGCGACGCCGTCACTGGCGGCGGCTACGCGACGATCGGTACGGTTATTCAATGCGATCTCGACCTGGTGGCACAGGCGGAACCGGGATCGAAGGTGCGCTTTCGCGCGATCGATATCGACGAAGCGCTTCGCGCGCGTATCGAGTATCAGGCCAGACTGGCGAGAATCGCGGAATCGCTCTCGCTGTTCGATAACGCCGGCCTTCTCGGCCAATAGCTCGCGTGTCAGATCCGCACGGACACCGAGCGGCCAATCACATCAGGAGATTCGGGCATGTTTTATGTGGAGAATAGGGATAGATGTAGGCGGAACGTTCACCGATCTGTTTGCCGTCAATGAGGCAACGGGCGAAACCCGCACCGCCAAGGTTCTGACCACCAGGCGCCGATTGGTGGACGGCGTGATGGCCGCGCTGGCCCATCCGAAGATCCCGCCCGCCGAGATCGCGGAGATCGTGCATGGCAGCACGACGGCGACCAACGCGCTGATCGAGCGCGCCTTTCCGCCGGCGGCGATGATCGTGACCGAAGGATTTCGCGACACGATCGAAATCGGCCGCCAGCGCAGGGAGCGGCTGTACGATCCGTATCAGGTGAAGGAACGGCCGCTGATCCCGCGCCGATTGCGATTTACGCTGAACGAGCGGATGTCGGCCAGGGGCGAAGTGGTGCGGCCGCTCGATGAGGCGCAGGCGCGAGAGGTTATCGCGGGCGTGCTGGCGCTCGGCGTCGAGACCATCGCGGTCTGCTTCATCAACGCCTACGTCGACGGGAGTCATGAGCGGCGGATGCGGGAGTTGATCGCCGAAGTCGCTCCAAAAGTGCGGGTCGCGCTATCGGGCGAGACGCGCCCGCAGTTCCGCGAGCTCGGCCGTTTCATGACCACGGTCGTGCGCGCGGTGCTGTTGCCGGTGATGGCGAATTACCTGCAGGAGCTGGAACGCGATTTGGCCGCGTGGGGTTTCAAGGGCTCGCTGCTGATCATCAAGTCCAATGGCGGCGTGATGGGCGCCACGGCTCGGCGATGGAGCGGCCCGAGGAGCTGATCGAATCGGGGCCGGCGGGCGGCGTCGCTTATGCGAGCGCGCTCTCGCGCGAGCTTGCCGGATCATCCGAAGATCATCCATACCGATATGGGCGGCACCTCGTTCGACGTTTCGATCGTCGAGGACGGCGAAGGACTGATCACCAATTCCTACGAGCTCGCATGGGAGATGCCGATCATCACGCCGATGCTCGATATCCGCAGTATCGGCGCCGGCGGCGGATCGCTGGCCTGGGTGGACGAAGGCGGCTCGTTGCGGGTCGGCCCGCGCGAGCGCCGGATCCGAGCCGGGGCCGGCCTGTTACGGACGCGGCGGCAGGGAGGCGACGGTCACCGACGCCAATCTGATGCTCGGCCGCCTCGAGCCGACGCTGGGCGGAAAGTTCGCGCTCGATACCGAGGCCGCACGCAACGCGTGGCTCAGCAATCGGCGAGCGCGTCGGGCTCGAGCCGATAGCGGCGGCGGAGGGAATCGTCGCGATCTGCACCGAAAACATGGCTCAGGCTATCCGGCTCGCGCTTGCCGACCGCGGGCGCGACCCGCGTGATTTCGCGCTTGCCAGCTTCGGCGGTGCGGGCGCGATGCATGCGTGCTGGATAGCGCGCTCGCTCGGAGTCCCGAGCGTGATCGTTCCGGCGCACGCGGGCGTCGCGTCGGCCACGGGGCCACGCTGATGGACCTTCGCTACGACATCGAGCGTTTCTTCTATGCTCCGCTGGCGGAGTACCGATCCGGAGGATGTCGAGCGCCGTTATCGCAAAACTCGAAGAAGATGGCACGCGCGTTGCTGTCGCGGGAGCGCGTGACGCTGACGGTCGTGCGGACCAGGCGCAGCGCCCAGATGCGCTACGTCGGCCAAAGCTACGAAGTGCTCACGCCGATTTCTGGACTCGATCGGAATTTCGCTCGACGAGGTCCGGGCCAGCTTCCACAAGGCGCATCTGCGCGAATACGGCGTGGCTTCCGAAGAGTTCGAGCCGGCCTTCGTCAGCCTTGGCGTGACCGTAATCGGCGCGGTCGCGCGATCGGCGACGCTTGCCGCCGGACAGCGTCGCGCCGGCGGGCTCGAAACGGCCGGCGGAATCATTCGCTCAAGGGCGAGCGCGACGTAATCTTTGAGGGCAAGCCGATCAAGACCAGAGTTTACGATGCGGCCCGTCTGCGGGCCGGAAACACGATCGAGGGACCGGCGATAGTCGAGCATGAACACTCATGTACGGTGCTTTCGCCCGACAGCCGGGCGTCGGTTGACGCATGCTTAATCTGATCATTAAGGTTTAACTGAGCGTGATGGAGGATTGTCTATGAGCGACGCGGCGACAGGTAGCGGCAAACGGCTTGATCCCGTGACCTTCGAAGTCCTGCGCAGCTTTTTCGAATACGTCTGCGGCCGGATGAGCACGGTTCTTCAGAAGGCGAGTTTTTCGCCGATCATTTACGACATGGTCGACTTCTCCAACGCGATCTATAACGAGCGGCTCGAACTGCTCGGACAGACCGCGAACTGCCCGGTTCACATCGCCGCGATGCACTTCTCGGCGCGCGCTTCGGTGGCGCGGTTCGGATTCGAGAGCCTGCGGCCGGGCGACATCTTCGTGCTCAACGATCCCTACGAAGGCGGCACCCATCTGAACGACATGACGTTCACGATGCCGATCTTTCACGAAGGCGACGTTCTGGGCTTCGCCGTTTCGCGCGGCCATTGGACCGACGTCGGCGGCGGCGCGGCCGGCGGCCAGGCCTTCGGCACTCATATCGCCGGCGAGGGGCTGCGACTGCCGCCGCTCGGCTCTACGAGAACTATCAGATCAACGAAGACTCTCCTGCGAATCATCCTCAACAACTCGCGCACCCCGCAATACATCAAGGGCGATCTGCAAGCCCATCTCGGGGCGCTGCGCGTGGCGGAGATGGAGCTTCAGAGAATCGCCGCCCGCTACGGAGCGGCGACCGTTCGCCAGGCGATGCAGCGAGGTGATCGACTATACCGAGCGCCTGACCCGCAATGCGATTAAGCGAGATTCCCAACGGCACCTACCACGCGGTCGATTACGCCGATACCGACGGCATCACTGACGATCCGGTCCGGGTCGAGGTGACGCTCACCGTGGACGACGACCGTATCATCGTCGATTTCGAGGGCAGCGAGCTTCCGGTCGCGGGCGGAATCAACTCGCCGATGGCCAACACCTATTCGGCGGTTTATTACTCGCTAAAGTTTTTCCTCTCGCCCCGACGCGCCGGCCAACGCCGGCAGCTTCCGCCCGATCGAGGTTCGACTGCCGGACAAATCCTGGCTCAACGCCAAATGGCCCTCGCCCACTATCGGATGCACCACGCTCACGTCTTCCAAGATCACGGCCGCGATCTGGAAAGCGCTTGCCGGGGCGATTCCGGTCGCGCGATCGTCGCGCCGACCTTCTCCGAGTGCAACTGGTTCGTATGCTCGGTGAAAGAGCCCGAAGAGCGGCGAGAACTTCGTCTTCTCGGATCTGCCGGCGGGAGGATGGGGCGGCGGTCCGTGGCACGACGGCATGAGCGTGACTCAGGACCCGCTGGGCAATTGCGCCAATCTCTCGGCCGAAGTCGCGGAACTGCTGTTTCCGGTTCGCTACGAAGCCTTCGAACTGCGCGGCGGCTCCGCGGGCGCCGGACGCAACCGCGGCGGGCTGGGCTCGCGCACCGTGATCACGCTGCTCGGGCCGGCGGAATTCTCGATGGAAACCTCGCGCACGCGCGCCGGTGCTCTCGGGAGTCGCGGGCGGCGGCGAGAGCGTTCCGCAGCGGGTCAGCGCGAATCACGGCCGACGGCAAGCTCGATGTCTTTGGCGGCTACACCCGGACGGCGAATGGCGCAATCCGCTGCGCGGCAAACGGCTGGAAGCCGGCGACAGCCTCGAAATCCTCGCGACCGGCGGAGGAGGATGGGGCGATCCGATGCTGCGCGAACCGGAGCGCGTGCTGGAGGATTTCCTTGACGAGTACATTACGCTCGACCATGCGCGCGAGAGCTACGGCGTGATCATCGATCCGCGGTCATTGAAGGTCGACGGTCCTGCGACCGAGCGCGAGCGCGCCAAGCCGCGTTCCGGCAACGGGAGCGCGAAAGCGGCATCCGCCGCCGTCCGCTAAGCCGAGCTGAGCAGGTACCCTTGTCCAGGGCCTAATTGAATGAACATCCTGAAGGCTCTAGTCAAATTAATATATTTCATGTTGCGAACGATTTTCCTTCCTTTTGTCCTGATCCTGCGACCGCTCGTACCGCATTCCCACTCCATTGTGGCAACGTTCACTTTATCGATGAGTATGTTCATCGTACCGATAGCTAGAGCGCAGCTTGGTACAGGCATCGCTGCTGCCGTGTTCGGAGTCGGAACGCTTTTAGCGTATTCATTTCTTGTTTGGGGCAAGGAGTTCGAAGGGCGCTAAAATTATCCGCAGACGAACCGGAGCGAACGTTACGACCGGCGACCAGTCGCTCGCATACGACGCTAACGGCAACCTGACCAGCGGCGGAACGAACAGCTATGGTTGGGACGCGCGCAACCAGTTGATTGCGATCGGCGGCGCGAACCCGACGACCTTTGTGCACCACGCGTTGGGCCAGCGCGCGCAAAAGACGATCAACGGAGTGGCGACCCAGTTCCTGTGTGATCGGTGAAACCCGGTGCAGGAACTCGATGCGACTAACACGCCAACAACGAACCTTCTCACAGGACTGGGTATTGAGCCGCGGTCCGCTGAGTCGGGCTGAACTGGAGCGCGGAGCGGGCATCGCCCGCGCTGCGCTCCGGTTCGCTCACATCGCGTCCAGCAGTCGATACCAGGAGCCGACGATCGGCAGGAACCAGGGCGTGCCGCGATAGAAGAAGCGCGACGGGAACGGGAGCGATGCGAACGGCGGCGCCGGAGCCTCGTCGCTCGCGATCATCGCGCCGATTTTCGAGCCGAGATAGCTTCCCATCGCTACGCCGTGGCCGCAGAAGCCGATCGCGTAGTGCATCCCGTTTTCATGCCGCCCCAGATGCGGCAGCAAATCGAACGTGAAAGCGACGTTGCCCTTCCAGGCGTAATCGATTCGTACCTTGGCGAGTTCGGGGTAGACCTTGGCGATCGCCCCGCGCAGGATTTCGCGGCTGCGCTCGACGGTGGTGGGCGCGAAGCTCGCGCGGCCGCCGAACAGCAGCCGATCGTCCGCGGTGCGGCGGAAATAGTAGAGAACGTGCTTGGTATCGATGACCATCCGGTTCTTCGGAATTATCCGCTGAATTACCGCCGGATCGAGCCGTTCGGTGGTCACGATATAGCTGCCCATCGGAATCACGCGGCGCCGGAATTCCGGAAAAGCGCTGCCCGTATATCCATTGGTCGCGATGAGAATCTCTCTCGCGCGGATCTCGCCGCGCGCGGTACGAACGACAAAGCCGTTGCCGTCGCGCGCTACGGCGGTGACGGGCGTGTTCGGATGCAATCCCGCGCCGGCGCGAGCGGCAAGGCGGGCGAGCCCAGCGAAATATTTCGCCGGATGAAGCCCGGCGCTGGAGTCGTCGATAATCCCGCCGTGATAAAGAGGACTGCCAAGCTCCTCGGCCATCGCGGCGCGCGGGACGAGGGTGGTCTTATGGCCGAAGCGGCGATCGAGGAACTCGGCTTCCTGCTCGAGTGAATCGTAATCCTTGGCCTTGAACGCCGCCGTGAGATGGCCGACGCGGCCGTACTCGCAATCTATCTGTTCGCGATTGATCAGTTCATCGACGTGGCGATTGGCTTCGAGCGAGGTCTCGAACAGCCGGCGCCCCATTTCCGCGCCATGCATTTTGACCAGCAACTCGGGGCCGTGCTTGAGCCCGACGATCATCATGCCGCCGTTGCGCGACGATGCGCCCCATCCGAGCTTTTGCGCTTCCAGAAGAGCGACCGAAGCGCCGCGCTCGGCGAGCACCCGAGCGGCGGAGACGCCGGTGTATCCGCCGCCAACTATGACGACGTCGGTTTTGGCGGGGAGTTCATTGGGCGGAGGCTCGAACGCCTTGGCAGTGGCGGACCAGTATGATTGTGCTTCGGCTTCCATCGTCAGCAACCTCGAGTATGGGTTTCGGTAGTGGGTCAGTGTGATTTGTTCACAGGAAGAACACCAAACGCCACTAACAAAATCATTAGAATCAGCCCAACAACGACTGGCCCATAAAGGACACAGATCATCATGATCACCTCACGCTTAAAGTGACCCTTCATTCTGATCCGCTCCCTGTTTTGCGCTCAGCCGCCGATCTTGCGCTGATAGGCGTCGGCGGCGCGCAGCACGGTCGCATCGTCGCCGTTGCGGCCGACGAGCATCATGCCGACCGGCAGCCCGTTCGACATCCCGCACGGCACGTTCATCGCCGGATGGCCGGCGACGCATACATTGTCCTTGATAGCCAGCGTCTTTCCCGCCAGGAGGCCCTTGGTCGCGCCCTTGATTTCACATCGCCAGTACCATGCGCCGAGCGGATTATTTTCGGGCTGCGGTCGATAGCTGGCGCCGCGAGGATATTTCACCTCGAGCGTCGGTTCGGTGAGTTGGTCGAGAAGCGCGTAGGAGGCGAGCGTCGGCCCCATCAGTCGGCGGAATGATTCGAGGTCCTGCGCCGTGAGGTTCAGATGGTAGGATCGGGCGATCCGTTCGAGTTCCTCCAGCGTCGGATTCTTTACCGGCATCGTTTGTTCCTTTCGCAAGGCGGGCCGAACCCAGCCTGGGCATAGTCCGCTTTTAGCCTTCTTGTTATCGCGATTACCGCCGCTGCGTCCACCGAACGGATTGATGCCCGGGATGTCCGCAAGGCCGGTGAGACGTGGCGCATACGCGACGCCGGTGGTGCCATCGCCGGCGAACGTCGCAGGAGCGGGGCGTCGGCGTTTCCATCGGGCGCGGTTCCGGGACTGATCGATGTGTCACATCTGCGCCCGATAGCGAGCTTTGGCTTCAAGTCCCCAACTTCGCGATTAAAACTTACAGGGTGCTCCCTTGTTTGCGTGCGAAGTTCTTTGGCGAATTTCCCGGCCTCGTACACCCTGAGCAGGCCGGCGATGCGCCGGCGCAACCTGACCTTTGTGAGGGCAACGCGTTTTGCTGATGAACCCAAGGGTCGTAGTGGTCGATGACGACGACGACAGAGTGCGTCAGGCGGTGACCGCTTTGACCGTGGCCGGCTACCAGTGCGAGGCCTGCGGCAGCGCCAAGGCCGCGCTTGCCGCGCTCGAGGAACGCGGCGCCGACGTGCTGGTTGCGGATTGGGATTTGCCGCAGATGAGCGGCGTCGAATTGCTCCGCACCGTCCGTCTGGGGCGCCCGTCACTGCCGGTGATCGTGTTCACCGGCTCGGCGACGGTTTCGCTGGCGGTGACCGCGATGCGTGAGGGAGCTTCCGATTGTATCGCCAAGCCTTACGCCGGCGCGGAGTTGTGCGCCGCCGTCGGTAGAGCTCTCGATAAGGCCCATTCGGTGCGCGAGAATCACCATCCGCGCCAGCGGGAGACCGGCCGCTACGGTTCGGTTATCGCCGAGAGCGCCAAGAGCCGTGCGCTGCTCGCGCTCGTTCGCAGAGTCGCGCCCAGCCGTTCGACGGTTCTGATTCAGGGCGAGAGCGGCACCGGCAAAGAGGTGATTGCCCGATTGCTTCATTATTGCAGCGATCGATCGAGCCGTCCCTTCGTCGCGGTAAACTGCAAGGCGTTCGCCGACGGCGTGCTCGAGAGCGAGCTTTTCGGTCACGAGAAAGGATCGTTTACCAGCGCCGGCGCGTCGCGGGCCGGATGCTTCGAGCGGGCGGCGACCGGCACGCTGTTTCTCGACGAGATCGGCGAAATCAGCCTTGATTTCCAGGCCAAGCTCCTGCGCGTGCTCCAGGAAGGCGAAGTGCTGCGAGTGGGCGCGTCGCAGCCTCATAAGGTGGATGTACGGATAGTGGCGGCCACGAGCCGCATGCTGCGCGACGAGGTCGCCGCAGGCAACTTTCGCGAGGCGCTGTTTTTCCGGCTCAACGTGATTCCGGTTTGCACTCTGCCGCTGCGCGAGCGGCGCGAAGACATCCTGCCGCTCGCCCGGCACTTCCTTGCCGGTCACGGCGCGCAGAGCGGCCGACAGTTGACGTTCGCTCCGGAAGCGGAGCAGGCGCTGCTCGCTTACCCGTGGCCGGGCAATATTCGCGAACTTCAAAACGTGGTCGAACGGGCGGTGGTGCTGGCCGGCGGCGAAACGATCGTGGCCGAGGACCTGCTGCTGGAGCATAGCGGCGGCCCGGCGCGGGAGACCGCTCCCGGCACGCTGCAGCAGGATGTCGACCGCGCTACGGCGGAGCGCATCAGCGCGGCGCTCGCGAGCACCAACGGCCGTCGCGCTGAGGCCGCCCGCGCCTTGGGTATCGATCGCACCACGCTCTATCGCCTGATGAAGCGGCTCGGGCTCTGACTTCGGTCTGAAAAAGGTCCGTATGAAACCGAACCTTCCGGAATCGGGCTTCCTTAGTTAACATTTAACTAATAACTAACAAAATTCCGAATCGGTTGGTCGTGCAGGCGGATCGAGTTCCGCCGAACAGACCCGCTCTGCCATGCTCGGGTCTCGAACATCCATCGCGCGCTATGGAAGGGCGAGCGTGACAGCACTAGAATGAAGCACCTTTGCGAGGATGTGACGATGGACCAGCAAGTCGCGGCGAAACTTAAGAAGCTTGAGGAGGCGCTGAACCAGCACGTGCGCCCCGACAGCTTTCCTTTGGCGATACGGATGCTGAAATCCGGCGAGCCGATACCGGAGGGCGTCCGCGTTCCAAGCCAGAGCCTCAACGAGCATTGGATCGTGTGTCAATCGATGGGTGTTGCCAGGCGCTACGGCTGGGGCATCGCGGTCGGCAAGGAAGACGTCATCTGCCCGCTTGCCGCGATCTCGTTCGGCTTTCGCAAGCCCAACGACGAGTATCTCAAGGGCTATGCCGCGGTCGGGATGTACTGCGAGAACGAGGAAGCGGCATCGAGTCTTGAGGCGAACACGTGGAAGTTCGAGCCCGGCGCTTACTCTCACGTCTGCATGGCTCCGCTGAACCGCGCCACCTTCGAGCCTCACGTGGTCGCGATTTACGCCAACAGCGCGCAGGTGATGAGACTGGTTAACGCGGCGCTATACAAGCACGGCGGACGAATCGAGACTACGACGGGCGGACGCCTGGATTGCGCGGACATCGTGATCCAGACCATGATCGCCAACGCCCCGAAAGTGATTCTGCCCTGCAACGGCGACCGGGTGTTCGGAATGACGCAGGACACCGAGATGGTGTTCGCGCTGCCTTGGGCCCAGGTCGACGATCTGTTGAGCGGGTTCGAGGGTACGCACAAAGGCGGAGTACGCTATCCGGTGCCGGTGGCGATGAGAGGCACGGTTACAATGCCCAAGCATTATCAGGAATTGCTCGCGATGCTCGAAGCTCGCGAGAAAGCCGGAAAGTGATCAATACAACTCTTAACTGATCGAAACTGGTCGAAGAGGAAGCAAGATGAGAGAGCTGAAACTGAGTGAAGTGCGAAAGATGCTCGAAGCCGGCAACCGCAAGGCGCAGGAATGCGGCAAGCCCAGCACCGTCGCGATCGTCGATTTCGGCGGCCATCTGAGGGGTCTGGAGCGGCCCGAAGGCGGGCGCATCGCCAACGTCGACATCGCGATCAAAAAGGCGTGGACCGCAATCGCTTTCAAACGCCCGACCGAGATGGTGCGTCAACTGATGCTGCCCGACGCGTTTGGTTATGGCCTTCAACACACCGATTCCCGGATCTGTATCGTCACCGGCGGATTGCCGATCGTCGAAAATGGCGAGTTCCTTGGCGGAATCGGGGTGAGTGGCGGCCTTATCGAAGAGGATGTGGCGGTTTGTGTCGAAGCGCTCAAGGCGTGCGGCTTCACCTGTGACTTCGCCGATCCGTTGAAGGCGAAATCGCGCTGAAACATCCGGGTTTCCACAGGTAGCACCTCAGCCCTCTTGGGCCGGACTCGAGTCCGGCTGCCGGCTGCTAGGGATGTTGGCGTGCGACGCTCGTGTTCCGAAAGCCAGTGGCCGGGCCTCGGCCACTGGGCTGGACTGGACAGGAGGGAATCCGGTCTGGCAAAACATCAGAGTCCTGGAGTCTGTACCCGCCGTTTCAGGCGTGCGGCCGCTCCGGAGCCTTGAGCCACTGCCGCTCCTGTTTGGATGTTCGCAGATTTTGTCCGGCAATCTCTTTGGAGGGACACGTGCGTAGAATTTCGACAGCAATGCGACGGATAAATGTTTGTTCGCGATACGCGATGGCGGTCGTGGTTGTCGCCGCCTGCCTGTGCGTTCCATTCGCGGCAGACGCGCAGGATATCAAGAGCTACACCCAGGCTAACTTCAACGAATGGCTGCGCAAATACGCCGACGCCAAACCGGACTTCAAACCGGGCGATGTGCTGGGCCAGAAAGATCTCGAGAAGATGCGGCCGTTCGTTCCGCCGGGTTATCTCGAGCAGTTGAATTTCCCCGAGTTCAAGATGCCGATCGTCGCGACGCGCGACCATACGCCGCGCAGGGATTTCATGAACTGCGCGGAGAAATATCAGGCGCAGGTAAAGCTCGACAAAGACGGCGTGCTTCAGAACTATCTTTGCGGGCAGCCGTTCTCCAACGCCTCGCTGGATCCGAAAGACCCGCAATCGGGCCTCAAGGGCGCGTACAACTTCGATTACCGATGGCAAAACTACGGTCAGTTCTCGCTCAATTTCCTGTACATCTACGATCACTTCGGAGGCAACCATCGGGGTGTCACCGTCCAGACCGACTCCCCGCCCGAAGACTGGCTGGCCGGGGTTAGTCTTACGAGCAAACTACCGGGCGACGTTACGCGCGATTATGGCGGAGGCGGCAACTTCGATAAGACCGCAAGCAGCTTTTACGAGCGGTTGTATTTCAGCCATCTCGCGCCTTTGGCGGATCGGGGCGGTGTGCTCGACACTCCGGATGCGAAGAGTTTCTTCTGGAAAGAATTCAACGGCTTCATTTCCCCCTTTGACATGCGCGGTGGAGTCATTATCGATTTCCGCTACGCCGATCCGAGGCGCGCCGACGACGCCTGGGTTTACGACCCCAAATTGCGCCGCGTGCGGCGCATCTCGGTGGAGGTCAAGTCTGACGCGGTCGCCGGAACCGAGCAGACGGCGGAAGACTTTTATACCTTCTCGGCCCGTCCGCTACAGTGGAACTGGAAATTTCTCGGATGGAAGGATGTGTTGTGTGTCGCGGACCCCAAAGGGGATTATCCGCGCTTCTATGGTCCCAATGGCCAGATCGCCGATGATGTGTGGTCGGTGCGACGGGTCGCGGTTATCGAACGGACGCCCAAGGCCCCGAACCATCCCTATAGCAGCGTGGTGATGCTGTGGGACGCGGAAAACTGGACGCCCTGGCTAGCCTTTTCGTTCGACCGCGACAAGAAGCTCTTCAAAACCTGGACCCTGCAAAACAAATGGAGCGAAGACTACAAAGAGTTTTCCGAGCTCAACCACGGCCTGCAGGTCAGCACGCTACAATCCGAGGTCGTCGTCGATGCGCAGAAGGATCGCGCCACGATCTTCAGCGGCTACGGCACCGGCAATCCCGACATTCCGCTCGATCACGCCAACCGGCTTTTCGACGTCAACAAGCTTGAAGAAGTCCA
Organism: uncultured Pseudomonadota bacterium; assembly: GCA_963759165.1. Lineage (GTDB taxonomy): Bacteria > Desulfobacterota > Binatia > Binatales > Binataceae > DATJOQ01. The sequence goes on along the minus strand of CAVWXK010000001.1, from coordinate 2,644,511 downwards.
CCGGTAGTTGCCGTCTGGTCGCGAGTTTATCGCGACCAGACCCCGCTAAACCTGCCTCGCCGGATGAGGATCGGACCGCCGTAATAGACAGCGCTGAAGCTGCGCGTACCTGAGTCCTGTGTCGAAGGGAGACAGGTCGCGCTTTTGGCGCGTTTGTTGCGTGCTCGGAGAGTGTGTTATTGGCAGATTTAGCTCGCGAAAGACAACGGCCCCTGCGTACTTTCGGCGGGAAAGCGCGGGGGCAAAACAATCTCGAGGTGGGCTTATGAATCATCGTTACGGGCCAAGTTTACGCCGTATCGCTGGACTCGCGGCTGGAACGGCAGCGCTGCTCTTGTGTCTCGGCACAACGGTGCGCGCACAAGACGTAAAGAGCTATACGATCGAGACGTTTCACCAGTGGGTGAAGCAGTACCAGGACGCCAAGCCCGACTTTAAGCCGGGGGATGTGCTGACCGCCAAAGACACCGAAAGGATGCGCCCGTTCATCATTCCGGGGTATCTGGAGCAGCTCAACTTCCCGGAATTTCAAATGCCGATTCAGCCCGTGCAGAAGCACACTCCGCGCCACGATTACATGGAGTGCACCGAAAAGTATCAGAACCAGGTCAAGCTCAAGAGCGACGACACGCTCGACAACTATATCTGCGGGCAGCCGTTCCCGGATTCGGCCCTCGACGTAAACGATCCGAAGTCGGGCCTCAAGGCCGCCTGGAATTTCGAGTATCGATGGCAGAACTACGGATTCATGGGAATCAGCTGGAACGTCACCTGGGTGCGGTTCGGCGGCGACCATCACGATACCATGCCTTCAGGCGTCCCCGACGTTCCGCCGCAATGGATCGCCGGCCTCAAGTTCACCACGCCGTTCCCGTCTGACCTGCACGAGGAATACGGCGGCGGCGGCACTTTCCAGCGCAATCTTGGCGCGGTTTACCGCCGGGTCTATTTCACCCACCTGGCGCAGGAGCAGGCCAATGGCGGCGTCGTGCCGATCCCGGGCGCGAAGGATTTCGAGTACAAGGAATTCACCGGTTTCCAGTCGCCGTTCGATATCCGCGGCACGGCGTTCATCATCTATCGCTATAACGATGCCTACCGGGCCGACGACGGCTGGGCCTACATTCCCAACCTGCGCCGCGTCCGCCGCATATCGGCCGAGGTCAAGTCCGACTCTCTGCTGGGCACCGATCATACCATCGAGGACTTCTACAGCTTCGCCGGACGTCCGGTGGAGTGGAAGTGGAAGTTCCTGGGATGGAAAGACGTCCTGGCGATGATGGACGGCGTCTATGACTACACCCACGTCTACGGTCCCAACGGTCTGATCTCTGAACGATAAAGGCTGGTCGTTGCGCAGATTCGCGGTGATCGAGCGCACGCCGACCCTGACACGCCATCCGTACAGCGCGGTGCTGAATTTCTGGGATGCCGAGAACTGGGACAGTTGGTTCGAAGTGGCGTTCGACCGCAAGGGCAAGCTCTGGAAGATCTGGGAATATCCCAAGAAGTGGAGCGAGACTTACAAGGACTGGGCTGAACTCAACCACGGCGCGGAGGCGACGGTTTTTCAGGCGGTTCTCGTGCTCGACGTACAGAACGCCCGCGGCACGATATCGATTGCCTACGGTGCCGGTATGGTTACGCCTAGCACGGAACAGGTGGCGGGCCTCTTCGATATCAACAAGCTCGAAGAGATCCACCGCTAGCATCGGTTCGCGGCGCGGCGATCCGACGAGGACCGCCGATCGCGACGAAATCGGAACCCGAAGAACGGACGCTCATCGCGGGCGTCCGTTCTTTTTTTCCTGATTTCTTGCCGTTCCTCGGATTTCCGGAACGCGCGAAACGATTACGACAATCGCGCCGGCGGGACGATTTGCCTTGGACGCCGCCCGCGGCGAACGCAGGCTGGGTAAATCCACAACAGCCTGTGGTCCGTATTTTTGGTTGCGGTGGACTCGAAATCGGAATGGAACCATCGTTGATAACCTTTACTTTGACGTGGCATTAGACGTATTGCTGTGGCGGTCGGTCGCTTTTGGCCTCCGTTGGTCGCTGAGCATTCGGCGGGAAACCCCAAAAAAGGGAAGGGGAAGAAATCTATGAGAGTTAGTTCCAAAGCAGGCGGGAGCGTGGTGGCCGCAGTGGTGGTAGCGGCCTTGTTTTTTGCCGCCACGGCCCAGGCGCAAGACGTAAAGAGCTACAGCCTCGACACCTTCATCCAGTGGATGGGCCAGTATCAGAGCGCGAAACCGGACTTTAAGCCGGGGGATGTGCTGACCGCCAAGGACGTGGAGAAGATGCGCCCCTTCATCATTCCGGGGTACCTTGAACAGCTTAATTTCCCGGAATTCAAGCTTGCGGTTCAGCCGACGCAGGATCACTCTCCGCGGCGCGATTACATGGAGTGCAGCGAGAAGTACCAGAGTCAGGTAAAGCTCAAGAGCGACGGTACTCTGGCAAATTACGTATGCGGCCAGCCGTTCTCGAACGCCTCGCTCAACCCCAACGAGGCCGATTCGGGCCTCAAGGCCGCGTGGAACTTTGAATGGCGGTGGCAGAATTACGGCCTGATCGGGATAAGCTGGAATCTTACTTGGGTCAGGTTTGGCGGCACCCACGCGGGAGCCGAGCCCGAAGGGGTTCCGGATGTGCCGCCACAGTGGGTTGCCGGCCTCAAATACACCACCAAGTTCCCCACCAGTACCAAGGAAGAGTACGGCGGTGGCGGTAGCTTCCAGCGCAACCTCGGAGCGGTCTATCGCCGGGTGTACTTCACTCATCTGGCCCAGGAGCAGGCCAACGGCGGCGTGGTCCCCATCCCGGGCGCCAAGGACTTCGAATACAAGGAGTTCACCGGCTTCCAGTCGCCTTTTGATATCCGCGGAACGGCGTTCATAGTCTTCCGCTACGAGGATCCTCTGCGCGCCGACGACGGCTGGGCCTACATCCCCAACCTGCGGCGGGTGCGGCGAATCTCCGCGGAGGTCAAATCGGACTCGATGATGGGCACCGATCACACGATCGAGGATTTCTACGGCTTCGCGGGCCGTCCGCTCGAATGGAAGTGGAAGTTTCTCGGTTGGAAGGACGTGCTGACGCTTCAGGATCAGAAGGAGACCTACCTGCATGTCTACGGCCTCAACGGTCTGATCGTCAACGATCCGGGCTGGACGCTGCGCAAGTTCGCGGTAATCGAGCGAACGCCGGTATCGCCCCGCGCGCCTTACAGCGCGGTGCTGAATTTCTGGGATGCGCAGAACTGGGACAGTTGGTTTGAAGTGGCTTTCGACCGCAAGGGCAAGCTCTGGAAGATTTGGGAGTATCCCAAGAAGTGGAGCGAGACCTACACGACTGATTGGTCCGAAATCAACCAGGGCGCCCATGCGACGACTTTCACCGGCGTTCCGGTCATGGACCTGCAGAATAACCGCGGCACGATCATTATCGGCTACGGCGTAGGATTGCCGAGCCCGACCGCGGAGCAGGTCGGCTCGCTCTTCGACATCAACAAACTCGAAGAGATCCACCGCTAGTCACGATTGGCGTTCCGCGGGTCTGAGGACCACCGCGCGGCGCGACGAAATCGCAACCGGCCGAACGGGCGCTCATCGCGGGCGCCCGTTCCGCTTTGTGAGCGAACTCGGCTTTTGAGTGTGACGGCCTTTTGATAGCATTTTACTGAGGCAAGTTTTTAAAATATCCCATGTCATCGCTCGACAGGATTTGGTCTGAGGCCAGGCGCACGCTGGAGGGCGGCAAGCCCTTCGCGCTGGCCACCGTTATCAACGTGCGAGGCTCAACTCCCCGCGAAGTCGGCGCCAAGATGATCGTGCGCGAGGACGGCCAGTTCGGCACCATCGGCGGCGGATGCGGCGAGGCCGAGGTGTTTCGCAAGGCCCGGCTGTTGCTGGAAGAGGGCGCTGGGGCGCGACTCGCCGAGGTCGATCTCACCGGAGATTTCGACCAAACCGAGATCGGCACCTGCGGCGGGATCATGGATGTCTTTATCGGGATCTGGTCGCCGGAGTCCGACTTGGCGATGGCGCGCGAACTGGCCGAGGCCAGCCGACAGAACCGGCCCGCAGCGCTGTTGACCCTCATAGATCCCGGCAAGCGCAGCGAAGCGCCGGTGGAGCTCGCGCCGTGATGCATCTTAATGACCACGAGCCCAAGGCCCTGCCGGTCAAACTGGCCCCGGCCGCGCTCGATCAGCTAGCCGAACGCGTGCATCAGGCGACGCCGGGATTATTCGAGATCGAGAGTGAAAGCGCGCTTAAGCCCGTGGTCCGGATCGAGCCAAGCGGCGCGCCGCGGATTTTCATCGATCCTCTCTCAGGTGCGCAGCGCCTGGTCATCATCGGCGCCGGGCATATCGCGCAGCCGCTATCCGCGCTGGGTTCGATGCTTGGTCTCCATACCACGGTGATCGACGATCGCGCGGCCTTCGCCAATCGGGAACGGTTCCCCACCGCCGACGAGATCGTCGTGCGGCCTTTCGCTCCGGCAATCGATTCGCTCAAGCTCGATCGCCACTGCTACGTGGTGGTGGTTACCAGGGGGCACGCATTCGACGACGAAGCCTTGCGGGCCACGCTCAGGCAGCAGGCGCGGTACGTCGGCATGATCGGCTCGCGACGCCGCGTGAAAGCGATGCTTACGCGGATGGAAGGGGAAGGGTACGATCCCCAGGTGCTCGCGCGGGTGCACGCGCCAATCGGGCTCGATATCGGAGCCGAAACGCCCGAGGAAATCGCGCTTGCGATCGCCGCCGAGATCGTCCGCGAGCGCCGCCTGGGAATCACCGATGAGCTTTCCCTGGGTGTGAAGCTGGGCAGGCTCAAGGTGACGACTTGAAATCGTCCGGCTGCGGATCCGATGACGCCGCCGCGGATTGAAGCGATCCTGCTCGCGGCCGGCGAGTCGCGACGGGTCGGCTATCCCAAGCCGTTGCTCAAGATCGACGGGCAAAGCTTTGTCGAACATCTGAGTGAGGCTCTGCTGCAGGCCGTCCCGAGGATCATCGTGGTGACGGGCGCCTTCGCCGATCGTGTGCGCCACGCGATTCCGTCCGATCCCCGGATAACCGTGGCGCAAAATCCCGACTACCGCCTGGGCCAACTGTCTTCATTGCGGGTCGGGCTCCGGATGGTGAGCGACGAGGCCGATGCCGCGCTGGTCCATCTCGTGGACCATCCGGCGGTTATGGTTCCTACCTTCCGCGCGATTGTCGCCGAGTACGCCCGCGCCGGAAAGCCGATCGTAATCGCACGTTACCGGGGCAAGCGCGGCCATCCCGTGATCTTCGACCGCTCGCTGTTCGACGAAGTCATCCAGGCCTCGGATAGCGACGGGGCGCGCGTCGTAGTCAACAAAGACCCGGGGCGGGTCGACTATCTCGACGTTGACGATGCGGGAGTCACCCTTGACCTCGATACGCCGGCCGATCTGGAACGCGCCGGAATCAGGCTGCCGCCTGCGGGAACGAACTAATTAGAACCCGCCCAGCCGGAGCAGTTCTTTCTGCGCTTCGGCCGCGACGGTCGCGTTCTTTCCGCTGTCGGCGATTGCCTGCTTCAGGTAACGCGCGGCCTCGGCCCGATCTCCTTGATGCGCCAGGATCTGTCCGATTCGCAGCCCGGCGAAAGCCGAGTGCGGGTCGATCTCGTAGGCCTTCTTGTAGGAGGCCAGCGCTTCGCGATTGTTCGGCGGCGTTAAGGACATGTAGGCTTCGCCGATATTCAGGTAGGCGCTCGCTTCCCGCGGTTGATACTTGACCAGCTTTTGGTAGACCTCGATCACCTTCGCGAAGTCCTCGCGCGAGTTGTAGAACAGCGCCAGATAAAGGTACGAATCATTGAGCGTCGGATCGATATCGGTCGCCTGCCACAGCAATTTCACTGCCTGGTTGGTGTCGCTCATCTGGATCGCCGCGTCGACCAGGGCGTGAGCCTTGGCGCGGTTGGATTCCTGGCTCCAGCAAGCCACGGCCGTCATGAAGATCAGCGCGGCGGCGGCCGCGATCGACTTCGGCAATCCGGATAGAGCCATAACTCGGCGCGACATCGTGATAAGATCGTGGCATGAAAGCGCATGATTGCAAAGCTGGGCGGGGCCGAGGGTTTCACTCACTCGTCCGGTCGAGTGAAACCCGGCTGGGATTTTTAGCCGATTCGGCATGACTCAGCCAATCAGCCAATTTGTCGACGGCACGCCCCGCCTCCATTACCTCGAATGGCGTCCGCAAGGCAGTCCGGCGCTGATCCTGCTTCACGGCGGGACCGCCAACGCCTGGTGGTGGGAGGCGGTCGCCGAAACGATATCGCATAAGTTCAGATTGCTGGCGCTTGATCAGCGCGGCCACGGCGAAAGCGAGGCGATGAGGCCGCCCAGCTACAAGCCGGAGGACTACGCCGCCGACGCCGCGCGCTTCGTCGATCATCTCGGGCTCGGTCCGGCGATCGTCGTCGGCCACAGCATGGGCGGCATCAACGCGGTCGCATTAGCCGGGCACTATCCGAAGTCCGTGCGGGCGATCGTCGTGGTCGATGCGCCGCTGACCTCGACCGAGCGGCGCGACCGATTCCTGCGTCTCCTCACCGGATTGCCGGTCGTCACCTATCCGGATTTGGAGACCGCCAAGGCGCGCTTTCGCCTGATGCCGCGCGAAGGCGACATCCCGGCTCGAACGATGGCCCTGATCGCCGAAAAAAGCCTCATCCGTAAGCCCGACGGGCGCTACACGCTCAAGTTCGATCGGGAGAGTTTTCTCGGCGAAGACGGGATGGATGTCCTCGCCGCCCTCAGAACCGTACGCGTTCCGGTGCTGCTCGTGCGGGGCGAGTTGAGCCGGCTGATGACTCCTGACGCCGCGCGCCGCGCGGTGGAGTCGAATCCGATGGTGCGATTGGTAACCATCCCGCGCGCTCATCATCACATTCTGCTGGAGCGGCCGGAGCCGCTGGCGCGGGTAATCGAGGAGTTCGTCGCCGCGCTCAGTTGAATCGCGACGGGCGGGGATATCCTGGGATGCGAGAGGGGGGACTTGAACCCCCACGGGTTGCCCCACCGGATCCTAAGTCCGGCGCGTCTGCCGTTCCGCCACTCTCGCGTGAACGCACAGGCTAACGATTCCGGCGCACTCCCGCCAGTCTCCCCAATCGCGCCCACCAGCGTGGTTTCCACTCGGCAGGATTGCTCGTGCCGCGGCTTCAGAGAGTGTCGCGAAAATGAGGCAACGATGTAGCGGATGTGAATCACTCGGATGTGTCCAAGTTGCCGGAATCTCGACCCACCCCTGCTATTCCGGGCTAATTTTTCGGCATAATACTTGCTCACCAAGAGTTGTGGTGTTCTATAAAATCATTTCGCTTGTTAAGAAACGTTGATAAGGCGCACCATAGGGGGGTGCCATGCAAATCGAGGATTGGGCGAGGCTCGGTGTGCCAGGAGCTGTTGGAATCCGAACGCAGCCATCCAAACCTGCGTGCGGATCGCCACCGCGCGAGCTGTGCCGCCCTTTTTTCAGGCGTGATCGTGCGATGCGACAAACGTTAATCGGCGCCAGGCGTGCCAAGGATCGCTCATAACTTTACTAGGCAATTGGGCGCAGATGGAGCGGAAACCATGAACGGATTCTCCAGAGGGCGCCGGTCCAGCAGTAAGCAGGCTCGCAGGAGAGCTGGCAGCCAGCAAGGTCAGGCTCTCCTTGAGTTCGCTATCGCGGTGCCGCTGCTACTGACCATCTTAACGGCCCTAATGGCGCTCGGGGTTGCTTTCAATAACGAGCTGCAGCTGACGTATGCTACGAGCGCCGGTGCGCAACTTCTTTCGATTAGCCGAGGGCAAACCACAAACCCGTGCACTACCACTAGCCAGGCGGTCTACTCGGCAGCGCCGTCCCTCACCCAGTCGAACCTCAAATTCACGATTGTGCTGGGCACACATACGGTTGCGACCAGCCAGGCCCAGCCGTCGTGCAGCGGAAGTCAGCAATATCTAGTGCAGACCGACAGCGCCCAAGTAACGGCCACTTATCCGTGCCAAATTAATATCTTTAGATTCAATCCGGTACCCAACTGCGTTCTCACGGCGCAAACGGCGGTGATCATCCAATGAAGCTTAACGACGAAGCTCTCAACAACGCAGCTATTACCCACCGGTGGCGCGACGGCCGACGCGGGCAGTCGCTAGTGATCATAACGATGGCCATGGTGAGCCTTCTCGGACTGACCGCGTTAGCGATCGACATCGGCACTGTCTATAACGCCTATCAACAACTCCGGGCCGCAACTCAAGCCGCGGCGCTGGCTGGAGCGTCGATCCTGTCCAGTGACACAGCGAGCAACGCAATAGCCAAAGCGACAAGCTACAGCGCCGGCAAGGGGGATCTAAACGCCCGTTCCAATCTGACCAAGGTTACGATGATGACTGGGTACCCTCAGGTGAAGTGCCTGACGAGCACCGGAATTGTCTGTGGGGCCTCTCCGGCGAACGCAAACGCCATCGTCGTACGTGAGCAGGCCTCCGTGCCGACTACATTCGCCAAGCTGTTCGGCTTCAATTCATTTACGATCACGGCGACCGCGACGGCGAGCGCAAGGGGCGGATATAGTGGCCCGTACAACATCGAAATCATCCTCGACACGACGGCGTCGATGAACAATACCGACTCCGAAAGCAGTTGCAATAACACAAGACTAAACTGTGCGCTGTCCTCCATCCGGACTCTGCTGAACACGCTCTCGCCCTGCGAGGCAGGGCTGGCGAGCTGCGGTGCCGCCTCACCCTCAACCGGAACGGCCACAGTCGGTTCCAACGTCACGAACCCTGTTGATGAAGTCGGCCTGATGGTGTTTCCTGGGCTAACATCGACCTCGCAGGTCCCGAATGATTACACTTGCCCCACCAGAAACCCTACAATTACCACCTACAACAATTCGCCCGTATACCAGATCGTTCCGCTATCGAGCGACTACCGCGCTTCCGACACCAGTTCTTCGCTGAACACCAGTTCCCACATGGTGATCGCGACCGGTGGAGGAAGTTGCAGTGGTGTGATGGCTCCGGGCGGCGAGGGAACCTTCTTTGCGGGTGTAATCGACGCGACACAAGCGAATCTGGTCGCCAATGCAAGGGCAAATACGAAGAACGTGATGATCCTGCTCAGCGACGGCGACGCGACTGCTTCGCAAACCCAAATGGGGGGAAAGGCGACGAGTTACCCATACACGCAGGAGTGCAACCAGGCGGTCGCGAGGGCGCAGGCGGCTACGGCCGCGGGAACCATAGTCTACTCGGTCGCCTACGGCGCGACGTCATCGGGATGCACGACTGACACCAAGCCAACTATCACCCCATGCCAGACGATGCAGAAAATCGCCTCCACTGCGCAGAATTTCTTCTCCGACTATACAGCGACGGGAGGCTCCAGTTCGTGCGTTTCCGCCGCCCGACCGACTACCGGCCTGAATCAGATCTTTACGGAAATCGCGCAGGATTTAACGGTCGCCAGGTTGATTCCTGACAACACGCAGTAAACGCCCGAAGGAGAAGGCGGATACTAGCCGGAAGCTCGGAGCCGGCCGGAGGCGTCGTCGTTCGATGTCGGCGGCGCATGGTCGAGCGGCGCATCGGCTACCTTGGTGAAGGCCGCCGCTGAATCCTTGTGCTCCGCATGGTCGACCGCGCGCGAAAGCTCTTCGGCGCGCGTCGGGCCGCGCTGCTTGCCGAGAAAAGGCTTCACGATCAGGTAAACCACGTCGCGAATCGGCATGAAGCGCATGAAGCGGCGCAGAAGCCGGAAGGTCTGCAGCGGATAATGAGTCAGCTTGTAGATGAATAACCGGCGGAATCCCGCGTTGCGCTCGCGGTTAATCACCTCGCCCGGCAGACAGGTCGGATCGATCTCGGAACACTTGAAATATTTGAACCAGTCCGTAGTGTCGTCAACCAGTTTGCGGCTGATGTATTCCTGCCATAAAGGCGTTCCGCGGTAGACGCACAGGCGGTTGAAGGCGAAGGTATCGAGCCGAAGCTTCGAAGCGAAATCGAAGGTTGCTCTCAGATCCTCCACGGTCTCGTCGGGATTTCCGACCACGAAGAAGCCGTGCACGATCTCGATACCGGCCTGCTTCGCGTTGCTAACCGCAGTCTCAACTTCCGCGAGGGTCTGCTCTTTCTTGAGCCGATCGAGGACCTTCTGGCTGCCGCTTTCGACGCCGAACATGATGGTGCGGCAGTGCGCCTTCGCCATCGCCGGGAACAGATGCTGCGCGACCGAATCGACCCGCCCCTCGCATCCCCATTGGATGGTTACGCCGCTATCGACGATGCCTTTGCAGATCGCTTCGATCCGCTTGGGCTGCAAGAGGAAATGATCGTCGACGAAGTAGACCGAGCCGTAGCCCTGCGCTTGCAAATGCTTGAATTCCGCGACCACGTGCGCGGGGCTGCGCGAACGCCATTTGCCCTGATTGAAGATCGGGATGTCGCAGAAGACGCACGGCCACGGGCATCCGCGCGAGGTCTGCATCGTGGTGAAACGTTCCATCGATAGGACCGCCGGCACATCCAGCGGCATCGATTCGACGAAGTCGAGAGTGAGGCTTTCGCGGTCGGGAAACGGCCACTGGTCGAGGTCGCGCTCTGCGGCGCGGTTCGGATTGCTGATGACCTTGCCGTCGCGCGCCCAGGTGAGTCCCGCTACCGCGACGGGATCATCGATTTGTTCGAGCAGGTCGAGGATGAGCTGCTCGCCGTCGCCCCGGCAGACGAAATCGATTTCCGGGCATTGCTGTTTCACCAGCGGCGCATTGAGAGTCGCGAATACGCCGCCGAAGGCGAGTTTCACCGTGGAATCGACGGCGCGAATCTGACGGGCAAGAATCTTGGCGTAGGGGTAGCTGGTGGTGCTGAGAAAACTCAATCCGACCAGATCGGGTCGCCGCTTGCGGATCGCGTCGATGATGACCGGATTCGGGGTCTCGGGATTCGCCTGATCGAACATCACGCATTCATGCCCGGCGCGCTTGAGCACCGAGGAAAGCGACATGATTCCGATCGGTGGGAAACCCATCACGCGGATGTTGCCGTTTTTGGCGCGGGTAGCCGCCGGCATCGCGTAAAATTGCGGGTCGCGAATATGGATTAAAAATATCAGCACGGCGACCTCCAATCGCTGCCAACGCTCCGAGTGCGACTGCGTGACGCCAGGCTGCGGAATCGGCAGAAACGCGTTAGGTATTGAGTTTACTCTCAACGATGCGGGGGCGAAACAGCGGCACCGGAAGGGCGAATCGAGTCGGGCTCAGTCTACAGCATGAGCCGTCGGGCGCGTCGCGATCCTGCGTTTGATCAGACCGCCTGGCCGGCGCACCATCCGCTCGACCATGCCCATTGGAAATTGTAGCCGCCCAGCCATCCGGTAACATCTACCGCCTCGCCGATGGTGAAGAGACCGGGCACGTCGCGCGCCTCCATGGTTTTGGACGACAGACCGGCGGTATCGATTCCGCCCACCGTCACCTCGGCCTTGGACCATCCTTCCGATTCCGCCGGCCTCACCTGCCAATGCTTCAGCTTCCCCGCGATGGCGGCGAGGCTGCGATCGGGGATGTTCGCCATCGTTCCTTCGGGCGAAGCGGCTTCGGCCAGAGCGTGGGCGAGGCGCGCAGGCAGGAGCTCGGCCATCACGGTCTTGAGCCCGGCCTTGGGACGCGTGCGCTTGCGGTCCTTCAGGAAGCTCTCGACATCCAGCGTCGGCGCGAGATCGAGCGAGATGGTTTCGCCCTTGCGCCAGTAGGACGAAATCTGAAGGATCGCGGGACCGGACAGGCCGCGATGGGTGAACAGGATGCTCTCGCGGAAGCTCTGCCGGCCGCAAGAGACCAGCGCCTCGACCGAGACGCCGGCGAGTGGCTGGAAGAGTCTGAGCGCCTCGCCAGCGACCTTCAGCGGCACGAGTCCGGGCCGCGTCTCGGTTATCGACAGGCCGAATCGCCGCGCAACGTCGTAGGCGAAGCCGGTCGCCCCCATCTTTGGGATCGACAGGCCGCCGGTTGCTATCACTAGGGCTGGGGCTATGAAGCCGGCTTTGTTGGTCTCGATGCGGAAGCGGTCGGAGCGGGTGATTCCGGTGACGCGATGGCCGAGGCGCAGATCGACTTTGCCCGTCGCGCATTCCGCGATCAGCATCGCGACGATCTGGCGCGCCGAACCGTCGCAGAACAACTGGCCCAAGGTTTTCTCGTGATAGCGGATGCGATGGCGCTCGACCATGGCGATGAAGTCCCGCGGCCCGTAACGGCTGAGCGCGGACTTGCAGAAATGCGGATTGGCGGACAGAAAGCGCTCCGGCGTCATCTCAAGATTGGTGAAGTTGCAGCGTCCGCCGCCGGAAATCAGGATCTTTGCGCCCGCCTGGTCGGTATGTTCGAGCAGCAGCACTCGCCGGCCGCGCTGCCCCGCGGTCATCGCGCACATCATCCCGGCCGCACCGGCTCCCAGGATTACAACGTCAAACGCTTCCATCGCCGATGGTCATTAGCCGTTCGGTGCCGGGCGCGCAACGCGGACGCATCGTTCGCCATCGCGAGATCCGGATGTGAGGGGTGAAGCTGTTTGCGCGCGATGCGGGCCGCTCTTGACACAAGGCCATCAAAAAACGTTGCTTATAAAGTCAAGCAAGTTATCGAATCCATCAATTGGGGAAAGTAATGGCAGACACCAACTATCGACTTGGCACCCTCGCGGTTCACGCGGGGCAGCAGAAAGATCCTGCGACCAACGCGCGCGCCGTCCCGATTTACGCGACCTCGTCGTATTTGTTCAACGATACGGACCACGCGGCGAACCTTTTTGCGCTGAAAGAGTTCGGGAACATCTACACGCGGCTGATGAACCCGACCAACGATGTGATGGAGAAGCGGCTCGCGGCCCTGGAGGGCGGCGCGGCGGGGCTCGCCTTCGCCTCGGGTCAGGCGGCCATCATGGCGGCGATCCTCACCATCGCGCACAGCGGCCAGAATATCATCTCGGGTACGAGCCTGTACGGCGGCACGTGGACGCTGTTCACGCAGACCTTCAAGCAACTGGGCGTCGACGTGCGGTTCTTCGATCCCGGCAAGCCGGAAGAGATAAGCCGGCTGGTGGATGACAAGACGCGTCTGGTCTATTTCGAAACGCTGGGCAATCCGAAAAACGATGTGCCGGATTTCCGCAAGCTTGCTGAAGTCGCGCACAGCCACGGCCTGCCGGTGGTCGTCGATAACACGGTGATGACGCCGTGCCTGTACCGGCCGATCGAGGACGGAGCCGACATCGTGGTGCACTCGACCACCAAGTTCATCGGCGGACACGGAACGCACATCGGCGGCGCGATCGTCGATAGCGCGAAGTTCAAGTGGGGCGACAATCCGAAGAAATGGCCCGAATTCTGCGCCCCGAGCCCCTCGTATCACGGGATGGTGTTCGAGGAGGCGCTGCGGCCGGTCGGCAACATCGCCTATATCCTTCACATCCGCACTCATTGGCTGCGCGATACCGGCGCGTGCATGAGCCCTTTCGCGGCGTTTCTGTTCCTGCAGGGGCTGGAGACGCTGCACGTGCGGATGCCCCGGCATTGCGAAAACGCGTTGAAGGTCGCCCAGCACCTGGAGAAGCATCGATTTGTGCAGTGGGTGAACTATCCCGGGCTGCCAAGCCACAAGGATTACGAGAACGCCCGCAAATACCTGCCCAAGGGGCAGGGCGCGATTCTTGGCTTCGGCATCAAGGGCGGCTTGCAGGCCGGCGTGAAGTTCATCAACAACGTGAAGCTGCTGAGCCATCTGGCGAATATCGGCGACGCCAAGACATTGGTTATCCATCCCGCCTCGACGACGCACTCGCAGCTTAGTCGGGAGGACCAGATGCATACCGGCGTGACGCCGGAGTACATCCGCCTCTCGGTGGGAATCGAGGACGTCGAGGATATCATCGAGGATATCGATCAGGCGCTGGCGGCATCCCAGCGCTAGACAATCGTCTGTGGACAGGCGCGCCAAACATCCGCTCGCGCATCAGGCGGGCACTACATCGACCGAGTTCGACAGCAGCGATTCAGTCCGTACCGGCGCGCCGCTGCCATACGCCCGCTACGTAACGTTCGACACGCCGCTGAAGCTGGAACTCGATGGCGAGTTGCCGTCGGTCACGGTCGCCTATGAGACTTACGGGCAGCTGAATGAAGCCGGCGACAATGCCGTTCTGATCTGCCACGCCATCAGCGGCGATTCGCACGTAGCCCGACACGATGACGCGGATTCCGCCGGATGGTGGGACATCGTCGTGGGACCGGGCCGATTCATCGATACCGACCACTATTTCGTCATTTGCGCCAACATCCTCGGCGGATGCCGGGGCACTACCGGCCCGAACAGCATCGACCCGCTCACCGGTCATCGCTATGCGGCGGACTTTCCCACCGTAACTATCGCCGACACCGTCGAAGTGCAGCGGCGGCTGATAGACCACCTCGGGGTCGGCCGGCTGCTGGCGGTGATCGGCGGCTCGATGGGCGGTCATCAGGCGATCGCGTGGGCAATCCGCCATCCCGAACGGGTCCGTGGATGCGTGGCGATGGCGACCTCGCCCCGGCTAACCAGCCAGGCGCTGGCGTTCGACGTGGTAGCGCGCAACGCGATTATGCACGACCCGCACTATCACGGCGGGCGATACTACGGAGAGCAGGGGCCGGCGGTGGGTCTGGCGCTGGCGCGGATGCTTGGACACATCACGTACCTGTCGCGCGAATCGATGACGGCGAAATTCGACCCCAGCCGCCTGCGTCCGCGGCAGGTCGCAACCGCGTTCGAAAAGAAATTTTCCGTCGGCGCTTACCTGGGCTACCAAGGCGACAGATTCGTCGAGCGGTTCGATGCCAACAGCTACGTGACGCTGTCGATGATGATGGATCTGTTCGACGTGGGCGATACGCCGGAGGCGCTGAAGGCGGCGCTCGCGCCATCGCGATGCCAGTGGCTGGTGGTGAGCTTCAGCAGCGATTGGCTGTTCCCGCCGGAACAGGGCCGCGAAATCGCCGATGCTTTGCTGGCGCTGGACAAGCCCGTTTCTTATTGCGAGGTTACGAGCCCGAGCGGCCACGACGCGTTTCTCCTCGCCGACAGCGTCGAGACTTACGGCGGGATGGTCCGCGGCTTTTTCGCCAATCTTTCCGAAACGCCGAAGGTCGTCGAACGCGATGAAACCTCGGCGCCACCGCCATCATCAGCGTCATTCTTTCAGGGCGACCGCGTTGACCTCCGAATCCTGATGGATCAGATTCCGGTCGACAGCAGCGTGCTCGACTTGGGATGCGGCAGCGGCCAACTGATGTCCGAACTCGTCGCCAGAGGGCACTCCCGCGTCGTGGGAGTCGAGGTGGACGAGAAAGCGGTTCTCGCGTGCGTATGCCGCGGACTCAACGTCATCCACGCTGACCTCAACCGCGGATTGACGGGGTTTCGCGATGGGCAGTTCGACGTGGTGGTGCTCTCGCAGGCCTTGCAGTGCATCGACGACACCAAAGGGATTCTGCGCGAGGTCACTCGCGTCGGCGGATTGGGGATCGTCAGCTTCCCGAATTTCGCCTATCGCAAGCTGCGCGAGATGTATTACCAGCAAGGCCGCGCGCCCAAGCTGCCGGGGCTTTACGGCTACGAATGGTACGACACTCCGAACCGCCGATTCGCCTCGATCGTCGATGTCCGGGAGCTATGCCAGACAATCGGCATCCGGGTGCTGCACGAGATCTGCCTGAACAGCGAAACGGGTCAGGAAGTTCACGACGATCCGAACCTGAACGCCGACATCGCGATGTTTTTCATCAGCGGCTGAGGTGTCGAGATGGCTGACGGAATGTTCACCAAGGACACGATTCGCTTTGCCGAGGGCAACACGATCATTTACGGCCTGGACTTCGGATTGCGAGTCGGCGTGCCGTCGGGCGTCGATTTCCGCCTCGAAGGCTTCGGCCGCGACAACGTCGTGTTGCAGGGACCCGGCTACGGCGATCCGGACGACTATGGCAAGGGCTGCATAGTGCTCTTTTTCCAGAAGGCGCAACCGAAGTCGGAGAAATGACCGCCCGATTCAGGGTTTATGCACCAAGCAATCTTTTGACGGCCTGAGCGACGGCTCGTTTATCGGTTTCGTGAAGGCTACCGGCTTTTTGCAAAATCAGACGATTGTCGAGAGTGAAGAGTTTCATCCGCACCTTTGAGGCTGCGTGCAAGCCCGTGCGCGCGGCGTCGATTGGAACGTCGAGCGGCCAGGGCGGGTTGTTGGCGCTGGTAATCATCGCCAGAACTGTGTGACCGCTCTCGGCGTTGAATTTCTCAGTCGATAAGGCAAGCGCGGGCCGGCGCTTGCTCGCGCGGCGGTCGGTGAAGGGAAACGGCACGACTACAACGTCGTACAGCCTACAGATCACGATAGGCTTGCTCGTCGTTTTCCGAGTTCCACTCGGAGAGGGTCTTTTCCAGGGCGGACAAGAACTCGAGATCGAGCGGTTCGGCTTTGCGCAGGCATACCACTCCGGTTGCCGACTCCTCGAATATCACGGTATCGCCGGGCTTGAGATTGAGCTTCTTGCGGACCAGCGCAGGGACCGTCGCCTGGCCTTTGCTGGTAAGCCGGCTGGTCGCCATCGGACGGGCGGCACGTGATTTGGAGGCAGCCACATTTCCTACTCGTTGCACAGTATTACCTAACCATAAGTATTACTTGGCCCTGGCGGGGACGCAAGGCGAACTCGTGCCGTCGCGTCCTGGTGGAATCCCGGGAAACGCTGCGGCACCGCAGGCGGTCTCGACGGAGACGGCGAGTGGAGGGCCGATGCGGCGCGAACCGATGCGTTCCCTATCCGGGTGCGCGAGGCGGACGAAAGATGCTCCCGGGATCCAATTCCCTCGCGGACGGTCAGAATCACCGCGCCGCTGCGATTCCAGTCATAAGACGGGTTCTAATATCGCGCGATTACATTGTTCGCGAAGTTAAGCAGATTTTGCCGCTGGTTGGCGGCGCCGGCCTGGATCGTCACCTGATGGACGCCGGCCCGTTCCATCCTTTTGATGGTCTCGACACACTCCTCCGGGCTGCCGGTGATAGTGGTGGCCTTGATCAATTTTTCCGTGGCGAGAGTTTCATGCAGCTTCTGTAAAGACGCTCCGTACTCAAGGTAGCGTTCGAGGTGGCGCCGTTCGAGCGATTCTCCCGGCGTGCGATAGGCCTCCAGCGTTCCCATGATCTCATCGCGGAATTTGGCGGGAAGAACATCGGGGTTGTCGCGGCAGGAGAGCGCGATAATGTTGAGGCCGGATATCGCCATGTAGCCGACCGCCGCGCGCACCGATTCCATCGACTCGCCGGGCCGGGTCACGTGGACCCCGGTCATGCAGACGACGTACAGGTCTTCGAACCGCTTGCCCGCCTTCTCGGCACCACGCCTGACATCCTCGAGGTGATACTTGATCAAACTCTCGTCGCTGACGCCCCAGAGGATTACGCCGTCGCCGATCTCGCCGGCCAGTTCCAGGGCCTTCGGCCCGGCGGCTGACACATAGATGGGAATTCGATCCCTGGTATTGAGCGTGCCCTCGGGATTCAGGAACCGGATCGTGCGCCGCCTGTCGCCTTCGCGATAAACCACCTCTTGCCCGCTCAGCAATCCCCGGCAGATCTCGACGTGTTCGCGCAAATCCGCGAGTTTGGCCGCCGGCATTCCCATCGCGCGCCGGGTGCTGTTGCCGGTGCCGATTCCGAGCACCGCCCGTCCGGGCGCGAACAAATTCACCGTTGCCATAGCGGATGCCGTGGTCGGGGAAATCCGCGAACTGGGATTGGTCACTCCGGGACCGAGCTTCAGTTTTTTGGTGTGCGTGGCGCATAGGCACAGCCCGGCGTAAACGTCGCCGTAAAGCATCTGGCTGTCGTACAGCAAGGCGTGGGTGAAGCCTTGCTCCTCGGCCACGGCCGCATCCTTGTGGATGGTGGAATAAACGCCGCAGTGAAATCCGAAATCCATGTGTGTGCCTCGCTTTGACCGTCGCCGTCGTTGCTAGATGGCCGATTCCTTCCGCAGACGCTCGCACGCTCCCGCGCCCAGCAGGCGGTCGTATATCTCCTTGTTGTGCTCGCCGATTCCCGGCGCCGGAAGATCGATCGAGCCCGGCGTCTCGCTAAACTTCATCGCGATTCCCGACACCGGGACGTCGCCGAGCCCGGGCTGCCGGATTGTCGGCGCCATCTCCAGCGCGACGGTCTGCGGATGCGACGCTACCTTGTCGACCGACTGCACCGCGCCGACGGGAATCCCGGCCTCAGCCAGCGTGCGGGAAACTTCCGCGACCGTACGCTGCGAGGTCCATCCGGTGAGCGCCGCGTTGACCAGGTCGCGATACTCGTAGCGGGCCAAGTCGTTCTTGAGGCGCGGATCGTCGATGAGTTCGGGCCGCCCCACCGTCCGGCAGAGCTTGCGCCACAGCCCCTCCGCCGCGCAGGCGACGGCGACTTGGCCGTCCGAACAGGTATAAATTCCGCCCACAGCAAACACTATGTTGTTGCCGATCGCCTTGCGCACCACGCCATTCAACGCCGCCTCGGCCAGAACGCCGTAGGCGCCGACGAAAGAAACGCCCGTAGCATACAGCGCCAAATCCACGGCCTGACCCTTGCCCGTGCGCTCGCGATGAAACAGCGCCATCGTTACGGAGAGGGCTCCGTAAAGGGCGGTTCCGAAGTCCTCGAACGGGATATGCGCCAACATCGGCGAGGCCCCCGGCGGGCCGGTCATGCTCGCCGCTCCCGAGAGCGCCTGCACCGCCACGTCAAGCGAGGTGTAAGAGGCGAAAGGACCGACCGAGCCGAACCCGGAGACCGCGAGCGAGATGATTTTGGGATTCGCCCGGCACAGTGACGGATGGTCCAATCCGAGCGCCTTGGCTCGCGTTATAGGCTGGTTGTGAACCACCACGTCGGTCTGCTTGACCAGCTCGGCCAGCGCGCGCCGGCCTGCCTCGATATCGAGATTGAGCGTAATCGCCTTTTTGTTGCGGTTGAGCGCGATGTAGTAAAGGCTCTGGCCGTCGGATGCGAACGGGCCGCGCTCGCGATCCGGCTCGCCCTCGGGCCGTTCGACGCGAACCACCTCCGCGCCCATATCGGCGAGCAACTGGCCGCAAAACGGCGCCGCGATATACCTGCCGAAGTCCAGCACTCTGATGCCGTCGAGGACTCTTGCCATCGCCTTACCTCGAAAACGAGATTACGCCGCCGCCGGCAAGGGACGAAACGCCCCGCGCGGGAAGGGCTGTGCCCAACGTACGGCGTCAGGCTAGTCCGTCTTTCGGCACAAGTGAAGAAGTGAGGATTTGGTATCGCTCCGGGCTCCTATGGATGGGCGGTCGCTTGCCGGCGCGCGGCCAAAAGGGCTCTATCCATAGAAACCTGTTCGGAACCGGCCGGGCCTCTAATTGCCGTCGGCGCAAACCGAATCGCGGTCGCCTACGTACTTACGTTGAGTCAGGTGTGTCTTCGCCCGACGGCCGGGGGGATAAATCTCCCAAGCCTTTGGCGCTGTGGAAACGGGAACGAAATCGGTCAGAGAACGTGACGGGGAACGGAGGGAAAAAAGGTCTATGCGGAATCGGCAAATAACGCCCAATCGGGCCTGGCTCAGCCATTGGTCATGGCTGGGGAAATCCGGGGCGGTCGCTGCCTTGGTTTTGCTCCTGGCAGGGTCGGCCAGGGCGCAGGATCCGAAGACTTACACGCGGTCGACGTTCGACGAGTGGTTTCAGAAGTACAAGGATGCGAAGCCGGACTTCAAAGCGGGCGACGTGCTGACGGCTAAGGACGTGGAGAGGATGCGTCCGTTCGTACCGCCCGGGTATCTGGAACAGATGACGTTTCCGGAGTTTCAGGCGAAGATCATCCCGGCGGCGGACCACACACCGCGCAAGGATTACGTGGAGTGCACCGAGAAGTACCAGGGGCAGACCAAGTTGAACGCGGACGGTTCGATGGGCAACTACGTCTGCGGGCAGCCCTTTCCGACCGCGGATTTGAAGGTTGAGGATCCGCTGTCGGGGATCAAGGCGGCGTGGAATTTCGAGTTTCGCTGGCAGAACTTCGGCTTTTTCTGCGTGCCGCCGGCGACCTGGGATCGTTTCGGCGGCACCCATGTGATTCCAGGCTACGAACCGCCACCGCCGGACTGGCTGGAAGGCATCCTGGGATTCAAATGGGAATCGCCGAGCAACGACGAGTTGAAGATGGTTTACGGCGGTGGCGGCCAATTCCAGCGCAGCCTTTATTGCCTGTACCGCAAGCTGATCCATTCGCATTTGCCGATGTTCGCGCCGAGCCACAACATCCCGACTCCCGGAGCGGAGACGTTTGAGTGGAAGGAGTTCACGGGATTTTTCGGACCGTTCGATATTCGTGGAACGGCGTTCATCATTTATCGTTATAACGACCCGTTCCGCGCCGACGACGCGTGGGCATACATCCCCAACCTGCGCCGGGTGCGGCGAATTTCGGCTGAGGTCAAGTCGGACTCGCTGCTGGGCACGGACCATACGCTGGAGGACTTTTACGGGTTTGCCGGGCGTCCGCTGGAGTGGAAGTGGAAGTTCCTGGGCTACAAGAACGCGCTGTGCGTGATGGATTCGGCGCACGACTACACGTACCTGTACGGGCCCAACGGGATTATTCCCAACGACTCGTGGTCGGTGCGGCGCTTCGCGGTGGTTGAGCGGGTGTCGAAGGATCCGCGCCATCCGTACAGCTCGGTGGTGGACTTCTGGGATCCCGAGATCTGGGACACGTTCTGGATGCAGGCGTGGGATCGCAAGGGCAAGCTGTGGAAGACCTGGGAGTTCCAGAAGGAATGGACCGAAGACTTCAAGGCGCCGTATCTGGCGGCGATCAACAACGGAGTCCGGACCACCAACTTCCAGTCGATTCAGGTGCTGGACACCCAGAACGATCGTGGAACCATCTGGATTACACCGGGCGGATATCCCAACGTTGACGTGTCCAAGGCCACCGGTGTGTACGACATCAACAAGCTCGAGCAGCTTCACCGCTAGCACCGTATAGCCAACGGGACTGGCTTTAACCCGAAGGCGCGCCGGGCGATTGCCCGGCGCGCCTTTGCTTTTCCCCGCGTCCGCCGCCCCGTCCGCGCGACGTTTCAACCCGAGGCGAGCGCCTCGAACCGACTGCCTCGATTCAGACGCCGACTTTTTCCGCGAGATGCTTCAGGCTGCCGCGGTCGCCGATGGCGACCAGATAATCGCCCGGCTCGATTGGAGTGGCCGGATCCGGAATGATCGAAATCGGATCGCTGCCGCGCTTGAGCGCCACGATGCGCAGACGCGCGGTTCCCTGCTCGACGGACGCGATGGATTTTCCCACCAGTGGACTGTCCGGCACGACCCTGATCTCCTCGAGGTCAACCACGTCGCCACGACCGGGCATCGAGACTCCAGAAAGTCCACCACTGACGGGCGGACGATGCTTGCGGCGATCCGCATACCTCCCCACTGGTACGCCGATATCACGCGGTCCGCGCCCGCGAGCCGAAGCCTGCGCAGACCGGGCTCGGACTCGCCGCGAGCGTGAATCTGAATGCCCGGATTCTTCTCGCGCGCCGACAAGGTGATGTAGACGTTGTCGGCGTCGGATGCGGTCGCCACCACGATTGCCCGTGCGGTGCGAATCGCCGCCCGCTCCAGGACCTCGTCCTCGAGCGCGGATCCGATGACGTAGAGCATCCCGAGCCGGCTTAACTCGGCCTCCTTGCCCGCGTCCGAATCGATAACCGCGACAGGTACGTTGTTACGCGTCAGCTCCTCGGCAACGACGCGGCCGAAACGCCCGAAGCCGCAGATAATCACATGGCCTTCAAGCTGGTGAATCTTGCGATCCATGGCGGTTTTCTCCAGGAACTCTCGCAGCCGTCCCTCGATAACGAGTTCGGCCGCCGTGACAAGCAAATAAAAGGCGGTCCCGACGCCGGTGACGATGAGGCCGATGGTAAAGAGCCGACCGACCGGGCTTAAGGGCTTCACCTCGCCGAAGCCGACGGTAGAAATCGTAATGACGGCCATGTACACCGCGTCGATTACCGACATCCCCTCGATGAGCATGAAACCGAGGGCGCCGAGTACAGTCAGAGCGGCGATACCGACGACGGCGAGCAGAAACCTGCGGCCGGCGCTCATCGGCAAGGCCGCCGCTGGACGGGCGCATCGCGACGCGCCGGGCTTGACAACGTCTTGCTGTCGTCGCCGGGCCCGGCACCACCGCAACAACCGGGGCTGTTAAACCGTAGCTCGCTCAACCGCGGTCATCCTCCCGCCGTTCGCTCACGAGCCTTATACGAAGCCCGCGCGCCCGAACGCGACTGGCGTTGCGCGGCGCCGGCCCGGCAATCGGCCCCGGATTATCCAGGCTCGCGAGCCTGCTATGCGAGTGTCGCGTGAATCACTGAGCCGCAGCCTGTTTCTGCGTCTTGCGGTCGAGTTCCTCGCGGATGACGTTCCTCAAAGTTTTGTGCCGATTGGGCGCCATCCAGAAAACGGCCGTTGATGAAAAACGCCGGAGTGCCGCGAACGCCTACCGCCGTGCCCTCATCCGTATCTTTCTTGATGGCCTCGGCATACTTGTCCTGGTCAAGGCATTCGTCAAATTTTTTGGTGTTCAGTTTGAGCGTCGCGGCGTTAGCCTTCAGGCTGGCGACATCCAGTTTGGTTTGATTCGCGAACAGGATGTCGTGATAGGGCCAGAACTTGCCCTGCTCTTCCGCGCATCGGGCGGCCTCGGCTGCTTTGGGGGCGTTTTTGTGCATGGGCAGCGGAAAATCACGGTACACCAGG
The DNA here is from genome assembly GCA_963759165.1 of uncultured Pseudomonadota bacterium. Classification (GTDB taxonomy): domain Bacteria; phylum Desulfobacterota; class Binatia; order Binatales; family Binataceae; genus DATJOQ01. Next base: position 2,621,586 of record CAVWXK010000001.1, on the reverse strand, counting down.
CGCACTTTGTCGGCGAACTTTTTGCGCACTTCAGAGAGCGTATCTTCGACTTTCCGGCAGAACGGACACTGGAAGTCGGAGAATTCCACGATGGTCACGGGCGCATTTTTGGGTCCCACGGCCGCTTTTCCGGTGGCCGAGACCTGGAACCGCGGCGGCTCCAGCATCACCTTCAAGGTGTCCTCGGCGTGCAACTTCGCCAACAATTCCTGACGCTTCTGGGCAGTCTTCTGCTTTTGGATGAAGTTCACGATCTGGGGTTTAACCTTCTCCAACGGTACGGAGATTCTGGCCTTGTTGTCGTCATAGACCTTCTGTATTTCCGCATCGGTCGGCGCCGGGATTTTATCCTCGATCTCGCGCTTGAGGTACTCGTCCTTGCTGAGATTGGCTTTCCTGGCGGCCTTTTCGATCACGTAATCGTCGGCAATCGCGTCGATCCCGCGTTTTTTCACCTGATAGATCTGATTTTGGATCGACGCCAGTTGCCCCGCGATCTTGGCGTTCAGCTCCGCCTCGGTGATCTGCCGGTCGCCGATCGTCGCCACCACTTGACTGCCGCCCGATTCAGCCCTTGCCAAACCGCCTGAGCCCAGAATCGTCACCAATGCCGCCAATGCGGCCAGCGATGAACCTAATTTCACGTTGTACCTCCAGTACAGTGTCGTTGATGCTTCATGCCCGCAATCCATCGGGCCCTTGAATTCATAGGATCCAGCCGGATTCGGCTAGCCGTTAAACCTATCACTTAGCTCAGGCCATGTCTTGATGCGCGAGCTTTGCCGACCGCCCTTCCTGACTTCGCGAGGCCCGGATTAATCCGACGGGAGGTCGGCTTCGCGCGGAGGGGGAGCTTCGCCCGCAGGGGCGGACGGCAGTCCCGCGGCGGCTCTCCGCGCGGCGGCCTCACTTCGGAGGGCCGCTCTTCGAGCCTGCAGCTCGGGGTCAGCCGCGCGCGCTTTCCGCCGTGCGATCCTTTCGGCCGCTCTTTCCTCACGCGATTTACGCTGCCGGGGCGGCCGGGGCGGAGGTGGCTCAAGACGGTCGCGAGCGGCGAGTTTCGCGGCCGCACCCTTGTCAGCCGGGGCGGCGGACATATCTTTTGGGATTTCGAGCGCTACTATCTGCCCGGCGTGATCGATCAACACCCGGGTTTTCTGGACCGCCACCAGTTTTCCCGCGTCGGGTATCTCATTGCCGAGCTTGTAAACGTCCTGCCGGCTGTTGTTCTGGTCCTCGATAATCGCGAACGGCTGAGCCTGGGTCAGATGCGAAGTGCCGATGAGCTTCAGATGCAGGTCGGTGGCTACCACAGGCTTCGGGTCCTCAGGCTCGTTCTCCTTGACCGGATTGAAAACGTCGCGCTCGACGATCGGTTCGTAAGCGGCGCGAGCCGGATCCTGGGGCGTTGATGGCGCCCTGCTTGTCGCGGCGGCGGTGGAAGAGACGGGGATCGGCTGCCACATCGCGACCAGATCGTTCGCCGATCGAGCGGCAAAATACAACAGCGCCGCAACGATCAGGAGATTCAGCCCGACCACGAGTTTTTGTGAAAGTATTCGGAGCACAGGATCAATGCCCGGCGGCGATTAACCAGCCGCGTGAGCCGCGTCGATTATAGAGCACGCTGCCGTTCCTCACAATCTCTTTTCAGGATCCATACGCGGATGACGTCGCGAATTCTGCGGCGAATTCACAATCACCAACTTCGCCCCCGCGATGCCACTCTTTGTTGTCATTCCGAGCAAAGGTTGCCGGAGCGAGAAATCCCGGAAAAAGGCCATTCTCTGTTATTCGGGATTCCTTGCTGCGCCCGGAATGACGAGCAGAAGATTTCGGTGCCCTCACCCTGACCCTCTCCCGCGAAATCGCGGGCGAGGGCACGGAATCGTGGTCAATAGGGGGAGCTTTTTTGGAAAGCTTCGACATACCTTGGGAGGAAATGCGAAGGGGCGAGCGTGTTATTCACACGCCCGCCCCTTCTTTGTCTTCGCGCCTGACAGCCCGTTCTTTAGATGCGGCTCACATCAGGCCCGGATCTAAACAATCTGCCTATTGCAGGTTCAGATCGCCGGTAACGAGCATGTCGGTACCGGAGTTGGTCCTGGTGGTGTCAGGGATAAAGTAGATCGCGTCGGCGTTGAAATCGATCTCCGAACCCTTGGTCAGCATGACGAAATCTATCCCGAGGCTCTTGCTGAAGCCGCAGATGTCGTCGCCACCGACCGAGGTCGTGAACAGGACGCCGGTGCCGTCGCCATTCAGCGTCACGCAAGACGTGCAGAGCAGAAGGTTTGAGGTATACTCGTCGCCGTCGACGTTACACTGAACTTCGCCGTTAAGAAGCTCCACGTTGCCGCTGGAATCTGTCGCCAGCGTAATCCAGCCGGTGCCCACGACGCTTTCGTCGTCGCCGTTTTGTCCCCAAAGCCGCAGGCCATAGGCTCCGCTCGGAGTGCCGACAAAGATCTTCTTCATTTCGCCGGTAGCATTCACGTACTCGCCGGTATAGCCGTCAGCCATGAAGTTAAACTTGATTAGGGCGCCGCCCTGGGTTACCTGGGCATCCAGATCGAGGTAGTAGTCTTCGCCGCAAAATTCATCGGCAAACGTCAGGCCCGCCATGAAGATTGCTCCCTGATGGTTGCCCGGATTGATGAAATAAGTAGCCACGTAGTCGGTGAGCTCTTCGCCGAAGTCACCGTCGTTACAGGAGATCGTTCCGAAGGCGCTTCCAGCCCATCCACCGGTCACCGTCATGGTTCCGGTCATGTTCTGGGTGTATTCGTCAGTTTCGTATCCTTCGGGAGTCCATGCGGAAAACCCATAGGTTCCGCGAACCTGCGCCGGAGCCGCCTTGGCGAAGCTAGGCACCGCTACGGCACAAAAGGCCGTGATAACGAGAAGCGAGAAGATCAGTTTAATTCTGACCATTTTCGAGACCCTCCTGGTTAAAGGTTTACCATTACGACCGAAAGCTTCCTAACGTGGGCAATTCTGACTGTGGTGAAATAAAAAGTCAAGAGCTAACCATAGCTTGTCAAGGGCCGTGATTTGAAAGGGAGGATTCACACCAAAACAACCGCCGGGCAGCCATGCCCGTCAGCCTAGGGGCAGCGGTTCATCCGCGGCGAAACGCGTCAGCACGTTGCCTGTCAGTCGCGAGACGTTATTCTCGTAACCGTTGTGTGAGAGGCTGCCGCACCATGAAATCGATCCGGTGGAGAAGACCCCGCCGCCGTTCGAAGTCGGGAAGTAAACCATGTCGGCGCGCACCGCGAAGTCCTGCGTCCCGCCTAATCCGGGAAACATGAAGTAGACTTCTTCGACGACGTGCAGATAGTTGTCCGAGTGCCCCTCCGAAGCGGCCAGCAACAGCGCGTTCGGCGGCGTGCCGAGTTGCGAGTCGTAGCGATCGAGTTCGTGCCCGGCGGCGCCGCCGCCCACCAGGCCGAAGTTGCCGATGATCTCGTCGTCGATTCCATCGAAGATAAAGCGCGCTCTCGGATCGAAGCTGTCCGGCATCCGCCGAAAATACGAGCCCGCGTCGAAGCCCTCGGCCGAAAATCCGACCCCGACCAGTTTCTGCGGCGCCCTGTTGCGATTACGCCACAGTCCGCCGCGCTCGCCCGACGTTGCGTGGTAATACTCGCCTGGCCGCGCCTGCCATGCGCGCGATCCCGATTCGGCCTTGCGGACCTCGATCAGGTACGGCTTGTCGGGAGCGAACGAAGTGACCCAGTAGAATCCGTTGCCGCCCATGTACATGATGCGGCCGCCGCCGGCGATGAACGCCTCCAGCGCGTCGAGCATCGCGCCCGAGTAATACTCCGGATGGGTGCCGGTGAGGACGACCTTGTAATCGCGCAGCAGCTCGGGGCCGTCGCGATGCAGGTCCTCGTCGGTGGCGACGTTGTAGCGATAGCCCTCGACGTTGAGCCAGTCGATGAGGTCCAGATCCGAGGCGAAGCCCCACAGCGAGCCGGTCAGTCCGTGCCGATACTTCGGCCGCATGTTGGGAATCGGGCGGCGGAGCGAGGAGTAACAGACGCCGCTTGAATCGGAGTGAACGTCGTAAGTGGAGAGGCCGAGTTCGGTGTGCTCGTTCAGGTAGAGATCCTGATCGCTGAAGATCGGAGTGTGGCCGACGATCGCCTGCACCACCTGACCGTCGAAGGCCATGCGCTCGTTGCCGTAGGCGGCGTAAGTCGCGGTCGGCGCGAGAAAAAGGATACTTGCGGTCGCAGCGCCCTTGGGCGGCCGCACGAAAAACGGGAGATACTCTTCGGCCTCGCCGCCGCGCAGACGAGCGGCGTACACGTCGCTTTTCATCGTGGCCGGAATCGTGAGCTCGAAGTCCGGCTCCCAGCGCGCATCGTCAAGATCGTCGTCGTGGAAGTGAATCGCTCCGTACTGTTCCGGCGCGTGAGTGAAGTTTTCCTCGCGCCCGGTCCAGTTATGTCCAGTCATAGCGCGCACCGGCATGTTGACGCATAGCCCATGCAGGCCGTTGCCGGAAGTATCGCTGACGCGATCGCCGGGGATGCCGTCGGGCCCGATACCGTCGGCAAAATCCCATGCGGCGACGAGGTCGCGCTCCTCGACGCGTTCGCCCTTCGCGAGAGCCGCCAGTTCATCCTGGCCGAGTGCGCGCGCGTAAACGCGCGGACGCTCGATCTTGCCGTTGTAATGGCCGGCGGCGATCGTCTCGCCGGCCGGCGTCGTGGTTGCGTATCCGGCGATGATGAATGGCGCGTGGCCGCGAGGCTTGACGCTCGCCGTCGCGATTTCGGTTACGCTAGCGCCGCCGACCGGATACGCGCGTCCAACGAGGCTGTTGGTCGCGTTGACGAGCGGCGCCTGATGCAGAATCGCGCGGCGGCTCGCGGGATCGTAGCTCGCCGCGATCGAGTACCAGACCCAGGGGCGCATCGAGGCGTCAGACTTGACGCGAACGATGCCGCCCTCGCCGTCGCCCATCCACAGACCAAGCCGCCCGCCGTCCTCGATTACCAAGGCGTAGCCGCAATTTCGCTCGGCGGACCATCGCGCGAGGATTCCCTGCGTGCCCTTCGCCGGGGTGGTCGGCATGATGAAGGCGTGGAGTGTAAGCGCGCCGTTCAGATTAAGGCGCTCCGCGCCATCCTCCACCATTATATGGGAGCCCGGCCGAATCGGCTGGAAGCGGCCCCGATACTCGCCGTTGACGGAGGTATCGATTACCTCCTCTTTGAAGCCCGGCCCGGCCGGATTGGTGTCGCCGTGGATCAGCCGGACGATATCGGCGCGATAGGTTTCAACGTCCTCGCAGCTCACCATAAAGCGAATCCGCTCGCCGGGAGCCACGCTGATGCGGTCGGTGTAACCGTGAATGCTGGTCCTGGTCACGATTCGTCCCTGCCTCCCTGGCCGACTTTTTGGCTTGTTATCCTGAGCGAAGCGAAGGATCGCCGCGAAGCGATGCGTTTTAGAAGTTCTTCAAAGCCTTCTTTCCTGGACAGCGCATGGCCTTTTCCCGCCACTGTTCTTTACGCGTGCATCAGATCGTGGACGCGCCGCAGGAACACGGCATGGAGCGCGTCGGCCTCCGAGCCGAAGCGATGGTCGTCGATAATCCGCGGCGGGTCGCCCCTGACGCCCGAGAGTTCCGCGATCTTCCATTCCGCGTGCGGCCTGGTGCATACGATTACATATTTGCCGGGTTGTGGACCGCGCCGGAAATAATTCAGCACGCGCGCGAGCGCGTCGCTGTGGCGGCCGAGCGGATTTGCGCGATGCTCGGCGATAAGCTCGTCGCTGACAAGCGCGCGTATCGATTTCCGCATCCCGGCGTCCCAGCGCGCATAGACGAGCAGGGACTTGTCGCTCTCGGCGGCGGCTCCGCCCTTGCCATCGGCCATTGGCTTGTCCTTTTGGTTATTTGCGAGATTCCAAACCGAATAGCGAAGATAGCGGGAAATGTCACGCCGGTTTCTTTTCCGTCAGTTGAATGAATCTGCTTTTATGGATACGCAGTTGGACTTGGTGTCGCCGGACAACTCCGGAGGGAGGCAGACGTGGATGACGCGATGAAGCCTGGATTGTTGCGAACGATGCTCATGATTCGCCGGCTTGAGGCGGCGTGGGCCGAGGCCTATTTCCGCGAGGAGATCAGCGGCATCCCGCCGTCGCTGAGCACGGGGGAGGAGGCGGTCGCCGCCGGCGCGTGCGCGGCGCTCGAACAGGGAGACTACGTCTTCACGACCCATCGCGGCCAGGCGCCGCAGGTCGCCCGCGGTCTCGACCCCAGGCGCATCATGGCCGAACTCTACTGCCGTCGCACCGGCTACAACAAAGGCAAGTCGTACCATGTGACCGACGTTAGCCGCGGCGTAATCGGGATGGGCGGTATCGTCGGGGCACAGGTGCCGGTGGCCGGCGGGATGGCGCTGGCGCAAAAGCTCCGGGGAACCGATCGCGTCAGCTCTGGCATTCTTCGGCGACGGGGCGAGCAACGAGGGCGCCGTCCATGAGGCGGCCAACCTGGCCGCGATGTGGACGCTGCCGCTCATCCTGCTCTGCGAGAACAACGGATACTGCATCACGCAGCGCGTGGAAGTCGCGGTGAAGGCGGCGTCGATAGCCGGCCGCGCTGAGGGCTACGGTATCCCCGGCGTGGTGGTCGACGGCAACGATCCGCTCGCGGTTCGCGATGCCGTGGCCGCGGCCGTTGCGAGAGCGCGAGCGGGCGGGGGCGCGACGCTTATCGAGGCGAAGACGATCCGTCTCGGCGGCCATCTCGCCCACGATCCGCAGAGCTATCGCTCCAAAGATGAGATCGCGGCGGCGTGGGAGCACTGCCCGATCAAGCGCTTCCGCGAGCGGTTGATTGCCGAGGGGCGCATCACCGCCGAGGCATATAAGAGGATGGAGGCCGAGGTCGATGCGGAAGTGGCGGCCGCGGTCGAGTTCGCGCGGCAAAGCCCGTTCCCCGAGCGTCGCGAGGCGTTCGAGGATCTTTGGGCATAAGGCGGAGGCGAGTGAAGGTCTTCCTTTTGAGTGCGCCTCTCGTCCGAGAGGCACACTCAAAGGGGTAGGCGAGTCTTCCGGCTACTCGTCGAGCGCTCAGGTGAGCAGATTAAGAAGATTGATCGAGTTGTTCGCCTGAGAGTTCGCGGTGCTGTTGTTGTTGCCGCTGCTGTTGGTGCTCGGAGTGTTTAAGATGCTCTCCGCGGCATTGTTGGTGCTCGCGCTGATTTGAGCCAGACCACCGCCGCCACCGCCGTGATGATGGTGGTGGTGACCGTGCATAGCGAGCCCTTGGAGCGCGTCCTGCTGGAGGGTCGAAAAAGCCTGCTGAGCCGCCGACAAATTACCAGACTGAAGTGCCTGCCCCAATGCCTGGAAGGCCGACGACATTTGACTGCCGGATTGCGCGCTCGACGAGTTTTGCGTCGACGAGTTCTGCATCAAGGAGGCCAACGAGTTGTAGGCCTGCTGCGCCGACGCCAAATTGCCGGATTGCAGTGACGAGGCCAGTTGCTCAAAGAGGCTGAAAGCGCTTTGCGAGTTGCCGGTCTGTGAAGATTCCGCGACCGGGTAGTTCACCCCTATCGGGGTTACGCCAGATATGGACATCTGACACCTCCGCTTGTTTTAGTGACGGGCGTGTTCCGCCTGTTTCAAGCCATACAAGCAAGCGAGAAGCCAGATCGGCGCGGCTGCATCCCTGATTCACGGGAAGGTGTAACCGCGCGTCTAGGGTCGCTTGAAAATAACCAGGCGTGCCGTAACGACTCGGTCCTGGTCGACTTGCAAAAGGACGATGAGGCCAATCTGTGCGCTCGCGTTGCGAATCTGCTACGTATCGGCAATACGACATAAGAAGTGAAAGCATTCCGACGTTTAAGCGACGTTTTGGGCTTAGGGCGGAGGTCAGCGAAGGTGTTCGACAGAAGATTGTTCAGAGCGGGCGGTGCGGTGAGGCCGGAAGAGCGCGAGTGGCCGAGCTTCAGGGGCGCGATCAACGAGGCGATGCGCGAGGAGATGCGCCGCGACCCGGCGGTCTTCCAGATGGGCGAGGACATCGCGGGCGCGTCGCCCTTCGGCGTCACCACGGGTCTGGCCGCCGAGTTCGGCACCGAGCGAATCCGCGACGCGCCGTGCTCGGAGGTGGCCGTCGTGGGCGCGGCGGTGGGCGCCGCGATGGGCGGGATGCGTCCGATCGTCGAGTTCCAGTTCGGCGACTTTATGTCCGTCGCGATCGACCAGCTCACCCATCAGGCGGCGATGATGCGCTACCTGACCGGCGGGCAGGTCAAGGTTCCGATGGTGATCCGGCTGCCGTGCGGTGGCGGGCAGGGCGCGGGTTCGCAGCATTCGCAATCGCTCTACTCGTGGTTCGCGCACGTTCCGGGAATCAAGGTGGCGCTGCCGGCGACCTCGATGGACGCCAAAGGGCTGATGAAGGCGGCGATCCGCGACGATAATCCCGTGCTGTTCTTCGAGCACAAGCAGCTTTACCGGACGCGATGGCCGGTGCCCGCCGAATTCCGGGATCCGGAGCACGTGATTCCGTTCGGCCGCGCGGCGGTGCGGCGCGTCGGCGACGACGTTACGATCGTGGCGACGCTGACGATGGTGCATCACGCGATCGCGGCGGCGGAAGCGCTCGCATCGGAGGGCGTGTCGGTCGAAGTGATCGATCCGCGCACCCTCGTGCCGCTGGATACCGAGACGATCGTTCAGTCGGTGCGCAAGACCGGACGTATTCTGGCGGTGGATGAGGCTTATCTCACGTGCGGCTTCCAGGGCGAAGTCATCGCGATGGTGACCGAGCGTGCGTTCGGCGCGCTCAAGGCGGCGCCGCGACGACTCGGCAATCCCGGCGTGCCGGTTCCGTTCGCGCCTGTGCTCGAATACGAGGTGCTACCCGATCAGGAGCGGATTATTTCGGCGATCCGCGAGATGATGCGCGGGTAGGTAACGAGATCATCGAGCGGCTGCGGTAACGGATGCTCAGGCCTCGGGTTCGACCCGATTCTCGATCGCTCCGATACCCTCGATCTCGATTTTGACCACGTCACCGATTTTCAGGTACTTGGGCGGCTTGAAGCCCATCCCGACTCCGCCCGGCGTGCCGGTGGAAACGATGTCGCCCGGTTCCAGCGTACAGGCCTGACTTAACGCTGCTACTTGCTCGAAGCAGTCGTAGATTAGCTGGTTGGTCGATGAATTCTGGCGCATCTCGCCGTTGACCCAGGTGCGGATTCCAAGCCGGTGCGGATCGCCCAGCTCATCCGGTGTGACGATCCACGGGCCGACCGGTCCGTGGCTGTCGAACGATTTGCCCAGGGTGAAGGTTTGCGCGCGGAACTGCCAGTCGCGGATGCTGACGTCGTTGATGACGCAGTAGCCGGCGATCACCTCGTGCGCGTGCTCGCGCGCGACCCGCCGGCATCGCTTTCCGATCACGAAACCCATCTCGCCTTCGTAATCGACCTGCTCGCTGTCGCGAGGCATCAGGATCGGATCGAAAGGTCCCGTCACGCAGGTGGTTTGCTTGTTGAAGAAGAGCGGATGAACCGGCTTCGCCAGTCCCGATTCGGCGACATGGTCGGCGTAGTTGAGTCCGATCGCCAAAAACTTGCCCGGCTTTGGAACCGGCGGCCCCAGGCGCACATCCTTGAGTTTGAGCCGTCCCGACGATTTCTTGAGCGCGGCCCGTGCCGCATCGAGCGCTTCGTGGCCTGCCGCGAGGAAGGCGATCATATCGGTGGGCAGCTCGGGGCGGACGCGGCTTAGATCGACGATCTGATCCTCGACGACGAGGCCAATTCGGGTTCCGGTGCGGTCGGTGAAGGTAGCAAGCTTCATGTGCGCCTCTAGCGGTAGTGTATCACCAGGAACTGATCGAACTCGATCCGCCGGCCCGGCGGCACCACCAAAGTGGTCATCGGATCGCGCAGGATGGCGGGCCCTTTGATCACGTTGCCCGCGGTCAGTTTCTGCATCTCCCAGACCTGAAAGTTGCTCCACTTGCCCCGATGGTAGACCTTGCGCCGCTCGACGAAGGCATCGGGAGCGGGTTTTGGCCCCTGGTCGGGGAAAGCTGGCGAGAGTGCGGCTGCGGCTTTCTGGCGATCGCTTCAAGATAAACGCTGGTTACCGAATAACCGGCATCCGGGAAGCGCGCGCCCTCGGGATAGATCTTGGTGTACATCGATTCGAAGGCTTCGATGATCGGCGCGACGTCGGTGAAGCTTTCGATATCGGTCATCGGCAGCATCGCGTCGAAACTTTCGAGCTGGCCGAGGTAGCGGGCGGAGAAGCCGAACCGGAAGGAGATCTGGTTGGCGCTGACGCCCTCGTCGGCCAATTCCTTGAACGCCTCGGCGATCAGCTCATGCCAGGTACGCCTGAGCGATTGCGCGGCGGCGGCCCGACCGGCCGCGGGCATCCCATTGGGCAGAAGCACGGTGATGCCCCGGTCGTAGCGATGCATGTACTCGGCGCAGGCGGCGCCGAAGGCCGAGAAACCCGCGGCCCAGGGCACCGTAATTATATCGGCGAAGGTGAGTCCTTCGGTAAAGCCCCACATGTGAACCGGGCCGGCCCCGCCGTAGTAGAGCAGGGTGAACTCGGCCGGGTTGTAGCCCTTCGAGGCGACCATCGTCGCCAGCAGGTCGCGCATCTGCACGTTGACGATGTCGAGCACTCCCGCGCCGGCCTCGTAAACGTCGAGGCCTAACGGATCGGCCACCGTTTCCTTGAGCGCGGCGAGCGCACGCTCGCGGCTCAGTTTGATGTGGCCGCCGAGGAAGTAGTCGGGATCGACGTAGCCCAGCGCGACGTTGATATCGGTGATAGTCAGCCGGTCGAAATCCAGGCATTTTCCGACCCGCGCGCCCGGCGCTCTCGGGCCCGACGTGCAGGCGCTTGTACTGATCGATCCGGACTTCCGAGCCGGCGCCGCTGCCGATCGAGTCGAGCTGCACCATCGGCAGGGCGAGCCGATGGCCGGCGATATCGGCGCTGCGTTGGATGGTTAAATGCCCGTCGACCACCAGACCGACATCGAAGCTGGTGCCGCCCATGTCGGCGGTTACGATGCGGTTGAGGCCCAGCTTGTCGCCCAGAAAGCGCGCGCCCATCAGGCCGCCGATCGGTCCCGAGATCAGAGTCTCGTACAAACGGGGGTAGCGGACATTAACCGCGCCGCCGTAGGAGAGCAGCGTTAGCAGCCGGTTGCGATAGCCGTGGCTCTGCGCCTCCTGTTCGACGCCCAGGTAGCTCTCGCGAATCGATTCCGCCGCAAGGCACTGAAAGAGCAGGCTCTTGAGTCGGCTGTTCTCGCGCGAGACCGGCGCGACCTCAACCGAGCAGAGCACCGGGATATCGCTCCCCTTCTGGCGCGCCACTTCGCGTGCGATCTCGGCCGCCCTGAGTTCGTGGCGCGAATCGGCGTACGAGTTGATGAACATGATGCCGATAATCTCGACCCCGGAATCGATGAGCCGCGCCGCCGCCTCCCGGACTTCGCGCTCGTTGAGCGGAATCAGAATTTCGCCGGGGCCCAGATGGCTCTCGCCGTAGATGCTTCCGCCGCACATGCGCTCGCTGATACCGATCACGTCCGAATGTTTCATCAGCGGGCGCGGATGGCGATGCAGTTGCTGATGCAACAGCTCGGCCTGGGTCTGGCCGAGGTAGGTCAGGCCGCCCTCCTGGACGGTGATGTCCTCGAAGCCGCGCGTCACCATCAGGCCGACTCTTTTGCCGGTGCCGGTCAGGATGGTGTTGAGCATCCCGGTGCCGCAGTAGAGCGCGACCGAGCAGGCGCGATGGACCGAATCGACGTCCGCTTTGACCGCCGCGGCGGCATCCTGGACCGCCTCGATATAGCTGCGGGCTTCGTCAGTGCGGCGGGTAATCGATTTTCCGACCTTGAAGCCTCCGTCGGGCTTGACCAGAATCGCGTCGGTCATGGTCCCGCCCGCATCGAGGGCGAGGATGTAATTGCCCGTGGCGTCGGTGGGCGCCGATGGATCAAACATCGCTGTAGCTCCTGAAAAACTTCGCTATGGATATTGCGGCGCGGCCTACTGCTTGGACTGGTCTGTGCTCTGAGCGGTCCACTGGGCGGTAACTTGCGCGCTGCGGTCCTCGTACCATTCGGGCGATTGGTCCGGCAGCGGCTTGCCGATCACCTCGCGGTAGAAGGTGTCGAGGTCCGGCAGCATCTCGAAAACCACCGGGTATCCTGGCGGGACTACCTCGACGGCCATCTGCGCCGCCTTCGGGCAGGGGCAGATGAACTCGCGCACCTCCTGCCATCCGGCCTCGGGGCAGGCGGGCGCCGGATCGTAGACCTCGAGCATTTGCTCCTGAGTCTTGCGAACCCGCACCCGGCATTTGAGCTTCCAGTTTTCGCGATAGTCGCCGAATTCGACGCCGCAGGCGCATTTGACCATGCGCTGCTGCTTGTCGTTGAGGACGACGAAGAGCTTGTCGTTGAGCCGCAGCAGGATACGGTCCTTCCACGGCACCGTCTCCTGAAGCACAGCAAGGTAGTTTTCGAAGCGCTCGGCGTCCTTGCGCTCGGTTTTGAGCAGGCGTTCGGCGTCGTCGCGCGATATCGTACCGTCCACCAACTGGCGGATCAGATTCTTGTCTACCGGCTGGTTAGGCATGCCACTCCCCTTGCTGGATCGTAAAGGATGGATCGAGTTGCCAGAATCCCCTGAACTCGCGCGCGAATTTATCGAAGCTCACCGATTGCCTGTACATCTCGGCCACTTCGGGGCGGAAATTGCCCGCGCGGATTAGCTCGCGTTCGGTATGCCACCACTCGCTGACCGGCACCGACTCGGCGATCCGCCGCGCCCGCAGTTGCTCTCGCCTGGCCTCGGTGGCCGCCGCGTCGATTGTCCATCTGCCGTCGGCGCCCTTGATCGCGACCACGCCGTGCATCTCGCTGGCGAATTCGTAATTGGTGATCCAGCCCTCGTTGAGGTCGCGCGCGACCGCCTGCGGATCGCGATCGAGCGGATCGCCCCATCCGCCGCCGGCCCCGGCCGCATCGACGAACATGTCGTTGTTTTGCAGCTCGACCTCGGGGCAGTCGGTCTTCCAGATGTCGAGCTTTTTGACCGTCAACGTTTTTTCCTTGACCATCTCCAGAAATTCGTTGGCGTCGCGCGGAGCGTGGATGCCTGCGGCCAGAGTTTCGCCGAGATTGGTACCCTGCGCGGTGATCATGAAGCATCCGGGCGCCGGATACGCGCCGCTCATCCCGACCGCGAGCGCCGGCGTGCATGAGAGGCCGCCATTGGGTCGGGAGAGCGCCAGACGCTTCCCAGGCTTTACCGCCCAATGGACAGAGGAGTTGCCGAGACCGCCACGATACTTGCCCGCGCCGAAATAGCCGCGCAGCAACCGCCGGCCGAGATAGAACAGCGTCGGCACGGTCGATTCGACGTCTTCAGCATCGCCGATCGTCGCCATCTGCGACCACGGCGCCCAGACCAGCGGGTCGCCGTCGCGATAGCAGAATCCGCCACGTCCCACGCCGCCCAGCCACTCGAAGTTGGTAAAGGCGTAAGGGGTGCCGTCGGCGAGCATGCCTCCGCCCTGGAGCGCCGCCCAGTTACCGTCGACGGTGAACGCTTCTTCCAAGTATCCGCGCGCAAACATCGCCCGGCAGACCGAGCTGAAGGCGATGCTGTTGAGGGAAATCGACTGCGCCCAGATGTTGGCGTTGCTCGTGTGCGGGTTGTCGGGATTGTAAATCGAGCCCACCGGATAATTGCGGCGCACCGCCAGGCTGATGCCGGCGGTCACCTTGGTGTTGTGGGCGAACTGGTTGATCATGCCGAGGAACACCGCGCAATCGGCGCCGCCGGGGGTGCCGTTGTAGGAATGGTAGCCCCATCGGGAACTGCCCTCGGTGTCGATCAGCAGGCCGGTTGGAGCGGCTTCGACCGCGACCCGGACGTGAATCAAAGTGTTCTTGTTGGCGTGCGGCCAGACCCCCTGCAGTCCTTCGTACTTGACTACGCGGAAGGCGGCTCCGCTGTATGTGCCGGGAACCGTCAAATCGCGGATGTTGTCCACGATCATCCGGCGGCTTTCTTCGATAACCTCGCGGATCGCGCGCTTGTAGTAATCGAGGCCGAACTCCTCGATCACTTCGTGAACCGCCTTGTAGATTAGCGCCATCCCGGCCAGCCGCATCTTGTCGTCCAAGATGTTCATGGTCGCCGCGCGGGTGCGCCGCTCCCACATCGCCTTCCACCAGCTCGCCTGCTTGAGATTCTCGCCGGTCTTGATCGGCGGCACCACCAGCCCATCCATGAAAGTGTCGACCGAGAAGGTCGCCCAACTGCCCGCCACCGGAGCGCCGTTGTCCATGATGTGGTTGAGTCCTACCGCCCAGGCGACGATCTCGCCGTCGACTACGACCGGCACGAAGGCGTAGAAATCACCCGGATGGGGAACGCCGCCGGTGCGGCCGTCGCTTACCGCGAAGACGTCGGCATCGTGAATACCCTCGTTCAGGTCATAGCCGTTATCGGCCATGTAACGGATCGCCGTCGGCAGCGCGGTGGTGTGCGAAAGAAAGCCGAGCGATAGCGCCAGCGTGTCGCCTTCGGCGGTGCACAGTCCCCAGAGCGACTCGCCCATCTCGCGCGAGCCGGGGCTTGCGGCGACATAGCGAGCGACCTCGCGGGCCGAGAGCACGGCGCTGTGAATGCGGGCGTAGAAGCGCTCATACTTGATAGGGTCGGCGTCGCGCAGGGAAAGCTCCGTGACCCCGAAATAGGTCCCGGTCTTAGCCGTTAGCTCGTCACGTTCCTTGATGACCGCACTCAGCGGACGCCGGCAGTGACGGGCCGGATCGAATTTGGATTTGCGTTGGTCGGCGGCGGAAACCGCAGCCCGACCGGAGACATCTATAGATGCAGCCATAGTGGGCCCTTCTTGTCTGATAAACTCTACGGGCTGAGTAGCAAAGCGGCCAGGCAGGATCAAGCTTAATTTCGAAATTCTCCCCGGTCGTCGCCTCAACCCTTTCTCCCAGAGCCCTTTTTCGCTACAGTCCCGCAGGTTAGTTCGCCTTTTCTTTGTCATCATGGAGAAAAACCTTTACGCCTTGAACGGACCGATAGTCCGGACCAGCCAATCGGCTCCCAGGCTGACCTTGGCCGACCAAACCTACGACCGCCTGCGGCGCGATATCGTCGACGGCCACTTTGCCCCGGGTTCCAGGCTCCATCTCGCCACCATCTGCCGGCGCTACGGCGTCGGGATGAGTCCCGTGCGGGAGGCGCTTTCGCGGCTGTCCTCCGAAGGCTTTGCGGTTGCTTTGAGCCAGCGCGGATTTCGGGTCTCTCCGTTAAACCTTGAGGATCTGAAGGACCTGACGCTGGCGCGAGAGAGGCTTGAGGCCGAGGCGCTGCGTCTGGCGATCGACCACGCCGATGAGGCCTGGCGGCAGCGGGTGGTGGCGAGCTTTGAGAGACTCGGCCGGCTCGATCGCGCCCTGGCCGAGCGTGCGGCGGAGATCGTCGACCAATGGGAGATCGCCAACGGCGAATTCCATCGCGCGCTCGTATCCACTTGTCCCTCGCAGTGGCTATTGCGGATGCGCGAGCTGCTCTACGGCCAGTCGCAGCGATACCGGCGCTTCGCCGTGGTCCGCAGCGCCAACATCCGGCGGGCCCACGAGGAGCATCAGGCGATCGTCGAGGCGGCCCTGGAGCGCAACGCCGAGCGCGCCTGCGATCTGATCCGCGCCCACGTGCTTACGACCAGCCAGACGGTTATCGAGGCCCTGAGCGGCGACGCCCATCAAACGGCTAGATGAGAGGACCTCAGGAATCTTCGACGCACATATCCTGGAGAAAGGCAAAACTTGTGACCTCGCGTATCATTTGGCTCGTGGGGAATCTGTTCGCTGGAAGCGTGATAATCCGAGGCTCGCGAAGCGACGCGCGCGCGGCTCAGTAGATACGGCGCAGAACCATGAGTGCCCGGGCCTCGACGCGCACCGGTCGGTCCGCCGCGAAGATGCCTTTACCCTCATGCGGAAGGCTTTCCGTGGTGTCGAGGACCTTCACCCAACCGCCGCCCCAGTTGCGGGTAGGCAAAAAAAAGATCAGCGGTTCGTGATGCGCGTTGAGGAGCAGATAGAAGCTGTCGTCCACGATACGTTCACCCTTGGGACCGGGACTGAGAATCGCCTGTCCGTTCAGAAAAACGCCAAGCGATTTCGCGAATCCGGCGCTCCAATCCTGTTCCGACATCTCCTCGCCGTCGGGCTTGAACCATCCGATGTCGGTTACTCCGCTGCCATGAATCGGGAGGCCCTGAAACCAGCGGCGTCGTCTGAAGACAGGGTGTTGCTTGTAGAAGCCGATGAGACGACGAGTGAACTCAAGTAATGCCCGATCGGTGTGTTCCCAGTCGAGCCATGAAATCTCGTTGTCCTGGCAATAGGCGTTGTTGTTGCCGCCCTGGGTTCGACCAATTTCGTCGCCACCAAGGAGCATCGCTACTCCCTGGGAGAGCAGCAGCGTCGCCAGCAAATTGCGCTTTTGGCGAGCCCTGAGCGCATTGACCTTCGGATCGCCGCTAGGCCCCTCGATGCCGCAATTCCATGAGCGATTGTGGCTCTCTCCGTCGCGGTTACCTTCGCCGTTGGCCCGGTTGTGCTTTTCGTTGAAAGAAACCAGATCGTTAAGCGTGAACCCGTCGTGGGCGGTAACAAAATTGATGCTGGCGTAAGGCCGCCGTCCGCTGGCCTCGTAGAGATCGGAACTGCCTGTGAAACGTGAGGCGAACTCCGCCAGGGTTTGGTCGTTGCCTCGCCAATAGTCGCGCACGATGTCGCGATATTTGCCGTTCCATTCCGACCATAACGGAGGAAAGTTGCCGACCTGGTAACCGCCCTCGCCAAGGTCCCAAGGCTCGGCGATCAGTTTCACCTGAGACAGCACCGGATCCTGGTGTATGATGTCGAAGAACGCCCCCAGGCGATCCACCTCATGCAGTTCGCGCGCCAGAGCGGAGGCCAAATCGAACCGAAAGCCGTCTACGTGCATCTCCAGCACCCAGTAACGGAGGCTGTCCATGATGAGCTGGAGCGTCCGCGGGTGTCTCATGTTCAAGGTGTTGCCGCAACCGGTGAAATCGACGTAATAACGCTGGTCTTTGCTCGCCAGCCGGTAGTAGCTGGCGTTGTCGATCCCCCGAAAGCAGAGCGTGGGCCCCAAGTGGTTTCCCTCGGCGGTGTGATTGTAGACGACATCAAGAATCACCTCGATCCCGCCCGCGTGCAGCGCCTTTATCATGTTCTTGAACTCGACCACCTGCCGACCCAGCGAGCCCGCGGAGGAAAAGCGATTGTCCGGCGCGAAAAAACCGATCGAGTTATACCCCCAATAGTTGGTCAACCCGAACTCAACCAGGTGGCGTTCGCTCACCGACTGGTGAATCGGCATCAACTCCACCGCGGTAATCCCCAACGAACGCAGATAATCGATGACCGCAGGGCAGCCCAGACCGGCATAGGTCCCTCGAAGGTCTTCCGGAACGCCGGGATGCCGGGCCGTGAATCCTTTGACGTGAAGTTCATAGATGATGCTTTCATGCCATGGGATGCGAAGCTGCCGATCCTCTCCCCACTCGTAGGCGGAATCGATAACCACGCACTTGGGCATCACCGACGCGTTGTCTCTCTCGTCTTTGCTCAGATCTTCGTCGGCGTGCCCCAGTTGGTAGCCGAACAGGGTATCGTTCCAGTGGACCGCGCGATCGATCGCTTTGGCGTACGGATCGAGCAGAAGTTTGGCGCGGTTGAAACGGTGTCCGTTCGCGGGATCGTACGAACCATCGACGCGGTACCCGTATCGTTGTCCCGGACGAACGTCAGGCAGATAAACGTGCCAGGCCTGGTCGGTCCGCTCGGTCACGGCGATTCGCGCGATTTCCCTGCTGCCGGCCGGTCCGTCAAACAGACAAAGTTCGACCCCGGTCGCGTTCTCCGAAAACAAGGCGAAGTTGACTCCGGCTCCGTCCCACGTGGCTCCTTGAGGATAAGGAACGCCTGGCCAGATTTTCATGGTTTCTTCTCCCAACCCGATTTCCTGCTCGCGGGTTCCGCGCCCACCCAGGAAGCCCGCCGGAGCGGCGGCGCGAATTCCAGCTCCAGTAGATCCGAGAACTTTCGCGATGCAGGCAGACACATGCAACAGTCGCCGACACCCTGCTTGCGGAGGCGCACGATTATTTCGCCGGTCCGCTCAAATGTAAAAGCGCGGTGCGGTTGACGGCGACAGGTGGCTGATGAAATACGCGCATCCATTGCAGGAGGTCGCGGAGCGATCGCCAGTCTGCTAATATATTCAAGGCAGCTGGTTCGTGCTGTTGAGGGCCATTATCCCCGTACTTCGCTCTACGACCGCGTAGTAGATGCGCCCGAAACGGGCGAGCTAATTTGCCGGTTCGTTGCCGACTCCCAGCAAGTGAATCCACGGCGGGCTTTCGGGCTTGCGAGGCTATTTTTTTCGGATTCGGATCGACCTGGTCCCGAGTTATCAGTGAAACCGACGACACGGAAGGGTAACTCAATGTTACGTCCATTTTACGCCCCGGCCTTCGCCGCGCTTCTGGATGAAACCAGAAGCGGTATTCCGGGCAAGCGCGACTTAGCCGCGATGGAGCCCTGGGCACGGCTGTGGCAGTTATGGACTTCATGGGAGTTCCTCAATACATACCTGCATGCCGCTGAGGGGACCCGATTCGTGTCGAAGGACCGGGACGAGCCGAAGGCACCGCTGGACGCCTTCATGATCGCAAGGACGGTCTGCAAACTCGGCTACGAACTTGACTATCGGGCTGACTGGATTGGGATTCCGCTGCACGGGATCGAGCAGATACTCGGTGCGGACAAAGATCAAGGAGTCTGACTTGGACAGGAGCACAATCGCATCCGCCGAGCTCGAACGTTTCCTGAAGCTGCAGCATGCCGATCCGCATTCGATTCTCGGCGCGCATCCGGGCTCCAAGGGAGTCACCATACGAGCTTTCCGACCGGGCGCTGAAAATCTCTCGGTAATCGTCGACGGCAAGCACGCCTGGCGCATGACACGGTTAGACGAGGCGGGCTTGTTCGAGGTGCTGATCAGGGACCGTCACGAGCTTTTTCCGTACCGGTTTCGCGTGCAGTACCCGGAGGGCGACGTTGTGACTCTGCTCGATCCGTATGTTTTCCCCCCGACCATCGGCGAGCTCGATCTTCATCTGTGGAATGAAGGGCGTCACGAGCGGATTTATGACAAGCTCGGCGCGCAGGTCCGCGAGATGAACGGCGTTGCCGGCGTTGCGTTTGCCGTCTGGGCGCCCAACGCGCGCGGCGTCAGCGTCGTCGGCGACTTCAACGACTGGGATGGCCGCATCCATATGATGCGGTCGCTCGGCTCGTCGGGGATCTGGGAACTGTTCGTGCCGGAACTCGAGCCCGGCGCCTGCTACAAGTACGAAATCCGCACCTGGGACGGCCACTTGACGCTCAAGGCGGACCCCTTCGCTTTCGCCGCCGAGAAGCCGCCGGCGACCGCGTCGGTCGTCTACCGCTCGTCGCACGTCTTCCACGATTCTCAATGGATGGAGGCGCGAAGTCGGGTCGACGCTGTCCGCTCGCCGCTTTCGATCTATGAAGTCCATCTCGGCTCCTGGCGGCGCATGGCCAAGGAGGGGAACCGGTCGCTCAGCTACCGCGAGATTGCGCCGATGCTCGCCGACTATGTAATCGACATGGGGTTCACGCACGTCGAGTTGATGCCCGTCATGGAGCATCCGTTCGCCGGCTCCTGGGGTTACCAGGTCAGCGGCTACTATGCGCCGACCTCACGCTGGGGGAGTCCGGATGATTTCCGGTTCTTCGTCGATCACTTGCATCAGCGCGGCATCGGCGTGCTTCTCGACTGGGTGCCGGCGCATTTCCCGACCGACGCGTTCTCCCTCGGGCGCTTCGACGGTACCGCGTTGTTCGAGCATCTCGACGCGCGCAAGGGACACCATCCCGACTGGAAGACCTATATCTTCAATTACGGCCGCAACGAGGTGCGCAACTTCCTCATGGCGAACGCGCTCTTCTGGCTGGGCGAATATCACGTCGACGGTCTGCGCGTCGACGCGGTCGCCTCGATGCTCTATCTGGATTATGCGCGTGCCGAGGGCGAGTGGATTCCCAATATGTACGGCGGGCGCGAGAACCTCGAGGCGGTCGACTTCATCAGGGCCACCAACGAAGCCGCCTACGGACGTAATCCGGGAATCATGATGATCGCGGAGGAATCGACCGCGTGGCCCGCCGTCAGCCATCCGGTCTATGTCGGCGGGTTGGGCTTCGGCTTCAAATGGGACATGGGCTGGATGAACGACACGCTCGATTACTTCTCGAAAGAGCCAATCCATCGTCGCTACCATCATCGCGACGTTACCTTCGGCTTCCTCTACGCGTGGACCGAGAACTTCATTCTGCCGCTCTCGCACGACGAAGTCAGTCACGGCAAGCGCGCTATGCTGTCGAAGATGCCGGGCGACCGCTGGCAACAGTTCGCCAACCTGCGCGCGCTCTACGGTTATATGTGGGCGCGGCCCGGCAAGAAGATGCTCTTCATGGGTGGCGAGTTCGGGCAATGGCGCGAGTGGAATCACGACGGAAGTCTCGACTGGCGTCTGCTGGAATACGATGACCATCGAGAATTGCAGGCGCTTGTACGGGAGCTCAATCGCATCTACCGTGCTCAGCCGGCGCTGTGGGAGGCCGATGCCGAGCCGGAGGGTTTCCACTTTATCGACGCCGATAATGCCGACGACAACGTCATCGCCTTCATGCGGATTGCGCCTCAAAGCGGGCGGCGCATCGTATGTGTATGCAATTTCTCGCCGGTCGTGCGCACAGGCTATCGTGTCGGCGTACCGGTGGGCGGGCTCTATCGCGAAATTCTCAACACCGATTCGGAAATCTTCGGCGGCAGCAACGTCGGCAACGCGGGCGCCGTGATGGCTGAGCCCGTCGCGTGTCACGGTCTCGACTTCTCGCTCGTGCTCAAGCTCCCACCGCTTGCCACAGTGTGGTTCGAAGTGCCTGGCGGGAGGTGATGGGCCGCTCCCTGCCGATGGACTGCACGCTCCGGCAACCCGCGACAGGATGAAATTTAATGTGATGATGTCAGCCCAGCAGTTCGAGGCCGTGCTCGAACATCGCCGGTGCGCAGCGCACCAGAGTTTCCCATTCCGGATCGTGACGTTTGCCTCGCCTGTGCAGCATCACGTTGAAGCAGGCGAGCGCGCCGATCCGATAACAGGCGAAAGCCTTAAACCAGTTCACTTCCTTGTTTGAGATCGCGAACTCTCCGCTCTCCGAGTAGATCGAGACGATCTCATCGGAGCCAAGCGGCGCGATTCGAACCATATCGCCGAGATCGACGCCGTTGCCCGGGTCGGCGAACAAACAGAGCCATCCCAGGTCCAGCAATACAGGTCCCAGCAGCGCCATTTCCCAGTCGATTACCGCGGCCACGCCCCGGTCGTGGTACAAAAGATTCTCCCAGTGAAAATCGCCGTGGACGCATCCGGGCCTGGTTTCGGGGATGTTCGAGCGAAGCTTGTCGCGCAGCCGCGGCGCACGCCCGACATCACGCGGGTCCACTGTCGGCCGATCGAGCAGATGGTCGAGCCGCCTCATTTCCTCGCTCACCGGCAGCGGATCGCCCCAGGCCGCGCGGCGCTTTTGCCAATCAACCCGATGAAGCGCCGCGAGCGTGCTCACGCCCGTCCGCGCCAATCGTTTTATTTCATCCGCGGGAAGGTCTGGCCGGTCGGCAAGCTTGAAGCTGTCGACGAACGCGGCCACGAAGTACGGGCGCCCGAAAAACTCGGGCTCGTCGCCGTACCACAGAATTGGCGGCACCGGCACTTCGCTATCGGCGAGCGATTCCATCCGCTTCGCCTGCAGCACCACGTCCGCCGGTCCCGCGATCCGCATCGCGCCTTCAGGGGCAAGGCGCAAAACACACTTGCCCGAAGGCGTTGCACCGGGGACGCTGCGCTCTGCTACGAAGCTGCAGCCGAAAGCGGCATGTCCGGGCAGCGTTTCGACGCCCGACACTCGAGCGCGAGAGTCGCCCGTCTTCGCGCGCAGCAGGCTTGTCAGCTGCTCCGTTACCCGGTCGAGGCTACTCATAAGCTCAGCGTCACCGGGCCCTCGCTCCCCGGTAGAACCGTCAGTCAGATGACACCAGCCAAACCGCCCCAGCGGCGGCAACCTGAAAAATACGACACTGTCCCAACGTTACCCTATTTCCGAAAGTAAACGTACCGAGGAAAGCGACAACACGTCGGGTACCCGCGAACCGCCCGATGGTCATCGCGCGAGCGCCGATTCGCGAAAAATGTCCCCCTCTTCTTTCGGACCAACGGCCTTGTCGCCGGGAGCATTGACGTAGTAATCGTCGCTTGCGCCGAGGCTCAACATGCGTGGCGCACAAGGAGTGTGGAAACGTGAAGATTGGACTCTTCGCGACGTTCTCGGGGCGCGGGAACGTCATGGAGCTGATGAAGGCTTTCGCCGCCAACGCCGAGCGGCTCGGATTCTCGACTCTGTGGGTGCCCGAGCATGTGGTATTGCTCGACCAGTACGCTTCCCGTTATCCCTACGCCGATGACGGCAAGCTGCTTGCGCGCGCCGACGTGGCGATCCCCGACCCGTTCCTCGCACTGTGCGCGATGGCATCGGTAACCGAAAAGATTCGGCTTGCCACCGGCGTCTGTCTGGTGCCCGAGCGCAACCCTCTGGTGCTGGCGAAGGTGGTGGCCACGCTGGACTGGCTCAGCCAGGGACGCGTCATACTGGGCGTCGGTATCGGTTGGCTTAAGGAGGAGTTCAGGGCGCTGGGCATTCCCTGGGAGCAGCGGGCCCGGCGCACGCGCGAGTATATCGAAGCCATGCGCCGTTTATGGGGCGAAGAGGTCAGCTCTTACCACGGTGAGTTTGTGAAGTTCGACGGCGTCCGCTGCAATCCAAAACCGATGCGGGGCGCGGACCTGCCCGTGATGTTCGGCGGTGAGAGCGGCCCGGCGCTGCGACGGGTATGCGAATACGGCAACGGATGGTGCGGATTCAACCTCCTGCCCGACGAGGCGGCGGCCAAGATTCGCAAAATCGAGGAGTTGTTGCGGGCAAACAATCGCAAACGTTCGGACCTCGAACTGGCGGTTTCGCCGTACCGCAAGGCGATAGTACCCGACGATCTCAAGCGTTATCGCGATGCGGGCGTCGACGAGCTGGTGCTGGCAAACGTCCGCGTCCCTCGGACCGTGCAGGAAGCCGCAGCGCGCCTCGAGGAAGCCGCCCGCGACTGGCTGGAACCGGCGTCGAAGCTGTGAGCGCTTTTATCGCTCCGCGTGTATCAGCCGCCAGATGTACTCCGGCCTGAGCGGAAGCTTGTTGATCGTTATCCCGAACGGCGAGAGGGCGTCCTCGATCGCGTTTGCCAGCGTGGCAGGAACCATTCCCGGGATACCTTCGCCCTTGCCTTTGGATCCCAGAGGCGTGTGTGGCGACGGAACATTGTGTTCGATTATCTGGATGTCCGAGGGCATGTCCGCGGCCGATAGCATATGGTAATCCATCAGCGTCGCGCTCAGTTGCTGGCCCTGCTCGTCATAGACGTACTCTTCGGTAGTCGCATTACCGAGGCCCATCCAGATTCCCCCGTGGATTTGCCCGCGAACCACCATCGGATTGATCGGCACGCCGGAATCGTCCACCGCCACGTATTTTAGAATCTTGTACGCGCCGGTGTCGGGGAACACTTCCACCTTGATGGCGTGAACGTTGCAACTATGCATTCCGGATGCGGCCGCCTCAAAATGATATGTACATTCCAGATTGATATCCATTCCCGTCGGTAACCGTGTGGGTGCAAGTATCGCGGCGTGCGCGACCTCCCTCAGTGAGATGTGTTTGGAGGGATCCTTGTTCCATACAATCTGTGCATTCTCAAAAGAGAAGTTGCTATCGGCCGCCGTCTCCGGCGGAAGCTTGAGCAGATGCGCCGCGATTTGACACAGCTTCGGGCGCAAGGCGCGCGCCCCGAGCACCGCCGCACTTATCGTGTAGGAAGCTCCGCGGCTGCCAAGGGTCCCGGTCGAAAACGGGGTGGACAACGTATCGCCGTAGTTTACGTAAACGTCATCGGGCGTAAGTCCCAGCTGACTGGCGACCGCCTGCGCGAAAGTGGTTTCGTGGCTCTGCCCGTGCGGCGAATCGCCCTCGGCGACCTGGACTTTACCCTGTGCGTCGATCCTTACAGTAGCTACTCCGTATCCGGGCGTGTTTTCGAGCTCGACCAGCACCTCCGAAGGAACCCCCGACAGCTCGACGCCCATCCCGAATCCGATGCCGAGGTAGCGCCCCTGCTCCCTGGCTTTGGCCTGTTCCTCGCGGAAAGTGTCGTAGTTGACCGCCGCGGCCGCCTTGTCCAGGGCGCCCATGAAATCGCCGCTGTCGATGTAAACTCCAACCGGCGTTCGATGAGGGAACTTCTTGATCGCGTTTCGCCGGCGCATCTCGAGCGGATCGATACCCAGCCGGCGGCCCGCGATGTCGATAATCCTGTCGATCGCGAAGCGGCCCGGATATGAGCCGAAGGCGCGAACCGGCGTGAGGCTCGCCTTATTGGTAACTACGCAGTTAAGGTCGATGTCCACAGCGGCGATGTCATTGCCGTTGACGAAGTACATCGCGCCCAGGTGAGGCATCGCGAAGCCGGCGTAGATCCCGACCTGCCCGTCGCCGTCGTTGGCGATGATCTTGTCGCGGACTCCAAGAATCTTCCCGTCTTTGCGCAACGCCGCTTCGACGTAATGGATTTGGTCCCGCTCCTGCCCGACGTTCATCAGGCTTTCCATGCGGGTTTCCACCCACTTGATCGGCCGGCGCAGCTTCATCGCGAGCGCGCAGGCGATGATATCCTCGCGGTAAAACGGCGCCTTGGTTCCGTAGCCCGAGCCCATGTCGCGAGGCTGGATTACCCTCACCTTGTCATGGGGGATTTCCATGTAGTCCGCGAGCAGGTCGCGGATGTTATGCGGACGCTGGGTGGTCAGCCACAGCGTAAGCCCTTGCGCCGCGTCATAAATCGCCACACATGAACGCGTTTCCATCGGCTGCGCGCCACATCGGTGGCACTCGAAGCGTTCCTTGACGATCAGGTCGGCCTCGGCAAACGCCTTATCCGCATCTCCACCGGTGATTCGCTGGTGATAAATGAGGTTGTCTCCCCATTCGGGATAAAGCAGCGGCGCGCCAGGCGCGAGCGCCTCTTCCGAATCGATTACGCAGGGGAGCGGTTCGTAATCGATATCTACTAATTCCATCGCGTCTTCGAGTTGGTATTTGCTTTGGGCGACGACGGCGACGACCGGCTCGCCAACATGAAAAACCTTTTCCGCGGGCAGCGGACGATATAGCGGCCGTTTGGTTTCGCCGGGCAGGTTCGGAATCGACGCATCGGTCAAAATGGTCTTCCAGCTCTTGAAATCGTTGCCGGTGACAATCGTGACGACGCCGGGCATTTCGAGAGCACGGCTGGTATCAATCGACTTGATGAGCGCGTGCGCATGGACGCTGCGGACCACGCCCATGTGCAGCATTCGCGGGACGACCATGTCCGAGAGGTATTGTCCCTCGCCCCGT
Organism: uncultured Pseudomonadota bacterium; assembly: GCA_963759165.1. GTDB lineage: Bacteria > Desulfobacterota > Binatia > Binatales > Binataceae > DATJOQ01. The sequence continues at coordinate 2,595,836 of CAVWXK010000001.1, read as the reverse complement.
ATCAGGCGGCCGTCTTCCTTGCGCTTGATCGATTTCCCGACCCACGTATCGGCGTTTGTGCTCGCCATCTGCTGTTCCTCTTCTACAACGGAAAGAGAGCCTGTCGTTCCGCGGGGGGCATCGCGTCCAGCTTCGCGATCGCCGCCTTCACCGCTTCGACGATATGTACGTAGCCGGTGCAGGGGCACAAAACACCCGTCATCGCCTCACGAATCTCTTCGTCCGACCGCCTGGGCGACTTGAGAAAATCGTAAAGCGTCATCAACTGGCCGGGCGTGCAGAAGCCGCACTGGAGCCCGTGCTTTTCCCAGAAGGCCTCCTGGATTGGGTGCAGCGGTCCGCTCGCGGCCAAACCCTCGACCGTCAGCACGCGCGAGCCGTCGGCCTGAACGGCGAGCAGCAGGCACGACTTTACCGCCTTGCCGTCGAGGATCACGGTGCAAACGCCGCAGCGGCCCTCCACCGAACATCCGACATGGGTTCCGGTTAGTCCGGCTACCTCACGGATGAAATCGACCAGCAGCAGGCGGTTTTCCACTGTCGCTTCATAAGGTTCGCCGTTGATCGTGATGCGGACGGCGGTTTTCATCTCAGTTGCCTCCCGCGCGTTGCTGAGCGCGCCGGATCATCGTGGGAACCAGAGACTTGATGAGTTCACGCCGGTATTGCGCCGATGCGCGACCATCGGAGTCTCACTTCAATTTCGTCGGCGGCTGCTTCCGCCGCCTTCGTGCACAGCGCGTCTTCGATTTTGTTTCCGGCCAGAAGGCCGGATGCGCGAGCGGCAAGAGTCGCTCCGGAAGCGGCGCCACCGATCACGATCCGGGCGCGCGCGCAGCGTCCGCTCTTGTCGAAGGTCAGTTGAGCGGCGACGCTGATAATCGCGAAGTCACCGGCCACGATGGTTGTTTTCTCGTAAGCGCCCGCCGAGCGCTCAGCGGGCCTGGGCAGGACAATTGTCGTCAGCAATTCGTCTTCGCCGATAGCGGTCATCATCGGCGCGCGGAAAAATTCGCTTGCCGAGACGATGCGGCTTTCGGCGGATGATTTCGTCAGGGCCAGACGCGCGTCCAGGGCCAGCATTGCGACCGGATAATCGGCGGCGGGGTCGGCATGTACCAGCGAGCCGCCGATGGTGCCCCGGTTGCGAATCTGCGGATCGCCGATCGCGCGCGCCGCGTCGGCGAGTATCGGGTAGCGCTCGCGGATAAGCGCGTTCGCCGCGATCTCGGCGTGACGCGCCATCGATCCCACGCACAGACCGTCCTTCTCCTCGCGAATCGTGGCGAGTTCCTGAACCCGGTTAAGATCGATCAGGCACCGCGTTTCGACCAGCCGCAGCTTGAGCATCGGCATCAGACTTTGTCCGCCGGCAATAAGCTTGGCATCGCCGTGATGCTCACCGAGAAGCCGCAGCGCCTCGCTGAGAGTAGTGGGCGCGAAAAAGCGTTCTATGGGTCTTGGGTACATAGAGCCCCTTACCGCACAGCCTCGTTTGCAGGCCGCTCCGTCCGCCAATGGTTGGACCCGTTTACTCCCGGTTGCCGGATGGCGTCAAGCGGACAGCGAGCATCCGATTTTAAGGACGCGTGCCCATAGGGCGGCGAGTTCAGATGCTCAAACTGTTTCAAGCCGCTCGCCCTGAGTATTATCATCGAAGCGCGCCAAACGGTGGATGCCGTTAACGCGCTGATGAGAATGAGGGGCAAGCGAGTCGGCAAATCAGGTCCGAGTACTATTCTTTACACAGGAGAATAAACATGGAGTTCGCTATCGCGTATCCGGCCCGCCCCGATGCGTGGAAGGACCTGGTGGTCGCCGAAGATAACGGTTTCGCGCATACCTGGTTCTACGAATCGCAGATGCTGTACAGCGACGTCTTCATATCGATGGCGCTGGCAGCAGAGCATACGAAGAGGATGACGCTCGGGTGTGGTGTGACGATTCCGAGTAATCGCATTGATCCCGTGACCGCGAACGCCATCGCCACTATCAATTTGCTGGCGCCCGGCCGAACCATATTGGGCATCGGAACCGGCTTCACCGGTCGCAACACGATGGGGTTGCCGCCGGTGCCGCTAAAGCGAATGCGCGAAAGCGTTGAAACCTGCCGCCGCCTCTTGCGGGGCGAGGAAGTACTTTATCGCGAGGGCAAGTACGAACGCTGGATTCGCTTCCTTCATCCCGACCGTGGCTACATCAATCTCAACGACCAGATACCAATTCATCTTGCCGCCACCGGACCCAAGGCGTTGGAGTTGACCGGTGAACTGGCCGACGGATGGATTACGGTGTTCTGCGAGCCGGAAATCATCCGGCAAAACCTCGCGATCGTTCGGCAGGGCGCGGCCAAAGCGGGACGCACCTTGACGCGCTTCCCGACCGCTATCAGCACCACCGCGTGCGTGCTCAGGCCGGGCGAGAATGCGATGTCGCCTCGGGTAATCCAGCGATGCGGACCGCGGGCGATCGTGGCGCTGCACTACCTATGGGAAAAAACCCCGGTCGGTGGCGCGGTACCGGCCGCGCTAAGGCCGCTGTTCGAGCGCTTCCGCGCCGATGTGGATCGGCTGGAGACGCCGGCTGACCGACGCTATCTCGATGTGCACGAGGGCCATCTCATTTATCTGAAGCCGGGCGAGGAGCGCTTCCTGAGCGAGAGCATGATCCGCTCTACAACTCTCACCGGCACCGGCGAAGAAATTATCGCGCGGCTCAAGGCCCTGGAGGCTGCGGGCCTGACCCAAGTCGCGCTCCAGGTGGTCAACGACGGGCGCGCGATGATCGAGGAGTTCAGCAAGGAAGTGATCGCGAAATACTAACCGCCCGAGTGCTCGTGGAAATCGCGCGGCAACTGTCTTCAGGCCGCCGTCTCGTCTTAGCGCCCGCCAACGCCGCTCAGTTTGACTGACTGCGGGCTGTTGCTTGCGCTGTTGAAGACTCGAAACGTTGCATTCTTGGTTCCGGTGGTCAGCGGACTGAAGCTCACCAGGTAGTTGCAGGATTGGCCGGCGCTCAGACTCGAGGAGCACGTAGTACTGACGATCCTGAAGTCCGAGCCGATGCTGGTGCCGCTGATTGTAACCGTTTTTCCAGTTCCATTACTCAGCGTTACGGTGCTCGCAGCCGAACTCTGACCCACTGTCACGGTTCCAAGGTTCAGCGCGGATGGCAGTGATGTTACCAGGCCACTCGGCGCCGCGGCTCCGGTCGGAGTTGGGGTCGGCCTTGGCGTCCGTGTGGGCCTTGGCGTCGGTGTCCGTGTCGGAGTTGGCGTCGGTGTCCGTGTCGGAGTTGGCGTCGGTGTCCGTGTCGGAGTTGGCGTCGGTGTCCGCGTCGGAGTTGGCGTCGGTGTCCGTGTCGGAGTTGGCGTCGGTGTCCGCGTTGGAGTTGGCGTCGGTGTCTGTGTCGGAGTTGGCGTCGGTGTCCGTGTCGGAGTTGACGTCGGCGTTTGAGTAGGCGCGGCCGTCGGCGTCGGCGTATGCGTCGGCGTTTGAGTAGGCGCGGCCGTCGGCGTCGGCGTATGCGTCGGCGTTTGAGTAGGCGCGGCCGTCGGCGTCGGGGTTGACGTTGGCGTTTGAGTAGGCGCGGCCGTCGGCGTCGGGGTTGACGTTGGCGTTTGAGTAGGCGCGGCCGTCGGCGTCGGGGTTGACGTTGGCGTTTGAGTAGGCGCGGCCGTCGGCGTCGGGGTTGACGTTGGGATCGGTGTTTGAGTCGGCGCCGGCGTCTCAGTAGGCGCTACTGTCGGCGTTGCCGTTGGGATCGGTGTTTGAGTCGGAGTAGGTGTCGGAGTTGCGGGCCAATATTCGTACGCGCCGATGTCGCAGGCGGTGTCGGAGCCGTCGGGCCGGGCAACGCCGCGCTGATCGGTGGCTGGACATAAAGCGAGTGGGATTGCATCGATCGCATAGCTGCCCGGTTCAAGCGTGAGGGTCTCGGTCGGCCCGCCGTTATTCGCGAGCCCGCCAGGGTCGAGCGCCAGATTACTATCACTGACGCCATCGCCTATGGTAGCGCCGTTGGCGGCGGTGCCGGTGAAACCACACGTGGTGTCATCGGAGATATTGTATCCGCCATCGATCACTATCCCGTAGCAGTTACCGCCCGCGGCGGTGTTAGCCAAGATGCTGTTGGCGACCGTCAGCGCGCCCCCGTGGGGGCCGTCGTTGCTATAGATGCCGCCGCCGTGGACGGACGCTGAGTTGCCCGAGAAGGTACTGTCGGCGATCGTCAGCGTGGTGAAAACGTCACTAAAAATTCCGCCGCCATATTGCGCCAAGTTGCCGGAGAAGGTGCTGTTGGTGACCGCCGTCGTGCCGGAACTGCCGGAATTATAGATGCCGCCGCCGAAATGCTGCACCGAGTTGCCGGAGAAAGCGCTGTCGGTGACCGTCAGCGTGCCGAAGATGTAATTAAAGATGCCACCGCCGTGCGCCGCCAGGTTGCCGGAGAAGGTGCTGTAGGTGACCGTCAGCGCGCCGGAGTTATAGATGCCGCCGCCGTAATACTGCGCCGAGTTGTCGGAGAAAGCGCTGTTGGAGACCGCCAGCGTGCCGCCGTGGTTATAGATGCCGCCGCCGTAATATTGCTGCGCCGAGTTGCCGGTCAAAGCGCTGTTGGTGATCGTCATCGTGCCGTTGTTAACTATTGCGCCGCCGTTTGACGCATAGCCGTGGGCGATCTTCAGGTCGTTTAAATTGAGTGTGGCCCCGGTGTTTACTACCAAAACGCCATAAAGATTGGCGCCATCGACAGTAATAGACTGCCCGCTGCCATCGATCGTTAGGGTGTTCTGGATATCGGGAAGAGTGCTGCCAATCGCGATCGTGCCGCTGACGCTGAAATTGATGGTATCGGAGCCGGTGCCGACTACGCAGTCTCCGCCGGTAGTGTCTGTCCCTGGGCTGTTGGAGTTATTGATCGCCTCGCGCAGGTTGCAAAGCCCGTCACCGGAAGTGCTCGAATCGCTCAGTGTGTTGACTATTATCGGCCCGCTTGCGTGCAGCGTGGATTGGATCAGGACGACGCAAACCGGCGCGAGCATGAGCAGCAGGGCAACGAGCAATCCCGGCCGCACGGTCGCCCTGGAAGCCCGCATGTTCGGGCGATCGTGAACGATAAGCTGAGCTGCTAACAGGGAGTTACTTCGAGCCAATCTCGTTGATAAGTTTTTCTTGATCATAAACCATCTAGATTTGCCGGACCAAAGTAAGGAAAACTCTGAAAACGTGGGAAAAACCTGTTTCGTTACCTGACATTTTGATTATTAATCACTTCTATTCCACGGGTGATGTATTAGCTGTTCTTTAATGCATTGGCAAATCGATCGATTGTGTCCATCGGAGGCATGTTTCAGCGGAAGACATGTTTCAGCCGTGGTGAGGTCGCTAATGGCCAGCCCCCGCATAGCCGCAAATTCCGCGAGGACCTTGAACGCCTGAGCGCTTCTTGTAAAAACTTTTGAACTCCGCGTCCGGAAAACCTCAAACTCCGATTCTCACCTCCGGGAATTAACTCCCGACACTCGGTTGGGCCGCATCGTGGAGCGGCGAGAGGCTTTTAGCGCGATCGCCAGTAGCGTCGATTTCTGTTGCCGATCGTTTCGTTAAGCGCGATTATCTCATGCGGCTTGGCACCCGGAGGCGGTACGTCAGGCGGGATGTGGTTGGCGTTGGCCGGCGTTCCGGGGGCGACGATGGGCCCAAAGGAGAACCACGATGACATTACCCCGCGCCATGAACCATGTCGGCATCACCGTCCCGGACATCGATGCGGCCGTAGCCTGGTACCGGGATGTCATCGGCTGCAACGTCCTTGCCCATCCGGCCCAAGGCGATGATGACGGCTCGTATTTCGGAAATGTGCTGAAGGATATCTTCGGCAAGGATTTCGGCGGTCTGAAGATCGCCCATCTGTCGACCGTGGACGGTGTCGGTATCGAACTGTTCCAATTCACCAGGCCGAAGACCTACGCCCCCGACAATACCTTCGAATACTGGCGCACAGGGATCTTCCACATCTGCATCACCGCCGCCGATATCGAGGCAACCGCGAGGCAGATCGAAGCCAACGGCGGCAAGCTTATGAGCAAGATCTGGAAATTGTTTTCCAACAAGGACTACAAGGTTTGCTACTGCTGCGATCCCTGGGGGACGATCATCGAGCTGAGCAGCCATTCGTACGTGCAGCTCTGGTCGAACCTGCAAGAGCCGCACAAGATGTGATGTGCGGGATTTCGCGTCGGGGACGAGAGCGGCGCCGTCGCCTGGGCGGCTTCTCTGCTTGAGGATAAAGACGACTTGAACCGCCTCGTCCGTGAAGGCGTGAGGTCAAGACTCCCGGTTCGGAATGCTTGGCCCGCTATTTCAAGGATGGATCGACTCCAGGCTGCTCGGATCGAAGCGCGTCGCCGCGTCCTTGTCGCTGGCGTCGGGATTGCCCGCACCTAAGCCGGTCAGGATCGTCGCTCGCCGCACTCTGTAATCCGATAAGATTTGCGTCTGGATGACGGTGGTTTGGGTGCCGCGGCTGAGTTCGGCCCAATCATGAAAGTCCTCACTCCAATGACCTTGGAAGGTCCACACTCTCCAAAGGTTCCCGGTTCGATCAAAGGCAATCGCGAGCCATGGCTGCCAATTCTCGGAGTCCCAGAACATCACGACGCTGCTATATGGCATATCCGGAAGCTTGGGCGTGCGCTCCACTACGGCGAACGAGCGCAGCGACCGAACGTCATCCAACAGGTCGCCGTTCGGTCCGTAAAGGTGGATGTAGTCGTGGCTGGAGTCCATCACCGAGAGCAGCTTCTTCCAACCCAGGAACCTCCAGTTCCATTGCACCGAGCGGCCCCAGAAACTGTAGAAGTCGTCGATGGTCTGATCGCTGCCGATTATGATGTCGGCGGTTTCCTCGATAGATACCCTGCGGATGCGCCGCAGCGCGTACACCCAGGCATCGACCGGACGGCTGGGGTCCGCGTACCTGTAATCGATAAGCGCGCGACCTCGCATATCAAACGGCGAAAGGAAGCCGAGGAATTCTTTCCAAAAAAACCTGTTCGCATCGGTGACGTTGAGTGTGCCGCCATTGCCTTCGCGCTGGGCCAGATGACTGAAGTAGACGCGCCGATAGAAGCCGCTGATAGTTCGCGTGAACCTGCCCCCGCCGCCGAAGTTTTGTGAGAGGTCCTTGGGCAGGCTGCTCCGGTAGTCCAATCCCAGCATCCAGTCCCTTGGCGGCATCTCGGCCGCAACGGGAATAGCGTCGTCGTGCCGCCCGCCGAATTCGTCGAACACGAACATGAAGCCAATCGCCGCCAGGCCGTAGTTCTGCCATCGGCAGTCGAAGTTCCAAGCCGCCTTGCCACCGGCCAGTGGGTCTTCCGGTTTTAGCTCGGCATTGGCGAACGGCTGGCCGCAAACATAGCCTTCGAGAGTGCCATCGGATTTAAGCTTTACCTGACGCTGGTGCTTTTCCGTACAGGCCAGGAAGTCCCGGCGTGGAGTATGGTCCCTGGCCGCGATGATCGGCATCCGGAGTTCAGGAAAATTCAGTTCCTCGAAGTAGCCGGGCGGAAGGAATGGCCTGATCTTTTCCAGCTCGGCGACGCCCAACACGTCGCCGGGTTTGAACTCCGGTTTTGCGTCGCGATACCGCTCAAGCCATCGGTCAAATGCGGCACGCGTCAGCGCCTCGCCGGGCTCGGCCGCGTCGCCGGCGCCCGCGAGCAGCAGCGCCAAGATGACAGCGACCACGGTGACCTGAACGCTGACTCTCTTCCGGCTCTGACTGCCGCAGTCCGCAAACGAAGATTCCGGGAGGCCCATTACTTCCTCCTTGCTGACGTCAGCGTCGACGCAGGAGCGGGACTCCGCTCATCGTGACCGGGCGACCCGGCGCCGCGAAGGCGGCGCTTAAGCGCACGCCCCTTACTATTCAGATAGCAGTTCGCCGACCAGTTGGCGCGAAAATTCGTTGGCTCCGATGAAAATCTGCACGATCTTGGCGTCGCGCATGGCCTTCTCCACGCCGTACTCCTTGGCGTAGCCGTAGGCGCCCATGATCTGCACGGCGTTGGTAGTTACCCGCATCGCCATTTCGCTCGCGTATACCTTCGCCATCGTCGCCCATCGCATGTTCGCTTGGGCGGGCCGCGCGTTGAACCAGGCGGCACGCTGGTACAGCAGCCGGGCGGCGTCAACCTCGGTCGCCATATCGCCCAGCATCGCGGCGATGAGCGGATGCTTATTGAGCGGCTGGCCCATCGTGATCCGGTCCCTCGCCCATTTGACCGCAGCTTCGAAGGCGCCTCGCGCGATTCCCACCGCGATCGCCGCCGCACCGACGCGGTTGTATATCAAGGTGCGCTGGAGCAGCCGCGCGCCGTCGCCGATCTTGCCGAGCAGATTGCTCTTCGGCACTCGCACGTCGTCGAAAATAATCTCGGCGTTGCGGTCGGCGTCCATCCCCATCTTGCGAATCGGCCGGCCAAACGAGAGTCCCGGAGTTCCGGACGGCACCATGATCAGGCACGAGCCCGCGTCGCCCAGCTTCGGGTCAACCGTAGCGACAACCGAGTAGAGCCAGGCGTTGTCCGAATTGCTGGGCCAGAGCTTGCGGCCGTTGACGACGCAATGGTCGCCGTCCTCGCGCACCAGCGTGCGCACGGTGCGCGATTGCATGTGCGGATTTTCGATGTCGGTGCCGCCGGCGGACTCGGTCATCGCCATGCATACCAGCCGTCCCTTTGTCAGTTGCGGCCAGGGCGGGAAAGATTTCCTTCCGCTGCGCCGCGGTTGCCGCCATCATGATCGGAGTCTGGCCGAACCAGCTCGCGCCAATCGCGGTGGCGATTCCTCCGCATCCTACCGCCAGTTCCTCGAGCACGAGGCAACACTCGACGTTGGAGCCGCCACCGCCACCGAACTCGGTTGGGATCGGAAGTCCGAGGATTCCCGCTTTCGCGGCCTCGTCGATTACGTGTTCCGCGAGCTTGCCTTCGGGATCTTGCTCGAAATCGAGCGCGACCGGTCTGATCTGCCGTTCCGCGAAACCGCTGAGCGAGGCTTCGCAGCTGCTCCTGCTCGGCTGCTCAGCCGAAAGCCAAGTCCCCCAGGTTCTTCCGCCATCTTGATACTGCTCCCGTCTTGTTTCGCGTCCGTGACGCGGGCCGCGCTCGCACCTCGGCGCCGCCGAAGATCCGCTCAAAGTCTAGCCGAAGCCGGCCGCGATTACTCTTACGAAGCTGGATCGAGCCGATGCGAAACCCGGGCTTAGGGCAGTTTCGCCATGAAGCGCGCTATCGATTGCGCGCCCTCGTCGGTTCTCAGCCAAGTCATGTAATCCGCACGGCCACGGTAGCGGAAAAACTGCTCGCTAAATAAATCGGCCCAGAACGAAACCGGCCGCAACGTCTTCGCCATGTCGGGATTGAACTTCTTCCAACAGCGCGCATGCTCTTCCGACCGGAAGAGATTCATGCCCGCTCAGCGGAAGCCGATATTTTCGCGCGAACCGCCGATCGCGCTATGCGTATAACCCACGATCGTCGCGGGCTCTACGCGGAGAATCCGCTCATCGCGCATCTCGACCATCATCGGCTCTCCGCAGTCGAGACACGGCGCGTCGATCCGAACCGTCTTGCCGGGAAATAGCCAGCGGACCGCCAGCGCTTCGAAGCCTCACTGGGCGAACCACTTCTGATGACCGTCGATAGTAATGCGGTACTGGGTGGGCTGATTGTTGAAGGGCGCAAAAGACGCGATGTAGTCGGTGCCCGGATGCACCCAGCCGGGAACATTGCGCGCGAACAACTCCTGCACCAGTTCGCGGCCCTTCCTCCATCGAAAGGCCGAGGTCCTTTGCCAGTTCCGTGTAATGAGGCGCCTGGCCCGTGCGAATGAAACGTTGAATGATGTTAGCGAATGCTCGATCGAGCAGAGTAAGGTCGAGCAGCCATGGTCCGTCTTCTCCTTTATCGGTATCAGAACGGGCGCGCTCATCTGGAAGTACAACGAAAACACCGTCATGGTAAAGCACCGCAACGGTATCCGCGATGCGTCCTTTCTTCTTAGCTGGATTGATTCCTTCCACCGGGCCCGTCTGCCCCATCGCTACCAACGATTCACAGCCTCAAGTCGCTTGATCCCCTCGTTTTCTCGAGCCCAAACCCCGGGAGGTGGCAGGACAATCCTAAGCAAGCAACTTCTCAAGAACAGGGAGACCGGATTTGTCCCGAATCAACCCAAAGAACCTGCTCTTACCCAACAAACGTTGGCATCGGTTTTTTGGCGGGCTTCGCCGCTTGGGAATTTATCGCGCTATGCGATGCTATAGGTCGGATCGCCTGCGCTACCTGCCGAGGCATCGGCCAGGCTTTGGCGGATCAACCACGCCCCATCGAGTAGAACTCGTCGTTGGGTCGCATGTCGCTGACGTTGGCAAGACGATTTGACATAGCGAAGAAAGCGGCGATTGCGCCGATATCCCAGATGTCGTCCTGACTGAAGCCGTGACGCTTGAGAGCTTCGAATTCCGTCTCTCCGATCGCGTAAGGTTCAAGCGCGACCTTCAATGCGAAGTCCAGCATCGCCTTCTGTCGCGGTGTGATGTCGGCTTTGCGGTAGTTGATGGCGAGCTGATCCGCGATGTAGGGGTTCTTCGCCCGCACCCGCAGAATGGCGCCGTGAGCAATCACGCAGTAGTGGCATTGGTTGGCGCTGCTGGTCGCGACCACAATCATTTCGCGCTCGGCCTTGGTTAGCCCGCCGGCTTTGTCCATCAACGCGTCGTGATGAGCGAAGAAGCAACGGAACTCATCCGGACGATGCGCCAGCGCAAGAAACACGTTCGGAATAAAGCCGGCCTTTGCCTGGACCTGTTCGATCCGACTCCGGATGTCGTTCGGCATTTCCGCCAGAGAAGGAACAGGAAACCGGCTGATTGGATGGCTCATAAACTACCTCACGTCGCGGGTCTGTTGGCGTCAGGGCGAGACGCCGTCTCGGCTTCAGTCAGTTTCGATCGGCAGCGAGGCGTCTCTGGCCCATTCGCCCATGGAACCATCGTACAGAGTGAGGTGTTCATACCCGAGTTGATACAACACAAACAAATCGACAGTGGCCGAAATCCCGCCGCCACAGTAACAGATGACGTTTTTGGATGCTTCGACGCCGGCAGCGGCGAACTTTGCGCCGGCGTCTGCCAACGGCACGAACTTCTTCGTGTCGCGATCGAGCAACCTGGCGGCCGGCACATTCACACTGCCGGGAACTCGCCCAGGGCGACCATAACGGCTGGGGCTTGTCCCGCGATGAAACTCAGAGGGTAAGGCGTTGACGATGACGGTCTTGGCGTCTCCGAGCGCGGCCCGCACCTGCTCCTTGCCAACAAACAGTTCAGGACGCGGTCGCGGAACGAAGCTGGCGCGGGGATACGTGCAGGGCGCGGTAGAAACCGGGCGGCCTTCGGCATGCCATTTCTCCCAGCCTCCATCCAATACGGCCGCATTGTCGAACCCGAACGCTCGCAGCATCCACCACAGCCGAGTCGCCCACATGATACCGTCGCCGCTGTACAGCACGACGCGGGTGCCTTTTCCGACACCGCAACGAGACATCACCGCGGCGAACTGGTCGGCGGACGGCAGCATGAAGCGCAGCTTCGTCGTATTGTCCGACAGTTCTCCCTGGAGATCGATAAAACCCGCGCCCGGAATATGCGCGGCGTCATATTCCGCCTTCCCGCTGACGATGCGGTAGGGAGCATCGGTGTCGGCCTCCGCGGGCAGCAGATGCGTCGTGCAATCAATGATCCGCAGGTTGGCATCGCCGAGATGGGCCTCAAGCCAGTCGGTCTGCAGGAGTGCGTTGGGGTCGCGATATTTGATCGTATTTTCAGCCATTTCTTGCCTGCACAGTCGGTCTTTGTCTGCAGCGTTGAGCCAGAGCGGGTCGCGCTGCCTCAATGGCGAGTCAAATCACAGTCGCCGTCCCCGCGCAACCGCGGCTACTGATGGATCGCGACGACGCTGAACCCTTGCTCGGTCAGCATACGAGCAGTCCGGCGGGCATCTTCGGTACGGACACGCAGGTAGAAAATTTGATCTTTGCGATCTCTCTCGCCTTCGTAACTGCCCATACCAAGAACCTCGCCGCTTGACTGTGCTACCAGCTCGGCGATCATTGCCAAGTCAAAGGAATCGCCGCTAAACGCGAGGTCGATCCGCGAAACTCCTTCCTCGGCGGTCCCAAGCATCTCGCCGAAAGCCCGCAGCATGTCGATTGCCGTAATGATGCCGACAAGCTTTCCGCCCTCCATCACCGGCAAACCGCCGACCTTATGCTTGACCAACAGGTTGGCGGCTTGATCCAACAACATGTCGGGCGCCACTGTGATGACCGGGCTGACCATTACGGCATCTACCCGCGTGTACTCGAGCCGGCTTGCGTGTCGGCGGAGATCCCGGTCTGTGATTATTCCGACCAGCCGGCCCTTCTCGACCACCGGCAATCGTCGAAAATTGCCATTGTCAAGCTTCCTCCTCGCTTCAGCCAGCATTTCGTCAGGTGCGATGGTGACGGGGTCCTTGGTCATCCAACGACGGATCAGCATTGACGGTCTCCCTTTTCGACAAATATACGGACAGGACCATCGCAATCGGTCCATTCCAGCTTGAACAAGCAGAAGACCCGCTAATGGAGCGGTGCTGGCGCTCCACCTGTTCGCATTATATCCGCAGGCCATCGAGACCATCAACGAATCCGTGTGGGCGAGGTTTTAAGAACGGACGGTTTGAGACCCCGGTTGGGAAAACGTTATTTTCGGGTTTTGGCGCTAGTGCGAGGAAGAACTTGCCGTGGCAAGCGCGTTGGACTAAGACCGGGCTCGAACCTTGTGTTTGCAAACCGTCTGATATTGGTGCGAATCTGATTCGGGACTCGAAGCGGAAATCCCGGTTGGAAGCTCGACGGAGGTGCAAAATGGGAACGGACCAGCGCGAGGGCACTCGATTCGCTGAAAATGAATTTATCGGCAAGCTCAAGGAACGGCTGCCGGGCCTTAACGACGAAAGGGCGCTGGCTTGGGCTGCTGCCGCGATCAAACATTTGGCGCAACAGCTTGACGACCGCCAGCGCACTGAACTGCTCAGTGCCTTGCCTCCCAAGTGCCAGGCACTGGTTCTGCGCGAAGGCGCGATCGTCAAGCTTTTAGGAAAGGAATCTCCGTCCGATTTCTTTGTCGACGTGACGGAGGACGCCGGCCGGGAACCATCAAAACTCGGATCTCGCCAGACTGTAGTTAATGCGCTCTCGGTTGTCCGCGAGCATCTCCCCTCCGATCAGGCTCTGGACATCGAGCGCAATTTACCGCAGCACGTAGCCGAGGTTTGGCGCGACGCGGCGCGCCCCAGTATGGAGCCTGATTGACATATTTCGGCGGCGACCTTCCGACGATGTTGCTCTAGAGCTTTGCGGCACGCTTCGAGCGCAGATTTTTTAGAGATTCGCGCTTGAAGCGTCGGCGAGGGGTCTGTCGCGGTGCGCTCCCGCCGCGATCGTGGACTCTTCGGGCAAATCGAGGCGGTCGCGGGTCCGTCAACTTATCGTCGCCCTGGCAGGCTGCTGAGAAAGGTTTTTCAGTTACCTGCCACCTCCTCTGTAGTCTGCCCCTGGCGGGAAAGAACTTGACGAAGACGGCCAGTTTTACACAGGTCGTGCTCGTAGCGGCTTCAAACGCATAAAGGTTTTTCCGCACCCATGTTAGGCCTTAAGCTCGACTCGCGAATCGCGGAGTTTTGACTTTCCGATGAGCGAACCGATTGCCATCGTTCTGCTGCTCCTGCTGTTTGTGGGTCCGCTTGCCGCGGCGCCGCTGGAGAGAAACATAGAATTCTACTTCCTCGGGGTCGGGATACTTGCGATCGCGATTTCCCGGGAGATTGGCTGGGCGCTGGCTTGGGACGCGTTACGCACTCCGGTCCCAATCGCGGTGACGGTAGCAGTGGCCGCTACAGTGTTCGCCGCCGCGCGAAAGAAGCTGGATCTCATATTCGAGCGCCTGGAGAAGAATGTCAGGCGAAGCGTCCTCACCGGCCTGACCGTCTTTTTAATATCGTTGGTTTCCAGTCTGATCACCGCGATCGTTGCCGCGCTGGTGATGGTCGAAGCCGTGGGGTTGCTGAGGCTGACGAAGCGCGCACGAACCTGGGTCGTGGTCAGCGGCTGCCTCGCGATCGGTTTGGGATCCTCGTTGAGCCCGCTTGGCGAGCCTTTGGCTACTTTGGCGGCGCGCGCGATGGGGCTTCCTTTTTCGGGACTGTTCCGCCTGCTGGGAGCGTATGTGCTGCCCGGGATGGGCGTTTGCGCGCTGATCGCCGGCTTCTGCGCTCGGGGGCAATTCTCGCCAAGAATCGCGGCGGTTCATGTCCGCGAGAGCGTCGGCGACGCTTTGCTTCAGGCGCTTAAGGTCTATGCCTTCATCGCAGGCCTCGTACTGATCAGCGAGGCCTTCGCTCCGCTGGCGGTTAAATACACGAGTCAGCTTAATCCGGCGGCGCTGTATTGGGTGAATACGCTCTCCGCCGTGGTCGACAACGCGACTCTGGTTGCGCTCGAGGTTCACCGAATGGATGCGGCGCGAGCGCGTGATGCCATCATCTCGCTGCTGGTCGCGGGCGGTCTGCTCATACCCGGCAATATTCCCAACATCATCTGTGCCGGCCAACTCGGGATCGGCAGCGGTGAGTGGGCGAAGGTCGGGCTGCCGCTCGGATTAGCCATGATGGTCGCGTATTTTGCCCTGCTTTCCTATTGCGGCTGAGCTGTCCATCCATCCGCGCTTTGTCGAGGAGGTGGGAGACCTCGTCGCGCTGGATCTCGACCCCCGGCCGGGGCGCCGGTATCAGTCGGCGGTTTCGCGCAGGTTCATGTAGCGCAGCATCGCGAACAGCAGCAGCGCGATAATCACGACCGCGGCGGCCACCGGCTGGGCGGCTTCCAGGCCGTAGCTCTGGAAGCGATCGTAGATCAGCACCGGCGCCGTCATCGGATAATAGGCCAGCACTACCACCGCGCCGAACTCGGACAGCGCCCGCGCCCACATCATCACCGCGCCCGAAACCAGCGCTCCCCGCGCCAGTGGCAGCGTGACGCCGAAGAAGACCGACCAAGGGCCCCGTCCAAGCGTCCGCGCGACACCTTCCAGGCGAGGATCGACCGCCCGAAATCCGTCGCGCGCGGCGTTGATCAGGAACGGGGCGCTAACGAACAGCATCGCGATCACGATTCCCGGTATCGCGCCCGCGAACCGCACGCCTGCCAGCTCGAACGCGTGACCGACGAAGAAGCCGCGCCCGAAGATGAAGAGCAGCGCGATTCCGGCAACCGGATGGGGAATGACGATCGGCAGATCGATCAGGCCTTCGATCAGCGCCTTGCAGGGGAATTGATAACGGGCGAGCAGGAACGCCAGCGGGAGTCCGACCATCGCGCCGATCGCGGTAGTCCAGGTTGCGGCCAGCAGGCTGATCCCGATAGCTGAGAGCACGCTGGAATCGGTAAACGCGGCGAGCAGTAATCGCGGATCGCTGGTAACGACCAGTTTCAGCAACGGCGCTATCAAAAACATCAGCGCGAGTCCGGCGGCGACTGAAAAAAGCGCCGTCCGGCTCGGGGCCGATTGAATTGACGAACTGCCGCCGGTATCTTCCGCCATCGCGCGTCAACATAGCATTCCGGCGGACGAAATTCGCGGGATGGTGGGGGCGTGCTGGCGGTAGGGCCTGAATCCAACTGGACGTGCCTCTTTGGATTCGGTTGAATATGGTTCCTGAT
The DNA here is from genome assembly GCA_963759165.1 of uncultured Pseudomonadota bacterium. Lineage (GTDB taxonomy): Bacteria > Desulfobacterota > Binatia > Binatales > Binataceae > DATJOQ01. Next base: position 2,580,003 of record CAVWXK010000001.1, on the reverse strand, counting down.
GCGTGAGTGCGTGATAGAACAAACTAACCGGCCGGGTTGGCAAACTATCCCTCAACGCCGGCGGACGAGAGGAGACGAATCATGAAAACAGGCGCGAAAGGTGCGCTTTTGGCTTCGGCGGTCGCGATGATGTTTATCGCCGGCAACGTCAGGGCTCAGGATGCGAGCCCGCAGGCGACTCCGGGCGCGAGCGGCGTGAAAGCCGCGAGCGTAAAGTGTGTGGGCGGCAACGATTGCAAGGGGAAGAGCGCCTGCATGGGCGCGAGCAATGACTGCAAGGGGCAGAACTCCTGCAAGGGTAAAGGGTACGTCATGACCTCCAGCAAGGAGGAGTGCCAGAGCAAGGGCGGCCACGCCGAGGCAATGTAGCGAGATTGGGTCTGCCCTGCGGTAACAGGCGCGAGGGCACCGCCTTGAAGCGGCGCTCTCGCGGCGTTCCGGCACGTCTGGCGCGAGGCCGCGTGCGAGCCGGCCGCAAACCTTCAGCCTTCAGATGAAGCGCTTGGAGTTCCCACCGCTTGGTTTCGGCGTAGGTTTGCGCCGGCAGCACTACAGCTTCGTTCTGGAGAACCTGCCGAAGGTCGATTGGTTCGAAGTCATCTCCGAAAACTTCATGGTCGATGGCGGGCGTCCGCTGGAAGTTCTGGAAGGGGTGCGCGCGAACTATCCGATCGTTTTGCACGGCGTTTCGCTTTCGATTGGCTCGGTAGATCCGCTAAATCGCGAGTACCTCGAAAAGCTTGCGACCCTGGCGCGGCGCTTCGAACCGGCCTGGATCTCCGACCATCTGTGCTGGACCGGCGTCGGCGGCCGCAATCTCCACGATCTGCTGCCGCTGCCTTACACCGAAGAGGCGATTCGGCACGTCGTATCGCGGATCCGCCGGGTGCAGGAGATACTCGAGCGGCGCATCCTGCTGGAGAACGTTTCCAGCTATCTGAGATTCCAGCATTCGACGCTCACAGAGTGGGATTTTCTTCGCGCGGTCGCCGAGGAGGCGGACTGCGCGATCCTGCTCGATATCAACAACATCTACGTTAGCGCGTTCAATCATCGGTTCGATCCCGCTGTTTATCTCGAAGCGATGCCGACCGAGCGCGTGGTGCAGTTCCATCTCGCCGGTCATAGCGATCAGGGCAGTTACCTGCTCGACACGCACGACCATCCGGTGTGCGAGGCGGTGTGGGCGCTGTATGAGGATGCGGTGCTGCGCTTCGGAACGGTCGCGACCTTGATCGAATGGGACGACAAAATCCCGCCGTTCGATACGCTGGCCGCAGCGGCCGACGAGGCGCGGCTGCGAGGCCGCCGATGCATCCACGGCGCAGCCGGCGCACATGCGGAGGAGATCGAGTGACGGCGCCCGATTTGCGGAGTGTCCAGGAAATCCTCTTCCGGCTGATCGTCGCGCCCGAGGGCGTCGCCGATGGGCTGCGCGCGGAAACCGATCTTCCGGCTGACGGACTTGGGGCGATCGTCAGGGGCGATGAGCGGCTTTCCGCGATCGAGCGCCTCGATATCTACGCCAACATGTATTTCTATCGGCTGCTGGACTGCATGAAAGAGGATTATCCGGCCACGCTCGCGGTTGTGGGCGCGGACAATTTCCATAACCTGATTACCGGATACCTGCTGGCTTATCCGCCGAGCCATCCGTCCTTGCTCTACGCGGGGCGTCATCTCGCGGACTATCTGGGTGCTCATCCGCTGCGCGAGAAGTGGCCGTTTATCGCGGACCTGGCGCGTCTGGAGCGCGCGCTGATCGAAGTATTCCATGGACCTGACGCGCCGGCGCTCGAACCGAACGATCTTCGTATGGTGGCGGCCACGGATTGGCCATCGCTCCGGTTGCGGACCCATCCGGCGCTTCGGCTTCTCACGCTGGAATGGAACGTCGCGAAGGTTTTGCGCGCGGTCGAGGAGAAGAACGATTGGTGCGTCCCCAAACACGAGACCGCGGCGATCCTCGTCTGGCGCAGGAATAACCGTTGCTATTATCGCGATCTCGAGGGCGCCGAACTGGCGGGAATCCGCGCGTTCGAGGGCGGCATAAGCCTGGCCGCTTTATGCGAGCGGGTTGCGGAAGCGGCGGAAGTGGCGGATCCGGGCGCGCTCATTTTTGAGTTGCTCGGGCGATGGCTCGACGACGGTATTCTGGTGCGCGCCAAGCGTTAACTTCGAAAGCGGCATCTGCGCGCGATTAGCGGAAAGCAACCCTTAATCAGATGATCAAAGTGCGACCGTTGAACTCGATAACGAGCCATCGGCCGGCATCCGAATTTCTGGCTCTGCTCTACATGGTCGCGGTCGTCGGGATGGCCGTGACTATCGGCCCGTTCTACATGCTGTTTCCGGAACTTGGCGCGCTGTCATACGACGGTTTGGGCCGTCCGCACGGCCGCTGGTGCGGGGCGCCGTTTCATCTGGCGACTTCTCCGGCGTTGGCCGGAGTGATTGGCCTGATTATCACGCGCCACTTTTCTTACGGACTGCCCGCTTTGTTGCTGGATGCGGCCGGAGTGATGATTCTAATCGAAGTGCTTCAATCGCCGATTGCACCGGCGATCTCGGCCGGCCTGCTGCCGCTCGTGCTGGGTATCAAGTCGTGGTGGTATCCACCGGGAATTCTGCTTGGCTCGGTGCTGCTGACGGCGCTGGCGATTCTCTGGAAAAGATTCAGTCTTACGGCGTGGCCCGAAATCGACGTTGCGCCCATCGCGGAAGGCGAGATCTCGCCTGCGTTTCTTCGTCGGCTCGGAATCATTCTTGGATTCACGGTGGTCGCGGCTTTGGCCGTGAGGCTCACGGGCTTGAGGTTCATTCTCTTTCCGCCGCTGCTGGTGATCGCCTACGAGATGTTCGGTCATCCTGACTCCTGCCCGTGGGCGTCGAAGCCGATGCGCTTGCCGCTAGTATGCATGCTGACGGCCGCGGCTGGGTTCGCGTTTTTCAAGCTGTTCGGAGTCGGTCCGGCGGCGGCCGCTTGCAGCATGGCGGCCGGGATGCTGGTCTTACGGATTTTCGAGTTGCACGTCCCGCCGGCGCTCGCGGTCGCGCTTCTACCGATGGTGATCGAATCGCCGACGATCGCGTACCCGCTTGCGGTCGGTATCGGAACCTCCTTGCTCAGTATATACTTCGTCGCTTATTCGAAATGGGATGGTGGAGTAGTGGAACAAGTCTCTTATTTTCTTCGTGACAGGTTCGGAATCCGATGAATTACGGCTTCATTATCGATAATCGCAAGTGTATCGGCTGTCACGCGTGTACGGTCGCGTGCAAGGCCGAACATAACGTTCCGCTGGGCGTCAACCGCACCTGGGTCAAGTACATCGAGAAAGGGCAGTATCCGCACACGCGCCGGGTGTTTACGGTTAATCGATGTAACCACTGCGCCGACGCGCCGTGCGTCGAGATTTGCCCGGTCAAAGCCCTTTATTCGCGCTCCGACGGTATCGTGGACTTCAACAGCGATCGTTGCATCGGTTGCAAAGCGTGCACCCAGGCGTGTCCCTACGATGCCCTGTACATAAATCCCGACAGCCATACCGCGGCCAAATGCAACTACTGCACCCATCGGATCGAAAATGGTATCGAGCCGGCGTGCGTGGTCGTATGTCCGGTGCACGCCATCGTCTCTGGCGACATGGATTCTCCCGAAAGCGAGATCGCGACGCTTCTTGCGAGCGAGGCGGTTCAGGTGCGAAAGCCCGAGAAGAACACGCGGCCCAAGCTTTTCTACATCGAAGCCGACGAGGCCGCGCTTACGCCATCGCTGGCTCCGAGAGATAGCGACTACATGTGGAGCAGCCAGAGCGGCGCGGTCGGGCACGGACTTAAAGAAGCCGAAGAAACGGGGCTGCCTGGTATTGAGGGCGAGGGCTTTCTGGCGACGCTGCTCAAAGAACCCGAACATCTTTTCGGCGCGAACGGATCGGGCCATACGACGAGGCCTCGCGGATTCGTCGCCGGCGCCATCGCAAAGGCGAGGCGGGTTTATGACGTGCCGTCCGAGGGCGTGATGTGGGGATGGGAGGTCGCGGCTTACGTCTGGACCAAGGCGATCGCGGCGGGAGCGGTGCTCGTGCCGTTTGTTGCCGCCGGCCTGGGGCTCGGCCGGCAGACCCCGGCCGCGGCGGTAACGGCGGTAATTGTCGGATTGATTTTTCTTGGTATTACAGGAGCGCTGCTGGTACTCGATCTCGATCGGCCCGACCGTTTCCTCTATGTCCTTCTTCGTCCGCAGTGGCACTCATGGCTGACGCGCGGCGCCTATATAGTAACCGGATACGGAATGCTGCTCAGCCTCTGGCTAATAACACACATGATAGGCGCTCACGGCATTCGGGATGTGTTGCATTGGCCTATCGTAGTATTTGCCATTATGACCGCGATTTATACCGGTTTCCTGTTTGCGCAGGCCAAAGGAAGGGATTTCTGGCAGAGCCCCGCGCTCGTATTTCAGATGCTGATGCATGCGCTTATGGCAGGGAGCGCCGCCCTGCTCCTTCTTTCAATAGTATTACCGTTTATAGGATTTGACCGGACGCTGCTGGTTCGGATGCTTCTCGGCAGCACGGTCATTTCGGCGGGGATTCTGGCGATCGAGCTTTCGACGGCCCATCCGACCCTCGATGCGGAGCAAGCCGCGCGCATGATTACCCGGGGCGCGTTTGCCCCGTTATTCTGGATTGGGGTTGCCAGCCTCGGACTGGGCGCGCCGATTCTGCTGATCCTTGGCGGATCGACGATTCCCGCCGCTCTTGCGGCGGTTCTTAGTCTCGCCGGCCTTTTCTTTCACGAACACATCTGGGTCAGAGCGCCACAGCTCGTTCCTTTGAGCTAGAGGGGTACTAAGAGCAATGCCATACGATTCAAAGGTTGGTCTGGTTGAGCGGCTTGCCGTGAAATTCGGACTTTTGAGCGATGCTCCTGAAACGACGGCTGATTATAGTCAGCGGCGCGACGACGGGACGCTGGTAAATTACCCGCCGATTGACAAGTGGGACGACTGGACGGAGTACGATCCCGCGAGTTGGCCGGCAAAGCGCATCTCGCGCCATTATTCACTCGTGCCCACAATCTGTTTTAACTGTGAAGCGGCTTGCGGATTATTGGCATATGTCGATAAGGACAATAATAGTGTTCGCAAGTTCGAGGGAAATCCGCTCCATCCGGGGAGCCGAGGGCGGAACTGCGCCAAGGGACCGGCAACGATCAATCAGGTTAACGATCCTGAACGCATTCTGTATCCGCTGAAACGCAAGGGGGCGCGGGGCGACGGGAGCTGGGAGCGCGTAAGTTGGGACGACGTTCTAAGCGATATCGGCGGCCGGATCCGAAAAGCGATTCTGGATGGCCGGCAGAACGAGATCATGTATCACGTCGGGCGGCCGGGCTACGAAAGAGCGATGGATCGAGTGCTGCAAGCGTGGGGTATCGACGGCCACAACTCGCATACGAACATATGTTCCGCGGGCGCACGGATGGGCTACCAGATTTGGCAGGGATACGACCGTCCCTCGCCCGACCACGCCAACGCCCGCTTTATCCTATTGCTCAGTGCGCATCTGGAAGCAGGGCATTATTTCAACCCGCATGCCCAGCGAATTATCGAAGGCAAGATGGCGGGATCAAAGATCGCGGTGATGGACCCGCGTCTGTCGAACACCGCCGCGGTCGGCGATTACTGGCTTCCGACCCGGCCCGGCTCCGAGGTCGCCGTGTTGCTCGCGATGGCGAAGGTGATTCTCGACGAGGGATCCTACGACGCATCCTTTCTCAGGCGATGGGTGAACTGGGAGGCGTATCTCAAGGCGCGCCATCCTGAAGAAGCGCCGACGTTCGATAACTTCATCGCCGCGCTCAAGTCCGAGTATGCGCAGTTCACGCCCGAGTTCGCCGCAAAGGAAAGCGGCGTCAGCGCTGAGATGATCGTCGATGTGGCGCGAGAGATTGGCCGGGCGGGCTCCCGTTTCGCGGCGCATAACTGGCGCGGTGCATCGTCGGGGAATCTCGGCGGATGGAGCGTGGCGCGGGCGTTGCACTTTCTGAGCGTTCTTGCTGGCGCCGTGGGGACTGTCGGCGGCACGATGCCCAGCGCGTGGAGCAAATACAGCCCGCGATTCTGGGAGGAACCCCCGGCGCAAAAGTTCTGGAACGAGCTGTCGTTTCCGAAAGAGTATCCATTCAGCTGCTACGAGATGAGTTTTCTGCTGCCTCATTTTATCAAGGAGGGGCGGGGCAAACTCGATGTCTATTTCACCCGGGTCTACAACCCGGTGTGGACCAATCCCGACGGCTTCACCTGGATGGATGTGCTGCGCGACGAGAGCAGCGTCGGCCTGCACGCGGCGCTTACGCCGACCTGGAACGAGACCGCGCTCTTTGCCGATTATGTCCTGCCGATGGGATTGGCGCCCGAGCGTCACGACCTGCAGAGCCAGGAGACACACAGCGGCGTTTGGCTTTCGTTCCGCCAGCCGGTGTTGCGCGAGTTCCTGCGGCGTCAGGGAAAAGAAGTCGAGTTCACTTATCAGGCGAATCCCGGCGAGGTCTGGGAGGAGGACGAATTCTGGATCGAACTTTCCTGGCGTATAGATCCCGATGGAAGCCTCGGAATCCGTCGCCACTTCGAATCGCCTTATCGGCCCGGCGAAAAGTTGAAAGTCGAAGAATACTACCGCTGGATATTCGAGAACGCCGTGCCCGGTTTGCCCGCCAAGGCTGCCGCCGAAGGGATGTCGCCGCTGGAGTATATGCGCAGGTACGGCGCGTTCGAGATTTCGCGCGATAGCTACAATCGCCATGAGCGGCGGCTGAGCCCGCGGGAACTCGAAGGAAGCGAGACCAATCCCGAGACCGGAATCGTCATCAAGGGTGGGAAGGCGATCGGCGTTCTGCTCGACGGCGCCGCCGTCGAGGGATTCGCCACGCCGTCACGCAGGCAGGAGTTCTACTCATCGACGCTGGTGGAATGGGGATGGCCCGAGTACGCGATTCCCGGCCACATCGCGAGTCACGTCGCTCCCGATGTCCTGGATTCCGCCAAGGGCGAGATGGTGCTGGTGCCCACGTTCCGCCTGCCCACGCTTATCCATACCCGATCGGGCAACGCCAAGTGGCTCAACGAGATCTCGCATCGAAATCCGCTGTGGATCAATTCAGACGACGCGCAACGGTTCGGCCTCGCAACCGGCGACTTGGCCCGCGTCAGCACCGAGATCGGATACTTCGTCACCGACGTCTGGGCGACCGAGAGCATCCGGCCTGGCGTGGTCGCCTGTTCGCATCATCTCGGACGATGGCGTCTGGATCGCGAAGGGCAGGGCAGCCGATGGGCCACGGCGCTGGTGGAGATCACGGAAGAGGGCAAGGGCCGCTGGCGTATCCGGCAAAAGGAGGGCGTCCGTCCGTTCAAGAGCGCCGATCCGGATTCATCGCGAATCTGGTGGAGCGAAGGCGGCGTGCATCAGAATCTCGCCTTTCCGGTGCATCCCGATCCGGTAAGCGGCATGCACTGCTGGCATCAGGCGGTGAAGGTCGAGCGCGCCCATCCCGAGGATCGCTACGGAGATGTGTTGGCCGACACCGAGCGCTCCCACGAAATCTACAAACAGTGGCTCGCCAGGACCCGCCCGGCTCCGGGGCCCGGAGGACTCAGACGTCCGCTTTGGTTCGCGCGGCCGCTGCGCCCGGCGCCCGAAGCTTTCGTGATACGCGCACCTGACGATCAAGCTGGCTGACGGATTAGTGAGTATCGGCGGCATAGAGATCGAGACGATTAGCTCGCGCGAGGCGTTGGAAGAGTTCGCAGCGCTGCCCTTTGACATCTATGCCAACCGCGATGCCTGGTGGCCGCCCGATATCGAGAACGAAGTCGAGTTCATATCCGGCCGCAATCCGATCGCGGCGCATCTCGATCTCGTCCCGATGTGGGCGCTGCATGACGGCCAGCTGGTTGCCCGAGTCAGCGCGGTCGTCAATCATCGATACAACCAGCTATGGAATGAAAAGCTCGGCCAGCTGATCCACTTCGAGGCTCTGCCGGGAGAGGACGAGGCGGTCCTGGCGTTGCTGGCGGAAGCCGGTGCGTGGCTCAAGGGGCGTGGGATGACGGCGGCGCGCAGCGGTTTCGCCGCGTTTCTGGATTATCCCTACGCGATCGACAACTACGACGGGTTCCCCTCCTTCCTGCTGCGCGGCAATCCCGATTATTACCACTGCTATTTCAAAAACGCGGGCTTCGAGACCGAGAAAGGCTTCGTCGACTATACCGTCGCGCTGACCCCTGACGTTCTGGAGCGCTACCGCTCGATGGTGGCGGCGGTCGAGCGGGCCGGAATCGAGGTGCGGAGCTGGAGCGAATACGGATTCCTGGCGGCAATCGACGCCTGGACCGACGTTACGAATGAGGCTTTTACCCATCATTGGGGATGGAACCCGATTACCCGCGAGGAAGTGCGACCGATGCTGACGTTGATGATGCGCACGCCGGTCGCGGATCTATCGATCGTGGCGAGCGCCGAAGGGCGCCCGATCGGCTCGGTGTTTTCGGTGCCTGACCTGAGCCCGGCACTGGCGCGAATCCGCCCCGGGACGAAGCTCGGTCCGGAGCGGGGCGGCGGAACCCGCGGGGCGCTGATCAATATCGGCGTGCTGGAAGGATGGCGCGGACGCGGCGTGAACCTCGCGATGGCGGCGCGGTCGTTCCTGACCATGGCCGAGCAGGGAATGCGCTACGCCGGTTACACTCTGGTCCTGGACGACAACTGGCCGTCGCGACACACCGCGCAAAAGCTCGGCGCTTCGATCACGGGCAACTTCGTGGCCTACCGCCGCTCGCTGTAAATTTTCACAAGCGCGGGTGAACCTTAGAGTTTGCCGCGCGAAGCTGCCCGATCCAGCGCGTCCCTTTGCTACGGCCAACAGGCCGGGCGGACCATTTGCTTGTATCGGGAGACGACATTGGGCATTGCTACTATTGTGTGCGCCGTATGGGCACGTTGCTTGATGCTGGGCGGCTTATGGCGGAGTTGACCGAAATACGCATCGACGGGCGTGGCGGACAGGGCAATGTGGTTGCGGCCTACATGCTCGCACAGGCCGGCTTCGAGGCCGGGCGCTTCGTCCAGGCGTTTCCAAGCTTCGGGCCCGAGCGGCGTGGCGCACCGGTCGCGGCGTTCGTCCGCGTCTCCGATCATCCGATAAGGCGACGATGCCAGATCAGTCAGCCCCACTACGTCATCATCCAGGATCCAAGCCTCTTGCACGTTGCTGGAATCGCACAAAATGTGGGTCCGGGCGGCGGAGTGCTGGTTAATTCGTCCAGGGAAATCGAAGGACTCGCCTGCGCTGCCGGCGTGATGGTTGCTTCCTTCCCCGCGACCGCGATGGCGCTCCGATTCCTTGGGCAGCCGATCCCGAACACCGCGCTGCTCGCGGCGTTTCTCAGCCTGAGCGGACTGCTCCCGCTCGCCGCTTTCGAACGGGTCCTGATGCAACGGTTCGAGGGTGACGCATTGCAGCGAAATCTTCGTCTGATGCGCGAGGCCGCCACCTCCGTATCGTCTGGATCATGGAAGGACACCGTCCGTGCTCCAGGCAATTGAAGGCTCCGCGGCGATCGCGCGCGCCGTCGCGTTGTGCCGGCCCCAGGTGATTGCCGCATATCCGATTACTCCGCAAACCCACATCGTCGAGAACCTCGCGCAACTGATCGCCGACGAAAAGCTGCGCTGCGAGATGGTGAGCGTCGAGAGCGAGTTTTCCGCCGCCTCGGTCGTCCTGGGCGCGGCCGCATCCGGTTCGCGCGCGTACACCGCAAGCTCCGCGCAGGGAATCCTGCTGATGACCGAGGTGCTGTACAACATCGCGGGCCTTCGAATTCCGCTCGTGCTGACCTGCGCCAATCGCGCGATTGGCGCTCCGGTTTCGGCGTGGAACGATCAGCAGGACTCGATGGTGATGCGTGACGCGGGATGGATCCAGCTTTATTGCGCCGACAACCAGGAAGCCGTCGATACCACCATCCAGGCCTTCCGCATCGCCGAGCGGACCGAACTGCCGGTGATGGTCTGCCTCGACGGCTACGTTCTGACGCACACGCTCGAACCGATAGATATCCCGAGCCAGGAACAGGTGGACTCATTTCTGCCGCCGTATCGATTCGCGCGCGCCCTCGATTCCTTGAAACCGATCAGCATCGGCAATCTGGTTTCGCCGGAATATTACAGCGAGGCCCGATATGCGCATCATCGGGCGCTGCTTCACGCGCAAGACGAGATCGAGGCGGCCGACCGCGATTGGAAGAACATAACCGGTCGATCATGCGGCGGGCTGGTGGCGGTAAACGGGCCGGAAGATGCCCGTGTCGCCATCCTGTCGATCGGCTCAGTGATGGGAACGCTAGCCGACGCGCGCGACGAATACGCCGGACTGGGCGCGGTGAAACTAATCAAGCTGCGATCGATGCGGCCGTTTCCGGCGCAGGCGCTCAAGAACGCGTGCGCGGGCCTCTCGGACGTGATCGTGCTCGAACGCGCGCTGTCGCCCGGGGCCGGCGGGATTGTAGGAGCCGAGGTGCGCGCGGCGTTGTCGGAAGTGCCGTCGGCGCCGCGAGTTCACAACTTCGCGGCCGGTTTGGGAGGACGCGACATGCCGCTTGGGATTTATCCGAAGCTTCTCGCAGCGGCCCGCGCGGAGGAAGTGACCCGATTCGCGATCCTGGATGTCGATTTATCCAAAGTGGCCGAGGAGGATCGTTGAGGGGAAGATCGTTGATCGGATCGACGCGATCGACAGGGTGAGCATATGGATTCCGATATCGAACAGGACAGCATCGCCGAGCTGCATCGCAAGCAACCCGCCTTTCGCGGCCTCGACGCCGGACACATGGCCTGCCCCGGATGCGGGCAGGCGCTCGGCGCCCGCCTGGTTACAGAGGCGATTGGGCCCGACGTGATCATCGCAAACGCGACGGGATGTCTCGAAGTATTTACCACCGCCTGGCCGCGCAGTTCGTGGCGCGTCCCGTGGATTCACTCGCTGTTCGAAAACGCCCCGGCGGTCGCGTCCGGAATCGAAGCGGCGCTAAAGGTCCAGGGGCGCCCGACCAAAGTCGTGACCCTGGGCGGCGACGGCGGAACCTTCGACATCGGACTTCAGGCCCTCTCCGGGATGCTGGAGCGCAACCATAATGTGCTCTACGTCTGCTTCGACAACGAAGCCTATATGAACACCGGCGTGCACCGCTCCAGTTCCACACCCCACGCCGCTGCGACCATGACCTCACCGCGGGGAAAGAACCGCATGGGCAAGCGGCACCTCAAAAAGGATCTGCTCTCCATCATCAACGCGCATCACATCCCATATGCGGCGACGGCAACGGTCGCGTATCCGTCGGATCTTCGGAACAAGGTGCGCCGCGGGATCGAGATCGAAGGGGCGGCTTTTCTGCTGGTTCACTCTCCGTGCCCGCTGGGATGGGGCCATGACGGCAGCCTCAGTATCGAAGTGGCGCGTCTGGCGGTGCAGACCGGCATCTTTCCGGTGCTGGAGAGCGAACGCGGCACGGTCGTAACCGCGATGAAGCTTCGCAACGTCCGGCCCGTCACGGACTATCTGCAAACTCCAGGATAGGTTCCGCCATCTGTTCGAGGACGCGCCCGAAGCGCGCGAAGAGCTGCAGCATCTGCAGGAACTGGCCGATTATAACATCGAGCGCTACGGGCTTTGCGCCGGCCAGCCCGAACCTCTCGACAGCGAGGGCGCCGATACCGTCCGGCGCGGCGGGCTGCGATGGTCGTGATGGAGGCGCGATGGAGACTCTGACGCGAGGCGCCTTCGCGAAGGCCGGCAGCTCGATTCAGTTCAAGACCGGCGATTGGCGCCTTGGCCGACCCGAACATCGGCCCGGCCACGCGCCGTGCACCGTCGCCTGTCCCGCGGGAGAGAATCCGCAGCGCTATCTTGCCAGGGTCGGGGAAGGAGATCTGCGCTCGGCGTGGGAGATGCTGGTCAGCGCGAATCCGATGCCGGCCATCACCGGGCGCGTCTGCCACCATCCCTGCGAGAGCGCCTGCAATCGCGGATCGTACGACGAGGCGATCGCCATCCACGGCGTGGAGCGTTTCCTTGGCGACCGGGCGCTCGCGGAGGGTTGGAATTATCCGGTCCAGTCGCCGCCAGCCGGCGCGCCGGAGGTAGCGATTGTGGGCGCGGGCCCGGCAGGACTCTCGGCCGCCTATCACCTCGTGAAGCGCGGTTACAGGGCAACCATTTTCGAGGCCCAATCCGAAGCCGGCGGATTGTTGCGCAGCGCGCTGCCGCCGTACCGTCTGCCGCGCGCGGTGCTCGACCAGGAGCTGGAACGCCTGCTCGCAACAGGCATCGTTTTTCAACCGAATCTGCGTGTCGGACGGGATCTTTCGCTCGACGACCTGCGCGCGGATTTTCGTGCGGTGTTCCTCGCTTCCGGCACGAGCCGCGCTCGCCCGTGGTCGGTGGACGGATTCGAACCGGACGGCCTGCGCAGCGGAATCGATTTTCTGAAGGAGTGGATCTCGATCGGCGCTATACCTTCCTACCAGCGAGTCGCGATTGTTGGCGGAGGCAACACCGCTATCGACCTGGCGCGCGTGATGAAATTCAACGGCGTCGCCGAGGTTCACGTCATCACTTTCCAGGCGCTGCCAGGCCCCGGCGTGAGCGCCGCCGACGCGATGTCGGCTGTGCCGCGCGAAATCAGGCAGGCGATGGAGGAAGGCGTAACCATCCACGACCGCCGCGGCGTGCGCCGGTTGCTCATGCGCGGCAACGCCATCGTCGGCGTCGAAATGATCCACATGAGGGAGATGGAGAAACCCGGCGGCCGGCGTGAGGTCGTTGCGTTCGAAGGAACCGAAGAGGTGCTCAAGGTCGATCAGGTTATACCGGCGATCGGTCAGGATGGTGGAGCCGGCGGGCTTCGAGAACCTGCTCGGCAAGAGTGTGTTTTTCACGGTTGATCCGTTCGGGCGTCTTGCCGGCCATCCGGGGATTTTCGCGGGCGGCGATGCCCGGGCGGGCGGAAATTCGGTGAGCGGCGCGATCGGCGACGGGCGCAGGGCAGCTGCCGCGATATGCTCATACATCGAGGGCATCGATCAGCCGCACGACGAGCCCCGTCGGCCGATCGGGTTCAACGAACTCAACGCCAATTACTTCGATCACGCCGCGCGCGCCGGAGTTTCGATCGTCCTTCCCGAGAACCGATCGGCCCAGGTCGAGATCGAAGGCCCGCTCTCCCGCGACGGACTTGATACCGAGGCCCGGCGTTGCTTTTCGTGCGGCGAGTGCATGGCGTGCGACAACTGCTGGACCCTGTGCCCGGACAACTCGGTGCTCAAGGCGCAGAGCGCGGGCGAAGACAGAGTGGCACTACGTATTCGACTACGACCACTGCAAGGGATGCGGCATCTGCGCACACGAGTGCCCTGTCGGATTTATCGCGATGGTCGATGAGCCGTAAACGTCGTGGCGCTTTCGAGCAGGGAGCGGCGGATTCAAATGGACCAGCTTTTCCAGTTCGCGGATGATATCGGACCCGAAAAGGTCATCGCGATTTACAAGCCCAAACTCGACCTGCGCGCGATAGTCGTGATCGATAACGTTGCGGCCGGCCCGGCAATCGGCGGATGCCGGATGGCGCCCGACGTCACTCTCGAAGAGTGCTTTCGTCTTGCCCGGGCGATGACCATGAAGAACGCCGCCGCCGGCCTGCCGCACGGCGGCGGGAAGTCCGTTATCGCGGCCGATCCCAGGATGCCGGCCGAGCGCAAGGAACTGGTCATCCGGGCGTTCGCGCAAGCCTTGCGGGATATCCGGGATTACATCGTCGGCCCAGACATGGGGACCAACGAACGCGACATGGCGTGCATTCACGACGAGATCGGCCGATCGGTGGGCCTGCCGCGTGAGATCGGCGGCATTCCGCTCGATGAGATTGGGGCGACCGGATTCGGCGTAGCCGTCGCGGCCGAGGTCGCACAGGACTTCTGCGAAGTCAAACTTGCGGGCGCGCGTGTGGCCGTTCAGGGTTTCGGAGCCGTCGGCAAACACGCCGCGCGGTTCCTTGCCGATCGCGGAGCGGTGCTTGTCGCCGCTTCCGATTCAGCAGGGACCATTGTCAATCCGAAAGGACTGGACATTCGCGCGCTCTCGGCATTCAAGGACCGCGGTGGCAAGGTGGCGGATTTCGAAGGCGGCGAGCGTCTCAATCGCGACGCGATTATCGGCGTCGACTGCGACATCTGGATTCCGGCGGCGCGGCCCGACGTGGTGACCATGGCCAACGTCGATTCGATCCGGGCGAAACTGATCCTTCAGGGGGCGAATATTCCCGTATCGCCCGAAGCGGAAGAGCGGCTGCACCTGCGTGGCGTCCTTTCGCTGCCCGATTTTATAGTCAATGCCGGCGGTGTGATCTGTGCCGCGGTCGAGTATCACGGCGGCACCCAAACGCTCGCCTTCCAGACCATCGAGGAGAAAATTCGCGAGAATATGCGCGCGATGCTGGAGGCGATTCGGGCTCGAAACGTTTCGCCGCGACAGGCTGCGGTGGATTTGGCGCGCCGGAGGGTCGTCTCAGCCGCCGGTTATCGGCGTTTCTGAGATGCCGCATCGCCGGCGCTCTCATGCCGGCCTTTTAGAGATATCCCAAATTCATCGCGCCGCTGCGGAGTTCATCACGGAATTTTGGATGGGCAATCGCGATAAGCGCTTCGGCTCGCTCGGCGGTTGACTTGCCGAATAGGTTGGCGACGCCGTACTCGGTAACGATGTACTGCGTATCGGCCCGCGGATCCGTGGTCGGCCCCGAGATTTTCGCAACGATTCGCGAGATGGTCTCTTCGGCGGCGGTCGAATACGCGGCAAGAATCGATTTTCCGCCATTCGACAACTGCGCCCCCCGGACGAAATCGAGCTGGCCGCCAGGCGCGCTGTACTGTCTGTCCTGAACGGCCTCGGAATTCACCTCTCCGTCCAATCCGACCTCCAGAAACGCGCTGACCGATACTACGCGGTCGTTTCGACCGATCACGTACGGATCGTTGACATAATCGACAGGGTGCGCCTCGATACTCGAATTGTCATTCAGGAATTCGTAAAAGGCATCGTCGCCGGCGGCAAGGGTGTATACATTCTTATATGGATTGACGTTTTTGTACCTATTGGTAACCGTACCCGACTGAATGAGTGCCGCCAGCGAAGGCATCATCAATTCTGTGTGGATACCCAGGTCCTTATGATTGGTGAGCGCGGCGCAAACCGCATTGGGCACGCCGCCGACCCCAATTTGGAGAGTCGCCCGGTCGGGAACCATCTCTACTATGTAGCGGCTGATCGCCTGGTCGAGCGCGTTCGGCGGTCGCAAAGGAAGCGAGAAGAGCGGGCTTTCGTTTTCGACGATCGCGTCGATTTCGGATATGTGAATCGAAGAGTTGCCGAATACACGCGGCATCTTCGGGTTGACTTCGACGATCAACCGCTTCGCGATTCGTGCGGTTGGGATTGTATAATCGCTGTTGGTGCCGCAACTGAAAAACCCCGCCTTGTCCATCGGAGCGACCATTACCAAGAAGGCGTCTATTCCGATCGCGGCCAATGTTCGCGGCATCGCGCTGAAATTCCCGGGCATGTAGAAAATCACTTGCCGGTTGTCCTGCCGGCCCCGCTCGAAAAGGGTCCGTTCAATTATGGTCGGAAAGAACGGATGCGGTTTGATCACATTCATATACTCGTACTTCAGGATCGTGACCGCCGCGGCGGCGACGGAATGCGAATAGTAAACGCGCAGTTCCTCGATTTGGCCGGCTTTTACGCGCTCCTCGAGCGCACCCAGCAGCGCCGGCGGTTCGCTCACCGCCATGCCCATTGAAAGGGTTCCGCGGGCGGGAATGAGATTCGCCGCGACTCCCGGCGTCATCAGCTTCGATTTATATTCGGCCTGGTACATCTAAGCCCCTCGTTTCTATCGTGAAGTTCTGCGCTCGCAAGCGTCGAGCGATCATCGCGCGTTCGAGCGGCACCACTTTCGGCCACGTCGCTCCGGATGAAGTATTCGGCGGATACCGGTCGGAAAGGATATGGCGGCGGCTCGCGCCGCCGCTTCGTCGAAGTGGGCTTCGCGCGCGCTCGGCGCTACCGCATGCGTTCAGAGGTACTGGTTGAACCATCCGATTACGTGGCCCATCGCTTCGGCCTGCATCGGCTCGATATAAAGCTGCAACTGATTATACGGCATCTGCACGAGCTTCCTGGGCTCGTTCGCTTTCCGATAAGCGTCGAGGATGTGCTCGAGCGGATGGATCATGTCGTAGCCGACCGTCGCGACGATACAGATCGCCCGCGGCGAGATCAGATGGATGAAATTCTCGGGGATAAACTCGATTACCTTCTGTACCGACTCCAGCGCGATGTCGGGCCGCCAGGTCTTGAAGTTGTCGCGGGCCGACGCGAAGTAGTCGAGGAGATCCTGGTCGGCCGGCATCGCGCAGAACCCGCCCCGCCCCGCGCGGTCGAGCACCGGGACGCGAGCGCTCGCACCGGTCTCGTAACGGCGCTTGCGATCCTCGTCGAGCCTGTCGAGCAGTTCGAGCCACTGATCGCTGGTACGCAGCGATTGCGCCCAGCGCCGTCCGTTTACTACCGGCACGTGGGCGACGACCGCCTTGACCCGTCGATCGACCGCTGCCGTGTAAATCACTACCGCGCCGCCCATACTTTTTCCCCAGATTCCGATTCGGTTCGGATCTACGTCGGCGCGGCTCTGGAGATAGCTGATCGCGTTGCTGAAGTCTTCGGACTGATTGAGCGGAAAGAGTTGGCCGCGCGGCTCGCCCTCGCTCTCGCCGAAGGTGCGGTAATCGATCGCGAGCGTGACGTACCCCGCGCGGGAGAAGTATCCGCCCTCATCGACCAGGCCCTCCTTGATCGCGCTGAAGCCGTGGCCGATCACCAGCGCCGGGCATCGCGAGCCCGGCCGATAATTGTCCGGGATATACAGATCTCCCGCACAATTGACCCCGCCGCTCTTGAATTTCACCTTTTGCATCGGCATGTGGACTACCTCCCTCGCTGTTGAGCTGAAATGCTTAACCTTATCGCCGTTCCTAGCCGAACCAGCGATCTTTGAAAAGCCGCACCCGGCAGCCCGCCAAGGAGGGCGACGCGCCCGATCTTTGGTGCCGGTCGATAAGTTGGTTCAGGTCGCGTTTGCAAACCGCTTGGCGCCGGTGCGAGTCTGAACCGGGATTCAACAGGATACCAAGAGGGAGAAGGCCGCAGGTTTTCTCTCCAGGATTTTCAAAAAGGTTCTGACGACACCCAGTCGATAATATCGCGCTGCCGCAGCATACGCTTTACCGATTACGCCCCCCGAGGAGAAATCAACGATGAGTGAGCCACAGATTGATCTATATACCGCGTCCACGCCGAACGGCTGGAAAGTGTCCGTGTTTTTGGAAGAAGTCGGCATGCCGTACACCGTCCACCGCATCGATCTGGGCAAAGGCGATCAGAAAACTCCCGAGTTCCTGCGCCTGAATCCTAATGGTCGTATTCCGGTCATCGTGGACCGCGGCAACGGCGACTTCGCCGTATTCGAAAGCGGCGCCATCCTGCTGTATCTGGCGCGCAAAGCCGGCAGGCTCCTGCCCAGGGACGAAAAAGGCGAGTCGCGAGTGACGCAGTGGCTGATGTTCCAGATGGGCGGCATCGGACCGATGATGGGCCAGGCCAACGTGTTCTACCGCTATTTCCCGGAAAAACTGCCGTCCGCCATCCAGCGCTATCACCACGAATGCCGGCGGCTGTTCGAAGTGCTGGAAGGGCAGCTCAAGGGCCGCGAATACCTGTGCGACGAATACAGCATCGCCGACATCGCCAACTGGTGTTGGGTACGCATCTACGAGTGGAGCGGCGTCAAGATCGACGGCCTTACCAACCTGCAGGGCTGGATTGCCCGAATGGAGGCGCGTCCGGCGTGCCAGCGCGGCATCGCCGTGCCGGAGCCGCTGGTACTAAAGGACGGCAAGGATGCCGAAGAGATTTTGAAAATGGCGCAGAAAGTCCTGACCCGCTAGAAATATACTCTCTTTAGAGATCGGAGGAGAACGCGATGTTGCGATATCACAGCGTTAGGGAAATCATCGACCATCCCGGCTTGCGCATCGTGCTGGTCAAGGGAATGCCCAGTCCCTGGGGGCAGGCGGCCAAGACCATTTTCGAAATCAAGGGCCTCGACTATGTCGCCGCGCCGTGGCTGCCGGGCGAGCCCAACGCCGACATCGTGGAATGGGGCGGCGAAGCCAGCGCGCCGATCGTCGCGTGGGCCAATGAAAAGCCGATCCATCGGTGGATCGATATCCTCTATCTGGCTGAACGACTCGCGCCCAAGCCTTCGCTGATTCCCGCCGACGCCATGCAGCGCGCGCTGATGATCGGTCTGTCGCACGAAATCTGCGGAGAGATGGGCATCGGCTGGAACCGGCGGCTACAGATGTTCGCGCCGGCGTACGCATCCGGCACCCCGCCGGCGAACATCGGTCTGATGGGCAGTAAATATCGCTATAACGAAAACGACGCGAAGGCCGCCGGCGAACGCACCGCCGCGTCGCTGAAGGCGCTTGCCGCGCAACTCAAATCACAGTACGCGCGCGGCGCGCGCTATTTCGTCGGCGACGCCTTGAGCGCGCTGGACATCTACTGGACCGCGTTCGCCAATCTGCTGGATCCCTTGCCGAAGGAACAGTGCCCGATGCCCGAGGCCTGGCGCCCGAGTTTCGTCGTCGCCGACCCGGTCGTCAAAGCCGCGCTGGACCCGCTGCTGCTGGAACACCGCTCGAAAATCTTTCGCGAGCACTTCCGCGATCCGATGGAAATGTAAGCCGCGCGGCCCGTCTCCTCCCGCCGGGGAGACGGGCCGTTCCTATTTTACTTCCTCGAAAACGCCCTTGGCGATCAGTGCCGCCGACATCGCGGTCGGCCATCCCGAGTAAAACGCCAAGTGAGTGATTAGCTCGCCGATCTCATCCTTCGTTACGCCGTTGCCCAGGGCGCGCGCGAGATGACCGCGCAGTTGCTCGCCGCGCCCCATCGCCATCAAAGCGGCGACGGTGATCAGGCTGCGATCGCGTTTGGAGAGTCCCGGGCGCTCCCGAACGTCGCCAAAGAGAACCTTGTCGGTGAGATCGATGAGCTTCGGCGCGATGGGGCGAACCATCTCGCGGGGATCCGATGATGATGCGGCCATTTGCACTTCCTCCTGTGTGTCCGGCTGGAGATTGTTTTAGCGCTCCGATACGCGGGCGCGGGAAAACGCGACCCCCGCTACTTGGGCGATTATGCAGGGTTTGACAACCATCCTTGCCCCTGACATAATCTTCGCCGACGGGAGAGGGTCAATGTCCTATCCTGCTAGCGGCGAGTCTTATGGCTCCCGCTACGGGCTATGGGCAAATCCATCCCGAAGGCGAGGTAAACGCCATGAACAAACTCGTTGCTGCCTTGAGCGTGACTTCCAGTGTCGTAGGAACATTTATCAATGGTCTGGCAGCGTACTACGCGGCGGCGACGTATTATGGCTGGAACTCTTCACCTGCGACCTCCACTGGCGAGGCTCCCACAATGATTAGCGGACATCCCATAGTCGTCATTCTTGCATTGTTGGTTGCTGGTATTGCCTTAGTGGCGTCTCCTTGGATCGCGATGTACAGGGCACCCCTAAATGAAGGCCGCCCTAATGACGTACCATCACCGCCCGACATACTAACCAGCGACCACATCCGCGGTGGTTCCTATCGAATCGTGGATTTCGTGCAAGATGGAGCGATTCGCAATCGCACATTTGAAGGCGTCACACTTTATGGACCTGCGGTTCTGGCCCAAGGAAGAGACGGGATAATGGTCTTCGTTGGTGATCGTTTTGATAACTCAGCCGATGAAGTGTTCCTGAGTCTGGCTGAAGCACGCGGCATAGCTGGAATGATTCCCGTGATCAACGGCACCTTTCGCAATTGCCATCTTGTGAATATTTCGATTGCCGGTCACCCTGACGCGGTAGCGCGATGGCGTCAGGATTTAGGTGTCTAAATGGCTTCCTTCTTTCGTTCTGCGCCGCTTGGCCGCTCGTCGCTTCATTGCCTGATAGTGCGGGTGCGCCTTCAGGTGGTACTCGCCGCACGGACGACAGAAGAAATGAATGATCTTTTTTTTCTGCTTTCCGATTTTAGACATAGCGCCTCGCCCTCGGAAAATTCAGGTGCAGTTGCACCGGCCTGGAACTGCGATGCAGAAGCATCCGCCAGTTCGGACGCTTCAGCATCCTGCTATCGCGCTCCCGAAAATGTCGGGATTCTTGCGGTTGTTATGGCGGAACTGAAACTCGTTCAAGTACAGGGGCAGGTATTTCTTGCTGACGTTGTGATAGGTGCCGATCACGCCGCGCTTCAGCAGGCTCCAGAAGTTCTCCATGTTGTTCGTGTGAACGACGCCGCGCACGTACTCGCCATGCCGATGGCCGACCGTTTCATGCGGCAGGCTTTGCCAGCGCTTCAAATACTGGTAGCCGCTGTGCTCGTCGGTTGCGACCAAATCAACCTTGTCGCTGACAGTTTCCGCCACAAAGCGATGCATCGTCGGCACGTCGGCCCGTTCGATCATCTTGCAGACCAAATTCCCCTTGCGGCTGATGGCTCCGATGACGGGCGTTTTGTCCCAGCCGCCTTTCACGTGCTTCTTCTTGTCCCAATGGCGGTTTGTGTCTTTGCCGCCGATGTAAGTTTCATCGACTTCGACGACGCCCATCAGCTTGCGGAAGTCAGGATCGGCCAAACCAGCGCGGAGCCGGTGGCATATGAACCACGCCGTCCGATAAGAGCCGGAACCGATCATCCGATGAATCTGGAGTGCGCTGATGCCCTTCTTGCTGGTCAGCATCAAGTACAGAACTTTGAACCACGTCAGCAGGGGGTAATTGGTGTTTTCGAAGACCGTCCCGACCAGCACGGAGAAGCGATAGGGCTGGCGCGGATTAGGCGCACATTTCTTGCAGACCCAGTGCCACGGCTTGAACTTCAGTTCGTAAACCTTTTCGTTGCCGCAACGAGGGCAATGCGGTCCAGCAGGCCAGCGCTGCAACGTCAGATATTTCTTACAGGAGTCCTCGTCCGGGAAGATCCGGGCGAACTCCGCAAGCGTCATTTGCTTTACAAACTTGGGTTCATGTCCGTCATTTGTTGCCATGGTTCGAACATAGCGCAAGATACGATGGTTGTCAAGAGATGCATAATCGCCCTACTTGCGGCACCGAGGCATCGCTGCGTCGTTACTAGGCCAAAAGCGGGCGACGGTAAAGCTCGGGCTGCTCCCCGGTGCAGGCGCCTTTATGAGCGGATTCCAGGTTAATTGATTCGCCCCGCCTAACAGGGCCGATCAAAAAACGTGCTCACATTACGACACAGCCGGAGCCAATAGAGGCCTTGAGGGGTACGGCGCGGGATGTTAAGCTGACTGCGGTCATTCTCCTTGCTCCCCTCTTATGGGGGCTCATTGATAGTGAACCAAAAGGAGGACCTGGTGCGTCGCTACGAGACTATCTTTATTCTGCGTTCTGATCTGGCCGAAGCCCAAATCAAGGAAAATATCCGCCGTTTCGAGGGAATCATCGCCAGCAGTGGCGGTGAGATGATCGAAACCGACGAGTGGGGCTCGCGGGAACTCGCCTATAACATCGGCCGCGAACGCCGCGGCTACTATGTCCGTCTGGATTACGCGGGGACGGGAGCGGTGACCAACGAAGTCGAGCGCAACCTGAAAATCGCCGACAACGTGCTGCGCTACCTGTCGGTGCTGGTTGCGCCCGAGGCAGACGCGGCCACGCTTCGCGGTGAAATCGAGTCGCGCAAGCAGAGAATCGCCGAAGCGAGGATGGCGCCGCCCGTGGAGCCCGAAGCGGCGCACGCGGAGGCCGAGCCGGAAAAATCCGAGGCTCGAGCTTGCCGAGGAGGCCGAGCCTACGGAGCCCGAGGGTGGGACGGAATCGAATTGAGCTATGGGGCGAATTGTCGCATCAGCCCGAGCTGCGCTCGACGCCTACGGGCAAGTCGGTGCTGCGGCTGAAAGTGGACTGCGGAGAGCCGGGCGAGGATCTTCATCTCGAGGTGGTGATGGCGGGCGAGGCCGGGCGCGAGCTTGGGGCAAGCCTCAAGGCCGGACAGCAGGTCTGGGTTGCGGGCGCTTTGCGCGCGATCCGGCGTAACTCAAGAAGTGGACTCACGGAACAGCAACTCGAAGTGGTGGCGAGCCAGATTGAGCCGCGGTGATGGCATGGGCGCCTGCCAAAGCGTTTGCATCGCGGCGTTACCGATTAAAAGAATGCAATTCGAAGGTTGATGATGGCCGAAAACGAAAGGTTTGAGCAGGGTCAGGATTACGGCGCTCCCGGTGGTCGAGGACGCGGTCCTCGCGGCGAGGGCGGTCCGCGCGGCGAGGGCGACCGCGGCGGGATGCGGCGGCGCCCAGGGATGCGGCGCAAGGTGTGCCGCTTCTGCGCCGAGAAGACGCTTAAGGTCGACTACAAGGACGTGCGTACGCTGCAGACGTTCATCACGGAAGGCGGCAAGATCGTGCCGAGCCGCGTAACCGGCAACTGCGCCAAGCATCAACGGGCTCTGACTTCCGCGATCAAGCGGGCCAGAATCCTCGCGCTGCTGCCGTTCTCTACCCAGGGGCTGTGAGCCTGAAGATAGTGACACGCCAGGCGCTAGTCGGGATGATTCGCGCCGCCGCATTGACGGCGGCGTTTTTCCTCGCCGGCGGAGCGCTGCCCTTTGTGGGTATCGTACTGACGCTGATGGTTCCCGCTCCGATCCTTGCTTATGCCGCGGCGCGGCCGGACGCGAAATGGCGGATGGCCTCGGCGCTGGTGTTAGCGCTGGCGCTGGTGGCGCTGGTGGCGGGCCCGATGGCGGCGGTGGGGTACGCCGCCACCTTCGGCGTGGCAACCTTGGCGATGTGCCTGATGCTCGACCGCGAGCGATCGTTCGAGTCGATTGTTTTGGTCACAACGGTCGCGGTGTTGGTCGCCGGAGGTGCGCTGCTGCTGGCGGTCGCCGGTTCGCCGATGGCCCTGGCCAACATGGTGCACGACGGGCTGGCGGCAGGGATGGCCCGGAGCGAACAATTCTACAAGACCCTGGGAATGGGGAGCGGCATCGACGCCGAGTCCCGCGAGCAGATGCTGGACCTCGTGGTCCGCTTGTCGCCGGCGATCGCGGTGATGTCCACGGCTTTTACCGTGATGATCAATCTGCTGTTCTTTTGGCGACGGTTCGGAAAGCAGCGGCTCAGTTCTCCCCTGTTTGGCGATCTCGCGCTTTGGCATGCTCCGGAATGGATTATCTGGATACTACTGGCTTCTGGGTTTGGCCTCTTTTTGCCGATCGCGCCCCTGAGAGCGGTCGCTCTGGACACTTTTATCTGTACCGCCGCGATATACTTCTGCCATGGGGCGGCGATCGCGATATATTATTTCAGAATGCTGTCGGTGCCGGTGGCAATCCGGGGGATTATTTTGTGCGTCGTGATGCTGCAGCCGGTGCTCGCGGCACTGGTAAGCGTCACGGGTGTTTTTGATATGTGGGTGGATTTTCGCCGCCTGAAGCATCCCGGCAAGGAAGCCGGCAGTTTTGGCGATTTCCTCTAATTCGAAGCGAAAGGCGAGACTCGATTCATGCAGATTATATTGCGCGAAGACGTAACGAATTTAGGGCGGCCGGGTGACGTGGTTAAGGTTCGCGACGGCTATGCACGCAACTTCCTTCTGCCGCGCAACCTGGCGGTAGAGGCCAATCCCAAGAACCTCCGCGCGTTCGAACATCAAAAGCGCCTGGCTTTGATGCGCCGGGAGGCCAGGAAGGGCGAGGCGCTCAAGATGAAGGAAAGAATCGAGGCGTTGCGGATCAACATTAGCGCGCGCGCCGGCGAGGAGGGCAAGTTGTTCGGTTCGGTAACCAATATCGACATCGAACGGGCGCTGCGCGAACAGGGCCTCGATATCGAGCGGCGCAAGGTGATACTGCCTGAGCCCATCAAGCAGCTGGGGGATTATACCGTCGCGGTCAAGCTCGACCCCGAAGTGGACGCCAGCCTAAAACTCAGCGTGAACGCGGAATAAGGCATTCGAGTCCATGATCAAGCTTTACGACTTTCTACCGTGTCCGTTTGGCCAGAAGGTTCGCGTGGTGCTCGCCGAGAAGAGCCTGAGCTACGAACTGGTCGAGGTCGATCTGTCCAAAAACGAGCAGCGGAAACCGGAATTCCTGCGGCTCAATCCGTTCGGCAAGGTGCCGGTCCTGATCGATGAAGATACGGTGGTTTACGATTCCACCATCATCAATGAGTATCTTGACGACGAGTATCCGGATCCGCTGGTGCTCCCACGCCTCGAACACAGTTCCCTGCGGGCGCGCGCGCGCATGTTCGAAGACTTCGCCGACAACTCATTTACGCCCCAGGTAGGACAGTTGATGGGCGAGAACGCGAAGCCCGAAGCCGAGCGCGACGCGAATCGCCTGCAGCGAATCCGCCAGACCGTCGAGCGGGAACTCGATTACCTCAATCGCGAACTGCAGGGCCAGCATTTTCTGGCCGGCGAGTTCTCGGTTGCCGATATCGGCTTCGTGCCGCGCCTGCTGGTGCTGAACGAACTTGGAATCGACGCGGGAATGAATCGGGCTAACGTCGAAGCGTGGATCAAGCGGCTGCTTGACCGGCCCAGCGTTCAGAATCTCAAGGGAGTGACGGCCGCGCCGCTGGCCGGCGTTTAGTCCCGATCCGACCTGCCGCGCTTTTGCTACGAGAGGTCCGGAAAAACGGCGCCGCCCGTTTCTAAAGGGCGGCGCATCGCGGAGGTGGCAGGCGGCGGCCTGGGCGAATATCGGAACGAGACCCGGTAGGCCTAGCCTCCGATATCCGAGAGCAGATCCTGCTCGCCCGGCACGCGATAGTCAACGCCTACCGACCTGTAGGTCAGCTTTGCCGCGAAGAGCTTATCGCCCAGTCGTCCCGACGGCTTCAGAATCCCGCCGTGGCGCCGGCATCGCGGACAGGGCATCGTTCCGCTGAGCAGGCCCGCGTTCTGGGGGGTGATTCTGAGGTCGAACGAATGGCCGCATCCGGGATTCTGGCAGGTTGTCCGATAAACGATCCCCGGCAATTTATCCGAATTTTGTGTTGCACGCATTTTTTTTTGCCCTCCTGAGGGACTAACGAAAGATTGACGGTTTGCCCTCCGATCGAGAAAATAGACGACAATCAGTGTGAAAAGATTCAAGCAAAGCTCGTGCCTCGGAATAAAAGAAGACTAAAGGCCAAAAACAAAGCCAAAAATCTGGGGAATATACCGATAGCGCGACAAAACCGTATGCATCCTGCTACAATTACATCGCCCGAAAACGCGTCTACCATGTTGTTTAAGAGCTGAGCCGGGTGCGCTGCCAAAGGACTTCCTGGCTCATCTGTCCACCTGAGGCAGCCCTGTCGCAGGGGGTGCGGCACAGGTTCCCGTCTTACGGAGGCTTTCTTGCCGGCACCAGTTAGAATATTGGCTCTGGTGATGGCCGGCGGCCAGGGAACCCGGCTATATCCCCTCACACGGGACCGGGCCAAGCCTGCGGTACCCTTTGGGGGGAAATACCGCATCATCGATTTCGTCCTGTCGAACCTCGTAAATTCAGGGATATTCTCGATTTATGTCCTGGTCCAATGGCGCTCGCAGTCGTTAATCGAGCATCTCAAGGACGGATGGCAGTTCGGCGGCATGCTGCCCGGCCATTTCATCACCCCGGTGCCGGCCCAGATGCGGATGGGCGAAACCTGGTATCAGGGGACCGCTGACGCGATCTTCCAGAACCTCAATCTCATCGACGACGCTCAGCCGGACATAGTCGCGGTGTTCGGCGCCGATCACATCTACCGGATGGACATCCAGCAGATGGTCGAGTTTCACGTCGATCGCAAGGCCGCGGTAACGGTCGCGACCCTACCGGTGCCGGTCGAGGAGACCAGCCAGTTCGGCATCGTTGACGTCGATTCAGGCTTGCGAATCACCGGGTTTGAAGAGAAGCCGGCTCAAGGGCGGGCGATGCCGGGTGCGCCGGGCAAATGCCTGGCCTCGATGGGCAACTATCTCTTCGACCCCCATGTGCTGCGCGCGGCCCTGATCGAAGACGCTCAGAATCACACCAGCCGCCACGACTTCGGCCAGGACCTTCTGCCGGCGCTGATCGAGCGGGTGCCGGTCTACGCCTATAACTTCATGACCAATCGGATTCGCGGCGATTCCGAAATTAACCTGAGCTACTGGCGCGACGTCGGGACGCTGGATGCCTATTTCGAGGCCAACATGGATCTCCGCGACGCGCGGCCTCACCTGAACCTTTACAACACGAACTGGCCGCTGCGTACCGCGTACTACAATCAGCCGCCCGCGAAGTTCGTGTTCGCGGAAGACGGGCGGCGCGGACTGGCGCTCCATTCTGTTATTTCGGAGGGCTGCATCATCTCCGGCGGCACGGTCCGCAACTCGGTCCTGGGCCGCTCGGTGTTCGTGCATTCTTATAGCGAGATCGAAGATTCGGTAATCATGGATTACGCGGAAATCGGCCGTCATACGAAGATCCGGCGCGCGATCATCGATAAGAACGTCTATATCGCCGAGGGTGACGAAATCGGTTACGACCTCGCACGCGATCGGGAGCGCTTTTTCGTCACTGAATCCGGTATCGTGGTAATTCCCAAAAGCTCAAAGCGCGAACGCATGGCGTACGAAGCGACTTCATGACAGATTCCGCTTATGAACAGACCGGCCGTCCGGCGGCACGGGAGGCAACCTCGTCGCCGGCGATTTCGAAGCTTGAAGACCCGGGCCGGCGGCTCTCAACTGGCCGCAAGCCCAGAACTTCGGCAGCCGTGCGCACGCGGCGGGTTATCGAATTGAAGCCCGATTTTGTCAGCCGGGGCCTGTACTACCTGATGATCGGATTGCTGCGCTTGCTCAGCCTGTTGCCGGACTTTGTCCTCTACCCGCTGTGCGCGTTCGGGGGGATGGTGGGATATCGGCTGGACCGCCGGCATGTGAAGATCGGGCTCAAGAATCTTGAACTCGCATTCCCGGAATACAGCGCCGATAAGCGCCGCCAAATCCTGCGTGCCTCATACGTCAACCTGGGGCGCAGCGCGGCCGAATATATTCGGCTGGGCGGGTTCTTCTATCGCCGGCTCAAGACACAGGGTTTCTTACGAACGATTGGAGCTTTGGGACGAGGTCGCCCGCCGCCATCCCGGCAAGGGGCTTCTGGTTCTAACCGCGCACTTCGGCAATTTCGAATTGCTGCCCGCGGGTCACGCCCTGCATGGCCATCAGATTAGCCTGGTCCATCACACCCAGCGGTTTCTGGCCGGCGACGCGTTCATATGTTCGATCCGAGAGCGGGTCGGCGTGGATACCATACGTAAACACGCCGCGGCGCGCGCGGTGCTGAGGGCCCTGCGTTCGAACCAATTGGTGGGCATCCCGTTTGACCAGAATGCCAAGCGCAGCGAGGCGATCTTCGTGCCGTTCCTTGGGGAGATGGCGGCGACTCCGAGCGGGCTCGCCCGGTTGGTGCAAATCTCCGGCGCGCCGGTGGTCCCGGTATTCATCGTGCGCCAGCCCGACAATCGGACCCATCGCATAGTTATTCAGGACGAGATTCAGATCCAACGCAGTTCCGATCCCGCCGCCGATATCGAGGAAAATACCCGCCGCTTCGTCAAACCGATCGAAGACATCGTCCGACGTTATCCCGAGCAATTTCTCTGGACCCATCGCCGCTTCAGGACCCGCCCGCGGGGCGCCCCGAAAGTCTACGACAGTTGATTAAATGGGCGCTTCCGGTCAGCCGCTTTTCGACTTGCCGAGAAGCGGCTTGATCAGGATGAGCAACGCCAGCGCGATCACCCAGGCGCCCAGGCCGCTGATTAGCGGCGGGCGGGTGTAGCCGACCAGCCAGGTCGGGAGCAAGCCGCCCGGGGGCGCTACTATCCGCCAGGATTTCGCACCTACGACGAAACCGGCGTGCAGCCCAATCGAAAAATAGACCGTACCGCTCAGCAGAAACGCTCTACCCAGCAGCAGGCCAAGCAGGAACAGCCCAATCAGGGCGGGCGCGAATTCGACCGAATGGCCGAGTTGGCCGAAGCTCGCTCCCAGCACCTGAAGGCCGGCCATCGGATGGATCCCGTGCAGGTAGAAGCGGGCCGGCGAGCGCAGCAGATGAGCGAACGCGTAGACCACGGAGTTCAGGACAAGCGCCGGCATCGGCCCAAGGTCATCGCTCATGCCGTCGAGCAGGAATGCGCGAAAGAACGCCTCCTCCATCACCGCGATTATCAGCGCCGCCGCGACCGTTCCTGGCATACGCGCCCAAAACTTGACGAAGCCGGAGGTCTGGCCGCCGCTTATAACCACCGCGACGACCCAGAGCGCCGCGACCGCCGCAATCGCGATCGTCAATCCGCGCAGGATGCGGCCGAGGTTAGCGGCGGGATTGGCGAAGCCGGTTTCGAGGCGCTTGCCAAGCCGGAGCCGCTTCGCGTTTTGCACCATCACGGCGGCAAGCGCCACCATCACCACCCGATCGAAGATTCGCGGAAACGGGAATCGAAATCCCAGCACCGCGACGATCGCCGCAACCCACGGCGCGATCAGCGCGGCGGCTATCAGCGCGACCAAAAGCGCAAAGGTTAATCTGACAGTAAAAGACATTACCTGCGATCACTCAGGTCTTGGTCTGTTTGCGGCCCATGAAAGTCCTGCGGTTAGGAGATTATGCGTTTTCCGCGGTAGCGGCGAGCGGGTATGATTCGGGGCGAATCGGCGACGACGCGCGAGAGGAGATTTATCCGTGGAACTAGGATTAAGAGGCAGGGTCGCGCTGGTGACCGGCGCAAGCAAGGGAATCGGACGGGCGATTGCGCACGAGCTTGCCGCGGAAGGATGCGACCTGGCGATCTGTGCTCGCGGCACCGAAGAACTGGAAAAGGTCCGCAAGGAGGTCGAGGCGAAAAGCGTTCGATGTCTCCCAAGGCAGGTCGATATTACCAAGCCCGCCGAGATCGATGCGCTGATTGCGGAGATCGAAAGCGTCTTCGGTCGGTTGGATATCGTGGTGAACAATGCCGGCGGCGCCCGGCCGGGGACCTTTGGTACCCTGACCGATAGCGACTTTCTCCAGGACTATGAACTCAAAGTGCTGGGACAGGTGCGATGCACTCGCGCGGCTGTGAGACTGCTCGAGAAAAGTCCGGCCCCGAGAGTGATCAACATCGACGCGATTATCGGACGGGTTGTCGCGCCGGGGCTTTTCGCCACCGCGACCCATCGCGCCGCATGTCTCGCGCTCAACAAGGCGCTGGCGCAGGAGTTGGCGCCCAGGCGAATTCTGGTGAATGCGGTCAACATCGGACTGGTGCTGACTCCGCAGTGGGAGAACATCCGCAATCGTCTGGCGCCAAACAAATCGATTGAGGAGTTTGCCGCTGAGCGTGCTTCAGCGGTACCGCTGGGGCGCTTCGGCACCGCCGAGGAGGTTTCTGGTCTGGTGGCCTTTTTGGCCTCCGAGCGGGCCGGCTACATCACCGGCGCCTCTATCGATGTGGGCGGCGGCTACGGAGCGCACGTTTGAGTTCGACGGTCAGTCCCCGTCAACCGATGCCGCCGCGGTTCCGCGCCGCGCAACACTCATCGGGAAGGGCGTTTGCGCTTCGGACGCTGGGGAGGCTTGGGAGCCTTCGGGCGCTTGAGACGGGCTGCGGCCATGAGCTCGGTGCTTTGTTCCTGGCGCCAGTTATCGATAGCTTGGAGGTCGAAACGCCAGTCACTGCCTACTTTGAAGGCTGGTATGCCGCCCCTCCTCAGCAACCGATAGATGGTTGACGGATTGACCCGCAGGTAGTCCGAAACTTCCTTGACCGTCAGTATCCTGGTGTGGCCGGAAAGTTGATGTGGGTTTGTGGTCAAAGCTAAACCGGCTTTCGATCGAAGAAAACTGTCATCGAGATTTTTTACCTTCGATCCTGCCCCGCCCTTTGAACGTAGCTTCGCTTGAAGAGGTGACATCTGGCTATAAACTTTTAACCCCCCGTTAAGGCTAGTTTGTACTTTAATTGGCTGGTTTTCGACAGGGCCCCAGCTAGACTCATTTCGCCTTAATTGGACTTAAGTTACGCAAAAATAAGCCCAAGTAGGCGATGGTTAGGGGAATGTCTGGCGAAAACGTAATTCTGGAAGATCGAAACTTCCGGCTCAGGACTTGCGATTTGGGCTAGCCGCGGGAGCGTTCGGGCGCGTGTTGTGGTTCGAGCACTATCTCCAGAGGGCAGGTGCCGGGCGCCGCGTCGATGATCTGCGCGATCGCGATCGCCACCTGAGACGGCGACAGCATCAGCTTGCGATTCAGCCGTTTGTTGGCCGGGATGAGCTCGGTATCCACGAGGCCGGGAATGATGACCGAGACCTTGACCATATGCTCGCGCAGCTCCGCGAAGCAGGCGCGAGTGAATGCAATCAACCCCGCCTTGGTCGCCGCATAAATCGCTTCGCCGGCCGGCGAAGCGATTCCCGCGGTTGAAGCGACGTTGACGATTGTGCCACTACCCTGCTCGACCATCCTGGCCGCGGCCAATCGGCTGAGCGCAATCGGCGCTCGCAGGTTGACCGCGATCATCCGGTCCTGGTCGGCGGAGCTGGTCTTGATAAGCGTCGCGCGCGGCGGCGCCCATCCGGCATTGTTGATCAGCACGTCGAGGCGCCCGAAGTGATCGAGCGCGGTGTCGATCAGAGCCTGCGGACTCTCTTCCTCGGCGAGGTCGAGCAGCACGATCAGTGAGTCGGCGGGCGCAAGCTCGGTGAGCTGCCGGGTCTGTTCGAGTTGCTCGCGATTGCGCGCGGCGAGACAAAGCCTGTACCCGCGCCGGGCGAGTTCGATCGCGACGGCGCGGCCGATACCGCGGCCGGCGCCGGTCACCAGTGCTACGTTCTTACTTTCAGCGCTTCCCATATTGTTCTATCGATCCGCTTGCTAAACGCGCCGCGACCTCGAGGCTTGCACGCCCATGGTATCTTACACAAACTGGTCGTGATTGTTGGCGAGACAAGAAAACTGATGGCCCGGCAGGCAAATCGCCGGCAGGAGCAATGCGAGGCAGATGAATCCCCAGGTTTTTCGCGAATATGACATCCGCGGCATCGTCGAGGACGACTTCGATGACGATTTCATCGTTAACCTGGGGCGCGCCTACGCGACGATTCTGCATCGCGCCGGCAAGAAGACGGTGACGGTCGGCCGCGACTGCCGCCTCTCCTCCGATCGCCTTTACGATTTGCTGCTCGAGGGGCTGCTTCCGGGCGGCATCGACGCGGTGAATGTCGGCGTGGTCCCGACGCCGCTGCTCTATTTCTCCGTCGCGCACTGGAAGATGGACGGCGGCGTGATGATAACCGGCAGCCACAACGCGGCCGAGTACAACGGCTTCAAGCTCGGCGTCGGCCCATCGACGATTTATGGCGACGACATCCAGGAAGTCCGGCGGATAATCGAACGGCGCGATTTCGTTGGCGGTTCGCACAAGGGCACACTTACCGAACGGCCGGTGCTTCCCGACTATCAGGATTTCATCAGGCGGAGCTTCAAGTTCAAGCCGGGGCTTAAGGTCGCGGTCGATGGTGGCAACGGATGCGGCGGGGTGGTGGCGGCGCCGCTGATGCGCGAGATGGGCATCAGCACGGTCGAGCTGTACATCGAGATGGACGGCCGCTTTCCCAACCATCATCCCGACCCGACGGTGGAAGATAACATGCGAGACCTTATCGCGGCCGTCAGGAACAATCGGGCCACGGTCGGTATCGCTTACGACGGCGACGCCGATCGCATCGGCGCGGTCGACGAGAACGGCAGGATCGTCTGGGGCGACGAGTTGCTGGTGGCCTTCTCGCGATCGATTCTCGCCGAGCGCCCCGGCGCGGCGGTTATCGGCGAGGTCAAGTGCTCGCAACGGATGTACGACGATATCGCGCGCCACGGCGGGCGGCCGATCATGTGGAAGACCGGCCATTCACTGCTCAAGGCCAAGCTCAAGGAAGAGGGGGCGCTGTTGGCCGGCGAGATGAGCGGCCACATGTTTTTCGCCGACCGGTACTACGGCTTCGATGACGCGATTTACGCTTCCTTCCGCCTGCTGGAAATCATCAGCCGCGAAAACAAGGGGCTTGGCGCGATCCTGGCCGACCTGCCCAAGAGCCGGTCGACGCCCGAGATTCGCCTCGAATGTCCGGATGACAGGAAATTCGAAATCGTGCGCAAGGCGGCCGAGTTCTTCCGCGTGCGCTACGAGGTTGTCGATATCGACGGCGTGCGGGTCAAATTCCCCAATGGATGGGGTTTGGTGCGCGCTTCCAACACTCAGCCGGCGCTGGTGATGCGCTTCGAGGCCAGCGACGATCGGACGCTCGGCGAGATTCGCGGATTGTTTGAGAACAAGCTCAGGGATCTGGGAGCGATGTGAGCGCGGTCGATGCCGGCGAAGCGATCCAATAATCTTAAGGCGGCGCTGATCATCGCCGGCGGTCGAGGCACGCGTTTCTGGCCCGCGAGCCGGGGCAACCGTCCCAAGCCGCTGTTCAGCCTGAACGGCACGACCACACTGATTGCCGACACCGTCGCGCGCCATCAACCGTTAATCCCGCGCGAGCGTATCTTCGTGCTGGTTCCCGCGGAGCAGCGGGAGCCGTTCCTGCGTGCGCTTCGGGGATTAATCCCGCCAAAAAACGTGCTGATTGAGCCAGAGGGACGCGGCACGGCGGTGGCGATCGCGTATGGCTGGGCACTCATCCGGGAACGTTTGGGGAATGTGATGATGGCGGTGACGCCGGCCGACCATCATGTGGCCCCGGCCGCCGCTTTCCGCCGCACGCTTGGTCAAGCGTTCGAGCTCGCGCGCGATGAGCAGGCGATTGTGGTCATCGGCGTCACACCGGGCCGCGCAGATTCCGGTTACGGTTACATGAAGATCGGTCCGCCGGTCGACGCCGGCTTCAAGGTGGATCGTTTCGTCGAGAAGCCGGAGCTCGCTGCCGCCCGCACGATGGTTCGCTCGGGCAAGTATCTCTGGAACGCGGGGATGTTCGTGATGAGCAGCGAAACGCTCGCATCCGAACTGGCGGAACATTGCCCGCGACTCTCAGAGGCGATGGAGCGGCCCGGCGCCGCAGCCGCGGCGAACCTCGCTCGGGCCTATCCCCGGCTCAAACTTGACTCCTTCGACCGCGAAGTCGTTGAAAAAAGCGCGCGGGTGCTCGGCGTCCGCGCGCGGTTCCGATGGAACGACGTCGGGAGCTGGAACGGGCTTTGGGAGGCGCTTCGCGGCCCCGATGGCAACGCGCTTTTGGGCAACGTGATGGCGATCGATTCAGGCGGCGTACTGGCGCGCGGCGGCGAGCGCCTGATCGTGCTGCTGGGAGTCGAAGACCTGGTCGTGGTCGATGACGCCGACGCGATACTGGTGGCGAAGCGATCGCGATCGCAGGACGTCCGCCGCGTGATCGAGGAATTGGAGCGGCGCCGGATGCGCCGCTACCTGTAACGTAATCGAAAGCGCGCGTTTGCTTGGCGCGCGGTCTCAGTCCAGAGCTTGCGGGTCAGACTTGAGCGCCAGCTTGCGCAACTCGCTCAGCACTCCGGCATCCTCATCGACCAACGCGCGCAGGCGCTCGGCGATCTCCGGGTTGACCGCTTCCCAACGCATCGCATGACGTACCAGCTCGATACTGAGCCGGGACAGAATTTCGAGGTCACCGGTAATCCGCTCCCAGCTATTGGCGCCATCGCGCGAAGGCAGATCTTTCAGGCTGAACCATCGCCCGCGCGGAGTCAGGATCGCGTTGAGCGCGTTGACGTGCGCGGCCTCCTGAGCGGCCAATCGCTCCAGCGTCTGCTTCATGCCCGGATAAGGGCAGATGTCGGTATGACGGCGCAGCCGGTCGACCAGAGCCTGATTCCTGCCGGCGAGTTCGGTGAGCTCGTCGAGCAGCCGTTCCTCGGACGGAGCCGATAATCCAATCTTCTCAAGTATTCCCATGTTTAATAGTTTATCGCGCCTTTCCTCGCGTGCCGAGAATAGCTATCGCCATGCGACGGCGGCGTTGTCAAGCGATACTGCCGAAGCCTGAGCGAGTCGCAGGGCCATTCGTCTTTCGCTGCGCTCGATTATCGCGGCTTCGGGCGCGAACCGGACGGTGATTCAGCATCCAGCGACGGGTACAGCATGCGGACCAAAAAGGATTCGCGCTTGAAGAAGCCGCGCGTGTGGAAGGAATCGCCGAGCTTGAGCAGGGAATAGTCGAGGTAATGGCCGAGTTCGTGAAGAAGAGTGCGCACGAAGGTCTTCGGCTTCACGATGTCGTGGCGCTGCGCGGTCCGCATCCAGAGGACAATCTGGGGCGGGCGCGCGTTGGGAAAGAAGATTCCGTGCAGTTCGCCGCGCTGATTGTGCGGCCTGACGCCGCGCACCGCGAGCGCGACCGGCCGCACACCGAGCAGGCGGCATAGCTCATTCACGAGTTCCTGGGTTGCGCGATCGATCGGCGCTATCGTGCCGCCTTCAAGCGCCTTGAGAAGCGCCTCGACCATCGCCAGCGCGCTCGTGCCGGGCTGGAACTCGAAACGGTCGATAGCATCGCTCTTGAGGTAGCATCGCTGCGCCCCCGGCGAGAGTCGGTAGAAAAATTTCGGCAGCTCCGGCCGCGGGCCGGTTGCCGCGGGAGGTTTTTTCGGCTCCATGGCAAAAAAAGCTCGTCAGGGCGGTTCGCCTTTCCGTTCGCCGCGCGCTTTCATATCATCTTGCAGCCTCTGCGGGAGAGCAAACAGCGATGGAACTCAAGGCGATCGGCGTTGCGAAGCCCGACGACGTAAACCTCATCAT
The DNA here is from genome assembly GCA_963759165.1 of uncultured Pseudomonadota bacterium. Lineage (GTDB taxonomy): Bacteria > Desulfobacterota > Binatia > Binatales > Binataceae > DATJOQ01. Next base: position 2,544,942 of record CAVWXK010000001.1, on the reverse strand, counting down.
CGGGCAGACCCACTTCATCAAAAGCGTCGAGGATCTTTACGAAGCGATGGTTCAGGCGGTACCCGGCATCAAGTTCGGCGTCGCCTTCTGCGAAGCGTCGGGACCGTGCCTGATTCGGCACACCGGCACTGAGCCCGAACTGGAGAAACTGGCGGTCGACGCCGCGGCGGCGATCGGCGCGGGCCACGTCTTCGTCATCATGTTGGGCAACGCCTTTCCGATTAACGTGCTCAATCAGGTAAAGGCGGTGCCCGAGGTCTGCAACGTATTCTGCGCCAGCGCCAATCCGGTGCGGGTCGTGGTCGCCTGCGAAGGAAACGATCGAGGCGTGATGGGCGTTATCGACGGGAGCGGCCCCAAGGGGATCGAGGGCGAGAAGGAGCGGGCGGAGCGGCACGCAATGCTCCGTCGCTTCGGTTACAAGCAGTAGCGCCTATTCAAATGCCCGGATGCGGCGACAGGGCCGCGGAAAGCGTTTCGAACTCAAACTCAAGCGTGAACTTCGCGGTTGCGGACGGCCTGGCGTTGGTGCAAGCCTGAATCGGGATTCGAAATGGAAATCTCCGCTAAACCGCTATCTGCTCAGATAGCGTCATTTTTTGTGAGGAAGCGTTGTTATGATTAAACCGGATCGCATCGGCCACGTGGTTATTAAAGTTCGCGACATCGAAAGGTCCAAAAAGTTTTACACCGAAACGCTCGGATTGCAGCAGATGATGGAGCTGCCGCGGTTCAAGATGGCGTTTTTCGCGAGCAACGGCCGCGACCATCACGAACTTGCCTGCATGGAAGTGGGGGCCGATGCGCCTGAGCAGCAGCCCAGGCAGGTTGGGTTGGCCCATATCGCTTTCCGCCTCCGCGACGAGGACCATCTGCGCGCCGCGTACAAGGAATTCAAGGAAAAGCACGTGCCGATCGTCTTTACGGTGGATCACGGTGTGACCAAGAGCATCTATTTTCGCGATCCGGACGGAAATCAGCTCGAAGTCTACTGCGACAATCCGCCGGAACACATCGCGAAGATGGCGGATAAGGGCTACGGCGGGATGGAAAAGCTCGATTTCACGCCGGACGAGATGAGCCTGATGGAAGCTTTCCAATCGCAACAGGCGACGAGGTAGCCAAAGGCTCTTCCGGCATAGCGCCGAAAGCCGGCTAATCGCGCGTTTCAGCGGACCGTTTTTCCGAAGTTTTGCCAAGGTAACTGGCGCGATCTTATTATTACCGTCAGTCGCAAGACCGCTCGCCATCGGTAGGCTACGCCTTTTGCGGACGAGTGCGGCGGGATGGTGGTGGATGAGAGGACGTATGTTGCCAAAACCCGATAGCTCACGGCTCGGCGATAGCGAGATTTAGGCCGGCCGCGGGTCGATTAGCGTTATGAGTGGTCGCAAGCGCAAGCCGCGCGGATGGCGGCGATATGTGCCGGGCTGGTGGCGCTGGCGCTTTACCGCGCTCGGCCTGATCCTCCTGGGAGCTTTCGGCCTCGGCTTCTATCTTGCCCAGCTCTACGGCGAGATTTCAGCGGTTATCGAGCAGCGCCGCGCCGCGCTCACCTCGACGATCTATTCCGCACCGAAGGCGATCGAGCCCGGCGACGACGTCGCGCGAGTCCATCTCTTCGAGCGCCTGCGCCATCTGAGCTACGCCGAGGTTCCCGCAGCCAAAGCTCCCGGCGAATTCGCGGTGACGCCGGGCCGCCTCACGATATACGTCCGGCCGTATCGTCTCGGCGTGCGCGATTTTCCGGCCGCCCTCGTACGGATTAATCTTTCCGGCACGCGAATAACCGCGCTGAGCGATTTGTTCGGCGTCGCGCTCAAGGAGGCGCTGTTCGAGCCCGAAGTTATCGGACGTTTGATGCCCGACGCGCCCGCGGAGAGAGTCGAGGTCGCCCTCGATGATGTCCCGCCGCTCGTGACCGGCGGGCTGCTCGCGACCGAGGACCGATTTTTCTACTACCATCCGGGCTTCGATCCGATCCGAATCATCGAGGCCGCGATTCTTGACCTGCGCTCGGGCCACCTCGCCCAGGGCGCCAGCACTCTGACGCAGCAGCTTGCGCGCACCTTCCTTCCGCCCAAACGCCGGAGCTTTTGGCGCAAGTTTCGCGAGGCCGCGATCGCGGCGGTGCTGGAGATGCGGCTGTCGAAGAAGCAAATCCTCGAGCGCTACATCAACGACGTCCCGATGGGCGAATATCATGGCGCGCCGATCTATGGCATGCCGCTGGCCGCCCGCTACCTGTTCAACAAGGATTTGCGCCAGGTGAATCCGGCCGAAGCGGCGATGTTGATCGGGATGATTCGCGCGCCGACGCTCTACGATCCGCGCCGCCATCCCGAGCAATGCCAGGCGCGCCGCGATACCGTGCTTGCCCTGATGAAACGAGCCGGAGTGATCGATGAGGCGGCGTTCGCCGCCGCCGGCGCCGCGCCGATCAAACTCGCGCCGGATCTTGGCGCGCGCCCGGCCCCGTATTTCACCGATTACGTCACAGGCCTGGTCGGGAAAATCCCCGGCTTCGACGGCCATCTCGAAGGCGTCAAGGTCTACACCACGCTCGATCCCGAACTGCAGATGATCGCTGAGAAGAGCACCGTCGAAAATCTGGAGCGGCTCGAACGCGAGCACAAACGATTGCGCCGCGGCGACGATAGCGAACGCCTGGAAAGTTCGCTGGTGGCGCTCGACGTTTCCAGCGGAGCGGTTCGCGCGATGGTCGGCGGGCGCGATTACGGGGCCAGTCAGTTCAATCGGGCGGTGCTGGCGAAGCGGCAGGCGGGATCGACCTTCAAGCCGGTCGTCTATCTGGCGGCGCTCGATCCGGATCGATGTCCGCTCGGCGCGCCGCTGACGCTGGCTTCGATCCTGCCCGACCGCCGGATGTCGTTTCACGGATGGACTCCCGCGAACTACGAAGGGGAATACAAGGAGTCGGTGACGGTGGCCAGCGCGCTGGCCGAGTCGCTCAACGTGCCGACCGCGTACGTCGGCAGTTTGCTCGGCCCGCACAAGCTAATCGCAACCGCGCATGAGCTGGGAATCAGCGAGCAGATGCCGGCGGTGCTGCCGATCGCGATCGGCGCCGGCGATACCACGCTGCTCGAATTGGCCTCGGTCTACCAGGTGTTCGCAGGCGGCGGCGTCGCGCGTCCGCCATACGCGATCGAATCGGTGGTGGATGGCCGCGGCCATCTGATCTTCCAGCATACGGCGATGGAGCAACGGCGGATTCGTCCGGACGTCGCCTACCTGATTACCGGTGCGCTCGAAGAGGTGCTGAGCGTGGGCACCGGCGCGGCTTCCGCGGCGATGGGAATGAACTTTCCCGCGGCGGGGAAGACCGGCACCACCGACGCTTATCGCGACGCGTACTTTGTCGGTTATACGCCGAGGATCGTATGCGGCGTATGGGTGGGCTTCGATGAGCCGCAGAACATCGGCCTGCCCGGCGCGAAGGCCGCGCTCCCGGCGTGGGTCAATTTTATGGTTGGCAGCGCGCCCGCGGAACCCGCCGATTTCGAGGTACCGCCGGGAATCGTGAGGGCAACGATAGATCCTGACAGCGGCGGGCTGGCGACGTCGCAATGCCCTCGCAGAATGACCGTGCCGTTCCTGGCTGGAAGCGAACCGACTCATCCTTGCCGATTGCACGGTGGCGGCGGCTGGCCTTCCGGATCTCCCGCGCCGGTCGTAGCCGCCGCGACGCCGGACTCGGCCTCGCCCGAGCCGCCGGTCGCACCGCCGGCGACGACGCCATCGCGCGCACCGAATTTCTTTGGCGCCGTAGGGCGGTTGGTCGGTTCGTTATTCGGACGCAGGTAGCGGCGGCGGAGGAGGAATCGATTCGGCGAGGCGGCGCGCGACGATGATGAAGCCGCTGTGCGCGACCATCCGATGGACCGGGCGCACGCTGAGTTCTTTCACGCGCCAATTCCGCATCAGGGTCTCGAAGCATTCGACTTCCGCGAATTGAACGCCGTCCTGCAAGGCGTCGACAGTGCTCTTTAATTGAAGTGCGGTCGGCACGTAGCAGACTACGACGCCACCGGGTCTAAGCGCACGCGCAGCATGATCGAGAGCGCGGCCGGGTTCGGCGAGATCGAGGAACAGGCGATCGACGCCGGTTTCATCGAAGCCCTCGTAGAGGTCGCGAATCTTGAGGGTCCAGTTCGGAGCGTCGCCGAAAAACGCCGCGACGTTCTCGCGCGCGGCGGCGGCGAAGTCTTCGCGCAGCTCGTAGGAGATGACGCGCCCGTTCGGACCGACCGCGCGCAGCAGCGCGATCGTCAGCGCGCCGGCGCCGATTCCGCCCTCGATCACCGTGGCGCCGGGAAAAACATCTCCCCACAGCAGCATCGGCCCGGTATCTTTCGGATAAATTACCTGGGCGCGGCGCGGAAGATGTGGAATCAGGTCGGCATATGTGGGGCGCAGCACGAGAAAAGTCTCGCCCATGCTGAGCTTGATTCGCGAACCCTCGTCGATTCCGAACAGCTCGTCAGCGATAATATCGCCGCGGATGCTGATCTTTCGGCCGGGTATCAGACGCTTAAGGTAGCGCCGCCCCTTGCGATCGATGAAAAGGACGGCGTCGTTTGCTTTAAGTTTGGCTTCCAAGTCAAATCTACGCTCAAGACGGTCTACTATGATCAGGCGTACCAGCGCGAGGGGGGTCCGGCGGATCTTTTTTGCGCCGGCGGTTGCGAAAGAGCTTCGGACAGTGTTTGTATGCGCGTTCGCGTACTCTATAATGAATCCGGCCGGCACCGAGCTTAAGCCGGGACGAATCTTGAAAGGGACATAGATGGCGGAAAAAAAAGCAAAGACCGCGGAGAAGGGCGGCGAGAGTGCGCGCAAGCGGCTGTGCCCGAGCTGCGGTGCGGACAGCAAAGTAATATTTTACACCGGCTTCGGCAAAAAGGGTTTCTTCTGGGTCTGTGACAAGAACTGCGGTTACACTGCGCGGACCCGTTAGGGGGGCATAAGGCGCTTCTATGGCGAGAACCCGCAAGAGCAAATCTTCGAAGCGTGAGCTGTCGGTTCGTTTTAGTGACACGCCGGACGAGCACGATGAGGATGCCGATCTCCCAAAAGACGAGGTCGGCAGGCGCAAAATCAAGCGCCAGTATCACGAACTCCTCGGCATACGCATCGAGAAACTCAAGGGCCGTATCCTGAACCGCGAGCGGATCAACAAGACCATCGAGGGGATCTATTTCATCTGCGCGAGCTGCCTCAAAGTTTGCCATTCCCTCGATGACGGGATGGCCGAAGACCCCAACAATCAGCACAACATGTGCGGCAAGTGCGCTAAATCGCGCAGCGCCGCCGCCTGAGCGCCCGGCCCGCCGTGATCCGATGGATCCGGCCGGCGCTGGGGGTGCTAGATGCGCTCTTGCAATGGAATGAACGGGCGGGGCAGGGGGCCGATGTATTCTTCGAGCGGGCGGATCAATCGGTTGTCTGAATACTGCTCGATCACGTGCGCGATCCAGCCCGCCGCTCGCGAGCAGGCGAAGACCGGCGCGAAGTCATCGAGCGCGAATCCCAGCATGTAGTACGCGGGCGCCGCGTAAAAATCGACGCTCGCACCAAGGCCGGTGCGCTTGCGGACCAGTTCCTCGATATAGGTCGTGAGCTCGAACCACCTGGCGTTGCCGGGCGCGGCGTCGCCGATTCGTTCGCATAGCCGCCTGAAATGCACGGCGCGCGGATCGATGCCCTTGTAAATCCGATGGCCGAAGCCGGGAATCCTTTTCCTGGCCTTGAGCATCTTGTCGATGGCGCCCCTGGCCTTGCGCTTGTCGCCGATCGCGATGAGCATTTCCATCACGCCGCGAACCGCGCCGCCGTGAAGCGGACCCTGCAAGGCTCCGATGGCCGAGGTCAGCGCCGCATGCATATCCGAGAGCGTGCCCGCGGTGACGCGCGCGGCGAAGCTCGAGGCGTTGAGACCGTGGTCGGCCTGAAGCGTCATCGCGGTGCGCATAGCCGTCGCTTCGATCGGGCTCGGCCGCTTGCCGGTCGCCATGTAAAGAAAATTTTCCGCATGATCCAGTTCTCCGTCGGGCGCAATCGGCTCAAATCCCCGACGCACCCGCGAGTGGAGGGCCGCCAGCGTCGGCATCGCGGCCGTCAGACGTATGCCTTTCCTCAGGTTGGCGTCCTCGCCGTTGTCGCCGACGTCGGGGTCGCTTGAAGCGAGCATCGAGACCGCGGTTCGAAGCGCGTCCATCGGATGTGCGGTCCTGAGCAGCGATCCGATCGCTTCGAGGCCGGGCCCAGGCGGTTTGCGATTGGCTTTGAGTTCCGCCGAGAACCAGGCGAGACGCTTGGGTGTCGGCAAGTCGCCGAACCACAGCAGGTAGGCGGTTTCCTCGAAATTCGCCTTTTCCGCGAGGTCGTCGATTGAATAGCCGCGATAGGCGAGTTTTCCTTCCTCTCCCTTGATCAGGCAGATAGCAGTGCGGGCGGCGACCGCACCCTCGAGCCCTTCCCTGGCAAACATGATTCCGCTGACCGTTCCTTTCAGGCCGGAACGAAACGCATTCGAACCATCCATAACATACCGATATCGATTGCGCTGCGAACCGTCCCGGGTCGGCCAAGGGCAAAAATCGCACCGCCGTCGCATCGCGCCGTCTTTTCTTTAGTCGTCCGAATCGCTAATTCTCTTGCTGGCCATCCGGTTGCGAATTTCCGGGCAAGCGGCGTCGGGGCGGATTATCAGAAGCCGGCCCCCGAACTTTGGATCGGTTCCGTCTCAATCCAACGGAAGAACGGCCGCCGATGGCGAGGAGTAAAAGAGGGCGATGTCCCTACAGTTAATAGCGCCCGATGTGAACATTGATTTCGTCGGCAAACGAAAATTTTTCGTTTTGCTCTCGACCGCGATCAACCTCGCGGCGATCTTCCTGTTGATCTCCGTCGGTCTCAACTACGGCGTCGATTTCGCCGGGGGGAGTGTGGTCCAAGTGCGGTTCGATCGCGAGACCAGCGCCGACAAGATCCGCGGCGCTCTGGCCCCGATGAACCTGGGGGAGATCACGGTTCAGGATTTCGGCAAGCTCGGCCACGAATATCTGGTTCGTTTTGAGAAGGTCAACAATATCGGCGGATTGGCGAAGAAACTTGAGGGCGCCCTGAATCAAAGCTTCGGCGACAAGGTCGCCCAGGTGGTGCGGGTGGAAAGCGTCGGAGCCAAGGTCGGCAAGGATCTGCGCCGCGACGCGATCGGAGCGGTGGTGGTGGCGACGCTCTTCATGGGCATCTTCATCGCTTTTCGCTTTCGCCACATCAGCTGGAGTTTCGGCGCCGGTGCGGTAATCGCCCTGATCCACGACATCCTGGTCGTAACCGGCGCCCTGGCGATCTCGCGCCTGCAATTCGACCTGACGACACTGGCGGCGCTGCTCACCGTGATCGGTTATTCGGTTCACGACACGATCATTGTTTCGGATCGAATTCGCGAGGACGCTCTCAAGCGCCGGCGCGAAGGACTTGCGACGATCATGAACCGGGCGATCAACGAGACGCTCTCGCGCACCATCCTGACTTCCGGGGTCACAATCGTGGTTCTGATAGCGTTGCTCGCTCTGGGCGGACCGATTCTCAGGCCCTCCGCCTTTACCCTGCTGGTCGGATTTATTACCGGCACCTATTCCTCGATTTATATCGCTGGTCCGGTGGTGCTGTTCTGGGAGCGGCGGGTCAGAATCGGCGCCGTGTCGCGCGCGGCCTGATCGGCGGCCCGTCGCCTGGATTTCCGCTGGGCGAGATCTCCTTGGCAAATCGGCTTCAGACCGGTCGTAGCGTTTATATCCTCGACCTGATGGGCGAGGCCGAACTCATCGCCGACGCGATTATTCTGCAGCTCAAGCTCGAACATCAGGGCGGCATGGAGCGCATAGTCTTTCGATGCCGGGTTGCGAAGTCGCTGCTCGGCGCCGATGCCGCCGGGTCGCCGGCGGCACTCGTCGCCCGGCTCGCGCCATGGATAGCGCGGGAGTTCGAACAGGTTCGCGAGGCCGCCCTCAAATCGATTCGTACCGAGAAGAAACTCTTCGAGCTGGCCTTCGATCAGAGCAGGCCGGGCCCATTCTGAGATCGCTTCGTCCGGTAATCCGTACCGATTCCATTGACCCATGAGGCTCGCTTCTTCCAGAAGGCGTTGGCGCGGAAGCCGACTAATGCGAAGATGCGTCCTGCCCGTCACTTGCGTGATGAAAAAGCCGTGCAATGTCGAGCCTTGACAAACCGGCGGGCTGGTTTTAATAGACTTATCGAGTCCACAATCTTGGGAGGCTGAAAAGCTTCTCGAAGACAGGCAGTTTTGATTGACACCCCGCGAGATTGGGCTATACTATACCTAACGAGTCCACTAATTGTTTTGCCCTCTGCGAGTTCGGGGATGATGAGAAGGAATGGTTAAGCTGCCGATATACATGGACAACCACGCGACGACCCCGATGGACCGACGGGTGCTCGACGCGATGACGCCATACTTCTGCGAGAAGTTCGGTAATGCGGCGAGCCGCAACCATTCGTTCGGATGGGAGGCGGAGGAAGGCGTCGACAAGGGACGCCATCAGGTCGCGGCGCTTATCAACGCCAAGCCCAAAGAAATCATTTTTACCAGCGGCGCTACCGAGTCGGATAATCTCGCGATCAAAGGCGTCGTCGAGTTTTACAAAGACAGGGGCAACCACGTCATCACCTGCGTCACCGAGCACAAGGCGGTCCTGGACAGTTGCAAGGCGCTGGAGCGGGCCGGCAAGGCCAGCGTCACCTATCTGCGGGTGGACAAGTACGGGATGCTCGATCCCGACGAGGTTCGCAAGGCGATCACGGACAAGACCGTTCTGATCTCGGTGATGTACGCCAACAACGAGATTGGGACGATTCATCCGATCGCCGCGATCGGCAAGCTCGCCAAGGAAAAAGGAATTCTTTTTCACTGCGACGCCACCCAGGGCGTCGGCAAGGTTCCGGTCAACGTCGAGGCCTGCGGTATCGATTTGCTTTCGCTTTCGGCACACAAGATTTACGGTCCCAAGGGGATCGGAGCGTTGTACGTCCGCTCCAAAGCGCCGCGTGTGAGGCTGACGCCGATGATGGACGGCGGTGGGCATGAACGCGGGATGCGCTCGGGGACGCTCAATGTTCCGGGAATCGTGGGCCTGGGCGCGGCGTGCGAAATCGCGGGCAAGGAGATGGCGGAAGAGACCGCGCGGGTTTCCGATCTTCGCAACAAGCTGCATGCGGGAATCTGCGAGCGTCTGGACGAAGTTTATCTCAACGGCCATCCGACGGAGCGCCTGTCGGGCAACCTCAACATCAGCTTCGCGTACGTGGAAGGCGAATCGCTGCTGATGGGAATCAGCGACATCGCCGTCAGCTCGGGTTCGGCCTGCACTTCGGCGACGCTCGAGCCGTCGTACGTGATTCGCGCGCTGGGGACGAGCGAGGAACTGGCGCACAGTTCGATTCGCTTTGGACTGGGCCGTTTCAACACCGAGGAAGAAGTCGACTTCGTGGCGGATCGGGTAGTTAAAGAGGTGAAGCGGCTGCGCGAGATGTCGCCGCTTTACGAGATGGCAAAAGAAGGTATCGACCTGAAGTCCGTGGAATGGCGGCGGGACTAGGGGCGTTTTTCAGAGCGAGGCGTCATGGCTTACTCAAGTAAAGTTATCGATCACTACTCCAACCCGCGCAACGTGGGCAGCTTTCCCAAGGACGACCCCAACGTCGGCACCGGCGTGGTGGGCGCGCCCGAGTGCGGCGACGTGATGAAGCTGCAGCTCAAGATCACGGACGACGGGGTTATCGAAGACGCGCGCTTCAAGACCTTCGGATGCGGCAGCGCGATCGCGAGTTCGAGCTACGTCACCGAGCTGGTCAAGGGCAAGCGTCTGGAAGAGGCGATGGCGATCAAGAACAGCGCCATCGTGAAGGAACTTAATCTGCCGCCGGTCAAGATTCACTGCTCGGTGTTGGCCGAAGACGCGATCAAGGCGGCGATCGGCGACTGGCAAAAACGCAAGGCTCAGGCGAAGAACGGAACCAGCCAGGCGGCGGAGGGCTAGGGCCGCATTCATTCATTCGGTTCGGGCGACAACAATGATCTCGCTTTCTGAAAACGCCGCCACCAAGATCAAGCAACTGGTTGCCGAGAAACCCGGCGCCGGATTGCGGGTCAAGGTGGTGGGGGGCGGATGCTCGGGGCTTCAGTATCGGATGGAAATCGACGAGGCCAAAGAGCGCGATAAAATTTTCGAGCGCGACGGCGCCCGGCTGATCGTCGACAAGAAAAGCTTCCTGTACCTGAACGGGACCGAGCTGGATTATGCCGAAGAGCTGATGTCGGCGGGCTTTCGGGTCCATAATCCAAACGTCAAGCATTCCTGCGGTTGTGGGGAATCGTTCACGGTATGAACGAGGCGGGGTACGAGCGAGATCATGGTCCAGTGTCCATCCTGCGCGCGCCGGCAGGAACCGCGTCTGCTGTGCTCCGACTGTGGAGCGCCGCTTCCGGCTGAGCTCGACTATTTCGGTGTGCTCGGCTTGCCCCGCAAGCTGACCCTGGATTTGCGGCAGCTCGAAAGTATCTACCACGAGATCGGTCGTCGCGTTCATCCCGACCGTTTCGCGACCCAGCCCGAAGCCGTCCGCGATGCCAGCCTGAGGAGCACGGCGATGCTTACGCAAAGCTACCGCATCCTGCGCGATCCGATTAGCCGCGGCCGCTACTGGCTGGAGCTGCACGGCGAGAAACTTGCCGATAGCAATAAACGCGTTCCGGCTGAGCTTGCGGAGCTGGTATTCGAAGTGCAGGAAGAGCTGGCGCAATTACGTGAGGCGGATCGCGATAACCGGGGGGCGGTGGGCGAGCTTGTTTCGGCGATACGGGAACGTCGGAGGGCGTTGCGGGCCTCGATGGACGAGGCGCGTGGCGCACTGGCCGAAAATTTTGCGAGATGGGACCGTCAGAACGGAGAGCAGGCGGACCTCATCGTGAGCCTCAAGGCGATACTTTCAAAGATTGCCTATCTGGGCACCCTGATTAGGGACGTAGACCGGGAAATCGAGCCTTTTGATGCCAGTTAAACTGGCCGGTTACTCCATAAAATCTCACGACGACAGATAACCCATTTCGGGTAAAAAACCTCAAATGAGCACCATTTTCGGTATAGACCTCGGCACTACCAACAGCCTGATTGCGGTCATGGACGGCGACGTTCCGCGCGTGATTGCGGATGCCGAAACCGGCGATCCTTTGTTACCGTCCGTCGTCGCGTTATCTCCTGACGGCTCCGTGAACGTTGGTGAACGGGCGATTGAGCTCGAACCGCATCTGAGCGTCGAGCGGGATGGGCAGATATGCCCGGTCGGCTTCGCCGGGGGCGAGTATGGCGCGGTGGTGCGCTCAGTCAAGCGCTATATGGGGCTTGGCGGCGCGGAATTGGCCCCAGAAGACCAGCATCGTTACTCTTTTGTGGATTTCACCGGATCTGTGGTCCGTTTCCGGGTCGGAAGCCGGATTTATACACCTTCGCAGATTTCGGCGGAAATTCTCCGCGCGCTCAAGAATCGGGCAGAAGCCGCCGGCTTGGGCCCGGTCGAAAAGGTGGTTATCACGGTCCCGGCCTATTTCAACGACGGGCAACGTCAGGCAACCAAGGATGCCGGTCGAATTGCGGGCCTTGAGGTCGTAAGATTGGTAAATGAGCCTACCGCCGCATCGCTGGCATATGGCTTGCAAAAGATGGCTGCCGGGCGGGTTGCGGTTTACGATCTCGGGGGCGGAACCTTCGATATCTCGATCCTGAGCATCAAGGAAGGAATCTTCGAGGTTCTGGCGACCAACGGTGACACTCACCTCGGCGGCGACGATATGGACCGCGCCTTGGTGGATCTGATCCTCGGCGACCTTCCCCATGAGTTAAGGGTCGAGCGACATATCTGGAACAGCGCTCGCCGCGAGGCGGAAGCCGCCAAGAAGCGGCTGAGTTCCGCCGAAACTACCGACCTTGTAGTCGATTTGCCCGGCCATACGGTTAGTAAGCGTGTGACGCGGGCAGAGTTCGAAGACATGGTCGACGGTTTGGTCGCTCGCACGCTGGAGCGATGCCGCCTGGCGCTGAAGGACGCCGGTCTGAAGCCCCCCGACGTCGATGCGGTTGTGCTGGTGGGCGGTTCGACGCGGGTGCCTCTGGTGCGGCGGCGGGTCGAGGAGTTCTTCGAGCGAAAACCGTTATGCTCGCTCGATCCTGACCAGGTCGTGGCAATGGGCGCAGCGGTTCAGGCCGGGGTTCTGATGGGCTCGCGGCGCGACATGCTGTTGCTTGACGTCGTGCCGTTGTCGCTGGGAATCGAGACGATGGGAGGAGTGATGGAGCGTCTGATCCATCGCAACACCACGATCCCGACCAGCGTGAAGGAGATGTTCACGACCGCAGTGGATAATCAGACTCACGTCGATGTTCACGTGGTGCAGGGAGAACGGGAGTTGGCACGCGATTGCCGGAGCCTGGCGCGGTTCAAGCTGGGACCGATAGAGATGCAGCCCGCCGGAATGCCCAGGATAGAGGTTACTTTTCTCATCGACGCCAACGGTATTCTGAACGTTACCGCGCGGGACGAGCGGACCGGCCGGGAACACTCGGTCGATGTTAAACCGAGCTATGGCCTGACGGATGAAGAAATCGAACGGATGCTGGAAGAGGCGCTTGATTCCGGCGAGGAAGATTTAAACCAGCGTTTGTTGGTTCAGGCGCGCAACGACGCCGAGCAGATATTGTCCGCAGTCAAGAAACAATTGGCCGAATACGGCTATCTGCTGGAAGGCGACGAGCGCGCCCGTATCGACGATATCGCGGGCAGGCTTGATAGCGCCCGTCGCGGCGAAGAGCGAGCGGCAATCGGCGCGATGGTCGAGGAATTGAACGAGGCGAGCGCCCCTTTTGCCCAGCGAATCATGGACGAGGCAATCAAGGGAGCGCTCGAGAAAAAGTCGGTAGAGGACGTTTCGTGACCGGTTTTGGCGAAATTGAGCAAGCAAATTTTAAAATCGCTCTTATGTTAATTAGGCTGGCTTAAGTTGGAGCATTTTGATATGGGACTCAAGTGGGAGAATGCTGATGACCTTGCTGAGGTGCTGGCGGAAAACCATCCTGGACTGAACCCGCTTGACGTCAGGTTTGTAGACTTGCGCCAGTGGGTCATCGATCTCGACGAATTCGACGACAATCCGGCGGCATCCAACGAGGCCATTCTGGAAGCGATTCAGATGGCTTGGCATGAAATATATAAGGAAGAAAACGAAGACTAGGTGAATACTAAACCTGGCTGAAACGTCTTTAGGGGGGACAGGAGGATGTGGTGGTGGTTACAAACGGACCCATAAGGGAAGACAAGGAAGGTAAGATGCAAGAGAGGGAAACGCTGGACGAAAGGCTGCCTGGGCTGTTCGAGCCCGACACGCTTTTGCCCGTCCAATATTTTGAGGCCATGCGCCGCAAGCACCTGCTTGAAGGCGAAAAGCGCCTTATCCTGAGCGTTCTGGAAGATGCGATCGAATGCTTCATGAAGTGTATCGATTCCCCGACCAACAAGGGGCAGCGCCTTTTCCGGGATGCCGAAGAGTGGATCAATCTCGAAGACAAGAAATGGGTGTTCTCGTTCGATAACGTCTGCGAGATGCTGGACATCCATCCCGCATACCTGCGCCGGGGTCTGAGCGCCTGGAAAGAACGCAAGCTGAAGGCTCTCGCCGAAAAGGCTGAAAAGGCGCGGCAGGCGGCCGAAGTGGCGGCTACTACTGAGCCGCAGGCGTCGGTTCCGGCGGCGGTGGCGGCGGCAGCGCCGGTAAAGGCCTATCGCACCGAACGGCCCACTCAGCGCAAGACCGAATCCGGCGCCAGCGCCAAAAAGCATCCGGTGAGACTGGCCCGGGCGTAAAAACCCACTGATTGCTGTTTTCTTGAAACGCCGAGTCCCGAACCGGGACTCGGCGTTCCTACAGTTCATAGCCGATGCCGCTTAGAACCAGGATTGAATGCCCAGAATGCGATGCCGACCTGGTCTTCAAGCGCGGCGGCAAATGCCCGAATTGCGGAGCCTCGATCAGCGAGCACGTCGCGCGAGCGCGCGCGCGCGAGCGACGCACCGAACAAATCGTGGCCGTGATTGCGTCGCTGATGGTGCTGGCGCTGTACCTGACGACCACCGGCATCAGTTTGGTCGAAGGCATCGCCGTCTACGCCGCGGTGGGCGCGACCGTATTTTTCCTCGCCCGGCGTACGTTCGGCTAACTGCTTGCACATCAACCTCCGTTTACCCGGTTAGGGTTCGTTCTATACCGTTTGGGATGACCGGCAGTCGTTTTTCAAAGAGCGCCGCAAGAAGAACCGGGCGCCTGGTCGAGAAAAACCGCAGGCAGCAACGGGCAAAACTCGGCGAATGTGAATGGCCGTAACACTCGCCGCTGGGTCGGCATCGTTAATGCTGTTAATTTATAAGAGCGGAGGTAAAGGATCATGATTACGAAAATCGGCAAAGCTTTTGCGGTTATCGGTGCGCTGGCGCTATTGGCGATGCCGGCCCATGCGCTCGCTCAAGAAGGCGAACCTCACCACGAGGGCGAAGTCCGCCACGAACACGAGACTCATCACGAAGGTGAGGTTCGTCACGAACACGAGACTCACCACGAAGGTGAAGTTCGCCACGAAAGCGAGTCCCATCACGAAGCTAACCAGTTGCAGGGGAAAGGCGCCATGAATGACCAGTGGTATCAAGGTCAGCAAGGACATTGGTACCAGGAAGGTAACCGCTGGCATTGGAGACCTTACGGAGGCAGCGCGAATTACAATAAAGGTTATCAGGCCCATCAGCACCTGAGTCCGGCGCAATTGCAGCGTCGTGAGGGGTTGGTCAACCAGGACCGGAAGGACCGCGAGCTATATCGGGCGGCGCTCAGGCGCGGTGACAAAAAGGCGGCAGAGCATTACCTGCAGCAGTTGAACTCCACCGACAAAATGCTTGGGATGACGCAACAGCAGATTAACGCCGGCATGCGTCCCTACGCCGACGGTCATATAGGGAAGTAGGAAATCGGCAACGGTACGGTCGCGCCGATGTAGGGTCGGGGCTTCCGTGGGGCTGTTGTGTGGTTGCGAGAGCGCCCCTCGATCGAGGGGCGCTCTCTTTTTTTAGAGCGGCATCGAACTTTCTCGATACCGCCGCGTCGCGACAGCGCCTACTTCGGCGCCAACGCCTCCATCGCGTGCAGCAGACCGGCGCGCCTTTCATCCGGGCTGGGCGCAAACGACAGCAGCATCATGGTGGCGGTCTTGACTCCGGCTGCCGCGTAAACTTGCAGGCGTTTACGGCACGTATCGGCGTTGCCCAAGACGTATATCGACTCGACCATCCGGTCCGACACGCTTTGCATGGCCTTCTTGCGGTCGCCGGCGTTCCACGCTCCCAACGCTTCCGTCGCCTCGTGCTCGAACCCGATTCCTCGGAAGAACTGATTATATTGGGGGACCGTGACGTAGACGGTCAGCGCACGCCGCAGTTCCGCTCTCGCTCGCTCGACGTTTTCGTCGACGACCACCACGATTCGGCAGACGACATCCTGTTCGGCCGGGTCTTTGCCCGCGGCGATCGCGCCTTCACTGACATGCGCCAGCATCCCTGGAACCGCTTCCGGCGTAACGAAGTTGGTGATCATGCCGTCGCCCAGTTCGCCCGCAAGCCGCAGCATCTGAGGCCCCTGAGCTGCGATAAAAATCGGCGGCGGAGTATCGAACTCGGCGTCGAGCCGAAAGCCGTTAATCCGGAGCGTTTTACCCGACATCACGACCCGCTCTTTGGCGAAGATCGCCCGTAACGCCGCGACCGTCTCGCGAACTCTGGTGACGGGCTTCTGGAACGGGACGCCCATCCATTGGTCAACGATAGTCGGAGTGGAAATTCCAAGTCCCAAAATCAACCGGCCGTTGGAGATTTGCTGCACCGTCGCCGCGCTCATCGCGATCAGCGCCGGCGGACGCGTGAATACCGGCACGATCGCGGTTCCGAGCCGGAGTTTTTCCGTTACCGCGGCGGCCGCAGCCAGCGGGCTGAAGGCGTCGTTGCCAAAACCTTCCATCGACCACGCATCGGTATATCCGAGCGACTCGGCGCGTCGCGCCAGGTCGAGAATCCGGCGGTTGCTGAAACCATCGAGTGGGATCGTAATTCCAAGACGCATTTGTATGCCTCCGATCGCGCCACGCTAGCGCATGGAAGCCGGAGATTACAGTGCTCGCCGCGCTCAAGGTGCGGCAGGCGCTTAGTGTCGATTCAGCACTTGCGCGAGATGGAGCGGGCGGCGGTCGGGGCAGAACTGTGTGATTTGGGAGCGGCAGGAAAAGCCGTCGGCGATTATCAGCGATTCAGGATCGCTCGCTCGCACCGCCGGCATCAGCACGCGCTCGCCAATCGCGCGTGAGACCTCGAAGTGCTCCCGGTCGTAACCGAACGCACCCGCCATCCCGCAGCATCCCGCGTCCAGCTCGGTGACGCTCAATCCGCGCGACTGCTTGAGAAGCTTAAGCTCGCTGCCGAGTCCGGTGATCGCTTTCTGATGGCAATGGCCGTGCACCAGCGCACGCCCCGGAATCGACGGCGGCATAAACTCTTTGGCCTCGCGGGTCAAAAATTCATCGAACAGCAGCGCGTGTTCGGAGAGCGCCCTTGCGCGCGAATCGCGAGGCATCAGCTTGGGAAGTTCATCGCGGAAGGTCAGCAGGCAGCTCGGTTCGAGGCCGACGACGATAACGCCGCGTTCGACGAACGGCGTCAGAACGTCAAGAATTTGAATCAGCCGGCGTTTGGCGAGGTCGAGCATCCCTTGGTCATAGAGCGGGCGGCCACAGCACAGGTCGACCGGCGGTATCACGACCTTGAATCCGGCCCGTTCGAGAACTTCGACCGCGGCGATCGCGACTTCGGGCTGGAAAAAATTATTGAACGTGTCGGGAAACAGCAGGACTTGAGTGCCGTTCCTATTGCCGGCTTGACGATTCGTGAACCACGAGCGAAACGAGATTTGTGCCAGCCCCGGCAGCTCGCGCTCCGGATGGACGTTCAGCGTGCGCTTGAGGATTCGACTGATTGCCGAATTGCCCAAGGCCGCGTTTGCGAGGCGCGGCGACGCCATCGCGAGCCGGGCGAAATCGTGAATGCGACCGAGAATCCGTGCGCTGACGGGGCGGCGATGGGTGTCATAGTAATGGGCAAGGAACTCGGCCTTGTACGTCGCCATATCCACGCCGGCCGGGCACTCGCGCTTGCATCCTTTGCACGACAGGCAAAGGTCCATCGCTTCACGGACGCAATCGTCGGCCATCCCGCCATCGAGCAATTCTCCGGTCAGCGCCTCGAGCAGCAGATGGGCGCGCCCGCGCGTCGAATGCATCTCCTCGCGCGTCGCCATGTATGACGGACACATCGTACCGGCATCGAGCTTGCGGCACTTGCCGATCCCGACGCATCGAAGCGCCGCGCCCGCGAGACCGCCGTCGTCGCTGAAATCGAAGTGAGTCACCGGCGACGCTGGCCGATAGTCGGGCCCGAGCCTCAGGTGCGAATCCAGCGGGCTTGGATCGACGATTACGCCCGGGTTGAGGCGGCCATCCGGGTCGAACGCGCGTTTGAATTCACGAAACGCCTCGACAAGTTCCGGGCCGAACATCTTCGGCAGCAATTCCGATCGCGCCCGACCGTCGCCATGTTCGCCCGAGAGCGACCCGCCGAATTCCGCAACCAGGTCGGCAAGATCCTCCATCGCGGCGCGAAACGTCGCCACGCCCGTTTTGCTTGCGAGGTCAAAATTTATCCGGCAATGGACGCATCCGTCGCCGAAGTGGCCGTAATAGACCGCGGCTTCGAGCCGATGCGCTTCCAGCAGCCGGGCGAAGCGGCGCAGATACGCGCCGAGCTTCGCCGGTGCGACCGCAACGTCTTCGGCGCCCGGCCAGGTGCGCGGATAGCCGGGGATCATCGCGCTCGCGCCGAGGCCGGATTCGCGGAGCGCCCAGACCGAGCGCTGCGCTATCTCGTCGGCGAAAAGTCCGACGCCAATGCAATCGGTCACGCGGCGGGCGCGCTCGCACAAGGCCTCGGCACGGCCACGCGCTTCGTCCTCATTATCGCCGCCGAACTCAACGAGGAGGAAGCTTCGCCCTTCGGGCAGCATCCGCAGCAAGTCGAGGTAGAGACCGGTCGCTTTGCAGAACTCGATTAGTCGATGGTCGAACGCTTCGAGAGTGTCCGGGCGATGTTCGAGAATCCACGGCGACTGATCGGCCGCGACGAAGATATCGCCGAAGCCCAGCACGCACAGCGCCCGGCGCCTGGGGCGGGGCACGAGGCGCAGCGTCGCACCCATCGTTATCGCGAGCGTCCCTTCGGAGCCGACCACCGCGCGAGCGAGATTGAAGCCGTTTTCCGGCAGCAGTTGGTCGAGATTGTAGCCCGAGACGCGACGCGGAATTCGCGGATAGCGCTCGCGAACAGCATCGCCGTATCGATCGCGGAGTTCGCGAAGCCGGCCGTACAGTCGGCCGCGGCGGTCGTCTTCGGCGATCGATGCGGCCAATTGATCGTCCGAAACCGCGCCAAGGTCTAATCGAGTGCCGTCGTAAAGCAGGACGTCGAGCGCCTCGACGTTGTCTACCGTCTTGCCATAGGCGACCGAGTGCGCGCCGCAGGAGTTGTTGCCGATCATCCCACCGATATTGCAGCGGTCCTTGGTCGCGGGATCAGGCGCGAAAAACAGGCCGTGCGGGAGCAGGGCGGCGTTGAGTTGGGCCTGAATCACTCCCGGCTCGACGGTTACAAGCTTCCGCTCGACATCGATCGTGCGGATCGCGGTCATGTACTTGGAAAAGTCGAGCACGAGAGCGGTGTTGCAGGTCTGGCCCGCGAGGCTGGTGCCGGCGCCGCGCGGCAGAATCGGCATCTCGTTTTCACGCGCCATCGCGACCGCCGCGATTACGTCGCCCTCATGACGCGGGATGACGACACCGAGCGGCACCAGGCGATAATTCGAGGCGTCGGTCGCGTAGAGGGCTCGCGAAGGCGGATCGAATCGCACCTCGCCGTCGATTCGGCGGCGCAATTCGTTCTCGAAGGCGGCGAGGGAAGGAACCATGTCGCGCCGCTCAGTCTAATTCAATCGAATCAGGCTTTACAGGCGCGATGTCTCTTTGCGCAAGAACCGTCGCGGCAGCGACGAACGCGCTACTCGGGAACGATCGCGATCTTGCCCAGCACGGCGTTGCGCTCCATCAGGTCCTGGCCCAGCGCAAGCTCTCTGAGCGGCAGAACCTTGCCGACCACCGGCTTGATGTGGCCGCTGTCGACGAACTGCATCGCGTCGATCAACTCGCCCTTGTTGCCCAGATGGGAGCCCAGATAGTTCTGCTGCTTGTTCCACAGCAGACGAATATCCAGATGCGCGTCGAATCCCGAGGTGGCGCCGCAAGTCACGATGGTGCCGCCCCACTTGAGACACTGGATCGAGGTCGGCCAGGTTTCGGCGCCGGTATGCTCGAAGACGATGTCGGCGCGTTTGCCGTCGGTGATCTTCCGCACTTCCTGAAAGATGTCGTGTTTGGTGCGATTGAGCAGGAACTCCGCGCCGAGGCTCTTGCATAGTTCGAGCTTGTCGTCGCCCGAGGTTACGGCGATCGGGCGGGCGTTGAAGAGCCTTGCGATCTGGATCGCCATGATGCCCAGCCCGCCGGCCGCGCCCCAGATCAATACGAAATCGCCCGGCTGAATCTTCGCGCGCGTCACCAGCATCCGCCATACCGTGACCAGCACCAGCGGAATGGTCGCGGCCTCGGGATGGGTCAGAGTTTTGGGCTTGGGGATGAGATTGACCGAGGGTACCTTGCAGTACTCGCCGTGACCGCCGTCGAGCGGCCCGGTCTGGAAGCCCCAGATTTTAAAGTCGGGGCAGAAAAATTCCTGCCCGTGCGTGCAGTAGTAGCACTCGCGGCACGCGATGCCGCAATGAACCACGACTTCATCGCCGACCTTGACGGTCTTGACGGCGCTGCCGATATCCGCGACTACGCCCGAGACATCCGAACCGGAGATATGGGGCAGTGTGATCTTCATCCCCGGCAAACCGCGCCGGGCCCAGATATCGTTAAAGTTGCAGGCCGAAGCCTTGACCTTCACCACAACGTCGTTGGGACCGGGCTTTGGCTCCGGAGTATCGGTGTAGCGCAGAACCTCCGGGCCGCCATGCTGCTCGAAAACGACCGCTTTCATCGCTTTGACTCCAAAGGAAACAAACCTTGATAAGAGAAAGATAGCTACCGTTTCACCGCAGCTTACGCAACACGTCATTTTCGACCCCATTGCCGGCATCGCGAACCGGCGGCGCCGGGCTGCGATGGATTGACCGGGCCATGCGAATTTCATAGAAGGTGACGGCGGATCGTTCAGGCGGACCCCTGATGCCGGGGACTGGCGCGCGGTCTTTCGCTGGCGCAGCCACACGGGTCCCGAATACAATCCTTGAGTTGATCGCGGCAGGATCGGCGAACCGAAGGCAAGACGAAAGATCGAAGTCGAGCGCCCGCCGCTGGTCCGCCAATACAAATACGCCACGGAGTGATATCGAATGCCGTCTCTAACGCCAGAGCACGAAGAAATCCGACGCTCGGTGCGTGACTTCGTCGATCGCGAAGTCGCGCCAATCGCCAACGACCTCGACCGCAACAATCAGGAGATTCCCGAACACATCCTGAAAAAGATGGCCGAGATGGGCTACTTCGGGATCACCTTCCCGACCGAGTCCGGCGGGCTTGGGCTCGACTATGTTTCGATGGCGATCGTGACCGAAGAGCTGTCGCGCGGATGGCTGTCGGTGGGTTCGGTGATGACCCGCAACCTCATCACCGGCGGACTCCTCGCCGCCCACGGGACGCCGCAACAGAAGAAGGAACTGCTGCCCAAAATCGCGCGCGGTGAGATCATGACCGCCGCGGCCTTCACCGAGCCCGACACCGGCTCCGACACCGCGTCGTTCAAGACTCGCGCGGTGAAACAGGGCGACGGCTACCTGATCAAGGGCTCGAAGATGTGGTGCACGTTCGCCAACCGCGCCAACATCCTGACCGTGATGGCGCGGACCGATCCCGATCCCACCAAAAAGCATAAGGGCTTGTCGTTACTGCTTTTCGAGAAGACTCCCGGCGACAAATTCGCCCCTCCGCATCTGACCGGCGAGCCGATTCCGACCGTCGGATATCACGGGATGAGAAGCTTCGGACTCTCTTTTGACGACGCCTATGTGCCGGCCGGCAACCTGGTCGGCGGCAAGGAAGGGCAGGGCTTCTACCAGTTGATGGCGACCTACGAGTCGGCCCGGATTCAGACCGCCGCCCGCGGCGTCGGCGTGGCCCAGGCCGCTTATGAAGCGGCGGTCAAATACGCCCGCGAGCGGATCCAGTTCGGTCATCCGATCGGCGATTTTCAGGTAATCCGGCACAAGATCGCGCACATGGCGGTTGACATCGAAGCCGCTCGGCAGCTCGCGTATTTCGCGGCTTCACAAAAGGATACGGGCAAGCGCTGCGATTTCGAGGCCGGGATGGCCAAGGTGTTTGGCGCCGAGATGGCCGAACGGGTGACGCGCGAAGCGATGCAGATTCATGGCGGCTACGGCTATTCGATGGAATTCAACGTCCAGCGTTACTGGCGCGACGCGCGCGTGCTCTCGATCTTCGAGGGCGCCAGCGAGATTCAGACTCGAGGTCATCGGGCGCCGAATCATGGAGCAGTAGGGCCCGGAACGTCGCCGGGCCAAAATTTTTACGTCTGAATCGGCAAATTAATCAACTCAATCAACGGAGAAAGCCATGTACGTGCTCGACCAAGGCACTCGTTTTGTAATTCCGCGCACCCAGATGACCTATCCGGGTCACAGCCTGAAGCTTCATCAGAACGCCGCCGATGCGGCCAAATCGCCTGTGGACCACGTGATGGCGGACTTCGAGGACGCCTGCCCCTACGAGTTCAAGGGAGAGAAAAGCCGCAAGGTTCTGGTCGAGGCGTTCAACACCCTCGACTTCGGCAAGAAGGTGGTGACTTTCCGGCCCAACAGCATCCATTCGAGTTTCTTCAAGGGCGACATGGAAGCGGTGGTGCTGGGCGCGCCCAATCGTTTTCACGGCATCGTGCTGCCCAAGACGCGCGAAGCGGACGAAATCGTCGAGGTGGCGTCGCTGCTCGATGAGCTCGAGCGGCGCGGCGGATGGAAGTACAAGATCCAGCTCGAAGTGCTGGTCGAGACTCCGCAGGCGCTGATCAACGCCTACGAGATCGCGACCGCGTCCGACCGGATGTGCGGCCTGATCTTCGGCATCGCCGATTTCGCTGCCAATCTTGGTATTCGCGAGATCGTCGAGAATCAGAATCAGAACTTCCACTACAGCAAGCAGAAAACGGTGGTCGCGGCCAAGGCGGCCGGGCTCCACGCGATCGACAACGTCTACCTGCGTCTATGGCGCAAGGATGACTCGCCCGAGCGCGTGGCCGAGATGCAGCGCGGCTTGCGCGAGAAGAACATCGGCGCCGCGAATCTCGGCATGGACGGCACCTGGGTGATCCATCCGCAGCAGGCCGAAATCTGCAACGCCTGCTACAGCCCCAGCGCCGAGCAGGTGCAGGCGGCGCGGCGAGTGGTGAGCCATTATCACGCCAAGGGCGGCGGCTCGATGGCCGATCCGGAGACCGGCGAGATGATCGACGAGGCGACCATCAAGATGGCGCTGATGGATCTCTCCAAGGGCGCGCAGGCCGGATTGGTCGAGCAGAAAGAGCTGACCGAATGGGCCGCCAAGAGCCGCGAGATCACCGGCTACGACATCCTGGAGCTGATGCGCCGCAAGGTTTAGCTTCAATTCCTTCGATGATTTCTCTACCCTCTCCCGCATACCTGCGGGAGAGGGCAGGGTGAGGGCACCTCTTGATGTCCCAATCGAATCAGGGCCGTGAGAAAAGGCCGAGCGTTTCTGATTTCACGCGGCTGCGAAATAGCGGAAGAGCGCACGCGTTGCGAGCGGGTCGCACCGACGCGGAGGAGCGGCTCTGGAATCGATTGCGTGACCGCCGCCTGGCAGGCGCCAAGTTTCGCCGCCAGCATCCGACCGGACCGTACATCGTGGATTTCTGTTGCGTCGAGCGGCGCTTGATCGTCGAAGTTGACGGCGGACAGCATTCGGAAGCGGGCAGCGGCGATGAAGGGCGGTCCGCCTATCTAGCGTCGTTCGGCTTCAAGGTGTTGCGATTCTGGAATAGCGACGTTTTAAGCAACATCGATGGAGTGCTCGGGCGGATCGCGGAGTATCTGTAAGTGCCCTCACCCTATCCCTCTCCCGCATCGATGCGGGAGAGGGAAATGAAAGGCTAATCAGGGAGCCGGTTCTTGGGTCCGTCTGCGGTATCCCGGAATCGGAGGCGCTGCAACACTTAAATTATCTTGGCCGTGCAGCTTTCCTACCCTCGCCCGCATAGCTGCGGGAGAGGGGCAGGGTGAGGGCACATATGTTGCCCGCCCGACGGCGGCACGTCGCTACTTAATCTCGCCGGCGTAAATTTTCATCACCGTATCGAGGAGCTTTAGCGCGTCGGGTTTCTTGCGCTGGAATGAGTTGCGTCCGATGATCGAGCCGAAGCCGCCGCCGTCGCGGATCTCGCGGATTTCGTCCGAGCAGCTTCTCGTCGGATTCCGTCGGGGCCGCCGGAGAAGATCACGATTCGCCTGCCGTTAAACGCCGACTGGATCACGTGGCGCACGCGCTCGGCGAGCGTGGCGATCGGTACGCTTTGCTTTTCATAGACCTTGCGCGCCGCCTCCTGCTCGATATGCGCGGTCGGCAGCTTGACCTTGATGATGTGCGCGCCCAGTTGGGCCGCGATCTGTGCGGCGTAGGCGCAAACGTCGATGGCGGTCTCGCCTTCCTTGGAGAGGCCGGAGCCGCGCGGATACGACCATATGACGACCGCGAGGCCGCAGTGCTTGGCCTCCTCGGCCAGCTCGCGGATCTTCTCATACATTTCGATCCGATGCGCCGAGCCCGGATAGATCGTGAACCCGATCGCGGCGCATCCCAATCGGAGCGCGTCGGCGACGCTGCCGGTCAGAGCCTGGTCGGGGTCAGCGTCTTCAAAAAGGGACTTCATGACTGCTGAGCTTCAGGATAAGCGGGATCTCGCCGGCGAATTCGCGCGCGCCCGCTTCCAGAAAACCCAGCGGCGCGGCGTAGGCGTTGCATCCGGCCTCGATCGCGAGTTCGAAGTGATAACGCGGATCGTAGGCCGGCGGATTCGGTGCGAAACTGCGCCCCGGTCCGTGCTCGAAACCCTGATCGACCGGCAAGATGACCATCTTGCCGGTGCCGGCCAGCTTCCCGTGGTTCAGCATCCGGGCGAGATTGGTCAGCGTGCCCGGATTATCGCTCCCATACCAACTGAGTATTTCTCGCGTGCGCTCGCTCATCGCCATCTCTCCTCGACAACCAAATTCGGAAATTAATCGGCTCTGAAGCCGTTCCATAAACCACGATCGTCAACGCGATCATCTCATGCGTTGGCCATGTGCGCCGGGATGTTCGTCCGCGGCGTCGTGGCCAGCACCGCCGGCAGGAAGTGGTCCTTGAAGGCCTGAGCCGAAAGCCGGGCGCATGCGGCCAAGCGCGATAACGAAGGCTCTTCGAAGTCCGGCAGCTTCAATCTAATCATATATGAGCGGCCGACCAGGTAAGATTCGGTGGAAACATCCACCAGCCGCACGCGCACTCGGCCGGTTTCCGGATTCGCGATGTCCTCAAGCCTGACGGGAGTCGCGCGCCCGCCGGCGATCGCGATGAGGGCGCCAGAGTCGCCGCTTAGGAGAAAACGGACCGCGGCGTAACCAAGGGTGCGCGTGTACTCAACGTCGTATGGAACCGGTTTGGCACATCGCAGCTCGTAGCCGATATCCTTCGCGATCACGGTCGCATCGATGTTAAGCAGCGCGAGCGCCGCCCGTACGCGATCGCGCAGAATCAAACCCAGAGGCACGTCGGCGAGATTCAGATGACCGTAGGCGTCGCGCGCGGAACCCAACCCCGCCAGCGCATCGCTGCCGAACCGCTCGGCAATCCCTTCGGCGACGACCACGACGCCATCCTCGTGGCCCGAGGCCTTGCGCTTGATGATGGCGCCGACGATGGTATCGACGACCAGATTGAAATCGATTTTCCCGCTACGGAATTCTTCGGGAATGACCGCCAGCGTAGCGCCCGCCGCCTTGCACATCGAGAGCGCCAGCGAACCCGAATTGCGGCCCATCGAAACCGCCAGATACCACCGGCCCGTGGTCAGCGCATCCTCCATGAGCGATTCGACGATCGCGGTGCCGACGGTACGAGCGGTCTCGAAGCCGAAGGTGGGCGCGCCTTCGGGCAAGGGCAGATCGTTGTCGATGGTTTTGGGTACGGTCGCCACGCCGATCCGTCCGCGTGTGCGTTCGGCGATCTTGGATGCGCCGTAGGTGGTGTCGTCGCCGCCGATGCAGAGCAGATAGCGCACGCCGAGCTGGGTCAGAGTGGAAACGGCCCGCTCCAGGCTTTCCTCGTCGCGCGCGGGATTGGTCCGCGAGGTGCGCAGAATCGAGCCGCCGGTCAGATGAATGCGGCTGACATCCGCGATCGTCAGCTCGACGGCATGCGAAGTGTCCCCTTTAACGAGCCAGCGAAAACCGTCGCGCAAACCGAGCACGCGCAAGCCACGCTTGATGGCCTCAATCGTAGCCGAGGCGATTACGCCGTTTATCCCTGGAGCCGGCCCACCGCCCACCAGAATCGCGAGCGTCGGTGGGGAAGTATCGTTATGCAGCGTCATGCGAGCCTCATAGAAATCTTTTGCGGCCGGCGTGTACCGCTGTTCCGCGCCGGCGTTGAGAGCACTTGATTTGATTTTAGGACGCGCGTGCACGCCATCATAGGGCATGGCTGAGGCATCAGCCTGAAAAAATTGGCCGTCAGAAATGTTTCCGATGAACCTTTTGTTACGAATGCCAAAGGCTCCGATTTCAAGCTGTCCAGGCTTTTCCGGAACTCGCCACTATTCGGGCTTTGTGAAACGATTGCCGTTGCGGAGGAAAAGCACATGTACAAAATCGTCGCGTTCTGGTCGGCGCCGAAGCCGGCAGAGGTCGAGGCCTTCGAGAAATACTACTGGGATGTGCACGTTCCGAAGGCGCAGCTTGTGCCCGGGCTTCGGGGGATTGAGCTTACGCGAATCGACGCCGGGCTTGAGGGCGCCGCATCGCCTTTTTACCGAGTCGCGGAGTTGTACTTCGATAATCCCGAGGCGATGAAGGAGAGCAGCGAATCGGCGGCGTGGCAGGCGATGCGCGCGGATGCGGGTTTGATGATCGAGCGCTTCGGGGTCACGCTGACAGTAGGAATGGGCTGGGAGGACAAGCGTTCGAGGAAACCCGGGCGCTGAACCGCGAACCGAAGCTCAGGGTGATCGCTATCGGCCGCCGGTGCCCGCGGATTGGATCTGAATTAGAAGTGCGGTCAAGGCGGCGAGTGCCTGGCGGCGTTCGGCGCTATTCGCGGCGGGCTGTCCGGACGTATGGTGAGCGCCAGAGGCGTGCTCATGCTGAAATGCGGCCTCGTGGACCGCAGGGCCCTGATTGCCAAGGTCCGTGCTCATGCTTGGCACCATGCTGGGCATCGGGGATTCGCTGAAGCTCGATCCGTCGACATACAAACTCACCGGCGCTACCGAGTCGCCACCCCTCGCCACGCCCAACCCGATGAGCGCGGAGGGCACGTAGATCAATCCGAATGTTACCGCCACGCCGGTCAGAAGCAATCGACCAAGGATCGTATGGCGCATTCTCGAATGATGCATCATTTGTTTAGCCTCGAAGCCCGTTGCCGGACGGGAGGTAGCAGCGCGCGCTTGGAGGATGGGGTTAGTTCCAGGATGCCGTAGGAGCGCGTCGCAACCTTTGCGACGCAACAGCCGTGCCGTTATTTGAGTTCGGTTACTTTTCTGGAAACGCTGCCTTTCGCATAAACTTCTCCCCCCATCGGCGGCGACTTTTTGACCGTCGCCAAAATTCGGTCGTTATTTTGGGGCATCGTTACCATCCGCAATAAATTGCAACGTCCTGATCGGATACGACGTTCGATTCGGATGATGTGCCCGGCTATGGAAAATATGCCCAAGTGTGGCAAATATGTCCCGTTTTGCGACCAAAAGTCGGATCGTCGCCAGACTTGGATAGAAAAAGACCGGCCGAACGCCCTCGTCGTTCTTGCCGGCTTCAGCGGGCTGAAATCGGCTCCTGTATTCGGTGGTGCGGGAGTATTTGAACAGCAATCATGAAGATTGCCTGGGAAACCGCGAAGCAGGAAGGATGCGCGGCTACTTTTCCTGCATCGTTTCTACGTAGTGCGCGAGCGCGTCAATCCGCCGCTTCAGGTTTGCTTCGCTCTCGGGAGTGAGTTCAGCTCCGAGCTGGAAATCCAGTCCCCAGACCGGCATCCGTCGACGACCCAGATGGTGAGCGCTAACTTCGTCGCGGCCGTCGATCGCCTTATAGACCGCGTCGGCCGGGAATTCGCCGCCGTGCCGCTTGCTCAGTTGGGTAAGATCGCCGGGCTCGACCAACCAGCACTCGAACCGCCTCGCCATTGCCCTTGCCGTCCGCTCCGTGGCACACGGCGCAGTTGCGCTTGTAATCGCGCTTGCCCGTGTCCGCGGCCATCGCGATACCTGTCATCAGCCAAACCAGGACCGATGCCATCAGCGCGATATGGGCTATTTTGCCTGGGTGCAAACCGTGATGCCGGTCGGTCGGTCGATGTTGCATTACGTGCGCTCTCCGATTGGGATACGAGATCAAAGCCTAGGGGCATGGCGCCAATACCGCAAGCGTTTGGAGATTGAACCACCTTACCATCGATGGTGATTCGGGTTTGCGCTTCGGGAACGTTCGCGACAATCTAGCTGATGGGTGAATTCGGCCTCATTACGTGAATATATATAATGAACGATTGTTTACGGTCTCCGCTGAACCATGACTGATAACGCTCAATCGAAAATTCGCTCGCCCGCCGGCGAAACAGATGAAGCGGTTTCGCGTGCGCGATTTCCCGAGGGGATGAAGCATCTTCACTACGTCGAACGCGACGGCGTGGGGCTGATAACGATCGATCGTCCGGAGGTCCACAACGCGATCGGCCTGCCGACGATGGCCGAATTCGACCGCGTGCTGGACTGGATCGAAACCTCGTCAGAGATCGCGGCCGTCGTGCTGACCGCCGCGGGCGATCGAACGTTTGTCGCCGGCGGCGACTTGAAAGAATTCGAGCAACTGACGACGCACGAGTCCGCGGCCGCGATGTCGCGCAAGATGCAGCGCCTCATGGCGCGCCTGGCGAGCATCCCGATTCCCGTAATCGGCGCGATCAACGGCGACAGCCTGGGCGGCGGATGCGAGGTGGCGCTCGCCTGCGACATCCGGATCGTCAGCCAGACGGCGCGCTTCGGATTCAAGCAGGTGACTATCGGGATTACGCCTGCCTGGGGTGGAAGGCGGCGGCTGGTGCGGCTGATAGGCCGCGCATGCGCGCTCAGGCTGTTGCTGACGGGCGAGTTGATCGACGCGAACGAAGCTTATCGCATCGGCTTGGCCGATCGCGTCGTCGCGCCCGCCGAGGTGCTCACGGCGGCGATGGAGTTAGCGGGCCAAATCGCGCGCAATCCCCGGCTCGCGGTCGCGGCGATCAAGCGCGCGGTCGACGAAGGTGAGCATCTCGAAGGCGAGCAGGCCGTGGCTTTCGAAGCCGATCTTTTTGCGCGCACCTGGATGACAGAGGACCATTGGGAGGCGCTTGCGGCGCGCAAGGAGGGCCGCGCTCCCAGGTTTCGCGGACGCTGAACAATCGAAGAGGACATTATGGCGAGAGAACTCGAAATCAACCGGAGCGGTATCGCAACCGGAGCCGGCGTACCCCACGAGAACGGAGCCGATAAGGCGTTCGATAGCGCGGAGCATCGATGGCGCGAGCGCGTCTCCCGTCAGGATATACCGCCGGCCAGGACTTCATCCGGCCTTGAACTCGATATTCTGTACACGCCCCTGAGCCTGCGCGATAACGATCCGCTGGCCGATGTAGGGCTTCCTGGCGAATACCCCTTCACCCGCGGCGTGCAGCCGACCATGCATCGCGGCCGCCTTTGGACGATGCGCCAGTACAGCGGTTTCGCGACTCCCAAGGAATCGAACGCTCGCTACAAGTGGCTGCTCGAGCAGGGACAGACCGGCATCTCGGTCGCGCTCGATCTTCCCACTCAGCTCGGGCTGGACTCGGATGACCCGATGGCGGCCGACGACGTCGGCCGGGTGGGAGTCGCGATCGATACGCTGGCGGACATGGAGACGCTGTTCGAAGGAATCCCGCTCGATCGAATCAGCACCTCGTTCACGATCAACTCGACCGCCGCGATCCTGCTGGCGATGTATCTGGCGGTGGCCGAACGCCAGGGAGTGCCCTCGGCGAAGGTTGCCGGTACGACCCAGAACGATATCCTTAAGGAGTATGTGTCGCGCGGAACCTGGATTTTTCCGCCCGAGCCGTCGCTGCGCCTGATCGTCGACACCATCGAGCATTGCCTCAAGCACGCGCCGCGATTTAATCCGATAAGCGTGGCGGGCGCTCACTTCCACGACGCCGGCGCGACCGTGGTTCAGGATCTGGCGTACACCCTGTCCGACGGGATCGCTTACGTCCAGCACTGCGTGGATCGCGGCCTTAAGGTCGACGAGTTCGCGCCGCAGATCAGTTTCTTCTTTTATACTCACAACGATTTCTTCGAGGAGATCGCGAAATATCGCGCGGGCCGCCGGCTGTGGGCGCGCCTGATGAAGGATCGGTTCGGCGCGCGCGACCCTCGCGCGCAGATGTTTCGCTTCGGCGTGGTATGCGGCGGCAGCACTCTGACCGCGCAGCAGCCGCAGAACAATATCGTGCGGGTCGCCTACCAGGCGCTCGCATCGGTGCTGGGCGGCGTGCAATCGATGTTCACCGCGGCCTGGGACGAGCCCTTCGCTATCCCGACCGAGCAGAGCGCCGAACTGGCGCTGCGCACCCAGCAGGTGCTCGCGTATGAGACCGGAGTGCCCAATGTGGTCGATCCGCTGGGCGGGTCGTATTACGTGGAGGCCCTCACCGATCGTGTCGAGCACGAGGCGCTTACGATTATCGAGCGGATAGACAAAATGGGCGGCATGGTGCCGTGCATCAAAAGCGGCCTCATCCAAAAAGAGATCGCGGCTGAGGCCTACCGCTATCAACAGCGAGTCGAGAGCGGCGAGCAGGTCGTGGTGGGCGTCAACCGCTTCAGCCGTCCCGAGCCGGAACGCCAGCTCGAACTTTACCAGACGGATTCCGCCGCCGCCGCCCGTCAGCGCGAAAGCCTGGCGCGGGTGCGCGCGACACGCGATAACCAGCGCGTAGACGCCGCTTTGGCCAAACTGCGCGAAGTGGCGCGAGGGAGCGAAAACCTGATGCCGACGATCGGCGAGGCGGTCAAGGCGTACGCCAGCGTCGGCGAGATCTGCGCCGTGCTGCGCGAACAGTTCGGCACCTTCAAGGAGCCGGTGGGTCTCTGAGGACAACTATGGGACGCAATGCGATTCGGGTGTTGATAGCCAAGCCCGGGCTGGACGGGCACGACCGGGGCGCCAAGGTTATCGCCTACGCCCTGCGCGATGCCGGGATGGAGGTCGTTTACACGGGGCTGCGCCGCAGCGCCGAGGAGATCGTCAGCGCCGCCGTACAGGAAGACGTAGATGCGATCGGCCTGAGCATCCTCTCGGGCGCGCATCTTCCGCTGGCGGAGAAGGTGATGGGCGGACTTGCCGCTGCGGGTCGCGCCAAAGAGATTGCGGTGTTTGTCGGCGGAACGATTCCTGACCGGGACATCGCGGCTCTGAAGAAGATTGGGGTGGCGGGAATCTTTCCGACCGGCACATCGCTTGGCGCGATCGCGCCGGCTATCAAGGAAGCGGTCGAGGCGCGGCGAAGCGCAGACGCCTGAACCGCGAAACTATCCATGATTTTGAAAGTCGCCCGATTGGGCCATCCGGTGATCCGCACTCAGGCAAGTCCGGTCGCGGCCGAGCAGATCGGCCGACCCGAATTCCAGGCGCTCATCGACGACATGGTCGAGACCATGAATGAGTACAGCGGCGTCGGACTGGCCGCCCCGCAGATTCACCTGCCGCTCCAGATCGCGGTCATCGAGGTCGCGAATAACCCTCGCTATCCCGACGCGCCGGCGGTGCCGCTGACGGTGATCATCAATCCGATCGTGACCGTGCTCGACCGCGAAACCGTTGACGACTGGGAAGGATGCCTGAGCATCCCGGAGTTGCGCGGCCTGGTGCCGCGCTTCAAGGAAGTCCGCGTTCAGGCGCTGGGCCGCAACGGCGAGGTGCTGGATTTCGTCGCGCGGGATTTTCACGCCCGCGTCATCCAGCACGAGACGGATCATTTAAAGGGCGAAGTTTACCTCGACCGGATGGCCGACCTGCGTTCGCTTAGCCATCTCGCCGAATGGCAGCGCTTCGCGATGGCGCCTGCCGCACGCAAGCCGTAAGGCGCCATCACCGGCGCGGGCGAGGCCTCACTTGGGCGGATACGGTTCAACCCGCGGAGCCTTGCCCGAGAGCTTGGCCTGCTCGATTGCCTTGCGCAGCATCTCGTTGGCGGCTACCATCCGGCTCTCTTCTTCCTGAACCTTGGCAAGCTCGCCCTTGAGTCGTTCGTTGTCTGCCTGCAGTTTATTCACCTGCTGATTGAGTTCGGCGATTTGCTTTTCCTGCCGCAAGTGGAAATCAAGGTCCCGGCTGTACCATCGATAGCCCAACGCGGCTGTGAGGGCGGCCAAAATGACGAAAGCGATCAAGCCTCTAATCATGGGTCATCCTCGCGCAGCCTGAAGAGAAGCTGCTTGGAGTTTCCGCCCATTAATTCCTTATTACAACCGTAGTTATCAACGGTTCGCCTTGACTCGCTTTGCCGCGAACCGTTACTTTCGTGGGGCCCTTTTTTGAAAAGACACTGATTGGCAGCCAGAGATGGCGTTGTGTCGCCGGGGCAGGAAAACGCTGTCCCGCCCAAAGGAAGGTTAAGGATGCCGGCGCGAAACATTCGCTTATATAGATCGCTGTGGTGCTGTCTCTTCGCGGCCTGTGCCACAGTCATCGGCGCGCTCCCGGCGCTGGCGCAAACCGTGCCTCTTGCCGGCAACCATCCCAACATCGAATGGTCGCGGGTGCAGGGTCCGCTCGATTTTCAAAAGCAACTGACGCTTGAGGTCGTATTTGCGCTGCAAAACCCCGCCGCGCTGGCGCAGCTCCAGGCCGAGCAACAGGATCCCAGCTCGCCTAACTATCGGCACTGGCTCACGCCGGAGGAGTTCAACGCCCGGTTCGGCCCGAGCCCGGCGAGTTTTCAGGCGGTTGCGGACTGGCTCTCGGCACAAGGCTTCACGATCGTCGAAAGCAATCCGAGCGCGCGGCGTATCCGTTTCAGCGGTCCGGTGCCGCTGATCGAGAGCACCTTTGGGGTCAACCTGGTGTCCATGGGAAACGAACTTTTCGCGAACACCAGCGACCCGCTGATTCCCGGGCACTTTCATGGTGTGATCGGCTCAATCGAGGGGCTCGACAACATGCGCGCCTCGATGGCGTTAAAAAAAAAGAGCCTGACCGGCAGATCGGCGACGGCCCCACGGGTCGCGGTAGAGAACCTTAGGCTGGCCCTGTCGATGGATGCGGGCGCGGCGGAATCCGATGGGTTCGCCGCGCAGCCCGAAACCAGCAACGGCGGAGTCAACGCTTTCGCGCCGAGCGACCTTCGTACCTTCTACAATGTAACTCCGGTCCTCGATTCCGGGATTGACGGCGCAGGCGACTGTATCGCGATCGTCGGCGACTCCGACTACCTCCACAGTGCAGTCAGCCTTTTCAACGAAACGTTCGGCCTGCCCGCCGAGACGATCAACACCATTCTGTCAAGCAACAAGAACGGCACCTTTACCAACCCAGGCCGAAACGGCGACGAAGTCGAGGCCCTGCTCGACCTGGAATGGGCGCACGCCGCCGCTCCCGGCGCAACGATCAACTTCTATCTTGGCGATAACGGCAACACCAACTCTCTGGGGGTCCTCGACGCGATTCAGAAGGCGGTTACAGACAACACCTGTTCGGTGATCAGCGTCAGCTTCGGTCTCTGCGGCGAACCCGGCGCTTTTTTCACCGGCACGTTTGATCCCATCGTCGCTGAGGCGGCTACGCAGGGGCAATCGGTTTTCATTTCCTCGGGCGATAACGGCGCGGCGGATCTGGTGTACAATTCGGTCAAGAAGGCCTGCGTTTCCGGGACCTCCCGCAACGTCAACGAGATGTCGGCCGATCCTCATGTCACATCGGTGGGAGGCACCAGCTTCGCTCCAAGCTACGATGGGAGCGGCAACGACACCAGCACGGTCGGCGACGGCATCGGCGTGGTCTGGGACAATGGCTACGGAGCCAGTGGCGGCGGCGCCAGCGCGGTGTTTTCCAAACCTTCGTACCAGCAGGGTGGATTGACCCCCAGCGACACCTGGCGCGATGTGCCTGACGTGGCGCTCCTGGCCGACCCGGCCGCGCCGGGGGTCTTCCTTGGTGATGAAGTCGGCCACTCGGGGACCGCGACGATCGATTGCTGCTGGGGAGGCACCAGCGTCGCGGCGCCGGTCTTCGCCGGCTTCACCAAGCTGATCGGGCAGAAGGCGGCCCAGCGTCTCGGCAATATCAATACGAAGCTCTATCAACTCGCAAGCAGCGATGGCTCGAGCAATGGCTTTCGCGACATCACCAGCGGCATCAACACCTTCAACGGCGTAACCGGGTTCCCCGCCGTCGCGGGCTACGACCAGAGCACCGGCTGGGGCGAGATTGACGTCGACCAGTTCGTTACCGCCTTTGCCGGAACCTTTGCGACGGCGACACCGACGCCAACCGCATCCGTTACGCCGACCGCCACCGCAACGCCTACGGCGACCCCAACCCCGACTCCGACAGCGATCGCAACCGCGACTCCGACGCCGACTCCAACACCGACCCCGACGGCTACGGCGACCCCAACACCGACGGCAAGCGCGACGGCGACTGCGACCCCGACCGTAATCGCGACGGCTACTCCGACTCCGACCAGGACCCCGACGCCGACGGCTACGGCTACGGCAACCGCGACGGCTACTCCGACTCCAACCAGGACTCCGACACCGACGGCTACGGCCGCCGGCAACCGCGACGGCGACTCCGACCCCGACCGGGACTCCGACGCCAACCCCGACGCCGACCGGAACGGCGACGGCTACCGCGACCCCGTCCGGAACCGCGACGGCTACTCCGACTCCGACCAGGACTCCGACGCCAACCCCGACGCCGATCGTGACCGCAACGGCTACGGCGACGCCGACCGCGGCTCCGACTTCGACACCGACCCCGGCGGCGACGAGCACGGCGACCTCGACGCCGACTCCGGTACCGACTGGAACCGAAGCGCCGCCTCCAACTTCTACTCCGGTTCCAACTCCGGCGCCGGGCGGTGCAATCTCGGTGACGGCTAGCGGCAGCACCTCGGTCGTAGCGGGGCAGAGCAATGTTGCGGGAGGAACGTTCAGCGCATCGAACACCGGTTCTAGCTCGGAAACCATCACCTCGATCACGATAAAGGTGAGCGATCCCTCGATGTTCTCGTCGATGACGCTTACCTGCACCTCGTGCGGGGGCACTCCGAGCGTGACCGTGACGCCGCCGAGCGCATCGACGGTGTTCACTTTCGGCAGCCCGATAAACATTCCGGTAAGCGGATCGGCGGACTTCGACCTGACCGCGAACATCTCGCTGACGCCGGCGATGGCTCGAGCGCAAGGCGATTTACTGCTCGGGAATCATCGGAGCGCGAGGCGATGGGAGCGGGCTCGGTCCGCTGGCGGTCGGTTTGAGCATACTCGGGCTGGGTCTGCTGGCCTTCCCGACGGCGAATCGCCGGCGGATGTGGCTGCTGCTGGCGGCAGGGACACTGCTGGTGGCCACGGCGGCCGGATGCGGCAGCAGTAATAACAGGAACGTGTTGTCGTCGACCCAGACCGTGACCGCGATCTCGGCGACCAACACAGACGGCGGTGTCACCTTTGATGGCCTGCCGGCGAAGCTGGGGACGATGACCCTGTAACAGGAACGATTGCGGAGGGGACCGAGGGGCGAATGCGTCTCGGTCCCCTCCGCAGAGTGTTTTCGATCGGCTTTTCGGGCCTATCGACTTCCCTCAGCGCGGGCTCGGCGAGAAATCCTGGGGTGGAGGCGATGATAAGGCGTAGGTATGCCGAAAATTTCCCAAAGTTTCGCCTTTATCCCTCAAAAAGGCTAAGTGTTCGCTCGCCTTGACTATCTTTACCCTCATCCATTAGCGTGACGGGGTTCGCGCTGTTTCGAAAGTCGCGACGACCGGCCGCAAAGGCCCCCCGAGGCCGCAAATTCGAAGCCGCGAAACGGGCTCAGCACTTAACATGTGGAACAGGGTAAACACGTGAAAAATCACTCAAATCGAGGCACACTGAGAGTTGTAGTCGGATTGGGATTGTTATTTGCCGGCATTGCCCTTCTGTTCGCGACCCAATCGCACACCCAATCGTCCGCCGGGGTCGGCCAGTCGATAGTCAAGCCGCTGACCGCTGCGCAGATCCAGGAGCGCGAGACCTACTGGGCCAGTCGTCAAGGCTCGCAGTTCGGCGTGCCCAGCGGCGCCTATAGCGCCGCGCTCCAGCAGATGCAAAATACGGCGGCGACGGCCACGGTCGCATCCGCTTTGACCGCTCCCTCGACCCCGCTTTCTTCCCTGACGTGGAACTTCATCGGCCCGCGGCCGATGGTTGTGCAGGCCGACTTCGGCGGTGTCTTGTTGGGGTCCACCTTTCACGCCACCGGCCGCATAACCGCGATAGCCAGCGCCAACGCCGGAACCCAGCTTTTTGTCGGCACGGCGAATGGTGGGGTGTGGCTTAGTACGGACAGCGGCGCCACGTTCACGCAGACCTTCCATCCCGCAGCCACCAAGGCGATCGGCGCCATAGCGCTCGACCAGACCACCAGCCCGGCGACCGTCTACGTCGCCACCGGCGAGGGCAACAGCTCTCTCGATTCCTACTATGGTCAGGGGATTTTCGAGATCCACCGATCTCGGCGCCAGTTGGACTAACCTTGCACCCTCGCTCTTCGACAACGTCGGCTTCAGCAAGCTCGCGATTGACACTTCCAGTAGTCCTAGTCCACCCCGCCTGTTTGCCGCCGCTACCGCATCCACCTACAGCGCGAACCGGGCGGATGCGGAAATTCAGGAAGGCCATCTGAAAAAAGGAGGGCTCTGGCGCTCGATCGACGGCGGCGTGCACTGGACGCATTACCAGGCATCGACGTTCGGATGCTCCTTCAACCTGAGCGGGACATGGCCGTGTCCAGCGAAGGATGTAGTTGTCGATCAAGCCTCGCCGAACAATGTCTACGTGGGGATCGAGTTCGATAACGTATTTCACTCCACTGACTCAGGCGATTCGTGGAGCCCGGTGAGCTTGCCCGGCCTTCCGGCCGGCCCCGGTACGCTAAATAACATGGACCGGCAGAGCATCGCCGCCGACAATGGCGTGGTCTACGCGATGATCGGCGCTCCTGACGGGGCTGAATACGCCGGCTTTTTTAAATCCACCGACGGCGGCGCCACCTGGACGGCCGAAACCGTTCCCAGTGTCAACCTTGCGGACCCGGTCACAATCGACGGCACCAGCGCGAGCAACTTCTCTCAATCGTTCTATGACCAGGCTCTAACCTTTGATTCTTCCAATCCCGAACGGGTGGTCTTTGGCGGCGTCGGCCTCTACGCCTCGACCGATTCTGGGGCGACTTGGGACTTTCTCCCTTCCGCAGGTGGAATCCACAGCGACCAACACGCCTTTGAGGCGACCAGCTCCACGCTTTTTATCGGCAACGATGGCGGTTTCTATAGCCTCGCCGTTCCGACGGTGGGCAACCCGTTTCCGCACACCTTTACCGCGATCAACGATAAAATCAGCGCCGGCCAGATCCAGGGCATCGGCCCTCATCCTACCGATGCCACCCAAATGCTCGCTGGTTTTCAGGATAACGGCACTCAACTGTTCGCGGGCAAGTTCAATTGGAACGCGGTCGAGACCGGCGACGGCGGCTTCGCCCTGTTCGACCACAGCAATCCCAGCTTCGCCTATCACACCTTCGCGAGTTCTCCGGGGCCCGTGATATCCCGTTCGTCCGACGGCGGTTCGACTTGGGATTCGAGCACCCCGACCGCCGGCCTTGGAAGCGTGCTGATTGGGGACGATACGAGTCCCGCGTTCTATCCGCCGCTGGCAACCGACCCTTCGGTCGCCCAGCGGGTGCTGTTCGGCTCGCATAGGGTCTATGTCTCGACCGATGGAATGCTGACATGGCAACAGCAAACGAGCCAGGACCTCACCGGATGCGCGAATTCGACTGCGCGCTGCAAGACCTTGGAGTTTGCCCCTTCCGACAACACCAAAGCGTATGCGTTGTCGATGCAGAGCGGCGCGAAACCCTTCAAGCTCTTCAACACGACGCAGGCCGATCTTAACAGCGGTGCGACGTGGACCGACATCACCTCGAACATCCCCTTCAACACCAGTCTCACCCAGGCCAGCGGTGTTGCCATCGATCCCAACAACTCGAATACGGTCTACCTGAGCGTGTCGGGGTTCAAGGCCAACACCGGGATCGGTCACATTTTCAGAAGCACCGATTTCGGGCGCCACATGGGCGGAAGTTGATACCGGGCTGCCGGACGTGCCGGTGTTGAAGATCGTGGTCGATAGGAACGATGCGACCGGCAACACCCTGTTCGCCGGTACCGATCTCGGAATGTTCGCCAGTACTGACGGCGGCGCAAGCTGGGGGGCCTTCAATTCAGGCGGGTTCCCCCAAGTGCCGGTGTTCGACATCGCTCAGAACGACAACGGCGTAACCTTTGCCGGCACCCACGGCCGCGGTGCCTACCAGCTGGTGACAGCTTCTCCGACCGCGACGCCCACCGCAACAGCAACAGGCGCGGCGACGCCAACCCCGACCACAGCGGTAACTCCGACATCGACCAAGACGCCGACGCCGACCAAGACGCCGACGCCGACCAAGACGCCGACGCCGACTCCGACTGGAACGGCAACCGCGACGGCGACCAAGACGCCGACTCCGACTCCTACTGGAACGGCAACCGCGACGGCGACCAAGACGCCGACGCCGACGGCTAGCGCGACTGCGACCGCAACCGCGACACCGACGCCGACCGCGACGGCAACCGCAACACCGACGCCGACCGCTACTGCAACGGCGACTGCGACCCCAACCAGGACGCCGACGCCAACAGCGACGGCTACCGCGACCCCAACGCCAACTCCGGCCGCGACGGCTAGCGCGACTGCGACCGCAACCGCGACACCGGCGCCGACCGCGACCGGAACGCCGACCGCGACGGGCACGGCGACTCCTGCGCCAACTCCAATACCGACTGGAACCGAAGCGCCGCCTCCCACTCCGACTCCGACGTCAACTCCGCCGCCGGGCGGTTCGATTTCGGTGACGGCGAGCGGTAGCACCACGGTCGTGGCCGGACAAACCGACGTGGCGGGAGGGACGTTCAGCGTATCGAATACCAGCGCGAGTGCGGAGAGCATCACCTCGGTGACGATAAAGGTGAGCCATCCCTCGCTGTTCTCATCGATGACGCTTACCTGCACTTCGTGCGAGGGCACTCCGAGCGTGACCGTGACGCCGCCGAGCGCGTCCACGGTGTTCACTTTCGGCAGCCCGATAAGTGTCCCGGTAAGCGAGTCGGCAGACTTCGCCCTGACCGCGAACATCTCGCTGACGCCGGCGACGGCCGAGCACAAGGTGGTTTACTACGCGGGAATCATCGGAGCGCGAGGCGATGGAGGCGGGCTTGGTCCGCTGGCCGTCGGTTTGAGCATCCTCGGGCTTGGGATGCTGGCCTTCCCGGCGGCGAATCGCCGGCGGATGTGGCTGCTGCTCGCGGCAGGAACGCTGCTGGCGGCTACGGCGGCCGGATGCGGCAGCAGCAGTAACAACAGCGTACTATCGTCGACTCAGACCGTGACCGCGATCTCGGCGACCAACACGGGCGGCGGCGTCACCTTTGGCGGCCTGCCGGCGAAGCTGGGGACGCTCACGCTGTAGTAAGCACGAACCGAACGATAGCCGACCTGAGGGGCGCAAACGCGCCTCAGGTCCGCGGTCTTCCAGAGCTTACTGGCCGGTGTGAAGAAGCTGGCGAGCCTGAATCGTTGACGAAAACCTCACTTATACTCGCCGTCGCGGTGACAGCGGTGACGGCAGCCGGATGTATCCGTCCCGGGTCGTCTCGCGAGGCAAATCTGGCTATCGCCGCCGGCCCGGAGACGACGTTTACCGGCGCGCCGGCCGGCTATCAGACCCCGGTTCCCTCACTTGGCGGCGGCCACCAGGAGCATGGCGATGCTTCCGGGATCTACGGCTTCGTCGGCGGGGGCGGCGGCGCTCCTCCTGGACATAGC
Source organism: uncultured Pseudomonadota bacterium (assembly GCA_963759165.1). GTDB lineage: Bacteria > Desulfobacterota > Binatia > Binatales > Binataceae > DATJOQ01. The sequence goes on along the minus strand of CAVWXK010000001.1, from coordinate 2,505,156 downwards.
ATCACGATTAAGGGGCCCTGCGTTACCGTGCTCGATCCGGATAGCCAGGCGACGGTGGCGACCGGCGTGTGCGACGAGCACGGAAAGTTCCGCATCCCACTGGCGCCCGGCCGCTACGTTATAACCGCGGTCGGACAGCGGCGAACCGTCGAGGTGAAGCCGAACGCATGGGTCGCGAGCGGCTTCCTGTTGATGATGCCTTGAGCCGTCGGCGCGACTTCATCCTTTGGGAAGACCGAGCACCCGCTCGCCGATGATGTTGTGCTGAATCTCGCTGGTGCCGCCCGCGATCGTCAGCGCCCTCGACGCCAGCATCCGGTACGACCATCTGCCGTGATCGACCGAGTGAGGAGCGTTGTACACGAACTGGCTGTATGGGCCGAGCAACTCCATCGCGAAGTTGTTGATTCGTAGGTTGAGGTCGGTGGCGACGAGCTTGGTGACCGACCCTTCGGGACCGGGCGCCTGTCCCTTCAGGCGGCGGGTGAGTTGGCGAAAGCCCGTGTACTTGAGCGCCTGCGCTTCGCAGGCGAACTGCGCGATCTTCTGCCGCACGCTTGAATCTTCCCAGGCCGGACGGCCGTTGCGCTCGACCGTCTTGGCGACGGCGGCCAGTTCCTTGACGTTATTGAACAGATCGCGCCGCTCGCCGACGCCCGAGCGCTCGAACATCAGCGTGGTGATCGCCACCTGCCATCCCTGATTCTTCTCTCCTACGAGATTCTTTTTGGGAACCTTGACGTCCTCGAAGAAAACCTCGTTGAAGCCTCGGTCGCCGGTTATCTGCACCAGCGGCCGGATAGTGATGCCGGGGCTGTGCATATCGACCAGCAAATAGCTGATGCCCTTGTGCTTGGGCGCGCTGGGATCGGTGCGGACCAGCAGGATGCACCAGTCGGCATGATGGGCGTCGGAGGTCCAGACCTTCTGGCCGTTGACGATGAAGTAATCGCCCTCCTCGACGGCCTTGGTTGCCAGCGCGGCTACGTCCGAGCCTGCGCTGGGCTCCGAGTACCCCTGGCACCAGATTTCTTCGGCGGAGAGGATTTTTTCAACGTAGCGTTTTTTCTGTTCCGGCGTGCCCCACTGGATCAGCGTCGGACCGACCAGCATGATGCCCAGCACGTTTACCAGCGCCGGCGCCTTCAGCCGCCCGAGTTCTTCGTTGTAGATGATGTTCTGCATCAGGCTCGCGCCGCGCCCGCCGTATTCCCTGGGCCAACTGATACCGACCCATCCTGCGGCGTGCATCTTGCGATGCCACTTCAGGCGGCGCTCCCAGTCTTCCGCGCTGTCTTCCTGCATGAAGTCCACTTCTCCGCGCGCGAGATCTCGCGGAAGCTTGGCCTCGAGCCAGGTGCGAAACTCCATGCGAAAGGCCTCGTCTTCCAGGCTGTAATTGAAATCCATCCGTTCCTCCCTCGCGTGGCGGCCGCGGCCGGCGCGGTTAACTTCTGATGAAGCAGGCTCCCAGCACCTTCCCGAAAAACCGATTTTTGCACAAACCGGCCCGCAGCAAAAACTCCGGCGCTATGCCGCCTTCGGAGTCAATATTGATTGACAAGCTCCCGACGATTGCGGAAATGTCAGCGGACGTTGTCAGCGCGAGGTGAAAATCGTGCGTTTTCTGCACATCATGATTCGCGTGAACAATCTCGAAGACTCGTTGAAGTTCTATTGCGAAGCGCTGGGCATGAAGCTGCTGCGCAAAAAGGATTACCCCGGCGGCGAGTTCACTCTGGCGTTCGTCGGTTACGGCGACGAGGCCGCCAACACGGTGATCGAGCTGACCCACAACTGGAATACGTCGTACTACGAGCACGGCAACGCCTTCGGCCATCTCGCGATCGGCGTGGAAGATATCTACCAGACCTGCGCCGCGCTTAAGGCGCAAGGCGTCAAAGTGGTGCGCGAACCCGGACCGATGAAGCACGGCGGGGCCGTGATCGCGTTTATCGAGGATCCCAACGGCTACAAGATCGAGTTGATCGAGCAGGCCTCGATGCGCGATTAACGGAGGCGCTCTCCGTTGGTTGCTCGGGAGCGAGGTCGTCGCTCACTTCTTTCAAAGGCGGTATCACGATGAAAGCTGCGATGTTCAAGCGGCTGAACGAAATGGCGGTGGCCGAGGTTCCGAAGCCCAAAGCCGGAGAAGGCGAAGTGGTGCTCAAGGTCCACAACTGCGGTATCTGCGGCTCCGACCTCCACGCGGTCCAGTTCGGATTCGGGATGCCGCCAGACAGCGTGATGGGACATGAATTCTGCGGCGAGATTCAGGAGATCGGTCCCGGAGTGACCGGCTACAGGATCGGCGAGCGCGTGACGGGATTCCCGTTTATCGCCTGTGGCAAGTGCGAGCGATGCCGGAGCGGCCGCGAGATGCAGTGCGTCAAGTTCCGCGGTCTCGGGTTGGGCCAGCTTCCCGGCGCCTATGCGGAGTTTGTGCTGTGCGGCGCGGGAAGCCTTTTCAAAATCCCCGACAAGCTGACTTCGCGCGAGGGCGCGCTGGTCGAGCCGCTCGCGGTCGGATTGCACGGGGTCAAGCGTTCGCGGCTTCAGCCGGGTGCGGCCTGCGTGGTGATGGGTGCGGGGCCGATCGGCCTTGCGACCCTGGTCTGGTGCAAGGCGAAGGGAGCAAGCGCGGTGGTGGTTTCCGAGCCGGCTCCCAAGAGAGCCGCATTGGCGCTCAGGATGGGAGCGACGGCCGTGGTCGATCCGCGCGAGATAAATCCCTCCCATAAACTCCGCGAGCTGACCGGCCATCGCCCGGAAGTGATCTTCGAGTGCGTCGGCGTCAAGTCGAGTCTCTCTTCCGCGATCGACATGATCGGGATCGGAGGCCAGGTGGTCGTGATGGGCGTGTGCATGGAGCCCGACGAAATCAAACCGCAGACCTGCGTCTTCAAGGAGATCTCGCTGGATTTCGTGGTCGGCTACACGCGCGACGAATTTCAGGAAACGATCGACGCGATGGCGAGCGGGCTCATCGATGGCAAGCCGCTGATTACCGACGTTATCGCGATCGAGCAGGTGCCCGAAATGTTCCAGACCTTACGCAAGCCCGCCGGCCAGGCCAAAGTGATGGTGGAATTCCCGCACTGACCGAGGTGGGCGACTGCTCGGCCGCGCTATCAGAGGCCGAAGAATTCGGCGAGTGCCGCGATCGCGGCCGGCTCCGACAGCGACGGCGCATGGCCGACGCCCGGCACCTCGACCATCCGCGTATTGCGCGACACCTCGCACATCTTGCGCGCCGTCGCCGGCGAGAGGATGTCGCTGTCGGCGCCCCGCACGACCAGAACCGGCGCCGCGATCATCGCATACGCCGCCCAGACATCGAGTTGCGGCGCGGGCGTGGCTTGCGCCTGGCGTATCGCCTCGCGCACCGCCGGGTCCATTTTCCATATGAGCGTGCTGTGCGGCGTCGGCTTAACCGACCATCGGACCCATTCAATTACGACCGCGTCCGGCTCCGTGGCTACCGGCGGATAGATCTCCCTGTAGTAAGCCACGACCTCGGCCATGTTCCTGAACTCTTTGGGCGGCTCGATCACGTAGTCCATGATCCGCTGCAATCCCGCCGGATCGATTTCAGGACCGATGTCATTGAGCACGATTCGTTCGACCTTGGCCGAATGCATCACCGCGAAGGTCATCGCGATCATCCCGCCCATCGAAGTGCCGATCATGCTGGCTCGCGGGATGCTCAAGGCATCGAGCATCGCGCGCAGATCGCCGACGTAGGCGGGCAACGTGTATTCGTTCGGCGGTCCCCACTGACTTTCGCCACGCCCGCGCACGTCGACCGACATCACGTGATAACGGACGGCCAGTCGCGGCGCGACCGCATCGAAGCTGTGAGCGTTGGCCGTCAGTCCGTGGATACAGACGATCGGCGGCGCGGAGGGGTTGCCGAAATCGAGATAGTGGAGACGCAGGCCGTTCGCGATTACAAATTTGCTTTCGGGCATTACGGAATCCTCGGGCACGTTGATTTGCCGCAGGTCTCGTTAAGGAGGCGGCTGACGCGGCCGACCTCGACTGTATCGCACATCGACCGAGACCGCGAAGAATCTACGTCCAGACGGGCAGTTCGGGCCTCTTAATTTAGTCGCTCAAATAGGGCAAGCTTGAACCGCGGGTGCGGGACCACAGCTGTGGCCAACCTCGGGCCGCAGAGCGATTAGACTCAGCCAATGCTTCATCACGTCAGCCCGGCAGAACTTGCCCAATGGATAACGACCTGGGGCTATCTGGGAATCTTTCTTCTCGTTTTCATCGGTAACCTCGGCGTTCCGATGCCGGAGGATACGGTGCTGCTCGCCGCCGGATTTCTCGCCGGACGGGAAATTCTGACGCTGCGTACCGCCTTTATCGTCGCGGTCGTCAGCGCGATTATCGGGGACAATTTCGGCTACCTGCTCGGGCGCACCGGCGGACGGCGCCTGTTCGCGAGATTCTCGCGCAACATGACGGGACGGCGCCGCTATCGATTCGTTAAAAACTTCTTCGCGGACCATGGCAACAAGACGGTGCTGCTGGCCCGCTTCGTCGTTGGCCTGCGTCTGATCGCCGGCCCGATGGCGGGGGCCGCCGGGATGCCGTTCTGGCGGTTCTTTTTCTGGAATGTGATGGGTGCGCTGGTGTGGTGCGGAGCGATGCTGGCGGCAGGCTATGTGTTTGGCGACCAATGGGAGTGGATTGCGGGCATGCTCCACGTGAATGCGCCGTGGATCGCGATCGCGGTGCTGTCTCTGGCAGCGCTGGTATACCATTTCTGGTGGCGCGAACGAGCGCGTCCGGCGCCTCGGCTCCAGTTCTAAAACCTTTTGGAGGATGAGATGGCACTGCTTCCTTATGTCGATGAGGCCAAGGCGCCGCAGAACATACGCGAGATCCTCGAGCGGACCAAGGTCAAGATCAACGTCTTTCGCATGATCTGCAACTCGGAGGCGATGGCCAAACCGTTCGCGCGCTTCGCCAACACTTTGCTGACCAGCATCAAGCTCGACCCCAAGCTGCGCGAACTCGCGGTCCTGCGCGTCGCCGAACTCAGCCACTCGGTCTACGAGTGGACCCAGCATCTCCCGATCGCTGATTGCGGCGTCACCGCCGAACAGGTGGCGGCGATCGCCAACTGGGAGCATGCGAAATGTTTCGACGAACTCGAACGGCTGGTGCTTCGCCTCACCGACGACGTTACTCGCAACGTCAAGGGGCGCAAGGAGACGATTGCCGCGCTGGCGGAGAAGCTCAGCCCCGAGGAGATCGTGGAGCTGATGCTTTCGATCGGATTTTGGGGCTTGGTCGCGCGCTTCCTCGAAACTCTGGAGATCGACCTCGAGGACTTCGCGGGCTCGCTCAACGTCGCGAAGACGGTGGGCAGAAAAAAAGCGGAATGAGTCCACGCTTTTCGGGTCAGTCCTAACCTCCGGTGCGTTCGGCCTCGCGACGGCGCAATTCGACGCGGCGAATCTTGCCACTGACGGTTTTGGGCAGCTCGTCGATGAATTCGATCCTGCGCGGATACTTGTAGGGCGCCGTCACGCGCTTGACGTGTTCCTGAAGTTCCCGCACCAGCGCGTCGCCGGCTTCCACCCCGGGTTTTAATTTGACGAACGCCTTGACCACCGATCCGCGATCGGCGTCGGGGCTGGCGACCACCGCCGACTCCATCACCGCGGGATGTTCCAGCAGGGCGCTTTCGACCTCGAACGGGCCGATGCGATAGCCGGCGGAGATAATCACGTCGTCGGCACGGCCGACGAACCATAGATAGCCGTCGACGTTGCGATAGGCCTGATCGCCGGTCAGATAATAATCGCCGCGAAACGAAAACGCGGTTTCCTCGGCGTTCTTCCAGTATTCCAGGAACAGCGAGGGCGGACGTTCCGGATTGACCCGTAGCGCTATTTCTCCCACCGCGTCCACCTTCGTTTCGTTCAGTTCGGCATCGACCACACGCACGTCGTGGCCGGGGAACGGCAGCCCCATCGAGCCTGGTTTGATCTCCATCCCGGCCATGTTGGCGACCAGGACGATGCTTTCGGTCTGACCGTATCCGTCGTGGACCGTGAGCTTTAGGTGCTTGCGCCAGACCTCGATCACCTCGGGATTGAGCGGTTCGCCCGCAGCGGTGCAGTGTCGGAGCGCGGGGAACTTGTATTGGGCCAAGTCCTCCTTGATCAGCATCCGATATTCGGTCGGAGGCGCGCAGAAGGTCGTTATCTTGTAGCGGCCCAGAAGTTCGAGTTCCGTCCGGGGATCGAAGCGGCCGTTGTACATGAAGGTCGTCACGCCGTTCATCCACGGGCCGAAGAGCACGCCGTAGGCTGCCTTCGCCCATCCGGTGTCCGAAGTGGTCCAGTGGATATCGCCCTCGCGCAGGTCGAGCCAGTTAAGCCCGGTGTAGCGATGGCTGAAGGTGTAGGCGTGGCTGTGCAGCACGGCCTTGGGGTCCTTGGTGGTCCCCGAGGTGTAGTAGCAGATGGCCGGCTCCGAGGCCGCGGTCTTGACCGGCGTGTAGTCGACGGAAGCCTGGCGCATCGCGGCCTGCAGGCTCATCCATCCGTCGCGCGCGCTGCCTGCCACGATGAAGTGGGAAAGCGAAGGGCAATCTTTCGCAAGGTCTCCCGCCAGCTCCGCGCTCTCCGGCGCCGCGATGATGGCGCGCGCGCCCGAATGATTGGCGCGGTAAACCAGGTCCTTCTCGCGCAGCATCGCGGTGCAAGGAACCACCATCAAGCCGGCCTTGATCGCGCCGATATAGGCCGCCTGCCAGAGCGTGATTCGCGGCAGCATCAGCAGGATCGGATCGCCGCGCTTAAGACCGAGTCCCGACAGCACGTTCGCGATCTGGTTCGATTGATCGCGGATATCGGCGAAGGTCAGCCGGGCGCGCTTGCCGTCCTGGTCCTCATAGAGCAGGGCGACGCGGGTGCGGTCGGCGGCGTAACCGTCGATGACTTCGCCGAAGTTGAAATATTCAGGAACGTTCCAGCGAAAGTTCCGATATCGTCTCTCATAGCTGCTCATAACCGTCACCCGGCGCGTCCGCTATTGCTCTAATGCGGTGTCCGCGAGCGTTTCGCTGCGGATTTGATGTACTTTACGCTCATCGGTGAGAGATCGTCGACTCCGACTCTGACGTCTATGATCGCGAAACTCCTGCTGGCGTGCGCCGCTTCCAGAGCCGGACGCAGTTGACTCCGTTTCTCGACCACGAATCCGGCCCCTCCCCAGTCCTGCGCGAGTTTTGCGTATGGCCACGGCGGGATGGTCAGCAGGTCGTGCCGCTCGGTTACGGGGCGAAAGATTCCCCATCCGCCATTATTGATCAGCAGGACGATCGGATTGGCCTTGAACGCCGGCGCGTGCGAGATCTCCGGCCCGGTCATCTGGAAGGCGCCGTCGCCGCACAAAACCAGCGGCCTCAACCCCCTGCCGACCTGCGCGCCGAGCGCGGCCGGTATCGCGAACCCCATCGAAGCGTAAAACCCCTGGGCAAAATAGGCGCCCTGATGCGGCACCCGGACATCCAGTCCCGCAAACAGCATATCGCCTGAGTCCGCCACGACCATGTAGCTGCGCTTGGCGGCGAGGAAGTCGTTGACCTCGTTCAGCAAGTCGATGATCCGCACCGGCCCATCGTCGCGCGAGGTACCGGGTACCAGGTTGTCGGCATAGCGAACGCGCTCGTGACGGGGCCTGAGCTCCTGGCGCAGCATCGCGCGCACGAAATCGCGGACCCCGACGTTGGTATAGGTATGGAACTTGATGTCGACGCGGCGATCGACCGCCCACACGCTCTGCCCTTGAATTATGCGCGGCGGGCGATTGCCGAAGTTCATGTCGGTCTTGAGGCATCCGAGGTTGAGCACGAAGTCGGCCTCATCCATACGCTCGACGATCGGGCGCGGGCTGATCGGGCCGACGTGCACGCCCATATGCAGCGGGTGGTCCATCGGGAACGCGCCCTTGCCCAGCACGGTGGTAAACATCGGTGCTCCCATCCGGTCCGCCAGCTCGACCAGCTCGCGGGCTACCTTGTAGCGATGGATTTCGATTCCGGCGATCACGACCGGCTTGCGGCTGCGATTGAACATCGCCGCCGTTTCCTCCGCCGCGTCCTTGACCTTGCGGGCATCAGAGGGATGAAAATTGAGGGTTCCGTCCCACTCGATGATTTCCGGCGGGACCTCGATTTCGCGATCCACCATATCGCGATGGATTTCGATATAGCCGGGGCGCTGCTCGGCCCAGATCGTTTTGACCACTTCGTGAAGATCTTGCGCGGCGCGGCGCGGATCGACGATCACTCGCGAGGCGCAGGTGACTTCCTGATAAATGCGATGCTGCGATTCGATCTCGCGGGCCTGATGATGGATCAGCGTGCCGAGTTTGCGCTCCTCCTCGCCCGGGCCGCCGGAGAAGATGAGCAGCGGCACGCGCTCGGAGAACGAGCCGGCAACCGGATTGACCATGTTGTGACCGCCGGCGCCGTAGGTGACCAGGATCACGCCGATCTTGCCGGTCGCGCGGGCGTAGCCGTCGGCGGCGAAACCGACTCCCGGCTCGTGCGACAAGGTCAGGATTTTAAGCCCGTGTTTGCGGCCGAAGACGAAGAAAAGCTTGAGCGCCAGGTCGCCGGGAATCCCGAAGAGATGCTTGACGCCGAGTTTGCCCAGGTAGGCAGTGACGAATTCGCCAAGCGGCATCCGCCGTTTCATACATGGCGGCTCCCTTGGCCGCAGCCGCCATTCTAGCAAGGATCTCATCGCCAGGAACGCCGATTCGTTGCATCGTCCCGGAGGGCGGGCTTCCGGCAGGCCTTCGTGATAGATTACTTACGAGTAAAAGGGCTCCTCCGATGACCGTCTGGAACATATTAAGACTGCGAATCGCCGGTCCGGCCACGGTCGCCAGATTTGTCGCCTATCTCCCGCAGTTCGTGCGGCTGTTCTACAGGCTGATGAAGGACGAGCGCGTGTCCAGGTTGACCAAGACGGTTCCGGTACTGGGCATCTTGCTGCTACTGTCGCCACCGTTGGTCGAACTCGACCTGATTCCATTGATTGGCGAACTGGATGCGATATTGATAATCGGCTTGACCCTCAAACTCTTCGTCTGGCTGTGTCCACCGGACGTGGTTCGCGAACACGTCGCGCGGATAGCGCAGGGCGGTTAATCAAGGCACGATGCGCACGCGAATTGTATTCTTTGGTCTGGCCGCGGTTGTCATCGCGGTTGTGGTCGTACTCGGCCTCGCCGATGAACTTCTGATCGACGCGTTATGGTTCGGCTCGCTGGGCTATCGCTCGGTCTTCACCACCATGCTTGGCGCGCGTTACGGGGTCTTTTTGGCGGTCTGGCTGGTGGGCTTCACGATCATCTTCCTGAGCGGTCTCACCGCGATTCGTTTCAGTCGCGACCGCGAGCGGCTGCACGTCGTCCGCCGCCTCGACGAACCCGGCCAGATCAGCCTGCCCGACCTTATCCGCTCGCTCGGCGAGCGGGTGCCGTGGAAGATTGTGGTTGCTCTGGCGGCGCTGGTCCTGAGCATGTTCGCGGCGATCGGCGAAGCGTCGAATTGGGACACCTATCTCAAGGCGATCTATGCGGTTCCGTTCGGCAGCGTCGATCCGGCTTACGGCCGCGACATCGGATTCTACGTCTTCACGCTTCCGTTGCTTGAGGAGCTGCGCGACCTCATTGTCCTGCTGCTGTTCCTCGCGACCATCCTCGGCGCGGCGGTCTACTGGACTCGCGGCGCGATTGATTTCCAGCAGGCGCCGCCGCGAATCGCTTCCGGCGTGATCGGCCATGGCTCGGTGCTGCTGGCGCTTTTCTTCCTCCAGCGCGGTTACAGCTACTGGCTCGATCGTTTCGGTTTGCTGTTCCACACCAACGGCGTGGTGTTCGGTCTTCGCTATATCGACAACGTGCTGTGGCAGCCGGGGTTCTGGGTCTTGATCGGGCTTTCGGTGTTGGCCGCGCTGCTGTGTATCGCCAACGTCCGCGAACGGGGCATGCGATTGCCGATCGCCGCGGCCATCGTTTCATTCGGACTCGCGATAATCCTCGGGTTTCTGCAACCGGTGGTCGAGCGGCTGCGGGTTAAGCCCGACGAGTTGCGAATCGAGCGGCCCTATCTGGCGCGAAACATCGAGATGACCCGGCGGGCCTTCAAACTCGACAATATCGAGGTCAAGCCGTTCAAAGTTGCGGGTCGGCTGACTCGCGCCTCGCTCGTACAGGACGAGGCAACGATCAAGAACATCCGGCTATGGGACCCGCGGCCGCTGCTCGCGACCTATCGCCAACTGCAGGAGATCCGCCTCTACTACGACTTCAAGGACGTTGAGGTCGATCGCTACCGGATCAACGACCAGTACGCCCAAGTGATGCTTTCGGCGCGCGAGCTCAACCCCGAGTTGTTGCCCGAGAACGCGCGCACCTGGGTAAATCAGCATCTCAAGTTTACCCACGGCACCGGCCTGGCGATGAGTCCGGTGAACGCCAAGGACAGCGAAGGCCTGCCGATCTTCTACGTTAAGGATATCCCGCCGGTATCCGACGTCGGACTGAAAATTACCCAGCCCGGAATCTACTTCGGCGAGGAACCCGACAATTACGCGATCGTCAAGACCAACGCGCCGGAGTTTGATTCTCCGCGCGGCTCGGACAACGTCTTTAGCTACTATCAGGCGGACAGCGGCATCCCGGTCAGTGGGCTTATCCGCCGGCTGCTCTTCAGCTACTTCTTCCGCGACGTGAATCTGCTGGTGACCGATACCATCCAGGCCCAAAGCCGGATTCTCATCCGGCGCAATATCAGGGACCGGGTTGCGCGCCTGGCGCAGTTTCTGACCCAGGATCGCGATCCGTACGTCGTTCTCGCCGACGGGCATCTTTCATGGATCATCGACTGCTACACGACCAGCGACCACTATCCCTACTCGCAGCGTAATCCCGACCAGCTCAATTACATCCGCAATGCGGTCAAGGTCGTGATCGACGCTTATACCGGCGATACCACCCTTTATGTGGCCGATCCCGACGATCCCATAATCCGGTGCTGGATGCGGATCTTTCCCGCATTGTTCAAGCCGCTCTCCGATATGCCGTCCTCGCTGCGCGAGCACGTGCGTTATCCCGAGGATTTGTTTTTGGTGCAGGCCGATATCTACCGGACCTACCATATGACCGATCCCCAGGTGTTCTATAACCGCGAGGACTTGTGGGGGTTTCCACGCGAAAACTACGGTGGTGAAACCGTCGCGATGCAGCCGTACTACGTGATCATGCGGCTGCCGGGAGAGACCGACGAAGAATACGTGCTGATGCTGCCGATGGTGCCGAACGGGCGCGACAACATGATCTCCTGGCTGGCGGCGCGCAGCGACGGAGCGCACTACGGACATCTTATCGAATACGCCTTCTCCAAGGAGACGTTGCTGTACGGTCCCTACCAGATCCAGGCCCGGATCAATCAGAATCCGGAGATCTCGCGCCAGCTTTCGCTGTGGAACCAGATGGGCTCGAAGGTCATCCTCGGCAACCTGATGGTCATCCCGATCGCGGACTCGTTGCTTTACGTCGAGCCGCTTTATATCCGGGCCGAGAACGCCCAAATGCCGGAGTTGCAGCGGGTAATAGCGTCTTATGGCGACCGGGTCGTGATGGGCGACGATCTCGAGCAGACGTTGGACGCTCTTTTCAGGGTCGCACCGCCGTCGGCGCCACAGATGACACAGCTGCCGCCCATGCCGGCCGTCGCTGTGCCGCCATCGCCGCTTTCGACCGCGGCGGATACAAAGCTCGCTTCCGAGCACTACGACCGCGCGCTGGCCGCATTGCGAGCGGGCGATTGGACCAAGTTCGGTCAGGAGATGCAGGCAGTAGGGCGGGCGCTCAAGCCGCCCGCCGCACCCGGTAATCGCTAGCGATTAACCGCGATTAACATTGACGGCGCAAAGGGGGGCGCTTGTCGAATTCATTCAGACTCAACGATCTGTCGATGGCGCAATCGAGCGCAATCGGCGACGCTCGTCTTCGCGCCGAGCTCGGCGAAGTTGCGCGGCTCGGTCTGGATTCGACCGCCGCGACCGCCTGCGTGATTGCCTATGGCGACCGGAATGGCGAAGGGCTGGTGCATGCGCCGGCGTCGCCGCCTTCGTGGGTCGATCTCGACGTTCTGATCCTTAAGCTCAAGTCCGCGCACGCCTTCAGTTCCCGCAACGGCAGGTTCGCAACGCTCAGCCTCAACGCCGCCGAAACCGCGTCGAATCAAACGGGTGCAGCCGCTATCGCCGGCCGGTTCAGGATGGTGGCCGCCGCCGCTTCGGAAGAATCGATATGGACGGTCGTCGGCCTGCTGCTTGACCTGAGACGCACGGACGGAGATTTGCGTCCCCATCTCGCGATATTGAGCAAATTGGCGATGGCGACGATGATGCGAAGCGTGCATACCGCCTCACGCGATTTCTGGCGCGAGCGTGCAAGCGCGACCGCGGCCGGCGCCGCGGCTATCAAGGCTGCCGCATCGAGGATCGAAGACGATCGCAGGCGTGTCGAACAGGCGATACTGAAAGCGATGCGGCTCACGCCGCGCCGAAGACTATCGGGCCTTGGCGAAATCGCCGCGACGCTCGGCCCCTTCGAGGCCTGGATCGTCGCGCTGGTCGATGGCGGCGCGCTCAAGGTCGAGCGATGCTTCGGGCTCGAAAGCGCTCCGTCACTCGATCATTCGAGTGTCGTGGCCGAGAGTTTCAACCGCGGGAAAGCGCTTGCGAGATCGGTCGATCGTGATCGCGCCAAAATCTTCCGCGAGGACCGCCTCTTTGCCGAGCGCGGACTCAGTTCCTATCTCTGCGTGCCGTTCGAGATCGGCGCTATCGCGCTCGGCGCGCGCGCACCGATCGATTCGGCTATCCGCGGTCGAATCGAGGCGTTCCTCGCCGGTATCGCGCTCGCCGTTAGGGCCTGGACCCTCGAAGCCGAGCTTGTCCGCCAGCGTGGTCTGGTCCGTAACCTGGCTTTGCGCCTGATAAGCGCCAGAGAACTCGAGCGCGGGCGGATTTCGCGCGATCTGCACGACGATCACGCGCAACTGCTGTCGGCCGCCCGAATCGCGCTCTCCTCGCGTCGTGCCGAAGCGATGAAGATTTTGAAGGATCTCGAGGCGCGGCTCCGCTCGCGGCTTTTCGAACTTCGCCCGGCGCTACCTGGCCGGCACAGCCTGCGCGAAGCGATCGCGATGGAACTGCGCCGGCTCGACGCCGCCGGAGTGGAAACCCGTTTCGTCGCGCACAAGGGCGTCGCTTCGCTCACGCGGCCCGTCCAGCAGGTCTGCTGTCAAATCGCGCGTGAGGCCGTGTCGAATATCATCCGCCATGCCGGCGCAAAACACGTTGAGGTCGCCCTTGGCCGCGCCGATCGTTGCGCGCGGCTCGCGATTACAGACGACGGACGCGGCGTCATCCGAAAAGGCGGGCGGGGTTCGGGCTTGCGCGGACTCGCGGAGAGAGTCGAGCTTCTGGGTGGGCGATGGCGGCTCGAATCGCGCCGGGGCAAAACCACCCTGGTAGCCGAGATTCCGGAGATCGGCTGATGAATGACACGAAAAAACTTCGGGTTCTGATCGCCGACGACCATCGCATGTTGCGGGAAGCCCTGCGCCTGTTGCTGGAAGCCGAATGCGAGATCGTCGGCGAGGCGGCCAGCGGCGAGGATGCCGTTGCGAGCGCGGTGCGAAGCCGTCCCGACGTAATCGTGCTCGATCTGGGGATGCCCGGAATCGGCGGCCTCGAAGCGGCCCATCAGTTGGCCAAGCGGGCGCCGGCATCGAAGGTTCTGATGCTGACGCAATATGAAGACGAGGAGTACGTTCTGGAGAGCCTGAGCGAGGCCCGCGTGGCGGGCTACCTGACCAAGGCTGACGCTGCGTCGGAACTGCTCCATGCGTTGCGCGCGGTCCACGCCGGCAAGCGCTACCTGAGCGCCTCGGTCACTCCCGCGGTGCTGAACCGGCTGACGCCGTCGAAGAGAAAGTCTGCTGCCCGCTCGCCGACCCGGCGCGAGCGGCAGATCATCAAGCTTGTCGGCGAAGGGGCGACCAACAAGGCGATCGCTTCCCGGCTCGGGATCAGCCCCAAGACCGTGCAGATCCATCGCGCCAACATGATGGCGAAGCTGGGTGTGCATTCGACCGCCGGCGTAGTCCGCTATGCGATCAAGCACAAGCTCGTCCGGACCGACTGAGGTTTCGGTCAGGCGAAGCGCTTTTGCCATCGTGCTGGCTGGCGTGATAAATCTCGGCGCGCGATAGCGGAAGCGGATAGCGAGAGGTCAGATATGGAAGAAGTCGGATTGTTTGATGCGATGTACACGGCGCGATCGATACGTCATCTGAAGACCGATCCGGTCCCGGATGAGGTCATCACCAAAATTCTGGATGTCGCCATCCGGGCGCCTACCGGCGGCAACAGCCAGAATTGGCTGTTCGTGGTTATCAAGGACGCCGCGCAGCGCAAGAAAATCGGCGAGCTTTACCGCAAGGGCGGCGAAATGGTGTTAAAGCTCTACGCCGCTCGCGAGCGTCCGGGACATCTGACTCAGCAGGATCAGGAGCGGATGCTGACCTCGGCGAATCATCTGTTCCAGCATCTGAGCGAAGCGCCGGTGCTGATCCTTGCGTGCCTCAAGTCCTCGCCTCCGCCTGCGCCCGGGTCGCTGTCGCCCGAGCTGATGAAGGGGGTCGAGTGGATGGAGAGCATGAAGGGCTCGAATATCTATCCCGCGGTCCAGAACATAATCCTGGCCTGCCGCGCCCTCGGCCTCGGCACGGTTCTGACTACGGTTCACGCTTACTTTGAAGAAGAGGTTAAGGCGGTCCTCGGCTTACCCAAGGAAATGGAAACCTTCGCGCTGATGCCGATCGGTTATCCGGCGGAAGAATTTTCGCGCGTGAAGCGCCTGCCGCTCAGTAAGGTGACCTGCCTCGATAGCTACGGCAAGCCCTGGCCCGGATGAGGCGATTGATACGGGCAGACACGCTCATCGCGCGTCGGCCCGTATCGATTCAAGGACCAATCGCGCCTGCCGCGTGACTTCCGCGTGATGCTGTAAAAGCGCTTTTCGCGCTTCGGGGTCGGTCCTGGCGCTCAAACGATACTGATCGGCGGCTTGCAGAAAACTTTCGTAACTCGCCAGCAATTGTTCGAAGCTCCGATACGAAGGCTTGTCGGCGGAGTCCGCGGTCATCGCGGCAAACGAGCGCGCCTTCTTGAGCGCGTAGTAAAACTCGCCCATTTCCTCTGGACTGACCGGGCGGCGGTCGAGCTTGAAATCGGTTCGGCAGTAATCGGCGAGTTTATCCGCCAGGTCCGAAACCAGGGCGACGTTGGCTTCGATTCCCCGCCGGTAGTTCGATGAGTAACATCCCGCCGCCAACGCCATCAGAGCCGCTATCAGAATCGCGGGCCGGCAAAAGCCGGCCCGCGGCGCGATTCGTATTGCTAGCGGAGCCGACAAAAAATCAGACCAGATGCTGCTTGAAGAAGGCGATGGTCTTGGCCCATGCCTCCTTGGAATGCGCGGGATGGAACGACGGCCGCTCCTCGCACATGAAGCCGTGGTCGGCGTCGGGGTAAAGGACCACCTCTGCCTGTTTGCCCGCCCTGCTGAGCGCGTCGCGGAATTTATCGACGTCGCTTAGCGGAATGAATGCGTCCTTGCCGCCGAAGAAGGCCAGTACCGAAGCTTGCAGGTTCCCGACGTACTCGATCGGCGCCTTCGCGCCGGGCTTCGGCGCGCTCACCATGCCGCCGCCGTAATAGGGCGCGGTCGCCTTGACGTTGTTGTTGCGGCAGGCGGTCAGAAAGCTGATTCGCCCGCCCATGCAAAAGCCGACGGTGCCGAACTTCGGCTTCACCTCTTTCAGGGTCTTGAGATGGTTGATCGCCGCCGTCATGTCCGCGACCACTTGGTCGTCGTCAAGGCTGCCCATCAGGCGCAAAGCCTTGGGCAGATCGCTGTAGGGAGCGACATTGTCGGGATGGCGAAAGAACAGGTTCGGCGACAGGGTGACGAAGCCTTCCGCGGCGAAGCGCTCGGTGATGTTCTTGATGTTGTTGTTGAGTCCGAAGGCTTCCATCACCACGATCAGGGCCGGGTAAGGTCCGCCGCTTGCCGGCCGGGCGAGATGGCAGGGCATCTTTTCGCTGCCGGTCGTGACGATGACCTCCTGTTTGACGATTTCCATACAGCGTTCCTCCAATCGCGATTCCGCCGTCGGGCGGAGTGGTTGAATTATGGATGCGTCGTCGCGGGGCGAAGAACCGGATTCTTCGCCCCGCGCGGTACGCAAGCTGAGCGGGCTGCTGAACGGCATTCTGTCCATATATTCCTGCAACGCTCAAGCATCTTCCCGGCGTTATCAACTAGCGATGGCCAACCGGATATACTGGCGGCTCCCGTATCAGCGGCGCTTTCGCCGGTTAAAACAGGGTCGGGCGTCGATTACGTCTGCTGAAGGCCGGTTCAAACTTCAATCATGATTCCCCTGCGGGATAACATCGGCGCGCAGCGGCTGATTTCGATCAGCAGCCTGCTCATCGCGGCGAACGTGGTGGTGTTCGTTTACGAGGCGCGGCTTGGTCATGCGGCCGAATCACGGCTGTTTGATTACGGGATGGTGCCGGCGCGGTTCACGCATCTGGCGGTCGACGGGCGGTTCACCGCGCTGTGGGCGCCGGTAACGCTGCTGACCTCGCTCTTTCTCCACGGCGACTTCCTGCATATCGCCGGCAACATGCTCTTTCTTTTCATTTTCGGCCCGGCGGTCGAGGCGCGCTTCGGCCATGGCCGGTTCCTGTGGTTCTATCTTACGGCCGGGATCGCCGCCGGGTTGGCGATGGTGTGGATGCAGCCGGCGTCGCCGATGCCGGTAGTCGGGGCGAGCGGCGCGATCGCCGGCGTGCTGGGCGCGTACTTCGTGCTTTATCCGCGAGCGAAAATCGTGACGCTAATCCCGTTCTTCATCTTCGTAGAGATTATCGAGGTGCCGGCGGTGCTGTATCTTTTGCTATGGTTCGCGGTCCAGCTTTACGCCGGATTGCAGAGTGTCGGCGGTCATGGCGCTACCGTCGGCGGCGTAGCGTGGTGGGCGCACGTCGGCGGTTTCCTCTTTGGGATCGCGCTGGCGCCGGTACTCGCGCGCCCGCGTTCGGGCCGTGGCAAGAAAGGACTCTGGTAACTGTTGATACTGGGGATTGACGGTCGCAAGCGGCTTGAGGATCAATGGCGAGCCTAATACTCTCGGTTAATAGTTGGATGAGGTGAACAAGGTGGCGGCTGCGGCGGGCGATATTCTCAGGCGCGTTCCTCCCCAAAATCTCGAGGCTGAAGAATCGGTGCTGGGCGCGATTCTGCTCGAGAACGACGCGATGAATCAGGCGCTGGAGATTCTGGCCGCCGACGATTTCTATCGCGAGGCCCATCGCACGCTGTTCCGGGCGATGGCCGAGCTTTCGGACCGCAATCAGCCGGTCGACGCGATCACGCTCACCGACGCCCTGCGCGCCAAGGGCAAGCTCGAGGACGTGGGCGGTCCGGCTTATATCGCCGAACTCGCGATGCGGGTGCCGACCGCGGCCAATATCGCCCACTACGCCCGCATAGTCCGCGAGAAGGCGGTTCTGCGCAGCCTCGCTTCGGTTTCAAGCGAGATCGCGAGCGCTGCCTACGACGGCCAGAGCAACGTCGATGAGTTCCTCGACGAAGCCGAGCATCGGATCTTCGAGATCTCCGAGCGCCGGATCAAGCCTTCCTTCCACTCGATGCATGACTTGACGCGCGATTCGCTCAAGCTTATCGAGAGGCTTTACGAGCGCAAGGAGCTGATCACCGGCGTGCCCACCGGCTTCACCGATCTCGATCGTATCACCGCCGGTCTGCAACCCTCGGATTTGATCATAATCGCGGCTCGTCCGAGCATGGGTAAAACCGCCCTCGCCCTGAACATCGCGACCTACGCCGCGACCGAGGCCGAGCCGCGTATCGGTGTGGCGTTGTTCTCTCTCGAAATGGCCAAAGAGCAGCTGGTCCTGCGCATGCTCTGTTCCGAGGCGCGCGTGGACAGCGCCAAGGCCCGGGCCGGTTTTCTCGGCGAGCGCGATTTCCCGAAGCTGGCGCAGGCGGCCGCGCGGCTGAGCGAGGCGCCGATCTTTATCGACGACAGCTCCGATATGTCGCCGATCGTGCTCAAGGCCAAGTGCCGCCGCCTGATGCGCGAGCGCGAGAACAATCTCGGCCTGATAATCGTCGACTATCTCCAGCTGATGCGCTCGTCGCGGCCGGGTGAGTCCCGTGAAAAGGAGATCTCGGAAATTTCGCGTTCGCTCAAGGCGCTGGCCAAGGAACTCAAGGTGCCGGTGATCGCGCTGTCGCAGCTCAACCGTCAGGTCGAGACGCGTCCGGACCGCCGTCCGCTGCTGGCCGACCTGCGGGAGTCGGGCGCGATCGAGCAGGACGCCGACGTGATCGCGTTCATCTATCGCGACGAAGTTTACAAGGGCAAGGAATCGAAGGTTCCCGGCACCGCCGAAATTATCATCTCCAAGCAGCGTAACGGCCCGACCGATACCGCGGTGCTGACCTATCTGCGCGAATACACCCGCTTCGAGAACTACACGCCGGAAGCCGGCTACGCCGAAGAAGCGGAGGGGTAGGGCGCGGGGCGTTTCGGACTTTCCCGTTCGTTAATTTAATTGGGTTCGTCGTCGCGGGGGCTCGATTCAGGCGTCGATTCTTCAGTACGCGTTTGGTGCGTCTCGGCAAGCGCCGGCGTCTCGACCGGCGTATCAATTGTTTCGACCGCTTCGGCAGATTCTTGCGGCGGATCCAGTTCCAACTGGGCGGGCGCGGTTTCGGGCTGGACCTCCGGTGTCTCAAGCGCTAGCTCTGAAGCCGGCTCGCTCAACCGCTCGACTTCTCTGAACTCGCTGATATCGGGCAGGCTTTCGAGATCCTTCAGTCCGAAGGTCTCGAGGAACTCGGGCGTGGTGGCATAGACCATCGGGCGGCCCGGAGCTTCCTTGCGTCCGGCGATCTTGATCAATCGCCGCTCCAGCAGGGTTTCGAGCACGCCTCCCGTATCGACGCCGCGCAGTTGCTCGATCTCGGGACGCGTGATCGGCTGACGGTAGGCGATAATCGCGACCGTTTCCAGCAGCGGACGGGTGAGGCGGGGCGGCTTGGTCGCGAGCAGCTTGCGAACGTAGAGCGCGTGTTCCTTGTGGGTGCGCAACTGATAGCCGCCGGCAACCTGTTCGAGCGAGAGTCCGCGTCCGCCCGCGAACCCGGTAGCCATTTCATTGAGCGCCTTGCGAATCGCTTCCTTGGGCACGTTCTCAAGCACCGCCGCCAGGCGCGCCAGCGATACCGGTTCCCCGGCCGCGAACAGCAGGCTCTCGAGGACGGCCTTTAATCTTTCCTCTTCCACGCTTACTTATTACTTCCGGATTATTCGGTTCGCGGCTTCACGCCGCGTTCGCCACCCTACCATCTATTCGTCCAACTTGCCTCGGGCCAGCATGATCGGGCCCCGGCGATGTTCCTGATACGCGCGCACCGCGCCTCGCCGAATCAGTTCGAGCAGGGCGAGGAAGGTCGCGATTATCAGCGAGCGGTCGGCGAGGTCTTCGAAGAGCTCGATAAACGGCACGCGCTCGACGCGACTTATCGCTTCGAGCACCTTCGGGATGCAATCCGCAATCGGGATGTCGCGCAAGACTATCTGGCGCGGAGTCTTGTCGCCGAGGCGCTTGAGGACTTCGCGCAGCGCCTCGACCAGGTCGAAGAGCGAGGCGCGATATGTCACCTGCGAATCGTCTGTTTCCACCGGCTCGCCGGGGTTGGTAAAGACGTCGCGACCGAGCATCGGGCGCTCACCAAGTTTCGCGCCCGCCTCGCGGTAACGCTGATATTCGAGCAGCCGCGCCACCAGCTCGCTCTTGAGCTCCTCGCCTTCTTCTGTGTCGGCGAGGCCGGGATGGGGCAGGAGGGAGAACGACTTGATGAGCAGCAGCGTCGCCGCCATCACCAGGTATTCGCCGGCAACATCGAGATTGAGCGATTCGAGAAGCTCGAGGTATTGCAGGTACTGCTCGGTGATGATGCTCGCGGTGACTTCTTGCGGGTCGAGTTCGTTGCGCTTGATCAGATGCAGCAGCAGGTCGAGAGGGCCTTCGAATACAGGCAGACGGAATCTGCGTCCGGCATCGCCGGGCTTGACCGCCTCATCAACGTCTTCAGCCACGGCGAGCGCGACCGGCTCTTGCGGCCCATCGGGTTTTTGCGCGCCGTCGTCCGAGCCCTGACTCATAACAGTACCCGCGTCACCGTGTCGATGATCGGATCGATCACCGATGATATCCAGCCCATATACAGCAGGAGCAGCAGGATCGGGAAGCCGTAGGGTTCAAGCCGGGCGAAATTGCGCGCCATATCGAGCGGCATAAGTCCCACCGCGACGCGGCCACCATCGAGCGGCAACAGCGGAAAGAGGTTGAATACGCCGAGCACCACGTTGATGAAGACCGAGGCGCGCGCCATGTAGACCAGCGGCAGCGCGATCGATGGTCCCCATGGCGTCTCCAGATTTCCTATCAGCAGCCGCATCGCCCATGCGCTCGCGATCGCAAGCGTCAGATTGGTCAGGGGGCCGGCGGCCGCAACCAGTATCATCCCGCGGCGGGGATTTCTGAGCCGGCGGAAATCGACCGGCACCGGCTTGGCGAAGCCGAACACCGGCAGGTGCAGAAACAACAGCATGGCCGGCAGAAACAGTGTGCCGAAGGGGTCGATGTGCGAGATCGGGTTGAGTGTCAGACGGCCGGCGCGAGCGGCGGTATCGTCGCCCAGCGCGTTTGCGACGACGCCGTGCATGACTTCGTGGAGAACGATCGCGAAGATCGTGGGGAGCGCCCAGATCGAAACCTGGACCACAAATTGTGAAACGTTCGACACTGCGGTTATTGCTCTCCGCCAACGGGTTTAACCGCAAGCGCCCGCGGATGGAAGTTGCGATGGACTTTGCGCAAGTGGCTTCTGGAGAGATGGGTGTAAATCTGGGTGGTCGAGATGTCGCTGTGGCCGAGCATTTCCTGGACCGCTCGCAGGTCGGCGCCGCCTTCGAGCAGATGGGTGGCGAAGGAGTGACGCAGCGTATGAGGGCTGACCCAGCCAAGCCGCGGATCGCTCTGAGCCCATCCCTTGAGCGCCTTGAAAAACGCCTGTCGGGTCATCGCATGTCCGCCGCGCCCCACGAAAACCGCCGCGCTCTTTCGTTCCTTCAGCAGCCTGGCGCGAGGCTCGCCGAGATAGGTCTTAAGCGCCTGCTTCGCCGCCCGGCCCACGGGCACGATGCGTTCCTTGCCGCCTTTGCCGAACGCCGTCAGCATCCCGGCGGCCAGATCGACCTGACGCAACTGCAGGCCGACCAGTTCGGAAACCCGGAGCCCGCTTCCGTACGCTAGTTCGAGCATCGCGCGGTCGCGCGCGCCGCGCGGAGTGCTTGCGTCGATCGCCGCCAGAAGCGCTTCGATATCCTTGGCGCTAAGCGTTCCCGGCAGAGGGCGGGGATGAGGTCGCAGCTTGACCGCGACGGTCGGATCGCCGGACAGGAGTCCGTGTGCGACGAGACCGCGAATCAAACCGCGCACGCTCGCCAGATAGCGGCGCTGGCTGCTCGGGCCAAGTCCCCGCGCCGCCAGCCGCTCCAGATAGGTTATGACCGCGGCGGCGCTGAGCGATTCCGGCCTGATTCGTTTCCCGACGCAGAAGCGCGCGAAATCGGCGAGGTCGCGCCCGTAAGCGTCGAGCGAGTTGCGCGCCAGCCCCCGCTCGACCGCCAGCCGGGCGAGGTGCCGGTCGATGGCCTCATCCCATCCGAAGTCATCGGTCTCGGCTATGGCGCCGTCGGCTTTCAAGCGCCCGCATGCTCCGTGGAGTCGCTGGCGAGCCTTGCGACCAGCATCGCGCGCAATTCGCGCAAGCGCGAAAGCTCGGTAATTTTCGCGCCGGCTTCGTCGCTGACGTAGAACACGTCGAGCGCCTGATCGGCGTTGGTCGAGATCCGGGCGAGATGAATCCGCAGGCCGAGTTCGAACAAAGTGTGGGTGATCTCGAACAGCAGGCCGAGCCGGTCCTGGGTGAAGACATCGACCACGGTGAACTGCTCGGAGGCCCGGTTATCGACCGTTACCTCGGTCGCAACCCGCTGGATGAACTTTTTCTTCGTCAGTCCGGTGCGATGTACTCGCGCGACCAGTTCTTCGACCGCCTGTTCGCCGCTCAGGACCGCGCGCAGATCGCGCTCGACCCGCTCCCATCGGTCTTCCTCCATCGCCATTCCGCGCAAGTGGGATACGCGAAAGACATCGAGCACGATGCCGTCGGTGGTGGTCGTAATCCGGGCCGAAAGGATGTTCAGCTGGTTGGCCGTCAGCACCCCCGCGATCTTGGAGAACAATCCCAGCTGATCATGGGTCAGGACGATAAACTCGCTGAATTCGCGATCGGGAAAATGGCGATGATGGCAGGCCAGCGGATCGTCGCCCAGCCGCCGCATCAAATCGAAATGATAAGCGAGATCGCTCTCGGGCGCGGTCAGGAAATATCGATCGGGCATCCGCTCAAAAAACCGCTCGATAGCTTCCGCGGGTGCGCCGCCGGCCGTTAGCTGGGCGCGAAGCGCGCTCTTGAGCAGCGCCAGGCGGCGGGCCGGATCGACCGCTTCGCGATCGCCCTGTTCGAGAATCTTCAGCGCCTTCATGTACAGATCGCTGAGCAGCATGTCGCGCCAGTTGTTGTAGACGTTGGGAGCAACCGCCCGCATGTCGGCGAAGGTCAACAGGTAGAGGGCCTTCAGGCGATCGATTGACCCGGCAACCCGCGCGAATTCCGACACCAACTGATCGTCCTCGAGGTCGCGTTTCTGGGAGATCTCCGACATCAGCAGATGATTGAGCACCAGAAACACCACCAGGTCGACCTGCTCACCGTCGAGCCCCATCCGCCGCGCGACTTCGGCGGTGAGCACCGCGCCGCGTTCGTGATGGTCGTGGCCGTGGCCCTTGCCGATATCGTGCAGCAGCAAGGCGAGGAAGATGAGCGGCAGGGAATCGAGCTCGCGCGCGACTTCGGTCAGCAGCGGAGACGTGCTCTTGTATTCGCCACTGCGCAGCCGCTCCAACTCGCGCACCGCGGCCAGGCAGTGCCGGTCGACGGTGTAGACATGGTAGAGGTCGTGCAGCACGCGCGCGTAGAGATTGCCGAACTCCGGAATCAGCGCGCCGAGCACTCCCGCGCGATGCATCGCTTCCAGCGTTTCGGCCACCCGCCCCTTGCCGCTTAAAATCGTCATCAGCGCCTTGCCGCTGCGTTCATCGCGGCGAAGCTCGTCGTCGATGCGAAAGAGATTGTCCCTCGCCAGCTGATAGGTGGGGCCCGCTAGCTCGACCCGATGGGCTTGGCAATCGGCAAAGATGGTGATCAGGCTCAGCGGATCCTGTTGGAAGAAATCGGCGTGTGCGACGGCCAACAGATTGTCCTGGATTATCACCCCGGGACGAATCTGGCGGCTCAGCCCGCGGCGGAAGAAGCGCGTCGGCTCGGGCTCGATCACTCGCGCGGTAAGACTTTCGGCGAACATGTGGATGGTGCTCGCCTGTTGGTAGTAGGCGCGCATCAGGGCGCCGCTGGCACTGTCGCCGGCGCCGGCGGCGGCGACAGCGGCAGTAAAACCCATCACCGGAGCGATCATTTCCTGATACTCGAAAGTCAGCTGGTCGAAGTGTCTGCCGCTCAAAAAATGCAGCGAGTTGCGCAATCGCCACAGGAAGTCGCGCGCCCGGTTGACCTCCTCCAGCTCATCCTGCGTGATAACCGCCTTTTGAACCAGTTCCTCCAGCGAACGCACCCGATACTTGACCTTCGCCAGCCACAACGCCGTGTGCAGATCGCGCAAGCCGCCTTCGCCTTCCTTGACCTGAGGCTCGAGCAGGTAAACCGAATCGCCGTAACGGGCGTGCCGCTCGCGGCTTTCCTCGAGCTTCGCTTTGAAAAATTTTTGCTGATTGCGGGCGAGCACCTCGGTTTCGAGCGCTTTCTCGAGTTCCGCGTACGGCTGCGGATCGCCGGCCAGAAACCGTGCGTCGATTATCGCGGTCTTTTCCTTGAGATCCGTGCTCGCCATCCGCACGCATTCCTTGACGTTGCGGATCGCGCTTCCGACCACCAGGCCGGCGTCCCAGAGCGCGTGCAGAATGCTCTCCGCGACGATTTCCACATAGGGGCCGGGCTTCCAATCATGCAGGAACACCAGGTCGATGTCCGAATAAGGATTGAGCTCGCCGCGCCCATAGCCGCCGCGCGCCACGATGGCGAGACTCTGATGGAGCCGCGGATAGCGACGCCCGCGCTCGGCGTCGGCCCATCGGTAAAGCGCGCGCAAGAGGCGATCGGCCGCGTCAGTGAGTTCCTGGACGATAGCGGTTCCGCTGGCGCCGGCCATATGGCGCCGCTTCAGCTCATCGCGAACCTGTTGCACATACTTGCGGGCGCTTTGTCCAGGCTGGCGGACGGCCTCGAACTCCGCCGTCAGCGCCGCTTCATCAGGAAGGGTCACGGTCGCGGTGGCGGATTCGATCGGTAACGTGCCGGAGATGTCGCTGCTCACAGATTCCCTCCGGCCGCATCACCGTTCAAATACCCCGTCACCGCCGTAGCTATCGCCGCCGCCAACCGGGCCTGATATTGCGAATTGGACAGGCGTTTGGCTTCCTGTGGGTTGGACAGGAAACCGCACTCGACCAGTACTGCGGGCATGTTAGCGCCTACCAGCACGTAAAAAGGTCCTCTTTTCGCTCCCAAATCCTGAACCGTGATTCCAAACGCCGCGCGAAGATCGGCTGCCGTCTGTGCCCCGATAGATCACGCCAGCGAAGCCGATTCGTCGGCCTTATAATTCTGCGTCAAGTCACTCAAGATATAGTTTAAGCCGGACTTGGGAGCCGCGCTATCGCCCGCGCCTGAGAAATTCTCCATCCGCGCCAGTCGAATCGTCGCGCGATCGGTAGTGTTGTTGAGATAGTAGACTTCGATTCCGCCGGCGGCGGTATTGGGGCTCCAGTTGAGATGGATCGAGATGAAAAGATCCGCGCCCGCGCGATTGGCGAGCCGCGTGCGTTCGGCGAGACTCAGAAAAGAATCGCCGTCACGAGTCAGAGCGGCGTTGACGCCGCGCGCCCGGAGCGTATCGGCAAGGCGGCGTGCGATTTGAAGGGCGCAATCCTTTTCGCTCAGGCCGGCAGCGCTTCTGGCGCCGGGATCGTAGCCGCCGTGTCCCGCGTCGATCACTACCCGCGCCTGACGCACGGCATCGTTCGGAGTGATTACGGAATCGATTGGCGGATTCCCGTCGCTCGCTTTCGGGATGCCGGAGGCGTTGCGGCGGATCGGCTCGCCGCCCGATTCGCCGTCGTTGCGGCTCCGGGGCGTCGCGAATCGAATCGGGAGCGGCGCCGCGATGTCGGGAACCTTGCCGGCGGGCGCCAGGCGGATCAGCAGCCCGTCGGGCGTTCTTCCGACCGCATAATCGCTCTTTTCGATGACTTCGATAGTGATGCGGGCGCGTCCGGCTCCGGCGTTGATCGCGCGGACGACGCCAATCGGCGCGATCTCCCGGCCGAACAGCGGCCGCGGCGGAATCTCAAGGTGGGTATCGTCGAGATCGACCCAGAGCTGGTTGCCGTGCCTGGCGAGCCGCCATTGCGTTGGGCCTCGCAGCTTGAAATGCAGCTCGACCAGTTCGCCGCGACGCTCAATGCTCGCCCCGGCCAGCACCGCGCCGCAATGTGCGGGCGCAACGTGTGCGGCGATCGCTGACAGCAGCCCGATTGCGAAAAGTGCTCCTCTCAACCTCCACCCCGCCAGGCGCGTACGCCACCTATGACCCAGCCGATCTTTAACCGCCGCCGCCCTCGCGCAATCGCGCGGCCATCCGCGACAATGCGTTCAGGGCTTCGATCGGCGTCAGCCGTTCGACATCCAGGAGCTTGAGTTCTTCGAGCACCCGGCTCTCGACCGGCGCGAACAGACTCATCTGATTGGCGGGCGCGCCGCTTCGACGCTCGCGCGCCAGCCGCGCCATCCCGTGCTCGTCGAGTTCGCCCTGTTCGAGGTTGCTCAGAATTTCACGGGCGCGCCGGATCAGCTTGTCGGGCAGGCCCGCCAGAGACGCCACCTCGATTCCGTAGCTGCGGCTGGCAGCGCCGTCTATCACCCGGCGCAGGAATGCCACGTCACCTCCCCACTCGCGCACCGCCACAGTTAGATTTTTAACCCTTGGCCGCTCGCGCGCAAGGTCGGTCAGCTCATGGAAGTGGGTGGCGAAGAGGACTTTCGCGCGGGTCGAATCGTGGAGATATTCGGCGACCGCCCATGCGATCGCCAGCCCGTCGAAGGTGCTGGTGCCGCGCCCGACCTCGTCCAACAGCAGCAGGCTGCGCGGGCTTAGCCCTTCGAGCAGGCGCGCCGTCTCCCGCATCTCGACCATGAAGGTGGATTCGCCCCGGCGCAGCTCATCGCGCGCGCCGATTCGGGTGAAGACCGGATCGACCAATCCCAGCTCGGCTTCGGCTGCCGGCACGAACGCGCCCATCTGCGCCATGATCACGATCAGCGCGACCTGGCGCAGATAGGTGGATTTGCCGGCCATGTTGGGGCCGGTGATCAGCAGCAGTTGCCGCTGCTCGGCATCAACGTCGAGGTCGTTGGGCACGAATTCGCCGCTCTTCATCCCGGTTTCGAGCACCGGATGGCGGCCGTCGCGCACGTATAGCCGCGAGCCCGAGTTCATCATCGGCCGCACATAGCCGCGTTTGCGCGCCACCAGGGCCATCGAGATCAGCGCGTCGAGTTCGCCGATCCCCTCCGCCGTCCGCTGAACCGCGGCGGTGTGGCTCAGCAGATGGCGCAGCAGCTTGATGAAGATTTGATGCTCGATCTCCTTGAGTCCGGATTCGGCGCTCAGGATTTTTCGTTCGAGTTCCTTGAGCTCGGGCGTGGTAAAACGCTCGGCCGAAACCAGCGTCTGCTTGCGTTCGTATTCGGGCGGCACGCGATCGAGATGCGCTTTGGTGACCTCGATGTAATAGCCGAAGACCTGGTTGTAGCGAATCTTGAGCGAGCCGATCTTGCTCCGTTCGCGCTCGCGCGCCTCGAGCCGGGCGATGAAGCCGCGAGCGTCCGAGGCCAGCGCCCGCAACTCGTCCACCTGCGGGTCGTAACCGGAGCGGATTACGTTGCCCTCGCGCGGGTTGACCGGCGGATCGTCGCCGAGAATCGCGGCGATCATCTCAGCCAGCTCGGGCTGTGGACTGAGCCGGTCGGCAAGCTCGCGAATCGTCGCGCTTCGGAAGGCGGCCAATTGATTCTTGACGGTCGCGACCGCCGCGAGCGCCTGGCCAAGCTTCACGCAATCGCGCGGCGTTGCGCGCAGGCTGCCGATTCGGCCCGCCAATCGCTCAAGGTCCCCGATCCTCGCAAGCGCCTGAGCCATCGTGCCGCCGAGGTCGCTTTCGAAGAGTTCCTCGACCGCGTCGTGGCGGCGGGTTATGGAGGCGAGGTCGAGCAGCGGATAGACGATCCAGTTGCTCAGAGTCCTGGCGCCGACCGGCGTGAAGGTCTGGTCGAGAACCGACAGCAGAGAACCCTTTTTTCCGCCGTCGCTCGACGAAATCAGTTCGAGATGGCGGCGGCTCACGTCGTCGATCAACAGGTATTCCCGGCTGTTGTAGAATCGCGGTCGGCGCAGATGGCCGAGTTCGTCGCCGAAGGTTTGCTCGACGTAACGCAGCGCGGCGCCGGCTGCCATCTCGAGCGCCTCATCGTCGAAGACCGGATCGGTGCCGAAGCGGCGCGTCAGGGCGGCACGGGCCTCGACGGCGTCGAACTGCGCCGCATCCAACCGTGTGACCGGACAGCGGACGTTCGAGAGCGCATCTTCAGGCATGCCCAGGCCATGAGGCGGCGCCAGAATTTCGCGGGGCGCCAGACGCGTGATTTCCTCCTGAAGAACGGTACAGTGCGCCACCCTGGTGGCGAGGAATTCGCCGGTCGATACGTCCAACGCCGCGATCGCGAAGCCGCCGCCCGAGGGCATCACCGCGACCAAAAAACTCTTCTCGTCCGCGCTCAGGACCAGTTCTTCATTGACGGTGCCGGGGGTGATAATTCGCACGATCCGCCGGGGCACCAATCCCCGAGGCGTCCCGGAACGCGGCGGTCCGGGACCGTCCGCTTCGGGAGCCGTCTGCTCGCAAATCGCGACCTTGTGACCGGCCTTGAGAAGCTTGGCGATATACGGTTCGGCCGAATGGTAGGGGACGCCGCACAGCGGCACTCCCTCCTTGGAGCGCGAGGTAAGCTGGATATCGAGCACGCGCGAGCCGACCTCGGCGTCCTCGAAAAACATCTCGTAGAAATCGCCGAGGCGAAAAAACAGAATCGCGTCGGGAACTTTTTCCTTGACACGCAGGTACTGCGTAATCAGAGGTGTGTTCTTGATTGCCACTGGCGAGGCCTAGAATAGCGATGCACGCGCCTCTGAGCAAAATCGGGTTTGCCGGCGACGGCCCACGGTCGGGAAACTCTTTTCCCAGCCGAATTGTGGAAAACGGTAGATCGAGCGGCCCACGGGCGCGCGCTCGACTCTTTCATTTACGATTACGGCGGGTTATAAGCCGCCTAGTGGGGAAGTAGAAAGGCTGCGGCGGAGATCTACATGTCGGCGCATTCGAGCAAGGCGCGCCGTAACTTGAAGAAGTGGATCATCGAGGTCAGATAGCGCACGCGACTGGCGGTGGCCAGGCGGGAGCGTCCAAAGTCGTGATAACGGCTCCCGATTATTCCGTACGCTTCCTTGATGCGTTTGAAAAACTGCTCGGACTTGCCGGGCGCCAGTTCGTCGGCAAGGCCGATGCGCCGGATTAAATCGCGGCTGTAGGCCGCCAGCGCGACCAGGCTGTCGGCGAAACACTCGCTCTGGTCAGTGAGATGATGAGCGAAGGTTCCTTCCATGAAAGCGTTCATGGGTTGCTGCTCGTTGACCAACGAGCCATAGACGTAATGCCCCAGTTCATGGCCGAAGGTAGCGGCTACGGCTCCGGAAAGATGAGCGGTATTCAGGAAGATCAGAAATTTCTTGTTTGCGCCCGATTCGGCCCGGCAGAAGAAACCGCGCAGCGCCAATCCCGCGCCACGCCGGTAAGGCTCGGCCCGCACCTCGATCTCGCGGGGCCCGAAGGTTTCCGTGAGATGAGAGAGCAGTTCGCTCTTGTCCCAATCATCCGAGAGGCGCGAAAAGTGCGGTTTGATTTCCAGTTCGACTATTTGCCCGAGGTCGCGAAGAAGCGGCTTGGTAGGCAAGCCCGGCGCCTCGCGGTAGTCAGCCGACAAAACCCGCTTGAGATCGACCAGGCGATTGATGAGCGGCCTTCCCAGCGAGTCGAAGGAGACCTGAATCTCGGTGAGCAGCTTCGAAACGAGAGCATCAACTTCCCGAACGCGCAGAGCGTCGACAGCGGGGAGATGATTTTTGTGGGCCTTGGCAGCCATACAACCTGTTCAGATTTGCGTCTAAACTAGCAGATAGACGTTATTCGAAGAAATAGCAATCTAACGAAAGTGGCGAAAGAAAAACGAAACTCGCTCGACCAGAACGAAATCAAATTCTGGCTCGACCTGCCGCAGAAGGACATGTTCTTCGAAGGTCTTGCGCCCGAGCCGGAAGCCGAAGCCGCTCCGAAACCCGAGACTCGTCGGTCAAAGGTTCACGAGAGGAACAGCAAGGGGCCTCACGCGACCGAGGAAAAGCCGAATTCCAAACCAGTGATGTTGAGCCCCGGCGTCGAGGGGTTTTTTGAGGTTAGACCGATCGGGACGCCGCTGGGTTTCAAGGAACTGGCGGCCTTGCACAAGCGAACCTGGGACAGGCTTGGGGTGACGGCGAAAAAAGTTCATACCATCCTGTGGCCGCTCGCGCTTCATTTCGGCCTCTATTGGGTCAAGCAGGGTGAGGAGAAAAAGCGTCCTCCGTTGGTTGGCGCCTTCTGGGCGCGTGCGCTGTCCGATGCGCCGCTGACGCTTGGCCATCTCTATCCGCCGGCGCTGTTCAAGGGGCTGCTCGCCAACGACGTCTACGAATTCGGCGGAATGGTTATCGATCCGGAGTTGCAGAAGCGCGGGTTGGTCAAGACGCTGGCCGACGCGGCCCGGATTTTCCTCTTTTCGCGCCGGCCGGAACTGATAATCACGACGCCGATCGAGCCGCTCTACGAGATCTACAAGCACTTCGGCTTGAAGTGTGTGGGCGACAAGCCGATCGAGCATCCGCACTCGCACGGAGTCAAGGTCTACCTGATGTACGGGAAGTTCCGGGAATTGGCCGGGCCGTATTTCATGTAGGCGGTCGATGCCTGTCTGAATAGACGCTCCCTGACTCGATTCTCTCCGTTCTTCTCGCATAGAATTTGACTGCCGGTTCGTATGCCGCCTGATGACACCAAATTTAGCGCCGTCGTCCTGGTCGGCGGCCGCAGCTCCAGGATGGGGCGTCATAAGGCGATGCTGCCGTTTGGCGGGAAGACCCTGATCGAACGGCTGATAGCGGAACTGCGCCGCGTATCGGACGATATCGTGGTCGTGGCCGCTCCCGAATCCGTTCCGGAAGCGAGGCTGCCGCCACTCGATGTAAGAGTGGTCAGGGATGAGGTTGCGTTCGCCGGTCCGGCCCAGGCTTTACTGGCCGGGCTGAGGTCCATTCGGCGCGAGGTTGCGTTCGCGTGCGGCTCTGATTTGCCGATGCTTGGGGCGCAACTTGCGGCGCAATTGTGCTCCATGCTCGAAGAGTCCGACGATGCCATCATTCCGGTCGTGGCCGAGCGCCCGCAGGTGCTTCACGCGGTTTATCGCAAGCGATGCACCGGCGCGATTGAGACGATGTTGGCGAGCGGCAACCGGCGTCTGTACACGATCGGTCAGCTGGTCAAGGTGCGTCGAGTTGAGGAGATTGAGCTTCGCAGGTTAGATCCGGAGCTGCGAAGCTTCTTCAATCTCAACACTCCCGCCGATTACGCCGCAGCGCTCGGGCTGATCGAACCGGAACGCTAATTTCCTGAGTTGGAAGTTCGCGTATAAATTATCAGTTGGCTTGTCATTCCGAGCGCAGCGAGGAATCTACGCGGAGCGATTTTTGGTTTGCGGCCACATCCAGAAAAAGACTCATCGCTTCGCGTAGATCCTTCGCTTCGCTCAGGATGACGTACACAGAGGACGGGCAGAGTCGCTAACAGTAAGCCTCCCTTCCGTGCCTGGGGATTGTGAATCGTTTTCACAACTCTTGCGCTAGACAAACCTGATGGAAATAGATCTTGCCTCGCGGCGAGATGGATCAGGTTCCCTCGTGATATTCGGCGCTCGGCTGCGGGCACTCCGCGAACGATTTATCCTTGCGGTCGTACACCTGGCAAAATGGCTGAGCTACCTGGTTTCCAAATCCGTCCTCGTACACGAATATCCCATAGCCGTAGAGGCTCTTTTTACCTTCTTCGACGGCTTCCATCTCCTCGTCGGTAATCGCCGCGTCGCTGCCGATCTGGACTATCCTGCCGCCGCCCGGCGCGAGCTCGAGTAAACTTGGAGGCTGCCCCGATGCGACCAACTTACCCGGCGGAGAGTCTCTAACCTTAAACTTTCCGCCGGCATGGAAATTGAGCGCCGGCAGCTTTCCGGTGTTTATGAATTTCACCAGGCCGCTAACCCTCGTTCCCGCAGTGAGACGAGCCGTCAGCCAGACCTTGTCGGGAAAAACGTATGGGCGTTCGGACGCCATGATTGCTTCCCTTGCCAGCCGATTTGCCTGTTCCGCGGCCTCGGCGGCGCCTTTAGCGGCGTCGGCGCTTAGCTTGGCGGCGTCCGCAGCCGCCTTGACCTGCGACAGGTTCTGTTCCAATACCCTGGTCTGGTCGGTAAGCGCGGTCCACTGGCCCCACGAAAAATAGCCATAGGCGCCGACCGCGGCCAGCAGGCACAAGTCAAAAAAGAGCTCAACGTATATCGGCCATCGCAAGGGCTTGATCGATATGGGAGCTGACTTTTCCTGCGCCTGGGATTCTTCCATCGGCCAGAACCTCCTTGCGCGTTTTACTCGCTCTTGCGATGCCAGCGCAGGACCGGTCGGCGTGCCGCCTCGGCTTCATCGACGCGGCCGAGCCTGAGGGTATGCGGCGCGTGCTTGACGAAATCGGGGTCGCTCGTGGCCTCTTCGAAGATCCGCTCCATCGCCGCGACGAACTCGTCGAGCGTTTCCTTGCTCTCGGTTTCGGTCGGTTCGATCATCAGCGCGCCGCGCACCACCAGGGGAAAGTAGATGGTCGGCGGATGGACCCCGAAGTCGAGCAGGCGCTTGGCGATGTCCAGCGTGCTTACGCCGCAGCGGCTTTCGAGCTCGTGCGTCAGCACGCACTCATGCATCGAGGGCTCCGGCGACGCGGCCGGATAGTGGTCGGCGAGGCGCTTGCGCACGTAATTGGCGGCGAGAATCGCGAGCCGGCTCGCGCGCTCCAGTCCGTCGCCGCCGAGCGCCAGGATATAGCAGTAGGCCCGCAGCAGCATCCCGAAGTTTCCGTAGAATGATCGCAGCCGGCCGATCGAATCCGGGCGATCGTAGTCGAGCCGCCATTGCGCGCCGTCGCGAGTGAGCCGGGGCGTCGGCAAGAACGGTTCGAGCGCTTTTTTGACTCCGACTGGACCCGCGCCCGGGCCGCCGCCGCCGTGGGGCGTCGAGAAAGTCTTGTGCAGATTGAACTGAACGATATCCGCACCCATGTCGCCCGGCTTGGCGACGCCGAGCAGCGCGTTGTAGTTGGCGCCGTCTAGGTAGAGCAGGGCGCCGCGCTCGTGCAGCGCCGCGGCGATTTCCTGAATTTCGGGCTCGAAGATTCCGAGCGTGTTGGGATTCGTCACCATCAGCGCCGCGATGTCGTCGCTCAGCAGGCGACGAATCTCGGCGGCGTCGATGAAGCCGCGCTTGTTGGAGCGCGCGACGATCACTTCGAAGCCGGCCAGCGCCGAACTTGCGGGATTGGTGCCGTGGGCGGTGTCGGGAATGAGCACCTTGCGCGGATTGCGGCCGAGCTTGCGATGGTAGGCGCGGGCGATCAGCAAGCCCGCAAGCTCGCCCTGCGCGCCGGCGGCAGGATGCAGCGAAATCGCGTCCATCCCGCTGATTTCCGCCAATGCCGCCTCCAGGCGCGCCATCATTTCCAGCGCCCCCTGCGCCAGATGATCGCGCACACGGGGATGAAGCGCGGCGAAGCCGGGAATCGACGCCATCTCGTCGTTGATCACCGGGTTGTACTTCATCGTGCACGAGCCGAGCGGATAGAACTGAAGCGCCTGGGCGTAGTTGAGCTGCGACAGGCGCAGGAAATGGCGCATCACGTCCGGCTCGCTGAGTTCGGGAAATCCGGCGATGTCTTCGCGGCAGAGATCGGCGCCGAGAATTTCGACCGCGCCTGGGCCGTTGATATCGCGCCTGCCGAGATCGACGCCGCGGCGACCAGGCATCGAGCTTTCGAAAATCAGCGCTACGTCGTTCTTCACGCCGGTGCGCTCGCCATGCGCGGCCGAATCGGTCGGTCGAGCTTTTTCGCCAATCGCCGACACCTTACCCCCGCTTGCCATTCCCCGCGCCTCCCCGCATCGCCTCGCACAAACGGCCAATCTGCCGCGCATCGTTCATTTCAGTAACCGAGACCAGCAACCCGTCGGGCAACTCGGGATAATCGTTTCCAAGCGCGACGCCGGCCATCACGCCGTGCTGCTCGGAGGTATCGAGCGCCGCCCGTACATCGGAAACAGACACCACGAACTCGTTGAAGAACGGGCCGCTCAGCCGCGGATGAATCCCGGCGGCCTTGAGTTGCTCGGCGGCATAGTGGGCCAGTTCGACGTTTCGCGCCGCCAGGTCGCGAAGTCCTTGCCGTCCCATCAGCGACAGATAAACCGTTGCGGCCAGAGCGCACAGCGAATGATTCGTGCAGATGTTAGAAGTCGCCCGCTCCCGCCGGATATGCTGCTCGCGCGTGGCGAGAGTGAGGCAGAAGCCGCGCCGGCCCCGGCCGTCGTGACTCTGGCCGACCAGGCGCCCAGGAAGCTGGCGCAGATACGCCGTTCGGGTCGCCATGAAGCCCACGCCGGGCCCGCCGAACTGAACCGGAAGGCCGAAGCTTTGCGCCTCGCCGACCGCGATATCAATTTCGAGTTCTCCGGGCGACTTCAGCAGGCCGAGCGCGAGCGGCTCGGCGGTTGCGGAGACGGCAATCGCACCCGCCTCGTGCGCGATTCGCGAGATTTCCCCAAGCGGTTCGATCACGCCGAACATGTTCGGATAGCCGCTCACGGCGCAGAGCAGCGATGAGTCCGCCATCCGCTTGAGTTCGGCGAGGTCGATCATGCCGGTTTCGCGATCGAACGGAGCTTCGACGACCTCGATCGATTCGAACGCGCTCAAGTACGTGCGCACCGCGCATCGGTAGTCCGGCCACAATCCGCGCGACAGTATCACTCTGTGCCGATCGGGTTTGAGCCTGCGCGCCATCAGCACCGCTTCGGCCGCCGCCGAAGCGCCGTCGTACATGCTGGCGTTGGCAACCTCCAGCCCTGTGAGCTGTGTGATCAAAGTCTGGAATTCGAAGATCGCCTGGAGCGTTCCCTGGCTCGCCTCGGGCTGATACGGGGTATAGGCGGTGGCGAACTCGGCGCGCGAGGTTATCGCACGTACCGCGGCCGGCACGTAATGGCGATAGTATCCGGCGCCGAGAAAACTGACGAAGTCGCTTGCGCCGCGATTTTTCATCGCCAGCGCCGACAACTCGGCCGCCACTTCCGATTCGCTCAGGCCGGGAGCAAGCTTGATCCCCGCCGTCGCGCGCAATCCCGCTGGTACGTGAGCGATCAGCGCCTCGAGCGAGTCGGCGCCGATCGTCCGCAGCATCGCGGCAACGTCTTCATCGGTATGCGGCATGAATCTCATCTAGATTTTCCCCCCTCCCGCGCCTGCTGAAGCGATTTCGTCGTTCCGTTTCTGTGCCGCGGGTTTCTGTTTGGCGCGACGGTAAAACGGAAGCG
The DNA here is from genome assembly GCA_963759165.1 of uncultured Pseudomonadota bacterium. GTDB lineage: Bacteria > Desulfobacterota > Binatia > Binatales > Binataceae > DATJOQ01. Next base: position 2,469,900 of record CAVWXK010000001.1, on the reverse strand, counting down.
GCACCACCGTCGCGGGAACCTTATGCCCGCGAATCTCCACCGCGACCGCTCGCGGAGATCCCTCGGCCGGGTCCGTTCCCCTTCTGAGATAGCCCATCGCCAGCGGCCGGTTGAAGCTCGGCGCGAAAGTGCCGCTGGTCACTATGCCGATTTCGTTATCGTCGCGAAACAGCTTGTAGCCTTGGCGCGCGATGCTCTTGCCGTCATCGGTCCGGAGCCCGACCAGATGCTTTTTCGATCCCTGCGCGAGTTCGCGTGAAAGCGCCTCGGCGCCGATGAAATCCCGGCCAAATTTCACATAGGCAGCGAGGCCGGCCTCCAAGGGTGAGGTTTCGCGATCGAGTTCGTGACCGTACAGCGGAAATCCCGCCTCCAGCCTGAGCGTGTCGCGAGCGCCGAGCCCGCACGGTTGAACACCGGTATCGGCGCCGGCCTCCAGGATCGCCTCGAACAGCGAGACCGCCCGCTCCGGCGCTACGAACACTTCGAAGCCGTCCTCGCCGGTGTAGCCGGTGCGCGCGATCAGGCAATCGATTCCCGCGATCGCGGCGGGTACGACGGCGAAACGCGGCAGACGATCGAGCGCAAGTTTTGTCAGCGGCTGGAGAATCTCCGCCGCCTTCGGTCCCTGGATGCCGAGCAGGGCGTTAGCCTCGCTTACGTCGACAAATTCGGCGCGTCCGCGGTTAAGCTCAACGAGCCATTCGCGATCGGCCGCGGTGTTCGAGGCATTGACGCACAGCATGTAACGTTCGGCGCCGAGATGATAGACGATCAGATCGTCGATAACCCCACCGCTCGGCATGCATAGCAGGCTGTATTGCGCCTGGCCTTCGCGCATCTTGGCGGCGGAGTTGGTCAGCGCCCGCTCCAGAAATGGGAGCGCGTTCGGTCCGCGAATCTCGAATTCGCCCATGTGGCTCAGATCGAACAGTCCGGCGGACGAGCGCACCGCCAGATGCTCCTTGATGATGCCGGCGTAGCTCACCGGCATCTCGAAGCCCGCGAATTCGGTCATCCGGGCGCCAAGTTTTCGATGAAGGTCGTAGAGGATTGTTCGGCCGGCGGTTTTCACTTTTCACGTTTCACTGGTGCGATAAATTTATCAGAGGCAACGGGATCCGACGAAACCTGAACGATCCAGTTTACCCACAGCGCCGGCTTACGTACATTCCCGGTTGTTCGCGGCCCCGCCGACGACCCGCGGATGCCGTGCTATAGTGCAGCGGTTATATGGCAGCGATAATCATGGATGGCCGCGCGCTCAGCGAGCGGCTGACACCCGAGATCAGGAGCCACGCGCAGGATCTGGCGCGCCGATATGGCGTCGTCCCCGGGCTGGCGGCGGTGCTGGTCGGCGACGATCCGGCCTCGCGCCAGTACGTCCGCAACAAACAGCGCTTTGTCGCCGATCTGGGGCTGGTGAGCGAATTGGTGGCGGTGCCTGCCGCCGAGGCGAGCACCGAGGGGCTGTTGCGGACCATCGCGAGGCTCAACGGCGATGAGCGGATTGCCGGCGTTTTGCTCCAGCTCCCGATGCCGGAGGCGGTCGACAAGTTCCGCCTCTTCGACGCTATCGATCCGCTCAAGGACGTGGACGGCGTCGCGTCGGCGAGCGTCGCGGGCTTTTATCGCGGACAATGGGGCCGTTTCATCCCGTGCACGCCGCGCGGTGTCTTAACGTTGCTGGACTATTACCGGGTGCCGGTCGAAGGGGCCAGGGCGGTGGTAATCGGGCGCAGCGATATCGCGGGCAAGCCCCTGGCCCTGATCCTCGGCGGGCGGATGCGAAACGCGACCGTGACGTGGTGTCATCGCCATACCAGAAACCTGGCGGAAGTATGCCGAGAGGCCGATCTGCTGGTGTCGTGCGCCGGCGCCGACGTCGGCCGGCCCCATCTGATCACCGCCGATATGGTAAAGCCCGGAGCCTGTGTGATCGACGTCGGTTTTCGCCGCATCGGCAAGGGCCGTTTCGCGGGTGATGTCGACTTCGAAGCGGTGAAAGAAGTAGCCGGCTGGCTGACGCTGAATCCCGGCGGCACCGGGCCGATGACTGTGCTCGCCCTGATGCAGAATCTGATCGACGCGGCGCGATATCAACTGGGTTTGGAGCGCGCCGAATACTCCATATAAGAAAGACGAGAGCCCGCGGGTTTCTTGACCCGCTTCTCCCACAATCACACGGCGCTGGACCTCAATCGTTCTCCAAAACTATTTGATCCCCAAGCTGGGTTCCGCTCCGCGCGGCGCTTCCCGCCACGAGTTCCAGCGCCTGACGGGCACCGAATACCAGTGACGAAAACCGCCAGGGGCGCAGGCGGTGATTGATCTTCAGCACCTTGCCGTTGCGGTCGAGAAATACGATATCAATCGGGAAGCGCATGAAGCACATGTGCATCCAGAGAAACGGCGTCAGGCGGCCCGCTATGAAAAGCATTCCCGCTCCCGGCTCAAGGCTTTTCCGGCCCAGAAGGCCGCGGCTTCGCTCGAGCGAGGTCACGGCCTTTTCCAGCCGCTCGCACAAGATGGTGCCGCGCGTGCGATTAATCGCGCGAAGAAAAGCTGGCATCGATCAGGCTCCCCGAGGATCGCGGCTCTCCATACTGGTCCTCGGGGAGCTTTCTATCATTAGCCGCGACGGTCTGGAACGTCCGGGGCGCGCCGGCCGAGGGTAATCGTCGCGCGGCTCGCCCGTGTGGCTGCTGCGATGCTCTCGGCAGCCATGCTACCTTTCGCTGTAGCATGGCAGGTAGCGAACAGCCGCTGGAATCGATCGAAGGGACGCTCGCGCAGGTTCTGTTCGTCAATGACGACAGCGGCTATATGGTGGCGCGCCTGGAGCGGCTCGATCGGGACAATCTGCGCCAGCCGCTTTCGATCGTAGGCGAGCTTGCCGGCGTCGAGATCGGAGTAACGCTGCGGCTGCACGGCCGCTTCGAGAACCATCCCCGCTACGGACAGCAGTTCCGGGTCGATAACTTCGAGATTTTGCAACAGGCGGGAGTCGCCGCGCTCGAACGCTACATGGCCTCCGAGATAAAAGGCGTCGGACCCGCGCTGGCGCATCGAATCGTCGAGCAGTTCGGCGAGCAACTGGCTTCGGTCCTGGATAAGGAGCCGCATCGCTTGCGCGAGGTGCGCGGCCTGGGTGGCGTCGTCGTCAGTCGAATCGCCGCGGCCTGGCGCGATTCGACCGGCTTGCGCGAGCTTACGGTTTTCCTGCGCGGTCATGGGATTTTTGCCGCTTACGCCCGGCGGATTCACAAGGTCTACGGCGCGAAGTCGCTCGAAACGATCCGGCGCGATCCGTATCTGCTCGCGCGCACCGTATCCGGAATCGGATTTCGCACCGCCGACGCGGTCGCGCAGCAACTCGGTATCCCGCGCAATTCATTGGAGCGCGCCCGCGCCGCCGTCCTCTACGTGCTCGAACGGATGAGCGAGGAGGGGCACGTCTACGCCCCGCTCGGATACCTCGAAAAGCAGTTCGGCGCGGTGCTCGAGATGGAGCCGGACCTGGCAAGACAGGCTGTCGCCGAGCTCAAGGAAACCGGCGAAGTGGTCGTTGACGCCGCGGGTGACGAGCCGGGCGTATATCTCAAGCGCCTCTATGAGGCGGAGCTTAATGTGGCTGCTTGTCTGCGCCGGATGAGCACGGCGCCGGCGAGGGGAAAGGCGGCGGTCGAACGCGGACTCGGCGCGGCCGAAAAGCTCACGACCATGCCGCTCACGTCCGAGCAGAAAAAGGCGCTCCGATGCGCGCTTGAGAGCACTCTGGCGGTTATCACCGGCGGACCCGGAACCGGCAAGACCACGCTCCTGCGCTCCCTGTTGATGGCGCTTGACGACGCCGGGGTGAGGCCGATGCTGGCGGCGCCGACCGGCCGCGCCGCGCGGCGATTGGCGGAAGCTACCGGCCGCGACGCCAAAACGATTCATCGCCTGCTCGAGTATTCGCCGGAGACCGGCGAGTTCCTGCGCGGAGCGCTGCTGCCGCTGCGCACCAGTTATCTGATCGTCGATGAAGCCTCGATGATCGACGTGGAACTCGCATCGAGTCTGCTCTCGGCGCTGCTGCCCAATGCGACGCTGGTGCTGGTCGGCGATCGCGACCAATTGCCATCGGTGGGGCCGGGCAGCCTGCTCAAGGATGTGATCGCGTCGGGACTGGCGCCGGTGGTCGAATTGCGCGAAGTCCATCGCCAGGCCAAGGCCAGCATGATCGTGGCCAACGCCCATCGGATCAATCGCGGCCTGATGCCCGAGATTACCAACGATCCTCAGGGCGATTTCTTTTTTTTCGAGCGCAACGCCCCCGAGGATGTCCTGGCGACCATCAAGGAGTTGGTCCAGACGCGGCTGGTGGGGAAGTTCGGGATCAGCGAGAGCCGGGAAATTCAGGTGATCACGCCGATGAATCGCGGGCCGATCGGCGTGCACGCGCTCAATCAGGAGCTGCGGCAATTAATCAATCCCGACGGGAAGGCGCTGCGCGCCGGCGATCGCGATTTCCGCGAGGGCGACCGCGTCATCCAGCTTCGCAACGATTACGACAAGCTCGTCTTCAATGGCGACATCGGGCGCGTGGTGATGGTCGATACGGGACGCAGCCGCCTCGAAGTAGCATTCGACGACAATCGGGCGAGTTACGAGGTCGGCGAACTCGATGAACTGGCGCTCGCCTACGCCATCTCGGTGCACAAGAGCCAGGGAAGCCAGTATCCGGCGGTGGTGATGCCGCTGCATCAGAGCCACTACCTGATGCTGCGCCGGAATCTGCTCTATACCGCGATCACCCGCGCCGAGCGCGTGTGCGTGCTGGTCGGCACGCGCAGCGCTCTTCAACAGGCGGTTCGCAATGAAGAAGAGCGCCGCCGCTTCAGCCGCCTCGCCGATCGCCTGCGTATCGACTAGGGACTGATCGTTATCTGGAAAGTCTTGCTGGTTGAGGCATGGACGTGATCGGTCACCCTTATCTGGAAACTCGACGTTCCCGATCGGGTCGGGGTTCCCGCGATAGTTCCCAGCGATTTGCTGAGGCTTAATCCCCGCGGCAGAGAGCCGCTTGCGACGCTCGAGCTGTAGGGCGGCACGCCTCCACTTATCAGCAGAGAGGCGGAGTAAGATGTGCCGACCTTGCCGCTTGGGAGCACGCTCGCGCCGATAGTGAGCGGCGCCGGCGTCGGAGTCGCGGTCGGTTTCGTGTAGGCGTCGGCGTGGGCGTCCTCGTCGGAGTAGGAGTTGGAGTAGGAGTGGAACTCGCCGACGGAGTCGCGGTCGATGTGGGACTCGCGCCCGGGTACGCGGCTACCAACGTTGCCATGTCGGCCGTACCCCAGCCCGTAACCTGATCGTACCCGGCAACGGCACTAAAGCCGGTCACGCGATTGTAGGTGTTGTTCCCCGACGTCACATCGCGCAGCCCCGATTGCGACGCGTTCCCGAGCGCCCCGAGTTGATAGAGCCGCGTGTTCATGTTGCCCAGCCGGCCCCCGCGGGCTTGCGCGATCAGTTTCGACAGTCCCGCCCACATCGGCGCCGCGATACTGGTGCCCCCGATGCAACAAGTGATTATCGCGGTACCCCCAGAATCGTAGCCGAAGTAAAACCCGGGTGAATACGGGCTCGACCCGTAAGAAATGTCAGGAACGTCACGCCCGCCGTCGTTTGGCGTGACCGATGTCTGGTAGGACGGCTTGGCGAAGTACTTGCTCTTTCCTCCGCCCCCCGCACCCGAACTGTCGTTCCACGCGCTCTCGGGTACGTTGCCTGAATCATTTGAAGAGCTATAGTCGGGCTTGAATTCGGTTCCGCCGACGGCGATGACGTTCGGGCTTGCGGCCATCTCGCTAACGTTGCGGCTGGTTCCGACCACGCAAGCGGTCCCCGCAGAATTCAGGACTATCCCGGCCGCCCCCTGGTCGCCCGAGGATATGAACACCGACTGGCCCAGGGCGGCCGCCTTCGCGAAGATCGGATCGAGCGTGCCGGTATAGAAGGAAGATGGGCCGCCGCAAAATCCGTAACTGATGCTGATCGCGCCGCACTTGTTGTCGGTGACGGCTTGGTTTATCGCGTCGGTAAGCGGATCGATAGTCGCGGTCGCCGGATTCCCGATATAGACGCTGATCGCCGCGCCGGGAGCGACCGCGTGTGCCCATTCGATATCCAGCAGACACTTCGATCTCATCGCCGTTTATTCCCGGGCTCGAGCCGTCGGGAAAAACCCGCGTAATGTTTGCGGCGGGCAGCGCAAAAGTTCGAATCAAACAGACTCACGGGGCTGTCCAGGTAGTCCGAGTCCTCGACGACGGCGATGCAGTCTCCGGAGCCACCGTTGGTGCCGGCGTTCAAAAGCGGGCTCTCGTTGTAAAAAGTCCACAGGTCGGAGGGACCGAAGGCGTTGCCGAGGCCGTTGTTGTATTCGGGAAGTAACCGCCGCGAGTTCGATCAGACCCGGGCAACAGAGACATCCCGGCGAGAACCCGATCCGCAGCCGCAGGCGGCGGGGGTTCGAGGCCGTTCGTTGCGCTGGCAACCGCCGTCCGTCCGGCGGCCTGATGGCATGCGCTTGCCAATGGCGCGTATTGTCGAGCCCCTCGATCGATCCGATCACGCCGGCGAACTCTGTGGGGATTTGCGGGTCGCTGGAGTTGCCGTAAATGGTTCCATCGCTCGAAGCCGTGATTCTGGTCGCGAACGCGCCTTCGGCATGGGCTACCGTGCCCGTAGACGTTATCCCGCGCGAGTCTTCGTGGACGACCTGAAACCCCTGGCCCAAGAGCCACTCCCTGACTGCGGCGACCTCGGCCTGCGTCCGGCCGAAACGCGCCTCGAACTCGGCCGGAGTGAGCCAGTGATGGTATTGCGGCGAAGCCGGGTCATTCAGCTCGGAAAGGAGCTTGGTGAGGGCAGCACGATTGCGAAGCGCGAAAGAGACATGGACCGTAAGAGGGTGGTTCGCAGCGGCTGGAAAGCTCAGGTTCGCGGCTTCAAAAGCATGGTTGCCGGAGAGTGTCGTCGTGGTTTGCGCCGCCGCTATTCCTGCGGTCAGCGTCGTCGCGACTACGATAAGCGCAGCGGCGGAAAGAAGGCGAAGAACGCGACCGTTAAACCCGTTTGTCCACTGTCCCGCAGCCTCGCGACCTGGAGCTAACTTATCGTCTGCCATGATGTTCCCCTGTCAATCGTCCGAGGCCTCTCCAGCGCCGACGACCCGACTCGGTAACGACGCTCGGCCGCCGTGCGAATTCCGCCCCCCTACCTTTGGTAATTATACCTGAGTGTCGGACGCGAGGGCAGCGACTTTATGAGCGACTGCCAAAGCGACTACTGCGGCTTATACGAGCTTCCTGTGGGCAGCTTTAACCCTTGTAATTCTGGCGCTTCGGACCTGGCGATCGTTCGCCAGACGGCCTCCCATGCCGCTATCGCGCTTGGCGCGGAGGACGCAGCCGTTTGCCGCGATACGGCGCCAATGACCGAAGCGCTTCCATCACGGCTTCGGCGTCTGCGCGAATCTCGTCGGGATCGCGGCCGGCCTGCTTAAGCCTGCGCTCGACCTCTGCCAGAGTTTTGGCATAATCGCGCTTGAAGCGATGGTTCAGCTCGTTCCACGGAACTCCGGCGAGCGCCTCTGCCGCTTTGGCCGGCATCGGGATCGATCCGCGACGCATCAAAACGGCGATGGCCGGGTATCCGACATAGCCCTGCCAGTATGAAGCGTTGTCATTGGAGCTGACCTCGCGACCGTCGTTCCCGGTTTCGACCTGATAGGTTTTATCGCGCTCTGATGACGTAACCTGGGCATGGTCGTCATCGAGGATTCGCACGCGGCCGTCGCCGAGCGCACCAAGCGCCTCGTAAACCTTTATCAACGGCGGCATCTTCCACTGTATCGGCATCGGATTTTCGCTATCACGGCTTGACGCTCAAACCAAAGCGCATCTAGATTCCCGAATCAAAGGAGTTCTTCCAGCCATGGCAAAAAAACCGATCGGCAAGCTCGATCACATCGGAATCGCGGTCAGGAACATGGCCGAGGCGCGCAAGTTCTGGGAAGAGATCATGGGTGCGCGCTTTCTTTACGAGAGCGAGAACCTCGAGGATAACTTTAAGTTCTGCGAACTCGACCTGAACGGAGTGATTATCGAATTGCTGGAGCCGACGGCGGAAGGCGCGCTGCTAAATAAATTTCTCGACAAACGCGGCGAAGGGCTGCATCACCTGACCTTCAACGTGCCGGACGCGAAAAAGAAGGCCGCCGAGCTCAAGCAGCAGGGCGTGCGGGTGATCGACGAGACCGAATGGTCGCCCACGTCCTATGAAGCCTACATCTCGCCGCGAAGCTCGCACGGCGTGGTCATCCAGCTCGGTTCCGGCTATCCAACGCTCTCAGCCGATCCGGCCTGGGATGACCCCAAAAGTATCGCCGCCTATCGCGATTTGACCAAGCCCAAGGAGTAGGCGGCTATCTTTGAGAATCGGGCCTAAATGCGCTAGAGTCCGCCGGTCGGCGCGACCGGCTCCTTTACCGACTGCACGGCCGGTCGCCCGGAGATATGGCGCGCACGCGATCGCGTCGTGCGCGGTGAATGTCGGATCGAAATCGGCTCAGGCGGGGGCGTTGCCATGCACACACAAGATCCTGCTTTCTGGCGTGCCGGAGCGATTAGTGTTTGTCTGGTTACGGCCGCTGTTCTGGCGATCCTCACGGTCAACAGTCTTGCCGCGATAAGTCCGGGCGGCTCTCACGTTCCGCTCTACAGCGTCATCAATCGGCACATAGCGTACGAGTACAACTCGGACCTCCGGATGTACATGCCCGTCATCGGCGGCGAGGAGTTGCTGTTCGATCGGAAATATACCGAGGACGAGGCCTCCGAACTCATCAGAAAGGGCAAGTTCGTCATCCAGAGCCGCGCCTGTATCGATTGCCACACCTTTTTCGGCAACGGCTCCTACTACGCTCCGGATCTCACCAAGTCGTGGCTGGATCCGGTCTGGGACGCGACCTGGAAGCCGATGTATCGCGGCACCAGCCGGGAGGACACGATCGCGAAGTTCCTGATGCATCCCGACGAATTCCCGGTCGGATTCAGGTTCATGCCGAACCTGAACATCACGCGCGAGGAAGGCGAGGCCGTAGCCGCGTATCTGAAATGGATGTCGGCGGTGGATACCAACGGTTTCCCGACCCGCTTCGGCGTCGGCGCCACGCGATAGCGCGGAGGATTCCTATGTATCGTTCCCAGCATCTCGCTTTGAAGTACTTCGCCGCGGCGGTAATCCTGTTCGGGATCATGGTCGTCGCGGGGATGCTTTCCTCGATCTACTACGTGCGTCCCGGATTTCTGCTGAATACTTTCAATTTCAGCACCGCGAAGATTCTCCACATCGATACGCTTGTCATCTGGCTGCTGATGGGGTTTTTCGGCGCGATATACTGGTTCCTGCCCGACGAACTGGGGCGTGAAGTCGAAGGAATCGCGCTCGCCGAGCTCTTCTTTTATATATTCTGCGCCGCCGTGGCCGTGGTCGCGGTGGTCTTCATATTTGTTCAGTACGGCGGAAGCACCGAGTTCAGCCTGTGGTTCATCAATCAGGGCCGCAAGTACGTAGAGGCGCCGCGATGGGCGGCGATCGGCATCGTCCTGGTAGTGGCGGTGTTCATGTACAACGTGGTCGGCACGGCGCTGAAAGCGGGAAAGATTACCGGCATCGTCACCGTGCTGATCGTCGACCTGGTGCCGCTGTTTGCGCTCTACCTCGACGCGTTTCCCGCGATGAGAAACATGTCGCAGGACCTCTTCTGGTGGTGGTGGCTGGTCCATCTCTGGGTCGAGGCCACCTGGGAGGTCTTGATCGCCTGCATCATGGCGCTCGCGCTGATGCAGCTGCTCGGCACCGCGCGCTGGATCGTCGAAAGCTGGCTGTACGTCGAGGTCGCCCTGGTGCTCGGGACCGGCGTGCTCGGACTGGGCCATCATTATTTCTGGATCGGCACTCCCTCCTATTGGCTCGGAATCGGCGGTTTCTTTTCGGCGCTGGAACCGCTGCCGCTGTTCGGGATGGTAATCCACGCGATCTACGACGCCGGCAGCCAGCATCTGAAAACCGCCAATCGGCCCGCGTTTTACTGGATGCTGGCGGAGGCGTTCGGCAACTTTGTCGGCGCAGGGGTGTGGGGTTTCATGATGACCCTGCCGCAGATCAATTTGTTTGCTCACGGCACGCAATGGACGGTGTCGCACGGACATTTCGCGTTCTGGGGAGCCTATGCCTGCGGAATAATCGCGGTGATTTATCTGGCGATTGAAAAGAGCAGGGAAGCGAGCGGCCTCGACGGCAACGCCTGGAAATGGTCATTCGCCCTTTTGAATGTCGGGATGGTCGGGATGGCGGGTGCTTTGCTGGTATCAGGGATGGCGCAGGCGTTCTTCGAGCGCGCGATCGGCGGCTCCACCCTTCAGGCGTTTCTTGCCGGCCAGAGAAATCCGTGGTTCATGCAGGGAATGTACGCCCGGTTGCTGTTTGGGGCTATATTCGCCGTCGGGTATGTCGTGCTGGTCTACGACCTGCTCACGATAGGCGCGCGCACCAGACGGGTGCCTTCCGGTGTCGCGGCATCATGAGCCCGGAAGATCTGATCCGAACGTCGCTGCTGCTGGGCGCCTTCGTGCTGTTGGCGGGTTTGTACGGGTTACTATACAGCATCGGGCTGCTGTTCAAAAAACGAGGCCTGTTTCGTGCCGGTCAGGTCAGTTTCGGTCTCCAGTGCGTCGTGACGCTCGCGATTATCCTGCAGACGCCGCTCGCACCATGGTGGAAGATTCTTGTGGTCGCCAGCTGTGCCGTCTATTTTTGCATTCCCCCGGTGACTTGGCGGTACCTTGAACAAACCCACGAAAGGGAGGGCGAAGGCTGATGATCCCCAACCTTATCAACGTCGTCATCGGTATCTGGCTGGTCTACGCTGCGGTTCTGGACCCGTCGCTTATCGGCGCGGGCACGTGGACCATATATGCGTCGGGCCTCGCCATCGTGGTTGCCGCATTCTGGGCGCGCACCGGAGACTCTGCGACATGGTATAGCAGCACCAATGTCGTGCTTGGGTTCGTACTGCTGTTGACCGCGGGGTCGCAAGCTATCATATGGTCGGAAGCGATTACTTTCTGGGTCGTCTTCTGGACCGGTATTAGCGTAGCCGTGATCGCCCTGTGGGCAGCGCTGTATCGCCCCGAAGTCCGCGAGACGCCGCAAAAAGCATCCGCTCCTTAGTCGCAAGATAGGTGATCTATGCCGAAGTTATCTCCGAAAGAAATGCAGGAGTTCCTGGCCGAACGCGGCAACATGGCCCGCCTTGCCACCCTGCGGGCGGACGGCGCTCCCAGCGTCGTGCCGGTGTGGTTTGTCTTCGAGCAGGGAAAATTCTCATCACTCCGCGCAAGTATTCCGCCTTCTATGCCAACGTGCAGCGCGATCCGCGCGTCGCGATCACCATCGACGAATCTGCCGGCCGCTACCGCAAAGTACTGGTGGAAGGCGTCGCGGAGATTCTCTTCAAGCCCGGCAACGACGATCGCTGGCGCGATATCTATCGGCGCATCACTTGCCGCTACGTCGACGATCAATCGGCCGACTACTATCTGAGCGAAACCCTCGATCAGCCCCGGGCGCTGATCGGAGTGGACCTGTCGAAGGCCAAGGTGATGACCTGGCGGATGCCGGCGGAAGGCGAACCCTACACCGGCATCTGGCATAAACGCTATTACGAACCCGGCTCGAAGATGGCTCAACTGGCCACTGGCCCGGGGAAAAACGTCGCCGGGGGCTCCAAACTCAAGATCGGATAATCGGGTGTCGCGACGGCGATACTGCCCGGCCGGTGCCTGAGGCTTCCGCACGGCGGCCCTCGACGATCTGCTCGTACATCGCGATCAGTTTGCGGGTGACGACGTGCCAGGCGAACTGCTCGATCATCAGGCGGCGCGCGTTGCGGCCGTATTGTCGCATCAGTTCGGGATCGTCGAGCAGGATCGATAGCGCCGCCGCCATCGCGTTGCGGCTTCTTTCGATCACCAGGCCGGCTTGCGCGTCGGCTACGGCTTCGCTCAGCGCCACGCCGCGCGTCAGCACCACCGCCATTCCCGCCGCCATCGCCTCCGCCGCGGCCAGGCCAAAATTTTCGTCTTCCGAGGGCAGAACGAAGATGTCGCAGGAATCGAACAGCGCCTGCTTGGCATCGCCCGCGACGAAGCCGGTAAACCGGACGCGATCCGTCAGCCGCAAACGCTCGACCATCCGTTTGAGCCTCGCCTCGTATGCGCGCGCCCCTACGCCCGCGATGACGCATCTCAAGTCTGAATAGCGCGGAGCGATATCCGCGATCGCCTGTACCATCAGTTCGACGCCCTTTTTCGGATCGAGCCGCGAGAGAAAAAGCACGGTCTGGCCGGGGGCGGAGCCCGGATGAAGCGGCGGTCGCAGGCTGACGCCGTGCGGGATGACGAAGCTCGGCCGCCGCAGGGCGCTCAGCGCCCGCGAGCCGGCTTCGGTGCGCGACGTGCAGTGAAAGGCCGCCGCCCGCAGCAACAGACGCCGCTCGATCAATGCCAGATAAAGGCGCTTCCGAATCCATTTGCGGCCCATCCCCCAGTCGTCCAGCGCCCCTGCCGGGCGGATTACGTAGGGCACGCCGCCTTCTGCGGCGCGTCGGGCCGCCGCGACCGTCGTGTAGCGAAACAGGCTATGGATGTGCACCACGTCAAAGCGCGCGATTTCCCGTTCGAGCCATCGGTCCAGCGCGCGCGAGTATGCGAAACCTGCTAGCCGTCCCGAATCGAACAGATGCACCCACGCCGGTTCGCCGCCGGGCCATGGGCTTTCGTAGCGATCGCCGGCGTTATACCTGGTGCAGGCGATCTCGCACTCGACACCGGCGTTGCGCAACGCCTGCGTCATTTCCAAAACGGCGGCGCTTGGGCCGCCGTGGCGGGGACCGAGCGCGGGAATCACGTGAAGGACCCGCGGCGCCTTCATCGGCTGCGCTCTCCGGTGAGACCCAGCTCCGACCATTTTCTCAGATTCACGAAACCGTCGGCCTCGAACCAAGTGCGCACCTCGCGCTCGGTATGCCGGCTCTGATAGCGCGGCGTCAGCGAATCGTAGAGTCCGAACCTAATGGTGCTCAGAGGCAGACGGCGCCGCCCGAAAAGCGGCGCGACGCTTCCTGTCAGATAAAGCGGCAGCGCCAGACACGAGCAAAGCGCCGATGCCGCTGGCTCGGGCATCCGATGGGCGAACGGCAATATCCGGCGCGTCGCCAGAAAGGGCGAGAAACGCTCCCCCGAGTAAAGCCAGACCGCGAAACGGCCTCCCGGTCGAACCAGCGCGGCGAGCCGGTCGAAGCCTTTCCGCGGCGCTTCGGTGTGATGTAATACGCCGGCGCTCCAGACGTAATCGAAGGCTTGGGGCCGCAGCGGCGGATGCATCAGGTCGGCTTGCAGGTAATGCGAATTGGGCAGCCGATTGTCGCGCGCGATTTGTCGCACCGCGTCTGTCACGTCGAGACCGATCACATTGGCGCCGAGTCGCGCGAGATTCGCTCCGAGCCTTCCGATGCCGCAGCCGGCATCCAGAATCCAGCTTCCATTAAGCGCGGCGGCGTCCACACCAAAGGCGCGTAGCATCGCGTCGAGCTCCCTCGGCCGCGTCGGCGCCATACAACGTGTCGCGCTCGAATTCGCCGCGCCGACGGCGTCGCCACTGGGCTTCGAAACTCGCCGCGGCGTCCGCGCTTGTTGAAGGCGCAAGCCGAAAATCATAGACGCCGTCGCGGGCGTGGAAATCGCGTCCGCAAATCGCGCAACGGAGCCTGGGGCGGTCAGGGCTCCGAGGGTCATCAGGCACAAGTCCGGACTGATGGCACGGGCTCGCGAGCATCGACCGTAACGCGTCTGGAACTGGCGCCGTTTGTCCGGGCGAAATCGCGCTGGCCATCGGTCACGCGCTCATCGGTTCGCTCGAGTTTGCATGAAGCAGATGCTCCTGCTTGCTGATCAGCAGATTGCCGAGCGCGAGATGACCCAGTCCCGAACCCTCGAGCAATCTCAGCGCATCGGCTGGAGTCGAAACCAGCGGTTCGCCGTGCAAATTGAGCGAGGTGTTTACTATCGCTCCGGTCCCCGTCAGGCGCTCGTAAGTTTTGATCAGCCGATAGTAGCCTGGGTTCGATTTGAGGCTGACGATCTGTGGGCGCACCGTGCGGTCGCGGGGATGGATTCCCGCTACCAACTTCCGCCCGGCGGCCGTGGTGTCGAAGCAGAGGATCATGTACGGCGCGGGAATCGCCTTGCGGTTATGCAGGTAATCGCCGGCGCGATCGTCGACGATCGAGAGCGCGAAGGGCATCCAGAAGTCGCGCTGCTTGATCATCTCGTTGAGCTGCTGGACCACCGGCACGGCCCGCGGCGGAGCGAGCAACGCGCGATTGCCGAGCGAGCGGGCGCCGAATTCCTCGCGACCGCTGAAGCGTCCGACGATCTCGCCGCGCGCCAGCATCGCGGCGACCTCTTCTTCGATACGCTGGCTCTCACGTATGATAACCGGAACACCGAAGCGATGGCCGCGGACCGCGGCGTTGATTTCGCCGGGAGAAAACTCCGGGCCCCAGTACAGCTCGGCTAGCGGCCGGATAGACTCTCCGGCGGCGGCAGCGAGATGGTAACAGGCGCCGATCGGATTGGTCTCGTCGCCGCACGAGGGAAACACGAACAGACGCTCGACCTCTTCGAGATCCATCAGGGTCTTGTTGGCCTTGACGTTCATGAACACGCCGCCGCCCAACGCCACATTTCTGATGCCGGTGACGCGGATGCAGTTGCGCACCCAGGTGCTGACGAAGCGTTCGGTAAAAAGCTGCAAGCCGCCCGCGACGGCGTCGAAGCGCTCGAACTCCATCAGCCGTCTCAGATAGTCGTAGCAGCGGCTAGTAGCGGGAATTCCGCTCGCGAGCCTCCAGGTCAAGCCGGGTTCCAAAAAATGGAACCACTGCGCCAATCGATGAGCGATCCTTTCGCTGGCCGTGTGCGCCGCATATGGCGCCAGCCCCATCAGCTTGTACTCGTGCTCCAGCGCCACCATCCCGCTCATGGCAGTAATTGTCGCCCACACGATTCCGGGCGAGCATGACTCGTCCACTGACGCGATGCGCTCGAGCCTGCCGCCTCGGCCGACGTTGACCGTGGCGCAGATCCGGTCGCCGGCGCCGTCCAGCGTCAGTACCAGCACGTCGTTTCGTGTTTGTCCGGAACCGTAGTAAGCCGCGCTCGCGTGACAGGTGTGATGGTCGAGGAACTCGACCGGGCCGGAAAATCCCAGCGCCCGCACCTGTTCCAGCCGCCGTGCGTTGCTGCGCGCCTGGCGGCCGCGATCGACCACCGTGCACTTGAGAGCGCCTCGCAGCGCCGCCGTAAATCCCGAATTGTTCTTGTAGCTGAGGCGCTGAGCCTCTGGGGATGGCGGCAACGAGGAGAGCAATCGGCCCGCGAACGCAACCCGGTCGATTTGCTCCAGGCGCAGCCCCGCGATCCGCAGGATGCTGGCGATCGCGCGTGCGGGAAAGCCGCCCTGATTCTTTTGACGCGAGAGCCGCTCCTCCTGATGCGCCGCTACTACGATGCCGTCGGCGAACAGGCAGGCGGCGGCGTTATGGCCATCGTGGATGCCGAGAATGATCATGCCGCACTCTCCGCTGGCGGCTGCTTCGCCGCGAAAGGTTCGAGGCCGAGCGCTCGATAGAGACGGCTGGCGAACTGCTCGGCTTCGAAATGCTGTGCGAATCTGGCCCGCGCACCGCGGCCCATCTCCGTGCGCAGCCGGTCATCTTTCAGCAGCGCGACGATCCGCCGGGCAAGTTCCCGATGATCGCTCGGAGACACGAGGAAGCCGCCCTCGCCGTCATCGATGATTTCGAGCGAAGCGCCGCACGCGCCGGCGACCACCGGAAGCCCACGCGCCATCGCTTCCAGATAAACCAGGCCGAAGCCTTCGCGCTCCGCCGGCATCGCGAAGACCCAGGCGCGACGGTACCAGGAATCGAGTTCCGCGCGGCTCACCTCGCCGGTAAACAGCAAATGATCGCCAAGCCCGACCGCGTCGCCGAGCGCGGCGATTTCCCGACGGTCGTCGCCTTCGCCGACTATTACCAGCATCGCGTCCGGTAGCGCGCGCACCACTTCCACCATCGCATACAACAGCGTGCGATGGTTTTTGTGGCGCTCCGAGCGCATCATGCGGCCGACCGTCAAAACGATTGGGAACGAAGCCGGCCCGCGCCGCGAATCGGCGTCTGAGCAGGGATCTTCAAGGCCGGGGTGACAGACCTCGATCGGCGACAGGCGAAGACCCATCCCGGCCGTGAGTTCGGCGGTGGCGTGAGAAACCGCGAGCAGTTTATGCGCGCGGCGCAACGCGATCCGCCGGACGGCGCTTAATCCGTACCAGACTTCAAAGGAGTAGATGAAGCAGACGCATCGCGATGAGGCGGGTGCGACGGCGGCCACGATAGGCATCAGGTTGGCGTGCTCGCATACGACCAGGTCGTAATCGCCGCGTCGCAGGCGTGCGGCGAGATTCAGCGCCATCCGACGACGCCGGCCGGCGTAACCCTCGACCATCAGGCCGGGGTGCTCGATCCCATAGCGCTCGGCCGGGGCCAGACCGTGCTCGGCGTGCAACGCCATTACCTGAAGTTGGCCTGGCGTCTGGCCGCGACCAGCCCAGTCCGCCAACGCTCCAATCGCGACGCGGGCGAAGGCGGCGATACCGCCCGTGAACCGCCATCCCAGGCCGACATACAGGACACGCATCGGATCACCTGAGGCCGCGCTCGGCGGTCTCTATTCGCGATTGATCCGCGCCTGTTGCCGCCATCAGCATTCGTCCTTCCAGCCGCCCCAAATGATGTTCCCAGGTCCATTCGCGCTCGATGAACGCGCGCGCCCGCTGTCCGATCGAGCGCCGGCGCTCGGGATCACCGAGCAGGCGCACGATGGCATCGGCGAATCTCGTGCCGTTGGTGGCGAGCACGACTTCGATTCCGGGACGCACGCCGATCCCCTCGATCGCTTCGGGCGTCGCAACCACCGCGAGCCCGCTCGCCATCGCTTCGAGGACCTTGTTTTGCAAGCCGGCGGCGATCCGCATCGGCGCCACCGCGATCGCGGCGCCCGCCAGATGTTCGGCGATGCTCGGGACCGAGGGCTGAAGCTCGACCCCGGCGCGCCTCGCCAGTCGCCGCACCGTTCGATTGGGATCGCGCCCCACGATCTGGAGGCGCGCCCACGGCATGCGGGCGACTACCCGCGGCCAGATCTCTTGCGTGAGCAGCCGGACCGCCTCGATATTGGTCGGCGTGTCGAGCACGCCGGAAAAAATTACCGGACCGAGCGTCGTGGATTCCCGCGGACGCGGGCGAAATTCTTCCGTATCGACGCCGTGCGGCATCAGCCACACACCGTCGATTGGGAGCCCGATCGCTTTTCGGTCATGCGCCGAAATGACGCTGCGGAAATCGAAGCGAGAGGCGATCACCGGCTCGTAGCGGCGGATCGCGGCAAGCTCGAGCCGATAGAACAGGCGCGAGAACCGGTTGCGGCGATGCCGCACCATCCGCTCGAGATCGAGACTCTGCGCGACTTGCATCGCGAGGATCCGCGGCGCGACGGTCTTGTCACGAACGTATTCGGCGGTGCGGATCAGGTGGGCATAGATGAGGTCGAAGCCGAGTTCGCCAATCAGGCGCGTGACCTCTTCGGCCATCGCCCGGTTCCACATCGCGCCGACCTGAAACGGGTAGCCCGCGAGCCTGCCGGATAATCCTCTGAGCGCCGCACGCAGGCGGTCCTGAGGGAAAATCCGTACGGTGGCGCATAGGCGCGCGAGCGCGCCCGGATCGCGCCCGGCGCCATCCCATGGAGCGAGCGCGACCAGATGGCATTCGTGGCCGCGGCGAGCGAGGAACTCCAGTAGCCGCCAAACCGTGCGTTGATCGGCTCGGCCATCGCGGTCGGGAACCCGCGAGGCAAGCACCAGGATTTTCATAGCCGCCCCCTTTTTAAGCGCGCGCCGATGCCTCCGGTGTGACGATTGACGGTTCGCGCAAAGGCACACGAGTTTGCGCGACGCCATCTACGGCGAACTGCATCCATCGTTCGAGCACCATAAGGGCCCAGAGCTGATGGGCGAAGTCGCGCCGTCCGGCTAAATGATTTTGCTTGAGCGCCTCGACAGCCTCGACCCGGAACAGCCCGCGCCGCCTGACCTGCTCGGGCGAGAGCCAGCGCTCGAGCAACACGCGCAACTCGTGCTTGAGCCATCGCGCCAACGGCGGATTGAAGCCGCGCTTGCGCTGTCGAAGCAGCCATCCGGGCAGCATCCCGCGCATACTTTCCTTGAGCAGCCCCTTGTTTGCGCGGCGGTCGATCGAGGTCGGTACCGAAGCCAGGAGTTCGAGCAGCCGATGATCGGTCATCGGGGCCCGCACCTCAAGGCCGTGCGCCATGCTCATCCGATCGCAGTAGGCGAGCACATTGCCCGGGAGAAACGAGTTCAGATCGACGTAGAAAGCCGACTGGGTGAGGCTGAGCGCCCCGGCCCGACGCGCCTTCGCGAACAGCTCGCGCAGGTAAGCGTAGTCTTGAGGCGCACCGAGTCTTCTTTGCAGCTCCGGCGTATAGAGCGCCTCGCGCTCGCCGGCGTTGAAGTAACCGATCCACTCGCAGTAAGCCTCTTCGGGCGCCATCCGTGCGGTCGAGAGCAGCTCCCGCAGCCTGCGGCCGGCCGGGCCATCGGTGGCGGGGATCCAATTCGCCAGTCCGGGCGGCAGCAGCCGATGCATACTGCCGCATCGCTCGAGCCAGTCCAAGGCCCGGTAGCGGGGATAGCCGCCGAAGGCTTCATCGCCGCCGTCACCGCTCAGCACTACCTTGACGTGCGGGCGCACCGCGTCGGCCAGCGCGTAGCTTAGCAGCGCGGTGGGATTGCCGAAGGGCTGGTCGAAACAGCCAAGCATCCGGTCCATCGCCGCCGCGCAGTCGGCGTCGACGCGAATCTGGTGATGGTCGGTGGCGAGCGAACGCGCTATCGCGGCGGCCTTCGGAGATTCGTCTATGGAGCGGTCCTGGTCGCAAAAGCCAACCGTGAACGTACTCGAACGCGCGCCGCAGGTGCGGGCCGAAGCCACGACCGCGGAAGAATCGAGCCCG
Source organism: uncultured Pseudomonadota bacterium (assembly GCA_963759165.1). Taxonomy (GTDB): domain Bacteria; phylum Desulfobacterota; class Binatia; order Binatales; family Binataceae; genus DATJOQ01. The sequence continues at coordinate 2,450,629 of CAVWXK010000001.1, read as the reverse complement.
CCGGAAAGAAACGCGCCCATCGGTACGTCGGCCACCAGCCGCACCTTGACCGCCTTGACCAGTTGTTCGCGAATCTTTTTGACCACCGCGTCCCGGGAGTGCCACGCGGGCGCAAAGCGAAGTTCCCAGAAACGTTCCAGGGCCACGCCGCGCTGGTTACGGACTAACAGATGGCCGGCCGGAAGCTCGCGGACGTCGCGATAGATCGTGCGCGGCGCCGGGATGTAGAGATAGGCGAGGTAATCGTCGAGCGCGTAATAGTCGAGGTCGGGTTTAACGCCGTCAGCGTCTAGCAGACCCTTGATTTCGGAGCAGGCGGCGAAAGCGCCGCGATGCTCGGTATAGTAGAGCGGCTTGATGCCGACGCGGTCGCGTGCCGCGATTATCCGGCAACGGCGACGGTCCCAGTACACGAATGCGAACATCCCGCGCAGGCGCGGGACGGCGGCGGTTCCCCAGGCGCCGAGGGCTTTCAGCAACACTTCGGTATCGGAGCGCGAACGAAGCGGAGGATTGCCGAGCGCCGCCGTCAGCTCGGCACAATTGTAAAGCTCGCCGTTATAGACCAGCACACCGTCGTCATCCGCCATCGGCTGCGCGCCGGCCGGACTCAAATCGCGAATCGCGAGCCGCCAATGCTCGAGTTCGACCGATTCGGATCGATCCAACGCCGGCTCGGCGAGGGCTGTCCAGTGTCCGTAACCATCCGGCCCGCGATGGCGCAGGATGTCGCGCGAGCGCCATCGGAAGATTTCCGACCGCCCGATCCTGGCCCTCAAACCGCACATTCGCGTTCCCCCAGGTCGCGTGATTCCGGCCGCTCCTCGCGGATGAAATATTGCGGCGCCGCGATTCCTCCATCCGGAGCATGATGCTTGTGATGGCGCAGCTCCCAGTATTTCATCGAGGTCCAAAGCTCGAAGCTCGCGTGCATCAGGCAAAAGCGCCATCCGGCCGCGCCGTCGAGGAACCCCAGACGCAACACGTAGAGATAAAGGAAGTAGAGCAGGCCGCGCCCGGGAAGATACGGCCAGAGGCGTTCCTTTATCAGGCGCTTGAGCGCGACCGCGCCGTGCAGGCGCGATGCGCTCCGGCTCGATCCCGACCGCGCCCGCATCATCTCGATCGCTTCGAGCGAGGAATAGCGGTTGTGCTTCTCGATCCAGTGGCTCAAATCCCGTCGATCTTCGTGGAGCAGATGATTGCGGCAATAGCCGACCGGTCCGTCGACGACCATGTGTTCGTGAACCGCGCGGCTCTCGTAACGCGCGGCGCCCCGGCGGAACAGACGCAGGACCCAGCTCGGATACCATCCGCAATGGCGGATCGGATGGCCGTAAAAGATAAAGAGGCGATTCAGATAGAAGCCCCGGCGTTTGTCGGGAGAGGAGATCAGGGCAAGAATCTCGTCGCGCAAGGCGGAGGTGACGCGCTCGTCGGCGTCGAGGATAAGGATCCAGTCCGCGCTGATCGGCAGGTTGTCGAGCGCCCAGTTTTTTTGCTCCGCCGGTCCGCGGTACTCGTGCCGCACCACGTGAGCGCCGGCGGCGGCGGCGATCTCGCAGGTGCGATCGGTGCTGAAGGAATCGACCACGAAGATCTCGTCGACCCAGCAGCGCAGACTCGCCAGACAATCCGGCAGGTTAAGCGCTTCGTCGCGGGTCGGGATTAACGCCGCAATCGTGCTCATTCGCACACCTGTTGGGGAGCCATTTGACGATTCGTTTCTGGAATTGACGAGCTGGTTGCCGGGGCGATCGAGATCGCGCATATTCCGCAAACTTTCAGCATCAGGATCAGGAAAGGCGTGTGCTGCACGAAACCGCCGAAGACGCCGTGGAACGGCTGCTCGATGAGCAGGAGCGAGGCGAGCACCGGCGCCGCGAGCGCGTAGGTGGCGTCGTCAAAACGGGTGTCGGCGAACAGCCGCTCGAGGCCGCGGCAGGCGACGCCGAACAGCATCATGCCGAACACCGCGCCGACCGGGCCGAAATTGGCGTAGAGTTCGACGAGCGCCGCGAAATTGGTCGAGGTCTGGTCGTCGCCGGGCTCAATGATTCCGTAACGATGAGGAAAATCCTGGCCGGTGGTTTCCCTGGGCTTGTCAGGCGCCAGCAGGCGCGGGACGAAGCTCCATCCGACCGCGCTGTACGTGGCTCCGTTCCAATAGGGAACGAACCGCGGCGAGCGTTGGACCACGATCGCGAGCGTCCAGGTGTCACTCATCCGCGAGAGCAAGGGCTCGGCGAGTTCAAGCTCGGCCCGATCGTCCCAGGCAAGCTTCAGCGACTGGCCGTAGAGTTCGAGCTTCCCAACCGCATCCGTAGACCGCCATTGATCTTCGGGCAGCGCCGCCCGGAAAGCGATCTTGGTGGCGGCCATGGCGAGGAACGCGGGTAACGCGAGCGCAATCGCGAGCCACGGCATCCGGCCTCTGGCGCGCAGGTAGAATGCGAACAGCAGCGTCGAATCGATAACCGGTCGCCAGAGGAAGCCCTGAATGACCTCAAGCCCGAGCAGCCCCGCAGTCATCGTCACCGTCGCGAGCCGGGTCCATCTGCCGCCTGCGCCGCGCCAATTCATCAGCCACAAAGCTCCCATCGCCCACAGCCCGACAAACGAGAGCATGCCGAGGATTCCCGCCAGGATCTCGGAATGCTGCCCTTTTTCGAGCACGGCGGCGATGAGGCCGCATCCCATCAGGATCAGCGCGCCAGGTATCGGATTGCGCCGCCATGCGACCCGGATCGCCGGAAGCGGAGCGACCAGCATTCGCATCATCGGCAGCTCGTAGCCGAGCAGCAGCGCAAGCATTCCGGCGAACACCACCATCGCGGTCCGGCGCAATGTGGCGGGTGAAATCGTTTCGGGCACGGCGATGCTCCATAAAGTCCCGGAGCCGAGTCCGAGAAATTCATTGCGAAACAGCGCCGCCGGCAGGCCGAAGAGCATCAGATGCACCAGCAGCAGCGCCGGGACGAGCGGAAACTCGGCACCGGTCGGCAACCGTTGGCGCCGCCAGATCGCAACGCCGCACAGAGCGGCTTCACCCACGGCGAGCAATCCTTCGACCGTCATTGCGGCGTCATCCCCGGATGCGGCTCGGTGCCCGCGAAAGAAAGCCTTTTTGATCTCCGCAAACGCCTCACGCGGCGCGTTCCTCACCGTCGGCGGTGCGCCGGTTGCAGGCGTAACGGCAAGCGCGCTCGATTCCGGCGGCCGCTTCAGGGATTCCCCATGAAGCGATTCTGTAGCGTGCCGCCTTGCCCATCCGCCGGGCCAGTTCGGGGCCGGCGGCGAGCTGATCGAGGCGTGCAGCGAGTCGGCCGGCGTCGCCGCTCCCGATCACGAAGCCGTTAACGCCTTCCTCAACCAGATCGGCGGACGCTCCGACCGCGTCGGTCACGATTGCGGGCAGGCCGAAATACATTGCTTCATTGATGACCAGACCCCACGGCTCGACCGGGGAAGGAAGTACGATCACATCGGCCAGGGCGTACATCGCCGGCAGTTCGGATTGGTTTTTGAAACCGGCGATCCGCAGCCGGACTCCCTTGCGATCGGCGGCCTGCATCAGCGCGCCGCGAAGTTCGCCGTCGCCAACCGCCAGCATGACCATGCGGCTTTTGCGCTCGCATCGCGCGATAGCATCGATGATGATCCGCGGGTTTTTGCGGGCTATCAGCTTGCCGCAGAAAAGCACCACCAACTGTTCAGGTTCGATTCCGGCACGGCGGCGACGCTCGTCGCGCGTGGCGAGCGCGCTTTTGGCCGCCGAGGCGAAGAAGCCGCTGTCGACTGAATACGGGGCGACGAAGATCCTGTCCGCCGGGACGCCTGCGTCGAGGTAGAAGCCGGCATTGCGCGAGCCCACGGCGGCAAACGCGGCGACGCGTTTGAAAAGCGCGGTCAGTAGCGCCCGGCGCCATCGCGACTTGCTCTCGCTTTGCCAGGTTTCGCCGCGAAGCACCAGCGGTATCCGTGCGGCCAGCGCCGTGAGCATCGCCAGCCAGTTGCTAAGGCTCGACCATCCGTGAACCAGCACGACATCGAAGCCGCCCCGGAGCAGTTGCGGTACGATACCTGGATTGAACGGCGCGAAGGCGTTAAGCCGCGAGCTGCCAGCCGCCGCGATTCCCAGCCCCCAGTTGCGCAGGAAGCGGTGGTCGTAACCGTCGAGCAGTGGCCGATCCCATCGCAGCTCGACGCCGAACCCCGGCTCGCGCATCGCCTGCGCGCCCCAGCGCGCGCCGAACATGACGGTTAGCCCGATCCCGCGTTGCGCCAGCGCGCGGTACAGCGGCGCCTGATACTGCACCGGGTGCGAGGTAACGATTGCTACTTTCATCGCGCCGATTCGACTGCCTTGTTCATCAGATTGCGGAGCCCGGCTTTGGAACCTCGGGACCCTGGACGGTCCATCCCCGTCGTGCCGCGTTGCCGCGCTCTTCGACTCTCAAAAGATCGAGGTAGTCGTACGACCAGATGGCGAGCGCTCCCAGCATCAGGATTGCGAACGCGCAGAGCGCTCCCACTTCAAGCGGAGCGAGATTCGTCGGCCGGTCGTCGGCCAGCGGCGGATCGATCACCGAGAACGCGAAATCCGCCTGTACCTTGGCGAGCGCCGCACGCTGCAAGCAGCGGCCAATCTGCTGGTAAAGTTGGCCGCGGACGAGATCGTCCGGGGTACGTTTGATCTGCTCTTCCAGGGAACGGTTAGTGTTCTCGCATTCGTCCAGCACGCTCTTGCGCAGTTGCCGGCGCAGGTCGTCGATCGTCCATGCCAGCAGGTTTTGTGCGAGGCGACGATCCTTGAGCGTGAGATCGATCACGATGTTGCCCTGGCGGCGGTCGAACTCAACCTCCATCGCGCGCGTGACGGCCCGATAGGTTTCCCACGGTCCGGGCCGTTTCGATCCAAGCCATCCGGCGCTTGCGAGGTCGGTCGATTCGGAGAGGCGATTTTCCTCGAGCAGCCTGAACAGGAACTCGCGGCTTTTGATTATGCTGATGTAATGGTAGGCGTCGGTTTCGTTTCTTCCGCCCAGTGGCAGGCCTAACAGACTGCCGGCGTTTGCGAATTGCGACATTACGTCGGGCGTGGAGACTGGACGCAAGACCGCGCGGGCACAGTACTTCGGCGCTCGCAGCGCCGCCCCGCCCAGGCCAAGCACGGTCCCCAACAGCGTCAGGCCAACCAGCCATCGCCTGCGCCGCCATAGCGAACGCCAGTAAAACAGCAACGTCAGCTCCTCGCGTGCGAGCGACGACCGGTACATCGGACGCGCCGGTTGTGCGACCATCAGGGTTCCTCCCGCATGGCCGAGCCCGAGGTCAGTGCCCGGCGGAAAAGGTGCTTCTTCGAGGCCATTCATCGCCGTTGCGTTAACCGGATTCCGGCAACCAATGACACGGACAGGCGGGTCCCGTATGTTCAAAAATGACAACCGGGCTCAGCGGTCAGTCGCTTTGGCGAAGCCGCGGCTACTGACGAAAAACTGGCGCGGAGAAAGCCGGAAACTCCGCCGGGTCGGACTGGGGCCGATTCGGTCGGGGCAGCCTTTAAGAGAAAACTAGCGGGTCAATACGGCTGGAGAGCGCCGCCGCCGGCATGAGGCTGGAACGGGTTTCGACCGAAGGGGTTGCGGCCGACCGAGCCCAAGCCGCCGAGCGTCAGCATGACCTGCACCTGCACTTCGCTTGGATTCTTACTGTCAACGATGCCCACGTCGAAATCCCAGCAGTTGCATGGCGACTTCAGCCGCACCCCGTATTCGGCGGAAAGCATCCGACCGTCGGCGATGCTGTAAGTGGGTTGGTAGTAGAGGCCCAGCCGGTCGAATAACTCCCAATAGGCGCGAGCAACGAACTGATGGTATCCCTGTTGGCTACCGATAAAATTGTAACTTATCTGCAGAAATGGACCGCCGATCAAAGCCCTGCCGCTGCGTCCGGTCGTGGGAGCCAGCTTCTCCCAGGGTGGGCGCAACGTCATGTCGGCGGTAGCGTAAGTGATCTTTTGGCCGCGAGGATTGTAGTCAACCGTCGAGCCGAAGGATGCTACCTGGGTCGGAAACAGCGAGACGATCGCTTCCACGTCGGAGATCCGCGAACCACTCGGGGTCACGGCGTGAGCGGTGTCGAAGGATTGCAGGAGGCTCAGACGCGCCAACTCCAGGATCGAGCCAGTCCTGCCCCTGCTCTGCAGCGGACGCAGGGTGGGGTACTCCTCTTCGCCTCCGTTATCGTTGCCGTCGTTGTCGGTCTCGGCCGAATTCGATTCGCCCGCGCTTGTGAACTTGGCGAAGACCCGCGATACGAATCCGTAGGTAAGCAGGCTTCGCGGCTCGACCCGGTCCACTCCGTCAAAGAGCGGCAGCGCGCTTTGATTTACCACCGGCACGTAACTGTAATCGGCGACCGGCTCGATGGTGTGTTTGATCGCCTCGATGGAACCCCAGTGCAGGTTGTACACCTTTTCCACGATGCTCGAGACCCGAGCGTCTCCGTAAAGCAGTTCGCGGGTGTGGAAGCCTCCGGGTGTGAGTGCTCCGAGGAAGAGGCCGTTATTGTACTTGTGGCCCGGCGTGCCTACCGGTGTCACTCCGACCGTGTCGCCTGAGACGTCGTAGAAGGTCTCTCGCGCGCCGAGTGTAACCTGGCCGAAGAGGTAATCTCCCCACCGCCACGGCGTCACCAGGCGCGGGTTGAGGTCGACCCGCTGACCACCGACGCCATCGGCCCGCCAGAAATCGACCGCCTGGAAATCGTAATCCGAATAGGCGAGCCCTCCGGCCAGTTGTTGGCGGCCGCTAAAGAGCAACTCCGGCAGCGATTGGAGCGCGAAGTTCTGAGGCTGGATGAGATCCTGCGTCCAGCTTCCCTGCAAGCGGACGAAGGAGTCTTCAAAACTGTCAATCAGGCCGAAATGCGAATCGGCGGTCCGCAACACGCCAAAGTTCGAACCATAGCCGCGCGACAGGGTGTAGGTGTTCATTTCGCGCAGATACAGATCGTCGCTGACCGAGATCCCGTCGCCGTATACGACAAGGTCCGGCGTCAGATGTTGGCGAAAGAGCCCGATCAGTCCGTAACGATCGATTGGAATGTGAGGATCGGCGATCTCAGTGTCAATGACATCGGAATGGCGACTCGCCTCGGACCGCAGGCCCTCGTCGAAGAATGCGCCAGTCACCCTCAGATAGTCGTCACGCCCGTTCTGAAGCCGATACTCGCCGAACACACCGATCCGGGCACTGCTCTCGACATCGAAGGCTACGGTCGCATCAGAACTCTTGTTGATATCGATGAAGTAAGGCTGGAAGAACTCGAAACCCCGCGAGTTCGATTGCCCGAAGCGCGGGCTGAGCAGTCCGCTCTCGCGGTCGGTATTCGCGGGGAATTTCGCGTAAGGAAGATACATTACCGGACAATTGAGAATGTCGAAGTACCCATCCCGCACCTTGGCGGTGCCGCCGAGCTGGACGTCAAGCTCGCTGCCCTCGACGCTCCACGACGGAGTGCCCGATTCGCATCCGCAGGTGGTAAAGTAACCGTCCTTAACGTCGTAATGCTGCCCCGGCAGTTTTTCGACCGTACGCCCGGTCAGATAATAGCTCCCGCCACGTACGCTCACCTTGGCATTGTCCAGTTGGCCGGTTTCGACGTTGGCGTCGAGCCTCGCCTTGGATGCCGTGATATCGGCCTCGGGATCGATCAGATGCACGTTGCCGGTCGCCAGCGCCTTGCGTTCCCGGCGTTCGAATCGCAGCACGTCCGCTTTGAGGAGGGTCTGGCCGCGAGTCAGCACGGCATCTCCGCTGGAAATAAACGTATCGGTCTTACTATCGTAAAAGAACTCGCGCCCGCTGATATTGACCGGGGTCGATTGATCGTTGCGCAGGCGAAGAAGCGGATTTCCCACCTGGGCGCCGAGCGGCGATGCCGACAGCAGCGCCAGAACAACGGCCGTTGCGATCCCGAATTTAGGCAATGGCTTCAGCGAACAGCCCCCTGCGACCCTGGCGTGCCAGGAAGTATGGGTAAACTTCGCCTATCAGATAAACCGACCCGGTTACAAGAATAACGTCGTCGGGACGCGCCTCGGCCATCACCTGCTCGATCGCATGCAGCGGCTCGCGGATGACCCGGGTCGAAACCCCCGGCGCGAAGTGCTCCACCAAACGCTCCGGTTCCAGCGGACGCTTTGGCTTTACCCGGGTCAGAATGACATCGCGCACCCGCGGCGCCAAAAGTTCCGCCATCCGGGGCCAGTTCTTATCCGCCAAACATCCGAACACCAGGCGCGGCCGGACGTTGGGGCCAGTTCCGTGGCCACCGTTTCGAGCAGCGCCTCGATACTGAGTTCGTTGTGGGCGCAATCGAGGATCACGGTCGGCCGGCGCGAGACAATATCGAATCTACCGGGCCAGACCACCTGGCTGAGTCCCTGCCGAATCGCGGCTTCGTCAAGTCGCCAGCCTTGCGCCCGCATCGCTTCGAGCGCGGCAATCGCAATCGCCGCGTTTTCGTACTGGAACGAACCGCCAAGCCCGATCTCCACGTTTTCGAGATGAAGAGCCAGACCGTGGTAGTCGAGCCGATGCTCGGGCGCGTGCGAACGGTACGAGAAATCCCGATCGATCATCATCGCGGGACTCTGCTGCTGGGAGGCGATCGAACTCAGCGTGGTTCGCGCCTCGGGCTGGCGCGTGCCTATCACCACCGGGGTCGCGGGCTTGATGATGCCGCCCTTTTCTCCGGCGATCGACGCGATACTGTAGCCCAGATATTCGACGTGATCGAAACCGATCGGCGTGATTACCGAGAGCAGCGGACGCACCACGTTGGTCGAGTCGAGTCTTCCGCCAAGGCCGGTCTCGATTACCGCGATATCGAGGTCCGCTTCGGCGAAGTAGAGGAACATCAGGATTACGGTGAATTCGAAGAAGGTCAGCGCCATGTCGGCCCGGTCGTAGATCGCGCGAAGCCGCTCGATGTAATCGAGCATCAGAGCGGGCGCTATCTCGGCGCCGTCGATCCGGGTGCGTTCGGTCAAATTGACCAGATGGGGCTTGGTGTAGAGTCCGCAGCGGTAGCCGGCGGCGCGCAGGCAGCTATCGAGCATCGCCGCGACCGAGCCCTTGCCCTTGGTGCCGGCGATATGAATCGCGGACAGGCGCAGATGCGGATCGCCGACCAGCGCCAGCGCCCGCTCCATCCGCTCGAGCTTGTAAATCTCGCCCCTAGCTTCAAGCGAATAGAGCCAGTCCAGAGTTTGCTGAAAACGCTCTATCATCGGGCGCAATTCTAGTCCTGACGCGCGTGCGGGGAAAGCTCAGATGAATCGGCTATCGACGGAGGCGGCCCGGCGGCTGCTAGCAGGGTGCGGGAAAACCTTTATGTGTCTGAAGCGGCTCTGGGCACCCTGCGATAAAACTGGCTTCTTTCCTCTAGTTCTCTCCCGCCGGTGGAGACTACAGAGGGGGCTAGCGGCGGGCCGATGCCCGGCCGCCAGTTGCGGTACGCGGCCGGCGGGGATTCCGCGCGCGCGGCGGGCGCAGCGTCGCCAGCAGCAGGGCCAGCATCGTCCGCAGCTGACGGCGCGGGACGATAGCGTCGAGCATCCCGTGCGCCAACAGGAATTCGGAGCGCTGAAAATCGTCGGGAAGCTGCAAGTTCGTGGTTTGCTCGATCACTCGACGTCCGGCGAAGCCGATCAGGGCGCCGGGCTCGGCGAGGTTCAAATCGCCCAGCATCGCGAACGATGCGGCCACTCCTCCGGTGGTCGGGTCGCACATCACGGAGAGATAGGGAATGCCGGCGTCGCGCAGAAGCGCGATGGCCGCGGAGACCTTGGCCATCTGCATCAGCGACAGAATCCCTTCCTGCATCCGGGCGCCGCCCGACGCGCTGAAAACTACGACCGGCAATCGGCGCGGGAGGGCGTAGGCGAACAGGCGCGCCAGCTTCTCGCCGACCACGGCGCCCATGCTCCCGCCCATAAAATTGAAATCCATGATGCCGAGCCCGACGCGGCTTTTTTCGATCTTGCAGGTGCCCACCACGACCGCGTCGTTGCGTCCGCTTGCGCGGCGCGCCTGGATGAGCCGCTGACGATAGGGCTTGGTGTCGGTGAACTCCAGCGGATCGTCGACGCTCAGGTCGGCAAACAGCTCACGCCACGAGCCGCGATCGGCGGTAATCGACAGACGCTGCTCGACCGTCAGGCGGAAGTGATGGTCGCACTTGAGGCATACGTTGAGATTGCGCTCGACTTCCTTGTGGAAGGCGATCTCCTTGCACGAAGGGCACTTGACCCAGATATCCTCGGCGGCCTCGGTGCTGTCGCTTTGCGTGCGCTCGGCCATCGTTTCAGCTCGAAGCCGCGGCCTTGAGCGCCGGGCGCGCCGCGCGGATCGCTTCTTTCATCGCGCCCACGAGAGCGCCGACGGATTGGACCAGATCGGGCGATTCGCGATGTTGTTCGATCAGCGATGACAGCGCGCTGCCGACTACCACCGCGTCGGCAAAAGCGGCAACCTCGCCCGCCTGTTCCGGAGTCGAGATGCCGAAGCCGACGCCGATCGGCAAGTCGGTGACGCCTCGCAGCTCGCGCACGCGTCGTTCCAGGTCGGCCGACAGCGCGGTGCGCGCGCCGGTCACGCCGGTGACCGAGACGTAGTACAGAAAGCCGCTGGCGGCGTGTGCGATCTTGCGGCTGCGCTCGATCGGCGTGGTCGGCGCGAGCAGGTAGATCAGGTCGATCCCGTTGGCGACGGCTGGGCGCGCCAGTTCGCGGCTTTCCTCGGGCGGCAGATCGACGATCAGGATTCCGTCCACGCCGGCCTTGGCGGCGTCGGCGCAGAATCGCTCGCATCCGTAATGCAACACCGGATTGAAGTAGCCGAAAAGGATCAGCGGGATTTGGGTCTCGGCGCGCAGCTCGGTCACCAGACCGAGAATCGCGCTGAGCGACGCGCCGGCGGCGAGTCCGCGCGCCATCGCGCGCTGATTCACCGGCCCATCCGCCATCGGATCGGAGAACGGAACGCCCAGCTCAATCAGATCCGCGCCCCGTGCCTCCAGTTCGCGCACTATCCGCCGGGTGCTATCGAGATCGGGATCGCCGGCCACGATGAACGGAATCAGCGCGGTCTCGCCCCGGGCGCGCAGTTCGCGGAACTTGCGGGCAATTCTGCTGTTTCTTTTCATAACCTTAAAGGCTCACGCCCAGGGCGCGCGCCACGGTTTGCATATCTTTGTCGCCGCGACCGGAGAGATTGACGATCATCACTTGCTCCTTGGGAAGCGTCGGCGCAAGCCGCGCCGCGTGGGCGACCGCATGGGCGCTCTCCAAGGCCGGAATGATGCCCTCGGTTTCCGAAAGCAGCTTGAGCGCATCGAGCGCCTCGGCATCGGTTACGGTTACGAACTCGGCGCGTCCGATATCCTTCAGATACGCCAACTCGGGGCCGACGCCGGGATAATCGAGGCCCGCGGCGATCGAGTGAGTTTCGCTAATCTGCCCGAGTTCGTCCTGCAACAGGTAGGTGCGATTACCGTGCAGCACGCCAACCGCGCCGGCGTTTAAGGTTGCGGCGTGAGCCGGACCGTTCAGGCCGAGGCCGCCCGCCTCGACTCCGATGAAACGTACCGCCGTGTCCTTGAGGAAAGGATGGAAGAGGCCGATGGCATTGGAGCCGCCGTTGACGCACGCCACCATCACATCGGGCAGCCGTCCTTCATGCTTGATGATCTGGCGGCGCGCCTCGCGGCCGATGACGGACTGAAAGTCGCGCACGATCATCGGATAGGGATGGGGCCCGGCCGCGGTGCCGATAAGATAGTAGGTGCTTCTGACGTTGGTGATCCAGTCGCGCAACGCCTCATTGAGCGCGTCCTTCAGGCTGTTGCTGCCGGCGGAAACCGAGTGGACCTGGGCGCCGAGCAGTTTCATGCGGAAGACGTTGAGCGACTGGCGCTCGACGTCGAGCGAGCCCATGAAGATTTCGCACTGGCGGCGAAACAGCGCCGCCATCGTGGCGGTGGCGACGCCGTGCTGGCCCGCGCCGGTCTCGGCGGTGATTCGCGGCTTGTTCATCCGCACCGCCAACAGTGCTTGGCCCAGCGTGTTGTTAACCTTGTGCGCGCCGGTGTGACAGAGGTCCTCGCGCTTGATGTAAATCTTCGCGCCGCCGAGGCGGGCGCTCAAATTGGCCGCGAAGAACAGCGGCGTTGGGCGGCCGATGTATTCGCGCGAATAGCGCTCGATGTCGGCGCGAAATGTCGGGTCGCGTCGCGCGGCCTTGTAGGCCTGTTCCAACTCCAGCAGCGCGGGCATCAGGGTCTCGGCCACGTAGCGGCCGCCGAAGGGGCCGAAGAAGCCGTGACTATCGGGAAGACTTCGCATTAGTGATAAAGCTCCTGAGCTTCGATGGGTCCTTGATTCCGGGTGCGGATTCGACGCCGCTTGCCACATCTACCCCCCACGGGTGTAACGCGACCGCCTCCTTGACCGTATCCGGTCCCAGCCCTCCGGATATTATAACACGGCTGAGGTCGATTCCTTTGAGCATCGCGAGCGGCAGCGCGCGGCCGGTGCCGCCGAACAGCGCCGGGTCGTAGCTGTCGATCAGAATTAAATCGGCGGCCGAGCCCCGGATCAGATCGGCCGGCGACTCGGACCGCAGCCGATAGGCACGGATCACTCGCACCGGCCATCCGGCGAGCGCGCTTTCGTCTTCATCGCCGTGGAACTGGATGAAGTCGAGGTCGAGTTCTTTCAACATCTGCTCGATGTGTGCGCGCTCGGCGTTGACGAATACTCCCACCACCTCGCCGCGCCACGCGACGGCCGCGCGAATTTCACGGGCGCGCTCCAAAGACAGATAGCGCGGACTCGGCGGATGAAAGTTGAGGCCGATCAAATCGGCGCCCAGATCGCAGGCGAGAACCGCGTCCTCGACCCTCGTCACGCCACATATTTTTACTTTGACACTCACTCAACTATCGACCGGTTCGGCGCTGTACGCTCACTCCTGATATCACGCTCGATCCGTGACGTTGTCCAGCGCGTGCGTCAATTCGCCAAGCCTGCCACGCGGATCGCCGCCGCGAAGCAGACTCTCGCCGACCAGAAAGGCGCGCGCTCCGGCGGCGTAGAGCCGGCGGACATCCGCCGCGGAGTCGAGTCCGCTCTCGGAAACGATGAGTGCTTCCCCTCGATAATCAGCCAGCAGGGTTTCGGTCACCGCGATATCGGTCTTGAAGCTGTGCAGATCGCGATTGTTAATTCCGATCAGCTCCGCTTTCGTGGCTTCGGCGCGGCCCAACTCGGTTCGATCGTGCACCTCGACGAGCGCCGCCATCCTGAGCTCGCGCGCGAGCGCGCCGAGCGATCGGAGGTCGCCGTCGCCGAGCATCGCCGCGATCAGCAGGATACAATCCGCACCCGCCGCTCGGGCCTCGTAGACCTGGTAGGGATCGAACATGAAGTCCTTGCGCAGCAACGGGAGTTCGACGGCGGTGCGAACCGCGCCGAGATCCGCAAGCGAACCCTTGAAATGACTGTCGGTCAGGACCGAAATCGCCGCGGCGCCGCCCGCGAGATAGTCGCGCGCGACCGCGGCCGGATCGAGGTTGGGGAGGATATCGCCTTTGCTCGGCGAGGCCCGCTTGATCTCGGCGATAATCGCGGGTCGCGCCGCCCTGAGCGCGGCGACGAACGGTCGCGGCGCGGGTGCGCGCGTCGCCTCGGTCATGACGGATTCGAGCGAAACCTGACGGCGCCTGGCGTCAAGTTCGACGCGTTTGGCGGCGAAGATTCGCTCAAGGATCGAGCTCATCAGGATTCTTCCTGGCTCGCGCGCCGCATCCGCTCGAGGGTTTCGAGCGCCTGCCCCTTGACCAGAATTGCGCGTGCACGCACCACGCCGGCCTCGATCGATGTCGCCGCGCCGCCCAGATAAATCGCCGCGCCGGCGTTCAGCGCGAGTACATCCTGCGCCGCTCCGGTTTCGCCGGCAAGCGCGCGGCGAAGCACCTCGACCGCGTGCTCCGGTCCCGTGGTGGCGAGCGATGCGGGCGGAAGCCGCGCGATACCGAACCGCTCCGGCTCGATTTGGAAATAATCGATTTTTCCCGCGCGTATCTCGGCCACCTGCGTCGGCGCGACGCAAGAGATTTCGTCGATCCCGTCTTCGCCATGCACCACCATCGCATGCTCGACGCCGAGCGCGGCCAGCGCTTCGGCCATCGGGCGAATCAATTGCGGATTGGCCACACCGAGCAACTGGCGGCTGGGGCGCGCCGGATTGGCCAGCGGGCCGAGCAGGTTAAAGAGCGTCCGAATCCCCAGTTCGCGACGGAGTTTCGCCAGCCGCGCCATCACCGGATGGTAGGCGGGCGCGAAAACGAAGCAGATCCCGGCGCGCTCCAGGCATCGGCGCAGCCCTGCCGGATCGAGATCAATTTTGACTCCCAGCCGTTCGAGCAGATCGGCGGCGCCGATACGTCCGCTGACCGCGCGGTTGCCGCCCTTGGCGACCCGCACTCCGGCAGTGGCGGCGATCAGCGCCGCGCCGGTTGAGATATTGACCGTGCCCGCGTTGTCGCCGCCCGTGCCGGCGGTGTCGAGCAATCCGGGTCCGAGGTCGAGCGGCCGCGCCCGCTTGAGCATCGCGCGCACGGCACCAGCCAGTTCAGCCGCCGTTTCGCCCTTGATTCTGAGCGCGACCAGGAAGCCCGCGACCATCGCGTCTGGCGCGTTGCCGTCGAAGATCTCGCCGAAAACATTCGCCGCCTCGGCTTCGCCGAGCGAGCGGCCGGCCATCACCTGCTCAAACGCTTCGCGTATATTGTTCACGCTCTCACCGCCGCCAGGAAATTTCGCAAAATCTGTTTGCCGTGCCGCGTCAGGATCGACTCCGGATGAAACTGCACGCCCTCGATTGGATACCTTTTGTGCCTGAGCCCCATGATCTCGCCTTCCGCCGTCCAGGCGGAAATCTCCAGACATTCAGGCAGCGATTCGCGCTCCACCAGCAGCGAATGATAGCGGATCGCCTCGAACGGGCTGGGCACGCCCGCGAAGAGCGTTTTGCCGTCGTGCAGGATGGGCGAAGTCTTACCGTGCATCAGACGCCCCGCGCGCACCACCTTGCCGCCGAAGGCCTCGCCGATGCACTGATGGCCCAGGCATACGCCGAGGATCGGAAGCTCGCCCGCCATCTCGCGCAGGATCGGCACGCAGATGCCGGCCTCGCGCGGCGTGCACGGTCCGGGTGAGAGCACGATCGCGTCGGCCTTGAGCGCGCGCGCTCCGGCCACGTCGATCGCGTCGTTGCGCTTGACCGTCAATTCGGCTCCCAGCTCACCAAGATACTGCACGAGGTTGAAGGTGAAAGAGTCGTAATTATCGATCATCAAAAGTTTTATCGCCGGCCGCGCCATCGCTCACCTCTTTGCCGCCGCGAATTCGAACTCGCGCGCCGCGCCCAGCGCCCGCACCATCGCCTTGGCCTTGTTGACCGATTCCTCGAACTCGGCCGCAGGATCGGAGTCGGCAACCACGCCGCCCCCGGCCTGGATATAAACCGTACCGTCCTTGATCGACAGCGTTCTGAGCGCGATCGCCGTATCCATGTTGCCGGTGTAGCTGAAGTAACCGACGGCGCCCGCGTACACCCCGCGTCTCACCGGCTCAAGCTCGTCGATTATCTCCATCGCGCGAATCTTGGGCGCACCGGAGACCGTACCCTGTGGGAACGTGGCGCTGAAGGCGTCGAAGGCGTCGGATCCTTCGCGAAGCTTCCCGCGAACGTTGGAGACGATATGCATCACGTGCGAGTACCGCTCCACCACCATCAGTTCGGTGACTTCCACCGAGCCGATCTCGGCGACTCGGCCGACATCGTTGCGCCCAAGATCGACCAGCATCACGTGCTCCGCCCGCTCCTTGGGGTCGGCCAGCAGCTCGCGCTCCAGGCGCAGGTCCTCGGCTTCATCGGCGCCGCGCCGCCGGGTGCCGGCGATTGGCCGCAGCGTGATCTCGCGCCCCTCCAGCCGCACCATCACTTCGGGCGAAGCGCCCGCGACGACGTGGTCGCCGAGCTTCAGGTAGAACATGTAGGGCGACGGATTGATGGCGCGCAGGCTGCGATAAATGTTGAACGGATGGGTCTTGAGCGGGGCCTCGAAGCGTTGGGAGGGAACGACCTGGATGATATCGCCGGCCGCGATGTATCGCTTCGCCGCCTCGACCATCGCCATGTAGCCCTCGCGGGTCTGGTTGGAAGTGACGATCGGCTCGGCGGCGTCGGGCTCGATATCCAGACGCGGCGGCGTGACGCGCTCGGCCAGCCGCGCGATAAGCTCGTCGATCTTTTCGACCGCGCTCTGGTAGGCGGCGTGAGTCGATGCGAAATCATCGAGCGGCGCGTTCGCGATTATCTTCAGCGTCTGGCGAACGTTGTCGAACACCAGCAGCGTACCGGTGAACATCATGTGGAGGTCGGGCAGGTCGAGATCGTCATGCGGCGGATTGGGAAGCCGCTCGAAATAGCGCACGACGTCATAAGCGAGATAGCCGACCGCTCCGCCGAAAAACCGGGGCAGACCGTCTAGCTGGGGCGCGCGAAAGCGCTTCACCTCCTGGCGCAGCCCCTCGAAGGGATTGGCAACGGTTCGCACCTCGGTCTCGCGGCCGGGTCGGAGCACTTCCATCTTGGTGCCGCGCCCCCGCAACACCATCGCGGGTTCAGTCCCGAGGAACGTGTAGCGGCCCCATTTTTCACCCCCGCGGACGCTTTCGAGCAGGAACGCGTAGTCGCCCCGCGCTATCTTCAGAAAGGCGGAGACCGGTGTTTCAAGGTCGGCCGCGATCTCGCGGCAGACCGGTATGAGGTTAAACTTCTTCGCCGCTAATGCTTCGAAGTCGCGCTCGCTTGGCGTGAGCATCAGAGTCAATCTCCTCGGCTCGGTGGTCGCCGGCTTGCTCCCTTGAGGTCCCTTCGTGGGTCGAAAAACTAAAAGGGCCGCAGGGGTTTCTTTCCGCCTGCGGCCCTCTCCAAATTACGGTTTCAGTCGAGCTTACGAAACCGGAGCCCAGGCGAATGCCTCTGCGCACCAGCGCCAAGCCGCCCAAGCTGTCCGGTTCATCTGCTTCATATCAAATAATTAACTATCGAGCCTACCTCTGGCTGTCAACATCGCTTACCCAAGCAAGCGATGCTCAGTGCGTGGGTAGCGAGCCGTTGAAATCCTGGCGCAGCTTCTGCTCGGCCGCGTGGGCTTCGGCTTCGCTCTGATAGTGTCCGACCCTAACCTTGTACCAGGTTTGACCGGCGATCCGGGTTTCAACGATATACGGATCGTACCCGCGCTCTCTGAGCCGTCGTGCCATGTTGTCGGCCCCTTGCCGATCCATCACGGCGTCGATCTGTACGGAATACGGTTGACGCACGCGCGGCGGTGCGCTCTCGCCGGTAGCCGCCTCGGGCGGCGCGACCGCACGCTCGGGCCTCGGCGTTCGCTTGGCGCGGGCGGAGGCAGGCATCTCGTGCGCTGCTTCAGCGGCGTGCGAGGGTGCCGATGACGCGGTAGCCGCGATCGGGGGCGGTATCACCGGGACCGGCCGGGGCGGTGCTTCGGCGGTGCGGATCGCGACGGGCGAAGGCACCGGTCGGAGAGGCGCGCCCGGATACTGGCTCAGCCCGCCGGGCCTGCCGGCGACCGATGTGGGGGATGGGAACGGAGTAGCGAACGGCGGCGAAGCTTGCAGGTTCGCTTCCCCCGACGCCGTCGGCGTGGGAAGCGCCGGCGGCGGACTCGGAAGCGGGTAGACCTCTGCTACTTCCTGGTTGTGCTGCTCCTGATTCGCCATCTCATAGCCGGCGATCATGCCGAGGCCGAACACTCCGGCGGAAAGAGCGACCAGCCCCACCGCTATCAACAGGCTTCCGCCAACTCCAATCTCAAAGCGCATCGATTCTCACATCCGCTCTGGGGTGCTTACGCCGAGCAGCCCAAGGCCGGCGGCGATTCCCTGCTTGATGAGCCCGGCCAGAAACAGCCGGGCCCGGCTCAATTCCTGATCGCTACCTACTATACGATTGGCGGGCTTGTTGTAGTAGCGATGGAAATTGCCCGCCAGCTCAAGCAGATAAAAAGGGATGCGATGAGGTTCGAGAGTCTCGACGCTGCCGCGGACAACTTCCGGCAGCTCAAGCAGCCGCTTGGCCAGATCCATCTCCTCGGCGGAAAGCAGCGTCAGATCGATCGCGGCCACGTCGGCCGGAAGCGCGAGACCCGCTTTTTCCGCCTCGCGGAAGATGCTCGCCAGCCGCGCATGAGCGTATTGAACGTAGAAGACCGGATTTTCGGGCGCCTGGCGCTTGGCAAGGTCGAGGTCGAAGTCGAGATGGGTGTCGCTTTTGCGAAATAAGAAAAAAAAGCGCACGACGTCGATGCCCACCTCGTCGATCAATTCGTCAAGCGTGACGTAGGTCGCCTTGCGGGTCGACATCTTGACCTTCTCGCCGCCCCGGGTGAGCGTCACAAACTGATAGATGATCACCCGGATGGGGCTGATGTCGTGGCCGAGCGCTTTCACCGCGGCCATGACACCCTGGTACTCGGCGATATGATCGGCTCCGAAGACGTTGACGATCATGTCGAAGCCGCGTCTCAGTTTGTCGATATGGTAGGCGATGTCGGGCGTGCGATAGGTCGGTTCGCGATCGGGTCCGCTCCGGACCAGCACCTGATCCTTCGGTAGTCCCAGCGGCTCGCCCTTGAGCCAGACGGCACCCTCGTGATCGGCAATAAGATCGAGCCGGCGCAGGCCGTCGATCACCGCCTGGACCTGCCCGCCCCGCATAAAATCAAGCTCGTTGACGTAAAGGTCGAAATTGATGCCGAGCCGGGTACAGGTGCGGCGGATATCGGCAAAGATCTCCTTCTCGGCCGCGGCGCGGAAGGGCTCCGTATCGGTCGTGTCGACCATCCGCTCGCCATGTTCCGCGACAAGCGTCCGCGCTATCTCGCGGATATATTCGCCCTGATATCCGTCCTCGGGCAGCGTCGCCTCGCGGCCGCACTCCTGCAGATAGCGCGCGCGGACCGACGCGCCGAGCAGCTTCATCTGCCGGCCGCCGTTGTTGAAATAATATTCGCGGGTGACGCGATGGCCGGTCGCCTCATGCAGGCGGGCGAGCGTATCGCCGAGGACAGCGTTGCGGCCGTGTCCGACGGTCAGCGGGCCGGTCGGGTTGGCGGAGAGAAATTCGACGTTTACCTTTTTGCCGCCGCCGAATTGCGGAAGCCAGTAGGCCTGCCCATCACGCGCAACGCGGCGCAACTCGTTTTGCCAGAAGTGCGGCGACATTCGGAAATTGATGAAGCCCGGGCCGGCAATCGTGATTTCCGCTACATCGCTTCCGGGATCGAGATTGCTCTTGATGATCTCGGCTATGGCCCGTGGCGGTTTGCCCTCGGCCCGCGCCAGGATCATCGCGACGTTGGCGGCAAGATCGCCGTGCGTCGGGTCTTTCGGCGTGTCCACGCTGAAGGGGACCGGCCCCGATTTCAGTTGGCCTGCGCCGTGTGCGCGCTCGAGCGCTGCCTGGAGCAGAGCGATTATCTGTTCTCTCATCCGATGGAAAACCCGCGTTCAGCAATCGTGCCAGATACGTCTCGCCGTGTTAAGGCGGGCGCTGGCCGCAACTTGACAATGCATAACGCTCCTTGGTTACGAGCCGGCGGGAGCCTTGTCGCGAAGGCACGCGTCGTTTATTGTTGACGGCGTAGTCGCATGGGCAATCGCCGAAAGCAATATCTCACCCTTGTTTTTCTTTTGGCGGTGGGAACGAGCTTTCTGGTGCTCGCTATGAGGGCGGTAGACCGACCGTTGTCGCCTGACAGGTTTCCTTGCTCCACGCAGATCGTCCGGGCTCCCGGCGATTTGACCCGGCACATCAGTTTCGAAAAGGCTGATGATTGGCCGAGCCTGTTGGGTGAACGCGCGAACCTGCGGGCCAGGCCTTTAGAACCGATTGTCGCAATCGCTCGGCAGAAACCATTCCTCAAGTTCGGCGTCGACGTTGACCGCACCGTCCCCCTGGTGCGGTTTTTATCTCGCCTCAAGATTCCCACATCAAGATCCGACGGTCCGTCCTTGATCGGCTGAAGAACGATCCGGGCGAGTCTTTCGCGAGAAGCGCTCGCCGCCAGGGGCGCCCGAATTGAAAGGTTCGGGGCGCCTGCGCGAATAAAGTTTCCGTAAGCGCCGGAGGTTCTTTGCGATGCCGAGTTTTGCGCTACGCAATCCTCACGCAATCATTGTTGGTGCTCTGATTGTAACAATCCTCGGGGTTACTGCCTTCACCAGTATGCCGGTGGACGTGTTCCCTAACTTGAAAATTCCAGCCGTCGTAGTGGCGACATTCTATCCCGGGATGCCCGCGCTCGAACTCGAGCGCGACATCACCACCCGTTTCGAGCGCTTCTTCACCATGGCCAGCGATATCGAGCATATCGAGTCGCGCTCGCTGCCCGGCGTCAGCATTATCAAGGTGTATTTTCATCCGAGCGCGAATATCGACGCCGCCGCGTCATCGCTCGCCAACCTTGCGATGGCCGACTTGCGCCACATGCCGCCGGGCACGCTGCCGCCGGTGGTGCTGAAGTTCGACGCTTCGTCTCTGCCGGTGACGCTGCTCACTGTCTCGGGCGCCGGCTTTCGCGAGGCCGAGCTGCGCGACCAGGCCCAGTACAACATCCGCAATCAGTTGGCGACGATTTCGGGAGCCTCGGTCCCGCCTCCCTTCGGCGGCAAGTATCGGCAGATCATGGTCTACGTCAATCGGGAGGCGCTGCAGGCGCGCGGCCTGACCCTCATGAACGTGGTGCATGCGCTCAACGACGCCAACCTGATCATCCCGGCCGGGGACGCGAAGATCGGACTGACCGATTACTTCATTTATACCAACAGCATGATCGAGAGCATCGACGACATTAACTACGTTCCAGTCAAGATCGGAGGCGGCCAGGCGCCGGTGCTCATACGCGACATCGGTCATGCCGAAGATGCGGCGCAGATTCAGCAAAACGTCGTCCGGATCAACGGTCAGCGCTCCGTCTACATTCCGGTGCTGAAGCAGGGCAACGCCAACACGATCGCCGTGGTTGACGGAGTGCGTGCGCTGATACCTAGGATCACGGCTTTGCCTCAGGGAATGAAGCTCGAAGCGATCTTCGACCAGTCGAGCTACGTCCGCGCCGCCGTCGAAAGTCTGGAGCACGAGGCGGTGATCGGTTCGGTGCTCGCGTCGCTGATGATCCTGGTCTTTCTGGGAAGCTTCCGATCGACCCTGGCGATTTTCCTGTCGATTCCGCTTTCCATTTTGGCCGGCGCCTTCGGGCTTTATATGGACGGCGCGACGATCAACGTGATGACCCTGGGCGGCTTCGCGCTGGCGATCGGGCGGCTGGTGGACGATTCGGTAGTGGTGCTCGAAAACATCAACCGCCACCTCGCCGAAGGCAAGCCGCCGTGGCAGGCGGCCGGCGATGGAGCCGAGGAGGTGGCGCTGGCCGTGCTGGCATCGACCGTGACCACGATCATCGTGTTTTTTCCGGTGATGTTCCTGTTCGGGGTGGCAAAGTACCTTTTCAGCGCGCTCGCGCTCGCGGTGGTGTTTTCGATGATGGCCTCCTACGTAGTAGCGATGACGATTATTCCGATCTACTGCGGGCGATTTTTGAGCGTCGAGGAGGCGCGCGCCGAAGAACAGGGCACAGGTCACGGGATTTTCGCCCCCTTCATACGCGCCTACGAACGGTTTGCGGGACGCTATGAGGGGATGCTCACGCGGGCGCTTGACCACAAGCTGATTGTGATCGGGGCGGTCGGATTGCTGTTCGTCGGCACCATGGCGATGTATCCGCTAATCGGCACGCAGCTTTTTCCGCAAACCGATGCCGGCCAGTTCATGATCAACATCCGTGCACCGCTGGGTTCACGCATAGAACTTACCGAGGAACTTACCGCCGAGCTCGAGGGCATCGTTCGTGAGGTCATTCCGCCGGAAGATCTGTCGATGGTGGTTTCCAATCTTGGGCTGGCGCCGGGATTCTCGGCGATTTACTCCTCCAACGCGGCGAGCGACTCGGGCATCGTGATGGTCAGCCTCAAACCCGACCATAAACGATCGAGCTTTTACTACGAACGAAGATTAAAAGAGGTGCTTCCGAAGCGTCTGCCACGGGTGAAAACCTTTTTTCAGTCCGGCAGCATTATCGACGCGGTGCTGAACTTCGGCATGGCGGCGCCAATCGACATCCAGTTGAGCGGCTCGGATTACAAGACGCTGTTTGCGGTTGCGCGCGAGGTCCAGGGCAAAGTCCGCGCGTTGCCCGAGGTCGCGGAAACGTTGATTCCGGAAGAGTCAGGCTATCCCACGCTGAACATCAAGGTCGATCGGATGAAAGCAGGACGCCTTGGGCTCAGCCAGAAGGACGTGGTCACGAACGTCATCACCGCGCTGACTTCCAATATGATGATCGCGCCGTCCATCTGGATCGATCCCAGGAGCGGCAATGACTATTTTCTGACGGCGCAATATCCGGAGGCCGATATCAACTCACTGGAGACGTTGAGGAACATTCCCGTGCGCAGCGAGAACTCCGACCGCGGGCATGAGAATGCTCTACTGCTGCGCAACGTGGCGACGATCGTCCACGAGCAATACCCGGCGGAAGCCGATCACTACAACATCCAGCGCGTGGTGGACGTGTTGGTCGCCCCGCGCGGCGAGGACATGGGCGGTACGCAGAAAGCGATTGTCGCCGCGCTCCGGCAGCAAAAGCTGCCGCCGGAGGTTTCCTACTCGGTACGAGGTTCGGTTTCGGCGATGGAGTCGTCGTTTAAAAGCTTCGGCTTTGGTCTGACGATGGCGGTGATACTGCTCTACCTGGTGATGGTGGCGCAGTTCCGGTCTTTCCTGGACCCGGTCATCATCATGTTCGCGGTGCCGATGGGGCTGATCGGCGTCGTGTGGGTGCTGCTCGCCACCGGGACGACACTCAATATCGAGTCCTTCATGGGTATCATCGTGATGGTCGGCATCGTGGTTTCCAACTCCATCCTGCTGGTGGACTTCGCCAACCATCGGCGGCGCGAGGGCCAGGAATTGCGCCAAGCCGTGGTGGAAGCGGCGCGTATCCGGATGCGGCCGATCGTGATGACGGCGCTGGCCACGGTCGCGGGCCTGATGCCGATCGCGCTCAAGCTGGGTGCTGGTTCCGAAGCTTCCGCGCCGCTGGCGCGCGCCGCCGTCGGTGGCCTGGCGGTTTCGACCATCCTGACATTGATTCTGGTGCCGACCATCTACGAGCTTTTCTATTCTTCACGGGAGTCAAGCCATTGAGCCGTTCCAGGTATGCGATTGTTGTTGTCGCGATGATCTTGAGTGTGTCGGGCTGCGGCGAACGCGCAGCCCCGTCCGCGCCTCAGAACGCCGTACCCAACGTTACCGTGGTCAGGCCGCGTCGCCGGGATGCGGTCCGCTCGATCACGCTGCCGGGAGACCTGGTTGGATTCTACGAATCGGCCCTTCACGCCAAGGTCACCGGCTATCTCAAGAGCATCGCGGTCGACAAAGGCGACTGGGTAAAGGCCGGACAGGTGCTGGCCGAGATCGAGGTGCCCGAGCTGAGACAAAACCTCGAGCGGGCGCGTGCCAACCTCGAACTCGAACGCCTGGGCCATCAGCGTCTCAAGGAGGTCAGGGATACTGATCCAAGACTGGTGGCGCGACAGGATGTCGACATCGCCTATAGCAAGTGGGCACAGGCAAAAGCCGAAGTCGATATGCTCGAAACGATGGTGGGCTATACCAAAATCGTCGCGCCTTTCGACGGCGTGATAACCGGAAGATTCGTCGATCCCGGCGCCTTGATCCGGGCCGGCGGAGGTGAGGGTCGCGCCGAAGGAACCGACGCTTCCGTGAGTCCCGGAGCCACGGAAGGCGCTTCAGGCCATACGGACGGTGGCCGGCCGGTCGTGACTCTGGCGAACATCGATAAACTGCGGGTCTACATATACGTCCCCGAGCAAGAGGCGGCGCTCATTCGTCGCGGGATGCCCGCTGCTATCAGCTTGCAGGAATTTCCGGGCGAGCACTTCTCGGGCGTTGTCGAGCGCTTCGCTCACTCACTCGACCTTTCGACGCGCACGATGTTGACTGAAATCGACCTCGATAATCCGGGGCGCCGTCTCTATCCGCGGATGTACGCGAGCGTGTCCCTGGAACTTGCCCGCCATGCGGAGGCGGTTCAGATCCCGACCACGGCGGTCGGGCTCTCCGGCGACACCCATTTTGTGTATATAGTCCGCGACGGCAAACTGGCTAAATCGCCGGTGTCTGTCGGCATCAGCGATGGTCAGGATATCGAAATATTATCTGGAGTGGCCGCGCAGGATCTGGTTGTAAGCAATATCAGTCCCGCCCTTAATCACGGTGAGCGGGTGAACCCGATAGTGCTGGACGGCGCTTCGACCAAGTCGCGAGACGGCAAAGTCGCAAGTGCCGACTAAGAACATCATATCGCACCAAAATGCCAACGATTGTTAACATTATGAAATACGGCTTTAGAATTGTTGTGAATGTTGTACTGGTGTGGGCGTTTGTTCTGTGCGCGCCCGCGTTCGGGGCCGAGAGCCCGATCCGGCCGGGCAGCGAGCTGACGCTGAAACAGGCGATCGATATCGCGCTGCGGCTTCATCCACGGCGCATGGAAGCTGAAGCCGAAGCCAAAGCGGCCGGTGAGCGGGTCGGCGAGGCGCGCTCGCGGCTTTTGCCCCAGGTCTGGGGAGCAGGCGAGTATCTGCGCTCGACCGACAATCCGATCGGCGATACGAGTTACTTCGGTCTCGGGCTATTTCCGCGGGTCTCCGGCTCCGAACACGACGCGTCGGCGAACGCCCGCCAGAATTTCGGGACCGGCAATAACTATTTGGCGGGAGTGTCGGTCTCACAGCATTTGTACGATTTCGGCCGGGTGCGAGGCCTAATCGACGAGAGCGAGGCGGAGCGAGCCGCGGCGCAGGCACGGTTCAGGCTGGCGGACCTCGACTTGATTTACGAGGTGAGCCGCCGCTATTTCGATCTGCTTGCGGCGCGGCAGATCGTGAAGGTCTACGAGAAAGGGGTCGAGCAGCGACAAGCGCACTTGCATGAGGCGACGGTTATGGCGAAGGCCGACTTGAAGCCGGAGATAGACGTTTACACCACGCAGGCGCAACTTGCGCGGGCTGAACTTCAACTTACTCAAGCGCGCAACGGCGCGGACGACGCCAAGGTCGCCCTGGACAGCGCGATGGGCCTGAGCGACAGCGCACCCGAATATCGCCAGGCTGATGGCTTGGGGTATGAAAAGAGAAGTGATCGGCTTCCTGAGTTGCTTAAGCTTGCGTTCGAGATGCGGCCCGAGTTGAAGATGTTGGAAGAGGAGGCGCGCGCGGCGGGCGCCCGGATAAGCGAGTATCGCAGTGACTATTTTCCGACGGTGACGGGTACCGGAGCGTATAGCAACATGGGCACCGGTTTGCCGGCGGCCAACAACTTCGACGTTGGATTGGTGATTACCTGGCCCATATTCAACGGGTTGGCGACCGAGCACCAGGTCGCGGAAGCGAAGTTCCATCAGGACGCTATCCGGCACGCGATCGAGGACCTCCGGCAGCAAGTGTTCCAGCAGGTGAAAAGCGCCTTTCTCAATTCGCAGGCGGCTTTCGCCGGTATCGATCAGTCTGCCCGGGCGCGAGATGCTTCGCGGATTCAACTTCAGTTGGCGGAAAAGCGCTACCAGGCCGGGCTGGGTAACATAATCGAGCTGGAAGACGCGCAAGAACGTTATACCGGCGATTCCGCCGCTTACGTCAATGCCCTTTACGGATACGCAGTTGCCAAGGCGGCGGTCGATCGCAACAGCGGCCGTGCTCTGAGTTCTTTTTAAAAGTTGTAGATGGCGATCGGTCCTTTTCGAAAGTTAAGACCGCTAAATTTAAGCGAGCGCGTAAATTTGAGTCCGCGGTTAAAAAGCGACTGCCGTCGTCGAGGTCACGGTCTTAACCTAGCGCACAGGGAATCAGCAGCGGCATTTCTGCCTGGGATTTGGTCGCAGCGAATGTTGAAAAGTGAACCATTTCAGCAGGCATCGAAGTTTGCCTGGAGCAATCGCCGCTGCGCTCTGCGCGATGCTGGTGGCGTTACTGCCGGCCTTGGCGGCACCGATGCCTGGGCGCCAGCATGGCCAAGGCCCGGTTCTGGAAGTGCCGTCCAATCGCTACCAGCAAGGCAACGACGATACGATCGAGATCCCGGCTCAGCGTCTGGTTGTGCAGATACCTGAGCGATTCGCCGGATGCTGGCATGGGCAGGTCAGCGAATCGGATCTGACTCTGATGCGGATGCTTGCCAAGCCCCTGCTCGGAGGCTGGCTCACCAAGAGCTATCGCGTATGTTTCGAACGCGAGCAGGGAGGGTTGAAGGCGAGGATGGCGGACAGCGAGGTCTCGCCGTACGATGCGGTGCTCGAAGCCAAATCGGTGCTGGCGCCGATCTTCGCCAGCGAAGGGGTGATCGCGCTTAGCGGGCGCTTAAGAATGGTCGAGCGCTCCTCGTATGGGCCGGGCGATTCGTCGGGACCGCCCGGCATCGTCGATGAACGAGTCCGACTCGAAGCGGACCTGGGCGACGACGGCGTGATGCGCGTGCACGGCTTCGTCAACGGCTATTACAACGGTCGGCCGTGGTTCGTGGCTACCTGGAGCGGTGATTTCCGGCTTCAACCGTCGCCGTAGAGTTTCTTTTCTGGTCGCGTCAGCTAAGTCCGCAGCATCAACCCGCCGTCGGCGCGGATGCCGGCGCCGGTGACGTAGCCGTTATCGGCCGAGGCCAGGAACAGAGCCACGCGCGCCATGTCTTCGGGCTGCCCGATGCGGCGCAACGCGGTCTTCTTCTCCCACACCTCGCGGATGAAATCCTGATCGAAGTTGGCCTTGGTCAGGCCCGAGTAAATCGGACCGGGCATGATGTAATTGGCGCGGATGCCGTACTTGCCGTATTCGAGCGCGACCGTGCGGGTGAGGCCTCCGACTCCCGCCTTGGAGGAGCAGTAGGCCGCCAGTCCGTAATCGGTCATCTCGGCCATCACCGAGGCGACGTTGATGATGCTGCCATGGCCGGCCGCGATCATCGCCGGCAATGCGCGCTTGATAGTCAGGAACTGGGCGCGGACGTTGACGTTGTGTACGCGATCCCACTCGGCCAGCGTCATGTCGGCGGTGAGTGCGTTGCAACCGATGCCGGCGTTGTTCATCAGGATGGTGAGTTTGCCGAAGCGTTTCACCGCGAGATCGACGAGCCGCTCGGCGGCGTCCTCGTCGCCGATATTCAGCGTGAGCGCGGTACCCTCGGCGCCGCGTTCCTCAAGCATCCGCTGCGTCTCGTCGCATCCGTCGGTAATATCGCAGTGGACCACCCGCGCGCCCTCGGCCGCGAACAGCAACGTGCTGGCGCGGCCGATTCCCGATCCGCTGCCGGTGACTATCGCTACTTCACTCTCGAGCCTTGCCATCGCGCGCTTTTCCTCCTGATCGAACGTGGAGCGTGAATCTTACCATTGGGAACGTTGGACCGGGCAATCGCGGAACGGGAATCGAGATGGAGCCTGGTGGCGGCGGTAGGACTCGAACCTACGACTCCGCGGATATGAGCCGCGTGCTCTAACCAACTGAGCTACGCCGCCACCGAATCGATTAGCCTAGCCGGACCCGTGCCGAGGTGAAAGAGGATCGCGGGCTTCAATCCTCAAACTTGCTGGTGCGTACCTGGCGGCTGCCGCGCGCGACCTGGAAGAGCGTACCTTCGATCAGCTCGATGCAGGTGAGCTTGTTTCCGTATACCAGTCCGGTATCGATTCCGATCTTGTACGGCAGATCGACCATCACCTCACGCATCGGAGTGTGGCCGAACAGCACCGTCTGTCCGAGCTCGTGAGGACTAAAGATAAATTCCTGGCGAATCCAGAGCAGATCCTCGACCGATTGCTCCTCGAGTTGGCGCGCCGGCATCACGCCCGCGTGGACGAACAAGTAGGGCGGGCGGAGATAGCTCACGGCGAGATTGCGAAAGAAATTCAGATGGCGCGTCGGGCATCCATTCGGCGGCGCGTTCGAGGTCGGCCTGGCCGACGCCGTAGCTCTCGAGCGTGACCGCGCCGCCATTGAGCAGGAACGACTCGCCGTAGTTTCCCGGCAGGCCGAGGAACGAGAGCATCATGTCCTCGTGATTGCCTTTGAGAAAGACGGACTCGCAGGGCTCGTCTGAAAACTCGGTCAATCGGTCGACGACGTCACGCGCGCTCGGCCCGCGATCGACATAGTCGCCGATGAAGACCACGGTGTCGCCGGCGCCCGGCTTTATCGCCTTAAGTATCGCTTCGAGTTCGTCGGGACATCCGTGGATATCGCCGATCGCGAACAGGCGGCCGTTGGCGCCATTGTGCTTCTTGCCGTGCGCCATAGGCAGGTCAGCCGCGCGATTCCGGGTGTTCTTGCAGCAGGTCGCCGATCGCCTCGCGATCCTCGATGAGGCGGCGGGCGGCGCTGTACGGGTTCAGGTTCCCGGCGCGGACTTCGGAGACCAGATGCGGGGCACCGCCGTCGGCCAGCGCCCTTGCGGCGCGCTCTTCGAGCTGCGCGGCCAGAACGTCGAAAAATTCGCGCGACCGGCGTTCGCGTTCGATCTCGGGATCGGGATGAGAGCGCAGATACTCGATATGTTTTGAGAGCGTGGCGACCAGTTCGTCCAGCCCCTTGTCGTGGGCGGCCTGGGTCAGCAGCACCGGCGGACGCCATCCACCGGCGGGCCGCAGATGGACGTTGAGTTCCAGCTCGGCCTTCAGCCGATCGGCGCCTTCGCGATCGGCCTTGTTGACCACGAAGATATCGGCGATCTCGTTGAGGCCGGCCTTCATCACCTGAATCGCATCGCCGCCTTCGGGCACGGTGACGACCACGGTGCTGTGCGCCACGTCCATCACCGCCAGCTCGGTTTGCCCGACGCCGACGGTCTCGACGATGATCACGTCGTGGCCGAACGCATCGAGCAGCTTGACAATTTCGCGCGCCGCGCGGCTCAGGCCGCCGTGGCTGCCGCGGGTGGAAAGGCTGCGGATATAAACGCCGCTGTCCTTGTAATGATCGGTCATCCGGATGCGGTCGCCGAGCACGGCGCCACCGGAAAACGGGCTCGAAGGATCGATCGCGACCACGGCGACCATCTTGTCGAGCGCGCGATACTTCGCCACCAGGCGATTGATCAGCGTCGACTTGCCGGCGCCCGGCGGTCCGGTGATGCCGATGATGTGAGCGTGTCCGGTCCTGGCGTAGATACGCTCCATCACCAGGCTGACCTCGGCGGCGCGGTTCTCGATCAGCGTGATCAGGCGGGCCAACGCGACTTTGTCGCCGGCCTCGAAGCGGGCCAGGAGCTGGTCCAGTTTTCCCTTGGAAGTTTCAGCCATCGTTTATCTTGTCGGGCTCAAATATTTTGGCGGGCAATTCCGCCAGGGCCAAGCCGCTTTTCCGCACGGACGGCTCGTGCCGGTTTACAGGCGTCGTGCTTCGCGAATCCCCAACATCACAAGCTATCTGTTCATCATAGCCGCTGTGGTTCGAAGCAGGCAATCGGGGCCGGCCGATGGCGAAGAAATTCCGGCGCGATCCGCAATTGTTTTCGGGCAAGCCGCGTCCTATTCTTTAGACTGGTGAAACTCCCCGACCTTTACAGCGATGGCTGGATTATCGCCGGATTGGTCCTGATGATACTCGGGACCGGCAACTGGATCGTCGGTCTAACCAAGACCGAGCAGTACGGCCGCATACTCGCGCGCATATCCCAAAGCGGCATCGATCAGTCCTACCTCAGCTTCGAGGAAGCTCGACGATCCGGCGAACAACGCGGTGCTTGCGCCGCTGACACAGGATGAACGCAAGTTGTCGTACGCGACCGCCCACATGGATTTCTACCATGCGACTTTTCTGACCGGACAAGTTCTGTTTGGGCTGGGCTTGATGGTGACCGTTATCGCCTTTATCGCGGCGATCAGGCGCGATGCTCGGGGAGCGATGCGACGAACCGCCGCGAAATTCCGCCCAAGCAGCTAGTGTCAGCCATCCGGACCGTCGCATGGTAAAACTTCTGTCCCGGTTGACACCCGCCAAGATTAACTTGTTTTTGCGGGTCGTCGGGCGTCGCCCGGACGGCTACCATCTGCTCGATTCCGTCTTCCTTCCGATCACGCTTTACGACCGGGTCAGGCTGGAAATGAGATCGGCGGCACGGGGCTCGGTGCTGCTGCGATGTAACTTGCCCGGGCTGCCTGTTGACGAGCGCAACCTCGCGACGCGGGCGGCGATCGCCTTCATCGGGGAGTTCAGCCTTCGCGCGAAAGTGACGATCGATCTTGAGAAGGGTATCCCTGTCGGCGCCGGGCTCGGCGGAGGTTCCAGCGATGCCGGTGCGGTACTGGCGATGATGGCGCGGCTGGAGCGGATCGACGACCGTGAGCGGCTCGGCAGGATCGCTTTGGCGCTCGGCGCCGACGTTCCGTTCTTCCTCGACCCCAGGCCGGCGCGGGTCGGCGGAATCGGCGAAGTCATTACTCCGCTTCGATCGGCGCCCGATCTGGCGCTGCTGATCGCCGTGCCTCCGTTTGAAGTGCAGACCGCGAAAATCTTCGCCGAGCTCAAACCGGAACAGTGGAGCGGTCCGGCGCCGTCAGACTCGGTCGATGAGCTGGGGGCCGGCGACAAAATCTCCGAATTGCTGGTCAATGATCTGGCGGCGGTAGCGATGCGCCATCATCCGGAGATTGCCAAACTTAAAGCGATACTGGAGGAGCTGGGGGCGCGTGGAGCGGCCATGTCAGGCAGCGGCGGCGCGGTTTTCGGCATCTTCGATGATACCGACGCCGCGGCGCGCGCCGCCGCCGAGGCGGCCCGCCGCGCACCCGCCGCCCGCATCGTAACCGCGCGGACGCTTGCCTAATTCAGGATTAAGCCTGTGGAAACTGTGGAAGACGGACGCGCTGCCGATTGACTGTCCCAAACCTCGCCAATAACATCATCCGGTAACCCAATTTCAGCTTGATCATCAGTCTGCTCGCCCCGGTGCCAAGCATCAGCTATTTCGGGCGCACAGGGTGAATGGACGTTAACCGGACGGCTGACGGAGAGGTGCCGTGGTTGGGTAACTGCCGGCCGGTTTCCAGGCCATGAGGATGCGGTCGGACGGTCAGGATGATAGGCTAGGGATCACTGTTGGCCGGGCAGTGGGAGGATCGTGCGTGGCTTGCAGGCGGTAGCGCCTGTTACGTTAAGCTCGCAGCCATCGGCTCGATCGCGGTGCTGTCGGGCGAAGCGCATCGCTGGGCGGTCGCCAAGCTGGTAAGGCACCAGGCTTTGGACCTGGCATTCGAAGGTTCGAATCCTTCCCGCCCAGCCAATCAAGCGCGAGGAAACGGTCAGCCATCGGGCGAGGAACGGCATGTATGAGAGATAGTCGAATCGAGGAATCGGAATGTCCGACAGGGTAAAAGACGAGCTCGAGCTGTTTGCGGGGAATTCCAATCCCGGGCTGGCGCGCGAGGTTGCGGAGCATCTCGGCGTACGTCTGGGACACGCCGAAGTGGGGCGCTTCCCCGACGGCGAAGTGATGGTCGAGGTGCGTGAGAACGTCCGCGGCGGCGATTGCTTCGTCCTGCAGTCGATTTGTTCTCCTCCCAACGACAACCTGATGGAGCTGCTGCTGCTGATGGACGCGCTGCGCCGCGCTTCGGCCAAGCGAATCACCGCGCTGATTCCGTATTTCGGTTACGCGCGCCAGGATCGCAAGGTCGCGCCGCGGGTGCCGATCAGCGCCAAAGTGGTGGCCGACCTGATTACCACCGCGGGCGCATCTCGGGTGATGACGGTGGACCTGCATGCCGGCCAGATCCAGGGATTCTTCAACATTCCGGTCGACAATCTGTTCGCGATGCCGGTGCTGATTCCGTATCTGCGCAAACGGATCGAATCCCGGAAGGTGACCGTGGTTTCGCCCGACGCGGGCGGCGTGGAGCGTGCGCGGGCGTACGCCGGCCGACTGAACGCAAGTCTGGCGATTATCGACAAGCGGCGCCGACGCGCCAGCGAAGTCGCCGAGATGCAACTGGTCGGCGAGGTGCGCGGCTCGATCGCGGTGCTGATCGACGACATGGTCGATACCGCCGGTACTCTCACCGAGGCCGCCAAGGTGGTGAGCGCCGCCGGTGCGGACGAGGTTATCGCCTGCGCTACGCATCCGATTCTGTCCGATCCGGCGAGCGAACGGCTCAACCATTCCAACATCAAGGAACTGATCACCACCAACACGATTCCGCTGCGGGCCAAGGCGCAGGCCGAACTCGGCAACCTGCGGGTGCTCTCGGTGGGCGCCCTTATCGCGGAGGCCGTGCGCCGGATTCATCAGGAGGAATCGGTCAGTTCGCTGTTCGTCTGATTTCTGAAATATAAAGAAAGTGGGCGGCCTGAGCCGCCGTTGGAGAAGCATGGAGACTGTAGAATTAGGCTGCGAAAAACGCGACACCCATACCAAGGGCGAAGTCCGCGCGCTCAGACGTGTCGGCAAGGTTCCGGCGATC
Source organism: uncultured Pseudomonadota bacterium (assembly GCA_963759165.1). GTDB lineage: Bacteria > Desulfobacterota > Binatia > Binatales > Binataceae > DATJOQ01. Next base: position 2,417,878 of record CAVWXK010000001.1, on the reverse strand, counting down.
GTTTATGGGCCCAGGAAAGCGACCCTGCCGGTTGCGGTGCCGGGCATCGAGCTGAAGGCGCGGGTTTTGGCCGCGTCGCGCCAGCGTATCATAAAGTTAAAGTCCGACAGTGCCGAACTCGACAACCGGCACGTGATCATCAAGCAGGTTCAGCGCGGACCGATTTCTGGCGATATCATTCACGCCGACTTCTATGAAGTCGACCTGAGTGAGCGGTTGCGCGTCGGCGTGCCGCTCAGGTTTGTCGGCCGGGCCAAGGGCGTGGCCGACGGCGGAATCCTCCAGCCGCTGATCCGCCAAATCGAAGTCGAGTGCCTGCCGATGGAGATTCCCGAGTTCGTCGAAGTCGACGTTACCGAACTCGGTGTTCACGACGTGATCCATATTTCGGCGATCAAGCTGGACGGCAACGTCAAGCCGATATTCGATACCGACGAAGCCGTCGTGTCCGTTCTGCCGCCGACCATCGAGGCTGCTCCAGTGGCCGCTGCCGGAGCGGTGGAGGCTGTTCCTGGAGAGGCCGGTGCGCCCGAAGCAGCTGCGGAAGCCGGGGCACCCGCCGAAGGTGCCAAGGAGGCAGCCGGGGGCAAAAAGGCCGAGGGCAAGAAGGCCGAAGGCGGAAAGGCCGAGGGCGGGAAGAAGTAGGACGGCGCGGGGAAGGGGTCCGATATTCGGGGCGTTCAGGATGCCCACAAGTGTGGGATGTGACGCCGGGTCGGCTGACCGGATAGCGCCGGCGGAGGTTGCTGGCGGGGAAGAGAGGCGCTTGAGCCAGCCATGAGTTTTGTCCATCTGCACGTCCATACCCAGTACAGTCTGCTCGACGGCGCGAACAAGATCGCGCCGTTGCTCGATCACGCCAAAGGCACTGGCATGGAGGCCATGGCGATCACCGACCACGGCAACATGTTCGGCGCGGTCGAGTTCTACGAGAAGGCAGCCGCGCGCGGCATCAAGCCAATCATCGGGTGCGAGGTTTACCTCGCGCCCGGCAAGCGTACCGATCGCGTCATGCCTCCGCGCGGCGACGACTCCGACGGCGGCGGCAACTTCCATCTTATTCTGCTGGTCCAGAACCGCGTCGGTTACCGCAACCTGTGCCGGCTTCTGACCGCGGCTTACACCGAGGGCCTCTACTACAAGCCGCGTATCGACCGGGAAATCCTCGCCGAAATGTCGGAGGGGCTGATCGCGCTCTCGGGATGCCTCTCCAGCGAGATCGTGCGGGCGCTTCGGGTCGACCGCGCCGACAAGGCGCGCGAGTTGGCGGAAGCCTACGCCCGTATCTTTCCGGACCGGTTCTATCTCGAAATGCAGGACAACAAGCTGCACGCGCCTTACAACGACGCGTTGCGCGATATCGGCCGCCAGGTCGGTCTGCCGATGGTGGCGACCAACGATTGCCATTACCTGCATCGCGAGGACGCGCGCGCGCACGAAGTCCTGCTCTGCATCCAGACCGGAACGACGCTCTCGGATGAAAACCGATGGCGCTTCAATACCGACGAGCTCTACGTCAAAACGCCGGCGGAGATGGAAGCGGCTTTCGGCGTCGACAGCGAGCCGATCCGCAACAGCCGCGAGATCGCGCGGCGGGTCGATTTCGAATTCGAATTCGGCAAGTTTCATTTTCCGGTCTTCCGGCTTGATGAGAGCGAGACGCTGGACGGCGTGCTGGAGCGGCGCACGCGCGAAGGGCTTGCCGAGCGCCTGAACCAGATCCGGGCGCGCCGCGGCGGCGAAATCGACGTTACGCCATACGAGCAGCGGGTCGCCCGCGAGCTGCCGGTAATCCGTGAGATGGGCTTTTCCGGCTACATGCTGATCGTCGCCGATTTCATCAATTATGCCCGCAGCCGCGGCATTCCGGTGGGACCCGGCCGCGGTTCGGTGGTCGGAAGCCTCGTGTCGTACGCGCTTGGGATCACCGAACTCGATCCGATCGAGCACAAGCTTCTGTTCGAGCGATGGCTGAACCCCGGGCGCAAGTCGATGCCGGATATCGACGTCGACTTCTGCTTCGAGCGGCGCGACGAGGTGCTGGCCTACGTTCGCGAGAAATACGGCGCCGACCGCGTGGCGCAGATCATCACTTTCGGCACCATCAAGGGCAAGCAGGCGATTCGCGATTGCGGCCGGGTACTGGGATTGTCGTTCACCGAGACCGACAAGATCGTCAAGCTCTATCCCGCGCCCAAGCAGGGCCGCGATTTTCCGCTCGAGGACGCGCTCAAGATGGAGCCCCGCCTGCGCGACGAGCGCGAGAAGTATCCCGAACTGTTCGAGTTCGCGTTCAAGCTCGAGGGCCTGCTGCGTCACGCCTCGCGTCACGCCGCCGGCGTCGTGATTTCCGATGGGCCGCTGTCGGATACCGTCCCGCTTTACGCCGACAAGGAGCGTACCGAAGACAGCCCGGCTATCACCCAGTACTCGATGAAATACGTCGAGGAGATCGGGCTGATAAAATTCGATTTTCTCGCGCTCAAGACCCTGACGCTGATTCACGACGTGATCGCGCTTATCCGCGCCGGTGGACAGACCCCGCCGGATCTGGAACGGCTCAAGCTCGACGACCGGCAGAGCTACGATTTGCTCTCTCGTGGCGACACGGTCGGCGTGTTCCAGATGGAAGGCTCGGGGATGCGGCGGTTCCTGACCGACCTCAAGCCCTCGAACTTTGAAGACGTAATCGCCGCGCTCTCGCTGTTCCGGCCCGGCACGCTGGACGCCGGGATGGTCGAGCCGTTCGTCCATCGCAAACAGGGCAAGGAACCGGTCGAGTACGACCATCCGCTGCTCGAACCGGTGCTGCGCGACACCTACGGCGTAATCCTGTACCAGGAGCAGGTGATGACGGTGGCGCAGGCGCTTGCCGGCTACACCCTGGAGCAAGCCGATATCCTGCGCGTCGCGATGGGCAAGAAGCAGAAGGACGTGATGGAGCGCGAGCGCACGCGTTTTGTCGAAGGCGCGATCCGCAATGGCGTCGGCGCGGATCTGGCGCGCTCGATCTTCGAGAAGATCGAGACCTTCGCCTCCTACGGCTTCAATCGCTCGCACGCCGCCGCCTATGCGCTGACCACCTACACCACCGCCTATCTGAAGGCGCACTTCCCGCGCGAATTCATGGCGGCGTTGATGTCGCTCGAAATGGACGATGTCGACAAGACCTACAAGAATATCGCCGCGCTGCGCGAGATGGGCAGCCGTATCCTGCCGCCCGACGTCAACGAGAGCGGGGGCAAGTTCACCGTGGCCGGCGAGGCGATCCGGTTCGGGCTCGCGGCGATCCGGGGCGTGGGCGCCAAGACCGCCGAGGCGGTGATCGCCGCGCGCGCGGCCGGCGGACGATTCGGCAATCTGGCCGATTTCGCCCTGCGCGTGGGAACGCAAAACGCGAATCGGCGGGTGCTGGAAGCGTTGATCAAGTGCGGGGCGTTCGATTCGACCGGCATGACCCGCGCCGAAGCGATGGCTCAGGTCGATAATGTGGTCAAGGCCACGCAGCGCCAGGAAGAGGCCACGGCGAGAAACCAGATGGGACTGTTCGGCGCGATGGCGCCGGCGTCGGCGCCGATGCCGGGTTCGCGCGAGCCGATTCCCGAGTGGGAAGCCAAGGAGCGGCTCAAGGCCGAGAAAGAGGTGCTGGGCTTTTACGTTACGGCCCATCCGCTCGACAAATACGAGCGCGAGATTCGGCGGCTGACCGAGTTGGGCACGGCCGATCTGTCCGGAGCGCCGGACGGCAGCATGGTGGTGCTCGCCGGCGTAATCCAGTCGGTCAAGCTCAAGAACAACAAGAGCGGCAAGCGCTACGCGACATTTACCTTGGAGGACCGCCACGGCGTGGTCGAAGTGATCGCCTGGCCCGAGAGCTACCAGAAATTCGAGGCGGTGATTCAGGGTGACGAGCCGGTGCTGGCGCGCGGCAAGCTCGACGTGGGCGAGGAGCGTGCCCAGGTGATCCTCGATGATCTCAAGCCGCTCAATTCGGCGCTGCTCGGTTCGGTGCGCGAGGTGCACATTAGGGCGCCGAAAGCGCGACTCGCCGACAACGCCGTTGCGGCTTTGAAAGACCTGATCGGACGGCATACAGGCAAGTGTCTTACCTATCTGCACGTCGGCCTGGAGGGCGAGCGGGAGGCGATTTTTCTGCTTGGTGACACCTTCCGGGTCTCTCCGAACGAGGCGTTTGTATCCGCGGTCGAGGGTATGCTCGATGCGGGTTCGGTGGACCTGCGCTAAGTTCCGTGGCGGATTTTTGCTAGACTGTAGGATTGAGAGGCAGCCCTGCGATCGAATAGCCAATCCACTGAACAAGTCGAACGAGCGATTCTGGTTGGAGTCGAACTCGGCGGCAGGGGTCAGATGACCGGCGAGGATTCACTCGCGGAGTTGGCCGCTCTCGCGCAAAGTGCCGGCGCCGTGGTCAGCGGCGAGGTCCGGCAAAATCTCAAGGAAATAGACCCGCGCACGTTTATCGGAAAGGGCAAGGTCGAAGAGGTGCGCGCGCTGGCCAAAGATCACGGCGCGACGCTCGCCATCTTCGATGACAGCCTCAGCCCGGCTCAGGCGCGCAACCTCGAAAACGAGCTCAAGCTTCGGGTCATCGACCGCAGCCAGTTAATCCTGGATATCTTCGCGCTGCGCGCGCGCACCCTCGCGGGCAAGCTTCAGGTCGAGGTCGCGCAGTTGAGCTACCTGCAATCGCGCCTCACCCGGCAGTGGACCCATCTTTCGCGCCTCGCCGGCGGCGCGGGCGCGGGCGGCAGGATCGGCACCCGCGGACCCGGCGAAACCCAGCTCGAAGTCGATCGTCGCCGCGTGCGGGAACGCCTGACGCGACTCAAGCGCCGCCTGCTCGAAGTCGAACGGACGCGCTCGCTGCAGCGCGCGCGGCGTGCGGAGGCGCAGTTTCCGACGGTGGCGCTGGTCGGCTATACCAACTCCGGGAAATCCACGCTGATGAACGCCATGACGGATGCCGGAGTCGAGGTCGCCGATCGTCCGTTTTCGACCCTCGATCCCACGATTCGGCGGCTCAAATTGCCGGGCGCGATGCAGGTGATGTTGGTCGATACCGTCGGTTTTATCCACCGCCTGCCTCATCTGCTGGTCGAAGCCTTCAAGGCCACGCTCGAGGAGGTTCGCACCGCCGATCTTCTGCTCCACGTGGTGGACGCCGGTTCACCGCTTCGCGCCGAGCACATGGATGTCGTCGATCGGGTGCTGGAAGAAATCGGCGCCGGTGCGACCCCACGGATCGTGGTGATGAACAAGGCCGACCTGATTGAAGGCAGCCCGCGAACGCACGACGTTTTCGATACGGTCACGCTCTCGGCGCTCAAGGGCGAGGGCCTCGATCGCCTGGTCGACGCGATAGCGCGCTTTTTCCGCGACCTGCGTCAGGAGGTGCGTGTGACGCTTCCCGCTGCTCGCGGCGACCTCGTCGCGATGGCGCGGCGGGAGGGTCAGGTGCTAAGTGAAGAGTATGAAGACGGCCGGGTCTTGATGAGAGCGCTGGTAAGCGCGGCGGTGGCCGGACGACTGCGCAAGGCGGCCGCGGTCGTCGCCTGAGGGTTGCGATGAGCGCTGGTACGCCACATTTGGTTCGCCCGCCGGCTGAGGAAAGGGCCGAGGTTTCTTCGACCCGCCGTCTGCTCAACATTCCTAATTTTCTCACCCTGTTCCGGATCATCCTGGTTCCGTTCTTCGTGGTGTTTGTGAGCAAACATCGCTTCACTTACGGCCTTTATGTTTTTGCTATCGCGGCGCTGACCGACAGCCTCGACGGCACCGTCGCGCGGTGGTTTAACAGCAAGACCGAACTGGGAGCCTTTCTTGATCCCTTTGCCGACAAGCTGCTGCTGCTGAGCTCCTTTGTGGTGTTGACCATCGAAGGAATCTTTCCGGCCTGGGTCCTGAGCGTAGTCGTGATCCGCGACGTGGTGATTGTGTTCGGCTACCTGATGCTGAGTTTCTTCACCAACGAGCGGATTCCGGTGAAGCCAAGCTATATCGGCAAGGTCTGCACATTTCTCCAACTCGCATGCGTGGTTGGTGGGCTCCTGGGCCTTGCGACGAATTCGCGGTCGCTCTGGCGCAGCCTGCTTTACCTGACGGTTGGGCTAACCGGAGCCTCAGGTCTGCAATACACGTATCGAGGCCTGGTCTGGCTAAAGTCGCGCGAGCCCCAGATGTTCGCCTAATTCACCGCGATTAAGCGTCCGGAGCCGCGTTCGGGCCGCGGACATCGTCATAGGCTCGAACGGCTTGGCGCGGAACTAGTTGATGACCTTGGAGGCGCGCAGTTCTTCGAGCTGTTCGCGCTCGATTCCGGCCTCGCGCAGGATCTCTTCGGTATGCTCGCCCAGCCGCGGCGGAGTGCGCCACATCTTCATCGGCGTCTCGGAAAAACGAGGTCCCGGATTCGCGGTGCGTACGCTGCCGGCGTCGGGATGTTCGTAGATTGAGAACGCCTCGTTGGCGACGATCTCCTCGTCGCTGAAGAGGGTTTCGTAGCTATGCACCGGCCCGCAAGGGATGTCGGCTGCCTCCAGCTCCGCGAGCCAGTCGGCGGTGTTTCTTTCGCGGAAAGGCTCTGGCAAGGCCGCGCATGACCCCGCGGGCGCGCTCGAGGCGGTCGGACACCGAGGTCCACCATTCGGGATGGCCCGCGGCGGCGCACAGCCGTTCGAACTGCGCGTCGGTAAAGGGCGCGATCGCGATCCATCCGTCTTTGGTCTTGAACGGGTCCAGACTCGTAGTCTTGGGAGCCTTGTGCTTGAACTCTTCCTCGGGAAAGAAGGTATAGCCGTAGATCGTGTCGTTGGCCGTGAACGCGATCATCGCTTCGACCATCGGCACGCGGATGTACTGGCCGACGCCACGCGCGCGGGCCGCGTGAAGCGCGCTCACGATACTGAGCGCCGCGGTCATCCCGGCTGACCTTGTCCGCAAGCGCCGTCCGCACCGCCCCCGGCTTGGCGGTCTTGCCGGCCTGTAGGTGAGCCATCCCGGAGTAAGCCTGGATGACCGGATCGTACGCGGGAAAGTTGGCAAGCCGGCCCTTTGGGGCCGATAACCGCAAATCGAACAGTAGACGATTTTGTTGTTGGCCCGGCGGATATCGGCGTAGCCGATGCCGAGGCGGTCGGCGACGCCGGGCCGGTTGTTCTCGATCATGGCGTCGGCGCGCACCGCCAGTCTCCGCACCAAGTCTCGACCCTGATCCTGCTTGATATCAATCACGACGCTGCGCTTGTTGCGGTTGAAATTGACGAAGGAGGCGCTGACGCCATTTTTTTTCGGAATGCCCGTCGAGCGCATCGAATCGCCTTCGGGCGATTCGATCTTGATGATGTCGGCGCCGAGTTCGCCCAGCAGCATCGTGCAAAACGGTCCCGAAACTACCTGCGTGAGATCCAGAATCCGAAAACCTGCAAGCGGTCCTTCCGCCATGTCCTTCACCTCAGAGCGCGCGCGTCAGCCCCATCTTCTATAATCGCCTTTGAGCCCGCCGGTCCATGGCCGCCGGGCAGATTGTCGCTACGAAGTCGGTCGGTTTGCGGGCGGGGCGAAGCCGTGGCGTGATCGAGGCAGGGCAACTCGCGACGCACTCGTTCCAGATAATCGAAATCCAGCGGCGCGACTATCACGCCCTCGTAATCGGCGGCGCGAGCCAGCACCCGGCCCCAGGGATCGACGATCATCGAATTGCCGTAATCGTTGAAGCCGTGTGCATTGGGTCCGAACTGCCCGGGCGCGACGACGTAAACCTGGTTTTCGATCGCGCGGGCGCGCAGCAGCACCTCCCAGTGGGCTTCGCCGGTAGGGAAAGTGAAGGCGCTCGGCACGGTGATGATTCGTGCGCCCTCGGTAGGTCAGCAAGCGATACAGCTCCGGAAAGCGCAGGTCATAGCAGACGCTGAGGCCGATCTTGCCGATTGCGGTTTCCGCGCACACGATATCCTGACCGCTCAGCTTCCCGTCGGACTCCTTGATAGCTGACCCTTCCCGGCAGGTCGACATCGAAAAGATGGATCTTGCGATAGACCGCGACCCGCCTGCCGTCGGGATCAAACAGGACCGACGTGTTGTAGCTCCGGGTCTGTCCGGTCACGCGCTCGCTGATCGAGCCCGCGACGAGATGAAGCTTGAGCTCGGCCGCCAGCCGCGCCATCAGCGAGAGCGTCGGACCTTCGAGGGTCTCGGTCTCGGTGGCCTCCTCGGCGCGCTTGCCCCGCCAGTTGAAGACCTCGGGCAGCACGACGAGATTGGCGCCGCGCGCGGCGGCCTCGCGGATCAACCGTTCGGCGCGGTCTAGATTGACCGCCTTTTCGCGGCCCGCGCTCATCTGTATGGCGGCGGCAAGGATAGTCATCGCTGTTTGCGATCTGCCAGGTTCGGCCGCAAAAGCTTCGGCCATCCCTGGGATCGATTAATCAATAGCGCGGCACATCCGGCGCTACGCTCGCGGACCAGGCGTCGATTCCCCCGACGAGGTTATAAACCCGCGCGAAACCCGTCCGTGCAAGGTAAACGGCCACCTGCGCGCTGCGTATCCCATGATGACACACGACGACGGTTTCGCGATCGGGGTCAAGCTCGCTCAGGCGCGACGGGATCTCACCCATCGGGATGTGCGTCGCCTGTGGAAACGCCGCTACCGCGATTTCCTCGGGTTCGCGAACGTCAAGGATGAAGATCCGCTCACCGCGGTCGAGCCTCGGTTTGAGATCTTCCGGATATACTTCCTGGATTTCCGACACGGGCGACCTTTCGTGCACTGATATTGCGTGCGATCGGCAAGAGTGTCAACGTTCATCTACCGAAGTAAATGAAGGACTTTATCGATGACAGCGACTTCCTGAGCCGGGCGCTGGCGCAAGCCAGGCAGGGCGCCGACGAGGGCGAAGTTCCGGTCGGAGCGGTGATTGTTCTCGATGGCGCTATAATCGCGGCGGCGCATAACCGGCCGATCGCGCTCGAGCGATCCGACCGCGCACGCCGAGGTGCTCGCCTTGCGTGAAGCCTGCGCCGCGCTCGGAACCTATCGTCTCAACGATGCGGCGCTCTACGTTACGCTGGAGCCGTGCGTGATGTGTGTCGGGGCGATGCTCAATGCGCGGATCGCGAGGCTTATTTTCGGCGCGTGGGACGAGAAGGCCGGAGCGGTCGGTTCGGTCTATGACATCGGGCGGGACGGCCGCCTCAATCACAAGCTCGAAATTCGCGGCGGCGTGATGGAGGCCGAATGCGCCGCGTTGATGCGCGATTTCTTTCGCGGCCGTCGGACCGGCAGCAGACCTGGCGTGTAGTTGAAGAGAAATCAGAGGAGGAATGGATGGAACCGCGGTACTTTGAGGAATGGAGCACAGGCGACACGATCGAGACCATGGGACGCACGGTCGGCGAGGCGGAGATTTCGCAGTTCGTCGCGCTGGGCGGATTCTACGAGGAATTGTTTCTCAGCGACGAGTACGTGAGGCAGAAATCGCTCTACCCCAGGCGGTTCGCGCCCGGCGCGATGACCTTCGCTTTCGCCGAAGGGCTGATTATTCTGACCGGATGCATCCATGGGGTCGGCCTCGCCCTGATCTCGGTCGACGGCATGACATTCAAGCAGCCGCTGTTTCCGGGTGACACGATGCGGGTGCGGGTGACGGTGACGGAGACCAGGCCGACCAAGCGCGGCGATCGCGGAATCGTGACGTTTACGCATACCGTGCTGAATCAGAAAAACGAGGCGCTGATGGAGTGTTCGGTCAAACGGATGCTGCGACGGAGAAATCCCGTCAGCTGAGCGGCATTCCATGCCGACGATCTAACCCCAGTCCCCTTCCCCATGAGGAAGGGGAGAAGAACGCGCTTCATTATTTATGGAGACGACTGATGCCGAGTGAGAAGGCGAAAGACAACAAGTCGCTGATGGCGACCTGCATTGCCTGCCAGAAATCCTTTTCGACCGAGATAATGGTCGCACTGGCCGGTATCGAGGACGCCAAACGGCGGCAATACCCGGTCTGCGTCGCCTGCGCCGACAAGGGTTGGCGCCCGCCGGGTTTCAGCGGCATCTACCGGTCGCGCGCTACTTAAAGGCGGCGAGAAAAAAAGAAAAGGGCGGAACCGGAGTAGAATCTCCGATTCCGCCCTTGTTCTATCTGAGGATCACTTCGCGAAGCGGAAGCTGCCGTTGTGGCGCACGATATGGCCGGAGGTCGGACCCGCGAAGTGGGTGCCGAGGACCGTAACCGGCTTATCGCAATAGCGCTCGACGAACGCCTTGCGCGTCGCGGACGCGAGCGGCGGCTCGTTGTCGAATTCGCAGATCCAGTCGGGATGCGCGAACTGGATCGGATGATGGATCATATCGCCGGTGATCACCGCGTTCTCGCTGCGTGAGGCGATGCGCACGCTGGTGTGGCCGGGCGTATGGCCCGGAGTCGATTCAAGCGTTACCTCGCCGGTGATGCGATGGCCGGCGTCGACGAGGTCGGCGAGCCCGGCCGCGATGATCGGGCGGACCGAGTCATCGATCGGGTTCTTGAAGTCCGGGCTGCCCTCGAACTTGTTCCAGTGCTCCCACTCGCGCTTCACCATCAGTAAGCGCGCCTTGGGGAAGGTCGGAACCCACTTGCCGTTCTCCAGCATCGTGTTCCAGCCAACGTGGTCGATATGGAGGTGGGTGCAGACGACGGTGTCGATCGAGTCGCGCGTCACGCCGGCTTTTTCGAGGTTACTGAGGAAAGGCAGGTGCATCTCGTTCCATTCCGTGAAGCCGGGACGGACTTTGTCGTTGCCCACGCAGGTATCGACCAGGATGCGCCGGCCTTCGGATTCGACCAGCAGGGCGTGGATGCTCAGGCGAAAATTGTTGTCCTTGCAGAACGGCGCAAGCCATTCGCCCTCGCGCTTTACCGCATCCTCGGTTGCCTCTTTGAGGATCATCGTGCCCGGCCATATCGGTTCCTGTTCCTGAAGCCGGGTAATCTTAACGTCACCTATTTTCCAGTTGGCCATAGACTCTCCTTCAGCGCCTTTCGGCATAAATTATGGAGGCGCACCTTATAACTCGGACCGATGCTGCGACGCAATCGCGGCGTGCCGGTTCGTTCGGAGCGCCGATGGTTCGCGGATCGCGCCGCACGGGCCGTCAGGCGGCGGCGGCGACCTCGGGATCGATCCCCAGCTCGCGCAGAAAGCCCGCGGTGCGCTCGGTCATCAGGCCCACGCGCTTGATGTTGGCCACCACCTGGGTATGCAACTCGCGCCGGAATAGCCGCCGGAAGTGGGCGAACTCGCTGCCCTTGATCGTCGCGCGCCGTATCTGGCGGATTTCCCCGATTTCAGCGGCGTTGAATCCGATCGCCTCGTAGGCTTCATGCGGGAACGAGCCGCTCAGAAGCAGTTTCAGCGCTTCGCGAAGAAAATCCTCGACTTCGCGAAAATCGCTGCCGCTGAACCCGCGGATTTCATCGGGCAGAGCGAGCACCGAGAAGCCCATGTGGCGCGATTCGTCGCTGAGGATTCGCTCGCAGATCGTCCGGAACAAGGGGTCCTTGGCGGTCTCCCCAAGCATCCGAAACAGCGACACCGCGAAAGTCTCCGCTATCAGTTGCAGCGCGACGATTTTGAGCGGCCACTTCCCGGTGCTCAGTACGAAATCAAACAGCTCCTTGATGTTGGAGTTGATCGGATAAACGCGGCCGCCGGCCTTGTCGATCAAATAGCGGCTCAGCACCTCGGTATGGCGGGCCTCGTCGACGACCTGGGTGGCCTGAAAGAATTTCGCGTCGTTGCTCGGCATCATGTCGACGAGCTGGCTGCACGCCAGCATCGCGCCCTCCTCGCCGTGAAGAAGCTGCGAAATCCGCCAGCATGAAAATTCCACGTTGAGCTCGGTCCGGCGGCGGGCGTCGAGCCGCGTCCAGAATTCGCTGCCGTGGATATCGATCAACTCGTCGGCGAAGATTCCCTGGTCGAGGTCGACCGGAAGTGTCCAGTCGATATCCTGCGATACGTTCCACTGGTCCCGCTTGGCGTTTTCGTAGAGGCGGCGTAAATCGGGGGCCTCACAGGCGTAGACCCGTTGAAAACAGGTGTCGTAAGCGCTTGGCACCCGGTGCGAGGTTTGGAAAGCCATCAAGAACTCCGTCATCCCTCAAGCGGGATTGCGCGACTGTAGCCGAGTCGGGACGGGTTGAAAAGGTGGCCTTGGTCGCCCGGCCGCACGGTGGAGAAGGCGAAGGTGGCTTGACTGCGAGCGATCAAACGTCGATCCTGCCCAATTACGGAGAGGTTCGGGAGTCTGGTTTAACCGGCGTGACTCGAAATCACGTGTGCCCTTGTGGCACCGGGGGTTCAAATCCCCCCCTCTCCGCCAGCGAATCGCCGCCGTGAACGTCAAAGGGGTCTACCATGTCGGACTGTCCTGTATGCCGGGGAATAGATCAAACCAACCGATCCAATAGATCAAACCATCCGCAAAGCTACAGAAGGGATGGCCGGTGGCTACGTGGCTGCGTGGCGATTTGGTCAGAAGGATAACAAGATCGTCGGCAAACCGGGCGTCGGGCGCCGGGTGCCGTCGGATGTCGGGCTGTAAGGCGGAAGACAGCGGAGAAAGGTGCGCCGCATAATGAGCGACGACGACCAGATGGTAAAAGGGATCTTCAGCTCGGTCGAAGCGGTGCAGGAGGCTTTCGCCCGCGAGGATTATATCGCCGATCGTCCGTTGGCGCTGACGATAATGCTGGCGGCGCAGTTGGGGAAACCGGTTCTGCTCGAAGGCGAAGCCGGAGTCGGCAAGACCGAGGTGGCGAAAGTCGTCGCACGAGTGCTGAACAGCGAGTTGGTACGCCTCCAGTGCTACGAAGGACTGGATGCGCAAAGCACGATCTATGAGTGGAACTACGCCAAGCAGATCCTTGCGATCCGGATAGCCGAGACCGCCCATGAAGATCGCAAGGCGATCGAATCTGAAATCTTCAGCGACGAATTCCTGCTGCCGCGTCCGCTGCTGCGCGCGATCCGCCACAGCGGCGCGGCGCCGGCGACGCTGCTGATCGACGAGATCGATCGCGCGGACGAGGAATTCGAGGCGTTCCTGCTTGAGGTGCTTTCCGACTATCAGATAACCATCCCCGAGATCGGAACCTTCGTGGCCCGTCAGAGGCCGTTCGTGGTGCTGACCTCGAATCGGACGCGGGAGTTGAACGACGCGCTCAAGCGGCGATGCCTCTACCTCTGGATCGACTATCCGACGTCGGCCAAGGAGCGCGAGATCGTGATGCGGAAGGTGCCGGGTATCGAAGCATCGCTTGCCGATCAGATCTGCGAGCTGATGCATCGGCTGCGGCAAATCGACTTTTACAAGCGGCCCGGCGTGGCCGAGACGCTCGACTGGGCCCGGGCTTTGACCGGGCTCAAGCTTTCGCACATCGATCCGGCGACGTTTGAAGAGACCGCCGGGTGCATACTCAAGTACAAGGAAGATATCGAGCGGTTGCGGACGATCGGCAGCGCGAAAGTAATCGCCGGCAACCTCGGCTGATGAAGCGGAGCGCAGGCGACGATGAAACCCGACAGTACCGCTTCAGAAAAGATACCGGGGTCGGCAATCGAGGGCCTGCCGAAGGCCCTGATTGGGCGAGTGCTGGAATTTTGCCGCGTGCTGAAGCGGGCGGGATTCAACGTCACGCCGGGGCGAATCGTCGATGTGTTCCGGACGCTTCGGCACGTGACGATCGAGGCGCGGGAGGATTTCCGCCTGGCTTTGCGCGTCAATCTGGCGGCGAGCCACGACGAGGAGAAAATATTCGATTCGCTGTTCGTCGAGTTCTGGGAGGGCGTCACCGGCATCCGGCAGGAGCCGGTCGAGATGAAGCTGGATGCGATCGCCGGGGACGATAATCGTGAGTATCCCGAGACGCCGCCGGACACGCGGGGCGATCCGATGCAGTACAGCCGCGACGAGGTGCTGCGCGACAAGGATCTGTCGGTTGAGTGGTCCGGGGACCTGAGCGGAATGAATTCGATTCTGCGCGAGCTGACGCGGCGGCTTGCGACGAGGCCCAGCCGGCGTTTCACCGCGGACCGCCGCGGTCGCCGGATCGATCTGCGCCGGTCGTTGAGAAGGAACGCTCGTTACGGGATGGACGTAGTCGAACTGGCGCGATCGCGGCGAAAGATCCGCAAGATCAGGATCGCGTTGCTGTGCGACGTGAGCGGATCGATGGATGCCTATTGCCCCTTTCTGTTGCGTATCATGTTCGGGCTTCAGAAGGCGGTCAAAAACTCGCGTACCGCCGTGTTCAGCACCAAGGTGACCGATATCACCAGGGCGCTGCGCCGCCAGTCGGTGCGGGAAACGCTGGACGAGGTGGCGCAACTGGCGCGGCACTGGTCGGGCGGAACCGATATCGGAGGTGCGTTGGCGGCGTTCAATCGCGGGATTCTGCGCGAGGGCTCGGCGAGCTCGACCGTAGGCCTGATTGTCAGCGACGGTTACGATCAGGGCGACCCGGCGGTGGTGAGGCGCGAGATGCAGGCGCTTCGCCGCCGGACGCGGACGGTGGTCTGGATCAATCCGCTGCTTGGTACCGAGGGGTACGAGCCCATCGCTCAGGGTGTGAAGGCCGCGTTGCCGTACATAGATTATTTTCTCCCGGCGAACGATCTGAACGCGCTTCGGGATCTGTGCCGCACGCTTGGCGAAGTCTGAAAAAAGCCCGTTCGGAGGTGCTTGTTCCAAAGCGAATTGATGATACTGTCGCGGCGATATTCGTTGTTTGGTCGACGGAAAGGTGATGGAAAATGATCTCACAGGAATTTGAGTTCCACGCACCCAAAAAGCTTTCGGAAGCGCTGGGTCTTCTGCAGCGCTACGGCGACGACGCCAAGGTGCTCGCGGGGGGAATGAGCCTGGTGCCGATCATGACGCTTGGTCTGATCCAGCCCAAGGTCGTAATCAGCTTTAATCATATCGACGGACTGGATTACGTAAACGAGGACAAGGACGGAATTCGCATCGGGGCGCTCACGCGCCACTTTTCGCTCCTGAACAACAAGCTGATTCAGAAATACTGTCCATTGCTGGCCGAGGCGGCGCCGCATATCGGGGATGTCCAGGTGCGCCATCGCGGCACCGTCGGGGGAAGCCTGGCGCACGCTGATCCGGCGGCCGACTATCCGCCGATCATGCTGGTGATGAACGCGCAGTTCAAACTCCAGAGCGCCAAGGGCGATCGGGTCGTCAAGGCCCGGGAGTTTTTTACGGGTCTGATGCAAACCGATCTCGAGCAGGGCGAAGTGCTCACCGAAATCCGGGTCCCGAAGCTGCCCGATGGCTTCGGGTCGGGTTACGTACGATTGCAGCGCGTCGAAGGGAATTTTCCGATAGTCAACGCCGCCGCCGTGATCGAAAAAGGCTTCAAGGCGGCGCGGCTGGGGCTCGGCGGCGTCGGGCAGACGGCGGTGATGGTTGACATCAGCAAGCGCCTGGCGAAGGGCCTCGATGATGCCGCGTTGAGGGGTGTCTCCGATGACGCGTACGCGGCTTCCGCCGACGCCTATGGCGATCTCAACGGCAATACCGACTACCGCAGGGCGATGATTCGTGTATTCGCGCAGCGCGCGGTCAAGGCCGCCGCGGCCAGGGTCCAGCGGTAAACCAACAAGTAGATCGCGATAGATATCGGGAGACGGTACTGATGAAAGCTTCAATCAAGGTTACGGTCAACAAGAAGGCATATCAGGTCGAAGCCGATACGCGAATGATCCTGGCCGATCTCATCAGAGACGTTCTGAAGCTGACCGGCACGCATATCGGCTGTAGCACCGGGAGCTGCGGCGCCTGCACGGTGATGCTTAACGGCCGCACCGTGAAGTCGTGCTGTATTCTCGCGGCGGACGCGGACGGGCATGAGATCACGACTATCGAGGGGCTAAGCACGAGCGCGCAGCAGTTGCATCCGATTCAGGAAGCGTTCGTCGAGAATCAGGGTCTGCAATGCGGCTACTGCACGCCGGGAATGGTTCTTTCGACGATGCAGCTTCTCAGCAGTAACCCCAATCCCAGCGAAGACGAAATTCGCCACGGCATATCCGGCAACCTGTGCCGATGCACTGGTTATCAGTTTATCGTCAAGTCGATTCAGGCGGCAGCCAAGTCGGCAAAGGCGAAGCACGCCTGACTCGGGGGCCCGGAGGAGTTATGCGTGACCGGTCGGCTGCCGCTACCGCGAATCAAGACAAAATGTTGCGGACGGTGAAAGGCCCGGTTCGCGTCACATAATCAATTACGCGCGCAACCCGTTCAACCCCCGGCTCCTAAGAGTCACCGCCCAGATTTTGATTGGGCTGGCGTGCCTGCTCCAGTTCGTTCGGTCCGCGGATAAGCCATCCGATTCCTGCCGCCGCCAGTTTGGGGTCGAAGATCACAGAGATTATTCCTGGGGTGAAGAGTGATGAGCAAGATGACGGCGGATCAGTACAAGCTCGATGCAGTGCTCCAGGCCGGCATTCAAAACGCCGGTGTGAGTCTCGATGGAACCGAACTCGCGCAATTGAAATCGCTGACGGCGGCCATGCTGGACGGATTGGCCCGGCTTGATGAGTTGGGCGTTCAGTCCGACCAGATCGAACCCGCTGTGGTCTTTAATCTTCGGGAGTTCAAAGACCGTGATTAGCGGCGACTTTGAGACCATGACGATTGGCGAGCTGGCGCCGCTTATTCGAAGCCGCAAGGTCTCGCCGGTTGAGGTTACGCGATGGCATCTCGACCGTATCGCGAAACTTAACGGACGGCTGAATGCTTTCCTGACCGTAACCGACGACGCCGCGATCGCGCAGGCGCGGGCGGCCGAAGATGAGATAACTCACGGCCGTTACCGTGGCCCGCTTCACGGCATTCCGCTCGCAAGCAAAGACATCATCGCGGTCGAGGGGGTACGCATGACATGCGGCTCGAGGATTCTTGCCGATTCCCGGCCCGCGCGCGATGCGACCGTGGTGGCCCGGCTGAAGGCGGCCGGCGCGATATCGCTCGGCAAGCTGCACCTCCATGAGTTTGCCTGGGGAGCGACCTCGGTCAACCCACATTTCGGCAATGCCCGGAATCCCTGGAACCCGGACTGTATTCCCGGCGGCTCGAGCGGAGGCTCAGCGATAGCGGTCGCTGCTTCGATGGCGATGGCGACGCTGGGCACCGATACCGGCGGTTCGGTTCGAATACCGGCCTCGTTATGTGGCATCGTCGGACTGAAACCCACTTACGGACGCGTCAGCCGGGATGGTGTCTTTCCACTTTGTAATTCGCTTGATCATGTCGGTGTTCTCACCAAAACCGTGAAGGATGCCGCACTGCTGTTGGGTGCGATCGCGGGCGTAGATCCCGGCGATCCTACCAGCGCGACGCTGCCGGTTCCCGACTATACGGAAGGATTGACGCGGGGCTTGCGAGGAGTTCGCGTTGGCCGCTTGCGCTCTTTCTTTTGGCAGGGAGTTCGCGACGACGTGAAGAGCCGCGTCGAGACCGCGGTCGGGCAACTACGTGATCTTGGCGCCGAGGTCGACGATCTTTCGATACCGCTGATGGACCATGTGCCGGCGGCGTCCCTGGCGATCATGACCGCGGAGTCCTATGCCGTGCATGAGCGGTTTCTTCGCGAGCGTGGTCAGGAATACGGCAGCGACGTTCGGATCAGGCTGCTCATGGGTGCGATGGTTTCGGCCTCGCAATATCTTAAGGCCCAGCGCTTCCGCAGGCTGCTCCGCGAGCAAACGTTTGAAGCGATGAAGCGGTTCGATGTGCTGGTGGGACCCACCAGTCCGATACCGGCAACTCCAATCGGTCAGGAGCTTGTGCGGATCGAGGATAAGGAAGTGCCGGTACCCGCCAGCCTGTCCCGACTGACGAGGCCGGCAAACATGACCGGATTGCCGGCCCTGTCGGTGCCGTGCGGTTTTTCGGCCGAAGGCCTGCCGGTCGGCCTTCAGCTGATAGGCAAGCCTTTCGAAGAAGCGATGGTGCTGCGAGTTGCCCACGCCTATGAAGGCGCCACTGAATGGCATCGGCGTTTGCCTCCGCTATAGCCGTGCATGCGGATTGTTTTGCCGACTCGATCCTCATCCGAGCTTGCGAGTCGAATTCGTAGAGAAGACCAGCAAGCCGGCCGATGGTGGCTTCATCGGTCGGACCGTCGATTTGGTCGCGCTCGAAGGCGTCGGCGAGAGCCTGGTAGAAGAACGCCTTCGGATTCGCGAACCGCGCGGCGGGATTCGGGTGAAATTCGGGGCGGCTTCGGGTGTTTTTCCCTTCGTGCTCCGAAACTTTCCCCGGCTCGCTCCGGCGCTCTCCCAATTACATAAACCCCTTGCGCGCCTTATAGTTGCGTTGACGGCAAGAAAAAACGGAGGTGCACTAAAATGTTGAAGCATAACGGTGGAGACAACACGAAGGGCGGTTTCTATCTGAAGAAAGGCGAATGGGAAATCGTGACAGTCGAAGCCGACAACGGAACGCTGCCGGGAGGTACTGAGTGCGAATATCTCAGGCTGCCGGCGATTCTGTTCGTGCCGCTGGCGATGGTGATGGGGGCGCTGTACGTGATCTTCCTGCCCTTCATCGGTTTCGCGATGCTGTTCGCGATGATCGCGAAGAAAGCCGCTTACGGTCTGCGCGCGCTGGCCCAGCCATTCGCCGCCAGGCTAGCGGCGCTGGCAACGGGAAAGGTAAATGGCTGAAGCGGAGCATCGCGTGTCCTCCGACCCGATGCGATGTTTCAGCCTGGAGGCGGCGCATCTCCCCCCTTGTGCGCCGCTCTCCCGGGCGGCCCGCCGGCGGCGTCGATCAACGCGGTAAAAAGCCGCGATGGTTTCTGACCGCTCTAAAAGAAGCCTTGGCGCGGACACCGCCGCTCAGTCCTCGACCTGGATTACGCCTTTCCTGATCGCGAACTTGATAAGGTCGGTGCGGTTGTGAAGGTCGAGCTTGTCCATCACGCGCTCGCGATGTGACATCGCGGTTTTGATGCTGACGCCGAGGAAATCCGCGACTTCCTTGTTGCTGTGTCCGAGCGCCACCAGTCTCAACACCTGCTTTTCGCGATCGGTCAAGCCCTCGTAGGAGTCGGCGCCCGCGGCTCCCGGCTCCTGCGGTTCCGATTGTATCGCTTCCATCGCGATCTGCGGGTCGAGCACCAGGCCGCCCTTGACGACGCGGCGAATCGCGGCGGCCAACTCGGAGCCGAGCATCCGCTTGAGCACGTATCCTGAAACCCCGGCCTTGAGGAACCGATGTATATACTGCCGGTCCTCGTATTGGGTCAGCACCAACACTCGGGTCTTCGGTGCCTCGTGCTTGAGTTCCAGGGTCGCCTCGAGTCCGCCCAGCCCGGGCATCGCGATGTCCATCAGGATAACGTCGGGTTTGAGACGCCGGCATTGCGCCACCGCCTCGCGGCCGTCGCTCGCTTCACCGACCACTTCGATGTCCTCGGCCAGGTTGAGCAGCGCCTTTATCCCGTCCCGCAGCAGGGCGTGATCGTCGGCGATGACGACGCGGATTCTATCCATGATGCCCCTCGATCGGAACGGTCAGCACGACGCGGGTGCCCTGGCCTGGCGTGGACTCGATAATCGCGCTGCCGCCCAGCAACTCGATCCGCTCCCTGATACCGGCCAGCCCCAGCCCTCGTCCGCCGACGGCGGCGGCGGTGCCGGAAATGCCTGCCGGATCGAAACCCTCGCCGTCGTCCTCGATCTCGATCGTAACCGCCCGCAGCCTGAGCGCGCACTGGATGAGCACGGTTTCAGCGCGCGCGTGCTTTACGATATTCGTAATCGCTTCCTGGACCGCTCGAAAGAGCGCGGTCTCGATCTCCGGGAGCAAACGTTCCTCGGTCTCGTCGAATTCGCAGCGCACCGCGATTCCGCGCCGCTTGAGGTCGCGCTCCGCGTACCATCCGATCGCGGAAAACAGCCCGAGGTCATCGAGCACCGAGGGCCGCAGGTCGAAGCTCATGCGATGAATCCCGTCGAGCGTCCGGACCGTGAGCGCCTTCACTTCCTGCAGGCGCTCGCTCGAAGCGCCCGCCGGCAGTGTCGCCATCGCGGTGTCGAGGCCCAGCGCGAGCGCGCCGATGAGCTGGCTGGTCTCGTCGTGCAGCTCGCGCGCGATTCGCCGGCGTTCCTCCTCCTGGGCGCCGATCAGCTTTTGCAGCAGCCTGGCCCTAAGCTGGTCGCGTTGCTTGAGTTCCTGGTAGAGCCGGTCGATCTCCCGGGTGCGTTCCTCGACCCGCAACTCGAGTTGGTCGCGGGCGTTGGCCACCTCCTCGAGCGACTGCTTGAGCGCCACTCGCATCCGCTCGAGCGCCGCGCCGAGTCGTCCGACCTCGTCCGCGCCGAGTTGCGGAATCGGGGTTGTAAGCTCGCCGGCGGCGATCCGCCCCGCTGTCCTGGTCAGCAAGGACAGCGGCCCCGTGATACTGGCGGCGGCTCCCAGGGCGAAAATCAGCGCCAGCAGGGCGAGCGCGGGAGCCGCCGCGAAAATCTGCCAGCGCAACGCCGCGGCTGTGGCGAAGGCCTCCTTCTCGGGCTGGCGGATACTAATCCCCCATGGCGTCCGCGGCGACAGCGGCGCAAACGCCATCACCTCGTCGATCCGGGTGTTGGGCGCGCCGCTTTCATGGCATCCATGGCAGGTGCCGGCGGTCTGCTTTTGCTGCTTGATCAGCGCCCCGAGAAAATGACGATGGTCGCTTTCGGTGTAAAGACGCGGGGCCGCCGTGCTGGCAATGACGATCCCATTCTGATCCACCAGGTCCACGGTCTCGTCCCGATCCAGCGGCACGAAGTCCAGCAGCGCGCGAAAGCCCGCGCTTTCCGGGGTGATCTCTCCGCCCACCAGGCCGGCCACCTCGCTCCGCAGATTCCTGACCGGTATCAGCACAAACAGCCGATAAGCGCCGCCCGGGCCGGGCGACAGCGCCGAAATTTCCGGCACCCCCCGTTCGAGCGCCGCCCTGACCGCGGGCAGTTCCTTGGACGGCGGATCCAGGCCGGGAGCGGTGGCGGGTTCCGCTTCGAGGAGTCGGCCACTGCCGTCAAGCAAGAACACTCGCGACAGAAAGCGCGACCGCAGATAGGCCTCTCTGAGCGCGACCCGCGCAACCGTCGGCTGACCGTCGGCGCCGATTCCCGGCGTGGACGAGATCGCCTCGAGCAACTCGAGTTGCGAATTCATCACCGAATCAACGTGCGCCGCCACGCTGATCGCGAGATGTTGACGCTCAGCCAGCACCTGATCCTGCAGCGACTGGACGCTCGACCATCCGAGCCAACCGAGGATGGCGATTGGGGCGAGCGTGCCGGCCATGGTCAGGACCACGATTCTGGCGCGCAGTCCGCGCATCCGGGCGCGCAGTCCGCGCCGCCAGCCTGTTTTAAGCGCGGCCGATCCCATCGCTCCAACCGTCCGCCGAAAGCGCGTCGGCGTCTCCCGCGCTCAGCTCAAACCTCGCCGCCGGCCGGCTGATCCTGTTCCTCATTCGGGAGCATCCGCGCGTACTCCAGCGGATGCTCCTTTTCCATGCGCTCGACGCTCATCTTTCCGCTGAAGACGGTAGCGTCGAACGGGAATACATCGGGCGAGAAATGAGCGTTGTAGATGTGCCAGGTGATCACGACCAGAAAGGCCAGCAGGCCCTCGTTGCTATGCGCCATCTGTGCCGCAGGGATGATTTCGCCGGGCAGAAAGCGCGTGGTCAGCACCGGAAAGTAGAGCATGAACCCGGTCACGATCATCAGTCCCGAGCCGAGCACCAGCCCCCAGTACTCGAACTTCTGCCTATAATCATAACGGTCGAAGCGCGCCTGCTCATCGGACAGCCGCAGATAGTAGCGCATCATTATCACGGCATCGCGAAAGTCCTTGCGGGTCGGCACGATCGAAGGCCGCGCGCGTCTGGAAACCACCAGCGCCAGCGCCGTCGCCAGATGGACGATCGTGACCGCGGCAAACAGCAGTCCGGCTTCGCGATGAAGCCATCGCACCCGGTCAACGCCGCCCATCGCCGCGAGCGTCGACTGCGCCCATCGCGCGCCGAAAAATTTTTGCGCCAGCCCGGTCACTGCCAGTACCAGGAACAATACCATGACGCAGACGTGTTCGAGCCGCTGCCGAAGCGAAAACCGGATTACATACTCGTTCATCGGTTCACCACCACTCGCCACAGATGCAGCAGGATCTGAAGCACCAATCCGCCGATCACGAACGGAATGAATATCAGGTAAAAAATCTTCACCGCGTAAACCAAGGGCGCATGTTTCGGGCTCGGCTCGTAGTGTCCAATCCACGCCGATGGAAAGTTCGCGCCGGCCCCGGGATGGCATCGGCGGCAGGTCGCGAGCAGGTTCGCCTTGATCAGCGGCGAACTCGCGCCATCGACCCGCGTGATGTCATGCACCCCGTGGCAATCGGTGCAGGTTGCGGTGAGCTCGCGCGGGTACCCTTTCCCGGAGCGGTACAACGAAGCCGTCACTCCGTGGAAGTCGCTCAGGTAGGTGGTAAGCACCTGGGTCGAAATCCCGTACTTCGCCATCATCTCCTTGTTGGTATGGCATCCCGCGCATAACTGCGGGATGCCTAAATGCCACGCGGCCGCAAGCGGATTGGAATTGTCGTGCGGATGATGACAGTCGATGCAGACCGGCACGTCGTGGTTGTCCTGTTCGAGCAGCGCCTTGCCGTGAACGCTCCGGACGTAAGCTGCCGCGATCGCGGTATGGCACCTGGCGCAAGTGCGCGAAATCAGCGCGCGTGGCCGGGCCGGCGGCGCGATCGCGTGCGAGCCGTGACAATCGACACAGGTCGGCGCGTGCTGGTTGCCCTTGGCGATCTCGGCGTAATGGACACCGTCGAGCAGCCTGCTGTACTCCGAAAAATGGCATTGTTTGCACAGCTCGTAGTACGCCAACTCCACCGCGTGCCGGTTCGGAAAGCGCCTGGTCGCGTGCGGCACGGCGGTGATGTCGGAGTGACAGTCGGTGCAGGCGAGCTTGCCGCCATGGACAGAATGGGCGAAACCGTTTGCGTCGACGTGAAGCGAGAGCTGCTCGCCGTCGCTCAGCCTGGCCGCCAACGCCGGATTGCCGTGACACGCCATGCACAGCGCGCTGGAAGGACGATCCCCGGCGGCACTCACGTTGGCCCCTGCCATGGCGATCAGGACAGTAGCCGCCGCTATCATTAGTGCTAATGTACGGCCCATCGAAGTATTACGTATCATAATAGCAAGCGCGGCGCTAACAGAAGCCAATGACGCGTTATGATACGGTTTCGATGTCGCGCAAGCTTTTAAAATTTGACTGAAAAGAGCGAATTCGATGGGCGACTTGGCGATCCCCAAAGCCGGACCGACCCCCGGCGCCCCACGGCGCTTAAGAGAATATCTTGCGGATGGATTGGCGGGCGGTTTACGACAGGCGCTAAGTTCTAGCCGGGAAACTTCACGGGGCCAGACCAGGAGCGCGCCAGGTTTCTGCTTCGCCTTGGCGGTCTTGCACAGGCACGGGATTAAGTTGGGAAAGAAGCGCGCGCAGCCGAACGACATCTCCGACAATCAACAGGCAGGGCGACGGCGGGCGACGTTCCGCAATCAGGGCCTGGAGCGATCCCAGCGGCGCGGTGAAGATCTGTTGCCTGACGGTCGTGCCGCGCGAGATCAGCGCGGTGGGAGTGCTATCCGCAAAGCCGCGCTCGCTCAACCCGTCGCATATCGCTTGGATGTTCGGGAGCGGCATGTAGAAAACCACCGTCTGGCCCGGCGAAAGCTTGTCCATATCCGCAACCCTGCCATCGCGCGTCGTGCCAGTGATTAACGTGCATGAGTGAGCAAGGTCGCGATGGGTCAGCGGGATGCCCGCATACGCGGCGCATCCCGAGGCGGCGGTGATGCCCGGTACGACCTGGAAAGCTACGCGCGCCTCGGCCAAAGCGGCCATCTCCTCGCCGCCACGCCCGAAAATAATCGGGTCTCCCGACTTCAGCCGCAGCACTCTCTTGCCCTCGCGGGCCAGCGACACCATCAGTTCATTGATGCGTGCTTGCGACATCCCGCGCGACCCAAAGGGCTTGCCGACGTTGATCCGCTCGGCCTCGGGCCGGACCGAAGCGAGTATTTCCGGTGAAACCAGGCAGTCATGCAGGACCACATCGCACTGTTGCATCAGGCGCGCCGCCTTCAGCGTGAGCAAATCGCGATCGCCCGGGCCGGCGCCAACGAGGTAGACTTCTCCCTGGGGTTTTCCCACCCGGGTTCGGTCCAGCAACTTCAACATCGAGCCACGCGCTTCGGATTCGTTACCGTCGAGCACTGACTTCGCAATCGGGCTCTCGATTACACGCTCCCAGAATCGCCGCCGCATCGTGATGTCACCCAGATGCTTTTTTACCGTATCGCGGTAGGCGCCCATCAGATCGGCCAGGCGTCCAATACCGGCCGGCAGATGATCGTCGATCAACGCCTTAACATGTCGCGCCAGGACGGGTGCTTTACCGCCGCTGCTTACGGCGACCAACAACGGCGAGCGATCGACGATCGCGGGCATGATGAAGTCGCTGCGAGGGCCGTCATCAACGATGTTCACGAGCACGCCATGGAGGGTACAAGCCTCGGCGACCGCCCTGTTCACATCGGAGTGCTCTGTTGCTGAAACGACCAAGCGATGCCCTTTTACCATGTCGGGATGGAAACAGCATTCGAGATAGCGGATTTGTTTCGCGGCCGCGAGGTCGGCGACGCCGCGCCCCGCTTTGGGCGCCACAACTACAACGATCGCACCCGCTTCCAGCAGTTGTCCGATCTTGCGCAACGCAACTCCGCCCGCTCCAACGACGAGGCACGAAGCGCCCCGTAGATTTACAAAAATCGGGAACCAATCCATGACTAACCAACTTCCTATCCGGTGTTCGACCGCTGCCGGTAACACCCAACAATTCTGCGCTGCACTTGAGCATATGCTTGCTGCGTCGGCATCGTCCATCTGCCTCAGCCGACGTATTGCTCCGTAAACGCCGCGTAACCGCTATCGCCATCGTGTGATCGCGGGCGGCATCGCACTTGCAGTTGTTCTCAAGCAAAGAGCGCACCAGCTCTTTCGCCCCGAATAGTGGGAGCAAGTACCGAACGGGATGAATGAGGTCAGGTCGTGACGGGGCCGCGAGTAAGGTTGGACAACATCTGGCGGGTGAAGCGCCGGCATCGGATCGTGCAAATCGCAACGCGCGATTGCTCATTTGCCGATCGCCATGGACATCACGCCGGCGCGAAAATATTTTCTTTCGAGGTTCGAAAAAACCTCGCTTTCACGCAGCCTCCGAGTTGCATCGTCGCCGCCGCGCTGAAAACTTCGGCGTGCGGATCATGACTCAGCCGCTGAAAGAATCCGGGCGGGACGCTTCGACCGCGACGCACTGCCCTTATTGCGCATTGCAGTGCGGGATGAACCTGACGCTCTCTGATGCGGAGGTAGTAGTTTCACCGCGGAGTTTTCCCACCAACAAGGGCGGCCTTTGTCAGAAGGGATGGACCGCGGCCGAGCTTCTGTCGAGCACGGAGCGGCTGACTTCGCCGCTGGTCAGAGACCACAGGACAGGCGACTTGAGATCGGCATCGTGGGACGAAGCGCTCAACCGCATCATCGCGGAAATTACCCGGACGCAGGAGCGATACGGCCGCGACGCCGTGGGCGTGTTCGGCGGCGGCGGCCTCACCAACGAGAAGGCCTATCTGCTGGGCAAGTTCGCGCGGGTCGCCTTGCGCACGCGCAACATCGATTACAACGGCCGCTTCTGCATGTCCTCGGCGGCTGCGGCCGGAATAAAGGCTTTTGGGATCGATCGCGGGCTGCCGTTTCCGCTCGAAGACATTATCGGAGCGGACGTGATCCTGCTGGTCGGCGCGAACGTCGCGGAGACGATGCCGCCGATCATGCAGTACTTCGATGAGCAACGGCGGCGCGGGGGGCGTCTGATCGTTGTCGATCCGCGTATCACACCGACGGCGCGCGCGGCGAACCTGCATCTTCAGTTGACGCCCGGAAGCGACGCGGCGCTGGCCAACGGATTGCTCCATATCGCGGCCGCGGAGGGATTGATCGACAGCGAATTCGTCTCGCAACGGACGACGGGCTACGAGGCGGTGCGAAGAACGGTAGCGTCGTACTGGCCGGAGCGGGTGGAGCGCATAACCGGGGTGTCGGTCCGGCAACTGTACGACGCGGCGCACATGCTCGGGCGCGCGCCTACCGCGATGATCCTGACCGCGCGCGGTCCGGAGCAACAAAGCAGATCGGTCGACAACGTTCTGGCGTTCATCAACCTTGCCCTCGCGCTCGGCAAGATGGGCAAGCCCCACTGCGGCTACGGTTCTCTGACCGGCCAGGGCAACGGACAGGGAGGACGCGAGCACGGACAAAAGGCCGACCAGCTTCCCGGTTATCGTCGTCTCGATAACCCGGCTGATCGCGCCTACGTGGCTGAAATCTGGGGCGTCGGTCCGGAGACGCTTCCCGGCCCCGGTCGTTCCGCCTACGAACTGCTCGATGGCCTCGGCACCGAAGGCGGAGTGCGGACGCTGCTCGTGATGGGCTCCAACATCGTCGTCTCCGCGCCCAACGCCGGGCATATCGAGCGGAGGCTTGCCGCGCTCGATTTTCTTGTGGTCGCGGATTTTTTTCTCTCGGAGACGGCAAGGCTGGCCAACGTCGTGCTGCCCGCGACCCAGTGGGCTGAGGAAGAAGGC
Source organism: uncultured Pseudomonadota bacterium (assembly GCA_963759165.1). Classification (GTDB taxonomy): domain Bacteria; phylum Desulfobacterota; class Binatia; order Binatales; family Binataceae; genus DATJOQ01. The sequence continues at coordinate 2,391,071 of CAVWXK010000001.1, read as the reverse complement.
ACGATGACGAACCTTGAGGGACGCGTTGTGCTGCGGCGGCGGGCGGTCGAGCCGCCGCCGGGCGTCCGATCCGACCTTGGGATTCTGAACGCGATCGCGGAGCGGATGGGTTGCGGCGACAAATTCCCGAAAGAATCGCGCGCGGTGTTCGAAGAGTTGCGCCGGGCCAGCGCCGGCGGAGCCGCGGATTACTCCGGCATCACCTACGAGCGTATCGCGGCGGAGGATGGCGTGTTCTGGCCCTGTCCCGGCGAGAAGCATCCCGGTACGCCGCGGATGTTTCTCGACCGCTTTGGGACCAGCGACGGCCGTGCCCGCTTCCATCCGGTCGAACATCGGGGCGTCGCCGAAGAGCCCGATGACGATTATCCGATGTTTCTGATCACCGGGCGCCTGATGGCCCATTATCAGTCCGGCACTCAGACGCGGAGAGTCTCCGCGCTGAACAAGGCGCAGCCGGAGCCGTTTGTCGAGATCCATCCCGCGATGGCGAAGGGTTTCGGAATCGCGGACCAGGACAGCGTGCGCCTGACGACGCGGCGCGGGAGCGCCCTGATGAAGGTGCGTCTGACCTCGACGATCAGGATGGACACCGTGTTCGCGCCTTTCCACTGGGGAGAGCACGGGCGCGCCAACCTGTTGACCAATCCGGCGCTCGACCCGGTCTCGAAGATGCCCGAATTCAAGGTGTGTGCGGTCCGAATCGACAAGCCCGTTGTAAACATGCCGGCCGTGGCGCTGGCGCCCCCTCTCGGGGGCAACTGAAGAAGAGAAGGAAATTCGCGGATGGAAGCAACGGAGCGGAGCAGGAAGAAACTTGTCGTAATCGGCAACGGCATGGCCGGAGCGCGCACGGTCGAGGAGATTCTCGCAAGCGGCGGCGCCGAGCGGTTCGACATCACGGTCTTCGGCGACGAGCCGTACGGCAACTACAACCGTATCCTGCTGTCGAACGTGCTCAACCGCTCGCAGGATCCCTCGGACATCTTTCTCAACGGGCCCAACTGGTACGTGGAGAACGGGATCGACCTGCACGCGGGCGTTCGAGTTGACGTGATCGCCGGCCCACATCAGGCGGTGCATTGCGACGACGGCAACTGGTACCAGTACGACAAGTTGATAATCGCCACCGGCAGCCGCCCATCGATTCCGCCGATCGCGGCGCTCAAAAAACCCAACGGCGAATTCAGGCCTGGGATCTTCGTGTTCCGCACGCTCGACGACTGCCGGAAGATCGCGGAGTACGCGGCCAAAAGCCGACGGGCGGCCGTGATCGGTGGAGGTCTGCTCGGACTCGAGGCCGCGCGCGGCTTGCTCAGCCACGGACTTCAGGTGCACGTCGTCCATCTCCTCGGGCATCTGATGGAGCAACAGCTCGACGCGCAAGCGGGAGCGATCCTCAAACACACCATCGAGAAAATGGGCATCCAGGTGCATCTCAGGAAATCCACCAAGGCGGTGCTGGGCGACAACGAGGTGACCGGGCTCGCGTTTGAGGAAGGCGCGCCGCTCGATTGCGATCTGCTCGTGATCGCGACCGGCATCACGCCCAATGCCGAGATCGGTTCGCGATGGGGGCTTAACGTCGAGCGCGGGATCGTGGTGGACGATCAGATGCGCACGTCCAACCCCGACATCTACGCGGTCGGCGAATGCGCGCAGCATCGAGGCCGCGTTTACGGCCTGGTCGCGCCGCTGTGGGAGCAGGCCAGGGTGCTTGCCGACCACATCACGGGGAGCAATCCCGACGCCGCATATCACGGGTCGAAACTCGCCACCAAGCTCAAGGTCATGGGCGTCGAATTGGCTTCGATGGGAAGGATCGAGGGCGACGAGGAGCATGACGATGTTGTCCAGTTCATGGAGCCCAGGCAGGGCATCTACAAGAAGCTGATCATTCGCGACGCGCGGCTGGTGGGCGGAATCCTGATGGGCGACATCAGCAAGGCCGCCTATTTGATGCAGGCATTCGATCGCGGTACGCCGCTGCCCGAGGAGCGCCTGTCGCTCCTGTTCGACATCGGCGCGCCCAGCAAGCAGGTGACCTTCGACGAGATGCCGGCCGAGGTGCAGATCTGCAACTGCAACGGCGTCAACAAGGGCGCGATCGTTCAATGCGTCGCGGATGGAAAACGCGGCGTTAGAAGCGTGATGGAGGCCACACGCGCCGGCATCGGATGCGGTTCGTGCAAGACGCTCGTCAAGGAGCTGGTTGAATGGGCCGCCAACGGCCGAATCGACGATGACCCCGCGGCCCACTACTACGTGCCGGGAATCCCGCTCGCAAAGCCGGAGCTGGTCGCGGCGATTCGCGAGCGCAAGCTCAAGTCGGTTTCCGCGCTGTTCGACGCATTTGCGGACGGCAATGACGATCCGGCGAGCAAGCCGGGACTGGCATCGCTCCTGCGCACCATATGGCGCGAGGAGTACGAGGACGAGCGCGACGCTCGCTTCGTCAACGACCGCGTCCACGCCAATATCCAGAACGACGGAACCTTCTCGGTGGTGCCACGCATCTACGGCGGCGTCACCTCGCCCGACGAACTCCGGCGCATCGCGGATGTGGCCGACAAGTACCAGGCGCGGATGGTCAAAATCACCGGCGGCCAGCGGATCGATCTGCTCGGTATCAGAAAGCAGGACCTGCCCGCGGTGTGGCGCGACCTCGGGATGCCCAGCGGCCACGCCTACACCAAGGCCTTTCGAACCTGCAAGACCTGCGTCGGCACCGACTTCTGCCGCTATGGCGTCGGGGATTCAACCCAGCTCGGCATCAAGATCGAAAAGCGGTTCCAGGGTATCGAGTCGCCACACAAGATGAAGCTCGCGGCAAGCGGATGCCCGCGCAACTGTGCCGAAGCGACGGTCAAGGATCTCGGCGTGGTGGCGGTCGAGAACGGTTGGCAAATTTACGTGGGCGGAGCGGCGGGCTCGTCGGTGCGCGCCGGCGATCTGTTCGCGACCGTGAAAACCCAGGAGGAAGTGCTTATCCTCATGGGCCGCTTCATTCAGTACTACCGCGAGAACGCCCGGCACGGCGAAAGAAGCTACGGCTTCGTCGAGCGGCTCGGAATCGATCGGCTAAAAGCGATCCTGGTCGACAATAGCGAGGGCGAGGCCGAACGGCTGGACCGCGAGATCGAAGCCGAGGTCGCCGCCTACCGCGATCCGTGGAGCGAAGGAAGCCAACCGTACGAACCGACCCAGTTCGCCGAGACCACGCCGGTCGAACACCAAGCGGGGGTTTCGTAGGCCGATGCTTTCCACGAATTCGTTGCCGGCAGAAGAGGCATCCTGGGTGGCGCTCGGTGCCGTCGAGCAGATCGGTCTGGGTCAGGGACGCTGCTTCAGGATCGGCGCTCTCCAACTCGCGATATTTCGCCTGCGCAGCGGCGAGGTTTACGCGCTGGACGCCGCGTGCCCCCATCGCGGCGGCCCTCTGGCCGATGGATTGATCGGCGGCCAGACGGTGATCTGTCCGCTCCATGGCTACCGCTTTTCACTCAGCGACGGGCGCAGTCTCGACGGCGAGTTTAACACCAACAGCTATCCGGTTGAGATTCGCGACGGCGGCCTCTACGTGAAGCTCTCGGAATCGACTTGAACTCCGCGATACCGCAGTCGGAGGAGTGATGATGGCAACCCTCGAGGGCACACCCAAACAAGGGTTGTACGGGGCAACGCTTGGATTCTTTGTCGGATTCGCGGCGGTGGCGCTGTTCGGGCCGATGGCGCACAGGCTTCAGGGCGATATGGCGCTCTCACCCGTGCTGGTCGGCCTGACCGTGGCGGCGCCGCTGCTCTCGGGATCGCTGCTGAGGATTCCGTTCTCGGCATGGGTGGATTCCACCGGAGGCCACAAACCGTTTCTGGTGCTGCTGAGCCTGTCGATTCTCGGGATGACTGGACTGCTGCTTCTGTTCCGGTCGGCGACTCCGGGCCATCTGGGCGCGGGATATTACCCCTTGCTGCTGGCGTTCGGGATCCTGAGCGGCTGCGGCATCGCAACGTTCTCGGTCGGAATCGGACAGGTTTCATACTGGTTTCCGCAACGCGAGCAGGGCTGGGCGCTCGGGACCTACGCGGGCCTCGGCAACATGGCGCCGGGACTTTTTTCTCTCTTGCTGCCGCTGGCTCTGGCCACGTGGGGTTTGTCGAGCGCTTACCTGGCTTGGTTGGTTTTTCTCCTGCTCGGCACGCTGACCTACGCGATGATCGGGAAGAACGCGTGGTACTTCCAGCTCCGCCATCGCGGTCTACGTTCAGACGAAGCACGGCGAATCGCTCGCCTGCACGGTCAGCAAATCTTCCCCAAGGGCAACGCCGTCGAAAGTCTGCGGCTCTCCGCGGGATGCTGGAGGACATGGGCGTTGGTGGCCCTGTACTTCACGAGCTTCGGCGGTTTTCTCGCCCTGACGACCTGGCTCCCGATGTACTGGGGCTCGTACTACAAGCTTTCCGTCGTGACCGCGGGCGCCCTAACGGCGGCGTTTTCCCTCTCGGCCTCGCTTGCCCGGGTGGTTGGCGGTTCCTGGTCGGACCGGCTCGGTGGTGAGCGAACGGCGGTGCTGGCGCTGTGCGCGTTGCTGGCCGGCGCGCTCGTTATGTCGCTGTCGGCGAGCCTCGGCTTTTCGGTCGCAGCCGAACTATTGATCGCGATCGGAATGGGCGTTAACAACGCGGCGGTGTTCAAGATGGTGGCGAAGTATGTCCCGGAAGCGGTGGGCGGAGCGTCGGGATGGGTTGGTGGGCTGGGCGCGTTCGGGGGGTTCGTCGTGCCGCCGGCGATGGGACTGTTCGTGCAGCTTCAGGGCCCTGCTGGTTACGCCCGCGGCTTCATTGTCTTTGCGGCGCTGGCTCTGGCCGGCCTGCTACTCGCCGCGATGCTCAAGGCAAGTATCAATCGCGCCGCCAGAGAGGAACTAGAATCCGGAAAGCTGGACGTTGCATGAGGGTCAGGGCCTCGATCACGCGCCGGAGCCGACTCATCCTGTCGCGCCCGTTATTGTTTCAGATGCCTGCGGCCCGGAGTCGGATGAGAAACGCGCCTTACTGATTGTTCCGCGTCTGTTCGCCGCGCTTGCGTTGCAGAATGGCGCCGCTCTGCTGCGCTGCCTCCTTTACAAGATGACCCAAGCGCGAGTGTTGCGGTTCAAGATCCACCGCAAGGCCGTTCGCGCGAAGCCCTGCCGAGCAATCGGGTCCTATGGAACAGACCGCCATCGCGTTGAACCCAAACCGGACCTGCTCTTCGATCCCTGCCGCTTTCGCCAGATGCATGAGGTTGACGATCTGGTTGGCGTTGGTGAAGATGGCAACGTCGCGTTTTCCTGCCGCGATCGCTCGAAGTGCTTCGTTCAGTGGCCCACAATCGACCGGCAACGCCCATCGATATACCGGCACCGGCGTGACCGAGGCTCCGAGTCTCTCCAATCCGGACCGAAGCTCTTGATTTGAAATCCCGTACTCCTGCACCGCCACGCGCTTGCCCTGGAGTTCAACCGCGCCAGACAGACAGGAGAGGACTTCATGCCAGGTCGAGGGTTCGGCCGCGGTAAGGGTCGGCCGAAGCCCTAAATCGCGCAAAGCTTTGTCCGGTTTTGAACCGCGGGCCACGCTGACAATACGCGAGAGCGCTTCGAGGAGAGTTGGGCGGGGGTAGCGCGTCTCGATTATCCGGAAAAGCTCCCGAACTCCGACACCGGTAAGAAAGACCACCGCATCGAAGCCGCCATCAAGCAGCTTCCGCGCGAAATCGAAACATGGCTGGTTGTCTTCGAGCGGGAGCTCACGCATCGAGGGAACGACGTCGGGCCCGCCGCCGAAGCGCGCGATCATCGCGGTGAGTTCCGAGGCCATTCGGCTTTCGAACGCGACCACCCGAAGCCCTCGAAACCCTTCTTTTGAAGGCGGCCTTGTATCGGCGGCTGAACCTACACGCACTTGTCCCTGCCTCCTGTTATCCGGCTCGCTCCTAAATTAGCGAAAAGGCCGCGTTACGGGTAACTTCAACCAACGCTTTAGATTCCGCCCGCCGCTTCCCCCGGCTCTTTCGCGGCCTGATCGAGCACCGATCGTACCATCTCGATGCCGCGCCGACGCCGCGTATGCGGCTCGACCCGCAGCCTCATCGCGCGCAGAAAAAGCGCCTCGGCGGGCAACAGCACCAGGGCGAGCAGCGACAGACGCCCGCTCAGCGATACCCGCAATATTCGTCTTATTTCGGAAAAAGTATCGCTTTATCTTACTTTATCCATTGCCAGGTCCCGCCAGCGAGATTCTGCAGGTCGGCGTATTCGAGCCGCTCAAGGTTGCTCTCGGCCTCGAGCGAAACCGCCGCGTTTCGGTCGGCCACTTCAGCCACCGTAAGGGCCAGCTCATCAATCAAGCCCTCGCGGCGTTGCGCCCGCGCCAAGGCGAGGTCCTGCTGGGCTTTGGTATAGGCGCTCTGCGCCATCGCAACGTTCTTGGCGTAGTCGTCAATCCTGCCGTAGGCGCTGGTAATCGCGGACCGAATCTCGAGGTCCAGTTGATCGGTAGAATCTTTCTCGTAAAGGAGCTTGTCCTCCGATTCGCGCGCTGCGGCGCGGCGCTGCCCGAAGTCCCACAATGGTATTTCGACGGAGAGAAAGGCCTGGAACTCGGTGGGACGGCGATGGGCGCTGTTGCCGTTGAAATAATCCAGATCCTCGGCTCCGGCAAATTTGGTGTGGAGGGCGGCCGTGGGCAGGATGCTGGCCTGTTCGACCCGCACTTGCTGCCGCGCCACTTCAACCTTAGCCTGTTGAACTCGCAGCGCTGGATGCACCGGCATCACCTGGTGCAGGAATTCCGGCAGGCTCACAAGCGACGCCAGTGGCGGTTTGGTATGGTCGAGCTCAAAGCTGGAATCATCACCGCGTCCGGTGAGCGCAGTGAGTAGCGTCGAATAGCTGCGCACGATCTGCTCTGCCGATTCCTGCGCCTGCCGGACGGCATCAAGCTGTGCCTGAACCACCTGAATCTCCAGCGGCAGCGTGAGCCCGAGCGCAACCTGCTCCCGCACGATCTTGAGCTGCTTTTCGTGCAGCGCGACGAGATGCTCTTCCAAAGTGAGCTGGTCCCGATAAGAAGCCGCGTTGAGGAAGGCGGTGGATACGTCGAGGATTAGCTTTTGGGCTCGGATCAGACTCGTCAATTCCTGTTGGGTTAACTCGGCTCTCGCCACTTCAACCACTGGTGGGTTGTTGAGGCCAAGAATGCTGCCTTCTTTGTACAGTGGATAATTGATGCCGATCCCCTCGATGGCGACCGGGGCCCAGTGCGCGTTGGGATTGTGAGTCAAAGCCGCGACTCCAAATCCATTCTCTGGTATCACCAGATGCAGTGTGGTGTACGGGGCCGCCGGAAATCCATTGACTTCGTAGGCTTCCAGGTTGCTGCTCAGATAGGGGAGCGTGGTCCCCTGTTGTTTGATGATGTTCTCTTTAGCCGCGGCAACCAAATGCCGGTAAGCCGACAGCCCTGGGTTATGCTGCACCGCATCGTCGATGCATTGCTGCAGGGTAAGGATAGGACCGCACATTGCCGTAGAGGCCAAGGCCACGACCAGGACGAGCGAAACGGCGATCACAGCGAGTCTTTTCATGATTGATTCCTTGTCGCGACACTGTTCACTTGGACCTTGTCGTCGTCTCGCAGACCGTATTGGCCGACCGTCACAACCTGCCGGCCTTCTTCCATGCCGGACAGCACTTCGGGCATCCCCTCGACCATCATGTGCGCTGCAACTGGTTGCGCGTATGCTCGTAAACGACCCGTTCTGCCGTCAGCCTCGCCTCGCAGAGATGTGAGTCCGGCTGGAGTGACAAGGCCCCGGGTTTCCCGACGTTTCCAAGGTCTCCCCGTAACCAGGCGCGGCAGGACGGGTATGGCGGAGGGAACATGAAGCAAAAAGCGAGTTCGACTACGGACACCGCCGCACCAGCCTCGACGAGCGTCATCTCTCAATTAGTTGAACAAAGGCACCGCCGTGCCTGGCAGAAGCCTTATATCTGTTGGACGTTTTGGAAGCAACGCTTTGGGCGCGAGCAGGGGCGCGATGCACAAGAATTGACGCCATTGTTATCGAAGCGGCGTTTTTCATCAATCCGGCTAGTTCCTTGGAAGTGGGCAAACCAACTATTTTACCGGATCAGATCTGCGGTTTATGAACTCCGGGACTTAGCGAACTTTCGACCGCAGGACACGAAACGGAATTCGGCGCAGGCCCGTAACGAGGTCGAGCAAGTGCTGCAGGCTGATGTCTGAGCCCCGTTTTACCGGCTGGTAGGGGTGAAGGTGGTGAACGTGCTTGAAGTCAATCTGGAGTTGCGCAAGCACTTCGGACCGCTCCGCCTAAACGGCTCAGATCCACCCGCCCGCAACCTCTAACGAGCGCGCGTTCGACGCCGGGTATTGAGCCGCACGCCGTCACTTGAGCGACAGCTCGACGCGGCTGGTCTTGCCCTGGTCCTTGATCCCCGCCGCATCGAGCCTGGACGCGACGATGAATAGCCGACCCGGATCAATCTGATTGCGGCTGAGAAATTCGCGCACCGCGTTGGCCCTCGCGTCTGCCAGTTGCTTGAGAGCGTCGTCGCTCGCGTCCATGTTAGCGAGGATAAGCTTCTTCATCTCGTCGGGCGGCAGCGACTTGGTGAGGCCGATCACGTTGCGCGGCTTTTCGAACTTGGCCGCCTTGTAAGCGCGCGTGAGGTACTTGTCGTATTCGTCCTTGTCAACCGTGACCGGCGCTCCATGCTCCGGCTCGCCGACGTCCTTGATCTTCTGCTCCTCGATGAGATGCTCGAGTCTGGCATGGCGCAGGCCGTCGCGATCGACGTTCGGATCGACGCGGCCCGAAATTTCGAGCTTCAGCGCAGGACGCGCCTGCAGCGCCTTGGCGATGGTTTCCAGGCGGCTGCGCGCGTCGGGCGCGATCGTGGCGTAGCCCGGTTGAAACTCCACGTAGTTCAGCTCCTGACTGCTGCCACCGCCGAAGGCCGACGCAATCAGCGTGAAGGGCGAGGTCAACGCCTTCACCACCAGGTTCTTGAAGGCCACCCAGACCACGGCGCCGATGCTGAATTGAGGATCGTTGAGCGAGCCCGAAACCGGAACATTGAGATCGATCACGCCGCGCGAATCGGAGAGCAGCGCGACCGCGAGTCGCACGGGCAGATTTGCCGCGTTCGGGTCGGTGACATGATCGCCGAAGGTGAGCTGATCGATATAGATGTGGTTGGCGGCGGTGAGCATCTGCTTGTCGAGCAGGTAATGGACGTCGACGGTCAGCGTGCCTTTGGTGATCGGATAGCCGGTATATTTCGCGGAGTAGGGCGTTAGGCCGGTGAGCTCGATGCCGTTGGCTTTGGCGCTTAGGTCAACCAATGCCATCGGGGCGAGCGGGTTGATCGATCCGCTGATGTTGATCGGCGCGCTGCCGTTGAGTTGTCCGTCCAGCGTCACCGCGGCAGACTCGGTCGACCCGGTGCCGAAGGCGCCGATCTTGCCGCCAACGTCGGTCAGGTCCGCCGTGTAGTGCGGCTTGATGAAGTTGTCGGTGTAGTTGATGTGGCCGTCGTGCAGCGTGATTTGGCCGAGCGCGATCTCAGCCTCGAGCGGCTTTGGTGAGGGTGCCGGTGCCGCCTCGGCCGGTTGCGGAGTCGGCGAAGGAGTCGCGGTGGGTGAGGGCGCGACCGAAGCCGACGGCGCGGACGTTTCTGCCATTCCGGCTCGTGTCAGCGATTTCGGCGCCTCCTGCGGACTCAAGGCGATGTCCTTGAGGTTCAGTCGCCCGTCACTGTTGAGGATGACGCGGGCGTAGAACTTCGACAGCGCCAGTGCCCCGATATGCACCTTGGGCGGACCGGCGCCGTAGTCGGCATCGATGCGGTTGGCGCTGAGCGAATTCCATCGCAGGAAGTTGTCGCCGGTCAGCTTGTCCAGCATCCGCAGGTTCCCCAGCGTGACGTCGCCGCGATAGCGCGCGCGCAGCTTGTCCCGCTGGTTTTCAACGTCCGCCACGCCGCTCATCGTGAGCGCGGCAGAGACGATCTTCGCGTTGAGCTGCTTTGAGATATAGGCATCGACGGGCGAGAGGTCGAGGCGGCGAGTGCTCAGCCGCAGATTGGCCTTCAGCGGATTGGGGGCGGCGGTTCCCGCAACCTTGATCACACCGGTGCGGTTGACGGTGCCGTCGAGGTCGATGGTGATCGGTTTGCCGAGGTCGTTCGAGATGTTCTTCAGATGCAGATTGAGCGGATCGATCGCGACCTTGAACGGATATTTCGCCGAATCGTCCTGAATCCTGATTTGAGTCTTTTCCACTGCGACTGACGCTACCTGGTACTGCCATTGATTGCTGGGCGTTGGCGATGCCGCCGGACTGGGACGCGCTCCACGCCGGGCGCGGCGCGATGCGCTCAGTCGCGCTTGCGCCCGCTGCTGCCGTAAACGTTCCCGTTCCCGCGGCCGCTCCGCGGCCGACGGTGTGGCGGTGGGCGGGGTTTGCGGACCGCTGCGCGCGAGTTCGGCCAGATTCAGGTGTCCCTGACGGTCGCGATGGGCAAGCAGCCTGATACCGTCGGTGCGCACTTCCTTGACGATAGCCTTGCGGGCAGCGAGGTCGATCTGTCCGACGGTGACGGCGATTGTGTTCCATGCAATCGGGCTTTCGCCTCCACCCGGAGCAAGCAGGTCGAAGTTGTGCAGCGAGGCGTCGGCAGGCTCGACATGAACGTTGAAGCGTCCGGGAGCGAAGTCGGTCAGAATGCCGGCCTTGGCGCTAAGCTTGCCCGATTTGAGATTGGCGGCGAGGTACGGCTCGGCGAATGACTTGAGCCCCGCAAGGTCGATCTGGTTCAGGGAGAAATCCGTCATTATCCGCGATTTCGCGAGTTGAAGTTCGCCGTTTACCGCGAATGTTCCTCCGCTATCGAATTTTGCCGATAGCTCATATGGAGCCGACGCGTCGCCGAGTGTGTGCAGGTTTCGGATCGCGATTCGAAGATCGCTCAGCGCCACCGACGCCACCGTCGGATGGCTGCGGTCGGTAAAGTCGGCGGTGCTGTGGACGAGTTCGAAGGAGTCCAGTGAAAAATCGAGCTTCGATTTCTGCGCGGGGGCCTGAGATTGCGCCGACGTTGGCGTCGCCGACGGCTGCGGCTGAGCCGATACCGGCGCAGGACTGAGCGCCGGTCCCGGGTTTTCGCCGCCCGACCGCGGCGTCAGATTTGTGGTGCCGTCGGCGTTGAGCACGACGTGCGAGCTAAGCGCCTCGACACGAATGCGCCCAAGCCGAATGATTTGCTCCAGCGGCTGAATGTCACGCAGCGTGATCGAGGCGTGTTTTATCCCGACCAGCGGCGCGTCGGACAGGTCGCGCGCGTCGATGGTGTCGAACGCTATCTCGCCGTCGAGCCGGATGCGCGGCCGCGACTCGGTGTTGACGAAGTGCAGCTGCACCAGGCTCGACAGTTTGCCCTGGGCGAGCTTCACGGGCAGCTTCACGGGTACGTAACCGACGTAGAGTGATAGGTCGAGGCGATGAAGGTTCAGATCGACGATCGATTCCAGCGACGGGCCGAAGGGCTTGGTTCTGCCGTTCAGCCGCATCGGGCTCCCGTCGACCCGCATCTGAAGCAGAGGCTGCACGAAGATGTCGAGCGCCGAGGGCAGGTTGGCGATGAATGGCAGCCCGAGCCGCAAACCCTGAATCGAGTGTTTGCGGTTCAGGACGCGATCGTCGAAGTAGATATCGCCATCATTGATCTGAATATTGGAAACCGAAAAACGCATCGGCTGCGAGGGCTTCCCGGATTTGGGGACGGGAGGCGGACCCGGATCGCTCGAGCAAGTCGGAAAAATTGAAACGATTCTCAGCCATTCGAACGATATGAATATCGGGGCGATCTATGGAGAGGTCACTGACGATCGGTGCAAGCCGAAACAGCGATTTCCATGACACCTTGATATGGAAGTGGCCGACGTCGACAAACGGCGCGGCCTCGTCGCGGTCGCCGACGTGAAGCTTTTCGATCTCGAGGCGCAGCCGGTACGGATTAAAAGCGATGTCGCCGACGGTGACCGGGCGATGGAGCGCTTGCGCGACCTGTCCGGTCAGTACGTGGCGCAAAATCGCCGGAACGCCGAAAAAGCCGAACAGCCCGAAAACGACGATTACGACGGCGACGGTGATGCCGATACGGCGCAGGCGGCGCGACGAGCGGCCCCATTCAACCTGGCGTGAGGCCCAGATCCTGAGACGCTCAAGAGATTCCCTGAACATCGCCACAGCCGGTCGCCATCCTTTCGGCCAAGCAGTCAGTCTCTCGATTCACGACCTCGGAATCATCGTCATCCTGGAAGTCCATCCCGACCGGGCCGGGATTTTTGCGCCAAATAATAATATCAAATGTTTATTCAGAGTTTCCATTATAAGGTTTGATTTCAGAACGCTTGAAGTTAGCCTCACTCTGTCCAAGAGTGACCTTTTTTCAATTCACGCCACGTATGATTGACGAGGCAAAAATCCAATGGTGGCCAACTTAAAGGATTTTCTCCGGCAGGTGCTGCGCGATTTCTCGGAGGACGACTGTCCGTCGATGGCGGCGGCGCTGGCATACGCCACGCTCTTTTCGCTGCCGTCACTGTTGCTGATTGTCATTTATATCGCCGGCCTGGTCCTCGGCCCGCAGGCGGCCAGCGGCGAGATTCAAGCGAAGCTGAGCGGCACGATGGGTCCGCAGGCAGCCGCCGAGATCCAGACGATGGTGAGCAACGTGGCCAACAATCGGGCCGGCGGCATCCTTGCGACGGCGCTCGGAGTCGCCGGCCTGATGCTTTCGGCGACCAGCGTGTTGATGCAGCTTCAGCGCTGCCTTAACCGGGCGTGGAAGGTGCAGGTCGTAGGCTCAGGATTCAAGCATTCCATAAAGAGACGGCTGCGCTCGGTTTTGCTATTGGCGGGCGCCGGCATCCTCGCGATTGCCTCGGTCGCCGCAGGCTCGATTATTTCGGCGCTGTCCAGGATGCTGCCCTTTGCCGCCGCAGTCCATATCGGCGAAATGGCGACTTCGCTTATCGCCTTCACGCTGGTGTTTGGGGGAATTCTCAAGGTGATGCCCGACGTGAAGCTCCGATGGAGCGACGTGTGGGTGGGAGGGCTCTTTATAGCCGTACTGTTTGTGGTGGGAGAGTTCCTGATCGCGCGCTATCTGGCGCACGCGGGAAAGGCCGGTGCGTACGGAGCGGCTGGGTCGCTGGCTTTGATCCTGCTCTGGACCTACTACTCGGCGCTGATCTTTCTGTTGGGCGTCGAGTTCACGCAAGTATGGGTCCGCATCCAGGGGCGAGAGGTGATTCCGAAAGAGGGCGCGGTTCGCATGGCGCGGCAATCCGGGGATCGAGCCTGAGCTACGGTCAACAGGTCTGAACCAGGATGATCCCGCGCGATCAATGCGTCGTGGGCTGCGAGAGAGGGCTAAACAGCCCGCAGAACCGCGTTCGGTCGCAACAGATAGAGGCCGGTGGGGTCAACCTCCGCGACGATTCCGCTTTGAAGCCATCCTTCGGCGATCGTTCCTCCGGCCGGCGCAAGATCCGACTTGACGCCGATCTCGGCCTGCTCAACCGCGTCCCATCCGATACTTAAAGGAGTTCTTTCGACCGGATTGAGAGGGCGCGTGTCGACGTTGGGCAGCGGGATTCCGGCGGCCTCGTCGAGGAACCAGGTGGGATGGCTGGCGATGATCGGACCGATATCGTTCCGGCCGAGAAGGGTTAGTACCGGAGTCCCCATCCGGCGCGACAGGCGCCTGCGACGGGAGATGCTGAAAGGTCCTTCAACGCCAAGGATTATCCCCGCGATGATTTCTACAGGGGGCCTGTTCGATCGGAGCTCTTCGAGCAAGCGTTCGGCACCCTCCCAACCGCAAACGACGTAATCCGCGCTCTCAGGAAGGGCTTTTCTCGCGCCGCCCCATCCCGCCCACACCGTCGCGCCCCGATGCCAGGTAGCGAGCAGGAGCGCCAGCGTATGCCAGGCGCTTGGCGGTTCAAGCAGGACCACCTGGCTGGTTTCGGCGAGCATGAAGAATTTGTCGAGAGCGACGGCGGTCGCAAGCAGGGTGCGATGGTTATGAAAAATCTCGCCGCGTTTGTCAGCTCTCGCAAGCACCAGAATTGGCGCTCTCAGTTCCGGGCGTTCGGCGAGTTCCTTGACGGGCGAATCCATGATTTCAGAAAACGTCATTGACTGAACGCCGGGAATTTCGGCCGGACCAATCACCAGGTCGGGCGCGAAGGCGCTCGCCGTCTCTGATTCGCGAGCATCCGGGCTTAGAAAGACAAGCGTTTTCGCTTCGAAGGCGCCGAAGGTTGCTATCAGCAACTCCGCGGGTTCCGTCAGAGAGATCAGCACGCGCGCGCCGCGTTCGCATCGAGTTCGCAGCGCCTGACTGAAACGGAGAACCCCGTGCGATAACTCCTCGTACGAGAGCACTCCGGCAGCGCTTACGAGCGCCGGCCGCTCCGGAGCGCTGCGAGCGATCGCATGAATCACGATGTCGCCAACCGTCTTGAGCGGCACGTTGGCATAGCGCGGCGTCTCTTCAGGCCAGTACGCCGACAGCAGTCCTAAAGCGCCTTTACTCATGCGAGCCGTGAACGACGGATTGTATTCTCTGTCACGGAGAGTCGGGTGAACCTGCCAAGCGCCACGTTAAAAGCTTGCCATCACGCCGCCAAACGCAGCCAGCAAGGCAAGCACCAGGTTGATGTAAAAGAAACGATCCTGCCAGGCAGAGACCCAGGCTTGCGATTTGCGCCGCGCCGCCAGCTCCCGCAAATCGGCCGAGTATGGCAATTTGCGCGTGAGAATCGTTCGATACCAGATGCTGGAAGTTGTGCTGGTGGCCACGAGCATCAGCCATGCCACGAACATCAGGCTCATCCAACGCACGTACGAATTGCCAATAAAGCCCCCGGCGAAGAACAGCGAAAAAAAACGCGCCAACTGGCCTTTAAAATAGAGCCGAGCGAGGCCGCTGAATCCAAGGAGTATCATCGCGGCCCCGCCCAACCACATCAGGCCCGCCCCGATCTTTTGGCTTACGACGGCTGAATGAGCCGGCGGGATGCGCCGCAGCGCCGGCACCAGAACCGCGGCATTGAAGAAGATCGCTCCCACCAGAACGATCGCCGCGTAAATATGGATGAGCCGAAAGACGCGCAGCCACAAATAGGGTGACACGGTCTATTTGTCCGAATCCCCGTGCCAGCCGGCATCATGGTTCCGGATACGATCGTTTATGTATCCCGGAACGTTGAACTTCTCGTAATAGTCGGTGTCGACGTGATGGAACTGGCATTGATGCTGCTGATGGAGTGCCGAGTGATGGACCGGCCAGCGTCCGTACCGATCGACAAAATAGTTCACCGTCATCTTGGCGAAATCCAGGCACCACTGGGGGATTCGCACTCGGGGATGGTTGCGGATGGCCTCGCGCACCTCGGGCTTATACGGCCCTTTCTCGATCGCGCAACTATGATAAGTGCCATTGCTGCCAAAGAAGATCCCCTGGCTGTCGTAGCGCGCGTTATAAACTTTCTCGATCAAGTGATCCACGGATTTGAACCACGGGGCCGGATAGCCGTAGCCTTCGACCACGCCGGGCAGCCCGGTGTAATAGTGCTTGCCCGCTTCTTTGTTGTAGAGGAAGCCCAACCCTTTCGATACTTCGGGAACGCCTCCCAAAACCAGGTCTTCGGAATAGCCGCAGAAGATCCATGAACCCAGCCCCAGGGCTTCGGCGCCCAGGCGCATGTTGGAGAGGGAAAAGCCGCAGACGTAGTCGCTCGCGTGGAGGCAAACCTCTTCAAAGTCCTTGAGCGGGATGGGGGTGTTAAGATCATGTTCCTTGCGGAAGTCGTCAGGCACGCTCGAGTTGCCGTCCTCGTCGGTGAAGTACCATCCGAACCACTCGGAGAATGAGAACAGCAGGTTGATCTCTTCAAACGCCATGTCCTGTACGGGAATGAAGAGCGTGGAGCCGGGCTTGTTATAGTTCCACTGCCACGATCCCATCATCGTCGCGGGGACGCCCCACGAAAGTCCCGGGCGCTGGTCGCTGATTTTCTGGCGTCGTTCGCGGTACCATCGAAGCACCTTGGGATAATCGGCCTCGGTTTCGATCTCGACCGGCTTCTCGCGCTCCTTCGACCGCTTGTAGAGATACGTGCCCTCATCGTTGACGACGAAGACGTGCAGCGCCGAATCGTTGCACGGCCCTGGGATGGTGGAACCGGCCATGCACAACATCGTGGAGAGATTCGCGCCGGGCGGGATATCGCCGCCGACGATCCCGTTGGGTCCGCACGAGGCCCAGGCCAGCAGCGCCTCCTCGACCTCGGACAGCCGCTGTGGCTTGTGCTTCGATTCGAACGCCAGCGGCCCTTTTTCTACAAACTGCCGAAATCCGGTTACGGGATGGATTTCTTCCTTGCCGGTTTCCAGGGTGTAGCCCTTGCCGACCCGGCGGCTGCGCAGTTGCGAAAGCAGTTTGAAAAACGGAGGGGTCTGCTCAAACGCCTTCTTGAGGAGCGTGTTCTCGTCCATGAGTTTTTCTCCCTCCGTGGTTCAGTTGGGTTTAAGTGCGGGTACCCCAGCCCCGAAATCTTGTCAAGAGCCGCGCGACGCTGATGGCGCGCCGGCTCTCGCACGATCCTGAAGTCGGCGGACTACAATCGCTTGGACTTCGCAATGCGCGTCGGCGTTGGCACGGTAACTGTCAGCTACGAGCGATGCTTCCAAGGGGCGCATTTATCTGTAACCAAAGGATTCAGTCGGCCTATCGAACGAAAATCAGACGCTAAGTTTGTGCCGTCGCCCGCTCCTCCAGCGGAGCGGCACGGGCGCTCTGCCCCAGCAGGCCAGGGCCTCTCGCGCATGTGGGATATTGGCTGGTACGGAATTCGCAGACCGACCTACTGACGGCGCAAGCCATCATGATGTGAGACCGGCTGCGCCGATGGTTTTCACTCTGTCTGGTGGACGCAAGAGAGGCTGATTGACCTATGCCAAATGCCGAATATTTCGCGGCGACCGAGTATGCGCGAAGCGTTGAGGTTACTGGCCGAGCGTGGCGACCAAATCACCATACTCGCCGGTGGGACTGATCTTGTCCCATGTTGAATTCGCGAGAATTCACCGCCGCAGCACTGCTCTATATCGGAAAGCTAGGGCTGAATTATATTGCCGCACGCGACGGCGGACTCGCGCTCGGAGCCGCAACTACTCTGGAGGAGATCGTTAACAATCCTCTGGTGATCGAGAGCGCCCCGGTTCTGGCCCACACCGCCCTTGAGATGGGCCATCCAGCGATTCGAAACATCGCGACCATCGGAGGCAACTCGCGATGCCTTCGCGGGCAGCGGACATGCCGCCTCCGTTGTTGGCGTTTGAGGCGCGAGGTTGTCCTGGTCAGCGAACGCGGCGAAAGGGTGGTGCCGATCGGGGAATTTTTGAAGCGGTCCAGGAAGACCCGTCGTCTGCCTGATGAGCTGCTGACCGAAATAAGAATCCCGCCGCAGAAGGGTCGCACCGCGTTCGTCAGGCTGGCACGACGAAAAGTGTTTGCGTGCTGCATCGCCAGTGCCGCCGTGCGGATGGAGATGGACGGCGACAAGTGCGCCGATTTGCGTATCGTCACCGGCTCGATGGCTCCCACGGCTCTGCGATGTGTCGCGGCCGAGGCCATCCTCAGGGGCAGCGCGTTGACTTCGGCGCGAATTCAGCGAAGCCTCGACGCAAGCGCTCGCCGAATGCAAACCTATCGATGACGAACGCGCTTCGGCCTGGTACCGGCGCCGATGTCATCAAGGTGCTGATGAAAAAGCTATCAAGCAGGCGAGCGGTCTCTAGCGGGAGCGCAATCCGGGCAAGGGAGCGATAATGAAATACGTTCTTTCCTTAAGCGTCAACGGCGAGCCGATGGAGACCCTGGCGGAGCCGACGATCTCATTGTTGGATGTGCTGCGGGACAAGTTGGAATCACCAGCCCGAAGCGGGGATGCGAATCGGGCGACTGCGGGTCCTGCACGGTGCTTGTCGACGGAAAGGCGGTGACCTCCTGCCTGACCGTCGCGCTGACCGTTGAAGGCAGCCGAAGATTACCACGGTCGAAGGCCTGCTGCACGATGGTCAGCTACATCCGCTGCAACGGCGTTCTATGAGCGAGGCGCGACACAGTGCGGTTTCTGCACGTTGCGGAATGCTGATGGCGGCCAAGGGCTGCTGGACCGCAACCCTTCGCCGACGCGGGAGGAAATCGTCCTCGGGAATGTCCGGCAACCTGTGCCGTTGTGGGGGTTATGTTCAGGTGATGGAAGCCATCGAGGACTGTTGCCGGATGGGAAGCACGGGGTCAAAGCCGAAGATACCCGGCGGAGGGAAGTAGACGATCATGCATCGGACTGAAGGACTATGGCGCGGCCGGCGCGTCAGGAAAGCGCCGCCAATGCACAAAACCAGCCCGCGTATAAATATATCGGCAAACCGACACCGCGGCACGACGGAATCGCCCAGGTAACCGGCACCAACGCCTACGTCGATGACATTCAGCTGCCGGGGATGTTGATCGTCAAAGTGCTGCGCGCTCCGGTCCTCAAAGCCAAACTTCTGAACGTCGATGTGTCTCGCGCCGCGCGCCTGCGAGGGGTCGCGGCCGTGATTTCGGCCAAAGACGTGCCTGGTAACTGTTATGGAATGTATGGCGATCAACCGGTGCTGGCCGATCGGGAAATTCGTTACAAGGGTCAGGTGATCGCGGCTGTCGCCGCGGCCGATCTGGACGTCGCTCTGGAGGCCGTCGAGCAGATTAAACTGGATTTGGAAGAGCTGCCCGCGGTGCTCGATCCCGAAGAGGCGATGAAGCCCGACGCGCCCAAAGTGCGGCCTGAAGGTAACCTCTGGAGCTTCGACGGCGGACCATTTCGCAAAGTGCGACTGGGCAACATTGACAAAGGCTTTGCCGAAGCCGACCACATCGTCGAGGGCGTCTACACAACTCCGATGCAGGAGCAGAGTCCGATGGAGACGAGCTGCTCGCTGGCGATGCTTGAGAGCGGCGATCAGCTGGTAATTTACAGCCTCAGCCAGTCGCCTTATCTCCATCTGCGTCAGTTAAGCAACGTGCTCAAGCTCCCGATGAACAAAATGCGGCTGGTCGGAGGCAACACCGGCGGAGCATTCGGCGGCAGGTTCGAGATGCATACCGATCATGTCGCCGGGCTGCTGGCGCTGAAGACCAGAAGACCCGTCAAATGGCGCTGGAACCGCGAAGAAGAGACGCTCTATTCGACTCATCGCGGAAGATGGAAATTCTACTTTAAAGATGGCGTGAAAAAAGACGGCCGCATCGTTGCCAGATACGTGCGCACGATCCATGACACCGGCGCCTACACCGGGATGGGACCTTATTGCGTGGAAAAGAACGCGATGATGGTGGCGGGTCCTTTTCATATTCCCAACATAGCGATCGATGGTTACTGCGCGTACACGAACCGGACGCCCTCGGGCGCGATGCGCGGCTTTGGTGTCATGGCTGGACAGGTGTGCGAGGAGATCCAGATGCATCGAATCGCCGAGCTCCTCGGCATGGACCCCTGGGAGATTCGCTTCATCAACGCCTGGCGCGAGGGCGACATGACCGCCACCGGCAAGGTGGTCGATAACGTGGCTGCGATCGAATGCATGCAGGCGGTGGCCAAGCTGGCGGGAATCGACCTGCCGGAGCGCCTGAAGGCGATGAGTTCGCGCGAGAAGAGGGTGTAGCCGTGAAGAAACGTGGGGTCGGTATCGCGTTGTATTGTCATCCTACCGGAGCCAAGGGGGGCGGCGATCCCAGCCAGGCGATGATTAGGCTGAAACTGGATGGGACCGTGGATCTGCTGGTCGGCTCTGTGGACCTCGGTCAGGGCAGCAACACCGTGTTGCGCCAGATAGCGGCCGAAACTCTCGGCGTGCCGCTCGAAAACATCACCGTTACCAATCACGACACCGATACCGGACCGCTGTGCATGGGCACCGGCGCCAGTCGCGTGACTTTCATGGATGGCAACGCGGTTATCGCGGCGGCGGAAGATTTGAAACGACAGATTCGGGAGTGGGGCACGGAGCGATTCGAGGTCGCGGCCGACGATCTTGAAGTGGCCGACAATAAACTCTCCGTGAAGGGCAATCCGCAGGCGTTCATGTCGTTTGCGGAAGTGGGCAACGAGATGAACTGGAAGGGATCATTTCCGGTAGGAAAGGGAAGCTACTGCCCGCCGGCCCAAGCCCTCGATCCGGAAACCGGCCACATGACCCAGATCGCCGCGATCGCATACGCCGCTTGTGTGGCCGAGGTGGAAGTCGAAAACGAGACCGGAGTGGTCGAAGTCAAAAAGCTCTATCAGGCCTATGAGATTGGCACGTCGCTCAACCCGCTGCTGATAAAGGCACAGATGGACGGCGGCACTATTCAGGGCTTGGGCTTCACTCTGGCCGAGGACCTGGGCCCCAACTATCCCAGCCTGAAATTCGCGCCGAACAGCTTTCTGGACTATCTCATCCCCAACACTGGCGACGTGCCGGAGATGATTTACACCACGGTGTCGCTGCCGACGCGAGGTGAAGGGCCGTTCGGGGCCAAGGGATTTTCCGAGATGTGCTCGTTCCCTCCGATTGCCGCGGTTATCCACGCCATCCATGATGCGGTCGGGATCTGGATCCATGACTACCCGGCCACACCGGAACGAATACTGCGGGCGATGGAAGCCGCAGGCGCGCCCGCGTTGTAGCCGACACTTCCGAATCCTGATCCGAAGAGGCAAGAAGGCCCTCCCACGAGGGAGCTTCTCGCATCTCTTGCCGATGTAATCTTCATTGCTGCGGCCGACTGATGCGGGATTACCCCGGCGTTGACGCGGTATTTTCCCGGCGTAACCCGGGATTTCCGGATGAGGTTTCTTGCTCAGCGCCAACGTCAATGTAAGGCACAGTGAATCAAAAAGACGCGGTTTGCGGAAAAGAAGGCGCGCGTTGTATTAGTTGAGCCGGCGGCGCGGCGTAATCCAATGCGTCGCTCCCGCAAGTGGCTTACATAGTCGTGGTCGGTGCTGCACCAACAGAGAAAGGAGCAGAAAACATGGATCTCGCGGAAATGGAGCGGCGATTAACTCGTCTGGAAGATATCGAGGCGATCAAGCAGCTTAAGGCCAGATACTGTGAAATCTGCGACGACGATCATAATCCGGACCGGATCACCTCGGTGTTCGTCGAAGACGGAGTCTGGGAAAGCAAGGAGTTCGGAACCGGCAGAGGCCACGACGGAATTCGCAAACTTTTTCAGGGCTTCCAGAAGCTGATCGAATTCTCGCAGCACAACGTCATGAATCCGATCATCGAGGTGAACGGCGACAAGGCGACCGGCGAATGGTACTTCATGGGGCCGTTCAGGTTTCACGACGGCCATCAGTCGAAATGGATCGCACTTCAGTACAAGGACGATTACGTAAAGATCAACGGCCAGTGGAAGTATAAACACCTGCGGATAAACCTGCGGTTGCTGGCCTCCCACGAAGAGGGCTGGAACAAGCAGCTTATCGCGGCCGTCAAGTAGAAGACGGTCGACTGACCGCCGGAGTTCTCACCAGTAGCCGGGGGCCTTGCGCGCGAGGCCCCCGAACGCGTCGAGCAGCCGTTCGCGCCATCCGTTGACCGGATCGACCGCATCGAGCAGGGCGAACGGACTTATCGAGCGCGCCCAGTGGAAGCCGCCGAAAACGATGTAGTCGGGATAAAGCGGCGACTCGCCGCCGAGAAACGGCTGCGCGGCGAGCGTCTGACGCAGCGGCTCCAGGCCCTGCCGGAATGACTCAAGTTTCGTCTCGCGATCGGCGCAGTATGCCTCCAGCGTCATCCCGAAGCGCTTTTCGCGGCTTTGGCGGAAGTAATCGCGGTCGCGCGAGTCCAGATGGTTCCAGATGTCGAGCGCGACGAGGCGCGCAATCCCGGCATGGAGAAACGTGTCGGCCCATTGATTGTAGAAGCGGGCCAGCGCGCGTCCGGCACCGCCGCCGAAAAGCGACGGGCGCTCGGGATACGTATCCTCAAGGTAGTTCGCAATCGCCCATGAATCGACGACGCCGCGCCCGTTGTCGACGATCACCGGCACGCGCTCCCAGTTGTACTGAGCGATGATCGGCTTGTCGATGTAGCGCCACGGAATCGTTTGTACTTCGAGACCCTTGTGCGCGAGCGCCATTTTCGTGCGCCAGCAGAAAGGGCTGAAGCGGCGGTTCGGATCGGCGCCCGCCAGGTCGTACATCGTGATCGCCATCGCGTCGTTGCTCCTCACGTATTATCGCCGACGGTTGCCCGTCGGCTATCCGGGGCGGGCGGCTTCGAGGTGCCGGGCGTGAGCGATCTCGCGGCGTCCGATTGGTCGCACCTGGTTGGCGGAGAGAGAGACGACGGCAACCGTTTCTCCGTCGAGGGTAATGAATTCCACCTCGTAGCCTCCCGCCGGATGAACGAGAACCACGGTACCTACGTCACCACGCTTGAGGCCGTGATCGCTCAGGTCGTGCATCAGCACCGCGCTGTCGTGTTCCCGAAGCATCAACTGTTTTCTCCCTTGAGGAAACCTCCGCGCCGCGGAGTTGCGGTCTTTATTCCGTCCCCTCGCCCGCGCAGTTGCGGGAGAGGGTCAGGGTGAGGGCACATCAAGGCCTCTGTGCGCCAATGGCTCGCTGCACCCTCACCTTCGCGTCACGGCGCTTGCGAAAGGACGCAAGCTCCGCGCCGCTCCGCCCTCTCCCATGAAATAATGGGCGAGGGCAAGAAGCAATCCGCTCGCTGAAGCAGTTAGCCAAGGGCTCCTTTTCGCGGATACGCTGAAGAAACCTGTTACACGAAATCGGTAAAGGCGCCCAAACGGCCGTTCCAAGCACCAGCTTGGCCGAAATCGGACCTTGCCAACGATGAGATCGGCGATCAATAGTCAACCGATCGACGAAATCGCGAACCCGGTATCCGGAGGGGACGTCCATGAAAACCGGAACTAACGGCCGCTACACGCCATCGGGAATACCGATCAAGGACTTTTACGGTCCGGACGACGTAAACGGATCGAAGCATAGCGTCGAAGTCCCCGGACAGTATCCCTTCACGCGCGGACGGCGCGCGCAGGCGCAGGCGGTCGGCGGATGGATTCAGCGCGAGCTGTCGGGCGAAGGCGACGCGGCGCGCTCGAACCGGCAATTCCACTATCTGCTCGACAAGGGCCAGACCGGGCTCGACGTAATCGGCGACACTCCGACGCAGGCGCTGATGGATCCCGACCATCCGCTCGCCGCCAACGCGATCGGCACCCAGGGCGTATCGCTCTGCAACAAGCAGGACTATCTCGATCTGTTTCGCGATCTGCCGCTCGACCGCATTTCGATCTCGCTTTCCCTGCCCGCGATTTTCTCGCTCGCCGGATTTTATCTCGCGTCCAGGACCTACAAATGTCCGTTCGACAAGCTGCGCGGCTCGACTATCCTGACGCCGTTCTATTCGGAGGATGTCACCTACGCGATCGGCCTGCCGTTCAAGGCCCGCGTTAGGATGGCGGCGGACGTGATCGACTTCTGCGCCAGGGAGATGCCGCGGTTCCACTCCTTCGTCGAAGACACATATTACTTCAGCGAATCGGGGCTTGATCCGGTCGAGGAGATGGCGCTCGATTTCTCGAAATCCGCCATCTGGTGCGCGAAGTGCTGAAACGCGGCGTCGATATCGACGCCTTCGCCCCGCGGATCGCGATTCTGGTCAATTGCAGCATGGATTTCTTCGGCGAGATCGCGAAGATTCGCGCCACCCGCCGCCTGTTCGCGCGCATGATCCGCGACGAATTCGGCGCCAAGGACCCGCGCTCGTGGTCGGTGGTGATAACCAGCCATACCTCGGGCCTCACAATGACGGCGCAGCAATTGACCAACAATATCGTGCGCGGCACCACGCAGGCGCTGGCGCTGGTTATCGCCGGCACGCATGCGATCGAAATCTCGGCATTCGATGAGGCGCTGCGCACGCCGACCCCGGAAGCGCATCTGGTGGGACTCAGGACGCAGCAGATAATCGAATCGGAAACCGGAGTGACGAAGGTGGTCGATCCGCTCGGCGGCTCATATTACGTCGAGGCACTGACGGACGAGATGGAACGGCGGATCTGGGGCATGGTCCAGGAGATCGAGGCGCGCGGCGATCCGGCCGATTTGCACGATTCGGGATGGTTCCGCGCTTTCTTCGAGGACAAGATGCGCCGGTACCATCAGCGGCTCGAAACCAAAGAGCAGATAGTCGTCGGCGTGAATGCGTATCAGTTGCCGCCCGACGAGGATACGCTGCTGCGCGAAGTCTCCGAGACCAAGATCCGTCCGTATCGCGAGCGGATCGAAGAGATCAAAAAGTTCAAGGCGAATCGCGACCTAGCGCGGACGAAGGCGGCGCTCGCGACGGTGCTCGAACGGACCAGGGCGGATCAGAATCTCGTGCCGGCCGTGATCGAGGCGACCGAGGCGTCGGCCACGATGGGTGAGATCGCCGGGACGATTCGGCAGGGTTACGGGTGTCCATACGATCCGCACGGCATGGTACAGCCGCTGACTTGAGGGGCCGGTGATGGCTAAGGGACGAATTGTGGTTGGCATGTTGGGGCTCGACCAGCACGAGCTTGGCGCGATCGCGGTGGTGCGGTTGCTGCGCGACGCCGGGATGGAAGTGGTTTACGCCGGCCGATTCAACACGCCGCAGAGTATCGTGCAGGCCGCGATCGACGAGGACGTGGACGTTATCGGTATCAGTTGCCACTCATGGGAGTTCGTCGAGTACACGCCCGAGTTGATCGCGTTGATTGCGGAGAAGGGCGTGGACGTTCCGGTGGTGCTTGGCGGCTCGGTGATTACCGCGTCCGACGCGGCGCAGATGAAAGGGCAGGGCGTTGCCGCCGTCTTTGGCGCGAGCTGCAGCAGCGACGAGATCGTCAGCACCATCTACGAGCTTGTCCGCGGCCGCCACGCCCGGATCGCGATGGGCTAGGCGGCGTTTCGGTTCGCTCCAACAAGGTGCGCGTGGTCTCGCCTTCGTATATCACCCACTGGCGCGCTCGACAGTCTGAAAGCAAGAAACATTCGGAGACAAAACGATGCGTCTGGATGGCAAGACGATCCTGATTACCGGGGCGGCGCGCGGGATCGGCCGCGCGTGCGCGATCGTGATGGCCGAGCTTGGGGCGGATATCGGCGTGTTCGATATCAACGAGCGTATCAGCGAGACGGCAGAAGCCGTTCGCGCGCGCGGTCGCAAGGCCGCCTTCGCGATCGTCGACGTGAGCGATCCGGAGCAGGTGGAGCGCGGCGTCGCGAAGATTCAGACCGATCTCGGCCCGATTCACGGCCTGGTTAACAACGCCGGTATCGTCAACAATATCGCGCCGCTCGCGCGGATGGAGCAGTCGGCGTGGAATCGCGAGATTGGTGTGAATCTCAATGGCCCGTTCAACATGATCCGCGCCGTTATCGGCGGGATGGCCGAGCGCGGATGGGGGCGTATCGTCAACGTCTCATCGTCGGCGGCGCGCAACGGATTGCACAATCAGGTCGGCTACTCGGCCACCAAGGCCGCGGTGCTGGGGCTCACGCGCAACGTCACGATCGAATACGCGAGCCAGGGAATAACCTGCAACGCGGTGCTGCCGGGACTTATCGGTACCGAGAACGTGCGCGCGATGCCGGAGACGATCCGCGAGCACGCGCTCGGGTTTGTTCCGGCGCGCCGCCTGGGCGAGCCCGAGGAAGTCGCAAACCTGATCGCGTTTCTCTGTTCGGATATGGCGAGCTTCGTGAACGGCGCGGATATTCCCGTCGACGGCGGAGCGTTGTTAAATCCGATCGTGCTCGGCAGCCGCAAGGCGGTCGCCGCGCGTAGTTCGCGCGGATAGGGATGCGATCGCCTTAGCGTGAGCCGCTCGTTTGGTGCCGGGCGTTACCGCCTGGTTTGCACAGACACATCGCTGAGCGAAGCGAAGAATCGCCGCGAAGCGATGCGTTCTTGCGATTTAGGCCGTGGTCTCCAGAGACGCAGAGCACGTTATTCGATGATCTTCGGGCACCTTGAACAGCGTGCCGTCGCGGGCGGGGGCGTTGGCCAGCATCTCTTCCGGCGCGGGATGGTTGGTGACCACGTCGTCGCGAAACGGCGTTCCCGCTTCGGCCACCTGAGTGGTCGGCTCGACGGCGCTGGTATCGAGCGCGTCGAGCTGGGCGACGTGGTCGAGAATCGCGCTCAAGTCAGCCTGTAACCGCTCCTCTTCAGCCGGCGTCAGTTGCAGCCGCGCCAGTTCGGCGACGTGACGGACCTGTTCGATAGTGATCTTCTTCTGCTGCTGCCCATCGCGCCGATGCTAACATATCGCGGCGTCGCCAGTCAGCCGTCGTTTGTGGCAGAGCAGGTTTGCCGTCAAGATCATTCGTTGTCGAGCCCTCACCCCGACCCTCTCCCTGGTCAGGGAGAGGGTGGTCCGTCGTTTCGTGATCTGGTGGGGACGTATATATAAATGACAGGGGGGCACGTGTTTGGGCGGTTAATCGGCTGGCTGAGGCGCGGCGAGGATCACGCGCGCAGCCGAGTCGTCGACGAACCGCATCAGCCTTGGCGCGCGCGGAGAGCGCATCGCCGCGCGCCATCTGAAGCGCATCGGCTACCGGATCGTCTCGCGCAATTTTCGCGCGGCCGGAGCCGAAATCGATCTCGTGGCGATGGATGGAGAGACGCTGGTATTTGTCGAGGTCAAGACCCGGCACGGGGCGAGCGGGGAATCCGCAGGAAGCCGTGGATTCGGCGCAAGCAGGCACATATCCGCCGCGCGGCGGCGATATACGCGCTTGCGCAATCGGGCCGAGTCGGGGCGATGCGGTTCGATGTGGTGGCGATCGCCGGTGACGGGTTCGAGCGGCGGGTTGAAATTCTGAAGGACGCTTTTTGAATGCTGGATATAAAGCAAATTCGCGAACATCCCGGACCGTCAAGCGCAACTGCGCCGCGTGGGCTTCGAGCCGGAGGGCGTCGATCGGATTCTCGAATGCGACGCTCAGCCGCCGCCACATGCAGCATCAGCTCGACGAGAAGCGGGCAGAGCGCACGCGCGAATCGCAAGCGAGCTCGGCAAGGCATCGCCGGCCGAGCGCGAGGCGCGGCGCGCCGAGATGCGCGAGCTGGGCGAACGGATCGCGGCAGGCGAGCGCGAGCTGGCCGAACTGGAGCGCCAGTTCGAGGAGCTGATGCTCGAAGTGCCGAATCTGCCCGCGCCCGTACGTGCGGGTCGGGAAAGACGAGAGCGAAAATCGCGATCGTCAGGAGCGAAGGCGAGCTGCGCGAGTTTTCGTTCAAGCCGCTGCCGCATTGGGAGCTGGGCGAGCGGCTCGGAATTATCGATTTCGAGCGCGGAGTGAAACTCGCGGGCACGCGCTTTTATATTCTGAGCGGGCTGGGTGCACGGCTGGAGCGGGCGCTGATCACCTGGATGCTCGATCTGAAGATCAAGGAGCAGGGTTACCTGGAAGTCGTGCCGCCGCTGATGGTGAACGGCGAGGCGGTGCTCGGCACGGCGCATCTGCCCAAGTTTCGCGACACGATGTATCGCGATATCGAGGAGGATTACTGGTTTATCCCGACCGCCGAGGTACCGCTGACCAATTTCTACGCGCGGGAGATTCTCGACGGCGAGAAGCTGCCGATCTATCTGACCGCTTACACGCCGTGCTTTCGGCGCGAGAAGATGTCGGCCGGGCGCGACGTGCGCGGAATCAAGCGCGGCCATCAGTTCGACAAGGTCGAGATGGTCAAGCTCGTGAGGCCCGAGACCTCCGACGACGAGCTGCAGAAGCTGGTCGAGAATGCCTGCGAAGTCTGCCGGCGGCTCAAGATTCCCGTTCCGGGTAATCGAGATGTGCACCGGCGATCTGGGTTTCGCGGCGGCGGCCAAGTACGACGTCGAGATGTGGGCGCCGGGATGCGCGCGAATGGCTCGAAGTAAGCTCGTGCTCGAACTGCTGGGATTTTCAGGCCCGGCGCGCGCAGATCCGTTTTCGTGCGGAGAAGGGGGGCAAACCCGAGCTGGTCCATACGCTCAACGGATCGGGCCTTGGGCTGCCGCGGACATTTATCGCGGTGCTGGAGAACTACCAGCAGGAGGATGGCAGCCTCGTCGTCCCCGAGGTGCTGCGGCCATACATGGACGGACTCGAAGTCATCCGCTGAGCGCGGGAGTCAGACTGGTTTTTTGGCGGTTTAGCGCCGATTTTTTCATCCTGTAACATTAGCGTAACAATCGGGGCTTAAACTTGGTTGACGGTGGACTGGTCAATGGGATCGGTGTGTCTGCTCCCCGGAGTCTAGCCGTCGCAACAAGTGAAAGGGTTACTTTAAGATTTACCGGAGGTTGTAAACGATAGCGAGGCGCCGAGCCTTGGCCGTGTGTGCGCTGAAAAGCGGGGGTTCCCGGCAAGCGTTTCGGGCGATCGGCTGTTTCATTTGGCCATTCTGGCTCTTATGCTGATTGTTTTTGGACTGTTGGTTGCGGTGGCGGAGGGCTGGTGCGACCGATGGGCGGATGTTCGGCGCTGGCGATTATCATGATTCCTCTGCTCACCCGCACGACGAAGGAGATGGTCTCGCTGGCGACCCTGGTTCCGGGAAGCCGCGCTGGCGCTTACGGCAATGGTACTGAAGCTGCAGGTAACAGTTCGCTGGCTTGCGGGGGCGACGATCAGGGTTCCAAGATAGGTTATGGCTGACGAGAAAATGAGCGTGCGCGATCTGAGCGCCTGGTTCGGCGAGCTTCGCGCGCTGAACAAGATTAATCTGGGCGCGGCCGAGCGCAAGGTCACTGCGATCATTGGGCCCTCCGGATGCGGCAAATCGACTCTTGTGCGATGCTTTAACCGGATGCATGAAGTGCAGGGCGGGGCGAGAGTCGAGGGCGAGGTGCTGCTCGACGGCGAGAACATTTACGCCCCGAACGTGGATCCGGTATCGATCCGGCGACGGGTCGGGATGGTTTTTCAAAAGCCGACCCCCTTTCCGACCATGTCGATCGGGGATAATGTCGCGGCGGGGCTTACGCTCAACGGGTTGGCGGCGAGCCGCGCGGAGCGGTCGCAGATAGTCGAGCGGAGTCTTCCGTCAGGCGGCGCTGTGGGACGAAGTGAAGGATATGTTGGATCGGCCGGGCGCCAGTTTGTCGGGCGGGCAGCAGCAGCGGCTGTGTATCGCGCGGGCGCTGGCGGTCAAGCCCGAGGTGCTGCTGCTGGATGAGCCCTGTTCGGCGCTCGATCCGATTTCGACCGCGCGGATCGAAGAGCTGCTGATGGAACTAAAGGAGATCTATACGATCGTAATCGTCACCCATAACATGCAGCAGGCCGCCCGCGCCTCCGATTACACCGCATTTATGTACAACGGCGATCTGATCGAGTTCGGCGAGACCAATCAGATTTTCACCAATCCGACGCGCCGCGAAACCGAAGATTATATAACCGGCCGCTTCGGTTAGGCCGGAGGGCAGTTAATGAGATGAGCAATCCCCAGCCGCAACACACCATTCGCCAGTACGAAGAGGAACTGAGCGGCCTGCGCACCGACCTGCTCAAGATGGGAGGGTTGGTCGAGCGCCAGATCGCAGACGCGGTGGATTCGCTGGTCAATCGCAAGTCGGAGGAGGCGCGCGAAGTGATCGCGCGCGACGCCGAAGTGAACCGGATGGACGTGGATATCGACGCGATGTGCATCCGGCTCCTGGCGCTGAGATCAGCCGGCGGCGAGCGATCTCAGGTTCATCACCACGGGGCTCAAGATTAACTACGATCTCGAGCGAATCGGCGATATGGCGGTCAACATCTGCGAACGGGCGCTGGAACTGAACGAAGAGCCGATCCTCAAGCCCTATATCGATATTCCGCGGATGGCGAGTATCGCCGAGTCGATGGTCAAGGACAGCCTCGACGCGTTTCCTGCGCGGCGATTGCGATCTGGCGCAACAGGTTATCGAGCGCGATGACGAGGTCGACCAGCTCAATCACCAGATCTTCCGCGAACTGCTGAGCTATATGGCCGAGGATCCGCATACGATCGGCCGCGCGACCCGAATCCTGTTCATTTCCAAGAATCTCGAACGGATCGCGGACCACGCCACCAATATCGCCGAGATGGTGGTCTTCATGGTCAAGGGCAAGACCATCCGCCACACGGAAAAGAGCAAGAAGTGATGGGCGTGGAGTGAGCAGCGGCGGCTTGGACCGCGTATCACCGTGATGGTGGTCGAAGACGAGTCCGATATCCGCGAGCTCTTGCGCTACAACCTCGAGCAGGAAGGCTATCGCCGTCGAAGAAGCGGGCGACGGCGGCAGGCACTGAAGCTAATCGAGCGGAGCGCACCGGACCTGCTCGTGCTCGATCTGCTTATGCCCGGGATGCCGGGCCTCGAACTCTGCCGCAAGCTGCGCGCGGCGCCGGCAACCGCGATGCTGCCGATCTTGATTCTGACCGCGCAAGGGCGAAGAAGTGGACCGGATACTCGGCCTCGAGATGGGCGCGGACGATTACGTCGTCAAGCCGTTTAGTCCGCGCGAGGTCGTGGCTCGAATCAAGGCGCTGCTGCGCCGGGCGCGCAAGCCGCCGCCGAGCCGGAAGCGGAAGGGTGTCTATGAGCACGGTCGGCTCCGAATGGATTTCGGCACCTACGAGGTTTCGGTTGCCGGGCAACCGCGCGTACTTTGCCTGCGCGAGTTCGAGCTGCTCAAATTTTTCGTGCAGCATCCGGGCCGCGTCTATAGCCGCGAGCAACTTCTGGATCTGGTCTGGGGACGCGATACCTTCGTCGAGCCGCGCACCGTAGACGTTCACGTCCGGCGCCTGCGCAGGCAAATCGAGCGCGACGACGAGCAACCGGAATTGATCCTGACGGTTCGCGGCGTGGGCTACCGATTCGATCCGGAGTCGCTCGACTAAACGCGTGCGAGTCCCGCCTGACCGCCGGTATCGCGCTTGGCATCGTGCCGCCGGTCGTGCTGCTGGCGGTGGTCGAAGCCACAGGCAGCGTGCCGATGCTCTGGGTCGGGGCCGCGCGCGCTGAGCCTGTTGGGCGCTCTGATGGCGGCGCGCGCCGCGACCCGAAACACGGCCGGTTGCATCCAGGGTCTTGAGGCGATGACGCAGGCGCTGGAGAGCATCGCACGCCCGGTTACCTGGTCGTCGAGGGCCGATCGGTGACGCGCAGCGCCGTCTGTTGGCGGTTGCCGAACGATGATGGGCGAGCTTGCCGAACTCGCCGAGCGGCGCGACGAACTCGAGGCGGTTCTGCGCAGCATGCGCGAGGCGGTGGTGGTGACCGGGAATCGCGGCGAGGTGGTGCTGCTCAACGGCGCCGCGCGCGAGATGTTCGCGCTCAGCCCCGAAGTCGACTATCGGGGACGTAACTTCGTCGAACTGTGCCGCGATCCGCGATTGCAGGAGTTTGTCGCGCGCTCGACCGCGGCGACCGACTCAGAAATGATGACGACTGAGTTTGCGATTACGCATCCCAAGTCCGGCCATCTGCGCGTCAACGCCGCTCCGGTGCGTGCGGCCAAAGGCGCCGCGGCGGCACGGGTGCTGGTATTCTCGGATATCAGCGATCTGAAGGCTTACGAAAGCGTGCGCGCGGATTTCGTCGCCAATCTCACCCACGAGGTCAGGACGCCGCTTAGCGCGCTTTGCGGCTATGCGGAAACGCTGCTTGACGGGGTGGACGATTTGGAGACCCAGCGCCGCTTCCTCGGCATAATCGAGCGCCAGTCCAAGCGCCTGGCGCGGCTGGTGGATGATCTCCTGACGCTGTCGGATCTCGAACGCGGTCTGACGCCGCTCAGATTCGAACCGGTCGAGCCGGGCCGGCTGCTCGAGGAGACGGTCGAACTGATGCGCGAGGCGGCCGACAGGCAGGGCATCGTGCTCAGCGTCGAGGCCGCGGAGGATCTGCCCAACATGCGCGCCGACCGCGACCGGCTCCAGCAACTGATGCTTAATCTGCTCGACAACGCGATCAAATATACGCCTCGCGACGGCCGTGTGACGGCGACGGCGCGACTGGCGGCGGCGGAGGGAGAGGCGCCGGCGAGTATCGAGTTGGCCGTAAGCGACACCGGCGAGGGCATTCCGGCGGCGCACATCCCGCGCCTCACCGAGCGCTTCTACCGCGTCGACCGCGCGCGATCGCGCGAACTGGGCGGCACCGGCCTCGGTCTCGCGATCGTCAAGCATATCGTGCAGTTGCATCAGGGGCGGCTCAAGATCGACAGCCGGGTGCGCGAGGGCACGACGGTGCGGGTTTTTATCCCCTGCGAGCCGCGGTAGCTCGCGTCGAGTTTAGCCCCATCTTTGCTCGTCATTGCCGGGCCTGTCTTGCGGAGGCGGGTGGAATATAGAAAAGTGATTGAATCCTCAGCGCGCCCTTAGCTCAGCGGATTAGAGCGGCAGACTACGGATCTGTAGGTCGGGGGTTCAAATCCCTCAGGGCGCGCCATTGATTTCCCTCAAGACATCGCCGATCGCGAGAAAGTCACGGCGAGAGACGGTCGTCCGCGGTTCGTTCCCGCCTCCCGCTGTGTGTACTGCGCCGGCGTTAAATTAAAATTTGTATTTCACGGTTACGAATCCGACGCTGGAGTCGTAGGGAGCCATGACGGTATTGCCGAGAAATGTGGAGTATGCGCTTGCGCCCGGCATAAAGTTCGCCGTGTTGTCCACCAGGAAATCGTATTCGCCGAAATGGCTGAAGTAGTAGCCGACGTTGACCGCGACGTTGTCGCGCAAATTGTACTCGTACTGAACCATCAACTCGTGGAACTGAGAGCCGGTATCAGGATAGTTGACCGCCGGCGATGACGCCGCGGTATCTCCCACCTGGTGGCTCATGTTGTTGCCAACCGTGTAGGTGTACTGGAGTTTCAGGTGCGACGGTCGCTGCAGGATGGGATCGCGCGGTATCGCGGCATCGATGCCGAAATCGATACTGTTGGCCTGGCTGCGGCCCATAGCCGTCCAAACCGGCGTTTTTCCCGGCGGAGGCGTCGGCGCGGGAAGGGTACTCTCGTCAAGCGAGCGCAGGTTCCAATCGTAGGCCTGCCACGAATAGTCGCTGAAAAGATGCACGCCCGGAAGCGGATCCCAACTGGCCCCCAGCGACGGTGTATAGCTCGAAGTGTGCTGCAGGCCGAAGTCGCTGGCGGGATAGTTGTAGTTATCGTAGCTGAAGGCGGCGAACAGGGTGAGCTGCTCGATCGGCTGCACGGAGGCATAGAGCGACGTCTGGTTCAGATCGAGCGTGGCCTCGTCGAACCGCCGCAGGTTCTGAAGCTCCTCCACCCCTCCCGGAGTCCCGCCAAGCACCTGGACCAGATCAGCGCGATTGTTGTTGTATCCGGGCGAGGAGCGGTGCGCGTGCTGGTAATCGGCGCGGAAAGTCAGCCACGGGTATGGGGTCCAATCGAGCGCGGGGCCGTAACTGGTTTTATCCTGCTGCAGCACCATCAAGCCGCCGTTGTGATAGGTCGAAAGACGGGCCGTAAACTGCGCGGCGAGAGTTTCGGTCACGCTATAGGTCGGCTCAAAGCTGATGTCCTGCTCCGAGAACGAGAAGGGATGGGCGGTGGTGGGAGTCCAGGCGGAACTCACATCGTCCAGCGACTTGACTCCTGTGAAGGTGACCGGCGACGTTTGGTTGTCGTAATCGAAATAGGAATAGGTCGCCTTCAGATTCAGCGGTTTGATTGGATTGCTGTCGATCGTGAAGTTGACGAAGAACGGGCGCACGTCGCCGCCGAGGCTATTGGGCGCTCCGACCGAGCTTAACGACTGTTGCAGCTTGCTGTTGATCGTAAGCGGGATGAAAGGCGCGTCCTGGAGCCAGAATCCGTATTCGAGGCTGCCCATCAGGTGGGTGTTGAACGGAAGCTTACCGGCTCCGGTCACGATAAAGTTGTGGGCCTGATTGTCCGGGTACATCGCTGCCCGCCCCTGGCAGGGGCCGGTAGTCGAGGAGGAAGTGAAAGTGGTGGAATCCTTACATGCGCTGCCTACTCCGGAAAGATTGAGGGGGTTGTCCCAGGTCAGGGTGTCGTAAGCGTTCCGGAAGAAAGAGCCCTGGTACCGGAAGCCAAGCAGCCATCCGTTATTTGCATACTCCACGCCCGCGCCGAAATTATAGGTGTGGTACTGCGTTGGCACCCAGAGTTCGTTCACCTTGTAAGTACCGGGACTGGAACCGAACAAAAAGGAGCCGCCGAAGGGCTGCTCTCCGGTTGGGTTCTGATAATTCATGTTCGCGCTGAAGGTCAGCGACGGCGTCGGCGTATAGCGCACGTTGAGGTTGGCGATCCCTTCGAGCAGGCTCATGTCGAACGGCTTGGCGTTCGATTGCAGCCATGACGCGAGCTTGGTGCTCGAAGCGGGCTTCGAAGATAGAGTGAAGTCACCGCCGGATTCGCGGTACGGCGTGCTCGCGACTCCGTCGCTGAAGAAGTGCGGGATCTCGAGCCACTGCGCCTGCACGTCGAGCGTGCCGTACTCGCCGAAGCGCAGCGAATACATCTGGTTCTTTTGCGAGGCGTTTACCGCGTCGAATCGCGCGTAATAGTTTCCGTCCTTGTCGCCGAGCAGGAGCCGCAGCTGCGGCACGATCAACTGCTGCGCCAGATCGCGATATTCCTGAAACTTCGCGACGTCAGTGTTGTAGGGGACCGGCTGGGCAATGCCGCTCGCCTCAATCGTGCCCTCCGCCGTGATTCCACCGACGTCGACCTGGGCCGAGACGGGAGCGAGCATCAGCACTACCAGCATCATCGAAAGTACGGGCACCATCAAACCGTATCCGGCGAACAAGCGCTTCAGGTTCATAACGTTTCCTCCTGGGCCGGTCGCAAACCGCGGTGCGGCCCAACTTTGCCGTGCCTTCTCTGCCTTCCGCCTCAGCGCGTGAAATACCTTCCGCCCGGCGAGTTGGAACCGTGTATCTGCGAATGGCAATTGGCGCACTGCTGGTTGATCACGTAAATCTGCCCGGCCTTGTGGGGCGAACTCGGATGATGCGTCCCGATGTGGCAGCGCTGGCAGAGTAGCGGCAGGTTGATTACCAGCAGGTGCTGGTTGATGCTGCCGTGCGGCTTGTGGCAGTTCAGGCAGTTCATAGCCACTGGCGCGTGCATCCACAGGAAGGGCCCGCGCTTTTCGGCGTGGCACTGATAGCAGACTTCGTTGACGGTCGCCGCCCGCAATTGGTGTGGATACGGGCCGCCGTGGGGATTGTGGCAATCGGTGCATACCATCGAGCCTTCGCGAATCGGCATGTGCGAGGGCAGGTTTATCTCCATCCTCTTTTGCAGATGGCAGCGCAGGCAGACCTGGGTCTCGGATCGCGTCACCACAAACGGATTCGCGAATTCCGCGCTCAGCGGGGAGTTCCGTATCTGAGGGTTGGGCTGCTCGGCCGCGGTCACCGCACCCATGACGGTGTGACAGTCAACGCATCGGACCGAGCGGAAGGCATGGGTGCTTGCCCGCCAGAAGGCCCGCTCGCCTTTTTCGTGACAGTTCAGGCAGACCTGATTCTGGGTCTCGTCCGGCTCGGCACCCTTGCGAAAGGTGATGAGCCCGCCTGCGGCCGGCCCCGCACCGACCTCGTCCGGTTTGCGGCCCTTGCCCATCGCCGCCGTCATGTCTTTGATGTAGCGACTTCCGGGTCCGTGGCAGCCCTCGCAGCTTTGTCGCTCGACCTCATCACGAGGATGAGCGATAAAGATCTTGCCCATCGTGGTCCTGGAGAACTCTTTCACGAGCGCCGAGTGGCAGGCCTTGCAGACCGCACTGCCGACATAGGTGGCAAATTTAAGCGCGTCCGCTGAGGCCGGATTGACGGCTGCGGCAGCGGAGGCGGATGTGACGCTTTGCGCCGGTGAGGTTTGTCCGGTGGCGCCCGGTGGCGCTGCCGGGAGCGGTTGCGCGTAACAGAGCGTCAGAGCAACGAACAGACTCGCAGCCAGCGCGGTTTCCAGTTTCATCGTGGTCCGGTCCCCCCAACCTTCGATTTGCGAGCGATAATGTTGGCGAACGTGTGAAATATTTCCGTGCGGGCGCGGCCGCCGCTACGATGAGTAAATGAAACCGGGTGGACCGGTCGGCCGTAGTATATAGCATCTGTTGTTACATGTTGTGTCGGAGCCATCTAACTACCAACGAACGCTTATCGCGATGCCCTCCAGATACGAAGTGCTTCTTATGCGCCCAGTCTTTGGTGAAATACTAATTCAGTCAATGAATCCGGAGGCTAAATAGCTAATTGAGGCAGTGAAAAAGTGTCTTTTCGAGCAAATAGGGAGAGCGCCACAAAACCGGCACCACGCGATGCGGCGGAATCGCGGTCGTCGAGCAGCCGCCCGCTGCGATTAGGCTACAGGCGGCTGTGTTTACGAAGGGTCGCTTTATTAGGGATTAATTCGCCCAGGATACGGCTGGGCAGATCAAAAGATGGAAAGTAAAAGGGCGCGACGGGAGGCTGGCGCAGCCTCCCGTCGGAGGCTGCGCCAGCCGACGCGGCGCCGTTACTTGGCAGGCAGCTCGTAACGCTTCTGGTAGAACTCCTTAATCCTGCGCCGATCTTCCTGCGACAATCCCTTGAGCCACTGATGCTCGGGCATCGCCCTGACCTTGGCGGTCACGCCTGGCATCAGGCGGTCGGCCTCAGGCAGGAAGTCGCTGTAGAAAATCTTCGCGACCTCGTAGAAGCCGTGCCATTGCACGTAATCGTTGGCCATCATGGAAGCGCCCATGCGCGCGAGACGCCCCTGATGCCACAACTCGAAGTAGGTCCACTTGATTGGGGCATCGAACGGCGTGGTCGTGAGCTTTCCGGCCGCGGTCGGCAGATTGCCATCGAAGGCCGAGGCCGCCCGTTGAAATCGGGCAGTTGCTGTAGCCGGCGGAACGATGCTGCGCGATGGCTATCGGCGGGCCGAGCAGACCCATCCGGGCGGGGCCTCGGCCTGGTCGGCCTCCCGCAGGAGCGCGTGAGCCTTCTTCGCGCCCAGAACCGACACCAGGTCCGGATAAATGCCGAGGTCTTCAGCCGAGCAGTGAGCGGCCAGGACATTGAACAGAAACGCGAAGGGCTTTTTCACCCGCGATATGTCCGCGCCCTGACGCAGGAGCCCGCGCAGTTCGTTCATCAGATCGCTGATACGCCCGTGCTGCTCCAGCAAATCGGCGATCGGTTGCGCCAGCACCTGCTTCACATGAGGGAAGATAAGCTCCTCTTCGGTATACATGTGCAGGCGGAGCGTCTCGGCGGCCTGGTCGATCAGGCTCACGTCGAGATGGCCGGCGTCGAGGGCCTCCTGAAAATCGATCAGCCAGCCCTCGATGCGGTGATGGGCGTGCTGGAAGAACTGAACGATTCCTTCCTGCTCCTGCATGGTCTCCATTCCAGTGTTGATAGAAAGACTCGCGCGGCGCGCCGGTATCGGGTCCAGGACCGTGCGCTCAGCAGCTCTTCGCGGCCCGCTGGTTGATTTCCTCGCGCGAGACGACGCCCCGGTCGATGAGCAGGCGCTCGAAGGCAAGGAGCCATCGCTCGAAGAAGTTGAAGGTCTCTTCGTTCCCGAGGTTGGCGCGCTCCCAGGTGGTGATCGATGCGGTCACGCGCCATCGCAGCTCGTCGAACGGGACGAGGCCCTTTTCCACCATCGCGATTGCGGCTCCGAATGCCCGCCGCTCCCATTCGGCGCGGAAGAGCGGCTCGCCGCTTCGGCGCGGAAGGACGTCGGCAACTCTGCGATCGACCGCTGAATCACGCGCTGATTGCTGTTTCGGGCTGGAAGCTTTTTTGGGCCCGATACGTTTTTTGCGCGGCATCATCGGCGGCCCCCGCGTGCCGTTCCCGGTTCATGCACTTTGCCCACGCCGACCATCGAATCGCGCGAGACGATGGCGGCGAGCTGCTTTTCGGACATGTGCTCGGTATCGGCCGGACGCTCGGGCAGGATCCAGTAACGAATCTCGGAGCTGCTGTCCCATACGCGGACTTCGACGCTCTCCGGGATTGTGAACTCGAAGTCGTCGCGCAGCATCGCGCGCGGGTCGGCGACCAACCGGGCGCGGTACTGCGGATGCTTGTACCATGTCGGCGGCAGGCCCAGGACCGGCCACGGGTAACACGAGCACAGCGTGCAGCATACGACGTTGTGGACCCGCGGCGTGTTCTCGACGCAGATCATGTGCTCGCCCTGCATGCCGCCGATGCCGAGTTCGGCACACGCGGCGGTGGCGTTTTCAAGCAGGCGGCGCTTGAAGGCGGGATCGACCCACGCGCGCGCCACGACCTTCGCGCCCAGCATCGGGCCGATGTCTTTTTCGTAGGCGGCGACGACGCTATCGATCATGTCGCTGCTGACGAGGCCCTTTTCGGCCAACAGCGATTCAAGCGCCCGTGCCCTTGCCGCGAGGTCGGCCTCCGGCAACGGATACTGTTCGCCGATCGGAAGCGGACTGCCGCGATGTTGCTCGCCGATGGTTTTGCGCACCTTAGGTTTCGATTTCGACGCCCGGGGTTTCGATTTCGATTTTGCGGTTCGACGTTTAATCATACGGGCTCGATATAATCCTCCCACATGTCGATGTAGACGGACGTGTTGGGCTCGGCCTCGCGTCCCCAAAGCTCGCGACCGTCGAAGCGAACCGAATAAACATATTGCGGATTCGGGCCGCGTTGATGCGCGCTGGTATCGGGGAAGACGAATGAATCATACACGCGCTCGATTTCGCCATGCTTTCCGCGAGCGTAACGCGGCAGGCGTGTGTGACCGGTGGGATTGATGTTGTGGGTCAGCACCCGGTCGCCGACCTTAAAGCGCGGCGGCTGATTTACTTCCATACGAGTCGAGCCGCCCCGGCGGATCTGTCCGAGCATCCGCTTCGCCAGTTCCGGATTTTTGGTTCGCTTGGGCCGCGCAGCGGGCTTGGCGCTAAATTGCCGCATCCGCGCCTTGAGGTCAGCTTCGTTGATGATCCCTTTTTCAAGCAGGTTTCGTTCGATGGTGTAGAGCCAGTGCTCATAGTACCTCGAAGCCAGGTAGTGCACCGGATTCATCCGTTCGATGCCGTGGCGGAACTCGTCGAGGTTTATCAACCCGTTTCCTACCGTTCCGAAGAGCAAACCGAAGACGGTTTTTTCCCAGGCCGAATGGAAGACCGGCTCTTGCTCTTCCCGTTCGACTCGTCCCAAGCCCTGCATTCCGCCCAGATCGTGTGCGCCATTCATCGGAGTTCCCTCTTATCGCCGGCGTAAGGTCTATCCAGACCTTCTTTCTCCACTATGCGCAAGTGCTTAACAGAACAAGACATTCTGTCCAAGACATTCTGTCAAGGATCGATCCGGGCAGGATGGCGGAGGGGGCGAAGGCAGTATTTCAATCCGCCAGCAGCTCCCGGAGAACGCCGTCTATCGCCGGAATGTCCTGCGGATTCATTGGCGCCATATGCCCCCAGATCGAGGATACGACGCGGCACTTGGCGCCCGGGATGTGTCGCGCTTCGTATTCGCTGTCCGCCGGTGGGAAATAGCGGTCGTTGTCCACCGGCAGGACAATCGTGCGCGCCTTGATCGCGCCAAGAGCGGCCTCAAAATCGCCGTTATAGACCGGATTGTCGCTGATATCGCCATGCACCCAGGTCCAGAGCTGCGAGAGCAGGTTGTTGGCATCGCAGCGCAGGAAGAACGGCTCCCAGAAGGACGCGACGTGCTCCAGGTAATCGCGCGCGCCCAGGGCCCGGTAGGCCTCGGTCCTGTAGAACGGTTCCGACGTTCCCCATCCCGCATAGATTGCGGCGAAAGCCTTCAATCCGTTTACCGGCGGGCGATCATAGAAGCCTTGAGCGAAGACGGGGTCCAGTTCCAGCGCCCGTTGCAGCGACAGCAGGAAGACCTTGTTGAATGAAGCCGTTCGGGCCGAGCCCGCGATCGGGCATGCGGCGCGCACCATCTCCGGGAACTGAGCCGCCCACTGAAAGGTCTGGCAGGCGCCCATCGACCAACCGGTCACGAGACGAATACGTGCGATGCCCAGCTTCCGGGTCAGCAGGAGATGCTGCAGGCGGGCGTTGTCATGGAAAGTGACCCTGGGAAATCGCCCGCGCTCGATCGGCGACGGCGAGTTGCTGGGCGATGAGGAGATCCCGTTGCCCAGCAGGTTCGCCATCACGATGAAATACTTGCGCGGATCGAGGGCGCGGTCCTCGCCGATCATGAAACTCTCGATGTCGTAATGCGTGCCGGTGTACCACGTCGGTATCAGCACGACGTTATCGCGGGTCGGGCTCAGCGTCCCGATGGTCTTGTAGGCCAGCCTGGCCATCGGGAGCGTTCCCCCTTTCTGCAGGAGTAAATTCGGTATTTCGAGGACTTCGTAATCGCTCATTCCTTGTTCCACGCGCAAGTGCTTAACAGAACAAGACATTCTGTCAAGGTTCGGTTCAGGCGCAGACGCCACAATCTCCAACGGACACCCGCTCCGTATACTCGCGAATGGTAGAAGATGTGATACAAGAAAGGGTTCATTTCTTATGGGAGTTGGGGCGATGCGCTGTTCGGGTTGCGAATCTGAGAATCCGCAAGGGATGAAGTTCTGCGGCAATTGCGGCTCTCCGCTCAAGAGCCGCTGCCCAAAGTGCGGATTTGAAAACCCGCCGCAGTTCAAATTTTGCGGCGAATGCGCCACGCCGCTGGGCGCGGCTTCGGCGGATACGAATAAAAGCACGGTCGCCGACAAGCCGGCGCGTTCGGCGGAGCAGATTCGCACCGATCGGGTAGCGATCGAAGCGCGCGGTGCTACGGAGGGAGAGCGCAAGACGATTACGGCGCTGTTCGCCGATATCAAGGGTTCGATGGAGTTGATCGAGGACCTCGACCCGGAAGAAGCACGCCGGGTGGTGGATCCCGCGCTCAAGCTGATGATGGACGCGGTCCATCGCTACGACGGTTACATCGTGCAGTCGACCGGCGACGGGGTATTCGGCGTGTTCGGCGCTCCGATCGCGCACGAGGACCATCCGCAGCGAGCGCTGTACGCGGCGCTCAAGATGCAGGAAGACCTCAAGCGCTACGCGGGCAAGCTGCGCGAAGAAGGGCGCGCGCCGATCGAGATTCGCGTCGGGCTGAACACCGGCGAGGTGGTGGTGCGGTCGGTTCAGACCGACGAGCAACGTGCCGAGTACACCCCGATCGGCCATTCGACCAGCCTGGCGGCGCGGATGCAGGCGCTGGCGCTGACCGGATCGATCGCGGTGAGCGAGCACACGCAGCAACTGGTCGAGGGGTATTTCGCGTTCAAGGCGCTGGGGCCGACCAGGGTCAAGGGGGTGAGCGAGCCGGTCAATGTTTTTGAGCTGATCGGTCTGGGGCCGCTGCGAACGCGGCTGCAGATGTCGGCGCGGCGGGGGCTCTCGCGATTCGTCGGTCGGGATCGCGAGATCGAGGAGATGAAGCGGGCGCTGGAGCGAACCAAGGGGGCGCGCGGCCAGGTGGTGGCGGCGATGGGCGAGGCGGGGCTGGGCAAATCGCGGTTGTTCCATGAGTTCAAGCTGATCGGGGGCGGCAGATGCCTGGTGCTGGAGGCGTTTTCGGTATCGCACGGCAAGGCCTCGGCCTATCTGCCCTTGATCGACTTGCTCAACAATTACTTCAAGATTGTGACCGAGGACGACGAGCGCACCCGGCGCGAGAAAATCACCGGCAAGGTGCTGGCGCTGGATCGGGCGCTGGAGGACACGCTGATTTATCTGTTCTCGCTCCTTGGCGTGAGCGACGCGGCCGATCCTCTGGCCCAAATGGATCCGCAGATCAGGCAGCGGCGGACGCTGGAGGCGGCCAAGCGGCTGCTGCTGCGCGAGAGTTTCAATCAGCCGCTGATCGTGATGTTTGAGGACCTGCACTGGATCGATGCGGGAACCCAGGTCTTCCTGAACCTGCTGATGGACGGGTTGGCCACCGCGCGCATTTTGCTTTTGGTCAACTATCGGCCCGAGTATTCGCATCAATGGGGGAGCAAAACTTACTACACGCAGTTGCGGCTCGATCCGCTCGGCAAGGAAAGCGCCGACGAGATGCTGACCGCGCTGCTGGGCCCCTCCGTCCCCCTCGCCCGCCCAGTTGCGGGAGAGGGTCGGGGTGAGGGTGCTGATCTTTCCGCGCTCAAGCTGCTGATTATCGACCGGACCGAAGGCAATCCGTTTTTTATGGAAGAGACGGTGCAGGTTCTGCTCGACCAGGGAGCGCTGGTCCGCAACGGAACGGTCAAACTCACCAAGGCGCTGGGGGAGCTCAAGATTCCGCCCACGGTGCAGGGAATCCTGACCGCGCGCATCGACCGGCTGCCGGCGGATGAGAAGGAACTGCTGCACGCCTTGTCGGTGATGGGCAAGGAGTTCCGGCTCGGTCTGGTAAAACGGGTAGTCGGCAAACCGGACGATGAGCTGCAGCGGATGCTGTCGGACCTGCAACTCGGCGAATTCATCTACGAGCAGCCCGCCTACCCGGATGTCGAGTACACCTTCAAGCACGCGCTCACCCAGGAAGTGGCCTACAATTCGGTTCTTGTCGAGCGTCGCCGCCTGCTTCATCGCAATATCGGCGCGGCTATCGAGTCGTTGTACCAGGATCGGCTGGAAGACTATTACGCCGAGTTGGCCCGTCATTACCGCCATAGCGACGATGTGGCCAAGGCGGTCGAATACCTGCGTCTGGCGGCGGAGCAGGCGGTCGAGCGGTCGGCATACTCCGAAGCGGCCGGCGACCTGAAGGCCGCGATCGCGCTTGTCGCCGAGCTTCCCGAAGGAACGGACCGCCTGCGGATCGAGCTTGCGCTGCATACCACCGAGGGCTCGGTTGCCACGGTGTTGCACGGGATCGGTTCGCGGGAGCGCGAGCGCGCCTTCGAGCGGGTGTGCGAGATTAGCGAGCGGCTGGGAGATACGACGTTGCTGCTTCGCGGGTCGATCTATCTATCGTTTCTTTATCTTGCGCGCGGAGAACCTTTACGCGCCCGGGAAATATGCGGACGGCATCTTGGGTTGGCCGAGCAGTCTGGCGCGATGGAAATACTTGCACCGGCGCATATGGTCATCGAACTCGGGACGCTCTTCTGCGGCGATCTGAAGGAGGCGGTCAGGCTCTCCCGCGAATGGATGGTGCGTTTTGCGGCCGTACCGCAGGGGGCGTCGCCCCTCTATATGTCGGCGGTAGTTCCGGGCCATAGCTGCCTGCCGGTTCATCTTCTGGGCGGGATTTCAGAGGCGTTAAAACTCGGCCAGGAATCAGTGGGCCGCGCCCGGGCAGTCAACCATCCGTTCACTCTCGGCATGGTGCTGGCTACCCTCGGCTGGCTGCATCAGGTGCGGCGTGAGCCGGAGGCCGTGCGCGATGTTGCGGAAGCGGCAATGGCGCTCGGCGAGGAACAAGGGTTCCCCGAGTGGCTGGAGTGGGGCCGATGGCTTCACGGATGGGCGATCGCGGAACTCGGCGACACGCAGCGGGGCGTCGCCGAGATGGAAGCAGGGATCGCCGGGTTTGTTCCTATCGGCGGCGTGCCGAGGCAGGCGTTTACGGCCGCGATGCTGGCTAAGGGTTACGAAAAACTCGGGCGGTTCGATCAGGCGATCGCGATACTCGACGAGCAGCGGGCGCGAATCGAGCGCTCCGGTGAGTTGCTGGACGAGGCCGAACTTTATCGAGTGAAGGGCGAACTGCTGGAGGCACGCGACGGAGCGGGCAATAGCGAAGCCGAGACGTGCTTGCGCAAAGCGATCGAAATCGCGCGGCGGCAGGAATCGCGATGGTGGGAATTGCGCGCGACCACGAGCCTTGCGCGGATGCTGATCAAGCGGGGGAATCGCGACGAAGCGCGCGCGATGCTTTCGGATATATACGGCGGTTTCAGCGAAGGCTTCGACCTCGTGGATCTGAAGGACGCGCAAGCTTTGCTGAAGGGTCTTGGTTAGCAGACTGTCGCCGTGGAACGTCCGACGATTGTGGCGCGCGACTTGATAATCGATGCTCCGAGCGCGGCGCGGAAAGTCTCCCCAAGGCAACGGAGCGTGAGAACCGAGGAGTTATGAACGCCTATATTGGACGGGTCGAGCGGGTCATTGTGGCCTCGCTCATCGTGATGATGGTTCTCGTGCTCGTGCTCGCCACAGTCGAGGTCGGCTGGGTCATCCTCAATGATATCGTCGCGCCACCAATCGCGTTGCTTCGCACTGATAAACTCCTCGATATTTTCGGGCTCTTCCTATTGATTCTTGTTGGCGTCGAACTGCTGGCAACCGTCAGGGCTTACTCGACCGAGCACGTCGTGCAAGTCGCCGTCGTTCTGGAGGTCGCTTTGATAGCGGTGTGCCGGAAGGTGATCGTGCTTGAGATCAAGGAGCAGCCGGCTCTGAATTTACTCGGGATCGCCGCCCTGGTCGTGGCCCTCGGAGCCGCGCGCTACCTCGAGGGGCGCAACCACTCCACCCAGCAGTAGCGCGGCGAGTTCCAGGTTCGCTCAATTAAGATTCCCGGTTG
Organism: uncultured Pseudomonadota bacterium; assembly: GCA_963759165.1. GTDB lineage: Bacteria > Desulfobacterota > Binatia > Binatales > Binataceae > DATJOQ01. Next base: position 2,346,321 of record CAVWXK010000001.1, on the reverse strand, counting down.
TTCACCGTTCCTTGACTCCTCCCGTCATCCTGAACTGAGGTGGCCGCTGCGGCCATCCTGAGCCGAAGGCGAAGGACCCTCTGGGCCGAAGTGAAGGATCTCGCGCGGTCCTCCGCGCGTAATCCGCCATTTCGGAAGTTTGGGTATGAATCAGAATGGGCTTTCTCCTCCTTGAACTGTCGTTTGCGCGCAACCATCTCTGTCGCCAAGCCTCTCCCGCAGCCGAGCGGGCGAGGTGACGGAAGAAAAACCGCGCTAACGCGGGGCGCGTTTTTTCGGCTTGGGCGGAGGCGATTTTTTCGCCATTACCTCCGCGGCTTTTTTCGGCTTCCTCTTGGGCAATTCGTACTCCCAGGTGGCGAACAGCGTGCCATCGTCCCTCCAGGAATATGTGGCGACACCGGCGCGGAAGAGCTTGTTCAGTTCGTGCACGATCCGATGTGCGAGCTTCTGCGAGGTCGTGATCACCTGAAGCGCGCGGCCCTTGTCGCTATCGATCCAGTCGATTGACGCGATGCGCCGCTGGGCTGAGTCTTCACCGCGCGGTTGGCGACGTTCTGGATGCGGCGGCGGATGGTTTCCTGCTTCCTGGAGTACGCCGCTGCCGCGAATTATCACGCGGCCTTGCCTTCTTCGCGGCCGACTTGTTGCACGCCGGACATACGCCCATTGACGGCTCGCGCATCGTTCCGCCGCGCTCAACTTGTGGGCGGAGCGCCAGGTTCTTCGCGCGAAAATCGAACCGCATCGCTCGCAAATCGTCGGTTCCTGGTAATTGGCGTTTTGCGCACGACCTTGCGGGCTCTTGTCGTCGCGCACGAAGCCTCGGTTGAAGCTTCGGATCAGACCCTTGGACTGCTTGGTGGTAGGGGGGATTTGTCTGTTCATCTTGATTCCGATCGCGTTCACCTTCGATCGCTCCGGTTTCGATCGCGTTGGCTTCGATCGGGTTGATTTTGACGCGGCGCCGCGCGCCGGTCTGGCAGTTTCGGCGGGCGCCGCCGATTCCGGCGATCAAGCCGAGAAACGCTCCGAGGATGTCGGCGCGGCTGATGATGCCCACCAGCCGCTCTTTTTCGACGATCGGGATCGCGCCGATCCGCTTCGTCAGCATCAGATTCGGGCGGCCTGCTCGACGCTATCCTTGGGGCCCAGCGTGACGACCTTCGCAGTCATCACTCGCTCGACCGGGGTCGCGTCGGGATTCACCATCGCGCGGGGATTTTGCCCGTATCGACCGCGGCGATTTCCGCGGCGGAGGGGCAGGCGCTGCGCAAATCGCGATCGGTGATGATTCCGACCAGGCGGCGATTGATCACGACCGGGAACTGGTTGATCTGATACTGCTCAAGTACCGCTCGCGCTCTCGCGAGCGAGTCGAGCGGCTTGATGGTGTGCACCGGAGACTTCATCCAGTCTTCAATACGCAACCGCCCCACCTCCTGCGGGAGCTTTGCAAGCGCCGCGGAGTTGCATCGCTTCGTTCGAGATGGCGGTGAAACAGGCGCTGGCGAAAAGATAACCACTCGCGCATTCGTGTTGCGCGATGGCACAGTCCTGGTTCGAGGATATGCCTCATACGGGCGTTGGAGCAATACGGAGGTTATTTCACAAATCGACGGCAGTAAATACACTTGATGCGGGCATGCCGCTCCGCCGAGCGGAATGCCTCTCTGTTCGCGCGCGGACGCGCCGACGCGGCGGCCGCACCCGTCGCCAGTAATCCATGACGCGCCGCCCGTTACCGCTCGCCAGCGTTGGAGATCTGCTGCTGTCCGCACGAGGGCTTGGAAGCGCGGAGGTCGCGGCGAGCGCCGCCAAGACTATGGGCTTAACGATATCGTCGAGGTCGCGAGAAGTCCGTTGTGGGATCTCATTCGCGACACCGCGACCGATCCGATGGTGTGGTTTCTGGTCGGCACCGCGGTTCTGTACGGGATTTCTCGGCCAGACGGTCGAAGCCAGCATCCTGGCGGTAGCGATCGTTCCGCTGGTCGGCGATGGACGCGTTCCTGCATCGCCGGTCGCAAGCTTCGACGGCGGGGCTGAAGAGTCGCCTTGCGACGATGACGACCGTGATCCGCGAGGGGCCAACGATCGAGATTTCCAGTGTCGATCTGGTTCCTGGCGACCTCGCGTCGTCGCGGCCGGAGAAGGATTTCCAGCCGACGGGATCATGACCGCCGGCGCCGAACTGCAGGCCGACGAATCGACGCTCACCGGCGAAGCGTTTCCGGTGCGGAAGCGGCCGCTGATCTGAGCCTCCGCGCGACGGGACGAGCCCGCGGTGGTCAACGAGCATTGGGGTTTCGCCGGCACGCGATTGTTGACCGGCCGGCCACTATGCGCGTGATCTTCACCGGCGCAGAGACGGTCTACGGCGAGATCGTGCGTTCGGCGCCAACCGGCGTCAGCTCGCGCACGCCGCTGCAAAGGAAAATCACGCATCTGATATCGATCCTGCTCGGGCGGCGACCACGGCCTGCGTGTTGCTGGCGCTGGTTCGGCTGCATCAGGGCTATGGATGGGCTGACGCCCTGGTGAGCGCGCTTACGCTCGCGGTCGCGGCGCTGCCGGAAGAATTTCCGGTGGTCTTCACCTTCTATCTTGGCGTGGGCGTGTATCGGCTGGCGAAGCGGCAGGCGTTGGTGAGGCGCGCGGTATCGGTCGAAAATATCGGGCGTATCTCGACGATTTGCGCCGACAAGACCGGAACGATCACCGAGGGGCGATTCCTGATGGCACATCTGATGCCGGGCGGAAGGCATCAGCCTGAGCGGCGATCCATCTATCTTGGCGCGATCGCATCGCGCGGCGACACCGGCGATCCGCTGGACGCGGCGATCCTGCGCGAAGCCACGGTCAGCTCGGCTTTCGGCCCCGAGCAGTTGGCGATTTTTCCCTTCACCGAGGCGCGCAAGCGGGAGACGGCCGTGGTGCGCGAGGGCGAAGCGGGAACTTTACTATTGGCGGCCACCAAAGGCGCTCCGGAAACGATATTCGCGCTTTGTACCTTAACCGATGCCGAGCGCGAATCGTGGAATCGACGCCTGAGCGAGATGGCCGCCGGCGGCCACAAGCTCATCGGATGCGCGTGGCGTGAGCTTGACGATTCATGGCAGCGTGCGGAAGAGCCGAATACGGGCTATCGATTCGCCGGGTTACTCGCGTTTGAGGACCCGGTGCGCGAGGGCGTCGCTCAAGCGATCGGCAGATGCCGGCAAGCCGGGATACATACCATCATGATTACCGGCGACCATCCGGTGACCGCGCGTGCGGTTGGAGCCGAGATCGGGCTTGGGGGCGGCGAGCCGGTGCTGATCTCCGCGGACGAGATGGAGGAGCGGTTAAGGCGCGGAGAGGGCGCTTCGCTTGGCCGCGTCGATGTTATCGCGCGGGCCGTGCCGTCGCAGAAGCTGGCGCTGGTGCGCGCGCTGCAGGAGAGCGGCGAAATCGTCGCGGTCACGGGCGACGGCGTCAACGACGTGCCCGCGTTGCAGGCGGCCGATATCGGAATCGCGATGGGGGAGCGGGGCACGCGCAGCGCCCGCGAGATCGCCTCGATCGTGCTGCTGGACGACAACTTTCGCACTATCGTGCGCGCGATCGGCGAAGGCCGTCAACTCTTCCACAACCTGCAGTTGAGCTTCCAGTACCTGCTGATGATCCATATCCCGTTCGTGATCACGGCCGCGCTTATCCCGCTAGCCGGATATCCGCTGCTCTACCTGCCGATTCATATCGTGTGGCTCGAAATGATCATCCATCCGACGGCGCTGCTGGTGTTCCAGGAATTGCCGACCACGGGACGCCTCGAGCCGAACCGGCGCGAAGGCTACGGACTGTTCCATTCGTTGCGTGACTGGGTGGTGATTGCGGCTTCGGGCGCGGTGGTGACCGTCTGGATCGTGGTCGCATACGTACACGGAATTCGCACCGACGGGGATGTCGAGTATGGACGCGCAGTCGCGCTGGTGGTTTTGAGCTTTTCGAGCGCATTTATCACGGTGGTACTGAGCGGGCTGCGCACCCAGGCGTCGCGCATAATCGTGGGGGCTACGCTGATGGTGTCGTTCATCCTGGTTCAGGTTCCGCAATTGGCGCGGGCCGTTCATATCGAGCCGCTCAGTCTCGACGACTGGGCGCTCGCGATTGCCGGGGCGATGCTGGCGGCCTCGTTGCCGATGCTTTTCGGCTCTTCCGCTCGAAGCGTCAGGCGAGACCCCGCGGGCAGAGTCGCGGGAATGAGATGAACCCCGAGTTCGCGCATTAGACAATCTGGCATCCGATATGTCTTATTCTCATCGGAGAGGCGGACCCCCGCCTGGAAAGGAACGGATTGGCGGCTTGGGAACAACGGGGCGGCGGAAAGCGTCGATTTCGCTTCCGCGTATGGCACGGCGATAGCTAACTGTTGAGTAGAGGGAACCCCGACTATGGCCTATCCTTTTAAAGCGATCCTGAGCCCGATCGAATTCGAGGAGAATTCGCTGGCAGCGATGGGCGTCGCGAAGCAACTTGCGCTCACTTACGACGCGACGGTCTATGTGTTGCACGTCGTGCCGATTATTCTCGTGCCCGGCGAGGGCTATATCGTCTACACGCTTGAAGAGCAGGAGCAAAAGGCGAAGAAAGCCGTAGCGAAAATCGCCGACGAGCATCTAAGCGGCGTTAAGCATGAAATAATTACTAAAATCGGCGATATAGCCTTGTCGGTGCTGGAGGTAGCGCAGGAAATTCATGCGGACCTGATTGTGATGGCAACCCATGGCCGCACCGGGCTTGGGCACTTTTTCCTTGGTAGCGTGGCTGAAAAAGTGGTGCGAGAAGCGCACTGTCCGGTGCTGACGGTCAGGCCGGCTGGCATGGAAAAAACTGCCGGCAGTGCGCCGGTCGCTCCTTAGCCTTGCGCGCGGCGTCCGAACCGCCGGCGGTGGGTCAGTGATGCCCCATCGGGGTTAGGGTGCCGCAGGGCGAGCCAAACAGGCGAACGGCGTATCAACCGAATAGAGGGCGAGGCGGTGAAACTCGAGGGCCAGTTCCTGGCTTCCCTGGTCGCGGCGATGTCGCGGGCGGGCTTCTACCCAGAGCATCCCGCCACGGTCGAAGTAATACAAACCCACATCTCGTACGTCTTCATCGCCGGCGATACGGTCTACAAAATCAGGAAGCCGGTTCGTTTTCCGTTTCTCGATTATTCGAGCCTGGAGCGGCGCTATCACTTCTCGCAGGAAGAGGTGCGGCTGAATCGGCGCTTGGCGCCGCATGTTTATCTCGGGGTCTTCGCGATCATTTATCGTGAAGGCCGCTTCGTTCCCGGCGAGCAGGTGTCGGCTCCGGATGGAGCCGATGTTGTCGAGTATGCGGTCAAGATGCACCGGCTTCCGGAAGATCGGATGCTGGAGCGGCTGGTTCGTGATGGGTTGGTCGGCAAGGAGGAGATGCGCCGGATTGCCGACAAGATCGCGGAGTTCCATCGGAGCGCGGCGACGGAGTTCGCGGCGAAATACGGCGAGCCGTCAGCGATTCTGCGGGCGGTCAGCGAAAATCTAGCGGAGTGCGAGTCGTTCGTCGGCGAGACGGTTCCCAAACCGGAGTACGAGAAGATCGAGCGATTCGTTCGTGGCTTCGCGGAAACCCATCAGAAGCTGTTTCGGGAGCGGATCTCGCAGGGCCGCGTGCGCGAAGGCCACGGCGACCTGCGATGCGAGCATATTTGCCTGACCGACGACATCGTCATTTTCGATTGTGTCGAATTCAGCGAGCAACTGCGTTACTGCGATGTCGCGTCGGATATCGGATTCCTCGCGATGGACCTCGACCGGATGGGAGCGTCGGCGCTGGGCGATGAACTCGTGGCCGCGTACGTCGAGAAAAGCGGCGACGCACATCTGTTCGAACTGCTGCGCTTCTACAAGTGCCATCGCGCCGTGGTGCGCGGCAAAGTGCAGAGCTTGAAGAGCCGTGAGGCTGAGGTCTCCGAAGCTGAGCGGGAGAAGGCAAGGCAACGGGCGCTGACGAGCTTTGAGCTGGCGTATCGGTACGCGCGCGGCGCCGATCCGGCGCTGGTGGCGGTGTGCGGACTGGCGGGAACCGGCAAGTCGACAATCGCCAGAGCGCTCGCGCGTCACACGGGCTTCGATGTGTTTAACTCGGACGTGATTCGGAAACGGCTTTTCGGACTCGATCCAACGTCGCGGGCCGGCGCCGGATACGATGCGGGAATCTACGATCCGAGGGCGACGGAGCGCACCTACGATGAGCTTCTGGCCGCGGCGCAAGCGACGCTTGGCGAGGGAAAAGGTGCGATCGTCGATGCGACGTTCAAGGACGCCGCGCATCGAGCGCGGTTCGCAGAGATGGCTGGGAGGCTCGGTGTGCCGATCGTGTTCGTTGAGTGCCGTGCCGATGAGAGCGAAGTGATGCGGCGTCTGACGGAGCGCGAACGGCGTGCGGATGAAATATCGGACGCGACTACGGAAGTGTACGCGCGTCAGAAGGCCGAGTTCGCTCCGTTCGGCGAGGCTTACGATCGGTGTCATCTGGTGGTAGATGCTCAGGACGACCCCGAGCGTATCGCGCTCCGGATCGAGGCGTACCTCGATAATCTGCGCTGACGGAAAAAGGCGATTCGCTTGCGGAGCGCGGAGTGCGTTATGCGGAGAATTTCCGGTTTTGCGGTTCTGGTGATCGCGTTGTCGGTTCCGTGGGTGGGGGCGACATGCGCCTGGGGTGCGGAGGCGGTGCCCCGGCGCGTATCGCTTGGCGAGGCGCTAAAGATCGCGGCGCAACATAATCGTGCGTTAAAGGCCGCGAACCTGCGCAGCGGAGCGGTCTCGCAGGCGGCGGGAGAAGCACGCGGAGCGATGCTGCCGCGCCTGGACGCGATCGAGAATTTCTCCAACACCAACAATCCTCCGGCGGTGTTCTCCAATCTGCTCTCCCAGCAGGATTTCACCAAGGGCAACTTCGATGTCGAAAAGCTCAACTTTCCGTCACCGCTATCCAACTTCCAGACGCAAATCCGGCTGACCCAGCCGCTTTTCGCCGGCGGCAAGCTGCTCGCCGCTTTCGAGGCGGCGAAGGATTCGAGCGAAGCCGAGAAATGGCGCGTGTTGCGCCAGAGTCAGGAAGTGGCTTTCGCTGTGATCGGCGCCTACTACACGGCGATCCTGGCCGGAAAGCAGCTCGAGGTCATCGGGCACGCGCTCGATTCGGCACGGGCGCATCGCGAGCAGGCGTCCGACCTGTTTAGCCGCGGAGTGGTGGTGAAATCCGACCTGCTGCGCTCGGGCGTCGCGGTGGGAACTTGGGAGCAGGAGCGAATCGAGGGCGAGAATCGGCTGAATATCAGCTGGGCGAGCCTCGCGCACACGCTTGGAATCGAAGACCAGCCGGTCGCGCCGATTGAGAATCCAAAGGAATTGGACGCAGCGCGGCGACGGATCACAACGAGCATGGCCGACGCGATCGCGATGGCGCTGAGCCGGCGCCCCGAGCTGCATATCGCCGATGCCGAAGTGGGCCGCGCGCGCCAGCTGGTTCGTATCGCGGAGGCCGACTACATGCCGTCGGTAAGCGTCGGCGCGGCATACGAAAACGACAGCGAGCATTTCAGTCGCGCCGGCAACAGCTACAGCGTATTCGTCGCGGGGCAGCTCAATCTTTTCAACGGGCTGGCGACTCGGGGCAAAACCGAAAGCGCGAGGTCGGAACTGATGCGGGCGGAGGTGCTTAAAGAGGATTTGAAACATGCGATCGAGCTCGAGGTGGGAACCGCGTGGCGCGGGCTTTCGGCGGCGGTCGACCGGTTGAAGGTCGCCGAGCGCGATACCGCCTACGCCGCCGAGGCGCTGGCGATCATCAAGGATCGCTACGGCTCCGGACTGGCAACCAATCTGGAAGTGCTCGATGCGGAAACCAGCAACGCCCAGACGCAGACGCGGGCAATCGAAGCGCGCGTGGGCGTGCAGGTCGCCGCCGCCAGCCTGGCGCTGGCTTCGGGCGCGATGCCGGGGGAGGACGGCGGATGGTAGCGACGATTAGGGGACGATCGAAGGTGAGACCCGGCAGCGCAAGTATCGTGTTCGCGATTATCGTGAGCGTCCTGCTGCTTGGAATCTCGCACCCGGATGCAGAGGAGAAGGCTCAGCCGCATCCGGCGGTGCGCTCGCAGACCGCGTCGGGCGACGGTTCGACCGCGCGTGTGACCGCCGAAGAAGTGCCGATCGCGATCGAGGTGATGGGGACGGTTCAGTCGCGCACGCCGATCGAAGCCGCCAGCCGCGTCGCGGCCACGGTGGCGCAGGTGCGGGTCCGCGCGGGCGATGCGGTCGAGCAGGGTGAGCTGCTGGTGGCGCTCGATTCGGCTGATCTTGTCGCGCGGCGGGCACAGGCCGAAGGAGCGCTCGCGGCGGCAGACGCGGAGACTATCCGTGCGGCCAGCGACGACCAGCGCTATCGCGCGCTGGTCAAGCGCGGCTCGGTCACGATCAAGGAGTTCGAATCGGTCGAGGCGGCCTACCGGATGGCGACCGCGAGGCGGAGCGAAGCGGCGGCCGAGGTGTCCGCGGCGCGAGCGGCACTGCGGTACACGCGGATCGAGTCGCCGGTTAAGGGCCTGGTGGCGGAGCGGATGGTCGAGCCCGGCGACCTCGCGCTTCCCGGAAAGCCGCTCATCAGGCTTTACGACGCCGGCGTCCTGCGCGTGGAAATCCAGATCCCCGAGCAATCGGCGAAGCTGGTGCGCATCGGGACGGCGCTGCGGGTACGTATCGACGCGACCGGCGAAGATATCGCCACCATTGTGAACGAAGTGGCGCCGGTGGCGGATCCGGCCAGCCGCACCATCATCGTGCGCGCGCCGCTGCCGGTGGGGCACGGGCTCCGTCCCGGCATGTTCGCGCGGGCGAGTCTGGCGGCCGGAACGGAGCGCGTGCTTACGGTGCCGCGCGAAGCGATCGAAAGCCTCGGTCAGCTCGATACCGCGCGCGTCGTGTCGGGGGACGGAAGCGTGCAGATGCGGCAGGTGGCGCTGGGGCGGGCTCTCGGAGAGCGCATCGAGGTGCTGGCGGGGCTTGGCGAAGGCGAACAGGTTCTCTTGAAGCGCCGGGAAACGCGCGGCCCGGTGAAGTGAAATGACCAAGCCGGAAGATTTGGGTTTCACCGCCCGGATCGTCGACAAGTTCCTCACCTCGAATCTCTCGCTGATGTTTTTGCTCGCATCGCTGGCGGCGGGCGTGGTCGCGCTGTGGATTACGCCGCGCGAAGAAGATCCGCAGATCCTCGTGCCGATGGTCGACATCATGGTGCAGATGCCGGGCGCCGACGCGGCCGAGGTCGAGAATCTGGTCACGATCAATCTGGAAAAGCGCCTGTGGGAGATCGACGGCGTCGAGCACGTGTATTCGATCTCGCGGCCGGGTCAGGCGGTGGTGACGGTGCGCTTCTATGTGGGCGAGGATCGCACCGCGAGTCTGGTCAAGGTTTACAACAAGATCGAATCCAATCGCGACGCGGTGCCGCCCGGAGTGTCGGGATGGCTGGTGAAGCCGACCGAGATCAACGACGTGCCGATTCTCACGCTGACGCTGCATAGCCGGCGCGAGAGCGACGCCGAGCTTCGCCGGATAGCGGACGAGATCCTGCATCGCTTGCAGGAAGTGCCGAACACGGGGCGCTCGTTCGTCGTAGGAGGGAGGCCGCGTGAAATCCGCGTGATGCTCGACGCGGAACGAATGGCGAGCCGTCGCGTGACGCCGCTTGATTTGGAGCGGGTGCTGCGGGGCGCGGATTTCAATCTCCGCGCCGGCAGCTTCGCCAGGGAAAACCAGGAATTCATAGTCGATAGCGGCCCCTTTATCCGGAGCGCGGCCGAAGTTGAAAATCTAATCGTGGCCGTACCCGCCGGGCGGCCGGTCTACGTGCGCGACGTTGCTCGCGTAATCGACGGCCCGGCGGAGGCCGAATCCTATACGCGGCTCGGTCTGAGTCCCGCAAGCGGCCTGTTGAAGAGCGAGGGGCGGTGGTTCGGGTCGGAGGCGGTGGGCCGCGCGGGCGAAATGTTTCCGGCCGTGACCCTCGCGTTCGCCAAACGGCGCGGCACGAATGCGGTGACTGTCGCCGACGACATCCTGAAACGGTTCGAGTCGCTGAGGCCCGTGCTGATTCCTTCCGACGTTCTCGGTGGTCGTCACTCGCAACTACGGCGAGACCGCCAATGAGAAGGTCAACGAGCTGGTGCGCGAGCTGATGATCGCGATCGGGATTATCGTGGTGCTGCTCGCCTTCGCGCTCGGCCTGCGCGAAGCGTTCATCGTGGCGATCGCGGTTCCGGTGACGCTGGCGGTCACGCTGACCGGGAATTATCTGTTCGGTTACACGATCAACCGGGTCACGCTGTTCGCGCTGATTCTCTCGCTCGGGCTTCTGGTCGACGATCCGATCGTCGACGTCGAGAATATCCATCGCCATTTCCGCAAGCGCACGGCTGAGCCCCGGATGGCCACTTTGATCGCGGTCGATGAGGTGCGGCCGCCGACCATCCTGGCCACGTTTACGGTCATCGCATCGTTTCTGCCGATGCTGTTCGTTACCGGCATGATGGGGCCGTACATGCGGCCGATGCCGTTCAACGTGCCGCTGGCGATGCTGATGTCTTTGGTGGTCGCCTTCACCATCACGCCGTGGGCCTCCTACCATCTGCTCAGGCACGAATACGACCAGCCCCCGGAGGCCGAAAAGCACGAAGGAGAACTGATCCGGCGATGGTACCGGCGCTTGATGCAGCCGCTGCTGGAGAGCCGCCGGCGGGCGCGGATGTTCCTGTGGGGGATGGTCGGAGCGCTGGCGGTGTCGATCCTGCTGCCGGTAACCGGTCTGGTGCCGGTCAAGATGCTGCCGTTCGACAACAAGAATGAATTGCAGATCGCGATCGATATGCCCGAGGGCACGCCGCTGGAGGCAACCGACGCGGTGGTGCGCGATTACGAGGCGATGCTGTCGCGAGTGAAGGAAGTCACCGACTTCGAGACCTACACCGGGGTCAGCTCGCCGTTCGATTTCAACGGCATGGTGCGCCACTACTATCTGCGCCGCGGGCCGAATCTGGCCGATGTGAGAATCAGTCTCGCGCCCAAGTCGCAACGCTCGCAGGGGAGTCATGAGATTGGGCTTCGCTTGCGGCCGGCGATCGAGGCGATCGGACGCGCGCACGGCGCAAAGATCAAGATTATCGAGGTGCCGCCGGGACCGCCGGTATTCGCGACGCTGGTCGCGGAAGTATATGGGCCGATCGGCGCTCAATATTCGAATCTGATCGACGCGGCGGGCCGGGTAAGAAAACTGTTCGAGACCACGCCGGGAGTGGTCGATATCGACGATTCGGCAATCGCGCCGGAGCATCGGATGCGGTTCGTGGTCGATCGCGAGAAATCGGCTCTGCACGGGATCACGGTGGCCGAGGTTGCGCAAACCCTCGCGATCGCGCTGGGCGGGGAAACGCCGGCGACGGTTCATAGCGACACCGAGCGGGAGCCGCTGATGATCGAGCTGCGCTTGCCGCGGGAGGAGCGATCGGGTATCACGCGATTACTGGCGCTCAAGCTGAGGGGGAGCACCGGAGAGATGGTGCCGCTATCCGAGTTGGGGCGCGTCGTGAACACGACCGAGGAGCAGCCGATTTACCGGAAGGACTTGCGGCGCCTGGCGCTGGTTACCGCCGAGACCGCGGGAGTGAGCCCGGTGAATGCGGTGCTGTCTCTGGAAGGCCGAATCAAGGACGCGGCGCTCGATCCCGGTTACAGGGTGGAATGGGCGGGCGAGGGGGAGTGGAATATCACGGTGACGGTGTTCCGCGATCTCGGGGCCGCGTTCGGAGCCGCCTTGTTCTTCATCTACATATTATTGGTAGTGCAGACCGGGTCGATGGGCATGCCGCTGATAATCATGGCGGCGATACCGCTGACGATGATCGGAATCATGCCGGGCTTTTTCATCCTCAATCTGCTGGTAAACCGACCGGTCGCGGGTTACGCCGATCCGGTGTTTTTCACCGCGACCGCGATGATCGGCATGATCGCGCTGTCTGGAATCGTGGTGCGCAACTCGATCATCCTGATCGATTTCATCCATCACAGCCTGGCTAGAGGGCTCTCGCTGGAGGAGGCGGTGCTGGAGGCGGGCGCGATTCGGCTAAGGCCGATCGCGCTGACCGCGGGAGCCGCGATGCTGGGTTCGGTGGTAATCACGCTCGATCCGATTTTTTCGGGACTCGCCTGGTCGTTTATCTTCGGCATCTTCGCCTCGACCGCGTTTACGCTGCTGGTCGTGCCGTTGATCTATTATTTGGTGTACCGCAACGCGCCCGCGGTCCATAAAACAGATCAATAAGATGGAGGAATGACCATGGCAGAGAACGAAGCGGCTGCGACAACGTCCGCCTGTGGAGCGCGACCGATGACCGTTAACGACGGGTTGCGCCTGATGGCGGGGACGTTCGTTCTAATCGGTCTTGTACTCGGCTACGTGGTGAATCCGTGGTGGCATTTGCTGGTCGTATTCGTTGCGCTGAATCAGATCCAATCGGCGTTTACCAAGTGGTGTCCGGGGATGGTGATACTGCGACGGCTGGGTCTGAGGGATTGACGGGTTCCGCCGCCCAGCGCGTTGAGCTATAGAGAACCTATGGAATTTACCGCGGTCTTCCGGAAGGTTCCGCAAGGGTACATCGGGTTTGTCGAGGAATTACCCGGCGCTAACACGCAGGCGCCTAACTTGGGGAAGGCTCGGCAGAGACTCAAAGAGGCGGTGCGGCTGGTGCTGGAGGCGAATCGCGCGCTTGCCGAGGAATCGCTTGCGGGCGAAGCGGTGATCAAGGAAACACTTGTCCTCTCCGAAGGATGAAGCGCCGCGACCTGCTCCGATATCTGGAGCGGCATGGCTGTGCTCTGCTTCGCGAAGGAGCTAATCACACGGTTTACCCGAATCGGGCGGCCCGAAAGGTCTCCACGATTCCACGGCATCGCGAAGTCAATGACCTCCTCGTCCGAAAGATCTGCCGCGACCTCGAAGTTCCTCAAGTGCCGTGACGGAGCTTCGCCAGGTGTCCTGTAATGAGGAAGCCGCGGCGGTTGGGCCTGAGCGACTGAGCGGTCGCAGGAGCGCATCGCTTCGCGGCGATCCTTAGCTGCGCTCAGGATGACGAGCCAAAAGTCGCTCGGCCAAGACGCGCGCTAATCCAGCGATTTGTGGAAGCGGAGCACGCTGTCGGTCAGCAGGATGAACGCCAGCGTTGCCATCGCGAGCATCTCGGGCCATAAGGCTTCGAGCCCAACGCCCTTTATAAAAGTGGCGCGCAGCACTATCAGAAAGTAGCGCATCGGGTCGAGGTAAGTTATCCACTGCAAGGCTCGCGGCATGCTACTTATCGGGAAGCCGAAGCCCGAGAGTGTGAAGGCCGGGGTGATAAAGAAGAAGCTCGACGCGAGCGCCTGCTGCTGGGTCGAGCATACGGTGGAAATCAGCAGGCCGACGCCGAGCATGCTGAGCAAAAAGAGCATCGCGCCCAGCGCCAGCACCGCGGGATTGCCGTTAAACGGAATGCGAAACCAAAGGAGGGCGGCGGTCGAAGTGATGACCACGTTGGCGCATCCGAGGAGGAAGACCGGCAGGGTTTTGCCCAGGATGAACTCGGCGGGCCGAATCGGCGTGACCATGATTTGCTCGAGCGTGCCCATCTCGCGTTCGCGAACCACGGCGAAGGCGGTCAGGTTGACGACCATTATCAGGGAAAGGCTGCCGATCACGCCGGGCACGAAGAACCATCGGCTCTCCAGATTGGGGTTGTACCAGGGACGCTGCTCGAGGCTCGACTCGCGGCATCATCGCGGCGAGTTGCGGCGCGACCCGTTGCATCCGATCGCTCTGATAATCCTCGGTGAAGCGGCCGGCGATCTGATTTATGTAGCCGAGCGCGATCAGCGCGGTGTTGGAGTTCGTGCCGTCGAGAATGACTTGCACCGGCGCGGTGCGCCCCTTGCGCAACAGCCGGGCGAAGCCGGGATGGATCTGGATCGTCAGGATGACGCGGCCGCGATCGATGAGATAAGGGATGCGGGTTTGATCCTTCAGCACCTCGACAACATCGAAACGTCCGCTGGCGGTGAATCGCGAGATCAGCTCGCGGCTCTCGGGGCTGTGGTCGAAGTCGAGCACCGCGGTCTGGACGTGGCGAACCTCGAAGGTGGCCGCATAGCCGAAGAGCAGCAGTTGCAGGATTTGCGGGACGATCAGCCAGAAGCGGGCGCGCGGATCGCGGAAAATGTGGATGAACTCCTTGAGCAGCATCTGACGGATTCGGCCGAAGTTCATGGCGCATCAATCCAGGGTTTTGTGGAACGACCGCATCGCGAGCCATCCGATGACGCAGGCGTAGATCGCCAGCGCCGTTATCGGGCCGGCCAGGGCGCCGACTCCCGTGCCTTTCAAAAAAACGGATTTGAGAATGGTGACGTAGTAGCGCGAGGAGACCAGATAGGTGACCGCGCGAATCGGCGCCGGCATCTGGTCGATCGGGAAGGTGAAGCCCGAGAGCAGGGAAGACGGGAGCAGCGTCGCCATCAACGCCAGTTGACTCGCCATCAACTGGTTTTTCGTCGCCACCGAGAACCAGAAGCCCAGCCCCAGCGTCGCGATCAGAAAGAGTGCCGAAGTGATGAACAGCGTCGTGAGCGTGCCCCGGAACGGCACCTCGAACCACCACACTCCGATCGCCGCGCAAAGCGCGGTCTCGAACAGGCCGATCACGAAGTAGGGCAGCAGCTTGCCGAGCAGGATCTCGGCGGGCGTGACCGGAGTCGAGATGAGCTGCTCCATCGAGCCGCGCTCCCATTCGCGAGCGATGGTCAGCGAGGAGAGCAGCGCGCCCACCATCGCCATCACCATCACGACAACTCCGGGGACGATGAAGTTCTTGCTTTCCAGCTCTTCGTTGAACCAGGTACGGGCCTCGACCGAGAGGGCGGCCGCGGTCTGGGCGGCCTGGCCCTGGCGGCTGATCCAATCGAGCTGGACGTCGCGGGAAAAACCGCCGACCACGGCCTGCGCATAAGCGATCGCGAGGTTGGCGCTGTTGTCGTCGGTACCATCGATGAGGGCCTGAATCGACACGCCGCGGCTTGAGCGCAATCGCTTGGAGAAATCCCAGGGAATTACCAGGCCGATGCGACAGCGGCCGGCATCGAGGGCCGAGACCATCGCCGGATAGTTGTTTATCGTGGTTACCAGGTCGAAGTATTCGGAGGCCTGAAAGCGTTTGAGCAGGGCCTGGCTGTCCTGGCTGCCTTCGCGGTCGAACACGTAGACCGGGATGTGTTTGGCGTCGAGACTGGTCCCGTATCCCAGCAAACCCATCAGCATTATCGGCATCAGGAGCACGATCATTAAGCTTCGCGTATCGCGCCAGATCTGAATGAACTCCTTGCGGGCCATCGCGATCAATCGGCGCCGGCTCATGGCGAGGGCTGCTCCCTGGCGGATTCGCGAGTACCCGCGGTAAGGGCGACGAAGACATCTTCGAGCGAGGGCCGGATGGCGGCGATTCGCTTGCATCGCACGTCATGCTCGTTGAGGTAGTACGGCAAGACCGAGAAGGCGGTCTCCGCCGATTTGACCACCACGTGCAGGGCGTCGCCGAACACGGCCGCGTCCAGCACGCCGGGCGCCGTTTGCATGATTTCGAGCGCCCGTCCGAGCGGTTCGCATTCGACCGTCAGCAGGTCGCCCTTGAGCGCGCGCTGCTTTAGCTGGGTCGGCGTTCCAAGCGCGACCAGGCGTCCGCAGTCGATCATCGCGAGGCGGTTACAATATTCGGCTTCGTCCATGTAATGGGTGGTGACGAAGACGGTGACGCCTTCGCCGGCCATCTGATGGATGAGATCCCAGAACAGCCGCCGCGAGACCGGATCGACGCCCGAGGTCGGCTCATCGAGGAACAGAATCGGTGGCCGATGGAGCACGGCGCATCCCAGCGCGAGGCGCTGCTTCCATCCGCCGGCCAGATTGGCGACGATTTCATTTTCGTGTCCGCCGAGCCCGGCCATCTCGATCGCCGAGCGGATACGATCGGCAAGCACGTCGCGCGGAACGTTGTAGAGGCCGGCGAAGAAGCGGAGGTTCTCGATCACGCGAAGGTCGGCGTAAAGCGAGAATTTTTGCGACATATAACCGATACTCTGGCGGACGGCTTCGGGATCGCGCGCGACGTCGAAACCGGCGACGGTGGCGCGGCCCGAGGTCGGCCTCAGCAGGCCGCATAACATCCGGATCATCGTGGACTTGCCGGCGCCGTTGGGACCGAGGAAGCCGAAGATCTCGCCGCGCCGGGTCTCGAAGCTCACGCGATCGACGGCGGTGAAATCGCCGAAGCGCTTGACCAAATCTTCGACCGCGACCGATATGACGCTCTCGTTCATGGCGCGGTGGACGCGGGTGCGTGCTCCCGCACCGAGGCGACGAAGAGGTCTTCGATCGTGGGCATCACGCGCAGGAACTGATCGAACGGCAACGCTGCGGCGATCAGCCGTTGGCGCAACTCGGGCAGGCGGCGTGCCGCGTCGTCAACCATCAGATGAACGCCGTCGCCGACCAGCATCAGGGCCGAGACGCCTTCGCAGTGGGCGAGGGCATCGCGTACCGCGCGAGCATCCGAAGTGACGATCGAGAGCACCGCGCCAGGCAATCGGGCCTTGAGCCGCGCCGGCGTATCGCAGAACAGCAAGCGTCCGTTATGAAGCAGGGCGAGGCGATGGCATCGCTCGGCTTCGTCGAGATAGGCGGTCGAGGTCAGAATCGTTACGCCTTCGGCCAGGAGCGCGTAGAGGATGCGCCAGAAATCGCGGCGCGAGACCGGATCGACGCCGGTCGTAGGTTCATCGAGCAGGAGGACGCGTGGAACGTGGATCAGGGCGCAGCTAAGCGCGAGCTTTTGCTTCATGCCACCGGAGAGTTTGCCCGCCAGGCGGTTGCGAAATTCGCTCATTCCGGAAGCGACGAGCAGACGCGCGGCGCGTTCTTCGCAGGCGGCGCGGCGGACGCCGAACAGGTCGGCGTAGAAGCGGATATTTTCATCGACGGTCAGATCTTCGTAGAGACCGAAGCGCTGCGGCATATAGCTGATCAGGCGTTTGACGCCCTCGGGATCGCGAATCACGTCGCATCCGGCGACGGTCGCGGAGCCTTCGTCGGCTGACAGCACGCCCGCGAGCATCCGCAGCACGGTGGTTTTGCCCGCGCCGTCGGGGCCGACCAGGCCGAAGATCTCGCCGCTATTGACGGTGAAGCTGAGATGGTCGACGGCCGTGACGCCGGGGAAGCGCCTGGTCAGTCCGGCGACTTCAATCGCGTTGGCCGATTCCGCCATTTGATTGTGGTTTGGTTGGGGCTTGCGACGGAGCGAGATCGATCGTGGCGTCGACGGGCATACCGGGTTTAAGTTCGTGGTTGGGATTATCGGCGTCGATCTTGATCCGGTAGACGAGGGTCACGCGTTCCTTGTGGGTCTCGACGCTTTTGGGCGTAAATTCCGCCTCTGAGGCGATGAAAGAGATGCGGCCCCGGTAGCTCTTACCCGGATAGGTATCGGTGCGCAGCAGGGCGGACTGACCCCATCGAATCCGTCCGATGTCGGTTTCGCTGACGTACGCGCGCATCCAGATATGGTCGAGGTCGGCGAGCGTAACGACCGGCGCGCTCGGTATCATCACCTCTCCGAGCTCGGCCTGGCGCGCGAGAATCACGCCGTCGAACGGAGCCGTAAGCACCGTGTAGCCCAGCACTATCGCCGCAAGCTTGAGATTCTCGCTCGCGGTGCGAACCGCGGCCTGGGCGGCGGCGATATTTTTTCGGGCCGCGACCAACAGCGCTCGGTCACGCATCAGGGCGGCGCTCGACTGCTTGAACGCGGTCTCGGCCAGATCCCTTTGTTCCGCGGAAACAACGGCGTTGTCCCACAGGCGCTGGTAGCGTTTGAAGTCGATGGTTTTTTGAGCGAGGTCGGCTTCGTCGTTCACAACCATTTTGGCGGCGGCGTCGGCGTTGGCCGTGGCCGCGGCAAGCTGTTGTTCGCTTTGGCTGAGCGCGGCCTCGGCGACTTTGACGTTTTGCCTGTAGTCGGCATCCTCGAGGCGGGCGAGCAGCGTGCCCTTGCGCACCCACTGCCCCTCATCGAAAGGCAGCTCGACGATTCGCGACTCGACGCTCTTGAAGCTCACCACGCTTTCGTGAGCCTCGATGTTGCCCGACACCATCAGGGAATGGTTGTTGCGTGACTGATCGAACAGTGTCGATGAGAGCTGAAATCCGACCGCGAGAGCACCCGCGACGAGCACGGGGATGGCCAATCGTTTGAAGTTCACCGTGCCGCCAACACCCGGATGCCTTTTTGCCGGTGGAGGTCAGTGCTTCTGGGCAGAAGCCAGCCAGAGGTCCTTCAGGCCCTTGGGCAGCTGGCTGTAAATGTCCCAGGATTCGCCCTCCTTGCCGGTGGGGCTGCCGAGGGCTTTCTGTAGTACGCCGAATACCGCTTTGACGGCGCGTGCGGCTTCGATGTCATCGGGCAGGCCGGCAATTCGGCGGACATCGCCGACGAATTCGGCTTCTTCGGTGCGGCGGACCTGGCGATCGGGGCGGTCGAGCGAAGTCCACAGGCTCTTGAGCGGCTTGGACAACTGCGCCGCGACATCCGCAGCCTCTCTTGGGGTCAGGCGATCTCTAAGTTCCTGGAAGACGGCGAAAGTCAGGCCCCCGGCCCGGCGCTCGTCGCAACCCAGGCGAGTGGCTACCTCACGCATGAATGTTTTGTCGTCCATTGGCGGTCTCCGAGGGTTACGAACAATTCCTGGTTAAGGCCACGCATCGAATGTGCCAAGCCCGCAGCCGCGTCCCAACATCTAATTAAGCATTTGATTAAACAGAAACACAAACACCTTCTCTCAGACTGAAAAATTATAGCATCCGGTCTGCGCTCACGCTGAAACGAGATTGCGGCTCCCCGGTGGCGCGGATCGCGTCACACGGCTTTGACCCGAGCGCCTCAGTAGGCGAGCTGCACCTCGGTCAGGAACGCGCTTTCATCCTCACGATCGGTGTTGCCGGAATTGCCCTTGTCGAAGAAGGTGCGAAGGTATTCGAGCTGAAACTTGACGTTTGAGTTCAAATACCAGTTGAGCCCGCCGCCGAATTCGGTAGCCGTCCGAGCGGACGCGCTGGTGCTGGCAAACTGATCGTGGAAAACGTCGCTGTCCACGCCGAGGCCGCCGACGCGCGCCTTGATTTCCCACGAGCCCCATCCGCCTTCGGCCGGATTGAATACGCGGCGCGGCTTGACTCCGTAATAGGTCGCGTCTTCACCGGTCAGCAGCCATGAGGCCTGTGCCTGCCATGCATGGTTGGCGAAGGTATCGTATCTGTTGATGAGGGTACTTCCGTTTTTGGTTTTCAGATTTGCGGTCTGCGTGTCGTCAACGTAATCCGCCAGCAGTCCGAAGGAACCGGCGTAGTAGTAAGCCTGCGGCGAATAGCGATAATGCGGGCCCGAAGCGGTGACGCCGGAAGCGTAGCGAAAGAAGGTGCTCTGGCCGGCAGTAACGTACTGCGAAATCGGTCCGCGCTCGTCGCCGTAAGTGCCCGCAAAACCGAGCCCGAGACCCTCTATTGATTGGATGCCGGTCTGTTTGAAGGGCAACGCGAAGATACGGCCGACGAAATCCTTGGCGTCGTTGGTATCGTAATCAGTATTCGCGGTGTTGTTGACGACGCCGTTCTGGAGCGCGAGCTGATAGCTCAGCCGTCCTCGCAACAGATCGCCGTGGAGCTCGATACCGATGTCGCGGTTGGGGATGAGATTGTTGGTCAAGCCGCGCTGGCTGAACAGGAGGTCCTTGTCGGACTGCAGGCGTTCGATTCCGAACGGTGCCTTGAACTTGCCCGCCATCACCCGCGCGAACTCGAAGTAGTGCGCATCGACCCACGCTTCCTGCAGGATCGTTTTGCCCTGCCCAAAGTCGGGATATAGGAAGTAGTCGTAGTAACGGAAGACCGTTCCCTGGAACATCGGGCGAACCTTATTGAGAAAGAACGTGCTTCCGGTCGACGGTTTGTCCGCACCGCTGGTGAAAAATGACCCGTTGGCCTGGAGGAGACCGCCGATCTTCAGCGTGAAGGCATCGTCGGGCGACGAAATCGAGAAGCCCTTGGCATCCGCGCCGATTACCGGAACTTCCGCCGATTTCGCGCGCGCCTCCTTTTGCTCGACTTCGATGCGGCGGTCGAGCGCCTTCACTTTTTGGTCGAGACCTTCGAGCGCCCGCACTCTTTCTTCGAGACGTTCAACTTTCTGCAGCAACTCGTCGTACGATGGCTTGCGCGTCGGCTCCGGCGATTGCTGCGAATGCGATGGTCTCGCGGATAGCAGCGTCGCCGCGATGACCATCGCGATGACCTGCAATCGATGGTTCCGCATCGAAGGTCCCCCTCGCTATTCTGGAATCTTCGGTTGTCCGGTCAGCCCGCGTCGTTGTTTAAATTGTGGTTCTCCGGGAATGCCTGTTTTTGCCATACAGAACTCAATCCATCGCTTTAGTAGATTAATAGCCAAAAAAAATTCCTAGATGGCGTAGGTCAGGGCCCGTTTGCCCCCGGCGTACTCCGACTGTTTCAGTACGTCCTCCAAGGTTGTTGAATCGAGAATCCCGGCAATCGAGTCGCGGACCTCCTTCATGATGAGCCGAACGCCGCAAGTCTGCTCATCCTCGCACTCTTCGCACTTCGCATAAGCCGTTCGACTGACACATGGAATCGGTGCGAGTGGTCCTTCAAGCACACGGATCAAGCTGCCGACCGTGATCGCTTTTGGTGGTTTTCCGAGGAAGTAGCCGCCTCCCTTGCCCTTTTTACTCCCGAGGATTCCCTGATTTTTAAGCTCGAGGAGAATCAGTTCGAGAAATTTCCGGGGGATTCCTTCCCTGGCGGCGAGTCTCCGATATCAAGACCGGGCCGTGGCCATATTCTCCGGCTAGCACGAGTGCGGCCTTAAGGGCGTATTTCGACTTCTTGGAAAGCAAGTTAGTCTATCGACCGAATCGATTATCTATGGGTCGTCTTAGCGCTTGTCAAGCATTTGCCAGCGAGGACGATTTCGCCGATTTTACGGCTTCAATCTGTGGGCTGTCCGTTGACCCTTTGTTCCATTGCACTTCGCGCCACAGGAGCGCTAGAAAGGCTCCGATAGTTAGAGGGACTCGCAAATCTGAAAAGGATTCAAGTAAGGAGAATCTTATGGATTTCCTGCAAGTAGTTGGCCTGCGTCGCAGTATCCGCATCTATCGCTCTTGGGAAAAGGTGGAGCGGGAAAAGATTCAGCGCATCCTCGAAGTGGTGCGCCATACGACCTGTCCGGGCAATATCCAGCCTTGGCGCGCGGTAGTGGTCGAGCGCGACAAGCTCTCGCGTCAAGGATCGCGAGACGCTGCTGGCCGCGGATAATATCAGGCGGCGCACGTGCAGGCGCCGGTATGGATCTACTGGTTCTCCGACGTCGATGGCTCGGGCGAGGATACTTTCCGCAAGCGGGTACATGAACTGGTGGACATCGGGCGCGCTGCCGACTTTCTACGGATGGACGCACGAGTCGATCGAGTCGTCGATCGTCAAGGGCGAGAGCGCACCGGAGGGAATGGCCGCGGTCCATACGCTGATGCATAACCTGCCGCGCGAGATGGCGGCGTTGATCGGACGTCAGGAGACCGTCGGCGCGTGCGCGGTGGCGACGCTCGCGGCGGTCAACGAAGGGCTTGGGCACCTGCCTGCACATGGCGGCGACGGCGGACAAGATCCCGAATTGAAGAGCATCCTGAAAGTGCCGGATGGATGGGATCCGATCTGGGTCAGTTGGTCGGCTATCCGGCGGAAGAGATGGAAGGCGGCGGCCAGCGCCCGCGGCTGCCTTTCGAGACGATTTATTTCGACGGCAATTACGGCAAGCCGTTCCCGCGCGATCCCGAAGTTGGTCGAAGATCTGCAAAAGGAGGGACTGATCCGGGAGCAGATGCCCAAGCCGGGCCGCTTCGAGGAGCTTAAGCATCTGGCGCGGGCCTTCGGATTCCCGCTGTAATAGTTATGAACGATATGAAATCGTACGCGACGGTCCAGAAATGGATCGCGAATGTCAATCGCTACTACAACCTGAGCGACGAGGAGTGGCAGAGCCGGTCTGCAAGTATCGCTGGAGGATTACTGCCAGCGGTCGATCAAGAGCCCGACGCCATGATCGCCGAGGCGCTCGACGATCGCGCCGAGAAAATCGATTACATCCGGCGGCTGCGAGGCTTCGCCAAGGAGCAGTCGCGCGAATCCGCCTGCGTCGCCCACGATATCGAAAACGTGGTGCGCTCGTTTTTTATCCATAACGGGGCGCGGGTAGTGACGCGACCTTACACCGAGAGTTGAGGCGCGGTAGCGGCGGCGGGCATGGCACGCGGGTTGCCATCAGTTTGCGCAACCCGCGCTGCCCGCCGCCGGCCGCCGGCCGAGCTTGTCGCGAACAGGGCGCGCACCTTACTTCGCCCGGCAGAACCGCCTGCCATCGCCTGATATCATTAAAGAATGTCCATCGAGCCGCCATTGCCGGCCGAACTCGCCGGGCTCGCCGCACATCTAGCGACTCATCTCGGCGATTCCGCCGGCCGCCGCCGCAGCCGTGAGGCTCGTGCGGATCACGCGCCCGACGAGCGCATGGCGCTGCGTTCATGCTCAAGCTCGCCGAGCAATCGCGCGCGCTGCTGAATCGGGCGCTCGAGGAGCCGAACTCTGCCAGCGGAGCTGATGTTTTGCCTGGGGGCCTCGGAACTGGTGGCGCCGAGTTCTGCCGGCTGGAGGCGGAATGGCTTGATCTTTTCGAGGCGCACGCGCCCGATCGCGCGGGTTCGTTGCTCGGTACGCTCCGGAGCGCCGCGGTTCCAATCGCGGCAAGCGGGAGGAGGCGGGGCGGGCGCTGGCCGCCTTCAGCAGGCGCCACTTCCTGGAGATCGCGATCGCGGACCTGGTCGGGCGATTCAGCGTAAGCGAAACGATGGCGGCGATGTCGCGGCTGGCGGATGAGTGTATCCGCGCGGCTTTGAGTGTCGCGTCGCGGATTGCGGGCAAGCGCGGGCCGAGCTGGCGCGCGGGTTTTGCGTGCTCGCGATGGGCAAGCTTGGGGTCGAGGAACTCAATCTCAGTTCCGATCTCGACCTGGTCGTATATCTTCGAGTCGCCGTCCGATGCGGAGGGCGGGACGGCGAGGCGGCGGCGCGGATCGGTACGGTGGTCAGCGATCTGCTTTCGGCGAGCGGTTTCAGGCTCGATTTGCGGCTGCGTCCGGGCGGGCGGAGTGCGCCGCTGGCGGCCTCGCTCGCAGGCGCGCTCAACTTTTACCAGAGCTTCGGTCAGACCTGGGAGCGCGCCGCGTTGCTGCGCGCGCGTCCGGTGGCGGGCGCGATCGAAGTGGGCGAGCGATTCACGGCCGAGCTGGCGCGCTTCATCTATCGGCGCTATCTCGACTTCGACACGGTGCGCCAGTTGCGCGCGATGAAGCGGCAGATCGAAGACGAGTTGCGCTCGCCGGAGCTGGTGGAGCGCAATATCAAGCTCGGGCGCGGCGGAATCCGCGAGCTCGAGTTTATCGTTCAGGCGCTGATGCTGATCTACGGCGGCCGCGACGTGCGCCTGCGCCGTCCGCAGACCGCGGCGGCGCTCGAACGTCTGAGCACGCTCGGATATCTCGCGCCGGAGCGGGCGCGCGAGCTGCTTGACGCCTATCTGTTTCTGCGCGACGTCGAACACAAGCTGCAGGTGGTGGCCGGCGTGCAAACCCATAGCCTCCCGTCCGACGAGCGCGGATTCGCGGCGCTGGCCGCGCGGATGCGATTCGGCAAATCGGCGGAAGCGCCGGCGCGGATGCGCGAAAAGCTGAGAGGCTATCGCGATACGGTCGCGGCGCTGTTTCGTGAGCTGCTGGCCGAGAGCGGCGATTTGCGCGCGAAGACTCCGGTGACGGCCGCGGCGCAGGCGGCGTGGGCCAAGGCAATCCAGGGCGAGAGCGCCCAAGCCGAGCTCGCGCTGCTCGGATTCGCGCATCCCGGCGAGAGCTTGCCCCATCTGGCGCTGCTCGCGCAGGGCCCCGCGTACGCGCCGTCGAGCACGCGCCGGCGCGAGCTTATCGGCAATCTCGGACCGCTGCTGCTCGACGAGACTCAGCCGCCTGGCCGATCCCGATCTGGCGCTGATGAATCTGGCGGCCTTTATCGCCGCGGTCGGCGCGCGCACGTCGTTCCTGGCGCTGCTGGAACAGCATCCCGCGACCCGCCAGGCGCTGCTGCGATTGTTCGCGTCGAGCCGGCATCTTTCCACCGTTTTTATCCAGCATCCCGAGATGCTCGACACGCTGGTGCGCTCCGATCTGGCGCGGCCGCGGCGGCCGGCGGCGGAACTCGATCAGGAACTCGGCGGCCTGATGGCCGCCAAGGGCGATTTCGAGAATCGGCTCGACGCGCTCAGATCGCTGCGGTATCAGGAGTTCCTGCGCGTCGCGATCGCCGATATCGCCGGCGACCTCAAGCTCGAAGAGGTGCAGAGCGAGTTGACGCTGATTGCCGAAACCGTGCTGCGCCACGCCCTCGCGCTCGCGATCGCGGAGACGGCCGCCGCCGGGCGGGTGGCGCGAGTGCCGGCGATGTGCGTGCTCGCGATGGGGCGGCTGGGCGCGGCCGAGATGACCTACAACTCCGACCTCGATCTGATTTTCGTTTTCGACGACAGCGCGGGCGATATCTACAGCGCCGAGGCGGCGACGCGCGTGGCGCAGAAGTTGATCGCGATCCTCGAAGCGCCGACGCGCGAGGGCTACTGCTACAAGCTCGATCTGCGCTTGCGGCCGTCGGGATACGCGGGGCCGCTGGTAACGTCGCTGGAGGCGTTTCGCGATTACCATCGCCGCGGCTCCGCATTATGGGAGCGCCAGGCGCTGGTGCGCGCGCGCGTGGCGGCGGGCGACGCCGCGCTCGGCGAGGCGGTCGAAGCGGCGCGCAACGAGTTCGTTTTCGCACGCGGCCTCAGCGGCGCTGAGGTCGCGGAGATCGCGGCGATGCGCGCGCGGATGGAGCGCGAAATCGGCGTCGAGACCAAGCGGCGGCTCAATATCAAGCAGGGGCGCGGCGGGCTGGTGGACGTCGAGTTCATCGCGCAGATGATGGCGCTGCGCTACGGCGGGAAGTATCCGGAATTGCACGAACGCGCGTCCGACAAATTGCTCGACGGGCTTGTGCGGCATCAACTGATTGCACAGGCGGACTACGATCGCCTGCGCGACGGATATCGCTTCCTGCTGCAACTCGAAAATCGGCTACGGATCGAGACCGACCAGCCGGCGTGGTCGTTGTCGCCTGATCCCGCCGATCTCGCGCCGCTGGCGCGGCGGATGGGATTCGCGGGCGCCGACGCGGCGCGGCGTCTGCTCGACGAACTCGCGCGCCGGCGCGACGAAATCCGCGATTGCTTCACGCGTATCTTTGCCGCCGAACAGGCGCGCTGATCGCGCCCGTGCCGCGGTGATATAAATGAGGCCGTGGGCACGGTCCTCGACGACTTTCATTTCGCGATTCGCGAGTGGTTCGAGCGGCGCTTCGGCGAGCCGTCGCGGGCGCAGGAACTGGGATGGCCGGCGATCGGGAGCGGCGCCGACGTTCTGCTCTGCGCGCCCACGGGCAGCGGCAAGACGCTGGCCGCGTTCATGTGGTCGATCAACTGGCTCGTGTGCGAGGCCGAAGCCGGGACCGCTTCGCGACGAGGTCTCGGTGCTGTACGTCTCGCCGCTGCAAGCGCGCTGGCCAACGATATCCATCTCAATCTTGAGGAGCCGCTCGAAGGCGTGCGGCGCGCCGCGGCCGAACGCGGCCTTGACCTCGGCGCGATCCGCGCGGGGCTTCGCACCGGCGATACCGCGGCGCACGAGCGCGGCGCGATGCTGCGGCGGCCGCCGCATATCCTGGTCACCACGCCGGAGTCGCTGTTTCATCCTGCTGACGTCGCCGCGCTTTCGCGAGAAGCTGGGCGCGGTGCGCTACGTGATCGTCGATGAGTTGCACGCGCTTGCGGGCAACAAGCGCGGCGCCCATCTGGCGGTGACGCTGGAGCGGCTGGAGCGGAGGTGCGCAAGGCGGGGCATCGCCGACCGGCGCGAATCGGGCTTTCCGCGACGCTGAATCCGATCGAAGAGCTGGCCGCGTTCCTCGCGGGCGGGGAGATCTGAGCGCCGGCCGCGGCGAACGCCCTGGAGGGCGGGGAAGAATTGTTAGCCGTGACGTTCTATACTCTGGAGCGGCGAGCGAGCGTGAGCCAAGGCGGCCGGTGCGGATCGTGCGGCGCCGACCGGATCGCCCGCGCGCGATTGCGATCTGTGAAAGTGATCGCGCCGGGGCCGGAGCTCGGGCCGCTCGCGACCTATGCGCATTGGGAGGCGGTGTACGATCGCATCGCCGAGCTGGTGCGGGAGCATCGCACGACGCTGGTCTTCACGCTGAGCCGCCGCTGGGCCGAGCGCGTCGCGCTGAATCTGCAAAAGCGGCTCGGCGCGGACGCCGTGATGGCCCATCATGGGAGCCTCGGCCGCGCCGAGCGCTTCGACGCCGAGCAGCGGCTCAAGCGCGGCGAACTCAAGGCGCTGGTGGCGACGGCGTCGCTCGAACTTGGGATCGACGTCGGCGCGGTCGATCTGGTGTGCCAGATCGATTCGCCGAAATCGATCGCGGCGGCGATTCAGCGGATCGGCCGCTCGGGCCATGCGCTGGCGGCGACGCCGAAGGGGCGGCTGTTCGCGCTGACGCTCGACGACCTGATCGAGTGCGCGCGCGGTGGTGCGCGCGATCCGCCGCGGGCGGCTCGACGCGGTCGAGATTCCGCCGGGATGCCTCGACGTCGCGGCGCAGCAAATCGTCGCGATCGCGGCGGAGGAGGGCGAGATCGGCGAAGCGCGAGCTGCTCGACCTGCTGCGCGGCGCGCACAACTTCGCCGTCGCTCACGCGGCGGAAGCTGCGCCGACTGCTCGAAGAGATGGCGGCCGAAGTCCGCGGCGCAAGCAGGGCGCCTATCCGAAGATTTTTTACGACCGCGTCGGCGCGGCGCGTGCGCCCGCGGCGCGGCGCGCGACTGGCGGCGATCACCTCGGGCGGCACGATCCCCGAAAGCGGCAACTACGACGTCGTGATCGAATCGCAGGGGCGCAAGATCGGCGACGTCGAGGAAGACTTCGCCCAGGAATCGTCGCGCGGCGACGTCTTCGCGCTGGGCTCGATGCCGTGGCAGATCCAGCGTATCTCGCGCGGACGGCTGATGGTCGAGCCGGCGCCGGGATGGCGCCGTCGCTGCCGTTTTGGGAGACGGAGGCGGCGGGCCGCACGGCGGCGCTATCGGCCGAGGTCAGCGAGCTGCGGCACGAGATCGCGGAGCGCGGCTGACGATCCGCATCGGGGGCGGCGGCGTGGCTGCGAAGCGAGTGCGCGCTGGAGGCGCCGGCGGCGGCGCAGGCGGTCGCATACGTCGGGCGCGGGCTGGCTGCGCTGGGCGCGATTCCCGATGAGCATACGATCATCGCCGAGCGATTTTTCGACGGGCTGGGCGGCACGCAGATCGTGATCCACTCGCCGCTGGGGATGCGGGTGAATCGCGCGCTGGGCCTGGCGCTGCGCAAGCGCTTGTGCCAGTCGTTCGATTTCGAGATCCAGGCCTCCGCGATCGACGACGGCGTGCTGCTCGCGCTGCATTCGCGCCACAGCTTCCCGCTCGAAGACGATCTTCACGATGCTCAGCGCGCGCACGGCGCGCGACGTGCTGATCCAGGCGCTGCTCGCCGCGCCGATGTTCGAGGTGCGGTTTCGCCACGTCGCGACGCGGGCGCTCGAGCGTGCATGCGCAACAGCCGCGGGCGCAAGGTGCCGGCCTGGATTCAGCGTCTGCGCGCGCAGGACCTGATGGTGGCGCTGTTTCCGCAGCAGCAGGCCTGCTTCGAGAATCGCCCGCCCACGATCGAAATCCCGGATCATTTCATCGTGCGCGAGGCGCTGCGCGAATGCCTGGAGGAATGCTGCGACTTGCGCGGCCTGATGCGGCTGCTGGAGGGAATCGAGAACGGCTCGGTGCGGACGCTGCGCGGTCGACTCGATCGCGCCCTCGGTGTTCGCCCATCGGCTGTTGCTGGCTGGGACTATTCGTTCCTCGACGACGGCGAGCGCGCGAATCGCCGCAGCCGCACGGTGACGATGAATCGCGGCATGGCGGAAGACGTTTTCCGCACGGAAGACCTGTCGCAGATGCTCGCCGACGGATGCCGTCGAAATCGTCGACCGGCGGAGGCGACGCGGTCTCGCGCCGGCGCGGCGCGCGCGCGATCGCGACGAACTCTACGAACTGATTCGGGCCGCATGGCGCGATTGCTTCGCACGAGCTGCCGGACCGCGTCGCCGGCGATGCGAGCGCGATCCTCGGCGGACTCGAAGCCGAGGGCAGAATCGTGCGAGCCAGGCTTGCGAACGCCGCCGCGGAGGTTCTGTTCGCGGCCGAAGACGCCGGCGATGTTCGCCGCCGCTTATCCGGGCGGCGACATCGTCGGCGGCGCGGGCAATCCGGTTTCGCGCAGGAATACTCGATCGAGTCCGCGCGCGAAGAGATCGTTCGCCGGGCGCTGAAAACGTCGGGTCCGACGACCGCGTAGCCGAACTGACGAACCGCCTGAATCTTCCGGCCGCCGATATCGAGCGCGCTCTAGCGGCGCTGGAAGCATCGGGCGAGGTTTTCCGCGGCCACTTCACGCTCGCGATCGGGCGAGCAATGGTGCGAACGCAATAATCTCGAAAAGATTCATCGCCTGACGCTTGCGCGGTCTGCGCGCCGAGATCGAGCCCTGCGAAGACCATCGAATTCGCCGCGTTTCGGTTGCGCTGGCATCATATCGGCGGCGTCGGGCTCGAGCCGGGCGGCGACGGCGTCGCGACCGTGCTGGAGCAACTTGAGGGGATCGCGTTTTCTCCCGAGTCCTGGGAGCAGCGCGATTATCCCGGCGCGTGTCCCGGCTTATCGTCCCGAATATCTCGACCGGCTATGCGTGGTGGGGAATTGCCTGGGCTGCGTTTGCCGGAGGGGATGGCGAGCGGGCGACGCCGTGGCGTGTCGCCTTCTTCAACCGGCGCAATCGCGCGCCGTGGAGCGTGCCCGACGATCGGGCGGCGGCGCTGGAGCCGAAGGACGAGGCAATCGGGAATGCGCTGGTCGAGCACGGCGCGCAGTATTTGGATGAAGTGGCCGATCGCGCCGGCGTGTCTGAGCGCGACGCGACTCAAGTCGCTCTGGCGGCTGGCGGCGTTGGGGTGCGCGACCAACGACACTTTCGCTCCGCTGCGATTGCTGGCGAATTCCGCGGAGGCGCGGCGCGCGGTCGAAGGTTCCGCGCGGCATTCGCTCGAGCAAGCGCGACGCGAGTGTGCGCGCACGATTGAAGTCGAGCGTCGCGGGACGATGGTCGGCGATGGGCGAGCGACGAAGGCCGCTGCATGGGCTGCGGATGACGGGCTGCGCGCACTGGCTCTCAGGCGCTTAAGCGCAACGGTATCCTCACGCGCGAAATGATGGCGCTGGAATCGACTCCGATTTCGTGGGGCGAGCTCGTGTTTACGCTGAGGCGGCTGGAATATGGCGGGAACGATCCGGCGCGGCTACTTCGTCCGCGCGCTTTCGGGCGAGCAGTACGCGATGCCGGAAGCGCTGGAGATGCTGCGTGCGGCGCGCACGGTAAATCCGGCGCGCGAGGCGCCGGTCGCGCTGAGCGCGGCCGACCCGGCCAATCCGTACGGCGCGATGCTTCCGGGATGCGGTATCGCGCGCGGGAGTTCCAACGTCGTCGTGTTGCGCGGGGACAGGTGGTGATGGGACTCTGTGGGCACGACCTGATTTCGGTCGGCGATCCGAATGCCGAGAGCGTTGACTGCGGCGGTTGCGGCAATCTTCAAGTTTCGCTTGAAGGTGAAAATCGACACGATCGACGGCGTCGGCCGGCGCTGGAATCGGAACGCGCGGCCGCTGTCTGGCCGTCGATGCGGTTCCATTCCGACGGCCGTTCATTGGTGTATGACGGATTGCCGGGGCCGACGCCAATGCGGTCGATTGCGCGTTCGTGAACGGCATCGATGGGCGTATGCGAACCCTCACCCGACCCTCTCCCTGGTCAGGGCGAGGGCGACGGGGAATCGGAGTAACTTCATAAGATGAAACTCAAAGATAAGGTCGCACTGATCACCGGCGCGAGCCGGGGAATCGGAAGAGCGTCGCCAAGGCGTTCGCGCGCGAAGGCGCGAAAATTTTCCTGGTGGCCCATCGCGACGACAAGGCGCTTAAGCAGACCATCCGCAACATCAAGGATTTCGGGCGCCGAAGCGGATGGCGGCCTGTTCGACGTCGGGAATCATGAAGAAGTCAGGCGGATCGCGGATGCGATCGAGAGCAGCTTCGGTACGCTCGATATCGTGGTCAATAACGCGGGCATAATTCAACCGACGCCGCTGCTGGAAATCACGGCGGAGCAGTGGGAGCGCACGATTCGAACCCATCTGCACGGCACTTTCCATTGCACGGTCGAGATGGTGAATCGCTTCATGAAGGAGAAGCGGTCCGGGAAGATCGTCAACGTGGCGGCCGCGGCGGCGCTCAGGGGCTATCAGGGCGTGGCGGATTACGCATCGGCCAAGGGCGGGATAGTTTCCTTCACGCTGAACGCCGCGAAGGAACTGATTCGCTCAATATCCAGGTGAACGTAATCGTGTCCCGGTGGCGCAAGCCGCATGATCGACTCGCTTGCCGAATACTACGGCGGCCAGTTCGGCGCGAGGGCGGGAGGAAGGATCAAAAATGTCGCGCCGCCGGAGGCGCTGGTGCCGTCGTTCCTTTTTTCGCGAGCGGCGACTCGGATTACGTCACCGGACAGATGTTGACCGCCGATGGTGGTTCCACCGCTTAACGGCATTCCATGCCGCGCTTGCGCCTCGCGTTGTCGAAGGCTAGCTTCCGATCAGCCGCGAGGGGCGAATCATGGGAGTGAACAAGGCGATTTTAATCGGCAACCTGGGACGCGACCCGGAGCTACGCTACATCCCCTCGGGCCAGCCGGTGGCGAGCTTCACCGTGGCCAGCACGGAATCGTATACCGACCGCGGCGGCGCCCGCCAAAAGCGGACCGAATGGCACAATATCGTCGCCTGGGGCAAACTCGCCGAACTCTGCGGCCAGTATCTGAAGAAGGGGCGGCAAGTTTATATCGAGGGCCGCATCTCGACACGCCAGTACGAGGCCAAAGACGGCAGCGGCAAGCGCTCGCGCACCGAGATCGTGGCGCAGGTGATTCAGTTCCTGGGCGGCAGGGCAGGGGGCGAGGGCGCGACGGACGAGCCGGCGGAAATGGGCGCTAGCGGCGGTGGGCCGGAGACGGCGCCGGTCGTCGACGACGAGGACATCCCGTTCTAGGTTCGAAGGGGGAAGGCATCATCACGCGCGCGGCACGCGGGTTGCCATCTTTTTCGCAACCCGCGTGCCGCGCGCGCTTCCGATCGCTTTTCTCACCACGCTGAGTAGCCGCCGTCGACAGCTACTATCGCGCCGGTTATGTAGCTCGACGCCGCACTGGCGAGAAAAATCACCGCGCCGCGGACCTCTTCGGGCTTGCCCAGCCGCCCTATCGGCGTGAACGCCTCGGTACGCTCGCGAATCCCCGGCATCACCAGCGCGCGCTCGTTGAGCTCGGTCGGAACCATCCCGGGAGCGACGGCGTTTACGTTGATCCCGTACTCCGCCCACTCGATCGCGAGTTGGCGGGTTAGATTGCTCATCGCCCCCTTGCTCGCGGCGTAGGCCGACATCCGATACGGGCTGAACGGACGCTTGTACGGGCCGGCCAGGCCCGCGTAAATCGAGCTCACGTTGATGATCCGGCCGGGCTTGTTGCGCTCGATCAGACGAGCGCGCCACGCGCTGCGTCAGCATCATCGCCGCCGTCACATTAAGCTTGAAACGTCGCTTCCCAATCGGCGAGCGGAAATCTTTCCGCCGCTGACGCGGTCGACATCCCGGCGTTGTTGACCAGAATATCGATCTCGCCGAGTCCGGCGACCGTATCCGCTACCATCCGGTCGAGCTCTTCGGCGACGGTGATATCGGCGGCGATCGGCAGTACTTTGACGTTCAGCTTGCGCAACTCTTCGGCGAGCCGCTCCAGCCGCTCACGGCGGCGGGCGACGATCGCGACGTCGGCGCCGGCGATCGCGACCCCGGTGGCACATTCAACTCCGATTCCCGAAGAAGCTCCGGTTACCAGCGCGACGTGGCCGCGCAGCGAAAACAGCTCTTCGAGCGAATTCATCTGGCCTCCCCGAACGCCGAGCATCCTACCATCAGCGCGCGGCAATGTGCAGCCGTCCGTCGCGCCTCAGCGGATTTCCCTTCCGAGCCGCCGCAGCTTTGGCACCGGCAGAAGCGGCTGCTTGTTCATCCGCGAACGCCGCGGCAAAAAAATTCGCGATGGCGTCGCGAAACTCGCCCAGCGCAATCCCGGCGTACTCGGTCGGCAGCGGGTCAAGCTTGGCGCGAGCCTTGGCGTAGAGCGAGCGCGCGCCCTCGATATTGCCGCGCCGGACGTGCAGAATAGCCACCGCCGCCTGAATCATTCCCTGGTAGTAAAGCTTCTCGTCGCCCGCGCTGCGTTTCCACGCCTCTTCCCACGCCTCGTGGCACTCGAAGAAGCGCTCCTCGTCGAAGAGCCGAATGCCCTCCTCGTAAAAATCGGCAATGCTCTCTCCGCCGCTCATAGCCTCATCATCATAATAGCCGCCGCGAAAGCTTGACGTCGAAATGCCGGGGGACCACGATGGCGAATAAATTCGGAGGCCAACATGACGAACGGCAAGGCTATCAGATTGATCGGGATGCCCGGCGCGATGGTGAGGATGAAGGAGGGGGACCTGATGGAGGGCGGCAGCGATCGGATGGTCGATATGCCTTGTCCCTGCTATCTGATCGAGCATCCCAAGGGCCTCGTGTTGTTCGACACCGGATGCAATCCGCAGGTCGCGATCGACCCGGTCGGCTACTGGGGCAAAATTGCCAATTTCCTGCAAGTGCGTTTCTCACCCGACCTGGTAGTGGATGCGCAGCTCAAACTTCTCGGCTACAAACCGGCTGACGTAAAATACGTGCGTGATCTCCCATCTCCATCTCGACCATTCGGGCGGGATGGCGCTGTTTCCCAACGCTCAGTTCCTGATCATGAAGGGCGAACTATCGTACGCCTACTGGCCGGATCGTCACGCGCGCGCCGCATTCATCTTCAACGATCTGGTGCCGACGCGCCGCTTCGATTGGAAGGAGCTGACCGGCGATACCGATTTGTTCGGCGACGGCAGCCTGCAGATGCTCAACACCGCCGGCCATACGCCCGGCGAATGCTCGCTGTTCGTGCGGCTCAAGCATCGCCCGATCATCCTGACCGGCGATACGATTCATATTCGCGCGCAGCTCGATACGCTTGCTCCGATGGCGACCGATTGGGACAGGGCGCAGGCGTCGGAATCGATCGCGCGGCTCAAGCGGATTCAGGATCTTGGTGAGGCGAAGCTGTGGATCAGTCACGATCCGGAAGACTGGGCCGAGTTTCCTCACGCGCCGATCGGAATCGAGTAGCTACAAGCGTTCTTTATTCTGTTCCCTCTCCCGCACGAACGCGGGAGAGCATTGGGGTGAGGGCGCGGAGCGTCAGGCTTTGGTCAGGCCGGGCTCGAGCTCGACGCCGAGCGGCACCAGAACACGCACCACGGCGTTGTAAATCGCCATCTCCATCGCCAGCTCCACGATGCTGTTCGTTGTCGAGAAAGCCGCGCAGCGCGGCGAAGGTGGCATCGCTGACCTTGATGTCTCGCGTCGTCTCGGCCGCATAGCGAATTACGGCGCGATCCTGCTCGGTAAACGCCGGCGCGGTTTCCCATGTCGGCCAGGCATTCGAGCTTCTCGCGCGGCACGCCCGCACTTGCAGCGCCATGTTCCAATGATGGACGAACTCGTATTGCGCGTCGGCAAGCCGGCCCACGGTCACGATCGCCAGCTCGCGCAACTGCGGATCGAGTTTGGTGCGATGGCGCAGCTCGCGGCTCAGATCCAGGAACCGCGCCAGCACGCCCGGCGCATTGGCCATGGCGCGGAAGATATTCCAGACTCGCGCCGCGTTCGGCGACGAGGTCGTCGTAGAGCTTGCGATAATTCTCCGGCAGATCGTCGCGATCGAGATATGGAACCCTGCGCCATTGTAACCCACCTTGCCCGCCCGCCTAAGCGAACAGCATCTCCGACATCGAGCCGCCCGGCGGAATCATCGGCATCACCGCTTCCTCCTTGGGATGGTGACGTCGATCAGCACCGGACCGGGCGCCGCGAACGCTTCCTTCATCGTGGCCGACAGCTCCCTGGGCTTGTCGATCTTGAAACCCTCTGGCGCCGAATGCTTCCGCCAGCTTGACGAAATTCGGAACCGACATCGCGGTGTACGAGTAGCGCTCCTCGTAGAATCTTCCCCTGCCATTGGCGAACCATGCCCAGGAAGTGGTTGTTGAGGATGATCACCTTGATGTCGACGTTGTGCTCGACCGCCGTCGCCAGCTCCTGGATGTTCATCTGGATCGAGCCGTCACCCGAAACCACGACCACCCGGCGATCGGGCGCGGCGAACTTGGCGCCGATCCCGGCGGGCAACCCGTAGCCCATCGTGCCCAAACCGCCCGAGGTCAGCAGCGAGCGCGGCCGCTCGAACGGGAACATCTGCGCCATCCACATCTGATGCTGGCCGACGTCGGTGGCGATCGATGCAGTCGCCCTTGGTCAGATTGTGCAGCTCCTCGATCACGTGGATGGGCGAGATCTCCTTGCCGTCGCGACGCTCGTAAAGCGGCTTATCCTTCTGCCACTGCAAAATCTGCTGATGCCACTTCGCCCAGATCGGCCGGCGTTTGGCCAGTGTTCTCGCGCTCCTTGACCAGCTTGAGCATGTCGGTCAGCACCGACTTGATATCGCCGACGATCGGAACGTCGACTTTGACGTTCTTCGAGATCGAGGACGGATCGATGTCGATATGGATGATGGTCTTGGCCTTGGGCGCGAAATCCGCGATCCGCCCGGTCACGCGATCGTCGAAGCGGGCGCCGATCGCGATCAGGCAATCGGTGTTGCACACCGCGGTATTGGTCGCGTACGAGCCGTGCATCCCGAGCATCCCCAGGCACAACGGATCCGAGGCCGGGAACGAGCCGAGCCCCATCAGGGTCTCGCACACCGGCACGCCCAGCCCGCGCGCCAGTTGGTTCAGTTCGGGCGCGGCGCCAGACCACTGGACTCCGCCGCCGACGTAGAACAGCGGCTTCTCGGTCTGCTCGATCGCTTCGATCGCGCGTTCGATCTGGCGCGGATTGCCCTGAATCGTCGGCTTGTAGCCGCGCAGCGTGACCTTGTCCGGATACTTGAATGCATGCTCGCTGGGTCTGGATGTCTTTGGGCAGATCGATCAGCACCGGGCCGGGGCGTCCGCTGCCGGCGATGTAAAACGCTTCCTTGACGATTCGCGCGAGGTCCTTGACGTCCTTGACCAGGTAGTTGTGCTTGGTGCAGGGCCGCGTGATTCCGACGATGTCGGCTTCCTGGAAGGCGTCGTTGCCGATCATATGCGGTCGGCACCTGCCCGGAGATCACCACGATCGGAGTGGAATCCATGTAGGCGTCGGCGATCCCGGTTACGGCATTGGTGGCGCCCGGACCCGAGGTAACGATCACCACTCCCGGCCGTCCGCTGACCCGCGCATAGCCTTCGGCCATGTGCGCCGCACCCTGCTCATGACGAACCAGGACGTGCTTGATTTTGGAATCCAGCAGGCGTCGTAGGTCGGCAGAATAGCGCCGCCAGGATAGCCGAAGATGAGTGTCAACACCCTCCGCCATCAGGCTTTCGATTAGGATCTGGGCTCCAGTCAGTTTCTTCATCGCCAGTTGACGGTCCTTTAGTTCCGCCATGACAGTCAAGCAAAATTGCTATTCAAAGAAAGCTCGGAGGATGGGGCGACGGCTGATATCATCCCGGCCCGATTGGCGTCCTCGGCCAAAGTCGCACGATTATTTTATGAAATTCCATTTATGAAATTCTATCATTTAGACCGCACCCAAATCCTGCCTCTTCCGATCGCTCAAGTCTTCGCGTTCTTTGCCGACCCGCGCCATCTCGAGGCGACCACGCCGCCCTTTATCCATTTCAAATTTCTCCGCGAGCCGCCGCCCATCCTGCAGGCCGGCTCGGTGGTCGATTACCGAATCCGGATGTTCGTGGTTCCGGTCCGATGGCGGGCGCGGATCGAGCTCGGGAACTGCCGCATCGCTTCGTCGATGTTCAGGTCAGCGGACCGTTCGCTTCGTGGCATCACACCCATCTGTTCGAAGACGCCGGCGATGGGCGCACCCGCGTGCGCGAACAAATCGAATTCGCGATGCCGATGGGGATTCTCGGCAGAATCGCCTATCAGCTGTTCGTCGCCCGCACGATCGCGTGCATCTTCGACCTTCGCGCCGAGCGCCTGTCGGCGCTTATGCCGCCGGCTTCGAACTAGCTGATCGCGGCCGGCCGCCGCCCAAATCTGAAAGATGAAAATCACCTCGCCCAGGCGCACTTCGGTGCCGTCTCGCCACCATGGTCGAGCCGTGCAACGGCTGATTGTCGACGAAAGTGCCGTTGGTTGAATTCAGGTCCGTCAATTCGTAACCTCCGTCGCGGCGCATCAGGCGCGCGTGCGTGCGAGACATGCTGGCGTGCGGAATCACGAGATCGTTTTCCTCTCCCCGACCCAGGGTTACTTCGTCCTTGTTGAGCACGGCGTACTCCGCAGCTATTGGCGAGATCGGATTTACGCTCTCAGGCACGCGCCTCGCTGAGCCGCGACGCCGCCGCGCCGTGCCGCGGCCGTCGACGGCCGTGCCGATGGAGCAGGCGCGGCCGCTCGCCCTGGCGCGAGCCGCATCGGCGGTATCGGCGACGGCGGGCTGATCCGCGCCTCGAGAATCGCCTTCAATTCTTCCGCCGACATCGCCGAACCTCGTCGCGCGACAGCCCCAGCAATGCCGAGATCGCGATCAGCGGAATCGCGCCGTTCCACCATTGGAACGAAAGCTGGCTAAGCCCGGTTCCTCGCGGCGTTGATGCCGCCGGCCGGGACGCTCCTTCTTCGGGCACGTTGATACGAGCGCCGCCGACGCCTCGAACCTGGTAGGCGGTGTGCGCCGTCGCGGATCTGGCCGCCATAGTTCACATTGATCTCGACCTGCCGCTCGAGTGCCGTCTTCGATCGGCTGCGGCGTGCGATAAGTGAGCGAATACTCGGTCGCGATCGAATGGCCGATCTCGCGCACCAGTTCGTCGAAGCGTCCTTCTTCGGTGACGATGTTGTAGGAGCGGCCGTGAGTCTCGCGCACGATCTTCGGCGTAATCGGGAGCGATGAAGGGCGGCGGCACGACCGCGTAGAGGGTCAGCCCGTTTTTCTTGAGCATCGCCGCGACCTGATCGCCGGTCAGATCGGTAACGTCGGCGTTCTTGTTCGGGATGATGGTCCCAAAAGGCCTGGTCGTGCTGGGTATGGGCGGAGCCGTCGCCGGCGTGATGGTTGGGCGCGTCGGTGATCAGGATCAGGATGCCCTGCGCCTCGGGACGAAACGGGAAGCTCGAGGCATAGGCGAGCGCGTCGAGCTGATCCTCGGGGATATCGCCGCCGCCGCCGGCGTGGAGCGAGCCGACCCAGGTGATGAATTCGTGGACGTTGCCGGTCATCTTGGTGCGGTATGCGCATTGCAGTCCGGCTCCTTGGAGACGACGTAATCCTCGAACGTCACCAGGCCCAGCGATAGTCGCGATTATTCGCGGCGAGGTCCTGCGCGAACGCGATCACGTTTTGCTTCACCGAATCGATATAGGGCTGCATCGATTCGGTGATATCGAAGACGAAAACGATATCCACCGGACGGCCCTGACCCTGTCCGCGGAAGTCGAGAATCTTCGCGGCTTGCCATCCTCGCGAACCTCGATGTTCGTCCGGCTGCAGGTTGCCGACCGGGGCGCCGTTGGCATCGGTCATGCCGAAATCGAGTCGCACTCCGCCATCGGCGTCGAAATGTTCGAGGCCGGGATTGCCGATCGAGAGTTGAACCGCGGCCTCAGCCTGCCGCACGCTTGCAAACAGCATGAGTGCGGCCGATACGAGCGCTGCGACCGCCAAGGTCGTCGGTTTAAGCCTGATCATTTCTATGTATGATTCTCAAGGCTGCGCACCGGCGCGTCAATACGGCGACGAGCGATGGCGCGGCAAAATCAGTCCCTAGCTTGCCTTGCCATCCCCGTTTAGGTTATCTGACACCGATATCAAAATGTCCCGCGATAAATCATCAGTGAATCAAAGATCTGTTTCCGCGCTCGTAATTTTGGCCCCGCTGCTCCTGATCGCCTCGCTGCTTATTGCCCCTTGGGGTTGTGGCAGCGGCGGCGGCGCGACCGCCACGCCAACGCCGACGATGGGAGCGGTCGAGGTCGGCTTTACCGACAGCCCTTCGAACGGCTTCCAGAACATCCTGTTCAATATCGTGGGCGTCAGGCTCAACCCGAGCACGAATGCGGCGATCCCCGATACCGATCCCAACTGGGTGACGGTCTCCGCGCCGCCCGGCCTTGGCGCGGTCGGCCAACTGCAGGTCGATCTGACCCCGTTGCAAAATAACGCCAAGCTGTTCAACACCGCTTCGGTTCCGGCGCAGACCTACCATCAGATCGAAGTGCTGATCGATCAGACCAATCCCGGCACCATCGTGCCGTCCTGCGCGCTGACTAATAATCCCGTGAGCGAAGGATGCGTCAGTTACGCGATGAAGTTCAGCTCGTCGGCCAATTTGCGCACGACCGCCGGGGGTGACGGGTTTACGGTGTCGGCCTACGGCCTGACGCCGTTGATCATCGATTTCAACGCCGGCACGCCGGTTTCGCCCTTGGTCCCGGGGGGCGCCTATCTGGTCACACCAATAATTTCGGTTGCCAGCAACGACTTTCTGGGCACGGTGAAAGGTACGGTAACCGGGGGACTGAAACCCACCACCCCCACATCGAACACCACCGGCGCATCGGTAGTGGCCGAATTGGCGGGCACCAACACGATTATTGCCGCCGCCGACGTGCTGCACGGTACCACCGCCTGCGGCGCCGCGGATGCCAACTGCTTTAATTTGCCGTTGCCCGCCGCGGACACCTCAGGCACGGCGTACGACCTCTACATTCATGGAGGTAGCGTTGACTACATCGCGTACAGCAGTTTAAACGTTGTTCGCGGCGCTACCCTTACCCAAACTTTCGACACCACTCTGTTCACCAGCAGCGCCACGGTCAAGGGAACGATCGCCGACGCGGATACCGGAACTCTCATCGAGGCGGCAACGGTCAACCTGCTGATTCCGTCCGCCAACAATACTGCCGCCCCGGTGGTGGTGGATTCGGTCGCTACCGACTCCCAGGGTAACTACAGTTTCGACGCGGTTCCTTCCGGACAAGCCTACACGCTCACGGTATCGGCTTCCGGTTACGATCCAGTCAACTCGACGTTGCCCGCGCCCAGCCCGAGCGCGACCCCGGGTTCGCCGAGCTGCACCGACGCCATCCCGGGCACGGCCTGCAGCTTCAGCCTCGACAGCACGACCATCTCCGGCACCGTCAGTATCGATACGAAGCCGGCATCCGGTTACAATGTCCAGGTCCACGTGATGGCCGAAGACGCGGGCACCGACAATCTCGAGAACGACGTCATGGTGACGATTCCAAGCACCTATCAATCGGCGCCGTTCACCATCCGGGTGCCCACCAAGGTAGCGAAGTTCGATTTGATCGCCTCCTCGTCGGATCTGTACATGGGGGTGCCCGATCCTTTCACCGGCCACAGCATCGCCGTGTTGGGTAACGTCGCCGGGGGATCAAGCGGAGTGACCCTCGCTCAGGCTGACTTGCGAGGGGCATGGCACTATCAGCGGAACCGTCGCGAGTCCCTTCGACTCGGAAACCACGGTTCGCCTGCTCCAGAGCGACGGCACTAATGATGTACAGCTCGGCGAAACGCAGGTCGGCGCATCGGGAATCGAGACCGGCGTCGCCAGTCAATTCTCCTTCTGCGTTCCGCCCGGTACTTACAATCTGCAGCGCTACGAAAATGGCTCTCCGGCGTCCGCCGCTACCAGTATCTACGTGCCTGCGCCGTCGCCGTTCGTCGTGCCGTCGCCGGCGCCAAGCGCCTCGGGAACCGCGAGTCCGACGGCGACCGCGACGCCGTGTCCAAGCGTATGCGGCAGCACATCGTCGTGTCCGGGATTCTGCGCAAGCACGCAGCTTGAGAACCCGCTCTGAAGGCGAGGGTGAGTGACGTGAGCGGCAAGCGAACCCTGATTTCGGTTCTCGCGATTATTATCGTCGCCGCCGCAAGCGTGTCGCTCCCGGCCTGCGGCAACAATTCAGGTTGTGTCACCACTGAATCAGGCACCTCTTTGGGGGGCTTCGGCGGCTGCGTAACCGGCGACGTTGTCGCGCCTCAGACCGCATTTGAGATGCTGGGCGATGACGGCACGCCGTTCACCGCGGTGATTTCCGATACGCAGGTCTCCTATACGATCAACGGCACCGTTCCGCTCTCAGTGGTGCTGGTCAACAGCCATCCGCCGATCCGGATGGATGCCACCAAGATGGCCAACGATTCGGCTTTGCTCAGCCTCCAAATCACTTTAGGCGCCCAAATCAGGGAGATTTCTTCCACTCAGGCGCCGTTCGGCAGCGTATCCGTCCAGACCAACACGCTGAATGCCATGGCGCTGCCGGCTACCTACGATGTGCGCTTCATGGTCTCGCAGCCGGCTGGGCAGCCCTTTGAAACCCAGATCGAAGACACCAGCGAAGGCTTTCAGGTTGCCGCCACGGCGCCGGCGCTGCTGCTGTTCGAAGGCGCGAGCGGACGTATCGACGGCCAGTTCCAGCAGCTCAGTACGAAGGGCTTGTTCGATATCGACCTGCTGATCAACGGCAGCCTCGTGGCTAACGTTACCGGCGGTACCAACGTAACGATTAAATCGCCGTGAACCTGATCGCCCGCGGTACCCAAACGCCTCCTTTGGGTACACCTCGAGTTACGACGCGAGCTACAGACCCCGTCGCGGCTGATGATCTCCGGCAGCGCCTCTACTAGAATGGCACCGGCACAACGATGAAATCGATTCTTCGCAAACGTGTTTTGGTGCTGGTGGCGCTTGCGATTCTGCTCGCCGCCGGCGTCCGTCCCGGGCTTCGCTACTATCATTATTTTCTCAGCCACATCTCGACCGACGACGCCTATGTCGACGGCAACATCGTCCTGATCGCGCCGCGCGTTTCCGGCACCGTGAGCCGGCTTTACGTCAAGGACAACTGGATTCTTAAAGCCGGCGACCCGATTCTGGAATTGGATCCCCGCGACTTCGAGGTTCGCGTCGAGCATGATCGCGCGATGCTGCAGCGGTCGCACCTGGTGATCGATCAGATGTTCTCGCAGCTTTCGGTGGCGGAGGCGGGGGTACAGCTGGCGAACTCTCAACTGGCTCAGGCCCGGCTCGACTTTCAACGAGCCAAGGCGCTGCACGCCTCACGAGTGGTTTCTGACGACTATTACGATCGCGCCTCCACCGCTCTCCAGCAGGCCGAGGCGAACAAGATTCTGACCGAGCAGGAGGTCGAGCGCGCCAAGGCCGCGCTGGGAGCGGAACTCGAGGACCATTCGCGTTACGCGCGGGCGATCGTCCGGCAGGCCGAGTCCGAGCTCAAGGCCGCGGAACTGGACCTGAGCTACACCCGGATCGTCGCTCCCGTGAACGGTATCGTCACTCGCAAAACCGTCCAGCTCGGCAATCGCGTCCAGTCCGGACAGCCGCTGATGAGCCTGGTGCCGGTGGACAGCCTCTACATCACGGCCAATTACAAAGAGACCCAGCTAACCGACGTCCGGGTCGGACAGAAGGCCGACGTTGAAGCGGACATCTACCCCGGCTACATTTATCGCGGGCATGTCGATTCGATCAGTTTCGGTACCGGCTCGGCGTTCGCGCTGCTGCCGCCCGAGAACGCCACCGGCAACTGGGTCAAAGTCGTGCAGCGAGTGCCGGTCAAGATTGTTCTCGACGAGCCGGAGCCGGCGGACAAGCAGTTGCGCTTGGGCCTTTCGGTCGAAGTTTCGATCGATATCAGCGACACCAGCGGACCCCTGATATCTTCGACCCTCCAGCGGGAGGGCAAGGACGGCGTCGAACGGATGGTGCTGCCGCACGTCAACGGCCCGCATCTCCAGAAATAGAAAAGCCCGTTTTCGTTTGTGTGGCCGCGGGACTTTAGGCGCAGGGGCGTGAGGGACGCGAAGGATGATGGGTGGTCGCACCGGGCCACGGAATGACGCGGCGGTCGGAACCGTCGCCGGAGCCGGGCCAGCGGGATCTTCCGCGGAGTGACGACCTTGGCGGCGCCATCGAGATCGCAAGCACCCCCAACACCGCTACGCCCATTATCAGGTAACGCGCCCTCGCGTCTTGAATGAGCGTGGATGCAACGGCGACACCGATGACAATAGCTGCCGCCGCCAGCCCCGGAATCAGCGCTGCCCACGGCGCTCGCGAGCGTTCGACCGGCGCGATCGGTGGCGCAGGAGCCCGGAGCCGCCTGCGGGCTTCATCTATCGGAACA
The DNA here is from genome assembly GCA_963759165.1 of uncultured Pseudomonadota bacterium. Taxonomy (GTDB): domain Bacteria; phylum Desulfobacterota; class Binatia; order Binatales; family Binataceae; genus DATJOQ01. Next base: position 2,303,393 of record CAVWXK010000001.1, on the reverse strand, counting down.
ACGGTTCCTTTTTTGTTTGCCGGGGCGCCCATCGCATTGGCTCGTCGAGCCGGATCGTGCAACTACGCCAAGTGTAACTCCGCGTCGCATCGCTTGCCAGTAAATGCATTCCGCGAATCAACGGCTCGCCGGCGAGCCCCGGAATCAGGCACAAAAACGGCGGTTGGCGCGTCGGCGTTTACGCACCCCGGAAAATGATGTCCTTCCAAGGAACAGGCGATCTCGGCGAGGTTCGGCGGCGGTTGGCCGGCTATCTGGGCGCGGAGGTCGCGCGCCTGAACGTCCTTGCCAGCGGATGGGAAACCACGGTATTCGAGTTCGCGCTGGATGCGCCGTCGCCCGAGGCCGACATACCGGCGGGTCGCCCGATGGTGCTCCGCTTCTATCAAGGCTCTAACGCGGCGGAAAAAGGTCCGCGCGAATATCGGGTGTTATGCGCTCTGGCCAAGTCCGGCTATCCCGCTCCTCACGCCTATCTGTTCGAGAGCGGGCTCGAACCATTCGGCGTCCCCTTTCTGATCATGGATCGCGCCCAGGGCGGCCCGCTCTTTCAGACCCGGAGCTTCCCTCAGGCCTTCAAAACTTTTTCGCTGGCCTTCTTCGATTTCGTCCGGGCGCACGCCGCGCTGCATCGCCTCGATCCGCAACAGCTCGATTTCGCGGGAATCCAGCGTCCTTTCGGGACGCCATCCGCTTCTTCATCAGTATCGCTGCTCGATCGCATGCTCGATACGATCTCGATCGAATCGAAGCCGGACCTCTGCCCGGGCTCGCGCCGATGCTCGAATGGGCGCGCGCGCAGGTTCCCCGTTTCCCGTGCCCGCGCGATTCGATTCTGCATCTCGACTACCATCCGCAAAACGCCGTGGTTCGGGGCCTTCGCGTCACCGGCATTCTCGATTGGGTCAATGCCGACGTTGGCGACCGCCATCTCGACGTTGGAACCACCTGCGCGATTCTGGCGACGTTGGCGATGGAGCGGCCGCGATGGATGCGGCGCAACGTCGTGGGCAACACGCTGAGGAAAATCTTCGCATCGCTGTATCTCGCGCTCTACCATCCGATGGCGCCGGTCGATTTCACGCGACTGCGCTATTACCAGGCGGTGGCGGCGATGCAGCGGCTGTCGATGTTCGGGATGATGCGCATGCGTGGTCCGGAATCGGTCGGCTTCCGCCCGCAGGCGATCGCCGAAGTCACTCCGGCGGTAGTCGGCCTGCTCTCGCGTTACGCCGCGCGCAAGAGCGGCATCCCGGTGAGGCTGTAGACGCGTTACAGATTCGTGGATGAGGCGAGGGCTCCGCGCGACGGCGTAGCGCGGAGCCCTCGTTGTATCCTTCAGGCGTTCAGCAGTTCGCGCAGCACGTATGGCAGGATTCCGCCGTGGCGCAGATACTCGACGTCGTCGGGCGTATCCACCCGCGCGAGCGTCATGAACTCGCGAGTGCTGCCGCCTTCCTCGGCGCGCACCTTGAGCTTCTGCCCCGGCTTGACTCCGGCCGCCAGTCCTTCGATCGAGTAAACTTCGCGGCCGGTAAGGCCAAGCGTCTCCCGATTCTCGCCGGGAAGGAACTCAAGCGGCAGCACGCCCATCCCGACCAGGTTGCTGCGATGGATGCGCTCGTAGCTTTGCGCGATTACCGCGCGAACCCCGAGCAGCATCGTGCCCTTGGCCGCCCAGTCGCGCGACGAGCCCGAGCCGTACTCCTTGCCCGCGATCACGATCAGCGGCACGCCGTCCTTGCGGTAGCGCTCGGACGCATCGAATATCGTGGTCTTCTCGCCATCCGGCAGATGGACCGTGACGCTACCTTCGATTCCGGGGAGGAGCAGGTTCTTGAGCCGGATATTGGCGAACGTGCCGCGCATCATGACTTCGTGATTGCCGCGCCGCGCGCCGTAAGAATTGAAATCGCGCGGCTGCACGCCGCGCTCAATGAGATACTTGGCCGCGGGGCTATCGAGCGCAATCGAGCCGGCGGGCGAGATGTGATCGGTGGTGATACTATCGCCCAGCATCGCCAGCACTCGCGCGCCGCGAATATCGTCGAGCGGCGGCGGTGTGCGCGTCATCCCGTCGAAGAACGGCGGCGCCTTGACGTAGGTGGACGCGTCGTCCCATCGGAACAGGTTCCCCTCCGGAATCTTCAACCCGCGCCACAGCTCGTCGCCCTCGAAAACCTGACCGTATTCCTTGCGGAACATCTCGGCGCCGACGGCGCTCTCGACCGCGGCGCTGACCTCGGCCTGACTCGGCCAGATGTCTTTCAGATAAACCGGCTTGCCGCCCCGGCCCGTACCGAGCGGCTCTTTGGCAAGATCGATATCAATCGTGCCGGCGATCGCGTAGGCGACCACCAGCGGCGGCGAGGCGAGATAATTGAAGCGCACCACCGGATTGATCCGGCCCTCGAAGTTGCGATTCCCGCTCAGAACCGCGCTGGCGACCAGATTTCCCTGCTTCACCGCCGCCGCGATCGTTTCCGCGATCGGGCCGCTGTTGCCGATACACGTCGTGCATCCGTAACCCACCACGTGGAATCGCAAGCGCTCCAGCGATTCCATCAATCCCGCCCGCTTGAGGTACTGGGTCACGACCTTCGAGCCAGGCGCGAGGCTGGTCTTGACCCACGGCTTCACACTAAGCCCGGCCTCGACCGCCTTCTTCGCCAGCAATCCCGCACCGATCAGCACGGAAGGATTCGAAGTGTTGGTGCAGCTCGTGATCGCCGCGATCAGCAGCGAGCCATGCGCAAGCTCGGCGCGTCCGGCTTCGGTCTGGATACCGGCCTTGTCCGCCAGATGGCCGAGCGCTGAAGAAGCGGCATCGCCGTTCCCGCCGATCCAACCGTCGATTGCTTTCTGATCCGTACCGTCGCCGGGTTTGATTACCTCTTTGACCAACTGCTTGCGGAAATCGCGTTTGACGTTGGTAAGCGCGATCCGGTCCTGCGGCCGGCGCGGGCCGGCGAGGCTCGGTTCGACCGCACCGAGATCGAGTTCCAGCGTGTCGGTGAAGATCGGTTCGGGCGAATCGGCGGTGCGGAACAGTCCCTGCGCCTTGGTGTAGGCCTCGATCAGCCTGATGTGGTCGTCGGAGCGGCCGGTCAGCCGCAGGTACACGAGCGTCTGCTCGTCGACCGGGAAGAAGCCGACGGTCGCGCCGTACTCGGGCGCCATGTTGGCCAGCGTCGCGCGGTCGGCGACGCTCAGGCTCGGAAGGCCCGGCCCGAAATATTCGACGAACTTGTTCACCACACCCTTGGTCCGCAGCATCTGGGTGACGGTAAGCACGAGGTCGGTCGCGGTGGCGCCGGGGCTGAGTGCGCCGCTTAAACGAAAGCCGATAACCTCCGGCACCAGCATCGAGGCTCGACCGCCCAAGCATCGCGGCCTCGGCTTCGATTCCGCCCACGCCCCATCCGACCACGCCCAGGCCGTTGATCATCGTGGTGTGCGAATCCGTGCCGATAACGGTATCCGGGTACGCCTCGCCCTTGCTCGAAGTGAAAACCACCGGCGCCAGATATTCGAGATTGACCTGATGGACGATTCCGGTGTCGGGCGGCACGACGCGGAAATTGTTGAACGAGCGCTGGCCCCATCGCAGAAAGAGGTAGCGTTCCTGGTTGCGCTCGAATTCGAGACGCACGTTCTCGGCAAACGCGGTCGCGCTGCCGAACGCATCGACCTGCACCGAATGATCGATCACCAGGTCGGCGGGCTGAAGCGGATTGATTTTGGCCGGGTCGCCGCCAAGGCGCTTGATCGCGTCGCGCATCACCGCCAAATCGGCCACCACCGGCACGCCGGTGAAGTCCTGAAGCAACACTCGCGCCGGCATGAACGAGAACTCGCCCGTAACCGCGCGCGGATTCCATCGCGCCAGGGTCTCGATCTGATCGGCGCTCACGATCCGCCCGTCCTCGCGTCGCAGCACGTTCTCGATCATCACCCGGATCGAGTACGGCAGCCGCGCGAGGGCGAAGCCCCGCTTCTCCAGCGCCTCGAGTTTGTGAATCGTGTAATCCGATCCATTGACCGCAAGTGTCGCCCGCGCCCCAAAACTGTTTTTACTCATGGTCTCCCTTTTGTCTCCATCGACTCGGAAAGCGTCTCTTTACGATTGGAACAGGATCTCCCGCCGACCCTCGCACCACCGTTCAAGATAGCGCTTGTCGTCCCCGCACAAAACGGTTTGGGCGGGCGTCCTGACCGGCGGCGTTCCGTGCCACGGAATGCCGCCGCTTTCGTGGGGCGCCGGTAGCCTGTATAATTTCCACGCGGCTGGGTGGCGTTAGGTAACGGCGGATGGCGGTGAGCGGTCCGACAACAACAACCCCTGTAAGATTGGTGGCTCTCGGTGGGCTCGGCGAAATCGGGCTCAACGTGATGATCCTCGAGTACGGCGAGTACGCGCTGGTTATCGACGCCGGTGTGATGTTCCCCGAGGAGCGCGCGGCCGGGTTCGACCTGATCGTGCCTGATTTAAGCGCGTTGGCCGCGGGCCGGTGCAAAGTTGTCGGCGTGGTTTTGACCCACGGGCACGACGACCATATCGGCGCGCTGCCCTATCTGCTGCGGAGATTCCCGGCCCCGGTCTACGGCACCGAATTCACGCTCGCGCTGGCGCGACGCCGGATGCGCGAGCAGGGGCTCGATGCGGAGCTGCGCGAGATCGCGCCGCGGCGGCGCTTCAGCGCCGGGCCGTTCGAGATCGAGCCGATCCGGGTGAGCCATTCGACGCCGGATTCGATCGCGCTCGCGATCGACACCCCGGCCGGATTGATCGTTCACAGCGGCGATTTCAAGACCGAGAGCGATTCGCAAAACGGCGAGCGTTTCGATCGCGACCGCTTCGCGGAGCTGGGCGAGCGCGGCGTCGCGATGCTGCTGTCGGATTCGACCAACGCCGAGCGCGAAGGGCGCACGCCGCCCGAGAGTTCGCTGAGACCGATTCTGCGCGAGCTGGTCTCGGGCACGCGCGGCAGGTTCGTGGTCTCGTGCTTTTCATCGCATATCGAGCGTATCCGGCAGATCGCGACAGTATCGCACGAGATGGGACGGCGGACCGTGCCGCTGGGACGCAGCATGGTCGACAGCGTTCGCCTCGGGCTCGAGATGGGCTATATGGGCCTGCCGCCGGGAACGTTTGTCGATCAGGCGGCGGCGGAATTTTTCGGTTCCGAGCGCCTCACGTTTATCGCCGGCGGGTCGCAAGGGGAGTCGCTGTCGGCGATGGTCAAACTCGCGACCGATTCGCATCCTTGGGCGCGCGTCGCGCCGAACGACACCGTGGTGCTCTCCGCTCGCGCCATTCCAGGCAACGAGCGCAGCATTGATTCCATGATCGGTCAGCTCCGCGAACGTGGCGCCGAAGTGCTCTACGAGGCGGTTGCGCCGGTGCATGTCTCGGGTCACGCCAGCCGCGAGGAACTGAGCGAATTGATTCGTCTGACGCGGCCAAAATATTTCGTTCCGATCCACGGCGAACACCGCCATCTGGCGCGCCATCGCGCGCTCGCGATCGAGGAAGGGATCCCGGAGGGGAACGCTTTTCTGATTGAGGATGGAGATACGCTGGAGTTGAGCGACAGCGGGGCGCGTCGCGGCGAGAAGGTCAAGGCCGGGCGGATACCGATAAGCGGCGACGGCCGGAATGTCGCGCCGATGCCGAACGCGATGGAGGTTGCGAGGTTCCAACAGTCGGGCAAATAAGAACCACGCGCGATCTGAACCCGTCCGTCGCGAATCCGGTCGCGGGGACGGCGAACCGAATCGCGCGCGAGCTGGGAGCATTGGCGCTGGCGGGGTTGGCGATCTTCGGCGGCTTGAGCCTGCTCTCGTATGACGTTGCGCGCGGTCCCAACCTTTGCGGTCCGATGGGGGATGCGCTCGCCGTCCTTCTGGGCCGCGCTTTCGGCTATCAGTCATACATCCTGGTGGTGCTGATTTTCTGGCCGGCGGTTGGATTCTGGTACGGCGGCGGCCGCGAGGCCATCAAGCGCGCGATCGTCGGGGGGCCGATTCTTGTCGTGGGATTGAGCACGGCGGTCGCGCTCGTAAGCGGCGGCGATCCGCGGGCCTCGGGAGAGGTGGGCCGCGATACGGCGCGCTTGCTGGAGGGCTATCTCAACCTCGGCGGCAGTTTGCTGGTAGTGTTGATGGCGATCGTTTGCGGGGTTGTGTTCGTGCTCGAGCGTTCGCCCGCGGAGCTGCTCGGTGCGCCGCTGGAACTTATACGCCGCCGCCGGGCGCGAATCGGCGCGGACGCCGAGCTTTCGATCCTCGACGACGAAGCCGACCTCGAAGATCCTTCCGTTCGTTTGCTGGGGGCCGAGGATGAGGCCGCGGCCGCGGACGAAGCCGAGCCCGACGGGCTCGTCGAAGTGCGCGAATCGGTTGAAGTTCCGGCGCGAAAAGTTGCGGCTCGATCCCGAGGGAAGAGCCGCTTCAAGCTTCCGCCGCTGGGGCTGCTCGATGCGCCGCCAGTGACGTCGCGGAGAAACGTTGACGAAGCGCAACTCGAGAAGAGCGCGCGGTTGCTGGAGGAGAAGCTGGCGGCGTTCTCGGTCGAGGGGCAGGTGGTCGAGGTCCAGCCGGGGCCGGTGATCACGATGTTCAAGTTCGAGCCCGCTACCGGCATCAAAGTCAGCCAGATCGTCAATCTGGCCGACGACCTGTCGATGGCGCTCAAGGCGCCGGCGGTGCGCATCCAGGCACCGGTGCCGGGCGAGGCGGTGGTCGGAATAGAGGTGCCGAATCGCAAGCGCGAGAAGGTTTATCTGCGCGAGATTCTCGAATCCGCGGAGTTCCAGGCGGCGCAGGACCATCTGACGATTGCGCTCGGCAAGGATATCAGCGGCCGGCCGACGGTGGCGGATCTGGCGCGGATGCCGCATCTGCTGATCGCCGGCGCGACCGGCACCGGCAAATCCGTGTCGATTCACACCATGCTGGCCTCGATCCTGTTTAACGCGACCGCCGACGATGTGCGCTTTATCCTGATCGATCCCAAGATGCTCGAACTCTCGGCCTACGATCAAATTCCCCATCTGCTGGTGCCGGTGGTTGTAGATCCGGAGAAGGCGGCGTCGGCGCTGCTGTGGGCGACGCAGGAGATGGAGTACCGCTACCGGCTGATGCGCGACAAGGGGGTGCGCAATGTCGACGGTTACAATCACGCGGTGGGCGAGGGCACGTCGGCGGTTGGGCTCAAGCGGCCGGCATCCGAACCCGGAGAGCCCGAGACGCTGCCCCTGGAGCATCATAAGCTGCCGAAGATCGTAATCGTGATCGACGAGCTGGCCGACTTGCTGCTGAGCGAGGGCAAGACCGTCGAGCGCGATATCACCCGTCTGGCGCAAAAGGCGCGCGCTTCCGGGATTCATCTGATCCTCGCCACGCAGCGCCCCTCGGTGGACGTGATCACCGGTTTGATCAAGGCGAATCTGCCGGCGCGAATCTCGTTTCAGGTGACGGCGCGGGTCGATTCGCGGACGATTCTGGACGCTATCGGCGCCGAGCGATTGCTGGGCGACGGCGATATGCTGTTCATGCCGCCCGGCACCGCCAAGCTGCGGCGCCTGCATGGCCCGTTCGTATCGGAGACGGAGATTCGCAAGGTGGCGGATTTCCTGCGCGCGCAGGGCGCGCCCGAGTATCGGATGGAAATTCTCGAGACCAGACGGCCCGAGGCCGGCAATGGCGATGGCGCCGGAGGCGGCGACCGGGATGAAATGTACGATGAGGCGGTGCGGATCGTGATGGAAACCAATCAGGCGTCGATTTCGATGATCCAGCGCCGGCTTCGGATCGGCTACAATAGGGCGGCGCGGATGGTCGAGCAGATGGAGCGCGAAGGACTGGTGTTGCCCGCGGACGGCGCCCGGCCGCGCGAAGTACGGGGCCTTGGGAGAGCGAGTTAGCCGCGTTCCAGTTATCGGGTCTTCAATGAAATCGATTCGGCAATACGCAGCCCTGGCGGTCGGGCTGGCGATCGCGATCTGCGCGTCGGGCGGGGCCGTCGCGGGCACGACGACGAAGGCGGCAGGCGCGCGGGCAAATCAAAGCGGCAAACTTGATACGATCCTCAAGCGGATCCAAATCCACTACCAGAAAACGGATAGTCTCACGGCGCGGTTCAGCGAGGATATCGCGGGGGCCAACGGGATGAAGCGCGCGCGCGCCGGCAGGCTCTACTACCGCAAGCCGGGCAAGATGCGATGGGAGTTTAACGGGACGGATGCTGAAACTATCGTGTCTGACGGAAAGGACATTTACAGCTATCAGCCCGACCTTAATCAGGTGATGAAGGCGCCGTTGGCGCGGGTATTCAAATCATCCGCTCCGGCCGCGTTCCTGCTCGGTGTCGGCGATATCAAGCGGGACTTCAAGGCTTCGATTCCCGAGCCGCCGCCCGCGGACGGCCTGGTCCACCTCGCATTGTCGCCCAAAGGCGGAGGCGAGACGATCGAGCTTGGACTGGAGCCGCAAAGCTACGATTTGACGTGGCTCAGAATCACGGATCAGCTGGGGAATGTCAGCACGCTGCGATTCAGCAATATCCAAAGCAATATTGCGCTTAATGATGCAATTTTTGCTTTCGTAGCGCCTAAGGACGCAGATATCGTGGAGGCGCCGAGCCTTCCCTGAAAAGGGCCTGTGAATAAAGGCCTATGTTCGGGGCCTTGCGGCTCACAAACAGGATTGCGTCGCTTGCGGCCAATCTATACACATATATGCCCTTGGGGGGATCCGGGCACGAGTGGAAAAAGTTCATCTTTTAAGTTTGGGGTGTCCCAAGAACCAGGTCGATAGCGAGCTGATGCTCGGTGCGTTGGTGCGCGCCGGTTTCGGGATTGCGATGAATCCCGAAGATGCGCACGTCCTGGTGGTGAACACCTGCGCGTTTATCGAGGCGGCCAAGAAGGAGTCGCTGGATGCGATCCTTGAGGCGGCCGAGGTAAAGAAGCGCGGCGAAGGCCGCCGGCTGGTGGTAGCGGGATGTCTCTCTCAGCGCTACGGAGCGGAGATAAAGGATCTCCTGCCGGAGGTGGACGTGTTCGTCGGCACCGGCAATTTTCTCGATTTGCCGGAACTGCTGCGGCGCACCGAGCGCCCCGAGGCGCGGGCGATTCCGTATCCCGGTGCGGCTCATCTGCTGCCGGGGATGGAGGCGCCGCGAGTCACGACCGGCGATTTTTTCAGCGCTTATCTGAAGGTTTCGGAAGGCTGCAACCATCAGTGCTCGTTCTGCATCATTCCGAAGATTCGCGGCCGCCATAAGAGCCGCCCGCTCGCCGACGTTGCGGCCGAGGCGCGAATGCTGGCCGATCGCGGCGTGCGTGAAATCAATCTGGTGGCACAGGACCTGACCGCCTACGGGCGCGACCTGGATACACCGAGCTCGCTGGCGGCGTTGCTGCGGGCGCTGGCGAAGGTCGGCGGGATTCACTGGATTCGATTGCTCTACTGTTATCCGAATTTCGTCACCGGCGAGCTGCTCGATACGATCGCCGAACTGCCGAACGTGGTTAACTACATCGATATGCCGTTGCAGCACGCGGACGACGAGATGCTGCGGGCGATGCGGCGGGAGCGTTCGGGCGCGGCGCTGAGCAAGCTGCTGGAGCGGATTCGGCGGCGGATACCGAACGTCGCGCTGCGGAGTTCGTTTATCGTCGGTTTTCCGGGCGAGACGGAAGCGGCATTTTCGCGACTGATGGAATTTGTCCGCGATGAACGTTTCGAGCGCGTTGGAGTGTTTACCTATTCGCGCGAGGAAAACACCGGCAGCTACGATTTGCCCGGCCATCTGCCGGAGCGGGTCAAGCGCGAACGTCGCGCGGCGTTGATGGCGGTGCAGGCGGAAGTCTCGATGGCGAAGAATCGCGAATGGATCGGGCGTGAGGTTGAGGTTCTGGTCGAGGGCGAGATGGCGGGACGCTCGCGGCGGCTGCGCGGCAGGACCGCGGGGCAGGCGCCGGAAATCGACGGCCAGGTCTTCCTCAAGGGAGAGGCCGAGGCCGGAGAGTTTGTGTCCGCGCGAATCGAAAAGGCAATGACGTACGATCTCGAAGGACGAATCACAGGGTGGGCAGAACTGAGCGGGGAGATGGCGGGTTAATGGCAAAAAAAGCGGTAGCCGCTAATCGCAAGAAGTTCCTGGTCAAAGTGCAGGATCATCTGGAAGAAACCAAGGCCAAGCTCGCGGATGAAATAAATTCCGAGCTCAAGGCCGAGCGCGAAGCCAACAAGGACGAGGGCATGGATACCTACGACCTCGCCTCGGAGGAGCGCGACCGCGAGATCAACTTCATCCTCTCCGACCGCGAACGGGCCAAGATCAAGTCGATCGAGGACGCCCTGAGTCGGCTGCATGATGGCTCCTACGGGATCTGCGACTCCTGCGGGATTGAGATCGCGGAGGAACGGCTCGAAGCCCTGCCGTTTACCCGCCTTTGCCGCGACTGCCAGCAGGATCAGGAGCGCGAAGCCAAGGCGCAGCGCCGCATGGACGACGAGCGCAGCAGTTATCGCAAGCTGGGCTCGACCGAAGCCGACGAAGAGAACACTTAGGAAGTCTCGATAACGAAGGCCCGGCGCGGGGGGCGCCTGAGACTCAGGCGTTTGCGGGCCTGTGATGATGGGCCATCGTCTTCGCCGCGATGCGTTCGAGATGGCGCGGAGTGATCTTTCCGCCAGTCAGGAAGTCGGCAATCCGTGACAGGGCTCGCAGATCGCGCACGCCGATCTTGATCTCCGGCGCGATCGTCAGCTTGACCGACGGCGGCAGTTCGTGGGCGAAACGCGCGACGCGGGCGATATCGCGCCGCGCGCGGTCGCGATAATCCTCGAGGTAATCGACCAGCGCCGTCAATCCGGCATCCCTGGAAAGGGTGCTTCCCAAAAGTCCGCGCAGCTCGTCGATTTCGTTGAGACGGGCGGAGACGCCGTTGTCGCCGTGCGCGAGTTCCTCCCAGCTCTCCTCATCGAGAAAGCGATTGATCACGATCGCCGAGAGGTGCAGCCCCTCGGCTTTCATCTCATGGATCAGATCGTGCGCTTGGCGCAATCGATCCTCCTCGGCGGTCGTCACCAGGACGAAGCGGACCGAGGGCGAGCGCAACAGCGCTTCGGTCTTGTGAAAGCGCTCGGCGACGGTGTCGACGGTTTCGGCCGCGGCGACGAAGAATTCCGAAATCGACGAAAGCACGTGCGCGCCGGCGAAGCGCTCGAGGTCGCGCACCACGAAGCGCGCGGCGCGGCTGACGAAGTTCATCGCGAACCGCCCGACGGAGAGGTAGGGCGTGAACAGCCATCGCGCGCTGCGCGAATCGAGCAGGCGCGCCAGACGCGCCGGAGCGTGGATGAACTCGAAGGCGTGGGCGGCCGGTGGGGTATCGACGACTTCGATTTCGAAGTCGCCGCTTTGCCGGATGTCGTAAAGCTGCTGGAGCGCGGCGTAGGCTTCGGAGCCGGCGAACTGCTCGGTGAGGTTGCGGTAAAAGGCGTTGTCGAGAATCCGCTGGCGCGTCGCGGGATTGCTCGCGAAGTGCTCGACCAGCGCGTCCCACGCGCCCTTGACGTCGAGCACCATCGCCGAGAGCTTGAGCTTTGAATCCAATCCCGCCGCCGTCAGCCGCGCGGCGCTGAGGCGCATCGGCGTGCCGCCCAATCGATCGAGCCCGAGCGCGTCGCGCAGTCGTCGCGCGGGATCGACCGTGATCACCACGGTTTCGAGCCGCGATGCGGCAGCGGCCAGGCCGAGCGCGGCGGCCACCGTGGTTTTGCCGACCCCGCCAGTGCCGAGCAGGACCAGGGTCGAGCCTTTCTTGAGCAGCTCTTTCATCGCTTCGGAGGAACCAGGGTCAACATAGCAAGGCCGCGATGGTGGCGCACGACGGCTTATTCCACCGCAGGCCGGTCAGGACTAGAATCCACACAGCCTTTGCGGGGAGAAGGGCGGGGCATGGATGTTTATTTGCTCGCCGGTAATCTGTTCCTCGGTATCGTCGTCATACTGATTCTCGCGCTGTTCTGGATCAAAACGCGGTCGTTGCTAATCGGTTCGGCAAGCGAGGCCGTGAAGCCGCTGATCGACGGGATGGAGCGGCTCGACGAGAAGTTCGGATCGGCGACCGCGGACATGGCGCAGCGTCTCGAAAAGACCAAGGGAGATCTCCGCCAGGAGACCGCCGATCGGCTCTCCCGGGGCTTCGGCGAGCTTCGCGACTCGGTCGAGAAGCATCTCTCGGCCGGACGCGAAGAGCAGGCCAAGGCGCTTGGCCAGGCGACCGCGCAGCTCGAACAGAGATTCGGCGCGCTACAGACGGCGACCGAGAGCCGGCTCGACAATCTGGGTGTCAGAACCGCGCAGAGCCTCGACGCGATGCGGGAGCAGGTCGATCAGAAGCTGCTCGCGATCACCGAACAGGTGCAGCAGAAACTCGACCAGAACATCAAGGAAGGATTCGCCCACTTCGACAAGGTTCAGCAGCATCTCAAGGCTGCCGAAGAGCAGCTTCGAAACGTGGGCGCGATCGGGGCCTCGATTAATGACCTCAACAACCTGTTGAAGCTGCCGCATCTGCGCGGCCGATTCGGCGAGGTCAGCCTCGAACGGCTGCTGGAAGATTTCCTGCCGCGCCACATGTACGAGCTTCAGTCCGCGCCCGGCGAGAACGGTCAGGGGCGGGCCGACGCGGTGATCAAGTTTCCCGAGCGCAGCCTGCCGATTGACGCCAAGTTTCCGCGCGAGCAGATTATGCAGCTCTTCGAGACCAACGATCCGAGCGAACTGGCTGAAGGGCGCGCGCAGTTCAGCCGCGTGATGAAGGAGCAGGCCCGGCGTATCGCGGCGTATATCCAGCCCGAGAACGGCACCACCGACATGGCGCTGATGTACCTGCCCAGCGAGACGCTTTACATGGAGGCGGTGCTCAACGGCGAACTGAGCGAATGGCTGAACAAGCTGAAGGTGTTTCCGGTTTCTCCGAACACGCTGATCGTCACGCTGCAAGCGGTCGCGATGGTCTTCAAGATGTACGAGTTCGCGAAGGGCTACGAGAAGGCCACCGAGGAATTAAAGAAGGCGCAGAAATCGTTCTCCTTTTTTGAAGACAAGTTCGAGCAAATCGGCAAATCGTTGGAAAAGGCGCAGGAGGCTTACGGCACCGCGTCCGGCCATCTCAGGCGATATCGCGAGCGCGTAAACAAGCTTGGCGCCGAAAGCGTCCCGCAACTGGAAGCGAGCGAAGGGAACGGGGAGGGTGAGGAGCTGCCGATCGAAGAACCGGTTGGTATTCGCCCGAAAATTCAGTAGAAGCCGCTATGCGCGATCGTCGGGATTGGGCTCGGCATTCGATGGCGGCGGCTTGAGCTGGCTGCGATGATTGCCGACCGCGATCCAGTTCTCGACCTCGCGACGTTCATGCGCGAGAAAATTCGCCACCGCCTTGCGCAATCCCGGATGGGCGATGAAGTGCATGCTGCGGGTCAGGGCCGGATCGAATCCGCGCAGCCATTTGTATTCGCCGCCCGCGCCCGGCTCGAAGCGCTGAATCCCCGCGCCGATGCAATGTTCGATCGCGGCGTAGTAGCAGACGTTGAAGTGCAGGTACTTCAATTCGCGAAATGCGCCCCAGTAGCGGCCGTATAACACGCCCGCCTTTTGCAGATTGAAGGTCGCGGCGATCATCTCGTCCCCATCGAAGGCGGATACGAGGCAGATGTGGCGCTTGAAGCGCTGCCGCATGAGGTCAAAGAACCCGGCGGTGAGATATTGACGCCCCCAGTCGAGCTTGTCGATCGTCGAGCGATAAATGTCGAACATCGGCGCGAACAGGGAATCGGGAATTTCTTCGCCGGAGTAAACCCTGATGTCGATATTCTGTTTCGCGAGCGCGGCGCGTTCGTGACGCACGGCGTAGCGGCGCTTGTGCTTCAACTGATTCAGGTAATCGTCGAAGGTGGCGAAGCCGTTGTTGCGCCAGTGGTACTGATAGCCGAGCCGTTCGAGAAAACCGGCGGCGCCGAGCGCTGCGGCCTCGTCGGTCTCGCAGAAGTTGACGTGCACCGAAGACAGTTTGTTGTCGGTGCATAGAGAAATCAGCGCGCGCGCCAGGAGCGCGATCAGTGCCGCGCGATCGGCTCCGGGACGAGTCAGAAAGCGCCGTCCGGTATGCGGCGTGAACGGCACGCCGACCAGGAGCCGCGGAAAATACTCGATCCCGGCGCGTTCGGCCGCCTGGGCCCATCCGTGATCGAACACGAACTCGCCCATGTTGTGGTTCTTGAGATAGAGCGGACAGGCGGCGACGATGCGCGAGTCGTCGGCGTGGCGCACGACCATATGATAGGGCGCCCATCCGGTAGCGCGATCGGCGGAACGCGATTCCTCCATCGCGAACAGCCAGTCCCAATCGAGGAAGGGCGAGTCGTCGTCAGCGAGGAGGGAATTCCAGTCCTGGCGGGGGATCTTGCCGATTCCCTCGACGACCGAAACGACAGGCTCCCTTCCGATGGCTCTCATTTGCTATTCTGTAGGGGTCGGCACCAGGCCGCGGCGACCGATTACAATGATAGAGCAGATTCATCGCAACCGCATCAACGCCCGCGTCGGCGAAGGCGACGGGGAAGACGACGGCGGCCGTTCCAGGGACGATATCGTCACCGAGCGGCGCACCGGCGCCAAACTCAAGCGCCCGCCGCTCTACAAGGTTATCCTGCTCAACGACGATTACACGCCGATGGAGTTCGTGGTCGATCTCCTTAAGGTGGTGTTTCACAAGCCTCACGCGGAGGCGACGCGGATAATGCTGCACGTGCATCAGAACGGCATGGGCATCGCCGGCGTTTATCCGTTCGAGATCGCGGAGACCAAGGTCCGCACGGTCGAGGAGCTGGCGCGCGAGAACCAGTATCCGCTCAAGTGCGTGATGGAAAAGGAATGAGGAAGGCGCGCGACCGTCGCGCGGGACGATAGCATGGGTTCCTCAAGCGTAATGATCAGCCGGGAACTTCAGGTCACGCTGCAACTGGCGGCGACCGAGGCCGCCAACCGCCGTCACGAATACATCTGCCTCGAGCATCTGCTCTTCGCGATGCTGCACGACGCCACCGCCAGCGACATCCTGCATCACTGCGGCGCCGACCTCGACGCGCTGCGCAAGAAGCTGACCGCGTATCTCGACAGCGAACTCGAACGATTACCCGCGTCGGTAGTGGAGGTCACGCCGCACTACGCGCTCGGCGTTCAACGCGTATTGCAGCGCGCCGCGCTGCACGTCCAGTCCTCTGGCCGCCACGAAATCAACGGCGGCAACGTGCTGGTCGCGATGTTCCAGGAGACCGAATCGCACGCCGTCTATCTGCTCCAGGAGGCCGGCGTTACGCGCTACGATGCGGTCAACTACGTCTCGCACGGAGTTTCCAAAATCGGCACCGACCCGGAGCACGAAGCTGACGACGGCGACGAAGATGAGGGCGGCGAGGAAGGCTCGCGCAAGCTGTCGCCGTCGCGGGCGCTGGAACTCTACACCGTGAACCTCACGAAGCGCGCCGCCGAAGGCAAGATCGATCCGCTGGTCGGGCGCAAGAACGAACTCGAGCGCGCGATACACGTGCTGCTGCGACGGCGCAAGAACAATCCGGTGTTCGTCGGCGAAGCCGGGGTCGGCAAGACGGCGCTGGCCGAAGGACTCGCCCTGGCGGTTCATAATGGCGAGGTTCCGGCGTCGCTCAAGGATATCGAGATCTACGCGGTCGATATGGGCGCGCTGCTGGCCGGGACGCGATTTCGCGGCGACTTCGAGCAGCGCATGAAGGGCGTCATCAAGGCGGTGGTCGGCGATCCCGCGCAAGGTCCTGTTCATCGACGAGATCCACACCGTGGTCGGCGCGGGCGTCCGCGTCGGGCAGCACGATGGACGCCTCGAATCTGCTCAAGCCCGCGCTGGCGTCGGGCGAGCTGCGATGTATCGGCTCGACCACCTACCAGGAGTACAAGCGCTCGTTCGATCGCGACAAGGCGCTGGCGCGCCGCTTCCAGCGAATCGACGTTGCCGAGCCGACGCGCGAAGAAGCGGTGCAGATTCTGACCGGGCTCAAGAGCTACTACGAAAAGCATCATAAGGTCCGCTACACGGCGCCGGCGCTCAAGGCCGCGGTCGAATTGTCGGCGCGCTACATCAACGATCGCTACCTGCCCGACAAGGCGATCGACGTGATGGACGAGGCCGGAGTGGCGGGCCATCTGCGCGCCAAAAACGGCGAGATCGGTCACGGTCGGCGTGCGCGATATGGAGCGCGTGGTGGCGCGGATGGCGAAGATTCCCGAGCGCACCGTCTCGGCCTCCGACCGCGCGCGGCTGCAGACTCTCGAAGAGGATCTGAAGCGCGTCGTGTTCGGCCAGGACGCGGCGATCGAATCGCTGGCGCGCGCGATCAAGCTTGCGCGATCGGGGCTCAGCCATCCCGACCGGCCGGTGGGCGCGTTCCTGTTCTGCGGCCCGACCGGAGTCGGCAAGACCGAGGTCGCGCGGCAACTGGCGAAGGTGATGGGCATCGAGTTCGTCCGCTTCGACATGAGCGAGTACATGGAGCGCCACACGGTGTCGCGGCTGATCGGCGCGCCGCCGGGCTACGTCGGCTTCGACCAGGGCGGGCTGCTGACCGACGCGATCAATCGCACGCCGCATTGCGTGCTGCTGCTGGACGAGATCGAAAAGGCCCATCCCGACGTGTTCAATATCCTGCTGCAGGTGATGGATCACGCGACGCTGACCGACAACAACGGGCGCAAGGCCGATTTCCGCAACGTGATCCTGACGATGACGACCAACGCCGGCGCGCAGGAGATGGCGCGCGCGATGATCGGCTTCGGCAAGGAGCACTCGCGGCCGGCGACCCGAAGAGCGCGATCGAGCGGATGTTCAGCCCCGAGTTCCGCAACCGGCTCTCGGCGACCGTCGAGTTCGCGCCGCTCAGTATCGAGGTGGTCGAGCGGGTGGTGGACAAGTTCATCGGCGAGTTGTCCGAGCGGTTGGAGCCGCAGAAGGTGCGGCTCACGATTTCGCCGGCGGCGCGGCGATGGCTGGCCGAGCGCGGCTACGATCCGCGTTTCGGCGCGCGTCCGCTGGCGCGTTTGATCGAGACCGAGATCGGCCGCAAGCTGGCCGACGAGCTATTGTTCGGCCGCCTCGCCAAGGGCGGCGAAGTCGCGATCGACGTCGCGGATGACAAGCTTACGTTCCAGTGGGGCGAGGGAGCCTCTTCCCCTCTTTCGACTTGAGGCATGCCTATGGGAATGTCCCGTGCGGCGTCGGAAGGCTATAAGCCGCGGCATCGTGCGGGCCCTTTCCGTCATCCTGAACGAAGTGAAGGATCTCGCGGGGTCCTCCGCGCGTAATCCATCATTTCGGGATTTTGGCTGCGAATCAGTTCGAGTTTCCTGTTCCTGGTCCATCCCTTGAGCTGCCGCTCGCGCGCGACCATTTCTGCCGGCCGAGCGAACCGCTCGACGTAAATCAGTCGAGTCACCCGGTACTTTTTGGTGAAGCCTTCGATTAGCCCTTGCTTGTGCTCGAACACGCGGCGGTCGAGGTCGTTGGTCGCGCCGATGTAAAGCACCCCCGACTTGCTGCTCATCATGTAGACGTAATAGCTCACCGCCCAGGCGCGCGGAGGACCGCGCGAGATCCTTCACTTCGTTCAGGATGACGGAGCATGCTGCTGCCGAACTTGGTAAGCCGATTTAT
The DNA here is from genome assembly GCA_963759165.1 of uncultured Pseudomonadota bacterium. Classification (GTDB taxonomy): domain Bacteria; phylum Desulfobacterota; class Binatia; order Binatales; family Binataceae; genus DATJOQ01. The sequence goes on along the minus strand of CAVWXK010000001.1, from coordinate 2,285,631 downwards.
AACCAAGGACACCGGGTAAGCAAACTGCTTCCTGAAACCAAGGAGTGTTGGCGATCGTGCGGGTTGACTCCGGACACGGCCGGCTCCTCAGTCGCGTATCACCGTGTTGTGCAGCCAGTGGGTGTCGTCGGAATCGGGGTGATCGATGTTGTAGTGGAGGCCGCGGGATTCTTTGCGGCTTTGGGCTGAGCGCACGACCAACTCCGCGACGATGACCAGGTTGCGCAGCTCGATCAGGTCGGAATCGAGCAGATGCTCCCAGTAATAGGAATGGATCTCTTCCTTTAGACAGCTCGATGCGGCGCATCGCGCGCTCCAGCCGCCGGTCGCTCCGCACGATGCCGACATAGTTCCACATCAGGCGGCGAATCTCGTCCCAACTCTGGGTGATCAGCACGCGCTCCTCGCTCCTGATCGCGCGGCCGGGATCCCATTCCGGGAACTCCGGCGGACGCCGGTCGCGATCCTCGGTCATCTCACGATGCGCGGCGAGGAAGCCGCGACGGCCCATCACCGCCGCCTCGAGCAGCGAGTTCGAGGCGAGGCGGTTCGCGCCGTGCAATCCCGTCATCGCGACCTCGCCCGCGGCGTAGAGGCGGCCAAGCGGAGTGCGCGCGTCGAGATCGGTCACAGCGCCGCCGCACATGTAATGAGCGGCGGGCACGACGGGGATCGGCTCGCGCGTCAGGTCGAATCCGAAGCTCAAGCATCGGTTGAAGATATTCGGGAAGCGCCCGCGGATGAAATCCGCATCGCGATGGCTCAAATCGAGGTAAACGAAATCCAGCCCGAGGCGTTTCATCTCGGAGTCGATGGCGCGCGCCACGATGTCGCGCGGCGCCAGCTCGGCGTCGGGATGGTAGCGCTTCATGAAGGGCGTGCCGTCGGGGAGCTTGAGGATCGCGCCTTCGCCGCGCAGCGCCTCCGAGATCAGGAACGACTTGGCGAGCGGATGGTAGAGGCAGGTCGGATGGAACTGGATGAACTCCATGTTGGCGATCGGGACGCCCGCCCGGTAGGCCATCGCGACGCCGTCGCCCGAGGCGATATCCGGATTGGTGGTGTAGAGGTAGACCTTGCCCGCGCCGCCCGTCGCCAGCATCGTGATCCGCGCGAGATACTTCCGGATGGTCAGGCTTCGCCGGTCGAGCACGTACGCGCCCCAGCATCGCATCGGCTTGCCGCCGGACTTCTCGACCAGCAGGTTGATCGCCAGATGCTTTTCGAACAGGCGGATGTTGGGATTCACCGCGACGGCTTCGCCCAGCGCGCGCATGATCTCGCGTCCGGTCAGGTCCTGGGCGTGGAGCACGCGGCGATGGCTGTGGCCGCCCTCGCGGCCGAGATCGTATTCGTCCTCGCCGCCCTCGGGCACGCGGGTGAATTTCGTGCCGAGCCGGATCAGCTCGCGGATCGCTTCGGGGCCGTCGCGAACGATGGTTTCGACGGCGTTCCGGTCGCAGAGGCCGGCGCCGGCGCGCAACGTATCGGCGACGTGCGACTCGAAGGAATCGTCGACGCTCCAGACGCTGGCGATACCGCCCTGGGCGTAGGCGGTGTTGGCCTCGGCAGTGCCCGCCTTGGTCAGCACTGCGACGGTGCCGACTTCGGCCGCCTTGAGCGCGAACATCAGGCCGGCGATGCCGCCGCCGATCACGAGAAAATCGCTGTCGAAAGCTGAATCGGGCATGTTTTTTATTTTGTTTTTGAAAAGCCGCGCGCGCGGACGCGACCGGCTTATTGAGGGTATCTTAACCTTTCCGGCGGAGGCTTGCAGGAGGCTCGCATCGTGACGCCCGATGCGCCCGGCCTCTCCCGCAAGAAAGCGGGCGAGGCCACAGACCGAGCACCGCGGCTGCTGCGTTTTGCGGAGGTTTCCGCTCAGTACAGAAGTTTCGCTCAGCTTTCCGGGTGCGCAAGACCTTGATTGCCGGAATTGTGCAATTGCCCTATTGTCAGATTGTCCGCCTCGAAGCTCGCGGCCTTGATGTGACCCTCAGCGGCCCAAATCTAATCAGTCTGTGTCGGATCGCGATGGCGCCGGTGCTTATTTACCTGCTGCTGTTCACGAGCCCGATTGCCTCGGCGATCGCCGCCGGGGTGTTTCTGGTGGCGACGTTGAGCGACTTTCTCGACGGCTACATCGCGCGCAGTTACGGATCGGGCACCACGCTGGGCAAGTTCCTCGATCCGCTGGCGGACAAGCTCATCGTGACGGCGGCGCTGATCATGCTGGCCGGGATGACGCGCGCGCCGCGGGTGCCGGCGTGGATCGTGGTGGTGCTGGTGTCACGCGAAATCACGGTCACCGGGCTGCGCGCGGTTGCCGCGAGCGAGGGCGGGGTGGTCATCGGGGCGGACGAGCTTGGCAAATACAAGATGGTGCTGCAGGCGATGGCGATCGAGGGCGCTGCTGATCCATTACACCTATTTCCACGTGGATTTTTTCGCCGTCGGGATGTTTATTCTCTGGATCGCGCTGGCGGTCAGCATATGGTCCGGCGCCGAGTATTACATTAGAATCGTCGAGCAGCTTTCGCGGAAGGGGCAGGCGGCCCCGGCGAAAGAGCGGACATTTGACAAGCGGCGGGTCGGCGGATAAACGATCTGGGCCGGGTACGGAGAGCGGGTGTAGCTCAGTTGGTAGAGCGTGTGCTTGCCAAGCACAAGGTCGTCGGTTCGAAACCGATCACCCGCTCCATAGGCTCCCTTCCTGAATCGAGCGTTTTCCTGACATCGCGAAGCAAGGGTCTTCGGCGCGGTCGCTTGCCGCGCGATACGGGGGCTCAAGCGCGATGCGCTGGCAGCGGCGAACCGCGGCAACTCCACGGTCAAAGCTTTTGTACCAACAGGAGCGCTCGTTTCACGACCATTAACGGTGGAGCTTCAAGTGTGCTCTCGGGTTACTCTGCGTTCCCAGCGCTTCGAAAAGAAAGGAACGAAATAGAGCCAGTCGCTCCGCTCGGGAGCGTTCATCGGCTTCCGATAGGCAGATATGAGCGGCCGCGCCAACCGTCGCTTTCCCCAGAGCGAGAGCCCACGTTTCGATGCGCGCCGGTGCCCTCCCAGGAAGACGTAATCATAGTTAGATTCCGCGAACTGGCAGACCATCCGGACCGGCTCCGCCCAAGTGTCGTCCAGAACTACCACGCCGCCCGGCTTCAGCAGCCGATCGACGTAGAACAACTCGACGAAGGTCTGGTCGAAGAAGTGACTGCCGTCGATGAAAGCGAAATCGAATTGCCGTTTCTCTTCAAGCAGTTTGGGAAGTCTCATGTAGGAGGGCTCGTTGTAGAATTCGACGAAGCTGTCGGCCTCCGCGTCCCGAATGGTCCGCAGGCCCGCGCCGTGGAAAGTGGCGGACTGATAAGGATCCATCACCACGAGGGACTGACGGTCGGCGCCGTTACGCACCAGCGCTTCCAGAAGATGAAGGGTTGAGAGACCCCATGCCATCCCGATTTCTACCGCCGACCTGGCGCCCTCGGAAAGGCAAAGCTTCCTGATGAAGTCACCACGATCCGGAGTGACGGCGTGGGGAGTGATTTCAAAGGTTCTGCCGTCAGCCCCGAACACCTTGCCGCTCGCATAGATCTCGCGGATCCGCTGAGCGATCTTATCAGCCCGCTGGGTCATCCTTGATTATCCCTGAAATCTTTACGACCAGACGCGCGTCCGAGCCGGAAGATCCTGATAGCCGACCAAGACTATTTCGACAGAAAGGTTTGGTCAAAGGCCCTGGTTTTCCTGGCCGCTCTCGCACGCCCACATCGAGCGCGCCGGAGGCAGGCAAAATACGTAGCATCTCGATGGAGCCTGCTTGTGACGGGTGCCGATCTCCGGCCAGAATTAAACGGTAGAGGTCCCACGACCATGAACGAGCCTGCCGAGACGATATACTTCAATCCATGGGATGAGGCGTTTCGCGCCGATCCCTACCCGTACTACAAGCCGCTGCTTGAGGGGCCGCCGCGGATTCTCAATCAATTCATCCCGATGGCGCTGGTCGCGCGATATGCTGACGTCCTGGCCGTGCTGCGCGATCCTGCGCATTTTTCGAGCGTACCGCCGAGAACGCCGTTTCTGGAGGAGCGAATCAGGATTTTCGGCGATGCGCCCCGAGTGCTGCTTTCCGATCCTCCCGTCCATACGCGGCTTCGCCGGCTAGTATCGCGCGCCTTTACGCCGCGGCGGATTCGCGACCTTGAGCCGCGTATCCGCGAGATCGCCGACCGGCTCCTCGACAAGGTCGCGGCCAGGGGCGAATTCGAGGTGATGGCCGATATCGCCAACCCGCTGCCGGTGATGGTGATTGCGGAGATGCTGGGTGTGCCGCCCGATCATTACGAAAGATTCAAGCAGTGGTCGAACGGGGTTATCGAGGTGGACAACACGCCGCCAATGATGAGGCCGCCGGAGTCGGTTGGCGAATCGTTTAACGCATTGCGGGCGTATTTTTCCGAAGAGATCGAGAAGCGCCGCCGCAAGCCCGGTGACGATCTGGTCAGTGTCCTGGTCACGGCGCGTGAGGAAGCGGAGACGCTCAGCGAAGAGGAGCTGATAGCGTTCGTAGTGCTCCTGCTGCTGGCGGGAAACGAGACCACGACCAATTTGATCGGCAACGGGATGCTGGCGCTGGGCAGGAATCCGGTCCAGCTTGCGCGTCTTAAGAGCGAGCCCGCGCTGATGCCCAAGGCGATCGATGAGATGCTGCGCTATGACGGCCCGGTGCAATCGGCCATCCGCTATGCCAGGGAGGACGCGGAAATCGCCGGGGTCAGGATTCCGAAGGACACCGTGGTGTTCGTGATTCTTGCCGCGGCTAATCGCGATCCGGCGCAGTTCAACGATCCCGAGGTTTTCGACATCGCGCGCGAGCCCAACGAGCACGTGGCGTTCGGCGAGGGGATTCATTACTGCATCGGAGCGCCGCTGGCCCGACTGGAAGGGGAAATCGCAATCCGTCACGTGCTGGAGCGCTTCCCGCATCTGAGGATGGCCGAGTCGCAGGCCCCGCGAACTTACAAGGGCTCGTATTTTCTGCGCGGCCTAAGCGGTCTCAGGATGGCGATCGCGTAGCGCCGGCTGTGGTCGTGCGCTTTTTGAGACTACCTTTGAGTTCAACGATGCGCGCGGCAATCTCGCGGCTCAGTTCGGCCACGCAGTGACTGAGCGCCGCCGAACCGCCCGGATCGCCGCCTCCTACGGGCGTCGAAGTCGTCAACCTGTTGGTGGCAAGCTCAGTTCCGTCCTGACCGTTTCTGATCGTCCAGATTGCACTCAACCGCGACTGCCCATCCGAGGTTGTTTCAAATCGCTCGACCCGGACTTCAACTTCATAGTCGATGCGAGCCTTGCCGAACCACGGAAAAGTAATCACGTGCTGAGTACCCAATAGCTGCGAGATGTTTTCGCACAGCACGTTCTCGAAATTCTTGTCGAGCCGCTCTCCCCATCTCTTTTGATCAGAAACTTCCAGGCGATTGCCGGCGGAGCGCGTCACGACCTCGGATCGCTGAGATAGCCGGGGAACTTGATAGGTCCTACGGCAATCACAAGCTCACTGTTCGAGGCGATCGGTTGCTGCGAGGCTCCGCCCGGGTTGCCTTCGCTGATCGGCGTCAGGATGAAGTACTGCGTGAGATCGGGCTGGGGCGCGAGCACGGAGCATCCGGCGAAAATCAATGCCGAAATCAACGCCGCGAGGTATGGCCGAATCCCGGTCGTCATCATCGTCCGCCATCCGACACGTATTTGCCGCGGACCACGGCGCTCGGATTTCTCTGCAGATAGTCGGCCAGGTCGCGGATACTCCTGGACGCATCGGACAAATCTTCGAGCGCCGTGACGAGCTGGTAGTTCAAGGGTGACCCCGGCGCCAGATCGGTCCGCAGATCTCCGAGCGTAGACCGCGCCTGACCGAGGGTGACCTGCGCCTCGGTCGAAGTCTTACGCAGGCTGACCACGAGGGAATCTATCTTTTGATTGGCGTTTTCGACGGTGGCGCGGATCGAGATCACCGCTTTGTTCAGGTTCGCCGCCGTGTCCTTGAGGGAGCTTATCGCCTGCTTCAGCGAAGGGTCGCCGGCCAGATTGCTGATCGACGTGGTCGCATCCGTCATCGATTTGATCAACGCGGGGAAGTCCATCTCGTTGAGCTTTGCGATCGCCTTCATCGCGCCCTCCTGCACCTGTTCGAAGCTGGTCGGTATCGTCGGAATCTCGGGATACTTTGCGGTGCCGGAGACGAGCACGAGATTGAGGGGAGCGCCCGGATGGAGGTCGAGGTCGATGTAGAGCAATCCGGTCAGCAGACTCTCCACGTTAAGCTGAGCCCTGAGCCCGCGCTGGATCATGCGCTGATACTCTTCGGGTTTAAGGGCCTCCCCCGTTGCACCCGCGCTCGTAAGCTCGGTTTCGTCGAGTTCGACAATTACGGGGATCTCGACCCCGGAAATGTGCGGCCTGAGCTCGCCGTAGGGAGCCGGCAGCCGGAGCTTGATTTCCTCGACCCTGCCGATTTGCACCCCCCGGAACTTGACCGGGGCGCCGACCTTCAATCCGTTGAGACTGCCCGTAAAGAAGCAGATGAACTGGTGCGGCTTGCGGAACAGCCGTCCCGACCCGAGTATCAGCACGACCATGACCATCAGGGCCAGGCCGCCGAGAACGAAGGCTCCAATCGCCGTTGAACTGACGCGCTTAGCCATGGTTTTTTACCGCCGTTTCGTCTCCCTCTTTTCCCCGAGTCAGAAATTTGCGGACCCGCGGATCACGGGAATTCGCGAGCATCTCATGCGGATCTCCGGTCGCGATTTGAGTGCGGGACTCCGCGTCCAGGAAGACGCTGTTGTTCGCGATGGTGAAGATGCTCGCGAGTTCGTGGGTAACGACTACGATCGTGGCGCCCAGGCTGTCGCGCAGTTCCAGGACCAGGTCGTCCAGCAGGCCGCGAGCTGATCGGATCCAGTCCCGCCGACGGCTCGTCGAAAAACAGGATGTCGGGATCCAGCGCCATCGCGCGCGCGATGGCCGGCACGCTTCTGCATGCCGCCGCTTATCTGATTGGGATAGTAATCCTCGAAACCCTTGAGGCCCACCAGCGCCAGCTTGAGCGACGCTATTTCGCGGATCTGATCGGGGGTCAGGTCGGTGAACTCGCCGAGCGGAAGACTCGACGTTCTCGGCCAGCGTCATCGAACTCCAGAGCGCGCCGCCCTGATACAGGATTCCGAACCGGCGCAGCAGCCGTTCGCGCTCCTCGGGCCCGGCCCTGGTGAAGTTGACGTCGTCGTAGAATATTTCGCCGCTGGCCGGCTCCTTGAGTCCGATCAGGTGCGCGCAGCAACGTGCTTTTGCCGCATCCGCTGCCGCCCATGATGACGAAGATGTCGCCGCGGCGGACGACGAAATTCAGATCGCGCATCAGGACGAAACTGCCGTAGGCCATAGTGACATTGCGGACCGTTATATGGGCCTCCGCATTCGAGCGATCCGGCCGTTGTTCCGCCGCGGTAGCCATTACCAGCGCGCCCCTCAGATTTCCAGCACGTTGAAGACGACCGCGAAGATGCCGCAGGCTACGACCACCATCACGATCGACAGTGACCACCGCCTGGGTCGCCGCGTCGCCCACGGCCGACGAGCTGTTGCCGCACTGGAAGCCTCGCAGGCATCCCGCAACCGCGATCAGCGCACCATAAACCGTCGCCTTGAACAGCCCGCCCAGCAGATTGGCGAAGGTCAGGGTCGAGATCGTCTCCCGGAAATAACTGCGGGGGGCGAGATCCAGCATCGTGACGCCGACGAACGCGCCGCCGAGAATCCCGACGAAATCGGCATACAGGCAGAGCAGCGGCATCATCAGTACCAACGCCAGCACGCGCGGCAGCACCAGAAATTCCAGCGGCGAGATACCCATCGTGGTCAGCGCGTCGATCTCCTGGGTCACCTTCATCGTGCCGAGCTTGGCGGCGAAAGCGGCGCCGGTGCGGCCCGACATGATGATCGCGGTCATCATCGCGCCCATCTCGCGCACCATTCCGATCCCGACCAGGTCGGCGACGTAGATCGCCGCGCCGAACTGCGAGAGCTGAACGGCGCCCATGAAGGCGAGGATGACGCCGACCAGGAACGAGATCAGGCGCGACGATCCCGACGGCATTGGCGCCGCATTGCTGGATTGCTTCGAACAGGTCGACGCCGCGGTAGCGCGCCTTGCCGCGAACGAACTTGGCGAACGCAATCGACAGGTCGCCGAGAAACGCCATGAACTCGCCCACGGAGAGGCCGTAGCCGAGGCTCGCGTCGCCGATACGCTGAAGGAGGGAAACCTTCGCCGGTTCGCCGCGCGCGCCCTTGGTCTCGGGCACGGCCTCCGCGAGTTCCAGAAGACGGCGGAGACCGGCGGGCAGGCCGCCGCGGTCCTCCGCGATTCCGCGCGCCCGGCACCATTCGCTCAGGTTGGCGATAAAGGAAACGAGGCTGCTGTCCCAACCCGACAGCTCCGAGGCGTCGAAAGCGACGCGACGGAGCGCGGGAGTCGCGGAAAGTTCGCTCTCGATCAGACTGGCCGAGGGCACATCGCGTCTCAGCTGCCACTTGCCGAGGAGACGGATGACCAAGGTTGATTCGGCGGTCTTCTCGAGCGCGAGCGAAGCATGCTCCGCGCTAGGGCTGAGAGACTTCATCCACTGTTCCTCGGCCAGGTGCCCGCCACCATCACAGCTTCAATGATGACAGCTCCGCAAGCGGGATTTCCATCATGACGTTTAGATCCCGAACACCGATAGTGCAAATTCGCCCTGTATCGCGCGGATTTGAGCGTTTGTTCCGACATAGGCCACGGTATGCCGACGAAGCGATCAGTTCCACCATTTTGGGGTGAAGCAAAACCGTGATCCGGCCCCTTTGCGGTGGATTTCCGAAGGCACCGGCGAGCCGGCGGCCACCAAATCATCACGAACGAGCGCTTGGCGGCTGAACCCCGCTTTTCCCGATCCTGACTGAGGGGCCGGCTTGACTGCCTGCGGTTATCGCAGTAGCAAAGGCTTGACGACAGCACGCCCCCTTCTAATGGAGGGAAACAGATTATGCGGACGCTGACTGACGGTGTTTCGGCGGGCCTTATCGGGGCCTTCACGGTGGCTGGGTGGTTTCTGATGCTCGATGTCGACCGGGGTCAGCCACTGGCGACTCCAGCTCTGCTTGGCGCCCTGCTGCTGCACGGGATGCGCGATCCGGCGGCACTGCACATCACGACGCGCTTGGTGGCCGAATACAGCGTGATTCATTTCGCCGGATTCGTTGCCTTCGGGGTGATGGTCTCGTGGCTCATCGCCGCAGTGGAGCGGGATCCGAACCTCAAAGGTGGCGTAATCGCGTTGCTCGTGTGTTTCGAGTTCTTTTTCCTCGCCCTCATCGGCGCGCTGAGCTACGCGGCTCTGGAGACGCTGGTGTGGTGGCGAGTCATCATGGCGAACTTTCTCGCGACCGCCGCAATGTTCGGCTATTTCGGCGCCCGACACCCGGTAATGAACGTCCGTTTCCGACTGCAGCCTCGGCATCATTAGGAAGCCGAAATCGGCGATGCCCGCGATCCGGGATGCCGTACAATTGAATCCCCGGCGTCAGCCTCCGAGAGACTGACACCGGGAGGTGGCGGACTATCGAGACGCTGTGAGTGAGGAGGCGGAACTTACGCGGCCCGCCAGATATCCGCGATTTCCTCGGGCAGGTCTTTCTCGATATCTTCCGCCTGCGGATGCGGGATCCGCTCCCTGAGAGCGGCGATAACCGCGGTGAGCGTCTCGCGCGTGCCTTCTTCAGACGGTGGCGCTTGAGCATCTCCCGTCACGACGACGAAGAAATCGCCCGGCCGTTCCTTGCCGAAGAGTTTGACGACTCGCTCGGCCTCTTCGGCCACGGGAACCAGTCCCGGGGCAGGAATTCCGCCAGTTCTCTGCGCTGACGGTCGTCGAGGTACTGCGCGAGATGCTTCACCGTGGCGGAGGCCCATCTTTGCGCCTGCTTGCTGTCGAGCCCTGGAAGCCGCTGTTGAAGGGTTTCCAAAAAGCCATTTTGTCTGGCCGCTCTGGTGGTATCTTCTTCTCGGTACATTTTCTCTTTACCTCCTCTTCCGGAGTCCCCTCTTATAGGATTCTCTAATACATAAATCATTAACAGATAATCAACACTAATGCAAGGTCCGGACCGCGGGGGCCGTGGCAGAGGCGTCGGAAAAATGGCGGTCCTCTTGCGATTCGGGCGCGGACAGCGCGACGGGGGTGAGGCGGTTACGCCTCAGCGTGGCAATCCCGCCCGGAGGCGATAAGGTCGAAAAGGGCCACAGGTGATGCTGGGGCAGGGGACCGCGGCGCCGACCCTGATATCGGAATCGGCGCGCGGTTCGTTTAAGGTTGCTTGCGAAGGCTCGGGGGCCGTTTAGCGCATGTGGACGCTACTTTAGCGGAGAAAACTCCGTTGGCGAGAGGATCTTGTTGCTTTGACTGACGACCACCTGACGAAGTTCGCCGGCGATTTCGGCTCGTCGCGAGTCTTTAGCCCAAGCCCCCCAGCATCGCTGCCGTTCATTGAGATCGGCGAACGCCCACAAGTGGACGACTTCGTTGAGGGTGCCGATTTCCGTATACCAAAAGCCGGCCGGCTTCAGCCCGTGCTCGGCGATTACCGGCAACAGCTTGGTCTTGGCGATTTCCAGGTATTTCGGCAGGCCACCGAAAACCAATTGATACGTTCGAAGTTCGTAAATCATGGGACACTCCTTTTCCTTGGTTCCGACAAAATATGGACAGTGATTCGCGTCAGGCGCCGCCGCCTACAGCGCATAGATTTTGTATCTGACCGTGCCGGCGACGGTGTCGGCCTGGCCGATCCCGATTGCCTGAATCCGGTTCAATCGAGCGAGCCGTTGCGCTCCGGTCTCGAGGCGAACCGCGACTCGGGCTCGAATTTGCCGGGCGGAAGTTGTCCGACGGCCGCCGCCGCTTTGCCCTCGATCGGGATATCGGTGAAACCGGTGTAGTGGAGATAAATCAGTTCGCCGGCATCGGTCCGGAGAGTCATCCGGGCGTCCAACTCGGCGACCATGTCGCTTCTCAGCCGGATGAAGTCGGCGCCGTTATCGACGGTGCCCTTAAGTCCAGGGCCGTCGAACTCGCCTTTGACGTAGGAAATGATCCTTGGGCCGCTCGGGGTGACGCCGAACATATCGACGCCGGTGATTCGCACCTCGAGCCGAAACAAAAATTCCGCATCCAGCGCAGCCATCCGCCTCATCCTTCGTTTACTGGATCAAAAACTCCGGCCTATAAAGCGTAAATTTTGTAGTTTACCGTGCCGGCGACGCTATCCAGCACTCCGATTCCGACCGCTTGGGTATGGTTAAGCCGGGCGTGTTGGGCCGAGGCCGTTTCGAAGCGGATGGCGGTGCGCAGGTTGAAGGTGCCTGCCGGAAGCTGGCCCACCGGCGTCGCGTCCGCCAGCGCCTTGGGGATGTCGCAAAAGCCGGTGTAGTGCATGTAGATGAACTCGCCGCCGTCGGTTTTGAGGGTCAGACGGACATCGACGTTGCCGATACCGTCGGGCCTGAGCATGAACCAGTCGGCGCCGTTTTCGACGCTGCCCTTGAGCCTGGGGCCGTCGAACTTGCCTTTGACGTAGGCGACGATTCGCGTGCCCTGCGCGATCCTGCCGATCGGTTCGGCGCCCGGGATGACTCGCATGCTGAGCTCAAACAGGAAATCCGCTTCGATAGTCGCCATTGCTCGGTTCTCCTTCCACGATTCACGATTATTGATGAGTTCAAGGCAAAGCGCCGGAACGTTAGCACTTCTGTCGGCTGTTCGCCAAGTTCGCGATGGCGGCCCGAGTTAAATCGGGTTCACCCGGCCGCTTGCTTTTTCATCAAGCCGGAGTAGGATTCGCGCCTCATCCAGAGCGATCTCAAGATAGGAGCTTCCCATGCCACGAGTAAGCGCCGTGCCGTTCGAGCAAGTTGACTCCGAGCTGCAATCGGTGATGCGCGAGTATGACGAAGAGCTCGGCGGCTCCGAGTTCGTCCAGGTTCTCGCGCAGAAGCCGGACGTGTTCAAGTCCTTTATCGATTACTATTTTCCTTTGGTTACCGAGACGCGCGGCTCGATCGACATGAAGCTTACCGAGCTGGCGCGCCTGAAGGTTGCGGAGAAGAACAACTGCGCCCTTTGACTGGGCGCCAGGTTTGCCTTGGCAAGGCAACAAGGACTTACCGAAGAGCTGGTCGCCGAAATACCGAACTATCGACAGAGCAAGCTCCTGACTGCCCGCGAGAAGGCCGCGATCCGATTCGCCGAAGTGCTGGCCGGCGACCATCGCGAGGCGTCGGATGAGTTGTTCGATGAACTGCGGAAATACTTCACCGAGGCGGAGATAATCGATCTCGGCTTCCGGATCACGGCGTTCGTGGGTTACGGCCGCTTGATCTATGCGCTTGGTCTCGAGATCGGGAGGACCTGTCCGCTCCCTCATAGATAAATCGGTGAGGGCTATTTCGGTGGACTTGCCGCCGGAGGAATCGCGACGATGTGGTAGAGGCGGGCGCTGCCGGAGTCGAGCGTGAGATCGACGCGCAACCCTGGCGTCGCGGGCATCTCGGAGCGGGCGAGCGCGTCGCTTCTTCCGCTGATCAGCCATGCGCCGCCGGTTAGAAACGTGGCGCGGGCGATCGTGTCGCGTGCGGCCTCGGGAGCGAAGGGATCGATCGCGCGGCGCGGGTTCAGGCCCGAGAAATAATAATCGAAGGGAACCCGGAAGAAGCCGTCCGGGAAACCTTCTCGACGATCCTGCGCGGCGGAGCTGTCGCTCAGAAAGAAGCCGGATTCAAAAAAAATCGGTTCGGCCGGGCTTCCGGCTGTCGCAACCTGCCGCGCCATCTCCCGCCAGCGTTCCCCCTGAGCCCAGTGACAGAAGGGAAACATCACCAGGAACGCGGTGACGAAGGCGGCCGTGGCCAGATTTCGCAGGCGGGTGCCGAAGGCGTCCAAGCCTCGCGCGACAAGAAGCGCGAGCGCCGGCGCGGAGGCGGCCACGTACCGCACCTCGAACATCGGGCGTATCAGCTCCGAGCCTGCGGCCAGGGAGAGGGTCGGAATCGCCAGCCATACGACACACCATCGAATCGGCTCTTGTGGATCGGACTCGAATCGGGGCCCCAGGGTCAGTCCGAGCACGACGCCGGCCGTCGCGATTCCCACAGCGGTCTTGAAAACGGTCGAGCCACCGCGCGCGATTCCGATCCAGTCGTACCAATGACCGAACAGGATGCGGTGAAATTGCGTAAAGGCGACGGGAACGAAAGGAAGAAACAGCACGAGCGTGATACCCAGCGCTATCCAGGCTGCGCCCTCGCGTCGTCGAAACGACCCCCGAGCGAGCATCGCCGCCTCGGCGCCGAGCAATAGCATCGCACCCAGGTGTGTATACAACATCGCCGCACCGGCCACGCCACAAGCCAAAACGCTCGGCAGTGTCGCGCGCCGTTGCAGCCGCCAGAGAATCGCCAGTTGGCCGATGCTCAAGGCGATCAGCATCGAGTACATACGCGTCCATCGCGCGAGCACGACAGCGAACGGATTGAACGCCAAAATCGCCACGGCGGCGAGCGCGGTCTCGGTGCCAAACAATTCGCTCCCGAGCACGAAGAGCATCAGCAGGTCGCCAAGCCCCCAAATCGCGGAGAAGGCGCGCAGGCTGAACTCACTGCGGCCGAACGCGGCACAAAACCAGTGCAGAAGCAGATGGTAGAGCGGCGGGGTGCCCGGGTCGAAGCGCAGCGCGGTGCGTATCACCGCGCCGGCATCGGGCCGGCCGGCGGCGAGCGCGCTGTAAGCTTCGCTCGCGCCGAGGCCCTTTGCGCCGAGATTGTAGAAATACAGCAAAGCGGCGCCCAGGAGCAGGCCCGCCATAAGCGGGAGCGCGCGTCGATGACGGTTGGGGGTGGCGGATGCTTCCGGCGTTGCGCGCGACCCGGCGCTCAGGTCATCCATGACCTCTCATCTCTGGAGCAAAGCCCGCGAGCGATCAACCCCGACGTTGTTCGATGCCTGCGCGATGGCGGTTCACTGCTCGCTTTTTCGGCGGACCGATGTTATAGCGCGGGTTCCGCGTAAGTACCTTATCGGAGGAACATCGTGAGCGACGCCAAGACACATCCGCAGATGCTTTCGGGATGCCGCGTTCTGGACTTCACGCAGTATCTGGCCGGGCCGACGGTGACGCGGCTGATGGCCGAGATGGGCGCCTACATCATCAAGGTCGAGCAGGCGCCGATGGGCGATCCATCGCGACTGCTGCCGGTGGTCAAGAATGGCCGCAGCGGCTATTTCATCCAGCAAAATCGCGGCAAGCGAAGTCTCTGCCTGGATTTCGACAAGCCCGAAGCGATGGCGGTAATGCGCGCGCTGATTCCGACCGTCGACGTGGTGGTCGAGAACTACGGGCCGGGCGTGATGGAGAAGCGTGGCTTCGATTACGAATCGCTAAAGAAAATGAATCTGCGGATCATCATGGCCTCGATTTCGGCCTTCGGTCGGCGCGGACCGCTCTCGAACAAGGTCGGCTATGACCTTATCGCGCAGGCGTTTTCCGGAATCATGCATATGACCGGCAATCCGGATGGGCCGCCGCAGTTTGTCGGGCTCGGGATGGCCGACGTTAACGCCGGAGTTCACGCGTTTGCCGCTCTGGGCTACGCGCTCTATTACCGCGAGCTCAGCGGCGTGGGCCAGTACATCGATCTCGCGATGGTGGATGCGCTGTACCACATGCACGAAATCAGCCTCCAGGCGTACTCGACCACCGGCGGGCAGTACGTGCCCAAGCGGATGGGGTCGCATCATCCACTGGTCTGTCCATGCGGTGCCTACAAGGCGCCCCAGGGATGGATCGTGCTGTTGGTGCTGGACCGGCAGTGGCCGGGGATGGCGCGCGCGATCGGCAAGCCGGAGCTGATCGACGATCCGCGTTTTGCGACCGGAGCGGCGCGCGCGAAGAATCAGAAGGAGTTGATCCCGCTGATCGAGGCTTGGATGCAATCGCTGCCCAGCGACGAGGCGGTACTAAAGGTGCTCGAAGAGTATCGCGTGCCGTCGGCGCCGGTGATGTCGATCGTCGATACGCTCAACCATCCGCACTTCAAGGCGCGCGAGATGGCCCGCATGGTTTCCGATCCCATTTTGGGAGAGTTGATGATTCCCGGCTTCCCGCTGAAATTTTCCGCCTTCCCGGAGTTGCCCAGCATCCAGGCGCCGACGCTGGGAGAGCAGGGGCCCGACATCCTGAGAGAGCAACTGGGCTACAGCGAAGGCCAGATCGAGGAGCTGCGCGAAAAGGGCGCGCTGGTTATTGAAAATCGCTAGGCTCGCGATCCGGCGCGAGCGGCGCGCCGCGCGCCGAGCGATCGCCGCGATGGCGCGTGGCTAACGGACGCCGAGATCGCGCATCACGGTTTCGCGAAAGCGCTTGAGGTTTTCGATCGATCGGCCGTTGCCTTGGGGCCAGAGCACGACCTCGTCGGCGCCCCCGTCGAACAATCCTTTTATATGCGCCGCGACCTGGTCAGGCGGGCCGCTCACTGCCATCGCGGAGATCGTCCCGGCGTTGATGAACTTGCGGAAGTGATCCGGCACGCCGGTGAAATAGCGATCGTAGAGGCTGATGTTGAGCGGCTTGGGCAAACGCGCGACCTCGGCGGCGAACGACGCCAGCGGCTCAGGCATCTGGTCGCGCGGTCCGCTGAACGTGTCGAGCATGAAACGCAGGATGGCCAGGATCTGTGGCCCCAGCGCCGCGCATGCAGCGGGCGAGTCGGGAGCTTCGCCCGGTGCGGTAACGTAAGCGCCCAGCATCGCGATTACCTCGAACGGCTCCTTGATGCCGGCTTTGCTGCGCTCGGAGCGGGCAGTGGCGATTGATTTTTCCAATGCGGAACGCGTAGCGCCAAGAGTGATCAGGCCGTCGGCCATTCTTCCGGCAAAGGCCTGGAGTTTGGGTCCTTCGGCGGCGACGATCAGCGGGACCGGCGGGTCGAGGCATACGAAGCCGTCGCGGGGATGGAGCAGCTTGATAGTGCTCTCGCGCTCTCCCTCTCGGTAGCGGGCGGTGCCGCCGCGAAGCAGGGTGCGGATAATCCCGGCCTCTTCGCAAAATTCCTTGACCCCTACCGGCGCCATTCCCATCATCCGACGGCCGGTGTTTCCGGTGGCGAATCCGAGCGCAACGCGTCCCGGCGCGAGCTGATTAATGGTAGCGATGGAATGGGCGGTCACCGGCGCGATGCGGTTGCGTGCCACGGCGGTGCAGGTGCCGAGGCGGATGCGGCTGGTGTTGACGGCAGCCAGCGCCATCGTGGCGTAAACGTCTCGAGTAAACCATCTGAGAATCGAAGAACCAGGCGCTGTCCAGGCCCATCCGCTCGACTTCGCGAACTTCCTTGTGAAGATCGATATAGGAGGGAAAGCTTATGCCGAATTTCATCCGCGGTACCTTTCTATAAGCACGACCGTCGACCGACGGCGGATTGCCGCCGTGCGATTCGATTGCGACCTATAGCGCTAAATTCCGGCGCGGGTAAACCGGCGCGAATCAGTTCCAGGGCGCCTTGATCGATTCGGTGTCGCCGGTTTCGGAGTTGACCAGCAGCATTTCGATACCGCTGTAACGGCCTTTGGGGAAAAAGACGTAGCCGCTGACGGTGAAATCCCTGCGTACGTTGCCACCCTGGAGCGCGAGCGCCGAGAGTTGCTCCTCAGCCTGGCGTTGTGCCTCGCGCTGACCTTGCTGCGCTCCGTGAATGACGCCGAGGCCTCCGCCGATACCGCCGCCGAGCGCGGCAGCCGTGCCCATATTACCTGTGAAGGCGCCGGTCGCCGCGCCGATCGCGGCGCCGAAGGCGCCTTCGGCGACGCCGCCAACGGCGGCGCTGGCGAGCGCCGCCTTGAGAGCGCCCGCACCGCCGGCCTGGCGGGCGGCTTCACGAGGCGGGAGCGGCGCGACGCGCTCACCGACGTCGTTGAGCGCGAAGATCTGGCTCGGGACGACGTCGCGATTGATCTCGGTGCCGTTGGCGATCGATACGAACACCGGCGTGACCTGGCCTACCGGAGCGGCCTGCCTGGAACTGACCGACAGTTCGCCGTGGGTCGGCGTCGCGACCACGCGCGAGCTCTCCTTGATCGGTGCGGAAGCGAAAGCACATCCGGCGAGCGCGACCGCGGCGGCGAGCAGCAGCGAGCAACGGCTGGTTGATGGTTTCATCGTGGACCCCACACTCAACTATTTAGGGGAAACGTCGAGTCGGTCAACAGCGCCGGGACGCCTTTGACATTCATCGGTGAAGACGAGTCTTAAGATGAAATGTAATCAGATTGCGCGGAGGTTGACCGGAGGTCGCGGGAGCGCGATTTTAACGATGGGCGAAGCGCGCGGAATGGCGTGCGATTTTGGTTCAGCCGGGGTGGTGGAAGCGGTAGACACAGAGGACTTAAAATCCTCTGGGGGAAACCCCGTGCGGGTTCGAGTCCCGCCCCCGGCATTTAGTCCTGAGACCGATGCGGGCTAACCGCGTGGATTATTATAGAGCGATCCGATGGCGACCCGGTATCAGGCTGGAGGCGGCACGACGGGAAGCGTCGCGTCGATGCCTGTGGTACGGATTCTGAGTCGGCCGGAACTTAAACCACAGCAGGCGTCTGCGGTGTTCTGCGGGACGTAAATGCGTTCAAGCTTCCGCTTTTTGCAAATTAGTGGAGCGACAACGCTTTCATTTGACTTAACGATGGCCTAGCGCTACTGTCTCGCTGAAGCGGATTGGCGAGGCCGACGGGATATCTTGCGATTAAGCGCAAAACAGGAGGAAGCTATGAGAACGGGTCGAGTGTTTTTAGCGGGCGCGTTTGCCCTGAGTTTTTGTTTCGCGTTGGCCGGCCGGGCCAATGCCCAATATCCTATTCTGCCCCCTCCCCCGGATTTCGTGATGAGCAACCTTAGCGAATCGTTTACGCTGGACTCGCTTGGGATTAGTCCGGTGAGTTGCATGGGCCCGACGGCCGTAGTGTCAGATTATTACAAGGCCAAGGTAACATTGTCGGGGATCGGTGGTGATTTCAAATCGGATCTGGCCAACAACACCGTGTTCATCGGCTTCGTGCCTTCTTGCAGCAGCAACGCCGACAACGCCTTCGTTATTCCTCCCGGCGCCTTGCACATGAAAAATGGGAATGGCAGCTTCGTGGGCAGCGTGCCTGACGCGGTTGTTGGTCCCGTGTCCGGCCAGAATGATGTCTTCGGATTCACCAGCGTCAATGTGGCGCTCAAGGGCAAAGGCGGCACCGTCACGATAGAGGGTAACGCGGATCTGTGCCAGGTTATAACTGACGCATATTCGAATGGAGTGCAGGTTTGCCTTTTCTTGGACGTCTCGCAGGGACCTGGTGAGCCGGACGAAGGGCCCACGATTCCGGATGCGGATGACATCGGATGCACTTGCGGCACCCCGACGATTAACTTCCTCGACTATTCGAGTGCCAGTTAAGTTCCGGAAGCTTTTATAAACAGCGATAAAGAAGGGGCCGCGCGAGTGATTCGCGCGGCCCCTTCTCGTTTGGATGCGCTAGCGACGGGCGGCGGCGCTGGACCGAGATTATCGCGCCAGGCACCTTGCTTGCCCATATCTCCGGGAGGCGTTTCTCTTTGACCGCGCTGGCTTCTGGTTTCAGTGGTATCGTTGGCTCCCGATAGCCGAAACGGGTCAGACTGGCGGAGCTTTCCCTGAAGTCGCCTCGCGGCTGGAGCCATCGGCGGAATGAGTCGAATTCTGATAGGACAGGGCTGCCTGGGGGGCCGGCAACAACCCTCCTTGCGGCTGGGAAGGCTAGAACGCGGCTGGGGCCCGCCCAGTGCGCCAGCGAAGGCCGATGGCGCGGCCTTGCGGCGCCGTTGAACAACTATTTTCAACGGGCTGGTCCCTTTCTCTTGTCCCTTCTGAGGTAAGGGCGTCGTGTGAACTTGCATTTGCGGGTTCCGGGATTTCTCGAGTGCGCCCGGAGTTTATGAATCTTTCGACGGAGTACGACTAACGCTGTTCTTCGGGTTTTTCGAGCGCCGGGCCCATCCCGGTGCCGTGCGGGCGATTCGCTGTGATGAGAAAACACTGAAGCGTTTGCCGAAGGCGGTACTACCGAATCATGGCAAAGCGTGGGCAAATGCCGACGCGGTTCATAGAAAGAAAACGCAACCTCACCTTTCTTATCGCGAGTTACATGCATCGATGTAGCTTTCATTTGACTTAACGATGGCCTAGCGCTACTGTCTCGCTGAAGCGGATTGGCGAGGCCGACGGGATATCTTGCGATTAAGCGCAAAACAGGAGGAAGCTATGAGAACGGGTCGAGTGTTTTTAGCGGGCGCGATTGCCCTGAGTTTTTGTTTCGCGTTGGTTAGCCGGGTTGATGCCCAAGTTGCCCCTCCAAGCCCCATAACGGATTTTACGTTGGGCGGCGTCAGTGAGCAGTTTACCTTCGATTCGATAGGAGCCGTGCCGGTAAGCTGCACCGCTTTGGAAAGCTCGGAATATGTGCCGTCCGATTCGTATCTCGTCAAAGCCAAATTGAAGAACATCGGTGGTGATTTCACGCAAGACCTGACCAACAACGAGATGGTCGTGGGCTTCGCGGCTTCCTGTAGCGGCTACGCCAGCAATGCTTTCATCATCCCCCCTGGCGCGGTGAACGTGAAAACCTTACCCAACAAAGTGGTACAGGCCGACTTTGTGGCTTCGGTACCGGACGCGCTCCTTGACGTGTTCGGTTATCTCAACGTCAGCATTCTGTACAATCCCACCAAGGGCATAATCGGCTACGGGAAGGGCATGGGGCTTCAGCCGGGGACCGGAACCGTGACGTTACAGGGCAGCGCGGATCTGTGCGCGGTCTATGCGGCGTCAGGTGCGTCGAAGGTCTGCATGTTCATCGATCTGTCGGCTGGACCTGGTGAGAGTTCCGAGGTCGGCGATTCCGACATCAACGTCGGCTGCGCCTGCGCCACGCCGAGCATCAGCAGCTTGGGCTTTGATTTCGGCGCGTTCCTTCCTTTGCCTGATTGAGAGGTCCCAAGGTTATCATTCTGTCTTAACGCGAAGCAGGAGCCGCGCGATTCAAATCGCGCGGCTCCTTTTCGTTATCCCTCCAGAACCCCGTGCGTAGCCCCGAAAAAACTTTCCGGGTCGTTCCTTACGCGCCGCCGCTGGCGTGGTAGCAGCCCTCGGCTCGGCACTTCATCGTCATCCAAGCGAGTCGCGCTTCGGCAAGGCGAGGCAGGACGTACAAAAGGCAGGCGAGAATCAAACGGGCTCGGCGAGGTTGAAAGCGTCCGCCTCACGCTTGCTCAATGCTGTTTTCAACGGCCATAATCAGCCAAGCTTTACTGCCGGGTGTTTGAATAGTCGAGAGAGACACGAAGCGGCGAATGGTTAACGGCTGCTCCCATTGGCACCGAAGGTGTTTTTGATGCGGATTCGTCTGGCCGATCACTACGTTACAGTGCTGAACGTGGTTCTTATCGCGGCTTTCGCCTATTTTGCCGCGCTCTCCGCCAATGATCTTATCGCCAGGGGCCGGAGGGTGAATCCCGTCGAGCCAACGAAAAAGGCCGTCAGCCACGCGGCCAAGGCGGATCTTTCGCGAGCCGCTTATTCGGCGATCGCCGAGCGAGACGTGTTCAATTCGGTCAAACAGGGGGTATCGCAGCCGGTTGTGCCGGTCGCTGCCAACCTGCATATCAAGTTGCTGGGCACGTCACAGCTGACGGAAGCCAAGCCGTTCGCGATAGTCGAGGACGAAAACAGTCATCGGCAGGATCTCTACCGGCTGGGCGAGGAAATTCCCGATGCCGGAACTCTGGTCGCGGTGGAAAATAAGCGTGTGCTTATTAACCATCAGGGCCAGGTTATGGCGCTGGAAATCGCAGAACTCAGCCTGCCATCTGCCCCCGCGACGATCCCACAACCCGCGGCGGATGTGGACGCTCAAACCCCGGGCGAAGGAGTGCCGCCCCCTCAACCTATGGATGACGAGGGTGCTGTGGTTCAGCCTGCTGTTCCGTCTCCGTGGAAGAAGATGGATAACCCGGCAGAAGCTATGCGAAATATGCAGGATAACTCCTCGGCATCTGCCTCAGGTGACCTCCCATGGAGCCGCCATTTACGTAAGGGCGGGAAGTTCCGGCTGGGCAGGGCTGACGCGCCAACCGCGGATCAATAGATCCTGAAGATCCTGACATTTCGGAAACAGAATCAGGCGGACCGCCGCAGTTAAATAAGAGCGCTGAATCAAGGGGCGGTAGCCGCAGGATGGAGAGGGGGGATCTCCGGCCTGCGGCCATCTGTTACGCCTTTTTGCGGCGCCGCCCACGAGTGCTTGTCGGTGGGAGGGACTCGCCGACAATTTCGCCTGGCTCAGGGCCGAACGCGCTACCGCTGTGCACGATCAGCTCATCCTCGGGTTCGGCCAAGGAGTCCTGGCGCTCGAGCGATTCGTCCATCTCTTCGGGGATGTCCCAATGGCGCATGAAGGACGCGCTGATCGTCCCCCGTCCGCGCCCGGTTTCGCTGCTCTGCTGGCAATCGACGCAATAAATCGCAAACGGCAATGCTTTCAGACGCGCTAGCGGGATTTCGGTTCCGCACACGTCGCAGGTCCCGTATCGTCCCGCATCAAGGCGGGCAAAAGCGCCGTCGATCGCCTTGAGCAAGTCCTCCGAGTGCTCAATCAGGCTGGCATGTGTTTCAACATCGGCAAACGAGCGCGCGACATCCAAATCATCGCTGGGCTCGTTTATTTTCTCCTGTTCCTGATCGCGACGGAATTCCCTTACTCGCGCGAGCAGCATGTTGCGCTGATGGTTCAGGATGTCCCTTAAACCGTCGGGCCGGGACTGCCCGTTGGATTTCGCAACCGGTTCCATTTGACGCAACCTGCCCTTTTTTGCCTTCATCGGAGAGCCTTTTAGCCACACTCAGATCGAGATGCATCGTCCGTGCCGATCGCGTTTCACCGGCTATGCTAATTATTTGTTAGGGAATCATTACCACGATGGGGAAAAATTTACCCACCGGGGCGTCGCTTCCCGGCAAGCTCTCGCAAGCGTTCGTAGGCCTTACGCTCCTCTGAAGAGAGCCGTTCGGGGATTTGTACCTGAATGCGGATAAAGAGGGCCCCCCGCCTGCCGCCTCCAAAGTCGGGTAGTCCTTTACTACGAAGGCGAAGTACCGAATCGGGTTGGGTTCCGGGTGGAATCTTGACGGTGGCGCGGCCGTCGAGCGTCGGAACATCGAGGCCGGCGCCCAGTACCGCATCCGCAACCTGAATAGTCTCGGTACGCCAAAGGTCGACACCATGGCGCTCGAAACGCGGATCAGGCGCACTATAGACCACGACGAACAGATCGCCGGGCGTACCCCCAGCCGCACGGCTGGGCAGGCCACGTCCGGGTATCCGCAACGCCATTCCTTCCTCGACGCCAATCGGAATCTTAACGGAGAAGGTTTCCTCGCGTTCGACCTTTCCACTTCCGCCGCATTCGGGACAGGGAGTCTCGATCACGCTGCCGCGCCCCCCGCACGTCGAGCAGGTCGCTATCTCTTGGAAGATTACTTTGTCCTGACGCCGTCTGGTTACGTGCTGTCCCGTTCCGCCGCAGGCCTTACAAGGCCGCGGTGAAGTTCCGACTTTCGCACCCGAGCCTTGGCATGGCCGGCAGGTGTCGGGCCGGGCGAATCGCACGGTTTCCTCGCCGCCGGAGAGGATGCGTTCCAGCGGTACGTCGAGTCTGACCTCGATATTCGAACCGCGCGTCGGCGCGGCTCGTCGTCGGCGGCCGAAGAATCGCTCGAAGAGGCTCTCGCCGCCGAAATCGAAGCCTAGGCCGCCGAAAATGTCTTCGAAGTTGATGCCGGCGAACAGGTCCTCGGGCGAAAAGCCGGCGACGCCGGCGAAGCCGCCGGCGTCGTATTCGGCCCGTTTCTTCGGATCCGAGAGGACGGCGTAAGCTTCGGCGATTTCCTTGAACCTTTCTTCGGCCCCCGGTTCTTTATTGCGGTCAGGATGATAGCGAAGCGCGAGGGTGCGAAAGGCGTCCTTAATCGCCTTCGCGTCGGCGTCGCGCGGGACGCCCAGCACTTCGTAATAGTCACGCTGCGCTTTGGGAATGGTGGTCCGTCCTCAAGGTGCTCCCGGTCTATTTTTTCTCCTTGTATTCCGCGTCTACGACTCGGCCGCTTGGCCCGGAGCCGATCGGACGAGCCTCGCCACCGGATGTGCCAACGTCGGGGCGCGGCTGAGGTCCGGCCTGTGCGCTCTGTGCATAGAGCCCCGCGCCGACTTCATGCAATACGCGCTTCAGCGACTCGGAGCGTTCGGTTGCCATCGCGGCGTCGCGCTTGGCGACCGCCTCGCGCGCTTCGCGAAGCGCCGACTCGATTCGGTTGCGCTGGTCCGGCCCGAGCTTGTCGGCGAAGTCCTTGAGCATCTTTTCGGCTTGATAACAGACTGAGTCGGCGGCGTTAAGCTTTTCCGCCTGTTCGCGCCGTTTGCGATCCTCTTCGGCGTAGCGCTCGGCCTCCTCGACCATCCGCTTCTTTTCGCCCTCGGAAAGCCGCGTTGAACCGCTAATCCGAATTGATTGCGATTTCCCGGTAGCGGTGTCTTTCGCCGCTACGTCGAGAATCCCGTTTGAGTCGATATCGAACGTCACCTCGATTTTCGGCACGCCGCGCGGAGCGGGCGGCAGCCCATCCAGATTGAACTCGCCAAGGCCGGTGTTGTCCGCCGCCATCGGCCGCTCGCCCTGGAAGACGTGGATGGTGACGCTGGTCTGCATGTCGGCGGCGGTGGTGAAGATCTCCGAGCGCTTGACCGGGATCGGCGTGTTGCGTCCGATAAGCGGCGTGGCGATGCCGCCCAGAGTCTCGACGCCCAGGGTGAGGGGCGTCACGTCGACGAGAACGATCTCGCCCATCTGTCCCGTAAGCACACCAGCCTGAATGGCGGCCCCGCTCGCCACGCATTCCATCGGGTCGACGCCCATCTCAGCCTTTCTGCCAAGCAGCTCTTCAAAGAAGGTGCGGACGCTAGGCATGCGAGTGGGGCCACCCACGAAGATGATCCGATCGATGTCGCGCGGTCCGATGCCGGCGTCGCGCAACGCCTGCTCCACCGGCCCGCGGCATCGGTCGATTACCGGCCGGACCACACGTTCGAGCTCGGCGCGGGTAAGGTCGAGCTCCAGATGGCGCGGTTGGCCGCCTACCGATGCGATATAGGGCAGGGTGATGTGCGTCGTGGTGCTGGTAGTAAGCTCGATTTTCGCTATTTCGGCTGCCTCAAGGAGCCGCGCCAAAGCCCTGCGATCGCCGCGGAGATCGATGCTGGTGCGGTTCCTGTAGGACTCGGCGAGATAGTCCAAAAGTCCCTGGTTCATGTCGGTGCCGCCAAGCTGGGTGTCGCCGCTGGTCGCCTTGACCTCGAACACGCCCTTGCCGAATTCCATGATCGTGACATCAAGCGTGCCGCCGCCGAAGTCGATCACGACGATGCGGAGCTCCTGACTGAGCCGGTCCAACCCGTAGGCCAGGGCGGCCGCGGTGGGCTCGTTAACCAGGCGGGAAACTTCGATTCCGGCGATGCGGCAGGCGTCCTTGGTCGCCGAGCGTTGGTTATCGTCAAAGTAGGCCGGAACGGTTACGACCGCCTGCGCAACCGGCTCGCCCAGAAAGGCTTCGGCGTCGCGTTTGATCTTCTGAAGCAGGAAGGCCGAGAGCTGTTCGGGCGAGAAGTCCCGATCGCGCAGCCGAATCGTTTCCCGCCGGCCCATCCTGCGCTTGAACGCCGTGGCGGTGCCCTCCGGATTTGAAGACGCCTGACGCCGCGCGGGTTCGCCGACCAGCATCTGGCCGTCCGCGGTAATGGCGACGTAACTGGGAAAAGCTTTGCCGCCGAGGCTTACGCCCTCGGCGCTGGGTATGATCACTGGACGCCCGCCACGTAACACCGCCGCCGCCGAATTGGAAGTGCCGAGATCGATGCCGATAGTAACCATGCCGTCCTCCGCCCGCATCTCGGGCAAGCTTTACGCCTCGGACGCCCTTATCGCCTGTGAATCCTCATCCCGGAAATCGATTTCAGAGATACAAGATCATCCATGCGCGATGAGGTCGTTGAGCGAGCGACTCTCGTGCAAGCGTTCGATGGCTTCCGCCAGAAGCGCGCCCAAGCTGACGACCTGAATCGGCAGCGGCAGGCGTGCGGGTAAGGCCACGCTGTCGGTAACGATCAATCGGGTGAGCGGCAGGGCGCCGAGGCGCTCAACCGCGGCTCCGACCAGCAAGGCATGGCTGCTCACAACCAGGGCCTCCGATCCGGAGCCGGCGGCGACGAGGGCCTTAAACGCCGCCTCGATGGTGGCGCCGGTGCTGATCATATCGTCCACGATGATCGGCGAACGATCGCGTACCTCGCCGACGACGCCGCGAACCTGGACCTGCTCTCCGCTTATGCGAATCTTGTGCACGATAGCCATCGGCAGACTCAGGAGCTTGGCGTAGCGCTCGGCAAGTTTGACGGCGCCCAAATCGGGCGCGACGATCACGCCATTTACCGGCATCAGCGGTGAGACCGCCTGCGCGAGTATAGGCACGGCGCTCAAGTGCTCCAGCGGAATGCCGAAGAACCCTTCAAGGACCGGGCTGTGGAGGTCTACCGCCACCAGCCGCCCGAAGCCGCCGGTCCTGATGAGATCCGCGATGAGGCGGGCAGCCACGGACTCGCGGCCGGTGGCGCGGCGGTCCTGGCGCGCATAGCCGAGATAGGGAACTACCGCGGTCAGATTGGCCGCGCCCGCCCGGCGACAAGCGTCGGCGATAAAGAGCAGGTCCATGAGATGCTCATCGACCGGCGGGCCGGTGGGTTGGATGACGTAGACGTTGTGGCCGCGTACGGTTTCCTCAAGCTCCACATGCAGCTCGCCGTCGGGAAAGCGCTGCAGCGCGCGCCGGCCCAGGCGCAGCCCGAGCGCGCCGGCGACCGCCTCCGCAAGGGCAGGATTGGCCGAGCCGGCAAAGACGGTTGGGTTCATCGCGAGTTCTCGCGTTATCGAAGAGTATCGAGCCGGTTGATGACCTTATCGACACCGAAAATATACCAGGCGTCGATCTCGGCCATTTCCTTTTCCTTCTGATTGAGCGCGAAACCGTCCAGGATAACGACGCAGTTTCGAGTGCTCACGCGCATTCGATCGGGGTTTACGAAGGGATCTTTTTCGAGTGCGACACGGACCGCGTCGGTGATCTCGTCGTCAGTGTCATCCTGAGGCGGGACGACTTCGATGCCGTTGACGACGTCGCGGCTGCCCGGCACCCACCACGCCATCAGCCCCGCCAGACGCTTGTGAGACAAACTGCTCACCCGGCCGTTCAGCGTTACCACCCCATCGTTCACCGAGACTTCAATGGAGGCGGGCGGTTGCGCGGCGGATTCGCAGCAGGTTTCCACCTGCTCCTTGACTCGGACGGAGATGCCGCATCTTTCCAGAGCGGAGTCCTGGAGAAGCGCGTCGCGGATGTGGTCGCGGATGGCGCCGTCGCCCATCGCTTCGGTCGGCGCCACGCGAAGACGATCGACGATGCCGCTTACGCCAGGTATCGAGGCGGCCAGCTCCAGTGCGAGCTTTTTGGCGGCGATGTTTACGGCGTCGCCTTCCAGCGTCAGCGTGCCGTCGCCGTCGAGCTCCATGCCGACGGGATAATGATGCAGGTCAATGCGCGGCTCGTGTTCGAGAGCCCCGCGAACCCGCTTCAGTATCTCTTCCTTGTCCGGCATCGTTGTTCCCGGGAATTCAGACCGATGACACGAAGTCTCACCCCAATCTCATAAGAGCCGCGCGGAGGGGTGTTTGCGGATTACAGTTACGGTGCTGGCTTGCGGGCCTTCGGCGCCGGGTTCTTCGACGAAGCGCACGTCGGTTCCAATCTCAATATGATCGAAGCCGGGATCGAGCACGCTGTTGCGATGGAAGTAAATTTCGCGTCCATCGGGCGTTTCGAGGAAACCGTAGCCCTCCTGCGGGAAGAGCTTGCTCACGCGGGCATGCGGAAGAGTCTCATGGCTTTTGATTTCACCGCGCTGATGGCGGGCGTAATCCTCAAGCCGCCGGCGCGCGGCGTCAAAGGCCTCGCGAATCGCCGCCGCAAGGGTTTCCTCCTTCTGGCGGGTCACCGCCAATTCGCCTCCGGGCAAAGTCAGGTCGATGCGAACGTTGAAGGGACCACCCTTGCGATGGTGCTCGACGGGAGCTTCGACCACTACTTCGCAGCCGATAATCCCGTTGTGGTAGTTGTCGAGCTTCGCGATTTTGTCGCGAATCTCCGCATCGAATGCTTCCGAGAGAGTGAAGTCCCGAGCCGTGATCTTTGGTGGACGTTGCATAGAAACACCTTTCCGCTGACCGATGCCAGCCATCAAACGACACACACCCCATTATACTTCATCGGGCCTTGACTGCCGTATTCTACGCCATCTTGGTCTTACGGCGTGTCTACCCGACGCTCGCATCGCCGAATGCGCCCTCTACCCCTTGAGACCTTTAGCCAGCTGCATGTAGCGCTCCCACGGGGTCGCAACCCAGGTTTCAGTCGTGGCGTGGCCGAAAGAGCGCACCAATAACGCAACCTTGGTTGCGGTTTCGCTGTCCGGGGCCTCGAAGATGTCCAGATAATCGCAGGGCCCCAGGACCGCATAATTGACCACCCATTTGACTCCCGGACAGTCGCGCTTGATGCGGTCTGCGACCCGCTTGTTCAGATCCGCTACTGCACCCGGACGCTTCAAGGCTTCCGGCGCCAATTTCGTGAGCATCACATAGCTTGCCACGACGTACCTCCTAATCGGCTGCCGTCCGAAGGCGACTTGCGCGGACGGCCAAAATCTCAAGACGCGCAAAACAGATGCCAGAAGAGGGCACCTAGCTGCGGTTAGACGGCTGGGCAGAAGCAGGCTCAGCGGCAGCGGGTATTCCCCCTAACCAGAGTAATTCGTCAGCACCAGCGGCTCCAGTAAATAGAGGGGTCACCAAAATGCCCGCCTGACAGGTGTCGCACAATCTCCTCAGTGTGGACACCTATCCCCAGCGCGGCGCAGGGCGACACAGCCCTGGTTGTTCATCGGATAGCTGAGGGTCGCGTCGTGCCAGCAGGCCGTTCGGCACGAAACATGGATCAGAATCCGGCAGGACGGGTTGAGAAAGGGGTAGGAAGCTATGGTGGCGGCACAAGACCTGAAGGCTGGGGCGATTGGGAAGCACTGTCGGCTGGTAAGACTAATCAGGGATCGCGAGGGCCGGGACCGGTTCAAGGAGCAGCCGCTTATCCTGCGCGAGGTCAACAATCTGGATCGCCGGATGTACCTGGTGCGGTTTGACGACGGAGCGACGACCTATCTCTTTCCTGACGAGGTGGCGACCTGAAGGCGGCTGCGGTCTGGCAGCCTTGCCGTTTAAGCACTGAAACCACCGTTGCGGACCTGCCCGCTGGTGGGCGATTATCGAGCGAGTCGCGCCTGCCCTGCGCGACCACAGAGCCTTATGGCCAATGCCGGCTTTTCCGAGAACGCCCTGACGGTGCTCCGTGAACGTTACTTGCGTCGCGACGCAAGCGGGCATCCGGTGGAGGAGCCGTCCGCGATGCTGCGGCGGGTGGCCGAGGCGGTTGGCGCCTCGGCGCGTCAGTTCGGCGAAGATCCCGCCTTCTGGAGCGAGCGCTTTTTCGCAAGACTCGAGCGGCTGGAGTTCCTGCCCAACTCGCCCACGCTGATGAACGCCGGCCTTCCCGGAGGGCAGATGGCGGCCTGCTTCGTGCTGCCGCTGCTGGATGATTTGGATTCGATTTTCTCCACCCTGGGACTCGCGGCGCGAATCCATCAGACCGGCGGCGGAACCGGCTTCTCCTTCAGCGCGTTGCGGCCTCGCGGCGATCGCGTGCAATCGCACGGGGGCGTCAGCTCCGGGCCGATTTCGTTCATGGAGGTTTTCGATCACACCACCGCAGTGATTCGCACCGGCGGCCGCCGCCGCGGAGCGAATATGGCGGTGCTTCGAGTCGATCACCCCGACATCGAGGAGTTCATCGACGCCAAGCGAACGCCCGCCCGTCTTGAGAACTTTAATCTTTCGGTCGGCGTTACTGACGCGTTCTTCGCCGCCCTCGATGGGAATGCGCCGTTTCCGCTGCGTAATCCGCGCACGGCACGCGTCGTCCGCACCATCGAGCCGGCGAAGCTGTTCGACCAAATCGTGGATGCGGCCTGGGCCACCGGCGATCCCGGATTGGTTTTTCTTGACGAGATTAATCGCCACAACCCGACGCCCGAGCTCGGCGCGATCGAGGCCACGAATCCATGCGGCGAGCAGCCGCTGCTGCCTTACGAGTCGTGCACGCTTGGATCGATCAATCTCGGCGTGTTCGCCAAACATGACGATGTCGACTGGGGGCGGCTTGGCGATGCGATTTCCGACGCGGTCGTTTTCCTCGACAACGTTATCGAGGCGAACGCGTATCCGATTGCCGAAATCGAGGCCGCGACTCGCCGGACCCGCAAGATTGGACTGGGCGTGATGGGACTGGCCGATCTGCTGGCGGAAATCGGCGTGGCCTACGACTCCGATGAGGGAATCGCGTTCGGCGCGAGGCTGGCGGCGTTTCTGACCGCCGAGGCGCGGCGGGCGTCGGTCGAACTCGGCCGACATCGGGGCTCGTTTCCGGCGTTCGCGGCGAGTGTCTGGCCGCGACGCGGCTTCGACGCGTTGCGCAACGCGACGGTTACCTGCGTCGCGCCGACCGGAACGCTTAGCCTGTTGGCGGGCAGCTCCGGAGGTATCGAACCTTTCTTCGCGCTCGCTACCGCGCGAAGCGTTCTCGGCGGCCGGAAAATCGTTGAGGTCAATCGGGCGGTTTCCGAAGCGCTTGCGCGGTTGGGTCCGGCGGGCGACGAGGGGCTTGCGGCGATCCGCGAACGCGGGTCGATCCGCGATGTTGACGCGATTCCGCTGGAACTGAGACGGCGCTTCCCGATCGCGCTCGAAATCCCGCCGGCGGTTCATCTTCAGATGCAGGCGGTGTTTCAGGCCAACGTCGATGCCGCCGTGTCGAAGACGGTCAATCTTCCGGCGGATGCGTCGGTCGAGGCGGTGAGAGAGGTGTTCACGCTGGCTCGCCGGCTGCGACTGAAGGGCGTTACGGTTTATCGTTACGGCTCGCGTATCGGCCAGGCGCTCTCATTGGTCCAGGAGGAAAGAAGGCCGGACTGCCGCGAGTGCGCCGTATAGGGCTCGTCGAGCGCCAGCCTCACGATGAGCGGTAACGCCAGCCGAGGCGATTTATCAATCGGCTGCGGAAGCAGAAGCGAAATTTCCGATCATGGATCTCCGGCTGCTTTTTATTGGCGACGTGATGCTGGGCAGGCTCGTCAACGACGCGCTGGAGCGCGTCGGGCCGGAATATCCGTGGGGCGACACGATACCGATTTTTCGCGAAGCGGATTGGCGCGCCTGCAACCTGGAATGCGTATATCCGATCGGGCAGGCCCTGGGTATCACGCCCAAAGAGTTCCACTTCCGCTCCGATGCCAAAAACATCGCCGTGCTCAAGGCGGCAGGCATCGACGCGGTGTCGCTCGCCAATAATCACACACTCGATTACGAGTACGACGCGATGTTCGAGATGCTCGCGATTCTCGACCGGGCGCATATCGCTCACGCCGGCGCGGGCGCGAATCTCGCCGAAGCTTTGGCGTCTGCGATTTCAAACGTCAAAGGCACGAGTATCGGGCTGATCGCGTTTACCGACAATCAGGCCGAATGGGCGGCGCATTCCGATGCAGGGGTTTTCTACGTTCCTCCCGAGCCTGAAGACGAACGCGCCCAGCG
Organism: uncultured Pseudomonadota bacterium; assembly: GCA_963759165.1. GTDB lineage: Bacteria > Desulfobacterota > Binatia > Binatales > Binataceae > DATJOQ01. The sequence continues at coordinate 2,254,605 of CAVWXK010000001.1, read as the reverse complement.
ACTCTTGAGGTTGTGCGGCGGACGAAACAAAAGGTCGGCTTCGTCGTCGTATCTGCGCATTGGGGGCCGAATTGGGGATACGAGCCTCCGGCGGAACATGTCAGTTTTGGCCACGCGCTGATCGATGCCGGCGCGGACATCATCTTCGGCCACTCAGGACATGTCTTTCGCGGCGTTGAGGTTTACAGGCATCGGCCGATCATTTACTGCGCGGGGAATTTCATCGACGATTACGCGGTGGATGAAATCGAGCGCAACGATCAGTCCTTTATCTTCACGGTCGATGTCCGTGGCGGTTCGATCCGGGGGATGCGGCTGTACCCGACGATCATCGCGGATTTTCAGGCGCGCCTGGCGCCCGAGGTCGAGGCTCAGCAGATCGCATCAAAAATGAGAGAGCTTTGCCGCAAATTAAACACGCCGGCGCGATGGCTGGAGGCCCAACGCCGTCTTGAAATATCGATTGGATGAGTCTGTTGCAGCGATCTCGCGGTTTGAGAGGCTGCGGTTTCCTGCTCAGCCTTTAATTACCGCGAAAGGTTTCAGGCGCGCGACGCGGCGGCTCACGCCTGCCGCCTCCATCACCTCAACCACTTCGGCCACGTCCTTGTAGGCGCTGGGCATTTCTTCGGCGACCGTCGCCCGGCCCGGCGATCTGATCGTGACGCCGAGGGCGGCCATCTCCGCGATGATATCGTGGCCGCGGGCCTGTTTGGTAGCCTGCTTTCGGCTCATCACGCGTCCGGCCCCGTGGCAGGTTGAGCCGAAAGTTTCCTTCATCGCCGTCGCGAGCCCCACAAGCACGAAGGAATAGCGGCCCATGTCTCCCGGGATGAGGACCGGCTGACCGAGCGGGCGAAGCAGCGGGGGAAGGGCCTCGTGACCGGGCCCGAAGGCCCTGGTGGCGCCCTTGCGATGGACGCAGAGCCGGCGCGGCTTGTTGTCGACGACGTGCTCCTCGAATTTCGCGATGTTGTGGCAAACGTCGTAGATGAGCGAAAAGCCGAGCTCGCGGTCGCTTAGCGCCAGGGCCTGGCGGAAGGCGCGCTCGGTCAGGTGCATCATGATCTGGCGGTTGCACCAGGCGAAATTCGCCGCCGCCGCCATCGCGCCGAGATAGGCCTGACCCTCGGGCGACTTGATCGGCACTGACGCGAGCTGGCGATCGGGCAACTGGATACCGTAGGTGGCCATCGCCTTGCCGATCACCCGCAGATAGTCGTCGCAGGTCTGATGGCCCAGACCGCGCGAGCCGGAATGGATCAGTATCGTGACCTGCCCGATTTCAAGGCCAAGCGCCCGCGCGACTTCAGGATAATAGATCTGATCGACGCGACTGCATTCGAGGAAATGATTTCCCGAGCCGAGCGTGCCCAATTGTTTGTGGCCGCGTTTGTATGCGAATTGGCTGACGGCGTCAGGGTCGGCCATCGCGAGCCGGCCGCCTTCTTCCGTATGGTCGAGGTCGGCCTGCTTCGCGTAACCGTTAGCCATCGCCCACTGGGCGCCGTCGCGCAACGCCCTCCTCAGCTCTTCGACCGAGAGACCCGGGATCGCGCCCGACGAGCCCAATCCCGCCGGTATGGTCGCGAACAGCACGTCGGCCAGGTGATCGACTTTATCCTTGACATCGACATAGTGAAGGTTGGTGCGTATCAGGCGCACGCCGCAGTTGATGTCGTAGCCGACACCGCCGGGTGAGATGACGCCTTCCTCGGCGTCGATGGCGGCAACTCCGCCGATTGGAAAGCCGTAGCCCCAATGGATGTCGGGCATCGCCAGCGAGTAGCCCACGATTCCGGGCAGACAGGCGACGTTCGCGACCTGCTCGAGGGCGGGGTCGCCGCGCAGCTCTTCGAGCAGATGCGCGCTGGCGTAGATTCGCCCCGGCACTCGCATCTGACCGCGGCGCGGGATTTCCCAGAGGTAATCGTGGACTTTCAGCAGTTCCACAGGTTCGGCACCGGGCCGCCTCGCGGAGATCTCGGTGCCGGCTTCTGGCGCGTGCTCCTGATCTTCCTGCGGCATCGCGACCTCAGTGTGGCGTTCCTGTCGCACCTGGGGCGGGCGTTCCCGCGGAACCTACGCTGGGACGCCGGCGCGCGGCATCGAGCAGTCCGGTCACTTCCTCGTCGGAGGTCTGGCCGAAATCCTCGTAGAATTCCCCGATGGCGCCGAAGAAGTCGGGCGTGCTGAGGCAGATGATGTCGTCGACCTCGGGACGCAGCGACTCGATGGTTTCCTGGGGAGCAACCGGAACCGCCAGGACGAGGCGTTTGGGCCTGGAGCGCCGCACGCCCCTGATCGCCGCGCGGATCGAGCCGCCTGTCGCTATGCCGTCGTCGATAACAATAACCGTCCGGTCTTCGAGTTTCTCCGGCGGCCGTCCGCCCCGATAGGCTTCCTGGCGGCGGCGGATTTCCTTCATCTGTTTGGCGATTTCGCGGTCGAGATATTCCTGGCTAACGGCAAGCGCCGCCATGACGTCTTCATTGAGCACGCCCTGCGGATGGTCGCCGTCGACGACCGCGCCGATCCCCAGTTCGGGCTGCCCGGGCGCTCCGAGCTTCCGTACTACGACGATATCGAGCGGAGCGTCGAGGGCGATCGCGACTTCGTATGCGACGGGTACGCCGCCGCGAGGTACGCCCAGCACCAGCGGATTCTCGCTCTTGTATTTGAGCAATGCCGCAGCCAGCCGTTTTCCGGCCTGCTTTCGGTCTTTGAACATAATCTACAGCCGCTTTCCGGTATGGCTCCCCCGGAGATGTCGCTTGAACCAATCGCGCGCCAATCGCGCGACTTCCTCGAGCGTGCCGGGCTCCTCGAACAAGTGAGTGGCGCCGGGAACTATCTTAAGCTCTTTCTCGCAGGTGAGGCGATCGTAGGCTTCCTGGTTGAGCTCGATAACGCCGGTATCGTCGCCGCCGACGATCAGGAGCGTCGGCGCTTTGACCTCGGGAAGGGCGGCTCCGGCGAGGTCGGGACGGCCTCCGCGCGAGACGACGGCGCCGATTGTTTCGTCGTCGGCCGCAGCCACCAGCGCGGCAGCGGCTCCGGTGCTGGCGCCGAAATATCCGATGCTCAAGCCTTTGGCCGAGTCGAGCTGTCTGAGCCAATCGGTCGCGGCGACCAGCCGTCTGGCGAGAAACTCGATATCGAAGACGTTCTCCCGATCTTCGGCCTCTTGCTCGGTAAGCAGGTCGAAAAGCAGGGTGCCGATGCCGCCCTCGCGCAAGATGCGCGCGACATAGGTATTGCGCGGACTGTGGCGGCTGCTCCCGCTGCCGTGAGCGAATAAAACGACCCCCGGCGCGCCGCCGGGGAGCTCAAGGACGCCCTCCAGCTTCACCTCACCTGCGGGAATCAAGGCAGGACTGCGTTTCATTTCGTAACGAAGCGACGCAATCCCTGTGCCGCGCCATCTCGCGAGCGCTGGGGCCGGGTCGATGCGCTCTTAGAAGGCGGCAGCCATAGCTGGTTGAGCAAACTGCCGATTAAAGAGCGGGATTCGCGGCAAAATGTTCCGTTCGATGATATCCGGCCACAGGTATTGCTTGGCGGTCAATCGAGCGGCCTTGCGAATCTCGGACTCGTGATTTGGATTTGCCCGAAAGCGGCCGAACAGATCCAAAAATTCGCCGGGGTCCGCGGTCTGCAGCACCAGCGCGTTGCGACCCGGCATCGCGTAATCCTCGCCCGAACATCCGGTGCAGGCCAATCCTCCTACCGCCATGGTCTCCAATCCAACCAGACCGAAAGGCTCGTGCGCGCTGTTGGCCAGAACCGCCGCCGCGCCCTGCAACAGCATCCGGCGGCTGTCCGGGCCGACCTGGGAGCTTAGAACTACGATGTCCGCGCCGTTGACGTCGCGCAGCGCCTCGAGCACATCCGACACTCCCGGACGATTTTGGCGCTCGACCACTCGCAATCCGGCGGCTCCGGCGACGCCGAGCACTTCGCCGCCATAGGGTTCGACTCCGCCGCGAGCGATGAGCAGCGGGCGCGCGCCTTCCTGCTTGAGCCGGGCGACGATTTCGATCGCCATCAGCCAGCGCTTGTCCGGGTCCCATCGCGCGATCTTGGTCAGCATCAATCGGTCCCCAAAGCGGCGATCGAGTTCCGCGACCGAGCGCGGCGGGGGCGGAATGAAGGCATCGGCGGTAAGACCGTTGGGAATCACCAGCGCCTCGACGCCCCACTCGCGCATGCGATGCTTCATATAGCGGCTGACGGTGGTTATCGTCGCCGCTCGCGCGAGTCGGTTCCAGTCAATCCGGTCGAAGCCGAAAGTGTTGTTGGCGTTCCACAGGATGTTGACGCGGCCGCGCAAACCGGCAACGCGCAACAACCAGTCGAGATGGAGCACCGCGTCGGCGGTGTGCCACTCTTCGGCGAGGATCGTCGCGCTCTCGCTGTTTTGGAGGTGAGGCAACAATTCCTCGCGCAGGAACGGAGGAACGGAAGCGGCGTAATCGATGCGCTTGCCTTCCTCGCCGTCGTAGACGCCGCCGGGATGAAACCGACTGATCCACTGACACCATCGATGCAGCGTCAGCCTGCCGCGTGTTTCATGGCCGGGAAGAGCAGGGTCGCCGACGAACCACAAGTGGGTGTCGAAACCCAGCGCTGCCAAAGACTGAGCCAGACCGGTGATACGGCTGGCGATTCCGCCCGCACAGGCGTACCCGTCGGGCCCCTCGAACGAGAGCACATGAATTTGCACGGTTCCCCCCTCCGTAGAAACATACGCGTTTCGCGACGCGGTCCCCCCTTAAGAATTCACCCGGTAGCGAACCTGGAGTGGGTAGGATTCTAGGACCGTTAATATGTTCTTGCAAAAAAAGAAATTTTGCAAGCAGAAAATTTCACCTGACAAGCGGTCAAACCCGGATTTCCGTTTTCTAAGCGAACTACCTGTTTGATAAAATATGACAAAACCCCTGATGGATGAGGGTTTGGATGCAAGTGGGAACGGGCCGGACCGCGGTGTTGACCAGTCTAAAGCCGCGCAACCGATCGCCGGTGCAGGCGCCGGGCCTCTGTGGATAAAAAAACGCCCCTCAACGTGTACGCCCGGAGCGGATTTGTGGTAAGGCTGGCGCGGCCGCCCCGGTCAAAATGGAGGTCGCGATTATTCGGCTTATGACGTACAAAAGCCGCCTGATTTCAGTTTTGCTCGCCGTGTTGGTATGGGTTCCCGCCCCGGCGTTTGCGCAGACCCTGCAAGGGGTCGTCACCTATCACAACGATGCTCTGCGGACCGGACAAAACGTCGACGAAACCGCGCTCACGCCTCTAAACGTCAACTCGACCCAGTTCGGCAAGCTGTTCACCTACAGTCTGGACGGCTTCGCCTATACGCAGCCCCTTTACGTCCCGCACCTCAATATAAACAACAAGGGCTTTCACAACGTCGTATTCGTAGCGACCGAGCACGACAGCGTTTACGCGTTCGACGCCGACAAGCCAGGGAAAGGCAAACCGCTGTGGAAGCGCAGCTTTCTCAAGCAAACGATTAGGAAGACGATCACCTCCGTCCCTTACACGCTCCTGAACTGCACCGACATCGTTCCCGAAATAGGCATCACCGGCACTCCGGTTATCGATCTCTCCTCCGGCACGCTGTACGTGGTGGCCGAGACGCTGCAGAAAGGGAATGTCGTGATGCGAATTCACGCGCTAAACATCCACAACGGCAGCGACAGGATTAAAGGCGGCCAGGTAATCGACTCATCGATTACGGTGCCGGGGACCGGAGGGGCCGGCGATGGCGTGGTCGTGCCCTTCAACCCTCTGCTTGCGAACCAACGCTCGGCGCTTCTGCTCGCGAACGGTGTGGTTTACGCCGCATTCGCTTCGCACTGCGACATCGGCCCTTACACCGGCTGGGTGATCGGGTTCGACGCGAAGACGCTCAAAGTCGTATCGGCATTCGCCAGCACTCCCGACGGCAGCGCCTCCGATGACTTCGGTCCGGAGGGGGGAATCTGGATGGCTGGCGGAGGTCCAGCCGTAGACGCAAACGGAGGGATTTTTGTTTCGACCGGCAATGGGACGTTCGACGCCGACTCCGGCGGTCGCGATTACGGCGACAGCTTCATCAAGCTGGGCTTGTCGGGAGGAAATCTGGCAGGGCTCGATTTCTTCACGCCCTACAACGAGAGTTTTCTCTCCCATTACGACCTCGACCTTGGCTCGGGTGGAATGTTGCTGCTGCCCGACCAGCCGGGGGCACATCCTCACGAACTGATTTCGGGGGGGAAACAGGGAACGCTGTACCTGGTCGATCGCGACAATATGGGCGGGTTTAACAGCTCTCCAACGGCAACCAATGACCCAAATATTGTTCAGGAGATCTCCGGGCTCGGCCCGATTTTCGGCACGCCGTCCTACTTTAATAACGACGTATACCTGGCCACCTTTAAGTCCGGCGGCCAGGGCGGCCAGCTGGTCTCGTTCGGGTTGCAGAACGACGGAACCCTCTCCACCTCGCCGGTCAGCTCGACGGATATCACCAATTTTAGTTTTCCGCCGCCAACCACCAGCATCTCGAGCAATGGCACCAGCGACGGGATCGTATGGGCGCTGCGCAATGAGAGCTACGGACCGCCCGAATCCGCAACCGCCGGACCGGCGACGCTTTACGCCTTCGATGCGAACGACCTGAGCACCGAGTTGTATGACAGCGATCAGGCCGGCTCGCGCGATCAGCCGGGCGACGCGGTCAAGTTCACGGTGCCGACGATCGCGAACGGCAAGGTCTACGTCGGCGGCCAGTACGCGCTTACGGTGTACGGCCTCTTGCCATAGCCTTTCGTTTCGTCAGTGAGATGAGCCGGGAGGTGCGAACCGGGCGGCTCTGGCGTAGCCTCACTCAGGGCGGCGATAGAGACCCACGTAGCGGGCGATCATCAGGTACTTCTTGAACATCCGATTGGTCTCTTCCTCGTGCTCGCTGACCGTGGATTTGTCGATCGGATCGAAGAAGCAGGTGGGATCCTCGTTCATGTAATCGCCGGTATGGAAGTACGCCATCGCGCGGCATCCGCCGCAGGTGTACTGGTAGCGGCAGTTGGCGCACTTTCCCTTGAGCTTGCTTCGGTCGAGCATCTCCGCGAACAGCGGGCTTTCGGCAACCAGCCGATCGAGCGGTTTATCGCGCACGTTGCCGGCGCTCAGCACGTCCAGCAGGACGGGACAAACCGAGAACGTCTCCCTCGGCGTTGATGGTGAGCCAGGTGCCGACCCAGCAACCCATCGGCGGATTGTGGGGAACCGCGCCGTTCTTAACACCGCCCGATATCTGTTCGTGCAGTTCTGGCGAGAGGAAGAAGGGGGTGTAGCTCACGTAGCCGTTGACGTGGCGGCGCAGTACCGGATGGAATTTTTCCTCGAGGTCATTGCGATCGAACGCGAACTCGTCGAACAGGTTGCCTCCCGAGCCGCGGGCCACCAGCGGGGAGCGATTGTAGGAGATGCGGTTGCGAATCAGGAAGTCGACGGTTTTCTCGAAAGTTTCTGCGTTGTGTTTGCCGATAGTCACGATCACGTGGCGGTCGATCTTCAATTCTTCGCACAGGGCGAGCACTTCGAGGGTCCGCTCCGGACTGGCGTCGCGACTGGTCTCGTTTTTATCGTCGATCGAATTGAGGCCGAGCGAGATGGTGAGCTTGCCGCCGGTGGCATCCTTCATTTCCCGCAGCTTCTCGCGCGTGAGCAATTCGCCGTTGCTGCAGACCTTGCACTGATAGCCGAGTTTCACGGTAAGCTCGAGCAACTGGAGCGCGTCTTCGCGGAGCAGGAATTCGCCGCCGCTCCAACCGATCGCTTTGACTCCGAGGCGCTGGGCGGGTTCCAGGATAAGCTCGCGGATTTCGGCGAAATTCAGTTCCTGCTTGCGCGCGGTGCGAACCAGGTTGGGGTCGTTGCTGCCGGCCATGCAGGCCTGGCATCGCAGATTACAGAGTCGCGTGGCCTCGAAATAAAGCGCCGGAAAATTATACTCCATGCCGTCTCCACCAATCACGAGCGGTCGTTCGCGATGTCGTGACCACTCTCCCCGCAAGCCGCCGGCTTATCGGATGGTTTCTTTTTTATCAGTTTTATAGTCGCGCCGCATCCCTAGAACGCCTGGAAACCCGGTGAGATGAGCTTGGGCGGCCAGTACATGATCAGGAAGGGGCCGTAAGCAATCACGATGAGAATCACGGTAAGCGCTATCCAGTAACTGAAGCTGTCGAGGCGAAGTTGCCAGCCGCCGGCGGCGGCGGGGCGGATGGTCTCGGTCAACGGAAGATCACCAGCCGCCTGTTTCTCCCCGAAAAAGATGGTCATCACGATGATGAAAAAAAACAGCATCGCGGCAAGGAACATCATAGTTCCACCGACGCCGGTCAGGAGGCCCGGCAGTCGCCACGATGGTTCAAACTTGACGTAGGCGGCTCGCGCCATGAAGGTACGCCGGGGCATCCCGAGCAGTCCTCCCCACATCAGCGCATCCGAGAAGATCATGACGCCGACGAAGTAGAGCCATCCCTGAATCCGCGCGAGCCGCGATGACCACAGCGTCCTGTCGGTGAGGTAAGGTATGAGCCAGTAGGCGATGCCCATGTAGGAGAGCGCAACCGCTAGGCCGACCGTCAGATGGAAATGGCCGGAGATGAAGGCGGTGTTGTGGACCACCTGGTTCACGCTGTAACTGGCGTTGATCAGGCCGGTGATCCCGCCGAGCATAAATCCCAGCATCGCGAGCACCTGCGCCGAGAGCGAAGGGTCGTTCCATGGGATCTTCGGAAACCAACCAAGCAGTCCGGTCCCGCCATTTTTGCGTCCGCCGATTTCCAGGGCGTACATCACGGAAAACGCGGTCATCAGGCTCGGGAAGAAGACCCCGAAGGTGAGGATGGCGGCGATGGCCTTCACGGTTGCCGAAATTCCCGGGTCGCTGAACTGATGATGAAAGCCGACAGGAATCGAGAGGCAGAGAAACATCAGGAATGAGATCCGCGTCAGCGGGTCACTGAAGAGTTTGCCCTCGGTCTGCTTCGGCACCATCCCGTACCAGGAGACATAAATCGGCAATAACCAGAAGTAGACAATCGGATGGCCGGTGTACCAGAACAGCGTGCGGCTAAACAGGGGGTCGCTTCCCTGAATCAATCCGAGCGACCACGGAAGCAGGAATACCACCACTTCGACCGCGATGCCGATCGATGCGATATCCCACATCAGGTAAGTTACGATCGACATATAAGCGAGCAGCGGGATGCGTTCGCCGGGATGCTCCTTGCGCCATCCGCTAAGCGCCGCGAAGAGCGCGATCAACGTCAGCCAGGTGCTGATCACGACCAGCGCGAGGCCGAGGTAGAAAGTCCAATGCGCCTCGAGCGGCGGGTAGAAGGTGTAAAGGACGCTGGCGCGATTCGAGAACATCGCGTAGCCGGCCAGCACCGTGCCTAATATAAGCGTCCACAGCGCGCCATGAAGCAGCGCATCATTGAGCTTGCGGCTCAGGCCGCGGGCGGTGGTGAGCGCCATGAAGCCGTTGGCAAAAGCGGAAGTCAGGACGAGGGCGTTGAGGACGCCGTGGACCGTGAGCCCCTGATAATAACCGCGCATCCCCGGCAGGAAGTTGATCGTATCGTTGCCGGCATAGTTGAGCGCCTGTCTGAGGCCATGAAGCACGCCCACGGAAAGCACGGCGAAGCCGACGTAAATGTTCCATTTGACGAAGGTGCGCTCGGTGGCGGGCAATGAGTAGGCCTGCGGATTGGCGACGATCGGTGTACTCATTTCACGATTACCCTGCCGTACATGAATTGATGGCCAAGCCCGCAGTACTCATGACAGAGGATCAGGTACGTGCCGGGCTCACGAAAGCGGAAAGTCGTCGCCGAGACCTGGCCGGGGACAAGCATCATGTTCACGCGTGTGCCGACGATATAAAAGCCATGATCGATGTCAGCTGAGGTCGCCAGAAACGTGACTTCCGCCCCGGCCGGAACCTCGATCGTTTTCGGGGTGAAAGACCATGCCTTGCCGATTATCACGGCTTCGTATTTTCCCGGCCCGATTTCTCTGACGCCGGGATGGTCGAATGGCGGCGTCTGGCTAACGAGCCGCGGATTGATCTCGCCCGCGCGGCCCATCACGTGAATGTGCATCCCTACGGCGGCGTAGCCCAAAGCGCCGAGAAACACGACCAGCACGACGCCTGAAATCCAGAGGAAGACCTCTTCGTAGGCTTCGATCTTCATCGCGTTACCTTGTGACCAAGGTCCAGTAAGCCGCGCCCCAGAGCGCGATCAGGAGCCCGATGTACACGAGCATTACAAACATAGTCCCCGTCGGCGGTGGGAGTTCCTCGTCGGTGGGCGTTCGTTCTTGCATTCTGGTCCCCCTCCGAATCAGTATCTCTCGACAAAGCCGGCGATGAGATATCGCGCTGATAGCTACGCCGGCCTCATCAGACGATGCAATTGGTGTCTTTAAAGCAAATCCGGTTCCATCATGGAAGTCTCAAGAGCGTTGCCTGGTGCAAGGTAAGCATGAGTAAGGTGCTTGAATTTGTCTCCGAAAGAGACAGACTGAAGCCAATGGAGGCATCCGCATCCAAGATCAAAGCAGGGACAAGTCCTCGATTTTCAAGCAATTTTACAGTACCAATCGACAGAAGGAGCGTGCCGCAACGGGCGGTACCGGCATGAATCGTGCTGCCCCAAAAACCGGGGTTTGCCGAAGGAAGAAGGAACCAGATGGCCCAGCAATTCCAGTATCTTTTCACCCCAATCCAGATCGGCCCGGTAAAAATCAGAAACCGGATCTTTTCTCCTCCGTACGAAACCAACCTGGTCGAAGACGAGGCTAAAGGATGGTGGGATCGGCAGGCGCACTTTCACGCCGAGCGCGCCAAGGGCGGCATCGGCCTGATCATCATGTCGGAGATCTGCGCGCATCCCGCCGGCGGCATTTACACCATGATGCCGATCGACGAGCGGCATGTGGCACCTCTGCGCAAACTGACCGACCTGATCCATTCGCACGGGGCGAAGATTTTTCAGCTCATCCACAATCCCGGGCGTCAGGCGCGGCCGCTGTGGTCGCATCATGCCAACTGGGGTCCTTCGCCGGTGCGCGGGCCGTTCAACGTTGAAATCCCGCACGAGATGGACAAGGACGACATCCGCGAGATGGTGGCGAGTTACGCGCGCACGGCCAAACTGATTAAGGAGGCCGGATTCGACGGTATCGAGCTGCAAGGCTCGCACGGCTTTCTGGTCGGGAGCTTCCTGTCGCCGGCGAGCAACAAGCGCAGCGATGAGTACGGCGGTTCACTCGAGAACCGGATGCGCTTCATTAACGAGATTCTCGGCGGCATCCGCGATTCGGTAGGCGGCGACCTGGCTCTGGGCAGCAGTCTCAGTATCGACGAATTCAATCCGGCCGGGATCACGGTCGAGGAGAGCCTGGAGGTGGCGGCGCGGCTCGATTCGGGCCGGATGCTCGATTATATCAACGCGCGCGTCGGCGATTACGGCTCGATACCGATTTGGATCGGCGACATGAACGTCGCGCCGGGCGCCGCGGTTCCGTACGCGGCGGCGGTGAAGCGGGTCGCGAAGCTTCCGGTGACGACGGTTCTCAGGATCAAGGATCCGATTCACGCCGAGCGGATTCTTGCCGACGGTCAGGCCGACATGGTCGGGATGGGGCGGGCGACGCTGTGCGATCCGGAGTTGGTGCGGAAGGCCGAGAGCGGGCGAATGGAAGAGATTCGCTATTGCATCTCGTGCAATCAGGGCTGTATCAGCCGCGTGCAGGCCGGGCTTTCGATCGAATGCGTCCTGAATCCGGTTGCGGGTCTGGAACGGCAGTACGGAGCGGGGAAAATCGCGCCCGCTTCGCGCAAGAAGCGCGTTGTGGTGGTGGGAGGCGGCCCCGCCGGGATGAAGGCGGCCGAGACCGCCGCCTCGCGCGGCCATACTGTGATCCTTCTGGAGCGCGACGGCGAACTCGGCGGGCAAATCCTGCTCGCGAGTCGTTTGCCCGGACGCGAGGAAGTCGCGGAAGCCACGTCGCATCTGGCCGGCCAGGTCCGACGGCTGGGCGTGCAGATCCATCTGCGCACCGAGGCAACGCCGGAAAAAATAAAAGAGTACGCGTCTGACGCGGTTATCGTCGCGACCGGCTCGGCCCCGGTTCCGCCCGCGGTTCCGGGCATGGACGGCCTGCCTGTGTTTCATCCGGTGCAGATCATCAAGCGGGAAGTCGAGGTCGGAAATTCGGTGGCGATCTTCGATTGCGGCGAAAGTCACTGGAAGTTCGCCGGCACGGCGGAACTGTTGGCGCAGCAAGGCAAACGCGTCACGCTGATAACGCCGCGCCTGTTCGTCGGATTCGATCTCCCGCTGAATGTGGTTCCGCCGCTCCACGAGCGCCTGGCCGAGTTCGATGCGACGATAATCACGCGTACCGCCGTAACCCGTATCGAGAAGGGCGAACTCGTCCTGATGGATGTTTTCTCCAAGAAAGAGCGGCGGATGGCCGGCATGGACGCGCTGGTGTGGGTGGGAGACAACCGGGTCGCGATCGGTCTTTACGAGGCGCTCAAGGGTGCGGTGCCGGAACTTTATCGGATTGGCGATTGCGTCACGCCGCGAAAAATCGACGCGGCGATCAGGGAGGGCTTCTTCACCGCGCTCAAAATCTAGCCGAAGCGCGCGCCACGAGGGCCGGTGGGAAGAATAACGGCATGAAAGTGCAGGAATACATCAGGGAGCGCAGGAAGAGTTTCGATGAGAAGTGCTCCAGATGCGGAGCCTGCTTCAGCGCCTGTCCCATCGTTCCGTTCACCCATCTGGCCGGCTCCGATCCTCAAAAGATGACCCGGAGCCTGATGGAGATGCTCGCCGGCGGCGCGGCGAGCGAAGAGGCGGTAACCTGGGCGACGAGCTGTACGCTTTGCGGATCGTGCGTTCCGCGATGCCCGGAGTCGCTGAATGTTCGCGAGCTGTTCTACCTCGGAAAGGCCGAGGCGGAAGCAGACGGCGAAGCCGCTCAGGATCAGTTCACCTCGATGTCGCACGGAATCCGGCTTTTGGCGAATCTGCAGATGACCGCGACGGATTTTCGACGCCTCACCGAACCCCTGGGATGGGGAACCGACAAGAGCGAGGTGCTGCTGTATTACGGATGCAACGTGCTGCGCACGTCCGACATCCTGCTTACCGCGATCGACGTGCTGCATCGGCTGGGCGTGAACTTCGCGGTGCTGGGTGGACCGGCCAACTGCTGCGGCAGCGTTCACTTCCGCCACGGCGACATCAAGCGGGCCGAGAAGATAGAGGATGTCACCTACGAACGCTGGCTGTCATTTTCTCCCGAGCGCGTACTGCTCTGGTGCCCCAACTGCGAAATGCATTTCGCCGAGAGCGGTTTGCGGGAGAGGCGTCATCCGCCGTTCGTTATCGAACAGTTCGCGGAATTCCTTGCGAGCAAAGTCGCGGAACTGAACAGCTTGTACGTTCGCCAGGTTCGCAAACGAGCGGCCCTGCACGAGCACGAAGGCCATCGGCTCCCAAGCCACGTGCGGAAAATTCTGCTCTCCGTCCCCGGCCTGGAGCTGGTGGAAATCCCGCAGCTCAAACGCTACGGATACAATTGCGGAAAGGGCTCGCAGGCGCTGGCGCCGGCCGAGGTGCAGGCCGAGGTTCACGGAAGGCTTCTGGAGGAAGCCCGCGCCGCCGGAATTGAGCTGCTTGTGACCACGAATCACGCCTGCCAGATAAGCCTCTGCGCGCATGAGGCGAGGCAGCCGTTTGAGATCAAGAACTTTCTCAGCGTGGTCGGCGAGGCGCTTGATATCGAACGGGCGGACCTGTTCAAGCGCTACGCGCTTTGCGGCGGCGCGGAAAAGGTAGTCGACAAGGCGGCAAAATTCGTTCGCGGCAATCATCTGGATACGGAGCGGTTGAAACAGGACGTTGAGCAGGCGCTGGCCTGGGGCCGATAGACGCGGCCCGGAACCGCGGGAATGAAGCCCGCCGCCGTTGCCTCGATGCGGCGAAACTCGGGGCGGTCGTTGACAGAGGGTTAGATGCGAGAGGACATCTTCGCTACGTGGTCGGGCCTGCCGGTGGAGCGGGTTTACGAGCCGGCGGATGGCGCGCAAGCGGATTTCCGCGGCAAGCTCGGCAGCCCCGGCGCGTACCCGTTCACTCGCGGCATCTTTCCCGGCTCGTATCGCGATAAGCCGTGGATCACGCGAAATCTGACCGGGCTGATCTCGCCGCAGGCTTCCAACGAACGTCTCAAGTATCTCAGCGAGCGCGGCCAGACCGGATTCGCGCTGGTACCGGACATGCCCACCCAGCTCGGCATCGACGGCGACCATCCGATGGCTCAGGCGTCGGTCGGGGCGCAGGGAGTACCGCTCAGCTCAATCGCCGATATGGAGGCCCTGTTCGACGGGTTGCCGCTGGATGTGGCCACGGCGTCGTTTTCGATCCCCGGCACCTCGGCCTCGGTGATCATGGCGCAGTACGTTATCGCGTCGCGGCGACGGAGCGTTCCGAAAGAAAAGATTCGCGGTTCGATTCAGAACGATCCGATACAGGCGCGCTTCTGCTGCTACGACGCCGGCACCGCGCTGGAACTGGCGCTCAGGCTCTCTATCGACACGATCGAATACAGCGTTCGCGAGCTTCCCAACTGGCATCCGGTTACCGTGAACGCGTACGATTTGCGGGAGTCGGGAATCAGCGCGCCGGAGGAGATGGGCTTCGCGCTCGCGATCGCCTTCACCTACATCGACGAACTGATCCGGCGCGGCCTCAGCGTCGACGATTTCGCCCATCGCATCCCGCTCATCTGCGGCGTTCACATAGATATCTTCGAGGAGGCGGCCAAGTTTCGCGCGGCGCGCAGAATCTGGGCGCGCGTGCTCAAGGAGCGTTACGGCGCGGGCAAGGATCGAACGATGGCGCTGAAGCTCGCGGCGCACACCTGCGGCTCGTCGCTCACCAGCCAGGAGCCGGTCAACAATATCGTGCGCGGAGCCTACGAAGCGCTGGCCGCGATTCTGGGCGGCGTCCAGGCGCTGGACCTGTCGTGCTACGACGAGGGGCTCGCGCTTCCCTCCGAGGAGGCGGCGACGGTCGCGCTCAAGACCCAGCAGATTCTCGCTTCGGAAACCGGCGTCATCAACACGGTCGATCCGCTCGGCGGCTCATACTTTTTCGAATCGCTCACCGACCGGCTCGAACAGGAGATTCTCAAGATCATCCACGCGGTCGACGAGCGGGGCGGGATGGTGCGGGTCGCCGAAAGCGGATGGTTCGCCGGTCGGCTTCACGAGGCCAGTGAACAGCTTCAGGCGGCGATCGACGCGGGGCGGAAGAAGGTCGTCGGAGTCAACGTCTTCAAGACTCCGGGCGAATACGACAAGCTCGTGCCGATCAAAAGCGTGCATCTGAAGCCGTGCGCCGAACAGGCGGAGAGCGTGCGGCGCTTCAAGGAGCGGCGCGATTTGGAACCGGTGAGCGCATCGCTGCGCGCCCTTCATGACGCGGCCGGGCGTAAAACCGAAAATCTGTTTCCCCACATTCTGGCGGCTACGGAAGCGGCGGCGACTGTCGGCGAAATCGTCGGCGCGATGCGCGTCGCATACGGCCAGCACTACGATCCGTTTGAAATGGTCCAGTGTCCCTGGACTTTCCAGTGAGGCGCGATGGAAGCGAGCGGGAAACACAAAATAAGAATTCTGCTGTCGAAGATCGGTCTCGATGCGCACGACCGGGGCGTGAAATTCGTCGCGCATGGATTGCTGCAGGCGGGCATGGAAGTCATCTATATGGGCAACTTCAACGTCCCCGAGGGTATCGTGCGCGCGGCGATCGACGAGGCCGTCGACGCGATCGGTCTGAGCGTGCTTTCGGGCGAGTATCTGTATTACCTGCCCAATCTGATGAACCTGATGCGCGAGAAGGGCGTGGGCGACATTCCGGTCGTGATTGGCGGTCTGGTGCCGTCGGAGGACGAGGCGTCCCTGATGCAACTCGGGGTCAAACGAATTTTCCGCCCGGGCGCTACGATGGAGGAAATCAGGAGCGGCATCCGGGAAGTGGTGCAGCGCTGAACGCCGCAGCGTGCGGCGATCGATAGCTGGATCTTCGGACGTTCACACGCTTTATTGCCGATACGTCAGGACCATCGCCTTGGCGCCTGGCCCGAGGCTTAACTTTCAGATCTGCCTGATCACAGGAGCGCTATGGATTTCGAGCTTACGCAGGAACAGAAGGGGTTTCGCGATACCGTGCGCCAGTTCGCCGAGAAAGAGATTCGGCCGATCGCGGAGGAGCTGGACGCCAAAGGCGAATTTCACTACGCGCTGGTTCCCCGGATGGCGGAGCTGGGCATCTTCGGGCTGCTGTTTCCCGAAAAATACGGCGGCAGCGCCGTCGATACCGTCACCTACAGCCTCGTTCTCGAGGAACTCTCGCGGGTCGATTCGTCGGTCGCCGCGACGGTAGCGGGGCAGGTCAATCTTTCGGGCGACGTTATCTACCGGCTGGGAACCGAGGAACAGAGGCAGAAGTGGCTGGTGCCGATTATCAAGGGCGAAGCTCTTGGAGCTTTCGGCCTGACCGAGCCGTCTGCCGGATCGGATGCGGGCGGCACCAGGACCCGGGCCGAGCGGGTCGGCGACCATTGGGTGATAAACGGCAGTAAATGCTTCATCTCGAACGTCGGCACGCGGATGAAAGAGATCGTCGTGCTCACCGCCGCCACCGGCACGGACGAACGCGGAAAGAAACTCATCAGCGCCCTGGTGGTCGAGAAGGGAACTCCGGGATTCCGCACCGGCAAACAGTATCGGAAGCTCGGATGGCGCTCCTCGGCGACGGCCGAGCTGATTTTCGAAGATTGCCGTATCCCAAAGGAGAATTTGTTGGGGACGGAAGGGCAGGGCTTCAAGCAGTTCCTGCAGACTCTGAACTTGGGCCGGATCGCGATCGCGTCGCTCGGCGTCGGCGTGGCGCAGGGATGCCTCGAACTCGCGCTCGCGCACGCCAAACAGCGCGAGCAATTCGGGCAGCCGATTTCAAAATTCCAGGGAATTCAGTTCAAGCTCGCCGACATGGCGCTCAAGGTCGAGCTCGCCCGGCTCATCACGCACAAGGCCTCCGTGCTTCGCGACCAGGAGAAGCCGTTCGCGATGGAAGCGGCGATGGCGAAGCTCTACGGATCGGAAATCGCCACCCAGGTGGCGCATCAGGCGATCCAGATCCACGGCGGCTCCGGATTCATGGACGAATGTGCGGTGTCGCGCTTCTACCGCGACGCGCGCGTGCTGGAGATCGGCGAAGGCACATCGGAGATTCAGCGGGTCGTGATCGCCCGCAATCTCGGCTGCTAGTGTCCTGAGTCTGAGGTTCGTTTATAAAATATCCAGCACCCGCGATCCTGCGTCGTCCCGAACGAAGTGAAGGATCTCGCGCGGTCCTCCGCGCGCCCAAGTCCGGGTAACAGCCTGACGCCCGGAAGACCGGGCGAGATCCTTCGCTGGCGCTCAGGATGACGGTACTGGGGCACGGGTTCAGCCGCTGAAGTATCCGGCTTAAGCCCTAAGCTTCCACACTCGCCGTGGCGAAGGCGCGGTCTTCCTTCAGGACGGGCATCACCTTCTGCGCGAACAGGCGCATGTTGCGTTCGCACTGCTCGTACGGCATCTCGCCGTAGCTGAATTGGCCCACGAAGTGGTCCATCCCGGTCTTCTGCTTAATCTCGGCTATCTGATCGAGGCATTCCTTGGGCGTGCCCGCGACGTGGAGGCTGACGAAAAAATCCACCGCCTTGGATTTCACCTGAGAGTCGGTGAACTTGGTGTAGGTCTTGGCCAGCCGGGCGTAGTACTCGTAGCCTTTGACGCCTTCGAGATGGCCGTCGGAGAAATGGTAGTGGCCGTCGATCGAGTCGAACATCGCGCCCATGTAGGTATTCGCGAGTTCGCGCGCTTGCTTGCGGCTTTCGCTCACGCATACGTTGATCAGGGTTATCGGCGGCCGCGGCGTATGGCCGGTGCTGCGGGCGGTCTCGCGATAGCGCTCGAACGTCGGCGCGGCAGCTTTCCCAATCGCGCTGCGGCACGATCAGAACGCCGAAGCCGAGCTTGGCCATAATCTCCGCCGATTCCGGACTTACCGATGATGCGTACAACCGGCGCTCGGGATGCGAGATCGGGCGCGGTCGGATCGTCATCTCGGGAATTTTGAAGAATTGGCCGTCGTAGGAGAAACGCTCGTTGCTCAGCGCCTCGACGACGATTCTGGCGGCTTCGACGAAACGCGGGCGCGATTCCTCCATCGGGATGCGGAAGCCATCGTATTCCACCGTCGCGGCGCCGCGGCCGAAGCCGAAGATGGTGCGCCCGCCCGAGAGCACGTCGAGCATCGCGATTTCCTCGGCGACGCGTATCGGGTCGTGCCACGGCAGCACGATGACGGAAGTGCCGAGCATGATCCGCCTGGTGCGCGCGGCGAAGTAGGTCAGCAGCTGAATCACGTTGGGCACCATCGCGTATCCGGTGAAATGATGTTCGACGCTCCAGATCGAGTCGAACCCCAGCGGCTCGGCGAGATCGCCAAGCATCAGGTCGTCGCGGTAAATCTGATCGTCGGGCTTGTCGCCGACGTTAAGCATCGATATGGCGGCGCCAACTTTCATGCTTGCACTCTCCGGATATGGATTAATTTCGAGCGATTCGATGCGTCGAGATCGCGAGGGCGACCTTACCGATCCGAAACAGCGATTTCCAGTCCCGTCGCGCGAACGACGGACGGCTACATCTCGATCTCTTCGACGACGAAGAAGTAGCCGCCGTTTACGTCGAAGAACTTCACGCCGTCGGGAAGCAGTACTTCGTGGAAGCGCGGCTCGGCGTAGGCTTTGCGGACGTCTTCCATGCTGTCGAACCAGAGTTCGGCTACGCCGTCGAACGGCGCGGGCGGCGTCGCGAAGCCGGGTATCGTGGGGCTGACGGTGTGCGACTGGACGTACCTGCGCACGTAGCGCATGAACTCGGGGACGCTTTTGACCAGCGGACCGTGAACGTCCTTCCAGTAGCGATGGAATTCGGCTTCGCTCATGCCGGGCTTGCGTTTAAGGCAGACTATCAATTTGACCATGCTGTTTGCCTCCCGCGACTCGTCGATCGCCTCGCGACCTCTTCATCGTTTACGCAACAAACGTCGCGATTTCCCGATCAAGGATGCATCATCACTTCTTCCGCTACGAAGAGGTCGCAGCCGCCGAGGTCGAGGAACTTGGCCTCGTCCTTACGGATGATTTCGAGGTAGCGAGGCTCGCTGAACGCCTTGGCGACCGCTTCGACGCTGTCGAACCAGAGTTCGGCGACGCCGTCGTATTTCGACGGTGGAGCGGGGAATCCGGGCAGGGAATCGCTCACCGCGTGCGATTGAACGTACCTGCGCAGATGGCGCATGAATTCCGGAACGCTCTTGACCGTCGGGCCGTGGACCTCTCTCCAATAGCGATGGAAATCGGCGGCGCTCATGCCGGCTTTGCGCTTGACGCAAACTACCAACTTGACCATAGGAACCTCCCTTGCGCATACGCCCACGCGTACAGCGAAGAACGTGGATTCAGCGGACTCCCCGATGGAGACTGTCCGGGACTACAGCGACCGCTATCTTCGCGGCGTTGGCCGGCGACTGTCAAACGGAAGCAATCATCAATTGACAGCGCACGAGCTTTGTGAAATCTCCACGCGACAGCGGGGCGGAGGTCATGCGCTTCCCCCCTTACTGATTAAGGAGAAGTTACCCGATGGCGGCAAATGAACCGAAGCACGTGCTCGATGGCTACAAGGTCCTCGACTTCACACAGTTCCTGGCGGGCCCTACGGTCACCCGGCTGATGGCCGAGATGGGCGCCGATATCATCAAGGTGGAGCGGGCGCCCAAAGGGGATCTTTCGCGGCAGCTCCCGTTTCTCAAGGATGGCCGCAGCGCGTACTACATCCAGCAGAATCGCGGCAAGAAAAGTCTTTGCATCAATCCCAAGGATCCCGCCGGCCTGACGATTCTCAAGGAACTGATTCCCCAGATGGACGTGCTGGTGGAGAATTACGGCCCCGGTGTGATCGGGCGACTGGGTCTGGACTATAAAACGGTCAGCGCGCTCAACCCGCGTATCGTGATGGCCTCGATTTCAGCGCTCGGCCAGACCGGCCCGCTATCGCTGAAGCCCGGCTACGATTACATCGGCGCTTCGTACGCGGCGGTGATCGATATGATCGGAGACCCCAACGGGCCGCCGTCGTTCGCCGCTCTGGGAATCGGCGACGTGAGCGCCGGCGTTCACGCGCTGGCGGCGATAACCTCGGCGCTGCTCTATCGCGAGCGCACGGGCAAGGGCCAATTCGTCGAAGCCACGCTGCTCGATTCCTACTTCCACTGCCACGAGGCGAACGTGCAGGCGTTCAGCGCCAGCCGCGGCGCGATCAAGCCCCGGCGCGCCGGGTCGCATCACTACCTCGTCTGTCCGTTCGGCATTTTCAAGGGCAAGCAGAACTACATTTTCATCTGCGCGCTCGATCAGCAGTGGCCGTCGCTTTGCCGCGCGATGGGCAAGCCGGAGCTGATCGACGATCCGCGCTTTGTGGTGAACGCCAAGCGGGCCGAGAATTCCGCGGCGACGATAAAAATCGTTCAGGACTGGATCGATTCAACCAAAGACGACGAGGAAGCGCTGCATCTGATGGGCGAGCACAGAGTGCCGGCGGCTCCGGTGCTGTCGGTGGAGCAGGCGATAAACCATCCGCATTTGCGCGGACGGCGAACCGTCAGGACGATCCAGGATCGGATGATGCACGACTTCGATATTCCGGGCTTCCCGCTGAAGTTTTCGCGGTTTCCGGAAGAGCTGCCGCTCCAGGCGCCGTTTCTCGGAGAACATAACGCGGAGATTCTGACGAATTATCTCGGCTATTCGGGAGAGCGAATAGAGGAGCTCAAGACCGCCGGCGTTCTCCATCAGCGGGATAATTGACGGCATTCCATGCCGGCGGGGCGTTGCGCTCGCGTTGCTCGGGATACCGGCAAGACTCAAGCGACCTAACCCCCCAGCCCCTTCCCTGGCGGGGAAGGGGAGAAAGATGATCGAGAAGACTTCTGTTCCCCTCTCCGTGTAGGAGAGGGGTTAGGGGAGAGGTGAGAGACAGAGGGCCTCAGGGCCGGGTAGCGGATTGATGGCGTTCAACCTCGATCGCCTGCCAACTGCGCGGTCGGGAGATACAGCCAGCATCGACGGCGCGCGCCGCGTTCGTCGATCACTTCGGCGCGCTCGCGGACGTACAGGCGCGGCACGTCCTCGTAGCGATCCAGGATCTCGAAATCGCGGGCGTCCAAACCCTCGAGCAATAGGCCCGGAGTCTCCGCGCCGGAGTTTCTGACGACGTAATGATGGCGGTTTCGGCGGCGCTCGTATCCCGGCAGACGAGCAGGAGTGTTGGCTACCTCGTGGCTGAGAAGCCGCACGCGAAAGCTGGTATCGAGCAGCGTGCCGTAAACGAAAAGCGCGGAGGAGTCGTCTTCAGGGCTCATACGATATCCGTCGGAGCCCGGGGCGTCTTGGTGGCCATGACGATCATCCGTTTGCCGAAGAGCAGGGCGGGCGAGAATACGTGCGCCTTGAGTTCCTTGAAGACCGAACCGTACGCGTGATGTTTGCCCTTGCTGAGATCTTTTCGAATCGAGCCTCTGACGGACAGGGCGAATACCGCGCGCATCAGCGGCACCATCCAGGCCAGCGCTATCGAGGAGGAGCTGTATCGGTCGGTGAATACCTCGATGCGGTCGAATCCCGAGAGCCTGAGCAGATAGCGCAGGCGGAAGTAATCGATCAGGAAGGCGTGCCCGTGATACGCCCTGGCGGTGCCCAGGAATCGCGGCGTCTGAATTTCGTTGATGAAGCCTCTGCCAAGAATCCGCTGCCCCGAGAGCATGTAGCTCAACCGGCCGTAAAGATGGAGGACGTTGGGGGTCGTAATCACCAGCTTGCCGGACGGTTTCAGGACGCGCGCGCATTCGCGGATGAACTCGGCCTGATACTCGAGATGTTCGATCCCCTCGCGCGAGAGCACGTAGTCGAAGCTTTCCTTGCGGAAGGGAAAGACGCGATTGGCGTCCGCCTGAACGTAAAAGACTCCGCGCGGCTTTGGCTTGGGAAGGAACAGGTCCGCGGCGAAGGCCTGATAGCCCATCCTGACGAGTTGGCTGGACTCCTCGCCGTCCCCGGCGGGAAAGTCCAGGATGCGGCCGGGCGGCAGCGAGGCAAAAAGGTCGACGCGCTTTCGCGCACGCTTGACCGGCAGGACCATCAATCATGCTCCCCGCTTGCGCGACGCGACGTGCGGCGTTTTCCGGATCGGGCCATCGAACCTTTTTAGCCTTTTGGCGCACCCCGCGCATCCCCGCGATATCCGCCCCGCGCTTCAATGCGCGATGCTCCAAACGGTAGGGCAGGGCGGCTATAATCCGCGGTCAGCGGGCGAAGTGCTCCGTCGGCGGCGTTTTCGCCAAACCGGGTGATGGTATGAAAAATATGAGCTTCATGGATCTATTCTGGATCTTCATAGTCGTCGCGAGCCTGCAACCCTGGATCCGCCAGCGCGTGCTTGAGGCACAGCGCACCCGGATGATTCGCCAACTGGAGCGCCGCCGGGGAAGCCGCGTGATCGCGCTGATCCATCGCCAGGAGCTGATGAGCCTGCTCGGCTTTCCGCTGATCAAGTACATCAGCATCGAGGATTCCGAGGAACTGCTGCACGCCATCCAATTGACCGATCCCCACGTCCCGATCGATCTCATACTGCATACGCCGGGCGGCTTGGTGCTGGCCGCCGAGCAAATCGCCCATGCCCTGGTAACCCGTCCGGCGAAGGTGACGGTATTCATTCCGCACTATGCGATGTCGGGCGGCACGATGCTGGCGCTGACGGCCAACGAGATCGTGATGGCGCCTCACGCGGTGCTGGGGCCGCTCGATCCGCAGCTCGGGCAGCATCCGGCGGCGTCGATTCTGCGGGCGGTCGAGATGAAGCAGGCCAAGGATAAGGACATCGACGACGAGACCCTGATTATGGCCGATATCGCGGGGAAGGCGATCGTGCAGTTGCGCGCGTTTATCGAGGGCATACTTATCCGCCGGGGACGGGAACAACAG
Organism: uncultured Pseudomonadota bacterium; assembly: GCA_963759165.1. Classification (GTDB taxonomy): domain Bacteria; phylum Desulfobacterota; class Binatia; order Binatales; family Binataceae; genus DATJOQ01. Next base: position 2,231,358 of record CAVWXK010000001.1, on the reverse strand, counting down.
GCCGCGCACGAACTCGCACAAGCCCTCACGGAAGGACGCTGGACGCACGATTACCCAATTACCGTCGAAGAGGCGAGAGCGCTTGGATTGCAGGTGTCGGTCGAGATGCCGGACGAAATCTACACTTTGATGCAACTGTTTCCGCAGACCGGGGCGCGACGCCCGAGCGTGCTGTACGTCCCGCTGCCCTACGGCGCCCCGCGTCCGGCCGGGCCGCCGGCGCCGGGAGCGCGGCCGGGCACCACCGCGCGGCCATAGCCTTCAGGTTCGCAAACGCCTGGTGGCCATCGCGGCGCCTTCGCTCAGGGTCTTGAACTTCGCCCAAACCACGCTCTCGGGCACCATCTCCCAGGCGGCGAAGGTGCCGAATCCGCAGTCGGCGCCGGCGATGATGCGGGTGTGATCGCCCACCGCCTCGGCCGCCTGGCAGATGCGGTCGGCCACCACTTCGGGATGCTCGATGTAGTTGGTGGTTGAATCGATCACGCCGGGGATTAGCAGCATCGAGTCCGGCAGGCGATATTTCCTGAAGACCTTGTGCTCGTGTTGATGGCGGGGATTGGCAAGCTCGATCGAGAGCGCGCCGACCTTTGCCCGGTAAAGGATCGGAAGGATGTCGGCCAGCGCCACATCGTGATTGTGCGGGCCGTCGTAATTGCCCCAACAGACGTGGAGCCGCACCCGGTCGGGCGGAATGTTGCGGATTCCGCGATTGATCGCTTCGATATGAGTCTCGACCACTTTCTGGAACTCCGCGGTTGACAGGTCCTGAAAGTGCCAGGGCCGCTCCATCGCGAGATCGGGGGCGTCGAGCTGGAGGATCAATCCCTGAGAATGGATGAGCTCGTACTCCTTTCTCATCTGCTCGGCGATCGCGAAGACATAACGCTCGTGCGAATCGTAAAACGCGTTGTGCATCGTGGTGGCGATGATGCCGGGCGAGGCCGCGGTCATGAAGGATTCGGTGAACTTGCGCGGATTGTCGCCGGCGCAGTGGATGAACAGTTCGCATTCCTTGCGCGCCGCATCGAGATCTTCGTAGTTCAATTCGGCGATGCACTGAGGCGCGTTGAAGACCTTGGCGCGCACCATATCGCGCGCGGCCATAATTTTGGCGAAATCGGGAAAATCGGCCAGGTCGCGCGGTGTCTTGCGTTTGGTTTCGCCCCCGAAGCCGCGCACGCGCTGGGGGACGTAGGTCTGAAAGCCGATTCGCGGCTGTTCGCCGTCATTGCCGATATCGATTCCGGCTTCGAGCTGCTTCTCGATAACGTGCTTGACCGACTGCTCGAACTGCCGCTCAAGCTCGGTTTTATCGACAGATTGCCCCTGCTCCTGCTTGATCAGCAGGTCGGTCAGCCTGGGATTACGCGGCAAGCTGCCGACGTGGGTGGTTAAAATTCGGGAATCGCTCTTTCGCATGTCAGTTCTCCGCTGCTCCGCACTGTCGTCGTGACGCGCTCTCTCGGTCGCGAAATCGTTCCGGCCCTCGATACCCCGGAGCGCATGATGTCTCTAGATCGGCGTCCGCACAATCGCAAGCGGGTCGCCTCCGTGAGGTCGCGTGCCCGCACGCTCCATCCGGCCTCCGAGTAACCGCTAAGGTCTTCCGAGCATAATTATCGTTAAATTGTCGGGTGCCCCCTTGTCTTGCACGAAATTGTCCCTATTATGTCTCCAAAAGGAAACTCTGTTTCCGATAGAGACATAATAGGTGTCGTGAGCGCTTCGATCAGTGTAAGATGGATGTGGGCCGTTAAATCTTTGGTTCCTTGCGTTCTTGGCGAGCGAAGCCAACACCTGGAAAACGACATATTTTACTTATTGATGTCGGTGCGTGTGGCGTGAGCGGGACAGACGGAGCGAAAATTCGTCCGTGCTCCGGCGCGCCTGGTCTTAATCGGGATCCGCAAGCGGAGGGTTGTTGAGTGTTATCGAACTGGTTTCCGCAGAACGTTTCGACCTTTGGCGGAGAGATTGATTCTGTCTTTTGGTTGATCGTCTACATCGTGGGATTTTGGTTTATCCTGTCCGAAGCGGTGCTGCTGTATTTCGTGATCCGCTATCGGCGCAAGCCGGGACGGCCGGCATTTTTCAATCGCGGCGACACGACCAGGGAACTGGCATGGGTCATGATTCCGGTGATTATCGTGTTGTGCCTCGATTTGGGTATCGAAGCCGCCGCAAATCCGGTCTGGGAAAAGGTCAAGGGAACGCCTCCGCAGGCCGACGTTAGCGTTCGGCTCGACGCCAAGCAGTTCAACTGGGAGTTCACCTATCCGGGGCCTGACGGGAAGTTCGATACCGCGGACGACCTCAAGCTCGAAAACGAGTTGCACGTTCCGGTCGGGAAGGTGGTCCAGGTCCGGCTGAACTCGCTGGACGTAATCCATAGTTTTTTCGTTCCGAATCTGCGGCTCAAGCAGGACGTGATGCCGGGCCGGAAGATTATGGCGTGGTTTAACGCCACCCAGCCGGGAACGTATGAGATCGCTTGTGCCGAGCTGTGCGGCTTCGGGCATTATACGATGCATGGCACGGTGATCGTGCATAGCGAGCAGGACTACAAGAAATGGCTCCATGAGCAGTGGCCGGCCGCGGCTCCGCGAGCCGACGCTTCCGATCAATCACAAACCCCAAAGGCCGATTAGGGAAGGTTACAAATGAGTGCGCAGGCTGCGGTCGCAACGGAGCATGGACACGGACACGGGCCGAAACCGGGCTTCTGGCGAAGCTACGTGTTCTCGGTGGACCACAAAACTATCGGCAAGCAATACATGTCGCTCAGTCTGTTCTGGGCGCTTTTCGGCGGAGCCACCGCCTACCTGATTCGATGGCAGCTGGCGTGGCCGGAGACCTCGGTGGCGGGATGGGGCTTCATCGAGCCGCAGGTCTACAACGCGATGATCACGATGCACGGCACGATCATGATTTTCTTCGTGGCGATGCCGTTTCTGCTCGGCGGGTTCGGCAATTTCGTGCTTCCGCTGATGGTCGGGGCCGACGATATGGCCTTCCCGCGCCTCAACATGCTTTCGTTTTGGACGATATTCGTCGCTTCGCTTCTGCTGTTGGCGTCGTTCTTCGTTCCTGGAGGGCCGGCCGCGGGAGGCTGGACCAGTTATGCGCCACTATCAGCGAATCCGATTTATATGGGCGTGAACTGGGGGCAGAACCTGTGGATCCTCGCGGTGGCCGTCGAGTTCGCTTCCTTCCTGATGGGCGGCGTGAATTTTTTGACTACGACGATCAATATGCGGGCGCCGGGGCTGACCTTCTGGCGCTTGCCGATGCTGGTGTGGATGGAGATAACCGCCTCCGCGCTGTTCCTGGTATCGGTGGGACCGCTGGTGGCGGGCGCGGTGATGCTGTTCCTGGACCGGACGGCAGGAACCGGATTTTTCTTGCCCGATCGCGGCGGCGACCCGTTGCTGTGGGAGCATCTGTTCTGGTTCTTCGGTCATCCTGAGGTCTACGTGGTCGCGCTTCCCGGCTTCGGCATCATGCTCGAAATTCTGCCGGTGTTTTCACGCAAGCCACTATTCGCCTACCGCAGCATCGTGTACGCGACGATCGGCGCCGGCATACTCAGTTTCGTGGTGTGGGCCCATCACATGTTCATCAGCGGCATCGACCCGCGACTGGCGACGCCGTTCAGCATCACCACCATCCTGATCTCGGTCCCGTTCGCGGTGATGCTGTTCGCGATGATCGCGACGCTTTGGCGCGGTTCGATCAGCTTCGCCAGCCCGATGCTTTTCGCGCTCGGCGGAGTCGCGACGTTTCTGATCGGCGGCGTCACCGGTATCTTCCTGGGAGCCGCTGCGGTCGACATCTATTTGCACGGCACGTATTTCGTAGTGGCGCACTTTCACTACACGCTCTTTCCCACGGTTTTCTTCGGCGGATTCGCGGGGATGTACTACTGGTTCCCCAAGATGTACGGCCGGATGATGAACGAAACGCTGGCGAAGATTCATTTCGTCATAACTTTCTTTGCTTTCAACGGCGTGTTTATCCCGCTGTTTGTGACCGGCATGGCGGGCAACCCGCGGCGTATCTACGAGATGTCGGGCTACGATTTTCTGAAACCGACGCAGCCGCTGCATGTGTTCGCGACCATTTCGGCCATAATTCTTCTGATCGGGCAGTTGCCGTTTGTGATCAACTACTTCTGGAGCATGTTCTACGGCAAGAAGGCCGAGCGAAATCCTTGGCATGCCAACACGCTCGAGTGGGCCACCGCGTCGCCGCCGCCGCACGGGAATTTTGACACCAAGCCGGTCGTCTATCGCGGGCCGTATGACTATAGCGTGCCGGAGAAGGCGGACGACTGGATTCCGCAGGATCGCCCTGAGCGGCTCGCTGTGGCGCGTTGAACACGGTCGGAGGAGAGAAGAAGAACATGGCTGCTGAAGTCTCGGCGGGTACACTCAAACCCGGCATGATTATGGAAGAGACTCCGACTACCGACGCGGTCAGCCGCATCCCGATCGGCAAGATGGGGGTGTGGTGGTTCCTGGCATCGGAGATCATGGTGTTCGGAGGACTCATCATCTCCTACACCCTGTTCCGCATCCAGCACGGTGGGTGGGAGGCGCAAGCCGCTCACGTCAACTGGCGATTGGGTGCCCTCAATACCCTGGTGCTGCTTACCAGCAGCATGACGATGATCCTGGCCTACGGGGCGGTTCAGGCCGACGATCGGCCGAAGGTCAAGACGTACCTCGCGATGACCGTATTCCTGGGACTCGTATTTCTCGGGATCAAATCGATCGAATACACGCATGAGATTCGCGAAGGCTTTACGCCGCTTTCGGGCCTGTTCTGGTCGTTCTACTTCATGATGACCGGGTTGCACGCGGTGCACGTGACGGGAGGGATCGTGCTTAACTCGATGCTTTTGGGCCAGGCCGCGAAGGGCAGCCTGTGGCCGCATCGACAGCAGCGGGTCGAGTTCGCGGGCCTTTACTGGCACTTCGTCGACGTGGTTTGGATTTTCCTTTTTCCGCTGCTCTACCTGGTCTAACACCGGTAGGTTTGGAGGTGTCAATGGAAACAGCTGAACACGGCAATTCCGAGTACGTCGCAATCTGGGTGTGGCTGGTGGCGCTATTGGCCATCGGGCTCGTGGTTATAGCGCTGCCTGTTCCGAAACTGCTCATTGTAGGTTTGGTGTTCGGAGTGGCGGTGGTCAAGGCCGCGATGGTGGTCCGCAACTACATGCATCTTAAATCCGAGCACATGCTGATAATCGCGATCGCGATGATCCCGGTGATTTTCTTTTTCGGTTTCATGATTACGCTCATTCCGGACATCGCGATGCGTCCCTGACCGGCAGGCCACGACGTTACGTAAAATTCCATCCCGAAAGTCTCCGCCGAGCGCCCCCATCGCTCACGGAATCATCGGTGTCATGATTTTCATCGGCGCCGAGGTGATGTTTTTCGCCGGATTGATCACCGCGTTCGTGATTCTTCGCGCCGGCAGCCTGGCATGGCCGCCACCGGGCCAGCCGCGGCTTCCGCTCGGTGTGAGCAGCGTCAACACGCTGATCCTAATCACCAGCGGGTGGGCGATGTATAAGGCACTCGCCGAAATGAGAAAGGATAGACGCCGGAGCGGCGTCAAATGGATGACGATCACGGCGCTGCTGGGCGGGGTTTTTCTGGCGGTTCAGGGCTTTGAATGGGTTCGTCTGGTTCACTATGGGCTTACCGCGAGCTCGAGCCTGTATGGAGGGATCTTTTACACGGCGCTGGGCGCTCACGGCTTGCATGTGGCCGGCGCGATGATCGCTCTGCTGGTGGTTTTTCGCCGCGCATCTGTGGGGCGTTACAGCGCGACTGATTGTCAGGGCGTCGAGGCGTGCTGGCTCTATTGGTCGTTTGTGGTTATCCTCTGGCCTATACTCTATGGTCTTCTCTACCTCAGCTAGGCGTCGGATTTCGGCGGTCGCGTTCCTGGCGGCCTCACTAGTGCCGCGAGCGGCGTTTGCCTGTCCGCTGTGTTTCGCATCGTCCAGCGGACCGGTGCTGCGAGCCTTTTATTTGACCGCAGTGGGACTGACGCTGCTGCCGATCCTAATCTTCGGCGGTATCGTCGCCGGCATCGGCTATTTCAGACGCAGAAGCGCCGCCTCCTCGAAGATGAGCGTTACGCGCGGCGCCACCGCCTCAGAAGCTCCGGGCGCCGACCCCGCTTTCTAACCCGAGCCGGAACCAGTCGCAGGGCCGATCGCCGAGAGGGGCAGCGCATCGACCACGATCGCGGGTACGTAGTAAGCCTCGGGCGATCCCCAGACCTGCGCCGGGCGGTATCGATTGCCGACAGCCACCAGCGCGCCGAATACCTGATCAATCGTGGCGTTGATGCGCAGGCAGTTGGGGGCGAGCGGGGCGACCGGTTCGCCTCGTTTTACGAGCCATGAATCTCCCGTGATGGTGCAGGTGAAGTCGCCGGCGCGCTGGCCGTTGATGGGGTAGGTGTACCAGATCCGTCCGACGTAGATTCCATCGCCCAGCGCCTTGAGCAGGGCGCGCTGGTTAACCCCGCCGCGCGCGCGCATGAAGACATTGGTCGCGGCGGTGCCGGGAGTGGCGTCGAACCGCCGTCCTCCACCGTCGCCGAGCCGATAGCCGTTAACCGTCGCGAATTCGATCCCGGGTCGGCTTGCGGGCCGAGTTTGTCGCGGCGATCTTCGTCGGCGATGAGGCGTCGCGCGTCGTAGAAATTCGACAACAGACCGATTAATCGCCCGTCGCGGACAAGCTCGAGGCGGCGCGCCGGCAATCCCTCGCACGAGATCCGGCGATGTATCGCCGCCGAGCTTGCCTGCGGATCGTCGATGAGACTCAGCCGCGAGTCCATCACGGATGCGCCGAAGCGACCCTGGTAGGCCGAACTCGCGGCATGAAAAGCGCCCGCCGTGAGCGATGGAACGACCATGTAGTTGAGAATTTCCGCGACCGGCTGCGGCCCCAGCATCACGCGATAGAGGTCGCCAGAGGGCCGCCGCCCGTGCCGCAGCTTCAACGCGCCGTTGACCGCCCGCGCTCCGAGCGAAGCCAATCGAGCAAGCTCGTCCCGCGAGTTGCCGAGCATCGAGGCTGTTCCCTTGGCATCGAGCGCCTCGATCAGCGCGGTGACGGAGGAGCGGAAGTGCGCGCTTTCGTCGGTGCGGATATCCGGGAAATGAGAGCCGACAATCGCGATTCGATCGCGCAGCAGCGTCACATCGCCACCGATTATCAGCCCGGGCGTTGAGAGGCCTGACGGTGCGTTGCGAGCGAAAGCGTTCAGCGCGGATTGGACGATTGCCCAGGCCGCTTCGACGATCGCGGTATCGGGAACGCGCATCAGGTCGCCGGGACGGATCGTCGCGGCCGCACGAGGTTTCGACCCATTTGGAAGCCCGGGGAAATGAGGATCGACCACGGCCTGGCGTCGCGCGCGATCGAGCGTGCGCCGCAGGCTTTCGAGACTCAAATCGCCGGCTTCGCAGGCGGTCGCGCTCTCGCGCGCGTCGCGGCGGAAAACGACTCGGATGGCGAAGCCGTCGGCGTCGCTCGATTTGACTTCTTCAACGCCGCGACACGGGATATCCGAGGTGTAGTTGAGCCGCGCGATGAGTTCCTGGCCGCTGGAGCAATAGATCTCGAAATCGGCGAGATCTTTCTGGCGCGCCAGCATCGAGGCCGATTCGCGCGCGAAATCCTTGAGTTCCTTGAGACTGAGCATCGGTGTCGCTTCTCAACGAAGCTGAAATCGGATCGGCACTTCGAGCAGGACCCGCACGGGGTTCCCGTCGCGGTCGCGTCCCGGCTCGAAACGCCACTGGCGCAAGGCTTCAACGGCGGATTGATCGAACATCGGCGACGACTGCGCGATGACGATATTCTTCTCCACGCGTCCGTCGCTGCCGACAATCGCGCGCAGCACCACTTCTCCGCGAAGACCACGGGCCCGGGCCTGAAGCGGATACATCGGCATCACGCGGGAGATGAGAACGGGTGGATTCGCGACCTGATCCGCGCTCAGCGGCGAGCCTGAACCTCCGTTGCCCGGCCCGGCGCCAGTACCGCCCGTCATCCCGCGACCGTTACCGGGCGCTTTGCCGCCTCCGCCCGACGCGATTCCCGGCGTTAGCTCAAGTCGCGCAACCGCTGGCGCGTTCGCCGGTGGCGCGTAGTCGGGCTTGGGAATTAGCGCGGCCGTGGAAATGGAAGGCTTGGGCTTGGTGCGCGGCTTCGCGATTTTACGCGGCGGGGCCGCGGGTGTCTTAGCCGCGACCGGTGGCTGGTCGGGCGCGCCGGCGGCCGGGGCGCTCCCGGACTGGGGTGCGGGCGTATACAGCAAATATATGAGCTGAGAGTTTTGCGGCGGTCGGCGGAGCGGCGGCCTGATCACGAGCGTCAGCGCCAGCAAGAGGAGCGCGTGCGCTATCAGCGACACGATCAGTGGAAGCGAAAAAGATCGTCGTCGAAAAGGCGTTTCAACGTCGCGATCGCTTTGATCCGCTTCGGGAAAGTTTGAGCGCTCCATGTTCAATCGCGATGCTAAAAGAATACCTGCATCTCCCGCAACGCCATCATGTCGGGGTTAGAAATAGAGGGTCAATCCGCCGATTACCGTTAACGGATCGCCTGGAGTGAAGTGAATCGAAGGATTCGCGTCAACCGGATGGCTGTTCTGCTGGCCGGGCTTGGCGGTACATCCAACGGCGACGCCGACTTCGTTGCGCACGCACGAGTTGTCGCTGAACTGGGCTTCCCGCCAATCGCGATTGAGCAGGTTCAGGAATTGAAGCGACGCTTCAAAATTACGCCATCGGTACTTTCCAATCAGATCGACCATTGTGGAGCCGCGCGCGGTCAGGCTCCGGTCCTCGATAGCCGGACGGTCGTCGAGGAAGCGGACTCGCAATCCGGCGGAAAATCCATTCGCAAAGCTCGCCGTGATGTCGCCGTCGGTGAGCAGCGTTGGCGCCAGGGGAATAGCCTGCCCGCTCGAGCGAAAGCGCGGGTCCGCGTAGAAGAGGTCATAATCGGCCTTTAGCCAATCGAAAAGCTGGTATTTCGCCTGGAAATCGATGCCCCATCGCCGGCTCGCCGCGCTGGGCTGGAAATTACCTCCCGCCGCGATCTCCTGATTGCCCGCGTCGCCGTTGAAGACCAGCTCGCTATCGAGATCGAGGAACCAGAAGGCCGCCTCGAGGTCCAAACGCTCGAAGCGGCGGGTGCGCGCTCCGACCTCCCATCCGATCGAGCGTGCCAGCGGCGAAGTGCCGGTAGGGCTGGTCAGGATGGCGTCGCGCGCGTCGTTGGAATGGAAGCCGGTGCCGAAGTTGAAATAGAAATCCGTATTCCTGACCGGGGTGGCGATAACGCTGGCTTTGGGGCTTACGATCGAGGCCATCGTCGAGCCGCCAATCGGAACCGGCTCGAAATTGGGATCGGGCGCCTGCGGCGGGAGTCGGTCGTGAGCCTGGAAGAAGTAGACGTTGCCGCGCATCCCGAGCACCACACGAAGCCACTCGGCGAGGAATATCTGATGATCGGTGTAACCGCTCACCGATCGTTCGATGACGTGAGTGCGATTGACATCGAAGAAACGATGCCGCCGCACCTGACGGTAAAGACCGAGTTCGATATCGTCGTTGCGGTTCTGAAGTCCGATTTCGCTTTCGATCGCGAACCCCGATAATTCCCATGAATGGCGATAGCGTGCGTCGACGCCGTAGAGAAAACGCGAGTCGTTCTGCTCGATTCCATCGCCGGGAATATAGTTCGCCTCCGGCACGATCGGGCCGTCGCGGGTGTCGATGATGCTGCCGTCGGGCTCACGAATGAAGCGGAGTCCGGTGTCCTTGTAAAACGTGAAATCCGTGAACAGGTCCAGCTTGTAACGGGTGCCGTAAACTTGCAGCGTGACGGTGTCTCGCGCCGTCGGGGTGTAAGTGTAAACGAGGTTCAGGTTATCGCGCGTGGTGTTGCCGCCCTCGGATGAGTCTTCCGAGCCGAACCTGTCAAGCAATCCGGCGGAGACTTCGCGAAGCGGAATCTGCCCCGAGCCATCCCATCGGCCGTAATAAAAGGCGTTTGAAATGGAAAGTCGCGAGTCCGGCGCGGAATCCCAGGTGAATTTGGTGAAGGCGTTGTAACGTTGGTCATGCTCGGGCGCGAGGAACGGCCCGTTGGTAAAATACATCTGCCCGGCAATCAGCGTCTTGACCTCGGGGAAAATTTTGGGCGACGCCATACCGACGTAGCGGTGATAATCCCAGGAGCCGCCTTCGGCATGGGCGAAATTCTCGCCTACTTCATCTTTGGTGACGAAGTTGAGCGCTCCCGCGTTGTCGAAGTCGCCAAACCGCGGGTAGTAAGGCCCCTTGGTCAATTCCATATGGTCAATGGTCTCGGGAATGATGAAGTTGATATCGGCGTAACCCTGGCCGTGCGCATGCGAGACGAGATTCACCGGCTGTCCGTCCGCGAAGACGGCGAAATCGGTGCCGTGGTCGGCGTCGAAACCGCGAATCAGATACTGCGGCGCCTTGCCGCCGCCCTGATGCTGCAAGGCGAGCAGGCCTGGCAGATCGTTGAGGATCTGAATCGGAGTGTCGTGCGGCTTGAGCGCGAGATCGGTCCCGGCGATGGTCTCGGCAGAGGCCGAAGACTCGATTCGATTGCCCTCGACCACCACTTCCGGCATCCGCAAGGGTTGTTGCGCGGCCTGGCGCGATGTTTCCTGAGGCTTGCCGCGGCTCGCGCCCGCCGCCGCGGGCGTGGGAGTCGCCGATGGCGACGCGGCCGACGTTGGCGGTTCGGCGCGGGCCGCGACAGCGACGGCGAGCAGAAGCGAAATCGTCGCGAGGCAAATCGCTGCCTTTTGCATGGGCATACTATCCCGCTGCGGGCGTTGAGGAAACGCGCACGCATGTCGCTACGGCGGCCTTTGCGCGCGCGAGTCCCGAGTGAGTTGGAATGTGGTAAGGCGGCTAGCCGTTGGGGGCGGCAGCGGGAGGCGAACGCGCCGAAAGGGTCAGTGGAATAGCGAAAGTATCATCGAAGTCCGGCGCGGCGCCGGCCCATCCGAATTGCATCGCAACGATCAGAATCGAATGCGACAGGCTATCGAGCGACAGCGGACTCAGCAGATGCCAATGACCGCGCTCGTGAGCGGGATGTTCGTCAGCATGACTGTGCGCGCGATGTACGGACTGATGCTCGCCATCAGCGTGGCGATGGTGATCGTGTCCGTGCTCGGCGGAAGGTGCGCGTCCGAGATGAGCGTGGATGCGACGATCGCCATCGTGGCGATGGTGGACGGCGACTCCGTGGCGCGGTACGTCCGACGAGTACAGGAACAGCGCCTGGCCCGCTCGCGGCGTGGCGAACCTTGGCGCCCAGTATGAAGCCCGCTGTCGCGCTGACTTCACGTCGTCAACCTGCTTCGGTCACGAGCGACCGCGGCCATCATGAGGTCGCGATATTTTAAAATTGTCCGCAACAAAAGATTTTCCGCGGTCCTCGGTAGACTTATTAGTCGGACTGTCCGGAAATACAAGTCCTGCGGGGGTGCCGCCGGGATCGCCGCTTTCGTGACCGGCAGGTCGCCGCTCTACGCCGCATCCGTACGCCTGTACGAAGCACGGCGCTTTGCCGACTTGCAATCGTTTGCGGGTTGGGGTTTAAGCTGCTTTGGTTGGTAGCGAACCGTTGCGGCCGTCAGGCGAAGCGTACAAGGGGCTTCCGTAATATGAAAAAAGGTCTCGCGGGTCGGGAATCGGGAGCGCGCTCTTGATACCGATCGACGCCGCTCCTCTGGGGATCGCGCTTCTCGGCCTGCTGATGGGAGTGCGGCACGCGACCGACGCCGATCACGTCATCGCCGTCACCACGATCGTCAGCCGCGAGCGTCGCCTCGGCAGCGCCACGCGTATCGGGATGGCGTGGGGTACCGGCCACATGGCGACCGTTTTTATCGTCGGCTGCGCGATTATTTTTTTCAAGCTGCAAGTCCCCGCGCGCCTTGGCCTGGCGATGGAATTCGTAGTGGCGCTGGTTTTGATCGCTCTTGGATTGTCGACTTTCTTCGGGGTCGTCTCCTGGATGCCGGGGCTGCGGCGCAAGCGTTCCGAGCATGGTCCCGTGGTGCATTCGCATCGCCACGACCATGGCCTTGGCGTTCACGGCCATCCGCATGTCCATGTGCCGGGAGTCTGCGAGGCTCACGACGAGCATCGTATCGCCGTCGCGGGTCCACCGGTCACGGGAATGAAGCGGGCGCTCGGGGTCGGATTGGCCCACGGCCTGGCAGGGAGCGCGGCTATCGCGCTGCTGGTGCTTGGCGCGATTCCGGAGCCGATGTGGGCGGCGCTGTATCTGCTGGTGTTTGGATTTGGCACGCTCATCGGGATGGTGCTGATAACGACAGCGATCGGTTTGCCGATAGTTCTGACCGCCGGGCGACTGGCCGGGTTCAACCGCTCGCTGGCGATCGGCTCGGGACTGCTGAGCTTCGGCTTCGGGTTGGTGCTCGCTTACCAGATTGGAGTGGTCGACGGCTTGTTTGGTTCGATACCGGTCTGGATTCCACACTGAGCACGCCGCGGTTCAACCGCCGGCGAGGTAGGCGCGCGAGCGCATCGTCGGCCCGCCGTTGGACATCCGCTTCACCTGCATCGGCTGCCCCTTGCCGCAGTTGGGAATCGCGAGCAGGCGCAAGTCGTTGCCCACCGCGTCGACGTTCATGAAAAAGCGCCTTGAATCGGCGATCACGCTGCCGGCGCGATAGAGCCTTCCGAGACGTCCGTTTTCGATCTCGTGGACCCGCCGCGCCGAGATGCGGAAATTTTCGCGCGATTCGGTGATCGACGGAATGCGATGGCCGCATACGTAATAGCCGCGATCGACTTCGGCGATGATTCGTTCCGGATCGCTCTCGCCCGGCATGAAAAACGTGTTCGACATCCGGATTAGCGGCACGTAGCGCGCTTCGCTGGCGCGGGCCGAGCCGTTGGGTGCGGCCTGCATCGCGGATGCGGTCGCACGCGAGTTCAGAAATCCGCTGAAGACGCCGCGCTCGATATGCATCACGCGTTGCCCCGGCGTGCCTTCGTGGTCGTAGCGATAGTGTCCATAGGCTTCGAGGCCGGGATCGGAGCACGCGGACATCAGTTCGGAGGCGACCGCGCGGCCGAGTTCGTTGTCGGCGAGCGAACGCAGCAGCCAGCTTCGTCCGGCGTAGGCCGCTTCCATCTTGAGCGCGCGATCGGCCTCGGACGGATGGCCGACGATTTCATGGGCGAGCAGCGCGTTGAAGTGCGGGTCGGTGACAACCGTCACTTCGCCCGCAGGAGGCTTGAGCACCGGCGCGGCGGCAAGCTCGCGCGCCTCGGCGGCAAGTTCGACCGCGAACGTCAGCAGGTCGGGATTCGGCATCAGCTCGCCGAGCCATCCTTCGCTCAGGCATTCCAGGCCGCGCTGCTGGCCGATGGTATCGTAACTTTCCTGATGGCCTTCGCCGCTCTGCGCGACGACGTAGGAATCGCCCTGTGAAAAGGCGAACTCCTGTGAGATCAGCGAACCCTCGCTACTGACGAAAAGCTCGTGGCGCAGCTCGCTTGAAGCGGCGATCATGTTGAAGGCTATCTCGCGGCCCAATCCGGCGACGGCCGCGGATGCGTCGCAACAGAGCTTCGCGATCTCGTCGGGTTTGAGCGTGCGCGGATCGCGGCGGTAAACGGCAGGGACGTGGTCGCGAACGGGCGCGACCGGCGCAAGCTCGGCGCGAAGAAGGCCGGAGGCTTTCGCGCCAAGAGTTTTCATCATCGCGCCCTTTTCGCGCGCGCTCCGGCGCGCTCGCTCATAAGCCTCTTCGAGGGCGGCCTTCAGGGCGGAGATCAGCCTGGCCTGCTTCATCGCGAGACGGCCTATAGTCGTGCCGCTCTGGCCGTTGCCGAAGATGCCCCGAGGGCCGGCGAACCGAACGCTCACGCCGAAAGAGGCGCTCTCGCTCTCAAGACTCTCTCGCGCGGCGCCGTTCTCGGCGCTCGCGGCCCGGCTGAACACGACTTCGAAGCGGATGTCGGCGTAAGCCGTTTCGCGATGCGAGCGGGCGAAATCGTGAAGTAGGCCTTCGCCGGCGATGCTCAGAAAATCGATAATTGTGAAGAGATCGTTCATCGCTCGGAAGGGTTCAGCAGAGCGTATGCGTACCCAAGCGCGAAGAGCGCGGCGAGAAAGCTCACGATGGTCGCTCCGGTCGGGAGATCCAGCCAGTAAGAGGTGCAGATACCGGCCAGCGTCGCGGTGAGGCTCACGATCGTGGCCAGGCCAAATGCGCGGGACAGCCGGTCCGAGAGGCAGAGTGCCGTGGCGCCGGGCGCGACCAGCAACGAGAAGGTCAACAACGCACCGACGGCGCGGATCGCGATCGCGATCGCGACTCCGACGGTCACATAGAAGATGGTGTTCCAGAGGTTGACGCTAATACCGAGCGAGCGTGCCATGTCCGGATCGTAAGCCACGATCAGGAACTCTTTGTGGGCGAAGTACTGGATCGCTCCCAGGACGGCGAACGTCAGCACCATCGCCCAGAGCAACGTCAGCGGCACGGTCAGGATATTGCCGAACAGAACATTGAGGATGCTCGCCTCGCCGCGCGGCGCCTTGACGATCAACAGCACGGCCATCGCCGAGCCGGCGGCGTAGATGAGGCCGATCAACGCTTCCAGAGGCACTCGCGGCGAATCCGCGGCTTTGGAGAAAGCCAGCAGGGTGAGGATGGTCAGCACCAGCGCGACGCCGAAAGGCTCGAGGCCGAGCAGGATCGCGAGCGCGACGCCCGCGGAGGAGATTTCGGCCACGGCCGCGCCGACGAATACGATCCGGCGCAGCACAATGTAGACGCTCAGCGGGCCCAGACCGATCGCGACCAGCAGGCCGGCGATCACGATGTGGCGCATGAACGGAATCGTCAGCAGGTCCATCTATTTGCCACCCGCCGCGCTGTAGGCGCGCGCAAGATTGTCGGGCGCGAGCATCGCGGTTTTCTCGCCGATAATCATGGTGCCGTCACGCCTGATAAGCGCCACGCGCCGCGAGAAATGCTCGACGGCGCTCATGAGATGAGTAACGAACACGATTGTAGTTCCCTTGTCGCGCTGCAAATCGAGCAGCAGCTCCATGATCGCGCGTTCGCCCTCGAAATCCATGCCGTTGGTAGGCTCGTCGAGGAGGAGAGCGTCGGGCTCGCCGGCCAGAGCGCGCGCGATCAGCACCCGTTGCTGCTGGCCGCCTGATAGCCTGCGGTAGAGGGCGTCCGACCGCGCACCCATCCCGACGCGATCGAGGCAGGCGTTCGCGATCGCGAAATCCGCGCTCTTCGGACGCCGCATCGGGCCGAGCTTTCCGTATCGGCCCATCACCGCTACTTCCAATGAGGAGAGCGGGAAATGAGAGTCGAGTCGCTCGCGCTGCGGCACGTAACCGAACCGGGGCGGCTCGCCGGTGTCGCTCTTGAATTCGATCGTTCCGGATAGCGGTTTGAGGAGGCCGAGGATGGCCTTGAGCAGCGTGGTCTTGCCCGAGCCGTTGGGACCCATCACGCCGAGAACATCTCCACGCTCGATGGTGAAGTTAAGGCTATGGAGCAGGGGCCGATGGCCATAACCGAGCGTTACGTCGCGCGCCTGCAGGAGTTCATCAGCCATGGTGACTCAACGCTTTCACGAACTGATCGACCAGATATCCGATCATCGCGATGTAGTCGGTTTGCTCGGGCGTTCCACCGACATCGATCGGCAAATTCAGGCAGGGCACGCCTGCCTGTTTGGCAATGAGTTCGGCGATCGAGGCGTCATAATAGGGCTCGGTTACTATCAATCTGACTCCCTGGGCCTTGGCAAGCGCGATTACTTCCTGAATTCGAGCCGGAGACGGCACGAAGCCGGGCTTGCTCTCGATGGTGATGGGGATTTCCATTTTGAAGGCTCGAGCGAAATAACTCCACGACTCGTGGTAGGAAATGAATTTGATGCCGGCGAAGGGCGCCATCGCCGCCCGCCACCTGGCTTCAGCTTCATCCAATCGCTTGTCGAAAGCGTTCAGGTTGCCGGCGAAATAGTCCTTGTCGGCAGGGTCGGCATAGGCCATCGCGTTGAAGATGTTGCGCGCCATCACGCGTCCGTCCTCGGGGTCGAGTTGGTAGTGAGGATTGCCGTAAGGATGGATATCGCCGAAACTGAAATCGACCCGTCCTGTCGGCACGTCGAGCAGCGGCACCTGATAGGAAACATCGGCCTTTATCAGGTCGGCATTGTTGGCCTCACTGACCAGATCGCGCGCCCAGTCTTCAAGCCCGAGTCCGATTTGTATAAACAGCCGCGCGCGATGGATCTTGAACAGGTCGCTTGGCCTGGGGTCGTAAAGATCGGCGTTGAAACCGCCGGGCACGATCGCTTGCACATCGACCTTGTCGCCGCCGACGGCGCCGACGAGCGAGGCGAGATCGGTAGTGGTGGTGACGACCTTGAGCGTCTCGCCGCAGGCCGGCGCGACCGAGCCGACGCACAGGATTATCAGTCCGAGAACGATGATTCTGACGTTGGTTAATCGCATGTGACTCTATTGTAGGGGCTTGAGGTTGCCGAGCGCGAATGTCGCCTGGAGGAAGACCTGGTCAGCGGCGCGTTCCGGTCCGCTTGGCGTCGTGTGGGTGTACTGGAGTCTGAGGCGCGTGTTGTCCGAAACGAAGTAGGTGAGGATCGGGGAGACACCGAGCCTCGGTGCCGCTGGGAACATTCGGACGGTCGGCCATATCGAGCAGCAGCCCGAGATGGTAGCGCAGGGCATAGCGGTAATCGATCAGACTGTAGATGCCGCGCTTGAGGCCGTGGTCGTTCACGCCCTCGCGCTCGGCCATCAGGCCCTCGGCGCTCCAGGTCAGAACGTGGCGCTGATTCGGAATATAGGTCGCGGTGAGGAAGGCGTCGCCCAGATAGCTCTGACCTCCGGTTCCGGGACCGCCGGCCATGCTGAGCCCGCCGGTCATGTGGCTGGCGCCCATGAGTTCGCGCGAATAAATGAGGCTGCCGATATAGGCGAAGTCGAAGGTATTTCCTCCGCGATGGTTGAAGCTCATCGGGTTGACGCCGCTTACCATGTTGAGGTCGGCCTTGAGGTCGGCGTCCCAGGGGTTCGGCACGTAAGCGCTCAGATTGACGCCGGGCTCGACGAAGCCGTCATCGGTGATGTAGCGCGCAAGGGCGTTGGGCCGATTGACCATCGGCAGCTGGAACGTGTCGGTCTCGTTGAGCAAGCCGAAGCGCGGGCGGAACTGTCCGGCGCGCATGGTGAGGCCCCACGGCAATTGATTGAAGATGAGGAAGGCTTCTTCGATGTTGAATGCGCCGGAGGACGGTTTGTCGATGGAAATCTGCGCGGAGGTGTAGGGATCAATCGGGGAGAAAAAGATGATCTGGGCGTCGCGCACGTTGAACTTGTCGTTAGCCGGATCGTAACGAGGGTCGCCGGGGCGGAGGTCGCTCTGGCCAAGCGTGAAATCGCCGACGCCACCGATATCGGGAAGGAAGACTTTGGGTACGCCTTCGAGGCCGCGAACGATCACGCCTTCGGGGCTGCCGGCGGCGCCGCCGCGGAGATAGCCGGCGGCCGCGGTAAGGTCCTGTATCAGACCGCGAGGACGCGCGGTCTGGGCCGCCGTAGCGACGCCGGGCGGGGTTACGCCCGGCGGTGGAGCGCCGGGCGTCGAAGCGGCGGGCGCCGCGGCCGATGCGAGGCCGGCGGCCGGTGCGGGCGACGTCGCGGCGCCGGAGCGCGCCTGCAGGGCGTCCAACTGCGCCTGCATCCGCGCGACCTGGGCGCGAAGCTCGTGCAGCTCGCGCTTGAGTTCGGTGGTTTCTTCAGAGGCGGGAGCCGGGGATTCGGCCAAGGCCTCGGCAGACCATCCGGCGACGCTCAACGCCAGCGCCACCGCCATCAGGTACCCATACTTCCACATCGGAGACTCTCCTCTACGACAAATCGGCTTACGACCGGGTTGGCGGGCGCGGCCTGGCGCGCGACCATTGGCCGCGCAACTATCAGAACTGTGCGGAGCGAAGCGGGTTATTTATTAAGCCGCTGAGGGAGGTGCTCGCGTGAGAGAGGAACAGAGGCAACAGGAGTGGAATTCGCAGGGCGCCGCCGCAACGACATGTTCACTTGCGGCCTCGGGACAGAAAATCGTGAAGCCGGAGGCCGGATTCGTAGGCGAGTGAAAGGCGAGCAGGCAAAAAGCGCAGAGGCCGTCTTCGGCGACGATTTGCGCCCCGGCGCTTGAGAGCTGTTGCTGCGAGTAACGATGCGAGTGAGCGGCGCCGAGCAATCCGGCCATCAGGATCAGCGCGGCGCTCAGGACGGCGATTCTCCGTCTTGCGGTCGATCTCGCGCTATTGCCGTTTTGTCGCATCAGGGTTTCCAGCCGGCGCATCGAGCCGGCCCAACTGAACGTACTAGATAATGCCCTGTTCCTTGAGGCGATCAAGCTCCGCGCCTTCTATGCCCAGGTATTCGGCATAGACTTCGCGATTGTGCTCGCCGAGCAGCGGGGCGCTGGTCAGCGTCACGGGTGAGTCTTCGAGCTGGATCGGGCATCCCGGCATCGTGAACTCGCCCCGAGTGGGATGGTTGATCGTGGCGAACATTCCGCGCTCCCGCAGCTGCGGGTCGTCTTTGAGCTCAAGCGTATCGAGCACCTTGCCGCAGGGCACGCCGGCCTCGCCGAGAATTTGCATGACTTCGTGCTTGGTGCGCGCGCGCGTCCACTCGGTGATAGCCGATGTAAGTTCATCGAGATGCTTGTTGCGCGTCCGTCGCTCCTTGAAGCGCTCGTCCTCGGGGAGTTCCGGCCTGCCGATCGCCGCGCACAGGCTTCGCCACATCTCATCGGTGGTACAGAGGACGTAGACGTAGTCGTTGGGACCGCCCGGAGCGCAGGGATAGAGGTCGGCGGGGGCGGTGCCGAGCACCTGATTGCCGTTGCGGACCACGGGCTTGTGGGTGATGTAACTTGCGGTCGTCGAGGGGCGGACGAAGTTCAGCACCGCGTCCTGCATCGAGAGCTCGACCTTCTGGCCCCGTCCGGTTTTCTCGCGCTGGATGTACGCCGCCAGCACTCCGCATGCGGCCTGAACGCCGGTTCCGGTGTCGCCGATGGTCGGGCCGGGCCTGAGCGGAGGGGAGCCGCGAAAGCCGTTTATCGACATCGCGCCGCCGGTGGCCTGAGCGATCATGTCGAAGCTCTTGTACTTGCTGTACGGCCCGTAGGTGCCAAAGCCCTTGATGGTGAGGTAAATCAGGCGCGGGTTGATTTGGCGCAGGCGCTCGTAGCCGAGGCCCAGACCTTCGAGCGTGCCGAGCGAGAAGTTTTCCGCCAGGACGTCGACCTTTTTGATGAAATCGAGCACCAACTCGCGGCCGCGCGGGTGCTTGAGATTGAGCGTGATCGCGCGCTTGTTGGAGTTGAGCAGCAGGAAGTAATAGGAATCGATGCCGGGCTTCTCGACGAACAGCGAGCGGCCCTGATCGCCGCTTCCTGGCATCTCGACCTTGATCACGTCGGCACCGAGCCATCCCAGCATCTCGGTGCAGGATGGGCCCGCCTCGAACTGGGTGAAGTCGAGAATTCTGAGTCCTGCCAACGCCTTGTCCATAGTCAATTGCTCCCGCGTGCAGTGGTTGAGCAACCTTGTAGCGCCACGCAAGCAGCCACGGCAAGGCCGAGTGAGGGGTTAGGGCGGCGCGATGACTTAAGTCTTCGGGGCCGCTCTGATAGGTTCATCGGTACGTCTGTCGCTCAATGAATTCGCAACTTCAAGCCAAACTGGCTCGCATCCGCGACGAACTCAATCAGATTTTCGTCGAGCGCGCCGACCTGATCGACGGTGCGCTCTGCGCGCTGCTTTCCGCGCATCATGTGCTGATCGTGGGCCCTCCCGGCACCGCCAAGTCGATGCTGGCGGAGGAACTTTGCCGGCGAATCGAGGGCGCCAACTACTTTCAGTGGCTGCTCACGAAGTTCACGACTCCGGAAGAAATCTTCGGCGCGGTCAGTCTCAAGGCGCTGGAGCAGGACGATTATCGGCGGGTCACCGTCGATAAGCTGCCGGAGGCGCACATCGCGTTCCTCGATGAGATCTTCAAGGCCAATTCGTCGATTCTCAATGCCCTGCTGAGCATCATTAACGAACGGGTGTTCCATAACGGGCGCACTCGAATCACCGTCCCGCTGGTCACGATGTTCGGGGCATCCAACGAGTTGCCCGACGAAGACGAGCTTACCGCGCTTTACGACCGTTTTCTGTTGCGCTTCGTGGTTGACTATATCGTCGAGGATTTCCGCTTCCTCAAGATGCTCGAAGCTCGCCGCGATTCGGCTCCGGAGCTGCGCACAGGGCTTTGGGTTGGCGAGCTGGCGAAGCTGCGCGAGGAGGTCCGGGAGGTGGTAGTGCCCGGCGCGGTGATGCGCGCGGTGGCGGAAATCCGGCGTGAACTCGCAGGCCGGCAGATAATCGCTTCGGACCGGCGATGGCGCGCGGCGTTGGACGTGCTGCGCGCTCACGCGTTGCTGTTCGGCCGCGATCAGGTGACGGAAGACGACCTGCTGTTTCTCGAGCATGTGCTGTGGAAGGATCCCGAGGAACGGCCCAAGGTGCGCGACGCGCTTCATCATCTGATCAAAGGCTACGAGGAAGAGGCGCGCGAGCTGCTGATCCAGAGTCAGGAGTTGCGCGATTACGCCGGCCGTGGATGGGAGAGCGAGGAGCTGAAGAGCAGGGCGCTGATCGAGGTTCACACCAAACTCGCCAACATCCTGGTCAAGTTCGAGGGGTTGCTGCGTGACGCCGCCCAGAGCGGCCGGCCGCAGGCGATGGTCGAATCGATGCGCTCCCAGGTCAAGGAAATCCAGCAGGCGTTGCTCCGCCAGAGTTAGGTGCCGTGCCCGCCGAGGAAGTGACGCCGGCGATAGTGCTTCGGAATCGCGATTACGCCGAATCCGACCGTATCGTCAGCCTGCTCACCCGCGACGCGGGCAAGCTCAGCGGAATCGCGAAGGGCGCCAAGCAATCGCGGCGGCGTTTCGAGCGCAAGCTGGAACTGTTTTCTCATGTGATGCTTTATTTTCGGCGCCGGCCTCACGGCGAGCTGGTGTTTATCACCAAGGCCGAGGCCGGAGAGCTTGCGCCCTACGACCTCTCGGACGATCTCGGCAAGATTGCGCTCGGCAGCTATATGGTGGAGATCGCCGACGCGCTCACCCGCGAAGGAACCGACACGTCCGAGCCCTATCGCATTCTGGCGGCATCGCTCGGGGTGCTGGCGCGCCACGGCGCGAGCGCTTCTCTGCGGCAGGCTTTCGAGCTTCAACTGCTGCGATGGGCCGGCTACGAGCTGGAGTTTCGCCAATGCCGGCTGTGCGGGGCGGTGCCCGTAGCGCAGGCGCAGGCGCTCACTTTTGTGCCGACCCGAGGCGGGATCGTATGCGGCAAGTGTCGCGCCGGGATTAACGCGGCGGGCGCGATCGCGCTGGGCGCCGCGAGCGCGGCGGCGCTCGCCCGTCTGGGCGTCGCGCCGATCGAGGCCGCGCCGGAGGCCGCGCCGGGCGGCTCCGACGGCGCGTTGGCTATCGCGCGGTTCGTGGCGAGTGTGCTCGATCGTCGGCTTCGCTCGCTCGAATTTCTCGACACGATTGTCTGAGTGGAAGGCGCTGTCGTGGGCGACTAACTCGCCGCGTACTGATGACCCATCTGGCGAGTGTCGTAAGCACAGAGCCGGCTGACTTCGTTAGCGAAGCGGCTTGAGTTCAGCGTTTCGAGCATCACGCGAACCGGCGCGGATTCAAGCTCCCGCTCCGGAATCACCAGATCGTAGCGTTCCTCGCGGAGCCCGATGAAATGGAGGCCGTAGGCGTCGGCAGCGACGCGGACGGTTATTCCGGCGTCGGCGTCGCCATTGGCGATCGCCGCCGCGATCTCAAGATGGCCGCCGAGTTCGCGGGCGTACCCGGCAATCCGCGTCGGTCCGATCCCGTTCTCGGCGAGCATCTCATCGAGCGCGAGTCGGGCGCCGGCTCCGCTCTCGCGATTCACGATACGGATGCCGGGCTCGGCCAAATCGGCCACGCCGCGAATCGCGCGCGGATTTCCCGGCGCGACCGCCAATCCCATCTCCCATTGCGCGAAGTTGACGATCACGAAGCGTCGCCGACCCATCGCCGCGCGCGCCGCCTTTGCATTGTACTGGCCGCTCTGCGGGTCGCGGATGTGAACGCCGGCGATATGGACTTCGCCGGCCGCCAACGTGGCAAGGGCCGCGCGGCTGGATTGCGGTATAGCGACGGCGGTGACTTGCGGCGAATGGCGCGCGAGCCAATCGCTCAGCAAGGCGCCCGCCGGATCGCATCCCGCAATCAGGATGGTTGAGTCGACTTCGGCAGTGGAACGAAAGGCGGTTATCTCGGCGCGACGGCCCGTCGTTTTGCGCTCGATAACGCCCGAAGCGGGCATCAAGGCGAGCGACGCGGCCGGGCGCGGCACGGCGAGTAATCGGCCGCCCACCCGCGCCAGCGCGACGCGCGCGTGCGCGGCGGAGGAGGCCGAATCGTGGCCGACGAGGGTGGCGGTGAGGGTCGTGGCCTGGTCGTCGCCGAACAGGGTCTCGACGCTTTGGCCGAGCGCTTTGGCCAGGCGCAGCGCGATCGTGACGCTGGGCTGATAGGCCCCGGCTTCGATCGCGCTCAGCGCCTGGCGCGAAATCGCGGCCTGGCGCGCGAGTTCACTCTGGCCCAAGCCCTTTTCAATTCGGGCACGGCGGAGACGGGAATCGTGCACTTCTCGTATGATTGACATTTGTCAAGTATGATGGCAGAAAACCGATCCTATGAAAACTCCCCGATGGTTGCCATTTACCGTGTTCCTAGCGCTAGTTGTTTGCGGCGGACTGTCGATATCCGTCGGAGTGTGGGCGAGCGGGGAGCAGCCCTCCGCATCCGCCGCGGCATCGACTTCCGGCGGCTTCATCTACGATTATTTCAGCAACTGGTTCGAGCGCTCGGAAAGCATCAAGGCCGAGCAGCCGCACTGGATCACGCCGCTGGTTACGGTCACGCCGCGTCTGGAGCAGGAAGTCCGCTTCGATCAGTTCTGGCAGGCGCAGCCGCACGGATTAGCGCAGAGCGTCTCGGGCGGCGCGAAGCTGGAGTTGATCCCGTGGGAGAACGTCGAACTGATCTTCGGTGCGCCGCCGTACATGGCGCGCACTCGATACAATGTGAAAGATCGCCATCATGGCCTGGACAACTGGAGCGACGTGTCTTTTCTGGTCAAGTATCGATTGCTGGCGGCCAACGAAGAGCAGGGGAATTACATAGTGACGCTGTTCATGGGCATCACCGCGCCCACCGGTTCCAAGCGCCTGGGAGCGGGGCATGCGGTTTACACGCCCACTATCGCGTTCGGGAAAGGATGGGGCGATTTCGATATTCAGAGCACGGTCGGAGTAAGCATTCCCGATGGCGGCGAAGATCGGCTGGGCATGCCGGTCAGTTATAACACCGCCCTTCAGTATCGCGTGCTGAAAAAGATCTGGCCGGAACTGGAGTTCAACTACACCTGGTGGCCCAATGGGGAGAAGACCGGGGACAACCAGCTTTATCTGACGCCGGGAGTGGTGATCGGCCGTTTGCCGATCTGGAAAACGCTGGGCGTCACGGTTGGAACCGGCGTCCAGGTTGCCGTCACCCGCCATCGCAGCTTCGATCGCGACTGGATTCTCTCGATGCGCCTGCCGTTCTAGCGGCGACACAAAAATGCTATCGGCGAGGATGAAATTCCGGCTGCTGCTCGTCCTGGTGCTGACGCTTGCCTCATGCGCGCGCGAGGAGTCGCCGCCGCCGCTGGTTATTTTTCATGCCGACAGTTTGAGCGCGTACGTGGGCGCGCTGGCGCGGGAATTCGAGCGATCCCATCCCGGCGTCACGGTTAACCACGAGGGCTCGGGCAGCCTCGACGCGATTCGCAAGATCACCGACCTGCATCGCTCCTGCGACATCATCATGACCGCCGACTGGCGCCTGCTCGACAAGCGTATTCCCGGGATGGATTCCTATCTGGTGATCTTCGCGACCAACTCGCTCGGCCTGGTTTACACGGAGCGTTCGGTAGGCGCGGCGGAGATCAACGGGGGCAACTGGTACGAAATCCTGGCGCGGCCGAGCGTGCGCTACGGGCATTCGAATCCGGAGCGCGATCCGGCGGGATACTGGACGCTAATCGTCTGGCAGCTCGCCGAGCGCTACTACCGTCGGCCGGGGCTGGCGCAGAGGCTTGCGGAGCGCTGTCCGGCGTCGAATGTGAGGCCGCACAACGTCGATCTGATATCGCTGCTGCAAAGTGGAGAGCTGGATTACTATTTCGGTTACGCCTCTGACGTGAGACTGGGGAAGGATCTGAAGTTTGTCCCGTTGCCGCCTGAGATCAACCTCGGCGACCCCACGCACACGGAGGAATACGACGGTGCGAGCGTCGAGGTCGTCACCGATCACGGCGTCCGCAGAATCAGGGGCGGACTGATAGGCTACGCGGCCGCGCTCGCAAGTCGCGGGGAAAATCGCGAACAGGCGATCGAATTTACGAAACTGATGCTGGGTTCCAAGGGGCGGGAGCTCGCCGATCAGAGCGGGCTGGTTCCCTATCGCCGAATCATCGGTTCGAATCCGCCGTCGTGGCTTCAGTAGAAGAGCGGCTCAGCCCGCGGGTTGGAACTCGCCCTGACAGCGGATTACGCTCTCAGGGCGATTATTTTACAGAAATTTCGGCAGATAATTTACTGAGCCCCAAATCACGACGGCCAGGAAGACGGTGAAGATCAGACCCAGCACGACCTGTATCACCGGGCTGGTGGTATCTCGCATATGCTCGGGAATCGTTTCCATCAGAACCTCCCTGACTCTAGTGGCTGCGGATTTTAGCTTGGACGTGCAGCGCGCGCCAGCTTCTCAAAGCACGAGGGCATCTGTCAAGAAACCCTCTTGTCCGCCCGATATTCTTCGTCCCAGTTTTTGAGTCCGCCGGGATCCCATTTGTGCCATCGCCCCTCTTTCCTGCCGTTCCGGTATTGGCCTTCTTCCGATTCGCGGCCGGTCGCGTACCATCCGATGTGCCGGCCTTGCAGGACACCGTCGTGATATTCGTCTAGCGCCGAGCGCTGCCCATCGGTGTAGAAGCTGGTCCATAACCCGTCCTGTTTGCCGTCGCGATAATAGCCTTCGAGCATTTTGTTGCCGTTGGGCCAGTACAGCGTGAAGCGACCGTGCTTGACGGGATTGCCGGCGGCATCGAGCTTTGCGCACCATAGTTCCTGACCTTGCGGCGGCGCGGCGCCCATCAGCGTGGCCCCATCGGGGCAGGGAGGCGCGGTCCTGCAGCCTGCAATGACGGCTGCGGCAACGACGAGCGATGTAGCCAAAATTTTCACGTAGGCCCGGAAATCGGAAGGACGGCGGCCCGCCAGAAGCGAACCGCCGCCCTGAGGCATCGCGTGAACGGCTAGGCCGACGATGAGCCCAGCAGGTTGCCGCCCAGAGTCGGATGGCCGATGGTCTTGTCGCCGACCACGTTCACGACCGAGGGGCGCCCCGACTTAAAGGCGCGTTCCAGCGCCGGGATGATCTGGTCGGGCGTATCGACGTGTTCGCCGTGGCATCCCATCTCGGCGAAGATTTTATCGTAACGCACGTTCTCCATGATGTTGAACGGGTCGGTGCGGCCCTTGAGCCCCGGCATCATCTCGAAGCTCGGCCCCCACGAGCTGTTGTTCCACAACAGCAATACGACCGGCAGGTTGTAGCGGGCGGCGGTCTCCATATCCCAGCCGCCGATGCCGATGCCGCCGTCGCCCGAGACGATCACGACCTGCGAGCCGGGCCGCGCGAGCTGGGCGCCGATTCCCATCCCGACCCCGTGGCCGACCGGCGCCAACGGTCCCGCATCGACCACTTGTCCGGGAAAGCGGCAGGTGAACCACTGACTCATCCATCCCGACAAGGTGAAGCTGTCGATGATTACGGTGGCGTTCTTGTCGATTACCGAAACCAAATCCTTGGTAATCCGGGCGGGATGAATCGGCCGGTTGGCGGTGACCTTGCTCTCCTGCTCGTGGATCAATCGCTGGAAGGTGGCGCGGGCTTCGCCGACTTCCTTGACCCACTGCGAACCGCGATTTTTCGAGAAATCGAGTTTGAGTTCTTTGGCGCGGTCGATCAGCTGGCGAAGCACCAGCTTGCAATCGCCTACGATCGGGAGGTCGGCGTTCACCTGCCATCCGATCCTGGTGGCGGTAGGATCGACCTGTATGTACTTGGCCTTGTCGGACCATGTCGGCGGCTGTCCGAAATGCTCGCCGCTCCAGAAGCGGAAGCCGAAGGCCAGCACGACATCGGCGCGGCCGGTGAAGGGCTTCTTGAAAGCGCCGCGGATCGCCAGCGGATGCTCCTCACTGACGGCGCCTTGCCCGGCGCGCCGCGTATAGACCGGGATTCCGGTGAGTTCGACGAATTCCTTGAGCTCGGGCGCCGCATCCGACCAGAAGAGGCCGTCGCCGCCGGCGATCAGCGGGCGCTCGGCAGCGTGCAGCATCTCGAGCGTGCGGTCGATGCGGGCGGGATCGCCGGCGCATCGCACGTCATCGCGGACGAAGCCGCGAGCGCCTTTGCGCTGACGGTCCTCTTCGTCGCGGTGATAGAGAATGTTCAGCGGAATCTCGATCAGCGCCGGTCCCTGCGGGGGCGATACCGCCTCGCGAAACGCCGAGCGCAGATCGAACTCGATCGTGCTCCAGTCGGTGACGCGCTTGGTAAACTTCGAGAAGCTGCTCACGACTTCGGAGCCGTAGGCCTCCTGGAAGGAACCCAGGTGGTCCTCGGTGTTGGGATGCTGACCGGAGATGCAGACCACGGCGCTGCCGGTGAGTCCGGCGACGCACAGGCCGGTAACCGCGTTGGTCAGGCCGCATCCGGCGGTGACCGCGCACAATCCCGGCTCTCCGGTGATGCGGGCGTAGGCGTCGGCGGCGTAGGCGGTCGCCTGCTCGTGACGCATGTGAATCATTTTGATGTCGTTGTTGCGGAGATTGGCCAGGATCGGGAAAAGATGTCCACCATTGATGGTGAAGCAGTACTTGACCCGATTCTCGCGCAACACGCGGCCAATCAAATGGCCGCCGTCAACTGTAGCCATCGCAGATCCTCCCTGGCTTGACTGTGGGCGGGAGCCGTCGCGGATTCCCGCCAAGGCTGAATCCTGCCATATTTCGGTCGCTACCCAAAACGCGGGATGCATCGGCGCCGACGCGGTTGTAGCGGCGCTTCCCGGTTGATCTTGCGGCCTTTGTTTTTAAGCGTGTTCCCGCTGCTTACGGAGAGGCGGCTACAAGGCAAGCGAGCGGAAACGAATGCGGTCGATAAAACTAATTCTGTGCGTGATGACGTTGGCGTTTTATACGGGCACGGCGTGCGCCGGTCCCGCCAACTCCACCGGCATCGCTGAGCCCACCAACCCTGTCAGTTCGACCAGCTCCGTCAGTTCCGCGAGCGGCGGCGATCCGTCAGGCAACGTTAACTGGTGGAATCCGACCACGTGGCCGAATTTCCCCCGATGGCACTGGCTAGACCCGCGCGGCTGGCCTTTCACCCTGATCCCGTTGCCGATCGTCGTTACCGATCCCAACGCCGGGACCACGGTCGGAGTGCTGCCGGTTTTTTTGTTCAACGACGAGCATCATCAAATCCGCGAGATTTTCGCGCCCGACGTCAACGACAACACGAACATGGGCGCGGGCGGAACGTTTCGGTATCTTTCGTACCCTTCGGTGGACACGCAGTGGTACGCGATCGGAAGCGCCTCGCAAAGCATCGCACGGCGCATCGATCTCTTCTATTCGACCGGGCGCACTCGTCAGAACTGGTGGTCGTTTGACGGGCGGTTTTTCTACGAACGCGATCCTACCGAGCGTTTCTTCGGGTTGGGCAACGAGTTCCAGAAAACGGAACGAGAGCAACTTCACCACCGAGCAGGTTTATGCCAGCCTTAGACTGGGATTGAACCTGAGCCCTGAGCTTCAGGTCGCGCTGGAAGAGCGGCCGCATTATGAACGGATCGACAGCGGCGCATTGACCAACAGCCTGCCCTTTATCGGCACCACTTTCCCGACGCTCAAAGGATTGGACGGCGGCAGCGAGATGATGAACCGTCTGATCGTCTCGTACGATACCCGAGACTCGGTTGATATCCCCACTTCCGGGGGCTCGGCCAAGGCATTCGCGGGCGTGGTTGATCGACGCTTCGGCAGCTCTTCTCCTACACCCAGTTTGGTGGGGAGCTGCTGCCGCTCTTCCGGGCCAGCGACCGGATCGTGTTGCGGGCCGTCTCTACGCCCAGTACACACCGGCGGGCAACGAGGCCCCGTTCTTCGCCATGAGCCGGCTGGGCGGGCAGGAAAGCCTGCTCGCCTACCAGCAAACTTTGCGCGGCTATGGCACGGGAAGGTTTGTCGACAACAACCTATCGGTCGGCAATCTCGAGATGCGGACCCGGGTCTTTCGAAGCGACGATCTTCGACACTCACGGCATCCTGGAACTGGCGCCGTTTGTCGAGGCGGGCCGAGTATTTCACACGGTCCGCGACGACCCGTTCGACCCGCTTCCATCCGGTGGGCGGACTGGGCATCCGCGCGATCGCCGAACCGTCCGTGGTCGGCTTCGTCGATGTCGGAATAGGCAGCGAAGGCGCCGCCGTGTTTACCGGAATTAATTATCCGTTCTAGCCGCTCGTCCCGGCGTTGCGCGCGAGGCTTACTCTTTCATCCAGAACGAAGTGAAGAATCTCGCGCGGTCCTCCGCGCGCCGAAGTCCCGGCCCCATCCTGACGCCCGGAAGACCGGGCGAAGATCCTTCGCTGGCGCTCAGGCTGACCGCGATAGGGCACTAGAAACTCCCCCCTTCTTATTACGCGAACTTCCAACTCATCGCCCTAGAATTGCGCGTACCAAGGCTTGACGTCGGGCGCCTGAGCGCTCGAAAGTTCACGTTGAAGTCCGCAGCAGAGTGCCCTCGGCGTGTTTGAGGTGAGCTTCGCGGTCTCATAATCAACTTCGGCCGGCACCTCATTGCCCTGGGCGGCGATTAACGCGTCCTGGTACTGGAGCAACTCATGAGTGGTCGCCATCCCGACGCGGAAACGTTCCTGGTCGTCGCGCAATGACTTGGCCGCATACTCGGTCGCCAGTTTGGTTGCCCGCGCGACCTTGTAGTTGGCAATCACGTCGCTCAACGAGCTGTTCAACGTCGACGACCACTTGCGAGATGCTGTCGCGATAACGCAGACGCTGCTGTTCGTACTCGATCTTGGTCTGTGCCAGCGCGGCCTTGGCGGCATCGTTCATCAGCGGCTGTTCGATGTTGAGGGCAACGGCGTAATTGTAAAAGCTGAATCCCCACAGCCGATTGAGGGCATCACCGTAGATTCCGCCGAAAGGCAGTTGAACGCCGGGTGCGCCGCTTCGGCTCGTACAGTTGGACGTAATCAAAGTTGCGGGGCGGACAGACATTCCGGGGTTCCGGCACTGGCACTAAGTCCGAACTGGCTGCCGAGATTGACCTGCGGCAATGTCTGGTTCTCAGCATAACGCACCTGCAGCAGCATGCGCGAATCGATTCGCGCATCGACGCCAGCTCGGGACGATACTTCATCGCCAGCTCGAGCGACTGCTCCTCGTCGACAGGGAATTCGTTGGGATTGGGTTTGTCGGTTGGTTCGATTTGCTGGGGCAGGAAAGTGCGCGCCGGGTTGAGCATCACGTCCTGGCGCAGCGTCGCCCGGGCGGTCTGGAGCGCACCCTCGGCCTGGTAGACGCCGGCCTCGCGGTCGCCTCCTCGGACTGGGCTTCCTGGACCGAAATCGGCGCCAGCACGCCGACCTTGAAGCTGATTTCGTTCTGGCGCACGAGGTCCTGCGCGAGCTTCAGCGCGTCGCGCGCCACCTGGAGATTCTCCTCGGCACTGACCACGTTCCAGTAATCGACGCCGACCCGCTGCACGAAGTCCGAAAGTTGCTGTTCGTAGTTGAACTGCGATTGCTTCTGGTTGGTCTCGGCGATTCGCACGTTGATGGTGGCGAAATCGAGGCCGAAATTACGCAACAGGGGCTGAGAGAGCGAGAGCGCCAGAAAGGTATTGTAGGAAGGGTTGAGCGCGGCGAACGCGGAGTTCGCCAGCAGACGGTTGTTGATGAAGCTGACGCCGAAGGTGCCGTTGGTGGTGGCCAGGACTTTGTTCACGCCGAAATTCCAGTCGTAGTTCTTCTGGACGGCAGTAGGCTTGTTTCCGGTCTGAAGCACCGAAGTCGTCGGCGTTACGTCTTTTGAGATATCCCCGTGCCCAGTCAGGTCCGGATCGAAAACGGCATAGTCCTGGCGGACTGCTCTCGAGCGAGGCGACCGGATCGAGCCGGGCGGCCTGAACACCGGGATTGCCCTTAATCGCGAGATAGACCGTTTCCTTCAAGGAGAGACTGTTGGCGTTGCGATCGCGAGTCTGGAGATAGCGCTCGCTGATGACGCTCTCAGAGGGGACTTCACTGATCAGGGACCACTGTCGCATAAGCACGTCGTGCGGCCATCGTGTGCGCTCGAACGGAGGAGAATCAGAGGGCGCAAGACTCAAGTCGGGCGGCGTCTGCGGCGGCATCGGCTTGGCCGACAAGGGAATCGGTCCGACCGCCACGGGCGGCAAATTAGGTTCGGAGGCAGAATAGGCGGCGCCTTGGGGCGCAGGCCCGGCACCCACGAGCATAAGGGCGCATACGCCAAGCAACAATCGAAGTATCCCTGACTTTGGCCTCATCGACTTCCTCCAAACTCTCGCTAGCTATCCAAACTGTGTAAACCGCCTGACGGTCGACCGCAATGAACCGGGCTTTCTTCAGCGACGGTCCGACAGTCGCGGCATTTTCGCGCTGCCGCGTATTCGCGTCGGTAGCGTAAGTGCAGTTTAACGGTCCGGCGGCCTAACCGCCAAGGGTCGCCAGCGCTTTGAGCAGCTCGGGCGGCATCGGCGCTTCGATTGTGACTTCGCCGGAGACGGGAGATCGCAAGCGCAAGCGGCTCAGGTGCAGGAAGAAGCGGCCGGGCGGGAGCGGGGCAAGCGGCGGTCCGCCGTAAAGATCGTCGCCTGCCAACGGGAATCCGGCGTCCGCCAGATGCACGCGGATCTGATGGCGCATGCCGGTCCGGGGCGTGACCCGGGCCAGCGTGAACGCGCCGAGGCGTCGCACCGGTTCGACGACGGTGGCCGCCGGGCGCGAGGCGAGCCGGCTCTGCCGTTTGTCATCTTCGCGCACGACCAGCATCTTGCGGCGATTTCCCGGATGATGAGCTATCGGCCGCGTGAGCTCAAGTCTGTCGCCGAGATGGCCTGAAATTAACGCCAGGTAAGTGCGCTCGATCTGTCCGCCGCGGATGGCGGCGCGGAGCAGGGCGAAACTCGCCGGGTCGCGCGCGACGATCAAAGCTCCCGAGGTGCCGTTATCGAGGCGATGGACGAGGCCGCCTTCGATCGGCTTGTCGCCGGCCTGCGCGATCTCCGGAAAGCGCGCGACCACGGCATTCATCACGGTGTCGGTTTCTTCGCCGTGAATCGGATGGCAGGGGAGAAGCCCGGGCTTGTTTACGACGATCATCGCCGCGTCCTCGAAGAGGACCGTGAGCGGAAGATCGGCGTTCGGCTTAAGCGGCGCCTGGTCGGAAGGCTGGCCGACCTCGATTCGCGCGCCGGCTTCGACGGCTTCGCCTTTTTTCAAAATCCGGCCGTCGACTCGCACCAATCCCCGCGCGAGCATCGCGCGAGCATCGCGGCGCGAGCGCGCCAGACCCAGCCGCACCAGACAGAGATCGAGGCGTTCGCGGCGGTCACCGAATCAATTGTCGGAAAGGCCGGGGCGCATCCAACCCTCGATCTGTTTCAGGAATCCCGCGAACGGTTTTCGCCGGGCGAAGGGGCGAAGTAGCACTTGCGCATGTAGTCCAGCGCGCCGGC
Source organism: uncultured Pseudomonadota bacterium (assembly GCA_963759165.1). Classification (GTDB taxonomy): domain Bacteria; phylum Desulfobacterota; class Binatia; order Binatales; family Binataceae; genus DATJOQ01. The sequence goes on along the minus strand of CAVWXK010000001.1, from coordinate 2,199,203 downwards.
GTAATTCTCGAACCCTTTGCTCAGCTCCTCGAACATCAGAAAGCCCGGCCGATAGAGCGAGACATCCAGTTCGGATACCGTCTGATAGGCGCGTTTTCCTTCTTCGAGATAGTATTCGCAGATAACCGCCGCGCTCGACGAAGTTTCGGAACAGCCCCGACATGAACAGCGTGTAATCGCCGATATGTTTGCGCAGCGCGCGCTCGCCGAGGATCCGATTGGAGTTGTTGGGACCGAGTTGGGCGATCAACATCTCGACCGCGCTGGTCAGCCGGCGTCCCTCGGCGTCGCGAAGCAGGCGCCAGCGGTCGGCGTGGCTGAAGTCGGTCAGGATCGACGCGACATAATCGACGATTTGCCGATCGCCAACGCCGAGCTGATCGAAACTCTGCCGCGTCATCGAAACAAAGAACTCTTTGAGTTTAGGGAAGACGAATTTTCCAACGACATAAGGTCGCATCCTCCTGCCGCTCATCCCTGCGATACGAAGCGAGAGGATATACATAGTAGACGAACGCCGGGAAGGTGGGAAATGGATCGCGCGTTTTGCGCTGGCGCAGAGCGATTTTTAGCGTTGAGGCATCAGCGCTGCGTGCTTCAGCGGAGCGTCGATTCGGAACGGATTTTGGCGCTCATCGAGATCGAGTGCTGAATTCCGTATCGCCGGCAAAGGCCGTCGCGTGGCTGGGGAGAAGACTCAGTGAGGATGTGCGTGTTGAGCCGGCGTTGAAGATATCGGGCGATTATAGGCCGGGAACTGTTTCCATGAAGCGTAGAGCAGCAGACCCGAGCAGGACCAACGCGGTAAGCACGTCCATTATTCCGAGACGGGTCGCCCCGCGGTTCAATCGTGGGTTTCCGGCTGTTGTCACGTTTTCCACCTTTTCACCTCCCGGAGATCGTCAAAGTGCGCCGCGCCGCGCACCGCTGAGCGCACCGGCCTGGCCGCGCGGCTTCCACCGGCAGTCCGAACAATCGGCGCAATTCGCGCGCCGTATGTGAAGTCTCACAGGCCGCGACCGCCAGGGGACTGCCCTCGACAACCAGCTGGCCGCCGCCGTCGCCGCCTTCGGGACCGAGGTCAATGATGTAGTCGGCATGGGCGATAAATTCCAGATTGTGCTCGATCACCAGCAGCGTGTTGCCCTCGGCCACCAGGCGGTCGAGCACGCGCAGCAGCTTGACGGATGTCGCTGGAGCTGAGTCCCGTCGTCGGCTCATCGAGGATGAACATGCGAGGGCGGTTTAGGTTCTTCGTCCGGAGTTCGTTGAGGAAGCTCGTATCGGGCAGAAGACAACGCGCCAGCTTGAGGCGCTGCGCCTCGCCGCCGGACAGAGTCGAAGTCGCCTGTCCGAGTTCGAGGTAGCCCAGGCCGACCGCGCTCAACGCGTCCAGCGGTTTGACGATTTTCGGGCGACCGGCGAAGAAGGCGCGCGCTTCGTCGACGGTCAGCGCGAGAACCTGGTTGATGTTGCGGCCCTGAAATTTGAGCGCGAGGATATGGCTCTGGAAGCGGCGCCCGTCGCAGGCCTCGCACGTGACCTCGATGTCCGACATGAAATGCATCTCGATCGTGACGGTGCCGCTACCCTGGCATCGCTCGCATCGGCCGCCGGCGACGTTGAAGGAAAAATGCCGGGGCTGGATTCCGAGCCGGCGAGCTTCGGCGGTCGAGGCCAAGCAGCTTGCGGATGTCGTCGTAAACCTTGAGGTAGGTGGCTGGATTCGAGCGCATCGAGCGCGTCGGCATCTCCTGGCCCATGTGGACGATTTCGCCGAGATGTTCGAGGCCCTCGATTCGATCGCACGGCGCCGACGTCGCTCACCGGCGCGCCGGCTGCGCTGCAGGTAGTTGCGGTAGAGCACCTCTTCGACCAGCGTCGATTTGCCGGAGCCCGAGACCCCGGTGACGCAGACGAACCGGCCCAGCGGGATCGAAACGTTGAGATTTTTCAGGTTGTGCTCGCGAGCGCCGACGATTCGGATCGCCGGATCGCGCTTGCTGTAGGCGGCGCTCGCGCGCGATCGCGCGCATCAGCAGCACGCGCCCCGGAGTTTCAACCAGCTCGCGGCGCGCGGCCGCGGGCTTGGCCGGCCGGCACGGATCAGATTGCCGCCCTCGCGTCCGCCGCCGGGGCCAAGCTCGACCAGATAGTCGGCGCCGGCGATCATCGTCGGATCGTGCTCGACCATCACGACGGTGTTGCCGAGATCGCGCAGGTGGCGCAGCACCTTGAAGCAGACGCCGGACGTCGCGCGGATGAAGACCGACGGTCGGCTCGTCGAGCACATAAAGCGTGCCGGTCAGCAGGCTGCCCAGGGCGCTGGCGAGATGGATTCGCTGGGCCTCGCCGCCCGAAAGCGTGCGCGCCTGGCGTTCGAGTGTCAGATAGCCAAGCCCGACCTCGCGTCAGGTAACCGATGCGGTTTCTGAGTTCGCGCAACACCACCGCGACGCGCTGGCCGGCGGCCGTCCGCGATACGGGCAGGGCGTTGATCCATTCGGCGAGCTCATCCATCGAAAGGCGGCCGATCTCGGCGATGGTCTTGCCGGCGATACGCGAACGTTGAGCGCTTCGGTCTTGAGCTTGGCGCCGCCGCAAGTCGGCGCAGGTGACGAAGCGGCGATACCGCGCGAGCAGGATGCGGACGTGAGTCTTGTAGCGCTTGCCCTCGATCCAGCGGAAAAATCCGCGCACGCCCGGCCATCGCTCGTCGTGATTGTGGCCGCGTGCTCGGGCTCGCCGTCGAGCAGCCATGCGCGCTCCTCGGCGGTGAATTCGCGATAGGGAGCGGTGACGCGGACGCCGCGCTTGCGCGCGCAGGATACCATCCATGATTGCATCTCGCTGTAGGCCGGCGTTCGCCACGGCGCGATCAATCCCTGGCGAATCGACAGATCCGGATTGGGGATGACCTTCGTCAGATCGAGTTCGACCGTGCGGCCGAAGCCCTCGCACGCCGGGCAGGCGCCGAGCGGACTGTTGGGCGAGAACAACGCCGGCGCAGGCTCGGGAAACGCGATTCACGCATCGCGAGCAATTGAAGCGGCGATCGAAGTCGAGCGTCGCGACCGCCTTGAGATTTCCGTTGTCGCGCTCGACTCATGACCGCACGCGCGCGGCTGCCGCCGAGATAGAAGGCCTTCTCCAGCGCTTCGCGGACGCGCTCGCGGCTGTCTTCGCCGCCGACCGAAACCCGATCGATGACTACCATCAGCGAGCCCGTCCAGAGAGCTGTCGCCGCGATTCGCGGAACCGGCGGCAAAATCCGCGGTCTCCACCATAGCGTCGCGCTGGTAGAGCCGATGGTAACCGTTCTGGATGAGGTAGCTGAGCGCCTCGGCCAGCGGCCGCGAGCCGATTTCGAACGGCGCAAGGAAAAGGTACAGGCCGGGATTCGCCATCACTTGCGGCGGCGGCGCTTTCGACCGAGTCGCGCGTCACCCTGCCGCCGCATCGCGGGCAAAAGGTCTCCCCGGCGGTGGCGAACAGCAGACGGACGTAATCGCTTATCTCGGTGACCGAGCCGACCGTCGAGCGGGCGTTCTTGATGCTGTTCTTCTGCCGCAGCGCGAGCGCGGGCGGAATTTCGGAAATCGAATCAACGTCGGGCCGGTCCATCCGCTCCAGGAACAGCCGGGCATACGTGGACAGGCTCTGCACGTATCGGCGTTGGCCCTCGGCGTAGAGCGTGTCGAACACCAGGCTTGATTTGCCCGAACCCGAGACGCCGGTCACGACGGTCAATTGGCCGTGCGGCAGGTCGAGCGAGATATTCTTAAGATTGTGGGTGCGCGCGCCGCGGATACAGATCGAGGCTCCAAGCGGTCTCCCGCTTCAGCTCGGCTCGCCGTTTCGGGCGCGCCCGCTTCTTGCGCTCGCCGGGATACTCGGCCGCCACCTGGCTGTAGAGTTCGCGCCAACTGACGATCGAACTCCGCCTGGAGTCTGGCGGCTTGCGCGCGCTTTTCCGCTGCGGCAGATGGCGAATCGCAGCCAACGCGTCCTCGAGCCCGAAGAGCAGGCGATTGCGCTCGATCAGATATCGATAGCCGTTCATACGGTTCCTCTAAACGCAGATTCCAAAGCAATAAATTATAGGCTAGCGTTCGAGATTACCTGCAATCATGGGTCTTGATCTCAACGCGAGGTTCGATCGGCCCGCGCTTAAGCGCTGGCCGCGTGGGAAGACGAGCGTTTGAATCACGGCTTCTTGGGCCGAATCGGCGGGGTCAGCCCAGGCCCGTTTGCCGAGTTCAATTTTTCCTACCTTGCGGGTGACGACGAGGCCGCGGTCGATGCGAACTGGGAACTGCTTTCGCGAATCACTTCCGGAGTGCTCCATCGCGCAGCTCCATCAGGTCCATGGCGATGCGGTGCGCATCGTGAATGCGGGCGACGAGGGGATCGTCGGACGAGGGCGACGGATTGGTCACTGCCGTTGCGGGAATCGCGTTGTGCGTGCTTAGCGCGGATTGCGTGCCGATTCTGATGGCGGATAGTGAGTCGCGCGTGATCGGCGCGCTGCATGCCGGATGGCGCGGAGTGATGGCCGATATCGCGGCTTCGGGAGTGGAATCGATGGCCGCGCCCGGCGCGGCTACCGGCGAATCTTCGCGCCGCGATTGGGCCGGCAATAGGGGGATGCTGTTTCGAAGTCGAAACCGAGTTGGCGGAGGACTTCGCTCAGCGATTTGCGGGCGCCGAGGCGCATATCAGGGCGGGACGCCGGGCAAGGCATTCGTGGATTTGAAGGGAATCCTGCGCGACCGGCTGATCGCATGCGGGTTGTCGGCGGCGGCGATCAGTAACGTCGGTCCATGCACGCGATGTGAAAGCGACAAGTATTTCTCGCGTCGCGCGGCTAAAGCGGACGGCAAGACCGGACTTCAGCTCAGTTACATCGCGCTCGCGGTCCGAGATTCCTCGCTGCGCTCGGAATGACAGAAAAAACGTGCCGGGCGAGCCTAATCCGGCAGATCTGTTCGGCAAGGGGAGGCGCGACGTTCGTATCCGACGTTCAGGAGCAATGAGATGCCGACTCGCAGACGAGTTCGAGCGAAGAAGGGCGGCCTGATCAAGAAAATTCGCAAACCGATGGCGCCGCCGGCGCGGGTTCATAAGGACGTGAAAGAGTACCGGCGCGAGCGCGAGCGCGAACGGCTGAGGCGCCAACCCAAGCTTGATGAATCGTGAGATGCGGCCGCGGCGGCGTCGCATCGTCCTGGCAGAGCGTCGCGCGATGCCTTATTAAGAGCCGGTCAGGGCGGGCATGAAGCGGCGCTTGTTCCATCCTTCGGCCAGATGCGTGAGGTAAAAAATCTGGGCGTTGCGGAATTCGAAGCGCCAGTTCTCGCCTACGCGCCGATAGCGATCGACATAGCGTCCCGCGCCGACGATATCCTTGCCGGTAGCGGCGTCGGTCGCGGTCAGCTCGAAGTAGCAATCGCCGCTGGCGCGGTCGCCGTCAACCGTGATGCGATGGTTGTGCACGGTATGGCACATATCGCGCAGCAGAGTGGGCACAACCGCGACGTAGAAGTTGCGGACCTCGGCGCGTCCTCGCGACACGATCGGCTGCATCGTGCCGTCGGGCGAGCGGAAATCGCAGACCGCGTCTTCGGTGAAGCATCGCTCGATCAGTTCTTCCATCCGGCCGTCGTCGACCAGAAAAGAATACGTCGCGCGAAGCTCCTTAATCTTTTCCCTGTCCTCGAGTATTTGCAGCCGTTCTTCGACGCTCGTTTTCATCGCTTAATCTCCAAAGGTTGAAGGATCGCCAATCAGAGCCTCGAAGCGCCCATCTGGCTCAGGAACGCGTTCTCTCCGTCGGCGATCGTGAATGCCGTCGCATCGCGCAGGAACATTTCGACCGGATATTCTTTGGTCATCCCGTTGCCGCCGTGGAGCTGGACCGCCAGCGTCGCGACCTCGAGCGCGGCGTCGGTGCAGAAGGTTTTGGCCGCGATCGAGTGTTCGATATAGCCGGGCAATCCCGCGCCGAGGCGGCTCACGTTGTAAACATAGACCTGCCGCGAGAAGGCGCGGATGGCGCGAACCAGCGAGAACATGCGGAAGAGCCGCGCGCGCACCGACTGATGATCGAAGATCGGCCGTCCGCCCTGAATTCGCTGCTTGGTGTATGCGAGCGCGGCGTCGAAGGTCGCGCGGGCAAGGCCGGCGGCGAGCGCGCTCACGGCGGCGTTGAATGCCGTCAGCGTCCAATCGACGTGCATCGGATAATTGTCCAGCTCGGCCATCATGTATCGGCGCGGAATGCGGACATCTTCGAAGATGATCGCGCCCTGAGGAAGCGAGCGGACGCCGTGCTTGTCCAGCGGGCGTCCGCGGGAGACGCCGGGCAGATTCAGTGGAACGACGCATACGCCGCCCCGGTCGAGCCCGCTTTTCGGTTCGAGATGGACATTGACGACGGCGTGAGTCGCGACCGGGCCGTTGGAGAACCACGCGGATTTCTGGCCGTTCAGTATCCAGGAGTCGCCGTCGCGGCGTCCGATGAGTTGGCCGGGACCCTTGGGCCGCATCTCGGGATTCTTTACCCCAAGCATGTCGGAGCCGTGGTCCGGTTCGGTAACCGACCATCCGCCGATCAGCAGGTCGCCGGTTCCGGCGAAGTAGGGCGCAGAGAACTCGGCGATGAGATCCGCGCTTGCCGGTCGCGAGGGACGCGTCGGCCGGCCACGACGAGAGAAAGATCGCGCCGGCCAATCCGACATTTCCGTAGGACAGCTCTTCGAGCACGAGGTGTTGGGTTAACGGCGAAGCCGCGAGTCCGCCGAGTTCGGTTGTGCCGCCCATCCGCGAGAAGCCCAAATCGCGTGCCTGGCGCAGCACCTTGAAGAATGGCGAATCGGCGGCGACGACGGCTTCGGGCGCCATCCGGTCGAGCGCGATTCCGATCGGCCGCAGCACCTCGGCGGCAAACTTGCGTGCGGTCTCGTGAATCTGCCGTTGTTCTTCGGTCAAGGTCAGATCGTACTCGACGAATTCCATGAACGCTCCTTTCAATCGATCGGAGAGTCGATCGCTGTGGGACTCGCTTTTCAACCGTTGCGGTTTCGGTGTCGTCGGGATTTACGCACAGGATCGCGTTGCGCGTCCAGTGGATCCCGGTGTCGCGGATCGCGCCATCGCACTTAGTTCATCGGCGGCGCGGCGCGGCTGCTATACCTGGCTTTGCGGAAGGGCGTAGATCTCGTCGGTTTCAGAAGCGTCGGTTAGCGGCTTACCGTCAAGTTCATAGAGTCGGTAGCCGACTTGCAGCAGCAACTCGATGCATCGATGGCGTTGCTCGACTCCATGTAGCGCTACGAATACCACCGGACGGTGATCCCGGAGCGTTCGGCGGGCGCCTTCGAGCACTGCCGATTCCGCGCCTTCAACGTCCATCTTGATGAGGGCCGGCGGAGGCAGGCGAAGGTCATCGAGGCTGTAGGCCGGGACCTGAAGGAGAGCATCGGAGCGGTCCGAGAGCGCATTCTGGGTTTGGCCGCGGTCGAAGGTCATCGCGGCCAGGCCCGAACGCTCGGATAGGGCGGCCTGAATCACGCGGATGTTCGGTGTGTTGTTGAGCCGGATGTGATCGAGCAGATAGCGAGCTTCGTAGGCGCAGGGTTCGAAGGCGTAGACCTTGCCGGTCGCGCCGACCAGATGGGAGAAGAAGAGGCTATAAAAGCCGGCCTGCGCGCCGATATCGTAGACGGTCATTCCCGGCCGGACGAAGCGTTCGAGCGCGGCCTGTTTGGCCATTTCGTAGGTGCCGAGCCAGCATCCGTGATTTCCGCTGCCGACGATCCAGCTCATCCCGGCGGCGGGACCTCGGCGGATCGTCATTACAGTGGTCGAGGGCAGAAGGCGAAGCGGAAGCCGAACGAACCGACCGCGCCTGGAGCGATTATCGATAGCGGACCAATTGATCGCCATTGCATGCCGCGACTGTCGAAACGCAACAGCCGCCGTTTATTGCGCGAATCCCGGAGACGCCGAAAGCTGCGCGATCGAAAGTCGCATTTATGCGAGACGAGTTACACCATCCGATGATGTCCCGGCTGCCAGGATTTCACCTGATTGATGGCGGCAGATTTCTGACCTGCCGCGGTGGCCGGTTGTCCTGGGTAATCAGGTCGTGCGATTGGCCAGGGCTTCCTTGAGGGGACGCGCCGGCTCGGGTACGGCCTGCTCGACGCCGCGGGCAACAAACTTGGGCCGCACGATCGAGAAGATCGAGGGCACCAGCGTGATTGCCGCCAGCCAATGCGTGATCATCAGCAATCCCAGCAGCAGGGCCATCTCGGCCGAGAAGCGCAGGCTCGACATCCAGTACCAGGGGAGGACGCCGCCGACCAGGGTGGTCGCGGTGAAGGTCACCGCCATCCCGGTGGTGCTGATGGCGCGCTTGATGGCCTTGTCGTAGTCGTGGAGCCGGCCGTACTCGCGCTTGATCCGGTCAACCACGTAGAGGATGTAATCGACGCCGATTCCCATCCCGACCGCGGTGACGGGCAGCGTGTTGATATTCATCCCGATGCCCTTGAGCCCGATGTAGAGGAAGCTCACCACGCCGGCCGCGATCAGCGTGACCATCACCATCGCGCCCGCGGTAAACGACATGTAACTCGCGGTGACCAGGACGAAGACCACGAGCACGATTAGAATCGTGCTGACGCGGTCGGAGTAGGCAATCTCGTCGTTGAGCGCGGCGGTGACGCCGATCTTGCCGCCGGCGAGCACGAACTGGACGTTCTTGAGCTTATGGGTGGCGATGAAACGCTTGGCGCGGAGGATGGCCTCGTCGATGGTTGAACCGCGCGCGTCCTTGTAAAAGACCACGAATTGGCCGTCGCGCGCGTGGTAATCCATATATTGAAGGACCACGCCCGGCACGGGCGCTCCCGCCTCGTACATGAAGACCAGGTTTGCGATGCCGACCGCGGTGGACGGAACGACCGCCCACTTAGGATCGTTGTAATTGAAGAGCCGGTTGACGCCGCGGACCAGACTGGTCAGGTCGCGGGTGCCGCCGGCCTCGGGCTGTTCGAGCATGTAACGGCGCAGGTTGTCGAGGGTGTCGAGGACGACGGGATCCTTGAGGACATCGTTGTCCGAGCCGTGAAGATAAATAACGAGCTGGCTCGATCCGGCAAATTTGGCGTTCACCTTGCGGGCGGAGACATTGAACTCCGAATCCTGCCACAGCAGCGGAGAGCCGGCCTCGGTCTCGCCGATCGGGATGTACAGGGCTTGCCGGATTCCGAGAACCACGATCACTCCGGTGATCGCGAACACGACCCAGCGACCGTGGCGGCTGGTGCAGGCGTCGCCCACCCAGGTCAGCGCCGCCACCATCCAGCGCGGCACGTAGTGCTCGGTGATTTTGGGAGTGGGCAAAATCGTGAGCAGCAGCGGAATCAGCATCAGGATGGTGAAGATGTTGGAGAAGCCCCAGAAGCTGGCGAAGAAGGCGACCTTGCGCACCAGCGGAATGGTCGCGACGCCGAGCACCAGGATGCCGGCGGCGTCGGCCAGAACGCCGATCATCCCCGGCAGGAACAATTCATTCATCGAGTTGAAGATCGCCTGATGCGGGTCGGAAGTCAGTTCCAGTTCTTCGAGATAGCGCTCGATCATCTGCACGCCATGGCTGGCGGCGCGCGCGGAGACCAGCAGCGGAATCACCAGAACCAGCAGGTCGAGGTTGTATCCGAGGATACCGAGGAAGCCGAGGCCCCAGATTGCCTGTACCGCCACGCCGACCATCGGCAGCAGCACTCCGTAAAGGCGCCGGAAGTAAAAGATCAAGGTGAAGAGGATGAACAGCCCGGTGACGGTGAAAATCCGCGCCAGTTCGCCCTTGTAGTGGTAGACCCAGGCCTTGAGCATCGGCTCGCCGGCGGCGTAGACGGTGGTGTTGTCGTCGTCGATCTCCTTTTTTATCTTCATCACCCGGCTGAAGATGTCGTCGTAATCGAGCCGGGTCTCGGTGAAGCCGGCTTCGACCAGCGCCGCCTTGCCGTCGGTGGAGATGAATCTGCCGAAGACCATGTCGTTATGCATCAGCGACTCTTTGAGCCGCCGAAGTTCGAGCGGGCTGGTCGGAATTTCATCGGGCATGACCGGCTGCGAGATGATCAGACCGCCGGGCGCGGCGGTGAGCTTGCGGATTTTGACGTCGGTGACCGACAACACCGCGTAATGGTCAACCCCGTCGAGATCGTCGACCGCCTCGGTGACGCGTCTGACCTTGTCCAGAGTGCGGAAGTTGAAGATGTCGCCGTTCTTGACCTCGACGCTCAGGGTGATGGTGTTGGCGCTGCCGAAGGTGTGGCTGAAATGATTGTAGGCCTTGATGTAGGGATGAGCCTGAGGCAGCAGATCGGTGAACTGGCTGTATATCTGGACCGAAAAGGCATGGTAGGCGAAGAACAGGGTTACCAGCGCCAGCCACGTCAGCGAGAACCATCGATTGCGGAGCGTGAAACGAACCAGCGCATGTACCAGACGTTCAGTCATTCTCAACCTCTAACTAACGTTGATCCTGCCTTTTTAATCATGTTCCGTTCGGACGCGCCAGCCGCGACGACTCCGCCGCTTCCACATTGCTTCGACATCTGTGCCGGAATGCGCGATAAGATTTGGTTTCGGATGGAAGTCGGATGAGAGCGCCTGGTATCTGAAAGAACCTGGGGAGCGAAGAGATGGCACGCAAACTCGCGATCGCGGTTAACTGGCAAGGCACGCTGGACGTCAAGGCGATGATCGAGCAGGCCGAAGTCGCCGACCGGGCAGGAGTGGATTCGATCTGGGTCGCCGAGGCGTGGGGCCGCGACGCCTTCACGCTGCTGACGCTGCTGGCGGAGCATACCAAGCGCGCGCGGCTGGCGACCGGCATCATCAACACGTACTCGCGCACGCCGGCGGCGATCGCGCAGCACTTCGCGACGCTGGACGAGCTGAGCGGCGGCCGGATGATTATCGGGCTCGGGACCAGCGGGCCGCAGGTGATCGAACATTTTCACGGAATCAGGTTCGATCCGCCGCTCACGCGGATGCGGGAGTACGTCGAGATCATCAACCTGCTGATGGCAGGCACGCCGCTGAATTATCAGGGCAAGATCTTCAAACTGGAACGGGGCTTTACGATGCGCTTCGAGCCGGTGCGCAAGCATATCCCGATTTTTATCGCGTCGCTGAATCGCAAGAGCGTCGAGTTCACGGCGCGACATTGCGACGGCTGGTTGCCGGTGATGATTCCGCTGAGCCGGCTTGGAACGGCAATCGCGGAGTTCCGCGCGATGGCGACGGCGGCGGGTCGCGAGGCGAACGCGGTGGCGGTGAAGTCTCCCGGCGTGGTGCGCGTGGCGGCCAACGTCGGGCGCGCGCGCGCCGCTCACGCGGGCAACATCGCTTTTTACGCGGCGCGGATGGGCACGTTTTACGCCGAACAGTTGACCCGTTGGGGATGGGGCGGCGCGGTCAAGCAGATAAAGGACGCGTGGGCGGCGGGCGGCGCGAAGGCCGCTGCCGCGGCGGTGCCGGCCGAGCTCGCCGATGAGCTTGGCTACGCAGGCGGGCTCAAGGGAGCGATCGACCGCCTGCAGATGCAGGAAGATGCGGGCGTCGATCTCCACAGCGTCGAGGTCGACGCCGGCGAGGATAAATGGGCGTTCGAGAAGACGCTCGCGGCGCTGGTCGGTTAAGGCGGCGCACGCTATAGGAACGAATTGAAATTGTCGCTTTCACGGCCATTGTCCGGCGCGGTCGGCGGTAATCGATTTTTCCGCCGAGACGGTAACCGGAGCCGGGCGCGCCGTCGTTCATAAGGAGGTCTTTCAGATGCGAGCTGCTGTGATGGAAGCGCTGCGCCAGCCGCTGGTCGTCAAGGAAGTACCTGATCCTCACTGCCCGCCGGATGGAGCGATCATCCGAACCGAGGCCGAGGGAGTGTGCCGCACCGACTGGCATACCTGGATGGGGGACTGGTCCTGGCTAGGACTGTTCGCCAGCCTGCCTCTTGTGATGGGCCACGAGTTTTGCGGGGTGGTGGAGGAAACCGGCAAGGAGGTTCGCGGCTTCAAGCGTGACGACAGGGTCGTGATTCCCTTCAGCCAGGGCGACGGGACGTGCGAATTTTGCCGTAGCGGCCATTCCAATATCTGCAACATGCCGCAAATTCCAGGGGTCACATATTGGGGCGGATACGGCCGCCTGGTGGCGGTGCCGGGCGCGGACCTGAACCTGGTGTCGCTTCCGGAAAAGGTGAGCTTCGTCGATGCGGCGTCGCTGGGCTGCCGTTTCATGACCTCGTTCCACGGATTGGTCGACCAGGCGCAGGTTAAGCCGGGAGAATGGGTCGCGGTGCATGGCTGCGGCGGGATCGGCCTTTCGGCGATTAATATCGCCTCGGCGATCGGCGCCAACGTGATCGGCGTCGATCTCGATGACAAGAAGCTCGAGCTGGCGAAGAAGCTCGGCGCCAGCCACGTCGTAAACGCGAAAAAAGTTGATGCGGTGAACGCGGTCTTCGATCTGACCAGCGGCGGCGCTCACGTCGCGGTGGATGCGCTCGGGAACGCGACTACGTGCCGCAATGCGATCCTGAGCCTGCGCAAGCGCGGCCGCCATCTTCAGATCGGACTTACCAGCGAAGCCGAGAAGGGCGAGGTGTCGATGCCGATCGACCGGATCGTGCTGATGGAACTGCAACTGATCGGCTCGCTCGGGATGCAGGCGGCGCGCTATCCGGCGATGCTGCAGATGGTCGAGGCGGGCAAACTTTCGCCGGGCGCGATGGTGACCGAGCGGATCGGTCTTGAGGACGCATCGCGGGTCCTCGATCAGATGACCAATTTCCAGAATGTCGGTACCGCGGTAATCACCCGGTACTGAGCGACATTCTGTTCGGCAGGTGTCCATGAAGGCAATTGTTATCGAGAGGCCCGGCGATGAGAGCGTGCTCAAGCTGGGCGAGGCTCCCGAGCCGGTTCCCGGACCGAATGAACTGCTGATCAGCGTGCGGTATACGGCGCTTAATCGCGCCGATCTGATGCAGCGCCAAGGCTTCTATCCGGCGCCGCCGGGCGCGTCGGAAATCCTGGGATTGGAGTGTGCCGGCGACGTGATCGGTACCGGCAGTGAGGTCAAAGGATGGTCGTACGGCGAGCGGGTGATGGCGCTGCTCGCCGGAGGCGGTTACGCGGAGAAGGCGGTGGTCGATGCCGGCTCGGCGATGCATACGCCGGCGGTGCTAACCGACGAGGAGGCGGCGGGAATCCCCGAAGTTTTCCTCACCGCGTTCCTGAATCTCTTCATGCTGGCGGAGATCCGCGACGGCGAGACGGCTCTGGTCCACGGCGGCGGCAGCGGCGTCGGCACCGCGGCGATCCAGTTGCTGGGAGAGGCCGGAGTGCGTTCGATCGTAACCGCGGGCAGCGACGAGAAGTGCGAACGATGTCTGGGTCTCGGCGCCGACGTAGCGATCAATTACAAATCGGGTCCGTTTGCCGCCAAGGTCAAGAGCGCCACCAACGGGCGCGGCGCCGACGTTATCCTCGACAGTATCGGCGCGGGCTACCTCGAGGAGAATATCGAGGCGCTGGCGCCGGGCGGACGTTTGATTCTGATCGGTCTGATGAAGGGCAGCCGCGCTGAGATCGATCTGGCCCCGGTGCTGCGCCGCCATTTGCGGATTATCGGCTCGACCCTGCGCAGCCGCAGCGTCGAGGAAAAGGCTCGAATCGTCGCCGCTTTCATCGCGCGCTTCGGCAAGGCGATGGAAGAGGGTCGATTGCGGCCACCGATCTACAAGGTGCTGCCGCTGGGCGACGCCGCCGAGGCCCATCGGTTGATGCAATCGAGCCATCATTTCGGGAAGATCGTCCTGCGCGTGAGCTAGAATCGTCGCGGTTATCCGACTAGCCCTTGCAGGAGCGTCGTTAAGTTATCGTGGCCTCGCGTGAATGATTCTCTAACGCGGGGTAATCGAAATGCCTCCGTCCTGCCTTTCTAAAATCTAATATCCGAAGCCAACGGAACGAATGTCTTCGGCTTGACTTGTTTTTGCTTTTATGAGATTTCATCGCCCCAACGCTGATTAGCAGTGTTAAGGAATCGTACCATGCGCGCCTTATAGTGCGGTTTTGGCGCGTGCTCGTCCAAGTCGTGGATGGGCTTGGAAATAGACCTCTAACAGGGAGAGAGGAGATTATGCGCGAAGCGAAGGCAGGAGGAGTGTTCAGGCGGATCGGGTGGGTTACCGCCGTGTCGGTCCTGGCTGTAGGCCTGGGTTTTGGCTCGGCCAGGGCGCAGGATCCGAAGACTTACACGCGGTCGACGTTCGACGAGTGGTTTCAGAAGTACAAGGATGCGAAGCCGGACTTCAAAGCGGGCGACGTGCTGACGGCTAAGGACGTGGAGAGGATGCGTCCGTTCGTACCGCCCGGGTATCTGGAACAGATGACGTTTCCGGAGTTTCAGGCGAAGATCATCCCGGCGGCGGACCACACACCGCGCAAGGATTACGTGGAGTGCACCGAGAAGTACCAGGGGCAGACCAAGTTGAACGCGGACGGTTCGATGGGCAACTACGTCTGCGGGCAGCCCTTTCCGACCGCGGATTTGAAGGTTGAGGATCCGCTGTCGGGGATCAAGGCGGCGTGGAATTTCGAGTTTCGCTGGCAGAACTTCGGCTTTTTCTGCGTGCCGCCGGCGACCTGGGATCGTTTCGGCGGCACCCATGTGATTCCAGGCTACGAACCGCCACCGCCGGACTGGCTGGAAGGCATCCTGGGATTCAAATGGGAATCGCCGAGCAACGACGAGTTGAAGATGGTTTACGGCGGTGGCGGCCAATTCCAGCGCAGCCTTTATTGCCTGTACCGCAAGCTGATCCATTCGCATTTGCCGATGTTCGCGCCGAGCCACAACATCCCGACTCCCGGAGCGGAGACGTTTGAGTGGAAGGAGTTCACGGGATTTTTCGGACCGTTCGATATTCGTGGAACGGCGTTCATCATTTATCGTTATAACGACCCGTTCCGCGCCGACGACGCGTGGGCATACATCCCCAACCTGCGCCGGGTGCGGCGAATTTCGGCTGAGGTCAAGTCGGACTCGCTGCTGGGCACGGACCATACGCTGGAGGACTTTTACGGGTTTGCCGGGCGTCCGCTGGAGTGGAAGTGGAAGTTCCTGGGCTTCAAGAACGCGCTGTGCGTGATGGATTCGGCGCACGACTACACGTACCTGTACGGGCCCAACGGGATCGTCCCCAACGACTCGTGGTCGGTGCGGCGCTTCGCGGTGGTCGAGCGGGTGTCGAAGGATCCGCGCCATCCGTACAGCTCGGTGGTGGACTTCTGGGATCCCGAGATCTGGGACACGTTCTGGATGCAGGCGTGGGATCGCAAGGGCAAGTTGTGGAAGTCGTGGGAGTTCCAGAAGGAATGGACCGAAGACTTCAAGGCGCCGTATCTGGCGGCGATCAACAACGGGGTTCGGACCACCAACTTCCAGTCGATTCAGGTGCTGGACACCCAGAACGATCGTGGAACCATCTGGATTACACCGGGCGGATATCCCAACGTTGACGTGTCCAAGGCCACCGGTGTGTACGACATCAACAAGCTCGAGCAGCTTCACCGCTAGCACCGTATAGCCAACGGGACTGGCTTTAACCCGAAGGCGCGCCGGGCGATTGCCCGGCGCGCCTTTGCTTTTCCCCGCGTCCGCCGCCCCGTCCGCGCGACGT
The DNA here is from genome assembly GCA_963759165.1 of uncultured Pseudomonadota bacterium. GTDB lineage: Bacteria > Desulfobacterota > Binatia > Binatales > Binataceae > DATJOQ01. The sequence continues at coordinate 2,183,434 of CAVWXK010000001.1, read as the reverse complement.
TTCAACCCGAGGCGAGCGCCTCGAACCGACTGCCTCGATTCAGACGCCGACTTGTCTGTTCGAGCGTCCGCACCGCGGATGCTATCTTGATCGGAACGAGGCGGATGAGGGGCGAGTGTAACGATGCGATTGGCAGAACTGGATTACGAATTACCACCCGAGCTGATCGCTCAGCATCCGCCGGAGCGTCGCGACGAGGCACGTCTGCTGGTGGTGGATCGCAAGCGCGGCAGCTTCGAGCATTCGCGATTCTACAAGCTCGCCGATTATCTCAATCAGGGCGACCTGCTGGTGCTCAACGATACGCGCGTGTTTCCGGCGCGGTTGATGGCGCGCAAGGAGAGCGGGGGCAACGTCGAATTGCTGCTGATACGGCCGCTCGACGAGCCCGCGGGCGCGTGGCTTTCGTTGGTTCGCGTCCATCGGCCACTCAAGGACGGCAGTCGGCTTTTTCTGCCCGACGGCACGGCGCTGACGCTGGTCGGATATCAGCGGCCGGGCCGCGCGATTATCGTCGGCGAAGGCGGTGAGCCGCTCTCGGGAATTCTGGAGCGATTGGGACTGCTCGCGCTGCCGCATTATATCGATCGACCGCCGGGCGAGGACGATCGCGAGGCCTACCAGACTGTGTATGCGGCGCAGAGCGGAGCGATCGCGGCGCCGACCGCGGGGCTGCATTTCACGCCCGAGTTGTTCGCCGTCCTTGCCGGGCAGGGGATTAACCGGGCGCATCTTACGCTGCATATCGGCCCCGGAACTTTTGTTCCGATCCGCGGCCCGGAAGTGGAAAGCCATTCGATGGAAGCCGAGTGGTACACGATTCCCGAGGGTACGGTGCGCGCGCTCGACCATTGTCATCGGATCGGCGGGCGCGTGATCGCGGTTGGTACCAGCAGCAGCCGCGCGCTAGAATCCTACGCCATTACCGGTGACGTTGAAGGATTCACCGGACTGTTCATTCATCCCGGATTCCGCTTCAAGCTGGTCGATGCGTTGATCACCAACTTCCATATGCCGCGCACCACAGTGCTGGCGCTGGTGATGGCGTTCGCCGGCCGCGAGCTGGTTCTGGGGCGCCTATCGCGAGGCCGTCCGGCGCCGCTATCGGTTCCTGAGCTATGGCGACGCGATGTTGATCCTGTGAGTGAGCGCGCCGATTCGTTTCGAGGTATGCGCGCGCGACGGCGCCGCGCGGACGGGTCTGCTCATTACCCCGCACGGCGAGATATCGACTCCGGCGTTCATGCCGGTTGGAACCCGCGGCACGGTCAAGGCGATGGCGCCGGACGAATTGCGAGGGTTGGGATACAAGATGGTGCTCGCCAACGCCTATCATCTGGCGGTGAGGCCGGGCGCGGAGTTGGTGCGCGAACTCGGCGGAGTTCATCGCTTCATGGGATGGGATGGAGCGGTGCTGACCGACTCGGGCGGATTTCAGGCGATGAGCCTGGCGAAGATCAATTCGATTGACGAGAACGGAATCTGCTTCCGCTCCCATCTCGACGGACAGCGCCTGGTGCTGACGCCGGAGAGCGCGATCGAAATCCAGGAACAAATCGGCGCCGATATCATGATGGCGCTGGACGAATGCACTGCTTATCCGGCCGAGCCGTCGCGCGCGCGAAGCTCGCTCGAACTCACGGCGCGATGGGCCGAGCGCTCGCTCAAGGCGAGGCGCTCGGGCAATCAGGCGCTGTTCGGAATCGTCCAGGGCGGCATCTACCCGGACTTGCGCAGGCTGAGCGCCGGGCAGATTACATCGCTGCCCTTCGATGGTTATGCGATTGGGGGGCTGGCGGTGGGGGAACCCAAGCCCCTGATGCTGGAGACGGCGGCGCTCAGCGCCGAGCTGTTGCCGGCCGACCATCCGCGCTACCTGATGGGGATCGGGACGCCGGCGGATATCGTGGCGGCGATCGGGATGGGCTACGACATGTTCGATTGCGTGCTGCCGACGCGCAACGCGCGCAACGGCAGCGCGTTCACCAGCGAAGGAAGGATTTCGATCAAGCAGGCGCGCTACGCGCGCGACGCCAGTCCGCTCGATCCGCGATGCGACTGCCGGGGATGCCGGACTTTCAGCCGCGCCTACCTGCGCCATCTCTACCTGGCGGGAGAGATTCTTGCGGCGCGGGTTTTGACCGAGCACAATCTGAGCTTTTACGGGCGGCTGGTGGATTCGGCCCGGGCGGCTATCGCATCGGGGACATTCAACGTATTTTCAAGCGGCGTAACCAGCGCGGCCTCGGCGAACGAGGAAGCGTCAGATGGAGTGAAGAACGATGTGGTTTTTTGAGGGCATAGCGAACGCGCAGGCCGCAGGCGGTTCGGCGGGAACGAGCGAGCAGGTTCTGTTCACGACCGTGATCCCGCTGGCGTTTTTGTTCGGGATCTTCTACTTCGTCCTGATACGGCCGCAGACCAAGAAGGCGGCCGAGCACGCGAAGATGCTCGCGGAGCTCAAGCGCAACGACGAGGTGGTGACAACGGGCGGGATAATCGGCAGAATCGCCGAGTTGAGCGACAGGGTGGTTACGCTGGAGATCGCGCCGAATCTCAGGGTAAGAGTCGAGCGCGCGCAAATCGGCGCGCTATCGACGCACGGCAAGACGCCGAAGAGCGGCGGCAAGGAGAAAGAAGAGTAGGGAGGGTTCACCAGTTCTCTCCCCCGAGACTTCTTCATAGCGAGAACGTGGAAAATCAAAATCTTATTCCGATTCTGATCCTGCTGGCCCTGGCCATCGCGATCCTTTATCTGCATCTCACCAACGGGCCGGGCGCTCACCCGGCTCTACCTGGCCGGGGTGCTGATCGTGGTGTCGGTGATGGTGCTGCTGCCGAGCCTCAATGTTGGACTTCCGCGGTGGTGGAGCAACTCCGCCCAAGCTCCAGCTCGGTCTGGACCTCCAGGGCGGCACCCATCTGCTGCTCGAAGTCAAGGTGGGCGAGGCGGTGAAGACCGCCCTCGCCCGGCGCGGCGAGGATCTCAAGCGCGAACTCAAGGCCAACAAGATTGAATTCCAGCAGATCGCGCCGACCGCGGCCGGTCCGGTGCTGGTGACGCTGGCCAGCAGCAAGGATCGCACCGCGTTTCAGGATCTGGCGGAGAAAACGGTTCCCGATGTGGCGCTGTCGAGCGTGGAGGCGCCGGGCGGCGGGGCGGCATTTGAACTCAGGTTCAAGCCGCGAGAGGAACAGGCCGTGCGCGTCGGCGCGATGGACCAGGCACTGGAAACGATGCGCAACCGGATCGATCAGCTTGGAGTTCGCGAAACCACGGTTGCGCGCGAAGGCGAGAACGAGATTCTGGTACAGCTTCCAGGCATCCAGGACCCCGAGCGTGCCAAGGAGCTAATCGGAAAGACCGCCGTTCTCGAGTTCAAGATCGTCGATGACAGCCGCAGCGCCGAAGACGCGCTGCGCGATGGGCCGCCGGCCGGAGATCAAATCCTGTACGGTTCGCCGGATCGAGGCGGCCGCCAGCCCTATCTGGTCCAATCGCAGCTGTTGATGACGGGCGACGTGGTGACGGATGCCCGGGTGCGCCCCGGGGCGCGTCTGGAGGGACCTTACGTGTCGGTCGACCTCGATGCGCGTGGGGCGCGGATCTTCGACGAGATTACGGCCGAGAACGTCGGGCGCCGGCTGGCGATCATCCTGGACAACACGGTCTACTCGGCGCCGGTGATTAAGGAGCGGATCTCCGGCGGCAAGGTATCGATTACCGGGCGGTTCTCGATGGAGGATGCGCATGACCTGGCGATCGTGCTGCGCTCGGGCGCGCTGCCGGCGCCGGTGGAAGTGGTCGAGGAGCGGACGGTCGGTCCGTCGCTGGGGCGTGATTCGATCTATCAGGGAGAGTTGTCGTTCGTGGTGGGAGCCGCGGCGGTGCTGATCTTCATGGCGATTTACTACAGCGGCGCGGGGCTGCTCGCCGATTTCGGCCTGACGCTCAATATCATGCTGCTGATCTGCGTGATGGCGGCGCTGCAGGCCACGTTGACTCTGCCCGGAATCGCCGGAATCGTGCTGACCCTTGGAATGTCGGTGGACGCCAACGTCCTGATCAACGAGCGGATACGGGAGGAGCTGCGCGAGGGCAAGACCCCGCGCGACGCGGTAAAGCTGGGCTATCAGCGGGCCTGGTCGGCGATTCAGGATTCCAACATTTCGACCTTCGTCGCGGGGCTTATCCTGTTTCAGTTCGGCACCGGGCCGGTTAAGGGCTTCGCGGTAACGCTGTGCGTGGGCGTGCTGACCGGGCTTTTCTCCTGCGTGGTCGTAACCCGTGCATGGTACGATTACCTGATAGCGAATCGCAGGCTCGCCACGATTAGTGTATAAGGAAGAGCGTTGAGGCGGGTGGATGACGCCCATCCGAAGTCCCAGAGCCAGAGCCGATTGCAAGCCGCCGGCGATGGCGGGGCGGGCGTCGGGCAGTATAAGATGTCCTTGACTCAGCGGGGCATGGCGTATTACATAAGCGCGGCTGTGCCGACCTGGGGGTGGGGCGGGATTTTGGCTTTTGCGACCGCCGAGGAACGTCTCAAATTCGATGGCCGACAAAGAAGACATCCTTCTGAATTCCCGGGAAGTCGCGTTTCTTCTGGATTTGAGTCCGGACACGGTCAACGATTTGGCCCGGCGCAATGTTCTGCCCGCGTTCAAGAAAGGCCGGCAGTGGCGCTTTCGTAAACGCGACGTAACCCTGTTCAAACGACAGACGAGGGGGCTAAACGCCGCGGCGTAGGTAGAATGTCGGTGGTGGAGCGGGCATTTCAGGTTTGCTTGTCGCGCGCATCAGGCAACGCCTATCTCGAACAGCGATACCGGAGAATCCAAGTCGATGGCTGAACCTCACGAGAGTCGTGTTTATTCTGATTTGGCGCATTTCTACGACCACGTGTTCGGGCGGGTTTTCGTTGGGCGCGAACACGAACTGATTGAATCGCTGGGATTGCGCCCCGGCCAGCAGGTGCTCGAAGTTGGGGTAGGCACGGGGATAGCCCTGGAGGCTTATCCGCCGTATGTCCACGTGCTCGGAATCGATCCCTCCGCGAAGATGCTGGAGCAGGCGCGCGCCAAGACCCGTGAAAACAACTGGCAGCATATCGAGCTCAGGCAGGGCGATGCGCTCAACCTCGATCTGCCGGACGACACCTTCGACTATGTGTGCGCCTTCCACGTGGTCAGCGTGGTGCCCGACCCGGCCAAGATGATGAGCGAGATGTATCGGGTGTGTAAACCGGGCGGACGAATCGTGATTCTCAATCATTTCTGTAGCGATCGCCCAATCCTCGGCTTCCTGACCGCGATCGCCAATCCCCTTACCGAGCATCTCGGGTGGACAACGCGGCTGCGCTTTCGCGACATGCTGAGCGGCCAGCGAATCGAGGTCGAGCGCCATCAAAAGGCGGCGCGCTTTTCGCTGCAGACGATCGTCGTTGCGCGCAAAACGCCCGATGCGCCGGCGGCCGCCCGCAGGGCGCGGAGCTGAATATCGATCGGCTGTTTGATTCCTTTGGGCTGGTCCCTGCTCGTCGCATCGATGTACGTTGACACTGGCCCAATCGTTAGATAGGTCTTAGCCCGCCTGAAACGGGACCGCGGAATTAATGGTGGATTCGAGCAAGGTTGACGCCGCCGCCGAGAGCGAGACGCAAAGCGCCGAGGAGCTGGCCAGGGAGCTGGCGGATCGGCTGCGGGGTCTGGCGAATCGGCGCGAGTTGACCGAGTATGCCGTAAGCCTGTTGCGGGAGAGCGCGGAGGACGCCGAGCACGCGGAACAGTCGCGCGAGGGCGTCGCGAAGGCCGCTCAGGGCGACGCGTTCAATCCGATCGCGTTCGGAATCCCGCTTGGAGTAGTCGGTGTCGTGCTGTGCACGACCGGCATCCTGATTGGTCCCGGGCTAATCGTGCTGGCGATGGCGGGCTTGATGGTTATGTGGGGATTGGCGGTGCCGATTTTCAGAGGACGGGGCGGGGTGAGCAAGGCGGGTCGGTAGGAGTTGGTGCCGAAGACGCGTTATCATCAAATCGTTTCGATTGGATAGATTCCTCCGGATTGTTTGACATCGGCGGCGGAGTTGGGAAAGCTAGCGGCTGCCGCGAACGGATACAGCGGGTGAATCTGACGATTGCGGTTCGCCTGGGCGGAAACAAGTTTTGATCGCCTCCAAATGGGGGCGATATACGGGGCTGACAAACTAGATGGCAAAGCTGGACTGGCAGGAGATCAAACGACAGATAACCGAATCCCCGGCGTGGCGGTCGATCTTCCGTCACGGTTACGAGGATACGCCGCGCAACCGGATTCAGATGATTTCCGGCAACGTGTGGCTGCACCTTCATCCTTCCAAGGTGCAACGGCACGCGGTGCGGCTGCGCTTCACCTGGTGCATGGGCGGGGTTACTTTTCTGCTGTTCCTGGTAACCGTCGTGACCGGCGTTTACCTGATGTTCTACTATCGGCCGACCGCGGAATACGCGTACGCCGACATGAAGTACCTCGAGTTCGACATGCCTTTCGGCATGCTCATGCGCAACATGCATCGATGGGCGGCGCACGGCATGGTGATCGCGGTGTGGCTGCATATGTTCCGGGTGTTCATGACCGGCTCGTACAAGCCGCCACGCGAGTTCAACTGGGTGGTGGGGGTGATTCTGCTGGTTTTGACCCTGCTGCTGTCGTTTACCGGCTATCTGCTGCCCTGGGATCAGCTTTCGATTTGGGCGGTTACGGTGGGCTCGAACATGGGCCGCGCGACGCCGCTGCTGGGGCATGAAGGACCATTTCACGAAGTGCTCGGCGTCAATCCGATTTACGACGCGCGGGCGTTTATATTCGGCGGTGGCGAGATCGGGCCTCACACCCTGCTGCGCTTTTATATCCTGCACTGCATCTTTTTTCCCCTGATCGCGAGCCTGTTCATGGCGGTGCACTTCTGGCGTATCCGTCGCGACGGAATCTCCGGCCCGCTCTGAGCCGCAGGAGTCGTTATGAGCGGGTTGATTGAATATCTGGGCCGTCTGGGAATCGTAAGAGTGCTGTCCGTGCCGGTGCTGATGGTAGTGCTGGTATGGGTCCTGTACCTGTTGGCGGCGCCGCCGCATGAAAACCGGAACGGGGGCGCCGAACAACCCTGATGTCGGGTTTAACGCCGCCTTCGGATTCTCGATGCCGACCCCGGACGGCTGGGAGGCTTGAGGCTGAGCGGCCTGCGGGCGTGTAAGCGGCGGATATCGATAGAGGATGCGACTGTATGATCGGTCAAGAGGATAACGAGGGAGGACGGCCCGACGAGTTCGGAGCTCCGCGCGCCACCATGATGGCCGCGGGCGCCGTCAGCGCGGGTGCTGGAAGCCCCGCCAAGGCGGCCGGCGGCAAGCAGAGCGTGGTAAAAAAGAGCGCCGTCAGCGACGAAAAAATCCATTGCTGGCCGTTTCTGGTGCGGGTCGAATTTCTGGTGGCGATGGGCGTGATGGTGCTGCTCACGGTCTGGTCGCTTACCGTCGACGCTCCGCTGGAGGAACCTGCCAACACCACCCGTACGCCGAACCCGTCGAAAGCGCCGTGGTATTTTTTGGGATTGCAGGAGATGCTGGTCTTCTTCGATCCGTGGTACGCGGGCGTGGTGCTGCCGAGCCTGATCATCGTCGGATTGATGCTGATTCCGTATCTGGACATCAATCCGAAAGGTAATGGCTATTATACTTTCAAGGAACGCAAGTATGAGCTGCTGACGTTCTTTCTCGGCTTCCACGTATTGTGGATTTCCTTCATCATCATCGGCACGTTTTTCCGCGGCCCGGGCTGGAACTGGTTCTGGCCGGGGCAAATCTGGGACCCCCATCTGGTGGAGGCGCTGACCAACGTCGATCTTCCGTATCTGTTCGGCTTCCGCGACTACGTCTGGTCGGCCGGTTTTGGGCTCGCGGTAATCGGGGCTTATTTCGTGGTCGGATACGCGGTGTTCTACGCGTGGGTGCGCGCGCGGCCGGCAAACGACCCGTGGTCGGCGTTTCCCGGCGGCGGCAAGCAACTGCTCGAGGAGTGGGGTCCGGTACGCTTCGGCATGACGGCGTTCCTGTTTTTGGCGATGCTGGGAGTATTCGTCAAAATGGCGCTGCGGCACGCGTTTAATATCAAGTACATCCTGGTTACCCCCTGGATTAATATTTAGCGGGGATGGGACGGCGTGTTCTTTTTGGGAAAGGTGCTGGAGGCGCTGGGATGCGCCGACGTTGGATTCGCGCTCTACGTGGGGCTAACGCGCGAGCACGCGATGGGGAAAGAACTCGAACTGGCAATGATCGGCGTAGCGGTGTTTGGAGTCGGCTACATGGTGGAGCGATGGTCAGCCGAGTGAGAATCTGTGTCGAATCGGAGAGAGAGGAAATACCTGGAATGAAGGCGACCTCGGATGGAGGTTGGTCGGCGTGTCGCAAGGCCGCACACGCCTTGGCAGCGCCGGCCAGTGGTGCGGGGCTATAGGGAGCTAAACAGAGATGGCTCTGCGTTACGGGCTTGATCCTCGGGAAGAGCGGAAATCCTACAGCGCGCTGTTCGTGCTGCTGGTCGGGTTGTTGCTGGCGGGTACGATCTGGTCGGTCTGGGACGATAATATCTCGCGCCGTCCGTGGAAGGAGTATCAGGTCGAGTTCTACCGCCTGGCTTACGACCAGAACATGAAGCAGGCGCAGGAAGAAGACAAGCGGCTGGCTCAGAATCCGGAGTACGTGAAGCTGAGCAAGGAACTGGCGGAGGCCGAGAAGGACCTGCATTCGGGCGCGACTCAGGCCCAGATGGAGCAGTTGCGGGCCGAGCTGGTGCAGGCCAAGGACGTGGCCGGCGACAAGGATCAGGCGGTGCGCTTCACCAAGTCGGAGCTCACCGAACGCTGGTACGACTACAATCACGCGATTCAAAGCGAGCAGGATGCGGCGCCGATCAAGGCGGAAATCGATCGGCTGAGTCAAAGGCTGGCCGGCGAGCAAGCCGAATCCGACAAGGCCAAACACGGAGAGGCCGAGGTCAAGGGCAGGATCGAAGCGCTAAACTCGAAGGTCGACTCCCTCACGGTCGAGCTCAAAAAGCTGAGCAAGACTCGCGACGATCTGGTGGATAAGGCCGACGGATACATGATCCCGGTGACCTTCGATGGTCGTGTGCTGTTTCGATATCCCAAGATTCCGAAGATCGAGCAGAACGCGATCGACGATTTCGACCGCAACGCTTTCGACGAGGCGGTGGCGCGGGTCGATCGATGCCAGAGCTGTCACATGGCGATCGACAAGCGGGGCTTCGAGAACGCGCCGCAGCCTTTCCGCACTCATTCGAACTACGCGCAGATCATTTTGAAACATCCTCCGGACAAGCTCGGTTGCACGCCTTGTCACGAGGGCGAAGGTCCCGCGGTGAACTCCGTGGACGGGGCGCACGGGCAGGACGAGTTCTGGCTGCATCCGATGCTCAAGGGCATCAAGATGCAATCGCGCTGCATCAAATGCCATCTCGACGTGGGATCGCTGCGCACCGCCCAGGGCGAGCCTTTGGCGCCCAACTGGGTGGAGGGCGAGCGGCTGTTTGAACAGATGGGATGTCACGGCTGCCATCTGGTCGCGGGCTACGAGGACATGCCCAAGATCGCGCCCTATCTGAAGCTGGCGGCGGCAAAGCTGGATCCGTCGTGGACGGTGCGATGGGTGACCAATCCGCACGAATTCCGTCCGCACACCCGGATGCCGAACTTCATGTTCAGCGGCGAGCAGGCGACCGCGATCGCGGCGTTTCTGTTCGACAGCTCGAAAGAGGATGCGGCCAAGTGGAGCGCGGGTCATCCCGAGCCCGCGACGCTGGAGGCGGACGTCAAGAATCCGGGGATGGTGGAAGAGGGCAAGGGCCTGTTCGAATCGATCGGATGCAAGGCCTGTCACAGCGCGGAGCCGGATCAGATCGGAACTCCGGTCGGCGTCAGTGAGGGGTTCCAGCCGAAGGATTCGCGAACCACCAAGGACTTCGCGCCGAATCTGAGCAAGATCGCGGAGAAGACCGACGCCCGCTGGGTCTACCACTGGCTCAAGGAGCCGCGCGATTTCTCGCCGCATACCGCGATGCCGTCGTTGCGGCTGAGCGATCACGAAGCCGCGGCGTTGACCGCCTATCTGATGACGCTGGGGCAGAAGCGGGTGGATGCGGGAATCGAGCAGGTGCTCTCGCGGCCCGAGCAAATCGCCAAGGGCAAGGCGCTGGTGCGCAAGTACGGATGCTTCGGATGCCACGAAATCAACGGCATGGAGCACGAATCGCGGATCGGCGTGGAGCTTACCAGCTTCGGCTCCAAGCATCTCGACGAACTGTTCTTCGGCAATCACACCGACATCCCCGACACCTGGGACGACTGGACGTTTAACAAGCTTCGCACCCCGCGGACCTATGCGACCGCCGACGTCGAGCAATTGATGCCGAATTTCGAGTTCCAGGACGCCGACATCAAGAATCTGCGGGTGTTCCTGGCGAGCCTGACCGACGCCAAAGTGCCCGAGCGCTACCGGGACCCCGCCAGCCAGCGGCAGGAGCGTATCGTCAACGGCCGGCGGATGGTGAACTACTACAACTGCGTGGGCTGCCATATCGTGGAGAACCGGGGCGGTTTTATCCGGCGCTTTTACCAGGATAATCCGAATTTCGCACCGCCAATTCTGAACGGCGAGGGCGACAAGATTCAGCCGCAGTGGCTCTTCGGATTTCTTTCGGGGCCGACTCCGATCCGACCGTGGGTCAAGGTACGGATGCCGACCTTCCATTTCACTCCGAGCGAGGACAACAACCTGGTCGATTACTTCACCGCGCTGTCCGACGTCCAGTTACCGTATGTGTTCATGAATACCTCGACGATGGCACAGGACGAACTGGCGGCGGGCCAGAAGCTGACCAGCAAGGATTACTTCAACTGCTTCAGTTGCCATCAGCAGGGCGACAAGAAGCCCGAAGGGCCGCCCGATGGATGGGCTCCGGATCTGAGCCTGGCGCGCCATCGTCTGAACCCCGAATGGTTCCTGAAGTGGATCCACAATCCTCAGGCGATCCAGCCCGGCGCCAAGATGCCGTCGTTCTATCCCGGGGGGCCGGATGATGTTCTGGGCGGCAATGAGGATCGTCAGATTCAGGCGCTACGCGACTTTATTTTCTGGCTCGGAGACCATCCGGGCGTCGATTTGGCCCCGGCGGCGCCTGCTCCGGCCAAAATGAGCAAAAACCAGTAGATTGTCACTGTCGTCTAACGAAACAGGAGGTAAGTGAAGAAAATGAAAAAATTTGTAGCCGTATCTTTAATGATAACGGGTATGTTCGCGTTGAGTGTCAGCGCCTTTGCCTATGAGGCAATAGCCGTCTCCAATGGCGGAACGATCAGCGGAACCGTAAAGCTCGATGGCGCCGCACCCACGCCCAAGGAGATATCCGTAACCAAGGACAAAGAGGTCTGCGGCCTTAAGAAGCATTTCCAGCAAGACCTTGTTGTCGGCAGCGATGGCGGAATAGCGAATGCGGTCGTGGTTCTGACCGATATCAGCAAAGGGGCGGCGGCGAAGCCCGCCGACGTCACGTTTGACCAGAAGGGCTGTCAGTACGAACCGCATGTGCTGGCTTTTCCCGCGGGCAGCACGGTCAACGTGATGAACGCTGACGGGATCCTGCACAACATCCACACCTATTCGACCAAGAATCCCCCGTTCAACATGGCGCAGCCCAAGTTCAAGAAGGTCATCAAGGTGACGGTGGCCCAGCCCGAGGTCATCAAGGTGACCTGCGACGCTCATGGCTGGATGAAGGGATGGTGGTACGTGACCGACAATCCGTATTACGCGGTGACCGACGATAAGGGTAACTTCACGATCAAGGACGTTCCCCCCGGCGACTACACGTTGGAAGTCTGGCAGGAAGATTTGGGCAAACAGGACCAGAAGGTCTCGGTCAAAGCGGGAGCGGCCACGACCGCGAACTTTTCGTTGAAGTCCAAGAGCTAAGCTTATGGCCTCGTGCGGGGACGATTTATCATTCCCGCATCGCGAAAAATAAGGACCGCTGGAAGCGCCCGGGATGCTATTTCCCGGGCGTTCTGGCATCTTATCCATGAGTCGCGTTAAGTTTGGAAATCCTTATGCTGCCGGTTTGGGAAGAAGGCCAAATGTCGACCATCAAGCGATTGGATCGGGTGGAGATCGCGACCACCGACTTGAATGACGCCAGCGCTCTGTATCAGCGAAACTTCGGCTTTAAATTGCGTCAGGCGCCCGATGGCGAGACGGCGGTGCTGGCGATCGGCGACGCCGAAATTCGCCTGACGGCGGGGTCTTCGGCGGCGGCCGCGCTTGCCGCGTCGGGCGAGGGGATGGCGGCGCTGTGGATAGAAGCGGACGACGTAACGGCGGCGGCGTCCGCGATCGAGCGCGCCGGCTTCAAGGCACCGCCGATTCGCAAGGAAGAAGGCCGCAGGGTTCTGGCAGTCGATCCGGCGGTATCCAATCAGGTTCCGCTGTTCATCTTCGATCGCAAAAGTTAAGTTAAAGTAGGACTTTAAGAATGGCCAGCTTCGAGTTGAGCGAGGATCAGCGAATCATCCGCGATACGGTCGCGGGCTTCGCCCGTGAGCAAATCCGGCCGGCGGCGCGTCTCGCCGACGAGACCGGCGTAATCCCCGATGCGCTGGTCTCGAAATCGTGGGAGCTGGGACTGGTGCGCGGCGCGATACCGTCGGCGTTCGGCGGCTACGACGATGAGCGCGCGGCGGTGACCGGCGCGATCGTCTCCGAAGAGCTGGGGTACGGCGACCTCGGAATCGCGCTGCATATCCTGGCGCCGCGGCTGGTTGCTTTCCCGGTTTTGGAAATGGGCACTGACGATCAACGCAAGCGCTGCCTGCCGGCCTTCGGCGGCGATCGCTTCGCGGCGGGAACTGCCGCCCTCGTAGAGCCGCGTTTCGATTTCGACGTGAGCGATATGTCGACGGTCGCGCGGCGCGACGGAAGCGGCTGGATGCTCAACGGCGATAAGTGCTACGTGCCGTTGGCGCGCGAGTCGGCTCAAATTCTGGTTTACGCCGCTATCGAAGGGCAGAGCGGGATTGCCGGAGTCGGCGGCTTTATCGTTGGCCGCGATACGCCAGGCCTGACGATCTCCGAGCGCGAAAAGAACATGGGAATCAAGGCGCTGGCCACGTATGAGATGACGCTGAAGGATTGCCGTATCGGCGCCGAGGCGCGGCTGGGAGGCGAATCGGGAGGAAAGACCAATATCGTCCGCCTGATGAGCGAGGCGAGAGTGGCGTTGGCGGCTGCCGGCGTGGGTGTGATGCGCGCGGCCTTCGAGTACGCCCGCGATTACGCCAAGGAGCGCAAGGCCTTCGGCGTGCCTATCGCGACCAAGCAGGCGATCGCGTTTATGCTGGCCGAGATGGCGACCGAAGTTGACGCGTCGCGGCTTCTGGTTTGGCAGGCGGCATCGCGGCTCGACAAGGGAGAGGACGGCCTCAAGGAAAGTTACCTGACGAAGAACTACGTCGCTGCGGCGGCGCTCAAGGTGACCGATAACGCGGTTCAGGTGCTCGGCGGCCACGGCTATATCCGCGAGCATCCGGTCGAGATGTGGCTGCGCAACGCGCGCGGCCTGAGCAGCTTCGAGGGTCTTACGACGGTCTGAAACCGTATCCGTGGAAAAGCAATATGATCGACTTTGAACTGGCTCCCGACCTCTGTCAGCGGCGCGACATGTTTCGGGCGGTCGCGCGCGACGTGATGCGGCCGATCTCGCGCGAGTACGACGAGCGCGAACACGAGCAGCCGACCAAATTCTGGGACATGATGTGGGCGGCGTCGCGGCAGGCCGAGGTGAAAATCGGCCAGGTCGGACGCGACGAGAAGCGCGACGAAAAAAAGGGGCCGGAGCTGCGCAATCTGGCCACGATCGTGTTGACCGAGGAACTGTGTTGGGGCGACGCCGGGCTCTATCTTTCGATTCCCAATCCCGGACTCGGCGGCGCGGCGGTTGCCGCGGCGGGCACGCCGGAGCAGAAGGAACGATTCCTCAAGCGGTTCAGAGAGGGTGATCCGAAGTGGGGCGCGATGGCGATCACCGAGCCGGGATGCGGTTCGGATTCGGCCGCGGTTACGACCACGGCCCGGCGCGACGGCGACCACTGGGTTATCAACGGCACCAAGATTTTCTGCACCGCCGGCCAGATGGCGGTCGAGAAATCGGAGGGCTTCGTGGTGGTATGGGCGACGCTCGACAAGAGCGCCGGGCGCGCCGGAATCAAGCCCTTCGTCGTCGAGCATCACACGCCCGGCATGACGGTGGTGCGGGTCGAGGACAAACTTGGAATCCGAGTCTCGGACACCGCCGCGATCGTCTTCGAGGATTGCCGCGTGCCGATCGATCATATTCTCGGCAGTCCGGAGATTCGGCGCGAGGGCGGCTTCAAGGACGTGATGGCGACGTTCGACGCCACGCGCCCGATCGTCGCGGCGATGGCGATCGGCGTCGGCCGCGCGGCGCTCGACTTCGTGCGCGACTTTTTCGCTCAGCAGAACATCGCGATCCGCTACGGGCTCTCGCCCCGGCGGCTCAGAGCGATCGAGCGCGATTTCATGGAGATGGAAGTTCAGATCGAGGCCGCACGGCTGCTCGCCTGGCGCGCGGCGTGGATGCTGGACATGGGGCAGCGCAACAGCCTCGAAGCTTCGATGGCCAAGGCGAAGGCGGGTCTGGCGGTGACCCTGATCACCCAGAAGGCGGTCGAGCTGATGGGGCCGCTCGGATACTCGCGCCGTTTCCTGGTCGAGAAGTGGATGCGCGACGCGAAGATCAACGACATCTTTGAGGGCACGCAGCAAATCAATCTGATGATCATCGCGCGGCGGATCCTGGGCTACAGCAGCAAGGAACTCAGCTAACGCGGCATTCCGTTACGGAGGCCATGATGGCGGACTGGATCCACGGCATTAACTGGTGGCTGCTCGCGCTGGCGGTGGCGATCTGGTGGGGCGGCCGACGTTCTGGCGTCGCGTGCCGCGAAGCAGGCGACCCGGAAACGCAAAGAGCGCGAGGAGCGCGGCGAGATTCCGCGCCGGGATAAGCGCTAGGCACCTAACCGCCGGAGCAAATGTAGAAAGGACCACATCATGGATTTCTCGTTCAGCCCCGAACAGGAAGCGATTCGCGAGAGCATCTTAAAGATCTGCGCGACTTTCGGCGACGAATACTGGCGCAGGAAAGATGAGGCGGGAGGCTTCCCGACCGACTTCCACGCGGCGATCGCGCGCGACGGATGGCTGGGGATCGCGATGCCGCAGGAGTACGGCGGCGCGGGCCTCGGGATTACCGAGGCGGCGATCATGATGCAGGCGGTGGCTGAATCTGGCGCCGGCTTCAGCGGCGCATCGGCCCTGCACATGAACATCTTCGGCCTGAACCCGGTGATCGTGTTCGGCACGCCCGAGCAGTGCCGGCGGATGCTGCCGCCGCTGATTCGCGGCGAGGAAAAAGCCTGCTTCGCCGTAACCGAGCCCAACGCCGGCCTCGATACCAGCCGTATCCAGACGCGCGCGAAGCGCGAGGGCGACTTCTACGTGCTCAACGGGCAGAAGGTGTGGATCTCGACCGCCCAGGTCGCTGATCGGATGCTTATCCTGACGCGCAGCACTCCGCTGGAAGAGGTCTCGAAGCCTACCAAGGGTCTCACGCTCTTCTACACCAAACTTGATCGGAGCAAGGTCGAGGTTCGCGAAATCCACAAGATGGGCCGCAAGGCCGTCGACAGCAATCAGGTGTTTATCGATGGACTGCGCGTGCCGGTCGAGGATCGCGTCGGCGAGGAAGGGGAGGGCTTCAACTACATCCTGCACGGTATCAATCCCGAGCGTATCCTGCTGGGCGCGGAGTCGGTTGGCCTGGGCCGTGCGGCGCTAAGGAAGGCGTCGGTCTACGCCAAGGATCGCGTGGTCTTCGGAAGGCCGATCGGCCAGAACCAAGGTATCCAGCATCCGCTGGCCCAATGCTGGATGAATCTCGAGGCGGCCAACCTGATGGCGTTCCGGGCCGCGACGCTTTACGACAGCGGCAAGCCGTGTGGGGCCGAGGCGAACGCGGCGAAATATCTCGGCGCGGAGGCGGCGTTCAAGGCCTGCGAAACTGCGATCTTCACGCTCGGGGGCAACGGCTACGCGAAAGAGTTCGACGTCGAGCGCTATTTCCGGGAGTCGATGATCCCGCGACTCGCGCCGGTGAGTCCGCAGATGATCATGTGCTTCATCGCGGAGCGCGTGCTCGGTTTGCCGAAGTCGTACTAGCGAGGTTCGCGCAAAGTTCGGGCATACGCGTTCCCGATCCGTGCTAGTGGGCAAGGGCAGAGTCGCGGGGTCGTGACTTCTCGCGCTGGAGGTGGGCGACGGTTTCGCTTTTCACCGCCGCCTTGCCGTCCAGGAACGTCGTGACGCTGAGGAAGTCGGTAATAGTATCGTCGGGGTTAAGCGTGCATCGAGACGTGCCCTTGGCGACGTAATTGTTCGGGTCCGACGAATCCCAGGATTTCAGCTCCAGCGTAATCTCCTTGCCGGTTGCGCTGATCGGTTTATAAGTGAAGCCGTACATTTCGCCGCCGGGATCGGCGTCGTAGGCGCTGGCGTCTGTTACTTTGAGTTTGCCTCCTAGCCAGGTGAGGCACAGGCCAAGATGGTCGGCGTGATAGCCGAGACGATCGGCGTCCGATGAGAGATTCTGCCACGTCACCGGCTTCGCGGCCGTCATCCCGCTCCAGCATCCGATGAACAGCTTCGAAATATAGCCGACCTGCGGAATCTCCAGATCGTTCTGATGCCCCGTCAATCGGGGCAGTGTCGAGGTGAGGTCCGGGTTTATCCCGATTCGATTTTCCATCACGACCGTGGAGTCTTTGAAGAAACCCCGCGCCTTGTTCTCGGCGTCAAGTTTGCCGGCCTCGGTCTCCACCTGTCCGGTGAGCACGATCGACTTCGGGTTGCCCGTGCGATCGATCGAGACTTGCGCGTTAACGTAAGGCATCCGATCGTCGTGAAGCTGCTCCGTGAGCTTGCGGCTCAGTTCCTGAGCGGGAGACGACTGCGAGCGTTTGCGAGGCGACCGCGAAGCCGGCCTGGGTGCCGGCGCTCCGGATTGCGACTGGTTTTGGATCGTGGGGGTCGGGTCGGAAGATAACGCGGACGGTGCCTGGATGAGCAGGAACAGCAGAATCAGACCGAGCCTGATGGTAATGCGTCGCAAAGATGATGTGTCCGGCAGCATAACCCCCCTTGGCTATGAACGCGCGACTATCATGAAAGACGATGGCACAGGAACGCTCGCGAGGCAAAAAAATCCGCGAGCGGGAGCGCCGAGACGGCTCCATGTAACAGAGGCTTTTTACGTTAGAGGTTCTGATGGTGGGCAGGGACAGAATCGAACTGTCGACACAAGGATTTTCAGTCCTTTCAAGAACGCTGCACCATCCGACCACATCGGTCACTATCCAGACAAATCCTAGCGTTCTCGCTCTGACGACGACGACGCGGCGGCGCTATTTTGGACATGCCGCCGAACAGGACTGCCCATGTTCTGCCAAAGTCGGGTTGCTGACGTTCCCGCCTAGTTTTCGTAAACGAAGCCAGTTTGCCGAATTTCTGGCGGAAAAAAGAAATTTCTGAAAATGCGGAATAGCTCACGGGCCGTTGGGCCACATGTGTGTCGAACGAGACAAGTTCCCGGCAGGCACGCTTAAAGAGGTGTAAATTCAGCGCCATGAATTCAACGAAAGAAGAGCCGAAGCCCCGCCCGCGCCCTCGGGTGCGCCTGTTGAACGCGCTCGATCTGCTCGGGCGAGCGGGCGGCATTGAGATCGATGAGGCCGTGCGCGGTCGCCTGTTCGAACTATCCGAGGACGAGTTCGGGGCGCTCCTCGATCGAATCGTCAGTGAACTGCGCCCAATGCTGGACGCTGTTGCCCAAAGACCCGTGCCGCCTGTCGATCAGCAGATCGAGGACTTCAAGCGGTGGCAGCAATCCCGTGGAACTTTTTTCCAGTGGCCGGAACAGGCTACGGCGGCACTGCGGGCAAAGCTCGCCGAACTGGGCGCGGGTGTCGAGCTGGTTCCCCTTTACGCGATGACGGTGGGCATCAAGCTGCCCGATGGTCGCCTGATTATGGTCGATCGCAACGGCAGGCAAACCAAAGTCTAAAACGACGACGGCCCGCAGGTGGGTAGCCTGCGAGCCGTCCAAACAAGGGAGAGGAGCGGCGATGGCGACTACAGTAACACAACCGCAAACGTGCCCACGAAACGACCTGCGCACCGAATTGAATGCGCTCGCGAACCGTAACCTTCAGAGGTATCAGGGGCGCGAGGACGAAGGACCGATTCTGCTCGAGGGCAAGGATCTTTATTGGAGATTCCCCGACTACAACCGCAGCCGCATCCCGCGGCATGTCTTTGATGCCCTCGTGGAGCACGAAAAACGCTTCGGCCGGCTATCGCGCCTGACCGAAGACGACCGCGAGATCTCCGGCGCCGATCTGCTCGACGACAACCGCTGGCCGTTTTGCCGCGAATGTTTGTCGCCTTTTGAAAATTTGCTGAACGGCCACGCCGGCCAGGGCTGCTGGGTGAGCCGGATCGAAGACGGCGCGGATATCTGCGGCCCGTGCTGGCTCGGGGAAACCTACGGCTGGGACGCGTCGAAGATGATCGAGCACGTTATCCGGCACGACCTGGGCGACGCCCTGTTACGTGAAGCCGCACGCTATCCCCTGCGCAGGGGACACGGTGAGACCGCCGCGGCCGATTCCATAATGTGCTCCTACTGGAGATCTCCAGGGCTTTTCGAGCTGTTGAGACTTCATCGGGTCAGCGTGGAGACCAGCGCCACGGTCATTTTCCGGCTGGCGAAGGCGCTGCTCGCCGCGATGCATGCCGACGAAAAAGCCGCGCTGGCCGCTCGCAAGGCGCTATGGCGGGACGAGCGCCGTGCCCTGAACCTCAAGCTGGTCCGCGCCGCGTGATGGCATCAAGAACCGCCTAACCAGGCACGTTTCGGTATCAATAAAATCCAAGGAGGACCAGCATGAGGACTCGTCAAAAATCGACTTCCGCCGCCGCCGCATGCGCCCGTCTGGGCGCTCTTTTCGACGACATAGGGAAACCGTGTCAGCGCGGTGGGGCAATTGTCCGGCGCATTGGTGAGCTCCGGTTCGATCCGGATGCGGAGCGCCGTTTCATCGAAGTCACCGACGGGCTCGCGGACCAATTTCAAGCCGGTCGCGACGAGTTGGTCGCGAACTTGGATGCACTCGTCGGGGGCCTCGCCGATCTCGAAGCTAAACTCAAAGAGCACGCCGGATGAACGCGACCGAACTTTTCATCCGGATATCCGCCTCGGGCAACGCTGCGGCCAAGCTCGCGCAAGTCACGGCCCAGGTGGGCAAGCTCAAGGGCGCGCTGGGCGGCCTGTCGGCCGGCCAGATGATGGCCCTGGGCGCTGGCGCGATGGGTGTCGGCGCCGCAATCGGTTTCGGCTTGAAGAAAGCGATCGACGCATCAGCCGAAATGCAGTCCCACCTTGCTCATGTCCAGACGGCAATGGACGAAACGGGCCGGCTGGCAACGGAGCACCTGGAGAACGTGAAGCGGTTCGCCGAGTCGACTGCCGCTGCAACCGGCATAATCGCGACGGCATCGACCGACGCCTATTACTTGGCGAGAAGCAACATGCTCTCCCACGTCGAAGCGATGGCGGCGGTTTCGGCCAGCCAGCGACTTGCGGTTGCGTCGACGCAAAGCCTTGCCGACGCCCAGGCGGCCCTACCCGAGACCACGCGAACGCTGACCACGTTGTTTCAGAATTTCGGCGATAAGGGCAAAGACGCAGGCGTCCAACTTAGTGGCTATGCCGATGTACTAAGTCGTCTCCAAACTCGCTACGCTTTCTCGGGCATCTCTGAGATAAACTTCGCTCTGGCGGACGCGATGCCGCTGGCGAAGGCTGCCGGCGTGCAGGTTAATGATCTAGCGGCGTCACTCGCGTTGCTTTCGCAATCCGGCCTGCACGGCGAGCGCGCTGGCGTTGCCGTCGAGGAGTTGCTTTCAAAAATCGCCCAAGGCGGTAAGCTGCGGTCCTTCACCGCGCTGACGGCCACTGGCGGCGTCGATCTGGGCGCGACGATCGCGCGAGTTCGAGCCGCAACCGAGGGAATGACGGCCGCCCAGCGGCTCTATTGGTTACATTCGGTCGGGTTCAGCCAGTGCAGTATCCAAGGCGTGGCGTTGCTGCTCGACAAGACGAAGGAGTATTCCGGTATCGTTTCCGATCTGGCGCACGCATCCGGCGCGGCGGATCAAGCAGCGCAGCTTCGTCTCGGCAATCAGGAATACGCGCTGGGGCGCTTGAGTGCGGCTTGGACAAAACTCAAAGTGGCCGTGGGGGATCAACTCATAGGCCCCGTCACAGCCCTGGTGGATGCCCTTGGCGCCGTCATCGACCGGATCGCCACGTTCGCCAGCCTGCACCCGAGCATCACCCGTTTCGCCGTCCTGTTCGCAGGAATCACCGCAGCGGTTCTGCTCGTAGGCGGCGCGATCCTCACCGTCGTCGGCTCGTTGACGTTGTTTGCTGGCGCTGCGGGGATAGCCGGGGGCACGTTGGCTATCATCGCCGCGTCGGTCGTCGCCGTCGGTGCTGCGATCGCGGCTGCGGTGACCTGGGGCCCGCAGCTTTTCACGGCCGGGATCGAGCTGGTTAAAGCGCTTGCGCACGGAATCGCGTCAGCGGCGATGTATCCGGTCAACGCGATTAAGGGCATCGTCGGCAAGATTCGGGATTATCTGCCGTTCTCGCCGGCGAAGGAAGGGCCGCTCCGTGATCTACATCGGGTCAGGATCGTCGAGACAATCGCGGAGTCGTTAAAGCCGGCACCGATGCTCGCTGCGTTCCGCCGCGTCGCGGCCGTCGCTGCGGTGGCGGTTCCGCTCGCGATCGCCTCGCCGGCCGGCACGATGGCCGGACCGATGCCGTCCGGGTCGACGCGCGGATCCGCTCCGATCGTGATCAACTACGCGCCGACCATCACGGTAAACGGCGCGACGACCGCGATCGATTTCGAAAAGATGCTTGACCAGCATTCGCGCAAATTGGCCGACATAATCGAAAACGAGACGGGGCGGCGAGCGCGAACGAGATGGTAACACGAATGGGGAGATTGAAAATGGATCTCACTGAATTTGAGTTGACGGTCGATCGGATCGAGATCGACCCGCGTCCGGCGTTGAAACGCAATGCCGCACACATCCGCGCCCGTGAGTTGCGCGACATACCGCCCGACCTGGCGGTCGAGCTATCTGGCCCGCGCTTGGAGCGCCTCGCCGAAGCTTCGCGAGTCGCGATCGAATCCGGCCGCTTCGATAAACTCGCCGATATTTTGAACGAGTTTTCGACGGATCTGCATAATGCCGCCGTTTACGAGCGAACCAAGGGTCGATTGCGGCCTGCGCCTACCGCGGCCGACCAGATTAAATCGTTTACGTCGGACTTCGAGCGCTGCCGCTGGAACAGATACGAAAGCAGTTGCCTGTTGAAAATGCTGAAGGCCGCCGAGCGGATCGTGTCGATCGGCTACCGCGAGATCCGAACTTCCGAGCGCACGATCACTCGCGCCGATCTACGCACCTTCGCAGATTCACAGCGTCCAGCGTGGGGAACGGACGATGAGTTTTTCGCGCGGAACTTCACCGCGGCGGCGCTAATCGACTCTGCTGAGGAAGAGTCTCGGCGCGCTCGAGCGAGCGAGCGAACGTACAGCGCAGGGCCTGCCGCAGTCATCGGGAAGGCATTTTAGCCATGCGCCTTGGAACCCAAGTCGGCGGCCTGTCGATCAAAATCATCGAACACGACGGCCGACTTGTCTCGGCCCATGCGCGCGCTTCACTACCCAGTAATCGCCAAGAGGACAATATGAAACCACTCACCCAAATCGAATTGGCTATCTGTAGACAAACGGGGATTTCCCAAATCGCCTATGCTGCTTCCAAAAAACGGAGGCACTTGGAAAGTGGCACCCTCGAGTCACCCGTTCCAGATACACGCCCAAATGGTTTGCCCACGAATTACGCCGCAGATTACGACCCGAAGTCAGTCCGCGAAGCCCACGAGACCCCGGCGGAGCACGGCGATCCGTTGCGCATCATGGCGCCGAAGGCTCGCGTGATTTTTCCGTTTCGCGAAACGGTTGTTGACCAGGATTAGGTAAATGCCGAGGCGCGACGCTCCTTCGCGAAAGCCGGAGGCCCTTCATCCCTCCGGCCCCCTCGGCTGCCATACGCGGGCACCGGAGTAGAGCCGGGGCGGGCGGTGTGCTCTTCCCCACACCGTCCGCCCGCCCGCGTCAGATGAGGTACCCATCACGACGATGAACGAGCTGGCTAATCAAGTCGCTACTCCGGCACGTAAGCGGCGCAGTCGCGATCAGCGGGTGAAGAGGTTCCGCTCTCAGTTGGTATCGGCTGCGGTGGCGCCACATCTAAATCAAAAAAGGTTCGCGCCGCTCGTCGCGAGCTTTGCGCGCGTCTCAATACTAGCGCTCGACGTTTACGAATTCTTGCGCGAAAAGGGGATCGTTGGCGCCGATGGAGAAATCAGATCATCGGTCCAGAATTTCCAGCACTTGGTCGCCGCCCAGCTTAAGCTCGCCGTAGCGCTTTCCTTGACCCCGGCCGCGCTCGGGAAGCTCAAGGGCGAAAACCCAGAGGACCTGGCTGCGGCGATGGCCCGGCACGTCGGCGGCGAGGTGGTGAGCGATGGCGAACCTGGCTGAGCGGCTGGCCGTTTGGAAACGCGACCCGATCTGCTTCATATCAGAAGTTTTGCGCGATCCTGAAACCGGGAAACCGTTCCGGCTGTACCCGGCGCAAGAGGATTTTCTACGCAGGGCCCTGACGCTCGAGCCCGACGGCCGGCTGAAATTTTGTGAGCTTATTTACTCGTGCCCAAAAAAATCGGGCAAGACGGCGACGGCCGCCGTGGCAATGCTTTACGTAATCGTCGCCCTGGGCGGTCCCTTTGCCGAAGGTTATTGCGTTGCAAACGACATGGAGCAGGCACAAAGCCGAGTCTTCCAGGCGATCGCACGGATCGTCGAGGCGAGCCCGCTGCTCCGCGACTCGGCGACAATCACAGCGAACCGAATCTTGTTTAGCTCAACGGGCGCGGCCATCGTGGCGCTCGCCAGCGATTACGCCGGTGCCGCTGGTTCGAATCCGACCATCACGGTCTTCGACGAATTATGGGGATATACCAGCGAGCGCTCACGGCGGCTCTGGGACGAAATGGTCCCCGTCCCGACGCGCAAGATCAGCGTCAGATTGACTACCACCTATGCCGGATTCGAAGGAGAATCCGAGTTGTTGGAATCCCTCCACAAGCGCGGTCTCCAAGGCGCGGAGATCGGCCCGGACCTGTATCGCGGCGACGGAATCCTCACGTACTGGACGCACCAATGCCCGGCGCCCTGGCAGACGGAAGCCTGGCGCGAGCAGATGCGTCAGCAGCTTCGGCCAAATGCCTACCTGCGACTCATCGAAAACAGATGGGTGACAACCGAAAGCTCCTTTCTGCCGATCGAATGGTTCGATGCCTGCGTCAATCCCGACCTCTCGCCTGAGTTGGCGAGCCCGAGCCTACAGGTATTTGTCGGCGTCGACGGTTCGGTCAAGCACGACTCGACGGCCATCGTGGCGTGTAGCTTCGATCGCAAACTCGGCAAGGTCAGGCTGGTATGGCACCGCATCTTCCAGCCCTCACCCGACGACCCCCTAGACTTCGAGGCGACGATCGAGGCGACGCTGATCGATCTGCGGCGTCGCTTTTACGTCCGCGAAATCCGGTTTGATCCATGGCAAATGCAAGCCGTCGCTCAACGCCTCACCGCGCAAGGCTTGCCGATGGTCGAATTTCCGCAATCGGTCCCAAATTTGACCGAGGCGAGTAGCAACCTTTACGAGCTGGTCAAAGGTCGAAACCTCACTTGCTATCCCGATGAAGATATTCGACTGGCGATTAGCCGCTGCGTGGCAATCGAGATGAGCCGCGGCTGGCGAATCGCGAAAGAGAAAGCCTCTCACAAAATCGACGTAGTAGTCGCCTTGGCCCAGGCCTGTCTCGGTGCGGTCCAGGGCGGGCAGACGGTCCAGGAATACGCTTTCCTACCGGTCCCGCGCCCGGATCGGTTTGGTTCGAGCGGCGGCCGGCGCACCATCAGAGAGCAAGACGCGGCTGACGATCGGCTCGGCGGCGAAGCGCGGCGATTGCGCTTGAGGTACGGGAAGTGGGCCGGATACTGACGGGCTCCTTCAGCCTATGTCCGCGATGCGGCGCGCACTACGAAATCCAACGGCGCGTATGCGATTCGTGCCGAGAGCCCGGTCGACCAGGCGGCCCACGTTGTTTCCCCGTTCAACTTTGGAAGGTGCTGCCCCACGACTTTTTGCCCAAAACGAGCGTCTACTTTCCACCAGATTCGTTCCGGCCAGGCGCGCGGTGACGGACGAGCGAGAAATTGAGGATCGATGCTGCGTGCGGTTGTACGGCGCAATTCTCAAAAGGGCGCTGGCCGACCTGACCGCGCTACTATCCGGCAATGCATCGATCCCCGGCGACACGCTGGTTGACCCCGATTCCGGGCGCCCGATGAACGAAGCGGAGCGCCTGCGGCTGCTGGAGCAAACGCTGGATTGGTTCATCAACGAGGATGACGATTCGCCGTGTTCGCTGAACGAGACGTGCCACGTCCTGGGCAGAGACGCTTCGAAGCTCCGCGCCGATGCCCGTGCGCTGGCCCATGGCCTGATCCCCCAGCCGCGCCTCAAGCGTCCGAAGTTGACCCGCGCGGTGCGCACGTACGTCCTGGACTCGCTGTCCCGAGGCGCGACGACGGGCGAGCTGGCCCGCGAGCTCGCCATCAATCCAGCGACCGTCCGTAAGATTCGGATTCGCCACCGGGCCCTGGCGGCCCGCGGTACCAAGCCGCACACTGCTGCTCCGGCGATTACCGCGCCGGAGGCGATACGCGTCGTCGCCGTTCAAGTTCGCGCTGCACGCGGTTGATTATCCTTTCCAGCTCCTCATCGGAAGAGTGCTTGATGACTTGGGTAAGCAGGGCATTTTTGCTTTTTGGCGTCATTGCTGCGTCACTTTATCGTGCCAAGGCCAGCCCCGGCTCGGGCAGCTCGGCTGCCGCGGGCGCCGCGCCACCCCAGGGCTGCGTCCGTTCGCAGCGTCCGCTCGTATCTATCGACGGCGGTTAGCCATCCATAAACATCGCCGACCTCATCGAGCGCCGCGAGCGGATCTAAGGCGACCCCGACTGCTTCGAGTACACTGAGACGCTGTGAGGGCGCGCCCGAATAGCATCGCCTGTATTCCTTGTCCACCGCCTGAGCCAGCCCCGGCCCAGGCTCAAACCCGATCCTCTCCGCCGCTTCGGTGGCCTGTGTTTTTAGCTCCTTCAATTTCCAGTCGAGCAGATCTCGAAACGTGAGGGCATCCTTTGTGAGTTCAAGCGCCGCAGCCGCCGTCTCCCGTTCCCGGCAAGCCTTGGTTTGAACCGTCCGATAAACGCGCCTTCGATCGGCATCACTTCGAAACATACAACCCTCCTGTTTCGCCCCGTGGCGTCCTTAAGCGTCCCTACGCGACTTTATATATACTTGGCTTATGTATGTCAAACGGGTGCGATAGCCAGTTTCTAGTCTAGTTGCTAGGCTAGTTACTAGCTATGTGGCTATATAGCTCCGTGCGAATCGAACGACGAAGGACACGCTGCGTTGGCTTTTTTAACTGAGCCGGCGCGGCCGTTTGCGCCCTTGAGGCTCGCGCTTTACGTCCGCGATCGCGAGGAACACGCTGCAACGGTTCTCCGAGAACGCGAGATATCGCGAAACCACTTCGTACTTATTCGTCTGCCCCACGACCGCGCCGCCGACATGCTTGCAGTCAACGATGTCGCCCACGTTCGGAAGAGGGATGTACTCGCCCGCCGCCGACGCGATTTCCGTGGGTCCGCGCGCCTCTGGGCCCTCCGGCTTGTATTGAACAAAAACGTGCGTGCTATACAGCATAAGAGCAGCCTCCGTGAAGGATCTTAGCAAAGGTCCGGAGCGCGGAGCGATCGCCGCAGAGGCGCCGGAAGCCGTCAAGGAGAAGTTGCGACGCGCCGGCTGCGTCCCGCGGTTGATTCGTGGCCGCCGGCATTTGCGCCAGGCCCCACGCCGCGATAATCACTAGACGATGGACTTGGCCTGGAGACGAAAGCTCCCGACCGGCAAGGCGCTGATGGAGGAGGCCTTTCGGCTTGGCGTCATCAGCGAACCCGACCGTGACATTCCGCTAAACGATCGGGACCTACAGGCGCGGGTGCTCGCCGCCAGGGCCGAACGGCGAAGCGCCGTCCTCAGCTTCGCCCAGACCGTCGGTATCATCGGCACCTTGGCGCTCACGCTAACCCTCGCGATATGGAACAGGCACGAGCAGTCGAACCAAGAGTCGGCCGCCTTGATGCTCAAGTTCTCCGAGGGGCTGAATTCCGGCAAGGGCGCGCTCGTCGTGAAGGCGCTTGATACGTACGGGAACCTCGACAAGGTCACCGTGAGCGATGAGGCGTTAGAGGATTTCCTCGACGAGTACGAGTTGCTGGCCGTGGCCTATCGCTACCACCTAATCAACAATGACATGGCCTACGACGCGTTCTCCTACGACCTTGAGAAGGCGCTCGCGGACGCGAAGGTCAGACAGTTCCTATTGGCGTCGAGGCGCGAGGAAGGGGACATCTACAACGGCGTGCTCGAACTGGCGCGGTCCTTCGGCATTGCCACCGGCTCCTTCGCTGGCAGCCCTCGCGCCACGCCGACGCGTTAGCCGCGGGCGAGTCCCGGAGACGCCGCACGGGGCCGGAAGAGTCATTGCGGTGACTGTGGTTGGTGTGGTGACTGTTGTCCTCGCCCTCAGCCGTTCTTAGAGCCCGGACTAACTCACGCCCGAAAGCTATCCCTAAGCGCTACCGTAGTGGGCCCAAGCTGGACACCGAATTCGATACCGGCCCAAGTTGTGCCCATGTTATGAACTTACTCAATTAAATCAAGTGCTTAGACTGGCTACAAGGATATAAAGTCTAAGTGCCCAACCGATACAAGCAACTGTCGTGCCAAAGTTGCGTTTTGTTGCCGATCGACCACCGCATTCGCCGAGCGCTGTCCCACCTGTCCTAGGTGTCCGAGGTTGCTCTATATAAGTTATATTTTCACCCCCCTGCGTAATAGTTTAAATAGAGGTAACCTCGGACACCTCGGACACCCAGACCGCCCGGTACCACGTTCAGCGGCGTCCGATCCCAATTTCCACCCTGCTTAAAAGCGCGTTCCGCCTACTGCGCCAACGGTTTTCGGTCTCCCGTGGTCGCTTAAAAAAGCACCAAATTTTCTAGTCTATATAAACCCTTGAAAATAAACGGCTTTTTAGGGCAAAACAAAAAACGAAGGCGCCCCGCCCGATTCGTATTCTGGCCACTCTTACGGCGCCAAGGGTTTTGTGATTGCTCCCGCATGGCACGCGCAAAATTGTGCATGTTTGGTCCTATGAAGCCACAGCACGACATGGCGCTGCTTATGCCCCTTCCCGTAGCCGCGAAAAAACTGGGGGTTGATGTCCGCACGCTGCGTTTGGCCATCGAGCGCGGCCAGATTCCGGCAGTCGAGATCGGCCGGCGTAAATTGGTGCCACGGAAGGCGCTGAGCAGGCTGGCGAGCGCTACCACGGAATAAGGCAACGCCGACCGAAGGTAGTCGATCGGCGCTTGAGCGGGAGATGAGGGGACGAGGTGGATTCGAGCATACCACGAACAGGGCGTGCCGCTGCGGCGCGTAAGCCGGACCTGAATCTGGCGCCGGGCGTCGAGAAACCGAAGGCGGCGCACGTCGCCGAAGTCATCGAAGGCGTCCCGGAGCACTTCGGCCAAGACGGGTTCGACGCCTGGGGCGCGCGCCGGCTCTGGGCATATCGGCGCGGCGTCTACGTACCCCGCGGGGCGGAGATCGTCGCAAAGCACACCAAGGCGATCCTGCGGCATAACCACGTCCAGGATAAATGGAGTTCGAAGCTCGCGTCCGAGACGACCGAATACCTCCGAACCAGCGCGCCCGAACTGCCCGAGGCTCCGCCCCTCGACACGATCAATTTTAGAAACGGCCTGCTGGACGTGCGCACGCGGGCGTTGCGAGACCACGATCCGAAGTTTCTTTCCGTCGTGCAGTTGCCGGTCGTATACGATCCGCAGGCCAAGTGTCCGGCGTGGGAGAAGCAGATCGCGGAAACGTTCCCAACCGATGCTGTTGCGGCCGGATTGCCCTGGGCGATCGTCGCCTTCCTGATGCTTCCGATCATGGCGCTGCAAAAGGCGATATTACTTCTCGGCGAATCCGGCTCGGGCAAATCAGTCTTCCTAGCTGCGCTGATCGCCTTCCTGGGCAGGGCGAACGTCAGCACCGTACCACTACAGAAGCTCGAGGACGATCAGTTCGCGGCGTCGATGCTGATCGGTAAGCTCGCGAACCTATTCGCGGACCTGCCGTCTCAACATCTCGAAACCAGCTCGGTGTTTAAATCGATCACGGGCGGCGATTTAATTTCCGGAGAGTTCAAGTTCCGGGATCGGTTTTCATTCAGGCCCTTCGCACGGTTGGTCTTTTCGGCGAACCAGCCGCCGATTAGCCGGGACGCCTCCGACGCATTTTACGAGCGCTGGTTGGTCGTCCCGTTCGAGCGGAAATTCCGCGGCACGGAGCAGGAGCGCGGTCGAGATGAACTCGACGCCGAACTGGCCTCGCCAGGCGAACTCAGCGGCGTGCTCAACCGCGCCCTCAATGCTCTGCCCGGCCTTCTGAAAGACGGGTTGCCAGAACCGGATAGTTGCCGGCGCGCGCGCGAAGAATTTCGGACCGTCACAGATCCGTTCTCGGTATGGTTGGCGCGCGAGGTGGTAGTGGCTCCGGGGGTCGAGATATCGAAAGAACAGTTGCATCACCACTTTAACGGTTATGCGGCGCGCCTGGGCTGCCAGCCGATGACGGCGACCGCGTTCTCGTTGGCGCTGAAACGGCATCTGCGAGAAGTCGGCGAAGCGAAGCGCACCGGAATTAACGGGAAGAGATTCCTCATCTGGCAAGGCGTCGGGCTCGCGCAAGACGGAAAGACCGAAGAAAGCCCGGATGGGATTGCCCAAGTTTGAGCCGCCGTACACCATTCGCGCGTCGACCACAGAAGACGGGCGGGAAGCATACCAGTGCGCATCGGCGGCGCGCATCGGAACAAGGACCAAAATGACTTGACTACCCTCGAAACTTGGGTTGCGACCGTTCCTGACGACCAGATTCCGGGCGCGCTCGCGCTGCTCGCCGCCGCACAATCGACGCTTGCCAGTCGGCTGGTGAGCGTGAGCCTGAGGCCGACCCATCGGGAAGAAGAAACGACCTGGCTGTCGGTTGAGCAAGCCGCCGCGAAGCTGGGACGCTCGCCGCGCTGGCTCTACCGCAACGCGAAGCGGCTGCCGTTCCTTAAGCGGCTCTCGCGCAAAGTCCTACTCGTTTCCGAACAGGGGATGATGCGCTGGGTTGCCGTCCAGATGGCTACAATCGATAACATGAAAAATGGAAAACACGATCCGGGTTGCCCTTGTGGCGCGTGCACCACCGGCGGTGTCGAGGTGGACAGCGCCGCGAGGATACGGGCAAGTGCCAAAGGCAGAATAGCCACCCACCGGATGGTACTTGATGCGAAAGTTAATAAGAGAGTTGTAAAACTTCTGCCGAAAGGCCGATCACTCGACGATCTGACCGCCGAAGAGCGCGACAAACTGCGAGCCTTGGCGGAAGCGGACGTTGAGGCCGATACCGAATCCGAACAAAAGGGAAGCGTTGTTAAGACGACGGTTCGGCTGCCGCGAAAGCTCTGGCGCGACGCGCGCGTGCGCGCACTCGATGAGGGCGTGGACCTACAGGATCTCGTGGCCGCAGCGCTCAAGCTTTACCTAAAGGCGCCGGCTGTGGTGTCGGCGGCAAGGCGCTGGCGCTTGGCGGATGCGCTCGATCTTTACGAGAAGGCGCCAGCCAAGCCGAAGAAGGGCTCGCGATGAAGGCGCGCGGGACCGGGCTCATCTTCCAGCCAACATGGAAGGACCGGAAGACGGGCGAGATCAAAACGTCTTCTGTCTGGTGGGTTCAGTATAATGTCCGCGGCAAGCGCATCCGCGAGAGTTCCGAGTCGCGCAATCCTGCTGATGCCGCACGACGCCTGAAAAAGCGTATCGGCGAGGCCGAATCCGGTAAGCCTGTCGGGCCCGAGGTCGAGAAGACAACGCTCGCCGATCTCGTGAGCATGATCGAGAATGACTACAAGGCGAACAACCGCCGCGTGTCGAGCATCAAGGCGCCCCTGGCTCACCTGGTGGTGTACTTCGGCGCGACGTGCCGAGCGGTCGATATCAGGACTGACCGAATCACAGCCTACACGACACAGCGCCAGGAACGTCGGCGCCGCGAGTGGTACGATCAACCGATCCCTGGCCGCACTCAAACGTGCGTTCACGCTCGCGGCTCGAGCCGGCAGGGTGGCGACGCGGCCCTATGTCGCGATGCTCGAAGAAAATAACGCGCGGTCGGGCTTCTTGAGCCACGCCGAATTCGAGCGGATCCAGGACGCGCTCCCCGTCGAGCTGCGGGATCCTGTTGCCTTTTTGTATTACTCGGGCTGGCGCGTCGGCGAAATGCGGTCGCTCGAGTGGCGCGACGTTGATCTGGCCGGTAGCGTCGTCCGGCTTCGGCCGGAGAATTCCAAGAGCAAGAAAGGAAGGGTGTTGCCACTACGGGGCGAGCTAAAGGAGATTATCGAGCGCGCCGCGGCGCGGCGGGCGCTGTCGTGTCTATCTGTGTTCCATCGTAAGTTCCGTCGGAACAGCAAGCCCATCGGTTCGTTTAGCAAGTCCTGGGCGACCGCTTGCGAGGCGGCCGGGCTCGGCGCGATTCTGGTTCACGACATGCGTCGCACTACCGTGCGCAACCTGGTGCGCGCCGGCGTGACTGACAAGATCGCGATGGAGATCACCGGCCACAAGACCCGCAGCGTTTTTGATCGGTATGACATCGTGACCGAAGGCGATCTCGCGGCGGCCATTGATCGCGTAGGCGCCCATCTTGCCGGCGTCCCGCGGGAATCGTCTAACGTGGTGCCCCTAGATCGGACTGCCCATGTTGTGCCCAAGTTGGCGGTCCAGTGCGCATAGCCAGTCTAAAAAACCGTAATATTTTCGGGCCATTTCTGGTGGGCAGGGACAGAATCGAACTGTCGACACAAGGATTTTCAGTCCTTCTCGAAGCTCGGCAGCATCGAAAGGCAACGGTGCGAATCGGCCAAAATCCCTTGTGGCTCAAGGCTCTGCGGCTCCAGAAAGTAGCCGTTGCTCATCCTTACCGGCAAATCGTTCTGAGACAATTTTGAGACAGTGTGAGCGCTCGCGCGGCTCGTTGTACAACCCGACCAAAGGTATCGTCTACCGCGCTGGGTGCGGAGCGTGGAGCTGTCCGCCATGCGCTCGGCGAAAGAGCGCAACTCTCTCGCGTCGCTTCGAGCGTATCCTGTGGTGTCGTCAGCCCGCGCTCGTGACTCTAACCGCGGCGCGAGTCGAAGATGCCGACCCAAACAAAGAATCGATACGCCGGTTCTCGCGGCGAGTGGCTTCATTCAGGCGATGGGTAACACGACACTCCGGGAAATTCAATTGGGCTTGGGTTCGCGAAGTGGCAGACCGCGATCCGCGCTGCATCTGTCTTGAAACGATAGCCTGCCGTTGCGGTGCGGGTGGCGGCAGACTTCACGTTCATATGCTCTGGGATGCTCGCTTTGTACCGCAGGCGGTTCTGAGTCGAGTCGCCGCGCGCTGTGGACTCGGTTCAATACTCGACGTGCGAAGAGTCTCTGCGCGCGGCTCTGGTCGCTACGTGGCGAAGTATCTCACGAAAACCAATTTTCCGGCTGGCCGGACGCGCCGGTTTGCGATTCACGCATCGGAGCCGGCCAAAGAGCCGAGTGGCTGGTTCTGGTCTCCGTGTCGACCGGCGTATGTAGCGGTTGAATACCTGAAATGCGTCGAAATCGATTGGGACGCGGAAGGATGGTGCGCCTATGCACAACCCTCTTAAGGTCGGTGACCTTAACAAGGTCGAATTCCACCGATGCCGTTGCGGCTTTACTCTGGCGGTCTCCGGCAAGCGGCTTTGGTGGATGAAGATGCGCGGGCTTCGTGAGCTTCGGAGTCGCGAAGAGCTAGAGCGCGCGATTGCTACGTTCTGTCACCAGAATCCAGATGACCGTCGCTCGCGTTCGGAGCGAAAGTCCCATCGGGATAGCGTCGGGCCGTAGCGACGCGCGCCCGTCCGCCGCGCGCGTGTCGCTCTTGCTCTTCAAAGTACGTTTCTCGCTTTTTCCATTCGGACATGAAGGTTCCGTCGCCGTAGCGCCAGCCCGTCCGAGCCCGCGCTAGGCCCCCGGCCTTGCCGCGCGGGAGCGGCGCGACCGATGCGCGCAACCCGGTTTCGAGTGCGCAAGCCGCATCACTTCCTTGTTGTGCGGCAACCTCGACGGCGGCATGTAGCTCGCGCAGGCAGACAGATAGTTCGCGTGACAGCGATTCGCGCTCAAGTTGCTGGAGCCGCTGAGCTAGTGTCGCGTGCTCTGCGAGCAGCGTGGCAATTGCACGGTGGATGTGGGTCACCTTTTGCTCTGTCAGTCGATTGTTGCGCCAAACCATACGGTGGACGGTAGCACGCGGAAACTCGATAGTTTAATCGCGCTGGTGTTGAGCCGCTACGCAAGCGCTGTGGCGCTGGCGCGCGACCGCTGATGAAGCGTTGGCTCGCTAGAGCAGCTTTCCCGTTTACCCTTCCTAACCGTGGCTGGAAGGGTAACGGGAGAGCTGCCCTCAATTTCGGATTGCGAGCGGGACCGCGATGCGGCGCGAAGGCCAAGAAGCTTTTGCTTGGCCGAGCGGCGCGGAGGGTCGGCGAGCCTTCCGCTCTGACTTCACTTGACTCTATACGCGTAAGTGCGCCGCGACCCCGACTTTGAAGCCGCGATGCCTACCTATGTTTACCATTGCCTACTGGTCGTCCCAACGATGGCGTGTGTAAAGAGGAAAAGAAAACGCGCGGCTTGACAGGCCGAGCCGCGCGTCCCCAAATAGCTCTATGCAAGTAGAACTGGTAACCAGTAATCACAAACCTCCCCGACACGCAATCCCTCCAGAACACGAGGCCCTAAACGCGGCTAGCAACGTACTCGCTGCGGCTGGTTTCCGCGAATCTATCATCGCTATAGGCGCGAGTGTCCAGTGGCTCGGTAGCGAGCTGCAAGAGCTTCGGCGGCTTCGGTGTTTTGCGGATGAGCTTGCGCGGTCTCGTCAAGCCGGTGGCTCGGATGGAGCGCTACTGACCGCGAAGCAGGCTGCGGAATTCATCGGGGGTGGAATCACGCAGCGGTGGCTCTTCAGACATCACAAAGAGCTGCCGTTCACCGTCCGCACCAACAAGCGGCACGTGAAGGGAAGCCTCAAATTCTTGAAACATGGAATCGAGAAGTGGCTCGCCAACGGCGGAGCGAAGCGGTGAACGCGCGCGGGATGGGTCGAGTCTATCCACGCGGGCGAATCTGGTGGGTTCAATACTGCTTTCGCGGAAAAGTCCACTGGGAAAGCTCCCGCTCCACAAAACGAAGTGAGGCTGTAGCTCTGCTGCGTCGGCGGCAAGCTGAGATGGGCCTTGGCCGATTGGTTGGTCCAGCTACCGAAAGAACGACATTCAGTGAACTGGAGAAGCTCCTTCTTGCGCATTATCGAATCAATGAGCGCAAGTCGCTCGCTCGCGCTGTCAGTTCACTCAACGCGCTGCGCGCGTTCTTCGGCGATTACCGTGCTGCCGACATAACCTTCGACCGCATCACTCAGTACGTAGCGAACCGGCTTGATTCAGTGAAACCAGCGACTGTTCGCAATGAGCTTGCCGCCTTGCATCTAATGCTCAAGCTCGGAGCGCGGGCTGGCAAAGCAATCGTTCCTGAATTTCCGACGCTCGAAGTCCGCAACACGCGCTCCGGCTTTTTCGAGCGCGGGGAGTTGGACGCGGTTTGCGTGAAGCTGCCTGCCAACCTTCGGCCAGTGGCGCAATTCGCCTATGTGACGGGCTGGCGAATTGGCGAGATTCGTTCGCTTCAATGGCGGCACGTCGATTTCAGGAGCGGCGAAGTTCGGCTTGAGCCGGAGACCACAAAAAACGGCGACGGTCGCGTCTTTCCGTTTGGAGTGCTGCCTGAGCTTAAAGCTCTTCTACGGCAGCAGCAGGAGTGCGCGAAAGAGCTTGGCCTGATTGTTCCTTGGGTATTCCATCGCGACGGGAAGCCGCTGGGCAGCTTCAGAAAGGCATGGATGAGCGCATGTCGAGCTGCCGGGCTTCCGGGGCGATTGTTCCATGACTTGCGGCGGAGTGCCGTTCGCAATCTCGAACGCGCCGGCATTTCGCGCTCGGTCGCGATGAAGCTGACCGGCCACAAGACGGAGAGCATCTTTAGACGGTACGCCATTGTCTCTCAATCCGACCTAGCTGAAGGCGTGAAGAAGCTGGCGTCCGTCCACCAGCTCGACCGCGCCGGGGAGGGAACTCGGTGAGCGTTCTTCATGATGTACTCGATGTACTCAATGCGGTGATTGGCTTTTTGATGTTGGCGGCCATTGGTGCCGCGACCAGCCGGGTCTGCAAATGGCTGGTCACCCTCGGCAAATGGCTCTGCGAGCGACCGTGGTGCAAAGCAACTCGCGCGCGGAGAGCTGCCATCATGACCTTGCGTGTCTCATTACAGGTCTTGATGTACGCGGCGATCGGCCTTGTCATTTTCGTGCTGCTTATTCCGCTTGACCTAGCGATTCTGCGCCACATGCGGGTGGTGGCCCTGCGCCACATAGAGGCAGCTAAATGACCCGTGAAGTCTGCGGCGCCGAGGGAAGAAGTGAGACAGTTTTATGACAATTCGGCGAATACGCGCTTTGGCGCTAGTCGCTCAACCAGCAGAAAAGCCATGAATGAATTGGATAATTCTGGTGGGCAGGGACAGAATCGAACTGTCGACACAAGGATTTTCAGTCCTTTGCTCTACCGACTGAGCTACCTGCCCACCTTTTCGGGCGCGCCGGAGCGGGCTTGCGCCGACACCGACAAGCTTCCATTGCTACCGATCCCGCGGGGTGGTTGCAACTCCTGCGGGTGAAGAGCTTTGCGTGATTCGGAAGGACAATTGAATCGCGCCGCGTAGATTCCTCGCTACGCTCGAAATGACAGAAAGACCAGGGGCCTTAGGTGCCCTCACCCTGACCCTCTCCCGCATCGATGCGGGAGAGGGAATTAAGAGGCCGCAGCGAAGGGCTCAGGATGACGAGAAAAATAGGAGGCGTCGGAACCCTCACCCTGACCCTCTCCCGCGTCGGTGCAGGAGAGGGAATTAAGAAGCCTCAGCGGAGGGCTCAGTATGACGAGCCTCAGTTAACGGAGGAGGGCGGCGATGCGGGATTCGACGAAGTCGATCACATCCGCTTCGAGCGCGACGCCGTCGAGGCGATCGATTTCCTGGACGCCGGTCGGGCTGGTGACGTTAACCTCGGTCAGGTAATCGCCGATTACATCGAGTCCGACGAAATAGAGGCCGTCGCGTTCGAGCCGGGGCTTCAGGACGCGACAGATCTCGCGGTCGCGGGCGGAGACCGGCGTCTTCACGCACGTTCCGCCGACGTGGATGTTGCCGCGATGCTCGTCGGAACGGGGCACCCTGAGCGTGCATCCGAGCGGCTCGCCGTCGAGCACGATCAGGCGTTTGTCGCCGGCGCGGATTTCCGGAATGTAGCGCTGCGCCATGATGAATCGGGTTTCGAACTCGGTTGCGGTTTCGAGGATGGCGTGCAAATTGCGGTCGTCCTTCGCCACCACGAAGACGCCTTCGCCGCCGTGGCCGTCGAGCGGTTTGACCACCATCTCGCCGCCCTGTTCCATCATGAAAGCCTTCAGCCGGTCGATCCGATCGGTCACGAGCGTGGGCGGAATCACCGAGGGGAAATTCAGCGTGTAGAGCTTTTCGTTTGCTTCGCGAAGGCCAGCCGGGTCGTTCAGAATGAAGGTGCGACGGCGGTCGACGAGGCTGAGCAGCATCGTGGTGTACAGGTAGGGAAGATTCGCCGGCGGATCCTTGCGCATGAAGATCGCGTCGAAGGTTTCGAGCGGATATGCGGCGCCGTCGTCGAGGAAGCGATAGTGCGGATCGGCGCGCATCACCTCGCATCGCCGCGCCCATCCGAGCACCTGAGGGCCGCGAGCGTAAAGATCACGAAGGCCGAGAAAGAAAACCTGATGGCCGCGCTTGAGAGACTCAAGCATGAAGACGAAGGTGGTGTCCTTGTCGAGCAGGACCTTTTCGAGCGGGTCCATAATCAAGGCGAACTTGTAGGCCATCGATCACGCTCCTTGGGTGATTTCGTCGAGCATCGCGGCGGCGATACTCAGCGCGGCGATCGCCGCGGTTTCGCTGCGGAGCCGGTTGGGTCCGAGACTCGCGGGACGGAACCCGGCGCGCTCGGCGCTCGCGGCTTCGTCCGGATCGAAGTCGCCCTCAGGGCCGCACACGATGAGCGCGCTCCGAACGTTGGCCTCGCGAATGATTCGGCCAAGCGGCGGAGCACCCTCGCGGCAGATGATCGCGAGCATCCCCGGCGGCGGCGCGGCGATGAGATTCCGAAAATCGCGCGGCGCCGCGATCTCCATCGGATGAGACGCGAGGCTCTGCTTGGCGGCGGCGATCGCGAGCCGACGCCATCGCGCGAGCCGCTCGGCGCCGGGATTGCGGATGAGGCCGCGCGCGCAAATGAGCGGCCAGAATTCGGTCGCG
Source organism: uncultured Pseudomonadota bacterium (assembly GCA_963759165.1). Taxonomy (GTDB): domain Bacteria; phylum Desulfobacterota; class Binatia; order Binatales; family Binataceae; genus DATJOQ01. Next base: position 2,146,359 of record CAVWXK010000001.1, on the reverse strand, counting down.
CCAAGCTCGGCGGCTTTTTCGACCATCAGATCCATCCGCGGGCCTTTTATAACGGCCGCGGCCAGAATGACAGAGGAATCGCGCTTCGGTTCGGTCCGGCTTTCGATCTCGACAATCGCGTGAGCCGTCTCGAAGCTTTTGATGCGACCGTAATATTCGACGCCGCGCTCGTCGATCATCGCGATCGGAGCGCCGACCCGCAACCGCATCACGTCGCGCATATGATGGAGTTCGGCGCCGCTTATCCGCGCGACGTCTCCGTCGAGAGCGGCGCCGGTGATGGCGAATCGGGGCGGCCGCGTCATCGTCCGAGCACCAGCGTGGCCCATCCGCGATCGATTCGCGACGTGAGGCATCGCAGTTCGGGCCGGTAATGGGCCATCAGCGGCTCGGCCTCGCGGGCGAGGATGCCGGACAGGATCAGGCGGCCGTCGTCGGCGAGAATTGGCTTGAGTTTTGATGACATCTCGATCAGCACGGAGGTCAGGATGTTGGCCGTAATCAGATCGAAGCGGCGACGGAACGCGCCTAGCGGAGCGGCGGAAAATCGAATGCGGCCGGCGAGGCGATTGAGCGTCGCGTTATGGCGGGCGCCGGCGATCGCTATCGGATCGTTGTCGATACCCGTCACGTCTTCGACGCCGAACAGCTTCATCGCGATTGCCAGCACGCCGGAACCGGTGCCGACGTTGAGCGCGGTGTGGAAATGACGCCGCGCGCACTCCGTATCGAGGAGCGCCAGCACGCCGCGAGTGGTGGCATGATGGCCGGTGCCGAAAGCCTGCCCCGGTTCGATCACCAGGCTCATCCTGCCGGGAATCCCGGCCTTGTTCCACGGCGGAACGATAAGCAGGCGGCGGCCGATTTTGAGCGGCGTGAAGCGTTCCTTCCAAAGCGTCGACCATCCGGGATCGACGATCCGCCGCGGGGCCGATGGGCGCGTGCCGTCGCGCAGCATCCCGGCGGCGGCGAGCGTGGATTCTATCCGGGCGAGTCGCGACGATGTCAGGCGATCGAAAAACGCCTCGAGGTGCACGATCTTCGAGCGACGCGGTCGGGGCGTGAACGGTTCCTTGACGGCGCATCCGAGCGCGCCTGCGGCCACAAGGATTCCGGCGGCTTCGTCGGCCATCGACGAGGCGACGTTGAAGCCCGCGCTGAAGTAGTTCTTTGCCCTGCCTGTGCGAGGATTCATGCTGTACTGACTGCTTCGTTAATCGTACAGGAGCCGATGCTCGGCGTGAACGGCGCCTGAATGGAAGGTTCGGTGTGCCGCGCCAGCAGAGGGTTTGGCGTGCTGTTGAGAGGCGGGCGGATGCGGTTTGCGCGCCGGGCTTCAGGGCGGCTAAAGTTCTGAACAGATTGGCGCCAGCCGCCTGCTGAAAAATCTTTTTCAGCAGCCGGCTACCCCTCTGTAGTCTCCCCCGGAGGGGGAGAACTTGAGGAAGGAAGCCAGTTTTTTCGCAGGGTGCTCCGAGCCGCTTCAGATAGATAGAGGTTTTCCCGCACCCTGCTGTTGCAGACAGCGTGTGGGTTCGATGAGGCGAGCCTGTTTAAACATAGCCCATCGTGGCGCCAGCGGCCGCTATCCGGAAAACACGCTTACCGCCTTTGGCGCCGCGATCGAAGCCGGCGCGGATATGTGCGAGCTCGACGTACAAACCACGCGTGACGGAGCGATTGTGGTGATGCACGATGAAAAGCTCGATCGCACCACCGACGGTCACGGGCCGGTTCGCGCGCTGACGATCGCCGAGGTCAAGGCCCTGAATATCGTGAGCGAACGCGGCAGAGCAGTCACGGGCGAGCGCGTTCCGACGCTGGATGAGGTTTTCGCGCTGACGCGGGGGCGATGCGCGCTCAATATCGAGCTCAAGGGCGCCGGGGTCGAAGCGGGAGTCTGCCGGGCGATGCGCGACAGCGGCGAGCTCGAAACATCGATGGTGTCGAGCTTCGAGTGGCCTGCGCTCGAACGGGCGCGCGAGATCGAGCCGCGGATACGTATCGGACTTTTGGCCGAGGAAGAGCCGGAGCGGACGATCGCGGCAGCCGCGGCGCTCAGGGCCTTCGCGATCAATCCGCGCTTCGATCTTGCGCGGCCGGAGCTTTGCGCCGAGGCCCATCGGCGCGGCCTTCAGGTTTACGTCTGGACGGTTGACGACAAACGGACGATGCGCTCGCTGATAGCGTGCGGGGTGGATGGTATCATGACCAACTACCCGGAACGGCTGCGCGCGGTGATTGAGGAGTAATGGCGCTTTTTGGGCGAGACAAGATCGATGAGCTGAGGCAACGCGCCGATATCGTCGAGCTGATCGGCGCGCACGTGCGGCTGCGGCGCACGGGGCGCAATTACACCGGGCTTTGTCCCTTCCACAGCGAAAAGACGGCGTCGTTCAGCGTCAATCCGGAGCGGGGCTTCTTTCATTGTTTCGGATGCGGAGTGGGCGGCACGGTGTTCGACTTCGTGATGCGTACCGACGCCGTTACGTTTCCCGAAGCGGTGCGGTTACTGGCGCGCCGCTATGGAGTGACGCTCCCGGAGCGCGTCGACGACGGGCCAGGCGCCGGCGAGCGCGACGCGATGCTTCAGGCGGCCCAGGTCGCGAGCGAGTTCTTCGCGCACGTGCTGTGGAAGACCCCCAATGGCGCTCCGGCGCGCGAGTATCTGAAGCGCCGCGCGATCGGAACGGAAATCGCGCAGGAGTGTCTGCTCGGCTTTGCCCCGATGCAAACCGCGTCGCTGGCCAAGGCATTGGAACGCCGAAAGCTGCTCGAAGCGGGAATCAAAATCGGATTGGTGAAGAATAGCGGCGGCGTCCACGACATGTTTCGCGGCCGCCTGATGTTCCCGATTCGCGACGGCCAGGGCCGCGCGATCGCGTTCGGCGGCCGGGTGCTCGACGACCGCCTGCCCAAGTACATCAATTCGACGGAATCGCCGCTTTATTCCAAGGCGCGCAATCTTTACGGAATTTATGAGGCGCGCCGCGCGATCGCGCAGAACGATCGGGCGATCATAGTGGAAGGATATATCGACGCGATTGCGCTCTGGCAGGCCGGTTTTCGCGAAACCGTCGCGAGCCTCGGCACGGCGGTGACGGTCGATCAGTTGCGGCTGCTCGGGCGTCATACGCGCAACGTGCTGGCCTGCTTCGACGGCGACAGCGCCGGCCAGAAGGCGTCGATCCGGGCGCTGCCGGTGTTCCTTGAGGCGGGTCTTCTCGGGCGCGGGATTTTTCTCCCGGCCGGGTTGGACCCGGATCGGCTCATCCGGGAGCGCGGGGTCGAAGCCTTCAAGACGCTGATCGATTCTTCGGAACTGCTGGTGGATTACTTTCTCGCATCGGAGGCGCGGCCGGCGCGCGGATCGCTGAGCGGTCAGGCGCGGGCGGCGGAGCGCGTCGCCGAGATGCTGCGGTTGGTGGCGAATCCGTTCGAGTTCGATCTGCTGTCGCGCAAGGCCGCCGAGATGCTGGGGGTCAGCGAGCAGCTTCTGCGCAATCATGCGCGTCCGTCCGGCAAAGGGGCGAGCGCGAGGCGTTCGGTCCAACCTGCGACTCCGCCCAGGGATAGCGGTGCGGCCACCGAGGCGGCGGTGGGCCTGCTCGCGGTGGCGCTCGCCTATCCGCAGCTGCGGTCCGGGATTATCGAGGGCAGTGCGCCGGCCGAATTCGAAGATCGTGGATTGGCCGAATTGCTTGCCGAGGTCTGCGATTCGACGGAATCGGGGCCGTCGTTTGAAACGGCGGTGGCCGAGAGGCTTTCGGTGGAGCAGCGGAGCCGCCTCAGCGCCTTGCTGGTTGGTCCTCTGATGGACGATCTGGAAGAGGCGCGAAAACTTGGCAGCGGCTATATCGCCGCGCTGGAACGCCGGCGCCATCGGCGCGAAGTGGAAGGGATGGCGCGAAGCGCGACCCAGCCCGACGAAGGTCAGGCAACCGCCGCGGCGCAGGCGGTTATAAGTTTGAGGCGCGGCGCGAATCAGGAGCGATGAATCGTGCGCGATACGGGATGGCGAAAAATATCGCCGAGAGGCTCCGGAGCCTTAAAGCGGTGAGGAAAAACTGGTAGGCTCACTCTCATCGATGCCTTTTTTGGGGCCCATAGCTCAGTCCGGTTTAGAGCTACCGGCTCATAACCGGTTGGTCCCAGGTTCGAATCCTGGTGGGCCCACTCAAAACCCGCTGTCGAATCGGCCGCTCGTCGAGGTTCGCGCATCCGCGCGCCCAAAGATCACGAAGGCCGCTCAACCATAGGAGGATGATTTGCCCGAGGAGCTAAGCCAACTAATGCGTTTGCAGGTTCTCGACCAGGATTTGCGGGAGCAGGGGCAGGCGCTGTCGAAGATCACCGGACGGATAGACGAGCTTCGCGGGGCGACCGAACAGGCCGAGGGCGAACTCGAAAAACTGAAGGCCGAGGAGCAGGAGGCGCTGCTGGCGCGCAAGGAACTGGAACGAAATCTGGCGGAGGGCGAGGAACAGATCCGCAACAAGCGCATGCGGCTCACCCTGATCCGAAACGAGCGCGAACTGCAGGCGCTCGGGCATGAGGTCGAATCGCTCAAGGAAAGCAATCAGCGGCTTGAAGGGGAGATCCTGACGCGGATGGAAGGCACCGATCAGCGCGCCGCGCGAATCGATGAGCTGAAGGGGCTTATCAAGCAAAAGCGCGCCGACCTCAAAGCGGCCGAGAAAGAAGTGGCGACGGAGGCCGAGCAACTCAAGGGCGCGATCGCCCAGCGCAAGATGGAACGCGACAAGCTTGCCGAAGGAATCGCGCCGGCGCTCAGGCAGCGTTACGAGATGCTCTTCGAGCGTCGGGGCGGTCTGGCGGTGGCGCTGGCCAAGGCCGGGACCTGCCAGGGATGCCGCCGGCGGATTCCGCCGCAGCTCTACAACGAGATCCAGAAGCATCAGACGATCAAAGACTGCCCCAACTGCCAGCGCATCCTGTACGTCGAGGCCCAAGCAGCCAACGACCCGAGTTGAGCCGGCGACGATCGTCGCGCCATTGGATGGCGACGGTTCCGATACTAGCTTCGCCCGGGCGGATGCCAAGCCACTGGCAATCGCCAAACATCTTTATCGAAGCGCTGCGCCGACTGGCCCCAGGCGTGATATGATTGGGAAGCCGGAGTGAGCCGGGCGATCGCCCCGCAAGGGGAGGAAAGTCCGGGCTCCATAGGGCAGGGTGGCCGCTAACGGCGGCGCGGAGCGATCCGCGGAAAGTGGCACAGAAAACAAACCGCCCGCGAGGGTAAGGGTGAAAAGGCGGGGTAAGAGCCCACCGGCGCGCGAGCGATCGCGCGCGCATGCTAAACCCCACCCGGAGCAAGACCAAATAGGAGAGCGAGTGGCCCGCTCAAGTCTCTCGGGTACGGTCGCTAGAGCCGGCGAGCAATCGCCGGCGTAGAGGAATGATCGCCGCCCGCAAGGGTACAGGACCCGGCTTACAGGCTCACTCCGGCATTTGATTTTTCGATTTGCGGCATTCCATGCCGATAGCGCGGCGCTGCCGTCCCATCTCACTTTACGCCAGCCCGCAAACGGTGCATTCTAACCAGGATGGGTCGCCTGCTGGGGCAGCAGGGTGATCCGACACTTTACATTCAGGTAAAACACTGGCTTTCGACCATGCGATTTTTTCGGGAGTTCGAAGACAACATCGGTTCCGCAAACAACTCGCCCGCGGGCGCTGAAGTCGGCGAACCAAAGCTGGGCGTGCCCAACGTCAAGGCGGTCGTGGCCCTGGCGAGCGCGAGGGGCGGTGTCGGCAAAAGTTCGCTGGCGGTCAATCTGGCGGCGGCGCTGGCGGTCAAGGGGCGGAAGGTCGGGATACTCGACGCCGACCTGAATGCGCCGTGCGTGGCGACGATGCTCGGGATGAGGCGGATTCAGGCGTTTGCGGCGGCGGGCGTGATTGAACCCGCGGCTGGGCCGCTCGGCTTGCGGCTGATCGGAATGGATTTGCTCGGCGCGGCAGGTTCCTCGTTTGTTGAAACCCCCGAAGCGGAAGACGCTGATTTGATGAACCACGGGCCCGCCGCGCCGGATGAATCGCAGATGCTGCGGCGATTGCTGGCCGAGACCCGGTTCGGATTTCTCGATCTGCTGCTAATCGATCTGGCGCCGGGGCTAGATCACTTCGAGCGGATAGCGAAGCTCGCGAACCTGAGCGGCGTGGTGTTGGTCACACAATCGTCCGACGTGGCGTTGCGCTCGATGCATCCCGCGATCGACGTGGCGACGCGCAACGCGACGCCATTGCTCGGAATCATCGAGAACATGGCCGGGTTCTACTGCGGGCAGTGCCAATCGGTACGACCGCTTTTTCCGCAAGGCGACGCGCTGGGGTTGCGACGCGAATTCGAGCCGTCGATCCTGGGACGATTGCCCTTCGACCCGCGGCTGGCGGAATCGTGTGACCGCGGCGTTCCGTTCATCCGACAGTATGCCGATTCGCCCTTGGCCCGGCAGGTACTGGCGCTGGCCGAGCGGCTGGAGCAGGCGGTATCGGCGCGCGCCGGGGCCGCTCAGGTATCGGCGAAGCCCTAGTTTTTTCGACACGCCTTTTCTTTCTCTCCAATCTTCCGCCTGCCAAGCGCTTGGCCCCAAAGCCTGGGCGGAGGAATTCCTTGGCGGTGCCCTGACCCTAACCCTCTCCCGCAGGAATGCGGGCGAGGGAACGGAATGGGGACAGAAATGGGGACGGAATCAGGATCGCGGCCTTTATGCCGCTGAGGCCGTTCGGCTAATCGTCGTCGTTAGGGGAATCGTCGGATGAGGCCGGCTCGGCGCAGCGCGAGTATTCGTACATCCCGGCGCCCTCGTGATCACCGAGTCGGAAGGTGGCGAAGCCGAGCGAGGTATGGATTCGGGTCAGGTCCGGCCCCGGGCGCGACAGCGGCAGGAAACTTTCCGGTTCGCCGCGCAGGAGCGACGGCCGGCCGCCGGGCGGCGTGAGGAGCGCGCTGAAGCTTCCGGGCGGCGTGCTGGGCGAGGAAATCTCGAGGTCGAGGGTGTCTACGAGGCATTCCGATGCCTGGGTGCCGGCAAACAGACGTGCGGCGGGTTCTTCGCTGCCGTCGGGATGGGCGAGCGTCCGCGCTTCGACGGCGCTGAGTTTCGAAGCGTTCGGGAAGTGAGCCCACAACATCCGGCGTGAGCGGAATGGCGTGGCGCCGATATTGGTGAAGGAAACGCCGATGCGGCCGATCGCGTCGATCTCCTGATTCCTGCCGTCGAAGCGGATCGTGCCGGCGACGGAACCGAAGCCGACAGGGGCGGCGTTGGCATGAATCACATTCTGGAAGCCGGCGAGGAGCCCTTGCAGATCGTCGGAAGCGGCGTCGAGGCGCATCGACATCGCGATATCTACCGCTTCTTCGAGGTCGCCCTGCGCGAGCGCGTGCTCGACGCTCAGGTAACCAATTCCGTCGGGCGTGACTAGCGTGGGGCCCTTGAATTCCAGCACGATGCGATCGCCGTCGGTGCGCAACGCCAACGGCCCGTGCGCGATCCGTTGCATATCGAGTTCGGGCTTGCCTTCGCTGGTGAAAAGCGCGACGCGGCGGCCGTCGATCAACAGCATGATGCGGGCGCCGATGGCGCCGTGGCCGAGATCGAAGCTCGCCATCACGCCCAAGCGCGCGGCGGGATCGAAAAATTCGACGCCGACTCTGACCGGCGGCGCGGGAGCGATGCGCGCCTTGGCGGGCGGTTTGGCCGCGGGTTTGGCCCGCGTGCGCATCACGGTTATCGGTACGGAGGTCGTGCGCGATGAGGCCAGCGGACGAGAGAGCGTATCGGCGATGGCCTCGATGCTGCGCTCGCGAATCCTTCCGGGCCATCGCACGCCTACAGACAATTCGAGTTGGACCGCTTCGAGCGTGCCCGCTGCAGCCATCCGGCCAAGGCGCGCAAGCGGTTCGACCGGGCTTTCACGATGGCGCTCGGTGAAGGCCTGCAGCAGGTTCTCCTTGCCGCCGGCCGGGTAGCGCAGGCCGAAGGTCGGAATGACGCCTTCACGTTGCAGCCGCTCGACCAGTTCGGCGAGCGGGCCGTTGATGAACTCGTCGCTGGCCGAGACGCAGGCCTGTCCGTGAACCCGCAGCCCGTCGGCGTGGGACTTGAGGCCGAGGCCGAGATCGACGCGCGGTTCGATCACGTTCCATCCGTGGATCACCAGCGCGAGCGCGCGTCCATTGCGCGATATCAGTTGTTCGAGCCGGTCGGCGATCATCTCAAGGAGCCACGGCGCGTGGGCGGACAACTGGACTAGGCGATTGCAGTCGATGCGGTTGCGATCCATCCCGCTGTTGATGAACGCGGTCGCTCCGAGTCTGGCCGCGAGTTCGCGCGTGATCTCGGCGGTGTGAAGGTCGTTGACCTTGGGATGAAGCATCGCGCCCGGCGCGAAGGCGGCGCGCCCGCCGTGGGGCGCGATCAGCAATACCGGCGCGGAGCCGTCGGTGACTTCGAGCCACGGTTCGATTGTATGCGGTTTCGCGGTTTTTTTCGCGGCCATCGGGATCAGTTGAGCGTCGGCGCGCGCGCCGCGACCATCCGGTAATGCAGAATGAACGAAACCACGAAGTAGTAAACCACGTAACTGAAAGAAATCGCCAGCAGAACGGGATGGGGCGCGGGCAACTGAATCAGGATGGTGACGGTGGCTATCGCCCAGATCACGCCGAGCAGAATCGTCAGCGGGCGCAGCGGTTTGGTGCGGTTGGGGTAGACGTACTTGATCGGCAGGAAAACCATCGCCGCCAGCACCGTGACGATCGCGGCATTGAGCTCGGGTGTGAGGTGAAAACAGAACAGATAGAACGCGACCAGGTTCCAGTAAGAGGGGAAGCCGAGGAAGTAGTTGTCGTCGGTCTTGGCGTCGGTGCGGCAAAGTCCGTAGGCGCTGGCGAAGACGGCCAGGCTGCCGACGATGACGCCGGCGTTGCCCGCGGGCAGGAGCGCGGCGCGAAGCATGAGGAACACCGGCGCGATCACGTAGGTGAGATAATCGACGACGTTGTCGAGCGTGGCGCCGTCGAAGAACGGGATACGCCGGCGCACTTCGAGCGCGCGGGCGATCGGGCCGTCGGTGGAATCGACGGCGGTGGCAATCGCGAGAGCGAGGAAGGCGGCGCGAAAGCGGGACTGGGCGGCGAATTCGAGCGTCAGGAGGCCGAGCACGCCGCCGAGCGCGGTGTAGGCATGCACTCCCCACGAACAAATGAGAAGAAGCTTTTCCCGCGATCGGGAATTTTCGAGTGAGTCGGCGTCGCCGGCGAGAGCCAAGCTACTTGCCCGCTTTGAGGTGGCGGGGGCCGAAATAATCTTCGAGCACGGTCATGAACGGACCGCAGGCGCGACGTTGCTTGACGTGCGACAGCGCCTCGTTGAGCGACATATCGCGATAGGCGCGCATGAACGCGATAGCCACCGTCGGCGCGCGGTTGAGGCCGGCGTTGCAGTGCAGGTAGACCCGCTCGCCGGCGTCGGTCAGCGCCTTGAGGTCGGCAAGAGCGCGTTCGAGATGGAGCGCGAGTTCGTCGGCGCTGCCGTCGGATATCGGCGTGCGGACGATTTTGATCGAACTCATCCGGCAGGTCTCGCGCAGGGCGGCGGCGTCGATGCCGAAAATGCGAAGGTCGTTATCGTCCTGAAGGTTATGGACGGCGGTGACGGCGTGGGCGGTCTTTAGCCAGTCGATGTCTTCGAGGCGGGGGTATTCGCCCACCAGAAGCTCGGGCAGCAGCTCGGTTACGGAAGGTCTGGCGTCGCGCGCCGGTCGCGCGTTGTTCGAAGGGTTCGGGGCGAAGACGGACCAATCCATTACGCAGCCATTATAGTACGAACGGATGGTGATTCCTAAGAGACGCGGCACACAATGGTCGTTGTGATTCGAACAATTTGCTTCCAGAAGGTTTGTTTAAGGTGCCCTCACCCTAACCCTCTCCCGTGAAAACGCGGGCGAGGGGACAGAATTGGGATCGCATCTAAACCCGAGTTGCTGAACAGCTCATTCGTCACGGAGGGGGAATGCCGGTTTCGCTCAAAGGGGCGCGGATGGATAAGCCGCGGCGGGCCGGTGGGGAAGTCTGGCAGAGGGGAGGGCGGCCGGCGCGGTCCCATTCGTAGAGCCAGATCGAAGCCAGCAGCGAGGCGGCGCGGGAAATCTGGCCCGCGATCAGGGTGCCGTTGCGCTTCATTAGCTCCCGCTCGTATGACTCGAAGCCGCCGTCGCTCTGCGCGCGGGCGGCGCGGTCGCCTTCGAGTATCGTCGTCACCAGGGCGTGCGAATGGCCGAGTTCGGCGATCGTCGCGTTCCACACCGAATCGAGCTTGCGCATCGCGGAGGCCGATTGCGCGAGCGTTTCGAGTCGGGGGACGTCGTGGTCGGTCGCGTTTTCGATTCGTTGATGGACGCCGCGATCGGAAGGGAAGCCGTCGAAGTGGCTGGTGGCGTGGAGCGGCTGGGTCGCGTCGCCGACGTAATGGGCGAGATAGCCTGAGAGCCTGAGGATGGTTGCGCACTCGCTTCGGTTCCGGGCGTGCAGCATCGCGGCCAGGCGATCGGCGAATTGATCGATGGTCCACGGCAGCGTTCCCCATCGCAGGACCCTGGCGACACCGAATCGCGCCTCGGTTGCGGCGAGCGAGGGACTGAGCTTCGAAAAAGGATCGGCGCCGTAATTGTCGATATCGATATAGTGGCGGCGTCTCTCGGCTTCGCCGTAACGTCGCTTCAGCTTGCTGTCGGGTTCGACCGAGAATTGTTCGAGACGTTTTTCGTTTTGCAGAAAGAAGCTTTTCAATTCGCCGGCCGGCAGCGCGCGCACCGCCAGGCGCGTGATGAGGCGGTGGGTGTGCGAATCCCAGGCGTATGCGGGCGCGGGAATCGACTGCAGGAGCGCGGCCAACAGGAGCGAGAACAGGAGGGTTCTACAGGAGCGCATCGCTTCGCGGCGATTCTTCGCGGAGCTGAGGATGACGGAGAGGCGTCGCGACCATTTCTACGGAGAAGACGACGAAACCGTCCGCTCCAGCGGTTGGCTCGGGGTATCCGAAGTACCCGATGATCGGTTTCGAGATAATCGCGATGTACGAACCGCGAGGTTCGCGACCGACTGGCGCAGGAAATCGGCGAGCTTGCGATATGCGCCCGCGCCTTCATTCTGTCCCGCGACGCTCGCGAGCAGGTCGCGGCCGATCACGGCGCCGATGCGGACTTCAACCGGATGGCGGCGCGGCAGGAGTTTGCCCTTGCCGAGCACCTGGTAAGTGCCTTTGATGTGGACCGGCAGGATGTCGCATCCGCCGCGGAGCGCGAGGTAGCCCGCACCGCTCTTGAATTCGTGAAGCTCGCCGTCGGGCGATCGCGTGCCTTCGGGAAACATCAGGACGCTGCGTCCCGCGGCGAGTTCAGCCAGCGCGTCGTCGAGCGATTCGAGCTGCGCGCGTTCGCGATCGAACGGAATCAGAGGAGTGAAGTTTTTCGCGATGAAGCGGCGCAGATTGGTGTTGAAGAAATAATCCTTCGCGGCGAGCACGACGAGATTTTCGCCCATCCGGCCCAGAGCGTGGCGCACCAGCGCGAAATCGAGGTGGCTTGAGTGATTGGCGACCACGAGCACGTTGCGGTTGGCCGGGATGTTGCCCCCGCCGAGGATGCGAGGCTTGAGCCATCCGGAGAGCACCGCATTCTGGGCGTGAAGCGCCGCCGCGTCGGCCAAGCGCTTGAGTGGCGTGGGCATCACCGGCGTGTAAGGTTCCGCGAAACGGGCGTACGAGGGCAATCGTGGGCGATTCTGGCTCTGGCTGACGGCCTGCTGCAACTCGCCGACGGTTTTGATGTTGCCGAGTTCTTCGGCGGTAAGTTCGCGGCCGGTGTGGACAGCGAGATGCTCGCCGAGCTCGGCGAGCGCCAGCGAATCCAGGCCGAGGTCTTCGATGAGGCGGGTGGCGGCGGAAATCGCTGAACCGTCGGTGGAAATCTGCGCGAGTGCGTCGGTCAGCCAAGGCTCGATATCGGCGCCGTTGCCGCCGCCGCCGGCGGGGAGATCCTTGCGCCCGACCATCAGCTGCAATCAGCGCCGACACCTCGGCCCGTTTGATTTTGCGAGTGCGGGTGCGCGGCAGTTCGCTATCGGTAAAGCGCAGGACCCTGATGCGTTTGTGCGCGCCGAGTCCGGCGCTGACGCGCTCGAAATGAGCGCGCAGATTGTCTTCGACCGCGCGCCGGCTCTCGCCGCGTGAGTACGCGGGGACCGCGAGCGCCGCGACCTGCTCGCCGTCGCCGACCTTGAGGCCGACGACCGCCAGTTCCTTCAGATAGGGCGAGTGGCCGTAAGCTTCCTCGAGTTCGTCGATGTAGACGTTGTTGCCGCCGGCGTCGACGATCACTTCCTTGGCGCGGCCGACGATGTAGAGATTGCCTTCGCCGTCGAAGCGTCCGAGATCGCCGGTATGGAGCCATCCGTCGCGCAGCACCGCGTCGGTCGCGGCCTGATTGTGGTAGTAACCCGCCATCACGTTGGGTCCGCGAGCGAGAATCTCACCGACGTCCGAACCATTCTCGAAAGCCAGTTTGATCTCGACTCCTGGAATCGGCTTGCCCACCGATCCCGACCGCATCGGCTCGTCGGGACGGGCGGTGGTGAGCACGGGCGCGCTTTCGGTGAGTCCGTAGCCTTCGAGCAGACGGATGCCTATGTCGTTGAAGAATTCGGCGATTCGTTTGGGGAGAGCCGCGCCGCCGCTGACGGCGAGCCGGAGCCTGCCGCCCATCGCATTGTGGGCCGCGCGAAACAGCATGCCGCCAAGATTAAGCTTCAAGCCCTGATCGAGTCGGCGATTGAAATCGCGCAACTGGTCGAAGGCGGCGTGGAAGAAGACGCCGCGATGCTCGACTTCGTCGATGATGCGGCGATGGACCGCCTGCCAGAGCGCGGGCACGCCGATAAGCGCGGTCGGGCGCACGGCGGAAAGCGTGCGCGACAGGCTGGCGGCATCGACGCCGAGCGGATAGACGATGGTCGCGCCGCTCGGCGAGCGGCAGCAGCATCCCGCACGTGAACTCGAAGGTGTGATGGAGCGGCAGCAGCGACAGCAGCACATCCTGGCTGTCGAGCGTGAAGGCCCGCGCCAGCATCGAGACCTCGGCGGCGAAGTTGCCATGCGTGAGCATCACGCCCTTGGGCGCGCCCGTGGTGCCGGAAGTGAAGACGATCGAGGCGAGCGACTTGCGATCGATTTCCGGTTCAGCGTCGACGGCGCCGGAGCGCAGCAGGAAGGGACGGCCGAGTTCGTCGAGCTCGATGACGTTCGCGGACGGCCTCGGCGAGGGAATCGCCGAGGCGGCGGGCGACCGCGGTCGAGCATAGCGCGGCGCGCGGCTCCGCGATTTTGCATTATGGGGCGCAATTCATCGGGCGAGATCAGATGGTCGAGCGGCACGGCGACGGCGCCGGCGCTTGACGATCGCGAAGAAGGCCAGCACCCAGTCGGGCGAGTTGTCGCCGATTAGCAGGACGCGGTCGCCGGGCTCGATGCCGCGTCCGGCCAGCATCAGCGCGGCGCGTTGGGCGCCGTCGCGCAGCTCGCGATAGGTCATCGCGCGCTCTCTCGCCGGAAGTCGTGCGCGCGATCAGCGCGGGACGCGCACCGTAACGTTCGGCGGCGCTGTCGAGCAGCTCGACCAGGCTGCGATGACGGCGCGGTGAGCGCGTGCGGCCGCGGGCGTGAAGATCGAGCTGCGGGAAAACTGTAACGGCGCAGTCCCGGCAGATGGACGTTGATCCAGTAATCCTGCCAATCGATCGCCTCGGGCTTGTAACGGATGAAGCTCGGCGTCCGGCGGGCTCAGGCGCTGATAGAGAGCGCGAATATTCTTGCAGTGGAAGGTGTAGACCAGTTCCTGAATGTAGGGCCGATAGACCTCGACCAGGGAGCGGGCGAGGTCGATTCGATCGCGATCAGGTCGAGGCCTTCTTCGAGCTGGCGGGCGCGGGCTGAATCCTCGCCGAGCGCGACTTTGCGCCAGGCTCGCGGCCTGTTTGAGGAATTCGCGGCATCGTGCGGCTGGCGAAATCGTAGGTGCTCTGCGAGACGATCACCGCCTCGAGGTGCGGCGCCAGCTTGCCCATCGAGCCGTCTGCCGTCGCGCTGATCGCGGCGATTGCCGAGCGCGGTCAGCTCGACCAGCCGGCGCATCGGGAGCGGATTACAGTCGGAGGTGCCGAGCTGGTAGATGGGCTGATGGCGCTTGAGCAGCAGCGCGGCGAGTATCGGAACCATCGCGTGCGCCACCAGATCGACCGGCATCACGTCGAGCACCAGATCGGCGCGGGCCGGATAGAAGCGATAGCCTTCGCCCGACAGATAGGTGAGCGGAGCGCTGGTGTTGACGCCCTGGTTCCATCCGGGGAACGGATCGGCCAGCGCGCTTTCGATCACCGCCGGCCGCACCACGGTGACGTTGAGTTCCCTGCGCGCGGCGAACACCAACTGCTCGCCGAGGCTCTTGGTGTAGCTGTAGGTGTTGGGCCATCCCAGGCTGACGCGCGCGCGCCAATGCCCTCCTGCTTGAGCCGCTCCTCGACCCATCGCTTGCGCCGGCGCCTCGATCGCGGCCTCGCGGCTCTCGCCGTCTCGGACGCTTCGGCCGAACTCGGACGAGCAGCGCCTGATCGTGCGAGGCGGCCTCGACGCGATCGACCAGCGCGCGGCGCGTCGCGAATCTCACGCCGCAGGTTGAAATGTTTGCGCCGATCGTCGGGCACCAATCCGCCGGGATGTCGTCCTCGTAGCGATGGCCGTCGGCGCTGGCCCGCGGCATAACAGGTCGAGACGTGAAGCATCGCGGCGTTCGAGCTTGCGGCAGAAGTCGATGACGTTGACGACGCCGAGCGTGTTGACCGCGAGCGCCTTTTCGAGCGAGGCCTCGAAGTTAACCAATCCCGGCGCAATGCACCACGGCGTCGAGGGCGCCGCGCTTGAGCGTTTCGTCCTGTCGCGGTAACCAGGCCGTCTTCGGTGATATCGCCCGCGAGCACGACGATCTTGTCCTCGATGTAGCGATCGAAGCGGCTACCAAGTTGCTGGCGCAGCGGATCCATCACCGGCGAATCGAGGATCTCGCGCCGGAAGCGGCTCAGGCTGGAGCGCCGGTCGCCGCGAATCAGCAGGTAGATGCGCTCGATCTCGGGATGCAGAGCGCAGGAGGATTTCGAGAAACACCTTGCCGAGAAATCCGGTGGCGCCGGTAAGCAGGATGCGGCGCTTGGCGAGCACCTGCTCGAGCGGCGGCATCGCGTCCCGCGCGCCGGCGGCGGCGCGCCGTGCGCGTTGCTACTCGACATCGGCGATTACCAGCGGCGGCAGATGGAGATAGGTGATCGAGGCGGAGCGGCCGAGATCCGAGGTCGCCATCGCGATCGCTTCATCGAGCGTGTCGGCCGCATCCCAGCCGAGCCGCGCCGCGACCGCCGGGTCCTCGCATCCGGCGGCGATCACCCGTCCGACGTGCTGGCGGGCCGGCTCGCCCCAGTACCACATGTAGAACGGATGCACGCCGTGATAGGCGTGGCCGTAGCGATACATGTGGATGTAGGTCGGGTTGTGCGCGAACTCGGCCTCGAATTTTTTCTCCAGCACGGAGGCGTCGGTGGTCTCGGCGAGGCATCGATGGAAGAACTCGATGTAGCTCGGATGATGCTCGGGATGGAACTCGTCGCGCAGCGGATGGCAGATGATCATCGTGCCGCCGGCGCGCACCAGCGGCTTGTTGCGATACATGTTGAACAGGTAGCCGAGCCCGGTGCACTGCACGAGGATCGGATTCATGATCGAGTTGACGTTGTAGGGGCCGATGTAGGGCACGCCGACGATCAGGATGTCGGACTGGCCGGTAACCGGCACCGCGTACTGCTGGAAAACCTTGTCCAGCGCCTTCTTGATGCACCGCCTCGGTCTCGCCCGCCCACACGCCGGTCATCCCGTAAGGCGCGGCGTAGTTGCTGCAGAACCTGGCGGCGCAGATCGTCGGATAGATTGCGCATCGTCCACTTGAAAGCCCTTCAGCCGCGTGCGATCCCAATCGGAGAAGCGATCCTCGTTCTTGTGCAGGAAATCGAGCATCCCGCCGTACATGCGATTGTTGATCGCCGGTCTCGAGGTGAACACGTTGACGTTGCGATTGACCACGCGGCCCATCCGGTCGGCGACGCGATGCAGCGCCGAGCGCGTCGGGTCCATGTAGGAATGGCTGTCGCGCAGCGTGGCGGGATTATGGTGATAGCGCAGGCTCTGGTACGGCGCGAGGCCGACGGCGACCGACTTGTGGCCGCCATCCATCGGCACCAGGTTGATGTTCAAATAGATCAGCAGATCGGATTCGGCGGCGCGCCGGGAGAGCCAGACTTCCTCGCCGTGATCGGTCTTGCCCAGCATCGCCAACTCGGCGCGATTCTCGGCGTCGAAGTTGTACAGCCGCTCGGGCCAGTAGGCGCGTGAAGGCGCGCTCGCCGACCATGCGACGAATTTCGGCTTCGGTCATGCGGCGATGAAGCGAGGTCGCGATGATCAGGTGGACGTCGTCGACGCCGTAATCGGCCAGCATCTGCAGCACGGATTGAGCAGCCGCTCGCGGATATCGGGCCGCTGCATCGGCGGCAGCGGCAGGCTGATATCGTCGATCGCGATCGTGACCCGCATGTTGGGATTGAGCTGCGCGAACAGCGGGTCGGCGTTCTCCGGATGGAGCAGGGCATAGCGAATCGCGACGTCGGGATCGGGGAGGGCTCCAGCGGCGGCGGCGGATAAATCACGCGGGTGCCGGCCGGCAGCTTCTCGAACAGGAAATCGTCGCCGTAAGGGATGAGGCGCGGCTCGGAGCGGCGATTGAGCGTCACCACCAGGTCGCGGCGGGCGCCCGACATCGTGCTTGAGATCGGACGGCTTTACCGATTCTTTAAGTTTGGCCTCCGGACGCGCCATCGGCGACTCCTATTGGTTCCGGGGGCAGAAAAGCCGCAGGTGATGGCTCCCAGCCTCGTGCTTGCGTTGCCGTCATGCCAAAGCCTCCCCGTCACGGTCGCGGTCCGGGGCGGTTTTGGTAAAACGGATGATCGGCCACTGCCGGTTGTGCGCCGCGGCTTCGAGCCGGCGATCGGGATTGACGGCCACCGGATGGCCGAGCGCGGTCAGAAACGGCAGGTCGTAGTACGAATCGGCGTAGCCCCAGCAGGCGTCGAGATCGATGCCCTGCTTGGCGGCGTAGTTCGCGCACCACGTTGCCTTTTCCTCTCCCGCCATCACGGGTTCGAGCAGACGTCCGGTGGCGAGGTTGCGGAAGTAGTGAAGACGATTGGCGACGAAGGTCGCGATATTGAGGCGGCGGGCGAGCGGGGCGACCACGAAATCGGGCGAGCCGCTGACCAGAACCGGTTCCAGCCCGACTTCGCGATTGCGCTCGATCAGGTCCGTTGCCTGCGAATAGAGGCGATCGACGAGAAAGCGATCGCAGTACTCATCGCCAAGGATTTCGAGGCGGTCGCGCGAGATGCCGTTGAGCGATTCGAGCAGGACGACGTTCAGCAGGCGGCGATCGCGCTGCTCGGCCCGGTAGATGCGGGGCAGGCGCGTGGCCAGAGCCGTCAGGTAGGTAATCCGGCCGCTCCATTCCGCGAGATTGGCGAGAAAGAACAACGTCGCGTGAAGCAGGTTCAAATCGGTGAGCGTGCCGTCGAGATCGTAGAAGGCCGCGGCGTTGATCGACGGGGACGGTTTACCGGGGGCTCGTTTTGGTCGTTGAACTGACATGTCAGTCTAGTCGCGGGAAAAAAAATCGTTGTCCGCGCCGTTGGCCTGTTTGCGGCCCAAAGCGGCGGCTTCCAGCAGCTCGCGACGAGCCACGCCGCGCAGGCCGAAATTGAGCAGTTCCTCGACCGCGGTCTCGATATCGCTCGGGGGCTGCTGCGATAGCTGTCCGACCAGTTCCTTGATTCCGCCCAGGATACAATATGACATGGCACGCGTATCGCCGGGCCGGACCAGCTCCATCTGGACGCCGAGATCGAGCGAGCGTTGAATCAGCCGCGCGATACGGTCGTAGAACTCGCGGACCCGGGCGTCAAGCTCGGCGTCGAAGCCCATCGAGTGATGCAACAGGATGTCGGTCAGCTCGCGCTCGCCGAGAACGAAGGTGAGCACGCGGCGGAGATTGTCGCGCAACTGGTCGGCCGGTCCGGGCTGCATCGGATCGAGCCGGATACGCTGGATGCGGTCGGTGAGTTCGTGCAGCACCTGATCGAGCAGCTCCTGGAAGAGATCGCGTTTGTTCTGGAAGTAAAGATAGAAGGTGCCGCGGGCGATGCGAGCCTGGGCGATGATGTCGGCAATGTTGGTCTGATGATAACCTTTGCGGGCGAAGATCCGCTTCGCGTGACGAAGCACTTGCGCCCGTCTGGCTTGCCGTTCCATCGCTAGGGCCCCCCGAGTAGACAGCTCAAAACGCTATAGTCGGTAAGTTCGGATGTCAATCGGAATCGACCCTAGGCCGCCCGGTCTATAGACAGCCCGGCGATGCCGGCGCGGACGTACATGGGCTGAGCTAGCCGCGGGCTTTTTCCCTGGCGAAAATCTGGCGTTCTTCAGCGTTCATCTTTTCCCGGATGCGAGAGCCCTTGCCGAGGTGGCGGTATAGGCCGCCTTCGGAGAACAACTCCTCAAGGGCTTGGGCGGGAATCGGCTCCTCGGGCGGCGTGTCGCCGATTTTTATGCCGAGGGCCTCTTCAACCAGGCTGGTATCGTACATGCGGATGGCATCGTAGTCGGTCATCAGCGAGCAGACCTCGACGCAGATGTAGCATCCGATGCATTCCTGAAAGCGGTCCTGGACGGGCTGGACGCCACGGTTCGGAACCGAATTGGGCGCCAATTCCTCGATGCATCCGACCGGGCAAAATTCGGGGCACTTGCCGCATGGGAAGCAGAGATTGACGTCCATGAAGGCGATCTCGCGCGGCCGCTTCTTCTTGCGCCCGAGTTCGTCCGGGGTGTCGGGGAGTCGATCCTCTTTCAACTTTCGTCTGATGATATCGATTCCGGCCATACCTCTATCGTGCCTCTCTAATGGCTATGGTCAGGGCATCGCGGGAGCTTGAATCAAGCACGGTAGCGCGACGCATGGTTAACCCGGTGGCTCGGATGTCGGACAAGGTCCGGGAGAATCGACGGTTACCGGCAGCGGCAGGCTGATAACCCCGCTGGCGCTGGCGCTGACATTGGCAGTATTACCCGCCGTACCAGGGGCGGAATATACCCCAGGGTTGTTAGGATCGGGCGCCAACACGGAAGTGTTGTCGCTGGACCAGAGCGTGGAGCTCGCATCCGTGATGTCGACGTTCCAGCGGTTGCTCAGGGTCGCCACGGCGTGGAACTGGACGAAGCAACCTTGGGGAACCGCGGCCGCTGTGAAGTCCGGGCAAGGCGTCGGCGACACGGTGGTTGAGGGTACCGGGGTGATGCTGGAGCTGGGGTGCGGGCTGGGCGAGGGAACAGGCGAAGCCGGCGCGCCCGGGCATATCGAGATCGCCTCGACGTAGGGTCCCGGGGGGGCGGGCGTCGCGCTCGCACTGCTGCCGCTGCCGCCGCCGCAACTCAAGAGCATCGCCGCCGCGACGAAAGTCAGCAGCGGTATGAGGAACAACCAACCACGTCCGTGATTCATTAAAAAATATCCAGCCAGGACTTTTTACAAGAGGTGAAAAACGAGCCGGAGACGCGGGGAACAGGGTGAGGACGAGGCACGTCTATCGCGGCCGTTTTGATCCGAAAATGGCTGATTTGATTCAAGATGGCTCTTTTCATCCAAGTAAATCGCACCCATGCCTTTTGATGGCTGGAGCGCCAGAATCTTGCCAGAAAAGCGAGGCGCCGTCGATGAGGGTGAGGTCGGGAGCGCAAAGGGGCCGCACCCGCATCCAAATCGCCGCAGGTTTCGGCCCTGACGATTTGAGAAAAACTCGAAGTTTTTTCGCTCCAGCGAAAGTAATAGCGGTGCGTTGGTTTGTGAGTAAGAGCGGTTCATCGATGTAAACGGATGTTCGAATCCAAAGGGGACAGTGGCCCGAAAACGTGACGCCAACAGGAGCAGGCCTGTTTCGCGACTGCGGGTTGTGGGATGCGGTTGAAAGTGGATCTCTATCCGCGTGGAACTTTCATGCTGGGACACAGCGGCAAGCGGAATCGGGTCGTGGGGCGGCATCGATCGTGCGATTAGCCACTGCCCGAAGGGGGCAACGAATAGCAGACAAGATTGGTCGGGTATTGCCGATATGCTATGCGGCGATTAGTGGCGATAGAATATCTCGACTAATTTTTTTCATTGGTGTAGCGATTGTGCAACACAAGCGAAGCTACTAGGTTCGCAAAAGGAGAGAGAGGGATGACAGGACGAAAGAGGATTGCGATCGCGGCGGCGCTGATACTGGCGCCGAGTCTGGCTTGGGGTGCTGGAGATGCCGCCAAGGGCAAGGAGGTTTACGCGACCAACTGCGCCTCCTGCCATGGCGATGCCGGCAAGGGCGACGGGGCGGCGGCGGCGGCGCTGGATCCGAAGCCGACCGATTTAACCGACAAGGCGGCTATGGCAAAGGTTACGGATCAGCAGATGACCGACGTTATCAAGAAGGGCGGTCCGGCGGTGGGTAAGTCCGCACTGATGGCGGGGTTCGGTGATTCGCTTAAGGACGACGAGATCGCGGACGTTGTGGCTTATGTCCGGGGCTTGGCGAAGTAAGGCTATATAAAAAATCTAAACCGAAGGCGGTCTCTTTCGGGAGACCGCCTGGATGTAGCGGCATCAGTTTCGAGGTCGCTACATCCAGGCGAAGCCTCATTGAGGAACGAAGACGAGGTTCCGGTGTTTTTACGCATCCGGAGGCAGCCTGACGCGGCGTTTTTCCGATTCCGCGTCGATTTCCACGCGGCAGATTGTGGCCTCGTTATCGCGCTGAGGCTGCAGGATTCGCGCGCGAGTTTCAGCCGCGCAGGGAGCCGGGTGTCTCCAAAGGGCGCAGGTCGGCTGCATCCAAAAGGCATATAAGTAGTTTTCATTTATCCTCGAGCGATAGATAAGCGTTAGCAGGCGCGTGAAATTTAGTCAGAGGTATCGGCACGGCCTTTGCTGCTCATTAAAGTCGATTGTTTCAAGCTGGCGACGGTTATAGCGGGATTAATGACCCGGAGGAGGCTTGGAGGCCGCGTAAGGACCGAGGAAAGGAACGGAGCGTTTTCAGAACAAAGGAAGCGTAACCGGCGGCGCGGATGAGCACGACTCATCCGAACCCGTCGGGCAGGGGGGATGCGCCGATAACGATAAGGTGATGGCGATGATGTTACGCCGTTTAGCTTCGATAGGAATTGGTGGGGTTTTAACTGTGGCGGTGTTCCTGGGAATGGCAGGCTGTGCCACCCAGCAACCGAAGGAAGCGGGGCCAATGAAATTGTCTTGGCCTTCGCCGCCGGAAAAGACCCGGATTGAGTTCGTGCGCAGTGTCACCAGCGACAAGGACCTCGCGGACGACACCACTTTCACCCAGAGCGTCATTAATTTCCTTTCCGGCAGCAAGCCGCCGCCAAACCACATCATCGAGCCGATGGGCTTGGCGGTGTCCGACGATGGCCAGGTTTTGTACGTGGCCGACAGCGGTTGGCAGCAGGTCTTCGTCTTCGACTTTGGGAATAAGAAGTTCTCCAAGATCGAGGGATTCGCGCATCCATTAGGCTTGGCGCTGGACGCCCAGCAAAACCTCTACGTCGTCGACCAGGCGAAGAAGAACATCAGGGTATTCGACCGCGCGGGCAAGGAACTTCGGGTCATTACCGACAAGAGCGTGGTGCACCCGACCGGCATCGCGATCGATCGCCAACGCGGCAAGATCTACGTGGTCGATACCGCGATCAAAACGTCCAACGAGCACAACGTCAAGATCTTCTCCCTGGATGGGAAGCTGCTTGGCCATATCGGCAAAGGTCAGGGCAACGATCCGGGCATGTTCATGTTCGCGACCTACGTCGCGGTCGATGGCGAGGGGAACGTTTTCGTCACCGACACGCTCAATAACCGCGTCCAGATGTTCGATCCGAACGGCAAGTATGTGAGGACGATCGGCGGGAATGGCGATGCCCCGGGGATGTTCGCCCGACCCAAGGGCGTGGCTTTGGATAGCTTTGGAAATCTGTACGTCGCGGATTCGGGATGGAGCAACGTCCAGATTTTTAATCGCAAGGGCCAGGTGCTGTTGTTCTTCGGCGGTCGCGGACCGATGCCCGGTCTGCTCAGGAATCCCACCGCGGTCGCGATCTCCAGGGACAATCACATCTACGTGGGCGACTACATAAACCACCGGGTCGAGGTATATGCGCTGGTGAATACTACCCCAGCAGACAGCGTCGTCGAGCCGGAACTCAAGGCTGAAGGAGGTGAAGGTATAGAGAGCAAAGAGGCGAAGGTGGCTAGCCGTGACCAAGCGGCACAATCGAGCAACTGACAAACAGGAGGATGAAGGATATGAAATTAATGAGATGGCTTAACGCGATCGTCGCCGTTGCCATCGTGGCGCTGGCGCTGGCAGCGCGAGGCCCATCAATATTGTGGGCCGCTAATGGTACTTGCGGCAACGTTGCCTGTGGAAGTGGATTCAACGGCTCCTACCACGACTTCGTGAACGGCCCCGGCAAGAGCAGTCACGGCACCGTGAACCTGAACGGCACCAATACAAGCGTTGGTCAGTGCACGCTGTGCCATACGCCGCACAAGGCGCTTCTGACTACGTTGTTGTGGAACCATCATCTGAGCAACAACACCCAATTTACTTGGGAAGCGAACGCCACCACCATGGCCGGCACCCCATACGCGACCATCGCGAACAACTGGGCGGGGCCGACTTCAAAATGCCTGAGCTGTCATGATGGCAGCGTTTCGCCGAGCACGATCAACTGGTACCAGGATCAAACACCGATACCCGGCGCCGGTTCGACCTGCACAACGACAAACGGGATCACCACTTGCGGGGGAAATGCATATACCATCGTCGGGGGTGGCGGCAGCATGATGAGCACCCATCCGGTTGCCATGCCTTATCCTTGCGGCGGCGTTGGAAGCACCTACAACAGTGTGACTACGGGTCAACAGATTGTGAGCGCCGAGTGGGTGGCGCAACCGTCATTGCCCATTCGTCTGTATCAGGAAACAGGCGGAGTGGTAACCAGGGCGGCATCAGGTGGCTGCGCGACAGGGAGCGCGGGTGTCGAGTGTACCTCGTGCCACGACGTCCACAACAGGGAGAATATTGATATCGACCTGCTGAGGGGAGCTGTCAGCGGTTCAGCCAATTACATCTGTCAGGAATGCCACAACAAGTGATCCTGTAGTGTAGTCAGGAGGGCTTTGGCGGCCTTCGCTTTAACTCTCCTGATGCGCGCTCGGTTCCAGGAACTGGCTTAACGGCCGTCGGCAAGCGTGGAGGCGCTTGCCGGCGGCTGTGTTGTTTGACCTAACCCACGGCCCTTTGCAGTTGGCCGCCGAGCGGTCGTGTGGCATATGGACCTAACCCCCGGCCCCTTCCCCAGCGGGGAAGGGGAGCCAGAAAGGTGAGAGGAAAATTTTCCCCTCTCCCCGTGGGAGAGGGGCCAAGAAAGAGGTCTTGGAGTGAAAAGTCTATCGGCATGCTTCGTGCGTTTAGGAAAGCCAAGGCGGAGGGGATGAAAGCGACCAGGATCCTGACGGTCATGTTACTGATCGCATCGGTTGTGGGGTTGATCAGCGGATGCAGCGAGGAGAGCCGCTATCAGGTGCTTTCGTTCTTCTTCGAAGGTGTGCCGAAGCCGGGAGAGAAATGGGAACGGAAGCCGGTAGTGCGGCAGGCGCGGCGTCCACCGCCGCCGGTATCAACCCCGACGCCGAAGCCGGTCGAGGTGGTCATAGTTCAGAAGGAAGAGCACGGGCGCGACTGGCTGGCGGCGTTGATCCCGAAGCTGCCCAAGGACAAGAGCGGCAAGCCGGACATGGTCCGTGCCTTGAACGAGAAATCGATCGCGCCCAGAGCCGGCATCAAGCAAGGCGCCAAAGACCAGGCGCCGTTCAATCTGAATGTGGAATTGGTGCCGAAGGGGATGCCGGCGATGAAAGTCGTGTTCGCGCACAAGGCGCACACGCAATGGCTCGGTTGCCCGAATTGTCATCCGGCGATTTTTCAGATGAAGAAGGGCGGCGATCCGATCAAGATGGCGGATCTCTATGCCGGAAAATATTGCGGGCGTTGCCACGGCAAGGTGGCTTTCGGGATTCCCACCGGCTGTGCGCGCTGTCATCCCGGGCTGGGCGGGGGCAAATGATGCGCCGGTTGAGGGCAGTCGGAGGGATCGGACTAGTGATTGCGCTGCTCGCGGGGATGGCGGCGGCGGCGCCGGGTGACTTTGTCCTGTCGCGCCAGGCGGGCTCGGCCGGCGCGGAGGCTTTCCCGGTCGCGGTATTTCCGCACGCGCTGCATCGGGTGCTGTTCAAGTGTTACGTGTGCCACGACTCGCTGTTCAAGATGAAGCTGGGTGCGGATGCCATCAGCATGGAAGCGATCGGCAACGGCAAGTTTTGCGGCGCCTGCCATGACGGAAAAACCACGTATGATGCGTCGAGCTTCGACAACTGCCAGCGATGCCATCAAAAGTAAGCGCGCGATTGTCCGGTCCGTTGCTGTTTGCGATGCTGTGTGCGGCGATCGCGCTGTCCGGCGAAAAAGTCCTCGCCTTCTCGCTTCAGGATTACGAGGGTGGAGTGCAGCTTGGGACATGGCAAGGGTCGGCGGAGGGTGCTTACCAGTTTGAAGATCAGACTTCGAGCAGCCCGACCTCGTCGCTCAGCCTGAGCAGAAACCGCTTCGACGAGCTGATGAAAATCAAGAACGACGGCATCTATCTCATCGATCCGCGGCTTCTGGTGGCTAATGCGGGGTTCAATCTGGACTTGTACCAGGAGCAGGATCGCTATTCGCACGGCGCCGGCGATTATTCGGACGGATTGCTTTGGGGTTACAACTTCGACACGACTTTGTTCCCACAGTGGGCCGAAAACGCCACCTTCTACGCCAATCAGAATCAGGGCGTTTCGAACACCACATTCGGCGGGCGCACGACGGCGGATAGCTCCAACATCGGCCTGTTAGCGCAGGTCCTGGAAGACAGCGCCCTAAAAGATTACGGTTTGTATTATTTCAGTTCGAGGCTTTCGCTCCGCCAGGACCAGTTCGACGAGAAAACCACGCAACTCGGTTCAACGTTTCGACTCGATCAGAACCGCGACATCGTCGACTACGAAGCGGAGAAGGGCTTTCAGACCGCCGATCTCAGGTTCCACTACGAGTTTGACAACGAACGTGACAGCGGCAACTATCGTCTGGCGTTTCAGACCCAGCAGGTCGGCCTTAGATACAGCCTGGATTTCGGGCCGAACCTGAACCGAAGCTGGGACTCAGACGTTGATTATTACGATCGCACCGGGACGGGCGGGCAGACTCGAAACCTTTTTGCCAACGAGCTGCTACGCATCGATCACTACGAAAACCTGTTCAGCAGCTACCAGTATCAGCTCCAGTACAACGATGTTCAAGGGACGGGTTCGACCATCTATCAATTCGGCCTATTCCAATTGAATCACCGTTGGTACGAGAACCTTAGTGAGACTCTAAGCCTGGGTGGGATACGGCAAACGTTACCCGGGGGGACACCACAAGTTACTGGATCGCGGGGTCGGGCGGATATAACCACGCACTCCCGTGGCATGGTCTTTTTTACCTGGACGCCAGCGGACAATACGAGATCCAGGAAAACAATCTGGCGTCTGGTCAAATCCAGGTGATTGATGAGGGTCATATTGCGCCCGTAAATGACAGCCCCTTCACACTGAATAATACTTTCGTCATCGCGGCCACGATCGTGATGGTCGATACGCGCGGCGGCGGCAGGATCCCGACGGAGCTGAACGTCGATTACGAAGTTATCGAGATAGGCAATCAGACTCAGATTAAGCGAGTGCCCACCAGCCTGGTCATCCAGCCGGGAGACCCGGTGGCGGTCAGCTATAGCTACCAGGTTCCGGCCAACGCCCGTTTTTCCACGACCACGAAAACGGCCAGCGTCGGGGTGACTTTTCCCTGGATTGATTTGTCATACTCGTATGAAGCCATCGACCAGACGCTGCTGAGCGGAGAAGGCGCTCAGTTCCTGGAGCACCTGAGAAGCAACACCTTCAACATTGGTGTCCACCATGATTGGGAAACGTTCATGGCGAGGGCAAACGCGAGCTACCAAACGGTGGACTCGAGCAATGTATCGTATAATATGACGGACCTCTCGCAAAACATTTCTTACCGTGCGCGATGGAGCATTTTACTCAGTTTAACCGGAGACGAAACTCTCACCGACTACACCGCGCCCAAGCATCGAAGCAGTAGTTATGCCCTGATATTCAATGGAGATCGTCCGCTTGGAGGCGGTGGAACCGTTTCGGCGTTTGTTTCGCTGCGCAGTCTGGAAGATAGCGAAGTCGCGACTCAAACGGAGATCGAGACCGGAATGAGGATCAACTATATACTTGGAAAACTTCGGTTCGCGCCGACGATATTGTGGTATGACCGGACCTGGGGCGCGGTAAAAACCAACGACCTGCGGCTCGAAATCAGAGTAACCAGACTATTTTACTGAGCAGGGTTTGATGCGTCGATGTCTTGAACTGGCTTTCCTGTCCGCGCTCGTCCTGGCGGTCGTGGGTTGCGAGGTATCGAGCCGTAGCGCCGAGCCTAGGCAACCGGCCACCGAAGGGGGGGCGTACCAGCGGCTGGTATGGCCGCAGCCGCCAGCCCCAACCAGGATCCGCTACGTGCGCAGCATCGCCGAGGCGCGCGACCTGGGCATCCAGAAATCGTTCTTCGGCAGGCTGATCGAAGCGGTTACCGGCAACCGCAGCGGGCGGCTGGTCCGGCCGACGGGCGTCGCCGAGCGCGACGGCGTGATCTACGTCGCCGATTCGGGCGCGCAGGCGGTGTGGATCTTCGATCCCGCGAATCAACAGTCAGTGAAGGTGCACGAAGTTGACGGCGCCGAATTGATGTCGCCGGTGGCGGTCGCCGCTCGGGGGACGGCTCGTTCTTCGTGGCTGATTCTTACCTGAAAAAAGTTTTCCTGCTCGACCGTCAAGGCAAATTGCTGCGGACAGTGGTTGAAGCGGGGCTTGAGCGGCCGGCGGCGCTTGCGTACGACCCGGCGGTTGATCGGCTCTACGTGGCCGATTCAGCGGGCCAGCGGATCGCGGTTTATACGTCGGACGGCAGCCGCCTTTCGACCTGGGGGAAGAGCGGATATGGCGACGGCGAGTTCAATTATCCGAGCTACCTGGCGCTGGACCGAACCGGGGGATTGCTGGTGACGGACGCGCTTAACTACCGCGTTCAGGCGTTCGATCGCGATGGCAAATTCCTTTGGAAAATAGGCCGGCATGGCGACGGGTCGGGTGATTTCGCATCGCCCAAGGGGATCGCGGTCGACAGCGAAGGGCATCTTTACGTGGTCGATGCGCTATTCGATGCTGTGCAGATTCTGGATGGGGAAGGCGCTCTGCTGTTGTCCTTCGGAGATCGAGGCACCGCGCCTGGAGAGTTCTGGCTGCCGGAAGGAGCGTTCATCAACAGGCAGGATCGGATCTTCGTGGCCGATTCGTTCAACGGACGAATTCAGGTCTTCGAGTTCGTAGGCGGTTCTCAGCCGCCGCAGACACAGGCGAATCCGAAACAGAGCTCATGAGTACAGGTGGCGAACTGAAACAGACGCGGCCGGCTCGCGGGTATCGCGGCGGCGGGAGATGGGTAGTAACGGGAGCGTTGCTGGCGGCGACGGTATGCCTGCTGCTGTGGTTTGCGCGCGCCGATGCCCGAAGCAACATAGCGAAGACCGTCCACAATTTGACTCCGAGCGGGCTCGGAAAAGTTCGGGAAAAGGTGCAGGCGGGGATGTGTGTCTTTTGCCACACTCCGCACAATGCGAAGCCGACGCGCGCGTTGTGGAACCGGGATCTGCCGGCCGTAACCTACAAATTGTATCAAAGCAGTACGATGGAGGCGGTGGTGAATCAGCCCACAGGCTCCTCGCGGCTGTGCCTATCGTGCCACGACGGGGTGATCGCGCTGAGCAAGGTGCGCGTGCCCGCGAGCGCAGGCAAGTTTACCTTGCCGCAGCTCACCGGGAGAACCCTGCTGGGAACGGACCTTTCGGGAAGCCATCCCATTTCATTTGTCTACGACAGCGCCCTCGCGCTGCGAAATGGCGAGCTGATCGAACCGGCCGCGCTGCCGCGTACGGTTCGGCTTGACGATACCAAGCAGCTTCAGTGCGACGCATGTCATGACCCGCACGAGGACCAACGGCCGAACTTCCTGCGCATGGACAACCGTTTCGGGGCCCAGTGTACGGCATGTCATCGGATGAAAGACTGGGCCATTTCGAGCCATGCTACGTCCAACGCCCGGTGGAAGGTCGCCGGCACCGGTCCGTGGCTGCCCGACGCGTATCCGACGGTGGCGGAAAACGCCTGCCTGAACTGTCATCGCCCCCACGCCGCCGGCCATCCGGAATGGCTGATGGCCCAGGCTGACGAGGAGGCCAACTGCACCATCTGCCACAACGGCACGATGGTGCAAAAGAACGTCGCGCAGCAGTTCCTCCAGGTCTCGCGTCACCCGATAGAGGGCAGGCAATGGACTCACAAGCCGAAGGAAGATCCGCTGACCATGGCCCGTCACGTCACCTGCGCGGATTGCCACGACCCGCACGCGGCGGGAGACCTGCCGCGGTCGGGAAACAGGAAGCGGAGAGCCGGCGAAACCGGACTCATCACGTCGGGACCGCTGCGCGGAGTGTCCGGCGTAACGATCTCCGGCGGCGTCGCGAACCAGGCGAACTACGAATATGAGGTGTGCCTCAAGTGCCATGGACTGGCCGAGCCGACGACGCCCGGAATCCTTCGCCAGGAGACGACACGCAACATTCGGCTGAAAATCGGTCCGAACAGTCGCTCCCACCATCCGATAGCCTTACAGGGCAACAATCTGACGATTGTCGGCATGCAGGCGGGATATACCGCTTCGAGCACGATCTCCTGCATCGACTGTCACAACAACGATCAGTGGACACCAAGCGGCACCTCTCCCAGCGGTCCGCACGGCTCGCGATGGGAACCAATCCTGGCGCAAGAGTACGAGACCGAGGACCCGTTCATGGAGTCAAGCGCGAGTTACGCGCTGTGCTACAATTGCCACAATCGGTCGACTCTTATATCCAGTACTGGCCGGTTCCCGCACGAAAAACACGTTGTCGAGCAGCGCGCCTCGTGTGCGGTCTGTCACGATCCACATGGTTCGCAACAGAACAGTCACTTAATTAACTTTATGGTTTTGACGAAAACGGGTATTCCAGTGGTTAAGGCATCGAGCAGCGGAAGGCTCGAATTCGACCCATCACCGGGTCAACCCGGCCACGGAAGCTGCTACCTCAATTGCCATGGCGTGGATCATAATCCAAAAAAATACTGAGTGACATTTCGGCTGCGGTTACACTTATGCGTTGTCGAGCTGATTTTGATGCCGGCTTGAACCTGGCCAGGGCTAACCCAGGCGCAACGGAAGCCGGCGATGTCTAAGGCGCAGCGGCTCAAGGCGGCGCGCAGAGAGCGACGAGAGTTGGCGGACAAGCCCGCTGCCGCCATAGCGCCGGAATCGAGCCCGGCCGTGGCCACTTCGTGGCTCGGCTATCCGGTGGTTTACCTGTTTCTGGCGATCGCCGTGGTCGACGTCTTTACGTTTGCCGATTCCGATCTCTGGGGCCACATCCGTTTCGGCCAGGCGATGCTGAAGGCCGGACATATGATCGAGTACGATCCCTACTCCTACTCGGCGCCCGGTCATCTTTGGCGCAATCATGAATGGCTTTCCGAAGTGACCTTTGCGCTGGCTTATGACAGCGCCGGTGTGTTCGGGCTCGAATTGCTCAAGCTTTGCTGCAGCGCGGCGATGGTTGTGTTTCTGGCCCTCGCTTTGGCTGAAACTCAGGCCTTGGGGCCGATTCAGAGTGCGGTCTTGATGCTGACCGCGCCGGCGATGGCGACCCAAATGATGTTGCGGCCGCAGCTCTTCACCTTCACCCTGATGGCCGCGCTGGTGTGGTTGCTGGCCGGAGACAGCTATCGGAGATCGGGCCGCTTGTGGCTGGCGGCGCCGATCATGGGGCTATGGGCGAATTTTCACGGCGGCTATATCGCCGGGTTGGGAGCGTTGGGGGTGTATGCCGCGGTCGGCTCTATCGAGGGGATAATTCAGCGCCGCGATTGGCGGCGCGTCGCCCATTTGAGTCTGATCGTAATCGCGTCGGTGCTCGCGACGCTGATCAATCCTTACGGCATCGGAGCCTGGTATGCGGTCGGGCATGCCCTCACCAATCCGTTGACGCGGACCGTGATCAACGAT
This sequence comes from uncultured Pseudomonadota bacterium, assembly GCA_963759165.1. Lineage (GTDB taxonomy): Bacteria > Desulfobacterota > Binatia > Binatales > Binataceae > DATJOQ01. The sequence continues at coordinate 2,115,782 of CAVWXK010000001.1, read as the reverse complement.
TGGAAACCACTTACGGTAGCGATCGCCGGGTTGTGGAAGAGTTACGTGCCGGCCGCAATCATATTCGTCTACGCCATCGGGTTCCTGTTGGCGCTCGCGGTCGGTGTAGCGTTAGCCCCTCGCGGCAACGATCTCCCACTGGTCGTCGTGGCGGTCATATTCTCGGTCGCGGCGCTGGCATCGATGCGAAACCTGACGCTGGCGGTGATCGTAACCAGCGTCCCGCTGGCGCGCCATCTCGGCCTGGCCTGGCAGCAACGATGGGCGGGCGGGACCGGCAGGGCAGCGCGACGTGCGGCGGCGCGAGATGAATCGTGGCCTGGCGCAGCCGACCGGCCGGATCGTTCCAGCCGAGACTATGCAGGCCAGTTATTCGCGGCTGCCGCCGCGCTCTTGCTGATCTCCAATGGGCTGTTTTCGAGTGCGCTCGAATCAATGGTGCCGTGTCCAGGCGGGGCGGTGGCTTTTATGAAAGAGCATCATCTGCACGGCAATGTGCTCTCCGTCTACAACTGGGGCGAATATCTCATCTGGCACCTCGCGCCGGACAGCAAGGTCTTCATTGACGGCCGCTACGATACCGTATATCCGCCTGAGGTCATAAAGGACTATTTCGATTTCGAGTCCGGGTTCCCGGAGCCGGAACGCGTGCTCAAGGCCTACAAGCATGACTTTGCGATTGTGCCACCGGAGACCAATCAATGGGAGGTGATCAGCAAGAGTTCGGCCTGGAAACTGTTATATCGAGACGAGAACGCCGGCCTGTTCGCTCATAGTGATTTTTCGATCAAAGGGATTAAGACACCCGTCGTCGGCTCGGCACCGCCCGACTTATTCCCGTGAGAGGCGCATAACGCCGTCGCTCGCATAACCTGCTACCGCGCCGGAACAGTCCAATCAACGCCGATACGGGCCGCCACGCGAAGTTCGGCTTGTGGCCGTGACCGGCGTGGGCACTGCGTCAACCGCCAACGAGTAAGCCGCGGCGTAAGCGAGTAACAAGGAAAGAGACCATCCAATCATGGCGCTGAGCAGCGCCCAATTCGGCAGTTCTCCGAATTCGAAACTTACCGCCGCCAGGCCAACCATCAGGGCTTCGGCGACCATGTAGCTCGTCAGTCCCAGTTGTGTGGCCCGCGGCGATGCTTCTCCGCGCAAAGCTTGTCGCAGTAACACGGCAAACGGAATGAGCAGCAATACCAGGTAATGAATCCAGGCGGTTGGCGAGAGCAATACCGCGGTTGTCACCCACAAAGCGATAACACGATCATCGCCGTTATCGGATAGTGTCGAACTTCGAAGTGTAGCGCGCACAGTCAGAGCCATTAGAACCAGCTCAACCGCCACTACCGCCGCGCGGCGAGTGAACTCCATCCCAGGATCACCAGAACCGATCCAGAACAGGCGCGAGACCAGAGCGTCCAGGGCCACATTGGAAGCGCGGCTGAGAAAGTACGGACTGGTCAGGAAAGGCAGCACCTGTAAGAAGTGCAAACTCCGCTCGACGCCGACCAGGGCCAGTGTAACCACACCGCCGAAAATGAGGCCGATCCCCGTATAAACAACCGCTTTGCCTTGTCGGCGCAACAGCAGGTAAGCAATAAGTATCGCTGGAAACACCTTGAGCAACGCCGCCAGGGCAAGCATGAAGCCAGCCAGTGCTTGCCGCCCGGAGTCCAGGCAACGCATGAACAAGATCAAGAGCAAGAGGATCAGGATCTGGGTCTGCGCGTATTCGAAGTTGTAGGTTATGGGCGGGTAGAGAATCGCCAAGCCGAGGAGCGCGAGGCGCAGGTCGGTGTCTCCCGGCAAGCCATCGAATAGCAGGTAAAGCGCCGTGGCGAGGAAACCGATGTTCATCGCGAACCAAAGTCCGTAGGCAGCGAGCGGAGATAACAAAGTCAACGGCTCGAACAAGAGAACAAAGGTCGGCGGATAAGTGGCGTGATTCATCTCCGCGATGTCTAGTCCAAGCGACACAGCCAGGGGCTTGAGGTCCGTGGTGTAGGGGTCTACACCCTGGCGCATCGCCAGCGCCGAGACATAGTAGTGGCTGAAATCGATTTGATTCACCCACACCGGCAAATCGCGCAACAGGCTAAACGAATAGACCAAGGCCAGCGCGGCCACCCAGATGGATATCCGCCTCAGCCGCGCGAACCATCCCGACCGATGGACTGGAACCGGCGCGAGCACGCGATCGGCGGCAACGCGCCTGTCCTTATGCGGCATGGTGGGCCGTCCGAGACAATCTGCGTGAGCGGCTCGGCATGTGCAGCAGGTGGCGACCGGCGTCGACGCCACTGCTCACAACATACTTCCGACCGGACGGGATCGTTAAGGCAATGTCATCCCGAGATACAGGCTGCCCCCGGATCGCGGCGCCGAGCCGCACGACGGTAGGCCGCGTTGACACATATCCTCCGTTAGGGCCAGCAACAACCAGAATCACGCCAAGAGCAAAGATCAAGAATACCGTTGCGCAGGTGAATGGCAAGGTTGAGGGCTGAGATGCGACAGTTGCGGGAAAGAATATCCGAGCCGGTTCAGAGCCTCACGGCTTGACGACGGCGGGGAATCGTCAAGAGCCAGAAGAAGTGCGGGCCGTGCGAGAGGAGGAAGAATCTCTCGCTACGGCCCGCGGAAGCAAGACCGGTCGTTTCTCGGCACGAAGGAAACTCCGACCCGGCAGGAGGAGGACCGAGCCGGAGGATACCTGTCTTGCCGCTCTGCCTAGTTTGACGCAGTTGGGATTCATATTATTCGAAGAGCGTGAAAAAAACAACTCAGAGCGTCCGTTTGAAGGAGAAGCTGGCCAAGACCAGCATTACTACGGTGAAAATAGCCAAGAATAAGAGGTCGTTGGCGATGGCTTCGAACGCTACTCCCTTGAAAAGAATCGCTTTTAGGGCGCTCACCGCGTGGGTTTCAGGATTGTAGCGGGAGAAGGCCCGCAGCCAGGGCGGGAAGCTTTCGAGCGGGTAGATGGCGCCGCTGGGGAAGAACAGGATTACGTTGAGAAAGCCGGCGAAGACCCCCACCAGGCGCGGATGACTGGCGCGCCCCAGCAGCGCAAAGACCATCGCCAGCAATCCGGTGGAGGCGATCACGATTATGCCCAGCAGGAGCGCGAGCGCGGGAAGTCCGCCGGTAATCCTGCTGCCTGTTATCAACAGGGAAAGGAACAGGACGATAACGCCGGCGGCGCTGGTCACCAGGACGCTGCTGCCGAGCATCCCGCCCGCGATGTCCCATCGCGAGAGCGGCGTCACCAGGTAACATTCGGTGACGCCCATGAACTTGTCCATCACCCAGTTGAAGATGCCCGAGGTGAGCGAGCCCATGAACAGCGCCATCACGATTACGCCCGGAATCAGCGAGCGGTCGTAATCGAGCTGAGTAAACAGCGGCATCGGCCGCATCACGATGGCGTTAAGCTTCAACTGGCGGGCGGTGACGAAATCGGTGCGCAGCGAGCCGACCGCGTCAGTGAGCAGAGCATCGAGGGCGGAAGAGGAGATCAGATCGACGTTGTCGGTGAACAGGCCGACTTCGCCGACGCGGCCGTGGATGATGTCGCGGCTGAAGTCGGGCGGAATGATCACCGCGCCTTTGTATTTGCCCTCGCGCACCGCAGTCGACGGCGACGCGGGGATCGTTGAGATAGGTGAGGTGATGGTTTTGGGGCCGGCGGCAAGCGCCTGCAGACTGCTCGAGCAGGCGGCGGGCGTACATGCCGCCATCCTGGCTGACGACCGCAACGGGGAGATTCTTGAGCTGGCCCTGAAAGGAGTTTCCGATTATCAGCAGGTAGACGATCGGCATCATGACCGAGGTCGCCATGGTCATCGGGTTGCGCATGTACTTGCGCAGGTCGCGACGCATGATCGCCCACATCTTCATCGCGCGGTAATTCCTCGTCTGCGGCATCCCGGCGCCGATCAGGAAGCTAACCTTTCGGGCCGGGAACTGTCGCGCAGCGTGCGTCCGGTGAAATGGATGAACACGTCCTCGAGCGACAGGCGCGCGAAGGCTGATCGAGACCACCTTGCGGCCGCCAGGACTCGATGTGCTCGATGATTCCGGGAATGGCCCGCGCGCCCTCGCTGGACGCGAAACGCCGATCTTGCCGTTGTCGGTGTAGGTAACCTCGCTGACGTAGGGCAGGGCGCGCAGGCCGGCCACGACCTGTTCGGGGTCGGCGTCGACTTCGAGCTCGATGACGGTCGGCGCCGCTTTGATGCTTGCCTTGAGGCCGTTGGGGTGTCCAGGGCGACGATCTTGCCGCCATCGACGATCGCGATTCGGTCGCAAAGATATTCGGCCTCATCCATGTAATGGGTGGTGAGCGAGATCGTCAATTCGGTCTCGCGACGCAGGCGTTCGAGCAACTCCCAGACCACGCGACGGCTTTGCGGATCCAGGCCGATGGTGGGCTCATCGAGGAACAGCACCCTGGGTTCGTGCATCAGGCCGCGGGCGATTTCGAGCCGCCGGCGCATCCCGCCCGAGTAGGTGGCAACCAGCTCGTCGGCGCGCTCGGTAAGGCCCACCATGTGAAGCAGGCGCTTGCCGCGTTCGCGGCGTTGGCGGCGGGGAACGCCATAGAATTCGCCGTAGATGTCGAGATTCTCCCATCCGGTGAGATCGAGATCCGAGGTCATGGCCTGGGGGATAACGCCGATCGCTTCGCGCACGCGGTGGGCGTCGCGAACGACGTCGTATCCGGCGACTTCGGCACGTCCGGAGGTCGGGCGCAGCAGAGTGGTGAGCATCCGGATGATGGTGGTTTTGCCGGCGCCGTTGGGGCCGAGCAGGCCGAAGACTTCGCCGGGGCGCACTTCGAAACTCACCGCGTCGACCGCGACGAACGAGCCGAAGTGTTTACTCAGCGCTTCGGTGCGGATTGCTACTGACTGCTGCGGTTCCATCGCGGCGCGCAAAAGCCACCTCGGCCGTCATTCCGGGCTTGGCCACTCCTTCGGGCTGTAACACCCTGACCTTGATGTAAAAAGTGCGGATATCCTGGCGGCCGCGGCGGACGTCGTGTTCGGTGGCGAATTCTCCTTCCTGTCCGATTGCCATTATGATGCCGCTAAGTAGCGTCGGCGGTTGGGTCTGCAGGGTTATGGTGGCGGGCTGGCCGACGCTGAGGGTGTGGAGCGCGGTTTCCTGCACATCGACGCGGGCCCATACGTAAGACAGGTCGTCCACGGTCAAAATCGTGGTGCCGGGCGTGACCCATTCGCCCACTTCGAGCGCCTTGTTGACGATCACGCCGTCTACGGGCGCGACGATTCGGGTGTCGGTGAGCTGATCGGAATAGAAATGAAGGTTGGCGACGGCGCTGGCGATGCGCGGCCTTGCGCCTGACCGACTTTGGTGACGGCGTCGTCGTATTCCTTTTGGGCAATCACGGCCTGTTCGATCAAACGCCGATCGCGCTTTTCGGTGCGCTCCGCGTCGGCGAGGTTGACCTTGGCGAGTTCGAGGTCGGCCTTGGCGTGTTCGACCTGATTTCTGAGATCGATGTCCTCGATCCGGCAGACCACCCGGCCGCGTTTGACGGAGTCGCCTTCGACCAGGTCGAGTTCGGCGATGCGGCCGGAGATCCGGCTGGTGATGTTGACCTCGGGCGCCTCGATGATGCCGACGGCGTTGAGCGTGGTGAGGTCGGGCGGCGGCCAGAGATGTTTTTCGCCGAACGAGTAGAATCCCACCGTCGCCCCGGCAATCACGGTAAGAATAATCAGCCGGCGAACAAACTTTTTCATTGTAGCCGCGCCCGCTCCGGAAGTTTGTGCGGTCCGGTCAAGAGCCCGTCGAAGAGCAGCGTGGCCAGTTCGCGATTAAGCTCGGCCACCGGGCGCTCGGTTCCGCAATAGAGCAGCACGGAGCGGATGGTGCCGATGATCGCGACGGCGACAAGGCGCGAATCGATCGGGCGAAACACGCCGTCGGCGATGCCTTCGTTGAGCATCGCGCTGAAGAACTCGATTCCGCGCGCGCGCCAGCTCTCCAGCAGACGGCTGCGCTCGGCGCCGACGCCCGGCTGTTCGGTGGCGAGCAGGCGGAGGAAATCGCCGCGGGTGTAATAGAATTCGATACTGGCGGCGATCGCGCGGCGCAAGCGTTCGGCGCTATCGAGGTCGGGCGAGATGGCGCTTTGCAGGCCGAGAGCGGAAGCTTCGAGGCCGCCGGCGAGGATGCCCAGGTAGAGCGACCGCTTGGAAGGGAAATAGAGGTAGAGCGTGCCCTTGGCGACCCGCGCCAGCTTCGCCACTTTGTCCATCGTGACCTGCTGAAAGGGCTGCTTGGCGAACAACTTGAGGCCGGCGGCGAGAATCCGGGCGCGCTTGTCGCCGCGTCCGTTCGGCAGTCGGCCGGCGGTTCGCAATCGGGCGGGGTTGGGCTTCGGCGCTTCCATAGACTGACTGGTCAGTCATTATTGGCGCGCGGAGGATGCCGAGTCAACCGATCGGGGGTCTCCGCCCAGCGATCGGTTTTGTTCCCGGACGCGACGCGAAAAGAAAACCGCTCCGCGTAGATTCCTCGCTGCGCTCGGAATGACAGCCGCTGGTGGTGTTGCGCGACCTGGGGCTAAGGGCTCGGAGGCTCGGAGGGTGCGATGGCTTCGGGAGCTTCGGGAATTTCAGGCGTTTGCAGCGAGGGTTGCGGGTTCGCGGCGGGTGGAATTGGCGGCGGGGCGGGGGCGACTTCGATCGGAGCGCTCATGATTGCGACGTTGGCAGCGCCCTGATGGATATGCGCGACGCCGGTCAGAGCGGTGGAATCGACCTGCGCGCTGAGCTGGTAATCGCCGGCGGGACCCTGAAAGCTCGCGGTGCCGTCGGGACCGGTTGTTACTTCGCCGTCGCCGCGCCATCCGGCGAGCAGCGATACCATCCGCCCGTAGGCCGCTTTGGGGCGGTTCGAGCGATCCAGAAGACCTCTACCCGCCGCGATCGCGTCGGCGTCGTAGAGGGCGGGCCATTCGATCGCCTGCACGTGGGGATTGGCGTAGGCGATCGTAAATGCGCCGGCCAGATAGTCGGCCTGGGTGCCCTCGTCCGCGGCGGCGTGCCACCATCCCTGGCCGCGGCCGTTTTGTCCGGAAGAAGCGGCGGCGAGCCCGGTGATCCGCAAGGGCTTGCCGAGCCTGGCGTAGCGATCGAGTTCGAGCGCGAAGCGGAACAGGTCAATCGGCGGCGGCGGAACGCCGGAAGCGGCGTCATCCATCGATGCGCCGGGATCAAAGCGCAGGCCGACGAGATCGTAGGAGACGCCGGTGTGCGAAAGGAATTCGATGCGGGTGTAAGGGTCGGCATCCGCGAGCCCGGCAAGGGGGCTGCCGCCGAAAAGTCCGGGGTAGTGGCGGGAGGTCACATCCTGGCCGAGCGGCGCGGCGACTTCGAGCATAATCCGGCCGTCGGTATCGCCTTTGCGGATGGTTTCGGCCGCCGCCTTGATGAGTTCGGCGGTCGTCGCCGGGTCGTCATCGAAACCCGGCCAGGCCGCGGCTGAGGCGTCGATTTGCCATACGTCCACCGGGTCCTTGTAGCGCTTGAGAATCGGAGCGAGATGGGCGTGGAGCTTGTGGCCCGGAGCGGATGGCGCCTCGCCGACGGGAGGTTTGGAGGAGGTTGTCGCGGCGTTGAACGATACGACCGGTATGCGGGCGCTGAGGATGAATCCGTTTTGCTTGAGGGCAAGCGGGTTGAAGCGGCGGTCGAAGGGATCGAAGGCATAGACGCCGGAGCGGGGCTCGCGTTCGAGACGGTTGAGATCGAGGGTGGCATAGTTGACGCCGATTTGTTTGAGGCGCGCGATAGTGTCGCTATCGTAGCCGCGGTCGCCGGTGCCGACCGCGAACAGGAAGTCGGTTCGGGTCTCGTTGACGCGAATTTTTACGTTGGGCACTCCGTAGCCGTGACGATCGATGACCTTGAGCAGAAGCTTTCCGCCGCGGCGCTCGGAGAGCGAATTGGAGGCTTCGGCAAGGACTTCCTGTTCGCCGGCCTGAAGCGCAGCGCGCAGCGCGGGAACCGCGAGGAGCGATCTTTCTTTCGGGTCGGCGACGGTATCCATGCGTGCGAGCTGCCTACGGGCGAAGGCCAGCCCCTGGGCGACATCGTCGGTGGCCGCGTGGCCCTGGTTGTGAGACGCGACCCAGCGCTCGACCTCGGCGAGGCGCGATTGCGCGAGTTCGGGAAGCAGTTCGATGCGGGTGTAGGCGCCGGCGCTCACGCGGTAGCCGTGTCCCCGGTTATCGGCGGTGAGCAGGACTCTGCCGAAGCCGGGAACGGTCCAAGGGAGATCGAAGCTGACCGGCTCGGCGGGAGGAATCGCCAGGCGCGGTGTGCCGGCTATCCCGTACTGGAAGCCGAAGCATACCGCGCCGTTGTGGTCGCGGACGATCAGCGTCGGGCGCCGGGCGTGCAAGAAATCCGCGCCGCCCATCATGCGGCCGCGCTCGTCGAAGGCGATTACCTCGATACTGGCGTGAGGCACGCGCGCGATCGCGATCGCGGTCCGGAGCAGAGCCGCTCGATCCGGGAACAGGTAGAGCAGGGCGGCGAGAGCGGCCGCCGCCGCCGCCAGGGAAAGCGGAATCCACCGCCGTCTGAATGTCGAGCGACGCGCCACTTGGGGATCATTTCGACAGCTTGGGGGCGATAAAACAACCGGCGCCGATCCCGGAGGCGATTGAGATTGCCGTGGCGTGGCGAAAGCCGATCAGTCGCGGCAATCAGGCGGCGTCGGATCTGACGAATGATCGTCAAGTGGTGCGCGCGGCGGAACTATCTGTGATAATTCGAATTCCCAAGCGCGCCCGTAGCTCAACTGGACAGAGCATCGGACTTCGGATCCGAGGGTTGGGGGTTCAAATCCCTCCGGGCGCGCCAGGGATTAGATGATCCCTGGGCGCGCCCGGCCGATTCGGAATATCTGAAATTAATTCTACTGTTTGGTCCAGATATAGTGAATGGTGTCGCCGGTGGGCGCGCCGGCCGTCACCTGCTGGCCGGTTTCCACCTGATAGAACTGCCGGCCGGTTGGATCTGAAAGAAATCCGGATTCGGAAAGGCTCTTGTTGCCAAAGGCAGCGCAGGAGTTCGTGGTTACGTCGGCAAGGGTCGCGGACGATGTAAGCGCGCCGCTGCCGGGATCGATAAAATAGGTTCCTCCCGTGATAGCGCAAACAATCGGAGGGCCTGGCACGGTGGGATAGGTCGCAAAGAATTCGCCGGTGTAAGTTCCGGTACCCTGACCGGTGCACTGGGTAACGACATAGCCGGTAAGCGCGAAAGGGGTACCAGGGGGGAAGTTGACCGTAACATCCCATCCCGTCGTCGCCATCGTATAGCGGCCGTTCAGACAGGAATTGTGGAAAGGGCCATTGCGCACCCCGTCCGCCCGACAGATCGCGGAACTCGACAGAACCAGGAGCGCACTTACGACGAGAACCAAACGCGATCTGGAAAATTTCATCGCTTTCCTCACGAATAATTCTCCTACTGCTTGGTCCAGATATAGTGAATGATAACCCCGGTGGTCCCGCTGTCCCCCGCCTGCTGGCTGGTCTCCACCTCATCGATCTGCTTGCCGGATGGATCGGAAAGAAATCCGGATTCGGAAACGGTCATGCTGGCAAAGCCATCGGAGCAGGAAGTGCTCGAGGGCGGGTCGGCAAGCGTTCCGTTCATTGTGATCGCCCCGGTGCCGCCATCGATACTGTAGGTTCCCGTCACCAGGCAGGTAATCGGAGGATTCGGCTCGTTGGGATAGGTCCCAAAGAGCTGGCCGCTGTAAATCCCGGTAACCTGACCGGTGCATTGGGCAACGATATATCCGGTAAGCGCTAAAGGGACGCCCGGCGGGGGTTCGGAAACATCCCACCCCGTTGTGGCCGTCACATAGCGGCCTTTCAGACAGGAATTGTGGAAAGGGCCATTGTTCGCTCCGTCTGCCCAGCAGATCGCGGAACTCGACAGAACCAGGAGCGCACCTGCGACGAGGACAAGACTCAATCTGGAAAATTTCATCACTTTCCTCCTTTGCGAGAGCTCGAGTTATCCCGATACCGGGCGCGCCAAGGATCATTTAATCCCTTAATCCTTGGCGCGCCCGGCCGATTGGCACTATCTGACGTGAATTTTACTGCTTGGTCCAGATATAGTGAATGATAACCCCGGTGGTCCCGCTGTCCCCCGCCTGCTGGCTGGTCTCCACCTCATCGATCTGCTTGCCGGATGGATCGGAAAGAAATCCGGATTCGGAAACGGTCATGCTGGCAAAGCCATCGGAGCAGGAAGTGCTCGAGGGCGGGTCGGCAAGCGTTCCGTTCATTGTGATCGCGCCGGTGCCGCCATCGATACTGTAGGTTCCCGTCACCAGGCAGGTAATCGGAGGATTCGGCTCGTTGGGATAGGTCCCAAAGAGCTGGCCGCTGTAAATCCCGGTAACCTGACCGGTGCATTGGGCAACGATATATCCGGTAAGCGCTAAAGGGACGCCCGGCGGGGGTTCGGAAACATCCCACCCCGTTGTGGCCGTCACATAGCGGCCTTTCAGACAGGAATTGTGGAAAGGGCCATTGTTCGCTCCGTCCGCCCCGCAGATCGCGAAACTCGACAGAACCAGAAGCGCACTTACGACGAGAACAAAACCCGATCTGGAAAGTCTCATCACTGTCCTCCTTTGCTAGCGCTTGCTAGCGCTTGCTAGCTCTAGGTTAACTTAATACCGAGACGACTAAAGCAGATAAAGCCGAATATAGCCAGCATTTAACGATGTGTGCCACGTCGGCGGGGTCGAGAGTCGAGCCGCCGAAGGGCTGAGGAAAGGCTCCGCGAGGAATCTACGCGGAGTGATTATCTCTGAAGACCCTTGGCAGACGGGAAGAAAATCGCTTCGCGTAGATTCCTCGCTACGCTCGGAATGACAAACAAGCAGATAATGTTCAAGCGAAGCTCCGACTCGAGGCGCCACGAATCCGCGCTGGTTAGAGGCTTCGGGCCACGCGATGGCCTTCGAAGATCGCGGCGCCGATGTCGCGCGGCGCGACGCAATCGCCAATCGCGTGCAGTTCCTTTACTATCCCCCTGGCCGGGGCGGAGAGAGCGTCTCTGATTTCTTTGCTTGCGACCATGACCACCGTATCGATTCCGGTGAGGCGCATTTCCACCTGCGGAGCGCAGACGTTGAAGAGTTGCACCGAACTTCCATCGATGGTCTTGATGTAGTGAGTGGGAATGATCTCGACGCCGCTCTCGGCCAGCCGCGCCAGCACATGCGGCAGGGCCATCGTGAACAGCAGTTCCCCTCCGATCGACGGCTGGCTGGTCGCGAGCGTCACTTTTTTCCCTTGACGGGCCAACAGCTCGGCCAGACCCGGAGCGACCTGGTTGTGTTCCTCGTCGAGGATGAGGACTCTTTGCCCGGATTGCTTCTCTCCGCGCAAGAGCTGTTCCGGCGTAATAACGTGAGGCTGGTTCCATCCCGGGATCGGCTCCGGAATCACGCCCGAGAAACCGGTGCGGCTGAACTCGGCGCCGGTGGCGATGACGAGCGCGTCGGGAGCGAGCTTCGCGATCAGTTCCGGCGTGACCTCGCATTTAAGATGAACTTCAACGCCGCATTTAGGCATCTGCCGAGCAAGCCATCCGGTGACTTCTGCGATTTCCTCACGGCCCGGCAGCCGCGCGGCAAGGTTCACCTGGCCGCCGAGTTCGGCCGCCTTCTCGTAGAGCGAGACCTTATGTCCGCGCAGTGCGGCGATTCGAGCCGCCTCGAGTCCGCCCGGACCGCCGCCCACTACCATGACGCGCTTTTTCGTGGCGGCCTGGGTGAGCGTGCCGATGCCCCATTCCTTTTCCCTGCCGGTCGCGGGATTCTGGATACAGCCGATCGCAATCCCGCGGAAGAGGCGGGCCAGGCAGTATTGATTGGTATAGGTGCAGTGACGGATGTCATCGGCGCGTCCCTGTTGCGCCTTTAACAGCCATTCGGGATCGGCAATCAGCGCGCGCGCGACTCCAACCATGTCGGCCTGGCCGTCGGCGAGCACCCGTTCGGCCTCCTGGGGAGTCCCGAGGCGGCCTGGAACGCAGAGCAGCGGGAGTTTCCTGAGCGCGGCCTTGATCGGAGCGGCGGCGAGAAGATTGTAGTGAGGGGCGACGTACATCGGCCCGATACCGATGTGGTAGTTGTGATAGCTGCCGACGTCGATATCGATAAAATCCAGCTGTTCCGACTCTTCCAGTCGCCTGGCGATCGCGGTGCTCTCCTCGACATCGAGCCCGCCGGGGAGAAGCTCCTCTCCCACGAGTCGGATTCCCAGCGCCAGCCTTCTTCCGATTACTCCGCGCACCCGCTCGATCACCTGCATCAGAAAGCGCATCCGATTGTCGAGCGATCCGCCGTATTCGTCGTTGCGCTTGTTGAAGAACGGAGAAAGGAAATTCTCGATCAGATAGCCGTGCGTGCCGTGAAGGACGATCCCGTCGTAACCGGCTTCCTCGGCGATCGCCGCGCCATCGGCGAAGGCCTGGACCATCTCCTCGATTTCCGTCCGGTCCATTTCCTTGGGGATCGTAAATGTATTCGGGACGGGAGACGGCGCCATCGCGGGACGGCCGGTTTCGAAGGAACTGGAGGCCTGTCCGCAATGCCAGATCTGGAGGAACATTTTGGTTCCGTGGCGATGGACTCTGGCGGTGATTTCTTTCAGGAGCGGGATGATCCGTCGGTCGTACAGACGCATCGTGGGCATGGTGCCGTACTCGACCGTCGGATGGATATCGGCGACCGACTGGCAAATCAGCCCGATGCCGCTTTTGGCCCGTTCCTCGTAGTAGGGCGCCATCCGCTGATCGGGCAGCCGCGTCTCACGATCTACGTATACGGTGTAGTGGGAAGAGAGGTAGACGCGATTCTTCAGGTGAACCGGCCCGAGGTCGATAGGGCTGAACAGATAACGATATTCATCCGCCACGGGCTGCTCCTTCGAAATCGTTGTTTGCGTTCAATCCCGGCCGTGCGTCGGCGTGGCCGATACCGGGGCGTGACTAAAAGCATCAAGATTCGTGCCCGGCACGGGATGGGCCGGAGATTGGAAGCCGACCCGGTCACGCATCCCAGCTTTTTGAACGGTTTGTGGCCGGACAGAGTGCGGGCTTGGAGACCAAATCGCCGGCGGAGAACGCGCAAACGCGGATTGCTGGTCGGATAGGAGGCATCATGAATGTGTCTTATGGTGACAATGCAGCGTGCGCTTTCGATCGCGATTCGACGCGGCACAGTAGCTTGTCCAGCCGCAGGTCGCGTCGGCCAGACCTCTCCCCTGATCCCTCCCCTAAATGGGGAGGGGAACCAGAACATTCATTCCTCTTGTACTTTTCTTCACCGCTTCCCCACTGGGGAAGCGGCCTGGGTTAGGTCGCAAAAACCAGCGCCCATTGACGAGTCAACATAAGCCAAGTTAGCCTATGCGCCGCCCTCACTGAGACGAGCCGCATCTGATAACCATCAGAACAAAAATCACGGCGGCCTTCGTTCTGATTTTGGCGATCGTCTTCACAACGGTTGTGCTGCACCGCATGGCCGGAAGACAACTCGCCGAGTCCAACAAATGGACGGCGCACACGCTCAATGTGCTGGCAGAGATAGAAAACCTTTTCAATCTAATGGTCGACGCTGAAACCGGGGAGCGCGGCTTCGTGATTTCGAGGGACGAGATTTTTCTTGAGCCGTACCTTTACGCTCAAGGGCGCACCGGCGCTCAACTTCAGCGGATCAAAGCGCTCACGGCGGATAATTCAAACCAGCAGCGCCGATTGACGGAGCTGGAGCGACTGATTGCCAGGGAGTTCGACTTTGAGAGCCGCGTTGTCAACGCCGTAGAGAAGCAGCAAAGCGCGGCTGCCGAGAAGTTGGTTGCTACGGGCGAGGGAAAAGCCGCGATGGATGCAATCCGCGAGGTGATTGCTGAAATGGAGGCGGAGGAAAAGCGGCTGCTGAGCGCGAGCGAGATAGCGGCGGAAGCAAGCGAACGCCGCGTCGACCGACTCTTGACCGCGCGCGACCTGCTTCTGCCACTGGTCCTCGTGGCAGCGTACTTTATGATCCTGCACTACGTGGACGAGCAAGCGAAGCTTACGACGGCCCTGGTCGGACGCACAGATGAATTGCAGACGACCAACGAAGATCTGGACTCGTTTACCTATACGGTGGCGCACGACCTTCGGGCGCCGATTCGGGCGATTACTTCGTTTTCCGAGATCCTGCTCAAGGAATACGGAACCCGAATTCCGCCGGACGCGCTGGACTGCGCTCAGGAAATCGAGCGCGGCGGAAAGAAAATGGGATGGTTGATCGACGATCTTCTAGCTTATTCCAAGCTGGGCAAACGGCCTCTGTCGATGACTACCGTCTCGATGGTCGGTCTGGTGAGGGAAGTTTCCGAGACGCTGCGTCCCGAGCTGAAAGGGCGAAAAGTTGATATCAAGATCGGGCAGTTGCCTGAATGCCGGGGTGACCGGGCGATGTTGCATGAGGTATGGCTTAATCTGCTGGGCAACGCCGTCAAGTACAGCGGTCACCGGGAGCGTGCGGAGATAGAGGTCGGTTCCATTCCCGATTCGCGGGGGCCGATCTATTTCATTTCAGACAACGGCGTCGGTTTCGACATGAAATACACTCCCAAGCTGTTCAAGGTTTTCGAGCGGCTGCATGGCGAGGATGAGTTCGAGGGCACGGGCGTGGGGCTTGCGATTGTAAAACGAATCATCGAGCGCCACGGGGGCCGGGTCTGGGTAAAGGCGGAAGTTGACAAGGGTGCGACGTTCTATTTCACAATCGGGGGAAAGGGAAATGGAGATGGTTATGCCGGTTGAGATCCTTCTTGCGGAGGACAATCCCGCCGATGTCAAATTGACGCAGATCGCGTTGAAGCGCGCCAATATCGGCAATCGCCTCCATGTCGTGGAAAACGGCGAGCAGGCTCTGGAGTTCATTTTCGGTAACCAGCCTGAGATTGCGAACAGCCCAAAACTTGTCCTGCTGGATTTGAAGATGCCGAGGATGGGCGGGATCGAAGTGCTGGAGAAGCTGAAGAGCGACCCGCGGACCAAGGCGATCCCGGTGGTGATGCTGACTTCCTCGAACCACGACAAGGACCTGGAGAGGTGTTATCAGCTGGGGGCCAACAGCTACATCGTCAAGCCGGTTGATTTCGATCAATTCCAGAAAGTCGTACAGGAAGCCGGGCTTTACTGAATGTTGGTGAACAAGTTGCCGGGGCAATAGGAGGACCTCTCCCCTGACCCCTCCCCTAAATGGGGAGGGGAACCGGAAGATTCATTCCTCTTGTACTTTCCTTCTCCCTTTACCCGCGCACTCTTTCGTCATCCCGTGCGGAGCGAGGGATCTACGCGAAGCGATTCAGCTCTCATTCGGTGCCCTCACCCTGACCCTCTCCCGCAGGTACGCGGGCGAGGGGACAGAATCAAGACTGCAATGCCGCGCCGACCCTTCACCACGCGTCTCCCCCTTCCCCGTTGGGGAAGGGGAGGGGGTTAGGTCGAATTCAGGGACAGGGGGTCAGGTTCCGCGCTCAGCGCAGGCGGAAGCGATCGCCGAGGAAGACTTCGCGGACCTCGGGACTGTCGACAATCTCGGCGGCGGTGCCTTCGGTCAGGATCCGGCCCTGATGGATGATGTAGGCGCGATCGATGATCGAAAGCGTCTCGTGGACGTTGTGATCGGATATCAGGACGCCGATTCCGCGCTCGCGCAGATAGGAGATGATCCGCTGGATCTCGACCACGGTGATCGGATCGATCCCGGCGAAGGGCTCGTCCAAGCACAGGAACAACGGATCGAGCACCAGCGCGCGGGTGATCTCGACCTTGCGTCGCTCGCCGCCCGAGAGCACCGCGGCCTTCGCGCGGGCGAGATCGGCGATGCCGAGTTCATCCAGCAGGGATTGGAGGCGGGACTCCCGTTCTTCGCGATTGAGCGGCAACGTTTCGAGCACGGCGCGAAGGTTTTCCTCGACCGTCAACTTGCGGAATACCGAGGGCTCCTGCGGCAGGTAGCTGATACCGCGGCGCGCCCGCTGGTACATCGGGAGGCGGGTGATATCTTCGCCGCTCAGAAAGATCCGGCCCGAGTCGGGCTTGAGCAATCCCGCCAGCATGTAAAAGGTGGTGGTCTTGCCTGCGCCGTTGGGCCCGAGGAACCCGACCACCTCGCCGCGATTCACCTTGACGCAGGCGTTATCGACCACGACTCGCCCGCTGTAGCGCTTGATCAGTTGGCGCGCCTCGAGGATGCCGGCGGCCGGCTCGAGGCGAGAATCGGGTGTGCGGGCAGGCGCTGGTTCGAGTTTGCTCATGTCAGGTGACGGCTGTCGGGCTATCCGCATCTTTTGTAGCTCGATTCGCTACGCATTCAAACCCGCGAAGGGTTCCCTATTTCGTTCCGGTCGGAGGGTCAAAGCCGAGTTTTTCCGCCGACTCGCGGAAAAGCCAAAGCGTCTTGCCGGATTGCGGCCCCTCCATCACTTCCACTTTGGTTGCGCCGGAACCGTCGTCGTCGGCCTTTTTGACCATCGTGCCGGCCGGAAGGAGGACCAGCTTTCCATAGAAAAAGAGCTTGGTGATGCCGGCCGCCTCAAGCGCGCCGGGATGATACGAAGACGTCGGCTCCCTGCACGAAGGACTCCCTGCTGTCCGCCGCGACCCATTCCTTTTCCAGCCGCCACTGGTCGGGACGCGGAGGTGCCTGGGTCGCCGCCTGGGCAAAGGCCGGAAATACCACCGCCATCGATATTGCGATCGCTCCCAAACAGGCCCGCACCATCATGAGCGCTCTCTTCATCACGCTATCGGAGCTCCTTTCAAACGATCTTAATAATATTGCTCGACCGGATGGCTCAAAGCGAGTGGGTCGGGGGCTGGTTTTGTCGACCGCGCCGATTTTGCTACACAAAGAACGACGAACAACCCGGATGGCGCCAAGCGGCGACAAATAGCGCTTCGAGGAGAACACCCGCGTGGGTTACCGCATCGCAATAGATACCGGCGGCACGTTTACCGATCTCGTGCTGGCCGACGAGAACGGCAATCTGCTTCTGGGCAAGGCGCCGACGACGATCGAGCGGATCTTTCGCGGTATCGAAGGGGCGCTGAAAGTGGTCGCCGAGCAACTGAAGAGCGATGTCGCTTCGGTGCTCAAGAAGACCGATCTGCTGATTTACGGGACCACGCAGGCGACCAACGCGATTATCGAGGGCAAGACCGCGCGCACCGCGTTTCTGGTCACCGAAGGCTTTCCCGATATCCTCGTTCTGCGCGAGGGCGGCAAGCTCGACCCGTTCCGCCTCCAGGTGCCGTTTCCCGAGCCCTACGTGCCGCGCCGGCTGACTTTCGAAATCCGCGAACGGATCGATTCCGAAGGCCGCGTTGTGACGCCGATCGACGAGGCCCAGGCGCGCGACGTGATGCATCAGCTTCGCCGGCGCGAGGTGAAGGCGGTCTCGGCCTGCCTGCTCTGGTCGCCGGTCAACCCGGCGCACGAGGAAGTGCTCGGACGGCTGATCGAAGAGGAGCTGCCGGGGATACCCTACACGCTGTCGCATCGGTTGAATCCGATCGTTCGCGAATATCGTCGCGCGTCGTCGGCCGCGATCGACGCGTCGCTGAAGCCCCTGATGCAGGCCCATCTGAAGGATATGGAGGCCGACCTCGCTCGCGCCGGCTTTCGCGGCGAACTGCTGGTCGCGACTTCGTTCGGCGGCGTAATGCATCTGGCGGACGTCGTGCAGCGTCCGATCTATCTGGTCAAATCGGGCCCCGCGATGGCGCCGGTGGCGGGCCGGACCTATGCCAACGCGGAAGTCGGCCCGGTCGATATCATCGTGTGCGATACCGGCGGCACCAGCTTCGACGTGAGTCTGGTGCGCGACGGGCTTATCAAGTTCACGCGCGAAACCTGGCTCGGCGAGACGTTTACCGGTCATATCACCGGCCTGGCGTCGGTCGACGTGAAGAGCATCGGCGCGGGAGGCGGCTCGATCGCCTGGATCGATCCCGGCGGATTGCTGCGCGTCGGGCCGCAGAGCGCGGGCGCCGATCCCGGTCCCGCGTGCTACGGACGCGGCGGCAAGAATCCGACCGTCACGGACGCGGCGGTCGTGCTCGGGTATATCGACCCGGATTACTTTCTCGGCGGCCGGATGAAGCTCGACACGGCGGCGGCGCGCGATGCGGTCGGCAGGCTCGCGGAGCGGCTCGGCGGCACGGCGGAGGCGGCGGCGCGCTCGATTATCGACGTCGCCAACGAGCACATGGTCGGCGCAATCAAGGACATCACGATCAATCAGGGACTCGATCCGCGCGAGGCATTGCTGGTCGCCGGCGGCGGAGCGGCCGGACTGAACATTTTGCCGATCGCGCGGGAGCTCGGATGCCGGCAGGTGCTGGTGCCGTCAACCGCGGGCGCGCTAAGCGCGTGCGGCGGCCAGTTCTCCAATATCGTCTCGGATTTCAGCATCAGCCGCATCGCCTATACGGCGGAATTTCCCTACGCGGCGGTAAACGAAACGCTCAAGGAAATCTCGGCGCAGATCG
Source organism: uncultured Pseudomonadota bacterium (assembly GCA_963759165.1). GTDB lineage: Bacteria > Desulfobacterota > Binatia > Binatales > Binataceae > DATJOQ01. The sequence goes on along the minus strand of CAVWXK010000001.1, from coordinate 2,097,147 downwards.
AACGCTTCTCCGCCGGGCTGCGCGAGAAGGGCCTCAAGCGATTCTCGACCGAGTACTTCGTCGAGGCGCGCTATCCGTACCAGGTGTGGGAGCTCGATGTGCCGCTGGCGAAGGGACGCTTCGACGGACCGGAGGATCTGGCGGCGATGATCGAAGCGTTCCATCAGGAGCACGAGCGGGTGTTCGCGGTCAAAGAGCCGGGCCAGCAGATCGAGTGTCTTTATTGGCGCGGACGGCTGACGGCGTTCCTCGACAATCCGCCGCTGCGGAAGCTCAAAGCGGGCGGCGCGAAGCTGCCGCCGCCGCGGGTATCGCGCCCGGCTTTCTTCGCCGGAATCGGCGAGACGGCGGCCGTGCCGCGCTTCCTGGGTGAGGCGCTATCGCCGGGGATGATGATCGCGGGGCCGGCGATCATCGACGAGCCGACCACGACGATCGTGGTCTATCCGAACAACTCGGTGCGAGTTACGGAGCTGCGCAATTATCTGTTCGACGTCGGTTAGGAAATGAACCGATGCCAGGTGATCCGATGAATAGCACGATGCCCAAAATAGACTCAGCGCTGCTGGCGGTAATCGCCAACCGCTTCGACTGTATCTGCCGCGAGATGACCAACACCCTGCTGCGCTCGGGGCGCTCGGCGGTGCTCAACATGGCGCGGGATTTTTCCTGCTCGCTGGTGACCGGCGACAATCAGTTGCTGGCCGCCGCCGAGGGATTGCCGGTACACGTCTTCGGCTCCCAGTTCCTGACCCAGGCGATGTGCGATCTGCATAAGGATCTCGCCGAAGGCGACGCCTTTCTCCACAACGACGTTTACCTCGGCAATACCCACAGCGCCGATCACACTATCCTCGTGCCGGTGTTCATCGACGGCGAGCACATGTTCACCGCCTGCGCCAAGGCCCATCAGGCGGATTGCGGCAACAGCCTTCCGACCACCTACATGCCTTTCGCCGGCGATCGTCTACGAGGAGGGCGCGCTCAACTTTCCGTGCGTGCGAATCCAGCACGATTATCAGGACGTACAGGACATCATCCGGATGTGCCGGCGGCGAATCCGCGTGCCCGATCAATGGTACGGCGATTACCTGGCGCAGCTCGGCAGCGGCGCGCATCGCGGAGCGGCGGCTGAAGGAACTGGTAGCCAAGTACGGCCGCGATCTGATGCGGCAGTTTATCGCCGAATGGTTCGATTACTCGGAGCGGCGGATGATTCACGCGATCAAGCAGCTCCCCAGCGGCGAACTGGTCAATACCGGCGCGCACGATCCGTTTCCCGGCGGTTCCCGACGGCGTGCCGATTAAGGTCAAGGTGCGCGTCGACGGCGAGGAAGGCAAGGTCGAGGTCGATCTGCGCGACAATATCGATTGCGTCCCGGCCGGGCTGAACGAATCGAAGACCTGCGCGATCAACAACACCGTCACCGGGATTTTCAATTCGCTCGATCCCGGCGTGCCGCACAACGCCGGCACCTTCCGCCGCATCACCATCCATCTGCGCGAGGGCTGCGTGGTCGGTATTCCCGAAGTTTCCGACTTCGTGCTCGGTCGCGACCACCAACGTCGGCGACAGATTGGTCAATATCACCCAGGCGGCGTTCGCCCAGATCGGGGACGGCTTCGGGCTGGCCGAAGGCGGCCTCGGGATGGGGCCTGCCTACAGCGTAATTTCGGGCAACGATTTTCGCCGGGGCGGTGCGCCATACGTGAATCAACTGATTATCGGGAGCAACGGCGGACCGGGCACGCCTTCGACCGACGGATGGGTCACCTACGGCTTGCCGGTCGTGGCGGGCCTGATGTATCGCGACAGCGTCGAGATCGACGAGCAGAAATATCCGATCCATTTTGAGTCGATGAGATTGATGACCGACGCCGGCGGGCCGGGAAAATTCCGCGGCTCTCCGGGAGCGCGCGTGGTTTTCGGACCCAAGCACGACCCGATGACGGTGATCTTTCCGCTCGACGGACACCATCATCCGCCCAAGGGCGTGCGCGGCGGCCATTCGGGCGCGGCGGCCTACGCCGCCAAGATCGATCGCGAGGGCGCCGAGCGGCGCGTGCCGTGTGTCGCCGCGGAGAAGCTTCTTCCCGGCGAGTTTATCGTCGGCGCCGATACGGGAGGCGGAGGCTACGGCGATCCGCTAAAGCGGGACCCCGAGCGGGTGCGTTTCGACGTGCTCGAGAAGTGGGTTTCGATCGAGCAGGCGCGCGATCTTTACGGCGTGGTGTTCATCGGGCACGTCGATGACGAATCGCTGGCCGTGGACGCCGCGGGCACGGCCGAGCTGCGCGGCGTGCTAGCCAAGCGGGCAAAGTAACCTCTCTCCTGACCCCTCCCCTAAATGGGGAGGGAAACCAGAACATTCACCGCTCTTGTGCGTCCTTCTCCCCTTCCCCCTGGGGGAAAGGGGACGTCGGATTAGGTCGCTTCGCCGTTCCCTGCTTCGCCTCGCGTCGCTTTTTTCAAAAGCGAGTCGAGGGCCCGCGTTACCGGTAGTTATCGAACATCACGTCCGAACCGTCCGGTTCCCTCTTGACCGCATCCGAAATCGCGCCGCGATATCAGGCCTCACAGGCGCATCAAGCGAAGGCAAATGACAAAACCACCGCCCGACGGCGAACAACCCTCATGATCGCGATGATGGCGGCGGCGCTTAATACTTTCCGCGACAACATTATCAAAGTCGATGAGCCGAGTACGGAACGAAATTATCAAGACCGATAAAAATTGAGCGGCCACGCCGCAAAAAGGGGTAAAAGCGATGCCAAGGAATAACAGGTCAGCCGCAGCCGTTCTGGACGACGAAGCAGTAGATCTGCAACCGACGATAAGCCAAGAGCAGTTTACCGACTACGCCGGCCAGGTGGCCGCTATCAGCAAGTCGCAGGCGGTGATCGAGTTCAATATGGATGGAACGATCATCACGGCCAACGACAACTTCCTGAAGGCCCTGGGCTACACGCTGGACGAGATCAAGGGCAGGCATCACAGCATGTTCGTCGATGAAGCCTACCGGCAGAGCGCAGACTACAAGGAATTCTGGGCCAGGCTGAACCGGGGCGAGTATCAAGCGGCGGAGTACAAGCGCATCGGCAAGGGCGGCAAGGAGGTCTGGATTCAGGCCTCCTACAACCCGATCCTGGATTTGAACGGCAAGCCCTTCAAAGTGGTGAAGTACGCCACCGACACCACCGCAGCAGAAGCTGCTCAATGCCGACTACGCCGGCCAGATCGCCGCCATCGGCAAGGCGCAGGCGGTGATCGAGTTCAACATGGACGGGACGATCATCACCGCCAACGACAACTTCCTCAAGACGCTTGGCTACTCGCTGGACGAGGTCAAGGGCAAGCATCACAGCATGTTCGTGGATGAAGCCTACCGGCAGAGCGCAGACTACAGAGAGTTCTGGGCCAGGCTCAACCGGGGCGAGTACCAGGCGGCGGAGTACAAGCGGATCGGCAAGGGCGGCAAGGAAGTCTGGATTCAGGCCTCTTACAATCCGATCATGGATTTGAACGGCAAGCCCTTCAAAGTGGTGAAGTACGCCACCGACACCACCCAGCAGAAACTGATCAACGCCGACTATGCCGGCCAGATCGCCGCCATCAGCAAGTCGCAGGCGGTGATCGAGTTCAATATGGACGGGACGATCATTACCGCCAACGACAACTTCCTGAAGACCCTGGGCTACACCCTGGATGAGGTCAAGGGCAGGCATCACAGCATGTTCGTGGATGAAGCCTACCGCCAGAGCGTGGACTACAAAGAGTTCTGGGCCGCGCTGAACCGGGGCGAGTATCAGGCGGCCGAGTACAAGCGAATCGGCAAGGGCGGCAAGGAAGTCTGGATTCAGGCCTCCTACAATCCGATCATGGATTTGAACGGCAAGCCCTTCAAAGTGGTGAAGTACGCCACCGACACCACCCAGGAGAAGCTGGCGCTGAACGCGATGCTGGCCGACGCCGGGATGCTGTCGAAGGCGGCGGTCGAGGGCAAGCTGGCGACGCGGGCCGACGCCGGCAGGCACCAGGGCGACTATCGCAAGGTCGTAGAGGGCGTCAACGCCACGCTGGACGCGGTGATCGGGCCCCTCAACGTGGCTGCCGACTACGTCGACAAGATCAGCAAGGGCGTTGTCCCGCCCAAGATCACGGACAACTACAACGGCGATTTCAACACCATCAAGAACAACCTCAATGCGTGTATCGATGGCCTGGGTGGTTTACTTGAGGCCAACGAGGTTCTGCAATTGATGGCGGCGAACGACTACACCCGTCGCGTCCAGGGGTCGTACCAGGGAGTCTTCGCGGAGGTCGGAAAAGCAACCAACAAGACCGCCGACACACTTCGGGCAAGCATGGAGGCGCTCGGACAGGCCGTGCAGGCGCTGTCGAGTTCCGCGGAGGAACTGACGGCCACCGGCCAGCAGATGAGCGCCAACGCGGAAGAAACCTCGGCACAAGCCAACGTGGTCTCGGCCGCGGCTGAGCAGGTCAACAAGAGCCTCCAGACCGTGGCGACCGGCACCGAAGAGATGACCGCGAGCATCAAGGAAATCGCCAAGAACGCACATGAATCGGCGAAGGTCGCCACCAGTGCGGTCAAGGCGGCGGAAGATACCAACCAGATCGTAAGCAAACTAGGAGATTCCAGCAACGAGATTGGCCAGGTCATCAAAGTGATTACCTCGATTGCCCAACAGACCAATCTGCTGGCCTTGAATGCGACGATCGAAGCGGCCCGCGCCGGCGAAGCCGGCAAGGGGTTCGCGGTGGTGGCCACCGAGGTCAAGGAATTGGCCAAGCAGACGGCCAAGGCCACGGAGGACATTAGCCGCAAGATCGAGGCGATCCAGGGCGACACCAAGAATGCCGTCGCCGCCATCGGGCAGATCAGCGGAGTCATCAATCAGGTCAACGACTTTTCCAATACTATCGCAACGGCCGTAGAAGAACAGAACAACACGACCAACGAGATGGCACGCAATGTCGGCGAGGCGGCGAAAGGCTCGGGCGAGATCAGCAAGAACATCGGTGGCGTGGCCGAGGCGGCCAAGAGCACGACCGCTGGAGCCGGCGATTCGCTGAAAGCGGCGCAATCGCTGGCGAAGATGTCGACCGAGCTTCGCGAACTCGTGCAGAAGTTCAAGATTTAGCCGCGTCCGTGAGCGGACGGCTTGCTCCCTTTCCCCGCTGGGGAAGAGGCCGGGGGTTAGGTTGAGACCTCTCCCCTGGCCCCTCCCCTAAATGGGGAGGGGAACCAGAACATTTATTCCTCTTGTACATCCCGCGTTCCCCTTCCACTTTAGGGCCTATTTTCTGGTCATTCTGAGCGCAGGCTGCCGGAGCGAAGAATCGACGCGAAGCGATTCAATTCTTATTTTGTGCCCTCACCCTAGCCCTCTCCCGCAGGTACGCGGGCGAGGGAACTTGAGCCAAAGCAGGTTTCGAACCGCGAGTCTTGCCATTATCCCGAACGAAGTGAGTCTTTTTACGGACCGCTCGCTTCGCTCGAATCCTCTCGACTTCCAGCCAGCCCGACCAACGGGAGCGCTCTGTGAAATACCCGTCGGCATGGAATGCCGCGTCGTTGACATCGCGATCGCCCGGCGCTAGACGCAAAAGAAACGTCCGGATGAACCACCCAAAAGAGGTCCCGAAGGAATTGAAGCTCGAACAATCGCGCGCGATGCATCTGCGGGCGAGCAAGGTGATGCCGGCGGGGGTCGGCGGCCAGAGCCAGTATCGTCCGCCCCATCCGATTTATATAAGCCGGGGACGCGGCTCGCGCCTCTACGACCGCGACGGCAACGAATATATCGATTTCATGATCGGCGCCGGCTCGCTGATTCACGGCCACGCCCATCCCGCGATCACTCGCGCCGTGCGCGAGGCGCTCGAGGAAGGCGTGCCGAATCTGAGCGCCACCGAGCGCCAGATCGAGCTGGTCGAACGCCTGTCGCGCTACGTCCCGAGCATGGAGCGAATTCGCTTCCTGCCGTCAGGCACCGAGGGCGTGCAATCGATCGTTCGGCTCGCGCGCGCGTACACCGGTCGCGACAAGATCGCCAAGTTCGAGGGCGCCTATCACGGCACCGGCGAGAACGTGCTGATATCGTGCGGCGCCGACAAGGCGTCGCGCGGCCCCGATGACGCCCCGCGCGCGGTTCCGTTTCACAATCGCACGCCGGCCGACGTGCTCAACCTCACCGTTATTCTGCCGTTCAACAATATCGACGCGACGGTTGCGCTGATCGAAAAGCACGCGAGCGAGCTCGCCCTGGTGATGGTCGAGCCGGTGCTCGGGTTCGGCGGCGCGATTCCCGCCGATCGCGAATATCTCGCCGCGATACGCGAAGTTACGCGCAAGCACGGAATCCTGCTCGCCTTCGACGAAGTTATCACCGGCTTCCGCTCCCGGATGGGCGCCATCCAGGACGAATACGGGATTCGGCCCGACCTCACGGTTTTGGGCAAGGTGATCGCCGGCGGCTATCCGATGGCGGCGTTCGGCGGCCGCGCCAACGTCATGGACCGCCTCTCGTCGGAAACCCATCCCGACGATTTCGTCTTCCAGTCGGGCACCTTCAGCGCGTTTCCGCTAAGCCTCGCGGCGGGGCTGGCATCGCTGAAGGTCATGGAGGATTCGCCGGTCTTCTCGCGGATGAACGATCTCGGCGAGAAAATGCGCCGCGGCCTGAAAGCGGCGGCTGACGCCGCCGGCTACGCGGTCCAGGTGACCGGCTACGGCTCGATCTTTCATACCCACTTCACCAAAGAAAAGATTCGCTCGGTGCGCCAGGCGGAGGACGCGGATCAGGAAGTGCTGCGCGAGTTCCATCTTCGGATGCTCGGCCGGGGGATGTTTTTCTATCAGGGCCACGTCGGATTTATTTCGTCGGCGCACAGCGAGGCCGATATCGATCAGGCGCTCTCCGCCGCGAACGAAGTGCTGAAAGAGATGAAAAAAGAAGGGCGGTAGCAGCGCTGCCTTCGTCAGCCCTCACCCTACCCTCTCCCTGGTCAGGGAGAGGGCACTACATTCGCTTTCGGCAGTCAAGTTGCTCGTGCTGCTCAACTACGTGGCAAGCTTCGGGTTTTGAACGCCCCCTACTCAGACTCAAGCCTGACCTTGCTTCTTGTTCCCTCTCCCTGACCAGGGAGAGGATTAAGGAGAGGGTCTCTGCCTACGGACCGAAACCTGTACCGAATCGAAGCCTCCTGCTATGAATCGCATTAACCACAGGACGGCGAGGAACCAACCATGGCAATATCGGAAGGACCCAGGGGCGTGGCGCGCGAAACGCAAACCCGCTTCGAGCTTGATACCGAACGGCTGATCGAACTCGATCGCAAGCACAAGCTGCCGGGCTTCGCCCCGCTGGATGAGCACGCGCGCGACGGCTCGATGATAATCGTTCGCGGCAAGGGCGTCTTCGTATGGGACGCGCGCGGCAAGCAATACCTCGACGGCAGCTCCGCGATCTGGAACGTCAATCTCGGCTACGGCCAGAGCGAAGTCGCCGAGGCGGTGCGCGATCAGCTGGAGACGTTGTCATTCCATCTCGGGCTGCTCAATATCTCCACGCCGCCGGCGATCGAACTCGCCGCCAAGCTGGCCTCGCTCGCGCCCAAGGGGTTGAAGCGCGTCTTCTTCACCAGCGGCGGCTCGGAATCCAACGAAAGCGTGATTCGTCTAAGCCGGCTGTACTTCAGGCTCAAGGGTTACAAGAACAAGGTGACCGCGATCGCGCGGATTCGCGGCTATCACGGCTCGTCGACCGGCGCCGCGAGCCTCACCGGCATCGAACATTTCCACGAATACTTCGAGCCGATGATGCCGCGGGTGCGCCATATCGATCCGCCCTACTGCTACCGATGCCCGTGGAAAAAGGATTACCCGTCGTGCGGCGTGGTCTGCGCCGACGCGCTCGAAAAGGCGATTCTCGAAGAAGGGCCGGACAACGTCGCGTTCTTCATCGCGGAGCCGGTCATGGGCGCGGGCGGGGTGATTCCGGCGCCGCCGGAGTATTTTCCGCGTATCCGCCAGATTTGCGATCGCTACGACGTCCTGATGGTCGTTGACGAAGTGATCACCGGCACCGGACGCACCGGCAAGATGTGGGGAATCGAGCACTGGGGCGTGATTCCGGACATCATCTCGACCGCCAAGGGGATCAGCAGCGGCTATCTGCCGCTGGGCGCGGTCATCGTTCACGACAAGATTTACCAGACGCTGCTCAGCTCGCCGAAGGGCACCGCGATGTGGCACGGATACACCAACACCGGCAATCCCGCCTGCTGCGCCGCGGGACTCAAGGTGCTCGAAATCGTCGAGCGCGACGGATTGATCGAGCACGCGGCGAAGATGGGGAAGCGCCTCCACGAGGGACTTCAGAAGCTTCGCTCCTCGCCGATCGTCGGCGATGTTCGCGGAATCGGCCTGATGGCCGCGGTCGAGCTGGTCCGCAACAAGCAGACGCGCGAAGCATTTCCGGCGGACGCCGGCGTCGGCCAGCAATTCAAGCGCGCGGCGTTCGACGGCGGATTGCTGATTCGGGCGATCGGCGACAACATCTGTATGTCGCCGCCGATTATCATCACGCCCGCGGAGGTCGATCTGATGCTCGAGCGGCTGGGCAGCGCGCTCGCGAAGACCGAGGCCTGGGCGAAATCGCAGAAGCTGATTTAGCGTTACGTCCCGCGGTTGGTGGCTTTTGCCAAGACGACCTAACCCCCGGCCCCTTCGTCTGAAGTGGACCTAACCCCTGTCCCCTTCCCTAAAGTGGAAGGGGGACGCGGTATGAGGGGTCGGGGGGCATCGCGACTTACCCCCCGGCCCCTCCGCCAGCGGGGAAGGGGTGAAGGCGGCGGGGGCGGAGGAGGAAGACGCCGGCGGCGAGCGGGATCGAAAACAGCATCGAGAATACCAATCCGCCGATAACCGCAACCGCGAGCGGCTGCTGAACCTTTGCGCCGGCGCCGAAGCCCAGCGCCAGCGGCAACAACCCGGCCGCCGTCGCCACCGTAGTCATCAGGATCGGCCGGATGCGAATGCGCGCGGCGTCGATCAGCGCCTCGGCCGGCGTGCGTTGCTCGGCGATTGCGTGGCCGGCGTGGTCGAGGAAGAGGATGCCGTTTTTGGCGGCGATGCCCACCACCATGATAATGCCCATGAAGGAAGAGATGTTGAGAGTGATTCCGGTGGCCGCGAGAGCGAGCATGCTGCCTGCCAGGCAGGGCAGGGCGGCGGCCATCACCGCGATCGCGTCGAGCATCCGGCCGAACTCCCACAGCAGGACGATGAAGACGCCGATTGCGCCTGCGATCAAGACCATCGTGAGCTGGCCGAATGCCTGCTGCTGCTCGGCGTACAATCCGCCGTACTCGAGACTGACGCCTGCGGGCAGCACTATCGTGCGAAGGGCCCTCCTGACCTGGGTCATAGCCGCGCCGAGGTTGATGTTCGACAATCGCGCGGTGACGCGCACCACCGGGCGCATCCGCTCGCGGGCGAGCTCGGCGCGCTCGCCGGCCCATCGCGAGACGGCGACGGCGCCAAGCGGCACGCGGACCTTGTCCGGGGTTTTGAGGAGAACGCCGGAAAGCGCGCTCAGGTCCTGATGGAAAGCATCGGGGTAGCGAACGCGGACGCCGATCAAACGGTCGCCGACACGAATGTCGGTCGCCACAGTGCCGGCGATCACGGTCTCCAGCACGGCGTGAATGTCGGCGGCGGAAATCCGGTAGCGCGCGGCGGCGGTCTCGTCGATCAGAATCTCCTGCTCGGGATTGCTCATCACGATGCCGTCGAAGACGTCGACCAGGCCGGGAATGCCTCGCATCCGGGCGGCGATTTCGCGCGCCGTGGCTTCGATCGCCGTCTGATCGGAGCCGAATACCTTGACCTCGACAGGCTCGGGAGTGCCTGAAAGATCGCCGATGAGGTCCTGCAAGACCTGGGAGAACTCGATGCGGACGCCGGGCACCGTGCGCAGGATTCGATCGCGCACCGAATCGATGATCCGGTCGATGTCGCGGCGCGCACCGGGTTTCAATCTCACGGAAATATCGCCCCGGTTGGATTCGGTGAGGAAGAAACCGAGCTGGGTGCCGGTACGGCGGGAGAAGGCGGCCACTTCAGGAGTGGCTTTCAGGATCGCGTCGAACCTGCGCAGCATCGATTCGGTGTCGTCCGTCGTGCTCTGCGGCGGGGTGGTGAAGTCGAGGATGAATGCGCCTTCGTCGAGCGCGGGAAGGTAATCCGCGCCTACCGCGCCGAAGAGCCGGTAAGCGAGCGCGAGCGCACCGAGGGCGAGGATAATCGAGAGCGCCGGCCAGGCGAGAAAGGGGCGCAGGAAGAGCACGTAACCGTCGCGGATGAGGCCGAAGGCGCGGCCCGACGCGTGCGCCCGCCCGCGCCATCGCTCGGAGGCCGCTTCCAGGGTTGGGGTCACGAAGATCGCCAGCAGCAGCGAAATCGCCAATCCCGCGCCGAGCGTGGCGGCCAGCGCGCGGAAAAAGGTGCCGGTCACGCCCGAAAGAATCACCAGCGGCGCGAAGACGACGATTACGGTCGCGGTGGATGCGATCAGCGGACGCGCCAGTTCGTGCAGCGCGGCGGGCCCGGCCTCGGCGGCGGTTTGCCCGGCGGCGCGGCGGCGATGGATCGCCTCGATCATCACGATCGCGTCGTCGATGAAAAGCCCGATGCCGGCGGCCAATCCGCCCAGAGTCATCATGTTGAAAGTCATCGCGCCCGCCTTCATCACGGCGAAGGTGGCCAGGATGCACGCGGGCACGACCATCCCGGCTACCAGCGCGCTTATCGGGCTCATCGTAAAGGCGAAGACCACCGCGACCGAGAGCACGAGGCCAAACAGGATCGCGTCGCGCACGCTCAGGAAAGACTCGCGCACCAGCGCGGATTGGTCGTATGAAAAGGAGAAATCGACGTCGGGATAGCGGTGGCGGAATCCGTCGACCAGCGCCCGCGCCCGGCTCGCGATGAGTTCGGCGTTGCCGCCGGGCTGGCGCGAGATTCCGATCAGGACCGAGGGGCCGTGTTCGGAGGCGGCGCGGATGTAATCTTCGCGAATGGCGAGCCTCGACCGAACCGATTTCGCTCACGCGCACCGGTTGCCCGCCCACGGTCGCTATCGGCACGGCGGCAAGCTGCTCGCGGGTGCGAAGGTCGGAGGAGACCACGGTGAGTAGCATCCGATGGGCGTCGAGGATGCGGCCCGCCGAGGCAATCACATTGGCGGCGGCGAGACCCGAGACGACCTGCTGGGGCGTGAGGTTGTAGCCGAGCATTTTCGACGGATCGAGACGCACCACGTACTCGCGCTGCTTGCCGCCGACGATCTCGACACGGTAGACGCCAGGGATACGGTGGAAGCCGGGGACGAAATCGTAGAAGGCGATGTCGGTGAGTTCGGCGAGATCGCGCACTCGCGAACTCAGACTCAAATCGAGGATCGGGAAGGCGCCGCTGGTCAGCAGGCGGGTGTCGACGGTGGTGGCGGCGGGAAGGCGGCCGCGGGCGTCGGCGAGCGCGCCGCTGAGAAGCTGAAAGGAACTGGTCGGATCGCTATCCGCGGTGAAGGTAACGTCGATTTCCGCGCTGCCCCGGGTGGTGGTGGAGCGCACCAGACGCGTACCGGCGACGCCGTAGGCGGCCTCTTCGAGCGGGCGCGTGACGGCCACCATCATCTGCTCGCGCGGCAGTTCGCCGCTATCGGCCAGGATAATCGCGCGCGGGAAGACGAGTTCGGGAAAGACCGAGCTCGGGATCGAGGGCGCGAGCAGGCCGCCGAGCAGGGCCGCCCCCAGGGCGACGAAAAGAGCGAGAGTTTTATGGTTGGCGTGGCTCATCGGTACCAGCCGGCGCCTGGACGCCGCGCGCGAAAATGCGCGCGACCAATAAGGACCCTCACCCTAACCCTCTCCCTGGTCAGGGAGAGGGGACTTATGAACTCCGGCAAGCAGTTATGCAAAGCCTTGCGGAGGCGGATACGAAGAGGAGCGCAGCGGGTTTTTGCGCAGGGTGTGGCGACCGTGGCCGCGAGCATGTTGTGATCCAAAGTCTTTCTCAAGCCCTTGCTAACGCTCGGAAGAGACCGGGCGGACGGCGAGGCCGTCGGAGAGCGTGTAACCGCCCGAAGTGATCACGGTTTGGCCGGCATCGAGGCCGTGGGTTATCTGGACGCGTTCGAGGTTGTGAATTCCGATGGTTACGGCGGTGCGATGGGCGCGGCCGTCGGGGCCAAGGACGAAAACGTGAGAAGTTCCCCGCTCGGCGTCCTGGAAAATCGCCGCGGCCGGTATCACGAGGGCGTCGGGAACGTCCTGCGTGACGATGCGCACCTCGACTGAAGCCTCGGCCTGTTCGATGCGCGCGGGAGCGACGAAGTCGATTCGAATCGGAACGGTTGCGCCGCCTTGATTGAAGCTCGGCGAGACGGCGGCGACCCGGGCGGCAAACTCGACGCCGGGGTGAAGCGGGGAGCTGACGCTCGCACGCATCGCGGGCTTGACCATCGCGGCGACATCGATCGGCGCGTCGGCCTGTACGTAGATGCTCGCCGGATCTATCAGTTCCACGATCGGATCGAGTTCGGCGACGATTTGGCCGCTGCCGGTGAGCCGCTGCATGACGATCGCGTTTCCCGGCGCGCGCACCGCGATGCCACTTTCCGAAGCGAAGCGGCGTACCGCTCGATCCGTCGCGGCGGCGTGCTCCGGATCAAGCTCACGGGCGATGGCGGCGCCGGCTTTGGCGGCCTCGGCTTCGCGACTAATGATGCGCGCGATTAGCTGGCCGCGTCGGACGCGGTCGCCGATCTGAAGTCCGAGGCCCTCGAGGCGTCCGGCGGCAGGCGCGCGAATCGTCAATTTTCGCAGTGCGGCGGTTTGGCCGAGCAACGTCAGTTGCTCGCGCATCGGAGCGCCAACGACCTTGGCGACGGTCACCGCCATCGCGGTATTGGCGGCAACGTCGGCACCGGGTTGTTCAGCGGCGTCGCGGGCCTTGGAGCGGCATCCGGCGGCCGCAAGCGTCATCAGGGAGAGCGTCGCGATCGCGAGCCGAAGACGCATCAGTCGTTCACGCTCAGGATCTGCTCGGCCTCGGCGGCGGCCTGGCGCGCGGCGAACTCCTGATCGAGACGGTCGAGCCGCAACTGGCGAGATTGATTGTAGGCGTCGAGGACTTCGAGGATGGTGACGTGACCGCCGCCCAGAAAACGCGCCCATCCCAGCTCGAAGGCATCGTCGGCGGTCGGCAACGTGCGCGCGAGCAGGTCGAGCGCCTCGCGCGCCTCGCCATAGCGGGAGCCGGCCTCGGCAAGGCGCCGGGATAATTCGAGTTCGGTCTCGCGCACGGCGGCGCGGGCCTGATGTTCGCGGGCCATCGCGCGGTCGATGTGGGCGCTGATGGCGCCGCCGTCGAAAAGCGGGAGCGAAAACAGGCCGTCGTAGGAAGCGCCGCCACGATGATTGAAAGTTTGCTGGGGATCGACGCCGACAAAGCCGGTGGTAAGTTCGATTTTGAAAGTCGGGTAGCGCTCGGCACGGGCCGCATCGACTTCGGATCGGGCAGCCGTGACCTGTTTTTGAAGCGCCAGCAGGATCGGGTTGCGGGAGAGATCCTGTGCGAGAGGAAGCGCGGGCGCCGGTGCGTCGGCGATCGCGATATCGTCTCGGCCGTAAGCACCGATGAACGAGCCCAACATAATCGAGGAGCGCCGGCGCGCGTGACGTGAGTTCGCGAGAGCGAGTTCGGCCTGATCGCGGGCGACCTCGATCTTGAGGCGGTCCTGGGCGATCGCACGGCCGCTTGCGACCAGCGCTTTGACGATCGCGGCGAAGCGACGTAATCGGTCAAAGTTCGCGCGGAGTTCGCTCTCGATCTCGCGGGCGCGGAGCAGATCGAAGTAGGCGACCTTGGTATCGCGAATGATTTGGCTTCGGGCAGCGTCGACGCCAAGCGCGGCGGCCTGAGCGGCGTAGCGGGCGGAATGAAGCCGGGCGAGACGCCGGCCGCCGTCGAAGGCGAGGTAATCGGCGACGATCTCACCGCTGGAGAGACCGCGGTTGCTGATGCGCTCGTCGTAACCGGGGGCCTGATTGTATTCGAGTGCGCTGTGAAGCTCGGGTCGAAGCGGTGCGCGGGATTCGTCAAGATCGGCGCGGCGCACCTCGAAGGCGGCGGCGGCCGCGTCGATCGCGGGCGCGATCGCGATCGCCCGTTTGATGCAATCCGCGAGAGTAAGCGTTTGCGCCGAGGCCGCATCCGACGGCGCAATCGATACAGAAAAGAGAAGCGCTAGCGATGCCGCGACAGCTTGCAGGCGATTCATGCGGTCGATGATACACCGTGAGCGCGGGAGGGGTTAAGTCGAGGCGGACCTACCCCCCTGTCCGCTGTCCCGCGAGGAGAGTGGAACCTTTGGAGGCCGGCCGGCAGAGCGTGAGGCTACCTCTCAGGCCGGGATATGAACGATTTCCCGCGCCACGGTGACGAAGCGATCCCAGACCTCGAGCGGGCTCGGCAGATCGTAGCCGGTAACGCCGGCGATCACGTAGGCAAAGAGGATTGCGGAGACAAACAGGACCAGGCGGCGGAATCTGCGGGCGCGCTGTTCGGCAAACGGGCCAGGGCGCTTGAACGTCATCGCAACGTCGTAGTCGTTGCCGTCCATAGTCGGCAGCATACGATAAAGATTGATAGCGATGCAAGACTCGTTGTTAGTAAATAATACTACTTGTAGAAGATGCCCTGATGACCGGCCATCAGGCTCCCGGGGTTAAACTCGGGAGGCCCCGCGGTTGCGGCGCCAACCCTTTCATCAATATGATCGAGCCCATGAGTGTGCTGGTTCCATACGTGGTCGAACATACCGCGCGCGGCGAGCGCTCGTACGATATTTTCTCGCGGCTGTTGCGCGAGCGAATCGTTTTTCTCGGCGGCGAAATCGACGACGATCTCGCCAACCTGGTGGCGGCGCAATTGTTATTTCTCGAAGCCGAAGATCCGACCAGGGAAATCAACCTCTACATCAATTCGCCGGGCGGGTCGGTGACGGCGGGGCTGGCGATCTACGACACGATCCAGTTCATCAAGTGCGACCTGTCGACATTGTGCGTGGGCCAAGCGGCGAGCATGGCGGCGGTGCTGCTCGCGGCTGGCACCAAGGGGCGGCGCTATTCGCTGCCGCATTCGCGGGTGCTGATCCATCAGCTCTCCGGCGGCTTTCGCGGGCAGGCGAGCGATATCGAAATCCAGGCGCGCGAGGCGCTGCGGCTGCGCGAAGCGCTCAACAACATCCTGGTGCGGCACACCGGGCAGACCCTCAAGAAGATCGAGAAGGACACTGATCGCGACACCTTTCTGGGCCCGCAGGAAGCGGTTGAATACGGATTGATCGACGAGATCCTGACCGCGCGCGCCGGCAAGGTTTAGTAACCTCACAAAGCCTCCTCCTACGCGCCCATCCCACGACCCCGGAAAATTCATGACGCGGATGGCGTCATCGGTTGTCCCCGATGGCGTCATCAGGCGGAGCTTTGACTACGTGGAGGGTTTATCAAGGGCCGCCGATTCGTGGCATGAATCATGCCGTGGTCCAGAGCCATACATCACGGAGGAGGTTTTGATGAAAGGTTCCCCGTTCGCCGGCAATCCGGCGATTGCCGCCGCCTGCGAAGTTCGCCCCGGACGCTATCCGGAACTCGACGCCCTGGAAATGTACGAGAGGGTGCTTCACGAGTTTCTGAGCAAGTGGAGACTCGATCCGTCGATGGTGGACGGGCTGCTCGCGGCGCCGGCGGGGATGGCGAGCGGGCAGTCGGACATTTTCATCCACGAAACGCTGGCCGATTATCTCGGGACTCCATCCGATTTTCTCTGAAACACTGAACGCGGGCGGCGCAAGCTACGCGGTGATGGCGTCGCGCGCGGCGATGGCTATCAGCCAGGGGCTGGCGAACGCGGTGCTTTGCGTCGGCGCGGGCAAGTTTCCCAAGGTGGGCACCGGCGGCGCCGACAGCATGGCCCGGATGCTGAGCCATCCGGAGTTCGAGTACATCTACGGCACTTTCGTTCCGGCGCTGTACGCGCTCGCGGCGACGCGTTACCTGCACGAACGTGGAGCGCCCCGCGAGGCGCTGGCGGCGGCGGCGGTATCGACGCGGGCCTGGGCGCTCAAGCATCCGGACGCGCTGATGCGGTCGCACGGCGCGATTACGATCAAGGACGTTCTGGATTCGAGGCCGATCGCCGAGCCCTTCCATCTGCTGGATTGTTCGGTGCCGTGCGAGGGCGGCGCGGCGTTTCTGGTTACGCGGGGAGAAGTCGCGCGCCAGATCACGCCGCAGCCGGCGTATCTGCTCGGGGTGGGCGAATATCACGATCACGGGCCGGCCAGTCAATCGCGCGATTTCGGCTCGATGGGAGCGCGCGAGGCGGGAGAACGCGCGTTCGCTATGGCTGGCCTCTCGCCGTCGGATGTAAAAGTGGCGGAAATTTACGACGCCTTCACGATCAATCCGGTGATGTTCGTCGAGGAGTTGGGGCTGGTCGGGCGAGGCGAGGGCGGCCGCTTCTTTCTGGAAGGCCGAGGCGCGCCCGGAGGCAAGCTGCCGGTCAACACTTACGGCGGACTGCTCTCATTCGGCCATACCGGCGACGCCTCGGGAATGTCGATGCTGATCGAAGGGGCGCTGCAGGTGATGGGAATCGCGGGCGAGCGTCAGGTGAGCGACGCGGAAATCGCGCTGGTGCACACTTACGGCAACATCATGTCGGAGCACTGCACGCTGCTTCTGGGGAGGAATCCATGAACGACAAGCCGCTGCCGCGGGTGACGGAACTGACGCGGCCGTACTGGGACGCGGCACAGGCTGGTAAATTCGTGCTTCAGCGATGCCGCGCCTGCCGGAAAGCGATTTACTATCCGCGCCCGTGGTGTCCGCATTGCTGGGGCGTCGAACTGGAGTGGTTCGAGGCTTCGGGACGCGGCCGGGTGATCACCTATTCGATCGTCCATCAGGCGCCGTCGAAGCCGTTCGCGGCCGACGCGCCTTACGTGCTAGCCGTAGTCCGTTTGGAAGAAGGGCCGCAGATGATGGGCAACGTGATGGGTATCGATCCGAAGCTGATGCGGGTGGATATGCCGGTGCGGGTGATATTCGAGGAGCGCGGCGGCGGATTTCGTGTGCCGCAGTTCGAGAGGACGGCATTCCATGCCGGCGGTTGAATCGCTCGCGTTGCTCGGGATGACAAGAAAATCAGGCGTTTTCCTGTCTGTCATTCCGAGCAACGCGAGGAATCTACGCGAAGCGATGTTTTCCTTGTCTGGCGGGCTTTCCAGACATAATCGCTCCGCGTAGATCCCTCGACTCCGCTTCGCTCCGCTCGGGATGACGGGGTTTGGTTTTGGTGCAGGCTATTGAAAGATACGTGGTAAATGTCCGATGAGTGAACCAGGGCGGAAAACCGATCTTGCGCTTAACCTTAGCTTCGGGACGTACGAAGAGGCGCGGGCGTGGGTCGGCAGGAAATCGGAAGCGCGCGTCTGCGAAGACGAAATCAACTGGCCGGCGATCAAGCTATTCTGCTCGCTGGTGCAGGACGCGAATCCGAATTACTGGGACGAAAAAGCCGCTGGTGGTCGCTTCGGCGGAATCATCTCGCCGCCCGGGATGCTGATGGTGTGGCAGATGCGGCGGCGCTGGAGCCCGTCGGGGCCGGTCGAGGATCCGATTCTGGCGACGCGCATACCTCTGCCCGGCGACACTATCATTAATATATCGACCGACAGCGAGTTCTTCCGCCCGATGAAAGTTGCCGACCGGCTGACGGTCGAGGAAGAAGTCGTCGAGATTACGCCGGAGAAGCGGACGCGAATCGGAAGCGGGCACTTCATCACCACGCTTTCGACGTTTCGCAATCAGGATGGAGAACTCACCGCGAGGAATCGCAACGTGCTGTTCAGGTTTACCGCGGCCGCCGGCGCGCCGGCGCAAGGATCGCGATAGATGTCGGGCGCTGAAAATCGCGCGCCGCGCTGCTGGGAGGACGTCGCACAGGGCGAGGTGCTGCCCGAAGTCGTGATGCCGGTGACGCTGAGTCTCTGCGTTCTGGATGCGTCGGCGACGCACGATTTCTTCCCCGGCCATCATGACCGCGACTACGCGCGCGGCCAAAACGTGCGCGACGTCTATCTGAACACGATGTTCTTTCACGGCTTCGTCGATAGAGTGGCGGGGGATTGGGCCGGGCCGGCGGCGTGGTTGCTGCGGCGGCGCCTCGAAATGAACCTTCCGGTTTGCGTCGGCGACGCGATGCGCACGCGAGCGCACGTAATTCGCCACTATCAGGAAGAGGAGCACGGGCTGGTGGACGTCGAAGTGCAGGTTTCGACCGAGCACGGGATCGGGGTAAAAGCGATGCTCACATACATTTTGCCGATGCGGGCGGACCTGGAAAGCGTTTAACCGACAGGAGGATACCCATGAGCCACGAAGCCGATGAGGAGCGCGAGCTCATCCGAACTTTCGTCAAGCAGATAACCGCCAAGTACGATCGGCGCTACTGGGTCGAACGCTCCACGAACGGGACAGGTGTCGATGAGCTGTGGCGCGAACTCGGACGCGCGGGCTATCTCGGCGTGACCGTGCCCGAGGAGTACGGCGGTTCGGGCGTCAGCATGGTTCGGCTGGCGATCCTGATGGAAGAACTGTCGGCGCAGGGGCTGCCGCTGCTGTTTCTGGTGATCAGCACGGCGATGGGTTCGATTCCGATCGCGAAGTACGGCACCGAGGAGCAGAAGCGGCGATATCTTCCGAGGATGGCCGACGGGAGCGAGAAGTTCTGCTTCGCGATCACCGAGCCGGACGCGGGCAGCAACAGCTTCAAAATCCGGACGCTGGCGCGGCGCGACGGCGATCATTACGTGCTGAGCGGCCAGAAGGTTTTTATCAGCGGCGCCGATCACGCGGATCACATCCTGGTGGTTGCCCGCACCAAGCCGGCCGATCAGGTCAGCGACAAGCGCGAAGGGATATCGCTGTTTATCGTCGACGCGAAGGCGGCTGGGCTCGAGAAGCACAAGATGGACACGCGGGTGCTGGCGCCGGAGCAGCAGTTCGAACTCTTCTTTGACGACGTGCGTATCCCGGTGACGAATCGTCTCGGCGACGAGGGCCGGGGACTCAAGGTGATGTTCGACGCGCTGAACCCGGAGCGAATCAGCGCCGGAATTCTGGGCGTCGGCGTGGGACGTTACGCGCTCAACAAGGCGGTCGAGTATGCCAAGGTGAGGAGGGTATTCGACGTTCCGATCGGAGCGCATCAGGGGCTGTCCCATCCGATGGCGATCGCCAAGACCCATCTCGAACTGGCGTCGCTGATGTGCCATCACGCGGCGCGAGTGTTCGACGACGGCGGCGACGCCGGGATGTACGCGAACATGGCGAAGTACGCGGGCGCGGAGGCCGGAATCGAGGCGGTGGACCTGTCGATTCAGGTTCACGGCGGGAGCGGATTCACCGGCGAAGTGGACATCATCACGCTGTGGCCGCTGGTTCGGCTGATGCGGACGGCGCCGGTATCGCGCGAAATGATCCTGAACTATATCGCGGAGCACGTGCTCGGTTTGCCGCGATCGTACTAGGGTCCTGAGTTTGAAATGTGCAGGATAGCTTTTACTACCCTCACCCTAACCCTCTCCCTGGTCAGGGAGAGGGAATAAAAGTGGGCCTCTCCGTAGACAGGGAGAGGGTAATTAACAGGGTGCTTATCGAGAAGGGATACGTCTTGGGCGGTCGCTTTATTTAACGAACTAAGGATGTAGGACGCAGGGCGCAACCGTTCCGGCGCCGGTATCGGCCATTAGGCGGAGGACTCAGGAATGTACGAGACGCTCGAATACAACTGCCACGAACATATCGCGACGGTGAAGCTCAATCGGCCGAAGAAGCTCAACGCGATCAGTCCGACCACGGTGCGCGAGCTCAGGGCAGTGGCCGAAGCGGTTCGCGCCGATCAGGGCGTTCGCGTCGTGATTTTCACCGGCGAGGGACGCACGTTTTCCGCCGGCGCGGATATCTCGGAGCTGGTGAAGATGTCCGGCCCGCCGGAGTTCATGCGCTTTATCGAGAATATCCAGACCGCCTACAACATGATCGAGGATCTGCCGGTGCCGACGATCGCGGCGGTGAACGGGCTCGCGTTCGGCGGCGGATGCGAGTTGGCGCTGGCCTGCGATTTCCGCATCATGGCCGAGGACGCGACGCTCGGCGTGCCCGAGATCAAGATCGGCGCGCTGCCGGGCGCGGGCGGAACCGCGCGGCTGGCGCAGATGCTGCCGCCGGCGGTGGCCAAGCAGATGATTTACTTCGGCGATCCGTTGCCGAGCGATGCCGCGCTGCGGCTGGGGCTGGTGAACATGGTGGTGCCGACCGCGTGCGTGGTCGAGACCGCGCGCGAGTGGGCCCATCGCCTGGTCGCGCTGCCGCCGCTGGCGCTGAGAAGCGGCAAGATACTGGTGCATGCGGCCCAGAACGCCGATCTCAAGACCGCGATGGAGGCGGCGCAGCAGGCGCTGGCGTTTCTGTACGGGACCGAGGACCGGCGCGAGGGGATGGCGGCGTTTCTCGACAAACGGGCCGCGACGTTTTACGGTCGCTGAGCGTCGATCGGGCGACCCTCACCCTGGCCCTCTCCCTGGTCAGGGAGAGGGAATAAGAGTGAGCCTGTCTCTGGTCAAGGAGAGGAAGGGACCGGCTCTCCGCGATGAGGGAGGGAGAGTAAGAGTCGGTCTCTCGCCGATCGGAGAGAGGGAGCAAGAGTCGCCCTCTCGCTGGTCAGAGGAAGCGGGTCAAGGAGAGTATCTATGAGCGGAAGCGGTAAAGAATCCGCCGATCAGATAACCACGACTTCGGGGATACCGGTGAAAGCCGTGTATGGGCCGAAGGACGCCGCCGATCTGAATTACGACGCGCAGCTCGGCGAGCCGGGCGCGGAACCGTACACCAGGGGGCCGTACCCGCAGATGTACCGGTCGCGATTGTGGCGGATATTCCAGCTATCGGGCTACGGGCTTCCTGAAGACGAAAGAGAGCGGATCCAGTTCCTGCTCGATCACGGCGAAACCGGCTTCATCATGGAGCCGGACCTGATGACGCTTTACGGGATGTACGATCTCGACAGCCCCGAGGTGCGCGATCGGATCGAAGAAGTCGGGATGTACGGAGCGCCGCTGCTGTCGCTGCGCGAGTTCGAGCGCGCACTGGATGGGATCGCGATCGAGAATTATTACGTGCATCCAGGCGGCGTGACGCCGATCGCGTCGCCGTATATGCACGCCTGTTATTTTTCGCTGGCCGAGAAGCGGGGGATACCGCTCAAGAATCTGAGGGGTACCGGCGAGGCGGATTTTTTTCTCGCCTATCTCGCCACGCCGATGACCAAGCTGATCCCGCTCGAGGACGCGCTCAGACTGAACTGCGATTTTATCGAGTTCTGCGTCGAGCACGTGCCGAACTGGATGCCGGTTTCGGTCCCCGGCACCAACGCCCGCGAAAGCGGCTTCAACGGCGTGCAGCACGTGGCGCTCACCTTCGCCAACAACATCGCGTATATCGACGAAGTGCTGCGGCGCGGCAGACTCAAGATCGATGACTTCGCCTACGGCCTGGGCGGCGTCGGTTTCTGTCCGCACATGGATTTTTTCGAGGATATCGCGATCATGCGGGCGGCGCGCCGGATGTGGTGCAAGCTGCTGAAGGAACGATACGGGGCGAAGGACCCGCATTCGACGCGCCTGCGGATTCACGTCAACGTCCAGGGCAGCACCTCCACGCGCCAGCAGCCGCTCAACAATATCGTTCGCGGCACGGTCGGGATGCTGGCGGCGGCGTTGGGCGGAGTTCAATCGGCGGGAGTTACCGCGTTCGACGAAGCGATCTGTATCCCCTCCGAGCAGGCGGCGATCATGTCGGTACGGACGCAGCAGATCCTCCAGTTCGAAAGCGGAATAGCCAAAGTCGTCGATCCGCTTGGAGGCTCGTACTTTATCGAGCATCTGACCGACGAGGTCGAGAAGCGCATCGGGGATTACATGCGGAAAATCGAAGACCAGGGCGGATTCATCGCGGCGCTGAAATCCGGCTGGCTCCATCGCGAGGCGCTGCGCGAAGCGATGGACTACGAGACCAAAGTGATGAGCGGGAAGATCAAGGTCGTCGGCGTCAACTGCGCGCAGATGGAAGAGGAGCCGTACGAGGTGCCGGTGTTTTCGGCGCGGCCGGGAGAGGAAGTTTATCGCGTCACGAAGGAGCGGCTGGACCAGCTTAAGAAGGAGCGCGACGGCAAGGAAGCGTCGGCGGCGCTGGATGATCTGAGGCGGGCGCTCGAAGGCGACGCCAACGTGATGCCGGCGATGATGCGCGCGGTCAAGGCGGGTATCACGGCGGGTGAGATTGGGAACATGAAGCGGGAGGTTTTCGGAGTCTGGGACGCACCGCTTCCGCTGTAGGGGGGATGAGAAAATTTGGTGCCCTCACCCTGACCCTCTCCCGCGAAAACGCGGGCGAGGGGACTCGATAAAGGATGCCGGCTTTTGCCGCAAACCGCGTGACGCCAGGGTGAGGGTGCAGAAAAGGGCTGAGTGCCAATGGATTTCGGTGCCCTCACCCTGACTCTTTCACTCTCTCCCGCATCGATGCGGGAGAGGGGACGAGATAAGGGGCTGCGGTGCAGGGAAAAGCGAGGGAGAAGGAAGCCGAAGCGACGAGAGGCAGATTGGTGCCCTCACCCTGACCCTCTCCCGCATGGATGCGGGAGAGGGAAGCAGACAGCCAGTGCGAGACGGATAACCTCGAGGCGGATAACGTATGGAGAGACCGATACGAATCTTGACGGTGAGGCCCAGTCTGGATGGGCATTGGCGGGGGTTGGCCGTGGTGTCGGCCGCGATGCGTGACGCCGGAATGGAAGTTATCTACGGCGGGACGGCGCTCAACGTCGATGAAATAGTCAATGCGGCTATCCAGGAGGACGTTGACGTTATCGGACTGAGTATGTACGGGCGCTTCAGCGTCGCCTACAAGGTGCAGGAAAAGCTTCGCAATCTGCCAGGCGGACCGTTTCTGGTGGTGGGCGGGACGGTGCCGCCCCAGGATGTGAAAGCATTGAAGGAAGCCGGGATCGACGGAGTATTCGTATCGGGCACCAGCCTGGATACGATCGTCGGGTTTATCCGCGAGAAGTTCAAAACCCGGGAGAGCAAATAGTTATCGAATCACACGGCCGCAATTGCGGCACGTAGCGCGGCACGGAGGAGAGAATAGTGGATTTTAGTTTCAACGAGCAGGAACGGCAGTTTGCGGAGGCGGTGCGGCGCTACTCGCGCGAGCGACTGCTGCCCGAGTTCTCACGCTGGGATCGGGGAACGCCGTATCCGCGGGAAAGAGTGCTCGAGCTGGGCGCGCTCGGCGTCACGGGACTGAGCGTCCCTGCGGCTTACGGCGGCAGCGAAAGTTCGTTCACGATGGCGGGAATCTGCGGCGAAGAGCTGGGGCGCGGCGATCTCAGCACCACGCTTTTTCTCCAGATCGGGATGATCGGCGGAACTATCGCTGCTCATGCGACTGAAGAGGTGAAGCGCACCTGGCTGCCCGGCATGGCGTCGGGCGAGAAGATCGTGGCGTTGGGACTCACCGAGCCGGGCGTCGGCTCCGACGCCGCCGCTCTGGTCACAAGCGCGAAGCGCGACGGCGACTACTATGTGGTTCGCGGCGAGAAGGCGTCGATCAGTCTGGCGGGATACGCCGACGTCGCGATCGTCTTCGCCCGGACCGGCGGCGAGGGCGCCCGGGGTATCAGCGCGATCATGGTTCCGCTCGATCTGCCCGGAGTGTCGCGGCGGGTCTATCGCAGCGCCGGCGAGCGGCTCACCCAGCGCGGATCGCTGGTTTTCGACGACGTGCGGGTGCCGGCCGGCAATCTGCTCGGCAAGGAGGGGCAGGGTTTCTACGGGGTGATGAACGCGTTCGACTACAATCGCGCGATTATCGCGCTGGCGTGCGTGGGCGCGGCGATGCAATCGATGGAAGAGACGATCGCGTACGTCAAGCAGCGCCATACCTTCGGCAGGCCGCTGGCGAAATACGAGGGCGTTTCGTTTCAGATCGCCGAGCATCTGACGATGCTGAACGCGTCGCGGCTGCTGGCGTACGAGTGCCTGGCGAAACGGGATCGCAACGAGCCGCACACGCGCGAGGCGGCGATGTGCAAGTGGCTGGGGCCCAAGTCGGCGGCTGAGGCGATCCATTCGTGCATCATCCTGCACGGCTGGATGGGATACGATCAGGATCTGCCGCACGAGCAGCGCTATCGCGACGTGGTCGGCCTGCAAATCGGCGACGGCACGCCGGAAATCATGAAGGGAATTATCGCGCGCGAGACGTTCGGACGGGAATTCATGCCGTACCGCTAGCGGCCGCTGAGAAAAAGTTTTCAGTCAGGACGGACGGCAATGACCAAACGAGGAGAGAGGTAATCACATGGCTTACGAAGACGTTCTCTACACGAAGGAAGAGGGCATCGCGACGATCTCGATCAATCGTCCCAAGGTGCTGAACGCGTTTCGCAACCTGACGATCGAAGAGCTGGTCGATGCGATCAAGGACGCATGGGGCGACCGGACGATCGGAGCGGTGATTCTGACCGGCGTCGGCGATCGTTCGTTCTGCACCGGCGGCGACCAATCGGTGCGCGAGACCGGCGGCTATCAGGGCAAGCCGGCGCGCTCCGACACCGGAATGGACGCCGAGGATTTGCACTCGGTGATCCGCGAGATTCCCAAGCCGGTAATCGCGGCGGTGAACGGATGGGCGATCGGCGGCGGTCAGGTTATCCAGATGGTCTGCGATCTTTCGATCGCGGCCGAGACCGCGCGCTTCGGGCAGGTGGGCCCGAAGATGGGC
Organism: uncultured Pseudomonadota bacterium; assembly: GCA_963759165.1. Taxonomy (GTDB): domain Bacteria; phylum Desulfobacterota; class Binatia; order Binatales; family Binataceae; genus DATJOQ01. Next base: position 2,072,144 of record CAVWXK010000001.1, on the reverse strand, counting down.
AGCGTCGACCCGGGCTTCGGGACGGCGTTCATGACCCGCGTGGTCGGCGAGAAGAAGGCGCGAGAGATTTGGTTCCTGTGCCATCAGTACAGCGCGGCGGAAGCGCTTCAGATGGGGCTGGTGAACAAGGTGGTGCCGGCGGCACAGTTGATGGACGAGGCCAAAGCCTGGGCGCGCGAGATCGTGGCGATGAGCCCGACGGCGATCAAGCTGGCGAAGATGTCGTTCAACGCCGACACCGATCACATCAAGGGAATCAGCGCGCTGGGAATGTCGGCGCTGGCGCTGTATTACGGCACCGAAGAAGCGATGGAAGGGCGCAACTCGTTCATGGAGCGCCGCAAGCCGAACTTCGGCAAGTTCCGCAAGTAGGAATGGATGCGCGATGCGCGTCCGCGCGACGCGCATCGTAAAGACCTAACCCCCGGCCCCTTCCCCTAAAGTGGAAGGGGCGCAACGGTGTTCAAACCGACGGCATGGAATGCCGTTGACTTGGACGAAGGCTGCTGAGTATATCGTCCCAGAATCAGCTCGAATTGACGCGAGTAATAGAGCCGCCGACGGCGGCCCCGGAGCGAGGTAAATGCGATGAACGACAAGGAACGGCTCAAGCACGCCTTCGACGACACCCCAAGCATCTTCAAGCTGCTCAGCACCGTCCGCAGTCGGCGCGTGGGACGCGGCTACCGAATAGATTCCGGCACTCAAATCAAGCATCCGGTAACCGGCCGCGCGATGAGTCAGGCCGCCGGGCCGATGAAGTTCGTCTCGCAGAAGGAGGCCAAGCCGCTGAGCCGGCTCGAAGAGGCGCTGCTCTGCTGGGCGGCGTGCGGCCCGAACGGGCTGGTCGCGTGGGATATCTCGCTGGACGGCGGATTCCACGAACTGACCTGGATTGCGGGGCGGACGGCGCCGCAGCCGGGGAATTCGTGCGCGACCGATCTGCTCGTAATCAACGATTCGGGCGCGTTCATCTATAAGCCCTCGCTCTCGCGCACGTCGGTGGTCGAGATTCAATCCGAGGCCGACTACGACAAGGTGCTCAAGTGGTACGACGAGGGGATGATTCAGATTCTCGATGAGCGCCCCGATGTCGACTACGCGCTCAGGGTCGCGAGCGCGCCGCATGCGACGCTGATGGGGCCGTATCAGTTCAACATGAACATGCCGGGGTCGACGTGGATCATCCCGATTACCGACGCGGGATGGCTCAACTCGGCGCTGATCAACTTCATGGACGCGTGGCATTACTACCCGATCGACGAATGGAACGGCGGCCGGCCGGCCGGGGTCGAGAAGTGGATCAGGGAAGGGATGCTCGAGCTGCCGGTTTCGATCGCGGCCGAAGAGCAGATGATCTTCGAGGTCGAGGCGTATCCGACCGGATGCATGATCCAGAATATCCGGCTGGCGTCGGAAGCGATGGGGCTGGGGGCGTGGGTCTACTGCGGCTTCAATCCGGATATCCTGATGGGAGCGTCGCCCGAGATCTCGCGCGGGCTGGGATTCCATATCGAGGCGCCGAATCCGAAGGCGCCGATTTCGACCGGCCAGACCAAGATTTTCGGAATCAAGGACGTGAAGGAAGCGACCTACGTCCCCTCGCCGCGCTTCAAGACCGCGGAGCAGCTGGTGAAGCACTGGTACGATGAAAAGTACGGCGCCGGCGGCACGCTCCATCGCGGCGAGAACAACTACCTACGCAAGGTAGCGTCGCCGTGGAAGAAGGACACTACCGAAGAGATCATCGCCCATCCGAAGAGCCGCCCCGGCGAGTGGGTGCAGGAAGCGCTCGTCGCCTATATCGAGTACTGCGTCAAGACTTTCGGTCAGTGGCCGGTGACGTACAATCCGATGCAGGCGCATTTCGGCGCGGTGCTGCACAACGTCGACGAGGAATTCTACGACCGCAATTACAAAGAGGGATATATCACCGACCGAATCCGTAACCGGTCGAAGATCTGGCATGACTGAGGAGTTACTTCGGTGAACCTCGGCCTGTGGCTGCATATCCTGAGGGTGATCCACGTCTACGCGGCGATCGTGCTGGTCGGCGAGATCATCATGAATACGACGGTGCTGATACCGGCGCTCAAGCGGATTCCGCCGGCGCATTCGGCGGTGGTGAGCGGAAAAATCGGCTACGGGCTGATGACCGAGGGCGGAAGCGCGGTCGTGCTGCTCGGCGTCACCGGCTTCGTGCGCGCCTATCTGAAGGAACAATTACCGCGGCTGTTTTCGAGCGAGGTGATGAGCGACCCGTATCTGGGATGGCTCGCCTTGATGGCGATAGCGTGGCTCGGACTCGCGATCACGGCGACGATTTCGAACGTCTGGTACACGCGCGTGCTGTCGCGCAAGATGCCGTACTCGGCAGGGCTTCGTGATCTCGAGGAGAAGCGCGCGGCGCAGGAGCGGATCTCGCGCTGGCAGGATCGGCTGGCGTACGTCAATCTGACGCTGGCCCTGCTGGCGGCGCTGGGCGGGGCGATGGTCGGCTTCTAGCTCGATGAGTTCCAGGTTTGCTCAATCAGGATTCCGGATTGTTCACCGTCCCTTGAACTGTCGTTCGCGCGGGACCATGTGGGCCGCTTAGGCGCGCGGAGGACCGCGCGAGATCCTTCGCTGCGCTCAGGATGACGGAATATGGCGCGATCATAAATATGGCGGGCCTGGGCGTTAATCTCGCGGAGTATCCGTTCTATCGCTCGCGAATCGGAGCGAACGGCGGGGAACCGGCGCCGTGGACGCTTGCCGACCTGGAAGAGTTCGCCGCCAAGAATCCCAACGATCCCTTCGCCGGACGCGTGCGCGAGGGCGTGACGCCGCGGGTCGCGCTTCAGATCGAAGCTACGGGAGAGCCTCCGGTCTGGAGCGGACTCGATGTCGGCGAGGCCGACCGATGGGCAGCGATAGTGGCGCGGATGTGGGCGCGATGGGGGATCGCGGCGGGCGAGACGATCGCGTTTTTCGATTACGGATCGAGTCCGGTGGTGCTACTCGCGTCGTCGGGCTACATGGCGTATCTCCGGCGCGGCGCGGCCGATCGGCTGGGCGTGACGGCGGTATGCAACGACGGAGTCGCGACGATGGCGGCGCGGATGGCGGGTATCGTCGGGACGGTGAAGCCGGCGGCGCTGATCCTGAGGCGCGATTTGCTTGCGCCCTTCGCCTCGGCGATCGAAGCCGCGGGTGTGAGGGTTTCGGAACGGGTGCGATGGATCGCGGTGAGCGAACCCGAAGGAGTTCCGTCACGGACCGAGGTCGCGCGCTTCGCGACGATTTTCGATGTGCCGGTTTATCGCGTGCTGCGCGCGGACGGCGCCTTCATCATGGCCGGCGAATGCCCTGAATGCCGGATGTTTCATCTCGATAGTTCTTACAAGACGCAAGCGCTCTCGTCGGGGGAAGTCGCGATCACGACGAGTTTCGCGCGGATGTGTCCGGCGGTGCGGTATAACATCGGGGCGGCAGAAGTGGTCGGCGCGGGATGCGCGCGCGAGCCGCGGTCGAATCGAATCGCATGCGAGTGAAGGGGGTGGGGCCGCAAAAGAGCATAGCTTCTTTGTGCCCTCACCCTCACCCTCTCCCGCACCGATGCGGGAGAGGGGACAGAGAAAAGCTCGCAATTGTACTACGCGCAGCTTCTGGCCGAGGGGACAGAGCAAAGCTTGCAATGTCACTGCGCGAAGCTCTTGGGCGTGGGAACAGCGTAAAGAGTGAAACCAATTTTGGCTCTGCGAGATATTTCTCAAGACCCAGTCGCTGAACCTTTCGACGAGATCGATCGTCTTTCGGTCGAAGGGCTCAAGCGATGGTGGACGCGGAGGCTGCGCTCGGTTCTGAAGATTGCCGCCGCCGAATTGCCCGGATACGCCGAGCGTTTCGCGCGCGCCGGATTCGATTCGAAAGCGTTTCGGAACCTCGACGACATCCAGGCGGTGCCGATTCTGAACAAGGCCGAAGTTCTGGGCGCAGCGCAAGAGCGTGAGTCAGGCGGTCGGGATCGAACGCGGCGCGAGCGGCAAATCGGGCGTTACGCTGAGCCTGAGTTCCGGGACGTTGGGAACGACCTACATCACGCACACCGCGCGATGGCGGCGGCTGCAAGGGCTGTCGTCGAGCCGCGCGCACTGGTGGGCGGGGCTGCGCCCCGGCGGATCGCTGGTGATGTCGGCGCCGGCGTGGCACAGCTACGCTGCGATCCAGCCGTTTATCGCGGAGCACTTCAGGATGCGATGCGTGGTGGTGTCGGGCACCTATCTGCCGCGCTTCGCGGATCGAATCGTGGACGCGATTTGGAAGTTCCGCCCGCGCTTCGTGACGATGTTCCTGCCGATGGTGTTCTCGATTCTGGCCACGACGCGGCGCCAGGGAATCGGCGGCAAGGATCTGTTCGCGGGAGTAGAGAGCCTGGTCGTGACCGGAGCGCCGATCACGCCCGGCATGCGACGCCATCTGAAGGCGCTGACCGGCGTGGGACGCGTGGCCGAGATCGCGGGCACGAGCGAGAATCTGCTGGCGGTGGATTGCGGCCATACCGACGATCTGCACGTGGTGCCCGACACCTGTTATGTCGAGGTGCTCGACCCCAAGACTCGCAAGCCCGTTGCGGCGGGAGAGCAGGGTGCCGTCGTGAATTCGGCCACGGTGGCGGCTGGGTCGATGTATATCCGCTACGACGCCGGTGACGTGGGAACGATCGACGATAGCCCGTGCCGATGCGGTCTGCCGTCGCCGCGAATCAAGATCTTCGGGCGATGGGAAGACCGCTTCACGCTCGGCGCGCGGACGATGCTGCCGTATGACATCCAGCTTGCGCTCGAACAGGAGGTGCCGGAACTGGCGGGAGCGGCGTGCGTAATCGGGCGCGAGCCGCTGGCCGCGGGACGGCTGAAGTTATTGCTGATCGAACCGGAGCAATCGGCTACTATCCTGCTCGACGGCGCGCGCACGAAGCTCGCCCGGCGGTTCGAGGTGCCGGTCGAGATAGTTGCGGTGCGGGAGTTGCCGCTTCGTTTCAAGGGCGTCCCGCCGATCCTGTCGGAATCGGAGGTCGCGGCAGAGCTATGAGCAAGGGTTCATTGGGACTGCTGTCGGCGTATTGGCCGGAGGATACGCCGCGCTACGCTCACATCCCGCTCAAGACGATCGCCGACGTTACGATTAATCCGGTGGCGGAGAGCGCGCCGGATCGGGCGGCGATGGTGAGCGCGGCGGGCACGCTCACCTACGGAGAACTGGCGGAGAAGGTTCGACGCATCGCCAGCGCGTTGCGCGGACGATGCGAACGCGGCACGCGGGTCGCGATCGCGCTAGACGATCCGGCGGAACTGATGATCGCGATGATGGGCGCCTTCGAGGCGGACATGCTCGCGTTCGTCAGCGCCGGAGAGCCGAATGCGCGCGCGCTCGGGGCGTTCGCGCCGGAACTCATAATCGGAGCCGCCACGCTCGCCGGGAAAGAGACGGTCGGCTTCGCCGGGATCCTTGCCGCATCCGGCAAGGAGCGCATCGGGCGGCCGGATTTCAAGACGCCGGTGCTGGCGCTTTCGCGGACGTACAGGGGCGGCGAAGTTCTGCACAGTCATCGCACGCTCGCCGCGACGGCGATCGCGGTGGGCGCGTTTTACATGCTCGCCGAAGACAGCAGTATCGTGCTGCTCGAACCACCGACGGCGTGGCATTCGCTCGCGCTGATGCTCGGCACCCTGAATCGCGGCGGCACGGCCTGGGCGGCGTGGGGCAATGCACGATGTCCGATGCCCGATCGCGCCGACTACGTGGTTTGCGGCTGGGACGGGGCAGGGCGGTTTCTCGAAGAGGGTTCCGAGCGGCTGTTGCCCGCGCGAATTGGGGCCGGCGCGATCGTCGCGATCGAGGGTCCGTTCAGCCTATCGCGACGGCGTCGCCTGACGCGGCGGTTCAAGACGCCGGTGCTGACGCTGCTCGGGCGAAACGACTGGGGGCCGGTAGTCGGAAGCCATCCGACGTGGTTCCTCGACGACGCGGCGGGAATCCCTCTGCCGAACGTCGACACGCGCCCGCTCAATCCGGCGGATCGGACGCCGCTCAGTCTCGGATGGGATTCGGTCGAGCAGGCGGAGCTGGGCGTCAAGTCGCCGCTTGCGCCTGTGGGCGGCGACGTAATCGAGGGATGGCTGCAGACGGGGATCGTGTGCGAGGTCGATCCGACGGGGCTGTACTTTTTGCACGGCGCCGGCGGCGCGTTAAGGGTGGTGTAGGGTCGTCCCGAATCGCTCGGCCGGCGACCTCTCCCCTGTCCCCTCTCCCACGGGAGAGGGGAACCAAATTACCTCTGGTTGCCTCCGCCTACTTGCCGTTTTGGGTGCGGAATTCGCCGGATTCGAGGCGGGCGATAGTCTTGCCCAGGCGTTTGGCGAAGGTACTGGCGTTGTCCTCGACGCAAACGCGCTCGGCCCAGTCGTCGCAGTAACGGCAATCGCCGCATCCGATTCGGCAATCGTGCTTCTTGTGGAAGAAGTCGATGAAGCCGTCCATCGCGCGATTCGGGATTCGGATCGGCAACTCGCCGAACGGCTCCAGATGGTCGAAGCCGAGCACGAGGTCGTTCAGGTAACCGTCGTAGCGGCGCGCGGCGAAGGCGGTCGTCACGCGCTCGACCCACGCGCGGTCCATCTCGCGGCCGGCGAGCTTGAACTCGTCGATGCCGAGTTCCTCGTAAACCGCGAGGTCCTCGGGCCGAATCCAGGTCGCCTTTATCATCTGGGCGGGCTCGCGAACCTTTTCGTTCGTGCAGACCATCAACGGGTAATCAACGTAGGTGCCAAGCTCCAGACTCTCGCCGGAGTGCGAGACGACGTTGATGTGGTACTGGCGAATCGGGCAATGAAGCAGGCATCCGACGTTCGCCAGCAGTACGATCCGGGCGCGGGTGCGCTTGCGAATCTGCGCGAGCAGGCGGAAATCGCGATTGACGAATTCCGGCAGGTAGAGGACGTTGGCCCCCAGCGATTCGTAGTAGAGCGCCTTGTCGACGCTGTCGATCGCGGCGGCGGTTGAGGCGGCGATGCGGAGTTCGGGGAAGCGCTTGCGGGCGAAGGCAATGAGGTAAGGATTGGCGAGGATGACGCCTTCGACGCCGGATTCGGAGAGCCATCCGAGGCGCTCGACCATCCTTCGCTGACCCTCGGCGGTGAATTCGCGATTTCCCAGGCAGGCGACGTTCAGGCAATAGAAGAATGGGATTCCCTTTTCGCGTGCGCCTGAAACATAGGCGGCAAGCTCCTCGGCCTTCGGCTGCGGGAGCCATCGATTGGGGCGCAGGCTCAGGTCGCCGCCGATGGCGCCGTAGAGATGGCCGATCGGCATCGAGGCGATCGCGTCGAGGAAGCCGTCTTCGACAATCGCGGGGACTACGAGTTTCATAGCGGGATACCTAGCGCATATCCGCGGGGGCAAACAATGCATGACGATCGCGGATGGACGGGAGAGACCTCTGTTCCGGAAGGAAACAGAGCGGATTCATCGGCTGTCGCGGATGGCGTCAGCGGCTTTTGTCAAACGGCGAAGGAAAAAGCAATGAGATGTTACTAACAAGCTACGAACAAGGTATCAACAAGTAATATAGGGAGAGGGCAGTTAAGGTACGGCTTATGCAAAAGCGGTTTGTGCCGTTCTGTTATGGCGCCGAAGGTTCCAGAACGCGCAGCCATTACGACCGGGGCGCGGCGGTCTGTTAGTGATCCAAGGGGGGGCAGACAGCGCCAAGCCCAAGGGGGGCAGCCTCTTTAAGCGGCTGCCCCCCTCGTTTGAAGCTCTTCCGGTTGGCGTGCGGCGCGATCGGCTTATTAACCTCTCCCCTGACCCCTCCCCTAAATGGGGAGGGGAACGAGAATCTTTTTCTTCCTCTTCGCGCCCCTTCCACTTTAGGGGAAGGGGCCGGGGGTTAGGTCTCTTCGGTGTCCAGCATCGAGGCCATCGCGTCCAGGCCGCGCCGGATTATCGCCGCCAGGTCGCGATTGATCTCCTTGACCCGCGACAGCTCCTCGAGGCTCGCCTCGCGAATCCGCTTGAGGCTCCCGAAATGGCGCAGCAGCGCGCGCCGGCGGACCGGACCGACGCCTTCGATATCGTCGAGCACCGAGCGCAGCCGGGCGCGGCGGCGCAATTCGCGATTGTAGGCGATCGCGAAACGATGGGCCTCGTCGCGGATTCGCACCAGCAGAAACAGCGCGTTGGAGTTGCGCCTTAGAATCACCGGGTCCTTGCGATTCGGCAGAAAGACCCGCTCCTCCGATTTCACCACCGCCGGTTCGCGCGCATCGTTGAGCACGTGCTGCTTGGCGAGCGCGACGGCGTCGATTTGGTCGCTCAATCCGGACTCGCGCAGAACTTCAAGCGCTACGTTAAGCTGGCCCTTACCGCCGTCGATAACGATCAGGTCCGGATATTGCTTCTCGCGGGCGGCGCGCTGGAGGCGGCGGCTCAGCACCTCGTACATGCTGGCGAAGTCGTCTTGGCCTTGGACCGTGCGCATCCGATAGCGGCGGTAGAGGTTTTTCTGCGGCTCGCCTTCGTCGAACGTCACCTGCGAGGCCACGACCATAGAGCCCTGCAGGTTCGAGATGTCGTAGCATTCGATTCGCTTGGGGGCGTTGCGGAGATGGAGCTTGACGCGCAGCTCCTCGAGCATCCGCTCGCGGGTGTTGTCGCCGTCGCGCCGGGCGGCGAAGCTCTGACGCGCGTTCTCCATCGCCATTTCGAGGAGCCTGAGTTTCTCGCCGCGCTGGGGAAGGAGAAACTCGACCTTCTTGCCCCGGCGCTCGGAAAGCAGTTCGGCCCGCACTTCGGCGTCTTCGAGCGCGACGGGGACGATCACCTCGTCGGGCAGGTAGCGTCCGCCGGCGTAGAATTGGGTCAGCAGGTCGGCGAGCACGTCCTCGTCGGCGAATTCGAGATCCTCGAAGCTCCAGCTCTGGGTGGTGGTGAGCTTGCCGCCGCGCACCATCAGCACGATCGCCTCGATAAAATTCCCCTCGCGGTAGAGCCCGAAAACGTCCTGATCGATTCCCCAATGATGGAGCACGGTCTGGCGCTCGACGGTCTTCTCGATCGCGCGAACCTGGTCGCGAAGCTTCGCGGCGTGCTCGAACTCGAGCCGCTCGGCGTGAAGCTTCATTCGCTCGCGCATCTCGTTCAGCAATTCAAGATCCTTGCCTTCGAGCAGCAGCGTGGCGGCGCGCAGATGGCGCTCGTACTCGGCCCGGTCGATGGGGAGACAGCACGGCCCCATGCATCGTTTGATCTGATATTCGAGGCACGGCCGCGCGCGGTTCCGGAACACGGAATCGGAGCAGGTGCGCAGCGGGAAGACCTTGCGGATTATGTCGATGGTATCGCGCAGGCCCTCGGCCGAGCCGAACGGTCCGTAGTAACGGCCGCCGTCCTTGACGATCTTGCGCGTCACCGTGATTCGGGGCCACGGATGGCTGGTGACCTTGGCGCTCAAGTAGGATTTATCGTCCTTCAGGCGGATATTGTAGCGGGGGCGATACTGCTTGATCAGGTTGTGTTCGAGGATCAGCGCCTCTTTTTCGCTCGCCGTCACCAGGGTGTCGAAGTCGCGAACGCGCTTCATCAGGAAGCGCACCTGGAAGCGGCCGTCGCCGCCGTCGCGGAAGTAGGCGCGCACGCGCGGGCGCAGCGACTTCGCCTTGCCGACGTAGAGCACCTTGCCGGCGCGATCGCGCAGCAGGTAGACGCCGGGCGCGGTCGGAATCGCTTCGAGCTTGCGCGATGCTTCGTCGTCGGAAGGGGCGCCATCGCCGGGCGTAGCCGTCGCTATCGGCTCTTCCGCCGACAGCTCCGGCGGAGCCGGATAGTCCACCAGCGATTCGTAGCCAGGTCCGACGGGGGTGCTATCCGGTAGCGAGCCGCGGTTTCCGTCCCGAGACATAAAGCCGATTATATCATGGCATTGGATGGTGGCGTGGGAGACCTAATTCCCAACCCCTTCCCCTAAAGTGGAAGGGGCGCAACGGTGTTGAAACTGCCGGCGTTGAATGCCGTTCCCCTTCCCCGCTGGAGAAGGGGACAGGGGTTAGGTTGCCTCACTGAAACCTCTCCCCTGACCCCTCCCCTAAATGGGGAGGGGAACGAGGACATTCATTCCTTCTGTGCCCTCACCCTGACCCTCTCCCGCAGGTATGCGGGCGAGGGTACTTGAGCCAAAGCAGGTTTCGAACCGCGAGTCTTGCCGCCCGCCCAAGCAACGCGAGTCTTTCACCGACCGCTCGCTTCGCTCGAATCCTCTCGACTTAAAACCAACCCGACCAACGGGAGCGGTCTGTGAAACAAACCGCCGGCATGGAATCCCGCTCTCCCCTTCCACTTTAGGGGAAGGGGAGAGCGGGTTAGGTGTCCCGATCCGGTATCAGCTTGAGCTTGCCCTGTTTCGCGGGGCGATTCGCGCGCGACGCCGGCGACGATCGGGGCTTTTTTCCGGTCGCGATGGCAGCGCCTTTACCAGCGCCGCCATCCTTCGCGTCACGCGGACGCATCATTCCCGGCGGCAGGACGACCGGCTTCTCGCGGTCGAGCCCGAGCGCGCGGCGTTCGAGGCTCTTGATTCGGTCGCGCAGTTCCGCGGCGTGCTCGTATTCGAGATCGGTTGCCGCACGCATCATCTCGCGCCGAAGCTCGCTGATTCGATCCGGCAGGAGATGGATCGGAATCATGGTATCCTCGCGCGTCGAGGTCTCCTCGACCTCGGGCACGATCGCCCATTCCGGCGAGTACATCTCGACCAGCGACGCGTCGATCGCCTTGACGATCGATTTCGGCGTGATGCCGTGTTCCTCGTTATAGGCGACCTGCTTGGCGCGGCGACGATAGGTCTCGCCGATCGCCTTGCGCATCGAGTCGGTCTCGACGTCGGCGTACATGATCACCTTGCCGTTGATATTGCGCGCCGCGCGCCCGGTGGTCTGGATCAGCGAGCGCGCCGAGCGCAGAAATCCTTCCTTGTCGGCGTCGAGAATCGCGACCAGCGACACCTCGGGCAGATCGAGCCCTTCGCGCAGGAGGTTGATTCCGACCAGCACGTCGAAGTCGCCCTTGCGGAGACCGCGGATTATCTCGACGCGCTCGATGGTCTCGATGTCCGAGTGCAGGTATCGCACGCGCACGCCGAGTTCCTGATAGTAGTCGGTCAGATCCTCGGCCATCTTCTTCGTCAGGCACGTGACCAGCACGCGCTCACCCGCGTCGACGCGCCTGCGGATCTGTTCGAGCAGATCGTCGACCTGGGTGCCGGCCTTGCGCACTTCGATTTCCGGATCGATGAGTCCGGTGGGCCGGATCAATTGCTCGACCACCAGCCCGCCCGATTTCCGCAGCTCCCAGTCGCCCGGCGTGGCCGAGACGTAAACCGCCTGATTGACGAAGGCTTCCCATTCCTCGAAGTTGAGCGGCCGGTTGTCGAGCGCGGAGGGGAGGCGGAAGCCGAACTCGACCAGGGTTGACTTGCGCGAGCGGTCGCCGCGATACATCCCGCCGATCTGCGGAATGGTGACGTGGCTCTCGTCGATGAACATCAGAAAGTTCTTCGCGAAGTAATCGAGCAGCGTGGGCGGCGCGGCGCCGGGGGCGCGGCCGGTCAGATGGCGCGAGTAATTCTCGATTCCCGGACAAAAACCCATCTCCTCGAGCAGCTCGAGGTCGTAGAGCGTCCGCTGCTCCAGGCGCTGCGCTTCGAGCAGCTTGTTCTCCGCGCGCAGGACTTCGAGCCGCTCCTTGAGTTCTTCGCGGATATTCACCACCGCGATTTCCATCCGATCCGAGGTGGTGACGTAATGCGAGGCCGGATAAATCGCCACGCTGTTGAGCTTGCGAATCACCTTGCCGCGGAGCGAATCGATTTCGTACAGCGCCTCGATCTGATCGCCGAAGAACTCGATCCTGAGCGCACGGTTTTCTTCGTAGGCCGGGAACACCTCGATGGTGTCGCCGCGCACGCGGAAGGTCCCACGATGGAAGTCGTAGTCGTTGCGCTGGTACTGGATATCGACGAGCTTGCGCAGCACGCGGTCGCGATCGATCGTCTGCCCCTCCTCGACGAACACCAGCATCTCGAAGTAGACCTCGGGCTCGCCCAATCCGTAGATGCACGAGACCGAGGCGACGATCAGGACGTTGTTGCGCTCGAGCAGCGCCTTGGTGGCGGAATGGCGGAGCTTGTCAATCTCGTCGTTGATGCTGGCGTCTTTCTCGATATAGGTGTCGGTCGAGGGGACGTAGGCTTCGGGCTGGTAATAGTCGTAGTAGGAGACGAAGTAGCGGACCGCGTTCTCGGGGAACAGGCTCTTGAACTCATTGTAAAGCTGCGCGGCGAGGGTCTTGTTGGGCGCGATTACCAGCGTCGGCCGGTTCACCCGCGCGACCACGTTGGCCATCGTGAAGGTCTTGCCCGAGCCGGTGACGCCGAGCAGCACCTGATGGGGCACGGCGTCGAGGATATTGCGTTCGAGCGCGGCGATCGCGGCGGGCTGGTCGCCTTCGGGCCGATAGTCCGAGACCAGCTTGAAGGAACCTTCTTTGGAGCGCGCCAACGGCAGCATGATTGGGGTTTAGTGTAGCACGGCATTCCATAAAGAATGTTCCGGGGACCCTCACCCCAACCCTCTCCCTGGTCAGGGAGAGGGCGCGGAAAGGAGATCGCTCGCGCTGGTCAGGGAGAGGGAGCGGAAAGGAGATCGCTCGCGTTGGTCGCGCGGCTGGCAAGATTCGAGATCCGAAACCTGCTTCGGCTCAAGTTCCCTCGCCCGCGTACCTGCGGGAGAGGGTCAGGGTGAGGGCACAGATCATTTCATTCCCACGGCAGCACGATTGGCGATTAGTCGATCAGCCGAAGTGAGAAGACCTAACCCCTGACCCCTTCCCCAGTGGGGAAGGGGGAGTAAAGATGGCCGAAGTCCAAATCCTACAAAGTGATGATTATTTTCGTTGACTTGTAGGGGGCGTTTTTGCTACCTGCCTTCAATTAAGGGGGCACACTGTCGCGGCGTTCTGTCGCGGCAGAGAACCCCCTTGGCGATTCGACTCGCGGCCCGCAATGGGCCGAAGAAAAGGGGGTTCCGATGAATTCCACCGCAGGCGTGGATCTGTCCGACCAGTGTATCCATCACAACGAACAGGGGCGCTGCACGTCGCCGGCGATTCGCGGCGAGACGCGATACGTCGCCCATTCGGGTTCCGACGTCGCCGCGTCGATACGGGAACGGAGGGTAGTGCAGGACGTGCGCGCAGAGCTTGAGCGGTCGCGCGAGGGCGGTATCGGCTACAATCCGCCGGTTGCGCCAGGGTTTTTTTCCTCCGCATCGTCCGGGCGATGGAGGGACGCCCGCTCGGGGAGCGGAAGGTACGCGTCGGCCGGAGGCGAATCGAAACGCGAGCAGGAGCGGGAAGAGGTCTACAAGATGCTCTTTCGCGGCGATATTACGACCGGCGAAGGGCTGATCCGGCTGACCGAGCGGCTGATTCGCGAATTCGCGGCGGGCAAGCTCGAGCCCCGGCGATTCGAGAAGCTGATGCGCGGGGTGCGGCTGATCGCCGCGCTTCGACGCCAGTTCCCCGCGCCGCCGATCGACGAGCCGGCGGAGCAGCGCAACGCGCCGCCGTCGGCGGAATCGCTGATGATCGAGGCCGATCAGCGGCCGAGTAGCGAGCGCGCGGAAGAGCTGAAGCAATCGAAGGTTCGGCCCCCATCGAATCCGCAAGCGTTGAGGGAGGGGATTGTATCGGCGGAGCCGGAGCCGTCGAAGCGTGCGCCGCAGGCTCCGTCGAGGGGCGATTATAGGGAGAAGCGGAGCGGGGAAACGTCGAGCGGAGGCGAGGTTTCGGCCGCGGGAGGCGCAAAATCGTATCGCGCGGGAAATCGCGCGCCACGGCGACTCAAATTTTCGCCGCCGCATCGGTCGAAGAAAGGCGACGGCGAGTAGTGAGCCATTCTTGAAAGGAACGTCTTGGGGACCCTCACCCCAACCCTCTCCCTGGTCAGGGAGAGGGAGCGGAAAGAAGAGCGCTCGCGTTGCTCGGGTTGGTGACAAGATTCGCGGGGACTCATCGCCGGACCGGAAGAGCGGCAAGGTTCTCGCACGCAAGGCTCATCTGAGTTGCCAGAAAGCGCGAATCGGAAATCTCCCGCCTTGACGCCAGCGTGGGCGGCGATGCTCTCCTCCGAGCGGGGTCCGCCGATCTACGCCGTTGCGGCGGCGGTGGTTGCGGGCGACGCGCTGGGCAACTGCCATCTGAGCGCGCCGCTGTGGATTGCGGTTCTGATCGCGATTGCGGCGGCGGTGTCCTTCCTCGCGCGCAGAGCGCATTGGGGCACGGCGCTGGCGCTGCTGGCGATCGCGGCCGCATCCGGGGCGGCGGTCCACGACCTGCTCGATCCACCCTCGGACGCGATCTCCATCCGGCGCTTCGGCGACGACGGCGAGTGTACGATCGAGGGGCGGCTGGTACGCGAGGCCGAGCGCTATCAAGGGCGGCTCCATCTGTATCTCAAGGTAGAGGCCGCGTCGCGGTCGGGCGAGGCGCCGGCTCCGGCGTCGGGTCTGATCCGTGTGACTGTGCTCAAGCCCGCCGATTACCGAATCGGCGACCGGGTTCGTCTGACGGCGAAGCTGCGATTGCCGCGGAACTTCGGGAATCCGGGCGAGTTCGATTACGAGGCGTACATGGCGCGCGAGGGAATCGCGGCGACGGCGGTGGTGGCTAACGCGTCGGCGATCGCGATCGTCGAGCGGCGGCCGATGTTTCCGTCAAGCGCGATCGAATCGATTCGCACGCGAATCGGGGCGCTGATCGATTCGAATCTTGACTATCCGGAGCGCGAGGAGATGCGGGCGCTGGTGATCGGCGACCGCGGCGGAATCGGGCGCGAGCTGCGCGAGAGCTTCGCACGCACCGGCATGGCCCATCTGCTGGTCATCTCGGGACTGCATCTGAGCCTGGTCGCTGCGGCGGCGTTCGCGGCGATACGGATCGGGCTGTCGTTTCTCGCGCCGGCGCTGACGATTCGCGGCTGGAGCAACAAGCTCGCGGCGGGCGCGGCCGGGATTGCCGTGAGCGGCTACGCGGCGATCGCAGGCCATCATGTGTCCACGCTCCGCGCGCTGGTGATGGTGATCAGCTACGTCGCGGCGGTGATGCTGGATCGATCGCGCGAGGTGATGGCGAGTCTGGCGCTGGCGGCGATGGTGATTTGTATCTGGCTTCCCGACTCGACCGCCGATATCGGGTTCCAGCTCTCGTTCGTGTCGGTGGCAGCGATCATCATGGGGATGCGGCGCTACGAGGCGTGGTGGAAGGCATATCGCGAGCGGGCGAGTCTGCTGCCCGGATATCCGCGGCGGCTCACGCGAATCGCGGTGGCCGTGGGCGGCTACGTCGCGGTTTCGTTCTGGGCGCTGGTCGGGACGGCGGCGCTGACGGCGTATCACTTCAATCAGTTCGCGATGGTCGGGATTATCGCCAATGCGGTGGTGGTGCCGATCATGGGCGGCGGGGGAACGGTAACCGGTTTGTGCGCGGCGCTGATGAGTTTGGTTTTTCCGACCGGCGGCGCGTTGACGATGCGGATAGCGGGGCGATGCCTCAGCGCGGGGACGGTGCTCGCGCGATGGTTCGCGTCGTGGCCGGGCGCGTGGGCGCGGTTCTTCACGCCGACGCCGATCGAGGTGGTGCTGGCCTACGCGTTCATCCTGTTGTGGCTGACGGCGCCGCTCAAGGCGACGCGGCAAGGGCGCGCGACCGGACCGCTATCGCTCAGTGGCGGGCGATGGCGGCGGCGTTGTCTGACGATGGTCCTGGTCGGGCTCGTCGTCGATGGCGGATACTGGAGCTACGATCGTTATTTCAATCCGGCGCTGCGCGTGACCTTTCTGTCGGTCGGGCAGGGCGACGCGGCGGTGGTCCGGTTTCCGGGGTCGCGGGTGATGCTGATCGACGCCGGCGGCAGCTTCAGCGACGAGTTCGAGCCCGGCGAGCGGATAGTGGCGCCGTATCTGTGGTCGCGCAAGATCATGCACGTCGATTACCTGGTGCTGAGCCATCCGGAGCTGGACCATTTCGGCGGGTTCAACTTTATCGCGCGCAATTTCAGCCCCTCGGAGTTCTGGACGATCGCCGCGCCCAGCCCCGATATCAAATATGAAGCATTACTTGAAGTCCTGGCGGCGGCCGAGGTGCGGCTGCGGCTGATCGATTCCTCGTCTTCGCCGGGGCGGATCGGCGGCGTGGATGTCGCCTGCCTTAATCCGGCTCCGCCACTGAGGCCCCGGCGCAACGACAACTCGATGATGCTGATGCTGAGCGTGGGCGCGAACCGGATTCTCTTCACCGGCGACGTCGAGGCGCGGGGAGAGCAGGGCGTAATCGCGCGCGGCTGCGACCCGCGGGCGACGGTGCTCAAGGTGCCCCATCATGGGAGCGACACCTCGTCGACGCCGGACTTCATCGCGGCGGTGCATCCGGCGGTCGCGGTAATCTCGCTGGGATTCCGGAACCGTTACAATTTCCCTTCTGCCGCAGTGGTCAGGCGCTATCGGGAGGCCGGCGCGCGGGTGCTTCGCACCGACCAGTGCGGGGCGGTGACGATCGCGGCGAGCGCGAGCGGGGTGTCCGTAGATGGCGCAGGATGTAGCGCCCTCGGGACAAGCTCGGGTGGATCGGGCGAGGAGGATCGGCAATAGCGACGGGCGGCCATGACACCAGGCGATATCCCGACCGCAAGAGCGCGAAAGCAATTGACGGCCGGGCGGTCGGTGCGAGTGAAAATCCGATTCTCGCCATTGACAATGATCTGGCAAGCTCGAATTCGACGAGAGCAGACGGGGGCGCATCCGATGGGGACGGGAATTGACACCGGGGATACAGGGCGCGGAGGAGCGGCGGATGCGGGCGGGAGCGGATCGATGTTTGACTCGGTATTCGCAGGACCCTACTCTTGGACATGTTTTCCTCCGAGCTGGAGAAAAGGGGACTGGCTCGATGTTGCGCGCGCTCTGGAGAACGGCTGACGTTTCGGACCGGCCACGCACGGTGGACGAAGCCGAAATGGACATGAATCGCAACCGGGTTCGATCGGCCGGACGCCCCAGAACGCGGCTGTACCTGGGGCTGCTGTGGATGGGCGGAAAGAGCGGGACGATAGAGGCGCCGCGCCGCTCGGTCGATCGGAAACTCCAGGAGAACTGGCCCGCAGGCGATTATTGAATCACACCCGCGCGACGCCGCCGACTCGACGCGGCGCGGCGCGCTGTTCGGATTGGATCGAAGCCTCTCGCACGCCTCACTAATCCCGGCATCGGAAGTAGTAATCAAGCGAATCCCTGCTGCTGCCTTTGGACGCATCGCGGCTATGCCGTCCGCGCTGCTTAACGGTTGATCACTCGGAGGCGGCTGTGCGAAACTTATCGCCGCCGGCGATCAGAACTCTCACACACCCGACTTTCGGAGGAACTCATTCATGGCTGAACAGGTCCAGGCGCCCGACACGAGTCCGCGTCCGCTGGTTCCCTACCTGAAACTGAGTCCGAAGCCCCATCTGGTGGGCAGCAGATGCGGCTGCGGCGCGGTCTATCTGGAACTCAAGCGGATGGCCTGCTCGAAGTGCTTCGCGGCCGGGCCGTTTCCGGAGATCGAGCTTTCCGACCACGGCAAGGTCTACATCTTCTCCGTGGTCCATCAGTCGTTACCCGGAATCAAGACGCCGTATATCACAGCGATCGTGGATCTGCCGGAAGGAGTCAGCGTGCGCGCGACGCTGGTCGACATCTCGCCCGAGGATCTGCAGAAGAATCCCAAGAGCGCCTTCGACCTGCCGGTCGAGCTGGTGACCAGCGTGGTGGCGAAGGATCGCGAAGGGCACGAGGTAATCGGCTACGCGTATCGGCCGTGCAAGCACTGAGACCTAACGCGACGCCCCCCTTCCCCTAAAGTGGAAGGGGCGAAGTGAGTTAGCGACCTAACCCCTGTTTCCTTCCCCGGCGGGGAAGGGGAACGAGGAATAAAGCGATAGCAAGGGAACCTACGCGGGAGGAATAATCCGATGAGAAATGTATATGTCCTCGGCACGGGGATGGTTAAATTCGGGCGTTATCCCGACCGGGACATCCCGAACCTGGGCGGCGAAGCGGCGCTGATGGCGCTCAAGGACGCCGGAATCGGAATCAAGGACGTCGAGTTCATGGCCTGCGGCAATCTGTATCAGGCCAACGGGATGGTGGGGCAGCGGATCCTGAAGGAGATCGGGCTGACGGGAATCCCGGTGATCAACGTCGCCAACGCCTGCGCGACCGGATCGACCGCGTTCCGCGAGGCTTACGTGTCGGTGGCCTCGGGCATGTACGATATCGCGATGGCGGTCGGCGTCGAGCAGATGGGCAAGCGCGGGCTGCTCGGCGGCCTCGGCGGCGGCTCCTCCGATCCGGCGTACGCCACCGAAGGGAAGCTCGGTTCGACCCTGATGCCGGCGGTGTTCGGCCTGGCCGGACTCGAGCACATGCGCAAGTACGGCACGACGATCGAGCACTTCGCGAAGATCTCGGTCAAGAGCCACAAGCACGCGACGCGGAATCCGTACTCGCAGTATCGCAACGAAGTCTCGCTCGAGGACGTGCTCAATTCGCGGATGGTCGCCTATCCGAACACGCTCTATATGTGCTGCCCGACCGGAGACGGCGCGGCGGCGGCGATCGTGGTTTCGGAGGCACAAGCTCAAGCAGCTTGCCGGCGGGCGCAAGCGTCCGCGCGTCGCGGCTTCGATCCTGACCAGCGATCCGTGGACCGAGCGCGACCTGACGATCCCCGACGTCAACACGCTCACCAGGCAGGCCGCGAAGAAGGCCTACGAGACCGCCGGCGTGGGCCCGAAGGATATCGCGCTGACCGAGCTGCACGACTGTTTCGCCACCGGAGAGCTGACTCCATTACGAGAATCTGATGCTCTGCGGCGAAGGCGAGGCGGGCAAGTTTATCGACGAGGGCGGCGGCAAGCATCCGGATTTGGGCGGCAAGGCGCCGGTCAACGTCTCGGGCGGCCTGCTGTCGAAGGGCCATCCGCTGGGCGCCACCGGAGTGGCGAACCTGTGCGAAATCGTATGGCATCTGACCGAGGACGAGCGGGCCAAGCCGCGTCAGGTGCCGAACGCGAAGGTCGGGATGGCGCACGTGATCGGGCTGGCGTCGGCCTGCACGATCAATATTTTGACGATGTAACGGCATCCCATGCCGGCGGTTTGACCGCTCACTTCGTTCGGGTAAGTGGCAAGACTCGCGGCTTTTGACAGGGCCGTCTCGCAAAGACGGCCCTGTTGTTTCATCGGCAGCCAGCGGTCTTGCAACACGGACCTTCGCGGAAATGACGGACGCAAGCTTTCGTGGAAGCCGGGATTCCTCGCTACGCTCGGAATGACGACAGGGGGCTTGTTTACTTGTCATTCCGAACGAAGTGAGGAATCCCGGATCTTACACATGCGAATTTGTGCAAACCACTCTATGGGGAAGCGCATAGAAGGATGTTAACTTAGGAATGCCGTGGAACTGACCAGACTTAGAGGATTTCAGGACCTGATGGGTGCGCAGGTGCGGGCGATAAGCTTCATCGAGGAGCGCGCGCGGGCGCTGATGGAGCGTTACGCGGTCAAGGAGATTCGGATTCCGACGCTGGAGCGAATCGAACTCTACATGCGCTCGACCGGCGCGACCTCGGATATCGTCGAGAAGCAGATGTACCTCGTCGAGCAGCGCGGCGAGGGCCAGGACGAGAGCCGGATCGTGCTGCGCCCGGAGGGAACGCCGGGCGTGGTGCGCGCCTATATCGAGGCGGGGCTCGATCGCAGCGACCCGGAGCAGCGCTTCTTCTACTGCGGGCCGATGCTGCGCTACGAGCGTCCGCAGAAGGGGCGCTATCGCGAGTTCTACCAGTTCGGGGTCGAGGTGTTCGGGCGCGCCGACGCGGCGTGCGACGCCGAGCTGCTGATAATGATCGACGAGCTGCGGCGCGAGCTTGGGCTCAAGCTCAAGATGGAACTCAACTCGCTCGGATGCGCCGAGTGCCGCCCGGCGTTTCGCCAGGCGGTGCTCGATTACGGCCGCGCCCATCTCTCGGAGCTGTGCGAGGATTGCCACTCCCGTCTGGAGCGGAATCCGCTGCGGCTTCTGGACTGCAAGATCGACGTGAAGATCGCCGAGGCCGCGCCCGAGGCGATGGGTTATCTGTGCGAGGCCTGCCGCAAGCATTTCGATAGCGTGCGGGAGCTGCTCGGACGAAGCGGAGTCGAGTTCGTCGTGAATCCGCGAATCGTGCGCGGGCTGGACTATTACATGCGCACCACCTTCGAGGTCAGCTCGACCGCGCTGGGCGCGCAAAACGCGGTGCTCGCGGGCGGCCGCTACGACGGTCTGATCGCGGAGCTGGGCGGCGCGCCGGTGCCGGGAATCGGTTTCGCGATCGGGCTCGATCGGATGGCGCTGGCGCTGCTCGAGAGCGGAAAAGAGCTTCGCGCGGCGCCGACGGCGGCGATAATCGCGCTGGGAACCGCGGCCGTCGGCGCCGGCGCTGGCGCTTGCGGGCAGGCTGCGCGAGCGAAATCTCGGAGTCGAGCTGCTGTCGCCCGAGCGCGGGCTCAAGGCGCTGCTTCGGCGCGCCGACCGGATCGGAGCGCGCTACGCGGTGATAATCGGAGAGAACGAGCTGGCGCGCGGGGTCGCCCAGGTTCGCGACCTGGCACAAAGCGTCCAGCGGGAAGTGCGGCCTCGAGGAGCTGGCGTCGACGCTCGAATCCGGCCGGGATCGAATCTGACTGTTTCGCCTTCCCCCGTTCGCAGGTAATCTCAGGAACGACCGATCATGTCGAACAACGTATCAAACGGCCATTATTCGCCGGTGCCGCCCTGGCGGCGGACCGATTACTGCGGCACGCTGCGCGCGGGCGACAGCGGACGCGAGGTGGCGCTCTGGGGATGGGTCGCGTCGCGGCGCGACCACGGCGGGCTCATCTTTATCGACCTGCGCGACCGCGAAGGTATCGTCCAACTGGTCTTCAATCCCGACCAGAACGCCGCCGCCCACGCGGTCGCGCGCGACGTGCGCGCGAGAGTTCTACATCGCGGTCAAGGGAACGCGTGGTGCGCCGCGCCGAGGGAACGGTCAACGCGGAGATTCCGACCGGCGAAATCGAAATCGCGGTGAGCGAGGCGGAAGTGCTGAACACGTCGCCGGCGCCGCCGTTTCCGATCGGCGACGGCGCGACCGCGGCGGAGGAAGTGCGGCTCAAGTATCGCTACCTCGATCTGCGCCGCTCCGCGATGCAGAGCAACCTTCGCCGCCGCCATCAGGCGCTGCGCGCGGTGCGCGACTGTCTCGACGGCGCAGGGCTTTATCGAGGTCGAGACTCCGATCCTGTGGCGTCCGACGCCCGAAGGGGCGCGCGACTACGTGGTGCCGAGCCGGGTGAATCCGGGGAAGTTCTACGCGCTGCCGCAATCGCCGCAACTGCTCAAGCAGCTCCTGATGGTGGGCGGGCTGGACCGCTACTATCAGATCGCGCGATGCTTTCGCGACGAGGATCTGCGGGCGAATCGGCAGCCCGAGTTCTCGCAGATCGATATCGAGATGACCGGGCCGCGCCAGGACGATATCTTCGCGCTGATCGAGGGCATGGTCGCGTCGGTTTACGAGCGCGTTCTGGCGATCAAGCTGGAAACGCCGTTCATCCGGATGCCGTATGAAGAGGCGATGGACCGGTTCGGCATCCGACAAGCCCGATATGCGCTTCGACGTCGAACTAAAGAATCTTGACGGCGCGCGTGGCGGGCACCGGCTTCAAGGTTTTCAAGCGAAGCGCTGGAGCGCGGCGAATCGGTTTACGGACTCAGGCTTCCCGCGCGAGTTCCAACTGACGCGGCGGGAGCTGGATGAAAGCGCCGAGGGATTCCGCTCGCGGCTGGGACTCGGGCTGGCGTGGGCCAAAATCGGCGAGGCCGACTGGCAGGGGCCGGTAGCGAAGTTCTTCGGCGAGGACGAGCGGATGCGCCTGACCCAGGCGGCCTCACTCAAGGCCGGAGATACGCTGCTGATGGTGGCGGGGGCGCGCGGCAAGATGCAGGCCGGCGCTGGGCGAGCTGCGCCTGCAGCTCGCGGGCAAGTTCGAGCTTCGCAAGCCGGGCGAGCTGCGCTTCCTGTGGGTGGTGGATTTTCCCCTGTTCGAGTACAGCGAAGAGGAGCAGCCGGCTGGTTTCGGTGAACCATCCGTTTACCGCGCCGCGTCCCGAGGATCTCGCCGGGCTCGAGGCGCTCGCCCCTCAAAGCTCGCGCGCTGTGCTACGATCTGGTGCTGAACGGCGAAGAAATGGGCGGCGGCTCGATTCGTATCCACGACCGCGAGCTTCAGCTCAAGGTGTTCGAGCTGCTGGGGTTTACGCGCGAGGAGGCGATGGACAAGTTCGGCTTCCTGGTCGACGCGCTCAGTTACGGCGCGCCGCCGCATGGCGGAATCGCGCTGGGAGTGGAACGATTGGCGATGATGCTTTGCAATACCGAGTCGCTGCGCGACGTGATGGCGTTTCCCAAGACCCAGAGGGCGATCGATCCGATGAGCGGAGCGCCTTCCGGAATCGCCGATCGTCAACTCAAAGAACTCTCAATCAAGGTGGTGTCATGAATCGGGCGCTGAGTGCCGTCCTGGTGGGGATGGGTGTTTGCATACTAATGGCGGGATGCGCCACGACGCGGCTGCCGGCCAAGTTTCCGGTTCTCGGCACCACGCCCGATCTTCAGGTCGAGGCGGTGAAATCGATCAAGACCATCCGCGTCCAGCGCGTCGCGGTGATGCCGCTGCTGGAAGCGCCGGGCATGGGAGATCGGACGGTGACCGAGGGCGCGGGCGAGACCGTGACGGCCGAACTCGTGGGCCAGATGGCGCTGGCGGGGGGATGGCAGGTGGTGCCGGAGACCGACGTCACGGACGCGCTGCAAAAGCTGCCGCCGGTGACCGCGGGTAATCAGCAGACTACGGCCGTCGCTCTGGGCAAAAAGCTTACGGCCGATGTCGTACTGATCGGCAGCGTCGACAAATTCAAGGAGCGCGTGGGTGTAGCCTACGCCGCGCAGAGTCCGGCTTCGGTCGAGTTCACGCTTCAGCTGGTGGGTGTGCAGTCAGGGCAGGTGGTGTGGACGGCGAGGTTCGCCAGGTCGCAGAAGGCGCTGACCGAGAATGCGTTCAACCTGATGAGCTTCATCAAGAGCGAGGGGCGCTGGGTAAAGGCGCACGAGATCGCGCAGGAGGGGATCCAGGAGGCCGTCGCCGACCTGCACGAGAAGCTGAATCTGGCGCACGCCGAACTGCGCTTCCCCGGCGGCTCGATCGAGGAATACAAGGGCGGAATCCTGCGTGCGGAGCGCAAGGAAGCGACGCAGTAATTCAGGAAATCAGTCCCAGGGCGAGTGCGACTGGAGCTTGAGCGCGTCGGCGACCGCGGGATGAACAACCCTGCCGTCGTAGGTGTTGAGTCCGTGCCGAATCGCCTGATTGAGCGCGCCGGCTTCGAGCACGCCGCGATCGGCGATATCCACCGCATAGGAGAGCGTGGCGTTGGTCAGGGCGTAGGTGGAGGTGTGCGGCACGGCGCCCGGCATGTTGGTCACGCAGTAATGGACCACGCCGTCGCGGACGAAGGTCGGCCTGCCGTGAGTGGTGGGCCGCGAGGTCTCGGCGGTGCCGCCCTGGTCGATGGAAAGATCGACGATCGCCGCGCCGCGCTTCATCTTCGCCACCATCGCGGCCGTGATCAGCTTGGGCGCAAGCGCGCCCGGCACCAGCACCGCGCCGATCACGAGATCGCATTGCACCAGCTCCTCTTCGATCAACGCGCGATTCGACATCAGGGTGGTGACGTGGCCGCCGAGGATGTCGTGGAGATAGCGCAGGCGCGACGCGTCGACATCGAGCACCGTCACTTCGGCGCCGACGCCGACCGCTACCTGGCAGGCGTTTGCGCCCGCGATGCCGGCCCCGAGAATCATCACCTTGCCGGGCCGCACTCCGGAAGCGCCGCTCAGCAGTACGCCGCGCCCGCCGCTGCGGGCTTGCAGCGCCCATGCACCGGCCTGGATCGCGAGCCGGCCCGCAACCTCGCTCATCGGGGCGAGCAACGGCAGGCTGCCATCCTTGAGCTGGACGGTCTCGTAGCTGAGCGCGGTGACGCGGCGGCGAATCAATTCACGGGCGAGCGGCCTGGCCGCGGCCAGATGCAGGTAGGTAAAGAGAATCAGGCCGCGACGCAGGAAGCGGAACTCGGAGGGCTGCGGCTCCTTGACCTTCAATATCATGTCGGCCCGTTGCCAGACCGCGGCGGCGGAAGTGGCGATGCGGGCGCCCGCGACGCGATAGGCGGCGTCCGTGATATTGCTGCCAATACCGGCGCCGCTTTGAACGATCACGGTGTGGTCGTGGCCGCAAAACGCGGCGACTCCCGCCGGTGTAAGCGCCACGCGGTTCTCTTCAGCCTTGATTTCGGTGGGAACGCCGATGATCATCCCCGCAATCTCCTCGATGACATTCAAGGGCGCCGGCGGCGTGAAAACTTGCCCGTCCGATCGCCTGGTCGGGTAAAAAATAAATCAATCCGGCTCCGATGCATCGAACCGCCATACTTCGCCCGCCTGAAGCGCGCGACGCACGCTTTAACGCCACGGCCTTCGCGGATATTACCGCTGAAGGGCGGCGATGTCATGCTCGGAGAGCCTTAACGACGCAGCGGCTGGTTTGATTTCGAGCGACGAGCGAAAAACGATCCCATCAAGACTTGACAAGCATCGTGTCGCCGCGCCTTGATGGGCATGGGGTTTAACCATGTCGCGCTTGCTAATGTTTCGATTAGTTCGCGGCATGGGCAGCGCATGTGAGTGTGTTTTCGGAGGAGGTTATGGAGATACCTCAGGGGCTTAGGTACTCGAAAGAGCATGAATGGGTGGCGAATGAGGACTCGGTCGCTACGATCGGGGTCACCGATTTCGCTCAGGACCAACTCGGCGAGATCGTTTACGTCGAGCTGCCGTCGGTTGGCGACAAGGTGAGCAAGGACGATCCGTTCGGGGTGATCGAATCGGTAAAGGCGGTTTCCGATATCTTCGCTCCGGTCAGCGGAACCGTGACCGAAGTCAACCAGGAACTGGCCGAGAGTCCGGAAATCATAAACGAAGATCCGTACGGCGACGGCTGGCTAATCAAGATCAGAATCAGCGACAGCGCGGAACTCGACGACCTGATGGACAACGGCGAATATCAGGAGGTCATCGCGGCGGAGAAGGAATGACTTCAGGCGTGTGGCGGTGCGCCGTCGTCGGGCGTGCGGGTTTTGCCCACTTCGACGCGAAAGCCCGCCGACCCCGCGGGAGGGTCGATGAAGACCGCCAGGAACGGGGAAGATTGACCGGGGTTGACGATGAAGTTTCGGGGCGGAGCAAGCCGCTGGAAGAACTGAAGCTCCCGGGGAGTCAGTTCAGCTATCATACGGGGTGAAATCAGGTTGCCGCAGTAAACGGCCTGTCGGGCGATTCCGCGACGGGCTGGATCGAGCAAATCCACCTGTACTTGAAGCGCGTTCAGAGGACGCTGGCCGAGGTTGTCGGCGCGCCCGCTTATCAGCAACGCGGGCCGGTTGTCCTTGAGGTGCGCGTAGTTCGCATGGATCTCGCGCAGGGTTATCGAGGAACGCGGCGGCGCGAAGTAACCGGCCAACAGCGGAATCCCGCTCAGGAGATCGCGCGTCGGGCCGGGCTGATTGCTGATCCCTACGCTGAGCGCCGCAAACGCGAACAGCAGAAGCAGGAACCCCAGCAGGAAGAAGCCGCTGGAATGGACAACGCGGTTATCGACTACGGCCTCAGGCCGGCTCTCGCGATCCGCGTCCTCGAGGATGGCGGCAGGTTGCTCGAATCGCACGACGGAAACCGCATCCGGCAGTCGCTGCGAGTCCGCGATCTCGCTGGGTCCTTGCCGCTCGGTATCGGCCTCGGTCTGGAAGTCGGGCTCCGCCGCGCCAACCTGCCATTTGGCTTCGGCGGCGTCCGCGGAAGGTGGGACGGAGGGATGATCCCGGTGCGTAAGATTGTCCGCGAAATCGAATCGCAGATTTTCGCCCGGCCTGGAATCGTCGTGATCGGCGAAGGAGCGTGCCAGTGGATTATGCTCCGCCTGCTGCCGGGGTGCTGGCTGGATCGGCGGAGGCGACGGCGTCGAAGCTGCGCTCGCGGGCGGTTTTGCGGCGGCTTGAGGACGGGGAGCAGGCGGCTTCGGCGTGGGGATCAATTCGGGTTGCCGCTTGAGGCCGCCGGCGGCCTGTCCCGCGCTTTTGGAACCGCTCGGCTCGATGCTGAAAACGTGGCCGCATCGCGAGCACTTGAAGGTTGGCCTTCCCGCCGGCACCACGCTCTCGTCGATTCGATACCGGGTAAGACAGCTCGTACATCGGATCTCGATCATCGCCCCTGCACCTCGTCGCCGCTCTCAAGATTAACATACCGCCGCCGCCGGTGCATCGCGGGCCCGCCTCCGGCGGCCGACACCGCGGCGACGTTGCCGTTGTCGCTCATCGCCAGATGCGTATCGCACTCCTGAGCCGGCGTTTCGATCCATCGGGCGGAGGTACCGAGCGCGATCTGATAATCACGGCGGATTATCTGCGGCGCGGCGGCCATCAGGTGACGATTTACGCCGGAGAGATCCGCGGCGAAGCCGACCGCCATACGGTGCGAGCGGTACCGATCTCCGCTCCGGGCCGCGCGCTGAAACTCTGGCAGTTTGCGTACGCCGCTCCGGTGCTCGCCCGGCGCGAGGGCGCGGAGTTGGTCTTGAGTTTCGGCCGCACGGTGGGCGCCGACGTGCTGCGACCGGGCGGCGGCGCGCATATCAGCTATATCCGCGCGGCGCGGAAGTGGCGCGGAGCGCTGGCCGCAGCCGCGATGCGTCTGAGCCCGTACCATCGGACGCAGATGCGTATCGAACGATGCGGGTTCGGATCGCCGCGATTGAAACTCGCGATAGCCATCGCGAAGCTCGTCCGCGATGATCTCATCAGGCAGTTCAAACTCCCCGAAGAGAAAGTCGTGACGCTTTATAATGGCGTCGATCTGGAGCGCTTCAGGCCGGCGGCAGATCGGGAATCGCGGCGGCGAATCCGCCAGGCGCTCCGCTTGCCGGAGTCGGCGCCGGTCGCGATCTTCGTGGGCAACGGCTTCGCGCGCAAAGGATTGGGATACCTGCTCGAAGCATGGCCGAAGATTCGGGCCAAACCGTCGCTGCTGGTGGTCGGCAACGATCGTGCGGCGGAAAGCTACAAGAAACAGGCGCGGGCGTTGAACGTCGCCGACCGCGTTCTGTTCCTCGGTCCGCGCAACGATATTCCGGATCTGTTTCACGCCGTCGATGCGCTCGCGCTGCCGTCATTGTTCGAGGCGTTCGGCAATGTCGTTCTGGAGGCAATGGCGAGCGGGCTCAAGGTGATCACCAGCCTCGACGCTGGCGCGGCGGAAGTAATTCCCGAAAGTTTGCGCAGCTTCACGATTCAGGACGCGACCAATCCTGACGAGATAGGCCGCCGGATCGGGATGCTAATCGAAGCGCCGAAGGAACTCGGAGCCGAGGCACGCGCGGCGGCCGAGTCGTACAGCTGGGATCGTTACGGTGAGAACCTGCTGCGCCTCCTCGAAGGCGTCGGCCCAGGCTAATCGCGCGCGGCGCGCATCCCTTCCAGCATCCCCGCGATAGTGGCGAATCGTTTCTCCTCGCGAGCTAGGCGCTGGGGCGGAGCCCCGAGTGCACGCGCGATAGCGAGCCTGCACGCGGCAACCAGATGCGAGAGCCGTAGCGCCGCAGCCGAGCGGCGCTCGTGAATCATCCGGCATCGGCCGCGCTCTCGCGCCACCCGGATGAAGCGCTCGCGGTCGGCGCGCGCCGGATCGACCGAGTGGATTACGAGCGCTTTGGGCGCGTAACCGATTCGGAAGCCCGCGCGACGGAGCCGCGCCGACATCTCGGTTTCCTCCTCGTGGCCGGCGGCGCCCGGCCCAAGACGCTCGTCGAACAGGCCGACCTTGGCCAACGCGCTCGCACGGAACGCCATGTTCGCGCCCAGCACTCCGCGCACCTCGATCACTTCCTCGCCGTGGTCGACGATCGGCAAATCGAGATAGCAGGCTTTGGTTCCCGTAACCTGGGCAGGGTCCGATGCCGGCAGCACGCGGCCTTTCATCGCGGCGAACTCGGGATGCTCGACAAAGAAATCTTCGACCGCATCCACATAGCCGGGAGCGACGATGAGGTCGTCGTCGAGACAGACGATGATTTCGCCATTCGCTTGAGCTATCGCGCGGTTCTGGACGCGGCATTTGCCTGGCCTTGGATCGTGCACGTGGATGAGCGGGCCAAACGTCTCGGGAACAGGGGAGGGCTCAGGCGTGCCGTTGTCGGCGATCAGAACCTGATGGCGCGCCGGATCGATCTGCGGCTTGAGGCCGGCAAGCAATCGCGCGAGATCGGTCGGTCGCGCGTGAGTAGCGATGATGATCGATAGCTTCAAAACGGCAGGGGTTCACCGCGCTGCGTCGCGAACGAGATTGTGTGCCATCGACGACGCGTGACTCAAGACCCTTGTGGTCGTTCGGCGGACGGCTTGAATTCGCCTGCGCGCACGGTTAACCCTTAACGTTGCACGACGCGAGAGTGGCGGAACGGCAGACGCGCAAGGCTCAGGACCTTGTGAGCGAAAGCTCGTGGGGGTTCAAATCCCCCCTCTCGCACCACGCGGCATTCCATGCCGGCGGGGCAATGCGCTCCAACTGGTCGAGTTAGCGGCAAGATTCCCAACATTCCGTTGTGAAGAATGCCGCTTGAAACATCGGTCGTTAAATCCGTATGATTTTTGGATTGGAGCGCGGCGCGATCTTCATTTGGTGCAATAGGCTCAGCAAACCGGCAGGCATTTTTGGAACTCAGCAAAACTTTCGACCCCAAGGCAGCCGAGGAGCGCTGGTATCAGCGCTGGATCGAGCTTGGCTACTTCACCGCCGATCCCGAAAAGCCCGGCGAAGCTTTCTCGATCGTCATCCCGCCGCCCAATGTGACCGGGCAGTTGCATCTGGGCCATGCGCTCAACGTCACGCTGCAGGACGTGATCGTGCGGGTGCGGCGAATGCAGGGCCGAAACACGCTCTGGGTGCCGGGCACCGATCACGCCGGTATCGCGACTCAGAACGTGGTCGAACGCGAACTGGCGAAGGAGAAGCTGACCCGCCATAGTTTGGGACGCGAAGCCTTCGAGCAGCGGGTCTGGGCGTGGCGCGACGCCTACGGCGGCCGCATCCTGCATCAACTGCGCAAGCTCGGCGCGTCGTGCGACTGGACGCGCGAGCATTTCACCCTCGATCCGGATCTGTCGCGGGCGGTCAACGAAGTTTTCGTGCGGCTCTATCGCGATGGCCTGATCTATCGCGATCGGCGCCTCATCAACTGGTGCCCCCGATGCGAGACGGCGCTTTCGGATCTCGAAGTCGAGCATCGCGAAACCGACGGCAATCTTTATTACATCGCGTACCCGCTGAGCGACGGTTCCGGCGCGATCACGGTCGCTACGACTCGGCCCGAAACGATGCTGGGCGACACGGCGGTCGCGGTATCGCCGGATGACGCGCGCTTCAGCGCGATGGTCGGCAAGCCCGTGCGGCTGCCTCTCGTGGGTCGCGAGATCGAAGTCATCGCCGACAACGCTGTCGATCCTCAGTTCGGCACCGGCGCGGTGAAGATCACGCCGGCTCACGACTTCAACGACTTCGCGATCGGGCGCCGTCACGGACTGGCCGAGATTTCCGTGATGGACACGCGCGGACGGATGAGTGCCGAGGCCGGCGCTTACCAGGGCCTCACCATCAAGGAATGCCGCGAGGCCGTGGTCAACGATCTCAAGGCTCAAGGGCTGCTCGACAAAATCGAGCCTCATCGCCACGCCGTCGGGGCGTGCTCGCGATGCGATACGGCGGTCGAGCCGCTGCTCTCGTTTCAATGGTTCGTCAGAGTCGCGCCGCTGGCGGAAAAAGCGATCGCGGCGGTGCGCGACGGCCAGACGAGGTTCCATCCGAGGTTCTGGGAGAACACATACTTCGCCTGGCTCGAAAACGTCCACGACTGGTGCATCTCGCGCCAGCTCTGGTGGGGCCATCGTATCCCGGCCTATCGATGCGCGCGGTGCGATCATTTCACGATCGCCGCCGAGCGGCCCGCGCGATGCGAGAAATGCGAGAGCACGGAGCTGGCACAGGAAGAGGACGTCCTCGATACCTGGTTCAGCTCGGGACTGTGGCCGTTCTCGACTCTGGGATGGCCGAACGATACCGCCGATCTCAAAAAATATTATCCGACGAGTCTGCTGATCACCGGCTTCGATATCATCTTCTTCTGGGTCGCGCGGATGATGATGATGGGGCTTTACTGCCTGGGCGAGGTTCCGTTCCGCGACGTCTACATCACGCCGCTGGTGCGCGATCAGCACGGCCGCAAGATGACCAAGTCGCGCGGCAACGTCGTCGATCCGCTCGTCATCATGGATGACTACGGGACCGACGCGGTGCGCTTCACGCTGGCGCAGCTCGCGGTGCAGGGCCGCGACCTGATTCTGGCGCAGGATCGGCTGGCGGCGTCGAAGGCGTTCGCGAACAAAATCTGGAACGCGGCGCGATTCGTGATGATGAATCTGAGCGGCGCGCCGGAACCGATTCCCGCGGTTGAGGTGGAGAAGCTCAGCCTGGCGGAACGCTGGATTCTCGACCGTCTCAACACTGCCATCGCCGGCGTGACCGAGGCGATCGACGCCTATCAGTTCAATACCGCGGCGCTAAGGCTCTATCAGTTCATCTGGCATGACTTCTGTGACTGGTATATCGAGCTTGCCAAGGAGCCGCTCAAGGCCGAAGGCGCGCCTCAGGCGGCGGCGCGCTACGTGCTGGTGCGCGGGCTCGATCAACTGCTGCGATTGTTGCATCCGTTCATGCCGTTCATTTCCGAAGAAATCTGGCAGACGATTCGCCCCTATATCGATGAGCGCGATCTCGCGCCTCATTTGCCGATCGCGAAGTTTCCGCAAGTAGGAAATGAGAAGCTCTCCGCGGAAGAGAACGCGGCAATGAGTCACTGCATTCAGACGACGGAAGCGATAAACAGCCTGCGCTCGTTGATGGGCTTCCATCCCGGTCAGCGCGTGACGGCAGCGATCAGACCGACCGCTGCCGAGGACATCGCGCGCGAGTTCGCGACGTGGAAAACGTACGCGATGACCATGGCCAAGGCGGAAACGATCGAAGTTCTGCAAAGCGGCGCCGAAAGGCCGCGCTCGATGGTTACTACGGTGCTCGAATGGGGCGAGATTTCCGTCAAGGCGCCCGAGGGCTTCGACTTCGATAAGGCGCGGGGTGCGCTGCGCAAGAAACTCGACGATGTCAGTACCCATCACGAACAACATCTGCGCCGACTCGGCAATCCCGAATTTCAGGCCAAGGCGGCTGCCGAGATGAGGGAACAAATGGAGCAGCGCGCCGAAGAGCTGGGCAGTCAGCGCAAACAGCTTGAAGCTCAACTGCAACTTCTGGGCGGCGTCGAATAAGGCAGCGACGATGGACTTAATCCCCGGACTGGGCGAACTGATAGCGCGGGCGCTGGCCGAGGACGTCGGCCACGGCGATATCACAACCGCAGCGACGGTAACCGCCGGGCGGCGCGGGCGCGCGCGGATCACGGTCAAGTGGCCCCGCGTGGTCTTCTGCGGCGGGCCGCTGATCGAGGCGGTCTTCAAACTAAGCGGCGCCGAGCCGAAGATCGTATCGCTTGCTTCCGAAGGAGCGGACTTGGCTCGCGGCGCGTGCGCCGCCGAGATCGAAGGGCGGCTCGACGGGTTGCTCACCGGCGAACGCACCGCTCTGAACTTCCTGCAACTGATGTCGGGAATCGCCACCGTCACATCGGATTACGTGAAGGCGGTGGCAGGCACGCGGGCGCGAATCGTCGATACCCGCAAGACCCATCCGGGGCTGCGCGCGGTCGAGAAGTACGCCGTGCGCATCGGCGGCGGCTTCAACCATCGCTTCGGACTCGATAGCGGCGTGCTGATAAAGGAAAACCACATCGCCGCCGCGGGTTCGGTGCATGAGGCGCTCCATCGCGCGCGGGCGCACGCGCCCCACACGCTGAGACTCGAAATCGAGTGCGAAACCCTGGACCAGGTCGAAGAGGCGATCGCGGCGGGCGCGAATGCGATTCTGCTCGACAACATGACGCACGACCAGATTAGGCATGCGCGCGCGATGGCGAAGCCGCCGATTCTGCTCGAAGTCTCGGGCAACGTGACGCTTGAAACCGTGCGGCCAATCGCGGAGACCGGCATCGATCTGATTTCGGTTGGCGCGCTGACCCATTCGGCTCCGGCTGCCGACCTGAGCATGAGGATCGAGCCCATCTGAAGTTTTTCATCTTATGGCGCTGCCTGCACCACACCCGCTTTCCCATCCTCTGATTGCGGCGCCGTCCGAAGATACGTTTTTTTCGTTTGCTCACCGGGCGGCGAACGATGAATGTTAGAAGCCATGGATAATCCCTACCAGGCGATCGAACGCGGCGAGCCGGGCACGATTGGTTGGCGGATCCATTACTTCGACGAACTGACTTCGACCCAGGATTACGCCGCGGAGCTGGCCGAGAGCGGAACTCCCCAAGGCGCCGTCGTGATCGCGGAAACGCAGCGCGCGGGCCAAGGGCGGCTGGGCCGACAATGGTATTCCCCGCCGGGCGTCAATCTTTACGCGACGGTGATTCTGCGGCCGCGGCTTTCGCCGGGCGCCGTGCCATGCCTGAACCTGATGGCGGGAGTGGCAGCGGCCGAAGCGATCGAAACCGTCGCGCCCGGCATCGTCGCGCTCAAATGGCCGAACGACATCTGGTTGCGCGGCAAGAAGACCGGCGGCATCCTCGCTCGGGCGATGACCGACGGGCAGCAGGTAACCTACGTGCTGTTGGGAATCGGCCTCAATTTGAATCTGAAGACTGGAGACATCCCGGACGATTTGCACAGCATCGCGACTTCGGTGCAAATCGAGACCGGATCGGAATGCGATCGCGTCGCGCTCGCGGCGGCGCTTTTTATGCGCCTGAACCGCCGCTATACGGAGATGGAGCAGGGCGGCTTCGCGACGATACGCCCGCTGTGGGAGCATTACTCCGCGCTGACCGGCAAGAGCGTGACCGTGATCGATGCGGGCAAACAGGAAACCGGCGTGGTCAAAGGAATCGACGATGACGGCGCGCTCATCCTCGATGGCGCGGCCGGACTGACGCGCGTTCTGGCGGGTGATGTGAGTATCGCGGGAGCTTACAAATAGGCCGCAATCAGACTTTTCGGCCATTGCCGAAGAATCGTTGTGCGTTCGTTGAAACATGGGGATCGAGGGAGACTGAACAGGGCAGACTGGAAAGAGGTAACAACGTATGGCTGTCGAGGAAATCGGGCGGTTGAGAAACGTCGCAATCGTAGGCCAGGGTGGCACCGGAAAAACGCAGCTCGCCGAGGCGATATTGTTCAGCGCCGGAGCGACGACACGGCTGGGTCGCCCCGACGACGGCACCGCGGTCATGGATTTCGAGCCCGAAGAACTCTCTCGACACGTCTCAATCAGCTCCGCGTTTCACCATCTGAATTGGAAGAAAACCGAGATTATTCTCGCCGACACGCCGGGATACACGGCGTTCCTGCCTGACAGCCTGAACACGCTGCGCGCCGTGGACGGACTGATCTTCGTAGTCAGCCCCGGCGGCGACATGAAAGTCGAATCGGAAAAAATCTGGGAGGCCGCGGGCGAGCTGTCGCTGCCGCGGATCGCGTTTGTCTCCCGGCTCGACCGGGAGCGCACCAAATTTGAATCGGCCCTGGCCGATTTGGAGAAGGTGCTCGGAGCGAGGGCCGCGGTGTTGACGTTGCCGATCGGCGCTGAGACCGAGTTCACCGGCGTAATCGATCTGCTCAACATGAAGGCGCTGCTTTATTCCGATACCAGCGGCAAGGCGCGCGAAGAGGAATTGAGCGCTGAACTGAAAAAGCGGGCGGAGGAGGGGCGGACCAAACTCTGCGAGGTGGTCGCCGAATCCGACGACGCGCTGCTCGAGAAATATCTGGAGCAGGGAACGATCGAGAATGGCGAGCTGCGGGCCGCGCTCAAGGCCGCCGTAACCAACGGGAAGGTCATGCCGCTGCTGTGCGGCTCGGGCACGAAGAATATCGGGATCGGGCCGCTGATTGACGCGATCGTCGAGCTGCTGCCTTCGCCGGCGGAACGTCCCGCGGTCACCGGCCACAATCCGGCCAACGGCGAGGCGGTAGAGCGCAAGCCTGACCCGGCCGCGCCGTTCGCGGCGCTGGTATTCAAGACCGTGATCGATCCGTTCGCCGGCAAGCTCTCCATCTTCCGGATCGTTTCCGGCCACGCCGCCAGCGACAGCGGAGTGCTGAATGCGAACCATCAGTCCAGGGAGCGCTTCGGGCAGTTGCTGCGCCTGGAGGGCAAGAAGCAGTCGCCGCTCGCGAGCGCGATTGCCGGGGAAATCGTGGCGGTGGCCAAGCTCAAGGATACCGTTACCGGCGACACGCTTTGCGACGAGAAGGCGCCGGTCATCCTCGATCCGGTCAAGAAACCGGCTCCGGTCATGTCCTTCGCGATTCGCCCCAAGAGCAAGGGCGACGAAGAAAAGGCGAGCCTTTCTCTGCACAAGCTGATCGAGGAGGATATCGCGCTCGAAACCCATCGCGACCCGCAGACCCACGAGATCATTCTTTCCGGCACCGGCCAGACCCATATCGAGGTGACGGTCGAAAAGCTCAGGCGCAAGTTTAACGTCGAGGTCGAACTGCAGGCGCCCAAGGTCCCTCACAAGGAGACCATCAAGGCTCGCGCCGAGGCGCAGGGGAAATACAAGCGCCAATCGGGAGGGCGCGGGCAGTACGGCGATTGCTGGCTTCGGATCGAGCCGCTCAAGCGCGGCGCCGGATTCGAGTTTTCCGACGAGGTGGTCGGCGGCTCCATCCCGCGCCAGTTCATCCCTTCGGTGGAAAAGGGGGTGCGCAACACGCTGCCTGAAGGCTTCCTGGCGGGCTTCCCGCTGGTCGATCTCAAGGTCGCGGTCTTCGACGGCTCGTCGCACGCCGTGGACTCCTCGGATATGTCCTTCCAGATCGCGGCCTCGATGGGCCTCAAGGCCGCGATCGAAAAGGCCAGACCCATCATTCTGGAGCCGATAATGACGCTGGAAGTCAGTTGCCCGGACGAGTGCATGGGCGATGTGATCGGCGATCTCAACTCGCGCCGGGGCAAGGTGCTCGGCGTCGATCGCAAGGGCCATAGCGAGGTCATCAAGGCGCTGGTGCCGATGTCGGAGATTCTCAAGTACGCGCCGGACCTGCGTTCCATGACCTCCGGCCGCGGATCTTCGGAAGCGCAGTTCTCCCATTACGAAGAAGTGCCGCCGCACATCTCGGAGAAGATCGTCAAGGAGGCCAAAGAAGCCAAAGAGGCCAAGGAAGCCGCGAAACACTAGGCGCGCATCAGCGTCTTCGGAGTCGTCTTCCGACCGATTGCCGTCATAGCCCGATACGCCCGTGAGGCGGTATAGTTAACCCATGGCCGAGCTGGGGAAAACCCTGATCGTTTTCGGGCTCGTCCTGACGCTGCTCGGGCTGGCGTTGTGGGGTTTCGGCGGGCTCCCGATAATCGGGCGGTTGCCGGGCGATCTATACATCCGGCGCGGCAGTTTCACCTTCTACTTCCCGCTCGCCACCTGCATAGTACTGAGCATCGTATTGTCCGTTATCCTGATGCTTTTGAGGCGATAGTTCGCGATGACGCAAGCGGAGGAAAGCGCCCGCCAGACAGAGGGCGAGTCCAAGCGTCGCAGACGTGAGCTGATCGCGGTGGTGCTCACCACGGTGACCCTGGTCATCTTCGCCTTGGCCCAGACCACCCTGCCGCCGCTCAGCCATCATACCTCGTTCACGTCAAACCTGGCGGTGATTCTGCTTTTCGACCTGAGCTTCCTGCTGCTCGGGTTGCTGCTGTTTCTGGTCACCCGCAACGTCGTCAAGGTTATCTTCGAGCGTCGCCGGGGGCTGCTCGGCTCGAAGCTCCAGGCGCGGCTGGTTATCGGCTTCATCGCGGTGGCGCTGCTGCCGACCGCGTTTCTGCTCTACGTCGCCGAATCTTTCCTGCGCTCGAACATCGAGAACTGGTTCAATCCGCAGTATGAGCGCGTGCTCGACGATTCGATGGAGATCGCGAAAACTTACTACCTCAACTCGGCCAACGACGCGCTGCACTACGCGCGGCTGCTGGCGCAACAGGCCTCAAGCGGTCGCTTGATGGCGCCCGAGAAGCGGGCTGAGCTCAAGCGCTTCGTCGAGACCAAGCAGCAGGAATATAATCTGGGGACGGTTGAGGTATTTTCAGCCGATCGCAGCCTGCTGGTGCTGGCACTCAGTCCCCGGATTCCGACAGGGACCGGGGTGTCGCCCGACTCGTCGCTGCTCACGAAGACCCTGGCGGGCCACAGCGCTACCCGCACCGATCCGTTTGGCAGGGCGGACATCATCCGCGGCACCGCGCCAATCTATTCCTCGCCGGAGTCAGAGGCCGTGGTTGGTGTGGTCGTGGTCGACTATTTCGTCCCGAGGAGCCTGGCGAAAAGAGCGGCTGTGATCTCGCAAACCTTCGAAGATTATCTGCAGTTGCGAACGCTCAAGGCCCCGATCTTTCGGAGCTACGTTCTCGTGTTGGCCCTGATCGGTCTGGTCGTCGTCCTGCTCGCCAGTTGGTACGGCACCTATCTCGCTCGCGGAATCACCGGACCGATCAAGCTGCTGGCGGGAGGAACCCAGGCCGTCGCCGGCGGCGATCTCGATTACGAGATTCAGGCGTTGGGCGAGGATGAACTGGGGCAGTTGGCGCATTCGTTCAACCGGATGACCGCCGACCTGCGCGCCTCGCGCGCCGAATTGGACCGACGCCGACGCTATACGGAAACGCTGCTGCGCAATGTGTCCGCGGGCGTGGTCGCGCTCGATCGCGAGGGCGTGGTGACGACGATCAATCCATGCGCCGAGCGCTTGCTGGGCGTGACCGCCAACCAGGTCGTCGGCCGCGATTATTCCCTGGCTTTCGCGCCGGAACTCGCCCGCTCACTGGACGAGATATTCGGGGCGGTTCCCGGCCACGGCGATTCGCGCTCCACGATAAAGCTCGGAGCCGCCGCCGAGCGGGAACTGATGATGACCGCGACGCCGCTTCATGCCGAAGACGGCGGCAATCTGGGAACGGTGCTGTTCTTCGAAGATGTCAGCCAGATCGCGAAGGTGGAGCGGATGGAGGCCTGGCGCGAGGTGGCGCGGCGGATCGCGCACGAGATCAAGAATCCGCTGACGCCAATTCAGCTTTCCGCCGAACGGCTTCGACGCCAGCTCGGCGGGTCCCAGACGGGAAGCGTCGCGACGCTGGTGGACGAATGCACTCGCACCATACTCGGCGAAGTCGAGGACCTGAAGAATCTGGTGAACGAGTTCTCCGCCTTCGCGCGCCTGCCGCACCTCAATCCGGTGCCCGGCGATCTCAATGCGCTCACCGAAGAGACCACCAACAAATTCCGCGAGGCCAATCCCGGCGTCGAATTCGTTCTCGATCTGGACCCGACGCTGCCTTCGATCGCGATAGACCGGGACGGGCTTAAACGCGCCCTGGTCAATCTGCTCGATAACGCCGTGGCCGCCAGCGGCTCCGCCAACGGAAGCGGCGAGCGCGCGCGCATCGAGATTCGAACGGCGGTGGAGTGGACAAGCGGAGTGGTCAGGCTCGAGGTCGGCGATAACGGACCGGGAATCGAGCCGCGATTACGGGCGCGGATTTTCGAGCCTTACTTCTCGACCAAGAAGGGCGGCAGCGGGTTGGGCCTGGCTATAGTCTCGGCAATCATCGCCGACCACCACGGCTTCGTTCGCGTGCGCGACAACAAGCCGAAAGGAAGTAGATTTATCGTCGAGTTTCCGGTAAAAAATGAAGAACTGGCCAAGGCTTTGCGCTAGATCGCGCATCCTCCTGCCGGCGGCCAATTTCCCCCGGAGAGAATGATAGTGGCGGAGACCGTATTGGTGGTTGACGATGAGGAGCGGGTGCGAACTTCGCTGCGCGGAATCCTCAGCGACGAGGGCTTTCGCGTGCTCGATACCGGCGACGCGCCCGCCGTAATAGACATCATCGCGCGCGAACGTCCGCAACTGGTGTTGCTGGACGTATGGATGCCGGGCATCGATGGTATCGAGCTGTTGCGTCGAATCAAGTCCAGCCAGCCCGGAGTCGAGGTCATCATGATCTCCGGCCACGCCAACATCCACAACGCGGTGGCGGCAACCAAGCTTGGCGCGGCGGATTTTATCGAGAAGCCGTTCTCGGTTGACGGGTTACTGGCCGCGATCGCGCGCGTGATGGCGCGGGAAGAGGGCGGCGTTGGGCCCGCCGTCGAAACGGCATCCGTGCCGAATAATCTGCAGTCGGCCCCGTACAAAAGCGTCGGCGCGCGTCCGCAGCGGACGATCGCGCGCTCGATCGTGGCCGGCGGCCAGGGCCTTCATACCGGCCTCAAGACCGGCGTAATACTTCATCCCGCGCCCGCCGGATTCGGCATCGTCTTTTCCTCGCTCTCGGACGGAGTGTCGATAGCCGCGCGCCTCGAAAACGTCAGCGACACCGGCTACAACACCACCCTCACCAGCGGCGGCCACTCGGTGCGCACGGTGGAACACCTGATGTCGGCGCTGCACGGCTTCGGAATCACCAACCTACTGGTCAAGACCCACGGCGAAGTCCCGGCGCTTGACGGCTCGGCCGCCGAGTTCTGCCGTTTGATCCGCGAAGCCGGCGTACAGGAACAGGCGGCGATGGTCGAGCCGATTCGCGTTACGCGTCCGATCGTGGTCGGGCGCGAAGGCAAGGCCGAAGAACAAATCAGGATCGAGCCCGCCGATCGCCTGATCGTCGACTACACGCTGGTCTATCCCCCTCCCATCGGCACACAGCATGTGCACTTCGAGCTGACTTCGAGCGAGGATTATACGGCGCAAATCGCGCCGGCGCGGACCTTCGGCTTCGTTCGCGAGATGCAGATGCTCTCGGAGATGGGACTGGTCGGCGGCGGCAGACTCGACAACTGTATCCTGGTCGACGACGAGAAGGTGGTTAACACCAAGCTTCGCTTCCCCGACGAATTCGCGCGCCACAAGGTGCTCGATTTAATCGGCGATCTTTATCTTCTCGGACGACCGATTATCGGCCATGTGATCGCGAGCCGCACCGGCCATTCCGATAACCGCGCCTTGCTCGAAGAGATCCGGAAATCACTCCAGGCGAGTTGACGCTCGCGCTCTGACGACACCGGCCACGTGGATCTAAACGGCAAAGTAGCGCTGGTGACGGGCGGAGCGCGGCGCGTCGGCAAGGCGATCGTGCTCGCGCTGGCCGCGCGCGGAGCGACCGCCGCCGTGCACTATCGAAGCTCGGCGGCCGATGCCGAGCGCACGGTCGCCGAGATCGTCGGCCGGGACGGGAAGGCGAGGGCGTTTTGTGCCGACCTCGAGAAACTTGCGGAGATCGAACGGATGGTCGAGGCGGTTCTTGAGGCCTTCGGCAGGATCGACGTTCTGGTCAATTCGGCTTCGGTGTTTTATCGCAAGCCGCTGGAAGAACTCACCGAGCGCGATTGGGATACGAACCTCGACACCAATCTGAAGGCGCCGTTCTTTCTGTCTAAATTCGCCGGCGCCGCGATGCGCCGCCAAGGCGCCGGCAAGATCGTGAATATCGGCGATTGGGCCGGTATCCGCCCCTACAATAATTATCTGCCCTACGTGGTCTCGAAGGCCGGCATCATCGGGCTGACCAAGGCCCTCGCCAAGGCCCTGGCGCCCGAAGTTCAGGTCAATTGCGTCGCCGCCGGCCCGGTGATGCTGCCCGAGGATTACGGCGCGGAGGAAGCGGCGAAGATCGCCAACGCGACGCTTACCAAGCGGCTGGGCTCGCCCGAAGACATCGCGCGGGCGGTGCTGTTCTTCTGCGAGGGAACCGATTTCGCTACCGGCGCCACGCTGGTAGTGGACGGCGGCCGGTTAATCGCCTGAAACGCTTGGCGGCGTATCATTCCGCACCTCGCGGCCGTGATGAACAACGCCTGAACGGCGACGATGCGACAGTTATTCAGATTCAGCACGACGGTCGCGATTATCGCCGCGGTGATGGCGGCGATATCGGGGGCGATCCTGTTTTTCGTGATCGAGCCGCCGTTTCTGGCGTCGATCTTTCTCGCCTGCGGCCTGATCGCGATCGTCTGCTTCGCTATCGCGGCATTCGCCGCGTACTCAATGGATTGAAGCGGTCCTCGCCGGGACGAGGGCGGGCTTGAACTCCGTTCGGCACGGCGGCCCCTCGGCGAAGAAATGCTCGACGTCGCCAGCGTTGGCGCCAAGGAAGATCAGGCTCGCCGACCTGGTGCCGAAAGTGTCGGTATGGAGGCAGAGCGAGTTGCGGGTGCTCGGGCGGGGATCCAGCTGCGTCGTGTGATCGGCCAGCAGACGCGCCAGTTCATGACGCAGTTGAGCCGGATCCAGCCCATCCTCCGGCGCTTGCGCCAGAGCGGCAAAATGATCGTAGGCGCGACTTATCCTCGGACATTCGAAATCGTTCACGTCCAGATTGGTCAGCAGATGAAGGCCCGGGGCTAGCGCCGCCAATTCGATCCGTCTGTCGCGGTTGTAGGCGACGAAGGCCTCATCGCGCGATGCGATCAGCAGGTTGAAGTAATTGTAATCGGCGCCGTTCTGGTGGCTCACGTAACGCGCCGCCTCGGCCGCGGTGGCAAAGCCAAGCGCTTCAAGACACAGCAATCCGCGTGAACGAAGGTTCAGATCGGCGGCCAATTCGGAGCGTCGATTCAGCAGACCGGCGACGAGCCCATGTTCGTTGAGCCCAAGCCACGTGCCGCCGGCCTTCAAGTCCTTTCCGCCGACGACTTCTGGATTGTGGGCGAGGACGACCGGTTGGGTCGCCGGACGGTCGAGAAATTCGTCGCGGTTGGCGGCCACCACCACCGGATAGCGCGGAAAAACCCTGAAGTAGATCGCCAGCGTGCACACAAAACCACAAATGGCAGGACGGTCAGCCGCTCACAAGAGGGGGCAGGAGGGTAGGGCGGCAAAGCGGCCACCGCTTCTGCTAGGATTGTATTCTGGAATTCGTCACGAACCCGCGTCGTCGGATTGCGGTCGTCGACAACGGCATTGCCTGATGGCCGGCTGATGCGGGGTTTCTTCGGACGGTCCCGGAATGATAAGCAAATACGGATGGGGAAATGGCGGCGCTACCGCCGTTTTTCAGGAGGATGAATGTTCTCTTCGATCGAGGACGTAATCGAACGATTCGCCAGGCATAACTATATCGCGAGCCGCCGCATCGCGACCGTAATCTATCTCGCCAGCGAGCTCAAAAAGCCGATTCTGGTCGAGGGACCGGCCGGCGTGGGCAAGACCGATCTCGGCAAGGTGCTGGCGTTGTCGCTCGGCCAGGATCTCATCCGCCTTCAATGTTATGAAGGGCTCGATGAGTCCAAGGCGCTTTACGAATGGGAATACGCCAAGCAACTGCTCTATACCCAGATCCTCAAGGACAAGATCAGCGAGGTGCTGGTCGGCGCCAAAGGACTCGCCGAGGCGGTCGAACGGATCGCCAACGAGGACGAAGTCTTCTTCTCCGAGCGTTTCATCCTGCCGCGTCCCCTGCTCAAGGCAATCACGAGCAAGGAGCCGGCGGTGCTGCTGATTGACGAGATCGATAAGGCCGACGCCGAGTTCGAGGCCTTCCTGCTGGAGTTGCTCTCCGACTTTCAGGTGACGGTGCCTGAGATCGGAACGCTCAAGGCGAAGCGGATTCCGCTCGTGATCCTCACTTCCAACAACGCGCGCGAGATGTCGGACGCGCTCAAGCGCCGATGCCTGCACCTCTACATCGACTTCCCCAGCAAGGAGCAGGAACTCGCGATCGTCAGGGCCAAGGCGCCCGAGGCGGCGGCGAACCTGGCCGAGGAAGTGGTGAACGTCGTTCAGTCGCTGCGCAAGCTCGATCTGAAGAAGACCCCGGGCATCAGCGAGACCCTCGACTGGGTCAAGGCGCTGACGCTGCTCAACGTCAAGACGCTGGATGAGGAGCTGGTCAACGAAACTCTCGATACGATCGTGAAGTACGAGGGCGACGTCCGCAAGGCGCAGGAGGAGCTGAAGGACTACATCCGCAAGACGCGCGCGCGGCGCGGCGCCCCCGCCACCAGCGACAAGGACCTGCTGAACTAGCGCCGCCACGGTAATCGGGAATGGATGACAAGCTGGTCGAGTTCGCCAATCTGCTCCGCCAAAACGGGGTCCGCGTCTCGCTCGCTGAAACGCTCGACGCGCTGAGCGCCAGCAGGGTCACCGGCGCTCGCCGAGCGCGAGGCGTTCCGCGCCGCGCTCAGGGCCACCATGGTCAAGCGGGCGAGCGAGCTGCCGCTGTTCGAGGAACTCTTCGGCCTCTACTTTTCCGGCCTCGGCGAAATCATCAAGGAGGCCGGGCAGGCGGTGCAGGACGCGCTCTCGATGTCGGACCAGGAGTTTCAGAAATTCCTCGAAGAGATCGAGGAGATGTTGAAGAAAAAGGGCCAACAGCTCTCCGAGCTGGCCCGCCGACTGCTCCAAAACAATTCCGGACAGTTGGAGAAGATGATCGCCGAAGCGGCGCGCCAGATACGCGTCGGCAATATCGAGCGATCGGTCGAGGAGAATTACTTCGCCCGCGCGCTTTCGCGCCAGCTCGGGATCGAACAGCTCGAGCGCCAGCTCGGCGAACTCAAGGAGGAGCTTCGAAAATCGGGGCAGGGCGGGGCCTTCAAGGCCCGGATGGAAGAGTATATCGACCGCCGGCTCAAGGCCCTCAACGATATCATCAAGCGCTACGTGCGCGTCGAACGCGAAAAGCGGGACCTGCCCAATCGCGACAACGAACGCACCCAGCAGTTGGCCGAGAAGAGTTTCTACTACCTGAGCGACGACGAAATCCGCAAGATGAACGAGGCGGTCACCCGCCTCGCGCAGCGGCTCAAGAACGTCATCTCGGTGCGCCGCCGGCGCGCCAAGCGCGGACGCTTCGACAGCAAGAAGACGCTGCAGGCGCAATCTCGAGTACGGCGGAGTGCCGTTTCAGCTGCGCTTCGATCGGCGCAAGAAGGACAAACCGCAGGTCGTGGTGCTCTGCGACGTTTCGGATTCGGTCCGCAACGTTTCACGCTTCATGCTGCAGTTCGTTTACGCGCTGCAGGACCTTTATTCGCGGGTCCGCAGCTTTATCTTTGTGGCCGAGATCGGCGAGGTCACCGAACACTTCCGCGACAATGACGCCAAGGATGCGCTCGATATCGCGCTCAAGGGCGACCTGATCAACATCTACGCGCATTCGAATTTCGGTTACGCGTTCCGGAGCTTTTTCCAGGACCATATCGGCGCGGTCAACAAGAAGACCACCGTCATCGTCCTCGGCGACGCGCGCAACAACTACAACCTGCCGCACGACTGGTGCCTGCGCGAGATCAAGCGGCGCGCCAAGCAGCTCATCTGGCTCAATCCCGAGAGCCGCAGCACCTGGGGCTTCGGCGACAGCGAGATGGAGCGCTACGGAACCGCCTGCGATTTGGTCGAGGAGTGCCGCAACCTGAATCAACTTTATCGCGTGGTCGACCGGCTGGTCACTCGTTGAGCGCGTGACGCGACGCTCGAGCGGGGCTTTGGTTGACCATCAGATGCCTTTGGTCCAGAATGAAATCCTACGGTCGAACGGCGCCGGATTCAGCCGACGGACCGTGATTCAGAGGGGAGAGCTTCGGTTAGAGAGACTTCTATGGCCGCGCACAGAGAAGACTTTATTTTGATGACGGTCGGCGCGCTGACTCTCGACCCCACGACCAAAACTCCGATCGTCGTGCTCAAGGATCCGGACAACAAGCTCAACCTCCCGATCTGGATCGGATTGCTCGAAGCGGCGTCGATGGCGACGGAACTCGAAGGGATCAAGTCCCAGCGGCCGATGACGCACGATCTGCTGCGCAACATGGTCGCCGAACTGGACGGAACCGTCGAGGCCGTCGAGGTGACCGAGCTCAAGGACAACACATATTACGCCCTGATTCAGGTTAAAACGCGCGACGGCAGAACGATCCAAATCGATTCGCGCCCGAGCGACGCGATCTCGCTCGCGCTGCGCACCAAGTCGCCAATCTATGTAGCCAAGAAGGTGCTCGAGATTTCCAGCGAACTCCAGCAAGCCGCGGCGGAGCCCGGTTCGAAAGAGCAGAATCTGGCCGGCGTATCGCGCGACAAATGGGCCGAGATTCTCGAGAAGATGTCGC
The DNA here is from genome assembly GCA_963759165.1 of uncultured Pseudomonadota bacterium. Classification (GTDB taxonomy): domain Bacteria; phylum Desulfobacterota; class Binatia; order Binatales; family Binataceae; genus DATJOQ01. The sequence goes on along the minus strand of CAVWXK010000001.1, from coordinate 2,027,547 downwards.
CCGAAGACTTCAAGTACAAGATGTAGATTCGCAGCCACGCTGCGCGCCGACCGCAACCCTCAAAAATGCCCGCCACCCACCACAAGCTCCGCCGCAAGGATCTGAAAGAAAAAGACGAGTTCATGACGCTCGTCGGACAGGCATCGCAGTTTGTACAAACGCATGTGACGCAGATGCTGGTCTCCGCCGCTGTCATCTCGGCGGCGGTCGTCCTCGTGGCCGTGTTCTACGGTTATAGCCGTCAGCGCACCCGGATGGCGGGCCAGGAGTTCTATCAGGCGTTCGAGGCCTTCAACGGCAAACAATACGATACGGCGTTGCGGCGCTTCGGCGAGCTGGCCGAGAACGAATCCGGACGCGAAGTCGGGCGGCTCGCGCGCTTGTATATCGGAGCTTCCTACCTGGCCAAGGACGATGCGCCCAAGGCACGCGAGGCCTTCGTGGCCTTTCTGCAGGAGGCGAGCGACCCCGCGTTCAAGACCATGGCGCTCATGAACCTCGGCGTAGCCTGTGAGCGGATGGGGGACTTCAAAAAGGCCGAGGACTACTATCGGCAGGCCTCATCCGAGCACGGACCCCAGGGCATCAGAGCCGAGCTTTCCGCCGCCCGGATGCTGGAAGAGCAGGGCAACCGCGCCGCCGCGATTAGCGCGTATCAGGGCTTTATCGAGAAACACCCGTTCGCCGCTGAGCGTCAGGATGCCGTCGAAGCGCTGGCACGCCTCGGCGTCGTAGCCGCGGCAGAATCGCAGCCTGCCCCGCGCTGAGTTTTTAGGCGACGGACGGCAAATAACCTCGTGATGCGAACAGTGTTCAAGCAAGACGGTCAGCCAGGGAAGCGCGCCATTACGGCTTTTGCCGTTGCGATTCTATTGCTGGCCCAATGCCTTGGCGCGGCGCATTTCCATCCTCTGCCGACGGAATTCAGGTATACGGCCTCGCCGGTCGCCAGCGTTGACGACGGGCTGTGCGCGCTCTGTCTCGTCCGTTTGCATTCTCCGAGCGTTTCCGCTGTCGCGCCGTCTCTGACAGCACCAGTCCTATTCGAACGCACCGCCCTTTTCGCGATTCACTCGCGGTTTCGTTCCTCGCACGATTCGCATCTGTTTGGCAGGGCTCCGCCCGCATCGGTCTGAACTCACCCCGTTCCGAAAAAGTGAAGCGTTAGTGCGCGTGGCATTTGCCTCGCGCCGTCGCGTGCTCCAAATCGCCGCGACGGAGTGGCCCGCATTTGGAGGAGGATCGATGCGAAGGTTCGCAATTCTCATGATGGTGGTGGCTGCCTTGGTCGCCCGCCCTTTTTTGTCATCTGCCGACGCGGCAGAGATCTCGAAGCGTGTCCGGCAGAACATTACTGGAACAGTTAAGGATGCCCTGGGCAGGCCGCTGTCGGGTGTCAAACTCTCGCTTCAAACCAGCGAAGGAAAAGTCGCGAAAAGAGCGGAGAGCGACGCTGAAGGGCGATTCACCTTTAGAGATCTCGTGCCGGGCATGTACGCGGTCCTGGCCGAGAAAACGGGCTTCAAGACCGCAACCACGATCGTCAACCTGACGGAGCAAGGCGCCAAGCCGATGGAGTTGGCGCTTGAGTCAGCGGCGGCGCTAAGTCTGCAGGTGGTCGCCACGAAGCTGGACATTGCGCGCAACAGCCTTTCGCCCGATACGGGCGGGAGTGTCTACCGCTTCAGTGAGAAGGCGATTCAGGATTTGCCTCAGGGTAACAACACGCAGCTAAATCAAGTGTTGTTGCAGGCGCCCGGCGTGGTGCAGGATTCGTTCGGCCAGCTTCACATCCGCGGCGACCATGCCAACCTTCAGTACCGTATCAACGGTGTCCAGCTTCCGGAGGGGATCACCGGTTTCGGTCAAGTGCTGAGCCCGCGCTTTGCCCGCGGCATCAGCCTGCTGACGGGTGTCCTTCCGGCCCAGTTTGGCCTGCGCACCGCCGGCATCATTGACATCAAGACTAAGGATGGCCTGCTGGACAACGTTGGCGACGTTGAATTTTACGGCGGCCAGCGGGGAACGATTCAGCCGAACTTCGAATATGGCGGATCACAGGGCAATTTCAACTACTTCGTGACCGGCCAATATCTCAGCACCGACCGCGGAGTCGAGCCGCCCACACCCGGGCCCACCGCGATTCACGATCACGCCGAGGAGGGCCAGGGGTTTGGCTATTTCTCCTACTTCCTGAACCCGACGACGCGCCTGAGCCTCATCACCGGTGCCGTGGCGAATCACTTCAATATTCCGGCGAATCCCGGCCAGCCGCAGGTCTTTCAGCTTGAGGGCGTGCCGATCTACCCGTCGGCTGACGTCGCGGAGAACCAGTTCGAACAGAACTACTTTGGAGTGCTCGCGCTTCAGGGCGTGATCGGACCGGACTTCGATTATCAGATCGCCCCGTTCAGCCGATATTCGACGGTCTCGTTCAAGCCGGATTTCGCCGGCGACCTGATCTACAACGGCGCCGCTTCGAGGGTGTTCCGCAGCGACTGGGGTAACGGTATCCAGGTCGATACCGCTTACCGGGCATTCGCCGATCATACCATCCGCGTGGGAGGCTTCTTCGACGCCGAACGTGCCGAGATCGACAATCACGAGTGGACATTCCCGATCGTCGTCGGCTCTCCCTTGACCACGCCCACCCTAATAGTCGACAACCGCGCGCTCCAGACCTGGATCTACAGCGTCTACGCGCAGGACGAATGGCGGCCAATCGAGCATCTGACTATCAACGTCGGTGCGCGATTCGACCTCTACGACGGCCTGGTGCGAGCGGATCAGGCGAGTCCACGAGTTGCGATCGAGTACACCCCCATAAAGGGCACGACGCTCCACGCCGGTTACGCTCGCTACTTCACACCGCCGCCCACCGAACTGGTATCGGTTAGCACTATCGCGAAATTCGAGAATACGACGGGCGCACCTGCTTCCACCGGCAATAGCACGCCGACCGTCGAGCGCGACCATTATTTCGATGTCGGGATAACGCAGCAGGTAACTACGGGATTGAATGTGGGAATTGACTCCTATTACAAGAAGGCCCGCGACCTTATCGACGAGGGTCAGTTTGGGCCGGCCCTCATCTTTGAAACCTTTAACTACTCGAAGGGGCGGGTTTACGGCGTCGAATTCACCAGTTCTTACACCCGCGACAATCTCTACATGTACGGCAACTTTGCCTATAGCGTTGCCCAAGGCACGCAGGTCGAGTCGGGACAATTCAATTTCGCGCCGGATGAACTCAAGTACATTAGCAATCACTACATCTTTCTGGACCACGACCAGACTTTCTCCTCCTCGGTGGGGGCGGTTTACCGCTGGCAGGGATTCATGTTCAGCGTCGATGGAATTTATGGGAGCGGACTTAGAGACAAATTCGCGAATACCGGTAACCTGCCCTACTACATCCAGGTCGATGCCGGAATCAGCAAGCACTTCGTGCTTCCGACCGTCGGCGGTATGGAGGCGCGACTGGCGGTGGTTAATCTCAACGACCGCATTTATCAGATTCGTAATGGCTCCGGTATCGGCGTTTTCGCCGCTCAGTACGGTCCCCGCAGGGCTGTCTACGGCGGCCTCAAGTGGGAGCTGCCGTTCCTTCGAGCGCCCGCGGTCGTGCAGTGAAGGAAAAATCTACAGGTGAGGCCAAATCGAGGAAACTACAATGAGTGAACTTGCAACTGCCTGGGATGCGCTCCGTTATGGCGGCGCTATGGTCTATCCGCTGCTGGCGCTCGGTGTGCTCGCGGTGCTCATCATCCTCGACTGCGGGGTGATGTACTACCGATGCCTTCGGATGCCGCCCGCGCTGTTCGACCTGATCGAAACCTGGGGCTTCTCGTGGAACGATCTCGATCGGCAACTCGAGTCGCTTGGCCCACGCAACGCCTATGCCCGGTTTTTCCGTGTGATCGCGGAGAACCGCGCCAAGCCGGCATGGTGGGTCGAGTCGCGCGCCGGCGACGAAGCAGGCGGTATCGAAAAGGCGCTGGGTCGCGGTCTCTGGGTGCTCGAAACGGTCGTCACCGCGGCGCCGCTGATGGGACTGCTCGGTACGATCACCGGCATGATGCAGGCGTTCAAAGTGATCGGCGGCTCGGGCCTCGTTGCGCCAACGCAGGTGACATCGGGCGTCGCGCAGGCGCTGATCGCCACCGCGTTGGGGCTGATGATCGCGCTGTTCGCGCTGTTCGGCTTTAACTTTCTCGCGCGAACCCAGTCACAGGCGCTCGACTTGATGGAGCGTCTGGGATCGCGGCTGGTAGACCATATCCGCCTTGATCAGGAGAACGGCGAGGAGGAGAACGGCGCTTCCGTCACGCTGCTCACGGCCAGAGAGGGTAGGGCGAAACGATGAAGCTGCGCAAAGGACGAGGCTATCGGCGCGGCCGCATCGAGATCATTCCGATGATCGACGTAATGTTTTTCCTGCTGGTGACGTTCATGCTGGCCTCGCTGTCGATGCAGAGCCTGAACTCGATCACGGTCAATCTCCCGCAAGGCGATGCGCCCAACCTTCAGCACAAGGAGCCGGTGACTCTGACCATCACCAGGGACAGCCTGATCTTTGTCGACAAGACCCCGACCACGCTGCCGACCATGGCGTTTGCGCTGAAGGGGATGCTGCACGGACAGGACCCTGGGGTGGTCGTCAACGCGGACGGCGCCGCGCCGGAGGGCATCGTGGTGCAGGCTATGTTGCAGGCGCGCCGCGCCGGAGTTGAGCACTTCCTGATCGCGGTCAAGCGCGAATGAACGGATCGGCCCGGATAGATTCGCCTTACCTGGACGAGCCTTGGCGGCGACTTGCCTGGGTCGCTCCGCTGTCGGTATTGCTCTGGGCCGTCGTCCTGGTTGGCTTTTCACTCTTGCTTGAGCAAGCGGCGCCGCCGCTATCTGAACTCAAGCCGATCGAGGCTCGGATAGTTGAGCTGCCGCCGCCGGTCGCCGGTCTGCAAGGCGGAGCGGTGGGCGCACATCCCGCCGCGCCGGCACCAGCGAAGCCCAAGCCGCAGGTCGAGATGAAGCGAAAAGCGGCGCCCGTAATTCAGCATCACAAGCCCCAAGCGATACCCGAGGCGCCGCCTTCACCATTCGGCACTAAAAAGAGCGCGGTCGAAGCGGCGCCTGGCGCGACTGCTCCGGCGGGAAAGAGTGCGACGGGTGGAACGGGGGAAGGCGGAGGCGTGCCCGGAGGAAGCGGCACCGGGACGGGGTCAGGACTTGGCAGCGACAGCGCGGGCGCGCGCGCGATATACGCGCCGGTACCGAAGATACCCGACGAATTGCGCGAAGACGCGTTCCAGGCGGTCGCCGTGGCCCATTTCAAGGTCTCTTACGGCGGCAGCGTAAATGTGTCCCTGGCAACCCCGACATTCAATCCACGGCTCAATAGACTTTTGCTGGACACGCTCAAGCAGTGGAGTTTCTTTCCCGCGAAGAAGGATGGCGTCGCAATCGATTCGGAATTCGACGTGCGAATCCCGATAACTGTGCAATGAACGAAAGTCAACCTTCGCGGCGAATGCGCTCCGTGTCGACATTGTCGAAGTTCAGGAGGAGGCGGATGCTCGCGGTTGCCTTGGCCGTTGTGGCCTTCGGCCTGATCGGCCTGGTGATTCTCTTGTGCATCGAATTGACCAATCCGGATCTCCTTGAGTCAGCGGCGGCTGGCCTCGCGGGCTACTGTTAGGAGGCAAGGGCTACGACTCGTGAACGATGAACTCTCTTTTGAAAAACAGTGCGCTTGCCGCGGTTTTCGCCGCTGCCGCGTTGGGTTTTCGCCACAGCTCGGAACAGCGATGATCATTGGCGTAGTCTTCTCGTAAACACCGGGAGGTACCAGATGGCACATCGGCGAAAGCCACTTGCAGTTGCTCTGGCATTGAATACGTTGGTTATTGGAGCCGAAATCGCGGGCGGAATCGCGGCCAACAGCCTGAGCCTCGTCGTCGATGGGATCCACAACGTCTCTGACGAAGCGGCGCTTGTGATGCTTGTGCTTGCCTATTCGCTCCGAACCGGGCTCTCACGCAGATTTCTTTTGCCGGCGAATCTCTTCAACTCGCTCGGGCTAGCGGTTATCAGCGGGTTTATGATCCTGGAGGGCGTCGAGCGATTATCGCGACCAACGCCAGTGATAGGTCTGGTTCCAGTCGTCGCCGGCCTGCTCGGAGCCGCCGGAAACTGGTGGGTCGCGAGAGTCTTGCGCGAACCATCCGCAGACGATGCGGCGATCCGTCTCGCTTATGTTCACAATCTCGGCGACACGCTTTTGTCACTCGGGCCGGCAGGCGCCGGGGCGTTGGTCCTGGTTTTTCACCGGGCCATCTTCGACCCGATTGCCGCAATCCTGATTGCGGGATTCATCCTAGTCACGACAATCGGCTCTGTCATTGCGTCTCGCGAAGAACTGCTGTGGCCCGACAATGTGCGCTGTGGCCATTCAGAAACCGCCACTTGAGAAATCGGGCTGCTGCGGAACTCGGGCACTGTTTCTTTCCCGCCGTGAAGAACCGAATCGTAATCGATTCTGAATTCGACCTGCGCATTCCGATAAGCGTAACAGCCGCGCCGGGGTCTGCGCGCTGAACCCGTATGAGCACGACAGGGGCATGGCCCTCAATGCGCCGCGTGAAGCCGCTCCAGTTCCGATCCCATTATAAAATCCAGCGTCTTGGGGTCGGGTTCGCCGGCCACCGGGATTCCGTTGATGAAGAAGGTCGGCGTAGACGTGACGTGCAGCGCGGCGCCGTCCTGAAGATCCTCATCGATACGTTGGTCGGCCTCTCTACCCATCATGCACGCATGCAGGAGGCTGTCATCGAGCTTCGAATCGGCCGCCAGCGCGTCCACATGCGTCTGGATATTGCCGGTATCGATCGTCGCCTGGTCGCGATAGAACGCGGCCGTGAAATCCCAAAACGCCTCCGGGTTCTGAACCCGCGCGCATTCGGCGGCGACCGCCGCTGCTCGCGCCCAGGTGTGCCCCGGAAGCGGGAAGTATTTATAAATCACGCGCAGTTGGCCCTTGTAGGTATTGCGGACCGCCGCCTCGATATGGGGCAGGGCGCGCGCGCAGTGCGGACACTCGTAGTCGGCGAACTCGACCATCGTGACCGGTGCGTCGGCGGGACCCATCGTGGGTTGGTCCTTGAGATGGGCAACTCCCATATCCAGGCGGCCCCACGGATCACTGCTGAGATCCAATAGCTGACCGAGAACGAGCTTCTCTCCGGCAGCGTCGGTGAACAGCGTCAGGTTGGCCGAGCCTCCCTTGTCGTCGGTCACCGTCATCGAGCGGCTCAGCAAGCCCGTGAACGGCGAGGCAACCGGCGCCCCCAGCTTGATAGCGTCGGCATCCGGAATCCGAAAGCGCTTCTGCAGAAACGTCTTGAGCTTGATGTCGTGCGAGGAGCTATCGGCGCCCTCGGCCGCCAGCGAGTTCCCGATGGACCAATGACCGACCATCCCAAGCGCCACAGCAGTCAAAATCGCGATGGCCGTAACAAGAGTAGCTATTTGCCGCATGGTTCTCCTAGCAGGCTGTTGAGAAAGTGGTGTGATTATTCATTGTGATCGCCATGGTAGTGACAGAAGTGCTGGATTCAGCCGCCGGGTTCGACGGTTTTCGCTGGCCGAGGCGAACGCGGTAGCGTGGTGGAATCGTACTTCATGCGGGTGCCGGGCTGAGTCTGGCGATTCGGAGCAGGTTGTAGGCGGCAGCCACCAGGTAGGCATGCAATTGGGTGCGGTCGAGGCCGCGATAGCGAGTTTTGCGCAGGCCGCCGACGGTCTTCATCCAGCCGAAGATCTCTTCGACCCGCTTGCGTACCCTTTGGCTCACCGCGTAGCCAACATGACGCGCAGTGCGGCGGTCGAGCGCGGAACCGCCGGCGCGACCCTGGTTGCGCGCGATATGTGGCGTGACCTTGAGCGCGCGGCACGAGGCGACGAACTCCGCAGTATCGTAGCCCTTGTCGGCCCCGAGGGTAATCCGCCGGCTGCCGGGCAATGTGGTCTCCAGCATCGCGCGGGCGCTTTTGCGCTCGGCGTAGCCGTCGGCTGGTTCGACCGCGAACTCGATCAGAAGACCGTTGCGGTTCTCCATCAGCGCGTTGGCCGAGTAACACAACTTCGCTTCCTTGCCCGCGCCCTTCCTGGCCAGCTTGGCTTCGGGGTCGGTGGTCGATTGATGAGTCGCGTTGCTGCGGCGCTCGCCGTGGAAGTTAACCGTCGGGTTGCCGGGGTCGTCGGGCGGCTGGCTCGGTTCCGGGTCCTTGCGCTTGAAGCTCTTGAGCGACGCCCAAGCCTCGACCAATGTGCCATCGACGGTGAAGTGTTCGTCCGAAAGCAACCGCAGACTGCGGGCCTGCGCGACCACGCGGGTGAAAAACTCGCGCGCCACGTCGTGCTCCAGCAGCCGCGCCCGGTTGCGCGAGAAGGTCGAATGGTCGAAGCTCGGCTCGGCCGCATCCATATCGAGAAACCAGCGGAACAACAGGTTGTAATCGAGTTGCTCGCAGAACAGCCGTTCGCTGCGCACCGTATAGAGCGCCATCAGCAGCGAGGCCTTCAGCAGCCGCTCGGGCGGGATCGACGGTCGCCCGATCGCGCTGTACATCTCATCGAACAGTGGCGAAAGCTGAGCCAGCGCCGCATCGGCGAGTTCCTTGACCCGCCTCAGCGGATGCTCCTTCGGCACCCGATCGCCAGGCTCCATAATCATCAACATCGCCCGCTGCCGCCGCTCTTCACCCCGCATCCGCCGCTTCCTCCACCAATCCGTTTGCTCATTAAGACGAATAATCCAACGATGAGATTCGGGCGTTTATCAACAGCCTGCTAGTGACGATTTTGTTGGTGTTAACTCTCATCGTAAAAAGCCTATCAACGAGAAGCAGCGCGCCAGCGACGAAAAACTCCGTGAAGAACTGCGCCATTTCGACTTGAAGAAATTCGATAAAGCACTGGAGAAAGCGATCCGATCTAAGGCTTAGGGGCTCTAGTGTGAACCCCGCGCATTTTCATCAGCATGCGAATCCCGGTTTCGTTTTGCTCTCCCCACTTATGCGGAATGTTGAGCGTCAAGAGACCCAAGGTGCTGCGAAACCGGATTAGCTCGTCATTCTTCGCTGTCAAGTAGGCGCGCCGAATTTCGTAAGCTGCAAAGTCGGCAAACTGCAATGGGGTTGCTTGTTCTTTAGCGCACGGGATTGGCGATTGTTTGTAGTCTTCCCGAACTCGTTTCTCTAGTTGGCCCCAACCGTCATCGCCAGCCTCAAACACAAACTCCATAGGTAAATAGTCGAGTTTCTGCGCCCGCGCCCACGCAACCGCAAGTTCTATGCAGGTAATGCCGCAGAACGGGTACGCAGATAGAAATTCGCGCGCCTGATATACATGGTCGGCCTTGTCATATTCTGACTTCCAGATGGCAGCGCCGATCCAGCATTGCAAATGTTTGATCGCAATTCGCACGAGACGTTTGAGGAACTCTTGACGACGGGATTCGTGGCCTTTCCACCCTTTTTTGAACTGACCGATGCTGTGCGCAAACTCGCTCATTCGGAAGTATTTCAGACTGTTATCCGCCAATGCCTGTTTCCATTCCTTGTCAAATCGACGCCAGCGCTCGACGGATGAAACCGCCCCGGCAACTACAATAAGCGATTCATGTTCTTTGCCACTAGCGTCGCAATACAGTGTCAGTGGGTCGGGTGCGATAATTACCATCAAAGTTTCAGGTTTCAGCAAGAGAGCCGATACAAGATGCTCGAAGGCGGAATATCCGCCGAGGTCCATAGCTCACCTCGCCGTCCCGGATTCCGCCCATAAATTCGCGCATATCCGGGCCGACTGTCGATTGTAACAAAAGCGCCCTCTTAGTGACGATTTTGTTGGTGTTGACACTCATTCCAATTTCTGCTAGATTTTAGGTTATGGAAACCTTGGACGTTTTCGATAAGCGCTTTCCGACCGATGATGCTTGCAAAGAATATCTGGTAGCGAAGCGCTGGCCAACTGGCGTGCGTTGTCCGCGTTGTGGGGCAGGGGATAAGGTCTATGCGCTCAAAGCGCGGCCTTTCCACTGGGCTTGCAAGAACAAGGATTGCGGAGGACGACCCGGCTACCGCTTCTCGGTAATCACCAAGACCATCTTCCAAGACACCAAGATTCCGCTCCGGCTTTGGTTCAAGGTCGGTTATCTGATGCTGACCGCAAAGAAGGGAATTAGCTCGCTCCAAGTACGCCGCGTCATCTTCGGCGAAGACTCCGGCACTGACTGGCGGACCGCTTGGTACATGTGTATGCGCTGGCGCGCCGCGATGGCTGGCGACATGTTCCCGCTGACTGGCGAAGTCGAGGTTGACGAGACCTATATCGGCGGGAAGGACCGGCATCGGCACTGGGGAAAGAAGAGCCAGCAAGCACGCGACGCCGCTGGTTATCAGCGTCCGGGCCGCAAGGTCGGATACAAAAAGGTCGGCGTTATAGGAGCTATCGAGCGCAAGGGCAACGTGGTCGCCCGCGTAATCGGCTCAACCGATGCGCCAACCCTAAGCGAGTTCGTCCGCAACGCTACCAGCGACAAGGTGTCTTTGGTCGCAAGCGACGAGAATCCCGCCTACAAGTACGTCCGGCCCGGCTTGCCACATGCGACCGTCAAGCACAGCGCTGGCGAGTACGTGCGCGGGAATATCCATACCAACAACATCGAATCGTTTTGGAGCCTTTTGAAGCGCGGCGTAGTCGGCACCTATCACAAGGTCTCCAAGGACTATTTGCCGTTCTACCTGAACGAGTTCTCCTATCGTCACAACAATCGCAAGAACCCCGAAATTTTCGGCGATTTGATTGCGACGTGCAGCCAGTAGATTGAACAACATCGACGGGCTAAAATATCGGCGTGACGAAGACGCCATCGAAAAAGCCCAAGCCCATCAGCGAGAAGCAGCGCGCCAGCGACGAAAAGCTCCGTGAAGAATTGCGCCACTTCGATCTGAAGAAATTCGATAAGGCGCTGGAAAAAGCAGTGCGGCCAGCGCATAAATAGTCTGGTGAGGTGGTAGCAGCCACCATGTGGGGCCATAGCTCAATTGGGAGAGCACCGATCTAAGAAGTCGGGGGTTGCGGGTTCGAGACCCGTTGGCTGGTACCACCTCGCACGCTTCACGGACATTTGACGCCCGCCGCATTCAAGGCTTTAATTTTGCCTTCAATCACGCCCCGTACATATTTGGGTAGATTGCCCTTGTCGTAGTAACCGATCAGTAAATTCTCTCGCTGTCTGATATCGTCTATCCAGCTACGCCTTTTTTCACCCCTGATCTTCCGCGATAGATCATCGCGCACGAGATACACGATCAAGTCCGCGATCTGGAACAGGGGGCATCGTTTTTTCGGGAAAAAGTCGATGCTCCCCATGCGATCATGCTTGTCGCGGAGCCCCTTAATAGCGTGAAACGCCTTGATCGCATCTGCTTCGAATTGTTGATTCTGCTCGAAGATGAAAGCGACCTGATGGCCTTTCGGCAGGGGCGGATCGAACTTTTCCAGTTGGGGCAAAATCAAGTCGAAGAACATTTGAAAAGTGAAGTGGTAGGGATGTTTGCGTTCGTCGCGTAGAAAGTCTGGAACAATTCGATTGTAGTCCTCCAGCACGACAAGACCGCCGATCCCGAAACGAGTATTGTCGCGTGCGATCTTGATCAAGGCATTGATGAATTTCTCTCGCTTGCGGTCGGGCCAATTGCGGTAGGGATATTCCTTGTCCCGCATGAAACTTCGCATATGGAATTCTTTCACGCCGAACTTGCGAAGGCGGGTCGCCCAATGTTTTTCTATTCGACGCCAATCTTCATCCCATGCAGCATAGCCGACGATTCCCACAACGTCCGAACCCGGCTGAACGCCAAGCGCGTCGTGCGTCCCGCTTTCATCGGCATAGACCTTCAGCATAATCCAGAACCGCTCAGGTACGACCGTGGAGATCTGCTCGACAGCCGAACCAATCCGATCAGGCCGACCAAGACTGATTCTTCCAGCGAGGCTCATAGCGAACCTCGTCGAGCCGAATCATGCCCATGTTCCGAGCATAATACGGCCTGAGTGTCGATTGCAACAAAATCGCCCTCTTAGTTGACATAATCTTTCTTATGCGAAGTTAAACAACCCCTACGACTTGCGCCGTTTGCGGACCAGCCTCATACGCCGGGGAGGCTCCTCGGGCGGTTGCCCAGGCTGATGCCCCAACGCCGCCAAGGCCCGGCGCGTCCCAGGGTCGTTAGGTTGAAGTTCAAGCGCGCGCTCAAAGTACCCTATCGCACGGGGGATTCTGTCGAGGCGATGGCAGACATGGCCCAGAGCCTGCAATAGCTCGATCCGGTCGCCCGCCACTTCGCGCGCCCGGCTCAGTATCGGCAGAGCGTCCTCGTACCGTTCCAGATCGACCAGCAGCATACCCAGCCCGACCGTCGCGTCGGCGTTCAGAGGATCTATCTGAAGCGCCTCACGAAACAGCGACAGAGCGTTCCGGCGCGCTCCTTTGAGGCCCAGGCTGTGCGCTGCCGCCGCCAGTTGGGTCGATTCTTCGCTGAAGCCCCGGGATTCGACCTCGACGGTCACGCAATCGCGCGTCAGTTCGGCCTTCAGGATCTTAACCTTGACCCCCAGGTATTGCCTGAGGCAGTTGACGATGCCGTCCTCGCCCTGCCCTCCCGCGTCGAGGAAGATTCTGCCGAGAGTGTCGCCGATATGATCGTCGCGCCGGATGGTGAGCACCTTTCGCCTGCGCATCTTGAGCTCGCGGCGAACCGCCGCGTCAGACCCGCTCATTGGGGTCAAACAGCTTGCGGTACTCGTCGAGGGCAAACCTGTCGGTCATCCCGGCGATATAGTCGGCCACCACTCGAGCGGTCGGCTCGCCGTCCGAATGGATCCGGGCGACGACATGCGGCGGCATCTGGCGCGGTTCGCTCATATAAGTGTCGAACAGCGCGGCGAGCACCCTGCCCGCCTTCTCGGTCATGCGCCAGACCCGATAATGGGAATAGAGGCGCTCGTTCATAAGCCGCTTGAGCTCTTTGACCTGCGCGGCCATCGGTGGGCTGAAATCGGCGAGCGCGGCCTGCGCCTGACGGACGTCTTCGACCGATCCGATGCGCATTCGTTCGAGCCGCTCGTGCAGACTCTCGGCGAGATCGGTCGCCATCGCGTCGATCATCCGGATCACGGTCTGATAGCGCTCCACCCTGGCATCCATGTTCTCGCCCAACGACTTTACCGCTCGGGCCGCGTCGCGAAACAGGCTCGAGCAATTCAGGTCGTCGAGCGTCAGCATCTGTGCCTTGGCGCCGTCGTCAACGTCGTGGGCGAGATAGGCGATCTCGTCGGCCAGATCGACAATCTGGGCTTCCAGACAGGGAAAAAATCTGGTGTCGAACTGCTGCGCGGCCGGACGGGATTTAAAATTGGAATGCTTGATAATCCCTTCGCGAACCTCGAAGGTCAGGTTAAGACCGCGAAAATGCGGGTAGCGGACCTCGATCCAGTCGATCGTGCGCAGGCTTTGCGCGTTATGGTCGAAACCTCCGTGCCCCTCCATTCGCTGATGCAGAATATGCTCGCCGGCGTGGCCGAATGGCGGATGGCCCAGGTCGTGCGCCAGCGCAACGGCCTCCGCCAAATCCTCGTTGAGTCCCAGCGCGCGCGCGACCGTGCGCGCAATCTGGGCAACCTCCATCGTGTGAGTCAGACGGGTACGGTAATAGTCGCCCTCGTGATTTACGAATACCTGAGTCTTGTATTCGAGGCGGCGAAAAGCGGCTGAGTGGATGATCCGATCGCGATCGCGCTGGAAGGCGGTGCGCAGCGGATGCTCAGGTTCTTCGATCCGGCGCCCGCGGCTGGCGCTCGACCGCATCGCATACGGGGCCAGCGTACGCGCCTCGATCTCCTCAAGCTCCTGCCTGCTTCGTAGCATCACACCGTCACGTTCGATATCGCGCCACAGAATGGTAGCACGGCATACCCCGACCAAAAAGCTTGCGGCGCCGCGGGCGGTTATCGGCAGGCATCCTTTTAAATTGCCGATCGGAGTCCTATAATGATCCGTGGTGGGTAGGGGCGGCTGTGGCTTTCCGATCAGGGAAATCCTGATCTCGATGGCAGCGAGCACGCTGCTGAGCGCGTGTTTTAGCGCCCGGCCATCGACGACGCCGATGTCGGCACCGCCGCTAGTGCAACTGCCGACGATGCCGCCGCCGCAATCGCCTTCCAGAGTCGGCGTCGCGTCATGGTACGGCCCCGGTTTCAACGGTAAGCATACCGCCAACGGAGAAATCTACGACCAGGAAGATCTCACCGCCGCGTCGACGGTGCTGCCGCTGGGCACGCGAGTGATGGTGACCAATCTGGACAATGCGCGCTCGGTCGAAGTGCGAATCAACGATCGCGGCCCGTTCGTGAAGGGCAGAGAGATCGATCTTTCGCACCGCGCCGCTCAAGTGCTGGGAATTATCCGTCCCGGCACCGCCCGCGTGCGTATCGACGTTCTTGGCGGGGGCGCCTACGGCGGGTCGCCCTCCGCTGCGAGCGGATACTTCGTTCAGGTCGGTTCGTTCTCGCGCCACGCCAACGCCGAGCGATTGCGCAAGCGCTTGGCCACCAGCTACGCCGATGTTCACGTCGATGAGGTTCGAGCCGGAAAACGCCGATTCTATCGGGTCCGGATGGGCGGCTTCGCGACGCATGACCAGGCTCGCCGCCGTGCCATCCAGACCGCCAGTCTCGGATTGCCGATCGTAGTCGTCAGGGAGTGATTTTCACCTCCGTGCCAAAACCGATCGCCTTCCGTGAGCTTCTCCTCCTTGGATTCCTTGCGATCAGCGGGTGCGCTTATGAGCTGGTGCGTGGAGGCGAGATCAACCCACAGCGGGCGAGCCAGGTCGAACAAGGCATTCAAGCAATGCGCGAACTTCACTTCACTGCCAACGTGCCCCTGGTTCTTCAAAGCCGCGAGCAAACCGAGAAGACCCTGGTCGAGGATATCGGTCGCGATTACACCGACGAACAACTGCAAGCCACCGGCATGGCGGGGGCGCTGATCGGTCTTTATCCCTCGGGCATCGACGTTAAGGCCGAGATGCTCCGGATGCTCAGGAGCCAGGTCGCCGGTTTCTACGACCCTCATGCCAAAAGGATGATCATGGTCGAGGGCACGACCAGCCTCGGAATCTGGGCCGACGCGACCCAATTCATGCTCCAACGCGACGTCGTCGGTGAGATGCTGCTCGCCCATGAATACACCCACGCCTTGCAGGATCAGCACTTTGGCCTCGAGGCCGCGCTCGACCAAATCAAAAACAACGACGATCGCGCGCTGGCGCTCAAGTCGGTCGCCGAGGGCGACGCCACGCTGGCCGGGTTCGGATACCTGGCAGGCGGGACCGACGGGCCCACCATCGATAAGGCGACTTCGCAATTATCGGATCTCCCCCGCACCTTCGCCGCGGAAACCGGGGGCACGCCGGAAGGACTCAGCGCTCCGCTAATCTTCCAGTATTCGGCCGGCTCCAAATTCGTGGCTTACGCGCTTCATCGCGGCGGCTGGCAAACCGTCGACGCCATTTATCGCCACCCGCCGCAATCGAGTCAGCAGATCATGCATCCGGAGCTCTACTTCGACCGCCCTGCCCCGCCCGACGAGATCGATCTCGCCGGCTACTCGGCGACGCTCGGCGGATGGACCGTGATCGACGACAACTGTATCGGCGAATTGCTTCTGCAGGTGATTCTGAAACGCAACCTGGGCAGCGATACTGCAACGCTGGCGCTGCTCGACCGATGGAGCGGCGACCGGATGATCACGATGCGCAAGCAACGGGCCCTGACCGTATTGTGGATGCTGTCGTTCAGCGACCGCCCCAGCGCCGAACAATTTGCCGCGCTGTATGCCTCGCTGCTGGATCGCCTGCTCGGCCAGAGCACGCCGCATCGGATCGATTACCGAAACAAGGCGGTGCTCGTTCTGATCGGAGAGAGCGCGCGCCATTTCGCCGAACTCTCGCCCGAGATCTGGGCCGCCAGCACGATTCGCCGCGCGACGCCGACGACGCCGTCGATTACAACCGCCGCGGTAGCCCCGCGCCTTTAGCGAACAACACTAGCGCAGCATCGCGCGCGCCTTGACGATCAATTCGCGCTCGCTCTTGTAACTCGCGCGACGCTCGGCCTCATCCAGACTGAGCCATGCAACCTCATCGATTTCCCAGTCGTGTGCCGCGGAATCGCCACCTTCGAATTTCATCAGAAAGAAGTAGACCTTTTTGAAAATCCGAAGCAGTGGTCCAGCCGCTTCCGGACGGCGCGAGTAAATGTAAGAGACTTCTCCCAGCGGCTCTCCGACCGACACCGTGAAGCCGGTTTCCTCACGGCATTCCCTGACCGCCGCATCCTTGATGCTTTCGCCCTTCTCGATCAAACCCTTGGGCAGACACCACGCGTCCTTCCCCGCCGGCCTTACCAGCACGACCGCGAAATGACCCGAACCCTTGCGGCGCCAAATCAGTCCGCCCGCGGAAATTTCACGGATGTTCTTTACGCGGGCGGTACTTTTCCGGGGCTTGACCATTGAGCAGGACCAAAAGCGACTTCTCCACGAATCATCTCGCGACGGAAACCGCCGTGCAAAGCCCCATCAGGAGCCCGGCCGAGCGAATATCGCGCCCGGGGCTAGCCAACGTCTCCGAGACTGAAGCCGGCTTGCAGCATCCGGCGAATCGCCAGTTGAGCGCCGCGAGCCGATGGCGCTTGTAAATTCGGATCGCGCTTGAGGTAGCTCTCGGCCAGGGCGCGCGCCTGCTCGATCATCGGGAAATCGCGGATAAAACTCGCAAAACGCAGCGGCAGCGGACCGGTCTGGCGTGCGCCGAGCAAATCGCCCGGGCCGCGCAGCTCGAAGTCGGCGCGCGCGATTTCGGCCCCGCTCGACGTTTTCGCCAGGACATCGAGGCGCGATCGCGAATCGGAATTGGCCTGCCCCGAAATCATCAGGCAACAGATTGAAGGCGCCGCGCCTCGGCCGACGCGACCGCGAAGCTGATGCAACTGCGCGAGTCCGTAACGCTCCGCCGCCATCACCACCATCACCGTCGCCTCGGGCACATCGATTCCCACTTCGACCACCGTGGTGGAAACCAGAACGTCGATTTCGCCGTCGCGGAAGCGGCGCATGATTCGTTCCTTGTCGTCGGCTTTCATCCGACCATGCATCGTTCCAACGCGAAGGCCCTTGAGCGGCCCCTTGTCGAAGCGCTCCGCCGTAGCGATCACCGACGGAATCCCGTCATCTTCTTCATCGGCTTCGATCAACGGCACGACATAGTAGGCGCGATTGCCGCGTTCAACCTCTCCTCGAACAATCGCGTGCACATCGTCGAGCCGATCGTCGGCGAAGATTCGCGTCGCGATCGGCGCACGGCCTGCCGGAAGCTCGTCCAGAAACGAGAGGTCAAGGTTGGCGAACAGCGTATGCGCTAGGCTTCGCGGAATCGGCGTCGCCGTCATCAGCAACATGTCCGCGCGCGGCCCAAGCGCCTTCAGCCGCGCGCGCTCGAAAACGCCGAAACGATGCTGCTCGTCGATCACCGCAAGGCTGAGATCTCGAAACCGCACTTCGTCCTGAATCAACGCGTGAGTGCCGAACAACAGATGGATATTGCCGCGCGCCAGATCCTTCTGCAGCGCCGAGCGTTTCGGTCCTGTCACCTTCGCGCTCAAGAATCCAGCGACCACGCCGAGCGACGAAGCAAGCTTCCGGAAAGTCCGGTAGTGCTGTTCGGCAAGCAGTTCGGTCGGCGCCATGAACGCCGCCTGATGGCCGCATTCGACCGCCCGCAGCGCCGCCCAGAGCGCAACCACCGTCTTGCCGCTGCCGACGTCGCCCATCAACAGACGATTCATCTGCCGGTCGTCGGCCATCTCTCCTTCGATCTCCACGATTGCGCGACGCTGTGAGCTTGTTAGCGCAAACGGCAGCTTGGCCAGAAATTTCTCCGTCAGTCCGCTCCCCTGCCGATGCGCGATTCCCGCCCGCCGGGCCGCGCGATGCCGTTCGATGGCGAGCGCCAACTGAAACGCGAACATCTCATCGATCGCCAGCGCACGATGGGCCGGCGCGCCGCCCGAATTGAGGTCATCGAGCACGGCATCGTGCGACGGATTGTGCAGCGATCGAAGCGCCTCTCCAATCGGCGGAAAGCCCAACTGCTCGCGTTCAACGGCGGGAACGGCTCCTTCAAGCTGTAGTGCAACCTCATCGACCGCATGTCTCACCAGCTTCGCGAATAATCGCTGGCCGATCTGTCCGGCCGGCTGGCCGTAAACCGGGCGCAGCGACGGCGGGGTTCCACCTTCAACAATCGCATAAACTTCGGGATGAACGATTTCGAGCGTGCCGTCCCGGCCCGACGCTACCCTGCCATGCAGCACCACTCGATGACCGGCCGGCAGTTTCTCGCGAAGGTAGCCCGGCAGGTTGAACCAGATCAGGCGGATTGATCCACCGTTTGAATCCGTGAGCGATCCGGTCACGAGGCGGCGCCGCCAGGCCCGCGCCGTCGGCCGCTCCTGAAGTCCGCTCAGTTCGCCCGCGACGGTCGCCGTCTCTCCCGGAGCAAGTTCATGTATTGGTTTAAGTTCGCGCCAGTCCTCATAACGCAACGGCAGATGGTACAGAAGATCCGTCAGCGTGCGGATGCCCGCCGCTTCCAGGATGGCGCGGCGCTTGGGCCCGATGCCCGCCATCGAAGCGATCGCGCTGTCGGGTCGAAGCAACTTCTGACGCTCGCCGCGTATGCGCTTAGGGCTTGTGATAATCCTGCAAGGCGTGGATTCCCGGGGCTCGCTCTTTTAGCGCGGCGAGCGCCTCGACCGCGGCCTCGGCGCCGGGAAGCGTGGTGAAGAACGGGATTCGCAGTTCCAGCGCGGTGCGCCGGATCGAAAAGGAATCCTCGGTGCCGACCACGTCGGGCGTGTTAATCACTATCGCGATTTTGCCCTCGCGCATCATATCGACCACGTGCGGACTCCCCTCGCCTACCTTGTTGACCCGCGCGCATCGTATGTTCATTCGGCTGATAACTTCCGCCGTGCCGCATGTCGCCACCAGATCGAATCCCATGGCGCTCAGACCTTGCGCGATTTGCCGCAGGCCGCCCTTATCCGCGTCGCGCACGCTGAGGAACACCATCCCTTCAAGCGGCAGCTCAGTGGCTGCCGCCAGTTCCGCCTTGGCGAATGCCATCGGAAAGCTGTAGTCGATCCCCATCACTTCACCGGTGGACTTCATCTCGGGACCAAGGATGGTATCGACGCCCTGAAAACGAACAAAGGGAAACACGGATTCCTTGACCGAAACATGACGCGGAACGATCTCGCGGACGAAGCCCATTTCGGTAAGCTTCTTGCCCGACATCACGCGCGCGGCGAGCTTGGCGAGCGGAACGCCGATCGCCTTGCTGACGAACGGAATCGTTCGCGACGCTCGAGGATTCACCTCGAGGATGTACACCTCGCCGTCGGCGATCGCGTACTGAACGTTCATCAGCCCAACCACTCCGAGCTCGCGCGCGAGCATCCTGGTCTGGCGCTCGAGTTCGCGCTGGGTCTCCGCGCTCAGGGTCCTCGGCGGCAGCACGCAGGCGCTGTCTCCGGAATGGATTCCCGCGCGCTCAATGTGCTCCATGATACCGCCGACGACCACGGTCTCGCCGTCCGAAATCGCGTCGACATCGACTTCGATCGCGCCGTCCAGATAGCGGTCGATGAGCAGCGGATGACGGTCGGAGGCGCGCAACGCCTGTTCGACGTAGCTTCTCAGCCGCGCCTCGCTGGTCACCACTTCCATCGCGCGCCCGCCGAGCACGTACGACGGACGAATCAGCACCGGATAGCCGATCGCGGCGGCGCCGGCCACGGCCTCCTCCAGGGTACGAGCAAGAATCCCCTTGGGCTGCTTCAGGCCGAGCTTGTCGACCATAACGTTGAAGCGTTCGCGATCCTCGGCGCGATCGATTGCGTCGGGCGAAGTACCAAGAATCGGAACGCCCGCCTTCGCCAGCGGCACAGCCAGTTTGAGCGGCGTCTGCCCGCCGAACTGCACGATCACCCCGAACGGTTTCTCGCGGTCGATGATCGCCATCACGTCTTCAAACGTGAGCGGCTCGAAGTACAACCGATCCGAGGTGTCGTAGTCGGTCGAGACGGTTTCGGGATTGCAGTTGACCATGATGGTTTCGAAACCGTCGGCCTTGAGCGCCATGCTCGCGTGCACGCAGCAGTAGTCGAACTCGATTCCCTGACCGATACGGTTCGGCCCGCCGCCCAAAATAATTATCTTCCGACGATCGGTCGGCGCGGCTTCGTCCTCGCCCTCGTAAGTCGAATAGAGATACGGCGTGAAGGCCTCGAACTCGGCGCCGCAGGTGTCTACCGCCTTGAACACCGGACGGATGCCGTACGAGCGGCGCCGTGCGGCGACCGAAGCCTCGGACTCGCCCGTGAGCTCGCCCAGTCTCCGGTCGGCGAAACCCATGGCCTTCGCGTCGCGCATCATCGTCGCGTCCAGCGGCCCCCGGCTTATCAAACTTTCGGTCGCTACGATCTCGGCCATCGCGTCGATGAACCACGGATCGATCTTGCTCAGCGTATAAATCTCATTCGTCGGCATGCCCAGCCGCAGCGCTGCGGCCAGATGGTAGAGCCGCTGACTGTTGGGAACGCTCAGGCGATTGCGGATCTCGGTCAGAGTCGAGCCATCGACGCGCTTGTCCAGTCCGTAGGAATCGATCTCGAGCGAGCGAATCGCCTTTTGCAGCGACTCCTTGAAGGTGCGGCCGATCGCCATCGCCTCGCCGACCGATTTCATTTGCGGGCCCAGCTCGTCGATCGCGCCGCGAAACTTCTCGAACGTAAAGCCCGGAATCTTGGTCACCACATAATCGATCGTCGGTTCGAAGCAGGCCGGCGTCTTGCGCGTGATGTCGTTGGCGATTTCATCGAGTCGATAACCCACCGCCAGCCGCGCCGCAATCTTCGCGATCGGGAAGCCCGTCGCCTTCGAAGCCAGCGCGGAGCTGCGCGAAACGCGCGGGTTCATCTCGATTATCACCATCCGGCCGGTTTCGGGATGAATCGCGAACTGGATATTGGAACCGCCGGTGTCGACCCCGATCTCGCGGATAATCCTCAGCGCGGCGTCGCGCATGAGCTGGTATTCCTTGTCGGTCAGGGTCTGCGCAGGCGCCACGGTGATCGAGTCCCCGGTATGCACGCCCATCGGGTCGAGATTCTCAATCGAGCATACGATGACGACATTGTCGGCCCGATCGCGCATCACTTCGAGCTCGAATTCTTTCCAGCCCTCGATCGATTGCTCTATCAAAACCTCGTGGTTGGGCGAGGCGCTGAGCCCCCACGCCAGCTTGGCCCGGTAGTCGTCCGGGTCGCGGGCGATCGAGCCGCCCGTGCCGCCCAGCGTGCGCGACGGACGAATGATCAGCGGCAGGCCGATCTCGCGCTGGATCCGCTCGGCGTCATCCAGCGAATGCGCAATCGCCGAGTTCGGCACTTCGAGACCGATCTTGAGCATCGCCTGCCGGAACAGGTCGCGGTCTTCGGCCTTCTTGATCGCAGGAAGCTTGGCGCCAATCAGCTCGACTCCAAACCGGTCGAGCACGCCGCTCTCGGCCAGCTCGATAGCCAGGTTAAGCGCGGTCTGTCCGCCCAGCGTGGGCAGCAGCGCGTCCGGCCGCTCGCGCTCGATAACCTGCGCGACGGTGCTGACCGTCAACGGTTCGATATAGGTACGATCGGCGAACTCCGGATCGGTCATGATCGTCGCCGGATTCGAGTTGATCAGGATCAGGCGCAGGCCCTCTTCCTTGAGCGCCTTGAGCGCCTGCGTTCCCGAATAATCGAACTCGCAGGCCTGCCCGATCACGATCGGACCCGATCCGATAAGTAAAATCGATTTTAGGTCTTTACGAAGCGGCACTGAGTATTTCCCGTACGATAGTCATTTCGAATCGCGCTTCTCTTCCGCATCCATACGTTCGAGCGCCGCGTCGGCGCCGTAACGCGCGAATGCTTCGACCAACAGACGGAAACGCCGGAACAGATAGCCGGCGTCGTGCGGTCCGGGTGAAGCTTCGGGATGGTACTGGACCGAGAAAAACGGCCCGCCCAGTCCGCGCAGCCCCTCCACGGTATGGTCGTTGAGGTTCAGATGAGACAGTTCGGCGCGCCCGGCCACTGATTCCGCATCGACCGCGAAGCCGTGGTTCTGCGACGTGATCTCGACGCGGCCGCTTCGCAGATCCTTCACCGGATGGTTGGCGCCGTGATGGCCGAATTCAAGCTTGTAGGTCTTGCCGCCGAGCGCGAGGCCCAGGATCTGATGGCCGAGGCATATTCCGAAAACCGGCGTCTTTGCTAGTATCGCGCGCACCGCCTCGTGGGCGTACGGCAGCGCCGCCGGATCGGCCGGTCCGTTTGAGAGGAACACACCGTCGGGATTGTGCGCGAGAATTTGATCGGCGCTGGTTCGCGCCGGGACTACCTTGACGCGAAACCCCGTCGCCACCAGGCGATGCAGGATATTTCGCTTGATACCGTAATCGATTGCCACCACCAGCGGCGCGTCGCGCAATTCCTGCTCGCTCGGCCGACGATAACCGTGGCCAAGCTGCCAGTCTCCGACACTCCAGTCGTACGGCTCCTTGCAGGTGACCTCTCGCACCAAATCGCGGCCGACCAGTCCGGGCGACGCCTTGGCCTTGCGCACCAGGCTTTGCGGATCGAGATCGACGCTCGAAAGGACGGCCTCTTGCGCGCCGTGGGTGCGGATGTGGCGAACCAGCGCGCGGGTGTCGATACCTTCGATTCCAACCACGCCGGCTCGTTCGAGATACTCGCCCAGCGACATCCGCGAGCGCCAGTTCGACGGCCGCGACCAGTACTCCTTTACGATGAAGCCCTCGACATAAACGCCACCGGACTCGACGTCCTCATCGTTGACGCCGGTGTTGCCGATCTCCGGATATGTCATGCAAACCATCTGGCCCTTGTACGAAGGGTCGGTCAGCACTTCCTGATAACCGGTCATGGCGGTGTTGAACACCACCTCGCCAACGGCTTCGCCTGGCGCGCCGAAGGACCAGCCGCTAAAGATCCGGCCGTCGGCCAGCGCCAGCATCGTGGGTTGTCGCCGTCTGCCGTCCATTACTACGCCTTCGCTGACCTCCCGTCGTAAACGATCTCGCCCGCAACGATCGTCAGCATCGCCTTGCCTTTGAGCCGGCGGCCCGCGAACGGTGTGTTGCGGCTTAGCGAAAGGAACCGCGCCGGTTCCACAGTCCAACTCAACTCAGGATCGACCACCGTGATATCGGCAGCCTCACCCACGCCCAGCGTGCCCGATTCCAGCCGCAGCAGGCGCGCCGGATTGAGCGCCATCATCTCCACCATCCGCGCCGGGCTAATCACCGCTCGATGAACCAGTTCGAGCGCGAGGCCCAGTGTTGTTTCCAGGCCGATGACCCCGTTGGCCGCGCGCGTCATCGCGCGAACTTCTTCTTCGGTCAGCCCTCGTCCACCCCGCGCCGGACCGAAACAGTGGATCAGCAAATCGATTTCCTTGGAGGCGAAGTCGTGTGGCGCATGATCGGATGCGATCAGGTCGATACTGCCGTCCGCCATCGCCGCCTGCAGCGCCGCAACGTCTTCGCGAGCGCGCAGTGGAGGATTCATCTTGGCGTTAGGCCCCCAATCCAGCACCGCGCTTTCATCGAGGGTGAAGTGATGAGGCGCGACTTCGCAGGTCACGTTTGCGCCGTTTCGACGCGCGGCACGGATCAGATCGATCGATTCCGCCGTCGACATATGCGCCAGATGGAGCGGTTTGCCCGTGCCAATCGCCAGCGCCAAATCCCGTCGCACGCGTTTGCTTTCGGCCCCAACCGGCACGCCCGCCACGCCCAAACGTTTGGAAATATCGCCGGCGTTGACCGCGCCATCGCCGGCGAGTGCGCGATCTTCCTCATGGAGCGATACCACAAAGCCGAGATCGCCGATCTCGTCGATCGCGCGCGTGAGCAGCGATTGGTCGTCAATCGGCATCCCGTCGTCCGAAAAAAGCCTCGCGCCGGCATCCACCATCGCCCGAAAATCGACCGCTTCGATTCCGCCCAGTCCCTTGCTCACCGCCGATACCGGCACCAGAGCGGCCGCGCGCGCCGCCTTCGCCTGAGCGATCATGTAACGCGTGATTTCCGGCGAATCGTTAACCGGCGACGTGTTCGCCATCGCCGCTACGGCGGTGAAGCCGCCCGCCGCCGCCGCCCGCAATCCGCTGCCGATGGTCTCCTTGCGCGGAAAACCCGGATCGCGCAGATGGACGTGAGCGTCGATCAGGCCGGGCATCACCCACCATCCGCGAACATCAATTTCCGCGACGCCATCCTGCGTCGGCAGAACTCCGGCAGGCTCGATCGCATCGATCCGCCCGTCGATCACTCTTAGATCGAAAGCGCCGTCGAGTGCGTTTGCCGGGTCGATTACGCGACCGCCCCTTATGATTGTCGCGCTCAACCGGCTTCTCCGCTTTGCTTGAGCGTTTCGACCAACGAATAGATTACAACCCGATCGATGGGCTTTTGCCCGGCGCCGGCTTCGTGTTCGCCGAGGCGAACCATTACGCGCTCAGCCCGCGCCGTCGGGATGTTCTTGCCGACGTAGTTGGCCCGAATCGGAATCGCACGGTGGCCGCGATCGATCAATACCGCGACCTTGACCGCCGCCGGGCGCCCTCGCTTCCACAGCGTCGCCATCGCCCGCTGCACCGTCCAGCCGCTATTGATAACGTCGTCGACCAGAACAATCGTACGGTCCTCAACCTCGAAACTTTCGGAACCGTCCAGCGGATGCAATCCTTCCGGGCCGGTGTGTACGTCAAGCGCGGCGCAGGGCGGCGCGATCCCGGTCTGACTCCGGATCAGCTCCCGCAGCCGCACCGCCAGTACCGCGCCCCGGCTCACGACGCCCACCAGGCTCACGCCAGCGGGGTCCGGCAGGTCGGCGATCATCTGCGCGGCCAGCGCGGCTGTCGCCCGCGCGATCTCGTCGGCATTCATTACCTCGCGCTGCGGACCGCGCCGGTACGGTCCGTAGCCGCTTTCCTCCGCCTGCTTGACATCGTCGAAGATCACCAGCGACTGTTCGTCGATCCACTGCCGCACGTAGCCGTACAACCCTTCGTCGAAACGATAGTAGCGCCGCGAGCGGGTGTGACCCACGTACTCGACCTTGACCTCGCGCTCGCAGAACTCGCAGCGCAGCATCAACACCGCACGACTCACCGCGGGCGCCAGACGGAAGCGCGCGTGCAGGTAGCGGCCCTCGTGCCGCGTGATGCAGTTGGCGTTGGCGCATCGCGGCGCCGTGCCCCCCTTGAATCTGATCAGCGGCTGTTCGGGCTCGGGCCGGGTGCGGGGTTTCGCGCCGTTTTCCAGCAGCCACGCGATCAACGCCATTCGCACCGGCACGCCAGCGGCGGCCTGCTCGAAATAGACCGCACGAGGGTCGCTGTCGAGCTCGTAGGCAAGCTCGTCGGTGCGCGGCAGCGGATGCATCACGACCGCTTCCTGAGTACGGCTGGTCTTGAGCGCCCCAGCGTCGAAGTGAACGTACTCCGGACGTTCGCGCTCGCCGGGCGCGCGCCGCTCGTGCTGGAAGCGCGTGACGTAAAAGGCGTCGAGCGCCGCCGGCGCCTCGCCGCCGGTACGTATCGCATCGAGCGGCATGTCGGCGGTAAACAGCGCCATCTGATGCGGCGCGCTGGGAGTCAGGTAGAGCGCGTCAAGCCCGCCCGCCAACGACTTGAGCTCGTTCATCGTAACCGTGGAAAAATTGTAGCCGCGCTCGGCCGCCAGCCGCGCGAGGACGTAGTCCGGCACCGCCATCCCCCGGTTCGGCACCGCGACGATATTGGCGCCGAAGCGGGCGAGCGCGTAAATCAGCGAATGCACCGTGCGGCCGAAGGTCAGGTCGCCGCAAATCGCCACGGTCAACCCCTTGAGATGGCCCTTCTTCTTGAGCAGCACGTAAAGATCACAAAGGGTCTGCGTCGGATGTTCGCGACTGCCATCGCCGGCGTTAAATACCGGGCACGGCGCGTAATCGGCCGCGACTCGCGCCGCCCCGTCGTAAGGATGGCGAACGACGATCAGGTCGGCGTACGCGCTCACCACGCGCACCGTATCGGCCAGGCTCTCGCCCTTGGCCGCCGAGCTCGCGGACATCTCGGCCGAGCTGATTACCGCACCGCCGAGGCGATGCATGGCGGACTCGAAGCTGAGGCGGGTTCGCGTCGAGGGCTCGTAAAAGAGAGTCGCCATGATCAGGCCGCCGGCGAGATTCAGCGGGCGCTTCTCCGCGAGCGCCGTGGCGAACTCGTCGGCCAGCGCAAAGACCCGCTCGATATCGTCGAGCGATAGATCTTCGATCGAGACAACGTCGTATTTCGGCAACTTTGCCATCAGCGGGGATCGCCCGAACCGTGCATGCAACGCCGGCGTTCGCTCACCTTTTCTCTCCGATCACAACCGCATCGATGCCGTCGACTTCGCTCAAACGCACATACACCCGTTGACCCGGCGGCGCGGGAATATTCTTGCCGACATAATCCGCGCGGATCGGCAGCTCGCGCTCGCCTCGATCAACCATCACCGCCAGTTGAATCGATTCCGGCCGCCCCAGGTCCACCAGCGCATCGAGCGCGGCGCGCACCGTGCGGCCGCTGTAGAGCACGTCATCGACCAGAACCACTCGCTTGCCGCCGAGCGAGAACGGAATATCGCGTCCCAGCAGGCGCGGGTCGCGCGGCTCACCCTTCACGTCGTCGCGGTAGAGCGAGATATCGAGCGTCCCGACCAAAAGATTCTGCCGCCCGGCCTCCTTGAGCGCCGACGCCAGCCGTTCGGTCAGATTGACGCCGCGACGCACGATCCCGATCAGGACCAATCCCTCGCTGCCCCGATTGTGTTCATCGATTTCGTGAGCGATCCGCTTGACCGCCCTCGCGACCGCGTTCGCGTCCATCACCGTCGTCGGCTTCGAGGTCATCCAATCACTCCTTGGTGACCGGACCGGCTTGCCTCAAGATCGCCGTCCGAGCGGACCAGGGCACAAGGCGCGCTTATGACCAGTCGGCGACAGACGAAGCGACCGCGATGGCAAAAAAATACCCGGCTGCGGGCGCAGTCGGGTCTCGATATGGCAAGATTCATCATATTCGCCTTTTCATCCTCTCAGGGACGAATTAAAGGTCACTTATTTTTTACCGCCGGCGTATGCCTCCGGTCAATAAGGTTCCGTCATTCGAGCGATTTATTTTCCCCGGAATCGAGCCGCCTACTAGCCGCGGGCGTGCCGTTCGAGCTTGCGCAGGCGCTGACCCTGGTCTTTGACCTGGACCGAGACCCGATCGTCGAAACGATCGAATTTCTTGCTCAGATTAGCCAGGGTCTTGTTGGTCTGCTTGAGCTCGCTCCGTAATTGCTTGGCCAGCGATTCGATCGAGGCCGTGGCTTCGGCCGACGATCGCTCACGACTCGCGCTTTCCGCGCTCAACCTGGAATGCTCCGCGGCGAGGGCCTCGCTGACTTCGTCCACTCGCTCACGAATCGCGGCCAGGTCGTCTTTCAATCCGCTTCGAACCGCACCCATTTCATGACGAAGCTGCCCAGTGGCGCTCGCCAGGTTTTCGCGAAAGTCGACCCGGACGCGGTCCAGGCTCTCGCGGGACTCGGCCCGGGTGCCGTCCAAGCCCTCGCGAAGCTCCCCGCGGACACCGTCGAGGCTCTCATGCAGCTCAACGCGGACGCCGTCGAGACGGTCGCGGAACTCGGCGCGGGCGGCGGCGAGATTCTCACGAAACTCGACGCGCGTACCCTGCACACTTTCGCGGAACTCGGCGCGGGCGCCATCGAGGCTCTCGCGAAACTCGATGCGGGTGCCGTCCAGATTTTCGCGAAACTCGACGCGCGTAGCGCCTAACGCTTCGCCCAAACGGACCATCTCGGCGGTGAGTTCTCCGCGCAGGGATTCGAGGCCGTCGCGGTTCTCGGCAATCTGATCGGAGAGAAACCGGATCTGTTTGCCGACCTCGGCGAATTGTCCGCGCATCTCCTCGCGCAGAGTCTCGAGCTCTCCGCGCCACCCCGAAACCGCCTCGACCACCAGCTCGAAGCGTGAGCCGAGATGCTCCAGCATCAGGCCAATCTTCCGCACCTCCTCGTCAGCCATCGCGCGCTCCTTTACCTCACCATCCCGCCAAAACGCCGCCATCTCACCGGCAGCGGCCACGCTTCCTCGCCGTCCCACGACCAATAGATGACTACGGCCCGCCCTTCCACGTCATTGCGGTCGACGAACCCCCAAAAGCGACTGTCGTAGCTGCGGTCGCGATTATCGCCCATCATAAAGAGTTTGCCTGCGGGAACCTTCACCGGACCGAAACTGTCGCGCGGCGCCACCGTCATGTAACTTTCCGCTCCGGGCTGGTAGTGCGCGTAGGGTTCTGTCTGCCGTTCGCCGTTGACATAGACCGATTTTCCCCTGACTTCAACGGTATCGCCGGCCACCGCGATCACCCGCTTGATGAAGTCCTTGGTTCGATCGGGCGGGAAAACAAATACCACCACGTCGCCACGACGAACCGGCTCCAGGTCGAACAGATAGTGGCCGTAAGGAAGGCCGAGCGGATGAAAGCCCAAAATCGATTCCGGCATCCTCAGGCCGTAAACGATTTTGTTGACCAGAATATGGTCGCCGATAAGCAGCGTCGTTTCCATCGATCCCGAGGGGATTTTGTAGGCTTGGAGGAAAAAGGTCCGGATGAAGAGCGCGAGCGCGAGCGCGACCAGCAACGCCTCGACGTATTCCCTGATAGCCGACTTCCGTTGCGGCGCCGAGGCTTCAGCCGGTTCGGCAGATGACGGCGGCGGAACGGTCCGGCGGTTCCGGGGAAAGCTCACCCATCGTTCTACTCATCGACCTTGAGCAAGGCGAGAAAAGCCTCTTGCGGAATTTCCACCCGACCAACCTGTTTCATGCGCCGTTTTCCTTCCTTTTGCTTTTCCAGCAGCTTGCGCTTGCGCGTGATATCTCCCCCGTAACACTTCGCCGTGACGTTCTTGCGCAGCGCCTTGACGGTCTCACGGGAGATTATTTTGGAGCCGATCGCGGCCTGGATCGCGACATCGAACATCTGGCGCGGGATTAGCTGGCGCAGCTTCTCGCACAGCGCGCGGCCGCGCTCGTACGCCTTGTCACGATGCACGATAATCGAAAGCGCGTCGACCACTTCCTCGTTGAGTCTGATGTCGAGTTTAACCAGAGGTCCGGGCCTGAAATCCAGAAACTCGTAGTCCAGCGACGCGTAGCCGCGACTCAGCGATTTGAGCCGATCATAGAAATCGAAGACCACCTCCGCCAGAGGCAGCTCGTAGTGCAGGATCACGCGCTTCTGGCCAAGGTAGCGCAGGTCGCGCTGGACGCCGCGCCTGTCCTCGCAAAGCTTCATCATCGCGCCAACGAATTCATCGGGCGTGTGAATCGAAGCCAGGATGAAAGGTTCCTCGATCGCGTCAATCCGGTTTTCCTCCGGCAGCATCGCCGGATTATCGACCGTTAGCTCCTCGCCGTCGACCGTACGTACGCGATAGGCCACCGTCGGCGCGGTCACGATCAGGTCCAGGCCGAATTCGCGCTCCAGGCGCTCCTGCGCAATATCCATGTGGAGCATCCCGAGAAAACCGGCGCGAAAGCCGAAGCCCAGCGCCTGCGAACTCTCCGGCTCGCAGATCAGACTGGCGTCGTTCAGGCGGAGCTTCTCGATCGCCTCGCGCAAAGCGCCGTACTGGTTCGACTCGACCGGATAGAGCCCCGCGAACACCATCGGCTTGAGTTCCTTGAACCCGGCAAGCGGGCTGGCCGCCGGTCGGTCGGCATCGGTCAGGGTGTCGCCCACGCGCATGTCGGCCACCGTCTTGATTCCGGCGACCACGAAACCCACCTCTCCCGGGCCGAGGCTTTCGACGTTATGTTCGTGCGGAGTGAAGTGCCCCAGGCGCATGATCTCGCCGAGCTTGTTGGTTCCCATCAGCCGAACCTTCATCCCGCGGTGAAACTCGCCGTCGAAAACCCGGACCAGGCCGATTACCCCTTCATAGCTGTCGTACCAACTGTCGAAGATGAGCGCACGCGGAGCGCTCTCGGGCACCATTTTCGGCGCAGGCATCCGTTCAACAATCGCGGCCAGCACTTCGTCGATCCCGATACCTTCCTTGGCGCTGGTCAAAATGGCATCGGCGGCGCTCAATCCAATCACATCTTCGATCTGACGTTTGGTACGCTCGACGTCCGCGCTGGGCAAATCGATCTTGTTGATAACCGGAACGATTTCCAGTCCGTTGTCGAGAGCCAGATAGACGTTGGCAAGGGTCTGCGCCTCGACCCCCTGGCTGGCGTCTACCACCAACAGTGCGCCTTCGCAGGCGGCCAGGCTGCGCGATACCTCGTAGGCGAAGTCGACGTGGCCGGGCGTATCAATAAGATTGAGCACGTAGTTGCGGCCGTCGGCGGCGGTGTAATTGAGCCTGACCGAGCGCGCCTTGATCGTTATTCCGCGCTCGCGCTCGAGGTCCATCGAATCCAGGAACTGCTCCTTGAGCTCGCGCCGCGAGAGCGCACCGGTACGCTCCAACAACCGATCGGCAAGCGTCGACTTGCCGTGATCGATATGGGCGATAATCGAAAAATTACGGATAAGTTCGGGATTAGTCATGCCAACCGGCGCACGTGGCCCAGGCTCCAGAGAGTATAGCAGCTTGCCGCCGCCCGATCCCGCTCAACCGGCGCTCCCTGACGCCTGCTGAAAAAAGCGCAGCGTCTGGGCCAGTCCCTCGCGCAGCGCGACTCGTGGCCGCCAATCAAGTTCCTTTTCCGCGCGAGCCGGTGAAATCACCGAACGCGTCTGCTCGCCCGGACGCGCCGGAGCATAGTTCGGCGCCATCTTCACGCCGGCCACCTCCGCCAATGTCCCATAGAGCCGATTGACGCTGCTCTCGATACCGGTCCCGATATTGATTGCCCCGCTGCAATCGCGTTCCAGCGCCGCAAGATTCGCCCGCACGATATCGCCCACGAAGATGTAATCTCGCGTCTGCTCGCCGTCGCCGAAGATCGTCACCGGCTGTTTGTTCAGCAATCGTCCGCAGAAAATCGCGACCACTCCGGCTTCGCCGTGCGGATCCTGACGCGGACCGTAGACATTGGCATAGCGCAGCGCGACGTGACGAATCCCGTACTGGACCTCGTAGAAGAAAAGGTAACGCTCGGTCGCGAGCTTGGCGACCCCGTAAGGGCTGACCGGGCGGCACGGATGGCTCTCGTCGCAGGGAAAACGCTCCTGTTCGCCGTAGATCGCCCCGCCGGTCGAGGAGAAAACCACCCGGCGGAGCCCGTTTCGTCGGCCCGCTTCCATGAGGTTGAGAAATCCAATCAGATTTACCTGGGCGTCGAAGGCCGGATCGGCCACCGAGCGTCGCACGTCCATCTGGGCGGCCAGATGGAGAAGCACCTCGGGCTTTTCGCGTTCGAAGACCTCGGCGACTCGCGCACCGTCGCGAATATCGACCTGATAAAAGCGCGCCGCGGAATTCACCTGATGCCGCTTGCCCGAAGAGAGGTCGTCAAGCACGCAGACCTCGTGCTTGCCGAGCACGACCAGCGCGTCGACCGTATTTGAGCCTATAAAACCGGCGCCGCCGGTAACCATAATTCGCATAGTCGGGAGAGTCGCCTTAGATCGGCCGCCTGCCGATCGAGTAGTACTTGAAGTCGAGTGCCCGCATCAGGGCCGGATCGTACAGGTTACGGCCGTCGAAGATAACCGGCTGTTTGAGCAGGCTCTTGATGCGCTGGAAATTCGGATGACGGAATTCGTTCCATTCGGTAAGGATCAGCAAGGCGTCGGCGCCTTTGAGCGCGTCGTAGTTGAGCGGCCAATAGGTGACGCTATCGCCGAAGATGCGGCGCGCGTTCTCCAGCGCCTCCGGATCGTGAACCTGGACCTTCGCGCCCGCGGCCAGCAACTCCTCGACGACCACCAGCGACGGGGCTTCGCGCATGTCGTCGGTACGAGGCTTGAACGCCAGCCCCCAGACCGCGAAGTTCAAGCCGCTCAGGTCGTCGCCGAAATGAGTCTTTACACGCGAGACCAGAACGCTCTTTTGCCGCTTGTTGACCGCTTCCGCCGCTTTCAGCAACGCGAAATCGAGATTTTTCTCTTCGGCGGTATGAATCAGCGCCTGCACGTCCTTGGGGAAGCACGATCCGCCGTAGCCCACTCCCGGAAAAAGGAAATGCGATCCGATCCGGCGATCCGAGGCCAGACCGCGGCGCACGTGGGTAATCTCGGCCCCTACCGCTTCGCACAGATTGGCGATCTCGTTGATGAACGAGATTCGCAACGCCAGCATCGCGTTGCAGGCGTACTTGGTCAGCTCCGCCGAGCGCGGGTCCATCACCAGAATCGGATTGTCGGTGCGCACCAACGGCGCATGCAGCTCCTTCAGGATGGTCGTCGCCTGCTCGCTATCGCTGCCGATGACCACGCGGTCGGGGCGCATGAAGTCCTCGATCGCCGAGCCTTCCTTCAGGAATTCCGGACAGGAGCACACGTCAAAATGATTGTTGTTCACGCGTGCGGCTATTTCGCGCACTTTATCGTTGGTGCCGACCGGGACCGTGCTTTTGATTACGACGATGTGATAACCGGAAATCGCTCCGGCGATCTCCTCGGCGACCTTGAAAACGTTGGTCAGGTCGGCGGCCCCGGTGGAACTCATCGGAGTGCCTACCGCGATAAACGTAATCATCGATTGCGCCACCGCCGATTTGAGATCGGTGGTGAAACTGAGCCGATGCTCCTTGAGGTTTCGGCGAACCAGCTCTTCCAGTCCGGGCTCGTAGATCGGAACGCGCCCGGCCTGTAACTGCTCGATGCGTTCGCGGTCAATATCGACGCATATGACTTCGTTGCCGCTTTCCGCAAAACAGGTCCCGCTGACCAGGCCGACGTAGCCGCAACCCACTACTGTGATGTTCATTTTCTAAGGATTAGAACTCCTGCTTGACGACGTAGATCGGCTTGTCCTGAGACTCGTGGTAGGTCCGCGCAATCATCTCGCCCAGCAGACCCAGGCTCACGAACTGCACGCCGACCACGACCAACAGCACCGCCAACAGCAGCGCCGGCCGATTAGCCAGGTTATGGCCCAGAACTATTTTCCCGAACACCAGGCTGCCAGTCCAGATACCTCCGAGCCCGCCCAGTACGAGGCCGATCGTGCCGAAGACCTGGATCGGACGGGTCGCATAGCTCGACAGGAACAGCACCGTCAGCAGGTCGAGCATGGTCCGCACGATGCGTCCCATTCCGTACTTCGACTGCCCCGCGCGCCGCGGCCGGAACCCAACCGGGATCTCGCTGATTCGCGCACCCAGCTCCGAAGCCATCGCCGGAATGAAGCGATGCATTTCGCCGTACAAAAGCAAACGCTGAGAGACCCACCGCCGGTAAGCCTTGAACGTGCAGCCGTAGTCGTGGAGCCTGACGCCGGTGAACTCTCGAAATCAGCGCGTTGGCGCAAACCGATGGCAGACGCCGCGTGCCGGGCGCCTCCCGCCATCGCTCCGTGCGCCATCCGCTGACCAAATCGTAGCCGCGATCGAGTTCCGCCAGCAGCCGCGGAATGTCGGCCGGATCGTTCTCGCCGTCGGCGTCAAGCGCGACCACGATCTCGCCCAACGCTTCTTGAGCCCGCACGCCAGCGCCGCCGTCTGGCCGGAGTTCTTCGCCAGACTCAACACGCGAACGTGTTCGTCCCGCGCCTTGATCTCGCGCAGCACGTCGAGGCTTCCGTCGGTACTGCCATCGTCGATGAATAAGATCTCGTAGGCGCGCCCCAACGGAGCGAGCACCCGCACCAACTCATCGTGGAGAGGCCGCAGGCTGTCCCGCTCGTTGAAAAGCGGGATTACAATGGAGAGGTCCATTTTGGATGATGACAATCGGTAAGTTCGATAAAGGCGCGATAGCGCGCGTCGACTTCTTCCCAGCTCAGACCCGCGACCCGCTCCACCGAGAAGCGCTCAACCACGAACGAGGCCATCACCGAGCCGTAGACCACGCCGGTCCGGCATATTCCTTCGTCCACCCGGCCGCACCGCGCCACGTGGCCCATGAAGCCGCCGGCAAAAGTGTCGCCGGCGCCGGTCGGGTCGATAACCTCTTCGAGCGGATAGGCGGGCACCGCGAACATCGTGTCGCGGCTGAACTGCAACACTCCGTATTCGCCGCGCTTGACCAGCACGATCTTCGGACCCATCTTGAGCACCGCGCGGCCGGCCTTGACCAGATTGTGCTCCCCGGAAAGCATCCGCGCCTCTTCATCATTGAGCGTAAGGATGTCGATTCGTTCGAGTAACCGCACCAGCGGCCCGCGCGCCGAATCGATCCAGTGATTCATGGTGTCTGCCGCGACCACCTTCGGACTCGCGATCTGCTTGAGTACGCTTTCCTGGAGCTCGGGCGCGATATTGGCCAGGAAGAGATAGTCGGCCCGGCGCTGATCGGGCAGCAGATCGGGAACAAAGTCGGCAAACACGTTGAGCGACAGCTCCAACGTGTCGCGCTTGTTCATGTCTTCGTGGTAGCGGCCGCGCCAGCGGAAGGTCTTGCCCTTGGCCGTCTTCAATCCGCGGAGATCGACGTTGCGTTCCGCCAGCATCCGATGATGCTCGGGCTTGAAGTCGGAGCCGACCGCCGCGACCAGACTCACCGGCGCGAAAAAACTCGCCGCCAGCGCGAAGTACGCCGCCGAACCACCTAACACATCGACCACGCTGCCGAACTGCGTTTCGACCGAGTCGTACCCGATCGTGCCAACTACAACGATACTCATCTATGTTGCCCGTCCACTCCCGTCAGGATGCCTTAGAGGTACTTTCCGATTAGCGGCTTCAAATCGTTGGCAAGCTTGTGCGGAATCACTCCGCGATCGGTGATGATCGCGTCCTTGAGCGCGCTGCCGCAGTTGCATTGCCGCACATGGCGCGGAAGCTCCTGCGCCAATCTGAGGATCGCTTTTTGCGCCGTAGCCACGTTCTGCTGAAGCACGCGCAGGATGTCGGCCACGTCAACGTCCTTCTCGCTCTGATGCCAGCAATCGTAGTCGGTGACCAGCGCCAGCGCCGCGTAACAGAGTTCAGCTTCGCGCGCGAGGCGGGCTTCCTGCACCGCCGTCATGCTGATGACGTCGGCGCCCCAGCTTCGGTACAGCGCCGATTCCGCGCGGGTCGAGAACTGCGGCCCCTCGATCGAAAGATAGGTTCCGCCCTGATGAATCCGCGCTCCGGTGGCGCGTCCCGGATCTCCCAGTACCTTGCTCAGGCCGTGACACATCGGGTCGGCGAGCGAGACATGCACCACGATTCCGTTGTCGAAAAAAGTCGACGGCCTGCGAAAGGTCCGGTCGATGAACTGGTCGGCAACCACCAGATCGCCGGGCACCAGTTCTTCCTTCATGCTGCCCGCGGCGCTCACCGAGACCAAATATTCGACGCCGAGCACCTTCATCCCATAGATGTTGGCGCGAGAGTTTATCGCGCTCGGCGACAGGCGATGGCCTCGGCCGTGACGCGACAAAAAGATCAGCTCGACCTCGCCTATCCGGCCCCGATAATACACGTCGGAGGGCGGACCGAACGGCGTGTTGAGCTCGATCTGCTCCGCGTGCTCGAGCCCCTCCATCTTGTAGAAGCCGCTGCCGCCAATAACGCCCAATACCGCCTTAGCCATCTATAAGCACCTTGAACTTTCGAGTTTTGCCATACAATCGAGCGAAGCAAGCGTTTAAACCGCCGGCATGGAATGGCGGAGGGAATATATCTTTTGTCATCACGAGTCTTGTCACATTACCGAGCAACGCGAGCGCTCAAACCGACGACATGGAATGCCGCGGCGTGGAATGCTGTTGCCGTCGCAACTGGCCGCACGCGGCGGCGATATCGCGGCCCCGGCTCTCGCGAATCGTAGCCGTCAAATTACCCTGATGCAGGATCGCTTGAAAGACTTCCACCGCCCGTCGCGGGCTGCCCTCGAACGGCGCGCCCTCAAACGGGTTGAAGACAATCAGATTCACCTTGGCGCGCAGCGGCGCCAGCAATCTCGACCAGTCGCGTCGCGTCGGCCGGCGAGTCGTTGACGCCCGCTGAGCATCACGTACTCGAACGTAATCCGCCGCCGCCGCGCAGCGGCAGCCGTCGGCAAGTTTCGAGCAAAACCTCCAGCGGATAGCGGCGATTGATCGGCGCTATACGGTCGCGCTGCTCGTCGGTGGTGGCGCTCAAGGAGACCGCCAGATTGACCGGGTATCGTTCAGCAGCCTCTCCATCATCGGCACCAAGCCGACCGTCGAGACCGTGATCCGCCGCGGCGAGATGCCCATCCCCCAGTCCGCCGACATGATCGCGAGCGCGCGATGCAGCCGCGGATAATTCGCCAGCGGCTCGCCCATCCCCATGAAAACGTAGTTGGTCAGCGCCTCGCCGGATCAAGTTCGCGTCTGCGCCGCCATCACCTGGCCGACTATCTCGGCCGCCGTGCAGATTGCGATGGAGCCCCATCGGGGCGGTGGCGCAGAACGCGCATCCCATCGCGCATCCCGCCTGGCTCGAGATGCACAGCGTCACGCGATCCCCGGTCGGGATGATCACGCTCTCGATCGCTTCGCCGTCGTCGAGCCGATCAGCAGCTTGCGCGTGCCGTCAGCGGAGCGCGCCACCATCTCGGTATGCCGCCGAACCTATCGTAAAGTAATCGTTTAGACTCCGCATCGCAGCGCGAGCGGGAATGTTTCGCCATCTGCTCGAACGACTCTGCTTGCTGCCGTAAAGCCATTTGCCATCACCTGGCGGACGCGAAACTTGTGCTGCACCCGCCGCCGCGACGATCTCCTCGATTTCTGCCAGCAACAGGTCACGGATATCCCGCTTCACGTCGCCTGCCCGACGCCGGGCTCGTGCTGAAGGTGCTAAACTCCACGCTTTCCATTCTAGACGAAACGCGGCGGCCAGATCAGGCCCCCCAGCGCAGGGCCTCCCAGTCGCAGATTGCAGACGGCCGTTGAACTTGTCGCCAGGCGGGACGCGCTCAGCGTGCGATTTCCAGCTCGCTGAAGAAGAACGCCGATCTCGTGCGCGGCGGTATCGGGTCGCGTCCGAGCCATGCACCGCGTTCTTCTCGACGTTCCTGGCCGAACTGTTTGCGGATCGTGCCCTGCCGCGCCTTGGCCGGATCGGTCGCGCCCATCAGCTCGCGCCATCGCTCGATCGCGCGCTCGCCCTCCAGCACCGCGACGACCACCGGACCCGACGACATGTACTGCGCACAGCGACCCGTAGAACGGCCGCGCCTTGTGCACTTCGTAAAACTTTTCGACCTGCTGACCCGTCAGATGCATCAGCTTCAGCGCGCACGCGGCCAGTCCTGCGGCTTCGATCTGTTTGAGGATGTCGCCGCTCAGCTTGCGTCGCGAACGCGTCGGGTTTGATTATCGCCAAAGTTCGTTCCATAAATATCCCGATGCTCGGCCGCGAGGCCGGTTGCCTACTTCCGCGCCTCCATCGCCGCCTTGCATCGTCGAGCCCAATTCCGCCGGGCTCGCCGCAACGGTGATGCCGGCGGCCTTGAACGCCGCGATCTTGTCGGCCGCGCCGCCCCTGCCCGCCCGAGATGATCGCTCCCGCGTGGCCCATCCGCCGCCCCTTCGGCGCGGTCTGACCGGCGATGAACGCGACCACCGGCTTCTTCAAGTTCTCCTTTGATGTATGCCGCGGCCTCTTCTTCGGCCGTGCCGCCGATCTCGCCGATCATGATCACCGCCGTGGTCGCCGGGTCTTCGTTGAACAGCTTCAGCGCGTCGATGTGGCCGGTGCCGATAATCGGGTCGCCGCCGATGCCGAGGCAGGTCGACTGGCCGATGCCGAGCAGCGTCAGCTGATGAACCGCCTCGTAGGTGAGCGTGCCCGAGCGCGAAATCACGCCGACTGGCCCGGGCTTATGGATATAGCCGGGCATGATTCCGATCTTGCACTCGCCGGGCGTGATGACGCCGGGGCAGTTCGGGCCGATCAGGCGCGTGGGACGGCCGCGCAGGTAGCGCTTTACTTTGACCATGTCGAGCACCGGGATGCCCTCGGTGATGCAGATGACCAGCTCGATGCCGGCCGCTGCCGCTTCCATGATCGCGTCGGCCGCGAACGCCGGCGGCACATAGATCACGCTAGCGTTGGCGCCGGTCGCTTTCCGCGCCTGCTCGACAGTGTCGAAAATCGGAATGCCTTCGAACTCGGTGCCGCCCTTGCCGGGAACCACGCCGCCCACCATCTGCGTGCCGTATTCCTTGCATGTGCGCGTGTGGAACTGCCCGGTCGCGCCGGTGATCCCCTGGGTGAGCACGCGCGTGTTCTTATTGACCAGGATACTCATCGCTGCTTGCCTTCTCCGACTCGACCGACTCGCGCTTGAGCTTCGCCATCGATAGCGACGAACCACATCGGCACTCCGTCATCGGCTATCGCTTGACGATCCGTCGGGCCGCGTCCGCCATGTCGCTCGCGGCGATCACGGCCATGCCGGAATCCTTCAGTATCTGCCTGCCCCGGTCGACGTTGGTGCCTTCCATCCGACCACCAGCGGCACGTTGAGTTTCACCTGCCGCGCGGCCTCGACGACGCCCTGAGCGAGAACGTCGCACTGCATGATGCCGCCGAAGATGTTGATCAGCACGCCTTTGACGCGCTGGTCGGAGAGCAGGATTCTGAACGCCGCCGCGACCTTCTCGGTGTTCGCGCCGCCGCCGACGTCGAGAAAATTGGCCGGCTCCGCGCCGTAGTACTTGACGATGTCCATCGTCGCCATCGCCAGACCCGCGCCGTTGACCATGCATCCGATGTTGCCGTCGAGATGCGACGTAGCTCAGATCGTACTTCGCGGCCTCGGTCTCGTTCGGCGTCCTCTTCGTTCGGATCGCGCAGTTCGCGAATCTCGCGGCTGACGGAACAGCCCGTTGTCGTCGAATGACATCTTGGCGTCCAGGCACAGCACCTGTCCCTCGGCCGTTACCACCAGCGGATTGATCTTCGACCAGGGAGGCGTCGGTTTCGACAAACGCGCCGATACAGCGCCGGCGAGCAGCGTGCGCGAACTGGCCGACGAGTCTTGCCCTTGAGGCCGAGCGCGAAAGCGATCTTGCGCGCCTGAAAGCCGGCCAGACCGATCGCCGGATCGATCGGCTCGGTGACGATCCGCTCAGGCGTCTTCGCCGCGACCTCTTCGATCTCCATACCGCCTTCGGTGCTGGCGATTATCGAGACCGATTCCGCCTTGCGATCGACCACCAGCGCCAGATAAAGCTCGCGCGCGACCTGGCTGGCCTGTTCGACGTACACCCGCCGCACGATGCGCCCCTGCGGGCCGGTCTGATGCGTCACCAGCGGCTTGCCGAGCAGCCGCGCGGCAAAATCGCGCGCCTCGTCCGCGCTGTTAATCAGCTTGACGCCGCCGGCCTTGCCTCGTCCGCCGGCGTGAATCTGTGCCTTGATGACGGCCTTGGGCTGACCGAGCGCCGTGAATGCCTGCGCGGCTTCCTCTGGGGTGCTCGCCGCCTGGCCCTTGGGAACCGGCGCACCAAAGCGCGCGAGAATCTGTTTAGCCTGAAACTCGTGAATATTCATGCTCGTCCTTTTCGCTGCTCCTGAATCTGCGGCGACCTGCGGGAAGGGTGCCGGCGCGCCGCAAAGCGAAGGGCCGCCGTCGCCACCGTCGGGATTTTAGACTGTCGCCTGCGTCAAGAACAGGTCCCGCGCCAAATTGATCGACGCCTGACGGTCCGCCCGGCCCATAGCGATGGTCCGCGTGCAGACCTCAACGCGGTTCCGGGCGTTGCCGCTCGTCCTGGTCCATCGCGCCGACAGCTCGGCAGGCCTCAGTTCGCGGAGGCCAGAACCTTGTCCATGGCCTCGACCAGTTCGCGTACGTGACCGACGGACTTTTCGAATGCTGCCTTCTCGTCAGCGGTAAGATCGATCTCCAGCACCCGCTCGACGCCGCCGGCCCCAATCACCACCGGCACGCCGGCATACAATCCTTTGACGCCGTATTCGCCCTCGAGATAGGCCGCGCACGGCAGCACTTCCTTGCGATCGAGCATGTACGCTTCGACCATCCGGTAGGTGGCGGTGCCGGCCGCATAATAGGAAGAGGTCTTCATCAAATTGACGATCTCGGCGCCGCCGTTGCGAGTACGCACCTCGATTTCTTCCAGCCGCTTGGGTGCGATCAGCCGCTCGATCGGAATACCGCCGACCGTCGTGTAGCTCCTTATCGGAACCATGTCGTCGCCGTGACCGCCCAGCACCATCGCCGCCACGCTGTTCACCGAAGTCTTTAGCTCGCCCGCGACAAACGTTCGATAACGCGCGGAATCGAGCACTCCCGCCTGGCCCACGATACGATGCTTGGGGAAGCCGCTGACCCGCTTTAGCTGGGTCACCATCGCATCGAGCGGATTGGTGACCACGATCACGAAGGCGTTGGGCGCATGCTGCTTGATCGCCGCGCCTACATCCGTCATGACCTTCGCGTTGATCTTCAGCAAATCGTCGCGGCTCATCCCCGGCTTGCGCGGCGAGCCCGAGGTCACTACGCAGCAGTCGGCTCCCTCGATAGCCTTGATATCGGTCGAGCCGATTACGTCGATATCCACGCCCAGAACCGGCGCCGATTCCAACATGTCGAGCGCCTTGCCCTGAGGCAGACCGTCGATAATGTCGTAGAGTACGATATCGCCCAACCCGCGCAGAAAGCAGAGATGGGCACAGGTGGCGCCGACGTTGCCGGCACCGATGAACGCAATTTTTCTTCGTTTCATTGAACGCCTCAGAGCTTCCTTTCAAGCCGATGGTTGAAGCCTATCTTATACCGAAAATGTTCTACGAAAGACAAACTTAAGGGCTTGAATATGGCCCATCCTCCGGCGCCCGCGCGCCGCTTGCTTAAGTCGGGATTCAATAGCAGCGATCGTCGAAGAAGTGAAGCCATCGGAGGCACTTTCGTGATCGCCGCCGCCTTCTTTCACTTGTCCGCCTATGGTACAGAGGCTTGTCTTTTCACATTTTCGACCGATTGGAGGTGGACTGCCATGGGACTCGACCTCGAAGCGCGGGTAATACAACTCGAAGCCAAAGTACAGGAGCTCACCGACCGCGAGGCGATTCGTGAGTTGCGATGCTACTACCACGAGTACATCAACACCACGAACCTGACCGCCATCGCGGGGCTGTTCATCGAAGACGGCGAGCTCGATTTCGCGCATATGGGCAGGGGAAAAGGGCGGGCCTTCCAGAAGAAGTTCTTCGAGGGGCTTTCCAACTACCTCTCCAGCGTCAAGCAGTTCATCCATAACCAGATCATCGAGGTCCACGGTGATACCGCCACCGGCATCAGCTACCTCGAAGCGAAGCCGGTCTATAATGGCGAGAGCTTCCTCGTCGCCGGTCGCTACGATGACGAGTACGTCAGGCAGGACGGGAAGTGGAAGTTCAAGAAGATGAAGTTCACGCCCTACTTCATGGTCCCGCTCAGGGAAGGATGGGCCCAGGAGAAGAAAATCCAGATGGGCAAGGTCTAGCGAAGCGATAGGTTTCGCGAATTACGGCAACATCTGTCATTCCGAGCGAGGCTTTGCCGAGCGAGGAATCCCGGTCCGCTAACGCCCCGCATGGGCAACGTGCCTCGTGATCGCCTCCAATTAACACAAAAGCCCGCCGGTCATCTGACCGGCGGGCTTCTTTCTTCACAATCCCGAACTTGTCGTCCTAGCAGGCTGTTGATAAACGCCTGAATTTCATCGTCCGATATAATTCGTCTTAATGAGCAAACGGATTGGTGGAGGAAGCGGCGGATGCGGGGTGAAGAGCGGCGGCAGCGGGCGATGTTGATGATCATGGAGCCTGGCGATCGGGTGCCGAGGGAGCATCCGCTGAGGCGGGTCAAGGAACTCGCCGACGCGGCGCTGGCGCAGCTTTCGCCGCTGTTCGATGAGATGTACAGCGCGATCGGGCGGCCGTCGATCCCGCCCGAGCGGCTGCTGAAGGCCTCGCTGCTGATGGCGCTCTATACGGTGCGCAGCGAACGGCTGTTCTGCGAGCAGCTCGACTACAACCTGTTGTTCCGCTGGTTCCTCGATATGGATGTGGCCGAGCCGAGCTTCGACCATTCGACCTTCTCGCGCAACCGGGCGCGGCTGCTGGAGCACGACGTGGCGCGCGAGTTTTTCACCCGCGTGGTGGCGCAGGCCCGCAGTCTGCAGTTGCTTTCGGACGAGCACTTCACCGTGGATGGCACGCTGGTCGAGGCTTGGGCCTCGCTCAAGAGCTTCAAGCGCAAGGACCCGGAACCGAGCCAGCCGCCCGACGACCCCGGCAACCCGACGGTTAACTTCCACGGCGAGCGCCGGAGCAACGCGACTCATCAATCGACCACCGACCCCGAGGCCAAGCTGGCCAAGAAGGGCGCGGGCAAGGAAGCGAAGTTGTGTTACTCGGCCAACGCGCTGATGGAGAACCGCAACGGTCTTCTGATCGAGTTCGCGGTCGAACCAGCTGACGGCTACGCCGAGCGCAAAAGCGCACGCGCGATGCTGGAGACCACGTTGCCCGGCAGCCGGCGGATTACCCTGGGGGCCGACAAGGGCTACGATACTGCGGAGTTCGTCGCGTCGTGCCGCGCGCTCAAGGTCACCCCGCATATCGCGCGCAATGAGGGTCGCGCCGGCGGCTCCGCGCTCGACCGCCGCACCGCGCGTCATGTCGGCTACGCGGTGAGCCAAAGGGTACGCAAGCGGGTCGAAGAGATCTTCGGCTGGATGAAGACCGTCGGCGGCCTGCGCAAAACTCGCTATCGCGGCCTCGACCGCACCCAATTGCACGCCTACCTGGTGGCCGCCGCCTACAACCTGCTCCGAATCGCCAGACTCAGCCCGGCTCCCGCATGAAGTACGATTCCACCCGCTACCGCGTTCGCCGCGGCCAGCGAAAACCGCCGAACCCGGCGGCTGAACCCAGCACTTTTGTCACTACCATGGCGATCACAATGAATAATCACACCACTTTCTCAACAGCCTGCTAGCAGTTCTCGACGATCGCCTTGCCGAACTCGGAGCACTTCAGCAGCTTGGCGCCGGTCATCAGCCGCTCGAAGTCGTAGGTCACGGTCTTGTTCGCGATGGTCTTTTCCAGACCGCGCACAATCGCGTCGGCGGCTTCCTGCCATCCCATATGCTCGAGCATCATCACGCCCGACAGGATCACCGAGCCCGGATTCACCTTGTCCTGATCCGCGTACTTGGGCGCGGTGCCGTGAGTCGCTTCGAACACGCCGTGGCCGGTGACGTAGTTGATATTGGCGCCCGGCGCGATTCCGATTCCGCCGACCTGGGCCGCCAGCGCATCCGAGATGTAATCGCCGTTGAGGTTCATGGTGGCGATGACGTCGAAGTCCTCGGGACGGGTCAGGATCTGCTGCAGCGTGATGTCCGCGATGTTGTCCCTGACCAGGATCTGACCCGGCGGCGGCTTGCCGTTGCAATCATCCCATCCGATGGCTCGGCCCTTGTACTCGCGCTTGGTCGAGCTCGTAGCCCCAATCGCGGAACGCGCCCTCGGTGTACTTCATGATGTTGCCCTTGTGCACCATGGTCACGCTCTTGCGCTTGTGTTTGATCGCGTAATCGATCGCGGCGCGGATAAGCCGTTCGGAGCCTTCGCGCGAAATCGGCTTGATGCCGATTCCCGAGGTCTCGGGGAAGCGAATCTTGGTCACCCCCATCTCGGTCCGCAGAAACTTGATCAGCTTCTTTGCTTCAGGCGACTCGGCGGGCCACTCGATGCCGGCGTAAATGTCCTCGGTGTTCTCGCGGAAGATCACCACGTCGAGCTTTTCCGGATGCTTGACCGGGCTCGGCACGCCCGCGAAATGACGCACCGGGCGCAGGCAGACGTACAGGTCGAGCATCTGGCGGATGGCGACGTTGAGCGAACTGATGCCGCCGCCTACCGGCGTGGTGAGCGGACCCTTGATTCCGATCAAGAACTCGCGGAACGCTTCGACCGTCTCGTCCGGCATCCAGTCGTTGAACTTCTTGAACGGCTTCTCGCCGGCGTACACTTCCATCCACGCCAGCTTGCGCTTGCCGCCGTACACCTTCTTGATCACGTTATCGAAGACGTATTGCGAAGCACGCCATATGTCGCGGCCGGTGCCGTCGCCTTCGATAAACGGAATGATCGGCCGATCCGGCACTTCCAGCGTGTGATCGGGCTTGAGTCGGATCTTCTCGCCGTC
Source organism: uncultured Pseudomonadota bacterium (assembly GCA_963759165.1). Lineage (GTDB taxonomy): Bacteria > Desulfobacterota > Binatia > Binatales > Binataceae > DATJOQ01. The sequence goes on along the minus strand of CAVWXK010000001.1, from coordinate 1,982,945 downwards.
GCTTGGAACCTTGACAATTTTGTACGCCATCGCTTTCCTTTCTGACTCCTTTTCGAGGCCCGTGGTTCGCGAGTTCTGGGCGCGGGGTTTAATTACTCAGGTCATCATACAAAATTAGCGGCCTGAAACCATACTTTGAGCCTTTTTTTTAAGATGAATCTATTAGACGACCTGTATCCGATGGTGGCAGCCTATCGCTTGCACTAATGTTGTGTAGTAGAAACAATTTGGCCGTCAGGGAGCATCATGGACTTTAGCTACACGCCCGAACAGGAAGCCTTCCGCGCCCGGCTGCGCGAATGGCTGGAGCGCAACGCCACCGAGGTCTTCGGTTCCAATCGCGAGGCGCTCTCCTCCAGCGCCACGCTCGCCGGCGACGACGACCGATGGCGCCGGGTGCTGGAATAGCATCGGCGGCTCTATCAGGCCGGATATCTCGCGCTCCACTGGCCCAAGGAATGGGGCGGCGCTGGCGCCGGCTTGGTCGAGCAGTCGATTTATCAGGACGAGGCCTTGCGGCTCGGCCTTCCGCTTTATGGAGCTAATCAGCTCGCCATCGATCGGATCGGCCCTACCCTGATGTTCGTGGGCAACGACGAGCAGCGCCGCCGTTATCTGCCGAAGATGCTGACCGGCGAGGAAATCTGGTGCCAGGGATACTCCGAACCCAACGCCGGCTCCGATTTGGCGAGCCTTCAGACCCGCGCCGTTATCGACGGCGACGATTTCGTCATCAATGGCCAGAAGGTTTGGACCAGCATGGCCCAGCGTGCCGATTGGCAGGTGCTGCTGGTGCGGACCGACCCGAGCGCCCCCAGGCACAAGGGCATCTCCTACCTGCTGGTCGACATGCACAGCCCAGGAATCGCCATTCGCCCGTTAGTGCAGATCACTGGCGAAGCCGGCTTCAACGAGGTTTTCTACGATAACGTTCGGGTGCCGAGAAAAAATCTGGTCGGCGAACTCAATCAGGGATGGCAGGTTTCGCTCGCGACGCTGATGTACGAACGGGTGTCGGGCGGCACGCGCCATCCGGTCGAGCGCGCCATCAATGAGCTGATCGAACTCTCCGGCAAGGTCACCTTCGACGGCGTGCCCGCATCGCGGCATCCCTATGTGCGCCAGAAGCTCGCGCAGTTCGCAATCGAATCGCGATGCCTGAGACTGAGCCGCTATCGCTCGCTCACGGCGCAGCTCAAAGGCAAGATGCCCGGCCCGGAGGGATCCTTCGGCAAGCTGTTCGCTACCGATTTGAATTTGCGCGTCGCGATGTTTGCCGACGAACTCCTCGGTCCGTACGCGAATCTGGCGCGCGGCTCGCTCGGCGCCGTCGACGACGGCCGCTGGGCGCATCGGATGCTCGGGGCGCGGGCACTGACGATCGCGGCCGGCTCGAACGAGATCCAGCACAACATCATCGGCGAACGCGTCCTGAAACTCCCCAAGGGGTAAGCGCCGCAAATCGGCTACAGCAAACTTCCCTGCTTGGTTCTTCCGAGATGGGTGTAGGCGCGCGGCGTGGCGACGCGGCCCTTGGCGGTGCGCGCGATGAAACCTTCCTGCAGCAGATACGGCTCGTAAACGTCCTCGATCGTGTCGCGTTCCTCGCCGATCGCCGCCGCCAGGCTCTCCACGCCCACCGGACCGCCGTCGAACTTGTCGACAATCGCGAGAAGAATCGCGCGATCCATCTTGTCGAAGCCGCAGGCGTCGATCTCCAGCAACTCCATCGCCTTCAGCGCAACGTCGCGCGTGACCATCGACGCGTTATGCACCTGGGCGAAGTCGCGCACCCGGCGCAGCAGACGGTTCGCGATTCGCGGCGTGCCGCGCGAGCGCGACGCCAGCTCCGCCGCGCCTTCATCGTCGATTTTGACTTTGAGCAACCGCGCCGAGCGCCGAATGACTTCGGCGAGTTCGTTGCGGTTGTAGAAGTCGAGATGGAATTGCTGGCCGAATCGATCGCGCAGCGGCGAACTCAGCAATCCCGAGCGCGTGGTCGCGCCGATCATCGTGAACGGCTTGACCGCCAACCGCATCGAGCGCGCGCCCGGCCCCTTGCCCACCACGATATTGAGCTCGAAGTCCTCCATCGCGGGATAAAGGATCTCCTCGACCGCGCGTGACAGGCGATGGATTTCATCGATAAACAGGACGTCGCCGCGTTCGAGGTCGTTGACGATCGCCGCGAGATCGCCGGCGCGCTCGATCGCGGGGCCCGAAGTCGAGCGCAGATTGACGCCCAGCTCGCGCGCGATGATATGCGCCATCGAAGTCTTGCCCAGCCCCGGCGGACCGGAAAACAGCACGTGATCCAAAACGTCGGCGCGCTGGCGCGCCGCATCGATCGAAATCCGCAGCACTTTCTTGACCCGGTCCTGCCCGATGAATTCCTCGAGCGAGCGCGGCCGCAGCGACAGATCAATTACCTGCTCCTCGGCCTCGGCCGGCGCGGCCGAAACGCGGGTACTGTCATCCGGGGCGGCCGAACGCTGCCGCGTCTTGGGCGTCTTATCGCTCACTGAGTAACACCGCCAGCGACTTGCGAATTATCGCTTCGAGTTCGACGCCCTCGGCGCTGCCGTTAGCCGAGATCGAATCCACCGCGCGCTTGGCCTCCGCCGGTTTGTAGCCGAGATTGACCAGCGCCGAGATTGCGTCGTCGAGCGGGGTGCCGCCTCCGCTCGAAGCTCCGCCCGGCGCGATTCCTCCCGGCGCCGGCGCGATCAGCTTGAGCTCGGCCGCCTTGTCGCGCAGCTCGCGCACGATCCTCTCCGCGACCTTCGGCCCGACTCCCGGCACCGCGTCGATTCGTTCGACGTCCTCGCGACCGATCGCCGCCACCAGCTCGGCCGGCGTCAGCGTCGAAAGAATCGCCAGGCCGAGCTTCGGCCCGACGTGCTGCACCTGCATCAGGAGGTCGAAGGCGCGCTTCTCGGCGGGGCTTACGAACCCGTAAAGGTTGAGCGCGTCCTCGCGCACCACCTGGCGAATTTCCAGGAACACGTCGGCGCCGAGCGGCGGCAACTGATAGTAGGTGCTGAGCGGGATAAAGACCTCGTAGCCGACGCCCGCCGCTTCACACGATCACTCGCGCCGACTCACGGGAGCTGAAGCTTGCCGCCGATCGTCGCTATCATGACGTACTCCTCCGTGCCGGTCTCCGCCATGACCGCGCCGTCCGTCCGTCCGTCGCGGCGAGCGCCGCCGGCATCCGGCCATCGTCAGATGGCAGAGCGCGAGCGCCAAGGCATCCGCGGCATCGTCGGCGAGTTCCACCGAATCGTCCAACCCGAGTGCCCGGCGGACCATGAATTTCACTTGAGCCTTGTCGGCCCGACCGTACGCGGCGACCGTGAGTTTGACGTTGGTGGGAGCATATTCGAACAGGGGCAGATTATGCTGCGCGGCCGCCAGCAGCACCATCGCGCGCGCTTCGCCCAGGCGAAACGCGCTCTGGACGTTCAGGGCAACGAAACTCCGTTCGAGGCTGATCGCGTCGGGGATGTGCTCTTCGAGCAGGCCCGTCAATCGCTCGAAAATCGTCCGCAGGCGAACCGGGGCGCTGTCCTGATGGCGGGTGCGAATCGTTCCGGAATCGATACAGCGAAACTTTCCCGCGCTTCCCTCAACTACTCCGAAGCCCGTCACCGCGCTTCCGGGGTCCACTCCGATCACCCGCATACCCCACCTCGATTCGCCCCATGCCCGCGGCCCTCGCCGCGCGGCCGACTCAAAAAGTGATCCGCTCAGGCCGAAAGACGCGCCAGCTCATCGTCCAGAATATCGAAGTTGGCGGCCACGCTTTGCACGTCGTCGTGATCTTCCAGCTCCTCGACCAGCTTAAACACCTGCTCCGCGGTATGGCCGGAGACGCGGACGGTGTTGTCCGGTTCGAGCGTGATTTCTCCGCCGAGCACCGGGATCTTCGCCTTGTCGAGCGCCGCTCTTACCGCGCTGTAGTTTTCCGGCGGCGTAACGACCTCGAAGGAACTGTCGCTGGCGGCCACGTCATCGGCGCCGGCCTCCAGCGCCACCTCAAGCAGACGGTCTTCGTCAACCGCCTGCCGGTCGATCGTTATCGTGCCCTTTTTCTTGAACATCCAGGCCACGCATCCCGACTCGCCCAGGTGGCCGCCGTGGCGCGAAAAGATAAACCGTAATTCGGCCACGATACGATTGCGATTGTCGGTCAGCACGTTGGCGATGATCGCGACCCCGCCGGGGCCATAGCCCTCGTACGTGACCTCTTCGAGCTGCGCGCCGCCGAGCTCGCCGGTGCCCTTTTTAAGCGCGCGATCGATATTGTCATTGGGCATCGATTGCGCTTTGGCCGCCGTCACCGCCGTGCGCAAACGCGGGTTGGCGTCGATGTCGCCGCCTCCCAGACGTGCGGCTATGGTTATTTCCTTGATCAGCTTGGTGAAGAGTTTGCCGCGCTTGGCGTCACGGGCAGCCTTCTTGTGCTTGATCGAACTCCACTTGGAATGACCTGACATGGGACGCTCTCACCAATGGCCGCTCGGCGCGGCGAAAGAAACTTACAGTATCGAGCCGTTTAAAAACGCCGCTATGATACCACAAGCCTCGCATCAGGGGGAGCAGCCTGCCTGGTTAACACCGGCCTCGAATACGCCTATGATGCGCCAACGACTATGAAGATACGGATTTTCCGCCTCGTTCCGGCTGCGGCATTGTTTTCCCTGTTTTTGACTGCCTGCTTCTACCCCTCGATGCAGCCGCCGCCTCCGCCCGAGCGCACGCAGGTTAAGCTCCACGTTCCCTACGATCTCGCCCTGGACTCTGTGATGCACGTGATACGGACGCGCAACTACCGCATCCAGGCCAACGACCCAACTCACGGCGTGATCGAGGCCCAAACCGCGCATTTCTCTGCTTCGGACGCCGATTGCGGCGTCGTGGGTACGGCGTTCGGCAAGGAGGCCGCCGCGCCGACCGCGGATTCATCCGCGGTCTATAATTTTTACGTCAAGCCCAGTGGTCCCGAAGCCAGCACGGTCACGATCCAGGCTATTTTCTCGACCCCGGTACACGTGCCGTTTCATACTTTACGGAACACTGAATGCATGTCCCGTGGCGTTCAGGAAGCCGCGTTGCTAAAGGAGATTGAAGAACAGGCTTCGCTCGCCCGTAGGCCCACTTACAAACAGCCGCCGGACTGAACCGCTATGACTTCCAGAAGGACCCCCGCGATGCCACAACCACAGGCCGGCATCATCCCCGAACCAACCGAACACGCGCGGTTTTTGATCCTAAGAGTAACAGAGCCCGCGAAGGCAGCGCCGGCGGTTGGAAGATTACTCGCGCGCGTACCCGCGAGCGCCGCAAAAGTCGCCGCGATGGATCGCCGCGCGAAGCTCGTATGCATCGTCGGTCTCGGTCCGGAATTCTGGGACGCCTTGTCTCCTGAGCGGCGGCCCAGCGAGTTGAGGCCATTCAAAGCGATCGGGGTAAACGGCCGGACCGCCCCGAATACCGGTGGAGACCTCTTTTTCCACACTATCTCGAAACGCCCGGACCTCAACTTCGAACTGGCGATGCGAATCATCGACGAGCTCGGCGACCGCGTCGAGGTGATGGACGACGTGGCCGGCTTTCGCTATTTCGATTCCCGCGATCTGACCGGCTTCATCGACGGCACCGAAAATCCCAAGGGCGGCAAGGAGCGCGCGGCGGCAGCGTTGATCGGACGCGAAGATCCAAAGTTTGCCGGCGGCAGCTACGTCTTCACCCAGCGCTACGTCCACGACCTCAAAAAGTGGCGCGCCATCCCACTGACCGAGCAGGAAGGCGCTATCGGGCGCCGCAAACGCGATAGCAAGGAACTTTCCGATAAAGCCAAGCCTCCCACCGCACACATCGCTCGGGTCGTGATCGAGGAAGCCGGAGAAGAACTACAGATCGTCCGACATAGTTTTCCGTACGGCACGGTCTCCGAGGCGGGATTATTCTTCGTCGCCTACACCAGGGACCTTGGAATCACCGAGAAGATGCTCGGTCGCATGATGGGTACCGCCGGCGACGGCTTGCACGACCATCTGATGGACTTCACCCGCCCCGTGTCCGGCGCGACATTTTTTGCTCCATCGCTCAAGGTACTCGCGTCCCTCGGACCCAAATGACCGTATTGTCAGCCACGCGCCGGCGTTCGACCTCGTACGCTTGACCTTTTGCCTTCCCCTGCTTGAGCGGCTCGCGCTCTCAATGAGTATCGATCGGGTCGGGGATCAGCACGTCGGAGGGGACTAACTCCGGCCGCGCGCTCGGGGGATGCCAGAAAAGCCGAATCCAGGCATCCCCGACGACGTTGCGCTCGCCAACCTCGATCCGATGAATTCCGGATGACAGGTAGATCTCTCCCTTTTCCTGCTGTTTGGCTTCGCTGCCGCCGGGATCTTTGATCACCGCGATGCCGTCGATCTTGACCCATCCGGCGTCGTCTACCCGTATCCCGAATGCGTAAAGGCCGGCGACGGGCGCGACGATCTTGCCGGTCCAGATCACAAAAGACGGATATGGCAGCGCCCCAAGCTCGGCGACGTTCTTGAAATCTATCTGGCGATCGATCCGGGTTATGTGCGGCGGGAATCCGCTCGGCTGCATCCCCTCGTAGTAGCGCCCGAGCAGTCCGCTTGATGCGCCAGTGCCGGATGGCGGCAGCAACGCGCCAACCGTCGGCGGGACAAACAGCATCGCGATCGCGCACAACGCGGCGGCCCGCCCGAGCCGGGCGAGTCGATCCGGCCAGGGCCTCAGCGCGCGCATCAGCATCACCGCGGCAACCATCCACAATCCCGCCAGCGGCCAAAGTTGAAACGCCGGCCGCAGCCGCAGCAGCTTGCCGAGATTGAAAGCCACCGAATCGCCCGCGACCGGCGGCCCGCCGAAATAACTCAGCTTGTTGTATGCGAGGTCGCCGCGAAAATACGCCGGCATCGTGAAGTCCCTGAGCGGGTTCGTGTATTCATACGGCAGATGGGGTTCCACCGCCGTCGCCATCAGCATCAAGAAAACCGACACTATCGCCAGCGCGCCGAAGAGATAGCTTGCGCCCTTGGGCAGAAAGCTCAACGCCAGAACCATGAACGGTATCGCCGCGACGATCTGCCGGGGGCCGGTCGCCGTCCCGCCGCCCCAGGATACGATCGACTCGCCATACGAAGCGTTGAACAGGATAAAACTGACGGCGGCGAAAGCCGCGACCACGAACTCCGCGCGATAGGCGCGCCGGCGCCACCAGTACGCGAAGCCCGGAACCATCAACATCAGCACGGGATTGCAAAACCACAGCCCGCGCTGCGGGTCGACCAGGGTCTTCCACAGAAGGGAAAGCCTCGGATAGGTCAGCCCGACGAAGCCGACCGCTTGTTCGCGAAAAGCCGGATTCCCCGGCAGCTTGTAGGCCTCGTAGCTGATGAAAAATGGATGGCCGAAAGCGGCACGGTTATACGCCAGGCATAGTACCGCGACGCTGCCCCCGCCCAGCGCGAAGCTCGCGATCCACGTTGGATTGCGAAGTTTGACCATCGCATAGATCGCGAGCGGGGCCGCGATCAGCATCGCCGGATAGTCGTTGAGCACCGCCCACCCCGCCAGAAATCCCGCCAACAGGCTCTCTTCGGCGCCGCCCCGCCTGCCGGATGTAGCGAGAATGTAGAACGCGGCAAAGGCACATACACCGGCGATCGGCTCTCCGGTCATCTCCGTCGCGTAGGGAAACATGATCGTCCCGAAGGCAAGCGTCAGGGCCAGTGCTGACGCGCGGCCCGGCGACGCTTCGAGAAAAAGCGCGAACCGATACATCAGGACCGTCGACAGCGCGACCAGCACACTGGTCGAGAACACGATCGTGAGATGCGTCAGCAGCGCCCAGTACATCGCTTCGCTTGCCGGTTTCCAAAACTTGAGCACCCGGCTCGCGGCGATCCACGGCATCATCGCGGTGAACGATCCGCCCGGAGCCTTGACCGAGTAAATGTGCGACTTGAAGTTGATTATGTCGGCGGTATTGAACCCGGCATAGCCATCGATCCACAGGGTGCGACGTTCAAGCATCGCGCGAACCAAATCGAAGCGGTCCGCGGTGCTATGGTCGGAAGCCTGGTAGAAGAAAGCAAAGGACAGGAACGAAACCAGAAAGAGGATCAGCTCGATTCGCCGGTTGGCGCGAGCCTCGCTCATCGGCGCCGCGCCATCTTTTTCGGCCGCTCGGCTTTGACAGGAGCCTGACCGCTCGCCGCCTCCGCCCCCGGAGCGCCGTAAGTCTTCCAGCCGTACACGGCGACCGCGCCAAGCAGGATGAAAGTCACCGCCAGTGTCCAGGGGCTGCCAATCGGCTTCTCGGCGGATTGTTTGCGGATCTGGTCCAGATCGAATTGAGGCGACCCGGCGGATGGCGCGGCAACCGCGACCGCGCTCACATCGCGAAAAAACGCCCGCCCCGTGTCAAGGCTGCCGAACCCCCCCAGCCGGCAGGCGAGTTCGACGTTGCCACCCTGCGCACCGATCTTCAGATAAAAGCCCACCTCACGCCAGTCATTGGTTCCATGCAGATCGAACGACATTATTCCATCTTCAAGGATGCTCAATGACGCACCGGTCGCGCTTGCTCCGACCTCTTCCGTGCGCACCTTGGCGCTGAAGTAGTACCATCCCGGACCGAGATCCAGACTCTGCATCCAGCGCGCATCGTTCGCCCTGCGGCTGTCAACCAGCAATTCGCCCTGACTACCGGGCTGGAAACTCCACTTGTAAGTCGTCGTCTCCGGCTTTTGATCCCAACCCTCGGCGCGCCAGTGATCGGGAGAGTTTCCTGCCCCCTTGCTCAAGTCTCCGTTCTGTACCAGATTCCTGGCGGCAAAAAGATCGCCGCCGCCGATGATGACCATGCTTGCCGAGAGCACAGCGATGGCAGCCAAACGAACGCGCAGTTTCGTAGCCCTCTGCCCGGCCATCGCTAAATCCAGTTCCTTAAGCCCGGCCCCTGCAACCACATCCGCGCATAATAGCCGGCGCGTTGAATCGACAGCCCGGTCCAAACCGGAAAGAAGTATATAAACACAACCAGCGCGACGGCCAAAAATGAAGCGCAGAGCCACTTGCCGGGACTGTTGCCGCGCCACCACATCGTGGCCCATCCCGCCACTACCGCCGCAAAGCCTAGCACTCCGAGCGCCGGACTGAGGCCCAGAAAAAAGACCGGAGCCAGCGTTAAAAGGATCGCCGCCTGCTCCCAAAACTGCGCCACGCCTTCCCAGCATTCGTAGAGCACCGCGGCCAGGGCCAAAAAGCTGAAATACTCCGACGGCATGTAGTGATACAAAAACAGCGTGCGCCCGATTGGAATCCAGATTATCAGGTAGCCGAAATATCCTATCGCGATGAAGGCGCGGCTCAGGCTGCGCCGCTCGATCGCCTGAAGCGTCACGATCCAGATCGCGGTGAGTCCCCCCCACCACAGCGCCGGATTACCTCCGCCCCAGATCGTGGCGACGATATCGCCCTTGGCCGGAAAGTTCTGCCAGTACGCGATCGGGCGCAGCAACAACGGCCAACTCCACCACGGCGACGCATAAGGATGAGTCGCGGTGGATACGCTTTTTTCGTACCACACGACTTTGCCGTAGTAGTGAAACAGGTCGGCGATGCCGCCCCACCATCCGAGCCAGAAATGCGGCAGGAAAACCCCTACGTAAACTATCGCGCTAACCCCGCCAACCAGCGCCAGCGCTCCGTCGATTCGCCTCTCGCGAAGAAAGTCAGGCCAGCTTGTGACCTTCTTGTCGGCGCGAGTTGACCCCGTGCCTCGCATCAGAACGAAGCACAGGAACCCGACCACCAGCAGAAACGTCACCACCGGAATATAGAGCTTCGCGCTCAAACACAGCCCCAGCACCACACCCAACGCGAGCAGGATGCGCCGCCTTTCCACGAAATCGCCGGCCTGAATGAAACGAAACAGCAGAAGGTAGGACCAGGCGGCGCAGGTGACGTAGACGATGTCGAGTACGGCGATCCGAGAATCCACCAGAAACATCCCGTCGCTCAACACAAAGGCCGCGACCATCGTGGCGGCGAACCGCGAACCGAACAGCCGGCGCCCGAGAAGATAGGTGATTGCCACCAGCCCCGTGCCCGCGATTGCGTTCGGCATTCGCCAGGCCCACGAATGGTCGCCGAAAATTTTGATGCTCAGTGCAATCAGTAACTTCGCCAACGGCGGATGGGGATCCAGAAACGAATGGCCGTTCAGATAGTGCCGCGCCTGACCGACGAAGTGCACCTCGTCAAAGACGATCTCGGCGGGAAACCAGAGCCGCCAAAAACGAATCGCCGCCGCGACCACGATCAACGCGGCGATGATAACGGTATCGGTGCGCACCCAGGGCGGCGCCACGGCATCTTCCGGCTTGGTCGTCGCGGCCTGCTCGTTACCCCAGCTCAACTTGCCCCAGGCCTCTCCAAACGTCACTCGCTCGAAAAATCCCGCTCCCTCGGCGTATGCAACCAGCGCCGCGAAGGCCAACACGTTGACCGCTGAAATCACCATCGCGGCGGCGTCGTGAGGCGTAAAAAAGGTTACCGGTTTCGCCTGCAGAATCCACATCACGTCCGCAAGGTTGAACAGAAACGTGAGGGTGAGCGCGCCCAAAACGACGCCCAGGACCGGCGTCTCAACTACCAGCGGGATCAGAAACACCAGCGCCGGGTATAGGTATCGCTCATGCATCCGCGGGGCGAACATGAACGATCCGAATAGCGCCAGCAGAATCCCCAGGTTTAGCCTCTCCGGCGAGGGCTTGCGCCAAATCAGGTAGCCGATCCAGACAAAGAGCAGAGCCACCAGGCTCATCCCGAGGATGAAGTAAGAGACGCCCAGCAGGGTCGTCGAATCGGACTGGCGCAGCCCGCCGACTAAGGCCATGAAGTTGAAGGCGTTGACCGAGGTCTCGTGATAATAGGCGGCGGTCGAACTGTACAGCGAAAAAATCCAGCTCCACCGATGCCCGATCTGAAACGGCGCTATCCCGAGCAACCCCACCGCCAGGAAAGCCGCCGCCGATCGCGCCCATTGCACGACTTTCGCCTGAAGCAGCGTCCATAAGCCGAGCACTGGAATCAGCATCAGCGCCTGCGGTTTAACCAGCACGGCCAACGCCGCCAGCCCCCAGCCGATCTCGTATTCGCTGTCGGCCACCATCAGCATGCTCAAAAACATCAGCAGCGCCGGCACCGAATCGCTCTGCCCCCACGCCAGAGTATCGAACAGCAGGCCTGGATTGAGCGCGAACAGTATCGTTGCGGCCCACGCGAGATACGGCCGTTTTGAGCGCCGTACCATCACGAAAATCAAACATCCGAGCAGGAAGTCGGCGATAAGAGGCGCGGCTTCAACGATCAATCGCAGCGCGTCGCCATCCGCGCTAATTGCCCGCGCCAGAGAACCCGCGGCCCAGAGCGCGTATAGATAACCCGGCGGATAGTCGAGGAAGTAACCCGCTTGATAGGTTCGCGCCGGACCAACGTCCGCGATGCGAAGCGCCCACGCCTGATACGTCCCGACGTCGATGCCGAGTCCCGGAAACATCGGCACCGTCGCGATCTTCAGCATCGCGATCGCGAGCAGCAGAAGAACCGCCCACCACAAACCCGAATCGCGCTCGCCGAACAGCGGCCGCAAATATAGATACATCGCGTATGCGACGAGTCCCGCCATCGCGAGACCGCAAAAAATACCCAGCGTGCGGCCATCCGACGCCGCCGCAACCGGCGAATCGGCAGCCAAAACCGCTGTGCCGAACAGCAAACAAATCAACGCGGCGCCACCGCCCGTCACAAATCGTGAGAGTACGAACTTCAGGAGATTTTTCGGCCGCCAATCCATAAAAACCCGGGATTCCCCCACCTTACACCGCGCTGCGATAAGATAACCTAAACGATTGCCGCGATGAACAGGCACATTCCTGTGGCCATCGGCGCATCAGCGCAGCGTTGCTTCAGGAAGAACCACACGGCCGCTACGCTATGCTAGGCTTCGAATCATGACTGCCACGGACCGATCCGCAAGCGAATTTCTCAGGCTGGTGAGGATAGTTCACGAGCTCAGGGAACGATGCCCCTGGGATCGGAAACAAACCGCGCAAAGCTTGTCCAAGCACCTGATCGAAGAGGCTTACGAAACCACCGACGCGATTGAGCGCGGCAAGCCGCAGGAGCTGGCCGACGAGTTGGGCGACCTGACGGTGCAGATTCTCTTCCATGGCGTCATCGCCGAGGAGAACGAGACCTTCAGCCTCGAAAGCGTGCTCCGGATGGCTGCCGACAAACTGATTCGACGCCATCCTCACGTCTACGGAAGCGTCGAAGCGGCCACCGCCGACCAGGTGGCTCGCAACTGGGAGGAACTCAAACAATCGGAACGCCGGCAAGCCGGCGCGACCTCGGCGCTGGCCGGCATCGCCCGCGCGCTTCCCGCCCTGATTCGCGCCGAGAAACTGGGCCAGCGCGCACGCGGCGAAGGCCTCGATTGGCCCGACGTAAAAGCGGTCATCCACAAGGTGCGCGAGGAATTGGCCGAGGTCGAGCACGCGCTTGAGAGTGGCGACCCGGAAGCGGCAGCCGCCGAGTTGGGCGACGCCTTATTGGCGCTGGCGAATGCGCCGCGCTTTCTCCATCACAGCGCCGAGGAGACCTTGCGCCGCGCTTGCGACAAGTTCATCGCGCGTTTCGTCGCCGTGGAGAAGATCGCCGCATCGCGCAAGCTCGATTTGAAGACGCTCGCGCCGGATCAGCTCGACCAGCTATGGAACGAAGCCAAGACCAGCACCAACGATCGCACCTGATTCGGCGCGCAATGCGCCCTCGCTATATTGACCGCGCCATCCGCCGCCGTTAAATTGTAGAGGTTATGCCGCATATCCCGAATCATCCCTCCGCCGAAAAGCGCCATCGCCAGAGCGTGAAGCGCCAGACCCGCAACCGCTTGATCAAGTCCCGCGTTCATAGCGCGGTCAAAAAGGTGAGCGAGACGATCGCCGCCGGCGACGGTGCCGCCGCCAGGGAAGCGCTCAAGCTCGCGGCCAAGGCGCTTAATCGCGCCGCCGCCAAGGGCACGATCCATCGCAACACCGCCGCGCGCAAAGTCGCCCGACTCTCGGCGCGACTTCATCGCACCTCCGCTTCAGCGAAATCCTGATAACCGATCGAGCGGCGTAACGAGACGTTACGCCGGCGGCCCGGCGAGCAGCTCGAGGACTAAACCCGAGAGCGCCTGCTCGCGTCCCTTCAGCAGCCCCATCTTGAAGCCGGCATCGAGCTCGGCTGCGGTCCGATAGGCCAGCGCCACGCGCTCGAAGCCGAAGCGCCGCGCCGCATCCAGCGCGCGCGTCAGAAGCGGACTCGTGGGCGAGAGCCCAAGCTGACGCGCGATTTCCGCCGGCGTCGAGTCCTTCTTGCGAAGCATCGACGCACCCAGCAGAATCCGGCGCAGCACCGGAATAATCTCCACCGCCAACAGTTCGAACGGATCGCGTCCGACGGTGAGCGACCGCTCGAGCAGCGAGAACGCACGCCCCGCCTGCCCGCGAGTCAGACTTTCGGCAAGCTCGAAGACCTCCGGCACGCCCTGCGCGGCAGGCTCGCGCAATTGGGACGCCTCGATAGTTTCACCGGGCTCATAGCCGATCGCGAGCTTGTTCAAAGCATTATTCATCGCCGCCAGGTCGGCGCCGTAACGCGCGGCCAGAAGCTCGATCGCCGCGGACGACAGCTTGAGACCCAGCGCGCGCGCGAAAGCCTGCGCGAACTGAACGATCTGATTATCGAACGGCTTGGCGCAGTTGACCACCACGCCGTCTTTCTCTATCGCCTGGCGAAGCTTGGCCGGGGCGGCATTCTCATAAAGCAGCACCAGATGACTGGGCCCCTTAAGCTGCCCGATCGCGTGAACCAGCGCGCCTTCATCGGCCGCTCCGTCGGAATTTTTGGCAACCGGCTCGGCGCTCTCGCCGGCGCGTTCTCGTCGTGAGCGCAGAACCCGGCACGCGATCAGCTTGCGCGATGCGAACAGCCCGGGCTCGACAAGCTCCTCGATCACCCGGCTGAAATCCCCGGATGCGCCGACCTGGAAGCTGCCGTATCCGACGCCCTCCCCCGCCAGCCGGGCGCGGAGGGCGTCGAGAATATATTCGCGTAGAAAAGCCTGCGGCCCCGCAAGCAGGATTACCGGTGGAACTCGCCGCCCCTCACTGAGGGCCCGCAGAAAAGGCAGCGGATTGTCTGTCGACATCGCGGACGCTTCGCCAGGCCTAGAAACCTTCGGACATGGCGCTGTAGAGATCGCGCGCCAGCGAAGCCATGGTCTGCCCCTGCATCGCGCTCTGCTGGTTCTCAGCCAGTTGAGCGTTGGGCAACGCGTTGACGTCCCTGGAACGCAGGTTTTGCTGAAGGAACCTGGGCGAGGTTACGACCACGGCGTTCGGCACGGTGGCGAATTCGTTCTGTTCGTACAACCCGCGCGTGGTCCAGATAACGGTGTTGGAGCGGTCCACGAGACGCGCGTCGACCGTCATCATCAAGTCGTAACTTGAGGGCTCTGACACCGCGTTGAATGCGGCCGGATGCGTTTCGATTGAACGAATCACGCCGCTCAGACGCAGATCCGCATTCGCCGGATCGTCGACCAGCACCAGCCGCTTGTGGTTGGCAACCTCGTCCTTGAGATAACGCGCGAATTCCTCCTCAATACCGGTATTTCGCGAAAGATTGCGGAACTTGGCGACGTAAATCGTCGTGGCGTCTGCCGGCAACCCGCTTCCCGAAGCGGCGAAATGGTAGCCGCAGCCCGCGGCCATAACCGCGGCGATCAACACGAACACCCGCGCGATATCAACCCTGCTTGGCAGCGATGCGCTCTTCACCTTTGCCTTTTAGCCCCGCCCGCCCAGCGATTTCATCCAGCACGCCGTTGACGAACTGCCCCGAATTGCTGTCTCCGTAGCGTTTGGCCAGCTCGATCGCTTCATCGATCGTCACCCGCGCCGGGATATCGGGCATTCGCAACAATTCGTGTACCGCCAGGCGCATAATGTTGTGATCGATCCGCGAAAGCCGCTTGATCGACCAGTGCGCCAACACCTCTTCAATACGACGGTCCAGCTCCTCCTGCTCGCCGCGCACCCCCTCGACCAGCTCGCGCGCGAACCGCGACGCCCGCTCGTCGCCGGGGAAGTCCGCAAAGAACAGCTCCAGCGTCTTGTGCGAAGTGTCGCCCGACATTTCCATCTGATAGAGGGCCTTTAGCGCGAGCTCGCGGCCCAACCGTCTAAGTCCCATTGTTAAATACCGCTGCCGGCGTCCGTCGCCCGCGCTATCGGCCGAAGCGATCGGCACGCCGTCGGAACCGGCGACCTTCAGCTTACCAGCTTCAGCTCGGAAAACAGATGGCCGAGCTTTTCCTTCTTGGTTCGCAGGTAGTCGATATTGCCGGTGTGCGGCGCGATTTCGAGCGGAACCCGCACGACCTTGACGCCGTAGTTGCGCAGACTCTCGAGCTTGTGCGGATTGTTGGTCAGCACCCGGGCTTCGCCCACTCCCAAGTCGCGCAGGATTTGCGCGCCGATACCGTAATCGCGCAGATCTTCCTTGAATCCGAGTTCGAGATTCGCCTGCACGGTATCCAGTCCGCCATCCTGCAACGCGTAGGCCCGAATCTTGTTGCCCAGTCCGATCCCGCGCCCTTCCTGATGGAGGTAGATGATCACGCCGGCGTCGGAACGCATTATCAGCTCCATCGACCGGGCGAGCTGTTCTCCGCAGTCGCATCGGCTCGATCCGAATACGTCGCCAGTGAGGCACTCGGAGTGCAGCCTGACCAGGGCCGGACGACCGCCACCGACGTTGCCTTTGATCAGAGCCAGATGCTCCCGACCATCGACTACATTGCGGAATACGATCGCGCGAAGCTCACCGCCCGGAGTCGCAAACGGCGCGTCGGCCACCCGCTGCACCAGCAGCTCATGGGTGAGGCGATACGCGATTAAGCTCCTGACCGTGCAAATCGGAAAATCATTCGTGCGCGCGAACTCTTCCAGCTCCGCCATCCGTGCCGCCTCGCCGTCGTCGCACAGGATCGCGCACAGCGCCGCGCAGGCCCGCAACCCCGCCCCGCGCACCAGATCGACGGCGCCCTCGGCACGCTGTGTTCGCATCATCACACCGCCGGCAAGCGCCATCAGCGGCGGCACATGGCCGGGCATCACCAAATCCTCGAGGTCCGGATTTGTCTGACGCGACGACCTGGATAGTGCGGGCGCGGTCGCCGGCGGAAATGCCCGTTGACACGCCCACCCGGGCTTCGACCGAGGCCCCCACCTGTTCGCTGGCCTGCTCACCCTCGCGAGGATGGTAAAAGCGGAATCCCCAACTCGCGGAAACGAGTTTCCGTCATCGCCACGGAGACGATCCCACGCGCCTGATGCGCCATGAAATTGACGTGCTCGGCGGTAACTTTCTCCGCCGCCATCACCAGGTCACCTTCGGACTCCGGGCTGCTCGTCGGCGACCATCACGACCATCTGGCCGTTGCGGATACGGTTGAAAATCTCCTCGAATGGCGCCTGTACCATAAACTTACGGTTTCCCTCGTCTGAATCTTATCACCACCTGGCTCAAGCCGGAAAAGCGCGCCTGCAACAGCGCTCAGACTAGCCCTTTCCAGTACGCCGCGCCGTAACGCGGTTCGGCCTGGATCAGCCAGTCGGGTCCGATTTGAGTTGCTGACATATCCGCCAGCTTGATTGCCGTCCTTCATTTTGCCGATTTTGAGCCCCTCGATCGCGCTCAAGTCCGCCGCCGACTATCTTCGGCGCCAGAAAGAAAGCGACCCGGTCGACCACGCGCGCCCCCAGCGCGGCGCCGGCGAGATGCGCCCCGCCCTCGATCATCACCTTCGAATATCCCCGGCGCCCCAGCTCCCGCATCAACTCGTCCGGACAAACCCCGCTCTCGCCCGCCACCATCCCAAGAATCTCGACCCTGCGCTGAGGCGTAACGACGCCGGGCTCGCCTCAGCTTATCCGCCGCCGTTACCAGAATCGTCATCGCCGAGACCGCTGGCGAAAAACAGCCGCATCGGCGGGGCATCGCAGCGCCGCGTCGACGATTATCACGCACCGGGTCGCGGCCGCCCTCGATACGACAGGTGAGCCGGGGATTATCCGCGATCACGGTGCCCGCGCCCACCATCACCGCATCGTATTCGGCGCGCCATCGATGGACCATCTCGCGCGACTCTGCCGAGGAGATCCAGCGCGAATCACCGTCGCCGGTCGCGATTCGGCCGTCCAGCGACATCGCCAGCTTCAGCAACACGAATGGGCGCCGCCGGGTCACGCGCGTGATGAACCCTTCGTTCAGCCGCTTGCATTCGTCTTCCAGCACCCCGAGCGCAACGTCGATGCCGGCTTTTCTCAGCCGCGCCACGCCGCGGCCGCGCACCGGAGGATAAGGATCGAGGCATCCCACCACCACGCGCTTCAACGCCCGCCTCGACCAACGTGTCGGCGCACGGTCGGCGTCTTCCCGAGATGAGCGCACGGCTCGAAGGAAACGTACGCGATGCCGCGCCGCGGGCCGCGCTCCGGCCGCGTCAGCGCGATGTCTCGGCATGCGGCCGTCCGCCCGGCGCCGTCGCGCCCTCCCCACCTACCTTCCCATCACGATTTACGATTACGCATCCGACCGACGGATTTGGCGAGGTACGACCGACGCCGGGACCGGGCCAGTTCGATAGCCCGCCGCATGAACTGATTATCGAGTTCGGTAATGTGACGCCGCAGGCATAGGGGCTAGGAAACCGCCCCGCCTTTTTTGTCTTTGGCTTGCGGTGCGTCAGCGGTGGCCTTCGGCGCGCCGTTTAATCAGGTCTTCGAGTTCGTGCATGAACTCGTTGATATCTTTAAATGAGCGGTAGACGGAGGCGAACCGCACGTAGGCCACCTGATCGATCTCGTGCAGCTCGGCCATCACCGCTCCGCCGATAAATGAGCCCGGAACTTCTTTGTCGCCCCGCTCAAGCACCGCCGCCTCGATTCGATCGGCGATTTGCTCAATCGTCTCCATCGATACCGGCCGCTTCTCGCAAGCCTTTTTGAGACCCGAGACGATCTTGGAGCGGTCATACGGTTCGCGCCGGCTGTCTTTCTTGACCACCATCGGCGCGATCTCTTCGACGCGCTCGTATGTCGTGAACCGGCGCTTGCAAGTCGAGCACATCCGCCGGCGCCGTATCGTGCTGCCCTCGCCCGAGAGGCGCGAGTCGATTACGCGATTGGCATCGTGGCGACAAAACGGGCATCGCATGGGCTATCTCAACGGCGCCTCGACCGGGCAAACGCGGGATTCTGTGCTCAGCCCGGACGCCGTGGAGCCGTAAGCATCCGAACCGGCGCTCGGATGCGCCGGCCCGGATCACGGCCTGAAGGACTCAGCTCTTGTGGGCTTCGATGTAACCGACGACGTCCTTGACGGTGCGGATCTTCTCGGCATCCTCGTCCGAGATCTCCATGCCGTACTCTTCTTCAAGCGCCATCACCAGCTCCACGATATCGAGCGAGTCGGCGCCGAGATCCTCGATGAACGAGGCTTCCGGAGTGACCTCGTTGGCGGCCACACCGAGTTGCTCACTGATGATTTCACGAACTCTGTTTTCGACCTCTCCTGCCATCGTTCTTTAATTCCCTCCTGATGCCGTTCCGGGGTCCGGACAAGCCTACAGAGCATAGGGACTTGGGGCGGCTCAGGCAAGTTCGCGCCCGGGGTCGCCCAACCGTTCCTCATGCGCCTGCCGGCGCGCTTTCCAGAGCCTTGAGCGACGCCATGTCCTCGAGCGGATAAACCTTCAGATTCTTGTTGATGCGGCGCATCAGGCCGCCCAGCACTCGCCCGCAACCGATTTCGATCGCGGCGTCGATTCCCTGCGCGGCCAACGCCACCATCGATTCTTCCCATCGCACCGGTGCGGTGATTTGTTCCAGCAAAAGCGGCACCACGCGCCGATGATCGCGATTGACGGCGGCGGTCACGTTGGCGATAACGCCGACCTTGAGCGGGCGCACGATTAGCTTTTCAAGTACCGGCCGCATCCCATCGCGCGCCGGCTGCATCAGCGGACAATGGAACGGCGCGCTTACGTTCAGCTCGACCGACATCTTCGAGCCGCGCTGCTTGGCCAGCTCGACGGCGCGCCTGACCGCCGTAGCGTGTCCGGCGATAACGATCTGGCCGGGGGCGTTCAGATTGGCGGGAACCGCTATCTCGCCGTCAGTGGAAACCTCTTTGCAAATCTCGCCGACTACCGCTGGATCGAGACCCATCAGGGCGGCCATCGAGCCTTGTCCCGGCGGACACGCCTCCTGCATCAACCGGCCGCGCTCGCGCACCGCGCGCACCGCGTCGGCGAATTCGAGCGCCCCGGCCGACACCAGCGCGCTGTATTCGCCAAGGCTGTGGCCTGCCGCCACTTCCGCCTCGCAGCCAAGCTCGCTCCGCAACACCCGCAGCGCCGCGATCGAGGTCGCGACTATCGCCGGCTGCGTGTTGACGGTCATCCGCAGCGCATCCTCCGGCCCCTCGAAGCACAGCCGCGATAGCGCCATCCCCAGCGCTTCGTCGGCCTCCTCGTAGGTCGCGCGCGCGACGGCGAATTCGCCGGCCAGTTCCCTGCCCATCCCGACGCGCTGCGACCCTTGGCCGGGAAACAAGAAGGCGTATTTCATCGATCAAGCCTCTCGATCATTTACGGACACTAACGCTTGGCGGGATGACTCTCGTCGGACGGTGGCGACGGCGCTTCGACGGGCTTTCCGCCGGTGGCCTGCCGCTTGGGCGCCGTAGCCCCATTGCCAGGCTGCTGCGTCGCTTCCGCGAGCGGATGCTCCGCCTGATGAAGCTTGAGCTTCTCGTCGTCGCGTTTGGTCAGCGGGCCGGTCGGCTTCTTCAACGGCTCGGCTGCCGCGCTCGGCTCGATTGGAGTGGGAGGCTGTACCTTTTTGCTCTGGTCGGCATCCTTCGGATGACGCTGCAGACGCTCGCGCATCCGGTTGAACAGCGCGCGAACTCCCTTGCCCTTTACCGGCGCCTCGATCGGTACGATACGCAACATCTCAACGATCGCCGGATTCACCTGCCTGACCAGAGCCTGATCGCCCGCCGCGCGGAGCGCGTTGCGAATCGCGCGTGCGTTCGAGGAACCATGCGCGATGATCGCGACTCCGTTCACACCGAGCAGCGGCGCCCCGCCGTATTCGGATTTATCGAAGCGCGCGCGCATCGCGGAGAGCCCCTTGCGTGCCAGCAGATACGCCAGTCTGCCGCGGATGCCGCCGGTAAACACGTCGCGCAGAGTCCCGAGCGCGAACTGGGCGAAGCCCTCCATCGTCTTTAGCGCGACGTTGCCGGTGAAACCGTCGGTGACGATTACATCGACCTTGCCGGTGTTGATGTCGCGACCCTCGACGTAGCCGATGTAGTTGATATCGGGCGACATCCGCACCAGCGCTTCGGCCGCGGTCCGCGTCACCTCGGTCCCCTTGGAGGCCTCTTCGCCGTTGGACAGAATTCCAACCCGCGGCCGCCCAAGCTTCATCACGTAGCGGGCGTAAAGATGCCCCATCACCGCGAACTGCACCAGGTTGAAGGGCTTGACGTCGGTGTTCGCGCCGGCGTCGATCAACAGCGCCATTCCGTTGCTTGACGGCACCAGCGAGGCGATCGCGGGACGATCCACTCCCGGCAGATTACCGAGAATGATCATCGCCCCAGCCATCATCGCGCCCGAATTGCCGGCGCTGACCACGGCTTCAACTTCGCCGCGCTTGAGCAGCTCGTACATCACATGCATCGAGGAATCGTGCTTGGCCAGGATCGACTCGAGCGGCGAGTCCTCCATCGTCACGACCTCGGCCGCATGTTCGATTACGAGATCGAGCCCGGCTCGCTCGTGCTCGGCGAGTTCTTTCTCGAGCTTGGCGCGGTCGCCGACCAGAACCACCCGCAGCCCGAGTTCGCGTGCGGCCAGCACCGCGCCTTCGACGGCCGCGCGCGGTGCGTAATCGCCGCCCATCGCGTCGATAGCGATCTTCAAACGACGCCTCCTGAGCGCCCTACTCCTTGACCTCGGCCAACTCCCGGCCGCGGTAGCTGCCGCAATGCTTGCAGACGCGATGGGGCATTCTGGGCTCGCCGCACTGCGGACAGGCGCTGGGGTTCACCGCGGTCAGGGCATCGTGCGCGCGGCGCTTGTTTCGCTTGGATTTCGACGTACGTCGCTTTGGTACCGGCATGGGTCTTCTTCTTTCCTGTTGGTCTAAGTCAGCGTCAGGAGCGCTGAACCTTAAGGGTACGGAGCACGGCTAAACGCGGCTCTGACACCGCGGCGCGGCATTCGCAAACCTCGCGATTGAGGTTCGCGCCGCATTGCGGACAAAGCCCGCGACAATCTTCCTTACACAGCGGACGGGTCGGCAGCGCAAGCAGCACCTGCTCGCCGACCAATGGCGAAAGGTCGATTTCTTCGCCATCGTAGAACGAGAACTCGAGATCTTCGGCGCGCAAATCGCCCTGATCCATCCCCACCGCCTTGGGCACCAGCACGAACCGGAACGGGCGCGCACACGAAGTCGTAAACTCCTCGGCGCATCGCGCGCAGATGGTGTCTGCACGCGCCGTCAATACGCCATCAAAAACCACGTCCATGCCCGAGCGATAGTAGGTCAGCTTTACGCCCACCGGCTCGCCCAGATGGTACTCGTGGATTGGCCCCTGATCGAGCAACCGGTTAATCTCGATGACCGGCTCGTCGAACGCGAGTTCCTTCGCCTGGCCTGTAATATCTTCGATTCGAAGCTTCACGGCGCATCACCTCGTCCCGTGCGATTTACAAGGGAAGGCGTGGATATTATCGCACGTACTCGAAGCAGTTCAAATATAGGGACGCGGGCCGGGCCGTCACCCGGTTCGGCGGATGATCGCCACTTTAACGCCGGCGCGACGACAGTCCGGGAGCAGCGCGCAACCCTGACAGAGGGGCCGCCGCGCGGCGCAAACTCTCCGACCGTGGAGAATCAATCGCATCGAAAACAACGTCCACTGTTCATCCGGAAGAATCCGCCGCAGATCCCGCTCGATCTTCTCCGGGTCTTTTTCCCTGGTAAGCCCGAGCCTGAACGCGACGCGACGAACGTGCGTGTCCACCGCGAGCCCCGGCTTGCCGAAGACGTGCCCGAGCAGAACGTTGGCGGTTTTACGCCCCACGCCGGGAAGCGTCAGCAAGCGTTCCATCGTTGACGGCACTTCGCCGTCGAACTTTTCCACAATCGCGCGCGCCGCGCCGCGCAGCGACTTGGCCTTTTGCCGGAAGAAGCCCGTGCTTCGGATCAGCCGTTCGATTTCCTCAGGCGACGCCGCCGCCATCGCGGGAATATCGGGAATCGCCCGGAACAACGCCGGCGTCACCTGATTGACGCGCTCGTCGGTACATTGCGCCGACAGGATGGTCGCGACCAGGCACTGCCACGGAGTCGCGAAGTCCAAACTGATTCGCGCCTGAGGATAGAGTTCCGCCAGTGCGACCGCCAGCCGTGCGGCACGGGCCTTCAGCTCCCCACGGGATTCGGCGCTACGAGGCATTTTCCGGCGGCAGACCTGTTGTAACGCGGGAGATAAGCTCGGCCTGTTCGGCGCGTTCCCGCGTCGCGCTCCAGCCGCACTCTTGCGCCATCAGCCGCGCCGCGACCGGCGCAACCGCTCGCGCTTCGCCCGGACTGCAGCCGAGCCCCATCCGCCGCAGCAGGCAATCGCTCACCGTCATCGCCATCTCTTCGCGGACGGCAAAGATAACTTCCGCCCCGATTACCGGCGAACCAGCCGCAAGAGGCGCCGCGAGTTCGGCTCGCTCCTGTGCGAGATTCGCCACCAGCGGCGCGCGCGTTCCGTATCGTGAAACCAGATGCGTCCGAATCGCGGGATCGATAGCCTCCATGCTTTCGCGCCGCTCGCGATCCGCGCCTGCCGGATGTGCGTCCAGCGGACGCACGCCCGGCAAGGGCGTGTCGAGCGTGGGACATCGGCCCGATGGCCTTCCGAGTCTCAGCATAATTCGGTCGACGATCCTTTGCGCGATCGCGCGATGGGTGGTCAGCTTTCCGCCCGCGATCGTAATCAGTCCCGATCGGCTCTCAAGGATTACCTCTTCGCGCGATACCGCCGAAGCCGGCGCACCGCTCGCCGCCACCGTCAACGCCCGCAGCCCCGCGAAACTTGACTCGATATCGTGCGCACTCAACCCAGCAGCGGGAAAAACGTCATTGAGCACTCCGAGCAGGTATTCCTTGTCGGCGGAGTCCGCCGCGACGCACTCGCGATCGCCGTCGAAATCGGTATCGGTGGTGCCCACCAGCACGTATCCGTCGCGCGGGATCGCAAACACGATCCTTCCGGCGCCGTCGTTAAGCGCCAACGCCTCGCTCACCGGAATGCGCGCGCGCGGAATCAGCAGATGGCTGCCCTTGGTCAACCGCACAATCGGCGAAGCGTCGCGATCGTCGAGCCGGCGGACGGCATCGACCCACGGACCGGATGCGTTTACGAAAATTCGCGCGCGCAACTCGATCGCCCGCCCGCT
Organism: uncultured Pseudomonadota bacterium; assembly: GCA_963759165.1. Classification (GTDB taxonomy): domain Bacteria; phylum Desulfobacterota; class Binatia; order Binatales; family Binataceae; genus DATJOQ01. The sequence continues at coordinate 1,959,244 of CAVWXK010000001.1, read as the reverse complement.
CACAACGTCTCGCGCCCCCGCACTCACAACCCGCCCGCCGGTGGCGGTCAGCGCCTCCAGCGCGACGTAATTCGCGACGGCCGCTCCGTACTCGAAAGCATCGAGGAGATTCTCCCAGGTCAGCCGCGCATCGTCGGTCGAGGCGTCGTAATAGATCGCGCCGCCGCGCAAACGGTCGCGCCTTAGCGCGGGTTCGCAAGCACTAACTTCGGCGGCGTTCAGATTACGATGGCGCTCCATTTTGGGCAGGCGGGCAAGCACGTCGTAGAGCAGCAGTCCGGCGCCGAGCCAGAGTCGACCGGGCCCCCGGCCTTCGTAGATCGGCATCAGGAAGCGCATCAGCCGCACCAGATGCGGCGCGGTCCGACGCCGCATCAATTCGCGCTCGCGCAAGGCCTCGTAGACCAGCCCAAGCCGTCCCTGCGCGAGATAGCGAAGGCCGCCGTGGATCAATTTCGATGAGCGCGACGAGGTCGCCCCGGCGAAGTCGCCCTTATCGAGCAGCGCGACGGTAAGCCCGCGCATCGCCGCGTCGCGCGCCACCGCGGCGCCGTTTATGCCGCCGCCGATTATGGCGACATCGAAGGTATCTTTACCTAATCGGCGGATCTGCTCATCGCGGATCAACGATCGCCCCCCCAACCGCCTATAATGGAAATTCCGCCTTCCGGATACGTATTCGCCGCTCGCCCGTGCGGGCCAAGCCCGTAGCCTCAGCCTTCGGGCTCTTCCTGCGAAGAATATCGCTCTTCGGTCCAGGGGTCGGCGTGATTGTGATAGCCGCGCTCTTCCCAAAAGCCGCGCCGATCCTCGGCGGAGAATTCGATCGCGCGGACCCACTTGGCGCTCTTCCAGGCGTAGAGCTTGGGAACCACCAGACGCAGCGGGAAGCCGTGATCGGGCGCGAGGTCGCGACCGTCGTGGCGATGCGCGAGCATCACATCGTCATCAAGAAATTCACCGAGCGGCAGGTTGGTCGTGTATCCGCTCTCGCAGTGAACGATCACGTACCTCGCGTCGGGCTTGAGCTTCACCAGTTTCATCAGATCCGCGACGCGGACACCCTCCCACACGTTGTCGAGCCTCGACCATGTGGTTACGCAATGGAAATCCGCCACCTGCCTGCTTTGCGGCAGGGCGCGAAACTGCTCGTAGCTGAAGCGCAACGGCTCTTCCACCAAGCCTAAAACCCGGAAGTCCCACTTTGAGGGATTGAACTGTGGCGTGGGACCATAGGTAAGGACGGGGAATTTATCGGTCAAAAACTGGCCCGGCGGGACGCGCTCGGCCAGTTCGTCGGGCTTGGTCGGTTTGGGCATGTTCCTCCGCGACTCATCGTCTCGAATTGCCGGAACTCACGTTTGCCGCGCCGGTAGAGTGCGAAGATAACTCCCGGTCGGCCGGTCAAAGTATCGTCAACCTAATAGCGAAGTCGCGGCGCCCACGAAAGACTACGGCGTTCCGGCCGATGCTCCTTTACCGGCTCTTCCGCTCCGGCCAACCGCCCGTAGTACCGCGTCGGTCATTTCCTGGGTGGTGGCCTTGCCTCCGAGGTCGTGGGTCAAAACCCGGCCCGAGCGCAGCACCGAGCCGACCGCGGCGCGGATGCGCTGCGCCGGATGGCCGTGCCCGAGGTAATCGAGCAACATCGCTCCGGACAGGATCGCCGCAATCGGGTTGGCGACATCCTGGCCCGCGATGTCCGGCGCGGTCCCGTGAACCGCCTCGAAGATCGCGCCCTTTTCACCATAATTAGCCCCCGGCACCACACCCAATCCGCCCACCAGCCCGGCGCAAAGATCGGAGACGATGTCGCCGTAAAGGTTTTCCAGCAACAGCACGTCGAAGGCGCCGGGTTTGGTCACCAAACGCATGCAGGCCGCATCGACGATCTGTTCCTCGTAACGGATACCTGGAAATTGCGCGGCGACCTTGCGCGCGCACCTCAAAAACAGGCCGTCGGAAAGCTTCATGATATTGGCCTTGTGAATCGCCGTCACCAGTTTGCGCTTTTCGCGGAGCGCGTATTCAAAGGCGAAACGCGCAATCCGGCGCGACGCGCGCTCGGTTATCACCTTGATGCTCTCCACCACGCCCGGCGTCACTTCGTATTCGATACCGGCGTAAAGATCCTCGGTGTTCTCGCGCACCACCACCAGATTAACGTCGCGAAAAGGCGTCTGCACGCCGTGGAAGCTGAGCACCGGGCGAATATTGGCATAGAGGTCGAAGGTCTTGCGCAGATGAACGTTGATCGACCGATAGCCCTCGCCGACACGCGTTTCCAGCGGCCCTTTGAAAGCGACCCCGGTATGCCTCATCGACTTGAGCAGCGCATCGGGAACCGGAGTCCCATACCGCTTCATGGCGGCCGCTCCCGCCAGTTGCCGATCCCATTCGATCTCAACGCCCGTCGCCGCGATAACCGCGAGCGCCGCACTCATCACCTCAGGCCCGATACCGTCGCCCGGCACCATGGTCACTACCTTGGTGTTGCGCCGGCGCGCCGTCATAGGAGCAAAAGTCGCCACCTTCCGTTTGCCGTCGGAGCTTGAATCAGCCGTCTTCTTTGACATTTTCAATAGTCTACCAGCGCGATCAGAATATCGGCGACGTTGGTGCCCGTCGGTCCGGGACGAAACAGGTCGCCGATCGCATCAAACACTTTATAGGAATCGTTGCGCGCAAGCGCCGCCTCGGGATCTACCCCAGCCGCCACCGCCCGCCGTACGCTATCAGTATACGCGAAAGCGCCGGCGGCGTCGGTCGGTCCGTCGATACCGTCGGTGCCCGCGGCGAGCACGGCCACGCGCCGATCGCCGCCGATTCTTTCAAGCTCAATCGCAATCGACAGCGCAAGCTCCTGCGCACGACCGCCCCGTCCGTCGCCGCGAACCGTCACCACCGGCTCGCCGCCCGCCAACACGCAAAGCCTCTGCCGGGGCAGTCCGCACAGATCGCGGGCGAACGTCCGACCGATATCCCGCGCCTCACCCTTAAGTTCGTTACGGCGCTCGACCGTGTAGCCGAGCGCCGCCGCCGTTTCGCTCGCGCCCTCAAGAGCCGCCGCGTTATCGCCGATAACCAGATTGGTGACGCGCGCCGGCACCGGATCGCCGAGTTCCACACTCTCGGCGCCCTGCCCCGCCGCGCCCCGCTCCAGATGCTCTCTCGCTGTCGGCGGAACTTTCTCCCATAGCCCGTAACGAATCAGCACCTGACATGCATCGGCGTAAGTGGTCGGATCCGCGGCCGTCAGGCCGGAGCCGATGATTGCCGGGTCATTTCCGGAAACATCGGAGAGAATCAAAGCGAGGACCCGTGCGCCGCCGACCGCGCGCAACAGCCGTCCGCCCTTGACCGCGGACAGATGCTTGCGCACCGCATTCAGCTCATCGATAGACGCACCGGCGCGAAGCAGTAGAGTCGTAACCGCGATCTTGTCCGCGATCGTAATCACTCCGTCGGGCAAAGCGAACAGCGCCGAAGCTCCGCCGCTCAGCGCGACGATTAGGAGAGCATCCGGGCCCGCGCCAGCCACCAGCGCAAGAGCTGCACGAGCGGCATCCTCGGAAGCGGCGTTCGGAAGCGGATGCCCTGCGTGGAAGATTTTAAACGGAGTTCCACCAGCATCGGGTGAAGTTCCCGTTGGAACGACCGCCATTCCCGCCGAAATCTTGCGGGCGCAGGCAGCCTGAATTCCTTGCGCCATGGCGAAGGCAGCCTTGCCCACAGCGAGCACGAAAACCCGTTGAGCCGCGGCAACGATCGCCGGCACACCTTCGCTCCCCGCCAGCTTTCCGCCCAGCGCCCTCGCTGTCAGACGCGTGGGTTCGACCGCGCTTATCGCCGCGCGAAAGATTGTTTCCAGATCATTGCGCGCGGCTCGCCGGTTCATCGCGTCGCATCCCGACCTACCCCAACCCCGCCCCTGTCGAGCAGTATTTGTTCGACCTCGGTGGTCAGTTTCTCCGCCTCGACCAAGGTCTGATTGCCGAGTTTCAGGCAGTTCGCTACCGCAGGATCGCGCGACGATTTACTTTTGCCAAGATCGCGAAGAGTTTTGCGCAGTTCCGCGCTTCGTTCGAGCACCTGCTGCAGTTGATTCGATATCGGTGCGAAATCGTTCCCGGTGCGAGCGAGTTGCAGAGCGTCGGCCTGAGCGTGCTCGGCCTTGGCCAGGCGCGCGATTTCGCCGCGCACCTCGGCGCACGCTTCATCTCCGGTGAGTTCGGATTGAGCGGCTATTACGTTGCACGGCGGCACAATCACGAGGACGGCCAGCGTGAAAGCGCCTGCCAGAAGCAGGCAAATTTCGCGCCGCCGGCACCGCATTGATTCGCTTTGAAAAAGAAACCGGCGAAGACGCCGGCTCCACGTATTGGTCTGATGATTTCCGCCGGACGCCCTTCGAGCTAATCGAGCGTAGGCGTCAACGAGCGGTCCTATTTACGCATCTCCACGCCGATCTGGTCGCGCTTGCCCTGCTCGATCAGTTGATCGTTGCGCCGCGCCTGCTTGAACCCGATATACGTAAAGAAAAGAATCAGAATCATCATCCCGGCGATCGGGATGTTGTCCGCCTTGGTGACGATACCCCAAAACTGCCCAAGTCCGCTGATATGCTCCATTCCTACTACCCTCTACCGCGCTTCCGCAGGCCATTCGCGACGAGCCGACCGGCTTAATCCGCCGGTTTCCCATCCAGCGCAGCGTTATCTTCGTCTACCAACCGTACCGGGGACTGTCAACGTTGGTCAGCCGGACCGGCTTGCGGCCCAAACCGCCAGTCACTACAACTCTTAGCGCCAACGCTCGATTTCGACGGCGGCTATCCACGATGCAATCAAACCCCGACGCTCCTCATCGGACAACCGCGCCCGCATCGATACTTATGCTGCTATGGGGTGCGATAGCCACCGTCCTCGCCGTGCTCTACACGGTCGTGCTTGCGACACTCGCCGCCCTGGCCACTCCTTTCAAGCACGGTTGCGTCACGAATCAGATCGGCCGGTTCTGGGCCCGATGCATCATCCGGACCTGCGGCATCAAGGCTGAGGTCACGGGCCTCGAAAATATCGCCGAGCTGAAATCCTTTGTGCTCGTGACCAACCATCAGAGCTTCGTCGATATTTTCGCGGTGATGGCCTTCATCCCGCGCGAAGTACGCTTCATCGCTAAGAAGGAACTGCTCCGGATTCCGATTTTCAACATCGCGATGAAGCGCTCCGGCCACATCATCGTCGATCGTCAGCGCGGCGGGCCGACCGTCCGTCAGGCGCTCGAAGTCGCGAGCTTGGGCTTTTCCATCTGCGTCTTCGCCGAGGGCCGTCGCTACACCGACAATCAGGTTCATCCGTTTCAGGACGGCGCCGCATGGCTCGCCATCCAGACCGGATTGCCATGCGTTCCGATGGCGATCAGCGGCACTGGCGCCTTCTTCCCGCGCGGCGCGAAGATGGTGGTGCCGGGAGGCCGGATGCGTCTCGCGCTCGGCCCGCCGATCGCGACCGCGGATTTGAAATCGAAGGATCGAAAGGATCTGACTCACCGGCTCGAAGACGCGGTGCGGTCGAGGTTCGTTACGCAGCTCTAAACTTCGATCGGATTTCCCGACGGTGGCGCTATCGCCGCCAGCCAGGCTCAGTCCTGACGAAGATCCTCCGCCAGGGCGGCGGCGATCGCGCCGGTTATCGGGGCGCGCGCCTTGAGATGCGGATGGTCCACCTCAACGGCGACCTTGCCGGCGTTCGCGAGTTCGGCGAATTGGCGCGCATCCACACCCGCCAGCGGGAATCGCACGAACTGCACGGCGCTTACCTGATCGGTCGCGATCTGGCGCGTATCGAAGCCGCCTTTATGCCGCTTCTCGCCGATCACCAGCCACATATGCCGTTCCAGGCCGATAAGCCGCCGCAAGGCCTCGTCGCGCTCTGCGGGCTGGCCGTACTCGATAAGCAGCGTGGCCGCAAGCTCGCCGGGCTTGGGAAGAAGCTCGTTGTAGGTGTCAATCTCGTTCCGGATCGCCTCGTCGTCGATCATTTGCTCGGCGCGAACCATTTCCTGGACCTGGTACCAGACGGTCTGGCCGTTCTCGAAGAGCAGCGTGAGATGCTCTCCGACCGCGAGCCGGCGGCGATCCTTCTCGGCGATGAAAAGCGGACGGAGCCTCGCGCGCACGCGCTCATAATGCTCCAGCGGCAAAATCTCTTGCAGAGTTACCGGTTTCACTGTTTCGACTCCTCGCCGGGTTTATCTTCGGCGATCACGGGTTCGGGAAATCCGTCCGCCCGATAGGCGCGGGACAAAATCTCCACCGGATGCAGCGGGCGGATACCGGTTCCCTGCTGAATCTGCACCGCGGCCAGCGGACAATCGGTCGCCATCACGCGCGCCTCGGCGTCCCGCATCGCGGAAAACGCCTTGTCGCCCCACTTCATCGAAAGCTCGAAGTATTCCTTCTTCATCGCCCAGGTCCCGTCATGCGCGGTGCAGGCGTCGACCGTGATTATCTCCGCGCCGGGAATCGTCCGCATCAGGTCGCGCGAGCGCAACCCGATATTCTGCGCCTTAAGATGACACGGGACATGATAGGCAACCCGGCCCGGCGTCGAACGGAAATCGCGATTAAACTTGCCCGCGCGCCGAAGCTCGAACAGCAGTTCGTGAGTATCGACGATCGCCGCCGCGAACTCGCGAACCTCGCTCGCCCGCCAGCAGGCTCGGATATTCCTTGCGCATCGTGAGTGAGCAGGTCGGATTGATCGGCGCGATACGATAGCCCTCGCGCACCAGCGGCAGCAGCGACGCCACGTTCGCCGCGGCCTGCTTCTGCGCGAACGCCACGTCGCCTCCGTCCAGCGCCGGCATCCCGCAGCAATTCTGCTTCGGACACGCGACCGCGCAACCGTTCTTCGCCAGCACGGCGACGGCGGCCTTCCCCGGCGCGGGATTGTAATAGTTAACGAAGCAGGTATGAAAAATCGCGACCTTTGCCGTCGGCTCCGCGGGCATCGCCGGTAGCCCGACGCGCTTGACCCACGCCTCGAAGGTCTCGCTCGGCGAAGTCGGGCAGAATCTTGTCGCGATGGATCCCGAGCATCGTTTCCATCATCCGGCGATGAAACGATCGCGCGCACATCCAATTGGCCATGCCGGGCGTGACGCTCCCGACCTTCCCCAGCAGATCCGGATTACCGAGCACGCGCTCGCGCAGGCCAACTCCATGCTCGCGCGCCCTGACCGCCTTGGCCCGCAGCACCAGACGCGGAAAATCGAGCTGGAACTCGTGCCCGTCGGCGGGAGTGTACGGGCATTTGATCTCGCACAGCTTGCAGCCGTAACAAAGATCGATGACTCGATCTTTCTCGGCGGCTGAAAGCGCTCTCACCTCGCCGTTATTCGCGTCCACGACGCGGAACAGTTCGGGAAACGACGGGCACAGATTGAAGCAAAGCCGGCAGCCGTGGCAGATGTCGAAGATCCGATCGATCTCCTGCTCGAGGCCGCCGCGATTCCAGTACTTGGCGTCGTTCGGATTGTAGGTGAGCCACTCAGTCGGTTTTGCTTCGATACGGCTCATTGGAGGTACCCCCGGATACCCTGCATGAAAACTGGCTTCATTCCTCAATCTTCTCCCCCTCTGGGGGAGATAAGAGAGGTAGCAGGCTGTTGAAACTGCTGTTTCAACAGCCTGCTGGGCGCTCGGGCAGCCTAAAAACCCGGTCCGCGGCAACTGAGCCGAGCTTCCGAAAATCTTCGCGGTCAACGGCGCCGGCCCGCACGATACGGGCCGGCGCCGCCTGGTTCAAACTTAACGCTTTACTTCAAGGTCTCGGCCGCCTTGGCGAAACGCCCGGCGTGCGACTTCTCGGCCTTGGCCAGGGTCTCGAACCAGTCCGCGATCTCCGCGAACCCTTCCTCGCGCGCGGTCTTCGCCATCCCGGGGTACATGTTGGTGTACTCGTGGGTCTCGCCGTGGACCGCGGACTTGAGGTTGAGCATCGAGTCGCCGATCGGCATATCCGTAGCCGGATCGCCGACCGCTCTTCAGATAGTCGAGATGGCCGTGCGCGTGGCCGGTCTCGCCCTCGGCGGTGTCGCGGAACAGCCCGGCGATTTCCGGCTCGCCTTCGACGTCCGCAACCTTCGCGAAGTACAGGTAGCGCCGGTTTGCCTGGCTCTCGCCCGCAAACGCGTCCTTCAAATTGGTGTGGGTCTTGGTCCCTTTTAAGGATTTCATGATGTTCTCTCCTCTCCTATGAAATAAGCCTACCAACGATCATTCTAATTGCCAGCAATTGCGATCCGTGCTTTCCGCCGCCCTTTCGATTCCATCCGCTTGCAGTCGTCGCAGAGCGCCTGAACCTCGAGCCGGCTTGCCAGCGGGGTGAATTCACCCAGCCGGACGCGGCCCTTCCAGCAGATCGCTCGATGCCCGGGAACCTCGATGTCGCGGATGCGCCGGCATCGGACGCAAACCACGTGATGATGCGGCGCGACGTTGCCGTCGTAGCGCGCACTGTCATGCAGCAGCGTGACCTTGCGCGCTTCTCCCATATCGCACAGCGTCTCCAGCGTGCGATGCACCGTGGCCAGCGAGATGTGCGGATAACGTCTGCGGACCCGCGCGAAGATCGCGTCGGCGCGCGGATGCTCGAATGAGGCCAGCAGCGCCCGGATGATGGCGAGGCGCTGCGGCGTCACCGGCAGGCCGTTCTCGCGGCATCGCTCGGCGAATTCCGCCAGCCGATGCGTCGCGTAGCCCGCGCGGTGTCCCTTGCTCAACATCCTCACCTTCATGGTTAGTAATTATTATCATCTGATAACGGTAATCGTCAAGTCTGTTCTCCAGCCCGCGCCGCCCTCTTTGCGGAACGCGACGACGCATCGGCTCCGCCCGCCGCTCCGATATTTTCACCGATACCGCGCCGGCCGCCGCGGAGACGATTTCCGGCTTCGCGGTATTCCGGCAATCCGGCTACACTCGGCCTTCGGCGAAATCGGCGACGCCGCGCGGCGTCCGGGGAGAGACAATATGGCGCTCAAGAGTCTGGTTCCGGAAGGTTTCGGACCGTTGCGGGGACTCCGCATCATCTCCTCCGGAGTCTTCATCGCGCAGCCGTTCGCGGCCGAGCTTGCGGCCGAGATGGGCGCCGAGGCGATCCAGATCGAGCAGCCCGGAATCGGCGACATCGGATGGCGCGGCTTCGGCAACAAGCTCCCCGGCCGCGACGGCGGCCCGGCCGGTCGGAACGAGCTGGATTCAGGAGCGGCGCAATCTCTTGAGCGTCACGCTCGATCTCTCCAAACCCCGCGGCCGCGAGCTGTTTCTGGGCCTGCTCGCAACCGCCGAAATCTGGATGGAAAGCTCGCGGCCCGGCACGTACAAGGAATGGAACCTCGACGACGACACCGTTCGGAAGGTCAATCCCGAAGCTGGTCATCACCCACGTCTCCGGATACGGACAGGACGGCCATCCCGACTACGTCGGCCGCGCCGCCTTCGACTCGATTAGCCAGGGCTTCGGCGGCACTATGTATCTGACCGGATTCCCCGATCCGCTCCCTCCCACCCGCGCCGCGCCCTGGATCGGCGACTATCTCACCGCCTACACGACGCTCTGGTCATCGCTCGCCGCTCTCGTTCACGCGCGCTCCACCGGCAAGGGACAATCTATCGACGTCGCCCTTTTCGAGGCGATTCACCGCACGATGGGCGGCACCATGATCGATTACTTCCACGACGGTATCGTGCAGGAGCGCTTCGGCAATCGCAGCCGCCAGTTCCAGCCGATCGACACTTATCGCGCTGCCGACGGATGGGTCATGATCGCGGCGGTGGCGGGGCTATACGATCGCCTCTGCCGCGCCCTTGGTCTCGATCCCACTGAAGAAAAATGGCGCAGCGCGCACACCAACCTCGATTCGCCAGAGGGAATCGAGTTCGACCAGCTCCTGCGCCGATGGGTCGGCGAACGGACCGTGGCTGAGGTCGTCCGCGTCCTGGGAAACGAAGCCAAGGTCCCGTGCGGGCCGATCCTGTCGAGCAAGGACATCGCCGAGGACCCGCACTACAAGGCGCGCGGCGTCCACGTCGAATGGGAGGACGAGCAGGTCGGCCGCGTAAAGGGGATTGGCGTCAGTCCGCGGTTCTCGGAGACGCCGGGCAAAATCTGGCGCGGCTCGGTCAAGCTCGGCCACGACAACGCGATGGTTTATCGCGAGCTGCTGGGCCTTAGCGATACCGAAATCGAGGAACTGCGCCAGCAGCGAATCATCTAATCGCGATGTTGGTGAAGCTCCACGCGTCAGAATTGGCAAGCCACGCTTCGGGTCTAGGGTCTCGCCAGACCCGGAAGCAGCTGCAGCAGTCCGCTGGTGATGAACTCAACGGCCAGGGCCGTGAGTATCAGCCCCTCCAGGCGGGTAATAACGTTGATTCCGGTCTTGCCCAGCAGATTTCTTATCGGATCCGCCAGAAACAAGGCGACCCACGTGACGCCGATGACACACGTGCATATTAGAGTGAGAAAGCCGGTATCGAGCCAGCCTGTGGCTTGATGAGCATAAATAATAACCGCGCTTATCGCGCCGGGGCCCGCGATGATGGGAACTCCGAGAGGAACCACGGTCACGCCTTCTCCGCGCCCGGCTTCGGTTGCTTCGCCGGGTCCGTGCTGAACCGGACTCGGACGTGCCCGCAGCATCGCGAACGCCATCAGCATGAGGACGATTCCTCCACCAACGCGAAACGAGGCGATGCTGATTCCGAAGATTTTCAGCAGGTACTGGCCGAGAAACACCGCGGCGACCAGCGTCGAAGCCGCGGTGCCGCTGGCAATATTAATCGTGCGCCGTCTTTCAGCCGGCGTATGGCTTCCCGTCAGACTGATGAACGCCGGGATCGTCCCGATCGGATCGCTCACTACCAGTAGCGCCGTAACCACTTTCGCGTAGGTGCTCGGATTCCACATTGGGCGGGCTGCCTCTAATCAGGAATTTCCATTTTAAGGCCCCCGGCCCGGATTCGCGTACAGCAGCCCCGTTCCCTCACGCAAGCGCGGTTGGCGCCGATCGGACCGATAACCGTTCGCTTGCCGGCTTGTTACTTGCGCTTCCCGATTACGTACTTCGAGAAGTCGGCGATTACCTTCGCCGCGCCGGCGCGCGTGCCTCCGTGCACCGCGATCTGCTTCACGCCTGCCTTGCGCATTCGTTCGACCCTGGCCAGCAGCTCATCCGGCGTCCCGGTAAGCGTGGTTTCCTTCAGGATGTGTTCATTCACCAGCTTGGCGTGAGCCGGATTGAAATCGTGGACGTAGCCCGAATAAAGGTCTAGATGGCGCCGCTCGATCGGAGAATCGGGCGTGCGATAGGCGGCCTTGAACGCCATGATATCGTCGCGGATATCGGCCGGCAGCTCCGCCGGATCCTTGACCGACAGCGCGAAGATATTGCATTCGGAAGTTACATAGGCGCCAACCGCCTTCTGCATCGTTAACAGCGGCTCTCCCGGCTTGGCCACATGGAAGGCCGTCAGCACCAGGATATAAAGGTCCTTGAGGGTCCTTCCGGCCCTTTCCGCGCCTCGACGCACGTGGCTCAATGCGTATTCGAGCAGACTGTCGCCGACCGTGCCGAACAGGATTACTCCGTCGGCGATCTCGCCCGCAAGTTCGAGGGTCCTCGGGCCGCTGGCGGCGACATAGATCGGAACCCGATCCTTGATGTTGTACCATCCCTTGGGATTGAGGAACCGGATCATCCGTTTGCGGTCGCCCTCCTGATACGGAACGGTATCGCCGCGCATGAGTCCCCGGCAAATTTCCACGTGCTCGCGCAATTCCGACAGTTTCGCCGCGGGCATCCCCAGCGTTCGCCGGGCCGTGTTACCGGTGCCGATCCCCATGATCGCGCGTTTCGGGGCAAGCTGGTTGAGCGTCACGAAATTGTTCGCGGTGACCGGCGCGATCCGCGAGGACGGATTGGTCACATTGGTGCCAAGCTTGATCTTCTTGGTGTTCACCGCGCACAGCGCCAGAGACTGGAAGACGTCGGCGCAGATCATTTGCGAATCGTACAGCCAGGCGTGGGTGAATCCCTTCTTCTCGGCCAACGCCACGTCCTTGTAAATGTCTACCGCGGAAAGAAACGCGAACCCGTAATCCATCTTCTTCGTACCTCCGTTTAAGCCGCCTTGCGGCGCGGCAATCCTGCCCGATACCATGCGGGAGTTTCGTCGTCGCGTACGATTCGCCAAGTCCCCCCTGTAAGTCAAGCTCCGACTGCTCAGGTTCCAAAGCTGTGTTTTTAAAGCCGAGCGTTTGGTCGTAGCCGGTTTCCTCTCCTATAATCCGGTCCGCCGGATGACCCGGAGCCCGAAACAGCCCAAACCAAGGAGATACGCGTTATGGCAATCAGCGAGATCCATCACGTCGGCCTTACGGTCGCTGACCTGGAGCGATCGATCGCCTTCTACCGGGACATCCTCGGGTTCCGCAAAACCCTGGACATGCCGCTCAAGGGATCCAATATTGAGCGGCTGCTAAAGTTGCGGCCCGGCACCAAGGCCCGCTCGATCATCATGCAGGCCGGCCGCGCCATCACCGGCGAAGTCGAACTGATCGCCTTCGATCCTCCGAGCGAGCGGCCCAGCGGCCCCAAGCGGCCCGGCGACCCCGGCGTCTTCATGCTTTCCTTCGAGGTCAAGGACGAGACCCTGGCGGCGGTGCACGAGCGTCTGCGCCAGGCCGGCATCCGCTTCATCGCCGAGCCGCTCGAATTGCCGCTTCCCGGCTACGGCGCGATTAAGGCGCTGAGCTTCGAGGATCCCGACGGCATCATCATCGAGCTGATTCAGCTCCCCTCGCTCGAAGAAGCGCGACGCGTCCACAAGGCGCAGCAGAGCGGCGCCTGATTGGATACGCAGCCCGCGCGCTCCTACTGCGCGGTCAGCGCCCCGTCGACCGCCATCGCGAAGCCGGCGACGAACGACGCATAATCGGAAAGCAGCCACAGCGCCGCTTCGGCGATCTCGTGCGGCTTGCCCTTGCGTCCGATAGGTTCGACCCCGGTCAGCCGGGCGTCCACCTTGGGACGTCCCGCGACCAGTCGTTCCACCATCGGCGTGTCGATAACGCCGGGGCAGACGGCGTTGACGCGAATCCCGGCCTTCGAGTACTCGAGCCCCGCGACTTTGGTCAGTCCGACCACTCCATGCTTGGCGGCGGTGTAAGCCGGCATCCCGTGCGAGCCCACCAGTCCCGCGGTCGAGGCGGTGTTCACGATTGCGCCGCCGGTTCTCTGCTTAATCATCTGGCGAATCTCGGCCCTCAAGCACAGAAAGACGCCTTTGAGGTCGATCGCCATGACCTTGTCCCAGTCTTCCTCGGTCGACTCCGCGATATGCAGCGTTTTGCCCTCATAACCAGCGTTGTTGAACGCGCAGTCGAGGCGTCCGTAATTTTTCACCGCCGCCTCAACCATCGCATCGACCTCGGCCGCTTTTGACACATCGCACTTCACGAAATGCGCCTGTCCGCCCGCCTTCTTCACCATGGCGACGGTTTCCTCGCCGGCTTCGACCATGATGTCACCGATCGTGAGCTTTGCTCCCTCGCGAGCGAACGCTAGGGCCGCCGCCCTGCCGATGCCCGACGATGCTCCTGTTATCAGCGTGCATTTGCCTTCCAGTAGTCCTGCCATCTGCGCTGCCTCCAGCCGTCTTGTTGGTTAACTCCGCCAGTGCCGGACGCGGCGCTGGTTTTGTTCGATCTGCCGCGAAGATACTACGCGTGTCCCCGCCGCGGTCAAGGCAACGCGGCAGCCTGCTAAACGTCGCCGCGCACGCTCTTGGGCTCGGCCTTTTTGATCTCGAATTTATCGAGCCGATACTGCAAGGTTCGGTAGCTCATGCCGAGCATCTTCGCCGCCTTGGCGATCACCCAGTCCGCCTTGTCCATCGCTTGCAGAATCAGGTCGCGTTCGAAATGCTCGAAGTTGATGCCCTCGGGCGGGATCTCGAACTTGTCCGCGCGCGAGCGCTCGCCGCTTCGGCTCACCGGTTTGCGCGAGAGCACTTCCTGCGGGAAGTCGCGCGGCATAATGCGGTCGCCCTCGCACAGCAGCAGCGCGCGTTCGATCGCCGACTCCAACTGCCGAATATTACCGGGCCAGGAATAATCGAGCAGCGCCTCCATCGCCTCGCGGCTGATCTCCTTTACCCGTCCGCCGGCGAGATGAGCGAACTTGTTCAGGAAGTGGTTGGCGAGTATCGGAATGTCGGAGCGGCGATCGCGCAGCGGCGGCAGCCGGATCGAAACCACGTTAACCCGGTAGTAAAGGTCCTCGCGAAAGCGCTCTTCGGCGACCTCCTCGGCCAGGTTGCGATTGGTCGCCGCCACCAGACGGACATCGACGTGAAACGATTCGTTGCCGCCGACCCGCCGGACCTCTTTCTCCTGGAGCACGCGCAGGAGCTTGGCCTGCAGCCCGATTCCAAGGTCGGCGACCTCGTCCAGGAACAGCGTCGATTTGTCCGCGGCCTCGATCAGCCCGATCTTGCGTTCGGTCGCGCCGGTAAACGCTCCGCGCTCGTGGCCGAATAATTCGTTCTCGATCAGATTGTCGGGAATCGCCGAGCAGTTGATCGCGACGAAGGGACGCGCCGCCCGCGGCGAAAGCTTGTGGATCGCGCGCGCGATGATCTCCTTGCCGGTACCGCTCTCGCCCTCGATCAGCACCGTCGAGTTCGACGGCGCCACCTTGTGCACCACCCGGATTACTTCCTCGATCGTCGGATCGTGACCGATGATCCCCTCGACCTGGAGCTTCCCCTCCAGCCGGGTGCGCAGCAACTGGTTCTCCTGCCGCAGGCTGGCGAGCTCCGCCGCCTTGGCCACGGTCATCACCAGGGTTTCGCGATCGGTCGGCTTGGTAAGATAGTAAAAGGCGCCGTTCTTCATCGCCTTCACCGCGCTGTCGATCGTGCCGTAAGCGGTCACCATCACGACCTGCGTGGCCGGATAAGTCGGACGAATCCGCGTCAGCAGTTCTTCGCCGGACATCCCCGGCATCATCAGGTCGGTCAGAACCACGTCGAACTGGCCCAGCGCCGAGCAATTCGAGCGCCCGTTTGCCGACCGCGGCCTCTTCCACCGCGAAGCCTTCTTCGCGGAGGATCTCGACCGTTATCTGTCGCTCAAGATCGTCATCTTCGACGACGAGCACCGAGGCCTTTTTCATGTTTCCCTGTGGATTCCCCCGATTGGAAAGGTAAACGTCACTATCGTGCCGGGCTTCGAATCATTCGGTCCGATCGCGATCGTTCCGCCGTGTTTCTCCACGATAGCACGTGAGAGAAACAGGCCGATCCCGATACCCTCGCGCTTGGTGGTGAAAAAAGGCTCGAACACCCGCTCCGCGACGCCGGGTTCGATTCCCACCCCGGTATCGGCGAAGCTCACCACCAGCCGATCGTCGGTCTGAGCGAAGCTTACCCTGAGTTGGCCGCCGTCAGGCATCGCCTGCGTCGCGTTGGCGACCACGTTGATGAAACAGGTGCGGATCTTTTCCCCATCGACGTGGAGCACCGCCGGCACCTCGGTCCCCTCCTCAATTAGCTCGATCCCCTGACTCTTAAGCTTCGACTCCGACAGCGCCAAAACGTCGTGCACCAGCGCCCACAGATCCGTCGGCGCCGGATGGATCTCGATCGGCCGCCCATAATTGAGGAAGTTCTGGATGAGGCCGGAGAGGCGATGGACTTCCGCCTTGATCATCGCGATCTGGCGCAGAAAGTTGTCGCGTTCCTGCGAAAGCTGAGGCCCGTATCGCGTGCGCAACTGATCGACCGCCAGACTGATGAAGTTGAGCGGATTCTTGATCTCGTGCGCCAACCCTCCGGCAAGCTGGCCGAGCGCCGTGAAGCGTTCCAGACGGTTCAGCTCCACTTCACGCTCACGGGCGTGCCGCAGCTGGCTCACCATTTCATTGAAGCTGCGGGTGAGCAGGCCAATCTCGTCGCGCCGGGCCGACGCCGGAACCGGTTCAAGGCCGCGGGCCGCGATCGCCTGGGCGGCTGCCGCCACCGTATGGATCGGCTGCACGTATCGTTGGGCCAGAGCATAGGAAAAAACGATGCCGAGCGCGAAGATGACCGAGGCCAGCACAATCAGACGGATGCGATTGTCATTCAGAAGCTGGGCGAAGTCGCCGAACTGGGCGACCACCTCGACGTAGCCCATCAGCTGATCTTCAACCATCACCGGGATCAGATAGACGGTGGTTGCCTGCTCAGGCGCGCCGAGCTTGAACGAGCCGCCGCTTTCGCCGTCCGCGCCGCGGCCAAGGCGTTCGGTTATCACGAACTGTTTGGAGCGCGGGTTGAGCGCGGCTCCGATCAATCGTGGATTCGAACTGTCGATAATCAGGTTTTCGCTCGAAGCTATCGACACCTGCATCCCGGTGTTGTGCAGGCTGCGGACGTAGTTCTGCAGCCGGTCGCGGTCGGTTTTGCCAACCGCCGTCAATTCCTGGACGCTGATCTGGATGGCACTGGCCAGTTCCTTCACGTTCTCCTGGGTCGCGGTGACGATCGCCTCCTGCGTGCCGAGGCTCACCACCACCACCGCGCCCAGCGTGAGCGCCAGCAGCACCACCATGAACAGCACGAGCTTCGCCTTCAGATTCAAGGCCGGAAATTTGGTTTCCATATTCAGATTCCGCATCGCGTGTTTAATTAACGAACCCGGCCGCTATCGTTCCCGCCCCGCCGGCGTAAGCCTGCGGCGCCGGCGCGTACATCCTTGGCGTGCCTATTCGGAGCCGGCCCCAGGTTGCTCGTAAGAGGTGTCCGTACTGTGGCGCGGGATGAGCAGCCGCGTCGCGTAAATCATTATCGAGAGCGCCGCGATCAGCAGCACCACTCGCTCGGCCCCTCCGATGTAATGCAGCGCCCATTCCAGCTCGTTGCCGAACAGGTACCCGAGCGAAACCACAACCGGCACCGAAATAAAGGCGCCCAGCACATCGTAGAAAAAGAAACGGCTGGGCGGTACACCGAGCGATCCCGCGCTCAGATAGATTAGGGCGCGCAGGCCGGCAAGGAAGCGTCCGTAAAAAATCGCGCGATGGCCGTGACGGCGCATGAAATCCTGCCAATAGGCGATCCGATCCCGCGAGCCGGGATGGCCAAGACCGAAGTACCGCAGCAGACCTGTTCCGAACCGCCGTCCAAGAAAAAACAGCGAGACGTCACCCGTCACCACGCCGATCAGGGAAACCGCCAGCGTAATCGGATAGCGCGTCACGCCCCGATGCACCAGAAAACCTCCCGCCAGAAGCGCCGCGTCTTCCGGCAGCGGCAGACCCAGCCCGCACAAAATCAGGACCGCCAACAGTCCCACATACGTGAAATGCTCGATATATGCCGAAACCAGCGCCGCCACGCGTCATCCCTGATGGGAAAAGCGCGCACGCAAGGCGTCGCGAATTTCCTCGATCGGAGCGCCCTGCTCGAACATGCGCTTGGCCTGGATCGCTTCGCCGACACAGATCTCGCATCGGCTGCCGTGCGTATCGCGATAACAGTCCAGAAGATTCTTGTGGCCCTCTTCCTTGTCGCATCCGCAATAGCAATGCAGTTGCGCAATCAGCGCCGGGTTGTCGCGCGCGATCTGATAGGCGTCTCGCACCGGACCGGTGAACAGCGCCGGGTCGAGCGTGACCGGATGCTCGCCGCTCAGCGTCGCGCCGATCGCGGCCCGCTCAGCGATTCGGGCGTGATAGGCGTTAACCCCAAAGTACAAGCCGACCGCGATCATCAGCCCACCGACGGTCAGCGCAATTTCACGTCTGAAGACCTTCCCCATAACCTCACCTCGCGAACCTGCCTCTACGATGAATTATAGCACCTCGACCACCTGCGGCGTGCGCCTGACGAAGCTGTAAAGCGCCGCCGGGCGATGCCGGCCGAAGCGCTTGCCCGGGAGCTCCCGCAGCAGCCTCATCCCAAGGATGCGCCGGCGAAAATTGCGCCGGTCGAGCGAGCGCCCCAGAATCGCCGCGTACAACTCCTCGAACTGGGCAAACGTAAACGTCTTCGGTAGCAGATTGTATGCGATGTTGGTATAGCCGAGCTTTGCTTTCAACCGCCGCAGCGCGTAATCCGCCATCAATTTGTGATCATACGCCAGAGCCGGAAGGCCGGAAACCTCGAACCACCGCGCGCCCGCGTACTTGCCCGCGGGAGGCTCCACTTCGGAAGGGTCGGCGATCAACGCCATATAGGCGACCGACACCACGTGGCCGCGAGGGTCGCGCGATGGATCGCCGAAGGTGAATAACTGTTCGAGATACGCGTCATCCAGTCCGGTGGTCGAGCGCAACTCCTCGCGCGCCGCATCGTCGAGCTGTTCGCCCGCTCGCACCAGTCGGCCCGGAAAAGCCCACTTGCCTTTGAGCGCACCGCGCTTTAGCTGAACCAGCAGGCATTTCAGACGGCCGCGCTCCAGCGCGAACAGAACCGTATCGACCGCCACCCGGGGCCTGGCAAGCGCGCCTCGATTGCTCATCGTCGAACAACGCCGCCGCGATCCGGCGCCCACGCGCCTACGCGCTCAGTTCGAGCATCCGCTTCGAGCGCCCGCTTCGCGCCCTCGCGCACTTCGTCGCTCAATTCGATCTCGTGGCGCAGGTTGCGCAGCGAATCCAGCGTGCCCTCCAGCGTTATCATCTTCATGTAGCGGCAGAGCTTGCACGCCTTGTAGAACTGCTTCTCGGGAACTTCCAGCAGCAGCCGATCGGACAGCCCGCACTCGGTAACGATGAGAAACTGGGTCGCTTCGCTCTCGCGCGCGTAGCGCATCATCGCGCTGGTCGACAGCGTCGCGTCGGCGAGCGCCAGCACGTCGCTCCGGCACTCGGGATGGGCCAGCACCTTGATTCCCGGAATGCCGCGCCTGACCTTTTCGATCTCCTCGGCGGTGATCTGATGATGGACGTAGCAGTTGCCGTCCCACGAGATGATCTTCTTGCCGGTTTGACCCTGAACGTAATTCGCCAGGTTCTGATCCGGCACGAACAGGATGTGCCCGGAATCAATCCCCTCGACCACCTTGAGCGCGTTCGCCGAAGTGCAGCAGGCATCCGAGAGCGCCTTCACGTCAGCCGTGCAATTCACGTACGAGACCACCCGCAAATCCGGGTAAAGCGCGATGAGTTCGGCCTTGCGCTCCGCCAGTGCTTCGGCGGTAATGCTCTCCGCGAGCGAGCAGCCGGCCTTCAGGTCCGGCAGCAGCACCATCCGCTCCGGATTGAAGACCTTGGCGGTCTCGGCCATGAAATGAACGCCGCAAAACACGATGATTTCGGCGTCGCGAACCTCGCGCGCCTTGCGCGCCAGTTCGAACGAATCGCCGATGTAATCGGCCACCTCGAAAATTTCCGGGCGCTGATAATTGTGGGCCAGGATGACGGCGCGCCGCTCAACCTTGAGTCGCCGGATCTCGGCGATTATTCCCGCATAGCGCTCGCAGGCGGCGTAGTCGTAGCCCGCTCCGCCCAGAACGTTGAGTTTGTGCTGAAGCTCGGCCGCGGCTGTCGAATGTTCGGCGGCGTGTTCCATCATGAAGGCATCCTCGATGCGCTGTCGCTGCCCTTCCCCCAAACATCTCGTCACCGCTTTTCAGACATCGCGACTTTGCGTCAATTTGACACAACCATAGCAACTTCCGGGGCCGTCCGACAAGGGGGGACGCCGGCGCGCCAATCGCGCCTCGCTCAGCCATCTCGGGATGACCGTCCAATTGACCGCCGATGCCCGCATTCTCATAATCAAGCCGCCGCCCGTTCGCGAGCAGGATGGCCCATGCGATGAGATGCCCACAATGTGGCTTTGATGCCGTTGCCGACGCCGCATTCTGTTCGCGATGCGGTGCGCGATTGTTCAGCCCGCGTCCTGAAGCTCGGCGGGAATATGCGCTCAGCCGGATTTTGCAGTCATGGTGGCGCTTCGCCGGCGCGCTAATCGTCGCCCTCGTTCTTCTCGCCCTGGCAATCCGCGACCTCTATCCGGGGGTTCCGGGCCGAGGGCTTCGCTCCTGTT
Source organism: uncultured Pseudomonadota bacterium (assembly GCA_963759165.1). Lineage (GTDB taxonomy): Bacteria > Desulfobacterota > Binatia > Binatales > Binataceae > DATJOQ01. Next base: position 1,939,137 of record CAVWXK010000001.1, on the reverse strand, counting down.
CGTGCTCGCCCTGCTGTTGCTCGCGCGGGCCGCGCTGATACGAAACAGCACCAACTGGAGCCTGACTTCCGAGCGGCTGATCGAACGCCGGGGCATTCTCGCGACTCGCAGGCGCGAGCTGGAACTGGCGGATATTCGCTCGGTCGAAGTGGACCGGCGCCTTCTTCAGAGACTGATCGGGCTGGGTAACGTCGTGGTCGCTTCGGCGGCCAGCAGCGACTTTATGATCAGGCTCGAATGGATCTCCGACCCCGAGAAGGTCGCGGAAACGGTGCGCCAGGCGCGCCTCAAACGTCTCGCCTAATCAGGCCTCTCCCGGATCAGGGAGAGGCGGCCGAGCGCGCGGCGCGAGGCGGTGAGGGTCCAACAGGAAATCGGTTAAATTGCTCTCTCCCGCAAGGACTTCACCGCCGCGCCCCTCACGTCCAGTGCCGAATCGCCGGACCGCGATAACGGATTCGCGGGCGGATCAGCCGATTGTCGGCGTATTGCTCCAGACTATGCGCGATCCATCCCGCGGCGCGCCCGACCGCGAAGATCGCCGACGGCATCCCGGTTGGAAACTCCAGCAAGTGCACGCAAACGGTAAGATAGAAATCGAGATTCGGCCGTAAACGCTGCGCCTTCATCACCGCTTCCTCGACCCGCAGTGCGGTTTCGAACAGGCGCCGGCCTCGACGACGCGCGATCTTGCCCGCCACGTCTTTCAGCAGCGCCGCGCGCGGGTCCCCAGCCGGATACATCACGTGGCCGAATCCCGGTGGAAGCGCCTGCTCGTGCGCGAATTCCTCGAGGCAGGCGTCGATTCGCGCGCCGGCAGCGATCTGCGCAAACATCCGTTCGATTCGATCGCACGAGCCGCCGTGAATCGGCCCCGAGAGCGAACACAACGCCGCCAGCGTGCAGGCGTAAAGATCCGCTCCGCTCGAAGCTACGACTCGGGCGGCAAAGGTCGAGGCGTTGATTTCGTGCTCCGCGCACGCGATCAGCACGCGCTCCAGCGCCCCGATTTCCCAGTCTCGCACCTCGCTGTCGCGGGCGATTCGCAACAGCCGCGCCGCCATCCCGTCCTGCTCTCCGGCCACGACGCTAGCCGTGCTCCGCGCCAGCGCCAGCGGCATCACGCTCATCAGAAGCGTCGCCTGACGCATGTGCGATCGCGGCGGCTGGCTTCGTTCCAGCGCCGCCAGGCTCGGCATCACCGCCGCGAGCCTGAGCAGCGGTGGCGCATCCTGACCCACAGCGGCCAGCGCGGCCGCGGCCGAAACCGGCATCCGCGCCCCGGAAATCTCGGTTCTTAGCGCCTCGACCTCCTCGCTCGATGCTCGCTCGCCGCGCCAAAGCAGCAGACAAACTTCTTCGAAGGAAGCGCGCTCGGCGATTTCCTCGATCAGATAGCCGCGATAGACCAGACGCTTGTCGACGATCGAGCTCACCGCCGATTCCGCCACGATTACTCCCGGCGGAGCGCCCTCGGTGCGCGGCGGTTGCGCCACGGTAACCCAGGAGCTGGCCTCGGGCAGACTCCGCCCGCGCCGGCCGCGCTCGGGCGTCACCACGCCGCGCAAACTTTCGATATCGGCGCGCCGATACAGCGCCTGGCGGCCAACCTTGCGCCGATAGCTCTTGAGCCATCCCCGGCTGACGTACGCGTAAAGCGTGCTCATCTTGACGCCCAGATGCTCCGCCGCTTCACGCGCATTAAACATCTCGGCGCGATTTTCGCTACGTGCAGTCATCGCAATGATTTCGCCATCACGGTCGTGCGACGGTCAGGCATCAAATATATCGTCACATCTTCGGCGCGTCCTCGCCAACTCAGGCGTCGACGAAAACCTTGCGATGCTCGAACAGCCACTTGCCGCCGACCTTTCGCAACTTGTCGCGATAGCCGCCCACCGCCGCCAGCTCCGACTTGCCGCTCTTGGTGTGATAGTAAGTCAGATAGCACGTCCCGGTCGCGCGATCTCCTTCGAGCTGCACGCTGATATTGCTCATCACATGGCGAACCTGGCCGCCGGCCTGAGCCTCCTTGTAGATGCGCGTGAACTCGCGCAAGCCATCGCGCCCCGCATGACGGCCCATGCGCGGGCTTTCAAACACTCCGTCCTCGGTAAAGCAGGCGACCCAATCCTCGCGCCGATCCTCGTCGATGCTGAGCGCGTACCGGACATAGAGGTCGCGAATCTGCTCCCGTTCTTCAATTTCCGTCATCACCTGGTCCTCCTGAAAAAGTTGCGAGCCTCAAGCGTTCAGAGCACGCCGGTTTTTCTAAGCTCCGCGATTTCATCCCAGCTATAGCCCAGCATCTCCGTAAGGATTGCCTCCGTATGCTCTCCCAGCTCGGGGGCGTAGCCGCACGGATCGCCCGGCGTTTTGCTCAACATCACCGGCAACCCGACCACTTGCGTCTTGCCCAACGCCGGATGGTCGTAGTCGACGATATACCGATTGGTCAGCACCTGGGGATCTTGCGGCAGATCGGAAATCGAATTCACGATCGTGTAAACGAAGTCGCCTCCCTCGCGCAGGATCTTCAGCCATTCCTCGCGCGGGCGGGCGGCAAAAGTCCGATCGAGAATTCTCGATCAACGCCTTGCGTTTTGGCCGCGCGCGCGGATATCGGCAAAACGGGGATCGTCGATCAGCTCCGCAAGGCCAAGCGCGACGCAGAAATCCTTCCAGTAGCGATCCGCCTGCAACATCGCGAGGCAATCCCATTTGCCGTCTCCGCACTGGTAATGGTTCCACAGCGGATTAAACGCTTCTTCGCGAAGGTACCGCGGAAACTCCAGACCCACCATCGTCTTGAACGAAACGTTCAGCCCTTGCAGCGCGATCATCGAGCCCAGATGCGAAGCATCGACTTCCTGGCCCACTCCGTGGCGCTCGCGCGCAAACAGCGCCGTCATGATTCCATAGGCCAGCATGATCGCGCCCATCTGGTCCGCGATTCCTCCGAAGACGTAACTCGGCGGCGATCCCGGCGGCCCGATCACGTTCATGATTCCGGAGCGCGCCTGCCCGAGATAATCGAACGACGGCTCGCCGCTGTCCGGCCCCTGCGGACCGTAACCCGAAGCGCTGGCGTAGATCAGCCGCTCGTTGTGAGCACGCAGGGTCGGGTAGTCCAACCCCAGTCTCGCGGCCACGCCCTTGCGAAAATTCTGCACAAAGACGTCGCTGCCGGCGACCAGCTTGTATACTATCTCGCGGGCCTGGGGCTGTTTCAGGTCCAGCGTGATACTCTTTTTGTGGCGATTGTTCGCCTCGAAATAGAAGTTGCGCCCGCTCTTTTCCGCCGTCCCTCCGGCCACCGCGAAAATCGCGCGGCCGGGATCGCCCTTGTCGCGCTCCTCGATCTTGATAACTTCGGCGCCGAGGTCGGCCAGCATCGTGGTAGCCACCGGCCCTTGCTGCCAGATCGTCCAGTCGATTACGCGGATTCCCGCCAGCGGTCCAACCATAGGCCTTGTCTATAGCATAGGCGCACGCGCCGCCGCATTTGCCGCAGCACGTATGTCGTGAGTCGATCCGCCGGCATGGAATGCCGCGGGCTTGAGTTTCGATGCTCGACGCTTCATCTATAGTCTGTGCGGCTCGCCCATCAGCTTCTGAACTTCCTGTTTCCGCCGCGATGCGCCGGATGCGACGCGCGGCTTCCGCTCGAATCCGATCAACGGGTCTGCACGCCGTGCCTTGGCCGGATTGGACGACTCGACGGGTCGCTATGTGAGCGATGCGGCGTACCGGTTCCGGGTTTCGAGGACGGCGGCGGCCATCGATGCGCTCGATGCCTGGAATCGCCGCCGAGTTTCCGCAAAGCGCGGGCGATCGCGGCCTACGAGGCGCACGCCGAAGCGGAAAACAGCGTCCTCGCTTCGATGATCCGGCGGTACAAGTACGGGCCGAACCAATCGATGGGCCGCGCGATTGCCGAATGCCTGGGGAACGACCTGCCGGTCTACGCTGATGACTACGACCTGGTGATTCCGGTGCCGCTGCATCCGAGCCGGCTTCGATGGCGCGGCTTCAATCAGGCCGCGATACTCGCCGCGCCGGTGGCGCGCCGACTCGGATGCAAGCTCGACGTCGGGAGTTTGATCCGGGTCGTGCCCACGACTCCGCAAACCGCGAAAGATATCCAGACCCGCCGCCGCAACGTGCGTCATGCCTTCGCGGTGAAACGGCCCGCCCGGATCGCGAATCGTCGAGTGCTGCTGGTCGATGACGTTATGACCACCGGCGCCACGGCGAACGAGTGCGCCCGTACGCTTCGCGCCGCCGGTGCGCGCTCGGTCGACGTGCTTACACTGGCGCGTGTGCTATGACCCAGGCCGGGCGCGTCAAATGGGACCGGCGCCACCAGGGCGAATTGCCCGGCAAGCCGGAACCGTTCGTCATCGCGATGCTGCCGCGTCTGCCGCACGGCCTCGCGCTCGACGTCGCGGCGGGCCGCGGACGTCACAGCCTGCTGCTCGCACGCGCCGGCATGCGCGTCATCGCGGTTGATTATTCGATCGCCGGAATCCAGGTGATGATGAACGCGGCCCGATCCGAGCGTCTGGTCGTCTCACCCGTTCTCGCCGATATGACCCGCTTTCCCCTCGGCGAGAACAGGTTCGACGTTATCCTCAACGTGAACTTTCTGGAGCGCAGCCTGCTCCCCGATTTTAAACGCGCGCTAAAGGTAGGCGGCGCCCTGCTGTTCGATACCTTTCTGATTGACGAGGCGTGGGAGGGGCATCTTCGCAATCCGCTCCATCTCCTCGAACACGGCGAACTGCGCGCGCTGCTCGACGGACTCGACATCGTCGAGTATCGCGAAGGCCTGACAATATATGGTGACCCGATGACAGCGGAGCCGCCCCTGATGCGGGCATGGCGCGCCTCGGCGTTGGCGTTTCGACGGAGGTGACGATGGCGCGCGCGCTCACATACAAGGCTGCCGGCGTCGATATCGATCTGAAAGAGCGGCTGATCCCGATGTTCCGGCGTCTCGCGCAGCCGACCGTGGGCGCGAGTGTGATGGCGGGAATCGGCGGCTTCGGCTCGCTTGTGAGCCTTGACCACATCCGGCGGATGCGGTCGCCGGTGCTGGTGGCCGGAACCGACGGCGTGGGAACCAAGCTTCAAATCGCCTTCGCCACCGGTCGGCACGACACGGTCGGAATCGATTGCGTGGCGATGTGCGTCAACGACGTTATCTGCACCGGCGCCAAGCCGCTTTTCTTCCTCGATTACATCGGCACCGGTAAGCTCGACCAACGTATCGCGCTACAACTCGTCAAGGGGATTGCGAGCGGCTGCGCGGACGCCGGCGCCAGCCTGGTGGGCGGCGAGACCGCGCAGTTGCCGGGGATGTACCGCGCCGGCGAATACGATCTGGTGGGTTTCGCGGTGGGAATCGCCGAACGCGATCAGATACCCTCACCCAGGCGTCTGCGCGCCGGCGATGTGCTGGTCGGGATTGCCTCCAGCGGTCTCCACTCCAACGGATATTCGCTCGCGCGTAAGGTCTTGCTCGAAAGAGGCCGGTTGAAGCTCAAGGCGCGCATTCCCGAACTCGGATGCAGCTTGGCCGATGAACTGCTTCGCCCGACCCGGATCTACGCGCGAATAGCAGCGGACCTGTTTCGCCGTTTCAAGGTCAAGGGGCTCGCCAATATCACCGGCGGCGGCGTGATCGAAAATTTGCCCCGCGTCCTGCCGCCGAACCTGTGTGCGCGGATCGAGCGCGGAAGCTGGCCGATACCGCCGATCTTCAGTCTCATCGCCCGGCTGGGAAAAGTCAGCCAGCCCGAAATGGATCGCACCTTCAACAACGGCCTTGGGATGATAGCGATTTTCGGTGCCGACGAGGCCGGCGACGCGGTGGCTTATTTGCGCCGCCGTCGCCAGCCCGCGTATGTTATAGGCGCACTGCGTAGGGGGCAGCGTGGCGTGCTCCTTGACTGAATATGCCTTGCGATAAAAATGGCTTCCCTTCCTCTGGTTCTCCGCCACCGGCGGAGACTACAGAGGGGTCGGTACCATCCAGAGGCATCACACGCGATGGCGGCTGATTCGGCGGTCAACCTCGGAGTTCTGATCTCCGGTTTCGGAAGCAATCTTCAGGCGATCATCGACGCGATCGAACGCCGCGAGCTCAAAGCGCACATCAAGGTCGTCATCTCAAACCGCCCCGATGCCGGCGGCCTCGAGCGCGCCCGCCGCCACGGAATCGATACTCTTGTAATCGAACATCGCCGCTTCCCCAACCGTGAAGCATTCGACCACGAGGTTCTCGCGGCGTTGAGGGCGCACGATGTCGAGCTCGTGATCCTGGCGGGTTTCATGCGCATATTATCGCCGGTGATGGTTCGTGCGTTCCCGAATCGAATCATGAACATCCATCCCGCCCTGCTGCCCTCCTTTCCCGGCCTGCACGTGCAAAAGGCCGCGATCGAGCACGGCGTTCGCTTTTCCGGATGCACGGTCTTTTTCGTCGCCGAAGGGATGGACGACGGACCGATCATCATTCAGGCGGTCGTACCGGTTTGCCCCGAAGATACCGAGCAGGAGCTGGCCGAACGGATTCTCGTTCAGGAACATCGCATCTATCCCCGCGCCATCCAGCTCTACCAGGAAGGCAGGCTCGAGGTACGCGGCCGCAGGGTTTATATCAAGGACGACATCGGCGACCTCGCCGACCAGGCGATCGTCAATCCTCCGATTCGCTGAAGAACCGTTTCGCATTCGATTATGTCGGATAAGGTCAAACCGGGATTAGGCGCGGTGGTGGTGTCCGCGTGCCTGCTGGGACGGCGATGCCGCTTCGACGGCGGCGACAAGTTCACACCCGAGCTGGGAGCGGTCCTCGAAGGGCGACAAATCATTCCGCTCTGTCCGGAAGAACTGGGCGGACTCGGTACTCCCCGGCCCGCCTGCGAGCTTCGGGGCGGCGACGGCGGCGCGGTTATCGACGGCAGCGCCACAGTAGTCGATGTCAACGGCGACGATCGGCGCGACGAATTCCTGAAGGGTGCCCACGCCGCTCTTACCGAAGCTCTCGCCGGCGGCGCCACCAACGCGATTCTCAAGGATCGCAGCCCTTCCTGCGGCGTCCGCCAGATTCATCGCGATGGGACGCTCGTCGATGGCCAAGGGGTGTTCACCGCCCTGCTCCAACGTAACGGCATCGCCGTGCACCCTGAGAACCTCACGAGGCTGCCGTCCCGACGCCGGAGTTGATCTCCTCGAAACCGGTCCCGTAATCTGCTGTAACCGGACTGTCATTGCGCGGTAATGAGCTCCCATTTACACTGATTCCATGGCTAGCGTGCAGGTTTACACTACCGAATATTGTCCGTATTGCGTGCGCGCCAAAGCGTTGCTCAAACGCAAGGGAGTCGCGTTCGATGAGATCGACGTGACCTATGACGCGCTTGCGCGCGAAGAGATGGTCGAACTCGCGGGCGGCAGACGCACCGTCCCGGAGATTTTTATCAACGGCCAGATAATCGGGGGCTACGATGAACTAAAGGCGATGGACGACGCCGGCGAACTTGACGCCATCCTTTCAGGCACCGACTAGTCTCCGTCGCCTCGCCACAGATAGCTTCGCAGGCCCGTTCTCAGCGACGGCAATCCGGCTTGTCCGGAACTGCTAACCCGCTAGCCGTCTAGAATGTCGCGTTCCTGCTGGATTCGGAGCTCTGATCGGAGCCCGCGCCCTCTTCCGCTTCGATCTCAAACTCCGTACGCTCGCGGACTGCACGCTCCCACTCCGCTTTGGAATCGGCCGGGGATAACTTCTGGCCCGAGCTCACCGTCGACATCCGGCGTTCCGGGATACCGAATCCTTCAAGCTGACTCTTCACTGACTCGGCCCTGAGCTCGCCCAGCTTTCGATTCAAGTTTGACGCGCCTCGATGATCGGTATGGCGCTGGATCACGACCTTGACGCCGGTGCCGGCCTTGATCTTCTGGGCGATCAGGTAGCAGCGTCCCACGCCAACGTCTGACAGTTTCTCGGAATCGGACTCGAACATGATATCGGAAAATACCACGCGCTCGGTCTGCCGCTTCGCCTGCCGCGACTCCGGTCGCAATACCAGCTCGATCCATTCGAGGCCCGGCGTCGGTATCCGCCAGCCCGCCATCATAGTCTCCAGATATGCCCGGTAGGCGTTAAACTCGCCCCCAAGCTGCGCCATCGCTGCCCCAGCCCATCCGCACAGCGATACCGCCATCACTGCCGCTATAAATCCTGGAGCTTTCCGTCTTTCGTTCCGCATCGGCTTCCTCCAGATCAATCACGCGCCGGCGCCAACTCGAAATTTAAACCGTGCGCGTACCCCACAAAATCCCCGCTCGCCACAACAGATTTCCGACGCCCCCCTTGTCCTAATCGCACACCGCCGGATACAAGATGGCGAGGCCAAATTGTCTCGAATCCGGCACCAATAAGATTTATCATCTGTCGCGACCATGAACAACCCTGCTTTTAAACCAACGTTCTCTCTGGACAAACACCGAGCAATCGCCGTTGCCGCCCGCCGCGACCGGTCAACCCTGATGGCTGACTCGTGACAAGGTTTGCCGTCTGTTTTGTCTCGGTTTTCGGCGAGCTTGCCTTTGGCGGCCTGCTGGCGATTTCCGTCCCGCCATTCTTCAAGATTGAACGTGGCTTCTACCGTTCAAGCGCCGCCGTTTACTTGGCCTCCGCGATGTTGACGGCACTTGGCTTCGGCTTCCTCGCCTACGGAGGCAATCATCCCGATTCTCCAGCCGCGATGACTCTTTGGATCGATACCGCAATCTGGACGCTCTTTTGTCTCGCCGTGTCGCTCTACTTGCTCACGCTCTATACCGACAACGCGTATCTTCGCGCCCGCAGCTACACCTTCGGTCTGGGGGTTGGTCTTATCGGTGTCTTGGTAGGACCATTGGCACTTAAACCGGCTGCTTTCGGCGTCATGACAGGACTCGGCTATGCCGTCTCGGCGATCCTGTCCTCCCTGGTCTTGGGCCTTGCAAGCGCCGGGATGCTCTTTGGGCACTGGTACCTAATCGACCCAAATCTGCCAGTGGACTATCTGCGCACCATCGTGAAGCTTCTGGGTATCGCGCTGATTGCAAACCTCGCAGGCCTCATCCTGATGGTCGTGGCGTTCGCGCTGTTCGGCGTATCAGACGCGAGGCTGGCAGTGAGACTCCTTTTCCATTCGAACCTGGCGTTGCTCGCGATAAGGATGCTTTTCGGACCTGTTGCTTCGCTCGTACTCACCTGGATGACGTGGCAAACGCTCAAGATTCCGCAAACGATGGCGGCAACAGGGCTGCTCTACATCACCGTGATGTCGGTGCTGGTCGGGGCATTTCTCGGTCACTTCATCCTGTTTCGCACCGCGCTGCCGCTGTGACCCGTTCCTCCGCGCCGCAAAGATCGAGGCCCGGCAGCTTTCCGCCACGCCACGCCGATGCTAATGCTGGGGTGTGAGCGAAGTCTTTGACAAAGAGCACTTCCCCGACAACTTCTACAGGGGAACCATAGTCCGCCTCGACCGCGGCCGCGGACGAGGCGTGCTGCGTTCGCAAAGCGGCCGGGAAATCCGCTTTCAATTTCCCTACGTCGAAGTGGTCGGCGCTCCGCTGGGCGGTAATTTCCCCGGCATCAACCTGGTCAATCAGGGCGACGAGGTCGGCTTCGATGTCGGATGGAACGTCTCACGGCCTACGCGTGACAAAACTCAAACCGCAGCTGCCCGAATGACCACGCCGGAGCGAACCGGCGAAACGATCGCGCATTGCTTATGGGTCTGACCGTGAGCTTCCATGATGGAATAGCGGAAGGTATCAGTTAGATAGCCCGTGAATGCTTTTCCCTGCGCCGTCTTGGCGCCGCCTTCCAGAACCGAGAGTTGTCGTTCCACCGTCGAGCCTCTACGGGATTGTCCATGTCGCGTCCGGATCGAACTGCGTCGTATCGCCTGCGATCGTGGCGGTCTCTGGACCGAGGTCCTTCTGATAGACGATACCGTTTTGATTGACGATGAACGTCATGACCCCCGAGTCTGCGTATCTGGCCGGGAAGGCGACCATGGCAAAGCCGCCGGTCATGTGGCCGTCGACCACGTAGTCCTTGGCGCCGCCGGGCGCGTCCGGCCCTTGCCGTTTGAGAATCTTGTAGTAATAGCCGTGATAGGGCTTCGACTCGTCGCGCATCGCTTTGTTGAAATAGCCCTCGGCGCGGGCCTGAGCGATTAACGGACCGAAGGGGCTGTCCTCTTCGCCGGTACTTACCGGCCAATAAAGCCCGTCGTGCTTTCCGGAAGTGCTTAGGAGATGCTGGGCATATTCGCGATGTCCGCTACCCAAGCGATCCTTGGCCGCGTATTCGCGCTGAGCCTCGACATAGGCGCGGCACACCTCGATGACTTTCAGCTCGTTGCGGCCAATTCGTCGATCAAGGATCTCCTTCTCCCCGGCTTTGGTATCGAAGCGCCAAACCGAGCCTTGGCGGAAGAGCGGAATCGGAAGGGGCCAGTCCTCCTTGCCGACGATTAGGACCACCCTGTCCGCGCCCCGCCTCTCCAGCTTGTGCGAAGCGTCGTATGCCGCGACGAAACGGTCCCTCCCAGCCTTGTCGGCGACCGGGTCGCCGGAACTGATTAGCTTCTCCGCCTCAGGTCCCAGGATCTTCAGAAGCTGGGCCGTGCTGCCGCTGCGGTTTGCCCCAATGAGAGCATCAACCGCTTGCTGCGGCGCGGAGAAAGTCTCCTGCCGCGCGCCGGCAGCGAAAGCGGGTGCCCGAGCCGATGACAGTATCGCGGCAAGACTTGATGCCGCGAGGCTGAGCCACAACGTAGCTCCGGGACCTTTCCAACCTTGTCTAATCATAATCTCCTCGCAGCGCCTACGGTGGGATTGGCATCACTTCTCAGCGGCGCCCACCTCCGCCTCCACCGAAGCCTCGGCCGCCGCCTCCGCGGAAACCTCCCATTGAATGGGCTCCGCGATCGGCATAGGCGCGGACCTCGGCTCCCCGCCCGAAGGACTCAAAAACTGGCGGCGCATGCACTACGCCGCGTGGTGGAGCGCCGACCGGGTAGCCGCGCAATTCGAGACGCGCCTGAGGGGAGACGGCGCCCTGGAAGCGCGCCTGTGTTTCGGCGTCGCGATAAGGGACGCCATCGCGGTGAACCGGCTCGTGCTGCCAAATAGGGGACGAGACCGGCGGACGGTAAACATTGATCTCGTTGAATCTGGGAACGTCGATGTGCAGTCGATGGTGACGCCACTCCCAGTGACACCAGCCCCATAGCGGGTATACGACCGGAATGCCGATCCCGAAGCCGAGAACAAAGCCCGGCCAAGGCCAAAAGTAGAAAGGCGGATACTCTGGCCAAGGCCAGACGCCGTAGACAAGAGTCGGATTGTAAACCGGTACATAGACTACCGCAGGGTTGGCCGGCTCGACCGCGATGATGCCGTCCTGGGTGGAGATGACCTGCTGAGGCGTCGATACGAGCGCCCCGGCGGCTTGGGCTCTCTGACGAAGGCGTTGCACCCCATCCATCACCGCTGCTTGCTGCGCCAGAAAAGCATCGCCCAGCTTTTCCGTCCATTCCAGGTTGTTGTCCATCATCCGCAGTATCTGCGGGAAAGGAACAAGCGCCTTTACGCTGGGATCCCATGGCCGGCGCTGCAGCGCGGCCACCAATTGGTCGCCCTTGAGCGCCGCATTGCCGGGAACTTGCAACCAGCGGTCCGCCTCGACCACCTCCAGCGGGTAGGTCGCCGCCGTGAGAATCTGGGCGATTAAAGAATCTGGATAAAGCGCGATTGGCGCCAAAAGTTGATCGATCTGCTGCTGAGAGAACAGCGCGCCTGCCGACATCGGTGTCGGCGGCGGAGCCTGCGGCGGTGGGGCCAGCTCCTGCGCCGCACATGCCACGAAGCTCAAGAGAAGAGCAACGACGGGCATTGTTCTCACGAACCCCGGGTTCCTGGCACTTGCGGTTCTGCCGACTCCTGGCGATGGCTGACGTCTGTCGTGTGCGGACTCGCTTTTATTCATGGTGGGAATAACGTCAATGCGTCCTCCCGTCTACTTGCCGGCTACTCTCTCACTAAATCTTACAAGGCCCTTCCGATTGACCGCTAAATCATTGCTTCTGCGAATCCACCTGCGGAATCAAGCTGCTGCCGGTGCCTGGGGCAGATGAATTCAATATGGTACTTTCCTGGGCATTCCACCAGCCGCCGCCGAGAGCGACGAAAAGCGCGGTGGTATCCTGAAGTCGTTGTCCCATCGCCTGGATATAGCCAAGTTTCGCCTGCTGGTATTGATAGTCAGCGATTAGGACCTGTAGATAGTTGACGGTGCCGGCCTGATAGTTGCTCTCTATCAGGTGTAACGCCTCGGCTGCCGTGTTGAGCGCCTGCGATTGTGCGCGGAGAGTCTCGGCGTCATGCTGCAGCGCGTCCAGCGCATCAGCAACCTGGGCAAGGGCGGCCAGAACCGTCTGCCGATAGTTTGCCAGGGCCTGCTGATAGGCATCGATTGCCGCCTTTCGCTGGTACCATAGCGTCGGTCCCTGGATCAGCGGAGTAGCGAGGTCTGCTCCCGTGGTCCAGAAGGCGGCGTTACTCGCAAACAGACTGGACAGCGAGGTGCTGTTCCAACCGTAGTTGGCATTCAGCGTGAAGCTCGGAAACAGCGCCGCGGTTGCCACTCCGATCTGGGCACTGGCACTGTGCAGCTGGGCTTCGGCCATCAGGATATCGGGACGTTGACGGACCAAATCGGAAGGCAGGCTCACCGGCAGGTCGTTCGGAAGCTTGAGTTCGGAAAGCGCGACTGGCGGCGGCGTCCAATCCGCGGGTGCCTGGCCTGTCAACGTCGCGAGCAAGTGCCGGGTGTGGGCCAGTTGCTGCCGAAGAGGCGGCAGCGTTGCCTCCGTCGTGGCCAGCTGGGTTTGTACGCTGAGTAAATTCGCGTAGGGAACGGTGCCCGCCCGCACCTGCGCGGCCGTGACTTTGGTTTGTTCCCCGAGAAACCCTATGATCTGTTGGGTCGCCTCGATCTCAGCGCTGTACGACGCTTCCGCCACAACCGCGTTGACAATGTTGCCCGACAACGTGAGATAGGAACCCTGAACATTGTAATATTGCACGTCGACCTGCGCGCCTAGGCCCTCTACGGTTCGCCGCTCGCCGCCGAACACGTCGAGCACGTAACTGACTGTCGTCGAGAAGGTATAGAGGTCAAAGATGCTGGGCTTGGCGCTCTCGCCGAATCGGGCCGGTGAGAATTGCTGGCGCGTGGGTTGGAAGCCGGCGCCAAGTTGAGGGTAGAAAATGCCATAGCCGGCGCGAAGGTTATCCTTGCTTTGCCGCAGGCTTGCCTGCGCCGCTTGCAGCGTCGGATTGTTAGCGATCGATTGCGTGACCACCGCGTCCAGCTTCGGGCAGTTAAACAGCCGCCACCAGTCCGCGGCGATCTTCGCCCCGCGCTCGAAACGCTGCGCGCCACCCTCCGCGGCAATCGTTTTCTCGGGCTCTTCCTCGTGAGTGTATTGTCGACTGGCCGGTGGTTCGGGCCGGGAAAAGTCCGGCCCCACCGCACACGCGGCAACACAACATGAAAAAAACACGCAGAGCGTCTCTAATAGACGATCGCGCCTAAGGTGGCAGGTCCCGGCGCGGCTATTTCTCGGCGACGTAAACATCCACTAACTGGCCCGGATACACTCCGACATTCTTCGACCTCGCGAACCGAAAGATGACGGGTAACACGCGAACATCGACTCTTTCGAGTCGCTGGTCGGATAATTCGATTTTTGGGGAGACATAAGGCTGTACTCTCACATATTCAAGCGGAACGCTGATGCTCGTGCCGCGAATGAACATTTGCGCCCGCATTTGAGGTCCTGGGGCCAGCCTGTGTATGAGTATTTCATCGATGTAACATCGCACGCCGATATATTCTTCCGACGTACCCATTACGAGGACCGGGTCAAATCCCTGGGTATACGTATCGTAAGTGCCTTGCGGACCGACGTAGCTTCCAACCGCCGCTTGAATAGCGAGAATCGTACCGTCGGCGGGCGCCTTGATTGTGTACTTCGCAAGCAGGGCGCTGGACGAGAGGTAGGCCTTCTCATCCGCCTCGTAGGTCTTCTCCTGATTTCTGATATCGTAGATCCAGGCGCCGGCCTTGGTGAGTTCATACTGCTTTTGCACCACCTTGAGGTTGGCCGCGGCAACCTTGACGGCGTTTCTCGCGTCGTCGAGCGTGTACTTGCTTACCGATTTGGGATCCAGCTGATAAGAGGCCTCCTGCTTCCGCAGTTCGTCCTGCGCGTTCTTTAACTGTGCGCTGGCGAAGGTCAGCTGAGCCTTGGAGACCTCGAAGGTCTCTTGGCGGGGTTCGGCCCGGAGCTCCTCGAGCATGGCATGAGCGGCTTCCGCCTGGGATTTCTGCTGCTCCGCGGTCGCTCTTTGTACCGAGTCGTCCATCCGCAGGAGTACCGTTCCTGTGCGGACAAACTGTCCCTCGCGGACCGGAATTTCCACTATCGTGCCAGGCACTTCGGGATAAATGTTTATGTTTTCCCCGTTGTTCTGGTAACTCTCGACGATACCTTCCGCATAGATACCCCTGGCGTATGGGTTTGCCGCTGGATTAAACGCCGGTGCCGGCGCTGCGACGTGCAACCCGTATAGGTATGCGCCAATCAAGCCGGCGGTCAGTCCGAGAAAGGCAAGCACCAGTTCAATCCTAGGTCTCATACGACCCACCCTGCTGGAAGCCGGTTATCCGTCCGTCCTCCATCGACATGATCCTGTTGCTGTACTCGAAGATCCTGCTGTCATGCGTGACGATCACAATGCAGCGCTTCTCGGTCAACACTTCGGTCTTAACGAAGGACACGATCTTGCGCCCGGTCTCTCCGTCGAGAGAGGCGGTGGGCTCGTCGAATACCAGGATCTCGGGTTGATGAACGATGGCGCGCGCGATTGCCACGCGCTGTTGTTCCCCGCCGCTGAGCTTGCTTGGCGGAAGTTGCGCCTTGTCGGCCAAGCCCACCACCTCCAAATATCGGGCCGCGGCGCGCAGGGCCTCGTCCCAGCTCCGCTTCTTAAGAATCAACGGGATCGCTACGTTCTCCGCGGTGGTGAGGCGAGGAAAAAGGTGGTAGTCCTGAAAAACAAAGCCGATGGTGTTCAGCCGAAAGTCGGCAATCTCGTCTTCCGAGAGACTCCAGAGATCGCGCATGCCTATATTCACCGAACCGGAGTTCGGTCGAAGAATTCCCGAAATCATGCTCAATAAAGTCGTCTTACCGCTTCCCGACGGTCCTACTATGTAGAGCATCTCGCCCCAGTTGGCTTCGAAACTCACTTCTCTTACCGCGTAGGTTCTGGCGCTGTCTTGTCCGAACCATTTGGTGAGCTTGTCGGCCACGATTGCCGCTCCGGACATGTCAGCCCCTGAAGATATCGAACGGTTCGATTTTCAGCACTCGGCGTATCCCCGCGTAGCTGGAAACACTGGCGATTATTAGAACCAAGAAGAAAGCCAGGCCGAGGTTGGTGTAAGTGACGCGGGAGGAGTATTCCGGGAGCCTCAGCTTCGCCGCGGTAATCAGCAGGGTAGAGAGACCAATGCCGAGGCCGTATCCAGCGAGGGAAGTGAAGGCCGCCTGGAACAATATCATGTACACCAGCTCACGCCCTTTGGCTCCAATCGCCTTGAGCGCTCCGAAGTGTTCCAGGTTTTCCAGGATGAAGGTATAGAAGGTCTGCCCCGAAATCGACAGACCAACAATGAAGCTGATAACCGTCATCAAGAGCGTATTGGTGCCGATGCTCGTCTTGTATTTCAGGTAATTCGAAATCGTATTCTGGTACTCGTGGTTGGTCAGCGCGAGGTAGCCGAGCTCCGCAACCTGTTGTTTGATATACTGGATATCGGAGGCGGCCTTTGGCTCGACCAGGAGGTATGAGATGGTAAAACGCATCGAGGGAATGTACTGAATCGCCCTGTTGTAGGTGGTATACAGCGTTGGCGTGCCGAACAGAGCTCCAGTCGGGACCGTGGCGATGCCGACGATGACGCCACGATGGTCATTCAGTTCGAATTCTGTTCCGAGCTTTGGACTTTCAAGCTTGGGATACTCCTCGTCCTTGACCACGACGAAGCCGTTTTCCGCAAAGATGTCAGCTATGCTCCCCTCCAGCAGTTTCGGCCTGCCGACTAAACTGGCGTCGTCAAGCCCGATCACGGTGACTTGCTGGTAGGCGCCGTCGCGCAGCTTCACCAGCGCCGCACCGGAATAAAGAGGAACCGCATATTTGACACCATTGATGCTGCGCACCGCATCCAGGACGTAATCCGGCATTGGAACGTTGCTAAGAACGGTATTTGTGGCCGCAGGGTCCATGACCCAGATGCCGGCGCCGATGTTAATGACGGTAGCGGACGCTTTCGTCAGGATACCCGCGAAGGTCGAGGTCATTTGGACGATAAGGAAGACCGAGAACGTGGTCCCGACCAATACCGCACTGTATTTGCCCTTGTCGCTGACCAGGAGTCTGTAGGCCAGAATCAGGATTTGCTTCATTGGCGCTTTCCTCGAGTCGGCCATCGTGCGTCCGGAACACGAGCTATCGTTGATCCAAACTTAACACGAATTCATTCGCCCATCCTCGAATAAAGATGCGACGAAATCCCAACCCGGCCGGCAAACGTCGCGATCGGAAACACGAAAGCGAGACCAACCCCAATAGCACTGATGCCGTTGCGCCGCACAAAGGCGCGGGGTCCGTCAACCTCGTAGATCAGTGTGATCTTGCCCCTTGTAGCTCGGATTCCGCGGCACGACCAAGAACACGAGAGACCGTGACGCGCCATTTCTCCAACAATCGTTCACGCTCCGCCGCCGCCATTTTGGGCCGGTACGTTTTTTCCCCTCCCTTGCGCAACGCAGCGAGATCTTGCGATGTACGCCAAAGGCCCGCAGCCAGTCCGGCAACCATCGCCGCGCCCAGTGCCGTCGTCTCTGCCATGTGGGGAACAACGACGGGGCGCCCGAGCAGATCCGCCTGGAATTGCATCAGATAACTGTTGGCGGACGCTCCGCCGTCCGCCCGAAGCGCCTTTAGTCGCCGCCCGGCGTCCGATTCCATCGCAATCAGCACTTCGGCTACCTGGTAAGCGATACCATCGAGCGCCGCCCTCACCAGGTCGGCCCGATCGGTATCGCGACTTATACCGAAGATCGCCCCGCGCGCGCCGGTGTCCCAGTACGGCGCACCCATTCCGACGAACGCCGGCACCATATATACGTCCGGGCGCTTGCTGCGCCGCGCCAAAGCCGCGCTCTCCGAGGCTCTTTTGATCAGGCCCAAGCCGTCACGCAGCCACTGAATCGCCGCACCCGCGATAAAAACCGATCCTTCCAGCGCATAGGCCGGCTCACCCATCGCTCCGAGCGCGATCGTGCTCAGCAGACGGCTGCGAGACACAACACGCCGCTCCCCGGTATGCATCAGCAGAAAGGCTCCGGTTCCGTATGTTGTTTTGGCTTCGCCTGCGGTTACCGCACCCTGTCCGTATAGCGCCGATTGTTGATCGCCGATAAGGGCTCCGATCGGTATCGGCCGCCGTCCGATCGTGCCGGCCGCCGCCTCCGCGATCGGCCCGCGCGATGATACCGGCCGCGGCAGCATCTCGCGTGGCACGCCGAGCATCCCCAGCATCGCTTCGTCCCATTCCCTGCTCTCCAGATTGAAGAGCATCGTTCGCGAGGCGTTGGTGAAATCCGTCACGTGCGCCGCCCCGCGCGAAAGCTTGGACGTCAGCCAACTGTCGATCGTGCCGAAGCAGAGTTCGCCTCGACGCGCCCGCATCCGCAGCTTCGGATTGCGATCCAGAAGCCACTTGAGCTTGGTCCCGGAAAAGTAGGGATCCATCAGCAGCCCGGTGCGCTCGGTCACCTCGGCCTCGTGCGGGCGCAGTTCCTCGCAGATGTCCGCGCTTCGCCGGCATTGCCACACCAGCGCGCGATGGACCGGCCGGCCGCTCTTCCGCTCCCAGACCACGAACGTCTCGCGCTGATTGGTGATTCCTATCGCGCGGACGTCTCCCGCATCGGCCCGCGCGGCCCGGAGCGCCGCTTTGCTGAGCGTCACCGCCGACCGGTAGATTTCTTCGGGATCATGCTCGACCCATCCCGGCCGAGGATAGAACTGATGGATTTCCCTGTAGGCTCGCCCCCTGATCCGCCCTTTTGCGTCGAGCACCAGCACCGTAGTGCCGGTCGTTCCCTGATCGACCGCGAGCACCAGTTCAGCCATCGTCGCCGCCTCCGGCGTCAGCCGACCAAACATCCGGCTGAGCGCGTGCCCAAGTTAGGCGAGGCGCCGCGATCCGACAAGCTCCGCGTTTGCCGCCGGAAACCCCTTGCAAGACCTGTTGCGATTCTTCTAACCGAGGCTGCGAATGAGCTTGCCAGCGGGGCGCGCGGCGAGTCATCATAGCTGGGATTTCCAGGGCCGCTGACCACCTTGCGGTGATAACCATGAGCGACATCGTTGAAACCAGAGAAGACCTGATCCGCTACTTCGAGACCGGCGCCAAACCGCGCGAAGCCTGGCGGGTCGGAACCGAATACGAGAAAATCGCGGTCTCCGCCCGCGACGGCAGAGCCCTGCCCTACTCCGGCGTCGGCGGAGTCGAGCATCTGATGCGCCTGATGGCGGAGCGGTTCGGCTACGAGCTGGACGAGGAGGACGGCAGAGTGCTGGGGCTCAAGGGTCCGCGCGCCGCGATTACCATCGAGCCAGGCGCACAGATTGAACTCTCCGGCGAGCAATGCGAAACGATTCACTGCGCCAACCACGAATTCACCGAACATATCGAACAGTTAATCGACGTCGGACGCGAATTCGACGTTGCCTTGCTCGGACTCGGCATGCAGCCGATCAGCACGCTCGACCAGATCGAGCTGATTCCTAAGGCCCGCTACCACATCATGTACGCCTACATGCGGCGCAAGGGCCGGCTCGGGCAGCGGATGATGAAACAGACCGCGTGCGTGCAGGCCAATCTCGACTATGACTGCGAAGCCGACGCCATGCGCAAGCTCAGGGTTTCGATGGGCCTGGTGCCGTTGCTCTACGCGATTTTCGCCAACTCCCCTGTAAGCGACGGCAGCCTCAACGGCTATCAGACTTTCCGCGGCCATATTTGGACCGACACCGATCCCGATCGTTGCGGAATGCTCAGGTTCGTCTTCGCCGAAAGCGCGGGCTTCGAGGATTACGTCGATTACGCGCTCGACGTGCCGATGTATTTCCTGATCCGCGACCACCACTACATCGATTTGACCAAACCGCCCGGACTCACCTTCCGCCAGTTTGTCGAACGTGGCTATCGGAACGAGCGCCCTACGCTGGAAGACTGGACCAACCATCTCACGACCATCTTCAGCGAGGTCAGACTCAAGAAGTATATCGAGGTCCGCTCGGCCGATAGCCAGCCGCCTTCGCTGATGCTCTCGTTGTCGGCGCTGCTCAAGGGCGTGCTCTACGACGACGATTGTCTTCTCGCCGCCTGGGACCTCGTCAAGCGCTGGAGTTTCGAAGAGCGTCTGATGTTCAACGACGCCGCCCACAAGATCGGTCTGGAGGCGCGCGCCGGAAAAATCAAATTCAAGGAACTCGCCCTCGAGTTGCTGCGCATCGCGACGCTAGGCCTCGAGCGCCAGCGGGCGTTGAACGAGCGCGGCGAGGACGAGAGCATCTATCTTGCGCGATTGCTGGAGCTTGTCCGTAGCGGCCATAACCAGGCCAGTCTCACCATCGAGCGCTGGAAAGGTCGATGGAACTACGACGTGCGCCGGCTGGTTGAGAATTGTTCCTATCAGGCCGAAGGCTGGCTTTGATGCGGATCAATCTGTCCGATCGCTACGTCATGGTGCTGAACTTTGCCCTGATCGCGGCGATCGCTTATTTCGGCGCGCTCTCCGCCGACGATCTGATCGCACGGCGTCTGACCGCCGGCTCCGGTTCCGCGCCGCCGATCCAGACGGCGCGCAACACCGCCGCCAAAAAGCTCTCGCCCGATGCTTACTCGATTATCGCGGAGCGCGACGTATTCAACTCCGTCAAACAGGCCCCGGCGGAGCCGGTGGCCCCTGTCGCTGCCAACCTCCACATCACGCTGCTCGGCACTTCGCATCTCACGACGGCCAAACCGTTCGCCATAATCGAGGACAACAACAATCATCAGCAGTCGCTCTACCGGCTGGCTGACGAAATTCCCGACGCTGGAAAACTGGTCAAGGTCGAGCGAAACCGCGTACTGATCGATCATCAGGGTCAGATCGTGGCCTTGGAGATCGCGGAGGACAGAACTCCCGCGGTCGTCGCCGCTTCACGACCTCAACTCTCGGCCCCGCGCCCTTCCGGCAACGGCCACGGAATCCGGCGCTCCGGGGACAATCAGTTCGTCATCGAACGCTCCTTCGTCGACCAGAACCTTAAGAACCTGGGCTCGCTGCTTACGCAGATGCGCGCCGTCCCCAACCTCGAGGACGGCAAGACCAACGGCTTTAGGCTCTCTGAAATCCAGCAGGGTTCGATCTTCCAGCAGATGGGGCTGCAGGACGGCGATATCGTAAAAACCATTGCCGGCCAGGAGATCAACGACCCGATGCGCGCGATGGAGTTGCTCAGCGTACTCCAGAATCAGCAAGGCGTCGCGATCCAGGTGATTCGCGCCGGCCGCCCCGTGGATCTCAGTTACCAGATTCGCTGAACTTTAATCGGCGCCGAACACCGCGACTCAGCCCGAACCGTCGGGCTGACCTTTACCCACCAATTAGACTTGCCAAGCCAATCGTTCTGGAACAAACTTTGTCCAGGCGGTCGCGCCGACATTTGTTGTAGGAGGTGGCGCATGAGGATGATGGATCTGCGCGCTGATGGCGGGCGCCGATTCGGCGCATGGTTGCTGTTTGCGATGCTGGCGGTTGCGCTGCTGCTGGCCCCAACCGAAACCCTCGCACGCCGTTCGAGGCAAAAAGCGACGCCGGCCGATAGCGACGAATCGCAAACCGACGCCTCCTCAAAATCCGGCCTCACTGCTCCCTACGCCACGGCCTGCGTGATGGAACCGACCAGCGGTACGGTCATTTTTGCCAAAGAGATGCACAAACCCTGGCCGACGGCATCGCTCGCCAAGATGATGTTGATGCTGATCGTCGCGGAAAAGCTCCACGACGGAAGCCTCAAGCTTACCGATCAAATAACCACCTCGCGCAAAGCCGCAAAGATGGGAGGCTCGCAGGTCTACCTCAAGGAGGGCGAGACCTTCCCGCTCGAAGAGATGATGAAAGCGGTGGTGGTCCATTCGGCCAACGATTCGGCTCTCGCGGTCGCCGAATATATCGCTGGGTCGGACGAGGCCTTCGTCGAGATGGCGAACAAGCGAGCCAAAGAGTTGGGCATGGCCGACAGCCACTACTACAGTGTGCATGGACTGCCCCCGGGCCCGGGCCAGCAGGCCGATGTCGCAAGCGCCTATGATTCGGCCATCCTCGCGCGCGAGCTGATCAAATATCCCGATATCCTGCGATGGTCCGCGATCGATTCGTGCATGTTTCGCAACGGAACCTTCGAATTGCGCAACACCAACCATCTCGTCAGAACGTTTCGCGGATGCGATGGGCTTAAGACCGGCTTCTATTACAAGGCCGGCTTCAATGTCGTGGCCACGGCCAAACGCAACGGTCTCAGGCTAATCGCGGTCGTGCTCGGCTCTCCGCGAAAGAACCAGAACTTCGGCGAGGCAGCAATGCTTCTCTCCCAAGGGTTTTTGAACTACTACATGTATCCGGTCGCCAAAAAAGGCACTCCGATCGGCCAGCCCATCGCAAGTCAGCGAGGGCACGCCTGCGAGCTTGAAGCCCGTCTGGGCCGACGATCTCTCGGTCTTTCTCAAGCATGGGCAGGAAAAAGACGCGGTCAAATTCCAGTACGAACTTCCGCCATCGTTTGCGGCGCCGATTAAGACCGGCCAGCGCCTGGGCATGGGCGACGTGCTCGTCGACGGCAAGGTAGTCGGCACCGTCCCCTTGGTCGCTCCCGCGGATGTTCAGCGCCAGTCGTTATTCTCGCGCCTGACGGGTAAGCTTTGATCCATGTCAAAGCCGCTCGCCCGGAAGCGACGTCACGCCAGACGAGCGCCGCGTGTAGCGAGATCGTGAGGTTATTTGTTTTCCCCGGCGTTGCCGGCCGATAGCCGAATTGAATTCGATGCGCCCCGAGTGATGCGTCTGTGATTAAAAGAATCGGCCTTGCCGCCGCGCTCATCGTGGCGGCATTTCTCGCGATCAATCTCGCCCTCCATTTCGGGCAGAAGCGTCACAATCGCCTACCCTATGATATCGAGCGCGAATTCCCGGCCGACAAACCGTTCGTTTCAGGCGAAATCTACGCTTCCACCCTCGCCGCGATCGTCGATCACGAACTTCACGACGGTTTCGGATGGCGACCCAATGATTTCTTTCTCTGGGGTCCGCATGTCATGGCCGACAACAACGCCAATCGCCAGCTCGGCATCATAATGGTGGTGCGCGAAACCATGCGCGTCTTCAAGGACCATCTGACCAAGATCTCGTCCAACCTCTACGACCAGAATCTGGTCATCGCGGATACTGATTTTCGCAACGACGCCGACGCGATGGATGCTGCCGGCGGCGGAAACGAGATACGAAGATGGCGTCCAGCACTTGCGGGCCTACGTCGCCGGCCTGCATACCACGCCCCCAACCTCCCACGAGCTCAACCAGCGGAATATCGAGCTTATCCGGTTGATCCAGGCATGGACCGACTTGCTTGGCGACGCTCACGCCAACCTCTATCGCTCCCGCCAGGATGACGGCGCGCCGGTCCGATCATGGCAGGTCGACGACTATTTCTATCACGCCCAGGGCTACGCCCACGTGATGTACCACATGATGAAGGCGATAAAGCGCGAGTATTATGTGCCGCTCAAGAACAAGCCGGTGCTGGCCGTGCTTTTCGACGAGGCTATCGATCCGCTGGAAAAGGCCGCTCTGATGAAGCCGTTGATCGTGCTCGACGGCTCACCCGACGGCATCTTCGCCAACCATCGCAAGAACCTCGACGCATACGTCTCCGAAGCCCGCCAGAAAATGTATTCGATCCGCGAAGAACTCGAACGCTAGCGCGGCGACGGATTTTTCCGCTGTCATTCCGAGCGAAGTCTGCGGAGCGAGGAATCCCGGATGGCTCAAAAAAACCGGCACAGCAATAATCCCCTGCCCGTACCGATGAGATCAATCATGGCAGGCGTCCATCTCTCCGGAATCCCAAGCGCACGCGCTAGCAAACTCACTCCCCACGGAAGCTTCGATGCGGTTCCGAACGGCAACCCGAACCGCATCAGGGCATACGGCGGCGGATAAAGCACCACTTCGTGAGGCTCATCAGGCTCGATCCCGGCTTTCTCCCGCGCCACCTCGACCGCGCGCGACAATCCTCCAAGACTGTCGATCAGTCCGCGCGATTGCGCGGCCAATCCGCTCCACACACGCCCTCGCGCCAGTTCCTCGGCGCGCCCCGGATCGAGTTTCCGACCATCCGCGACCTTGGCCGTGAAATTCCCGTACAGCTCGCCCATAACTCCGTCGAGCTGCGCCGTTTCCGCCTCGCTCATCGCGCGCCATAACGAAAGCGCGTCACCGACTTCGCTGCTCTTTACCACATCGATGCCGACTCCGATCCGGGCGAGCAACGTGCCGAGATTAAACTTCGCGTGGAGCACTCCAATCGAACCGGTTATGGTGCCGGGCTCGGCGACGATCGCGTCGGCTCCCATCGCGACGTAATAGCCGCCAGAGCCGGCAACATCACCCATCGATACCACCACCGGCTTGCCCCGACCCTGCGCCTCGCGCACCGCCCGCCATACCAGCTCGGAGCCGACCGCCGAACCGCCGGGCGAGTTGACGCGTAAAACGATCGCACGCACATCCTCGTCAACCGCCGCGGACTCGATTTCGCGCGCCGTTTCCTCACCGCTCAGGAATTCGCCCGCCCGCGGCCCTTCTCCGGCGATTACCGGCCCGATTCCGTGGATGAGCGCGATCTGTGCGCGTTTGCCGGTGTCGCTCTCGTAATCCACGTGGCGCAGGTACCGCGGCAAATCGATGATATTCTTGCCCTCACCCTCGGGGTCGAACTCCGCGCGCAAGTCCTCGGCATACCCCACGCGATCGATAAGTCCGTTCTCGCAGGCCCCGCGCGCGCTCATGAAGCCCCGGTTGAGCAGCTCGCGCGCCCGGTCGTCGTGGAGGCCGCGCGAACCCGCCACGCTCTCGATCAGCATCTGATGCCAGTCGCCGACCAGCGCTTCCATACTCTCGCGCACCGCGGGCGACATCTTTTCGCGCGTGAACATCTCACCCGCGCCCTTGTACTCCTTCCATTGGAGGACTTGCGCCTGGATCTCGATTTTTTCGAGCGCCTGCTTCAGAAACACTCCGCCCGTGGCTACCCCGAACATCATGATGCCGGTGTCGGGATTGGCGACGATCTCGCCTGCGCCGCAAGCAACCAGATACTCGCGCGGCGTCAAGCTGTCGCCGGCCACAACCGCTATCACCCGCTTGCCGCCGCTCCGGATTCGTTCGAGCAGATCGTGCAGTTCCTGCGCGGTCGCGTAACCGGTTTCGAGCCCCGCGATTTCGACCATCACCGCCTTCAGATAGGAATCGCCGGCGGCAGCCTCAAGCGCGCGTCGGACATGATGGAGGGTGAACAGCCCGCGTCCCATGAGGTACTGAATCGGCGAGACCACCGCGTGCTCCCGCAAACTGCCCGCCAGCCGAATGTGCAGCAGTCCGTCGCGCGGGATTAGCGCCGGCCGCACCACCAACGCGACATAAGCGGCAACCATGACGACCGCAATCGCCATCGCCACCGCTCCCAACACTCGCATTCCGACGTCCACGCCGATCGCGCCCAGCGCCACAATCACCGCCGCCACGATCGCCAACCGGACTTCGCGAGTCATATGATCTCCTCCGCCATGGATAGGTCTCCTAAACCGACCGCATGATCTCTTATACATTATCCTCTGTATGCGATGGTCCCTTCCGATTGCGCTCGCGAGCCTGCTGGTCGCCTCGATCGCGACAGCCGCGCCTCTCGCGTCGGCGCCACCCGCCGCGAACCCAGCCCTCCCGCTATCCGCACAACCCGACCTCAAGCCCGATCAAACGGTTCCGGTTATAGCCACGTTCCGGATGCCCGAGGGTTTCATTCTCGAAGACCTCCCGCCGATTTGGTTCCAGGGCGGCGAGGTCGCCGTGACCGGACGCCAGTCCGGACGCCTCATGGTTCTCGGCTTCAGCGGGCTCCGCTTCGAGCGAATCCGCGTGCTCGCCGCGGATCGCGGACCGGAGCAGCAATACGCGACGATTCGGGATATGGCTGTCAGTCCGGACGCCACGATGCTCGCCACGATAGTCGGCACTCCGGACAACGACCATCTCGAAATAGTCGTCCGCGATGTAAGCGGCGACCAGGAACCTCGTCGCGTCGCGCATCTGGACGGGCAGTTCGGCGCCGCCGGCCTGGGATGGCTCGACGCCTCCACTCTGGCGCTGGGGATTATGCCGGCGCCAACCCCGGAGGCGACTCCTTCGCCAACGCCGACCGCCGCACCAACCGTCGGGTCAACTTCTCCGACTCCCGTGTCAACGTCCGGCTCGACGTTAACCGTCCAGTCGGGATCTCCTACTCCTGCGGCAACGTCGAGTTTCACCCCAACTGTCGGGCCCGAATCTCCGACTCCTGGCAGTACCCCATCGCGAATCGACGCCGGCCTTTACGTCGTCCCCCTGAACGGCAGCCCTGCGGGGAAAATCAAAATCGATTGTCCCCGCCCGATTGATTTCTCGCATATGGCGTGGGCTCCCGACGGCCGTCACGCGATCGCCGACAGCGACGCGCCTCCCCCGCTCCTGATCGATCGCGCGTCTTCGCGATGTACGAGCCTCAACATCCCGGCCACGCAACGCATCCACCTCCTGGGCTGGAGTCCCGCCGGCGATCGATTTCTTTACGCCACCGGGCCGGCAGGAATTTACGGCGGTGCCTTATTCGGATTCTTCGAATATGAGCTGCGCAGCGGCAGTGCCCGTTTGATCGCGGCGCCCGCCGCCGCGGCGAGTTATCTTCATGACGGCACGATCGCGGCGCTGGGCAACCGCAAGCTGAACGCCACGATTATCGCCCGTCGCCCGAATACGATAATGCCCGCCGAGATTGCTTTGTTCGATTTACGCCAGTCGCTGATTCAGATCACGGCACTGGGATTCAACACGTCCGCGGCGATGTTGCTGAATGGAAGCCTGAGTTACTCGCCCATTGCCGATGAACTCGCCATCCTGCTCTACCTCTCCAATCCGGGCGGCAGCCTTCCGGTGATCCTTTCCTTCTTCCCCGCGACGCAGAGGGTCGGAACGATCGCCGCGGGCAGGCCCGGCGCGTTGTTGAGGATGAGCTGGTCTCCGAACGGCGACTTGTTTGCCGTACTCGACGCGTCCGCGTCGCCGCCGGTTCTGACCATCCTCTCCCCGCCCCATCCGACGAACTAAGCACGCCCAACAAACGCTGGCGAACCTACGCGGAGCTCGCCGCTCGCCGCGTCCAGTAATCGCTGGCGACTCTGAGCGCCCTGGCGGCGCGCTCGAAGCTCTCGAACACTACCAGTCCGCGCGTTCGCGCGAGTTCCTTGGCGCGCGCCACGATCGTCTCGATATGCGCGGGATGCAGCACCACGGCAAAAGGTTTTTGCGCGCGCAGATTGAATTCCTGAAGCCTGTCGAGCAATCCGATCAATTCTTCCTCGTGTTCCGCCCAGCGCACGCCGCGAAGCCCGGTCGCGATCTCCATCACGATCGCGTCGATGACCGGATCGCGCTCCAGAATTTCCAGAATCCTCACCAGATTGCTGCCCTGCTCCTGACCCATGCCAATCGTGCCGCCTGCGTCCAGCGGATTGCGATAGCTCCCGCCGATAATGTTGAAGAAGCTCTTGAGCTCTTCGTAAGACGAGGCCGACAGCGTCGGCACCTCCATGCCGGCGGCGGCGAAGGTGTCGGTAATTATCACCGATTGACCGCCGGTCATCGCCACCAAACCTACTCGCCTGCCCGTCACTCTGCGGCCGCGGACGAAAAGCTCCACCGCGTCCAGCATCGAGTCCAGATTATCGACCGCGACCGCGCCGCTCTGGCGCACCGCCGTTCGCCACACCGCCGCCGGCGTCGCCAGCGATCCGGTGTGCGAAAACGTCGCGCGCGCGCCGGCCTCCGTCGCTCCGCCTTTCCAGACCGCTACCGCAAACCGCCCCGCCGCGCGCTTCAGACTTTCAAAAAACCGCCGCCCGTCGCGCACGCCCTCGATATACATCCCGAGCATCCGCGTAGCCGGATCGTCCGCCATCACGTCTATATAGTCCGCCGCTTCGAGCACGATCGCGTTGCCGATCGACGCCGCCTTGTTGACCCTGATTTCGCGCGCCGCCGCCTGCATCGAAAAATTGATCGCGTGCGTGCCGCTTTGCGAAATGAAACAGACCTCTCCGGCCTCGCCCGTTTTTTGATCCGGAAAGCTGCAGACTCCAACCGCCGGATTGTAAAGCCCCATGCAGTTGGGCCCGACCAGCGCGATATCCGACGATTCCGCCATCGCCCTGAGCTCGCCTTCCAGTTTCACCCCCAGCTCTTCGCCGGTCTCGGCGAATCCCGAGGTAAAAAACGTCACGCAGGGAACGCCTTTCGCGAGGCAGTCGGCAAGCACCCGGGGCGCCACCGGACGCGGCACCGCGACTATCGCGTAGTCGACGGGCTCGGGAATATCCGCAAGACGCGTGTAATTCGTAATCCCCATCGCCTCGATCCCGGAAATCTCATTGGGATCGATCTGGACGGAGTAAAGCTTGCCCGCAAAGTGCGCCTGCGCGCGAAGCCAGAGATAGTTCCCCATCCGTTTGTCGCCGATCACGGCAACCACGTGCGGGTTAAACCCTTGCTTGAGATTGTCCAGTCGCGCCGCGCGCCGTTTGAGCCGCTCCGGCTCGTCGGCGATGCTCTGGTCGGGCGCGGCCAACGCCGCTCGCGCATCGAGCACCATCATACCGTCGGGATAAACCACGACCGGATTGAGATCCATCTCTCTGATTTGCGGATAGCCATGCGCCAATTCCGACAGCTTGACCAGAAGCGCCGCCAAACTCTCGGCGTCGACCGGCGGAACGCCGCGCACGCCGCGCAAAAGCGCCGCCCCCCTTAGCTCGCCGATCATCGCCCGCGCTTCGCTCAGACCAAACGGCGCCAGCCGCATCGCGGTGTCGCCGAGGATCTCGACCAGCGTTCCACCCAATCCGACCACGACCATCGGCCCGAACTGTTTGTCCCGGATGATGCCGGCGAGCATCTCCAGCCCCGCCGCCGCCATCTTCTGCACGCTCACGCCTTCGAATCGCGCCGTCGCGAGCCGCTCGGAAAGCCCACGCCGGATAGCGGCGAACGCTTCCCTGACCTGCGTCTCCGAGGCGAGACTCAGCGCCACTCCGCCCACATCGCTTTTATGGCTGACGTTGGGCGAAATGAGTTTAAGCACGACCGGAAATCCGATTCGCGCGGCGATTTCCGCCGCTTCGTCGGCGCCGCGCGCGGGATGAGGCAGCGTCGAGGCAACCCCGACCGCTTCCAGAAGCTGTTTGGATTCGATTTCGGAAAGTTCGGCGCGGCCGTCGGCCAGCGCCCCGGCGATCAGATCTTTGACCTGTTTCACGCCTGAGCGATATATCAAAGCGCTCGCGCGAAAAGAACCGTCACGGCCATGATGGGCGCCTTCATCGCACTGCCGCTATCGCGGCGGCCAGCGTAAACCGTCCCTCATAGAGCGCGCGCCCGCTGATCGCCCCTACCACTCCGTCCTTGAAGTGTTTGCGGAGAGCGCGCAGATCCTCCAGCGACGCGACCCCGCCCGAAGCGATTACCGGCACGCCGACTTGCCGCGCCAGGGCCGCGAACTTTGCTACGTCCGCGCCGGCCTCAGTGCCGTCACGAGAGATATCGGTATAGATTATCGCGCCGACTCCGGCATCGCGGAAACGCGCCGCCGCATCCGCCACCGTGAGCGCGCTGGTCTCGACCCATCCCTTGATCGCCAGCTTCCCGTCGCGTGCGTCGATCGAGCCGAACACCAGGCCGGGAAATTCGCGACACGCCACGCTCAGCAGACCGGGCTTGAGAAAAGCGATCGAGCCGAGCGCGATCCGATCGGCGCCGGCGGCAAACGCGTCCCGGATCGCGGCGATCGTCCGAAGCCCGCCGCTCACGTCGAACTCGCACGTGATCGCGGCTCGAATCGCGCGAATCGCTTCCAGGTTTCGCGGCTCGCCCGCGATCGCCCCGTCGAGATCGACAATATGAATCATCCGCGCGCCCTGCGCCTGAAACTCTCGCGCGGTCGCTCCCGGATCGCTGCCGTAGATCGTCGCGCGCGACATCTCGCCCCGAAGCAGCCGCACAACCTGGCCGCCCTTGAGATCGATCGAGGGAATTACTGTGAAGCTCTCGAACAAAGGGCTAGGACAACGTGCCCTTGGTTGAAAGCACGCCCTGTGCGCGAGGCTCCGCCGACGTCGCCTGGTCCATCGCACGCGCCAGCGCCTTGAAAGCCGCCTCGATAATATGATGCGCGTTGCGCCCGCTGTGGAGCGTAAGATGGAGATTCATCCCGGCCTCATCGCTCAGCGCCTTCATGAAATCGTGCACCAGATCGGTCTGAAAACTGCCGACGCGCTCGCGCTTGATCGGCACGTTATACGCCAGATACGAACGGCCGCTGATATCGACCACCGCCGTGCAGAGCGCTTCGTCGAGCGGAACGGTTGCGCACCCGAACCGCTTGATTCCCGAACGATCTCCGAGCGCCTGCTTGAATGCGCGACCGAGAACGATGCCGACGTCCTCGACCGTGTGATGGTCATCGACTTCGACGTCGCCTTTGGCTCGAACCGTCAAATCGAAAAAGCCGTGGCGCGAGAAGCTTTGCAGCATGTGATCGAGAAACGGCACACCGGTGTCGATCTCGCCGCGCCCGGTGCCGTCGAGCATCAATCCGACCGCGATTGTGGTTTCACGGGTCTTGCGCTCCAGCGCCGCGGTCCTTGACGGCCGGCTCGAAGGCGTCGCCGACTTCGCCACCTTCAACGAACCATGCCCGTCAGCCCGCAATCTTGCGCCGATCAGCGATTCGCCTGACTTAGCCTTGATTCCGCGAGCCGTTCCGCTATTTCGATTCTCTGCCACTGCGAGAGATCCTCCCCGGCCGCTCGCCAACGACCTCGCCAAGCCTCATTTCGATCGCGCGGGCATGCGCCTCGAAGCCTTCCATCCGGGCCAGCCGCGCCACTGTCGGTCCGAGCCGCCGGACGGCCTCCGGCGTGGCCTGAATTATACTGGTTCGCTTGACGAAATCGTAGGCACCCAGGGGCGAGGCGAATCGCGCCGCGCCACCAGTGGGCAGCACGTGATTCGGTCCCGCGACATAATCGCCCAACGGCGCCGGACTCATCGCTCCTACGAATACCGCGCCGGCCGAATGCACCGCGCCGATCCAGCGCTCGGGATTTTCGATCTCCAGCTCCAGATGCTCCGGCGCGATCTGATTCGCAATCGCGAACGCCTCGGCCAGATCTTTCACCACGACCAATGCTCCACGCTTCGAAAGCGCATGCCTCACCGCGTCGGCGCGGGGCAGATCGAGCAGCGCTTTTTCCAGCGCCACAGCCACCGCCGATGCCAACCGCCGCGACGGCGTGAGCAGCACAGCCGCTTCCTCTCCGGAACCGTGCTCGGCCTGCGCGATGAGGTCCGCCGCCACCCATTGGGCGCGCGCCTTGTCGTCGGCGATCACGAGCACCTCGCTCGGCCCCGCGATCTTGTCGATATCGACGACGCCGTAGACCATGCGCTTGGCCGCCTGCACGTAGGCGTTGCCCGGACCGACAATTTTATCGACCGGCCGGATGCTCTTCGGTGCCGTAGGCAAGCGCCGCCACCGCCTGCGCGCCACCGATTCGGTAAACCTCGCTCAGCCCCGCGATCGCCGCCGCGGCGAGCACCATGCTCCGGTCCTCGTCGGGCGAGGCCGGCGAGACCATCACGATCTCGCGCACGCCCGCCACTTGCGCCGGAATCGCATTCATCAGCACCGACGACGGATACGCGCCTTTGCCACCGGGCACGTAGATGCCGATTCTCTCCAGCGGCCGCACCACCTGCCCGAGCCGCATGCCCATCCGATCGCGATAGCTGAACGAGCGTTCCACGGTGCGGGCATGAAAAACGCGGATGCGACGCGCGGCGAGTTCGAGCGCCCTTCGTTCTTCAGGCTTAAGCGCGGCGCGCGCCGCTTTCAGCTCCGCCGCACTGACGCGAAGCGTCGCCGCAGTGAGCTTGACGCGATCGTAGCGCGCGGTGAACTCGATCAGCGCCCGGTCGCCCCGGCGCTTCACCGCCTCCACGATAGTCGCGACCGCGCCTTCGACACCGGTGCCGCCGCTGCCGCGCGACTCGCGCAGAAACTTAAACAAATGCTTGAAGGCGGCGGAATCCGAACGCAGAATGCGAAGCTTCATGCCGCGCTCGACTCCCTGACCCGCTCGATCCGCGCCCCCATCGAGGCAAGCTTCCTGTCCAGCTCTTCGTAGCCGCGATCGAGATGATAGATGCGGCTTATCTCGGTCGTCCCTTCCGCCGCCAGCCCGGCCAGCACCAGACTCATGCTGGCGCGCAAATCGGTCGCCATCACTGGCGCCCCGCTTAGCCTGGGCACGCCCCGAATCACCGCGGTCGGCCCCTTCATCATGATATCCGCGCCCATCCGAATCAGTTCGAGGGCGTGCATGAAGCGATTCTCAAAGATCGTCTCCGTGATCACCGAACGTCCCTTCCGCGATCGCCAGCAGCGCCATCATCTGCGCCTGAAGGTCGGTCGGAAACCCCGGATACGGCAGCGTCCGCAGCTCGACCGGACGGATCGCGACCTTTGCGCGTGACCCTGAGGCCCTCGCGCCTCCGGCGCGATATCGATGCCGGCTTCTTCGAGCTTGGCGATTACGGCTTTCAGTTGTCCACCGGAGCGCTCGCGAATCAGCGCGTCGCCGCCGGTGATCGCCGCCGCGACCATAAGCGAGCCCGCCTCGATTCGGTCGGCAATGATTGTGTGCTCGGCGCCGTGCAGCCGCTCCACCCCTTCGATCTCGATTACGTGAGAGCCGCGCCGCGCGATCCGCGCCCCCATCGCGTTCAGCATCCGCGCCAGATCCTGCACCTCGGGCTCACGGGCGGCGTTCTCGATTAACGTGCGGCCATGCGCCAGCACCGCCGCCATCATGATGTTCTCGGTCGCGCCGACCGAAGGCGCATCGAGCCACAGCCGCGTGCCGGTTAATCTCTCTGCTCGCGCCTCGACATAGCCGTGGCGAAACTGAATCCGCGCGCCGAGCGCGCGAATCCCGCTGATATGCAAATTGACGGGCCGCGCGCCGATCGCGCATCCACCGGGAGTCGAGACCCGCGCCCGCCCCGCTCGCGCCAGCAAAGGACCGAGCACGACAAACGACGCGCGCATCGTCTTGACCAGATCGTAAGGCGCCTCGTGCGAAGTGACCTGCGCCGCGTGAAGTTCGAGTTCGTGCTCGCCGGTCCATCGGCTCTCGACTCCGAGCCGGCCCAGTAGCGCGAGCGCGGTATTGACGTCGCGCAACCGGGGCACGTTCCGCAGAACGCACCGGCTCGTCGGTAAGCAGCGCCGCCATCAGAATCGGCAGCGCTGCGTTCTTGCTGCCGCTCACCGCGACTTCGCCTCTAAGCGGCGCGCCTCCGTGGATGATTATCTTGTCCATGCGGGCAGAGTCGAAAGTTCAATTAAACGCGCGCCACGACGACGCGCGGCCATCCGGCCAAATCGTCGAGCACAATCGGTTTCGGCACATCCGGCGCGCGCGGCACAGCGCCGCGACGCTCTCCGCCTGCCCCGCCCCAACCTCGACCATCAGTTCGCCGCCGGGCTTCAGATAGTCGCCGAACCGCGCGCAAATCCGGCGATAAAAATCCAGACCGTCGATTGCCGCCCGCCAGTGCCATGCGCGGCTCGAACCGCGCGATTTCGGGCTCCAGCCGCTTCGATTTCGCGATCTTCTATATAGGGCGGATTCGAGACCACCAGGTCGAACCGATCGGCGCCGATCCCGTCCGATGCCGCCAGCGCCGCCCAGCAATCGCCAAGGCTAAATTCGATCCGCTCATCGAGCCCGAGACGAATCGCGTTTCGCCGCGCGATTTCAAGCGCTTCCGCTCGGAAACGTCGGTCGCGACGATTCGCGATCGCGGTTCGATCCGGCGGCCAATCGCGAGCGCGATCGCGCCCGAGCCGGTGCCAAGGTCGAGAATCGCGCAGTCCGGTCTTCGCGCCGCCGCTTCCAGCGCCGCCGCGACCAGAATTTCGGTTTCCGGACGCGGGATCAGCACCGCCGGGATCACCTCGAATTCGAGCGAAAAGAATTCCTTGCGTCCCAGGATATACGCCATCGGCTCGCGCGCGGCGCGGCGCGCGACAATTCGCCGGAAGCGACGTCAGAGCGCCTCGCTCGAAAGTTCCACCGCGCCGGCGATGACACTGCTACGCCCGGTCCATCCAGCGCTGCCGCCATCAACAGCTCCGCGTCCAGACGCGCGTTCCCGATTCCGGCCTCCGCCAGCGCCTTTGCCGCGCGCTTCCAGAACCATGCCGAAGCGATGACTCCCCTAGCCTGCGGAATTTCGGCTTTCATTTGAATATCCGCGAGCGGGTGCGCGGATGCCCGTAGCGCGCGAGCCGATCAACTCTCGGCCTGCAGCGGCCCGCCCATCGCCTCGCTTGCTCGCGCGTCGAGAGCGCGTCGATTATCGGATCGAGTCCGCCGTCGAGCACCCGGTCCAACTGATGGAGCGTGAGGTTTATGCGATGGTCCGTCACGCGCGATTGCGGAAAATTGTAGGTTCGAATCCGCTCCGAGCGGTCGCCGGTGCCCACCATCGAGCGCCGGCTTTCCGCGATCTTGGCGTCCTGCTCCGCGTGCGCGCGTTCGAGCAGACGCGCCCGCAGAACCTTGAGCGCGCGCGCCTTGTTCTTATGCTGCGACTTCTCGTCGCGGCAGATGATCACCATCCCGCTCGGAATATGCGTGATACGCACCGCGGAGTCGGTGGTGTTGACGCTCTGTCCGCCTGGACCCGGACGCGCGCATCACGTCGATGCGCAGATCTTGCTCTTCGTTGATACTGACCTCGACCTCGTCGGCCTCCGGCAGCACCGCCACCGTCACCGCCGAGGTGTGAATGCGGCCCGATGCCTCGGTCGCCGGCACTCGCTGCACGCGATGCACCCCGCCCTCGAACTTGAGCCGGCTGTAGGCGCCGCGCCCGTTGATCGACGCGATAACCTCCTTGATCCCGCCGAGTCCGGTGGTGCTGATGCTGAGCGGCTCGACCTTCCATCGATGACTCTTCGGCGTAGCGCGTGTACATCCGAAACAGATCGCCGGCGAACAGCGAGGCCTCTTCGCCGCCGGTGCCGGCGCGAATCTCGAGGATTACGTTCTTCTCGTCGTTGGGATCGCGCGGCGCGAGCAATCTTCGCAGCTCGGCCTCCAGCTCGGCCTGGCGCTGGCGCAGCGCCGGCAGCTCCTCCTTGGCCAGTTCGCGCAACTCGGCGTCATGCCCCTCGAGCACGGCCTTGTACTGCGCGATCTCATCCAGGATCGCGGCGGTAGTCGCGGATTCGGTCGACCACCGTCCTGAAGCTGGGCCCGTTCCTTCGCCAGCCGCGCATATTCGCGGCTATTGGCGAATACGGCGGAGTCGCCGACCTGGCGCTCGACTTCCGCGAACCGCTCCTCGATCCCTTTCAGCTTGTCAAGCATTCTAGACTGGCTGACGATCGCGATCGCAAACTCGCGGAAGTGGAAAGTGGAAAGTCAGAAAGCCACGGCGGCCCGGTGCAGCCGTCTGCGACTTCAGCTTGTCCACACGCCGATTCGCCGCTGCGGCTTGTCGCGATCGCTATTTCATTCCGTATTTGCGTTTGAAACGCTCTACCCGGCCCGCAGTATCGACCAAGCGTTGCTGGCCGGTGTAAAACGGATGGCACTTGGAGCACACCTCAACGTGCAGTGCGGGTAGTGTCGAGCGGGTCTCGAAGGTGTTACCGCAAGCGCAGGTAACTACGCAGCGGCGATATTGTGGATGAATCTGGGCTTTCATGGGTTAATTACTGCTTCACTTTCGTGGCTTGAGGATACCAATGTCCCGAGGCGCTGACAATTAGCCCCCGCCGATTTGGAAAGCGACTTGTCGACGCGTTCACGAAAGATTACTACAACAATACAACAATCAGAACCCGATACCTCTTGCGCTCGACCGGATGCGCCAAATTAGCATGAATAAAGCCTTTTTTCGTTGTTTTCTGCTGTCTTCAATAATCGCTCTGGGCGGATGTGCGACGCGCGGCGTGCAAACCCCGACCTTGACCCCGCCGCCCGCCGCGATCGAAGTTCCTCCACCGGCGGCGGTGGTGAAGCCTTCTTCATCGCCAGCCTCAAGCGGCCCTGCGACGTCGCCTGCCACAGTGCCTCAAGGCTCTGATTCAGACGCGAAACCCGCTCAGAAACCGGTCACGGCGCCCGATTCGACATCGATACAGGACAACCTGAACCGGCTGTTTCTCGAAGGTCCGGACACCGAAAAATTTACCGGAACCGCCACTTCTCCCGGCGGAGAAAAACTGCTGAACTACAAGGCGGCGCAGTTTGCCCAGTTTACCCGCCCTTTCTTCATCATCTCTTTCTCGCCACCGAGGATCTCGAAAAGCACAAATTGGTGAAAAGCGGCGTACCGGATGATGCGGGGCCGGTCATTATCGAGGCCACCATGAACAAGGATGGCCAGTTGACTGAACTCGTGATCGAGCAATCCTCGGGTTCCGGCCTGATCGACCAGACGATGATCCAGGCTTGCAAGGCCGGCCTCTGGACCCGCAATCCGCCCCCTGAAGCGCTCGCCGCCGACGGCAATTATCGCTTTCGCATCGAAGCGAAAATTCACAACTACATGCAGCTCACCGAGTTCAGCGACTTTATGTTCAGGACCCACCTCGGCATGGCCCTCGAATGATTATCGAGCCGGCCTGCCTCACTACGCCGCCCCGGGGCGCCGCTTAATTCGCTCCTCGCTTCTGCTAGGATCGTTCTCGCCGTGTCTTCGCTTGAGCCTCATATCCCGCCGCGCGGGCTTTCGGTCCCTTTGGTCACGATTCTCGACCGTCAGGGCCGTGTGCTCGAAGATAGCCAGCGCGAGCTTGTCCGCTTCGTGCTCCAGGATGGCGCCGGCGCCGATATCGTGTTTGCCGCCGGCACCACTGGCGAATGGGACCGGCTCGACAATCAGCGCCGCCAACTGGTGTCGCGCCTGACGGTCGAGGAGTGCCGAAACGTGCGCCGCGTCAAGCCGATTGAGGCCTGGGCCGGAATCACGGCACATACGCGCGCCGAGACGCTCGAAAACCTCATCCACGCGATCGATATCGGTGCCGACGCCGCCGTCCTCGCCCCACTTTCGGTCGCCGATATGGATGACCCGGTCGATTTCGTGACCCGCGAGGTCGGGCAGCTCTTCGATCGCCGCGCCGCACGCGTCCCGCTCTTTCTTTACGACAACGCCGATATCGCCGCGCCCGGCAAGGCGCCTCATCTTCGCACCCGCGATGTCAAACGGATGAGCCAACTCGATTACGTGCGCGGAATCAAGGTCACCGCAAGCAAGAAGGTGCTCGGCAACTACACGCGCGCCGCGTCGCATTTCAAGCGCAGCGGCGAGTTCGCGATCTATGCCGGCAACGCCCATCTGATTTTCGATCTGTTCAAGCCGCCTGCTCGGATTGACCGGACACCTGCGTCATCACTGGAACCTTTACTGGACCCAACGCGCCATGCCCGCCGGAGTGGTGGCCGGACGGCGCGAATGCGATGCCTCGCGAATGGCAACGGGCCTGGCAGGTCTGCCAGAAGCCAGCGATCAGCCGCTGATGGATCGCTACGGCGCGGTGCTGGAACGATTCCGTTCGGCCTGCACTTTTTCCCGCGCCGGCCGCTCCGTGCGACCGACTATCGCCTGCCTCAAAGCGGCGTTGGTCGAGCGCGGCGTATCCTCCAGTGACGCCGTCGCGCCGGGAACGCCGGCTTTGGAAGATTCCGAGCGTCGCGAGTTCGCCCGTCGGCTGAAAGAACTCGCGCGACTTCGCCGCTTCGATGCTGGAACCGTCATCTCTCAATCGAAAATCACGGGCCCGACGATCCCGCTCCGGAAAAGAGCAACATGCCTGACTCGAAGCTCGACGTAATCGGATGCGGCAGCATGGTGGTGGATCTCATCTACCGCACGCCGCGCATCCTTGCGCGCCGACGAAAAAATACTCCTGCATCCTTATCGCGACGGCAACGGCGGCGCCGAACGCCGACTGGTCGGCGGCGTTATGCTGAACCATCTCGGATGGGCGCGCGTGCTGGGACTGGATACCGGAATCTTCGGCAAGATGGCCGACGACCGCCACGGCGCCTTCCTGCGCCAGGGGATGGAGCGCCTCGGCATTCAGCATCATCTCACGCTTGACGGCGCCGAGAGTTCGTTTGCCGCGGTCTTCGTCGATCCTTCCGGCAACCGCGCCATCTACATGTCGCGTGGCGCGACCGCCGATCTCAAACCCGATGAAATCGTCCGCCGCCACGGCGGCTTCATCAGGCGCGCACGTATGATTTCAACCGAGATCTCGCAACTGCCGCTAAAGACGGTGAACGCGCTGTTACTCCATGCGCGCGCTCATTCGATTCCAACCGTGCTCGATGTCGACGTGCCGCCCTCAGACGCCTGCGCGAGCCTCGGTAGCGCGCGCGAGTTCGAACGCGCGCTCAAGCTCGCCACCGTTCTGAAGCTGACAAAAGCGACGGCTCGGGAGGTGGTCGGCGGCAACGATCACGATGCGCTCCGGATGGCGCAGGCATTGCGCGCGCGCTACGGCAGCGAGGCGGTCGTTATCACCGACGGCGCCAGGGGATGCGCGATCGCGGCCGAAAAAACCGCGCTCCGGGTACCGGCGTTTCCGATCAAGCCGCTCGATACCACCGGCGCGGGAGACGCGTTCCTGGGCGCGATGCTCGCCGGCCTGCGATGGGAACTGCCGTGGCCCGCCATCGGCCGCCTCGCCAATGCCGCCGCCGCCGTATGCTGCAAGCAGCTCGGCGGTTTCCCCAGCGGCTTCGAGGCGCGCGAACTAATCTCCAAACTTTACGGCGCCGACCTGCCCTCTGCGGCGCCGCTCGCTTCAAGCACGTCCACAAGCGGCCCGCCACCGGCAACCTTCCGGATGACGAGGTCGAGCGCTTCTTCGAGTTGTGTCTGGCCGAACTGGCGACCCTTCGGCACAAACTCGACTTGCGCGCCCTGCAACGCGCGGTCGAGATCATTCGCGCCGCCGAAGCCAAAGGCGGTCGCGTCCACGTCACCGGTGTCGGCAAGCCGGAGCACGTCGCGCGCTACGTCGCCAGCCTGCTCTGCTCGGTCGGCACGCTCGCGACTTTTCTCCACGCCACCGAAACCCTTCACGGCAGCCTCGGCCAGGTCCATCGCGACGACGTGGTAATCGCCGTCTCCAACAGCGGCAACACCGTCGGAACTATGCACCGCCGCCGAGGCGATAAAAGAACACGGCGCGCAATTGATTGCCGTCACCGGGAAT
The DNA here is from genome assembly GCA_963759165.1 of uncultured Pseudomonadota bacterium. Lineage (GTDB taxonomy): Bacteria > Desulfobacterota > Binatia > Binatales > Binataceae > DATJOQ01. The sequence goes on along the minus strand of CAVWXK010000001.1, from coordinate 1,900,197 downwards.
CGTTCTTCCTCGGCTTGCGCGGATGGCGGATCTCGTCCTGCTCGCTCCGATCGAGCGCGAAGGCGGTCTGCTCGGTCTGGCCCCGCGTATCAGCGTGCTCGGCGAGATCTACGTTCTCGCCGGACTCTCGGTCGCGCTCGAAGCGGCGCGCGGTCTGACCCTCGAGGAGTACAGCCGATGGCATCGCGCCGGCTCGCTCGGCCATGCCGCCCGCAAGTTGGCCAACAATCACTCGCACCGCTCGCGATCGAAGAAGCGCTAGCCTGATTTCCGCCTCGCCCTCGCCGACGGTTCGTTCATCAAAGCCGCCTGTCGTCGGCGCTCAGTCGGCATACCGCTCAAGCAGATTGCGCGCGATGACGAGGCGCTGGATCTCATTCGTTCCCTCGCCAATCATCATCAGCGGCGCGTCTCGATAAAACCGCTCGACCGGAAATTCCTGCGTAAACCCGTAGCCGGCCAGCACCCGCAACGCATCCAGCGCATTCTTGGCGCACGACTCGGAAGCAAAGAGCTTGGCCATTCCCGCCTCGAGGTCGCAACGCTCGCCTGCGTCTTTCTTCGCCGCGGCGTTATAAACCAGCAGTCGCGAGGCCTCGACTCGTGTCGCCATGTCCGCAAGCATCAATTGCACCGCCTGATGCTGCGCGATGGGCTTGCCGAATGCCGTGCGCTGCTGCGCGTAACGGATCGCGCTCTCGAACGCCGCCTGTCCCACCCCCACCGCGCGAGCGGCCACGTTGATCCGGCCGACTTCGAGCGCGCTCATCACCTGCTTGAAGCCTTGCCCTTCACTCCCGCCGATCAGATTTGCCGCCGGCACAGGCACGTCTTCAAACAGGACTTCGCAGGTGTCGATCCCCTTGTAGCCAAGCTTCTTGAGATTGCGGCTGACGGTCGGTCCGGCCTCACTCTTCTCGACCGCGAACATGCTGATTCCCGCATACGCCGGCTTGGCGTTCGGATCGGTCTTGGCCGCAACCGCCAGCATCGTTCCCTCGCGCGCGTTGGTGATGAACATCTTGCTGCCCGATACGACGTATTCGTCGCCGTGACGCGTCGCCAGGGTCCGGATCGACTGCACGTCGCTGCCGGCATGAGGTTCGGTCAGCGCCAATCCTCCGCGCTTTTCGCCGGCGGCCATCGCCGGCAGGAATCTTTTCTTCTGCTCCGCCGTGCCGTGATTCGCGATCATGTAGGCCATGATTAAGTGGCTGTTGATCACGCCCGCCAGACTCATCCACCCCCGCGAAAGCTCTTCCATGATTCTGGCGTAGGTCCCGAAACTGAGCCCGAGCCCCCCGTGTTCGACGGGGATCGTGGCGCCGAACAATCCCAACTCGCGCATCCCGGCCACCAGCGCGTGAGGGTACTCGTCGCGATGCTCCAGTTCCGAGGCAACCGGTATTACCTCGCGCTCTACAAACCGTCTGACAGCGTCAATGATGTCCCGATCCACAGCTTCATCCATTGCTTTGACTCCTGAACAAGATGCCAAGCGTTACGAGCTTCGTTCTACTCCCGAGAGTTCTACCAAAACCGCTGCATCCAAAACCATCCGTTGGCAGTCGGTGGCATCGACTCTCGCGTGCTATTATCCGACCGAAACCGATGATTCTGGAATTGGAAGAGATGGAGGTTCAGGCCGGAACCTTTCACGTCGGCCCGATCACCGTCCGGGTCGATGAGGGCGAATATCTCGTGGTCCTCGGCCCGACCGGCGCCGGCAAGACCATCACGCTCGAAGCCATCTCCGGCCTTCGCAAGACCTGCGGCGGCCGCGTCCGCATGGATGGGCGTGACGTAACTCACGCGCCGCCCGAATCCCGCCGTATCGGCTTTCTCTATCAGGACAGCCTGTTGTTCCCCCATCTCAGCGTGCGCGGCAATCTCGCCTACGGCGCCCATCGGATAAGTCCGGCCGAGCGCGAGGCCGCGATCGCGCGCCTGGCCCGGATGCTTCAAATCGAATTGCTGCTCGAACGCTCGCCGCGCGGACTCAGCGGAGGAGAGCGCCAGCGCGTGGCGTTGGCGCGGGCGATGGCCGCCAATCCGGTCCTGCTCCTGCTCGACGAACCGATGGCGGCTCTCGATCCCAATTCGCGCGAGGGCTTGCGCGACATCCTGCGCGAACTTCATCGCGAACTCGGCACCACCATTATTCACGTCACGCACAGTTTTTCCGAGGCGCTCGCGCTTGCCGATCGAATTGCGATTCTCATCCAGGGAAAATTGTTGCAGGTCGCGCCCGCGCGCGCGGTCTTCGCGACTCCCGCAAGCCCGGAGATCGCCGGCTTTCTGAAATCCGCCGCCATCGACGATCAGTCGCTGGACCCGGCCGAATGTAAAGTAACGCTTCAACCCGAGAGCATATCCCTCTCGCTCTCCGCCGCCGACACTTCTGCCCTGCCGCGACTCGATGCCGCTGCGGCCAAACTGGATACGGCATCCACGCCGGGCGAGCCGACCCTCACCGGTCGCATTTTGGCGGCGGAGCGCAACGGCGCCTCGCTCGAGCTCCTGGTGAATGTGGGGATGAGGCTCAGAACGTCAGTGGCGCTTGATGAGCCGGGGATCGAAAAGCTGTATGCGGGCGCCTGCGTGCTGGTGCGACTTCCCTATCCTGAATCCAATCGCTAGACCGCCTCCCTCCCCGCCGATTCCTTAAGCGAAGTGGCCTGCGTCTCGAAGCCGGCGCGCCGGAAGCTTTCACGATCGGAAATGAGCCAAGGTAGGCTATGTTAATTTTACATCATCAGAACTTCCTGACCTTGCCCAAAATTCGCCGGTTCGGCAAAAACTTGGCGATCTTCCTGATATATTCTGCTGATTTCACACTAGTTTACTGAGCTTTTTTGCCCCAAAACCGTGGCACAAAACTTGGGTAAACCCTTTTAACGTCCAATCTTCATCAAACGGAGACATAACGCGCAATGATTATCGAAGACCATAAGGTAATGACCGTTAAAGAACTATCGGACTACCTGAAGGTTCACCCCTCGACCATCTACCGTCAGCTCAAGCGCGGCCGCCTGCCGGCATTCAAGGTCGGGAGCGATTGGCGGTTTAACGTCGAATCAATCGACCGATGGCGTCTGGGGCAGGACGGCGAGATGACAAAGCCGCCAGAGGTCGCTGCGATCTCAGGGAGGAACAAGTTCTCGCTCGCTTGCGCGTCGCTTAGGTAGCATCGGGCTGCGCCACTTCCGGCATCGGGCCGATGTAATCGAACGCTAGCAAGCCAGCGAAGGGGATCTACTCCGGGCGATACGGACGAGGATGGAGGACTCGCCGATACCGCTTGGCGCGCCGCGAAGGGCTCCGCGCACCGCATATGTCGCATCAGTTCCGCGCTGGAACCTTCGCGGAGTGCGACCGCTTCGAGACTGCGATCCAGTCGCGATCGCCGTAGAGTAACGCAGCGTCCAGTAGCGCTTGGCGCGGCGCTCCAGTTCTTTGGCCTCGGTGTCGGCACTTTCGGCGTTGGCCAATACCGTCAGCAACTCGTCGCTGCGATAGGCCGGCGCCCCTTCGGGCGCGAGCGCCGCGATCATCTGCCGCTGAAGCACCAAATCCGCGTAGCGCCGGATCGGCGAGCTGAGCTGCGCGTAGTAGTCCACGCCCACTCCGCCGTGAAATTCGGGGTACAGCGACAGGCGCGGCCGCTGCATCAGCGATATCGCCGCCGCGCGGCTGCACGCGATAGATTATTGGCACGTTGTTATCGGCGGCGAACCGCGCCGCGACATAGTTGCTCAGCACCATGAATTCAGCCACCAGCAGCCGGCTCGGTGACGACTGTCGAACAACTGGATTTCAATCGTGTCGCCGCGCACCTTGATCTTGGTTTCGCGCCGCTGAAACGTCGACCGCGCCTTCGCGGCGGCGGCGCTCACGCAATAACAGCGCCGCCACATAGAGCCGCTTCAGCATCCCCGCCGGACCCGACGATTGCTCACCGCGCCGCCTGCGCGAGCATCTGGTCGACTCGTCGTAGCTGAGACGATGCGCCACCTTTACGCATGCCGGATAAATCCGGCAGCTCGAGCATCTCGCCTTCCGCGCTAAGCCGCACGTCGGTGGTCAGCACCGACCGCTGACTCCGGCGACCAGGCTCGCGCGATCGCACGACAACTCATCGGGCAACATCCTCACCGTCACTTCGGGCAGATACACCGTTGACGCGCGAGCCGCGGCCTCCTGGTCGAGCGCGCTACCCTTGGCGACCAAATCCGCTACCAGCGCGATGTAGATCTCGCACCCGCATCCTGCCGTCCGGAAGCGCTTCGCAGCTTAGCGCGTCGTCGATATCGAGGGTCTCTTCGTCGTCGATGCTGACCGCGAAAGGATCGTCGACCGCCGGCCGCGCGATCCGCTCGCGCGCGCCGCCTCCTCGATAGCTTCGGGCGCTGAATTTGCATGCCGCAGCCCGCCTGATCAAGGCAAACCGCGGCGCCGCCGGGCGCGGCGTTAAGCCGCTCCAGAATCTCGAACGCGCTCTCCGCGGGCGCGATCTCTGGCGCGGCCTGGGTCAGCAGCGCGGTCATGTCGCTGCTGCGGCTGAACGGATTCTCTAGGTATCGCTTCAGTTCGGCGATCAACGGACCGCACTGTTCGGCGGCGGGGATCGAACTGTTCACGATGATCTGCCGGATCATGCTTTGGGTCCTGCGATAGGCTTCGCTGCGCAGACGCGTCCGCTCCTGCTGGACGCGCAGCCGCTCGACCTGTTCGACTTTGCGCGATGAACTCAAAATGCCGCCGGCTGAAATACAATCGATCATTGAGCAACGCCTCGAGCACCACCGCCGTCGCGACGGTCGAGCGATGGCCAAAAAACAGATCCGCTAGTTCGGTCGCGCTGAAACTGCGCCCCTGTTCCCGCACTACCTCCCACAGCAGATTCAGATCGAGTTCCGCGGCGAGCTTCGTCGCGCTCTTCCTCCAGCGCGGCTATCGCTTGAACTCACCTGCGACGGCTCGGCCCTGCGGCCCTGATGACGCAGCAACACGAGGTCCCGATTGATGACCTTTTCATGCCCCTTGGCGTCCAGCACGGCCGTCCGATTGCCCTGCTCACGAATCACCAGAGCCGGACGCAGTTTGCCCTCGTCCAGATATTCCACCACGCTGCCGACAAGTTTTTCCGTACTGGGAACCGCGCCACTCATTTTGAAAACCGTCCTGTCTCACCACTATATCGGAGGCGAGCCGAAATGCGCGCTATCGGGGTCGAGCTTCAGCGCCCGGCTGAACGATGGAGCGACCCGACGCGATCCATCCGTTGATAAGACGTTAACTTGATAAGACGTCAAATTGAGCGCGGGCGGCCAGTCTGATAGGTTCACTTCGATCAAGCTCGTGTGAAGGCTCGGGGCGGCGTACCCAAGTGGTTAAGGGAGAGGTCTGCAAAACCTCGATTCAGCGGTTCGAATCCGCTCGCCGCCTCCATATTTCACGCCTCTTCGCCAGGCCCGATGTTAATTCTGACGCCGGTCCCGCTACCTCCAACTGCCTGCCAGTGTAAGTGACCGTTGACAGGAGCAATCCCAGCTATGCCGGAAACCCAGCAACGCTTCTCCCTGATTACCGAGAGAAGCCTCGGCGAACTGCGGACCCTGATCGGTGTCCCGATCGAGGAGTCGCTCGAGCCGTGGTGCTACGAGGCGACGCGCGACAACATCCGCCACTGGGCGCACGGCATCGGCGATGACAACCCGTTGTGGTGCGATCCGGCCTATGGAGCAAAAACCACGTTCGGCCGCGTCTTCGCGCCTCCCTCGTTTATCTTCCCGCTCAACCGCTCGTTCAGCGGCTACGTAGGCGGATTGGCCGGCGTCCACGCGATGTTTGCCGGCATCGACGTGATCTGGCACAAGCCGATGCTGCTCGGCGATCAATTCACCACCAAAGTGTGGCTCAAGGATCTGATCGAACACGACACCCGCTTTGCCGGCCGCTCGATCCAGCAGATTTACCGTGCCGAGTTCTACAACCAGAACGGCGAAATGGTCGCCGAGGGCGACAGTTGGTGCTTTCGCACCGAGCGCGACACCGCCCGCGAGCGCGGCACCAAGTATGACGAGGTCAGGAAAAAGAAGCCGGCATTCTACTCGCGCGACGATCTGGCGAAGATTTTCTCCCTGTACGAGGCCGAAGAAATACGCGGTGCGCAGACACGCTATATCGAAGACGTTAAAGTCGGCGACAAGCTGCAAACCATGGTGAAAGGCCCGATGACGGTAACCGGGTTCATCGCTTTCGCCCAGGGATGGGGCGGGTTATACATCCGCGCCAACAGGCTCGCGTGGAAACAGTTGCAAAAGCATCCGGGGCTCGGGATCGCCAACAAGTTCGGCATCCCGGACGTGCCCGAGCGCGTGCATTGGGAGGATGACCTCGCAACGCTGGTCGGAACTCCGGCCGCCTACGATTACGGCCCCGAGCGATGCTCATGGATGTCCCACCATCTCACCAACTGGATGGGCGACGCCGGATTCCTGCGGCACATCGCCGTCCAGATACGACGACACAACCCCGTCGGCGACACGCTTTACATCAACGGCGAGGTGACGCGCGTCTTCCAGGAAAACGCCTCGCACCACGCCGAGATTACCCAGACCGCGGTAAATCAGGATGGAGAATTGTCGGTGCGTTCGAAAGGCGTCGTTCGCCTGCCGTCGCGCTCGTCTTCTTGACGGAGCGCGTCGGCCCAACCGGACGTGCTTCGGGCGCAAGGCGTTGAAGGGCACACAAATTTGACAGGGGGTTTTTAGCGATGGAATTAGGACTGGCTGGAAAAACCGTAATCGTTACCGGTGGCGGCTCGAACATCGGCCGCGGCATCAGTCTGGCGTTCGCGCGGGAGCACGCGAACCTTGTGATCGCCGACATCGATGAAGAGCAGGCTAAAAAGACCAGGGCGAAGGCTGAAGAACTTGGCGCCGCGAAGGCAATCGCCATCAAGACCGACGTCACCGACTGGGAGCAGGTTCAGGCCATGGTGCGCAAAACGCTCGACGCCTTCGGCCATCTCGATGTCCTGGTCAATAACGTCGGATGGACGGTCGAGCGGTTGTTCGTCGACAAGCAGCGCTCCGAATGGGAAAAAGAGATTCAGCTCAATCTCTGGGGCATGATCAACTGCACCCGCGCCGTGCTCGATTCGATGATCGCGCAAAAAAAAGGCGCCATCGTGAGCATCGGCTCGGATGCCGGCCGTATGGGCGAGTATCGTGAGGGCGTGTACGCGGCCTGCAAGGCGGGCGTGATCGGACTGACGAAGACCCTGGCGCGCGAGGTTGGCAAGCAGGGTATCAGGCTCAACGTGGTCTGTCCGGGTACGACGCTTCCGAGCGGCGACGAAGAAGTCGGCGGAGCCAGCATGTGGAGCGGGCCTGCCGGTGAACAATGGAACGCGCCCGAGCTGCGCGAGCGCATCGCCAAGCTCTACCCGTTGCGACGGCTGGGCCGGCCCGACGATGTTGCCAATGCGGTGGTCTTTCTCGCCTCCGACGCGGCGTCGTTCATCACCGGTCAGACGCTCAGCGTAAGCGGCGGTTACACGATGATGTGACGGGCCGCAGGCGCGTTCGAAAGGCGTCGTTCGCTCGCCGTCGCGCTTCGGTTAGATGGCGGGATCGCTCAGCGGTGCACCGCCGCGGCCGAACTCGCAACGCCCGCCGGACGGCTGATCGTGAGCGCGACGCGGCACGGCCCCGATTCCTCATCGCTGTAACAAAGGCTGCTGATCACACCCGGACCGCGCGCCTCGTTCACTTCCCGCGCCTCGCGCGGACAAAGCCAATGGCCGCTCACTCCAAGATAAAGCGGCACGGCGAAGAATTGTCCCGAGCCGAGTTCTCCTCGAACTTCGGAACCTCCCGCTTTGACATCGTCCGAAGCGATAATGCTGAAACCGTCGTGTGGGCCGCCGGGAACGAACTGCATGAAAAACATTCGCCAATGGCGCTTGCCGCGGCCTTTCACCTCGTACCGCATCGGCTTGTCCGAGGAAAAAACCGGCTTGTCGCGGCAAAGCCACGGGCGCGGTTCGGCCACCGCCGCGCCGGATTCAAACGCCAAACATAAAGCGCTCAGCGCGACGCCAAGGAAAATCATCCGGCGCAAAGTACCCAATTTTATGAATCTCCGCTCAACTGCTTTAGGCTTTTACCGTCGCGGCTTCGTAAAGCGAGCCGCTTGCAGTTCCTTTCTCGCACAGCGCGATTAGTCGCTGAACTATGTCGTAAAGGTTCGAGTCCCTGGGCGTGAAAACAACCTTGACGTTCATCGCCAGCAGCGCCTGCCGGTCCCGATCCGGGATGATACCGCCCATGACCAGATTTATTCCCGACGCACGGCGCGCATTCAAAAGCGCCAGCGTCTCGCGCGCGATCGTCATGTGCGCGCCCGCCATGCTGCTGATGCCGAGGATCTCAACGTCTTCCTGAAGCGCGGCCTCCACCAATTGCGCCGGCGTCTGCTTGAAGCCCGCCAGGATCACTTCCATGCCCGCCTGCCGGCACGCGTGCGCGAGCAACTTGATCGCGTTGACGTGGCCGTCGAGCCCGGCCTTGCCCAGTGCGATTCGAATCTTGCGCCGCGCGCTCGGCACCCGAAACGGCGCTACGCCCGTCGCCGCGTCCAGAAGCGGCGGAACGTAGCGTCCCTGGGTGACGCTCTCGATCGATGCCGTCCATTCGCCGATCGTCCCGCCGGCGCGCGCGAGCTCCAGCGTCGCATCCATGATATCGCCGCCCGATGCTCCGGCGCGTTCGAGCTTTTCGCGTGCCTCGCCGACCGCGGATTGATTCCGCCCGGAGCGCCAACGGACCAACGAGTCGACTCGCTCCTTCTCCGCCGCGGGCTGTGCGGTTTCCGAACTCTCGGGCTCCGCCGCGATGCGCATCAGGCCGATTTCGCCCAGGAAAGCGTTCACCCCGACCTGGGTTATCTCGCCCTTCTCAAGTTTGCTCTGGCGCTCGGAAAGCTGGCGGGTGAGTTCCGCCCCGACGATTGCTATAGCGCGCGCGTAGCCGGCCTCGCGCAACTTGCCCGCGATCGCTCGCGCGCGGCCCGAAATCTCTTCGGTCAATCCTTCGATTACCTTGCTGCCCTCGAAGATGTCCGGATAGCCGGTTATCGCCGTCTCATGCATCAGGATCTGTTGCGTGCGCAGGCTCAAGAGCTGTTCCGCCTGGTCCGGCAGGCCAATCGCTTCGCGGAATCCCGGCAACTGCAGGGCATTCACTCGGGCGTCGGCCGAGATCAGGACCGGCAAAGCCTCGTAAGCAATCCGGATGATGTTCAGTTCCGGCTGCTGCTCGGTCAGCGTCAGCGAACGCACCTGACATCCCGCCCGAAAAACCACGTCGGCGATTCCGTATTCGTCGCGGCAGATCTCCCGCCAGAGCCTGAAATAGGCGCGCAGCTTGCAAATCTCCGGCACCAGTTCGATTCCGCTGTTGATGAAAAACGAGATCCGGCGGACCGTATCCTCGAAGGCCGCCGGTTTGAGCCTTTCGCGCAGCGCATCCAGAATTAGAAGCGCGTTGCCGAAAGCGTAGCCGATCTCTTCGGCCGGACCCGCCCCGCTTTCCATGTAGTGGTAGCCGCAGCAGTTGATCGGATTCCAGTTCGGAACGCGCTCGACCGCGAATCTGATTAGCTCGGTCGACAATCGAAACGAGACCTCGGGCTGAAAAATCGAGGTGCCGCGCGCGACGTACTCTTTCAGCAAATCGTTCTGAGTGGTGCCGCGCAGTTTCGTCCATGGCAGGCCGCGTTTTTCCGCCAGCACCAGATAGAGCGCCAGCAGCCAGGGAGCGGGCGCATTGATCGTCATCGAGGTGTTGATCGCACCGAGATCGATTCCCTCGAACAGCTCCTCCATGTCCTGCCAGTGCGACACGGAAACTCCTGCCTTGCCGACTTCGCCGATCGCTATCGGGGCGTCGGAGTCATAACCATTCTGGGTTGGCAGGTCGAAGGCGATCGACAGCCCCTTCTGGCCCTGTCGCAGGTTCTCATGGAAACGACGGTTCGCCTGGCGCGCGTCGCCGAAGCCCGCGTAGGTGCGGATTATCCACGGCTCTCGTTGCGGCTTCGGTACCGAAGCCTTATCGCCCTTGAGCGAGGGATCGGACATCCTTCGTTCTCCAAATAAAAATCGAAAATACGGCGCCCGAGCGCGCTCGGCCTGACGGCGCCGGATGGCGAATTCTACTTAATTCCGGCCGGCCGGCGAACGCCCGTCTCAACTCGCGCCAACCAACGGGATTTCTTTCCCGGCCAGGTCGGCGGTCAACCGGGCTACCAGTCCCGCGCCGGACAGCTCGCGATGTTCCGGCAATTCGATAATCGGACACTTGGTGCGAGATCGGAGCAGGGCCAGCGCCTCGCGCGATTGTGCGGCGCGCTCCAACTCCTGATGCGCCAACGAGGCGATATGGTCGAGATGTTTCAGGTTGCGCCGAAGTCCGCCCTGGCGCTTCAGACGGGCGAGATCCGTCGTCTCAAAATGCCGCGGCTGGTAGCGATTCAAAATCACCGCGACCACATCCAGCTTTAATGCGCCGAGCGCCGCATGAGTCTCCAATGTTTCGGCCAGCGCCATTGGCTCCGGCGTAGTGGCCTGGACAACGGCGCAGGCCCGACGATCGCGCAGCATCTTGCCTATGTTCCGGGCTTCTTGCCCTACCATGCTCTCTCCAAAGGTCTGACGCGCTGCCGACGGCATCTTGAGCAGCCCCAACGCCTGGCCGCTGGCCGCGGCGTCGAGCACGATCGTTTCCCACTCGCGACGATGCGCGGGCCTGCGCTCAAGCTCGTAGTAAATCTTGCCGAGCATCATCAGCTCACGCAGCCCGGGCGCCGCCTGCACAAAATATTGATAGAGCTTGCTGGCGAAAACCGCCTTGAGAACCACGCGCCCCGGCACCACCAGATGCAGGTACTCCTCAAGCGCATCGCGCCCGTCAAGCACCATCGTCGCCAGACGTTCCGAAACCACCGCCGGCGTCATGCTCGGATTCTGTCCGAGCACCGCGCCCAGCGGCGCACGGGCATCGGTTTCCATCGCCAACGTGCGCGCGCCGCCTCGCGCGGCAAGCGATGCCAGCACTGCGGCGATCGTCGTTTTGCCGACGCCCCCTTTGCCGACGACAATCATCAGGCGCCGGCTCAGTAAATCTTTCAACACGGAAGATTGGGAGCTATCGAAGTCATCGCCCGCAAGAGCGCCGGCCGCAATCCGAATCTGCTCGGATTGATGCCCGCCGACAACCTGCCGCCCCGAATGGTTGCCGCGCGGCTTCGTTTCAGACCAACCGGAATACATTAAATGCCTATATCCACGATCGCCGCGCGAAGATCGAAGCAGACCTTGGGTGAATGTTCGTATTTTACGCACAAGTCGCGCATGTCAACCGCGCCAAGACGCTGAATGCAGAATTAACCTCGAACCCCTCCCGCGTCATTCCCGCGTTGAGTTGGAAGTGGCTTAGGCACCTCCTGGGGAGTCGGCGCCGACCGCGGTGCTTCGTTAGGTATATGGCCAGGCTCGTCCCCTTGCTGCTGATCGGTGTCGGACGATTGGCCTCTACTAGTCCCGCCGCTGCGCATGCCTTCGCCGTTTGAGCTGCTGTTGTCGCTCTGGGACGAGTCATTATCCTGACAGTATCCAACACCACCGCAATACGCGGTCAGTGCGAGTATCAGAAGAACGATCGTGATGCGCTTGTTCACAAGACTCTTTCCTCAATTACGAAAGCCAACTCCTCCAGCTCGCTGTAGAAAAGAATAAAGCGCGTTCGGCGTCTCAGATTAAAACGCACGAGCCGTGAACGGGGTGAAGCGGGCTTTAAAGCACTTGCCTCCTCGCGAGTCACTTTCTGCGGCCATCGCAGAGCCGAAGCCGAATCGTGTGTCGTAAGTATAACTATAGTAGCCTGCCACTCGGTCTATGTGCTCATCCAAGAGTACAGAACTGTGGCTATCGTCTGAACCTCTCTCTTCGTGCCTAAGAACGATCCTAGAGTCGGTTACTTCCTCAATTTTCGTCGGCTCATAGCCCGCCGAGGGATCCCAGCGCTGTGTATACTGTCCCGTCGTCAAGTCAATGCTAAAGCTAAACACCTCCTGCCCTTCTTTGTCGCTGTCAACCTTCCCTCCCTTCCACTGCTTTTCATGAAAGTGGGAGGGGCATTGAAGGTCAAATTTAACAGCACTTAGCTTTTGCGGGCTGCCAGCGAAAGCCACATTTCTCAATGATCGCGTCTCCCAAGAGGATGCGAGAAGAGTACTAAAGCTTATGAAAGCAAGACCTATGATTCCGGTCTTCAATCTATGCATGCTCTTTTCTCACTATCCTCTTGACGCGATCTAGAGAGTGTCTGATTTCACGGACGCCTAGCGTCATTTGATCTAACAATTCCGATGTAATCACAAGTGCTTCTCCTCGGCACGCTTATACTTGTTTAAGTCGATGCTCGACCGATACGTACCAAGAAAAACGTCGCCGCGTCCTGGGAAATCGGAGGAGTGAATCCAAACGCGATATACCAAATAGAAAAGCTCGGGATCAGACGTATCATCTTCGTCAGCTCACGCCGCAAGAATAGACATTAGGTAAAAGACTACCAGGAGCCAGATGCGTGGTTTCATTGCTCTGGCTCAGATGGCTTAGAGGAAGAGGAACCATTGTCATTGCAGGATTCCTTACCAGCTTGCTTACAGTCGCGGTTTGCATCGCATCGGCACACGGTGCGCTCCCCGTTGTAGCAAATGCCTTCTCGACAGATGTCTCCGGGGTTGAGATTTCCGGGACAATGGCCGGCGGGATTGTCAGATTCGGACTGAGCCAGATCTACGAAACCGTTACTTACGCCAGCACCTTGAGCCGCGTAAGCGTGATTGCCAGCTAAAACCCCCGCCACCAGAAGAAATCCAGCTGTTGCCGCCATCATCGTTTTGCTCATGCTTTTGTCTCTCTCTTCTGTAAGAGCCTCCTTCTTCTGTAAGAGCCTCCTTTCAGAAAGGTTGTAGTAGAAAACGTCTTAAGCATCCTCTTAGTGCAGTGCGCGTTAGGTGGCATGTCAGGTCGATTGTGTCGTCAGATTATATGGTGTCCTCAACCCCGCCTCCTCTCCTGAGGCGTCTCGGCAAGGGCTGCAGAAAAGGGGGCTAATTGCGGCCATGCAATTCCCAACTAGCGGAACAAGTCCACCCTCTTTTATCGTCTCCTGAGCAATCGCATCCTTTCACCTCAACGTTAAAGTCCCCGCTTTGCCTACCGCCGCTTAGGGCCCTAGCCTGACCGACTTCAAGCGTCCTGTTGTAATCGGCGTTCGTGGACGCTGACTGTTTCGCGTTTGCACAGGCGTCAGTGCGATTAAGCCCGTATCCTTTCTCAGTTCCAGTTAAAAACGCCAGCGCCGAAGGTGCGAACAGACCGACCGAAGCGGCAACAAGAAGTAAGCCAACCGCCAGCCGACGCGCATCAACAGATCTTCGGGAAGGATTATGGCGCTGGCTCTGAAGACAATCGTGCTTTGTCACTTCATAACTCCTGTTAAAAGCTGATCGGGCGGCGCCTACCAACGCAGGACGCTTGCGCCCCAAGTTAAGCCTCCACCGCAGGCATTAAGCATTACCAGATCGTTATCATGGATGCGCCCGGCCTCCAGCGCTTCGTCAAGCGCAATCGGCACCGATGCGGCCGAGGTATTTCCGTAACGATCGATATTGATGAACACCTTGCCGCTATCCACTCCCAGACGGTCCGCAACCGCATCGATGATCCGGATGTTGGCCTGATGCGGAATTATCAGCGAAACGTCGGCGAGCTTCACTCCGGCCCGTTCGGCCACCTGTCGCGTTACCTCGGCCATGCTCTTCACCGCGATCTTGAACAGCTCGGGGCCGCGCATCCTGATCGAGTCCTCGGATGCCCGGCGAACTTCGGCGTCCGCCGTGGTCTGGATCCCGCGGGCGCGCACCGCGAGCAAATCCCAGCTCGCGCCCGAGGAGCGCAGCAACGTGGCCAGCACGCCCCGCCGCCCCGGCTCCGAAACCATCACCGCCGCCCCCGCGCCGTCGCCGAACAGAACCGCCGTCCTGCGATCGCTCCAATCGACCATGGTCGATAACGCGTCGGCGCCCAGAACCAGCACCCGGCTCCAGTTTCCGGCAACCATCCCTGAATCCGCCACCGACAGCGCGTAGATAAATCCCGAGCAGGCCGCGGCAACGTCGAACGCGGGGATCGTATCTATCCCGAGCGCGTGCTGAAGCTGGCAGCCGAAGGACGGAAACGCGTAATCCGATGAGACCGTCCCGACCACGATCGCGTCAAGATCGCCCGGTTTCAGTCCCGCCCGGTCCAGCGCCTGACGGCTCGCTTGCGCCGCGACCTCGACCAGCGATTCGCCGCTGCGCAGGACGTAGCGCGTGCCTATTCCGGTTCGCGATTTAATCCACTCGTCCGAAGTATCGAGGCGCCCCTCGAGATCCTTATTCGACAGCGCCGTGGCCGGAACCGCACGTCCCGTACCGACGATTCGTGAAGCCATCCTGGTTCCTGCAACCTCTCCACTTACGGCCGGAAGGCCAAAGTGGTGTTGGTCCCGCCGAATCCGAACGAATTATTCAGCGCCAGCCGGATCTTTGCCGGCCGGGCATGATTGGGCACGTAGTCCAAATCGCATTCGGGGTCGGGATACTCGTAATTAATCGTGGGCGGGATCATCCCGCGAGTTATCGCCAGCACGGTGTAAACCGATTCGATCGCTCCCGCCGCGCCCAGCGTATGGCCGGTCATCGATTTGGTCGAACTGACGGCGATCTTCGCGGCACGCTCACCGAACACCGCTTTGATGGCCTTGGTCTCGGCCACATCGCCCTGCGGAGTCGAAGTGCCGTGCGCATTGATGTAGTCGACCTCGTTGGGGTCAAGGTCCGTATCTTCCAGGCACTTCCGCATGCAGCGCGCCGCGCCCTCGCCGCCCGGCGACGGGGAGGTGATGTGATAAGCGTCGGAGTTGCACGCGTAGCCGGCGATTTCCGCAAGGATGGTCGCGCCGCGCGCGACCGCCGCTTCCCGCTCTTCGATAACCATCGCCGCGGCGCCTTCCGACATCACAAAACCGTCGCGCTCGCGGTCAAACGGCCGGCTTGCCGCCTCCGGCGTTTCGTTCCGCGTCGAGAGCGCGCGCATCACGATGAATCCTCCAACGCCCAGCGCCGTGAGCGCCGCTTCCGACCCGCCGACGATCGCCGCTTCGAGGTAGCCATCCCGAATCATGCGATAAGCTTCGCCGATCGCGTGGCTTCCCGACGCGCAAGCGCTGGTCGTCGTTAGATTGACCCCGCGCGCTCCGTAGCGGATACCGATATTGCCCGGCGCAAGGTTGCCGATCAGCTTGGGAATAAAAAACGGCGTGACGCGCCTCAATCCGCTTTCCAGGTATATCTTGTGGTACTCTTCGATCGTGCACAGCCCGCCGATTCCAACGCCGATTATCACTCCGACGCCGTCGGCGTTGCTCTCATCGATCTTGAGCCCGGATTGAGTCATCGCCTGTACGGCGCTGCCCATCGCGTACTGGATGAAGAGATCCATCTTCTTGATGTCTTTCTTCTCGATCCAGTCTTCCGCATTGAAGTCGCGCACCTCGCCCGCGATCTGGCTGGGAAATTTCGAGACGTCAAAACGGCTGATGAGGGAGATGCCGGAGCGTCCCGCCATCAGTGCTTCCCAGTTCTTTTCCACTCCGGTTCCAAGCGGCGTAACCAGTCCCAGCCCGGTCACCACCACCCGCCGATCAACGCTTCGCTTCATCAACGCGGCCTCTTCATACCTGACATTTCAACTATTCTTCACTAAAAAAAGCGCTTGGTCGATACCATCCGGGGCCGCGCTTGCCCCCGACGCCGGCCTTGAAGACTCGCCGAACGTAATGAAAGAATCATGCTGTGATCTTAACCGACGGTTCTCATCAATCATTGCTGAAACTGGCCGACACGCTGGGCGAACTCGAAATTGTGATCGGCGACAAGGCCAGGCCCGTGGTCGCCGAATTGCGCGCACGCCTGATCGAAGCCGCCGCGTCCCGTGAAAAGGGTGACATGCCGGCCGCCGTAAACATTATCCACAGGGCGATGGACCGACTCGCCGAATTGGCCGGGCAACTCGACCCCGCCGAAGGCATGCTGATGCGCCTGATCGCCGACCGCTTCTCTCGGGCGCTCGCCGCCGACGACAAGGGCACGGTGAAGGATGCGGTAAGCCTGATGCGCAATCGGGCCGGCGACAAGGATGACGATAAGTTCGACTGGTAGCGCTTTCCCGCCCGTCGATTTCCGGTTGTTCAAACTGCCCCGCTCCGGTTAACTTTGGTTATCGTCTGATTGCTTCGAGACGCACGGCAGTGGCACCATGCTCCCGCGTCGAGAAAGCGATGGTGAGGAGGCACGGTGGTATCCGCGATTCAAACGTCAAACCCGACGACCCCGCGTGAGCTGGATCAGCTCTGCATCAACTCGATCCGCATGCTGGCGATCGATGCGGTGCAAAAAGCCAACTCCGGCCATCCGGGCATGCCGATGGGCGCTGCCGCGATGGCGTACGTCCTGTGGACGCGCTTCATGCGCCACAACCCTTCCAATCCGCGATGGTTCGGACGCGATCGCTTCGTGCTCTCGGCCGGCCACGGTTCGATGCTCCTCTACAGCCTGCTCCATCTCACCGGCTACGACCTTTCGCTGGACGAACTCAAGCGCTTTCGCCAGTGGGGCAGTCGCACACCCGGCCATCCGGAATTCCACGTCACGCCCGGCGTCGAAACCACCACCGGCCCGCTTGGCCAGGGCTTCGGCAACGGCGTCGGGATGGCGATCGCGGCCAAACACCTCGCCGCGATCTTTGACCGCGACAACGGCCGCCTGTTCGACCATCGTATCTTCGCCATCGTCAGCGACGGCGACATGATGGAGGGCATCAGCAGCGAAGCCGCCTCGCTGGCCGGCCATCTGGGACTTGGCAATATCGTTTACCTTTACGACGACAATCACATCACTATCGACGGCAAGACCGACATCGCCTTTTCCGAGGACGTGTGCCGACGATTCGACGCCTACGGATGGCACACGCAGGCGGTCGATGACGGTAATGACGTCGACGCCCTTGGCCGCGCGCTCGACGCCGCTTGCGCCGAAGAACGGTTCCCCTCGCTGATTCGCGTGCGTACCCATATCGGATACGGCAGTCCGAATCGGCACGATTCCTCCGAAGCCCACGGCAAGCCTCTCGGCGCGGACGAGCTGAAGTTGACCAAGCAAAATCTCGGATGGCCCTTGGAGCCCGATTTCTATGTTCCGCCGGCCGCGATAGCGGAGTTTCGCAAATGTGTCGAGCGTGGTGCCGGGCTCGAAAAGGACTGGAATCGGAAGTTCGAGCACTACTTGAAGTCTTTCCCCGAGCCCGCAGCGCGGTTCAAGGTGATGCTGGCCGGAGATTTGCCCGACGGCTGGGATGCCGACCTGCCGGTGTTTACGCCCAAGGATGCCCTCGCCACTCGCGAGTCCGCGGCCAAGGCCGAAGCCGTGATCGCCGCAAAAGTTCCGGCCCTGTTTGGCGGTTCCGCCGACCTCGGCGAATCGACCTTCACCGACATCAAGGGCGGCGGCGACTTCGAGCAAACCAGCTTCGGCGGACGGAACCTTCATTTCGGAATCCGCGAACACGCCATGTGCGCGATACTGAATGGCATCGCGCTGCACGGCGGACTCATCCCCTTCGGTTCCAGCTTCCTGGTCTTCAGCGACTACGGCCGTCCCTCTATCAGGCTGGCCGCGATGATGGGGCTGCGCGTCATCTACATTTTCACGCACGACTCGATCGCCGTGGGCGAAGACGGGCCCACTCACCAGCCGATCGATCAGCTGAGTTCGCTGCGCGCCGTCCCGGGCCTGACGGTGATTCGTCCTGGCGACGCCAATGAGGCCGTCGAGGCATGGCGCGTGGCGATGAAACACACCCACGGCCCCGTCCTGATGGCGCTCAGTCGGCAGAAGCTGCCGACTCTCGAGCGCGGCGCCGCGATGGCGTCGGCTGCGGGGCTGGCGCGTGGCGCGTACGTGCTTTGCGAGACCGCCGGACGAACCCCTGACGTTATCCTGATAGCGAGCGGCTCTGAGCTGCATCTGGCCGTCGGCGCCAAAGCCGAACTGGAAAAACTCGGCAAGAGCGTCCGGGTCGTAAGCATGGCGAGTTTCGAGTTGTTCGAAGCGCAGGACGTCGCCTACCGCGAGTCCGTGCTGCCGTCTGAGATACGCCGCCGCATCGCGATTGAAGCCGGCACGCCGCTCTCCTGGTATCGTTGGGTCGGGCCGGAGGGCGACGTAATCGGGATGACGCGTTTCGGTGCGTCCGCGCCCTATCAGGAGTTGATGAAGCAGTTCGGCTTCACGGTCGAAAACATTGTGGCGCGTGCGTTGAAGATCATCGCGCGCTGATCGCTTTCCGCTGACGGATCCGCTGCTGCGGCAAGACAAAAATCCGAACGAAAGACGCGCGCATCGCTTAATTGAGCAGGCCAGAACCTGGCATAACCGGAGAAATGACGATGGGTGGCAATCCGCTTCGCGAGCTGGAACGCTTCGGTCAGAGTTTCTGGCTGGATTACATCCAGCGCGACCTGATGAACTCGGATGAGTTCCGCCGCCTGCTCGAAGACGACGGGCTCAAGGGGATGACTTCGAACCCGACGATTTTCGACAAGGCGATTTCGGCTTCCCACGACTACGACCGGCAGCTCGAAAAACTCGCGCGTGACGGTAACCCGACCGAGGCGATTTACGATGCGCTCGTGTTCGAAGACATTCGGACCGCCGCCGACGCCCTGCTTCCGCTCTACAACCAAAGCTCGGGCCTTAACGGATACATCAGCCACGAAGTCTCGCCTCTGCTCGCCCGCGACACCGCCGCCACTCTCGCGGACGCGCGCAGAATCTTCACCGCCATCGACCGGCCCAATCTGATGGTCAAGGTGCCGGCCACTCCTGAAAGCATTCCCGCGATCGAGCAGCTCACCGCCGAGGGGCGCAACATCAACGTTACCTTGATGTTCTCGATGCGGCACTACGAGACCGTGGCCGAGGCCTTTATCAGCGGACTGGAGAAGCGTGCGCAGAGCGGCCTCGCTATCGATCGGGTCGCATCGGTGGCCAGCGTCTTCGTCAGTCGGATCGACACCCTCGTCGACAAGCGGCTCGATCAAAAAAATCCACCCGTCGCTGACCAGGCGATCGCGGCCCTGCGCGGCAGGACCGGAATCGCTAATACCAAACTCATTTACCAGCGTTTCAAGGATTCCTTTTATGGCCAGCGCTTCAAGCCGCTGGCGGAAAAAGGCGCGCGCGTGCAGCGCCCGCTCTGGGGCTCGACCGGAACCAAAAATCCCGCCTACAGCGACGTAATGTACGTCGACAATCTCATCGGACCCGACACCGTCAACACGATACCCCCCGCAACCATCGACGCCTTTCGCGACCATGGCAGGCCGCGTTGCAGTATCGAGGATGGCTTGAACGATGCCCACGAGGTGGTTCGCAGGCTGGCCGGCTTCGAAATCGACCTCAACGCCGTCGGCGACGAGTTGCAACGCGAAGGGGTCGACGCCTTCGCGCAATCCTACAAGCAGTTGCTCGGCCATATCGAAGAACGCCGCGCGAGCTTCCTCGCTTAAGCGGAAAGCAAGAGCCATCATGAGCGAGCCTGAAATCATCATCCTCGACGACCTCAACTCCCTCAGCGTGCGTGCGGCCGAAGAAATCGTCTACGTCGCCGGCGAAGCGATTTGCATCAACGGCCAATTCACTCTGTGCCTTACCGGTGGCACTACGCCGCTCGACACCTACGGCATGATGGCGACGCGCTTCAATCTGAGCGTCGATTGGAAAGCGGTCCAGTTTTTCTGGGGAGACGAACGATGCGTCCCGCCCGATGACGAGGCCAGCAACTTCGGCCTTGCCAATCGTTCGATGCTCTCGAAGCTCGCTTTGTCGCCCGCGCAGATTCATCGCATCCGTGGCGAGGATCCGCCGGCTGCGGCCGCGGCCGCCTATGAAGAGGAACTGAGGGGCTTTTTCTCCCTCGATGACGGCGAATTCCCCCGCTTCGATTTGGTTTTGCTGGGACTTGGCGACGACGGCCATTGCGCGTCGCTGTTTCCGGGCAATCCGCTGATTTTCGAGCGGCACCGCATGGTCGCTACGGTCGAGATCGAAGCTCCTCAGCGCCGTCGCGTAACGCTGACGCCTCCGGTGCTGAACAACGCCGCGCGCATCATGTTTATCGTTGCCGGCGAGAAAAAAGCCGAGGCGGTTAAGAACGCTCTCGAGGGGCCAAACGACCCGTCCCGATTCCCCGCACAGATTATCGATCCGACAGATGGCGCCGTCACCTGGCTGCTCGATAAGTCTGCCGCCAGCCTGCTTTCCGGCTAGCTCCAGGAAAAACGTTCTTTCAAAACAAGACGCCCGCGCGGAAACCGAGACGCCGCTCTAGTCAGCCCCCTCGGTCGCGTCGAAGTCATCCGCTTCGATGAGTTCTTCCTCGGCGTTCCCGGCCGCGAGGCGCGAGCATTCCGTTCCGAGGTTCCCGACCGCCGTCGCCGAACCGTTCGAATCCAGCAAGACCAGATCGAGAAATCTGACGTGTCGCGGCACCGACTCCATCCCAACCAGCTCGACATTCTTCAGCTCGGAGGTCTCAACAAAATGGCATCTCATCCCGCTGTAGTAAACCAGCGTCGGAAGCTCTATTCCTGCGAAAAACAATTCGCCGCCCCGACCCGAAGCGGCCTCCTGCGCCCGCATCGCGAGCATGTAAGCCGGCAGGCTTCGCTCCCGCTGCTGATTGGCGGTCTGATTTATCGTCCGCCATCGCGCGGGCGCCTCTGCCGCAATCAACCCGATCGCGACTACCCCGAGCACGGCGGCCGCTCGGCCGAACGGCTCCGATTTCTTCAGCGCCAGCCCCATCGTGGTTCCGCCCAATAAGGCTATCGGGATCAGTGCCGGGACCACATACCATCCCAGCTTGGTCTGCACCGCACATGCCGAGCCAAAAGCGATCGCGAACCAGAGCAGCCATAGATAGACGGATGGATCCAGCGCCAGTACTGCCCGTCTCAATCCGTTCCTCACCCCTGCGATGACCAGCACTGCCAGCGGCAGCAGCAGCGGCCACAGGTACCTTACCTCCGAATACAGAGTCAGCAGGGTAAAGTTCGCGGGATTGCTGTTATCCTCCAGATGGTTCGTTACCCGAAGCAGCGTCTCATGCTCGACGAAGCTTGAGAAGAAAATCGGCGAGTTGAAGACTGCCTGGTACACATACCATGGAGCCGCAACGATCACTGCTCCCGACAAAACCACAAACAGGCCGCTCCATCCCACCGCCGCCAAACCGGGAACGATCAGCACCGCGGCAATCGCGACCATCACCGGTATTAGCCCCGCCACTCCCTTGCTCAGGATAGCCAGCCCGCACGCGACACCGGCCGGCACCAACCAGCGCCGGTTACGCGGCACCCGCGTCAACGCGTTTAAGGCAAGCGTCGTGAAGAAAAGCAACGGAGCGTCCGTGGCGCATTCCCGGCCGGCACGCGCGACGAAGTAATAAAACCCCAGCGGGATTAACGCGGCACATACGCCCGCGATCCTGCCTCCGACGGCCGCCGCGCCAAGGTAGAGGAGCGCAAGCGTGCCCAGCCCCATCAGCACCGAAGGCAACCGCGCGGCAAGTTCACCCTCGCCCAACGCCTTGTACGACGCCGCCATCATCCAGAACAGCAGCGGCGGCTTTTTCAAGTACGGCTTGCCGTTCCAGGTCAGGTCCAGATAGCGCCCGCTGGCGACCGCCTCATGCGTTACCTGGGCGTAAGTCGCTTCGTCCCAATCGATCAGCGGCGGCGCGGCGATATTGGGCGCAAGCGCGAGCACTCCCAGAATCAGCACTACGGCAAGCTCAAGCCTCATCCGGAAAAGCTTTCTCACCAGACCGAGACTCCGTTCCCAAAGTTTCATGCGCTATGGCCGTTCACGTCGCGGATCTCTACTGTCGAAAAGTTTATTTAAGCCCGCTTCTCGAATCCAGTCTTGCAGGATGCATGCCGGTAGATTTGAATCGTCCGAAGGCTCGACAGTAATTGCCCGCCACCGCCAAGATATTCAGTATATATCGATGGCTCACTTGCTGCCCCGACACTGGACCGCGATCGCCCTCGCCGCACTCCTCGGTTGGTGGGCGCTTTTCTACCTGCCCAATACACCGGCGTTTGCCGTTTTTGAGTTCAAGCGTGCCGTAGATGCGCACGACTCCGAACGCGCCGCGCAGTTCATCGATTTCGAAAGCGTAGTCAAGCATGCCGGCTATGAGATGGTCGAGGACAAGGCTCGGAATAAAGACCTCCTGAGCCAGTTCATCGGCAAGGGCGCGGTCGAACTGTTCTCCAAGCCGGTGGCCGGGATGGCCGAGAGCTGGGCCCGGCGCGAAGTTGCCACCGGCGCGAAGGAGGTCCAGATGCCGGCCGCGGCCGTCGCCGGCGCGATCTTCTTGCTTCACCGCAACGGCGATACCGCCTACACTGATTTTCGCGACCATAAGGGCCAGGTCTGGGAAATTCACATGGCACGAACCGCCGATGGACGATGGCAGGTCGTCGAGGTAAAGAACATCCAGCAGTTACTGGATCGGCTGACGGAGAAGAACCCAAAGACCTCGCCATAAACTACGCTCACTCATCGAGTTTGCCGTCTATGCGGGATGACTTTTTCCGCCAACTCCCCCTGCTCCGGCGTCCGCCGCGCGATTCATTTGCGCGGGGTACGTTTACTCTTGCCCTTGGGGCAGATAAACTGATGCTTGCGCGGTGGGACCCGTAACCGGCCCGCCGCGCTTTTAATATCCAGGAAAATAATGCGACGCGAAGATATTCGTAACGTGGCAATTATTGCCCACGTCGACCACGGCAAAACCACCTTGGTGGACGCCTTGCTACGCCAGTCGGGCGTGTTCCGGGCCAACGAGCAGGTAGTCGACCGAGTGCTCGATTCATTTGCCCTCGAACGCGAACGCGGCATCACCATCCTGGCCAAGAACACTTCGATTACCTGGGGCAACCACCGGATTAATATTGTAGACACGCCCGGCCATTCCGACTTCGGCGGTGAGGTCGAGCGCACGCTCGCGATGGTCGACGGCGTCATGCTGCTCGTGGATGCTTGCGAAGGGCCTCTGCCCCAAACCCGCTTCGTGCTCAAGAAGGCGCTCGAAGCCGGCCTGGCCGCCATCGTCTGCATCAACAAGATTGATCGCCAGGATGCGCGCGCTCCCGAGGTTCTCGACGAAATCTACGACCTGTTCATCGACCTCGACGCCACCGACGACCAGCTCGATTTCCCGGTGCTCTATACCAACGCCCGCGAAGGCATCGCTCTCAAGGAAATCAACGGCACCGGCAAAGACTTGAAGCCACTGTTCGAAGCGATTCTCGAAAAGCTCCCCGGCCCGATGATCCAACCCGATTCCGTGCTTCAATTCCAGGTCAACAATCTGGAATACAACGACTACGTGGGGCGGCTCGCGATCGGCAGGCTGGTCGGCGGATCGATGGTCCTGGGCGAGACGTACTCGCTTTGCCGGCTCGACGGCACCAACGTTCCGTGCAAGATCGCCCACCTTTACGGATGGCACGGGCTCAAGCGAATCGAGCTGGAACGCGCGCAAGCCGGCGATATCGTGGCGATCGCCGGAATCGAGGAAATCGCGATCGGCGAAACCATCGCTGAGCTCGAGAATCCCAAGCCGCTTCCCCCGCTCAGAATCGACGAACCGACCGTGGCCATGACCTTTTCGGTTAATATCTCGCCATGGGCCGGACGCGAAGGCCAATACGTCACCTCGCGCAAGTTGCGCGAGCGTATCGAACACGAAGCCCTGCGCAACGTCAGCATCCGGATCGAGGAAACCGGCGTCGATTCCTGGCGAGTGATCGCCCGCGGTGAATTACAGCTTGCGGTAATCGTCGAGACCATGCGCCGGGAAGGCTACGAGCTCCAGGTCTCCAAGCCCACCGTCATCACCCGTCAGGCCGATGGAGTGCTGGTGGAGCCGATGGAGTTGGTGATGATCGACGTCCCGGAGGAATTCATCGGCATCGTCACCCAGTTGCTGTCGCAGCGCAAAGGCCGGCTGCGCACCATGGTGACTCACGCCACCGGCCGGGTGCGTCTTGAGTACGATATTCCTTCGCGCGGACTGATCGGCTTCCGCAGCCAGTTCCTGACCGATACCCGCGGCAGGGGAATCATGAACTGCCTGTTCAACGGCTTTGCCCCCTGGTCCGGGCCGATTCAGTCACGCATCAACGGCGCTATGATCTCCGACCGCGAAGGCGTCGCGAACGGCTACGCCCTGTTCCATCTTCAGGAACGCGGCCGCCTCTTCATCGGCGCCGGCGACCCGGTCTACGAGGGCATGATCGTCGGTGAGTACTCGCGCGAGACCAATCTGCCGGTCAACGTATGTCGCGAGAAGAAGCTCACCAACATCCGCGCCGCCGGCCACGATGAAGCCATCAGGCTCTCGCCGCCGATGGTGATGTCGCTCGACCGGGCTCTCGAATGGATCGACGAAGAGGAATTGGTCGAGGTCACTCCCACGTCGGTGCGGATGCGCAATCGCGTGATGAAGACCGCGCTGCGCAACAAGCATCGCGCAGCTTCGCACCAACCGCCCTCGCTGCCGCCGGGGCAGGACCGCGCATGGAAATGAATGAAATGATTCCGCCGGTCAGGGAGCGTTAACCGAACTCATATCCTTGCCGCCGCTCCGTCCGGAGAACACGCTCGCTGCGCCATGAGATACGTTCGTTACCTCCTGCTCGGGTTCGGTCTTACTCTCCTCCTGCTCTGCCTGCTCCTCGGCTCCCTGGCGTTCTACTACCGCGCCGCTTTGGTTCGATTGGCCGTAGACCGGCTTGAGGCGCGCACCGGACTCACTTTCGTTTCCGCTCACATCGACGTCAACTTCGGTACCTATCTGGTGGTTCGCTTCGACCAACCGGAGCTGCTTGACCAGGGCCGTCCGATCGGACGCCTCAAAACACTCACGCTCCTGTTTGGTTACGACAGACTGCTGAGCCGCAGCGGGTTGCCGATTCACGCGGCGGTGCTCGATTCCCCGGAGCTTCACTTGCCGGCCAGCCTTGAAAAGCCCCCGCTACCCTCCCGTCTGGACGCGGCGAGCGCTGAACTGCTCCGGCAATACCTTCGGCTACTTTCAAGCGTTACGCGTCGCCTCGAAGTTATCGGCGGCACGGTGCTCGGCGCCGACGATGCGCCCCTGCTTGAGCGCGTCAACTTCGAAGCTTACCGAAAACTGTTGCGACGGAACGCCTGGCAACTGAAGTTCGATGCTGCGTGGGCAGGCGCACAGCTAAAGGGAATGCGCTTTGGAGGGATGTTCAACCTCAGCGCCGGAACCTCCACTCCAGGCCGTCCAATCGCTCAGGGCGAATTCTGGTTTTGGAACGGAGCCCTCGACTCGATTCCGCTGCCCGGCGACTTTCACGCCGAGGGGCGGTTTCAAGGCAGCTTCGGATTAGTGCTGCGCGACGATGGCACGGCGACGGCTGACGCCTCCATCAAAGTCACCGGCGCCGGGCTCGCCGGCGGACAACTCATCGCTCCGACCGAACCAACCGACTTCGTTGTCGACAGCATGCTGGAAGCTTCGCCAGAACGGCTGGTACTTAGGAAAATCGAACTCTGGCAAGGCCGGGACATCGTGCTGGCGGGCGATGGCTACCTCGGACAACCCTTCAGCCAGAACTCTGCCGTAGGTTTTCGCCTCGGCGGACTGACGGTCAACGTATCGCAATTGCGGAAAGGCGTGAGTTTGCTGCGGGGTCTCCCAGGCTGGATGCACACCTATGCTGACAGGCTTACCTCGGGCGACTTCCTCATCAATGATCTCGCGCTCGATTCGACGCTCGCCGATCTGAAATTCACCGCTTTCGGTCTGCTGAAAGAACTGCGCCTGGACGCAAACCTCCACGCCGTTGGCTTCGCGTTGCCGCCCGAACTTAAGCTGCCTGCGGTCGACAGACTCGAGGCCGCCGTCCTGATGCGCGACGGCCTCTTGACGATCAGCCAGACGCAGGCGCGCTTCCGAGATTCCAACCTGACCGAGGCCACCGTACGCGCGGATTTGTCACGCGGACTCGAAGGCGCGTCTTACAGCGCCAGGCTCAAAGGCGACCTTAACCTGGGTTCCTTGTACTCGCCGGCAACGTCTCTGACAGGCGCGGCTGGAACTTCGCTCCGAAACCGGATCGAACGCCTCGACGGCACAGCCGCCTTTGAACTCGAAACCCGCGGCAGGCTCTCAAACACCGGACTGGACCTTCCGACCGACTATCGGGCGACGCTTGAGCCGCGTCGCGTCGAGGTGGCGCTGCGCGTCGGCGGCCCCGCCTTCAGCCTGATCGGCGGTAAAGCGATTTTTACGCCGGGCCTGGCGTCACTGGACAACCTCACCGCGACCCCGGGATCCGGCAAAGCAATGTTCAGCGGGAAACTCCGCTTCCACAAGGCGTCGGTCAAGGCCGAAGACCTGACCGCCACGATCAACGACCTCCCGGTGGAACAGTGGCTGCCGCTCATCCTGTCACCGGAAGACTTGTCGGCCCGGGGAGCGATCAGCGGAACCTTGGTCGCGAATACCGACCCCATCCAGCCTGCCCGCTATCTCCTTCGTGGCAACTTCAGGATGGGACCGGGGCAGATCCAGTTGGGTTTTCTGCGCTCGCCCGTCATAACCCGCCAGGCAATCGTAAAGCTTGCCGGCGGCGGCGCCCAGCTTTCAATTCCCGGAGCGATGCTCGAAGGTTCCGGGCTCAACCTCACCTTGGGTGTCGCCGAACTTGAAAACCCCAGGATGCGTATCGACGCGGTTGCCGAAAATCTCGACCTCGAGGCGATGAAATTCGTTCGCCTGCCCTGGTCGCCCAAGGGCAAGATCAGTTTTTTCGGGAAGTCCAGGGCTTTCGGCCACATCGAGGCTCGTCGCGCCCATATCGCGAAGCTCCCGATTACCGACCTCAAGTTTGATTTCACACGCGACGAAGAGTGGCGCGTCTTCAATTGCGCCGGGCGGGTTTTTAACGGCACGGTCTCCATGGATCTGACCGGCCGCGACCGGGATGACTGGGTCCGGATTAAGTCGCGGATGGCCGATGTCGACCTCGGACCGCTGATCGCGATGTCCGACGGGACCACCCCTCCGCAGATCGTGGGCAAACTCGACGCCGACGCCGATTTCCTGGCCGACACCAACAATGATTTTTTTGAAACGCTGGGAGGCGCTTTTTCCTTCGCCGCGAAGCACGGCACGCTCCGCAAGTTCAAGCTCCTCTCGCGCGTGCTCAATACCCTCGATCTTGGCCAGTGGCTGACCGCGAAAATTCCTGACCCGCGAATCAACGGCGTCCCCTTCGACACTCTGACCGCGTCCTTCACCGGACGCGACGGCCTCTTCCATACCGACGAGCTTCTGCTCAACGGTCCGGTGATGACCATGTCCGCGACGGGCGACGTCAATATCGCCAGGAGCACTCTCGACCTGCAGCTCGGAGTACGTCCGTTCAGCACCGTAGAAAGAGTGGTCAAAGAAATTCCCTTGCTCGGCCGGGGGATCGCGACCAACCAGAGCGGCATCCTCGCCGCTTATTTCCGCATCCGGGGCCCCATGCGCGATCCTGCCGTAACCCCGGCTCCCGTCACTTCGATTGCCGAGATAATCAAGAAAACCCTCGGCCTGCCGCTCAACATCATCCGGCCCGGTACGGTAAAGTAGCGGCGTAATCCCGGAACCGGCGCAAGCCGTGTGATTGGAGCCGAAATGATCGAAATCACTTTGTACACTCGCGCCGATTGCGGACTCTGTCACGAGATGGAAGAAATCCTCGCCCAGGAACTCCCGCGCTTCGACGCCGCGCTCAGCCGCGTCGAAATCGACGGCAATCCCGACCTCGAAGCGCGTTTCGGCCACGAAGTCCCGGTGCTATTCATCAATCAGCGCAAAGCATTCAAGTTCCGCTGCACCCCTCGCGAGCTGCGCCTACGCCTGATGCGGGAGAAGTAACCGTGGCCACACGTTCCGGATCCAAAGCCAGGCTGGTGCTCGTCACCGTCGGAAGCGAGACCGCCGCTCGCGCCATGGCCCGCACCCTGGTCGGCGAAGGTCTCGCCGCGTGCGTAAACGTTCTCGGCCCGATAAACTCGATTTACCGCTGGCGCGGCGCTGTCGAGGACGAAAAGGAATACCTTCTGATGATCAAAACACGCGCCGCCCTTTACCGCAGAATCGAGCGCCGCGTCAGGGAGCTGCACTCCTATGACGTGCCTGAAGTCCTCGCGCTGCCGATCGAGACCGGCTCCGCCCCGTATCTCGAATGGCTGTTCGAAATGACCGCGTCTTCGATCCGCCGCCCAACCAGGCCCGTAAAGACCGCGCGCCCGGCTCGTTAATGATGGCAACCGCAGCCAGGAATTCGTGATGGCAGCCAATCGCGCTAAAGCGATGTTCCGCGCGGCGATCGTCAGGATGGCGCCTTACGTTCCGGGCGAGCAGCCCAAACCCGGTCAGCGTCTGATCAAGCTCAACACCAACGAGAATCCATACCCGCCCTCGCCGCTCGTCCGCCGCGCGATTGCGCGGGCCGCCGCGGGTTCGCATCTGAGGCTTTATCCCGCGCCTCGCGCCGATGAGTTCGTCACCGCCGCCGCACGGCTATATCGCATCCCAACGCCGATGATTCTGGCCGGCAATGGTTCCGATGAGCTGCTCGCGATGCTGTTTCGGGCGGCGCTTGGCCGAGGCGACAAAGTCGCCTACCCCGCTCCGACCTACTCGCTCTACGATACACTCGCGGATATTCAGGAAGCGCGCGTCATAAGGATTCCGTTCCCGGGCGATTTCGCGCTTCCGGTCGACAGACTCGCGCGCGCCGGCGCGAAGCTCACGATAATTTGCAATCCGAACTCACCGTCCGGCACCTTCACGCCGATCGAAACTCTCGACGCCTTGTCCCGGCGACTGGCGCCCCGATTGCTCGCGATCGATGAGGCCTATGTCGACTTCGCCGACGACAACGCCCTCAGGCTGCTTACGCGCCGCCCCAACGTAATCGTCCTGCGGACCTTGTCAAAATCATTTTCGCTGGCCGGAATGCGCCTCGGCCTATGCTTCGCCGGTCCGGACGTCATCGACACCCTGATGAAGGTCAAAGACTCCTACAACCTCAGTCGCGTGGCGCTGGCCGCCGGCGCCGCCGCGCTTGATGACGCCGGCTGGATGCGCCGCAACGTCGAACGGATTCGTACTACGCGCGCGACCGCCGCGCGCGCCCTGGTCAGGCTCGGCTTTGCAGTGTCGCCATCTTCGGCTAACTTCGTCCTGGCGCGATTGCCCGGCCATGACCTTTCGGATCTCACGGCTCGATTACGCCGGCACGGCTTGCTGGTGCGCCATTTCCCCACTCCCGCCTTGCGCGACGCGCTTCGCATTTCTATCGGTACGCCGCGCGAGATGAAGACCTTATTCAAGACGCTTCAGCCACTGATTGCGCAGCTCACTCGCGCTACGGCACAAAACTCCCGCGCCACGCGATGAACCGCCTAAGCCGCCTGTTTAACCGGTTTCGCGCTTCCAAGACGGCCCAACCCGCTCTCGAACCGCAGGGCGAAGGCCGATGGGTTATCGCCGGGCTCGGCAACCCCGGGGATCAATATCGACGCTCCCGCCATAACGTCGGCTTTATGGTAATCGACTTTCTCGCCTCCAGACACGGCATCGAAAACGCCTCGCGCAAGTTCAAGGCGCTCTACCGTCAGGGCCGCCTCGGCGACGCCCAAGTGATTCTGGTTCAGCCCCAGGCTTTTTATAACGTCAGCGGAGAGAGCGTCGCTCCGATTCTCGACTACTTCAGGATTCCGCCCGCTCGCCTGATTGTGGTTCATGACGACCTCGATCTCGAACCCGGCCGGCTGCGCATCAAGCGCGGTGGCAGCGACGCCGGCAATCGCGGAATCCGCTCGATTACCGACGCCCTCGGCACTCCCGATTTCATCCGCGTCCGCGTCGGCATCGGACGCCCCGAGCCGGTCGCCGGCGCCGCCGACTACGTGCTCCGGCAGATGACCGGCGACGAACTGCGGACTTTCCGCGACGCGATCGAGCGGGCCGCCGATGCGATCGGAACGATCATAGCCGAGGGGCTGGAACCCGCTATGAATCGCTACAACCAGCGGCTGTAGCGATTCGCCCGCCACGATCGTTTGCCTACAAATCGGTGGATAACTATGTCTACTAGTTGACAGAGCTTGCCCAAGCCGTGTAGATACGGAGGCCCGTATGTGCGGTCGCCGCCGGCCCGATATGTTTCCTCGCGGGCGCGGGCCGCCCGCTTTCCCACTCCGGACCAGGCCACGTCTCTTTGCCGTTCATCAAAATAACCGCTTCGCGATTTTCATCATCGCCTAAAGGGGGGCTATGATCGAACAAACATCACCACGATTTAAGTCCGCGGTCGCGGCCTTGCGCTTCTACTTCCGCGCGGAGGAAGTGCTTTCCGCCAAGGCCTCGCTCCAACTCTTTCCCGAAGGTCGGATTCGCGCGACCGGAGAAAACCGGCGCCAGGATTTGATCTTCGACTACCTCACCGTCGCAGCCTGCCTTAAGGATCTCAACGAGTTCCAGCGCTGGCTGCTGCGGGAACTTTACCGGCCCGGGCGTTTCGGCGAGCCGCCACCCACCGTTACCAGCGCCTGCGAAACCGGCCGGCGGCTTTTTCCGCTCGTCCGCTGGACCATCCAAGGGGTTGGTCGCCTGCGCAGCCACACCCTTGGCGTCCTCGAAAACCGATTGGCGCACAAGGGCCTTGTTCCGTTACCGCAAGCTGCCGGATGCTCAACCGACAAAACGGCTCCGCCAGTCCACACAATCCAAGGAGGCACTCATGGATTCTCCCGCTTCGAAGAAAGCCCAAAGCAGTCCGCAATCAATCTGGAATCTGGCGCGCCAGACTATGCAAATTCCGGCTTCCGGTCCAAAGCGCCGCACCGCCGCCGCGAGCTCCTCATCGATCGTTCGGGCTCGCGGCGTCGAGCGCTGCCTCACGGTTAAACAGGTAGCCGCGCTGCTCGGTTACAGCGAGAAGCAGCTCCGCAGGCTCTGTCACCAGGGAAAAATTCGCACTCTCCAGGCGTCACGACGCGCTCAGCATCGTATTCCCGTCAGCGCCCTGCGGGAGTTCTTCGAAAAGAATCAGCTTTACTGGGCGCTTTCCGCCGATCGCGAATTCGAGCAAACCCTGCTCGCCGCCTGTCGCGGCGGTGACAACGACGAAATCCCGGCTTCGAAAAACCAATAACTGAGCCCTTTTCGTCTTTCTAGTTTGAAAATGTTTCGCGCTGGCGCCAGGGGCCGCGATGGGGCAGCGCTGGGCACCGCGGGCCACGATGGGCGATTGATTTACTTTGCCTACTTTATGTATAAAACCGTCAAGCTCGGAAAAACGCGGCAGCAAGTCGCGCCACGACTTCCGAAGCCGTCTTCGGCTGGCTCGAACGCTACTGTTTGACGCAGGCGCCGCCCGGGAAAGCTTCTTGCCATCGTTCGCCGCAGCTCCGGTTTTCGCGCTGTCCCGCGGACCCTGGGGCGGCCAGCTCACGGGAGTACTTGCCTATGCCCTCCGGCTTCACGTCCCGAAAGCAAGCAGCCGATTCGCCAAACCTGTGCGAACGCTTGAAGGGAATCGAGGATCAGGTCCGCAACGAACTCGAAGCACGCGATCTTCTGTACCGGCTGGTCGCCTATAAATACTTGAATGCATCAGGCTTGCGTATCGCCACAGTTGAAACGGAGATTCTGCGAGAACTCAAAAAGTCGGAGGTTCCCTGGGACGGTTCCTAAGTGACACAGCGCCAGTGCTGAGCCCGTCGTCAACCCGACGGCGGGCTCAGCCGTAACCGACGGGCCACAGGTCAAACCCGGCGGACGCATGTATCGCCCGGTCGGCGGTGGCTGCGAGCGGCTTTCGGGGGAACCAGATTAAAACGACGAAGGTCGGATGGAACAACGACGAGTCCGGAGCATATCCGGACGTGGAGCACTGACTTCGACTGTCCGGCGCTTCCGGGCGCCGGAGCAAAAAACAGAAACAACAGGAACTTGAGGCCGCGATCGCTCGCGGCCCCAACCTTCCCGAACTTTACGAGAAGCAACGCAGCTTCGCGGACGACCCGGCCCGATACACGCTATGCGAGGCCGGCACCAAGAGCGGCAAAACCCTGGCTTGCGCCACCTGGCTGGTGCGCTGCGCCTGGGATCAACCGGAAACCATCTGGTGGTGGCTGGCGCCATCTTACGCGCAGGCGATGGTCGCCTTCGAGCTGATCGTTCACGGCGATCGCATGAATGCAGACGCCAACGCCCGACGCGGCGGCCCGCTCGAGCGTTTGCTTGAGCCGCCTCACCATTGCAAGGTTCGACGCGGCGGCACTTGTCCCGAGCTCGAGTTGGCCAACGGTACGTTGATTCAGTTCCGGACCGCCGCCGAGCCCGACCGGCTCTATGGCTCGGGCGTATCCGGCGCGGTGATCGATGAGGCGTCCCGCCTCGGCGAGCAAGCGTTTATCGCGATACGTTCTACGCTCACGATGACGCGCGGCGCGCTCAAGATCATCGGTAATCCGCGCGGCACCCGCAACTGGTTTTACAAGCTCTGTCAGCGGGCCAAAGCCGACGGCGGCGAGTACAGCTACCATCATCTGTGCTCTGCCGATAACCCTTACATCCCGCCCGAGGAAATCGAGGACGCGCGGGGCATTCTGCCCGAGCGGATGTTCCGCGAGCTCTATCTGGGCGAGGCGCAGGAGGGCGAGGGCCAGGTATTCACTCATATCGAGCGCGCCTGCGTCGTACGCGGCGTCCAGCCGCCCGAAGATGGCCATCAGTACGTCATCGGATGGGACCCGGCGCGCAAACTCGATTACTCGGCCGTGTCAATTTTCGATCGCGACCGTGTCCCATACCACGAGGTCCTGCTCGAGCGGCTCACCAACGTTAGCTTCGACGCTCAGCTCGATCGGGTCAAAATGCTGAGCGACCAATATTTTAAGGCGCCGGTAATTTTTGACGGCACCTCGATGGGCGGCGACTTCATCGGCGAAGACGCGCGCAAAAAGGGCATCCCGGCGATTCCTTTCATCTTCAGCCACAGCAGCAAGAACGAACTGGTCAACCGGATGGTGGCCGCGCTTGAACGCGAGGCCGTCGCTTTCCAGGCCGAAGGCCACGAGGCCGACGTTGCGCGCGGAGAGTTGGAACTCTTCGAGGGCCGCCCCTTGGGCGCCAGCGGATTGCTGGCTTACGGCGCTCCCGAAGGCGCCCACGACGACACGGTTATGGCCCGATGCTTGGCCGTGCACGCGATCGAACGGCCCGGCGTAATAACCCAGGCCGGTTTCTTTGAGTATCTCAAGGAAGCGGCGAAGGAACGCGGCGTCGATAAACCCGGTTAACGACGCGCCAAAACCTCCGCAAGCTGTTCTCCGCTAAAAGGTCACAGCTCCAACCGCCCTTAAATCAGCGGCCGGCCAAGCCTGCCCGGCCGCCAACGGAGAGATCGATGCAGGGCGAGATCAAACTCTACAGAGCGGTCATGCTGCAAGCGGCCCAGGATATCGCCGACAGCAACCCGACTTGCGCTTCCGACCGCAACGGCGTCACTCGTGCGGCAGTCGCCAAGAGCAACCGCTCCGCGCTTCGGTGGCTGGCTGACGAAGCCGACTATCCCTTCTCCTTCCGCGACTGCTGCCATGTGCTCGGCTTCGATCCGCGACGGACGCGGAAATATCTGATGCGCCTTGCCGGTCTCAAGATCTCCGGCCGCCGGGCCTTCTTTACCGCCGCTTTGGAGGGATTGGCTTAATGGGTCCTTTTGGCAAAATCGGCGGCGCCCTTGCCTCCTTGCTCGGACGCGCCACTGGCTCGCGCTCGCTCGCCGAGGAGGCGACCCGAATCCGTGACGCCACCAGCGCAATGCAGCCGCTGGGGCCCGGCGTACCGATCGAACCGCTCGAGCCTCGCGGCACCGAACCCCGGCGATGGCTTTATCCGCCCGGAACCAATATCTCACTCGCGCCCAGGGCCCTGCCCGGTCTGGCTCCATTTCAGCAACTGCGCAACCTCGCCGCCAGCTACGACATCCTCAGGATTTGCATCGAAACCCGCAAGCAACAGCTCCGCGGGCTTAAATGGGACGTTGTCGTCCGCGATCCCAACCTCAGCCGGGGCTCGGATTTCAGCGCCGACGTTGATCGCGCCGTCGCCTTTTTCTCGCATCCCGACGGCAGGATGTCTTTCAGCGCATGGCTCAATGCCGCGCTCGAAGACGCCCTCGTGATCGACGCGCTTTCGATTTACAAGCGGCGCGATCGCCGCGGCCGTCTCCTTGCCCTCGAACTGATCGACGGCGCCACCATCAAGCCGCTCATCGATGACTACGGCCGGCCACCCGAGCCGCCGGCGCCCGCCTATCAGCAATTCGCCTACGGCTTTGCCTGGAGTGATTTCAGCGCGTCGGAACTGCTTTATCGCCCCTACAATCCCCGCACCTTCATCACCTACGGACTCTCGCCGGTCGAGCAGTTGCTGATCACTATCAATATCGCGCTCTCGCGCCAGATAACCGCGCTCAACCATTACAAGGAGGGCAACACGCCGGCCGGATTCGGAGAGGTCCCAAAGGATCGGACCACCGCGATGATTCGCGAATTCGAGGAGATCTTCAACGGCCTCCTCGCCGGCGATTACGCCGCCCGCTCGCGGATCAAAATGGTGCCCTCGGGCTTCAACTTCAAGCCCTGGATCGATTCCAACACCACCTTCAACACCACCTACGACGAGTATCTCGCCCGCGTGGTGTGCGCGGCCTTCGGCGTTCCTCCGACCCAGTTCATTCGCAGCTTCAACCGGGCCACGGCCGATGCCGTCGACGACGCCAGCACCGTGGCAGGCTTCGAACCCCTGAAGGAATTCGTCGAGCGCCTGATGGACGAACTTCTGGTCGCGCCGGACGGGCTCAACATGCCCCACCTGCGCTTCACGTTCACCACCGACAAGCGCGTAGACGAAGAACTCACGCTCCAGAAAAACATCGAATATCTGAAGGCGGGTGTCCTCTCGATCGACGACGTGCTGGTTCAGCTCGGCATGGAGCCCATCGGAGTGGGCCGGTTCGTAACCGTACCCGGCCAGGGACTGCTCCCGCTCGACAAGTTTTTCCCCGGCGAGCGCCGGCTTGAAGAGCAGATCGACCCCGCACTCGGACGCACGGTTGTCGCGCTCGGCGACGCCGAACGCGCCGATTTGGGCAAGTGGATGCGCAAGGCGCGTCGCGTCATCGCCAAACGCGGCTCGGACGCTTTCGACGACGAAAATGATCTCGGCTTCGAATCGAGCGAGATCGCCCCGCAGCGCCGTGCCCGAATTGAAGCGGCGCTTAAACGAATCAGGAACCCCGAAGATGTGAGCGCCCTCTTCGCTTCCGAGATTGAAAGCGGCGTGCCCGCGCTTTCCACAAGCGCGCGAACCGCTGACCACGCCGCTATCGAAGCCGCCGCGGCCACCCTCTCGAAAGGCCTCGATAGCGCGCGCCGCACGCTCGCGGATCTCGTGGTCCTGCGCTCCGGCATCTCGAAAGAAGGATTCGGCGGCATCCGCCGCCTCTCATGGCTCCACGATCGCGCTTCCGATCCCCGCGATCTATCCCGTGCGACGCGCGAATATTTCGACGACGACGACTTCCTGCCGTTCCACGAACTCGCGGAATCTCTCGCCGACGCGCTCGCGACGCCCTCCACCTTGAGCGCCGGGTTCCCCCGCGTGCCTGTCCCTCCGGGCCCGCCGTCGCAATCAATGCGGCCCGGCGCTCTCCCTCTCTCCTCCGTCGCGCGCTTTCTTCCCGCGTACTGCGCGAAAGGAGACAGGCTCCCCGATTCGTACGACGGCGACGATGACCTTTACGACGCCGCCGCGGAGGACACTGTAAACGAGGCGGTACGGCTCGCCCGTGCGCGCCTCAACCGGCTGATTGACGTTGCTCACGAACGGGGTTTCACGATCACGGAACTGCGCGACGCCGCCGCACGGGCCAGCGACTTTTCGATCGCCGCCGCAATCTCGCTCGCCGCCCGCGCCCTGGCCTTGGCCCACGAACGCGAGCAACGCCTCTCAGGAATGATCTTACAGGCCGCCACGACCGGAGCGTCGGACTGATTCACGCGGGCAAGCGCATGCCGACCTATGAGTATAACTGTCCGCGATGCGGCCTGGTTGAGATTAGCCACTCGATTACCGAAGCGGCGCGCCCTGACTGCCCGCTGTGCGGCGCGAAATTGACCCGGCTCATCTCCGGCGGTACCGGCTTCGTCCTTGATTCCGGCGGGTACTGGGAGATGGGGCCGGACGGGCGCGAACGCAGAATTCCCCGCGCCGATCGCGAACGCCAGTGGCTCACCGCCGCGAGCCGCAACAAGCCGATCATCTAGTCAGGAGCTGAGTTCGACATGCAACCGAGTATTCGCGATATGATTCTCGACACCGCCCGCATCTCGCGCTCCGATGAACAGCCCGCCGCGCCTGCTGGCTCCGATGCGCCGCGACTTACGCTCTCCAAGGCCGTCGACGACACGGGCGACAAACTCGCCCTGTACTGCCCGATCGCCAAGACCGCTCGCACCAAAAACGGCCTGATGGTTTACGGATGGGCCTCGGCCGCCGACTACCCGGACGATCAGGACGAGATCGTCGATCCCGCCGCCCTTCGCGATGCGGTCGAGGAATGGAAGGCCTGGCGCAACATCCGCCTGATGCATCAGCCGGATCCGGTCGGCGTTGCGCCGCTGGTTGAAATCCGCACCCATCCGGAGACCGGGCGCGATGCACTCTATCTCGGCGCTCACATCGTCGACGATCGCGCCATCCGCCTGATCGAAACCGGGGTGCTCAAGGGTTTTTCGCTCGGCGGCTATTGCCTGGAAAAAGTCGCCGAGACGATCGAGCTTTAATGTCCTGAATCTGAAGTTCGTTTATAAAGTATTCAGCACCCGCGATCCTCCGTCATCCTGAACGAAGTGAAGGATCTCGCGCGGTCCTCCGCGCGCCCAAGTCCCAGCCCCAGTCTGACGCCGGGATTCACGCCACATCGTAACTGTTCAATTCCAACCTCACATTCGGCCAGGGAAAGCGCACCCAATGCGAAAGACCGTCTATCGTCTGAAGAAATTTCGGCTCAACGAAGTCAGCCTGGTCGACCGGCCGGCTTGCGATATCGCGACCCTCGAACGAATCGAGTTGATCAAGCGTCGCGATGGGCTCGACGCACCGCCGCCTTTGAATACCAGCCCCGCTCAGGAGAACCATCCGATGACCAGCGAAGAACTCGACGCGTTGCCCGATTCAGCCTTCGCTTATATCGAGCCGGGCGGCAGCAAGGACGCCACCGGTAAAACCGTGCCGCGCAGCCTGCGCCACTTCCCCATCCAAGATCCGGCGCACGTGCGCAACGCGCTCGCGCGCGTCAAGCAATCGAAGTTCGGCGCCAACGCCTTGCCGGCGATTCTCGCCGCCGCGAAAAAATTCGGCATCGACGTTGCTTCCGATCCGTACGACAACGCCGCGGCGGATAATGACGATCAAGCTCCGAATTCTGGCCCCGAGAGCGAAACCGGCTCTCCCGTTTATAGCGACCCAGACACCTCGATGTCGAAATCCGGGTCGGGTGTTGATCTCATCCTCGCCGCCGCCGTGGACTTACAAAAGCGTGGAGCGGCGCTCAGCGCCGCCAGTCGCGGCAATCTCCATCAGGCGCGCGACATCCTGGTAAAGATGTGCGCCAACGCGGGATGCGGCCAGGATCGCGCGCTTTCGGCCTATCTCGATAACCCGGCCAACGTGCCACTCGCGGCGAGTCCCGGCAACGCGCCCGCGCCAGCCTCCGGCGTCGCAGCCGGACCGTCGCCGTCCGCCGAACTTGGAAAGCTGCTCGACGATCTTCGTCGCGCCGCCGGCACATTGGGCGCGGCCGCCGATGAGGTACGCAAGATTGCCGAAGCTTCCGCCGGCTCGATCCGCAAGTCCGAGGGCAGCGCCAAGGTGCTGACCGCCTTGGCCGAACGTGTCACCAGATTGGAAGCGCAACCCGACACCTCACGCCCTCAACCGCTGCGCGCGGTCGAGAAAGGAATTCTGATCGAATCGGCCGCGACCGCGGCAGATGATATCCGGCTTCGGATAACCCGGCTGCAAAGCGAAGCCGCGGAGCTTCGCAAGCGAGGCGGCGACGTAGCCGCGCAGAAGCGGTTGTCCGAGATCGGGGTCGAAATCATCCGGCTCTCAAACGGCGCTTACTAGCTTACGGTCCGGAATCGCGCGGCGCCGGTTGCGCTGGACGACCCATCAACGCGCTCGCGCCGGCCGCGCTCGCCCGGCTTCCGCCGTTGACCGCCGGCCCCCGTCAACCCAACCGAAGGAGAACCCTGCCTCATGCCCTCGCTAAATATGAATCGCAGCATTTTCGACGATCTTGCCAAGGCGCTTAACAACAGCGTGACCGGGCAGGATCTGATGAAGGCGATCACGGTTGCCACCGGCCTTACCGCGATCGATCTTGAACCCGCCGCCAAGACGATGGTTCCGGCGCTCACTCCGCTGCGCAACGTCGTCCCTCGCGTCACCAACGTACGCGGCGGTTCGCAGGCGCAGTTCCGCGTGATCCTGAAGCTTAATCCGACTCTGGTACGCCCGGGAATCAGCGAAGGCGCGCGCGCCAACACCGTGACTACCAACGTCGCGAACCGCTCGCTCCCCTTCGCCACGATCGGCCTTGGCGACTCAGTTACCTTTCAGGCGGAATGGGCCGGACGCAGCTTCGAAGACATCAGGGCCTGCGCCGTCGAGCGCCTGCTCAAGTCGGTAATGATCGAAGAGGAAAAGGTGATGGTCGGCGGACGCGGCAGTTCCGCTCTGCCCACGCCGTCGGCGCCGAGCGTCAGCACCGCATCGAGCGGCGGTTCGATTACCTCCGGCACCTACTCGATCGCGGCCACCGCGCTTACGATGTACGGCTACCTGAACGCCCTGAACGCGTTCCCTTCCGGAAGCAATCCGCCGACCGGCACACCCGCGCTGGGCGTGGGCGAGACCGTGGCGTCGTCGACGACCAGCAGTGGCTCGCTTTCCGGTTCGGCCAACGTGATATCGGCCAGCGTGCCGTCGATCGAAGGAGCATCCGGCTACGCCTGGTATGTCAACAGCAAGCTGGAAGCGATCACCACGCTCAATTCGGTGAGCCTGACCTCGCTGTACGGAAGCGGCGGGCCGGCTACCACTTCCGACACCTCGCAGGATCCGCTGGTCTACGATGGCGTGCTGCCGCAGCTCGTCGCGGCCAACAACGCCTACAGCAAGGCGCTTGCGACGGGAACGGCAGGCACCGGCACCGCGCTGGCCCTGAACGATCTCGACAATATGTTCCAATCCATCTGGAACGTCGGCCGGGGCAATCCCGACATGCTGTTCGTCAACGTCCAGGAGTCCGTGCGGATCACCAATCAGGTCCTCGCGACCTCCGGCGCTCCGACGCTGTTCGTTACCCAGGACAGCGACGGCCGCGACAAAGGCACGATCACCGGCGGCTATCGCGTCAGCCACTACATCAACAAGGCCACCGGCCGCCCGGTACCCATTGTCACTCATCCTTACCTGCCGCAGGGCGTGCTCTTCGCGCTCTCGCTGGAACTGGCTTTTCCGGTCGCCGACCTCAGCAACCCGATCGAGTTCGAGGCTCGTCAGGAGTACCTGCAGCTCGACTACCCGGTGTCACAGCCCACGCGCAACTTCGACATCATCGTCGACGGCGTGCTGAAGGTCTACTACACGCCGGGCGGCGGCGTGATCCGCAACATCGCCCCATCGGCATAGCACTGGAACCGATGGCGCTTGCGGCGATGAGCATCGCGGCGGCAACCACCGTCGCGATGCTCGCGCCGCGAGAAATGCTCCCGATGTGGTCGCGCGACTCATCCGACTATCCGCGCCTGTCGGGTGCCCTTCAAAACTCACAGCCGACCATTCGTCGCTACCCGGGAAGAAATCGCAAATGGCACTGTGGCAGATGTCCTTGCCCGATTTAACCCAGGGCCTCTATCAGCAAAAGGAGCTGACCCTGCTCACGATGTGCCTCTGGGGCGAGGCCCGCGGAAGCTCGGGCGAGGCTCAGCGCGCCGTCGGCTTCGTGGTGCGAAACCGCGTTGAGTGTCGCCAGCCGCGATTCGGGACGGGCTGGCGAGACGTGATCCTCAAGCCCTGGCAATTCTCAAGCTTCAATCGTGAGAATGGAGCGGTCGAGCGGCTTTTCCATCCGCTCGAGAACGATTCCGAACAGGCCTGGAAATCGTGTTACGCAAGCGCATTGATCGCCTACGAGGAACTCTACGAAGATCCAAGCGACAAGGCGCTCTTCTATTACAGCGGCAAAACCATCCCCGCGTGGGCGCGCTCGATGAGAGAGACTCTCAGGCTCGAAGACTTTGTATTTCTGACGGATCGGCCATGAAAAAAGCAGTTCGCGCGCTGGCGCTTATGGTTGTAATGCTGATCGCGACGGCGCCCTCCCCGCCTCTCGTCAGCGTTACCGGCACGGTTTACAACGACAACGGCCTGCCCGCTCCCGGTACCAGGATAACCTTCAGCAGCCTGAGCACTCAGGTGGTCGGCGGTGTGGAAGTCCCACCCAGCAGCTTCGCCGCTACTGCCGACGCAACGGGCACCATATCGGTCAATCTGCCTCGTTCTCTTCGCGTCAACGTCGTGATCGGCAAGGGCGCGCCGATGGCGGTTACCCTGCCCAACCAGACCTCGATCGATCTCTCGGCATTGCTCGCGGCGGTACAGGTGCCGCCGCCGGCAAGCCTGGTCTCGTCACTGAGCGTGGCTTCGGGCGGCGACTACGCACTCTCGGTAAGCAATCCGGTGGGTCAGGGCGCCGCGACCCTCTCGCCCGGCAACGTTACCCGGCTCAACGGCAATCCGGTTGCGGCATTGGTACCGAATCCCGGCCAGTTACTGCTCGAGGACGCCGCCGGCGTCGCCTGGGAACCGTTCTCACTGAGCGGCGACGCGACTGCCAGCGCGATCACGCCCGGCCAACTCACGGTCAATCACTTCACGCTCGGTTCCAACGCCTCCGCGGGCGGATTCAAGCTGCAGAACCTGGCCGCGGGCGCGGCGACGGGCGAAGCCCTCGCCTTCGGTCTCAACCATCTTAACGACCTGGCTGCGGCTACCGGCAACTACGCGATGGCCTCACACAGACTTACCGGCCTGGCTGCGGGCGCGGCGAGCGGCGATTCTTTCGCGCTTGGCCTGAACAGCATCAACCAGACTGCGGCACCCTCGGCCGACTTCGCGATGAATTCGCACAAGCTTACCGGCCTGGCGGCGAACACCGTTACCGGCGACGCGCTCTCCCAAGGGCAGAGCCACCTGAACGATTTGGCTGCGGCTACCGGCAACTACGCGATGGGCTCGAACAGGCTCACTGGACTCGCAGCCCCTGCCGCCACCGATGACGCTCTCAGCGAAGGCGCTCCGATAGGCTCCATCACCCCGGCCGCCGGCAGCTTCACCAGTCTCACCGGCAGCGGAACCAACGGACCGGCGCTCAGCAACTTCAACCTCAACGGCGCGTTCAACGTCAAGGCATACGGCGCCATAGGCGACGCCACCAACGACGACGCGGCATCCATCCAGGCCGCCATAAACGCGGCATGCGCGGTCACCACAAACCTCGCTTCCGGGTCCACCGTATACTTCCCGACCGGAACCTATCGGCACAGTAAACCGTTGCAGCTTCCCTGCTCCAACCTCACGCTCGCCGGCGCCGGTTGGAACTCTTCGACGCTGTATCCTGCCTTTGGGTTCGGACCGGCCATCATGATTGTCGGCTCGGGATATACGGG
This sequence comes from uncultured Pseudomonadota bacterium, assembly GCA_963759165.1. GTDB lineage: Bacteria > Desulfobacterota > Binatia > Binatales > Binataceae > DATJOQ01. Next base: position 1,858,041 of record CAVWXK010000001.1, on the reverse strand, counting down.
CCTCGAGACCGGCACCTCGCTGACCACCGGCGCGGGCTCAGCGATGCTGTTCGACGGGCTTCGCTACTGGCTCAATCTCCGCGACAGCGCGACCCTCGATCTCAACGGCCTTTCGGCCTTCACGGTCGAAGCCTTCGTCAAGCCAACGGCGACCACCGACGGACAGATTATCGCCAGCAGCGGACGTTTTCTGGCAAGCAGCCCGGTCACTCAGGCCTTCTCGCTGCAGATGGTGAGCGCTCAGCTCGAAGGCAGACTGAATCTCGGCGGAACAACCTACATCGTCGATTCCGGTTCCGGCCACACGCTCAGTTCCAACACCGTTTACCACGTCGCGATGAGCTGGGACGGCTCGACGATTCGCATCTTCATCAACGGCACTCAAGTCGCCTCTCGCTCCGCCGGCGGCACGATCCAGCAGGCCATAACCGAGGACGTGACCGTCGGTCCTTCGATCTACGACTGGCCCGACGGAACCATGCTGGGCAACGCGATTCATGGCTACGTCGATTCAATCCGACTCTCGAAGACCGCTCGCTACACGGCGACTTTCACCGCTCCGACGGCCAAGCTCACCCTCGATTCCAATACACTCGGATTGCTGAATTTTGACCAGGTCCAGGGACCGATGGTCGGTATGTACACCGGCAACGGCTTGGCCTGGATACCTGTCAGACGAACTAACGAACCAAACGGCACCAGTGAAATTTCCAACAGCGCGGCCGTCCTGAACAACCTCGTCCTTCGCGACTTTGGCATCAATGCCCCTTACGGCCAAAGCGGAATATTCGCGACCGTCACGCTCAACAGCGTGTTCGACCGTCTCTGGATTAGCGGCACCCGCAACGGACTGTATCTCTGGAACAACTGCTACCAGAACTCGAGCCACAACCTGGCCATTAACACCTCGGGAACTTCAACGCTGGGACGAATCGGACTCGCCAATGTCGGCCAGTCCGGAGTCAATCAATTCCACCATCTGCGCGTGAACGGCGGTCCCTATCCGTTGGTGGATTACGAAGGCAGCATGTTGCTCGACATGCTCGACGTGGCCCAGCAATCGAACACCGTATATGGAGCCTTTTTCAAGGCCGCCGGCGACTCAACCATAACCCTCAATAGTCCGATTATCGATGTCGAGGCTGGAGGCACGACGTGGTTGGGCGCCCTGGTCTTCAGCGGTGTCGGCTCGGCGGTAGCCAACGGCGGCGAGATAGATTCCACCAACTCCGCGCCCGCGGTCGTTGTTGACGGCGGAGGTGGCCTCTCCTTGTTCGGAAATCGGATGAGCCTGAACGGCAGTCCACCCGCCGCCATCCACGTCGTCAATCCGCCGTCGCAGAAAATCGCGGTGGTCGAGCCCGTGACAATAGGGTTGGGATCGGCGCCACTCTCCGACCTCAGCTCGGCTTCCGTCACGCTGAACAAGGACAAGCTCAACAATGTCAGCGTCAACGGCGTCCTCAACGTCATGTCGTACGGTGCTACCGCCTCCACGACGACGGCGACGATAAACAGCATCTCCGGCGCGGTGCTGACTCTCGCCGCTGCGGCCGACTTCGCCAACGGCCAGAACGTCCAGATTCCGCACGCTGGCGCGACGCCCGCCATCGGCACACCAACGGGTCTGACCGTCGTTGCGCACTCCACGGACAATACCGTCTACGACGTGTCGGGATGTAACGTAGTGGGTTCAATCACCTGCACGACCTCATGGACCTACCGAATCGTAGGCGTCGAAGGACTGAACGGCGTTGGAACAGGCGGCATGTCGGCCCCGACCAGCGCCGTTACCATTACCAACGGCCCCTCGACGCGAACTGTTTATGATTACAATCAGTTAACCTGGAACGTGACCAACGCGAATACCATCGCTTGGAAAATCTACTCCTGTTCGGGAGCGTCGTGCTCGCCAGTGCTCCATGCCGTAATTCCCCTTATCTATACGGGACAAGGTGGAGGACTGCCCGCTACGCAGACCTGGAACGACATGGGCTTCGATTTCGGGACGGATAGCGACCTTGGTACATCCCTGCCCGCGGGGGCGACCCGTCGCGACCTCTACACGACCATTCTGTCTGGCGGCGGGACCACGAGCGTGACCTTGGCCGCCAGCCCGAGCGTATCCAGTGGCGTGCTCAAACACGATGACAGCGTGCCGTTTCAAGCCGCTATAACCGCCGCGTGTGTTTCATCCACAGCAGGCGTTCAAAATGGCACGGAAGTATTTATTCCATCTGGGGTCTACCCTATCGCTCAAACGCTGAGTCTCTACCAATGCGGCGGGGTTAAGATCAAAGGCGCAGGGGCCAATGCCCCATTGGCCGCAACCCTCTTGCGCTGGACAGGGGCCGTAGGCGGAACCGTTCTCAACGTTAATCAATACGCCAACGATACGATTGAGGGCGTCGAACTCACACAAACGAACGGCAACACGCCGGGGATCGCCCTTGCTCTCGACCAGTATGATACGGGCGGCGGGTTGTGGGGGATAGGCAGCACTAATTTTGTGTTCGCACAAAGCGGCATTAACGAAGCCGGCGTCGGCGTGATGTTGTCGAATCAATCGGCCAGCAACGTGTCCGAAAGCGACTTCAATGATATCAACATAGGATACAGTGGGGGTTGGGCGGGGTACTATTCCAATTCGTCCAATGTGTTGAATACCCATCTTAACGGCGGCAGTATTGTCGCCAGAAATTACGGCTACTATAACGCTTACGGAGCCTTCACGTCTATCGGCACTGATTTCGATTGCCCGAACGGTATCGATGTAAATGTATATTATAGCCTGGCTCCCATTACGATAATCGACGCCTATGACGAAAACGCGGCACGCTTCCTGGTGGACAGTCGCGGGTACGTTAACGCTCCGGGTGGACCTATTTCGATAATAGGCTCGACATTGTGGCCTGTATCGTCCTATTCACCGCCAGACGGCATCTACCTCGTGTGGAAGTACCAAGGGGTAGTGAACCTGATTGGGAATATGTTTGGGGGTAATTACTCCTCAACGTGGCGAGCGCTGCTTGATGCTTCCAGTTACGTCGATTCGGTCAATTCGGTCGGAAATATTTTCCCGAACAAGACCCCCTTCGCGAGCGCCCAGCATGGGGCTGTGATTAGCCAGCATAGTGATGTTTATGATGATGTATCGGGCAACAAAATACCTTTCCCGGACCGGGTGCTCGGACCAGCCCCAGCGGTAAGCACCTGCGGCACGGGCAGTCCAGGCGTCGCGGCCAACTCGACTAATTACCAGGGTTCGATAGCCATCGGAAGCGGGACGGTGACAGCCTGCACGCTTACGTTCAACACCAATTTGCCGTTTATCAATACTCCTTTTTGCACGTTGACCGATACATCGACCCTTCAGGCACTCAGGATTTCGTCGGCATCGGCAACAGCGATCACCTTCAACGCGGCGACCAATATGGCCGGGGATGTCGTGAATTATTCCTGCCCGGCGAATTAAACGGCGTAGACACATTTCGCCGTTGGGCGGCACCCTGGGACGGGCTGTGTGACCACGTCGCCAGGAACGAATGATTCCGCCCCGACTTGATCGTTAACCGCCCGGCACCCAACCCGCTCACGCCTCGCGACGCGAGGCCTAAACACAAAATGACAGAGTTGTTCGCGAACTGGACCAGGGTGGTGATCGGCCTATGCGCCGTGATCGCCACCATCGGATGGGTCACAGGCCGCATCTCAACCAACGACTTTCTGGCCGTCCTCGGCGCCACAGTAGGAATTCACGGCATCAGCAGCGGCGGCAGCGCCCTGCTCGGCGGAAACGGACAGAAACAAAACGGACCAAATCAGGGAGGATGATATGAAGCGTTCTTTTGGTGCTCTGCTACTGGCGACGGCCTTCTGGTGCGGCGGATGTTCGTACCTGTTCGGGCCGAAGGCGAATCAGAATCTGCAACTGATGACCCATGCGACTTTGACGCAGGCGTGCGTCGGCAGTCCCAACGCCAGCCCGCCCGTGCCCTCCGTGCCCAACGCCTGCGTACTGGACTCCGTGGTCAGCCAGGTGTGCAGTGGGCAAATTCCCCTGCCGATAAGCCTGGGCATATTCGCCCAGCAGAACGCGGCGATGTGCGTCGCCCTGGGTTACGCCACCACCCCGGCGAAATAACTCGATGGATGCGGGAGAGCTTCCTGCCGCCGGATCTCGCGCACAGCTCTCCCGCCTCCCCTTGCTAATCTCCCGGTCCGTTGCTTTTCCCACAGCCTGCTAAATCCCGGAGCGATAGATTATGGCCGACACCCAGGTCCGGTTGGACTTTCCAACCGCCGCGGCTCCGACCTCGAGCTTCGTTCCGTCGGTCAATCCGCAATTCCCCGATGACGTTGAACGCAGGCTCGCGATAGCCAGCGACAAGAGCGCGGGCAATCAGCGCTACGATTATTACAAGGGATACTCCGAGCGAATCTTCACGCTCAAGTTCAGCTTCATGACCGCCGCCGACAAGGCGAACTTCGAGAATTTCGTCGCCGCTGCCCTTGGCGGTGATTTCCAGCTCACCGATTTTCGAGGCGCGATACACACCGTGCGCTTCGCGGTCGATCAGTTCCGCTGGAAATACCTGTTCGATCAATCGCTGCGATATTCCTGGAGCGTCCAGCTCCGAGAGGCGGTGACACCCTGATGCCCATACCTGGCGACCTCTGCCTGCTGCAGGACCTGAAGCTTTACATGGGCGGCGCCAACCCCGCCGACACCAGCAACGATAATGTGCTGGCGAGCCTGATCACTGCGGCCTCGGCCTTCATCGCGGCTTATCTCGATCGCGATCTGATGAGTCTCGGCGGCCAGGGCATGTCGGCGATCTCTTCGATCGATTCCGATGCCGGCGGCGCGTTTGTAGTGCTGAGCGCGCCACTGCCCGCGATTCCGCCGCTCGCCACTCAGATGACCGATTTCGCCAGCGGCGTGACCACGGCCGTGATTGCGCCCGCCGGCGCGTTCGCCAACAGCACCGGCAAGCTTTACCTTGCTTCGACCGCCGATCTGACCCCGGATGATCCCGTATCGTTCGCGTTTCTGTCGACCTACGCGGAAACCTACGACGGGAGCGGCAAGCCGTGGCAATGGATCAAACAGTGGCCAATCGGTTCGCTGACTTCGGTGATCGACCTGCCGTCCGGCCAGTCATACGCGCTCAGCGCGATCGCGGCTGACCCCGAGCTTCCCCGGTTGCTGTTCAGGACCTCGCTGGGCGGCTCATCGGCTGTTCTGGTGCTGCCCAACGGCGCGATGCTGGGACAGGTGTTTAGTCCCGGCATCCAGAATCTGCAGGTCACCTATACCGCCGGATACCTCACGCCTCCAGCCGATCTCGCGCAGGCGGCGCGCGAACTGGCCCTGCTCTGGTTCAAGAATCGCGATCGCCTCGGGGTCTCCGGGCAAGGGATGCTGGGCACGCACGTGAGTTTCTTCAACACCTCGGACCTTCTCCCGGAGACTCGCCTCAAGCTCAATCCCTACCGACGCACGATGCGAGGTTTCTGATCCATGCCGCTGGATATTCAGGTCGGTTCAGCCTCCGATGTCGCCGTGGAGCTGGGACAAATCGCCGGTCGCATCGCGCAAAGCCTCGAGCCCGCGATGACCGCGGCGACGGCGATGCTCCGCGAGCGCATCGTGGATGACAAGCTTTCCGGCGATCCGCTCAAGGCGCGCAGCGGGCGTCTGCGCGACTCGATCGCTTCCCAGGTGAGCGCGAGCGGAAACGAGGCTACCGGTCTTATCTCCACCGATGTTCCCTACGCCCGGATTCAGGAGTTCGGCGGCACCATCACCGCCAGGGCGGCCGCGAATCTGACCATCCCGTTGGCCGCCGCGCTGGGCGGCGACGGCGAGGCGCTCTTCAGCGCCCGCGACCTCATCGGCAATCCGTCGCTTGGAGGCTTTATCGGAACCTTCGTGCGAAAACAGATCCTGTTCGGGAAGAGCGCCGGCGGCGCGATCACGCCCCTTTTCAAACTTCAAGCATCGGTTGAGCTTCCGCCGCGCTCGTTTTTCGGCTCGGCTCTGGCCGAAAACCAAAGCCAAATCCTCGATCTGTTTCGCACCGGCGTCGCGAATGCGATCTGAACCATGCCTACCGCACAAAGAAATCTGATCCTCGACAATGTCGTCGCCGCGCTGCAGGTGATCTCCGGCGCGCCCGATTACTTCTACACCTTGCAAGCCGAGTCGGTATCGCGCGTCCTGATGCCGGTGGAGCGAATCTCGGTATTCCCCGCGCTCTTCGTCACCGAAGGCTCCGAGAGCCGGCGCTGGCAGACCCTCGGACCCCAACTCCTGACCGGCATCTTCGAACTCGTGATATGGGGCTACGCGCGCGCCGATGGATCGATAGCCATCGACGCCACCCACGCCAAGGAAGCCCTGCTCCACAACGTCGACCTCGCGCTCGCGACTGCGCTCGACCCGGGCCAACTGAACGGCTCGATTGTCGATTTCATCCCCGCCGGCACCGCGCTCACCGTCGAAACCGACGAAGGATTGGCCGCGTTCTTCGGCGCACCGGACATCGGCGTGTTTCGGATGAAGCTGCCGGTCATATATCGCAGCGCCTGGGGACAGGCGTGACATCTTTTTTCCCCGGCACAATCGCCGCTGAATCAACGGAGGCATCATGGCACAACGCTCACGTTTGACGTTGGTGGCCGCAAAGCTCGAGACCAGTTACGGAACCGATGCGGCCCCGACTGTCGCGGCGAACGGCCAGTTGATGTTCGCACGGGTCAACCCGGTCGAAATCGAATCCAAGGCGTTTGAGGTTAAGGCGCTCCGGCAAACCTTCTCGCCACTTCCCCGAATCGTGACGCCCGCCAGTCAGAAATGGACCGGCGAAAGTATGATTCAGGGATCGGGCACCGCCGGCGTCGCGCCGCGTCTGGACGCGCTCCTTCAGGCCTGCCAGATGAACGCCGCGGTTGTGCCGGGAGTGTCGGTCACCTACACGCCGTCATCCTCGATGCCGCTTGCGGCCTCGCCCCAGTCGGCAACGATCTACACCTACCTCGACGGCAGCCTTCATCAGATGCCCGGCGCGGTCGGCAGCTTCAAGCTCTCAGGCAAGTCGGGCGAACCGGTAAAGATCGATTTCGCGATGCAAGGGCTTTACGCCTCACCCGCCGTGCAGGCCAATCCGACCGGATTCGCCACCGACAGCTTTCTCGCCACCTTCATGCAGAATGCGGCGCTGAAGCTCAGGTCATCGATCAATCCAACCTATTACTACCCGACCTTTGTCGCATTCGAGTTCGACGAGGGCGTCAAGATTGCTGAACGAGCCGACGCCAGTTCGGCCTTCGCGGTCAAGGGTTTCATGCCGGTCGAGCGCAACGCAACGTTGAAGCTCACGCTGGAAGCCGACTTCGCCAATCGCAACTTCTTCCCCGAACTCGAACAGGGCGCGCTGCTCGAAGCCTACTTTTCTCAGGGCGCGGCCGCCGGCAACACGGTGCAGTTCGGATTCCCCTCGGCTCAACTGGTCGGCATCAAGTACGGCGACGCCAGCGGAATTCGCACCGTCGATCTTTCCCTGGCCCTGGTGACGACCACCGCCAATGCGGACTCCGAATTCTATCTTCAGTTCACCTGATGCGGCATCGATTCACCTCGGCAACCTGATCGACGAGGAGCGGCACTATGGCGATAAACGCGATCAACCCGGACGCGGTGCGGCAATACGTCTCGCCGCGCGACCCGGAATACACCAGGTGGCGCGAGGGTTTGCCCAACGCCGCCACGGTCTTTTTGCTGCGCGCGCTCTCGGCCGGAGAGCTTTTTGAAATTCTCGATTCGACCCAGGAAATCGTTGCACCGGACGGCGGTCGGCCAGGAATTCACGTCTCTCTCAACCGGCGCAACCGGCGCCTGGTCGAAACCGCGCTCGTTGGCTGGCAGAACCTCTCCGATGAACGCGGCAATCCACTGAGCTTCGAATTCTCTTCCGACGGCGCCCAGCGCCCCGGCGCCTCCAAACGATCCCTCGACGCACTGCCGGCCTGGCTCGTCCGTGAGCTGGCGCGCGAAATCCTGCGCGCCAGCACCCTCGCCGAAGATGACGTAAAAAACTCCGCCGCCTCGTCCGGAGAGAAGTCAGCGACTTCGAACGAGGCGGCCCCGAAATCCGACGATTGCTGACCTACTTTCGTGCGCGCCGATGGCTGCGGGCGGGATTTCTGCCCTCGCGCGGCGGATGGCTCGAGCAAAGCGCGCGTCTGGTGGCCGCACTTGAGGTGATCATGGACGAGGAAATCGCTAACTCCAATGGCTGACGATCTTGAACTGACTATCGTCATCAGCGCGATCGACGACGCTTCGGCGGTTCTTCAGACTCTCGCCGCTGAGGTTACCGACGACTTCAACGCGATCGCGGCCCAGGTACAAGCCACGTCCGCGCAAATCGACGGCGGTATCGGCTCGATTGGTCCGATGTTCGGCGAACTTGTACAGGACGCCACCGATCTGTCCGGCGCTTTTTCCCAGGCCTATGCCGTCGTCGGCGCTTTCGATGATCTGCTTGTCTCGCTCGAACAGGACGCGGCCGCCGCTCTTCTGAGCCTGGGCCAACTATCAACGGCCATGGGTTCCGCAATGGATATCGGCGGCGGTGGAGGCGCCGGGCCGTCAACCGATCTGATGGGCCAATTCGGCGGCGCCATTTCGAGCGGAGCCGGCCCGGTGCAGGTGATCCAGAACAATACCTTCAACGGAATCCTCGATCCGGGCGCGATTCGCGACCAGATCATCCCCGAGCTCGAGCGCGCGGTTGCCCGCGGCGCCACATCGTTAACGTCTTCCTGATCGCTACATTCGCATTATGTCGAAGTCACTACCCACAGCATTCGTCGCGGAAAAGAACAGCACCGCCGCCGCGCCTTTCAACGCGATGCTGGTACAATTCGCGGGCGGCAGCACGGTCACGCTGACCGACCAGGGCCAGGTCGGCGCGACGCTTTTCGGTGCGCTCAATCTTCCTATCGTCAAGAACTGGGGGCGGCTCGACGGTGTATTGAACCTGCATGAGGGTGTGGCGACGCTCGCGGCGTTGAAAATCCGCGGCCTCAACCATCCGGGCAGCGGCGGTTATGGAACGGTGCGTTTCTCCGACCTGTTCCCCACCTCCTTGCTCGAAGCAACCATGGTGCAGCTTGCGCAGTGTTTCTGGGTGGGAGGCCGACCCGGCGGCGCGATTACCAGTTACACATTCTTCAGCGGAGTAATTCGCGATCCGGTCGAATACTCCGAGACCGATTGGTCGTTCGAAGTGCTCTCGCTGCTCGATCATTATCTGGGCCGCGATTACGGCGTTCCCGTCAACCAGGTCGATTTTCCGTATCTCGACCAGGCGGATCGCGGCAAGGTAATCCCCACTGTGTACGGCTCGCTGCGAGCGTTTCCCCTGCTGGGGCTTAAATCGCGCTCCGCTACATACCCGAACTCATCGGCCGGCAACCAGTCTTCGATCGCTCTCACCGACGTGATCGTGAACTCCACTCAGACCGTCCAGGAAGACTGGACCATCACGATGTCCAGCAACGACGCGTTCATCCCCAGTGGATTCACCACACCCGGCGGCAGCTTTCTGAACGACATCGCGTGGAACAATTCCTCCGGCGCCGACAACCTGCTGTATGCCACCGACGGGCCGGTTCTTTACAGATACGCCGGAGGATGGGTGGATGCGAAGCAGCACGCACCGGCAGGCGCGAAATTTCAGTCGCTGGGCAGTTATAACGGCAGCCTTTACGCGGGTGGCCTGAACAGCTCCGGCAAAAACAGTTTGTGGCGATTCGACACGGGCGGATGGACTCAGATCTTCGCCGAAAGCGGTTCTTTCGCCCAGGGGGGAATCGATCGGCTCGGCACCTCGAGTTCGCGCCCCGGCCTGCTGCTCGCCGGAGCGCAATCCGCCACCGGCGGCAGCTCGGCGCTCTACAGCTATAACGGCACTTCGGTCACTCTCGAACGAACGCAGGCCAACAACGGCAACGGAAACTTCTACTCGAACTTCGCCGACTTTGCCGGCGCTCTTTACGTTGCGGAGCGCGAAGCCAATACCTCGACCGTCGATCTCCTCACGTGGAACGGCAGCGCCTGGACGACGGCGCATGCCGGGGTGAGCGGCGATCTCTCCAGCGGGCCGACGCTTTTCGTTTTCGGCTCTCCTTCAAGGCTCTACATCTTCGGCGCCAGCGGCGCTCCCAACCATCCGAAGAGCTACACCTGGGATGGCGCAACATGGGCGCTCGATAACGATTTCGGCTCGCACGTGGGCACCGGCGGCGCGATCGTTTATAACGGCGCCGCTTATGTTTTCTACAACGATGGCGATGCGTATTCTTTTTTCGCCAAAAACGCGGCCAGCGGGTGGGGCTCGCCGGTCGCGATGGGCACGACCGCCGATCGCGCCGTGCTGTACACCAACATCCCTTCCCCCCATTCCCAGCTCTGGGTAATCGGCCAGAGCGCCGACGGCAGCGCTTCCACGATCTACTTCAACGATACCATCGGTGCCTACACCTTTTCGTTGAGCGGTTCGGTGACCGGCGCCGACGGCAACGGCAATGTCGGGCAGAATTTCGTTTCCAACTCGCAGAAGATCGGGATCGATCGAAGCTTATGGACCGGCCTGCCCGCTGTCAGTGGCGACACCATCACCTTTACCGCCGACAACACCTGGTTCGAATATGCCTTGAGCCTCACCGGCCCGACCACGCCGCTCAAAGGTGTGCTTGCCGCTTATGTTGACGGAAATCCCGATTCAAGCTGGGAACTGCTCCAGAATCAAATCAGGGCGGGGCAAAACTGCGCCGTGCTGTGCTTCGCCCAGCAGAAGGCGCCGCAACTCATCAATAATCTTTCCGGCTCGGGCGTGTTCGCCGGCAACACTGGCGTTGACCTGGGCGTGATGCCGGGCCTGACCAACGTCAGGGTCGCGATTACACCTCAAGGCTCCGCGACCAGCGTCACCCCCTACGTCAAAACCAAGTCCGCAACATCGATCCAGGTGGCGGCCGGCAGCGGTGATACTCAACCATTTGATTTTACCATCAAGCAGGATTCGCTTGGTCACGTGACCGCCGATCTGAGCGGGATTCAGGACGACGCCGGCGGCACCTACACCGGCACCGCCAACGCTCTCATCACACGCCCGGCCCACGTAATCCATCATTTTCTGGGCGTCGGATGCGGCGTGCCGGAAACCAGCATCGACAGCGCCGGCAGTTTTGCCGCGGCCGACGCCGCGATGCCGCCGAGTTACACCTTCAATGGCGCAATCGTCATCAGCGAGCCGCTGCGAAACATCCTGAGCGCGATGGTGCGTCAGGCGCGCGCGCTCTTCGATTGGCCGGTCGCCGCACGACTTTACTTTCGCCCGACAACCTACGCGAGCCAGACGGCAACCAAGTCGTTGTCCCAGGCGGTGATAAGGGATGGCTCAATCAAGGTCACTCGCACACCGGTCAGCGAAGTCATCAACGATATCAACGTTCGCTACCAGCGCGACTTCGACAAGCCCCGCGGCGAGGACGCCTACAATCGCCTCCAGCGCGTCATCGACCCAACCTCGATCGCCAACTTCGGAGACCGTATTTCCAGCGGCCTGAAGTCGACCAGCGGCGACGCGTTATTCATGTTCGATTTCGTCACCGACGATACACATGCAATCGACCTTGCCGATTTCTATCTGGCGCGATTCAGGAACCCGACCAGGCGCGTGCTCCTTGACGCGTTTCTCGACCAGTTCGAGATCGACCGCGGCGACGTCGTGACGATCAGTTACGCGCTCGGCGGAGTCGTATTCGACGCTCTCGACGGCACCTCGAACCTGCTGGTCGAGCGGGTGACCAGTTCGCCCGGAAATGCGGCGCACGCCGATACTATCCAGCTCACCTGCCTGCTTATCTGAAGGACATCGTTCATTTTTTGACTTCACCGCCCGGTCGCTCCCGCCCGTAAGCCTCCCGCCGAAGTTCGTGAAGCAATGGAGATCCAGAACCATCCCGCATTTTCGTGGACCGTAACGCGAGTCATTTTCGGCCTGTTGTCCGCAATCAGCGTGCTGATCGGAATCGAGTACAGCTCGATGCGCTCGGAGGCGGCCGGTACCGCCGCCGACCTCGCCGCGCTGCGCCATAGCATGGCGCAGATGGAGACCCGTCAACAGGTGGCCGAGGAACGAGCGAAACACGCCGATGACGGCTTCGCCGAGATCCAGCACCGGCTGGAAACGATCGACGCCAGACTGGCAGGCATCGGCGAAGAAGTCGCCGTGCTGGCCGATCGCTCCAGCCGCTCCGCCTCGTCCCGATCCCTGCCGCTGCGTGGCTCCGGCGACACCACCGCCGCCCGCTAGCTTCGCGGCGCGCTCCTCGATCGATAGCACTGCCTCAAGCGGCCGGGGGACCTATCTCGAGCTTATACCTGCCGTCCGGCATTGTTCGTCCGGATCGTAAGGGCTTGCATCTGTTGACACGCATGCCATACTGGCGGCATGCGTAAGCGGTCAAGCATGGGGCGCGTGAAACGAGAAACCGTAAATATTCTCGCGTCTCATATTGCAAGCTCCATAAGCGATATGGAGATTGGCGAAAAGAACCCAGCGGCCGTGGCGCTCGGTCGTCTCGGAGGACAGCGAGGGGGACCCGCGAGAGCCAAAAAGTTGTCGCCGGAAAAACGGCGGCAGATCGCTCAAAATGCAGCCTTCGCACGCTGGAAAAAAGAACCGAACGAATAATAATGGCGACCAAGGTTATTGCTGCCCACCAATTGGTCGAGGAAAAGCTTCTCGACCATCTTAACTCTCTGGAAGCGGTCCTCCAAGCCGACTGCCTGACTTACGTTGGTCCGATTGCCTTCGGCGCCGACGATGTTATTCGGGACGCGGTTGAAGCAATCGACGGTAAGCGCGGCAAACTGGTCTTTCTTTTAGAGACGCCGGGAGGATTCGCCGAAACAGCAAGGCGGATTGCGGATACTCTGCGTTACCACTATAAAGTCGTAGACTTTCTAGTTCCGAGCTTCGCTATGTCGGCGGGGACCATACTGGTGATGTCCGGCGACGCGATCCTCATGGACTACTATTCGGTACTCGGACCAATAGACCCGCAGATCGACTCGGGTGACGGCAAGCTAATTCCCGCGCTGGGCTATCTTATTCGCTACGAAGAATTGCTGACGAAGGCCAACCAGGGGAAGATCAGTACAGCCGAGATGGAGATCCTTCTCAGCTTCGATCAGGGTCGCCTTTACTCGTATGAGCAGGCGCGCGACCTTTCCAGATCCCTCTTGGAGGAGTGGCTCGTTAAGTACAAATTTAAGGATTGGCACACGACCGAAACGACGAAACGAAATGTCACGCCCGAAATGAAGCGAGAAAGGGCAAAGGACATAGCCGACAAACTCAACGACGTAAGGCGCTGGAACTCCCACGGCATCGGAATCAACATGGAACGATTGCGGCGGGAACTTAACCTAAAAATCGACGATTTTGGTGAAAATGCGGCGCTCAATGACGGCACGCGCCAGTATCACAAGCTGCTGCTAGATTATATGGTCAAGATGAACCATGCTGGGGCTATTCACACGCGCTATGGCTACCAGCCGCTAGGTCAACTTTAGGAGGGAGCAATGGCAACCCTAGACCTTGAAGCCCTCTTGGAGCTTAATCCGCAAGTAGATCGGGATGCGATTAAGAAGCGCCGAGACAAAATACTGAAAGAAGGCTCTCGGGGAGCCGCCCAAGGCGCCGATTCGACGTCTCCCTACGGTGGGAAGCGTCTTACAGCGGACGACAAGATGAAATGGCCGGTGACTAAGACCGCTCGTCGCTCGCACTACTCCAACATCTAGAGCCTTCGCACAAATTCTCCATAAACAAAGCCCGCCTTATAGACCGACTGACGAAGTCCATCGCGGCAGGCACTTCGTCCCAACCCCGCCCGTTTTCCCCCGCCGCGCTTTGCTGTAGCTTGAAAGGTTACCGGCTCACGGAGTGCGCTCTCCAAATATCAGCGCGCTCGGCGGCCGCGGCACGAAGCGATGGACGAAACCGAAGCCAAAGAACGGGCGCAAGAGTTTAGTCAGGGCGCGGTCGAGGTAATCTCGACCGACGAACTGGCGAAGAAGCTCGCCGAAGGGCGCAAGCTCAGGATCAAGCTCGGGATGGACCCGACGGCGCCTGACCTGCACCTCGGGCACTCGATCTCGATCAAGAAGCTCCGCGACTTCCAGCGCCAGGGCCATACCGTGGTCTTTCTGGTCGGCGACTTCACCGCGATGATCGGCGATCCGACCGGACGCTCCGAACTCCGCAAGCCGCTCGCGCGCGAGGAGATCGCGCGCAACGCCGAAACCTACACCCGACAGGTCTCCAGGTTCCTCGACACCCAGCGCGCCGAGGTCCGTTACAACAGCGAATGGATGGACAAGATGAACCTGGCGGAACTCATCAGGGTCGCCGCCAGGGTGAGCGTCGCGCGATTGCTCGAACGCGACGACTTCGAAAAGCGGCTCGCCGAGCAGCATCCGCTCTTCCTTCACGAACTGCTCTATCCCCTGATTCAGGGCTACGACTCGGTGGCGCTCAAGGCCGACATCGAAATCGGCGGCACGGACCAGAAGTTCAACATGCTGATGGGCCGCGAGCTGCAGCGCTCCTTCGGCCAGCCGCCGCAGGTCGTGATCACGATGCCGCTGCTTGAGGGGCTCGACGGCGTGCGCAAGATGTCGAAGTCCTATGGCAATTACGTCGGCGTGACCGAAGCGCCCGAAGAGATGTTCGGCAAGTTGATGTCGATCTCGGACACGATGATGATCCGCTATTTCGAATTGCTGACCGACGTCGAGACCAGCGAGATCGCGCGGATCCAATCCGGCGCCGTCCATCCGATGGAAGCCAAGAAACATCTGGCGGGCCTGATCGTCAGCGAGTTGCACGACGCCGCGGCGGCCGACCAGGCGCGCCAACGTTTCGAGTCCAGATTCCAGCGCCGCCAGATCCCCGACGACGTCCCTGTCTTCAAGGTCCGGGAACCGCTCTGGATCTGCGAACTGATGAAGCAGCTACGCTTCACGCCCTCGACCAGCGAAGCGCGCCGCCTGTTGAGTCAGGGTGCGGTGCGGGTCGACGGCGAGATGGTGACCGACCTCGATTTCCACTTCGTTCCCGGCGAGCATCAGTTGCTCGAAGTCGGCAAACGCCGCATCGCCCGCGTCGAAAAGTAGCGCGCCCCCGCCTCACTCGGTTCCCACCGATTTCTCTCGCCCCAGTCCCGATTCAGCCCAACATCGTTGATTCGCCGCGGACTTCGGCGACGCGGCAGAGCTGCGCGTAAGCCTGCTTGATGCCCGCGAGCAGCGGGCGCAGATCGCGCACCAGTGCGGCATCCGCATTGATTCCCAGGCACAACTTCCCCGCGTAGGTCATCGCGCCGAAGCCGAGCCCGACGCCCTCGGGTATCGGCACCAACGGCACGATCGTCACCACCCTCTGCCCCGCGATTTCAAGCGGATGGCGCGGGCCGGGCACGCTGCTGCAGATGAGATCGATCGTGCGATAGAACACCATCGAGCCGAGTACCGGGACCAGCCACGGCGTCAGATTGCCCACCGTTTCCACCGCGCGACCCAGCGTGGCCCCCTGCCCCGAATTTCGCAGCTCGCGCGTCACGCGCACGATCTCGCTCAGGCGGCGCGACGCGCCGGCGGGAGCGAGCGGCAACGGCGCGACCAGACCCGATACCTGGTTTCCGATGCGTCCTCCCGGCCGCTGGCGGCGGATACTGACCGGGATGAGCGTCCGCAGCATAAGCTTGCGGGTCGGGTGACCAAGTTCACGAAGGTACTTGCGGACGCCTCCCGTCACTATCGTCAGAACGACGTCGTTGACCGTACATCCGAAGCGCCGCTTGATGGCGCTGAGCGCAGCCCCATCGATTTCGAACCATCCAATTCTGCGCGAGTTCGAGAGCGGACCATTGAACGGCAGCGTCCGCGCCGCGCCGAACATCCCGCCGGCAACCATCGCGGCCGCGTTGAGCAGATTTCCGATTTGCTCGCGCGCCTCCTGCGGACGGCTCAGCAACTCGATGATTCGGGCGAATGTCGGAATCGCCTCCGCATCCGGCGAGGCGGCCCCATTGTCTTTCCCCTCCTCTTGATTTTCCCCGCCTCGCCGATGCCTCAAGGTTGCTCTGGCTAAATCGGAGCCGTGTTCCCCACCGAACAGGGCTTCGAGGACATCCACGCCGGCGATCCCGTCGGCCACACAATGATGCAGCTTGCCGAGCACGGCGCGGCCGTGCCCACGATCGCTTAGCAGGAACATTTCCCACAGTGGTCGATAGCGTCTGAGCGCCGGAGCGAACAGCCGTCCCGCCAACTCAGCCACCTGCCTGGCCTTGTATGGCGGCGGCACAGGCAGATCATGCAGGTGATGGGCGAGTTTGAAGCTGGAATCGGGCTCAAGCGTCGGCACTGTGCCGGGCGCTCCGTTGTGGAGGCGGGAGGTCAGGCGCGGGGCACGCGTCAAACCACGCTCGATCGTCTCGCGAGCCTGTTGGAGCGTGATTGCGCCGTCGAGCAGGAGCAAGGCGCCGGTATGCATCGGAGCGGTCGAGCTTTCGAGCGCCAGGAAACTTGCATCCAGCGCGCTCAACCTGATTTTGCCGCTATGCATCACACGGCAGGGCGACTCGCCAATAGGCGCACCGGATTGGAACGATGGGAAGGCAGCGGCACGGAGTCAGCGTTTGGCCCGCTCACTCCTTCTTGGCGGCCTCGGCCGCGACCGCTTCGCGCAGCTTCTCGATGGTGCGGTTGAGCGCCTTGGTGTAGCGCTGCTTGGTCCAGGTTTCCTTGGTCCGCATCTTGAGCCATCCGAGCTTGACCGCATCGGGCTTGTTGCCCATCTCCCCGGTAGAGACCTCGATTACCGCGCGCTCCTCCGCGGTAAGCGTTGCGAGCACTTCCCGCTTGATGCTTTGCAGGAAGCCCGCCTTCAGGTCGATATCGATTTTCATCCGAATATCTCCTCCGCACGAGCCTAAACTAGAAACGACAGCCGCACAAATTTGCCGACGCCGAAAATACATGCTGCGCGGATTGACATCGGACGGCGGCGGCGATACTCGCGAACCAGCGAGGTAGTGCGATGAAACATATCAAGATAGAGAGCCACGATCACGTCCAGATATGGACGCTCAGCAATCCGCCGATGAACTATATGACGGCGGCGATGAGCCGGGAACTGCTCGAGCTGATCGGCAAGACCGAAGGCGATGAGAGCGTCCGGGCGGTCATCGTGACTGGCGGCGTCGAGGGCAAATTCATCACCCACTACAGCGTCGACGAATTGGCGGCCATGGCGGCCGACCCCGCCGAGTGCGCCCGCACTTTTCCGGTCATCGAGGCCGGCTTTCATCGGCTGCTCAACCGGATCATGCTGATGCCGAAAGCGGTGATCGCCGCGATCAATGGCGATTGCATGGGCGGAGGCTACGAACTGGCGATGGCCTGCGACTTCCGTCTCGCGGCCGACGGGCCCTTTCAGATCGGGCTGCCCGAAGCGGTCCTCGGCATCCTGCCCGGCGGCAGCGGCACTCAGCGGTTGCCGCGGCTTATCGGGCGCTCGCGCGCACTTGAGGTGATGCTCTTCGGCAACGTCTACTCTCCGGTCGATGCCGAGCGGATGGGGATGGTGAATCGCGTAATGCCGGCGAACAAGCTGATGCCGACGGCGATGGAATGGGCGCGAACGCTGAGCGCGCGCGCTCCGCGTTCCATCGCGGCGATTAAACGCGCGGTTTACGTCGGTACCGACCATGATCTCGAAACGGGCCTGATGATCGAGCGCGCGGAGATGCGCGACGTTATGTGCTCGGAGGATGGGCGCACGACAATGAACGCCTACAACGCCGCCGTCGCCAAGGATCCGATGGACGCGCGCAGCAGGTTCCTCAAAGGAATCGGCGTGCCGCCCACCAAGGGCCGGTGAGACGCACGCGGCCGGGCTAGAGAAATTTCTCTACGATCGCGAGCGGAAGCGGTTCCTTGTGGCGTACTGACCCCAAGCACGGCACGGGAGTCAGCCGCCGCAACGCGTCTGCGTTAGTTACCGATGCCGGCGAGTTCTCTTCGTCGGCCTGATTTAATATGTAGCCCTTCACTCGCAGCTTGCGATGCGCGGCGTAGTCGAGTGTCAGCAGCGTGCTGTTCAGGCATCCCAGCCGGTTCGCCACCACCAGAACTATTTCGAGATCAAGCTCGCTCGCCAAATCAGCGAAGTTCTTCTGCCAGGTGATCGGAACCGCCAATCCGCCCGCTCCTTCGACCAGCACCACATCGCTGGCCGCCTCGATTTCAGAAAACGAGCGGGCAATCAGATTCATATCGGGCTGCGGCAAACCTTCGACTTCGGCCGCGACTGCGGGCGCCAGCGGTGCCTTGTAACGAACCGGGCAGATTACATCCAGCGAATGTTCGCAACCGGAAGCGGCTTTCAATGTCTCGGCGTCGATCGGAGTTTGCGCGACGCCCGTTTCCACCGGCTTCATGACTCCCACGCGAAGTCCGCGCATCCTCAAGGCAAATGCGAGCGCGCAGACAACGGTCGTCTTGCCGACGCCGGTGTCAGTGCCGGTGATCAGGAATTTTCGGCTCATCGGGTTTTATGCTCACTTCGGAACGGCAGAAGCCAACGTTTAGTACAATCCGGCAGTTAAGATGAAATGAGCCTATTAAAGTGTAAATAGGCCTATTGCGGGTAAATTCCGGCCTTGGTATTCAGTATTTCTAGCTATAGCTTTCTTCGCAATGTGGCAGTCGGCCTGAGGAGCAAAGCGGGCGCGGACGAAAAAGGGGGGACTCGCACCCGCTCTCCTTAGGCCGCTACGACGCCTCCGTGATCTCTCCTACCGAGTCGCGAACGACATCAAGCAACATTTCTAGCTCATCCTCACTAATTGAAAGCGGCGGCATCAAGACGATTATATTCCCCAGCGGGCGGGTCACGACTCCGCGTTTACGAGCCGCCTTGGTAACTCGCGCGCCAATCTGCTCGCCGACCGCATAGGGAATTCGCTTCGCCGGATCGCGCATCAACTCGACCCCGGCCATCAGCCCCCATTGCCGGATGTCGGCGACGTGCGCCAACGCGCCGAAGCGTAGCGCAACTCCTTCGGACAATTGAGCGATTCGCGGCTGGATGCGATCGAGCACCGCCTCGTCCCGAAAGATCTTCAGATTGGCCAAAGCCACCGCGGCGCCCAGCGGATTGCCGGTGTAGGTATGGCCGTAATAGAAGGCGCGGAATTCATCCGGCTCGCCCAGAAAGGCGCTGAACAGTTCCTCCGTCGCGATCGTTGCCGCCAGCGGCAGGTATCCGCCCGTGATTCCCTTGCCGAGGCATAGCAGGTCCGGCCTGACGCCGGCGTGCTCGCAGGCGAACATCTTTCCGGTGCGGCCGAAGCCGGTCGCCACCTCGTCGCAAATCACCAACGCCCCCGCCCTTTTCGCCATCGCGGTCACTTCGCTCAGATAGCGCGCCGGATGCGCCCACATTCCCGCCGCCCCCTGCATCAGCGGCTCGATTACCAGCCCCGCCAACTCGTCGCCGTGGCGCTCGATGACTTCGCGCGCCGAGGCGAGCGCGGCTTCAAGCGCGGCGTCCGCCGACAACCCGCGATAGAACCGAAACGCGTGCGGCGGATCGATCTTCAGCACTTGGTAGAGCATCGGGCGAAGGTGGCGATGAAACTGCTCGCTGAAGCCGAGACTGACCGAGCCGACCGTGTCACCGTGATAGGATTCGGTCAGCGTCAGGAAGCGCGTGCGGCGAGGTTGCCCAGTAAGCTGCCAGTACTGGGTCGCCATCCTGGCGGCGACCTCGACCGCTTCCGCGCCGGAATCGGAATAGAAGACCCGGCTCAGCCCTTCGGGCGCAAGCTCTATCAATTCGCGAGCCAGTTCAATCGCCGGAACGTTGGAAAGGCCGAGCATCGTCGAATGCGCGATGCGATCGCTCTGTGACTTGAGCGCCTCATCGAGTTCGGCCTTACGATGGCCGTGCAGGTTGCACCAGAGCGACGAGACGCCGTCGAGATAACGGCGCCCTTCGATATCGATCAGGTAGTTTCCCTCGCCGCGCTCGATAATCAGCGGCTCTTCGTCGAGCCAGACTTTCATCTGCGTGAACGGATGCCACAGATAACGATGGTCGGCCTCGCCGAGGCCGGTTTGTCGCGGATTCTTCATTTCGTGGTACAGCTTCTTTCGGTCGTCAGATGAGGTCGAGTTCGCGCCCGGACTCCACGAAAGCGCCGATCGCGCGGTCCAGATCGGCTCGCGTGTGGCTGGCGGTCGGAGTGACGCGAAGGCGCGCGCAACCCTCGGGTACGGTCGGCGGTCGAATCGCGATGACGTAGACGCCGCGCGCGAAAAGCCGCTCGGCCATCGTTAACGCCGTTTTCGATTCTCCCATCATCACCGGCAGGATCGGCGAGGTCGTCGGCGCCAGCTTGAAACCCGCCACGACCAGTGCCGCGCGCATGTAGGCGGCGTTGTCATGCAGCCTCGCGATTCGCTCGGGCTCCTGAGTCATAATCTCCAAAGCCGCACTGGCCGCCGCCGCCATCGCCGGAGGCAAGCCGGTCGTATATATAAAACATCGCGCGCAATTGATCAGAAAATCGATCAGCGTGCGCGACCCGGCCACGTATGCGCCGTACGCGCCCAGCGCCTTGCTCAGCGTGCCCACCTGAACGTCGATTTCGTTTGAGAGGCCAAGCTCAGCCGCCAAGCCGGCGCCGCCGGGACCGAACACGCCCACGCCATGCGCCTCGTCGATCATCACCGCCGCCCCGAACCGGCGCGCCAGCTCGACGATGTCGGTCAGAGGGGCCAGGTCTCCATCCATGCTGAACACCGAATCGGTAACTATCAGCCGGCGCCCGGCCCGATCCGAATCTTCAAGCAACACCTTAAGATGGCCGGCGTCGCGATGACGGAAGACTCTGAGCGCGGCTTTGCTCAGGCGGCATCCGTCGATAAGGCTCGCGTGATTGAGTTCGTCGCTGAAAACCGTGTCGCCGGGTCCAGCCAGCGCGGTGATCGCACCCATGTTGGCGAGATAGCCCGAGCCGAAAACCAAGGCGGCCTCGACCTTCTTCAATCGCGCGAGGCTTTGTTCGAGACGATGCAGCGGTTCGAGGCTGCCGGCGACTAGGCGCGAGGCCCCGGCGCCAACGCCGAAGCGCTCGATCGTCTCCATGGCGGCGCGCTTCACCGCGGGATGGGCTGCGAGGTCGAGATAGTTGTTCGAAGAAAACATCAGCATCCGGCGACCGCCGGATTCGACCTCCGCGCCGTGCGCGCTGTCGATGACGCGGAGGCGGCGATACAACGCATCCTGCTCTAGTCGAGCAAGGGCGTCCGTTAATTCGCCGTCCAGAATCCTCATCGTAATCCAACCTCAAGCGGCTTTGTTGCTTCTCACGCGGGCCGCTGCTTATTGTGCGGAAACCGACGATGGTTCGGCAAGACGGCTACGAACATGGTATTTACCGGGATTCAGGGAGCTGTGGCGCACCGATAGTTCCATCATGCCCGATGCAACCTACGACGTTGTAATCATCGGCGCGGGCCACAACGGCATGGCGCTCGCCACCTATCTGGCCAAGGCGGGATGGAGCACAGCGGTTTTCGAGAAGCGCGGCGAAGAGGGCGGCGGCCTCTGCACCGAGGAACTGACGCGGCCCGGCTTCCTGCACAACGTCCACTGCAACTATCACACGCTGGTCGGCGTCTGCCCGGTTTACGACGACCTTGAGCTGGCGCGCCACGGACTTCGATACGTGCAACCGGCGGTGCAGATGGCGAGCGTTTTTGCCGACGGCACCGCGCTGACCGTCCATACCGATCTGGCCAAGACCTGTGCCTCGATCGCCCGCTTCTCGCGCAAAGACGCCGACACCTTCCATCGGCTCTACCAGGAGACCAAAGGCTATCGCGATCTCATCCTGCGCACCCTGATGTACTCGCCGCCGATCTCGATTCGCGACATCACCAAGGCGCTGGTGACCTGGGGCGTCGAGGAGAAGAGCGAGTTTCTGAGCGTCCGCCTGCGCCACATGACGATCAACGAATTCCTCGACCATCATTTCGAGAACGATCGGGTGAAAGCGCATCTGGCTTTCCACGCCGCGCTCGCCGGATATTCCACCGATCGACGCGGCCTGGCGGTATCGTTTCCGCTGCTGCTCTGCAAAATCGACAACTGGCACGTCTGCGTGGGCGGTTCGCACGCGCTGGCCCATTCATTGTGGGAAGCTCTGCTTCATGCGGGCGGACAGGTCTTCCTCGAACACGGCATCCGGAAGATTCTGGTCGAGGGCGGCAAGGCGGTGGGCGTTCAACTCGAAGACGGAAGCGTCGTCAGGGCGCGCCGTCTGGTGGCGAGTTCGATCAGCTTGGAGCAGACCTTCCTCGAAATGATCGGGCCCGAAAAGCTCCCGCACCCGCTCGTGAGCGAGGTCGAGCGCGCGCCGCACATGGATTGGTCGTTCTTCAGCGTGCATCTGGCGATGACCGAAGCGCCCCGCTATCGCGCGGCAGATTTCGACCCCAACGTCAATCAGGCCTGGGTCATCAATCTCGGCTACGAGAACCTCGAACAGATCAATCGCGATTGGCGAGGTCTGCGTGCGGGCGCCTTGCTCGATCCGAAGCCGAACTGCGCCGTCAACACGCTCTTCGATCCGTCGGATGCACCCGACGGCCACTACACCGGACTGTTGCGGCAATTGGCGCCCTATGGGCTCGCCGAAGGCGGCCCGGATGCATGGGACAAAATCGCGCGGAGCTACGGCCGGCGATGTATCGAGGCCTGGACGGCGGCGGCGCCGAACATGGCGGACAGCGCCTTTCTTGAATGGGCGACTTACACGCCGCTCGACATTTCGCGGCGAATCCCCAACATGATTCGTGGCGACTGGATGGGCGGATTGGTCGATTTGAGCAACCTGCTCGATCGCCGGCCGAGCGAGCGGCTTTCGCAGTATCAGACGCCGGTCGCGAATCTTTATATGTGCGGCGCCACGCAGCATCCGCACGGCTTCGTAACCTTTGCGCCCGCGTACAACGCGCTTCAGGTTATCGCGGATGATTACGGGCTCGAACGCTGGTGGAGATGAGCACGCAAACCGATGCGGCGGATATCGAGGTCACGCTTGCCGGCGGCGCAAGCAGCGGGCTGGCCTCGATCGTCCAGCAGTATCTGGAGCAGCAGTTGGCTGAATCCGACGATCGGCGCGTCCGTGCCGCGCGCCTTCGCGGACGCATGTCCTTAACCGCAACCGACTACGACGCCACGGTGACCGTCGAGTTCGGCGGCGATCGAATCGCGATCTGGGACGGAGCGCAGGCGCCGCTCGATGCGAAAATCGCCGGCCCGTATCTCATCCTGACGCAACTTCTCCAGGGCCGCGCGAATCCATTGATCGAGCATCTGCGCGGCCGGCTGAAAGTCAGTTCGCGCTTGCGCAACCTCCTCCTTCCGCTGCGCGTCCATAATCTGATGAAGCTCACTGCCGCGCGCGATTCACGGGAACGTCGCTGAGGTCCTTATGGCGGATGCGAGCTATGACGCGGTGATAATCGGCGCCGGCCACAACGGGCTCTGTCTGGCAGCTTACCTGGCGCGGGCGGGTCTCAAGGTAGGAGTGTTCGAGCGGCGTCACGAGGAAGGCGGCGGCGCCCATACCGACGAAGCGACCGTTCCCGGCTTCTGGCACAACCTCCATGCGCAGTACATGGAGTTTATCGATTACATGCCGTTCTATCGCGACTTCGATCTGCCCCGGCTCGGGGCGAGAATGATCAAGCCCGACGCGCAGGTCGGAATCGCGTTTGCCGACGGACGCCCTCCCCTGGTCATCTATCGGCCCGAACTGGCGGACCAGACGCGCGCGAGTATCGCGCGCTACTCGCATCATGATGCGGAACTGTTCGACGACATCCGCCGCAAGGTGATGGCCAACGACCGCTACCTGGCGGCGCTTCTGTACACGCCGATGCCCGACGAAGCGCGCGGCGAAAGCTTCGGCGACCCCGAAGCGGCCGGTAAAGTCTTCCAGCTTTGGAGCGAACTGGGCTTCAAGCCCGAGGAATTGCAGAAATCGCCGAAGGTCTTGATCGATCAGCTCTTCGAATCCACGGAGCTGCGCGCCACGCTCTACCGCCAGTGCGTCGAGTGGGGCGCCAATCTGCACTCCGGCAACGGCTTCGGTTTTATCGTCTCGGTCATCTGGCTCTGCGGGACCCATTACCTGTCGGTCGGCGGCACGCACACGCTGGCGCACGCGATGGCGAGCGCCGCGCTGCGCGAAGGAGTCGAGCTTCGCCACGGGAGCCCGGTCGTCGAAATTCTCACCGCCCACGGCCGCGCTACCGGCGTCAAGCTCAAGGACGGCCGCGAGATCGAAGCCAGAAAAATCGTGGCCTCGAACGCCAACCCGAGAACCACCTTCGTCGACCTGCTCGGATGGGAGCGCCTTTCGCTGTTCCGCAAGGAGCGGATGGCGAGTTGGCGCTTCGGACCGGAGCATGTGCTCGGAACGACTTCTTTCGCATTGCGCGCCGCGCCCGACTACAAATCGGCCCGCCACAGTCCGGATATCAACCGATGCTTCTACACGATAGTCGGATTCGAAAATCACGAGCAGGTATCGGAGTACATCCTGCAAGCGTACGGCGGCCGCGTGCCCGAGCTTCCCGGGGCCGGCACCTGGGTGAACTCGCTATGGGATCAGAGCCAGGCGCCCGCGGGAATGCATGCGATGAACGGATGGTTCTTTTTTCCGAAGGCCTCGTGCCTGAGCTCCGGCGAATGGGATCGCGTGCGCGCCGAATACAACGGACGCTTTCTCGATTTGTGGCATGACTACGCTCCTAACATGGCGCGCGAGAACGTAATCGCCGACCGGCTTTACGTCTCGCTCGATATGGAGCGGCGAATAGGGATGCCTGAAGGCGATTTCTCGCACGGACGACTCGGTGAGATGGGTTTCGGATTTCCGCGGGCGTACACCTATCGGACCGAGATCGAGGGGTTGTACATGTGCGGCGCTTCGGCCGGAGGCGGCGGCATCAGCGCCGCGCCGGGCTACAACGCCTTCAAGGTAATCGCGGATGATTATGACCTGCCCCGGATTTGGCGGAAAAGCGATCGGACGTATTAGAAAATGCCTGAGATTCACACCGAGGAGTGGTACGAGGCGCTGAAGCGGTTGCTTAACGGCAACCCGGAAGTCGAAAGGACCGCGCCCGACGGCACCTACAACGTGCTGGCCGAGATTAAGGGAGATGCGCGCTCAGCTTACCTCGGGGCGGACCAACGCAGAGTCTTCGTAATCCGGTTCGAGAATCGCAAGTGCCAGGACTACTCGCAGGTCGAGAATCCCCCGCCCCGCAGGCAATTCGATTTCATCTTCGAGCTGCCGGCTTCGGTGTTTGAAGGAATCGCCGCCGGAACGATCGATCCCGTCGATGCCGGATTGAAAGGCACGATCAAAATAACCGGCGATATGCGGATTCTGATCAAACACGCTGCGCTCGTAAACGCCGTTTATGGCGTTTACGCGCGCGAGGTCGAAACGATCTGGCCCAAGGGCAAGCCGTCGGCCGCCTGATCGCCGCTTACGCCACCCAGCTTTTCGCCCAGATTCTGCCCGGTGCCGTGCCGGTCTCCTGCGCGTGCAGGAACGGAACCTGCCGGCCGCGCAGCGCCATGTTCCAATAGAGCCACGGCAGGCCGTATTTCTTGAGCAGCCACATGTCGTAGCGCTCCTTGAGCGTATCGACCAGCGGCACCGTCGGAGAAGGCTTGCCGGCGTAATCGAACTCGCACAGCAGCATCCGGCCGTAGCCCGTGATGATCGGACAGGCCACGTAGCCGTTGTAACGGGCCGCCGGCTCCTTGCCGCGCATCGCCGACATCAGGTTGCTCGCCACCACCGGAGCCTGCTTGCAGGCGGAGGCGCCGGTCTTTGCGTTCGGCGTGCCGGCGACGTCTCCGAGCGCAAACACGTTGTGATAGTCGGGATGGCGCATCGTGTGCTGGTCAACCTTGACCCATCCCAAACGGGGATTCTGCGGATCCGCCAACGGGCTCTGGCGGATGAAATCGGGGGCGACTTGTGGCGGCGCCACATGCAGCAGATCGTAGGGTATCGTGACCTGCTTGTTTTCCGGATCGTTCTTCAGGCGGAAAATCGCCTCTTTCTTGTCGGGGCGAACCTCGACCAATTCGTGGTTGTAGCGGGCGTCAATCCCGTAGCGCTCGACCACTCCATTGAGCACCGCCGCGTATTCCTTGATTCCGTAAATTCCTCCCAAGGCGGAACCGTACGTAACCCTGGTTCGGCCAAGGATGCCCTTTTTACGAAAATAGTCGGCGGCCAGATACATGATTTTCTGCGGCGCGCCTGGACACTTGATCGGCGTGCCGGGCATATGAAAGACCGCGTTTCCGCCTTTGAAGTTCTTGATCAGTTCCCAGGTCTTGGGCGCAAGATTGAAGTCGTAGTTGGTCGAGACGTATGGCGTCGCGACCGCTTCCTTAAGGCCCGGAATCGCATCCCAATCCATCTTGACGCCCGGAGCCAATACCAGAAAATCGTACCTCACCTGGATTCCCGAACGGGTCACCAGATAATTCTGGTCCGGCGCAAGTTCAAAGACCGCATCCTTAATCCAAGTCACTCCGGACGGGATGTAGCTGGCCTCGTCGCGAACGCTGTGCTCCTTGCGAACCTCTCCGGCGCCAACCAGGGTCCAGATCGGCTGATAATAATGCTTGTCCGACGGCTCGATTACCGCGATATCCCTCTCGCCAGCCCGCCTGAGAATTGCCGCGGTTACGATTCCGCCGGTGCCACCGCCAACGATTACTATTTTGTGATGCTCAGTTTGCAACTTAGTAAGCCTCGCTAGTCATCTATTAACGCATCCGCCGTGCCGAATGCTGGCAGCAGCTCTCGGCGGGAACCGGGAAAACCCAAAAAGTGAAAAACCCTCGCTGCCAAGGGAGCAAATGGGAGGTGAACACGAGGTCTTTCTTATTCTTTTTATAAGTTATCGTCAAACGAAATGTAGCCAATGGCTACAAACATGTGCGTATTGGAGACAAGTCGGGATGTATCCCCGCCGCCAAGCTGAGCTGAGGCACGGATGGGGCGATTTCAGTCGCTGATTATGCGCGGATCGGAATAACGGCCGCCGCTGTGCTCGAGCGTCACGATTCCGGTATTCGGCGGCAGGTGCGCGTCTTCCCAGCGGCCGGTGAGATGCGCCCATAGCGCCTGCATCACCCCGCCATGGCTAACGACGACCAGCTCGCGCTCGCCGTAGGCCGCGACGATCCGATCGAAGACCGGAGCGATACGGATCCGGACCTCCTCGCGGGTTTCACCACCGGGAGGCCGGTAGAGCCAGGCTCGCGATGGATCGTAAGTGGGGTCGTCGGCCAGCACGTCGTAGGAATGACCCGCGAGTTGGCCGAAGCTCTGTTCGCGCAGCCCTTCCTCCAAGTCAATCTTGAGGCCGAGTTCGAGCGCGATAATCTCGCCGGTCTCGCGCGCCCGCGCGTAGGGACTCGCGACCACGTGCTCGGGTTTGAACAGGCGCGCGATACGCGCCGCGGCTTCGCGCGCCTGTCGGCGCCCGAGGTCGGTCAGTGTCGCCGCCGGCGATATCGTGAAACGCTGATCGCGATTGCCCACGCTCTCGCCATGCCTTACCAGGATGAGCCTGCCCGGCCCGGATCTCGAATTCATACTCACAATGTAAGCATTTTATCTGAGCCGGGCGCCGATGTTGAGGCCGCCCTGGCAGGGTGTTGAGGAAAAAGGCTTCGCATTCAGAGATGACTCGATGACCCTCTCAACATCCTGCATTAAAACTGGCTTCCTTCCTCCATCTTCTCCCCCGCCGGGGGAGATAAGAGAGGGGTAGCAGGCTGTTGAAACTGCTTTTTCAACAGCCTGCTAACCGGGCGGCTTAACTTCCGGCACGGATGCCGGACCGGTCGTGGCGCGCGACATCTCCATAAACGGCCGCAGCAAATCGATAGGTATCGGAAACACCGTGGTCGAATTATGTTCGGTCGCGATCTCGGCCAGGGTCTGCAGGTAACGAAGCTGCAGCGTGATTGGATTGCGGGCCATGATATCCGCGGCCTCGGAGAGCCTTTGTGCCGCCTGGAACTCGCCCTCCGCGGCGATCACCTTGGCGCGCCGCTCGCGCTCGGCTTCGGCCTGGGCCGCGATCGCACGCTGCATGTCCTGCGGCAGGTCGATGTTCTTGATCTCGACCAGCGTCACCTTGATTCCCCAGGGCTCGGTCTGAGCGTCCACGATCTCCTGGATGCGGGCGTTGAGTTTCTCGCGCTGGCTGAGCAGATCGTCGAGTTCCGTCTGGCCGCCGACCGAGCGCAGCGTGGTCTGGGCGAGCTGCAAGCTCGCGAACAGGTAGTTCTCGACCTCGACCACCGCGCGCGAAGGATCGATCACCCGGAAATAGAGCACCGCGCTGACTTTCACCGAAACGTTGTCGCGGGTGATGACGTCCTGGGGCGGAATTTCCAGCGTCACGGTGCGGAGATCTACCCGCATGAAGGTCTCGATGCCGGGCATGATGAACGTCAGGCCGGGCCCGCGATAGTTCATCAGCCGCCCCAGGCGAAAGACCACCGCGCGCTCATACTCGCGCAGCACCTTCAGGCCACTCAGCACGAACAGGATGCCTGCTATTACGAGAATTCCTACAGCGCCCATGATCTCTCCTCCTCTTCGTTAGCCCGCTCGCGCGAGCCTGACCGGATCAGCGACGCAGCACACCATCCAAATCGACGCGCGTGCGCAGAATGTCCAGCTCTTCGGCACTCGGAGGATCAGTGCTCGGCACCATCGACGGAATGACGAGCTCGAAGCCGGTTTCCTCGCGCACCGTCGATTCCGTCACGCCCGGATGAAGCGAATGCAGCCGCATCCGCTTGCTCCGTTCCTCAAAGTCCATGATTGCCAACGGCGTGACACAGTATTTCGGTCCGCCGCCGGGAAGGCCGATACGCCGACGCGCGTCCTCGCCGCCGCTACCCCATCCGTAGGCGCTGATGTAGTCGCATCGCTCGACCAGATTTCGCGGGCTGTGCGAGTTGAGCACGATATAATAGCGACCAACGTGAGTGCTGAGCGTGGGTGTTCCGACCGAACCCGGCCCGCGAAAGCGCAGATGCCGGTAATCGCCGCCGAGCCCGATCAGATTGGTGTTGCCGTAACCATCGACCTGCAGGCCGCCGATAAAGAAGACGTGTCGATGCCAGTCCTTCACGCGATCGAAGCGATGGCCCGAATCACTGTAGGACTCGGCCCATCGCACTACCCGTCGATCCCACGGAAAGGCCGGCATCGGCAGACTCGCCAGATGATGCACGTTCATTCGCGCGCCGAAGAAAAGCAGCTCCATATTCGGGCCGTGCATCAGATGGGCCAGCCGGATGGCGGCGTCGGCCACCGGCATCGCGACGCCCACCCGCACCACATCGCCGTCCTTGAGCTCCCGCGCCAGCACGACAGCCATCAGCTCCTGGGGCGTGTATTGATTCGCCATCTGCCTTAATACTCGTTCAGGCCGAGCAGCCGTTTGATGCCGATGCGCTCCAGATAGTCGGCGTGCGTGGCGGGTTCCCTACAATAGCGCTCCAGGTACGCATCCAGCGGCGCGTCGTCGTCGCCCCGCGCGGCGACGTTCGCCGCGTCGATGTAGCCGCGCAGATGCTCCTTGTCCTGAACGTAAAAGCCGCGGCCATAAAACGGATGAGCGCCCCAGGGCGCCCGCACGATCGCTTCCGCTGGGGCGATCGTGGTGGCCCACGGATCTCGCCGGATATCTTCGTTGGCGACGACGCGCTCGACCTGAGCGATGGTGCGGTCGGCGGCGCGATGAAGATACAGGTCGAGCCATCCCGGCCCGCCGAGATGCTGGACGTTGCCGTGAGCGTCGGCGATGGCGGCGTGGAGAATCGCGACGTCCGGCACGATCGCGGGCACGGCGATCAGCGGCTCTCCGCGGATCGGATCCTTCATCAGCTTCAGATCCTTGTTCACGTCGAGAAGCGAAGTTCCCACCCCGCCGCGCCAGGGCATAAAGGGCAACGATTGCGCCGCCGCCTGAAGACCGGCACAAAGTATCCCCTCCTCGCACTCCCACACCTCGACCTCGCCGCGCTCGACCGCACGCCGGAATGAAGGCAGCACCGGTATCTCAAAGCCGCCGCCGGCGTAATAGCTGATGACCTTGCGGACGCATCCGGCTGCTATAAGCATGTCCAGCGATGGGCCGCTGTCGATGACGGTGAGGCCCTTCACGCCACGCCGAATCAGTTGGCGCACGAGCGCCATCGGAGCCGGCGCACCCACCGCCAACGTCATTCCGTCCTCGATCCATCGAGCGGCCTCGATTTCGTCGAGGACCCGTGATTTCCGCTCTTCCATCACTCAGGTTCTCCGCATCATGGCCCGCCCCATCGCTCCCGGCAAGGTTCGCGAGCGGAGCGATTTCCCGGTTCCGCGGCCTGTGCGCCACCGGAGAGTCGCGACAATCGCGCTTTACTGGACCTTCGAAAGTTGCTAATCGAGTCTGCGTAATCGGTTAATATTTTCTATAAGCACAGCTTAAGAGGAGATTCCGCTTGCCATGAAATTCGCGATGTTTCTGCTTCCGGCCATCCCAGGGACGCTTGAAGAGCGGCGCCGCGAGCGCCCGATCGCCGCGCGCACCGAGCGATGGCAGCGGATGCTGGACGAAATCGTCGAGTGCAGCCGGATGGCCGAAGACCTCGGCTTCGAGATGGTCTGCTTTCCCGAGCATCACCTGCACACCGAGGGCCTCGAGATCGGCAGCGTGCCGCAACTGCATCTGTTCGTCGCGATGCACACCCGGCACATCAAGGTCGGTCCGATCGGTTACGTTCTGCCGGGATGGAATCCGCTGCGGCTCGCGATCGAGATCGGATGGCTCGATCAGTTCACCAAGGGGCGGACCTTTGTCGGCTTGGCCCGCGGCTACCAGCATCGATGGCTCAATTCGATCGGGCAGCATCTCCACATTTCCGCGACCACCAGCGATCAATCCGATATTGACAAGACCAATCGCAAGGTTTTCGAGGAAGTCTTCCACATCCTGAAACTCGCCTGGAGCGATGAACCATTTTCCTACAAAGGCGAGTACTACGAGTTCCCTTATCCTTACGAGACCGGTACGCCATGGCCGCCGTCGGAGTGGACCGCGGAATACGGCGCGCCCGGCGAAGTTCTCGATGGCCACGTCAGGAAGATCGCGGTCGTACCGAAGCCCTTTCAGAAACCTCATCCGCAATTGTTCCAGGCGTTCTCTCTAAGCGACGAGACGATCATATGGTGCGCCAAGCAAGGAATCGTCCCGATGACGGTGATTCCGGAGTACGGCAGCATGCGTCGAATCACCGAGCTGTACCAAAACGAGTCGGCCAAAGTCGGGCGCAAACTCGATCGCGGTCAGGGTGTCGGCGTCCTGCGCCAGGCTTACTTCGCACGCGACCGGCATGAGGCGCTGCAAATCGCCGAGCAGGGCGCGGCCGGCGTCGGTTACAGCAATTTCTGGGGTCATTTCGGTTTCTTCGAAGCCTTCCGCATCCCCGGCGACGAAGAGAAATGGCCGATGGGCAAAGCGATGATCCCGCGCAGCGAGTGGACCGTCGATCGGCTGGACAAGTCGCATTACCTGCTGGCGGGCAACGTAAGCGACGTGCGCCAAAAAATGGACCAACTGGTTGAAGCCGGCAATCCGGAATATTTCGCCTGGCTGTTCGATCAGGGTCTGCTGCCGATGAAGGTGCTCAAGGAGCAGTTGCGGACCTTCGGCGAAAAGATCATGCCGCACTACCGATAGATGATGCCGCGGCGCTCGCGCACGCGCGAGCGCCGCGGAAAACATCTCTCAGGCCGGTCCGTCTTTTTTCGCGATCGGTCGGCCCAGTGCCTTCATCACCTCCTGAACGTCGGCCCAGACCAGCCGCTTGTCCGCGGGATTTCGCAGCAGATAGGCGGGATGAAACGTCGGCATCAGCTTCACGCCTTGAAACTCGTGCCAGATGCCGCGCAGCTTGCTGATCGGCGTCTTGACCTTCAGCAGCGACTGAACCGCAAAAGTGCCCAACGCGACGATAACCTTTGGCCCGACCAGCTCGATCTGCCGCATCAGGAACGGCTCGCACGCCGCAACCTCGTCGGGCTCGGGATTGCGATTCCCCGGCGGCCGGCACTTCACGACGTTGCAGATGTAAACGTCGGAGCGCTTCATCTTCATCCCGCGCTCGATGATATCGGTCAGCAGTTGTCCCGCGCGGCCGACGAACGGCTCGCCCTGCGCGTCTTCATCGGCGCCCGGCCCCTCGCCGACGAACATCAGCTCGGCATGCGGATCGCCGACGCCGAACACGATATTGGTGCGCCCCGGCGCCAGCTTGCAGCGCCGGCAATCGCCGATAAACTCGCGCAGCTCGCGCAGCTCGGCGGTCTTCTCCAGGCCCGGATACTGCGAGAAGAGCCGCGGCGTAGCCCGAACCGGTTCGCGCACCGCGGACACGGAAGGCCGAGCGGTTTCGACGGCAGTTCCTTTTCGCGGCGCTGCCGCGCGCTCCGCACCCGGCAATCCTTCGAGCCCTTCCTCGACAAGCTGCTCCACGTAATCACGCATCGTGGCAACGATCGTGCGGCGGTCCGGCGGCGGCGCTGAATCATTCATAAGATTCCCATCGAGCGGCGCGCGCGGCGCCGCCTCCCAACTGATTCTCCGGCGGATACATTAGCCGATGACCTGGTCAACGCGCACGGCGAGTCGAAACAAGAATTCACAATTCGGATGCGTTAAAGGGGCCGGTTGTCCGCAATGCTTCCCGTTGCTTGAGTACGTCATCCTGAGCGCAGCGAAGGATCGCCGCGAAGCGATGAGTCTTTTTGTGGACGAGCGGCAAACAGAAAATCGCTCCGCGTAGATTCCTCGCTCCGGCAACCTCCGCTCGGAATGACAAAACAACTGATATTTTATAAGCGAACTTCCAAATCGCTACGCTAGTTCTTGCCGACCGAGGCAACCGGCTTGCCCGCGTTCCTCCAGCCCCAGATCCCGTCGGCCATCACGCTCACGTCGATGTATCCGGCTTTGACCGCCCGACGGGCGGCCGCGTGCGACGCCATTCAATGCGGGTTATGGCAGTAGAAAACCAGTTTCGCGTTCTTGACCGCCGGGAGCTCCGTGGCGACGTCGTAATGAGAAGCCGAAGGGAGCAAATGCGCGCCGGGAATCACGCCTTCCTCGATTCTAACGTCGGGAGGATTGGCGTCGAAAATCATTACGTGCCCTTGGACCATCAGGGCGGCAAGCTCCGCGACGTGGATAATCTTAAAAGAATCCTTCTCGCGATTGGCGAGCAGATCTCTCAGACTGCCGGCGTGAGCCGGCGCCATTCCCGCAAGGGCGCCGAACAGCAGGGCAATCGAAATCATGTACGTCTTCATAATGAACAAAGGACCGAAGGAGAAAAACCCGACAGCCTCTACCGCCGCGAAGGAACCGCTCGCAGCGGGCGCGTTTTGGCGGCGCGCAGACTCACGAGCCGATTCAGGATCAGCTCCGCGACTTCATCCTTGGTGAGCCTGGGCAGGCTCTCGGCGCGGCCGTCCTGGCCGATGAGCGTCACGATATTCGTGTCGGAGCCGAAGCCGGCGCCTTCGAGCGTAACGTCATTGGCTACGATCAGATCGAGCTTCTTGCGCCGCAGCTTCTCACGCGCATTCTCTTCGAGATCACCCGTTTCGGCGGCAAAACCAACCATCAGGCGATCGCCTTTTTTGGCCGCCAGACGAGGAAGCGCGTCCGCGATCGCTTCCATCTCAAGCTTGAGCCCACGCGCCTGCTTCTTGATTTTTTCCGCCGCCGGTTGCGCCGGGCGGAAATCCGCGACTGCCGCCGCCATAATCAGCCCCGAGCACCACGGAAAGTTCCGCGAAGTCGCCTCGAGCATCTGCTGCGCGCTGACGGTATCGATGCGCTCGACGCCGCGCGGCGTCGGCTGGCTCGACGGGCCCGCAATCAGCCGCACCGCCGCGCCCCGGCGCCAAGCGGCTCGCGCGAGCGCAAATCCCATCTTGCCGGTCGAATGGTTCGATACGAACCGCACCGGATCGATTGGCTCCTGGGTCGGGCCGGCGGTTATCAGGATACGCTCGGCGGCAAGGTCCCGCGCCGACAGCATCCGCTCCAGCTCCTCCGCGATCGCCATCGGATCGCACAGCCGCCCCTTGCCCTCGTAGCCGCAGGCCAGCGCACCCTCCTCGGGTTCGATTATGGTGACGCCGCGCGCCTTGAGCCGGGCGAGGTTCTCGGCGACCGTCGGATGGGCGTACATGTGGACGTTCATCGCGGGGGCGAACGCGATTGGACATCGCGCGGCTATCAACACGGTGGTCAGCAGATCGTCGGCGATACCTACTGCCGCCTTAGCAATCACGTTCGCGGTGGCGGGCGCGATAACGATCGCGTCGGCGGTGTCGGCCAGCTGGATATGGCCGATCCCGGATTCCTGGGTGAGGCTGAAGGTGTCGGTCGCGACCGGATTCGAGCTAAGGGTCTGAAGCGTTAACGGCGTGATGAACTCGGCCGCGTTGCGGGTCATCACGACCCGGACTCGCGCGCCGCGTGTGACCAGGATGCGGACCAGTTCGGCGGCCTTGTAAGCCGCGATCCCGCCGCTCACTCCGACAACGATGGTCTTGTCCTTGAGCGCCACGGTTCAATTCCAGGGCGAGAGCAGGCCTTTCGGAAGACGGCAAACCGGCTCGACCTGCAAACTATCGCCTCCCATCAACCCCTCGCGGGCGGCTGCCTCGGGCAGCTTCCAGGAACGCCTAACGCTCGAGTTCGCCGCTGATGAATTTCTCGACCCGGTCGCGCGCGATGTCGTCGGCAATCTGGCGCGGCGGATGTTTCATCGAATAGGCCGCGATCGAGTAGAGCGGGCCGGCGATTTTACGATCGCGCGCCAGCTTCAGGCATCGGATAACGTCGACCACGATTCCGCCCGAGTTCGGCGAATCCTGCACCGACATTCTCATCTCAAGTTCGATCGGAATCCCACCGAAGCCCTGCCCCTCGATCCGCAGAAAGCAGACCTTGTTGTCGTTCTGCCAAGGCACGTAATCGGAAGGACCGATGTGGACATCCAAATCCGGCAGGCGCTCGGCGAGCACGCTTTGCACCGCCTCGGTCTTCGACTTGCGCTTGGAACCGAGCCGGGCGCGATCGATCATGTTCAGAAAATCGGTATTGCCGCCGGTATTGAGCTGGTAGGTATGCCTGAGCTTGACTCCGCGGTCGGCAAACAGCTTCATCAGCGCCCGATGGACGATGGTTGCGCCAAGCTGCGACTTGATATCGTCGCCGACCACCGGAATCTTGCGTTCGGTAAATTCCTTGGCCCACTTCTCGTTGGAGACGATGAATACCGGCATGCAGTTGACGAGGCTGACTCCGGTTTCCAGACAGGCTTTGGCGTAGCGCTCGACCGCCTTCTGGCTCCCTACCGGCAGATAACAGAGCATCACCTCGGCGCCGCTCTCGCGCAGCCGGGTCTCGATATCCACCGGCTTCTCGCGGGCAGGCACGAAGGTTCGCTCCGCTGGATACTCGGCCATGTGCGGGGCAACGCCGTCGAGGATATCGCCCATATCCACCCGCACCCCGTAGTCCGGCAAATCGCGCCAGATGGTGACGGTGTTGTTGGGCGGAGCGAAACAGGCGACCTCCAGCGGACGGCCGACCTTGCGCACATCGATATCGAAGGCGCAGGCGACGTCAATATCCTCGGGCTTGTAACCGCCGAGGTCGTAATGCATCAAGCCGGTCGGATTGGCGCGCTCTGCCGCCGGGGCATGTTTGTAGTATTCCACTCCCTGAAGCAGGGAGGAGGCGCAATTACCAACGCCTACAATCGCGATACGAATCTTGGGCATTTAAACTCACTTGGGGTGAGGATTCACCACACCGCTCCGCCTCACCGCCATCAGCCTGCGAACTGGACGAAACAGCAAATTTAGTCGGTTTTATCGGACCGTAACACAAAAGTAAAGAACGCCGTTCTTTTTTGGCATCCCAGTTGCTCCCCCTTTGCTGGCGCTAGCCTCCCGGCCACAAACCGGACACAGGCCCGCAACCTGGCGTTCACGCCTTTCTGAAGCGCGACGGGTAGTTCTCCTCGAAGGTATGATCGGGATGGAACTTCCTGGCGCGCTCGATCAGCACTTCCTCGGTCTCCGGGATGTTGGGATCGGGGATGCAGCAGTCGACCGGACAGACCGCCGCGCACTGTTCCTGGTCGAAAAAGCCGACGCATTCCGTACATTTGTCCGGAACAATGTAATAGATGTCATCCTTGATAGCCGGATGCGATTCGCCGTTGAGCTCCCACTGTGCGCCGCCTTCATAGATCGCGGTGTTGGGACATTCGGGTTCGCACGCGCCGCAATTGATACATTCTTCTGTAATAACGGTTGCCATCTTCCCCGACTCCGGAAATATCCGACCTCACTCTGGGGTTTACAGGCGTCCAGCCGCCGTTCCGTTCAGCATCCTCAGGCGACCCGGGAGCGCCCCTCGTTTATGTTCGCCAATCGGGAGTGTTCCGATCGCCGCGCCCCAAGCCCCGGGCGCAGACAACCCAATCCGCCCAACCGCGACCGGTCGGCTTTCGCCGCGGATTACCGCCGGTTCCCGAAGAATAACGCTCCGGACGGCCTCCGAGCAAGCGATGAGCCACACTAATCGCGAATCTCCGCAACTAGCTGTTTGGCTAATTCGACGAAAGCCTTGCTCACGGGATGGTCCGGTTGTGCGATGGTAATCGGCATTCCGCTGTCGCCGCCTTCGCGTACCTCCGTATAAATCGGTATCCGCGCGAGGAGCTTGATGCCCTCCTCCCGCGCCATCCGCTCGCCGCCGCCCTGGCCGAATAGCTCATCGCGCTCGCCGCAGTCGGGGCAAACAAAGAAACTCATGTTCTCGACCACCCCCAACAGCGGGCAATGCAACTGGCGAAACATTTTGACCGCCCTCAGCGCATCCAGTAGAGCCAGGTCCTGCGGCGTGGTCACTATCACCGCGCCGTCCAGATAGATCTGCTGCGCCAGCGTCAGTTGCGCATCTCCCGTGCCCGGCGGAAGGTCGACGATCAGGAAGTCCAGTTCGCCCCATTTGACGTCCTTGAGAAACTGGCGCACCACTCCCATCACGATCGGCCCGCGCCAGATCACCGGCGTCTTGTCACTCAGGAAAAATCCGATCGAAACAAGCTTGACGCCGAACTTCTCCACCGGATGGAAGGAACTGCCACCGGCGGATCTCGGCCGCGCGTTCTCGACCCCGAACATCGTCGGCACCGACGGCCCGTAAACGTCCGCGTCGAGCAGCCCCACGCGATGCCCCAGCTTGCTCAACGCTCCCGCGAGGTTGGCCGCCACGGTGGATTTGCCGACTCCGCCCTTGCCGCTCCCTACGGCGACAACATGACGAATACCCTCGATCCTGACCCTGCCGGTCTTTTCACCCAACTCGGCTTCGAGTTTGTGGGCCTTGAGCTCGATCTTCCCGATTCCGAGTTCATGGGCGATCTGACGATGGATCTCGGCCGCAAGCTCCTTCATCACTTCTTCGCGCTCGGTCGCCTGCCGGATAGTCAACGATACTCCGCCCTGCGGCGTGACCGCAACGTCCTCGACCAGCCCCAGCTTTACGATATCGTCCGCGTAGCCGGGATATTTCACCCGGCCGAGCGCTTCGATTACGGCATCAACGCCTACTTGCCTTGCCATCGAGGTGAATTATCCCAGATGACGGGAGCGCTCGAAAGCCGCGTCGCGATAAGGCGCGATATCGGTCCCGACCGATTTGCGCCGAACGCCTCGGATTACTAACGTGAAAGCGTTTGCTTGGCGTGCTCGGCGACAACGACGCCGCGCGGACGATGAAAGGATGACTCCTATCAGCAGGCTTCGCCGATATCTCGCAAACATTCGCGCTCATCCCCCGATTATTGTTTTCATTGCCGTCGCGATGGCGGCGCCGATTGCGGGATGCTCGATGTTTCATCGCGAGCCTCCTCAGCAACAATATTTCGACGCGCTCAACCGCGGGCATGCGGCGGAGGCTAGCCAGATTTGGCTCAGGATGTCGGTCGAAGACCGCGAGAAATTTCAGCGTGGCGAGGGAATCACTCCCCGAACTTCTCCCGAACAGGCCGAAGCCGAGGTCCTGCGCCATCAGACGGATGAAGCCAGGCCGCATAGCGCCGAGGGCGCTTCGCCCGCCGTAGTGCAGCCCGGCGGCGCAACCGCCGGCTGGCTCAATCTGCCCCCGGAGGCGCTGAGCACTCCGCCCAATCCGGCGCCCGCCCGCTAGTCCGGCCGATTTACTATCTGCCCTTGAAAACCGGCTTTCGCTTTTCGTAAAAGGCGCGCAGCCCCTCCCTGGCGTCTTCCGAGGGATCGGTAATCTGAACCGAAAGCGCTGCATCCTCAAGCGCGTTATCGAACGTCATCATCTCCCGCTGCTTGTACATCATGCGCTTGGCGAGTCGCATCGCCAGCGGCGGTCCGTCGGCGAGTCGACGCGCGAAATCATTCACCCGTTGGTCAAGCTCCGCGTGAGGCACCACTTCCGTGATCAGTCCCAGTTCGAGCGCGCGTTTGGCGTCGTAGACTTCGGATAGCAGCGTCATCTTGAGCGCCTTGTCGAAGCCCATGAAGCGCGGAAAGAGATACGCGCCGCCTTCGTCAGGCAGCAGCGCGAACTTGAGCGCGGTGTCACCGAGCCGGGCCTGATCGGAGGCGATCCTGAAATCGCACAGCAGCGCCAGCGTGAGGCCACCGGCAACCGCCGGGCCGTTGATCGCCGCGATAGTCGGTTTGTCGAAGCGCCGCAGCGAGCGCGCGAGGCGATGGAAATTCTCGCGCATCTGCAGCAGGTAATACATCGGATGGCCGGCGAAGCGGGACCTGACTTCGGGAGAGCCGCTAACGTTGCCGCCGGAACAGAAGGCCCGCCCGGCCCCGGTGAAGATTAATACCCTGGTGGAGTCGTCCTCGCGCGCCGCACGAACCGCATCGAGCAGCTCGGCCACCATCCGTTCAGTGTAGCCGTTGAGCGTTTTCGGCCGGTTGAGCGTGATCCGCCCGACGCCGTCGCTCACCTCGTAGATTATGTCCTTGAAGTCCATAGACATTTCCTCCTGTCAGGAGGACTGTTGATCAAGTTCGCGGTATAAGGCGAGCGTAAATTGTAATCGGAGAGCCGATACGGAAATCCCGATTAAATCATTTCTCCGAAAAAGGTAACGATGCGTATATCCGTTTTGATCACCTTGACCACCGCTATGCTCCTGGTGGCGCGGTTACAGGCGTTCGCCGATCCGGCGGCCGCGATGAAGTGCCGGGCGACTTTGTCCCCGGAAGCCGGGTTGATTTTCGATACGGTATTTCCACTGGTAACACCCACGACCGTCGTCCGCGATCTGCTGAAGCAGCACACGCGTTCCCTCGTGTTCGACGGAAAGGTGAAACGCGCGACCGCACGCGACAGCGCGAAAGCAGCGGGCGAGTGTTTTCGTGTCCTTCGTCAATGAATTCCTCACCCGCTTGGGTGAGGAAGGTGGCGGGGAACGAACTTGAGCTTCGAGCGGATAACCCACCTATCGGCGGCGCTCCCCAGTAGCGAACCGGCCCCGTTTCGGGTCGGTTCGACTTGATCAAAAATGGAAGCGGGAACATCCGCCGCACGGACGGCGGCGGATGCGAGTGGCTTTGTCGAAAAAAAAAGTACGCGCGGCGCTCAGGCCGCAGGGGCGCCCGCGGATGTGGCGCCGCCAGGTTCTTCGTTCAGCGAGTCCTTGAGCTGCTTGCCGGCCTTGAACTTGGCGGAACGGCTGGCCGCGATCTGAATCGATTCGCCGGTTTTCGGGTTGCGTCCAGTGCGCGGCTTGCGGCTGGAAACCGAGAAGGTTCCGAATCCGGAGATATTGACGCGTTCCCCCTGTCGAAGCGCCACGACAATATCATCGAGGATGATATTGATTGCCTTCTCCGCCTCGGATTTATTCACCCCCAGCTTGTTGGAAAGCCCGTCGATCAATTCGGTCTTAGTCATGATTCCATCCTAAGCGGCACCTTCTGGTCGCAGTCGCTTCGCCAAGC
Organism: uncultured Pseudomonadota bacterium; assembly: GCA_963759165.1. Taxonomy (GTDB): domain Bacteria; phylum Desulfobacterota; class Binatia; order Binatales; family Binataceae; genus DATJOQ01. The sequence continues at coordinate 1,817,673 of CAVWXK010000001.1, read as the reverse complement.
TGCCGCTCCCAAGCGCTGTCTGGTGCCGGTTGCAAGTTACTCAGCGCCTTCAGGTCAGCCCGGGCGATACGGTTGAATCGTCGCCGTCGTCTTCCTCTGTCAGCATTGCCTCTTTGGGATCCGTCAGCGCAGCCGGCGGAAACGCGGCTTCCCTCATTCCGGCCCGAGCCTTAAAGAAGCTGTCCGGATCGGCCAAAACCAGCGCCCTTCTGAGAACCTCATCCATGTGCTCGACCTCGATGAGGGTCAGGCTTTTCAGAATCTGTGCGGGAATCTCCTCAACGTCCTTCTGGTTCTCTTTCGGGATGAGAACGGTCTTGATGCCGCCGCGATGGGCCGCAAGGACTTTCTCTTTGAGCCCGCCGATCGGAAGCACACGGCCGCGCAAGGTGATCTCGCCGGTCATCGCCAGGTCGTTTCGCACCGGCACCCGGCACAGCGCCGACACCAGTGCCGTCGCCAGCGTGATACCGGCCGACGGCCCATCCTTGGGAATGGCGCCTTCAGGGATGTGGATATGAATATCGACGCTGCGATAGAAATCGGGCTCGAGCCCGAAGGCGTCGGCGCGCGAACGCACGTACGACATCGCCGCCTGCGCGCTTTCCTGCATCACGCTGCCGAGCTGACCGGTCACGGTCAGTTTGCCTCGACCGCGGACTATGGTGACTTCCACGCTGAGCAGTTCGCCGCCCATTTCGGTCCATGCCAGGCCGGTGGCGATGCCGATTTGCGGTTCCGTCTCGGCCAGGCCGTAGCGGAATTTCCGCGGGCCCAGATACTTCGTCACGACCGATTGCGTAACCTTGACGTGAGCGCTCCGATCGCTCTTGATTACCTCCACCGCGACCTTGCGGCAGATCGAGGCGATCTCGCGCTCCAGGCTCCGGACCCCCGCCTCGCGAGTGTAGTGACGAATGAGCGCCAGCAGCGCCTTGTCGGAAAACTCGACGTTCTCCTCCTTAAGTCCGTTCGCCTCGCGCTGCTTCTTGAGCAGGTACTTCTTCGCGATGTTCAGCTTTTCGGTTTCGGTGTAGCCGGGGATCCGGATGATCTCCATCCGATCCTGAAGCGGCCGCGGAATCCGATCCAGCGTATTCGCGGTGGTGATGAACATCACTTTCGACAGGTCATAATCGACGTCGAGATAGTGGTCGTTGAAGGCACAGTTCTGCTCTGGATCAAGCACTTCGAGCAGGGCCGACGACGGGTCGCCGCGGAAATCGGTCGACATCTTGTCGACCTCGTCCAGCAGGAACACCGGATTGCCCGAGCCCGCCTTGCGCATCGATTGAATGATCTTGCCCGGCAATGCGCCGATATAGGTCCGGCGATGGCCGCGGATTTCGGCCTCGTCACGCACCCCGCCCAGCGACACTCTCACGAACTTGCGCCCGGTCGAGCGCGCGATCGATTTTCCGAGCGAGGTCTTGCCCACTCCCGGCGGCCCGACCAGACAAAGGATGGGCCCCTTCAACTGGCCCACCAGCGCCTGGACCGCGAGATACTCCAGAATGCGCTGTTTGACCTTCTCCAGCCCGTAGTGATCTTCCTCGAGCAATGCTCGGCTTCCTTGATGTCGAGCTTGTCCTCGGTGTATTCGAACCAGGGCAGCGAGAGGAACCAGTCCAGATAGTTGCGCACCACGGTCGCCTCGGCCGACATTGGCGACATCATCTTGAGCTTCTTGATCTCGCGCTCGCACTTCTCGCGCGCCTCGGCCGACATCTTCTTCTGGCGCAGCTTCTCTTCGAGCTCCTGGATTTCGTTCTTGAATTCGTCCTTCTCGCCGAGCTCCTTCTGGATCGCGCGCATCTGCTCGTTGAGGTAGTACTCCTTCTGGGTCTTCTCCATCTGCTTCTTGACCCGGGTACGGATGCGCTTTTCTACCTCGAGAATTTCCAGTTCGGAGCGCATGTAGCCGAGGATCTTCTCAAGCCGCTCGGCCGGATTGGTCGATTCGAGCAGGGCCTGCTTGTCCTCGAGCTTGATTCCGAGATGACCGACCAGCTTGTCGGCCAGGTAGCCGGGATCGTCGATCGCGGCCACCGAAGTCACCATCTCGGGCGGAACCTTCTTGTTGAGCCGCACGTAGTTGTCGAAGGTGGAGTTGACCGAGCGCATCAGCGCCTCGACTTCGGTCGTGCGATCGCAGACTTCGACCACCTCTTCGACCTCGACTTGGAAGAACGGCTCGTCGCCGACCCAGCGCACGATACGCGCGCGCTTCTTGCCTTCGAGCAGCGCCTTGACGGTGCCGTCGGGCAGACGAAGCAACTGCACCACTATTCCCAGAGTGCCGGTGGCGTAGATATCGTCGGGGCCGGGCTCGGAAACTTTCGCGTCCTTTTGCGCGGCCAGCAGGATCGGCTTCTTCCGCGCCTCAGCCTCTTCCAGCGCCTTGATGGACTTATGGCGGCCAACAAAGATGGGATACACTTCGTGCGGAAAAACTATCAGCTCACGCAGGGGAAGCAGCGGATAAACCGCTCCCGCCGGAACGTCACGATTGTCTTTTTTGTCGTTGCGAAACAGCATCTTAAAGTTTCCGCTCCCCCGAACTTAGGCGGTCTCGGCGGCTTTCTGGTACACCAGTAACGGCGGCTCCTTCTGACTCACAACCTCCTCTGAAATAAGAACTTCCTTGATGTTGGGCTGGGACGGGATGTCGTACATCACGTCCAACATGATGTTTTCCAGAATCGCGCGCAGCCCCCGGGCGCCCGACTTGCGCTTGAGCGCCTCGCGCGAAATCGCGCGCAGCGCCCCCTGGGTGAACTTGAGATGGACGTTGTCCATGTCGAACATCTTCTGGTACTGGCGCACCAGCGCGTTCTTGGGTTCGGTCAGGATGCGCACCAGCGCTTCCTCGTCGAGCTCCGATAGCGTCGCGATAACCGGCAGGCGCCCGACGAATTCCGGAATCAATCCGAATTTCAGCAAGTCCTCGGGCTGAACCTCGGCCAAAAGCTCGGACATCGATTTGGTCGCGCGCGGGCCCAGATCGGCGCGAAAGCCCATCGTCTTGCCCGCCATCCGCCGGCGCACGATATCCTCGAGGCCGACGAACGCGCCGCCGCAAATGAACAGGATGTTGGTGGTATCGACCTGGAGGAATTCCTGCTGCGGATGCTTGCGGCCGCCCTTGGGCGGTACGCTGGCGGTCGTGCCTTCGACGATTTTCAGCAGCGCCTGCTGCACGCCTTCGCCCGAGACGTCGCGCGTGATCGACGGATTGTCGCCCTTGCGCGCGATCTTGTCGATCTCGTCGATATAAACTATTCCGCGCTGACATCGCTCGATATCGTAATCGGCGTTCTGCAACAGCGACAGGATGATGTTCTCAACGTCTTCGCCGACGTAGCCGGCCTCGGTCAAAGAGGTCGCGTCCGCGATGGTGAACGGCACCTGGAGAAAGCGGGCCAAGGTCTGGGCCAGCAGGGTCTTGCCGACTCCGGTGGGTCCGATCAACAGGATGTTGGACTTGTGCAGCTCGACATCGCCGGTGACCATCTGCGAGTCGATCCGCTTGTAGTGGTTGTGGACCGCGACCGAGAGGATCTTTTTGGCGCGGTCCTGGCCAATCACATATTGGTCCAGTACCCGCTTGATTTCCGCGGGCTTGGGTACCGCCGAGGTCTGGCTGAAGGCTTCCTCGCCGTCGGTCTCCTCGGCGATGATATCGTTACAGAGGTCGATACATTCGTCGCAGATGTAGACCGTGGGACCGGCGATAAGCTTGCGCACCTCGTCCTGGCTCTTGCCGCAGAATGAGCAGACCAGGTTGCCGGTGCGATCGTCATGCTTGGCCATAGTACCTCCCGCGGCTCACTTGGAAGGGCCCCGGCTAACGATTACCTCATCAATTAGCCCGTATTCAACCGCTTGCGCGGGACTCAGGTACATATCGCGTTCGGTGTCTTTCTCGATTTTACGCAGGCTCTGGCCCGTGTGCTTGACGAAAATGTTGTTGATTTCCTCCCGCAGGCGCAAAATCTCCCGCGCCTGGATGTCAATGTCGGTTGCCTGGCCCTGGGCACCGCCCAGCGGCTGATGGATCATTATTCTGGAATGCGGCAGGGCGTAGCGCCGTCCCTTCTGGCCGGCCGCCAGCAGCAACGCTCCCATACTCGCCGCCTGGCCCAGGCACAGGGTCGAGACCGGCGGCTTGATGAACTGCATCGTGTCGTAGATCGCCATGCCCGCCGTGATCGAACCGCCCGGCGAGTTTATATAAAAACTAATCTCTTTCTCCGGGTCCTCGGATTCCAGGAATAAAAACTGGGCGGTGACGAGATTGGAAACGTCATCGTTGACCTCGCTGCCCAGAAAGACGATTCGGTCCTTCAGCAGGCGCGAGTAGATGTCATAGGCACGCTCGCCGCGGCCGGTCTGCTCTACTACGATTGGTACAAGGCTACTCATAAATGGGCCGACGCGGCCGACGCGCGGACTGTCCGCGCCACCGTCAATGCCGGTAATTTGATTGTACCAGTTTGAAGAAAGCGGGCAACCTTGAAGTCGGCGCACAACCGGGCTTATGTCTCGCTGGAAGCGGGAGTTTCGCCGGCATCTTCGAATTGCGCGCGATCGAGCAGCAACTGCAGCGTCTTTTCCCGTCGCATCGAGTGCTTTAGCGCCGCGAGATTCTCCGGCTCGGCATAATGACGCGCCGCCCGTTCGCGCTCGCCGCTATGGCTGACCATAGTCGCGACCCGCTCGGCCACCTCGTCGTCGCCGACCTCGACCCCTTCCTGATCGGCCAGCGCGTCGAGGATCAATCCGGTGCGAGCGCGCTTCTCGGCCCGCGGCGCCAACTCTTCACGGTTCTCGCGCACACGCTCGATAGCCTCGGCTCGCGCCATCCCGCCCGCCTCCAGCATCGCTGCCATTTCCGCCTGCAAACCCTGGCTTTCGCGGGCGATCAGCGATTCCGGAACCTCGATGGGATTGCGCTCCATCACGATATCGAGCAGTCCCTGACGCACACGCGCCTCAGCTTCATCGTGGGCCTGCTTGAGCAATCTCTCCCGCACCTTGGCGCGCAATTCCTCCAGCGTCTGACATTCGCCGTGATCCTTGGCGAACTCATCGTCGAGCGCCGGCAATTCGCGGATGAATAGCTCCTTGACGTTGGCGCGCCACTCGACGCTCTTGCCGGCCAGGTCCTTCTCCCGGTAATCGGCGTCGTAGGTTTTCACCTTCCGTACCGGCTTTCCGACCTCGGCCCCGATCAGCACTTCGTGCAGGCCGTGCGCCAGCGTCTTGTCCGATACCTCCATCAGGCGCGCCTCGGTCTTCGCGCCGGGAATCGCCTTGCCGTCTTCGAATCCCTCGATCTCGAGGATCGCGAAATCGCCCGCCTGGACCGTGTTGCGATCGGTCACCTTCTTTAGCGGAGCCATCCGCTCGCGCAAACGCTCCAGGGTGGCATCGACTTCCTGCTCGCTGACCTTGATGGTCGGCCGGGGCACCTTGAGTCCCTGGTAGTCCTTGACCTCGATCTGCGGCTTGATATCGAAGACCGCGCTGAATCGTAGCGCCTTGGAAAGATCGGTTTCCTCGGCCACGATTTCGGGCTCGGCCACCGGCTTGAGATCGTGCTCCGCCAGCGCCTTTTCGGTCGATTCCTTGATAAGCTTCTGGATCACGTCGCCGCGCACCTGGTCGCCAAAGAACCGCTCCAGCAACTGGCGCGGGGCATGGCCCGGCCTGAACCCCTTGAGGTGGACGGTGCGACGGAGTTCGTTGTAGGCGCGATCGAGTCGCTCCTGATCTCGTCGGCTTCGAGTTCGATGGTTACCTTGCGGCGCAGCGTGGAGGAACTTTCTATATTGACATTCATGGCTGTTCGGTTGATGAGCTAAACACAGGCATCGGGGACGATCAACAAGGCTGTTCCCATATGAGACATCAACTGCCCGCTAGACTTCATTTTAAGGAATACTTAAGCTGTGGCGGATTGTACTTGAGTCTGCCTCCTCTCCTATTGGGGGGACGGCACTGGTTGGGGGACGGCTCAAGGGATTTTAACCAAAAAGATTTTCTGAGGAGACCGGGCGGATGAGTGAATCAAGTCTTGTACTGCCAAGCCTGACCAACGGACAGGTGATGATCCTGTGGCTGGTCCTGATCTCAGCGCTGGTCGCGCTTGGATACGGGCTGTACCTGGTGAGGATCGTAATGGCCGCGAGCCCAGGCGCGAAATCGATGACCGACGTCGCCGAGGCGATCGAGGAAGGGGCGATGGCCTATCTGAGACGTTCAGGTAAGGACCATGCGATGGTTCGTGCTGGCGATTACCATCGGCCTGTTCCTGATGTACCGCAACATGTACTCGGGATGGTCGCTGCCGATCGGCATCTCGGTGGCCTTCCTGATGGGCGTCAGCGCCTCTTACGGCGCGGGCTTCGTGGGCATGTGGCTCGCCGTCAAGGGTAACGTACGCAGCGCCAATGCCGCGCTGACCGGCTTCAAGGAAGCGATGGAGCTTGCGTTCCAGGCCGGCGGCGTTTCGGGCATGTTCACGGTCGGTCTCGGTTTGCTCGGCGCGACGATCATCTTTTTGATCTACCGCGAAAACGCGATGAAGGTTCTGGTCGGCTTCGGCTTCGGCGGCTCTCTGGCGGCGCTGTTCATGCGCGTCGGCGGCGGAATCTTCACCAAGGCGGCCGACGTCGGCGGCGACCTGGTGGGCAAGGTCGAAGCGGGCATCCCCGAGGACGATCCGCGCAACGCGGCGACCATCGCCGATAACGTCGGCGATAACGTCGGTGATTGCGCCGGAATGGCGGCCGACGTCTTCGAATCGTACGAAGTCACGCTGGTCGCGGCGATCATCCTGGCCGCCTATGCGGTCGGCGAAAAGGACTTCATCGCGATCTACGGGGCAAACGCCGGCGCGTTCGCGATGAAGCTCATCATCTTCGCGCTCATCCTGCGCGCGGTCGGGGTATTTTCCTCGATCCTCGGAATCATGGCGGTCAAGGTTCCGGCGGGCAGCACGATGCGCGACCCGATGCGCCCGATCAACATGGGCTACATGACTTCGGCGATCGCCTCGGTCGTCGGCTTCTTCGTCGTCAACTATTTTTACCTGGAAGATCCCCGCACCGGCGCCACCGACTGGCGCTTCGCGATCGCCGCCACGATGGGCATCGTGCTTGCCATCGTAACCCTGTGGCTGACCAACTACTTCACCCATCCTGACAAGGGACCGGTAACCGAATGCGCGACCGCGGCCAAGACCGGCCCGGCGACTCTCATCCTGTCCGGCTTTGCCGAAGGCCTCGAATCCTCGGTCTGGGCGCTGATGATGATCGCCGCGACCATCATCTCCGCGATGGTGATCTTCCACGAATCGCTGGCGCTGCAGTTCTACGGCATCGCGCTGACCGGCCTGGGTCTGTTGACGACCACCGGCTTCATTCTCGCGATGGATACCTACGGACCGATTACCGACAACGCCCACGGCATCTTCGAGATGGCCGGCATCCACCGCGAAGAGGCCTCGCGCACGCTCTCCTGGATGGACGCGATCGGCAATACCACCAAGGCGCTCACCAAGGGACTGGCGATCGCGACCGCCGTAATCGCTGCGGTGTCACTGTTCCGCTCATTCATAGATGAAGCTCATCTCGGGATGCTCGGAGTTCAGATCAATATGCCCACCGTTTTCGTCGGTATGATGATCGGCGGCGCGGTGCCGTTCCTGTTCTCTTCGTTCGCGATCAAGGCGGTCGGCCGCGCGGCCTTCGCCGTAGTGGTGGAAGTCCGCCGCCAGTTCCGCGAGCATCCCGGCATCATGGAATACAAGGAAAAGCCTGACTACAGCCGCTGCGTCGATATCGTCACCGCCACCGCGCAAAAGGAACTGCTCGGCCCCGGCATCCTGGCGATCTTCGCACCGTTGCTGGTCGGCTTCGGGCTTGGCGTCGGCGCGCTCGGCGGTTTTCTCGGCGGCGCGATTTTGACCGGCCAGTTGATGGCGGTGATGATGGCCAATGCCGGCGCGACCTGGGACAACGCGAAGAAAAAAATCGAAGACGGATTCCTCGGCGGTAAAGGCACTGACGTCCACAAGGCCGCAGTCGTCGGCGATACTGTCGGCGATCCGTTCAAGGATACCGCCGGTCCGGCGCTGAACCCGATGATCAAGGTCATGAACCTGGTCGCCATCCTGGCCGCGCCATTCGCGCCTGCGACCATCTCTGAGCTCTCCGCCGGACGTATTGGGGTTGTGGTCATCTCGATCGTTCTGCTGGCAGTGGCGGTTATGCTCTCCAAGGGCGGCTCGATCGTCGAGGAATCAGGCGCGAGCACCAAAGCCGCGGCCTGACCAGCTTTAACGGCAACTAACAGGGCCGGACACCTTTCTTGGGTATCCGGCCCTTATCCATTATCAAGAAGACCTTTGCGCGATAACACCGCGGTCTCTATTCTGGTCCCCTCGCCCGCACCTCTGCGGGAGAGACGCCTTGGCGTAACGACACCGCGCCTTTATTTCGTCCCCTCGCCCGCATCTTCGCGGGAGAGGGTCAGGGTGAGGGCACAACAAGGAGTACTCTCGTCACCGTGAATACCGCCTGGATCGGAACCGGCATAATGGGCTCGCCTATGGCGCGGCGGCTGATGCGCGCCGGCCATCGCCTGCGCGTCTATAATCGCGGTCCCGAAAGCGCATCGACGCTGGGACGCGAAGGCGCCGAGGTCGCAAGCAACGCCGCCGAGGCCGCCCGCGGCGCATCGGCAATCTTCCTGATGCTCCCCGATACGCCCGATGTCGAGGATGTAGTCCGCACGATCGCACCGGTGCTCGAAGCCGGCCAGTGCGTCGTGGATATGAGCACCATCGCTCCGGCGGCGGCACGCGCGCTTTCGGCGTCGATGGCCGCACGCGGCGTCGATTTCCTCGACGCGCCGGTGTCGGGCGGCGAGAGCGGCGCAATCGAAGGCACGCTGTCGATAATGGTCGGCGGCCTCGAGGCCGCGTTCGTCCGCATCCGGCCGTTCTTTGAGTTGTTGGGTAAGCGCATCACGCACATGGGGCCGGCGGGCGCGGGCCAGATGACCAAGCTGGTCAATCAGGTCGCGGTCGCGCTCACTCTCGAGGCGACCGTCGAGGCGATCCTTCTGGCAATCCGCGGCGGGCTCGATGCCAAGCTGGTGCTCGAAGCGATCGGCGCGGGTGCCGCAGGCTCGTGGCAATTGAGCAATCTTGGGCCGAAGATCATCGCGCGCGATTACAAGCCCGGCTTCTTCATCAAGTTGATGCGCAAAGATCTCCGCCTGGTGTCTGAGGCGGCGCGCGAAAGCCGGACGGCACTGCCGGGTCTGGCGCTGGTGAGACTCGATGTTCGATGCTGCCGCAGCGCTGGGCCACGAACTCGACGGCACTCAGGCACTTACAACGGCGCTGGAGGCGCTGGCCGGACTGAAGCGGTAGATTCGATCTGTGGGCGGTTAGCTCAGTGGTAGAGCATCGGCCTTACAAGCCGGGGGTCGCAGGTTCGAAACCTGCACCGCCCACCAATGAAATTAGGCACCTACGCGACCCGTCTATTCGGCCTGATAGCTCCAGCGCCAAATTAGGTGCCATTTTTGAGCTCTACCCGTGGTATCGTTCGGTCGCCGTGACTGGTCGACCGGATCTCCTCCGAGCAGATCCCAACGCTACGTCGAAAGTCAGTACCTAGTGTATTGCCGTCTGCCACGCGCGCAAGAAACAAATTCAAGGGTGACCAGGCGATGAGCATTTTTGGACGGCGAGTTCTTCAGCGCCTAATTAACGAAAATGCTCAATTCATGAGCAATGCTCAGATTGCACGACACGTGCGGTTGCTAAACCTTAATGACAGGCGGGGTGCAAGCACGGAGTGGGAAGTCGTTCTTTTGAATTCGTTCAGCAAGCTCGCGCGGGTGCAATATGAGCCGGCTCTTGGTGGAAGTTCACGCCCGGACCTCCTAGTGTCTCCCCACGGTGCAATTGAACCATTCGTCGCGGAGATTACTTCCGTTTCCGATGCGGGCTACGACAATGACAATCCTTTTCGTGAATTTGAAAGCGCCTTCGAGAAATTGGCTAAGAAGAAGCACCTAAGCCTGGGTGGATTTCACTTTAGAATCGGTGGCGAAGACATCGGAGAATTTCCTGAGCAAAAAACCCGGCTGCTTCTACCGCCCAAGCACGAACTTGAGCGCTTTATTTCTGAAACCTTCACCGATTTCCTCGAGCGAATTGCACTCGAGCCAGAGAAAGCCCATTCCCATTCCCACCGGGATTCGCACACGAGCGTCACTACAACCTATAATCCGAAGAACCGCGAAACGTCGGGTGCAAGTTTTCCCAGCTACACCTCGCTGAAAGCCCGAGAGACCAATACTTTGTACAAAGCGCTTGCCAACAAGGCGAAGACACTCAAGGGCAGCGGATACAAGGGCACACGCGGTATCATAGTTTGCGACGGTGGCGCTAGTTACCTCTCCGATACATCCAGCGGCGTAACATCTTTCAGCTTACGAACAATAGTTGGCAATTTCTTCCGCAAACATTCGTCCGTTTCGTTCATAATGATTGTGCGCACCATTCTCTCCCGTGATTTAGGCTCAAGCAGACACACCCTTGAACTTTCACGAGAAATTTTCTTGAATGGTTACTTACCCGACAGTCCGCACGAGGCGGCCTTGGCCGGGATACTGTATGCCTCGATCGACACGGCACCGCGGCCCAAGCGGCTCGCGATCAATGCGTGGCGTCAGGTACCCGCCTCGCATCGCTTGTTAGCACACTCGCGCTACGGAGGAGGGTCGTTGAGTTCCAGACAAGTCAAGATATCAGCACGTACAGTACAGGCCTTGTTGGCCGGGCTATTGCCGCAGACGCAGTTCCAAGCTAGCCACAAAGATTTCGCGCGATTTCTAGACGGCACACTTAAACAAGGGCGGTCAATAATTGGGGCGCGCGTGGAGGTGTCCGCCAATGACGACGACGATTGGTTGATACTCGAATTTGGGGAACCCGATCCTGCAATCCGCCCCTTCATCAGCCCCATCTTCAAGTCCGGCTCGTAACCCTGTTCACGCCTGGAGGAACGCCGCCTCTTGCTATCTTTACTATACGCGCGTATAGGTCAAAGACATGACGAGTCAGGAACTTTATGCGCGCAGGCAGCGGCTTGGATTCACCCAAGCCCGGCTTGCCGACGCACTGGGCGTCAGTGCCAACACGATTGCAAGATGGGAGCGCGGCGAGATGAGGATCGCGCGACCGCAGATTATAGAGCTTGCGCTCAGGAACTTAGGAGAGGTGAAGCAAATGTCGGGTTACGATCTAGCAATGCAACTCGCCCAAGAAGGAAACGCAATTGCACTCGGACTCCTTCGAGCCTGCTACGAGTGGGTCTGCAACCAAGGCCAGGATTCTGACTTCGCGACCAAGTGGGTTCTTGGGGGAATCCCGGTCATCAACTTGAGGACGCTGAGCGCGCGGGGATTGCTTGTAAAGACTGGGGCAAGTCGCGGCGGTCACCGCGCTTACTATCGGATGGTTGACCCCGACGGAGTCGGGCGGGCGCTCAAGGTGCTGAAATTGGTCAGCTGAACATCAGGAACGACCTCCGACAGAGAGGTACGCGAAATGAGGTGGATAAGAGCAAAGGATTCGGAACGGCAGCGACCTCGATGCGCGTTCCATTTCACGCGGCGGAGCGCGGCAAGACCTCGCGCTCGATCTCGATTCGCAGCTTCATTTCATCATCAACCGTCAGGCCGCACGCAGCTTGATGATCGGCCTTGAATGTGTGGCGCTGGCGAGACGCAGGAGCGTTTTGACACTCGGAAGTTGAACGCCGCTTTCGAGACGGGCTATGGCCGACTGCGTGGTGCCCATGCGCTCGGCCAACTCCGCCTGGGTGAGACCCGCGCGAACGCGCGCGGCGATGAGCTCGCGAGCGAGGTCGAATTCTTCCTTCAAGGCGTCGTAGGCCGCGCGGACCTCATGATCCGCCAGCATCTTCTTCTTCACCGATTCCAAACCTTTGTTCACGATCCAATCTCCCTGATTCGCCTGCGCGCCAACTCTATCGAAATGGTAAGCGACTATCTCAACGTTCGGTGCTGACCACGCGCAGGCCGAGATGGCGCTCCATCGGGTCGAAATCGCGGTCACTGTGCAGAAGCCGATGGCCGTTCGAGATGCAAAACGTCGCGATTATCACGTCGATCGTTTTGCGAATCGTCACACCGCGCGCCCGTAGCGCCCGGTAGTTGCGCGCGCTGCCGATGGCGACCTCTCTCCCGACCATCTCGCGGAACTCAAGCGTTCCAAGCAGCCGCCGCGCCTTCCGAAAATCGCTCTCGGACCGAAAGCCTTGCAGGACTTCCGTCATAATAAGGTCGCCGATCACGAGCAGCTCCCGGCCCAGAGCCAGGTCGAGCGCGTCGCTCTGCGGCGTGCGGCTGCCGTTGAAATAATCAATCCAGACGCTGGTATCGATCACGATCATCGGTCGCGGCGCATCGCCTCAAGATCGCCTTCCCAGTGAAGCTTGCCGCGCGCCGACCGAATCTTCTCCTGCTGCTTCAAACGGACCAGCAGCTTGAGCCCCTGCTCGACCGCCTTGCGCTTGGTCGGCGCTCCGCTTACCCGCATCGCGCGAGCCATCAGACGATCATCGATAACGATATTGGTCCTCATGGGAAGCCCTGAATGTGTAGACCTACCACATTATATACACATCGCTCAGGCACGATAAACGCCGGGGCGCCGGCGAATCTTAGACGCTCAGGAACTTGCCGAGCTGCCGGCGGGCGCTTTCGCGGGAGCCGGAGCGAACTCGACGAGCCGCACGCCGCCGCCGACCGTCTGGCCGGGCGCACAATGGATCGCCGATACCGTGCCATCCGCCGGCGCAACCAGCGACAGAATGAGCTTCATCGCCTCCATGACGATCACGGTATCGCCCTTGCGCACAGTCTGCCCGACCGAGACCTCAACGCTGGTGATACGACCCGGCATCGCGGATATCACGTGCGATTCCGTGGAACGCTCCGCCCTCTCCGACACGGCGAGCGCCTGGGCGATCGGCACGACGGTAAAATCCTCCGCCATGCCCCGGCAAAATATGCTCACCCGACTGCCGCCGACGTAAAATACGCACTCGTCGACAGCAACCGTCGTGGATAACGATGAGTCTGCCCGGCTCGGAACGAATCGTTATCTGTGCGGCCCCATCATCCGATTCGACCGCAAATCCGTCGGCGCACGGCAAGAGCGTCATGACCCTCGGCGCCGCGCCCGCCGCGCTCACGCTGAATCCGGCCCGGCCGGGCCGGCCCGCCCGTCCCGTCACGCGAAACCCGGCTGAGCGTCAGCCACGGATTACTCTTTTCATGCGCGGCGGTGCTGCGCCGTAGCTCAAGCAGCAGCGCCACCGCCGCGCCGGCGCAACGCCAATCCTCGGGCTCGGGCCGCTTCCATCCGTGCGGGAAAACCTCACCGATGTATCTGGTCGTCAGCACGCGCCCGGTGAACGCGGGATGGCCGACGATATCGCGCAGGAAGGACTGATTGGTGCCGACACCAAGGATCACGAAGCGGTCGAGAGCGGCGCGTAGCCGATGAACCGCGCTCGTCCGATCCGGCCCGCCGGCTATGAGCTTCGCCAGCATCGAATCGTAGTGATGCGTCACCTCGGTTCCGCTTCGAACGCCGCTGTCGACGCGCACGCCTTCCCCGTCCGGTTCGGAATACAGTTCAATTCTGCCGACGCACGGCTGATATTCGCGCGCAGGGTCTTCGGCATTGAGCCGCACCTCGATCGCCGCTCCTTGCGATCGCACATCTTCGCTGTGCCAGCGGCAATACTCTCGCCGGAGGCGATGCGGAGTTGCAGTTCGACCAGATCGAGTCCGGTGATCATCTCGGTGACCGGATGCTCGACCTGAAGGCGCGTGTTCATTTCGAGGAACCAGGGATCGCCGCCGTCGGCATCGACGAGAAATTCGACGGTGCCGAGAGAGTCGTATCCGATCGCCCGGCCCAGGCGGATCGCGGCGTCGAACAGCTTGCTCGCGGATCGCCGCATCGAGGTACGAGCGCCGGGGCTTCCTCGATCAGCTTCTGGTAGTTGCGCTGAATCGAACACTCCCGCTCGAACAGATGAATCAGGTTGCCGTGTCTGTCGCCGGCAATCTGCACCTCGATATGACGCGGCCGCGCGATGAACTTCTCGATCAGCACGGTTTCGTCGCCGAAAGCGGCCTTCGATTCGCGCTTGACCATTTCGAGCGCGCGCGAAAACTCCGCCGCATCGTCCACGCGGCGCATCCCTTTTCCGCCGCCACCCGCATTTGCCTTGATAACGACGGGAAAGCCGATAGCCTTCGCCTCGTCGAACAGACGGCGCGGGATCCTGACTCGTCACCGTCGTAACCCGGCACGCATGCCACGCCCGCGTCGCGCGCGATCTGCCTGGCCTCGGCCTTCGAGCCCATCGACGCGATGCAGGATGCCGAGGGGCCTACCCAGACCAGACCGTGCTTCGCGCAGAGTTCCGGCAGAATCGCATTCTCGGCGAGGAAACCGTAGCCGGGATGAATCGCCTCGGCGCCAGTGCCTATCGCGGCTTCGATGATCGCGTCGGCGTTCAGGTAGCTCGCGCTCGCCTCGGCGGCGCCGATGCATCGGCCGATCATCGGCCATCTCGACGTGGCTCGCGTTCGCGTCGGCTTCGGAGAAAACCGCGATCGTGCGAATCGCCAAGGCGGCGGCAGGTGCGAATGATGCGGCAGACGATCTCGCCGCGATTTGCGATAAGGAGCGAACGTATCATCGCGGCCGCTCGTTACATCCGGAAGACCGGAGACGGTCCGGTCTTGCGCGGCGTCGATGCGGCCGCCAGCGCGAGGCATAAGCCGATTACGTTGCGTGTGTCCTCGGGCTCGATGATCCCGTCATCCCACAATCGAGCGGTCGCGTAATACGGATCGCTCTGCTCGGTGAACTGCCGCCGGGTTTCATCCGCCAGCGCGTCGAGTTCGGCCTGGGAGACTTCGCCGCGCACCAGGCTCTGACGGCGCAAATCGGTCAGCACGGTCGTCGCCACCTCCGGACTCATGGTCGCGATTCGCGCGGTAGGCCACGAGAACAGGAAGCGCGGGCCGAAACCCCGGCCGCACATCCCGTAGTTGCCCGCGCCGTAGGAGCCGCCGACGATAACCGTGAAGCGCGGCACGCGCGCGGTGGAAACCGCATAGACGAGTTTGGCGCTGTGCCGCGCGATGCCGCCGCGCTCGGCTTCGGTGCCGACCATGAACCCCGTGATGTTTTGCAAAAACAGCAGCGGCACGTTGCGCTGATTACAGAGTTCGATGAAGTGCGCGCCCTTTGCCGAGGATTCGGAGAACAGAACGCCGTTGTTGGCCATGATGCCGACCGGATGGCCATGGATGCTCGCGATGACGCAGACCAGCGTCTCGCCCCAGTCGGGCTTGAAGTCCTGAAAGTCGCTGCCGTCGACCATCCGCGCTATCAGCTCGCGCGCGTCGTAAGGCATCTTGGGATCTTCGCTGACGACACCGCCGATCTCCGAAGCGTCGTAAAGCGGCGCGCTCGCCGCCATCTGCTTCACATCCACGATCTTCGGGCAATTCAGTTTGGCGACGATATCGCGCACTTTGACCAGCGCTTCCGCCTCGTTCTCGACCATATAATCGGAGAGGCCCGAAACGCGCGTGTGCATCTCGGCGCCGCCCAGCGTCTCGCTATCCACGATCTCGTTGATCGCGGCCTTGACGATCGGCGGGCCGCCCAGATGGATGCGCGCGGTCCCGCGCACCATGATGACTTCATCCGAAAGCGCCGGGATGTACGCACCGCCCGCCGTGCAACTGCCGAATACCGCCGCGATCTGCGGCAGCCCGTCCGCCGACATTCGGCATTGGTTATGAAAGGTCGTGCCGAAGTGGCCCCAATCGGGAAAGACGCGATCCTGCTCCTGCAGGTACGCGCCGCCGCAATCGACCAGGTAGATGCAGGGCAAGTCGGTTTTCCCATGCGACGTCCTGCGCGCGCACGTGCTTCTTGACCGTCTCGTGAAAAAACGAACCGCCCTTCACGGTGGCGTCGTTGGCGATAATCATGCAAGCGACGCCCTCGATCACGCCGATGCCGGTGACGATACCGGCGGCGGGAACCTCGTTGTTGTAAATGCCCCAGGCGGCGAGCGGCGACAGTTCGAGAAAGGGGCTGAGCGGATCGAGCAGCATCTCGATTCGCTCGCGCACCGGAATCTTGCCGCGTTCGCGATGGCGTCGCGTCATCGCTTCGCCGCCGCCCTGCAAGGCCGAAGCCTGACGCTCGCGCAGACACCGCCAGCAACTTCTCGAAGTGCTCCTTGTTCGCGGCGAACTTCGGCGAGTGGATATCGATACGGGTTTCAAAGTGCGCCATCGCGGTTATGCCCTATGCCTCCGGACGCGGGCAGCGACCGCTTTCGTATCCAGGCCTCCCGGCACCCCTGCCCCGTGTCATCGGTTAAATGTTAGACTAAGCTAAAGGTCAATCATGCCCGATACGATATTAAACACGCCAATCACCGAAGACTCGTTGCCCCATCTTCGCGAAGAACACAGGATGCTGCGCGCGCAGGTGCGCCGCTTCGTTCAGGAGCAGGTCAAGCCCCGAGCGGACGAGTGGGAAGAAACCGGGATGGTGCCCCGCGACATCCTCCGCCAGATGGGCGCTCTCGGCTTTCTCGGCATTCGATATCCCGAAGAATACGGCGGCAGCGCGATGGACGCGATCGCGACCGCCGTGCTCGCTGAAGAACTCGGCCGCTCAACCTTCGGCGGCTTTTCCGTCACCGTGCTCGTCCACACCGATATGGCCTCGCCCCATCTGGCGCACGCGGGCAGCGCCGAACAGATGCGCCGCTGGATGCCCGGATCATTTCCGGCGAATGCATCACGGCGGTCGCGGTTACGGAGCCCGACGCCGGATCGGACGTGGCGTCGATGCGAACGGCAGCGCGGCGCGAAGGCGATTCCTATGTGCTGAACGGCACAAAAACCTTCATCACCAACGGCGTCCACGCCGATCTCTACTTCGTCGCCGCGAAGACCAACACCTCCGCCAGGGGCGCGCACGGCATCTCGATATTCGCGGTCGAAAAGGGCACGCCCGGTTTTTCAGTCTCTCGCGCGCTCAAAAAGCAGGGATGGCTCTGCTCCGACACGGCGGAACTGGTCTTCGACAATTGTCGGGTGCCGATGGACCAGCGGATTGGAGAGGAGAATCGCGGCTTCTACTCGATAATGCGCAATTTCCAGAATGAGCGGCTCGTGCTCGGGGCGATGGCGATGGGCGAAGCCGAGACCGCCATTGAACTCACGCTAGATTATGTGAAACAGCGCAAAGCCTTCGGCGGCGTTCTCTGGGACAAGCAGGCTATCCGGCAGCGGCTCGCGATGCTGGCCGCAAAGGTCGAAGCCGGACGACAGCTCATCTATTCAACCGCATGGCTCGATGCGCAGAAGCTCGATTGCGTGAAACAGGTATCCATGGTGAAAGCCTACTGGGGCGAACTGGTCAATCAAGTGACCTACGATTGCCTACAGTTTCACGGCGGGATGGGTTACATCCGCGAAACCGCGATCGAGCGGATGGCGCGCGACGCACGCGTCCACGCAATCGGCGGAGGCGCGACCGAAGTAATGTTGGAAGAGATAGCGAAACGGATGGTCTGAGGCCGATATCAGGTAATCGGCTTTCGGAACATCCAGATGGAAAGGGGAGACCGAGGCGGAGGGATCTGCTGTAGCGGACTTGGCGTCGCGAGGAACTCAGAAACGACGCGCGGGGTTGTAACTGAATAGCGGCTCGTGTGTGTGGGCCGCAGCCCTTTTGACCGCGGCCCGAACCAAACCGGCTAGGCCGCCGTCGAGCCGGCGCTCTTCTGCCTGACCATTTCCTCGATCCAGGCGTAGGTGCGCGCCAGTCCCTCTTCGAGGCTAACCTGCGGCTCCCAGTCCAGCACTTGACGCAACCGGGTGTTGTCGGAGTTGCGTCCGCGCACGCCCTGCGGCCCAGGGATGTGTTTCTTCCGGACCTGAACGCCGGCGATTCCGGCCACGATATCCACCAGATGGTCGATCGTCACCATACGGTCCTGCCCAAGATTCAACGGCTCCGTATGATCCGACCCCATCAGCTTGTGAATACCGGCGATACAATCGTCGATATAACAAAACGAGCGCGTCTGTAGGCCGTCCCCCCAGATCTCCACCTCGGGATTTCCGCTCAGCTTGGCGACCGCCACCTTGCGGCACACCGCGGCCGGCGCCTTCTCCCGTCCCCCCTCCCAGGTGCCCAGCGGCCCGAAGATATTATGGAAGCGAACTATCCGCGTCTGGATACCGTAATCCTCGCGGTAGTGAGTACACAGTCTTTCGGTGATAAGTTTCTCCCATCCGTAGGAGTCCTGGGGCTGCGCCGGGTAGGCATCCTCCTCCTTTAGCGGCACGACCTCGGTCTCGGTCTGCTTGTATTCCGGGTAGACGCATGCCGACGAGGCGTACAGATAGCGAACGACGCCGTTGGCGCGCGCCGCCTCCAGGGTGTGGAAGCTGATAAGCGCGTTGCTATACAGAATCTGCGCCTGATTGAACGAAATAAATCCCATCCCGCCCATGTCCGCCGCCAAGGCGTAAACCTCATCGATATCGCTTGTGGCAGTGGCGCAGTTTTGCCGCTCTCTCAGGTCCAGCAGTTGGAACTCGTCGGCATCGCTGGCGCTGAACTCCGGCTTCTTGATATCCACTCCTCTTACCCAGTTCTGCCGGCGTTTCAGATAGCTGACCAGATGATGACCTATAAACCCACCGGCACCCGTTACTAATATTCTTGTCTGTCCTGCCATGGTGTCTCCTTAACTTCGGTCCGCAAGTGACCGATCGTGAAATGTTCATTTGAAAAGAGCGTCTGGATGGCTCAAGCCGTTGCGCTGACATCAGAAGACCGCGCCATCGCCCGATGATAGATTTCCATCAGCATGGGATAGTTCTTTTCCGGCGTGTATCGTTCTTCATATACGCGTCGCGCGTTTTCCCCCATTCGACGGATGGCATCAGGATTGTCAATCGCCCATCGCACCTTCCGCGCCAGCTCATCGGCGCTGCCGGGCGCGAAAAGCAGCCCCGTATGTCCGTCCTGAACGATTTCGCCGATCGCTCCCGCACGAGCGGCGATCACCGGCACTCCGCTCGCGAACGCCTCAACGGCTACGAGCCCGAAAGGCTCATGCCACCGCGAAGGAAACACGAGGAACGCGGCCCCCTTCAGAAGCGCCGCGACGCTATCGCGAGTCTGCGGGCCCGTCATCTCGACGTTCCCTGAACCCCGCTCCATGATGGTAGCGCGAATATAATCTTCTTCGGGACCGGTCCCTACGATCACAAGACGCAGATCCCTGATGTTCTGCCAGGCCTCGATGAGATTGCGGACGCCTTTTTCCGGCGAGAGCCGTCCGATATAAATCGCGTAGTGATCGTTGCGCCCTGCCCTCACCGAGTTATCGAGGGCCGCAAAGTTGGGCTTGACGACGATCTTTTCCGCCGGAATTCCGCCTTGGGCGAGTTTCTCAGCCAGGAACGCCGACGGCGCGATGAACAGGTCCACCTTGCGTTCCCAGGTTCTCAATGCGCGATGCGCCAGCAGCATCGATGCCACGGCGGCGCTATGCGACAGCGACCCATGATAGCATCGGTGCCTCACGCCCGGCCAGGGCACGGCTCTGCCGACGCATTCCTCGCATATCTTTCCTTCACGAAAGAGATCTCCCCTGAGGCATAGCAATCGGTAATTGTGCACCGTTTGCACGACCGGCACGCCGTACTCCTTGCACGCGTAGTAGGCCGATGGCGAGATCATCATGAAGGTATTGTGAAAGTGTGCCAGGTCCGGCTTCTCGCGGCGCAACAGCTCCCGCAACTCCTCGCGCGAATCGCTCGCCCATATAGTTTGCCGCAGCAGCGACAACCCGCCCATCGATTTCTTTTCGATCTCGCGGTTAGAGCGGCGATACTCCACGACGGAATTTCCATGCTTCCGCAGCAGGTTCGCCTCTTGTTCGGCCACTACGTCTTCACCGCCATGAAGGATGTAGCTGTTGTGGGCGATAATAACCTTCATTCGCTGACACGCCCGCGCGAAGCTTTTGCCGGGCCGGCGTCGGGATAGCATGAGCAGGCTGACGACGGCAGGTTCATGGTTCCAGCCGTGACCTTTCCGCTCTCAGCTCCGCCCTCTCGACCAATCCGCTCCCGCGGATTCGCGACGGGCGCTGGTCACTGATTTCTTGGATGATGGGGTCGGGCTAACCAACCGTGGTGTTGGCGGCCTGCTTGCCGGCCATGACCACTCGCGGCTGTGAAATCCCGATGTGCGATGGAGTGGGGATAGACGCGCGGATCGAAGTCTCGACGAGGCGGACCGCAACCGCCAGCATTATCCAGAAAAGAACATTGTGGGAGGGACGCTCGAAAAACAGGTTCAGGGCGGCATACCCTGCCATGGCCGCCAGCGCGTTGGCCGCCGCTAAATTATCCGCGAGTCGGTTCTGAGCGGCGGTCCTTGCCGCCGACCACAGACCCGAAATCCAGCAAAAGCAGATCAGCGCGATACCCGGCAAACCCATCCGCGCCAAAACAAACAGGAAAGTGTTATGGGGCATGCCACCGTTAAAAAGCCCGGCCTGAAATTGTTGCGGGTCCAACGAGTAAGGCAGAAGTTGAACTCCGTATCCGACGCCAAACAACGGATGACCGTACCAAAGCTTCAACGCATACTCCCAGCGGATTATTCTGAAGGCTCCGGTCGGGTCGGCGGCACCGCGCGCCGCACTGCCGAGAGACAAGTAAAAGGATTGCAAAAGCCCGGGCAATTCAAACGGCGGAATCGTTGCGCCGAGGACCACCACCGCTACCAGCGTTGCCGCGATGCCGACGATTGCCAGCCGATGATGGGCACGGCCGAGAACCAGCGTAAGTGCGACCGCCAGCGCCGCTCCAACCAACCCCGATCGCACGGTGGACAGAGCGATAGCGACAAGGCAGATCGCGAGCAGGAATATATGTAACTTGCGGTACCGTTGCTGAAAGACAGCGTACCCCAGCAGCGCTCCGAACAACGTCGCCATCACCGCGGCCTCGTCCCCGGTGGCGAATCGACTGATGTTTTCGCCAAATACGTATCTCTGGCCTAAACCGGAACCGATTTGAATTCCCGTCGCCGCCTGCAACAAAATCAGCGCGGCCACCAGGGCTCCGGAATAGGCGAAGCATCGCAGCAGCTTCCCGGCGTCGGGGCGGCCGCCGATCGCGAAGTAGGTTAACGGGAAAAACACGCTGTACGAGAAAATCGCGAAGTCGCGCAACGCGGAGACTCCGTAAGCATGAAACGCGGCAACAAAATAGGCTGCCGATACGACCAGTAGTAACCATACGGCGGAGCCGATGGCGCCGGCGCTTTTTCCCGATGTACTCCACCACAACATGCGACCGCCGCTCCGCGGCAGCGATGCCATAAGGAGCGCGAGCAGCGTGAAATCGGTCAGAAACATTGGCACGGGGCCGGCTTGAAGTCCGATCTTGCTCGCGGACAAACCGCCGATACGAATGATCAGGACGTAAACGCAAATAATCAGGAGAGGCGTCCGCATCCCGGTCAGCCGGAAGAGCACGGACCTTGGGACAGACTCGCATCGAGGAGCCCATCGGCAAGACTCCGCGTAGGTTTCGCCCCAAGCGGGCGACCAAGCCCGCGCGCCCGACTGTTCCATCGATCTCATCAGTTTTTCGATATTCGCCTCAGTTGTCGTCTACGTTCGCGCACTGACTCTACGTAAAGCGCCCTCACGCCATCCCCTGAGTTTCCCCCTCAAACCGGCGTAGTAGGACCGCATCCGCGCAAAGTCGCCGCGCAGGAGGGACAGCACGGCTCCTCCCGACGAACGCACCAGCATGTAGGCGGCGAACCAGAGCGGGTAATTGTAAGTTCGCAGCATCCGCATTAACGCCATCGATTCGTCGTATTTACGCGTTATTCCCGCCGCGTCCGAATGTAGCGGCTTGTCGGTATGGATGACGTGAAGGTTCGGGAAGTAAGAAACCACGAGCCCGTTCGCGAGAACCCGAATCATATATTCGTGCTCTTCGCTCCCCACCCAAGGCGTTCCCGCGCCCAGCCCGAGGGTTTCATCGAACCCCCCGGTCAGACAAACGGCTGCTGAGCGCAAGAAGATCGCGATAGAGCACGAACGGCGAAAAAGGTTGTATCGCGTGAGAATTCCTGAACGCGTGTCCCAACGGGAATTATGCGCTCCGGTATCATCGACCTGCGAGCACGTGATTCCCGCAAGGTCGCGCCGCGTCTCCAAAATTCCCCTGATATTCTCCAGCAGGTCCGGCGGATAGGCACAGTCGTCGTCGGGAAATGCGACCACCTCTCCGCTGGCGCGCTTCAACCCGACATTGCGCGAACGGGACAGACCTTTCGCCGATCGCAAGTGCAACACCGGAAAGCGGCTTGCATACTCCTGAAGAATCGCCACGAGGCGGTCATCCGGGTTCTGGTCCACAACTATCAGCTCGAAATCGCGATGGCTCTGAAGCGCAAGCGATTCGCACAGGCGCTTCAGTTCGGCCGTCCGACCGAGGGTGGCGGTAATCAGCGAAAACTTCATCCGCTCAGCAGGCGCCCTGCGCACCCAGCACGGCAAGCACGGTCTTGGCCAGTATGTATACATCCAGCCATAGCGACCAGTTGCGTATGTAGTGCGAATCGTAGAATTGCTGCTCGTCGATGCTTCCGTCGCTGCGGATCATCACCTGCCACATTCCGGTAAGTCCGGGCCGCACGCTGTTGCGGAACTGACGGAACTCGGGCGTAAACATCTTAAGGTGATATTCGGGAAACGGGCGAGGCCCGACCAGGCTCATGTCGCCGCGCACGACGCTTAACAGCTGGGGCAGTTCGTCGATGCTGAAGCGCCTCAGAAGCCTGCCCACAGGTCCAACCACGCGCGGGTCGCGCGACAGTTTGAGCCGCCGGGTCCATTCCGCGCGAAGATTCGCGTCGTGCTCGAGGCAGTCTTTGAGCGCCTGCTCGGAGTCGCGACGCATGGTGCGGATCTTCCAAAGCGTGATCGTCCGCCCGTCCAGACCCTCGCGCTCCTGCCTGAAGAAGATCGGCCCCGGGCTCACGATTTTGACCAGCAATCCGCCAACCGCGATCAGCGGAGCCGCGACTATCAGAAACAGCGCGCCGCAAACGATATCCAGCGCGCGTTTGATAACACGATTCTCGCTGCGCAGGAGCTGGTTGGTGAATTCGATTCCCAGGGTATGGCCGAAATTGATCACCTGGGCATGCTCGACGGGCATACCGCTTTCGTCCGCCATCATCACCACACGCCGGAATCGGCGCTGCAAATCCTCGACGGTCACGCCCTCCAGGCCCGAGCACACCAGCACCGTGGTCGCTCCGGAGTTCTGAAACATGAATATCTTCCCGGGAGCGCCAAAGACTTTCACGTCCGCTATCTCGTCCGAAAAACGGTCGAGACCGAAACAGAATGCGCCCACTATGCGGTAGCCCAGCGATCTGGCGCCGTGCAGGCGGCGCACGATCTTCTCGACCTGCTTGCGACCGCCGATTACGAGGGTCGGCTCGCCCCACCATTTGAAACTGGTGAGCATCGAGAGCGCGAGAAACCGGGAAAGCGGCAGCAGCAGCAGAGCGCCCAGCCATGCAAACGCGAAAGCCGCTCGGGAATAGACCGGACCGACCTTGAAGCTGAATTCAGCAGCGGTCAACAGCAGGAAGCCGAGGCTCGTTCCATAACTGAGTCTTCGGATGGTATCGACCGCTCCCGGTCCGACCACCCGGTACAGGCCCATCACTCCATAGATGAGCGGGAAAAGCACCACCAGCGGGAGCGCGCCAGTGTAAAGGGCGGCGGGCTGATGAAGCACCCGGCCCGCCCAAAACGCGTAGCTAAGCGCTGCGGCGCAAAACAGGGCTGCTACATCGACGCTCGCGAGGATCGCGAAGCGGGCAAAGTCCGGCATGCGGCGGAAACGTTTCTGCGCCGCCGTGCGGACGAATTCTCGCCCGTGCGTACCGACCAGAGGCCTTGTACCGCCGGCCACGCCGGCAAGCTTCTCAGAACCAAGGGCTTCAATCACTTCGAGCATAAATTACCGATGGGAAAGAGTTGGTTGCTTCAACTCAGATCTCTTCAGGCTTTCGGCCAAACAGCTGAAGCAACATCAGTCCGATGAACATGGAATTGTTGATTAGATAACGCTTCCAGAGCCTGCGTGGTTCCGTCGCCAGCCGAAACAGCCACTCGAATCCCGACCGCCCGAGCCACCGCGGTGCCTGGCGCTTCACGCCGGCATGGAAATCAAATGCCGCACCGACTCCAATCAGCACGGGTGCGCGAACCCTGCCCACATGTGCGGCCATCCAGCGCTCCTGCTTGGGAGTGCTGAGCCCCACCCACACCACATCCGGATTCGCCGCATTGATACGCTCAGTGACCCGCTCGTCCTCGGCCGGAGTCAACGCGCGGAAGGGCGGACAGTAAGTACCGACGATCCGGATTGCGGGAAATTTCGCGCGCAGATTTTCCGCGAGTTTCTCCGCGACCCGGGAGCGCCGCCGTAGATGAAATGGCTATAGCCCCGGGGCTGCGAGGACTCGCACAACGCGAGCATCAGGTCCGGCCCGTAGACCCGATCGACGTGGCGATGGCCCAGCGCACGGCTCAACCACACCAGCGGAATGCCGTCCGGCGTAACCAATCCCGCCCGATTATGGATCTCTCGCAGCGCCGGATCGCGCCAACTCTCGGTCACTCCGTGTACGCCGGTAATGCATACGTAATGCGGCTCGCGATTTTCGATCCAGCGCTCGATGGTATCGAGCGCCATGCCCATGTTGATGGCGCTCACGCCGACGCCGAGAATGTTGACCCTTTCCTTCACGGTCGAGCCTCCGCATTCGGCTGTTTTCTGATTTTCTCAAGCGCGTCGGAAACAAAGTCGATGTAATAGCCGCTGCCGCGACTGTCTCGCGGCCTCCGCCACATCGATTTTGCGGCCTTCAAGTACTTCCACGTGGCGCGCGACATCCTGCCCGTCGGCGAGCCGGCGGCACTCAACCGCAACGCGGTGGCGAGCGTCTTCGACCCCAATTCCTGATCGAGTGCTGCGCAGACCTTGCCTACATCGTCACACTCGCCGCGCAGCAGCGCGTTTATCGCAAAACGAAAAATCTTGTCGCGCAGGACTGGCCGAGTCACCGAGTACATTCGGTTTCGGAGCCGCGGATCGAGGCGCTCGTCGCGTTCGATGTTCTTGAGCATTTGCACGAAGCTGGAGGCACAGGGCGCTACCCATCCGGCATACGAACTCGAACCCGGATGTACGCAGTAGACCGCGCAAGGAATGTCGAGGCATACCACCGGATATTTCGCGAACACGCGCAACTCGAAATCCATATCCGCCGCGTAACCGACGTTTTGGTCAACGCCGCCAACGCCGTCCAGCACCTCCCGCTTGAACATCATGCTGGTCCAGGTGTGAGTCCCGTCGTTCTGCACCGCGTGAAAAAAAGCCTCTGGAGGTTCGTAGTACCCCTCAGCCAGACTGGAAAACGTGGTGGTCTCAGAAGGGCGCGACTCCTCCCATCTGATCAGGCGACCGACAAAGACCTTTGCATCAGGATAGGCCGCCAAGGTACGCAGCGCGGTGTCAAAAAAGTCGGGTGCCAAAAAGTCGTCGTCATTGAGAATCGTGAAGAATTCCGAGTCAACGCTGTCTACCGCCGCGGCGGTGTTCGGCATCATTCCGGTATTCCTGGACTGACAGAAATACTTCACACGCGAGTCCCGTCTCGCGAACCGCTGGACCAGCTCCGCCGTTCCGTCGCCGGATGCGTCGTCGAACACATGAACCTCGAGATCCTCGTGAGTCTGGTTCAGCACACTCCTGATCGCACGCTCCAGCAGAAGCGGCCGACGGTAACTCGGTATGACTGTGGTTACCCGGCGCATTAAGCTGCCGCTCCGCGCGGAAGATCGAGCCGGCTCAGCGCTGCCGCGACCAGTTCCTGACAGCCGGTGGAATCGCCGCCGCCGCGCATTGCCTCCCGGGCCCGCGCCGCGACTCTCAGGGCTTTCAAACCGATTCGACACAAGCTGCCGACCGCTGAATCGGCAGTGGCAAGCCGAAGGGCCGCGGCATGCCCGGTCGCGCCCATGTCCCTGCCCAGAATGACGGCGGCGTCACGCGCGAGCTCCAGTTCATCGCGCGTAGCGGCACTGATAGCCTGGATAAAAAGCAGACCTGAAGCGTAAGTGCGGAGTGAGTCGAATACTTGCCGACGGACAGCTTCGGGAAACGGACCGGAAACCGTGGTCTTGTCAAGGATCCGCTTCAAACTCCGGGCATGATCGCGAACGTAACCGGTATACGAACTGGATCCCGGATGCATGCAGTACACCGCACATGGAATGTCGCTGTATATGGAAGCATGGCGCGCCAGCACCCGAAGCTCGAAATCAAGATCCCCGGCGTAACCGGAGCTTCCATCGAAGCCGCCCGTGGTGAGCAGGACTTGTCGCCTGAACATCTTACTGGTGAAGGTGAAAAAGCGGCGCTCGCCCAGGGTCCCGGCCAACGCGGCCGCAGCCGGATAATAGCCCGATGGCAGGCTGGGTTTTAGCAAAGTCCGCCTCGGCACTCCTTCCTCGTAGTAAACCAGTCGGCCGGCGAACATCATCGCATCGGGGTATCTCTCAAACGCCTCAATGGCGCTGGGAAAGAAATCGGGCAGCAGAAAATCGTCGTCGTTCAGAATCGTGAAGAATTCCGACTCGACGCTGTTCGCGGCGGCGGCGATATTTGGAATCATTCCGAGGTTAACTGGCTGGCAAAAGTACTTGACGCGCCGATCCCGGCTCGCCAGTTCGCTGACTATGGCGGCGGTCTCGTCACCGGACGCATCATCAAACACATGGACCTCGAGATTCGGGTACTGCTGGTTCAGCACGCTCAGAATCGCGCGCCTCAGCAGCGCCGGCCGCCGATAGCTCGGTATTACAGTAATTACTCTGTCCATGTTAGGCCTCCGCGACGAGACGGGCCTCGGGTGAAGTACCGGACCACTATGTGAGGCTCGCTTTCAACGTGCTGTTGAATTCCTGAAAAGCCCGCAACGCCTCTGAAAGACAGCCTGGACTCTCGTTGCTTCCGGAGTCCTTGTAGCCAATGTTTTCGCTGCCTCCGTAAAATGTCACGGGCCGATCTTCCGAAGGATGCTCTTTACTGTCTAAACGGTATTGCGGCCGGGTCGGCCGCCCGTGAATTGCCAAGGAAATCACAGACGAGATGGTGCGGGGCGCTGAGCCCTGTGTTCGCTGGTGTGCGTGGAGGACAGCGACTCGGTAATCGGAACGCTGTGCCCATAGCGTTGAATCAGTTCCGGATCATCCCAGGGAAAGTCATGATAGGGGGATTTGAACCAGCGACTCTCGGGATCGCGCCACCACTCCTGAGGGAAGAGCGCCACGTCAAGAGCTGATTGCGACGGCATGACGCGTTCGGGAACGCCGTCGTTTAGCCCGACATAAAGCGCCGTGCACAAGTTCATGCCGATGGCGGCTCCAAGATGGCTCTGGGGTGTCGGCCGTGGATTCAGTTCGAGGAAATAAAGATCGCCAGTTCCTTCCTCGATGATGAAATCGAGTCCGGCAAAGCCCGTGTAGCCAAGGCGGCCTATCAAAGTGCGCGCGACCTCGGCCATCGCTTCGTGCCCGGTAAGGCGTATCACGCTGCTGATGGAATTGGCGGCGGATTCTTGCAGCACAAAGGCCCCGAATCCGGCCAGGATGTTGCCTCGCAAGGCCACGAGTGAGTAATTTACGGGGTTTCCGCGTACGAAGCGCTGTGCCACAAAGGCCGGATTTTCATCCAGGTCCAACGGGCTGCCCGGAGAAATATAGTCTACCCGAATATCGGAGCGCAGCGCGTTGAGCCGTGCAAAATGCGCGCGCGTGTCGCCAGGCCCGTTAGAAATCGCGACTCCCTCACCCCCGGCGGCAAAGTCGCGCTTGAGCACCACCGGATAACCACAAAGGCGGGCAAACTCGTCTACATCCTCGGGCCGTTGAACCTTCCGCTCAGAGGGCGTCAGGATTCCGGAGCAAGCTTCCTGCAACGCACTCTTCCGCGTCATCTGCTCGAAAAATTCCGGGTTCCCAAGCGAAAAGTCGATTACCTCAAGTGCGTGGGCAGGGATTTTCATGCGACCGCCATGCGCGGCTTGTACGACGCGGAGCGCAAGCCGACTCACGGTCTCGTCACCCCAGATGATCATCTGAGGATTCCACTCCTCTACCGCTGACAGAAGCGCATTGAGCAAGCGACCAGGTAACTGGATGGGTTCAATAACACGATCAACCAGCGGACGGGCGACGCGGCTCATGGACCCCACCAACACCGGAGCAAACCTCCGCGCGTGTCCGAGCCCGGAGCCAATGAAGCGCCGGGGTGCACTGGTCGGCGTTACGAAGCGCCGATCGAGGAAGCGCGTCGAAGCAAGGTAGTTGCTCGGCGGACAAAGCGCAGCTACCGCAAAACCGGCGCTGCGCAGTTCCCTCGGCAGTCTTGCGGCGTTCAACCAGTTGTCGAGCTGGAAGATCAGAATCGATGGCTGATTCAAATCGCAAATCCTTCAGGCAATGACGAGCTAGTGGCCTCGCGGTTCGTTATCCAGGCGACCTTATCGGTAACTAGTTACATCAGCTCGGTATTATCGTGGTCACCTCGTCCAAGCGACGGTTCCGGGACGATCCCAGTGGAAGGTAAAGGATCTGACTGCTAGGCGAGGCTCGCCATCAGCGTCCGAAGGTACTGCCGAACGATGACGCGCTCCTCGGGCGCACAAAGCCGGAACCAACCGACCAGCAGAAACGTCGTGATGCATCCGACCGAAAACAGGCTCTTGCCCAGCAAGTCGCCGCCGCGCATGCCGAGCAACAACGCGAGCAAGCCCCCAACCATCACCAGCGAGAAACGTCTGGCTACGGGTGCCACATCAGGCAACAGCAACTGGGCGATCCCGAGCAGGAGTACCGTTTCGACCGCCAACCTGATTGCCAGCGCGATAGCCGCCCCCTCGACACCATATGCCCCGACGCACCAGCGGAGCAGAAGAAGATACGGAACCACTTGGAGCGTCAGAATTTTCGTGCTGATGTCAGGCCGGTGCGCCGCGCCCAGCAACGTGCCCGGCAACTCTCCCATGCCGCCCAGTACCGCCGACAGGGCGAGCCACCGCAGGACCGGTGCGCTGTGTTTGGCGAACTCGGGTCCGAGCCACCAGCCAAGAAGTTCGGGTGCGAATACGACCACCAGCAGAGCCGCCGGGAAGAGCAGCACGATGACGGATTTCAGACCGCGGTCGAAGAGCAGGATGGTGCGGTCGCGGTCCTCACCCAGGCTGTGCGCGAACGCCGGAAAAAGGACGCCACCGAAGATCTGTGGAACGATGCGCAGCCGCGCAACCACCCTTTGCGGCACGGCGAAATAGGCTACCGCATTCATCCCGACCATCGCGGCGAGCACGGATCGGTCCAGACTGTTCATGACCAGGGCGGCCACGCCGCCTCCCGCCGCCCAGCCGCCGAAACCGACCAGCGCACGGGCTGAACCGAGATCGACGCTGATCGACCGGGTCAGGCCAGGCAGAACCCGCCGACACATAACGAAATATGCCGCCCAGAAAATGACGTGACCGATGCCGAGAACCGAGAAGATGACCACCAGGTCGCGCGAGAACAACACCACTGCCAGCGGCGCCAGCGAGAGAAAGATCGCCTTGATCGACTGAATGGTTCCGATCACGTCGAAGCGCTGGTAGGCGGAAAGCATGCCATAGAACGTGCGGGCGCTCAGCACGACCGGCACCGACACGGCGATTAGATAAAACGCCCGTTGCGTCTCCGGCTGCAGATCCAGGGGAATCTTGAGGTAGACATGCACCAGCCGCGGACAGATCGCCGCCAGAACTATCAGGGCTACAAAGCCGACACCCAGCAGCATCAGCAGGCAGGTCCGTACCAGCGTCGGCACCTCATCCTCGCGCCCGGCCGCCAGCCTGTCCGATACGAGCTTGGTTATCGCGGAGCCGAGCCCCAGATCGAAGAAAGCGAAGAATCCGAAAACCATCCAGGCGAGCGCCAGCACGCCAAAGCGATCGGTGCCGAGGCGGTAAATCACTATCGGCGTCGAGACCAGCGCGATGATCAACGGGGCCACTTCGCTCGCGCCGTTCCAGATGACGTTGCGCGCGAGCAGGCGACCCCCCGTCAGCGACTCGCGCCCGGAGGCGGGCCCAGTCAACAATTCGGAATTATCCACAGATGAAACTCAAGGCGTATCGAAGACGGAAAGCCCTCATGGATTTTTCGACAACTCGGCTCGTAACGCGCTCGCGCCCAGCTTTCGCCGCAAGCCGTCGTAGCGATTTCTGAGCTCCGGGTTTTGGGAATCCAATGCCAGAGCGCGCTTATATGCGGCCTCGGCGTCGGCGTAGTGGTACGCTCCCTCTTGCGCGATGCCGAGGCGAAAGAATGCGGCGGCCGATTTCGGATCGACGTCCGTGGCTTTCGCGATGTAGAGAGCGGCTCGGTCAAACTCACGATCGTCCAGGTACAAACCGCCGAGGTTCCACAGCACGTCGAAATCGGACGGCCGGTAAGACAATGCCTTGAGCAGCGAAGATTCGGCGCCGCCGTTGTCTCCAATCTTTCGCTGCGCGCCGGCGAGGGCGTCGTATAGCGCGACCGGGTCGGCCCCGGCGTCGATTCCGCGTGAAATCAACGCCCTCGCGCCGGCATCGTCGCGGTCGTCGACCAACAGCGCCTCGATGAGGGAGCCGTAGGCCGGCACAAATACCGGATTCGCCGTAATCGCCGACTGCCAGACGGTTCGGGCGGTCTCTTTGTTATTCGATCGCGCGTAGGCGTAGCCTGCCTCGGTTAAAAACCCCGCTCGCACGCGAGAATCGTTCTCGACCGCGGCGGCCGAACTATAGACCGCGGCTACCGCCGGGTAATCCTGAAGCGTCCAGCAGAACGAGCCCAGCGCTTCGACCGCCTCCGCATATCCGAGGCCGACCGCCGCCCGCAACCCCTCCTTCACGGCCCGACGCTCGTCCTGAGCGAGCCATGGAATGAACCGGCTGCTCAGGAACAGGTGTTCCCGCAGTGGCGGCGCGTTTCTGACCGAGACTTCAATCTCGCTCAGAGCTTCCGCTCTTCGACCGGACTCAAGCAGGGTCTGCACGTACGCGTCGCGGACATACGGGTTCGTTGGATCCAGCCAC
The DNA here is from genome assembly GCA_963759165.1 of uncultured Pseudomonadota bacterium. Lineage (GTDB taxonomy): Bacteria > Desulfobacterota > Binatia > Binatales > Binataceae > DATJOQ01. The sequence goes on along the minus strand of CAVWXK010000001.1, from coordinate 1,786,220 downwards.
ACCGCCGCCTTGATCTCTTTGAGACGTTCGTCGCGTGGAATTCGCGAGCCGATCAGCTGCAGTAATCCGTAGTGCGCCCTGAAACTCGCCGGGTTTGATTCTGTCTGTCTAATGGCCTCGGTCGGAGAAACCGGATTGCCGACGTTGTATGGGTAGGGAACCGGATCCTGCCGAAGCGACATGACTATCAGCGCGCCTGCGGCAAGCGATATCGCACCCGCTATCAGGCGAGTCTTTCCAACGGATCTCCCGGTTGCGAAATCGGCGACCGGGCCGAGCCCGGTAATTCTGAGACTGATCGCCAGCAGAACCGTGAACAGAAGCGCCACGGCCGGTATATGAAGACTGAAGTCGAAAACTTCATGAAACGCCACCACCGCCGCCGCGGCAAACAACGCGGCGCTTAGCGGCTTTGCCGACGGAGCAAGCCGTCCAAAGCCGCGATACAGTCGTCGCCCCGCTGCCACGAAGAACCAGCACATCAATGCGCTTCCCACCAGGCCGGCCTCGGCCGCGAGCTGCAAATAATCATTGTGAGCAGCCGTCACTCTGGCCGGCACCCACGGCGGACTCTGATAATGGGGATAAAGATCTTCGAAGGCGTCCAGCCCGATGCCGAAGAGGGGGAAGTCGCGAATCATCGGCAGCGTGTCTCGCCACACGTTGAGCCGGAAAGGCAGGCTCACCTGTTGCACGACCGTTTCTTTAAGCCGCGCGTCAGCCAGATGCCTGCCTTCGGGACCGATAAACAGGACCGAAACCAGGACCAACAGGCCCATTCCCGTTGCGGCCAGCGGCAGAGCAACTCGGCGTCGCATCCGCAGGAGCCATGGCCGATCTTCGGGTCGGATGCCGCCGCACAACGCGACCAAGGTTATGAACCCGAGAAGCAACCCGAGCCATCCCGCCCGCGACAGACTCATGATCAGAGCCGACGCCCCCAGGAAAGCCGTGAGACCACAGAGGACGCGAAAGATATCGCGGTTTTTTTTGCCGACCATATTGGGAAACAAAACACCGGCGACGGCGAGCGGAAGTACGAGATTGAGATATGCCGCCAGATGATCCGGATTGACGAACGGTCCACGCGCCCGCGTGACTTCATCGAGCCGCGGCGCTCCCCAGTCGTATGGAATCACGGTCCAGAGAATCTTCCCGTTCCACGTGACCTGCTCGACCAGCGCGACCGCCGCGACCAGCAGACCCATCAAAAGGACGGCCACAATGATTTTCGAGTAAAAGGCCGCCTCTTCGACAAATCCGCACGGCTGCCCGAATGGATAAAGCAGGATCAGGAAAAAGAGCGATACGTATGCCGCCACCTTTAAAAAACACGCCCAAGTGACCGCGGGATTTATCGAGAGTGGGCGCCATAGGCCGACGGACGAGTCGATGACCAGGTCAACCGTGCGCGCGGCGGGCTTGCTCACGGCGGGAATCGGAGCCCCGTTCCGCACTTCCGCACTCGACGGTAGAATAACGGGAGTTGTTGCCGGCTTCGAAACCGACAGAATCCGCGCGAGGTTCGAGTAGGGAACCCGGTCGGGCCATCCAGGAAGAGTGTTGGCGTAGACGCGGTAGGTGGACGGCGACAACGCCCGCTCGACAGACGGCGGCATCGGAACGAGTTGCAGCGCGACGAAGAGCAGAAATAAAAGCAGCGGCGCCGCGAACGCCCGCACTCTGGCGTCCCAGTATCGCACCGATTCCGCGCGCGCCACGGTTTCCTTTGCCATCCACGCCAGCGCCAGCACGAAGATGCCCGCCTCCATCAAGGCGTAAGCGGGCGGATGGACCGCGCCCATCGCGATCGGCGTGAAGACGATCAGGGCGATTATTCCGGCGGTTACGGAGCGGTCGATCCAGAGAATCACAATTGCCGCGAATCTCTATACCGGAAGGCGGGCGCTGCCCTGCCTCCCGGATCGATTAGGCTGCCTTTTCACGACGCCCGTAACCGTACGCCTGATAACCGGCGTATGAGTAATAGGCGTGGCCGCGCAGATCGACCTGGTTCATCACGATGCCGATGAGTTTCGCGCCGACGCTGCGCAGACGCATGCAAGCCGTACGCGCGAAGTACCTGGAAGTGTCGGAACCGACCACCAAGACAACTCCGTCGGTCATGGTCGACAGAATGATCGTATCGCTCACCGGCATGGCCGGCGCCGAATCCAGCACCACATGGGCGTAATCCTGAGACAGCCGCTCCAGCACCTCGCGCATCTTGCTCGAGCCGAGCAGCTCGCTCGGATTGGGCGGTGACGCTCCGGCGCTTAGCAGGTAAAGGCCTTCGACCGCGGTCGGCTTGATGACTTCATCGAGCTCACGGCGTCCCGCAAGCACTTCCGCGAGGCCCAGATGATTCGACATTCCGAATACTTCGTGGCAGCGCGAACGCCGCATGTCCGTATCGACCAGCAGAATCTTCTCTCCGATATGGGCAAATGCGATCGCCACGTTAATCGCGGTTACGGTCTTTCCTTCGCCGCTGGAGCCGCTGGTTATCAGGATTGTTTTGGGAGGACCGCCCGCGCGCGCATAAAGAATCGCGGTGCGAATCGAGCGGTACACTTCCGCCGCGACCGAGAAGCGGCTGGCCTCGGTGACCATCTCCTTGCTGTGCAGCGATGCCGGGGCAGGCGTCAACTCCTTTGCTTCCACCTCATCGACGGTGTTCCTCGCTACATAGGCAAGCGCCGGTACCTTGGCGAAGTCCGGCACCATCCCGAGACTCGGCGCCTGCAATAAGGCCTGCGCCTCCTCGGGGTCCTTGATGCGATCGTCAAGATGATCGAGCAGGAACACCAGCGCGACGGCTATGATCGGCGAAAGCATCACGCTTGCGAGCAGGCTCAGAAATATTCTGGGGCTCGATGGAGCGCGCGGAGGCACGGCGACATCGACGATCGAAACATTTGAGCCCGGCACTCCCGCGGCCACGCCGAGTTCCTTCATTCTCTCGAGCACGCTCTTGTAAAGCTCGCGGTTGGTATCCACCTCGCGCGCGAGCACCGCATCCTGAAGCGACGCATCATTGAGCGCGAGCGCCTGCTGCTTTACATTGTCGATCTCGCTGTTCAGACGCCGTTCCCTGCCGCCGGCCGCCTTGTAATCCGACTGCACGCCCTCGAGCATCCGCTGGGTTTCGGCTTCCAACCGGTTGCGAGCTTCGTCCAGCTTGGCTCCGAGATCGGCGAGCGGGTGATAATCCGGGGTGAAGCGGTTGGCCTTCTCGGCGTAATCGGCGCTGAGCGCCGCGACTTCGGTCTTGAGTTTCTGGATCAGCGGGTTGTTGATCACCGCGCTTAGCGAGGCGATACGACCCTTATCGAGCAGCTCTACCTGTGCCTCCAGGGCGATGCGTTCGCTCTCCGCCTTCGTAAGCTCGGTGTTCAACTCGGTCAGGCGGTCCATCAGGATCTTGCCCTTATCCTGCAGCTCGAAGGTCACGATTCCGCGGTCGCGGCGATAGCTGTTGAGCGCGGCTTCCGATTTCTCGACTCGCGCGCGCAAATCAACGAGCTTCTTTTCGAGAAAGCTGCGCGCGTCCTCGCTCGCCTGAGCGTGAATTTCCATGCCGCGACGGACGAACGCCTGGACGTGAGCGTTGGCGATTTCGGCCGAGAGCTTCGGATCGGGCGTTCGGAATCCCACGATTACCAGGCGAGTCCCAAGTTGCGGCCGGATCTCCAACCGGGAAAGATAATTTTCGACCGCGACCGAATCGGAATCGAGCTTTTCCGGAGTTGGAGGCGCCGGCATCGATCCCGCGGCAACCGCGAACAGATTGCCGAGCGACTTGGCGGTTCCATGCGCCAATTCCCTGACAAAGCCATCTTTCTTCGTGGAAAAAAGCGGGTTGGCTTCCAGGTTGAGTTCGCGAATCACCTGCGTGGCGAGACCACGGCTCTCGAAAATCTTGTATTGAGTCTCGTAGTAATCATGCTCGTCCGAGCCGGCCTGCTCCGCCGTCAGCGCGCGCATGTCGAGCACTTGCGGGGCCTGCCGTTCGATGAGCACCGTGCTCTCCGCGGTATAGGTTGGAGTCATGAGCAGCACGGCCACGCCCGTCAGCAGTACCGAGGCGAAAACGATCGCGAGGATCAGGCGCAGCCGAGGGCGCACGACAGCCCACCATCTCCGAAGCGTCGGGATACCCCGTTCCTGCAAAAAATGAGGCACCTGTATGTCTATCGGCGAATCCGCGTCCGAAAACTCGCGCCTGGCAAGGTATGGAGAAACTTCGTTCACTTTGTTGCCGCTCCGTTGATTACTGGGTGTGGCTCTACCACATTATGGGAATCCCGGTGTTGAACTTGCTGAAGAGTCATAAAACGCGTACGGCACCGCTCCCACAGCCGATTTCTCGACCACCACCACATCGCCCGACTGCACCGTAACGTCCGGCTCCCTGCCGCTCTGCACGTCCGAGAGATTCACCGGTATCTCGATCTTCTCTCCGCTGTCGGAAGAGCGCAGAAGCTGGGCCGACGAACTGAACATTTCGCCGCCCGCTGCGGTCACCGCGCCGAGCACGGTCATGCCGGGCACGATCCGGTAAGCGCCCGGACTTTGGACCCATCCCTTTACCATCACCTGACCCGCTGCTGGAACAATGATCACGTCTCCCGGTCGAACCGGAACGTCGAGATGGCTCTCATGACTGATAGCGCTCAGATCGATCACGATAGTCCTTCCCTGCGCGCCGGAAGGCATCTGAAGCGGACGGTCGCTGAAGGTGCCGGCGTGAGTGCTCACCGGCAGGACGTGCTCCGGCATCTCCCGGCCGCTATCAGATCCGGAAGAATTGCGCACAGACAAGGAAGCGGGAGAACCTGGGGGAAGCGGGGCACCAACCGGCGGCCTGCCGGCATCATGACTATTCGCCGGAACGAAGATCACCCGGGTGCTCGCGTTTTCCAGCATTCCTCCCGCTCGGCTGATCACATCCATTACCGTATCCGAACGGCTCTTGAGTCCGTACAGACCAGGCTTCTGCACCATCCCTTCCACGGCGACCATTCGGCTCTGGTACTCCTTCACGAAGACGTCGACCTCTGGATCTCTCATGTATTTCCCGAGCCGTTCTTTTATCGCCTCTCGGACCTGCTGCTCGGTCATGCCGCCGACCTGGATCGAGCCCAACACCGGCAAGGCGATGGTGTTGTCGCCGGAGACGCGAATTTCACGAGCCTTTAGCTCATCCATTTGAGGCACGGTTACCTGAAGGACATCGCCGGGCCCGACCGCGAAATCCGAGGAGAAGCTGTCATTCATCCGCTCCTGCCAAACGTCGTCGAGTTGCTTCATTCCTTTGGCTTCGTTCCAACTGGAAACCTTCGGCTTTGAGACGGTCCCGATAACTTCGCTGTTGGAAGCCATATCCTGTACTTGAGTGCTACCGCATCCCGCCGCGCACAAAAGTACGCTCCCGAAAGCGCAGGCAACGACCCGGATGATCGCCGTTCGATGAAAAAATGTCCTAAGGTTCACGATGTTGGTGCCTCCGGCGGATACAGACCCAGCCGTTCTCCCGCAATAAGATGATTTATTGGCCAATCGACCTACTTCGAGCTGCTCGACGGGCCGGCTCCGCCCCCGCAAATGACGCCCGTTCCGCAAAGCCCTCCGATAATTCCGCCGCTGCTCACGGCGAAAGCCGCAGCCGCAACCGGAACGTCATCCCACCATGCCACCCCACAAGTTGCAGCCGCGAGCGAGCCAACGCCGGGGGTCGCGCTAGCGATCGCGGGCTTGTCCTTGGCTGCGGTCCAATCGACGGTCAGACCTTCGACTTGAAGATTCACTGCTCCGGTACCCGACTGCACTCCCGTATTGTCGGGTTCCAGCACCAGCGTGTATGCACTAGGGTCAATCGTGGTTATGCAGTACCTTCCGTAAAGGTCGGTTCTGCCTTCCGCGACGACCTTGCCGGCCGAATCGGTCACAACGACGCGGCAGCCATTGACCGGTTTCCCCTGGGAATCATAAACAATACCGAGGATGTTGCTGCAAAAGCCCGTAGCCGGGACTAGAACCAGCAACAACGCGATAGTTGCAGCGTAAGCTTGTCCTAGTTTCATTTTAGTCAGTCACCTACCTGTAAAGATGGTTTTATCGAACGCGTCCGCCATCCCGCACGCTGGGCTTCGCGATCACAGAACTGACTCCATTTAAGTCAGTCGACTCCAATCGCGCCTCCCGAGAGCAGGAACGGCTTAAGGTATGTGTTGCAGAATAGCGACAGATCGATGAATTGTAAACAACTTAGTTAAGTAGCCCAAAGAATCAGATGCGATTGTATTATTAGATGCGCTAATATTAAAACATATTAACTACGCCTAAAAACGCGCCAAATAGTCAACGCGACATACCTGGGATGTTAACAGACAGGAGAGCCGTACAGACGCTGCCGCGGTGTTGCAGAATCGCGACATCACGGTAGACTGTCGCGTATCTGCGACTACCTACGGAGGCAAAACCATGGCAGCCACCGTCGTCACGGGTCGCTTCGAGTAAGCGTTGACCTGGGCGCGAGATATTAGCATCGAATCGCCGCCGCTCGCCCAGGTGGGGTAAAAAGGTTTTTCGCCGGATTTGAAGTAGTAGTTTTCATCCTCGAGGCGCTTTTCCACCCTCTTGAGGTCGCGGATGCGCCGGTAACAGTCGGGCATATCAAAGTGTTTCGGGCAGCCCAAAAGGTGGTATATCTCATGCTGCGCCACCCGTTTCGGGGTTAATACCACCTGGGTGGGCGATCCGAACTTTGCGACTACGTAGCCGCGTGTCAGAGTAGCGTCGTCAACCTCGCCCAGAACCTCTGGTAATCCGAAAGAAATCGCAGCCAGTCCATACACGTAGTCGCCGGCGTTTCGGTTAACGAAATAAATCAACCGGTCGCACCCAGGTCCGAGCGGAACCTCCTTCAGTTGGTCCATTATCTGCGCGAAGAAGAATCCGGAGCGGGGCATTTCCTGATAGGAAATCGCGTTCACGTGCAGGTCGTATTTCGAAGCCTCCTCTTCCCACGTAGCCAGGAGCGTCTCGGCGTCCTCACGGGCGATCCCCTTGTCGAGCAGCACGCACATGTTCACGTAGCGTTCGGCGCCGAAGGACATGCTTTCGCGCATCGCCGGATGATCGACGCCGATAAAAGTACATCCGTTTAGGCCCAGAAACATCAGGATGGTGGCCGCCAGGAGCGTCGCCAGCGCGCCGCTCTTGCGGCAGTCTTGTGCAGGAGCATTAACCCACAGTGACGGATTTCGATTGAGACGACCCACCAAAACTCCTGGTGCCTACTGCTTGTATGATTCCCTGACCAATAAAAGGCACAAACTGTGCCCTCTGAGCGCGCCGTTGTCCGCAACGAGGACGCCGAACAAAACTCTCAGCAGGTTTCATCCGTTCCCGGTCAAAACTCAGCTCCGCCTGTAATTTTGAAGCAATTAGAGACCGAAACGATGCAATAGCGCAACGCCTCTCGTCGCGATTTTGCATCGGTCCGCATCGCTGAACCGCGTCCGTCGTCCCGCCGACTTGCCGCCGCTTGCGTTGTGCGCGCTTCGCCTGGCCGCCGAGACTTCGATCGGGTCTGACACGGCGTGGCGCAACGCTCGCACAAAATGTCTCGTTTTGAATCGTGGCGGATAAATCGGAACATGCTCTCGCATCGTCGATGGGCCATTCTCCGGTCCTCATAACGGAGAGGTCGATATGCGCCGGCCCGTTATGTCCGCGCCCAGGTCGGACCTCTGTCTCCGCGTTGGAGTAATAGTCTACTAGCCGTTTTATTGAGCTAAGCCTTGGCTTTTTCTGCGAGATGAGAGAATCGGCGGTTGTCGGACGGCTGCGGCTCGGCTCGAATTCACCCAGCACAAACCTCGCAAGGTGCCGCGACAGATACGGCTCATGCGCGGTCGAGCGTGGCTGGCTCGGACCTTGCTCTAAGCTTCGGCAAGAAGCGGGTTCGCAAACTCCCGATCGTTTTTGGTTCCGACGACGATACTTTTGACCGCTGGCAAGATGTACCGACGTACTCCCAAATCGCGACACGAGATCCGCGTAGTTCTCACCATCGCCGTTCTGCTCACGCTTTGCCCCCCCGCCTTGGCGCGCACGGGAGACGTTGGGAATCAGTCACCTGCGAAGAGCAGCGCGATCTCCGCGGCTGTTCGGAAGGCGGCCGGTTCAAACAAAGGGTCGGGTAAGAAAAGCTCGACGCCGACGCCGACGCCGACCGCGACCGTGACGCCGACGCCGACTGTGACTGTGGCGCAGACGCCAGCTGCGACAATGACGCCTGCGGCGGGAGCCACGCCCATCACTACGACGTTGGTCATCTACGGGCAGAACGGTACGACTTACTCAGGCCTGCGGGTGAGCACCACCAGCGGAGATTGCATCGAAATCATCAACTCGACCAACGTGACCATCAAGAATTCCAACATCGGTCCGTGCGGCACCAACAACTCCCTCTCTGCCGGCAACGGCATCCACGTCAGCGGGGGAAGCGGAAACAACGTTTACGACAACTATATCCACGTCGAGAACCTGGCTTCCGGCTGCTGCGATACACACGACGGAATTTTGGTCGGTGGCGGCTCGACCAATGACACCATCCAAGGCAACGTCATCGCCTACGGCGAAACCAACGTTGAAACCCAGTCTGCCGGCAGCATTACAATCGCGGGCAATTTTCTCTTGAATCCGCGCGGTCCGTTCCCGCGCGGACAACAGGTTCAAGCCGCGCTCTCAAACAACATAACCGTCTCCGGCAACTACACGCTCGGCAGTCTGGACACCACCGCGTATTCGTATCCGGAGCAGATCGAAGACTCGATCAGCTTCTGGTGCGACGGGTCGCACACCTGTTCCGGCTACACCGTCCAGGGCAACTACGTCACCGGAGGGCACAGCACATCGGGTTGCGGCATCAACTGCGACCAGAATGTTCAGAGCTGCAGCTTTCTGAACAACGTCCTCTACAATACCGCCCAATGCGGCATCAACATCAGCGACGGAACCAACCAGCTCGTCAGCGGCAACAAGATACTCGAGGATGAAAACCCGATGATCGCCGGCGGCGATACCGCGCTGGTGGTGTGGAACGAGTACCCGACCTACGCCTGCGGACCGGTGCAGGTACGCAACAACATCTCTACGTTCGTGCGAACGGATGGATACGCGTCGGGTTACTGGAATGGCGGCGGCTGCGAACCGGTTACCTGCGATGGTTCCAACCTTAACGTCGACTCCTGCAATATCTTTGACTACGGTTCCGGTCGCGACGCATACAACCTGCTGATCGCCGATCCCGCAGTTACCAACCCGCCCCTGGTGCCGCCCGGCCCGAAGAACTGCGTCGCGAACTCACCCTATTCAACGCAGACTTCGTTGCCCGCGTGTCAATGAGGATCTCGATCCTCCGAGCGGAAGCTTTACGGCGCACGCGGCAGGTGCTCCGACGGCCATCAAGACTCTCGCCGCCGCCATCAGGTCAGATCCGGCGAAGCCAATCGCGCGTCCACTTGCGGAAGCGATGACGGCGCGGTAGCCGCGTTTACGCGGCATTCGTGGCGATGGGGAATTCGGTTCGGACCGCTCTCGGTGATCGCTTATCTAGCGGCTGTACTCGATGCGGGCTGGTAGGACACCAGCTCGATCGTGGTCTTCTTTTTGGCGCCGGTTATATCGCACTTGACGAAGCTGTTAGCATCGGGCACGTACCAACAGGTCGTTTCAACCGGAATCGTCGACCGGTACGAGACCTCCAGGCGCAAAGCGGTAAAGGTACCCGCAGGCACCGTGACCGTCTCCCAACCGACTGCCTTGCCGTAGGTCGTGCCCTCGCCGGTGTAATCCTCAGCTTTCCATTTCCAATGATTCGTCCACTTTTTGCCTTTGCGCAGCGGAAAGGAGAGCGTCCCCAGATCGGGCGAATAAGACACCTGCTGGCCGGCGACAATCGAATATCCGGAGAGCATGTTCAAATCCGGGTTGACGACCGCCTCTTTGCCTCCCATGTCGAGCACCACCCTGCCGCCCGAGACGCTGACAACCTTGGTCGTCTGGTCCTCGCCATTGACGCGATTTACCCAGATATCTCCCGGCTGCACGGTGGGAGGCTTGACCTCCCGGTCTTCGGAAGTATCTTCCGCGACTTCCACTACGCCCCGCTCCATCTTGTGACGGCATAGCGGAGAGGACGGCCCGCAGACTATCCCCGGCCCGGGTTTAATCTTCACCGCGGTGCCGGTGACGGTGACCAGTGTCGCCGTGTCATTCACTTCGCGGCGCACATTGATGATTCCGTCGACCTCGTCGGGCCACCGATCCATCGCCATTTTTCTAAGCTTGGCGTCCTGGGTGGCCTCGTCGATCGAATCGGCCGAAATCGGCTCGCTGTATTCGAGCTTCCCGAGTGAGCTATGGGCCTCCGGCACATCGCCGACGGTGATAAATATATGGTTGACGTCCAGCGTCACTTCGGCCGCTTTGATCTGCGCCTGTTTTTGCTCCTGAGCTTCTTCGATTCCGCAGGCCGGAATAGCGAGCATCAGTGCCGCAACAAGCAATTTCGCGTACCAATTTCCAGATAAGCGCATGTTTTTATTCTACCAATCAGCGGTCGATTAACCGAATCTTTTGTAAAGATTATAGCCGACAGACGACTGCACATCAGCTATGGCCGCTCCGCCACGCCTTCGGCCTGCACGCTGGGTTTGAAAAAACAGCCTGTCACGACTTAAAGGGAGGCAGAACTATCGAGCGAAACCTGCTTTTGGAGGCAGCAGCGATGCTAAAGCTGTGGCCGGCAGGAAGCTACGGCGTCCGATCACGGCGGTGGATCAGGGGTCATCGCGAAGCAACCGGCCATGATCCTGGCCGGATAGCCTGACAACACTTTCTCGCCGAAACCGCGGATTGCCTCGACGACTTTGCTGTGGCTCGGCCCGCCGGGATGGCGCATCCGCAGGACCAGATAATCGGGGCGAACCTCTTCCTGCCACATCTGCAATTGCTCGCGGCAATTCTGCGCGGAGCCCGCGATGACGCGATTTTTAATCGCCCGGTCGAAAGTCCAATCTTCCTCGCAGCGGACGCCTTTGAGAAATTCGTCCTCGATGTAGCCCTTGTTGCGGAAATAGAAGCGATGAGTGTACATGACCGGGCCGCTGTCGCGACGCGCCGCCTCCATTGAATCGGCCAGGCACACGTCCCGCACCAGCGCGACCATCGGCGTCTTGCCGTGCTTTCGGGCCTCGGCGCGATAGAACTCGGCAAAGCGCTTCATTACCTCGACGCTCTGCATCAGGTCGGTGATCCACCCGTCGGTGAGGCGGGCCGCTCGTTTGATTCCGAAGTCGGTGCCAGCCGCCAGCCAAATCGGAGGAGACGGCTTTTGCATCGGCCTGGGAGTGATCGAGACATCGTTGAGCTGGTAGTGCTTGCCCTGATAGGAGAAGCGCTCCTCGGTCCAGCACTTTTTGATGATTTCGACTCCTTCGCGGGTGCGGGCGGCGCGCTCCCCCACCGCAAGGCCGAAGGCGCCAAAGTCGGGCTCCGAATAGCCCGCGCCGACGCTGAGAATCAGGCGACCGCCGGTCATCTGGTCGATTATCGCCGAGTCTTCGGCGACATGAACCGGATGCACCAGCGGAAGCAACAGGGTGCAGGTGCCGATTTTGAGCTTTTCGGTCTTCATCCCGACCAGCCCGGTTATCAGGAGCGTGTTGGGAATGTAGAAGTCGGGCTGCTGATGATGTTCGCTGAACATGCAGCTGTCGAAGCCGCTTTGTTCAGCCGCCTGAGCTTCGGCCACCACTTCCTGAAGCACGCGCGCGATATTCTCGCCGCGCGGCGGATCCTGGGTGCATGGCAAGTATCCTACCTTGAGCATACGGGCCCTCCGTTGCGGGCAACCCCCGGATTTGGGGGTTAGCTCCGAACACAGCGCCTCAACAGATCACCCTAACCGCGATCGACTATCGCATCGGCGGCGCCTCTATAGAGGCTTCGCCGTAACTCAAAGTAGGACAGACGCAGATTTTGTAGCCCAAGTAAGCGACGGTGTACATATCCATGTAAAGAAAGTCGCCCGGACCGCTCCCGCGTTCACTTTCGTCGCGCGGGCTGGACCATCCTAACGCTCACGAGGTCGCTATCCTTCCGCGTCGACTCTGGATAATATGCCTCGTTGAGTTTCTATCTATTACGAGCAGCGTGGAAGCCGCTAAAACCCTGGTGTCATCCATTCCATCCCACGCGGAACCCGTAGCCACGCACAAATGGCTGATCGCGATCGCGGTGATGCTCGGCACCACCATCGAGGTGCTCGACGTCACCATCGTCAACGTCTCGCTGCCCCACATGCAGGGTTCCTTCTCGGCCTCCGTGGACGAGATCGCATGGGTGGTGACGAGCTACCTGGTGGCCAACGGCGTGATGATCCCGATGACGGGATGGATCGCGTCGCGCTTCGGGCGCAAGCGTTACTTCCTGTGTTCGATACTCCTGTTCGTCCTGACCTCGGCGCTTTGCGGCTGGGCGCAATCGCTCGATCAGATGGTCGTGTTCCGCCTTTTTCAGGGCGCGGCCGGCGCCGCGATGATTCCGTTATCGCAGGCGATCCTGATGGAGACCTTTCCGCCCGAGGAACAGGCGATGGCGATGGCGATGTGGGGCGTCGGCCTGATGGCGGCGCCGATTATGGGTCCCACGCTGGGCGGCTGGATCACCGACAACTGGTCGTGGCGCTGGAATTTTTTCATCAACATTCCGGTGGGTTTCATCACCGCGGCCATGCTTTACGTCTTCGTTCACGATCCCGCCTTCTTGCGCGAACGGCGCGGCGTCGGGGGCAAGGTCGATTACCTCGGCATCCTGTATCTCGTCATCGGCCTGGGACTTTTGCAGATTGTTCTCGATCGGGGCCAGCGCTCAGACTGGTTCAACTCGCCCTGGGTGGTATACGCCACCTTCCTGGCGGCGCTGTCTCTTGTGGCCCTGGTCATACACGAGCTGCGTTTTCCGGCGCCGATTCTCGACCTGAGAATTATGAAGGACCCGGTTTTCAGCCTCGCCGTTTTTCTCGTCGTGGCGATGAGCTCGATCCTTTACGGGACGGGACTGCTCAACCCGGTTTTTCTCCAGGATTTCATGGGATACACCGCCTGGAAAGCCGGCCTGGCGGTGTCGCCGCGCGGGCTTGGCGCGTTGTCATCGATGCTGCTGGTCGGACAGCTCGCGCGCTACGGCTACGATACGCGGCGCTTGATCGGTATCGGCTTTGCGTTCATGGCCGGCGGCTTGTGGATGATGTCCCATTGGAATCTGCAGGTCGGCATGTGGCAAATCATCGAGCCCACCATCTTCCTGGGCTGTGGATTGGGTATGATTTTCCCGATTCTGTCCGCGGCTACGCTTGCCGGCATCGCGCGCGAGCGGATGGGCTATGCCGCCAGCCTCTACAACATGATGCGCAATACCGGCGCGGCGATCGGAATCTCCTACATGACCACCAAGCTGATCAGCAGCGAGCAGGTCCATCAGGCGAATCTGGTCCAGCATTTTTCGGTATTCGATGCCTGGAAGCTGAGCCAGATGACAAGCATGCCCGGCGCGCCACGCTTCGACTACATGCGTCAGATCGTAACCGGACAGCATCAATCGCTCGGGATGGTTTACGGAATGATCCAGGCTCAGGCGGCGATGCTGTCGTTCAACGATATTTACCGGATGCTCGCCGTGATCTCGCTGGTCCTTGTGCCGAGTTTCCTCTGGCTCAGGCACACCGGAAAGCCCGCCGCTTCCGGCGCGCATTAGCCGGGCGCCGGGTCGTCATCGACCCTGCCCTTCTTTGATAACTCGCAAGCCTCGATCTTGGGAAAAAGCAGTCGCCGGCCGGTTTGACGGTCACGCTCGGGCGGTGTTAGCTTTCCGCCGCGTCTTCCCCGACAAAATCATGGAGGCAGGATATCGCCTATGCAATTCGGACTTTGTTTCGACACTCACGTCGATAAGTGGGACCTGATTCGCTACGCCGAGGAACTCGGCTTCGACCGCGCCTGGGTGCCCGACTCGCAGATGATCTGGTCGGACTGCTATGCCACGATGGCGCTCGCGGCCGTCAACACCAAGCGCATCCAGATCGGCACCGGCGTCTCGATTCCAGGCACCCGTATCGCACCGGTCACGGCGCACTCGATCGCGAGCATCAATCAGCTCGCGCCGGGGCGGATATTCCTGGGGCTCGGCACCGGGCACACCGCGATGCGCGTGATGGGGCAGCATCCGATGCCCGCCGGCGAGTTTCGCGAGTATCTGCGCGTGGTTCGCAAGCTGCTCGACGGCGAGGCGGTCGACTACACCTATCGCGGCCAGACTCGCGAGATAAAGTTCATCCATCGCGACCGCTACTTCGTCAATCTCGACAACCGGATTCCGATCTACGTGGCGGCCAACGGGCCCAAGGCCTGTCAGGCAACCGGCGCATATGCCGACGGATGGATCACGGTGGGCGGACGCGAAGCCGACGTGAAGGCCAAGATGGCGCAGATCGAATCGGGCGCCAAGGCGGTCAGCCGCAAGCTTCCCAACCCCTTCCATACCGCGGTGCTGACGGCAGGCTGCGTGCTGCGTCCCGGCGAGCGCATCAACTCCGAACGCGTGATCGACGAAGCCGGCGCCTGGGCCATCGCCGAACTTCACTTCTTCTATGAAGTCTGGAAGGACCTCGGCGAAAAGGACGAGGTTATTCCTCCCCACGTGAAAAACGTCTGGGACGCCTATCTGAAGCGCGTCAAGAGCTTCAGCTTGCCGGAGAACGCGCGTTTCCGGCAGATCCACGACGGCCACTGCACCTTCGTGCAGCCCGACGAGCGGAAATTCGTGACTCCCGAGCTGCTGCGGGATAGCTGTCTGATCGGAACGCCCGAAGAAATAATCGCGCGGATTCGCGAGATGGAGAAGGCGGGAATACGTGAGGTGACGCTGCTGCCGAACGCCGACCACGCGCGCAACGTCCTCCGCGATTTCTCGCAGCAGATTCTTCCGGCGTTTCGCTAGACGCTCTCGATCGTGGGGATTTCCGCTGCGTGATGCCGCGGAAATCCTCCGCCGCTGCGCGCGGCGGCCGGGGCGCAGGGATTGCCGTCCAACCTCGGCTCCTCGCGGGCACTCATGCCTGGTTGCCGGTTTGCGATCGCTCTCGCATCCCTTTTCGCTCCGCTTTCCGCGCCGGCGAGAGGTCGCAGATTGCCTCCTACTGACGTGCCTGATCGAGGCGCTGAGGCTGCACCGCTTCGCCGTCCTGCACTCCCTGACCGACGTTTATCGCCACCAGATCATTGTCGCCGACGCCGCGTGTGATCTGCACTTCACGTCCGTTGTCCTCTCCCAGCGTGACCTCGGACAGGTGAATGTGATTGTCGCGGACCACGGGCGCGTACACCTTCCCGTCGCGAAATACGAGCGCGTCATCGGGAATCATCGGAACCGTGGAATGCAATGGAATAGTGAGCTTGAGGGTCGCATACATGCCAGGATACAGCGCCAGGTCGGAATTCGGCAGATCGACCTCGACCAGCATGGTAAGCGTGTCCGCGGCCAGAGCCTGAGGATGGCGCGTGACGGTGCCCTCGAATCCGCGCCCGGGATATTGGCTCGCGGTCACGATGGCCGCGCCGCCAACCCTGACGAAGGGCGCCAAATCCTGCGGCACGTTGGCGTAGACTCTCACCGGCTGGAGGGTCGCGATTGCGAGAATCGCCGTGCTGCCGCTCGAGGGCGCGGTTGCCTGAGGAATCAGGGCGCCAGGATCGACGTAGCGCGCGGTTATCATTCCGTCGACCGGCGCTTTGATAACTTCGTAGGCCTGCGTCGCGAGCAATTGCTCGTAGGCGGCCTTGGCCTGCAGCATCGCGGCGTGTGATTGGTCGGCGTCCTGCCGCGCGACCACCGACGTTTGCAGCAATATCTGGTAGCGCCGGTCGGTGATTTTCTTAAGCTCGTAATCGGCCCGTGCGTTACGGACCTGTTGATCCAGTTCCGGCGATTCCAGCACCGCCAGCACCTCGCCCTTGCTAACCCGGTCGCCCTTGTCTACTCGTATCGCTTTGAGATAACCGGCGGTCTTGGCGTAGATCCACGTCTCGACATATCCGTGAATATTCGCCGGGAGCTGGATTTCACGCTCCCGCGGCGAACGGAGCACCGGCGACACGAGCACGTATGGCCCTCGTGCGGCCGCCTGCTCGAGCCCGCTTCGTTGATCCTCAAGGCTACGCTCGTGGGCCATCACGAGCACGCCTCCCAGGCCGAAGGCTATAAGCACGGCGGCTAACCAGCCGATGACGCCGAGGATGCCCGAAGATTTGGCCTCGGGGGTCGCGCTCGTGTCGGAAGCTTTCAATGGAATCTCCTCATGAAACATCAGCCAACCGGCTGGGTCACGGCCTCGATTTCGGCATCGCGCTCGCGCTTGCCTTTTAGCTTGCGGCCGAAGATTGAATATACCGCCGGCACCACGAATAGCGTCATCAAGGTGGCAACGATCAACCCACCGATCACGGCGCGGCCCAGCGGCGCGTTCTGTTCGGAGCCGGAGCCCAGCGCCAGCGCCATCGGCAGCATCCCGAGAATCATCGCCAGCGCGGTCATAAGGATCGGGCGAAGCCTTATCCTGCCCGCCTCGATCGCCGCCGCGACCGAATCGAGGTGTTCTTCCTCGCGCAGATCGTTGGCGAACGTGATCAGCAGGTTGCTGTTGGCGACGCCGACGCCTACCGCCATGATCGCGCCCATCAGCGATTCGACGTTGATCGTGGTGCCGGTGAGAACCAGCATCCACAACACTCCGGCCAGCGCGCCGGGCACCGCCATCATGATAATGAATGGTTCCAGCCACGACTGGAAGTTCGCAACCATGAGCAGGTACACCAGGATAACCGCCAGGATGATCCCCTCGCCGAGCGTGGTGAAAGACTCGCGCATCGCCTGGCTCTGGCCGCGGATCACGACCTTGGTGCCCGCAGGCAGCTTGCCGAGGCCCGCGATCGCCCGCTCGACCTCCGCGGTCGCGCCGCCGAGATCGCGTCCCACCACAGCGCAGTTCACGTCGATCACGCGCTGCACGCTGTAGTGCTCAACCACCGCGGGATCAACGCCGTGCGTGATCGCCGCGACATTGCCGAGCAGTTGAGGTGTGCCGACAGAGCCATTCTGGCCGGCGGGGTTACCCAGCATCTGCGCCGGGCCAGCCGTTCCGCCGGCGCCCGAGACGTTTATTAGAATCGGCGCCGAGCCGGCCTGCGCGCTCTGACCCGGAGTGCTCAGGGGAATGTTGGCCAAGGCGCGCACCGAATCGACGAAATGCTCGGGCGCCAACGAAATGACGTTATAGTTGACACCGCTCCTTGGGTCGAGCCAGAAGCTGGGCTGGATCAGCGTGTTGCCGCTCAGCGCCGTAAGCATCGCCGCCGCAACCTGCTGTTCGGTGATTCCAAGTTCGAGCGCCTTGGCGCGGTCGACCTCGACATTGAAGGCCGGATAATCCAGCGGCTCGGCGATACGAAGGTCGGCAATCCCCGGAATCAGCCCCATCGCGGCTTCGAGGCGCGCCGCGATTCGGTAATCGGATTGCAGATCGTTGCCCGAAATCTGCGCATCGATCATCGCGGGCAAGCCGAAATTAAGCACCTGACCGATGATGTCCGCCGCCTGAAAATAGGTTCCGACGTTTGGAAATCGGCGATGCAGCAAGCCGCGAATTCGCGTCTCGTACGCCGCGGTCGCCTGTCGATGCCGCGGCTTGAGCTGAATCAGGATGTCGGCGTCCTGAACTCCGATGGTGTCGGTTTGGTAAAAGGCCAGCACGTAGTAGAGCGGCAATCCGATGTTGTCGCTGATGCTCTCGAGTTCCGCGGCGGGAACGACCTCGCGGATCGCGCGCTCGATATTGGCGACAAGCAACTGGGTCTTCTCGATCCTGGTGCCGGTGGGAGAGCGGACGTGAAGCCGCATCATCCCCGCGTCGACCTTGGGGAAGAAATCCTCGCCCACCACCGGCAGCAGCAGGACCGACGACGCCACGATCAGCGTTACGCAGCTGAGCGCGAGCGCGCGACGCGCGATAAACCCGGTCAGCGCCGCATGATAGGCCGCGCGCAACTGCTCGAACCGACGCTCGAATCCGCGGATGAAGCGTCCCCACAGGCCGCGCTCCGGGAGCTCCGCATGCGACTCGGGCAGCAGATGATGCGCCATGGTGGTAACCAGCGTGCGCGAAAGCAGGTACGACGTCAGCATCGCGTAGACCACCGCGAGCGCCAGCGGCGTGAACAGAAACCGCGCCACCCCGGTCAGCAGCACCACCGGAAAGAACACGATGCAGATCGCGAGTGTGCCCACCAGAGTCGGTGTCGCGATCTGGCTGGCGCCATCGAGGATCGCGGTCACCAGCGGCTTGCGCATCGCGTGGTTGCGATGGATGTTCTCGATTTCGACCGTCGCGTCATCCACCAGCATCCCCACCGCGAGCGCGATTCCGCCGAGCGTCATGGTGTTGATGGTCTGGCCGGAGAGCTTGAGCGCGACGATCGCGGTTAGAATCGACAGCGGAATCGAGGCGATTACGATGAGCATGCTGCGCGCCGAGCCCAAAAACACCAGCACCATCAGCGCGACCAGGAGCGCCGCCGTAACCGCCTCCTGCACCACCTCCCACAGCGCCGCGCGCACGAACCTGGATTGATCGAAAGTCAGCGCTACTTTGAGGCCCTTGGGCGCGACCGCGAGAATGTCGGGGATTTTGGCCTTGACCGCGTCGACCACGGCCAAAGTCGACGCCGCCGCGTGCTTGATTACCATCAAGTAGGTCGCGGGCCTGCCGTCGATATTGACCACGTTGGTTTGCGGCGGATGGGTGTCGGAAACCGGCGCGACGTCACCCAGGAACACCGGCGTCCCGTTGCGGACCTTGATCGGCAGGCGATTGAAGGCCTCCACCGTCGCGGGGCTCATGTTGATATCGATGTTGTACTGGTAGTCGCCCATCTTTGCCTGGCCCGACGGAATCACCACGTTCTGGGCGGCGATGGCGTTGCCCACGTCGGCGGCCGATAACCCGTTGGCGTACAGTCTGGTGGGGTCAAGATTGACCATCACCTGGCGTTGCACGCCACCCAGCGGCGCGGGAGTCGAGAATCCGGGAATCGTGAACAGTTGCAACCGGATGAAGTTGAGCCCGTAGTCAAAAAGCTGCCGCCCCGAGAGCGTATCGCTGAAGATGTTGAGCTGCGCCACTGGAACGTTGGCGGCGTTGTAGGAGATGATCATCGGCGGCTGCGTACCGCGCGGCAGGATCGTCAGGATGGTCTCGGATACCGCATTGATCTGCGCGATCGCCGCGCCGATGTCCGCGTCCGGCTGGAAATAGACCTTCAGGATGCCCAGCCCCTCCATCGATTCGGATTCGATATGCTCCATGTCGTTGACGGTGGTCGAGTAGGCGCGTTCGCTGATGATCACCATCCGGCGTTCGACATCGATCGCGGACAGGCCCGGATAGCTCCACACCACCATCACCACGGGCAAATTGATCGCCGGAAAGATGTCGACGTTCATCGTGGCGAACGACATGACACCGAGCACCAGCATCAGCAACGCCATGACCGCCACCGAGAGCGGGCGGCGCAGTGCCAATCGAACCAACCACATCATAGCTGCGATCTCCCTTACCGATCGGATCAGATGCCGGACTTTGAAAACCGGATTCAAGGTATCAACGCGGCGTCCTGCCTGCCACAATCGAACCCTCGACAGGCTTCGTCATATGCTCGACACTTCTCACCGCTTGACGCGGAGTCTCTGCCCGACCCTGAGGACGGCGCTTGCTGGCGGCTGGGAGGCCAGTTGCGAGAGATGCTATAAAATGTAACAAAGGATGGTTCGGGCGGGGTCGTAGTTCAGCCCGGTTAGAACGCCGGCCTGTCACGTCGGAAGTCGTGGGTTCAAATCCCATCGGCCCCGCCAAATAGGAAACGGGGCTTTCGCCCGAACAATATCGTCCGTCGATAAGCCGGGCAAAGCACCAGGGATGCGGGAAAATTGAAGCTGACAGAACAAACCAAGAGTGTTTCGCACGAAAACGCGCTGCTGGGCCGGCGATGGATTCTGATCGACGCCTCCGAGCGTCCGCTCGGTCGAGTAGCCTCGCGCACCGCCAGTATCCTGCGCGGCAAACATCGCCCCGACTTTACGCCCAATCAGGACACGGGCGATTTCGTCGTGGTGGTAAATGCCGCCAAGGTGCGGCTGACCGGGGACAAGCTCGAGAATAAGACGTATTACCGCCACACCGGTTATCCCGGCGGAATTCGCAGCACGACCGCGGGCAAGTTGATCGCCACCAAACCCGAGCGCCTGCTCGAAATCGCGGTGCGGGGAATGCTGCCCAAGAATCGGCTGGGCCGGCAGTTGTTCACGAAGCTCAAGGTGTACAAGGGCGCTGCGCATCCGCATGCCGCCCAGATGCCCGAGCTGGTAAAAGTATAGGTGAGGTTCGAGTTCTGATGGTTGACAAGAAACATCCGGTCTGGGCGACCGGCAAGCGTAAGACCGCCATCGCCCGTATCCGTCTTATCCCCGGTTCAGGCGTGGTCACCGTAAACGCTCGCGCGCTGGAAGATTACTTCCCTCGCGAGACCTCGCGGATGCGCATCATGGAGCCGCTCGAAGTCACCGAGGCCAAGGCGCAGTATGACATTCTCGCAAGCGTCGAGGGAGGCGGCATCTCGGCCCAGGCCGACGCGATTCGTCACGGCATCTCCCGCGCGCTGGTGGCAGTGGCTGAAACCCTGCGTCCGGTCCTGCGCAAGGGCGGGATGCTGACGCGCGATCCGCGCGAGGTCGAGCGCAAAAAATACGGCCGTCACAAGGCGCGCAAACGGCCGCAGTACTCGAAGCGCTAGCTTCCGAATCACGGCGATTTACGAAGAAGGTGCGCCTCATGCGCACCTTCTTTTGCTTTGGCGATCCGTTACCGGCGAACGGGTTACGGCCGCGACGTTCTCCGGAATCCTCACGGAACAATCGGCCCCTTCGATGGGCCGCGATCGCGGCCCATCCAAAACCGCCGAAGCCCGACTGGCGCGGGCGGCTCCTTTCTGATAGTCAAATGTTACCGACATTAGCGTTTTTAATTACCGACAGATTACGAAGGATTCATGGCTGCAAACAATAAAGTTAAGGCTGCCGTGCTGGGTGCCACCGGCTATTCCGGTATCGAGGCGGTGCGCCTGCTTGCGGGCCATCCTTTTGTTGAGCTGAGCGTGCTCACTTCCGAGCACTATGCGGGACGCGAAGTGGCACAGGTTTACCGCCATCTTGCGGGCCTCGATCTGCCTCCCTTGGAGGAACTGCGGCCGGACCTCCTCAAGGGCAGGGCCGAGATCGTGCTCTCCTGCCTTCCGGAACGGATCGGCGCCGGCGTGCTTGCCGAATTGCTCGCCGAGGGCATCAAGGTCATCGACCTCTCGGCTGACTTCCGCCTGAAAGAACCCGATGCTTATCGCGCCACCTATGGAGCCGAGCATCCCGCGCCCGCGCTGCTCAAGGAAGCGGTTTACGGCCTGAGCGAATTCCGCCGGCGCGAACTCCGCGAGGCACGCCTGGTCGCGAACCCCGGATGCTATCCGACGGGCGCGCTGCTCGGATTGCTGCCGCTGATTCGGCGCGATCTGGTTGATCCTTCATCGATCATAATCGACGCCAAGTCGGGCACCACCGGCGGACGGCGGGTGGCGCAGATCGAACAGCTCTTCGCCGAGGTGAACGAAAACTTCCGCCCTTACAAGGTCGGCAACCATCGCCACACTCCCGAGATGGAGCAGGAAGTGGCCGGGATGCTCGGACGCAACGTCGCGATCATGTTCGTGCCGCACCTGTTGCCCACCAGCCGCGGCATCCTCACGTCGATCTTCCTGCGTCCGCGCTCCGGCACCACGGCCGACGACGTGCGCGCGGCCTTCGAGGCCAGCTTCGCGAAGTCGCGCTTCATCCGATTGCTGGCTCCGGGCGAACTGCCGGAACTGAAAAACGTGCGGGCGACGAACTTTTGCGAGATCGCTTTTGTTCTGGAGCAACGATCGCAGACGCTCTGCGTGCTGACCGCGATCGATAATCTCGGCAAGGGCGCAGCCGGCCAGGCAATCCAGAATCTCAATCTGATGCTGGGCTATGACGAAGCCGCCGGCCTGCTCAACGCGGCCCCGGTGCCCTAAAGCGGCCGTCAGCTCCCCAAGCGGGAGAGATCTACCCGACTCTCGAAACGCATCGCTTCGCGGCGATCCTTTGCTGCGCTCAAGGATGACGCGCCAGGCAAGCCGCGCACTTTTGCCGTCATTCTGAGCGAAGGCTGCCGGAGCGAAGAACCGCCGCGAAACGATTCAATCTTTCTCCCGGTTACACAAAGGTTTTCATGCTGGGGAGAACGCTTCGCCGCGTTCGCTCGATCCGCCGCGCCCCGCCTCAGCTCACGACCGATGAACACACCAGGTCGGCGAGCCGCCCGGAGCGATCGACGCTGCGCGTTTCCTCCAGCAATCCGGCGGTCAGACAGACGAAGGTCAGCTCGCGTTCCGGATCGACCCACCATACCGTCGAACCGGCGCCGACCGAGCCGAAGGTCCCCGGCGAAGTCAGCGTCCCGAACCAATGCGGGAAGATGCCGGTGCCGCGCAGGAAAAAGGTCAGGCCGAGGAAGGCCGGAAACTCGTTCCATCCGCGCATCTCGAGCGCATAGTCCCAGAGGCTGTTGCGGCGGGTCCCGGTATGGTTGGTCGTCGCGAGACGAATAATCGCCGGCGACAGGATACGTGCGCCGTCCAGTTCGCCGCCCCGGCGCAGGCACTCGGCGAAGCGGAAAAGATCCGCCGCGGTCGAGAAAGCCCCCGCCGCGGGCATCTCGGAATCTTCCTTCATGATGACGTTGAAAGCTTCGAGCATCTCCGGCGGGAACAATCCGTCGCTGCGATCGCGCACCACGATCGGAACCCGTCGCGCCACCAGATCCTTGCGCAGCCCGAGCCAGGTATCGTTCATGGCCAGCGGCCGAAAAATATCCGCGGCCAGTATCTCGCTGAACCGCCGCGAGCCCCCGTCCACGCGCCGCACCACTTCACCCAGAACCGCATGGGCGACGAGCGGACTGTAGGCCACCTTTTCGCCGGGAATCGCCTCGGCGCCCATCTGGCAGATCGCCGCCACCATCACTTCCTGATTGCCGAGAAGCTCGAGCGGGATCGGCGGCAATCCCGCCGACATCCCGGCGGTATGCGACAGCATCTGCGCGATCGTGATGCGATGCTTGCCCTTGCATCCGAACTCCGGGATGACGTCGGCGACCTTGGTATTCAGCGACAGCTCGCCGCGATCCACCCGCGCCAGTACCGCCGCCGCCGTCAGCGATTTCGTGATCGAAAAAATCAGAAACACGTCATCAGTGCGGGCGGTGCGTCCGCTCGCGCGTTCGGTGAAACCAATCGCCTCGTGCATCACGACCTTGCCGCCTCGCGCGACCACAACCACCGCGCCGTCGTATTTTTGCTTGGCGACATCCTCTTTGATTGTCGAGCTCAGCCGCCCCAGCCGCTCCGCATCTATACCGACATCTGCCGGTTTCGCCATTTTCATTTTTCTATCTCCTTGTGCAGGGATGAATCGCCGCTCTTGCTTCGATGCCCTTCCCTGCTCCCCAAGAGCCCTGGGGAACCTACCCGTAACACCGTATGGCTCCGATAGTCCAGTTCCGCGCTTTTGCGGATTTTAGCTCGATAGCAAGCAAGATAAGATGACGGGATTTCGTGGAGGGCGTCATGAAAGTCACTGCCGCGGTTGCCTACAAGGCTACAGAGCCGTTGCGAATAGAGACTGTCGAACTCGAAGGGCCGAAAAATGGCGAGGTGATGGTCGAGATCAAGGCGACCGGAGTATGCCACACCGACGCCTACACTCTTTCGGGCGCGGACCCGGAAGGACTATTCCCCACGATTCTCGGTCACGAGGGCGCGGGCGTCGTGGTCGAAGTCGGGGCCGGCGTAACGTCGGTCAAACCCGGCGACCACGTCATCCCGCTCTACGTACCCGAGTGCCGCCAGTGCAAGTTCTGCCTCTCCGGCAAAACCAACCTGTGCCAGGCGATCCGGGAGACTCAGGGGCGCGGCGTGATGCCCGACGGCACCAGCCGCTTTTCGATCGGCGGCCGGATGCTCCATCACTACATGGGCACCTCGACCTTTTCCAACTACACCGTGCTTCCCGAGATCGCTGTCGCCAGGGTGCGCGAGGACGCGCCGTTCGAAAAGATTTGCTACGTCGGATGCGGCGTCACGACCGGCATCGGCGCCGTCATCAACACCGCCAAGGTGCAGGTCGGCGACAACGTGGTCGTGTTCGGACTCGGCGGTATCGGCCTCAACGTCGTCCAGGGAGCGCGCCTCGCCGGCGCCCGGATGATCGTCGGTATCGACACAAATCCCGCGCGCCGCGCTATCGCCGAGAAGTTCGGCATCACTCATTTCGTCAATCCAAAAGAAGTCCGCGGCGACCTCGTGCCTTACTTGGTCGATCTGACCGGCGGCGGCGCCGATTTTTCCTTCGAGTGCATCGGCAACGCGACCGTGATGCGCCAGGCGCTCGAATGCTGTCACAAAGGATGGGGCACCAGCGTGATTATCGGCGTTGCCGGCGCGGGCGAGGAGATTTCGACACGCCCCTTCCAGCTGGTCACCGGCCGCACCTGGAAAGGCACCGCCTTCGGTGGCGCAAAAAGCCGCCGCGACGTTCCGAAGATCGTCGACTGGTACATGGAGGGCAAAATCAATATCGACGACCTGATCACTCACGTGATGCCGCTGGCCGACATCAACAGGGCGTTCGAGCTGATGCATACCGGCCAATCGATCCGCGGCGTGGTGACGTTCTGATGCGGCGTGCGGTTCGTTCGCCCGGAAAAATAAAGTCCGCCAGGACCCGACGCCGCGTGCAAAGCGGCCTCGTAGCCGGTAGCCTATCCGATTATTGATTTATGACCTCCGACCTCCACAAACTTACCGTCACCGAGGCCCGCGTTAGGCTGCGCGCGCGCGAGATTTCCGCGACCGAACTGACCCGAGCATGTCTCGATCGGATCGCCGCGATCGAGCCGGGCTTCATGCCTATCTCACCGTCTGCGAGCCCGAAGCGCTCGAACAGGCGCACGCCGCCGACCGGCGCCTTGGCGCGGCAGACGCGCCCGCGCTCTGCGGCATCCCGCTCGCGATCAAGGACATCTTCGCCACACGCGGCGTGCGCACGACCTGCGCGTCGCGAATCCTGGAGAACTTCGTTCCGCCGTTCGACGGCACCGCGATCGCCCGGCTTCGCGATCAGGGCGCGGTGTTTCTCGGCAAGACCAACATGGACGAGTTCGCGATGGGCTCCTCGACCGAGAACTCCGCCTTCGGTCCGACAAAGAATCCCTACGATCTTGGCCGCGTTGCGGGCGGATCGTCGGGCGGCTCCGCCGCCGCCGTTTCCGCCGACGAATGTTTGGCCGCGCTCGGCACCGACACCGGCGGCTCGATCCGCGAGCCGGCTTCGTTCTGCGGCGTGGTCGGAATCAAGCCGACCTACAGCCGTGTCAGCCGCTACGGCGTGATCGCCTACGCCTCCTCGCTCGACCAGGTCGGCCCATTCGCCAAGACCGTGCGCGACGCCGCGATCCTGCTGGGAGCGATCGCCGGCGTCGATCCGCGCGACTCGACCTGTTCCGCCCGTCCGGTGCCGGATTACGAGCGGGCGCTGACCGGCGATGTGACCGGCATGCGCATCGGCGTACCGAAGGAATTCTTCGTCGAAGGGATGGAGCGCGAGGTCGAGGATGCGACCCGCGCCGCGCTGAAACAGTTCGAAGCGATGGGCGCGCGGACAGTCGAAATCTCGCTGCCGCACACCGAGTACGCGATCGGCTGTTACTATTTGATCGCCACCGCCGAGGCCAGCGCCAACCTCGCGCGCTACGACGGTATCCGCTACGGGCTTCGCGCCGAGGCCGCGACGCTGGGCGAACTCTACAGCCTGACCCGCGCCCACGGCTTCGGCGCCGAGGTCAAGCGCCGCATCATGCTCGGCACGTTTGCCCTCTCGTCCGGCTACTATGACGCCTACTATCTCAAGGCGCAGAAGGTCCGAACGCTGATCCGGCGCGACTTCGAGCGCGCTTTCGAGCAGTGCGATCTGATCGTCACGCCGACCGCGCCGACGACCGCGTTCAAACTCGGCGAAAAAACAGCGGACCCGATCCAGATGTACCTCTCCGATATCTTCACGATTTCGGTGAACCTCGCGGGCCTGCCCGGACTGGTCGTGCCGTGCGGTTACGACAACCTCAATATGCCGATCGGGCTCCAGATCCTCGGACCGCATTTCGGCGAAGAGGCCATGCTGCGCGCCGGCGACGCCTACGAGCGCTCCGGCGCCTTCAAACGCCGCCCGCCTGCGGTATGATAGGTGCGAGCCGGAAGAGAACGACATCACGATGACGGCAGGCTCTGAAAAATACGAAGCGGTAATCGGACTCGAGGTCCACACTCAGCTTCTGACCAGCTCGAAGATCTTCTGCGGATGCTCGACCGCGTTCGGCGCGCCGCCCAATAACAACGTCTGCCCGGTATGCATGGGGATGCCGGGGGTGCTGCCGGTCTTCAACCGCCACGTGCTGGATCTGGCGATTCGCGCCGGTCTGGCGGCGCATTGCGAGATCTCTCCGCACTCGATCTTCGCGCGCAAGAACTACTTCTATCCCGACCTTCCCAAGGGCTATCAGATAAGCCAGTACGAGCTGCCGTTGTGCAACGGCGGCTATATCGAACTGCCGGCCGCCGATGGCGAGCAGCCGCGGCGCATCCGACTGACCCGGATTCATCTCGAAGAGGACGCGGGAAAAAATCTCCACGGCGCCGATTCGAGCCTGGTCGACTTCAATCGCTCCGGCGTGCCGCTGCTCGAAATCGTGGGCGAGCCCGACATCCGCTCGGCCGAAGATGCCGGAGCGTATCTGCGCGAGCTGCGCCTGATGCTGCGCTACCTCGAGGTTTCCGCCGCCAACATGGAGGAAGGCAGCTTCCGATGCGACGCCAACGTCTCCGTGCGGCTGCGCGGCGCGACCGCGCTCGGCGTCAAGACCGAAGTGAAAAACATGAACTCCTTCAAGAACGTGGAGAAGGCGATCGCGCATGAGATCGAGCGTCAGATCGCGATCCTCGAAAGCGGCGGCCGCGTCGTCCAGGAGACCCATCTGTGGGACCCCGATCGCGAGGAAACCCGACCGATGCGCTCCAAGGAGTTCGCCCACGACTATCGCTACTTCCCCGAGCCCGACCTGCCGCCGCTCAAGGTATCGCGCGATCTGGTCGAGGAGATTCGCGCCGCGATGCCGGAGCTGCCCTCCGCGCGTCGCGCCCGCTACCTCCGCGATTTCGGCCTCTCCCGCTACGAGACCGACGTGCTCACCAACGAACGCGACGTTTCGGATTATTTCGAGGAACGTCATCGGCACTCCGGGACTGTCCAATCGCAAGTCCGCCGCCAACTGGGTGATGAGCGAGGTGCTGCGCGTGGTGCGCGAGAGCGGAAAGTCGATCGTTGAGGCCGCTCCCAGGGCGGCCGAAGTCGGCGCGCTGCTCGCGATGGTCGAAAAAGCCGGGATCAGTCTGAACGCCGCCAAGACGGCGTTCGCCGCGATGTGCACGTCGGGCAAGGGCGCATCCGCGACCGTCGCCGAACTGGGCCTGGCCCAGGTCTCCGACGAAGCCGCGATCGCCGCGGCCTGCGATCGCGTGATCGCGGCCAATCCCGACAAGGTCGCCGAGTATCGCGCCGGGCGCGACAAACTTTTCGGCTTCTTCGTCGGGCTGGTGATGAAGGCGATGGGCGGCAAGGCCAACCCCAAGGTCATCAACGAAATTTTGAAGCGGCAACTCGCCGGCTGAGCGGGAAGAAGGATTCGCGATCTGCCCGTGTTAGAGGACAGGTCGTGCGCAATCGTTCCGATTCCTTCTGTACGTCATCCTGAACGAAGTGAAGGATCTCGCGCGGTCCTCCGGGCGCCTGGGCGATCGGCCTTTCGTTCGCTCATCCCCGCGGCAGGCCGAGAACGCGGTCGCCAATGATGCCGCGCTGAATCTCGCTGGTCCCGCCCGCGATCGTGTATTGCCGCGAGCTGAGCACCCGGTTGAGCCATCGCGGCGCGTCCGGCACCGTTGCGCTCGGCTCCGCCAACAGCGCGTGACCGCCGAGCAGCTCAGTGGCGAACGATGCGATACGTATCCCCAGCTCCGAGCCGCAGAGCTTGAGCATCGATCCTTCCGGCCCCGGCGGCAGCCCCTTGAGGATGCGCGTGAGTCCGCGCAGCCGCGTGTACTTGATCGCGTCGGACTCGATCGCGAATTGCGCCAGCCGCTGGCGCACCCAGCTCTGCTCCCACGCCGGACGCCCGTCGATCTGTACGCTCATCGCAAGCTCGGCCAACCGCTTCACCTGCGACCTGTGCCCCGCGCCGCCGGCGATCCCGCGTTCGTGCATCAGCGTGGTCATTGCCACTTTCCAGCCCTCGTTCTTCGGGCCAACCAGGTTTTCCTTGGGAATCTGAACGTCCTCGAAAAAAACCTCGTTGAAGTGCCGATGGCCGTTCATCGTTACCAGCGGACGCACTTCGACGCCCTTGCTCTTCATGTCGAGCAGCAGATAGCTGATGCCCTTGTGCTTGGGCGCCTCAGGATCGGTGCGCGCCAGCAAAAAAATCCAGTCGGCGAAGTGCGCGCCGGTGGTCCAGACCTTCTGGCCGTTGACGACGAAGTAATCGCCCATGTCCACGGCCTTTGTCTGCAGGGCGGCGAGATCGGAACCGGCCGCCGGCTCCGAGTAACCCTGGCACCAGATGTCGTCGCCCTTCAGAATGCGCGGAAGGAAGCGTTTCTTCTGCGCGTCGGTACCCCAATGCATCAGGGTCGGACCGCAAAGCGACAGCCCGGAATAACCGGGCAGCACCGGAGCGCGCGCGCGTGAGTATTCCTCGTCGTAGATTATCTGCTCGATGAGAGTCGCGCCGCGACCGCCGTATTCGCGCGGCCATGAGATCCCCACCCATCCCGCGACATGCATCGTCGCCTGCCATTTGCGCCGCCGCTCGAAAATTTCCCGGCTCGGCGCGACGCGCTCGTCCCACGCGTCATCCACGCACAGGTCGGGCGGAACGTTGGCCTGAAGCCAGGCGCGAAACCCGGCGCGAAAAGTTTCCTGTTCCTCGGTGTATTCGAAGTCCATCGCGATAATTCCTCACCTCTCAAATACGACTCTCGGTCACGAACGTCAAAGAGAACAGGCCTCGTGGTTTGACCGTTCGGTTGTGCGGGCCTAGCATTGAGCTGATCGGGACAAAACTCTTCGACGGGCAGGAAGGCGGACGGGATGAGCAGGCCTCCGGATCTGCGCTATGAAAGAAAACTCTGGGCCGATGGCCTCGAGGCGGTAGCCGGCGTGGATGAAGTCGGAGTGGGCCCTATGGCCGGCCCGGTAGTTGCCGCTGCCGTGATTTTCCCGCCCGAAGTGTTTATCAAGGGCGTTCACGATTCCAAGCAGCTGACGCCCGAGCATCGCGAGGCCCTCTTCCCGCTGATTCGGGAGCAGGCGATCGCGATCGGTCTTGGCCTAGCCGAAGTCGAGGAGATCGATCGGCGCAACATCTACCACGCCACCATGGCCGCGATGATCCGCGCGATCGAAGCGCTCGATCGCAAGCCGAATCATGTCCTGGTCGACGGCCGCAGGATTCCCGGGATCGTGCTGCCCCAGACCCGAATCGTGGGCGGAGACCGCAAGAGCTTCTGTATCGCCGCCGCCTCGATCATCGCCAAAGTAACCCGCGACCGCATGATGCGCGACTACGACGCAGCCTATCCGGGCTACGGCTTCGCCCGCCACAAGGGCTACTGCACGGCGGAGCACGTCGCCGCGGTCAGGCAACTCGGACCCTCGCCCATCCATCGCACGTCGTTCGCGCCGGTGGCGATGGCGGCGCAGTTGAAGCTCAACCTGTAAACAATGAAGTCGGCGGCCGCCACGGCAACTGTAAACGAAATGCCCGCTCAGCGTCGGGACCAAAACGGGTCTCTCGCCGACAACCTTGCTTGCGTCAAAATCGGGGCCCCCAATGACCAATGAGATTGAAATTCTGGACGGTAACGAGGCGGCAGCTTCGGTTGCCTACCGCCTCAACGAAGTCATCGCGATCTATCCCATCACGCCGTCTTCGCCGATGGGCGAATGGGCCGATGAGTGGAGCGATGGGGGCCGCGAAAATATTTTCGGCACCGTGCCCAAGGTCGTGGAAATGCAGAGCGAAGGCGGCGCCGCCGGAGCGCTGCACGGGGCTCTGCAGGCGGGAGCGATGGGAACGACCTTCACCGCCTCCCAGGGCCTGCTGCTGATGATCCCCAACATGTACAAAATCGCGGGCGAACTTACGGCCTGCGTCATTCACGTCGCCGCGCGCACCGTCGCGACGCACGCCCTTTCCATTTTCGGCGATCACAGCGACGTCATGGCAACGCGCGCGACCGGCTTCGCGATGCTGGCCTCCAATTCCGTCCAGGAAGCCAGCGACTTCGCCCTGATTGCCCAGGCCGCCTCGCTCGAATCGCGCATTCCTTTTCTTCATTTCTTCGACGGCTTTCGGACTTCCCACGAACTGAACAAGATCCATCCGCTGTCCGACGACGACCTCAGCGCTCTCATCGATATGAACTTCGTTCGCGCGCACCGCGAGCGCGCGCTGAGCCCTGACCGCCCGATGCTGCGCGGGACGGCGCAAAATCCGGATGTCTTCTTTCAGGCGCGTGAGGCGATTAATCCCTTCTATCGCGCCTGCCCGACGATCGTTCAGGACGTCATGGATCGCTTCGCGCGCCGGACCGGCCGCGCCTATCGTCTGTTTGATTATCTGGGCCATCCGGAGGCCGAGCGGGTCGTGGTCCTGATGGGTTCAGGCGCGGGCGCCGCCGCGGAAACGGTCGAGCACCTCGTCGCCAGAGGCGAAAAGATCGGCCTTCTCAAGGTGCGCTTGTTTCGTCCTTTCGACGGCGCCGCGTTCGCCGCCGCTTTGCCGAAAACCACCCGCGCGATCGCGGTGCTGGACCGCACCAAGGAGCCCGGCAGCACCGGCGAGCCGCTCTACCTTGACGTTGTGACCTCGCTCAGCGAAGCGAACGTCGCCGGCGCGACCGACGGCAGATGGCCGCGAATCATCGGCGGGCGATACGGGTTGTCGTCGAAGGAATTCACCCCGGCGATGGTGAAAGCGGCCCTCGATGAACTCGACAAGAAGACCCCCATCAATCATTTCACCGTCGGCATCCGCGACGACGTGACCCATTCCAGCCTCGAATACGATCCGGCATTTTCCACCGAACTTCCGAGCACCGTGCGCGCGGTCTTTTATGGATTGGGATCGGACGGCACCGTGGGCGCGAACAAGAACTCGATCAAAATCATCGGTGAAGGCACGCCCAGTTACGCGCAGGGATATTTCGTCTACGATTCGAAGAAGGCGGGCTCCGTGACCGCGTCGCACTTGCGCTTCGGGCCCGACCCCATCCGTTCCACCTACCTCATCACCAAGGCCAGCTTCATCGGATGTCACCAGTTCTCTTTCCTCGATCGGATCGACGTGCTTTCGGCCGCCGACCACGGAGCGACGTTCCTCCTGAACGCGCCGTTCGGCCCCGACGAAGTCTGGAACCATTTGCCGCGCAAGGTGCAGCAGGAGATCCTCGACAAGCAACTGCGGCTGTTCGTGATCGACGCCTACAAACTGGGGCGGGAAGCCAGCATGGGCGGCCGCATCAACACCATCATGCAGACCTGCTTCTTCGCCCTGAGCGGCGTACTTCCCCGCGACGAAGCGATCGCGGCGATCAAGCAGGCGATCAAGGATACTTACGGGAAGATGGGCGAAGCGGTCGTGCAAAAGAATTTCGCCGCCGTGGACGCCTCCCTGGCCCATCTCCACGAAGTCACCGTGCCGCGGCAAGTGACCAGCACTTTCGACGTTCTCCTGCCGGTGCCTTCGCACGCGCCGACTTTCGTTCGCGATGTGCTCGGCACGCTGATCGCCGGCAACGGCGATTCGCTTCCGACCAGCGCGATGCCTATCGACGGCACGTTTCCTACCGGCACCGCGAAATGGGAGAAGCGCAATATCGCGCAGGAAATTCCGGTGTGGGACGAGGATTTGTGCATCCAGTGCGGCAAGTGCGTGCTGGTATGTCCGCACGCGGTCATCCGCGCGAAGATTTTCGCCGCCGCCCATCTCGATGCGGCGCCCCCTACCTACAAATCGGCCAAGCCCCGATGGCGCGAATTCGAGAGCCTGCGCTACACGCTGCAGGTCGCTCCCGAGGATTGCACCGGATGCCGGCTCTGCGTCGAGGTGTGCCCGGTCAAGAGCAAAAGCGAGGTGAAGCACAAGGCGCTTAACATGGCGCCGCAGGCTCCGCTGCGTGAGCCCGAGGCCAAAAACTGGGACTTCTTCATCTCCCTGCCCGAGTTCGATCGCGACCGCCTCGCGCACGAACAGGTGAAAGACTCGCAGTTGCTCGAGCCGCTCTTTGAATTTTCGGGGGCATGCGCGGGATGCGGCGAGACTCCTTACATCAAGCTGCTCACCCAGCTCTTCGGCGATCGCCTGCTTATCGCCAACGCCACCGGATGCTCGTCGATTTACGGCGGCAATCTGCCGACCACGCCTTACACCGCGAACGGACAAGGCCGCGGCCCGGCGTGGTCAAACTCCCTGTTTGAGGACAACGCCGAGTTCGGGATGGGGATGAGGCTCGCGGTCGAAAAGCAGGATGACTATGCGAAGGAGCTTCTGCGCCGGCTTTCGAGCCGCGTGGGCGAACGGCTCGTTTCGGAGATCCTGCAAGCCGACCAATCCGCCGAGGCCGGCATCGCGGCGCAGCGCCAGCGGGTCATCGAGGTCAAACGCCTGATTGCCGGCCTCGAGAGCGTCGAGGCGCGCGACATGATGGCCGTTGCCGATGCGCTCGTCCGCAAGAGCGTATGGATTGTCGGCGGCGACGGATGGGCCTACGACATCGGATTCGGCGGACTCGACCACGTGCTGGGCTCAGGCGCGAACGTCAACATTCTCGTGCTGGACACCGAGGTCTACTCGAACACCGGCGGCCAGATGTCAAAAGCCACGCCGCGCGGCGCCGTGGCGAAGTTTGCCAACGGCGGCAAGCGCGCCGGAAAGAAGGACCTCGCGATGGAGGCGATCAGCTATGGATCGGCGTACGTCGCGCGCGTGGCCATGGGCAGCAACGACATGCACACCATCAGGGCCTTCATGGAAGCGGAAGCGCATCAGGGACCCTCGCTGATTATCGCCTACAGCCACTGCATCGCGCACGGCTACGACATGGCCTTCGGATTGAATCAGCAAAAGAGCGCGGTGCTCTCCGGCTATTGGCCGCTCATCCGATACAACCCGGCGCTGCGAAAGGAAGGCAAGAATCCGTTCCAGCTCGACTCGAAGCCTCCCGCCATTCCGCTGAAGGACTACGCTTATCAGGAAGCGCGATACACGATCCTCGCGCGAAGCAATCCCGACGCCGCGCGCGAATTACTCCGGATGGCGCAGGACGACGTTAACCGCCAGTGGCGCGTGTATGAGGCGATGGCCGGCCGGGGAATCCCGGCGCCGAACACCGCCGCCGAATCGGCGAACGCTCCGGACAAAATGCCGAAAGGAGCCGTCCGGTCATGATTGACCTCACCACAAGCTATCTGAGCCTTACCCTGAAGAATCCGATCGTCGCGTCGGCTTCGCCGCTGTGCGAATCGCTCGACAGTATCCGGCGTCTCGAAGACCACGGCATCGCCGCGGTCGTGCTGCCGTCGCTGTTCGAAGAGCAGCTCAATCTTGAAAGCGAGGCGCTGCATGCCGACCTCTCGCGGGGCGCTCACACGTTCGCCGAATCGCTTAACTATTTCCCCAACCTCGGCACCTACAATCTCGGCCCGGATGGCTATCTGGAGCTGATTCGAAAGGCCAAAGCGAGCGTTTCGATTCCGGTTATCGGCAGCCTCAATGGTGTCTCGCAGGGGGCTGGATTCGCTATGCCCGCGAGATGGAACAGGCGGGCGCCGACGCCATCGAGTTGAACGTCTATTCGATCGTGACCGATCCCGAGCTCGGCGCCGATCGCGTCGAGCAGGGGTACGCCGACCTGGTTCGGGCGGTGAAACAGAGCGTGCGGATCCCGTTGGCGGTCAAGCTCTCCCACTTCTTCAGCGCTCCGGCGAACGCGGCAAGCCGCCTGGATGCCGCCGGCGCCGATGCGCTGGTTCTGTTCAACCGCTTTTATCAGCCCGATTTCGATATCGACGCGCTCGAAGTCGTGCCCAGCCTCACGCTCAGCCGCCCGCAGGAACTGCTGCTCAGGATCCACTGGGTCGCGATCATCTTCGGCCATGTTCGCGCGGACCTCGCCATCACCGGCGGCGTCCATAGCGCGCGCGACGTCCTCAAAGCCGCGATGGCCGGGGCGCGGGTCGCGATGATGACCTCCGCTTTGCTCGAGCACGGTCTCGATCATCTGGACGTTGTCCTGAGCGACCTCGTCACCTGGATGGAGGAACATGAATATGAATCCATCCGGCAGATGTGCGGAAGCATGAGTCAGCGCAACGTGCCTGACCCGGCGGCGTTCCAGCGGGCCAACTACATGCGCGTGCTCAGCTCGTACACTCTCTGAAGCGCCGTGGTGCGAGACGACCGGATCGTGGTAGGCAACACCGTGGTGGCGACGAAGCCCGAAATCGACGCTTTACCTCGGTGACGCTCGCCCCGCTTACAACCCGATCGCAAATCATTGAGGAGTGAACGTTGGCTAATCCCAAATACGACCTGGCGGTGATCGGTTCCGGCCCCGGAGGCTATGTCGCCGCGATTCGCGCCAGTCAGCTCGAAAATGAAGACCGCGATAATCGAACGCGATCGTCCCGGCGGCGTATGCCTAAACTGGGGATGTATCCCATCGAAGGCGCTGCTGAACTCGGCGGAAACGATGGAGACGATTCAGGGCGCGGGCAAGGAACACGGAATCGAAGTCGATAATATCCGCTTCGATTTCAAACGGGTGATCGCCCGCAGCCGCGAAGTGGCCGAGAAGCTCTCAAAAGGCGTCCGCTTTCTGCTCAAGAAAAACAACATCGATCTGATCGAAGCCAACGGCACGATTACCGGTCCGCACACCGTGGCGCTGAGCCGCGTCGACGGCCAGCCGCCTCCCGCCCCGGCGATCGACGCGGAACGCATCCTGATCGCGACCGGCTCGGCGGAACGGCTGTTTCCCGGCATGACGGTCGGCGACGGCGTGCTCACCAGCAAGGAAGCGCTGGTACATGACCGCCTGCCGGAGAGCGTGCTGGTAATCGGCGCGGGCGCCGTCGGACTCGAATTCGCGTACTTCTACCAGGCCTTCGGCGCGAAGGTCACCATCGCTGAGCTGGAAAAGCAGATGCTTCCCGGGATGGACGCCGAGGTTGCCGAGGAATTGCGCCGAGCCTTCGTCAAGCGCAAGGTCACCGCGATGCTCGGTCACGGCTACAAATCGATGGTTCGCAAGGGCGAGCGCTGGGCGGTGACGCTCGATGCCGGCGGAAAATCGGAGACGGTCGAGGCCGAAGCGGTCCTGGTCGCGGTTGGCCGCAACCCGGTAACGACGGGGCTCGGCCTCGAGAAGGTCGGCATCGCGCTCGACCGCGGCTTCATCAAGATCGACGATTCGTTCCGCACCAGTTGCCCAAGTATCTATGCGATTGGCGACGTGGCCCGGCTTCCCATGCTCGCACACAAGGCCTCGGCCGAAGGCATCGCGGCGGTCGAGATCATGGCCGGCGTCGCCAACCGGGCTTCGACCTCTCGAGCATCGCGGCCTGCGTCTATTGCCAACCCGAGGTCGCGACGATCGGGCTGAGCGAGGCCGAGGCTCGCGCCCGCGGCATCGAAGTCAAAATCGGCAAGATTCCGTTCCGGGCGATGGGCAAGGCGGTCGCGACCAATCACGTCGAAGGCTTCGTCAAGCTGGTCGCGAGCAAGCAGTACGGAGAGATTCTCGGATGCCAGATTATCGGCCATGGCGCGACCGATTTGATCTCGGAGATCGCGCTGGGCAAGACGCTGGAAGCGACTACCGCCGAACTCGGCCACACCGTCCATCCGCATCCGACGCTCGCCGAAGCTATAATGGAAGCGGCGCTCGCCGGCCGAGGGCGAGGCGATCAACTTCTGAAGCGATGGCGTTCACGCGATGGCGGACGCGAAATTCAACGTGGCGCGGCTGGGAACGGTCGAATACCGCGCCGCGCTCGAACTTCAGGACGCGCTGGTGCAGGCTCGCCATGCGGAGCGAATCGGCGACGTCCTGCTGATGCTCGAGCATCCTCACGTTTACACGCTGGGACGCGGCGCCAGCGAGCGCTTCCTCGCTGGCGCCGCCGCGCGACGTGCCGGTTTATCGCGTTTCGCGCGGCGGGCAGGTCACCTATCACGGCCCCGGACAACTCGTCGGCTATCCGATTCTCAAGCTTGAAGGCGCGGCGCGCGACGTTCACGGCTATCTGCGCTCGCTCGAACAGGTCCTGATCGACGCGCTCGCCCGATGCGGAATCGCCGCCGGGCGGCGCGAAAGACTCACCGGGGTCTGGGTCGGCCACGCGCAAGATCGCGTCGCTCGGCGTGGGTATCCGGCGATGGACGACGCTTCACGGATTCGCGTCAACGTCGCCACCGACCTCAGCTATTTCGACGCGATCGTGCCGTGCGGTATCGAGGGATGCGTGATGACCTCATTGCGCCGATCGCGCCGATGGGTCGGTCCGATCGTTTCGCGTGCGACGGCTTCGCCGATGATCGTGCAGCGAACGATTCGCCGAACGCGTGTTTAGCTACGGTAAAGTTGGAAACGCTGATAGACCGGCGTGATCGAAGCTCGGCTCGTGATGGTCGAATTCGCCCGGCGCGTTCGCGGCTTGTGCAAGGCGATCACGACGTTCGTAACAGTGCATGCAGCCAGAAAACATCCCGACTGGATCAAGGTCCGCGCTCCGCTCTCGCCCGATTATTTCCGCACCAAGGCGATGCTCGGCGAACTGAAGCTCAATACCGTCTGCCAGGAAGCGTGCTGCCCGAATATCGGCGAATGCTTCTCGCATCGCACGGCGACCTTCATGCTGATGGGCGATATCTGCACGCGGAACTGCCCGTACTGCGCGGTCGGTCACGGCAAGATGCGCCCGCTCGATCCCGACGAGCCGCGCCGCGTCGCGGAGGCGGTAGGCCGCCTCGGTTTGAATCATGTCGTGGTAACATCGGTCAATCGCGACGATTTGCCCGACGGCGGCGCGGCGCACTTCGGCGCCACCGCCCGCGCGATAAAGGCGATCGCTCCGGCCGCCAGAGTGGAAGTGCTGGTGCCCGACTTCCAGGGCTCTCACGCCAGCGTCGAAGAAGTCGTTCGCGCGCCCGTGGACATTTACAATCACAATATCGAGACCGTCCCGCGCCTCTACAAAACCACCCGCCCCGGCGGACACTACGACCGCTCGATCGACGTCATCCGGCACGCCAGGGAGACGGCGCGCCGTCTCGGCCGCGATCTGCTGACCAAGGCCGGCGTGATGCTGGGTCTGGGCGAGGAAACGCAAGAGCTGATGGCGGTGCTGCGCGACTTGCGCGCCGTCGGATGCGACATCATCACCCTGGGCCAGTATCTACAGCCCTCGCGCGACCATCTGCCGGTGGTCCGCTACCTTCCGCCTGAGGAGTTTGCCGAATTACGCACGCGGGCGATGGCGCTCGGTTTCCGCCATGTCGAATCGGGGCCGCTGGTGCGAAGCTCGTATCACGCCTGGGAGCACGTAAATCAGCCCGTGGCCGATTGACGCCGAAACGAAGACGCCCGACGCGGTCGCGCCGGGCGTCTTCTTCTCCATCGCATCATGCGACGCGAACGCTCACTTTTCCAATGCCGCCTTTCGCTTCTGCAGATAGGCGTCCTGAACCGCGCCATAAAGATCGACCGAATAACGATCGACGTCGGCGAACAGTCCCAGGTTCAGGGACTCGTAATCGATTTGATGAGTCGCCGCCGTGCCGCTGTCGATAGCGAACACCTCGGGAAAGAACGGCAGGAAATAGGAAATCGGATTCATGAAGCCGTCCGCGACCCGTCCGACCGTGTCCCGCACCGTCGAAGGCCCCAGAAAGGGCAGCATCAGGTATGGACCCGAGTCCACGCCGTAGTGACCGAGCGTCAGGCCGAAATCCTCGTTGCTCGGCTTGAGCCCCAGCCATTTGTCGGCCGGATCGAAGAAGCCCACCAGGCCCACCGTGGTATTGATGAGGAATCGGCTGGCCTCGCGGCCCGCGCCGGCAAACTTAAGCTGGAACAGGCTGTTGGCGAAGCGCGGCAGAACTCCGACGTTGGTGAAGAACCGGTCGATGGCGCGCCGGGGCGGTTCCGGAGTCACGTCGTTGACCGCGCTCGCCACCGGCCTCAGTACATACTCGTCGAGTTCGCGGTTGAACCAGAACATCTTTTCGTTGAACGGGGCCAGCGGATCGGCGTAACCCTGATCGCTGGAAGATTTACCACTATCGGAAGGCCCGCCTGCGTTCGATTCGGCTATGTATTTTCCCTGCGATTGTTCCGCCTCCGCGCCGATCGCCGGAATGGTCCACAAGCCCAGGACCAGCGCCAGCACAAAAATAATCTTGCCTTTCACGGCTCCTCCTGTTGTCGAACTTCCGGGCTCATCCCGAAGTTCCCTCCGCCACCGGCGGCTTGAACATGCCCCTCAAAATTTCGTCTGAGTTCATCTACCACAGGCCGGGCCCAATCAGAAGATGTCGGAGAACGCCGCGATGGGGGGAAAAAAGCCCTAATTCACATCGGATATCCGGTCCCGCCGGCCGTGGCCGGCGACCCTTAAACGCCGAACAGCCGCGGCCAGCCGCGGTCACGACGATTTGCCTGAGGCGGACGCCGCTTCGCCCGACCTCGTCTTAATCTGCCGGACCAACTCGGCGTATCCCTTGCTGTTGATGACCCGGTTGAACTGATTCCGATAGTTCGCGACCAGGCTGATGTTGTCGACGATGACGTCGTAAACCTTCCAGCCCTGGTCGGTGTGCTTGAGCCCGTAGTTCACGCTAATCGGCTGCCCCCCTTCCTGCGCGATACTGGTGTACACCTCGACGTAATCGGAGTCTGTGGAGATCTCTCTTAGAAATTTGATCTCCTGTCCGGAATAGCTTTCGATTCTGGACATATAGACCGCTTCCATCAGATTCCTGAAGAGCGGAACGAATTCGCGCCGCTGCTCTTCGGAAAGACTCTTCCAATGGACGCCAAGCGCCGAACGCGACATATCAGTAAAATCGAAATGAACGCTGATTACCTCGCGCAGTTTTTGTCGTCGCGTCGCCGCCGCCGACTTGTACTCGGGATTCTTCAGGATCTCGAGCACCTGGTCGACGGTGGACTTCACCTCCGCCATTGCTTCGCCCGGAGCCGCATTGGCCGGAGCCGGGATTCCTGGCACCGACAGCGCTACCAGCATCGCCAGCGTTGCGCCGGCGAGCGCGTCACTTGGCCGGAGCCGTCGCCTTTGGTGGCACAGGATCGAAAACGCTCGCCGGATCACTGCCCTTCCCTCCACTCTGACTCTTGCCCTTTTCGCCCGTGGATGGGCTGCTGATAAGCTGACCGATGGCGTCTTCGAGCACGAATGAGGATTCGGTTTGCCTGAGCGTATTGCCATCGGCCAGATACTTCTCGCCCGGCCCCGGCGAAATCGCGATATATTTGTCGCCGATAATCCCTCGGGTACGGACCGCCGCCACCGCATCTTCGTCCACCTGCACCCCCTTATTCAGTCGCATCGTCACCCGCGCCCGCTCCTGGTTAAGTGAAATTCCGATCACCTTACCCACCTCAACTCCCGCAATCTCGATATCCGCACCGTCCTTAATCCGGCAACGTTGTCGAAGTTGGCGTAGATGTGATAGCTGGGCGGGGTAAACAATTCGACGCTTGCCGAGGCGAAACGACAAAAACCCCATCGCCGAGATCCCCATAGCGGCGAATATTCCCGACTATCAGTTGTGTTGTGCGACTTGCGTACATCGTGACCTATCTCCCGCCTGCGTCCAGGCCGGCCTCCTCCTCCACGGCGCTACGCCCCGCCAGAAAACGCTTGAAGACCTCGTCTCCGGCCGCCATTACTTCCGAAACCGTACCGTACAGTCTGATTTTACCTTCATGCATAAATGCCACCCGATCCGATATTTCGAAGACCTCGGGCACGTCGTGGCTCACCATTACCGCGCTCAGACCGAACCGTTGCTGGGTGCGCCGAATCAAGGCGTGAATCGAACCGGCCCGCGTAGGGTCCAGTCCGGTCGTCGGCTCGTCCAGCATCAGAATTTCCGGCTCGCGAACCAGCGCCCGCGCCAGCGCGGCCCGCTTCTGCATCCCGCCGCTGATCTCGGACGGGAACTTATGCCCCACTCCCTCCAGGCCGACCGCAGCGAGTTTTTCGTCGCACCTTGCGCGCGATCTCCGGGATCACTCAGCCGGGTCTTTTCCACCAGCGGAAAGGCAACATTGTCGAACACGCTCATCGAGTCGAACAGCGCGCCGGCCTGAAACAGCATCCCGAACTTTTCACGAACCTCGATCCATCCCGCGCCGCCGCAGCCCGGTCACATCGATACCGTCGATCAGAATCCTGCCGGAGTCGGGACGCAGCAGCAGATTCAGATGCTTGAGCAAGCACGGTCTTGCCGCATCCGCTCGGCCCGACGATCGTGGTGATCTGCTTGCGCGGGCAGTCCAGATTGACGCCCCGCAGGACCTGTTGCAAGTCGAAGCTTCCGCCGCAGCTCCCTGACCTCGATAGCGTTGATAGCGTTGGCGGCGGCGCCGTTGGAGGGTGTCGGATTCATTCGGCGGCCAATTCTACAGAAGGATCGAAGTCAAAAAATAGTCCCACACCAGCACCAGCACGCTCGACAGCACCACCGCCTCCGTCGTCGCGCGGCTGATCCCGACCGCCATCCGCGCGGCGTGGTAACCCTTATAACAACAGACCCATGTTACCACGAGCCCGAACACCAGCGCCTTGTAAATGCCGCTGCTGATATCGTGCGCGACCAGATTGTCCTGGATTCCGTTGAAGTAAGCGGCCGACGGGCCATGCATAAGTCCCACGCCGATCACGTAGCCGCCCATGATTCCGACCACGTCGAAAATCACCGTCAGCAGGGGAAAGCTGATTATTCCGGCCAACAACCGCGGCGAAACCAGATATTGTATCGGATTGACCGCCATCACCGTCAGCGCGTCGATTTGCTCGGTCACCTGCATCGACCCCAGCTCCGCCGCCATCGCCGAGCCCGCTCGCGCTGCGATCATCAGCGCGGCCAGGACCGGGCCGAGCTCGCGCACCAGGGTGAGCGCGACCACCGTTCCGAGCGCGCTTTCCGAGCCGAACTTGCTCAGCGTGACGTACCCCTGCAGACCCAGCACCATGCCGGTAAAGGCGGCGATCAACACGATCAGAAAGAGCGAATCGGCGCCGATTATACGAATCTGTCGAATCAGCAGTCTAAGCTTGTAGGGCGGCGTAACCGCAAACGCGGCCGCGCTCAGCAGAAACAGGACGAAGCGCCCCAACGCCAACAACCCTTCCAGCACCATCCCGCCCACATACACCAGGGCCTCAATGATTTTCGACATCAGTGTCTTTCCACAGGCGAATACACGTTCGGAGCTTACCAACGGATGTCTGGACGATCGATCCGCGCCGGCGATTCAACCCTCGGCCAGACCCAGACGCGCCAACTGCCGAAACGTATGGGTTGTGCTTGGCACGCGCATGAACTCGATGGAGATCGGCCACCAAATCTAGGTCGATCGCCGGTCGCGGCAGATTGACAACTTGGCAGGCGAGATTCAAGCGCCGGCATTCCTCGAGATGGCGGGCCAGACTTTTGGAGCCGAATTTGGTCGCAAACACGTCGCCGGGTGAGCGGGCCATCATGTTGGTGCCGGTTAGGTCGCGCGAGGGCACCAGCACAACCCCCGGCGCCGACGGAACCGCGTCGATCACGGCGTCGATATCCTCGCCCGTGACCAGCGGGATGTCCGAGAGCAGCGTGACCACCGTCCGCGCCCCTTCGCCGACCAGCGCCGCCGTCGCCAACCGAACGGCATTGTTCAGCCCGCGCGGAAATTCCTCGTCGATCACCAGCGCACCGGCGGCACGCGCCAACTCCAGCAGGCCGCGATCGGAACTGATCAGCGCGACGTGATCCGCCTGACGGGCGCTCATCGCCGCCGCCAGCACGTCGCGGAACATCGCCTCGGCCAGCGCTCGCCGCTCCCCGGCGCCGAGACGGCTCCCGAGCCGGGTCTTGGCGAACGTAAGCTCCTTGGCGGCTATCAGTATTACCCGCACGCCGTTTTTATAGCCTATTACTTCCCGACGGGCCAATTATTCCGCTGAAAAAAAATGCCCGAAACGGAGGCACCAACTCGCTCACGAAAATCGCCATCCCTAAGCAGCTCTCCGGACCAAAACACCGCTCCAACTTGACACTGTATCGGGCCACGCTCAAACATAAATGAGCTTCCCGAATAGTTCGTTTTCCGAAATCGTCACTCGTCAGGATGGAGGCAGGCTGATGCTGGGTTGGAGGATCAGGTGGTCGAGTTTTCGACGGGTTTCCGCGCTGGCCTTGGCGATAGCCTTGGGCACGGCCGGATGCGGGAAAAAATCGGTCGGCGATTACCTCGCGGCAGGCGATCTGGCGCTCCAGCATAACGAACCGGCTACGGCGGAACAGAACTACGGCTCGGCCGCCAAGCTCGCGCCCAACGATCCGCAAAC
Source organism: uncultured Pseudomonadota bacterium (assembly GCA_963759165.1). Classification (GTDB taxonomy): domain Bacteria; phylum Desulfobacterota; class Binatia; order Binatales; family Binataceae; genus DATJOQ01. The sequence continues at coordinate 1,743,155 of CAVWXK010000001.1, read as the reverse complement.
CCACGTCGCGCTGGCCAATCTCTACGTTTACGAGCACAATCCCAACGCCGCCAAGCAGGAATTCATGCGGGCGGTGGAACTGGACCCCAGGGACGTGCGCGCCCACCTGGGTCTGGGAAAGTTATTCTTCGATCAGGGCCAGTTCACCATGGCCGAGGAGCAATATCTGGCGGCGTCGGCGCTCGATCCTGCCAATCCCAAGTGCCATATGGAATTGGCCACGGTGGCGGAACGCGCCGGCAAGCCTGAGACGGCCGAGCGCGAATTGCGCACCGCTATCGGACTCCTGCCCAAGGACGGCCAGCCGCATTTCGCATTGGCCAATCTGCTCGATAAGCAAAGCGGACGGCGGGCCGACGCGGAGGTCGAGTACGGGCGCGCCCAGGCCCTCGATCCGCGCCTCGCGCGTTCTGCCGCCCCGCCTCCGGCTGGTGCCGCGCCCGCGGCCGCAGCGATCGCGGGAGTTCCACCTTCGGGCGCGCCAAAGGTAAAATCCCTTGATAAAAACTTTAAATTGACCCACGATTCGCAGGTATACGAGAAGCCGGACGATACCAGCCGCGTCGTCGGGAAGGTGCGCCGGAACAAGTACGTGCATGTGACAGGTATCACCGGAGACTGGCTGCAGGTCAGGCTCCACAGCGGGACGGTCGGGTTTATCCCGACTTCCGCCGCCGAATGAAAAAGCAAGGAGAGTGCGTATGACCGCGCGGAATATCGCGATGCAGGACGTGAGCCTCCCGGGCGAAGCGGTCGAGATCAATGCCTACGTCGCCAAACCCGCATCCGGCGGACCCCATCCGGCGGTAATCGTCATCCAGGAATGGTGGGGCCTCAACGAACACATCAAGGATGTCGCGCGGCGCTTCGCCAAGGAAGGATACTTCGCCGTGGCTCCGGATCTTTACTCGCGCCAGGGCCACAAGGTGACCGCCGATCCCAACGTCGCCGGGCAACTGATGGGCGGGCTTAGGCCCGAAGACGGCATCGACGACCTGCTGAGCACGATTAACTGGCTCGCGGACGAAAAGGACGTACGCGCCGACCGAATCGGCGTGGTCGGCTTCTGCATGGGCGGCAGCTATGCCCTGCTTCTGCCCTGCACCTCAAAAGAGATTAAAGCCGCCGCGCCGTTCTATGGCGAAATCCCCTCCGACGAAAAGCTCCGGCAACTTGCCTGCCCGGTCTTTTACGCGTACGGCGAGAACGACGGATGGATTACGCGAAAGGACGTTGACCGGCTGGCGGCGGACTTGAAGAAATTCAACAAGCCGGGCGAGGTGAAAATCTACAAGGGATGCTCGCATGGATTCTTCAACGACACCCGCAAGGACGTCCATCGCGCGGCCGAAGCGCATGACGCCTGGAATCACACGCTCAAGCTGTTCGCGGAAGAGTTAAAGCGTTAGTTTAAGGTCGCCAATCGCTCCGCGAGTCACGCGCGGCCCTCGCGGGAGCCGGCTCCAGCCCGCTCGCGCGAGGCCTTCGATGCGGCATTCCCCGCGATTCGGCCGAACACCGAGCCTGACGTTAGCCCTGTGCCGCCCGGATAGTTGAAGTAGAACAGGCCGCCGACCAATTCGCCGGCCGCGTACAGCCCACCGATCGGTCTGCCGTCGGTATCGAGCACGTTGGCGTTGTCGTCGATTCTGAGGCCGCCGAATGTGAACGTGATTCCGCAGGTAACCGCGTAGCCCTCGAACGGCGGCTCGTCGAGCCGGTTCGCCCAATTGGTCTTGTCGATCGCGAGCCCGCGCGTGCATCGCCCATCCTTGATCGTCGGGTTGAACGCGATATCGGCTTGAACCGCGGCGTTGTACGATTTGATCTCTTCGAGAAATCCTCGCGGATCTACGTCATCGAGTTTTCCCGCCAACTCCTCCAGCGTGTTGGCCGTCACCTTGGTGACCTGCTTGATGCGATACTCGTCGCGCAGCAGATGGATGACCTTTCGGTCGAAAATCTGCCACGCGAACTGGCCCGGCTGCTCCAGAATCACCCGGCCGTACTTGGCGTAAGTGTAGTTGCGGAAATCGGCCCCCTCGTCGACGAAGCGACGTTCCGCGCCCGTTGACCATCACGCCGAACGGATAACTATGCTTCTGAAATCCGTCGCCGACCCGCAGATCGCCGAATTCGGGCGCGTTGCGCTCCCATCCGACGGCGTGGCATCCCGACCAGTTGCCGTATGACATCGCGCCGACGTTCGAGCGCCATCCGGATACCCTCGCCGGTGTTGAAGCGCGTGCCGCGCACCTTGGCGAGGTCCCATCCCGGACCTAGATAGCGGGCACGCCATTCGGCGTTCGCCTCGAAGCCGCCGCAGGCCACGACCACGGCGCCCGCGCCGACCGTGACGGACTTCCCCTCGCGCCGTACGACGACGCCCTTGACGCCGTCGTCGTCGCGCAACAGCTCGGATGCGCGAGCCTCGTACCAGACGTTGATACCGTTGCGCTCGGCGCCGGCAAACAACGAGTCCACCAGGCCGGGACCGCCGCCCCACGATTCAACCGTCAGGCCGCCCCAGAATTTGAATTTGCCGTCGACCTTGAACGCCTGACGCCCGTACATCGGCACGAACCGCACGCCCTTGGTCCTCATCCACATCAGCGTTTCGAAGCTGCGACGAACGAGAATCTCCGCCAGATCAGGATTGATACGATACTGCGTGATTCGGCCTAGGTCGTCGAAAAACTGATCTTCGCTATAGATGCCGAAATCGGTGCTCGTCTTCTCCTCGTCACTCAGGTCCGGCATCAACTTCGCCAAATCGTCGACGCCGTTGTAAACCACGCGCATGCCTCCGGCGGTGAAGCGGCTGTTTCCGCCCCGCTCCTCCATCGGCGCGCACTCCAGAACCAGAACGCGGACGCCCCGCTCCCGTGCGGCGAGCGCCGCGCACAGACCGGCATTGCCGGCACCAATCACAACAACGTCATAGGTAGGAGACATATCGCTGTCCTCTAAGCCTGTTCCTCGATACTTCCGTCGGTTCCGTCCGCCAGCGCCTCGCCCGGAAGATGCGGGCCGTTCAGGAAGATCACCCTGCCCTCGTCCGGCTCGCGCTCGCGCAGCCATCGCGACACGATCGTCATCGGCTCGAGTTCGTCGCGCGTGATCGGCTTGACGCGATAGCGATCGTAATTGGCCGCGACGAAGCGGCGGACTTCTCGATCGCGTCCGGCTCGCTCAAGTCCGATCGTGAGCGCGACGCGACCGCCCAGCACCACGTAAGCCAGACGCTACGCGCCGGTGCCGGTATCAATCACCAGATTGTTTTCGGTCACCGCCTGCCTTAGCCGCCGCTCGCGAATCGAGAGCAGTCCGCAACGCATCGAGGTCGCGATGGCGGCGGTTGGCTTCCTCGAAGCGCATCGCGGCCGAGGATCGATCGCGCTCGGCCGCAAGCCGCGCCATCAGCGGCGCCGCTGCGCCCGCTCAGAAACTCGATCGCGCGCCGCACCTTGCCGTCATACTCTTCTTCGCCGATGCTCAGATTGCACGGCGCGAGGCACTGGCCCATCTGTCCGTAGATACAGGGCGAGAATTCGGACGCGGGCTTGAGCCTCCCGGAGCAAACGCGCAGCCCCAGCATCCGCGACAGCACCCGAACCGCATGGTCCATGTTCCGCGGCGCCCGACGAACGGGCCCGAGTTGCAGCAATCCGCGCCGCGCGACTGAGCCGCCCTGCAGACCGCCAGGCGCGGGCAGACGGGTCCATCATATCGATTTTGATAAAGTGCGCGCGCGGCCCACTCTTGAGCATCCGGTTGTACGGCGGCTTAAGTTCGCGGATAAGCCGCGCTTCGAGGATCGCGGCTTCGAGCGTGCTCGCGGTCGGCCGCGTCTCGATCGCCCATACGTGATTCACCAGCTCGACGGTCTTGCCCTTGATGGCCCGCAGACGCCTCCGTTGAAGTACGAACCCACGCGATTCTTCAGCCGGCGCGCCTTGCCGACGTAGAGCAGATCGCCGCGCTGGTTGCGCATCAGGTAGACGCCGGGCCGCTCCGGTAATCGCCGCGATCACGTCGGGCGGAACGTGGCGCTCGATCCTCTTTCCGGCGGCGCCGCGATGCTGATAGTCGAGCAGCCGGTCCAGCCGGCCGAGGCCCATCTTCTCGGCGCTGTCGATGAAAATTGAGAGCAGCTCCGCCGCCATCCGCGCGTCGCCGAGCCCGCGATGGCGGCCGTCGGTCGATAGCCCGAAATGATCAGCCAGCGCGTCGAGACGGCGCTCGCTCGCACCGACGGCAGCATCCGGCGCGCGAACGCGAGCGTGCACAGCACGCGATTGGTAAGGCCGAGTCCGAACAGGCGGCGGAACTCGAAATCGAGGAATGCGAAGTCAAACGGCGCGTTGTGCGCCACCATCACGGCGTCGCCGAGAAAGTTTCTGAACTCCGGCAGGACATCATCGATCGGCGGCGCGCCCGCGACCATCTCGTTGGTAATCGAAGTAAGTCCGGTGATGAAGGCTGGGATTCGGACGTGAGGACGAATCAGGCTCTGAAACGATTCCGCGATTCGCCGCCCGGTCATCCGGTACGCGCCGATCTCGATAATCGTTCCGGGGCCGGGCCGCCCGCCGGTGGTTTCGAGATCGACCACCACGTAGCTCGCCTCGCCGAGCGGGACCGTCAAGGCCTCATTTTTCTTGAGCGACCAGCTCTGCAGCTCGGGGTCGTAGATGAAGTTCGGGTCGCCGCCGAGCAACTTGGCGATAAACCGATCGCCAAGCTCCGGTTCGGAGCCGCGCCCGCTGAAGACCAGCTCGAGCAATTCGTCGGTGGCGGCGCCGGCGGGCCGGCTCTGGAGAAATCCGAAGAGTTTTTCCCTGAGCGTTCCCGGTGCGCCGCCGGCGAGAGATTCGGCGCCGGTTTTAGCTGAAGTCCGATCCTGCAATGTTGTGCGAATCGCGCCCGCGCGCGACGCCCTCCTCCCCAGCAACAATCCCCTTGGTTGATGATTCGCTTTATCAAAGCCGCAACGGGATTCCAATTGCGAACCCTCACCCTACCCTCTCCCTGGCCAGGGAGAGGGCGAGGGAGAGGGTCATCTCGCGCAGACGCTTTCGAGTCGCTCCCGCTATGGCGGCGGGCGACAGCGGAGGCGAGAGAAATCAAATTAGTTACAGGCCAAGACGCCAATCTTTGCCGATGGCACGTTGACACTCCCCGGCCCATCCGATAACTAAATAGGTTCGAGATTTGGCAGATGTTCGCAATTGTAAAAACCGGTGGAAAGCAGTATCGCGTCGCGGTCGGTGACCAAATCGTCGTCGAACGCCTCGTCGGTGACGTCGGCGCGGAAGTATCGCTGAGCGAGGTTCTCGCCATCAGTGGCGGCGAATCGCCGGCCGTGGGAACCCCGACGGTTCCGGCGGCTTCGGTGCGCGCCAAGATCGTTCAGCAGCCCCGTTCAGCCAAAATAATCGTTTTCAAGAAGAAGCGGCGCAAGAACTATCGCCGCAAGCACGGTCATCGGCAGGAACTCACCGTGCTTAAGATTGAGGAGATCAGCCGTGGCGCATAAGAAAGGGCAAGGCTCAACGCGCAACGGCCGCGATAGCCCAGGCCAGCGCCGCGGAATCAAGATTTATGCTGGCCAGACTGTCCGGGCCGGCAATATCCTGGTGCGTCAGTGCGGCACGCGCATTCATCCCGGCCGCAACGTCGGGATGGGACGCGATTTCACGATCTACTCTCTCATCGACGGCGTGGTTAAGTACGAGCCCCGCGGCGAACGCCGCCAGGTGAGTGTCGAAGCGCCGATGGTGACCGCCGCGTCGATTCCATCGACAGGTTCCTCGCCAACAGCGTGATGGCCGTGCCGCCGGTCCTTTGCCGGCGGTTAACATTGCCGCTCCTCCTGCCGATTCTGGCCCGTAATGCGGAAATTTATTGATGAGGCGAGGGTGTTCGTGCACGCCGGCAAGGGCGGCGACGGCGCGATCGCCTTCCTGCGCGAAAAATATCGCCCCTTCGGCGGGCCCGCGGGCGGCGACGGCGGCAAGGGCGGCGACGTGGTGTTCGAGGTCGACGAAGGGATGTCGACCCTGCTCGATTTCAAGTACAAGCCGCGGCTGGCCGCGCGCAACGGAGAATCGGGCCGGGGCAAGGAACAGAACGGACACGCCGCCGCGGACGTCGTGGTTAAAGTCCCGCCCGGCACGCTGGTCTTCGACGAGGAGAGCGGCAAACAACTCGCCGATCTCGTTCTCCCCCATCAGCGAGTGATCATCGCCCACGGCGGCCATGGCGGCCTCGGCAACGTCCATTTCGTGTCATCCACGCGGCAGGCGCCGCGAATCGCGACGCCCGGCAAGGCCGGCGAGGAGCGATGGGTCAGCTCGAACTGCGATTGATCGCGGAGGTCGCGCTGGTCGGATTGCCCAACGCCGGCAAATCGACGCTGCTGGCGGCGATGACCGCGGCGCGCCCGAAGATCGCCTCCTATCCGTTCACCACGCTTGCGCCAAATCTCGGCCGGGTCATTATCTCCGACACCGAGAGCTTCACCGTGGCGGACATACCTGGGCTGATCGAAGGCGCCCATCTCGGCCATGGCCTCGGCATCCGCTTTCTGCGCCATCTCTCGCGCACCCGGATGGTGGTGTTCGTGCTCGATCTGTCGCGCGACCTCGAGAAAGATTTCGAGACGGTGCGCGGCGAATTGGCGGCGTTCGAGCCGACGCTGCCCGATCGCCCTGCCCTGATCGCGCTGAACAAACTGGATTTGGTGTCGGAGGAAGAAGCCCGACTCGCGGCGCAATCAATCAGCGCTAGCACCGGGCTGGCGACATTCGCGATATCGGCGGAAAATAAGATTGGATTGGAGCCGATGGTGTCGGCGATAGCCGAGCGCCTTCGGCGCCTCGACAAACCCGATGTCGCAACTGGCTTATAAGGCGGAAATCGTTCCGCGCGTTCACCGCCTGGTGGTCAAAGTCGGCAGCGCCGTGCTGTCCGACGTTGCCGGATTGCGCGTCGACGTAATCGAGCGGCTCGCGGAGGACATCGCGACGATCGTCAAGGCCGGCCGCGAGGTCGTGGTCGTGACCTCGGGCGCGATCGCGGCCGGGCGCACGCGGCTTAGCGGCCAGCGCGGCACCAGCATCGCGATCCGCCAGGCCGCCGCCTCCGTGGGTCAGATCGAGTTGATGAGCCATTACGCGAAGTATTTCGCCTGGCATGGCCGCACCGTCGCGCAGATTCTTCTGACTCACGAGGACCTCGCGGAGCGCGCGCGATGCAACAACGCCCGGCAAACGATCCAGACGCTGCTCGGCGCCGGAATAATTCCGATCGTGAACGAGAACGACAGCGTCGCGGTCGAGGAGATTCGCTTCGGCGACAACGATAATCTGTCGGCGCTGGTCGCCAATCTGGTGCAGGCCCAGATGCTGGTGATCCTGAGCGACGTGCCGGGAGTTCTGACCGCCGATCCGCGCAAGCGCTCCGACGCGCGGCTCATCCCGCTAATCGCCGACGCCGAGTCCGACATGAAAGGGCTGGTCGCCGATAGCGCCGGTCCGCTCGGAACCGGCGGGATGGCCTCCAAGCTGACCGCCGCGCGCCGCGCTTCGCAGGCCGGCGTCACGACGATCATAACATCGGGTCTTGAAAGCCGAGGGCTGCTCGACGCACTCGATCCCGCGAAGGAAAGCGGCACGCTCATCCTGGCCGCGCGCGATCGGCTGCGCAGCCGCAAGCACTGGATCGCGTTCGCGCTCAAACCCGCGGGCGCCCTCAAGCTCGATCGCGGCGCCGCGGAAGCGCTGCGCAGCAAGGGCAAAAGCCTGCTGCCATCGGGAGTCAACGAGGTCCAGGGCGATTTCGCCGGCGGCGATTGCGTGAGCCTGCTCGATCAGGACGGCGCCGAATTCGCGCGCGGACTGGTCAATTACCCGGCGGCGGATGTGATAAAAGTCAAAGGCAGGCGCTCGGAGGAAATCTCGCGCGTGCTGGGATACAAAGTGGCCGACGAAATCATCCATCGCGACAATCTCGTTCTGACAGACAAGGTCGCATGAGCCTCGAGAGCGATATCTCGGCGCGCCTGGCGCAAGCGAAGGCGGCCGCCCGCGAATTAGCGCTCTGTCAGGGAGCGAGCAAGCAGCGCGCCCTGATGGAGATCGTCGCGGGCTTGCGCGCCGCCAGCTCCGGGATACTCGCGGCGAATCGCAGCGACATCGATCGCGCCAAAGCCGAATCCCTGAACGCGGCGTTTGTCGATCGGCTGGCGCTCAACGAGGATCGGATCGCAGCGATGGCGCGCGGCGTGGAACAGGTCGCGGCCCTGCCCGATCCGGTCGGCGAGATCATCGCCGGATGGCGGCGGCCCAACGGGCTGGAAATCAGCCAGGTGCGCGTGCCGCTAGGCGTGATCGCGATAATCTACGAGGCGCGCCCCAACGTCACGGTTGACGCCGCGGTCCTCGCGCTCAAGGCCGGCAACGCCGTAGTGTTGCGCGGCGGCCGCGAGGCGATGGCGACGAACGAGCTTCTGGCGGGTGTAATCACCGGCGCGCTCGAACGATCGCAACTGCCGCCAACTGCCGTGATGTTCGTGAACAATCCCGACCGCGAGGTCATTCAGATTCTGAAGCGCGCCATCGGCGCGATCGATCTGATAATCCCGCGCGGCGGCGGCGCGCTCAAAGAGGCGCTGGCCGGATCGGCGGTGCCGGTGCTCCCCCACTTCGACGGCATCTGCCACACCTACGTCGATCGCGCGGCCGACCTGAAGATGGCCGAGGGGATCTGCTTCAACGCCAAGTGCAGCCGGCCGTCGGTCTGCAATGCGATGGAGACCCTGCTTGTTCATGCCGAGGTCGCGGCGAAGTTTTTGCCGGCGATCGCGGCGCGGCTCGCGACCAAGAGCGTCGAGCTTCGTGGATGCCCCCGCACCCGCGCGATCCTCAAATCGGCGCGCCCGGCCATCGACCAGGATTGGGATACCGAGTACCTCGACCTGATTCTCTCGATTAAGGTGGTCGATTCTATCGACGAAGCGATTGTCTTCATCGCGCGGCACGGCTCCGGACTGGCCGACGCGATCGTTACCGAAGATCTGTCGGCCGCCTCGCGCTTTGAACATGAGGTGGATTCGGCTACCGTCTATGTCAATGCCTCGACCCGGTTCACCGACGGATTTGAATTCGGTTTCGGCGCCGAGACCGGTATTTCGACCAACCGCCTTCACGCTCGTGGTCCGATGGGGCTGCGCGAGTTGACCACCTACAAGTACGTAATCCGCGGAGCCGGGCAGGTGCGGCTGTGACGCGGCGGAGGGAGGCCGGACGATAGAGTCATGCGGGTAGGTTTGTTCGGCGGCAGCTTCAATCCGATCCATATCGGCCATCTGCGAGCGGCCGAAGAGGTTCGCGAAGAGCTGGCGCTCGACCTGGTTTATTTTGTCCCGGCCGCTAACCAGCCATTGAAAACCCAAGCCGAGTTTGCCGGCGCCGAGCATCGCCTCGAGATGGTTCGGCTGGCGACCAAGGGCAACCGTCACTTCATGGTCTCGGATGCCGAGATCAAGCGCGGCGGGCAATCGTACACGATCGATACCGCGCGTCAGTTTCTTTCGACCCTCCGCGCGCCCGCGTCGCTGTTTCTGATCATGGGCTCGGATGCCTTCTGCGGAGCTCGAGAGCTGGAAGGATTACCTCGAGCTAATCAAACTCTGCGGCATCATCGTCCACACCCGGCATCGCGAGGGCGAATCGTCTCCGCCGCGAGTGTCGCTTGCCGCGCTCACCCGTCTGGGCTACACTATTGACGGCGATCATTACGTGAATCAAAGCGGGCAAACGCTTTCATTTCTCCTCACGACTTCCATCCCGATCTCCGCCACGGTCATTCGCAACAAGCTCCAGCAAGGCAAGTCGATACGCTACCTGGTACCCAGCGACGTTGGCGATTACATCGCGCGTCACGGCCTTTATGCGTCTGCCTGACAGGTTGAAGTCTCAAGGGTGAATTCTCTTCATAAGACGCTGGCGATCGTCGAAGCGGCGCTGGAAAAAAAGGCCTACGACCTGATTGTTCTGAAGGTCGAGCACCTCTCTTCGATCGCCGACTACTTCGTGATTGCGACCGGACGCTCCGACACCCAGGTTCAGGCGATCGCGCGCGGCATCGAGGAGCGGATGGATCGCGATGCCGAGCATCCGCTGGCAATCGAGGGAATGACCCTCGGCAACTGGGTGGTGTTGGACTACAACGACGTCGTGGTCCATCTGTTTCTGGAACCGGTGCGCGATTTCTACCGGCTGGAGAGCACCTGGACCGACGCTCACGAAGTCGAACTGCCGGAGCCGTACGGCTCGCAGGCTCGCGATCTCAGTCTTCGCGCCTCAGGCTGAGCGGCAGACGTAGATCGCCGCCGAACGCCCCAGGATCGCGACCGGAAACGTCCGGTCCGCTCTCAGCAGCCGCCGCGCGATCAAGTCGCGCATCAGGAAGGTCTCGGCGGTCAGCAGCACCATCCTGCCCCCGGGCCTGAGCACGCGTTTGAACTCGGCTATCAGGCGCGGATAAAGCCGGCGATTGTCTGCGCGCGTGCCGCTTTTGATTCCCCACGGCAGATTGGTGATTATCTTGTCGACGCTGGCGTCCTCCAGCGGCATCTGCGCCGCATCCCACGGCCTGAGCTCGATCGGCTTGTAGCGCGGCCCCACATTGGCCCGGGCCGCATCCATCGCGTCGGGATCTCTGTCGCCGCCGAGCAGCATCCTGTAGCGACCGAGATGCGCCCGTTCGATCAGGATTGTCCCGGCGCCGCACATCGGATCCAGCACCACCTCGTCATCGCTGGGCGAGGAGAGCCACGCCATCGCCGCCGCCACCGAGGGGCGCAGCGAGGCCGGCCGATGGACGGCCTTGTAGTCGCGATGGCGCATGCGCTCGTCGCTCAGCCGGATCGCGATAATCAACTCGTCGTCGAGCAGCGTGGCCCAAAATTCGACTTCCGCCTCTTCGCCGCCAAGTCGCCATCTGCGATCGCCCCGTTCGGCGATTCCGTTTTCCACCGCACGCTGCAAGTCGATCCGCCTGAAAACCTGCTGTCCGCTTGCGCGCGTCACGACCCGAAAGCTGAGCCGCCTGCCGGCGCGGCTGCCCGGCATCACGCGCACCCGGGCCATCAATCCATCTTCGACGTAGGGCGCGTTTCGCGCCGCGGACTGAGCCTGCTCCAGCCCGTCCCGCTCCGGCTTGACCGGATAACGGTAGCCAACCAGGGCAAAGATATCCTCGGGCGTACGCAAACTCTCCAGCGAATCGGGCTCTGAGGCGGCGAAGATCGTCATGCCGTTGCGCTCGGGAATATTCCGCCGGCCGATTTCGACCGCGCCGGGTACTCTGGCGGCGATTTCACTCCAGGCAATCGCTTCGAGCCCAGGCTGGGTGTGCGCGATGAAAAGATTGGAGCGTAACCGAAGCGGTGGCGCGGAGGCCTTTTTCGCGCCCGAGGCGGCCCGTGGCGCCCTGTTCGCTTCGCGCGCGGGCGGGCCGCCGGAACGCGGACTGCCGGGACGAGGAGTGGAACGCTGGTACGGAGACATCTCATCAGTGTGCCCGCGATTGGGTGTCGCGGGCAATTGGGTCGAAGGTCCTTACTTCGCCCGCGCCAGATACTCGTGGGTCTCGGTGTTGACGGTGATTAGTTCGCCCTCAGTGATGAAGTGCGGCACCTGGATTATCAGCCCGGTTTCGAGCGTGGCCGGCTTAAGCGTGTTGTTAACCGCCGCCGACCTCATGCCCGGATCGGTGCGCACCACCTTCAGGTTGACGGTCTTGGGCAGGCTTACGTTGAGCGGCGTGGCTTCGTGGAACTCGACCTCGACCTGCATGTTGGGCATCAGCAGCTGAACCACGTCCTCGATGATTTCTTTGGGGATGGTGACCTGGTCAAAGGTCTCGGTATTCATGAAGTGAAAATCGTCGCCGTCCTGATAGAGAAACTCCATCCGTACCTGGCTCAGGATGACGCGCTCGACCTTGTCTTCCGAACGGAAGCGGTTTTCGGTCTGCGTGCCGACCTTGATGTTGCGCAGCTTGGTCTGCACCATCCCACGCCAGTTGCCCGGCGTAACGTGACTGACGCTCATAACCCGCCAGAGATCCTTGTTGTACTCGATGATCATCCCTGTGCGGAGCTGGGTCGCTTGAATCAGCATAATTCCTTCGTTTCAAAGCCTCCGTTGATAATAAACCTATAGCCTGCCCGCCGGCCCCCGCCATCCAACCGCGGTTGTTGCGCGGTCCCGTTAACCGATCCCTTATTTAAGTGTCGCGGTGGGACTTCGGCGGCGCTCGCCCTATACGACAACCGGCACGTTACGGCAACAACCGCTGCCACCAGTTGTTTCCGGGCGGCGGATTGTTCGGGTACGGATTGCCGTAAGGATTACCGTAGCCGGGAACAGCATTGCCGTTGCTATTATAACCATTATACCCGGGGTTCGCATTACCATACGGGTTGATCGGCCGCCCATATGGATTCGGGCCATACGGGTTCGGTCCGTAAGGATTGCCGTAACCGTAAGGGTTCACGCCATAGGGGTATGGATTCCTCCCGTAGCCCGGAATCGCCGCCGGGCCGGGAATGACCGCAACCGGCATCTGAATCGAGTTCTCGACGTACTGATCTCCGGTTCCGTAAACCCTGATCGTTGCCTGCCGGCCCCTCATCGCGAAGGTCAGATTGAACAGGTGATGGCCGAAGCCGTCGACCACGTCAAGCGGGATTTCCTCGGCCATTTGCCCATCGACGAAGATCGCCGCACGCTCGACGCCATTGCCGATAATTTGACCGACAATCTGATACTCGCTCAGCATCGGGTCGATCGGCGTTATGTTCTCGATCTGAATCTTCACGCTGGCCAGAGCGCCGGTAACGCGGCCGTGGACGTGGCGCTTCGAGGGCGATGGCGGTTCCCCGCTCGGAATCTCGGCGGTATTGGCGCCGCCCGCCTCGGATGATTCATCCCCCGGCGCGGTCGCTTCGCCGCCGCTCTCGACCGCCGTATCCGGCCTTGCCTCCCTCTCGCTGCGTGTAGCCGGTTCGGCCGGGGTAGCCGAGGCGATTTCCGCCTCGGCGCTATGGCCTGCCATGTCGTAAACCCTGATTACCGTACCCGGCTCGACCTCTTCGAGCGCGATATCAAATTCGATGCGGAGAGATCCGGGCGCGGGGGCAATCTTGAAGGAGCGGATTTGGCGCTCGCCAGAATACACGCCGGCCGATTTGAGACTCGCGGCCTCTGAGCCATCCTTTTACGCGCGTGTTATGGTCCGAATCGACCGTCACCGACTCGATTTTTACTGTCAGCCCCGCCCCGCCTCGCTCCGATGCGCCGCCCCCGGCAGATCGGCCCACGTTCGCTTCGCTCGGGCTCACGGACGGCGGAACCGCCTTCGCGAGGTCATCGAGGTCGCGTTTGAGGGAATCCCATTTTGACTGATTCAGGACGCCGGGACTGGCCTTGATCGCGGCGTCAACCGCGTCCCGATCCGATTGCAGCGCCGCCATCGCGCGCCCCGCGTCGGCGCGATTTCCGCCGGCCAGCGCGCCGCTCAGGGTTTGCGCATCACCGGCGAAGCCCGCCACCGGCCCAAGCAGCGCCTTGGATTTCTCGCCGCCGCCGTTTAACGAATTGAGCAGTACGAACGCCTCATCGCTGAGTTCCGTCGCGGCATCCTTCGGCTCCTTCGCCGCAACCGGCCGCGGCGAAACCGCCATACTGCCGATGACGACAAGCAGGGCGGCAATACTTGCAACAACTCCGAGCGAGCCGTGGCGAACCGACCGCCCGGTCGTCTCTGATGAACTCGTCATCGTGATGGCGCCGGCGCGCGGGCGGTTCAGGTCGGGCGATTCTCCTGTTTATAGCGTGCGGCCACGCTCTTGATCTGCCGCGAGAGCTTGAGGAAAAGCTCGCCTTCGTCGTAGATAAAGAATACGAGCGCGGCGCCGGCTCCGACTATCAGGCCGAGTATAAATTCACCCATGCGATAGGGCCTCCCCTCTCGCCGAGTATACTGTAAAGCGCACGTTCTATAGAACCGGTTTTTCGAGGGCTTCTGTTGTCGTAAAACCGGGGTGGTTGTGACGCTACTTTTCAATCTGTTAACTTCAAGAGGTTGAGGACCGAGGCAAGGTCCCGCGATGCACTATTCAACCCCAGACCAGACCAGCCACAGCGAATTATCGAGGCCCCTATGCGGCCCCGAGTTCGAGGCGGATTACCGCGCGCTCACCGCGGGCGTCGGCTGCCGGCTGATGGAGGAGCGGATGCTGGTCAGGATGGTCGGCGACGACCGCGTGCCGTTCCTTCACGGCATGTGCAGCAACGACATCGCGGGGCTCAAGCCCGGGATGATCGCCCCGGCGCTGCTGATGACCGAGCATGCGCACGTGCTCGCGGACCTTTACGTCTGGGCGAAAAACGACAATCTCCTGATCGAAACCGACCGCGCGTTGTGGCCGCGAGACTCATGCGCAGCTTGAAAAATTTCTGGTGGCCGATGACGTCGAGATGGAGGAGCTCACGGGAATGGCCGTGATCGATATCGAAGGGCCATCTGCCGGGCAGACCATCGCCGCGGTCAGCGGAGCGAATGCGGGCGCTCTCGCCCCTTGGCATTACCTCGAGGACGGCGACATCGGCATCGCAAACATACCGCGCTTTGGCCGTCCCGCCTTCACCGTGCTGATTGAAGCGTCCCGGGTCGCTCAGTTCATCGCCGATCTGATTCGCGCCGCGGCGGCGCCCGGCATCAGGCAGGTAAGCCGCAGCGCGATGGAAACGATTCGGATAGAAAACGGCATCGCTCTCGTGGGCGTCGATACGGGAGAGAAAACCATCGCCCTCGAAGCGCGGCTGCAATCGGCGATCTCGTTTAACAAGGGCTGTTACGTCGGCCAGGAAACCGTCGAACGCGCCACCGCCCGCGGGACGCTCAAGAAACGGATGTTCGGATTGCGCATCGAAGGCGCGCGTCTGCCGGAAACGAACGCGGCCGTTTCGCTGGATGGAAACGAGGTCGGCCGCGTGACCAGCGCCGCCATATCCCCGCGGCTCGGGGTGCTCGGCCTGGCAATCCTTCATCACAGCGCGTGGACCGTGGGAACCGGGGTAGCAATCAGGGATTCGACAGGGGAACTTAAAGCGGTGGTCACCGAACTGCCGTTCGAATGAATGAATGATTGAGGGTTTCGCGGCCGGCCATCAAATATTAAACTGCCGGCTCGATAGCGAGGAGTAAGGAAACATGCCGAGTGGACTTGGAAAGCGTTACATGTGCGAGAAGTGTGGAACCGAAGTGCTGTGCAACAAGCCCGGCCCCGGGTCGCTGGAGTGTTGCGATGGGGAAATGAAGATCAAAGAGGCCAAGCCTCTTCCCTCTTCAGACTGACGAACGGAATCCTCCTGGCATCGGCGATGGCCAAGCCGCACTGGCTCGGCCATCCGCCGGTCAGGCAGGTATCAGGCGTTTTTCGCCGGAACTCAGGAGCGCCGTCTCCTATTGGCTCATAAATGGCGCCTGGCAAGGCTGATCTGGTTCTCCATGGGGGCGTTATCCTGGGCCATCCGGGCTGCGATTCGGTCGCGATCGCTGGCGGTCGAATCTCGGCCGTTGGTGGCTTCAACGAGCTCAAGCCGATGGTGGGTCCGCAGACCCACTTGGTAAAGCTTGTCGGACGCGCGGTCGCGCCGGGCCTGATCGATTCTCATCTCCACTTCCATGAAGCCGCCTCAGCCGCGGTCGGCTTACAGGTCTCCCGCTCACACACCGTCGCGGAACTCCTGACCGATTTGCGTGCCGGAGCCGCCCGCACCGCGCCGGGCAACTGGCTCAAGGTCTTCGGCTGCGACGACGCGCTGCTCAAGGAGCGCCGCGGTCCGACGCGCAAGGAATTGGACGATGCCGTGCCTAAGCATCCGCTTCGGCTTCGCCATCAGACGCTTCATGCCTCGTGGCTCAACTCGCGGGCGATTCGCGCACTGGGGCTCGAGGCTCCCGATTTCAAACCGCCCGATGGGGCTAAACTCATTCGTGACGGTGCCGGGACCGTCACCGGATTGGCGATCGGGATGGAGGAATGGATCACCCGCAAGCTGCCGCCCGTCACCGCCGCCGATCTGGAAGCTCGCGCCCGCGTCTTCGGTCGCGAGATGCTCGCCGCCGGAACGACGACATTCACCGACGCGACCGTGCGAAACGGTCTCGACGAGATCCGGTTATTCGCCCGGCTCCGCTCCGGGCATTCGTTCGGCCAGCGCGCCTTTCTGATGCTCGGCGCGGCTCATCTGGATGAGGCAACCGAAGCGCGTGCGGCGGCAGAATCGGCGGGAATGAAACTCACCGCGGTCAAATTCATCCCCGACGCATCCACCGATCCGGCCATGATGGCCGAACAGGTCGTAAGAGCGATTGCGGCGGGCCTGGACTGCGCGTTTCATGCCACCGAGATCGAGGAGTTGGATGCGGCGCTGAGCGCTGTGGAATTGGCCCGGTTGAAGATTCCGGATTGCGGCACGGCGCGATGGCGGATCGAACACGGCGGCCTTATCCCTCCCGATTACGTAGCTCGGCTCCGGGCTGTCGGCGCGTGGGTGGTGACCAATCCGGGCTTCGTTCATTTCCGCGGCGACAAGTATCGCGCGGAACCAGGGCTGGTGCCCTATCTGTATCGGGTCCGGAGCCTCAAGGCGGCCGGAATCGAAATTGCGGGCGCGACCGACTCTCCTGTGACGCCGGCCCGTCCGCTCGCCGCGATCGCGGCGGCGGTCTCCCGAACCACCGCGAGCGGCGAACGGTTGGCTCCGGATGAAACGGTGAACGCCGACGAAGCGCTTGCGCTCTTCACCCGCTCCGCGGCCAAGCTGGCGCGGCTTGAGGGCGGAGAAATCGCAATCGGCCGATTGGCCGACCTGATCGTCCTGCCGCACAACCCCTGCGAAATGAAGGCTGCGGAGATCGCGAACCTGCAGGTCGAGATGACGCTCATCGACGGCCATATCGTTTACGAACGCGGCGTCTCCGCCCTGAGCAGCGGGATCGCAAACGCATGACCAGGCGAGAGCGACAAACCCGTCAAGCGGCCTCGGCATCAGGCTTTGCCACCGTTTTGTTCGAGAAACGAGACGGCATCGCCTGGGTCACGCTCAACCGCCCCGAGGTTTTGAACGCGTATAACATCCAGATGCGAGATGACCTCCATCAGGTGCTCTCCGCGATTCACGACGATCCCGAAGTTTGCGCGATGGTGCTGGCCGGCGCGGGCAAGGCGCTCTCGACCGGCGGCGACGTAAGCGAGTTCGGCCGGGCTCCATCGCCAATCGTCGCCCGATGGGTCCGCTTTCGCCGCGACGTCTGGGGTCTGCTCCGCTCACTGCCGATTCCGACGATCGCCGCGGTACACGGCGCCACGGTAGGCGGCGGGCTGGAAATGGCGCTGCTGTGCGATATCGCCATCGCCGCGGATGACACCGGAATCTGCCTGCCGGAAACCGGCCTCGGCATGATCCCTGGCGTCGCCGGCACGCAGACCGTTGCCCGGCGCATCGGCCTGGGCCGTGGGCTTGATCTTTGCCTGACCGGGCGCTGGATTGACGCTGGCGAGGCGCTGCGTATAGGTTTGGTCGCCGAGGTAGTCCCGCTGGCGGCTCTGACGCGCAGAGCCCATGCTTTGGCGCGCGAATTGAGCCGTCTGCCGCGAATGACGGTCGCAATCGCCAAACTCGCCGTATCGGGCGGCCTTGATATGCCGCTGCGGGACGCGCTCGAACTTGAACGCCGGCTGGCTCGCAGGCTCAAATCCTGGGTCGAACGACAGGATCGGGATGCCGTGTTAAACTAAAAAATGACTGCAGGGAGGCTTGGCTCGTGAACACCGTTAATTTCATCACCATTCCGGGATCGATGATGCCGGACCAGGAAATTATGGTCTTTGGCGGACGCCGTCTGACTTACGCGGCGCTCAATGACCTGGTCGCGCGCCTGTGCTCGGTGTTCAAGCAGATGGGCCTCAAGCAACGTGAGGTCGTCGCCGCCCTCGACACCAACTCTGATCTCTACGTCGCCAGCTATTATGCGGCGGCCAAGGCCGGCCTTACCTTTCTGCCGCTCAATTACCGGGCCAAAGAGAACGAACTCGAATACATGATCAATACGGCTGAGGTCAAAACGCTGCTGGTGGGCGATCGCTACCTGGATCTTGCCCAGCGCATGCGCCCGCGGCTCACCTCCAAGGAGCTGCTTGGCTTGACCGAGAGCTCGCAACATCTTCCGTCAATTTGGGACGCCGCTCTGAAGGCCGAGCCCGACGAAACCGAAGCCGAGGTCGAAGACCACGACACTTCGGTTCTGATGTACACCAGCGGCACCACCTCGCTGCCGAAAGGGGTGATGCTGAGCTTCCACGATTTCAGCGCCTACGTCACCGCCAACGTCGAGATGGCGGACGGCACCGATCGCGGCGCCGCGCTGGTGTGCGTGCCGTTTTACCATATCGCCGGAACAGCGGCGATGATGAGCAACATGTGGACCGGCCGAAAGCTGGTGATCATGCAGCAGTTCGAGCCGCGCACCTGGCTCAAGCTGGTGGCCCAGGAAAAGATTACTCACGCGTTCGTCGTGCCGACGATGCTCAAGCAGGTGCTCGACGAGCCGGGCTTCGCGCAAACTGATTTCTCGCATCTCCGTAACCTGGCTTACGGCGGCGCGGCAATGCCGCTCAGCGTAATCCGCCGCGCGATTGATGCTTTTCCCAACCATGTCGGCTTCGTCAACGCCTACGGCCAGACCGAAACAACTTCTTCGTTGACAGTACTCGGCCCCGACGATCATCGCCTGCAAGGCACTCCGGCGGAGGTCGAGCTTAAACTCAAGCGCCTAAACTCGATCGGCAAGCCTCTCCCCGACGTCGAGGTCATGGTCCGCGACGAGATCGGAAACTCTCTGGCGCCGGACCAGGTCGGCGAACTCTGCATCCGTACCCCGCGCATCATGAAGGGCTACGCCGGGCGCAAGGACGACCTGATCATGGCCGACGGATGGCGCGCGACCGGAGACCTCGGCTGGATCGACGGGGATGGCTACGTGTTCTTCGCCGGACGCAAGGACGACATGATCATCCGCGGCGGCGAGAATATCGCGCCCGCGGAGATCGAAACCATCCTGATGAGCCATCCGGGCGTCGATGAAGCCGCGATAATCGGCATACCGTCAGTCGACTGGGGCGAAACCGTCAAGGCCTTCGTGGTGCCTCGGCCAGGCGTAAAGCTCGACTCCACCGAATTGGCACAGTTCTGCCGCGCCCGTCTGGCGAGCTTCAAGTGCCCCGAGAGCTACGAGTTCATCGATGCCCTGCCCAAGAGTCCGGTGGGCAAAATCCTGCGCAAGGATTTGCGCACCGGAGTGAAGGCTTAATCGCCGGCGCGGCGAGATGCGGAAACTAAGCGCCGTTCGATCACGGGAATGAAGAACAGTCGCGCAGCGCGTCGGCCCGGCGCATCAGCCGCCGGCACCGTCGATGTGAGCAGCCGCGATGGCTGCGTGATCGCCTGTTTAAATCGGCCCGCCGCGGACAACCGCATTAGCGCCGCGATGGCGTCGCGGCTGATCGAATTGGCCGAACAGGTCGAAGACGACGACTCGACGCGGATACTCGCGCTGACCGGTGCCGGCGACATCTTCTGCGCGGGCTTTGACGATGCCGTCGACCCGCGCCTGGTCGAATCGATGGCGGCGCTGACCAAGCCGACGCTGGCGATTGTAAATGGCGATGCCTTCGACGAAGGGCTGGAACTGGCGCTCGCGATGGACCTGCGGGTTGCCCCGGCGCGTGCGCGTTTCGCCCTGACACAACTCGCGCGCGGCGTGATGCCTCACTTCGGCGGCAGTCAGCGCTTGACGCGGCTCGTCGGGTCGGCGCAGGCCTTGAAGATGCTTCTCACCGGCGCGCCGGTCGACGGTCGCGAGGCGATGCGCTTGGGATTGATAACTTATCTCGCCGATAGCCGCGCGACGCTCGCGCGATGCGCCGATGGAGTCATCCAATCGATGCTCGAACGGGGCCCGATCGCGATGAGGCTGGCCAAGGAGGCCGTGCTCAAAGGTTTCGATATGACCCTGGAGCAAGGTATAAGGCTGGAGGAAGATTTGTACGCCCTGCTGCAAACCACGGCGGACCGCGCCGAGGGTGTCAGGGCTTTTCTTGAGAAGCGAAGACCGCTATTCAAAGGGGTTTGAGACGGATGCAACTACTTTACAAGAGGGAGATCGGGAGTTTTGATGGCTAACCAGCTCGGAAAAGTTTACATCTGCGGCAAATGTGGTGCTCAGGTCATCGTGACCAAGGGCGGCGCCGGCGCGGTTAAGTGCTGCGGCGGCCCGATGGACCAGAAGAAATGACGCTTCCCCGGACGCGCCTGCAAGCAGGCGCGTCCGGGCCTGCCCGAAATCCTCTTCCGGTCCGCTCTCCCCGATAATCGCAATCCGCCTTCGATTCGGGGCCGCCGCCAAGCGTATCGGCGCCTGATAACGGTCGGCCCCACCGTGATCATCGTACTGTTCCCACGGTAGATCCGTCTGCGCTGTTTGCGCGAGGCGCGCCGCAAAGCCCCATCTGTCGCGTCGTTTCCACATCTTGCACCGACGGCAGCCAGCTGGCATCGCTAATTTCCGCTAATTTTTGGTTGGCATGACCGATGCGAACGCTAATAGCGCGTCTTCGGCAAATCGGACGTCATAATCAGGCCGCTTCTGCCGGTTACCGATTACCGATTACCAGGCCGTCCGATTGCAGCCCGGCGCGGAGTCGCAAGGCAGGTTAAAAATCATGCCCCGGGTTCAAGGCATTATTGGATCTCCACTTACCGCGGCGATTCTCATGGCAGCACTTGTCATTGGCGGGTGCGGCGGCGGTGGTATCTCGATACCGCCCTTCAATCTGCCTCAGTCAGTCGCGATCGCCGACCTGAACAACGACGGATTTCCCGATCTCGCGGTGGCTACTACATTCATAGCCGGCGCGCCGCCACATCCGGGTTTCGCCGCCGTGATCCTGCAGGAGCCGTCGGCGCCTGGAACCTTCGCCACCGCCACGCACTTTGCCGCCGGCTCGGATTCGGTTGCGATCGCGGTGGGTGACCTTAACGGCGACGGCTACCCTGACTTGGTCGTCGGCAACAACACGTCGGCGAATATCTCCATCCTGATTCAGAACCCCGGCAACCCCGGAAACTTTCTCTCCGCCGTAAACCTCGGCACTGGCGGCTATCCCAGCGGCCCCGACGGAGTCGCAATCGGCGACCTCAATGGCGATGGCCGTCCTGACATCGCCGTGGCCAACGGGCAAAAGAGCATCTCGATTTTCTTCCAGGATCCTTCTGGTCCCCCCGGGACTTTCTTGCCTCGATCGACTGTACCGCTCGGGCAGGGCTCCGTAGCCGTCGCCATCGGTGACCTCAACGCCGACGGTAAACTGGACATCGTCGCGATCATCCTGGACAACAACGGAAACGGCGCAGTTTCCGTGTTGTTGCAGGATCAGCTCAATCCCGGTGTTTTCCTGCCGGCCACGAACTTCGCCGCGGGAGCGCAACCTTTGGCCGTTAAAATTGGCGACCTTAACGACGACGGGAAACCCGATCTGGCTGTCGCCAACCACGGCACACCCGACAATCCGGACGCGGCAAGTGTATCAGTGCTGTTGCAGGATCCTGCCAACCCCGGCAGTTTCCTGCCCAGAACCAACTACAAAACCGGCGCTGGCTCCGAGGATGTCGCCATCGGGGACCTCAACGGCGACGGAAGACCCGACCTCGTTGTCGCCAACTGGGGCCACCCGAGCCCGAACTCAACCGGCAGCGTGTCTGTGCTACTGCAAAGCGCCACGACACCTGGCGCGTTCTCGGCCGCGGTGAACTATCCGGGAATAACCGGGCCTGTCTCCGTCGCGATCGGAGATCTCAACGACGACGGCAGACCCGACATCGCCGTGGCGGACGGAGACGTTGCGGCAATCATGTTCCAAAAACCGGGCTCGCCGGGAACTTTCTATGCCTCACGGGAGGTGGGGAAGTAAGCCGACCGGGGTCCCTTCGAAGCTCGTCTTGGAGACACTGTTCAATCGCCGGCAGCCGGCGACCAGAATGCGAGCTTGCCGTCGGCGATCTTTCGCGGCGGTTCCTTGCCGATCGGAACCACGAAGATCGCGGGCGGCGGCGAAACCATCTGCGGCATCGATCTCATTGCTCCGACCACCGCGCCCGCGAACAAAAACGCGTCCGATTGCGGCGACCAGATCCGGTGCGAGAGCGCGAGCTGGTCGAAATAGCGATACGCGAGCGCTTCGTCACGCGTGGTGAAGAACTCCAGCAGGCGGCGGCTCTTCGCCGACGGCAGATCGACGACATTCCAGCTGTAATACGGACGCCCCTCCGGGATTCCGATAAAGGCCAAGTGATGCGAGTCCGGCGAGAAATAAAACGCCGCGACCTGCTGCTTTACGATTTTTTTGGTCACGCCACTCGCCGTATCCAGCATCCCGATTCCGTCATACGTCAGCGCGTCCTCCATCGGCGCGGTCGAATAGGCGATATGACGCGAATCCGGCGCCCATACGAAACTGCTCTCGCCATCCGGCAGCGAGACCATCGCCCTTGGATTTCCAGCATCGCCGCCCGCGACGTAAAGCTTCGCCCGTCCGTCGCTCATGGTCACGTAGGCCATCTGCTTGCCGTCCGGAGACCAGGCGGGAACCTTGAACGGCGAATCGCCGCGCGCCAGCACCTTGTCGACCGTTTGGCCCTCATCGCTCAGGCTCATCAGGTAAACCTGCTCGGGCGCCCCTCCACTGGCGGTATTGGTATGCACAAGCAGCTTATGCCCGGCCTGATTCCAGTCGAAGTATAGCGGCACGCCTTTGGCCACGAAACGGATCGGCGCGCCCTCGCGCACCTCGGCCAGCATCAGGCTGAGACCCCGCGGTCCCGCCAATAGAAAGGACAGCTTTCGGCTGTCGGCCAGCCAGAAAAGATAGATCGGCCGTTCGCCCGGGCTTTCGAAAATCAGGCTGTCGATTTTGGTTTTGAAGTCGAAGACCTCAACGCCGAACAGCGGCCTGCCTCTTTCATCGCGGCGGGTCGATATGTAACCCAGCCTGGTCCCGTCGGGCGAGTAGGTCGGCCAACTATAATGCGCCGGCCCTTGCCCGGCGGCCGGGAAGGCGGCGTCGATCAGCCCTTGCGCCCGCACCTCCAGGCCCCGGACCGGGCAGGTCACACACTTGGGCGTTAAACAATCGCCTTTGCAGTAATAGACGTTGTCGTCGGTGCCGACAAAGGTGATTGGGCTCGGCACCGTCGCGGCGGCGGCCCAAATAATGCCGTTGCCGAGCGCTAGAATGGATATCGCCGTCAAAACCGCTGACAGTCGAAACTTCACGGGACCTCGCTTGGATCTCTCACCCTGGAATGCAAGTCTGGCCTGATTCGACGGATGGTGTTAATAAACTGGGAGCCTGAACTAAAGTATCCCTCAATTGACAGCCTTGCCAATCGGGGTAAAGAGTAACCCTATGCGCCACATAACAATCGGCCTCCTGGCCACCGCGCTTTTGTTGTCGAGTCCGGCGTTTGCCCGTGCCCAGTATTCTGACGAACGGCAAAACCCCAAGGAATACACCCAAGAGGACTCCAATCCGCTAAAGTTCATATCGTACGTCCTGAGCCCGATTGGTTTCGCTCTGGAATGGACCGTGGCACGCCCGCTCCATTACCTGACGACCGACACCGCGCTCGCGCCGGCATTTCGGCCGGCGGACGATGATATGGAAGGAAATACTATCGCTGAGGCGGGCGCCCAGCAGGCACCTATCGCCCAGCTTCCGCCGCCCGACCGATTTCTTCCGGAAGAGCTTGCGCCACACGAGGGTAGCGTGATTCCTCGAGCTCCGACAAAAAAGGACCAATCTCAGGAAGCGGCGCCGCCGTCGCCGGTCGAGCAGCCGGTATTGCATTAGCAGGCTGGGGAAAAAGAGCGAAGGATTCCAAAACGCATTAGACGACGGCCTCAATAGCAGGCATGAAAACCGGCTTCGTTTGCGATGTCGTCAACGCCGTGGAGCTTGAGCCTCTAAATTTATGATCGCCATGGCAGTCATAAAGCGCGTGGCCTTGATTCTGATTGCGGCTCTGCTGCTTTCTTTATCTTCGGCGATGGCGTCGGAACAGCCCCAGGTCGGGGCGGATGAAGAGCCTGCGCTGACGGTCGGAAAAACACCGGCCGTTTTAGTGGAGGAAGATCCGGGACCGTCCGCGTCGCGAGGGTCAGGCGTCGTGGTGTACGAAGAGTCCGATGAGTCGTCGCCCCAAGCGCGAACCGCGCCGTTAGTGCACGAAGAGTCCGCGCCATCACTGCGCGTGGAACCCGACGGCTTGGTCCGCGACGAATCCGCGCCGTCAGTGAACCCGACGGCCGCCCCCGTGGTTCGTCAGGAACTCGCCGCACCGCAGCAATCGACGCCCACGCTTTCGATACCGTCTCAAGCCATGCCGCCGACGCACGAAGCGCCTCCGATCCTCGTGCATCGGTATCCCGAAGAGTCGGCCCGTCAGCAGCCCGTAGCGATGGTGGAGGAGCAGGAGCAAGGCAGGCACGGATATTTGTCTGAAATCGGCTCCGACTTCCGCTATGCGGCCAACAACGGCGAGGCGGATGTCGAAGACCTTCTGACCGCGCCGATGCACATCGGCGATGCCGACAGTCTCCTTCAGGAACCCAGGCTCTACTACACCTTGCTCGGCGCGGGAGCGGTTTTGGGCGGCGCGTTCGCGCTCGACAACACCGTCCGATCGCGTATGCGCCATATGAGCCACAAGACCGCGAGCCATCTGGAGACCATGGGCAACGTCTTCGAATGGGGCGCCACCGGCCTGCTCTATCTGTCCGGTCTGCAGAACGATGACGCACGGGCGCGGGAGTCCGTCGTTACCACTATCGAGAGCGTGGGAATCGCTTCATTGCTTGCCGAGGTGACCAAGGCCGGTTTCAGCCGGCCACGCCCGAAACGCGGCCACGGCGGGTTCGGCTTCTTCACGCACGGTCAATCTTTTATCTCCGGCACCGCTACGCCGCCATTCGCGCTGGCCGCCGGTCTGAGCGAGTATGCCGACAACGCCTGGTACGTGATGATACCCGCATACGCCGGCGCCGCCGCGGTCGGTCTGGGCAGGATGGGTAAGGACGAACACTGGCTGTCCGACGTGATTGGCGCCGCGATCGTGGGAGTCGGGACGACCGAGCTGATGTTCTATCTCCATCGCCGGCGCGCCGCCGACCCCAGCCGCTTCCGCATCTTTCCCGTGTCTGCCGGTAGTTTGGGATCGACCGTTCGTCAAGGCGCCGCCCAGAGTATGGCGCCGCAAGGCCTGGGCGTCAGCTACGAATGGTGAGACGGCTCAGTGGCAGCGGCGGGCGGCCTCGCCGGCGATTCGCGTCGCACACGTCCCTGCCGGCCGATGCGCCTTGAACAGTCTTTACTTCGCAAGGTATAAGTTCTCACTTGGTTCGATGACCTGGCTGGCGAGAACCGTGAGCCTGACATCAACAGTCTGGATGGGGAGGTCGCAACCGCTCGATGGCAGCAGCACCTGCAGCACCGGCATCTAAGGGCAAGAAAGCTTCCGAAGCCCGCCCTGCGCTCGAAGCAGAGGAACAGGTCGGCTCGCTTTGGACCCGCCGCGATTTTCTCGGCCGGCTCGGCTGGGGCGGCTTCATCGCCTTCTCGCTGATAAGCCTGTTGGCCGCGGTACGGTCGGCGTTTCCGCGCGTATTGTTCCTGCCTCCCTCAAAGTTCAAGGCGGGCTATCCCGACGACTATGTCGTCGGCGAGGTCAGCGAGAAATACAAGCAGGAATATCGCACATGGATCATACGGATTAAATCCGGGTTCTATGCGATTTTCGCCAAGTGCACCCATCTCGGATGCACCCCGCGATGGCTCGCAGCCGAGCAAAAGTTCAAATGCCCTTGCCATGGATCGGGCTATTACATCAGCGGCTGGAATTTTGAAGGTCCAGCGCCGCGTCCGATGGACCGCTTCAAGATCAGCCTTGGCGAGGACGGCCAACTGGTGGTCGATAAGTCCGTCGTATATCGGATGGAGCCCGACGTTGACCCCAACGAGCAGCATCCCGAAAGCATCCTCAAGATCGCCTGAGCCGGCGCGGCTTTCGCCGTCGGCAACCGCAAAAAGCACGGGCGCGGCCTCAGGGCTGCGCCCGTTTTCGTCCAGCCATCAATTTTCGCCCAGAGGCTCGGTTGTTGAGTGTCAACCGAAGCTCATCGGTTCGGCGGAAATCGATTACAACCGGTCGATGACCTTACCGAAACCCAGCGTCATATCGTAGACGTTATAGCTCGCCGCAAGAATGCGCTTGACCGGATAGCGGCCCCACGGATCGAGCGTCGATTTCTCGGCAAACGCCACCGAACCGATCCCTTCCCAACACTCGCTGAATTTCTGCTCGACGACAGTCTCAACGATTTCGGCGCACGTCGGTCGCTCGGCGTGCTCTTCCACCGCCGGAATCACGCGCAGGCTCGCGATCGGCGGAAACTTGGCATGTTCGTGACTTACCGGACGTTCCGGCCTCACCATCGCGCTGGCCAGGCGGATACCGGCGGGACGCTCCAACGTGCCATAGAGCATGTCGCGTTCCGACTTGAACTCGATCGCCGCAAGCTTTTTCGGAAATCCCCAGATCTCCCGCCCGCCAAGCATCGGCGGTTCGGTGGTAACCGCGATGTGCTGGATGTAGCTCATCGCCCTACCCTTGTGCTCGACCATCAACGACAGAATGACTTCGTTGTAGGGACCGAACGTCGACCACGTATATTCATAGAAAGACAGCGCGGCCGTAGCCGGTTCGCTCAGCGCCAGAGGTGCGGGCAAAGAATCCAGGACCGCCTCCGCGTCGGTCTCGAAGGCCACGACGATTTGGCGGGTGTTGCGATAATAGAACGGCGGCCGCTGATAGGCCGGCGCATCGACCGGCATCGAATACCCCGCCCTCGAAAGCCCCAAACGCCCTTGCTTGGCCATAGACAGCCTCCTTATGATTGCGACGGAAAGGAACCCCGGCCCGGCCGGATTCACGCCCTGCCGTTTGATGAACCGCGCTTGCCGGTGGGCTAATGTAACCGGCAAGCGAATACCCTAGCGCTGGCCGCGCGGCTCCGTCAAACTGGTCTTATCTCCGCAGCGGAGCGTGATTCGCAAGCATACGAGGAGGTCCGTCATGGTCGAGAAGACGGTCGAAATCACCGGGATTTCCGGCAACTCAATCGAGGACGCGGTACAAATCGCGATCGCGCGCGCCGGCGTCACGCTTGCCGCCATCCATACCGCCCGGGTCCACGATATTTCGGCGGTGGTGGAAGCCAACAAAGTGGTGAAATGGAAGGTCACCGTCAAAGTGACCTTCAACATTCAGGATGAACTTCACGAATGACGAATTTCTTACCCATATCGGCGAGCGCGATCAGCGTGATTAACGACCCGGGTCCGATCCCGACGCGGCATCGGGCGGAGCCTGATGCGCGCGGCCGTTTCGGCGGTCGCGATGGCGGAATCGATGTAGCTACCAGGCGGAGTCTCAAATGACGTCGCCCAAGGTCGTCCAGGTCGCATCCGGAATTTATGAAATCTTCCTGCCGCTGCCGATGCGGCCGACGATTATCAATGTCTATCTAATCGATTGCCACGGAGCCTGGGTGTTGATCGACACCGGAATAAACACCCCGGAGAGCGTCAAGACGCTGGAGGAGGCCTTCGCCACCATCGGGATCGCGATTGAAGACCTCGATCTGCTGATCGGCACCCACTATCACGTCGACCACTTCGGCACCTCGGGGATAATTCAGCAGCGCAGCGGGGCCAGGGTCTTCCTGCACGAACTCGAATTAGTACGCGTCAACCGGGTGCTGGAGGCGGCCAAGGTTACTCCGATGCAGATGCCCGAAGCCCGCGCATTTTTTATCCGCCACGGCTTCCCCGTCGATCGCTTCGCGCCGGAAGGAATGCGGCCGAGCTGGTTCGGCTCGAATCAATACAGTCCGTCGACCAGTCCGGACAGGTTTATCCGCGACGGTGACGTGATCCCGATCGGCGACCGGCGCCTTGAAGTAATCTGGACTCCGGGCCATTCGCCAGGCCACTGCGTGATCTATTTGCGCGAAGAAAAAGTAATGATCGTCGGCGACCATCTGCTGCCGAAGATCACGCCGCACGTGGGGCTATACCCTGAGAGTGCCACCAACCCGCTGGGCGATTTCCTGAACTCGCAGCGCAAGGTGCAGGCTTTTGACGTCAAGCTGGTGCTACCGGCCCACGGGGGCGTCTACCACGACCATCGCCATCGCGCCAACCAGTTGATCGAGCATCATCACTACCGCGAAAACGAGATCCTCGACCTGATCAAACAGAAGCCCCAGACCGCCTTCGAGGTGGCGCAGCAACTGTTCACCGATCCGCAGTTGCCGATCTTTCACGTGATGGCGGCCACTTTCGAAACGCTCGCCCATCTCGAATTCGCTCATATCGAAGGCCGGGCGAGAAAGACCGAGCGCGACGACCGGATTCTTTTCCAAGCTGTGTAGCGCTCTTCGCCTTCACCCGATCACGCACCAAGGGAATCGGCGCGCGCGACAACGCGCCGGGAAGAAAATATGATGCCGGGCGGCGCGCCACCCGGCATCGGACCGTAACTCGTCGCTAGCCGTTACTGACCAGTTTGCGACGGCGACGGCGTGTATGCGCCCTGATACGTCCGGTTCGGACCACTGGCGAACGCCGGGCCAAACGCCGACACGTCACTCCTGCCGCCTGCTGGGTGCGCCATTGCCTCAGCCCCTGGCGCAGGAAGCGTGGTTCGATTCCCAGCGTTTCGCAAACCGTCTCGAATGAAAACGGACCATCGCCCGCATCGCCGTTGCCGCACAGCCAGTCCTCAGCTTCCTTGAACAAACGGCGCCGTAGTTCGCTCTTGGCGCCGAGATTATTCTGGAAGCAGCGCAAGGCATCTTCCAGCACCGCCAACATCAGTCGTTTCACGGGCCTAATCCGAGGATCGTCCCGGCGATCCTCGTAAAACTGTGCCGGCACGATCACGTCAGGCACAAACAGCGATCCCACCGATAAATTGTCAGACTCCATAATGCTCTCACCCCGAATCTGGTTCTTGTGCCGGCGCTAGACTAACTCCTCTTGCTAGCCGCGAGACGGAAACAATTGACATTCAGTCCAGCAACAACCGTGCCCAATATTCACAAAGAACCAACCGCCGTTAGCCAAAAATCGGTTACCACCCCGCCGCAGTCCTCTCGCTCTCCCACTCTTCTTGAGCTTTATCGGAGAAGGGCACTCATCGATTGAACGCCAAGCTGCGGGGTCGCAGCTCTTCGTCAGACCCCTGCGACCTGAAAACAAGCCGCCACTTGAACGGGCATCTGCCCAATTTCCCAAGCGCGGCAACAAGAAAAAAGGAAGGCCTTTCAACCTGATGGCAATGGCTGCGAAGGGGGGTACGCATCCTTGCCCGGCCGAAGGCCTTCCGTGTACGCCTTGGCTCCGCCAAGGCCGCATCCGGCGTCCAGAAGTGCCGATGCTTATGCTCGTTCCACGAGCAGCAACGCTTCCGGCGCACTCTCTGCGAAACGAATGGTGGATATGTTTTTTCGTACCATCTGCGTTTTTGACTGTCAAGAAAGTATCCTCGACAGGCTGTCCGGAAATCAACACCATCAACAGACCGCTGGAGCCGTCGCATTGTTCCCGGCTTTTCGCGAACGCGCCCCGGCACAGGTTACGACACCATGTCCCAATCCGAAATCCGAATCGTCGCAACTCAGGCCATCCCGGCCCGCGCTGGCGCGACCGGCTGGACCTGCTATCCCGGCTGTACTATAAGACCGATGGTCGTTGGGCCGCCCCGACGCCCTGAGTCAGGCCGACAAAGCTACCATAAGGCGAATTATATTACCAACAGACGGCCTGCCCGGACGGCGGGGCCGGGACCAAAAAGAACTCAACCGCTCCGGAGGCGGGAGCCGGGCGATCGGCCGGCGTCGTTTCGGAAAGCCTGATCGAGAAAGCAGCAGCTACGCCGGCCAAGAGCCGGATTTTGGAGGAAGCACAATGGAGTTCAAAGAGGTAATCGGACGGCGCCGTTCAATTCGGTATTTCCAGTCGTGGAGGCCGGTCGAGCGCGAAAAAATCCAGATCATACTCGAAGCGGCTCGCCAGGCATCGTGCGCGGTCAACGCCACGTTCATGAAGGCGATCGTGGTCGAACGCGACAAACTCGACCGCGCGACTCTCGAGGCGATGAAGACCCCGGTCTCCGGCCTCAACATCGAACTCGCCCCTGTCCACATCTACACCTACGCCGACCCCAGCGCCTTCGTGGGCGCCCAGCAGCGGCTCAAGAAGCTGGTCGACGTCGGCGCGCTCAACATTACCCACGGATGGAGCCACAAGTTCGTCGATGAGTTTGTCTGGCCGAATATCCTGAAGCCGTTGGCCGAAAATCTGCCGATTTCGATGCCTTTGGTGGCTGGCGACGCCGGGATTGCGGTCTGTCAGGCGATGTTGGCGGCGGTCGACGAGGGCTTGGGCATAAGCCTGGCCGCATTTGTCCCCGAGCCGGTCAAAAAAGCGCTCAACGTCCCTGACCACTGGATTCCGCTGTGGGCGTTGCTGATCGGCTATCCCGCGGAGAGCTGGGAGGCGGGCGGCCAGCGGCCTCGTCCGCCGATGGAGGAAATTTATTTTGACGGCAAGTTCGGCACTCCGTTCAAGCCCGACCCGAAGGTAACCGAGGAGCTGAAGGCCAAGAAGATGCTGACCGCGCCGGCGCCGCTGCCGTGGCGCAAGGAAGAAATCAAGGCGTTGGCCCGCATGTTCGGCCTGCCTGAATGATGATGATGCGGGAAGGGCGGTCGTCTCGACGACCGCTCTCTCCGCTGTTTTTTTATCTGTAGTTCTGGAGTCCGCCCTTTATGAGCGCTCTAAACGCGTCGCTGGAAAGCTATGGTTCGGTTCAGACCTGGTATCGAGGTTTACGCGAACAGTCGGGGATCGATCCGAACGCGGATCCCTCAAGACTCAGGATCCTCGAAGAATTCTGCCGCTTCGTCGATCTCGATCCCGACGAAGTCGTAAAAGCCTGCCTGCTTGAAAAAGAAGGGCGCGAAACCAAGATCAGCATCAAGGGCCGCATGCGGATCGCGGAAAAAGTGGCCGAATTTCAGGCCGCCGGCGAGGGTCTCACCTCCCGCGAACGGGCCCAGCGCGGCAACACCATTCGCGGCTTCCTGATCCACAACGGCATCCTGCTCCAGGCCGGGATGCAGGTATAAGCCGCCCGCCGACTCGCGGCCGACGCGAAGTCCGTCGCACCCTCTGCGCGCCCTACTGAACCATACCGGAGCCGCCCTGCCCCTTGGGTCCGAGCTTTCGCTCCTCGAGCTTGAAAGTGAGCACGTCGATCAGGCGCCCGACGCGTTCGTCCAGCGCTTCGAGCAGGGTTTGCTTCTCAAGCGGATTGAAGTCGAGATGGAAGCAAAGGAAGTTGACCAGGTCGGCGCCGCGCAGCCCGCGCTGGCGAACCAGCGCCTCCCAGCCCCCCCACGCCGCCGTTCCCAGATACGACACAAGAAAGTCACGCAGATTGGCCATCGCCTCGGCATCGAGTTCGAGCGAGTCGCGCGAAGGAGGGCACCAACCGACCGCCGCCTGGCGGTAGGAATGCCCGCCTGCTTCACGCAGCACGCGAAATTCGCTCAGCCCGCTCAGAATCAGGTTGAATCGCCCGTCAGGAAGATCTTCGAGCCGCTCAATCTTGCCGGCACATCCGATACCGAAAATTTCGGGATTGCCGTAATAATCCCTTTCCCAGTTCCCCTTGAGCAGAACCATGCCGACGATGCCGCGGCCCTCGCGCACGTCCGCCACCATCTGGCGGTAACGCGGCTCAAAGATATGCAAGGGAACCTTGATGCCGGGAAACAGCACCAGATTGGGAAGTGGGAAAAGCGGAATATTTTCAGGCAGCTCAGACATGCGACCGCACGCCGCGACTCACTTAATTTGTTTGCTGTCGGCCTCGGCCAAAAAAGCCGCGATGTCGCCTATCCGCGGGGCCAGATGCGGCATCGCTTTCATCCCGCTCGTAGTGCGCTTGGGTTTGTAGCCCGGCGGATACGAAAGATGCACGACGCGGGCTTCGATCAGTTCCCGCGACGATCCGGCAATCTCCGGTCCCTGGCTACCGGGTTTCGTCGGATCGGGATTGTGACATTCGACACAGTGCGCCAGGTAAATCCGACGACCACGCTCGACGGGCGTCAGCGGCTTGGACTCGCACGCGCTTATTGCCATGGCCGCGACCGCCGCGACAAGCATCTCGCCGACATACGCTTTCATGCGCATCTACTCCTCACATTCATAGCCCTAAGAAACATACCCCTCATCGGCGGCCGATCAATACAACATCGATGGCCTTTCCCGGGCGAAGCTACTTCCTGCAACGGCGCGAGCAGGCTATCGTCGTTGGCTACGATGGCCCGAATGCGCAAATCGGCACGACTCTGGCGCGACCCTGGCGCGCAAGCGCTGGCGGACAGCGCGCTGGTTTTTTCCGGGCCGTTGTCCGTCTTCAGCGTCGAGCCGAGCCTTCTGTTCGAACGCAACGCGCCGCTGGAAATCGAAATCGGCGCCGGCAAGGGCGATTTTATCGTCCAGCAGGCTGCCGCCGTCCCCGCGCATAATTTCCTCGCGGTCGAGTTGGCGCCTTCGGTCCTGCGGTTGCTCGCCCTGCGCGCGGCGGGAAGCCATCTGACCAACCTGAAGGTCCTGCGGGCCGACGCCCGGACGATGGTCAACCTGCTGCTGCCCGATAACAGCGTCAGTGCTTACCACATCTATTTTCCCGACCCCTGGCCCAAGGACCGCCACGCCAAGCATCGGCTGTTCTCGCCCTTCTTCGTCGCCAATATCGCGCGGACCCTCGCGCTTGACGGAATCGTCTATTTCGCGAGCGACGTGCGCGACTATGCCGAGCGCATCCGCGCGATGCTCGAAGCGGGCGGTTTCCGCGCCTTCTCGCAAGAGGCTCCAGGCGAGCGCAGCTCGAATTTCGGCCGCAAATACGCCGCCGCCGGCCGCGCCGTATTCGCCGGCAGCTTCATGGCGCCCGCCCTCGGGCGAATGCCGATGCGCCGGCTCCCGGAGTCGGACCAAATTCCGTCACTGAAGGTCTCGTTTCATTAGCAACTGATTCGCGGGAACCCACCTTGTTTTCACACCTCTCATCTTCTAACCTGAACGGAGCGCGTGCGCTTATGCGATATCTGGCGGGTCTAATAGCGATGAGCATCTTGCTGGCCGGCGCCGGATGCAGCGTGCTGCGCAAGGCGCCCAGCGGCGAGGACTTCTACGCCCAGGGCGAGGCGATGTTCCAGCGCAGCGACTACAACGCCGCGATCGACAATTATCAGCACGTAATCGATCAATTCCCCTTCAGCCCCTACTCCGAAGACGCCGAGCTCAAGATCGCGCTCTCGCTCTATCAGCAGCGCAAGTATGCCGAGGCAATCAGCGCGTTCTCGGATTTTCAGCGGATGCATCCGACCAACAAGAGCCTGGCGCTGGCCTCCTACTACCTCGGGATGGCGTATTTCGATCAGATGCATCGGGCCGATCAGGATCAGAGCAATACCGAAAACGCCCTGGCGCAATTCCAGGCGCTCGAACGGCGCTTCCCCGAAAGCGACTTCGCGCAACTCGCGCACGATCGCATCGAGGTGTGCCGCGAAATGCTGGCCCGCAATCAGAAGCTGATCGGCGAGTACTATTTCAAGCGCGCCTACTTCCGCGCCGCCGAATCCCGTTTGGCGGAGCTGATGCAGAAATATTCCGACACTCCTGTGGCGCCTGAAGCCCTCTACGAACTCGGCATCACTCTGGAGGAAGAGGGCAAGAAATATTCCGCGGCGCAGGCTTTTGCCGCCGTGGAGCGTCATTTTCCGAAGACCAAATACGCCGCCGACGCCAGCCAGAAACTCAAGAAGCTGAACCAGCCGATCGATAATGAAGAAGACCCGCTGCGCCTGGTGCTGGCCGAAAGCGGATTCAGCCCGGGCGACACCGAATCTCACCCGCGGGTAGTCGTCCGTCAGGCCGTGAGCCAGGCCGACCCCGCGGCTGATTCCTCAGGCTATGGTTCCGACGGCCTTCCGATTCTGTCGCCCGCGCAACCGAAACCCGCCGCGCCCGCCACCGGTGCGGTAACCCTGCGTTCGATTCGCCTGGCTGCCTCCGATCCGCCGCTGTCGGTGATTTTCGACGTCAGCGGACCGGTAAAGTTCGAAAAGCATCTCCGCAGCGGTCAGGGATACTCGGCCTTGACCGTCCGCCTGCTCCATACCAAACCCGACTCAAAGCTCGATCAGCATTTGAACTTCGACCGCTCGATTTTCAAGGACTGCGACGTGACGACTGAACCCGACACCACGACCGTTACGGTCAACGTGTCGGAGGTTTCGCGCTTCGCGATTATTCCGCTGGAAGATCCGCCGCGGCTGCTGGTGACGTTCACTCCGATCAGCCGCGAACTCGGCGAAACCGCCAACTCCGGACTTTAAGAACCGCGCGAACCGGCGCTACCGATCGCGCTTGGCATCGCCTGAGCCCCGATCGGAGTTCCAGAAACGCCGGGGTGGCCATCGGATAGGCCACCCATCGTTGGATAGCGCAAAGGATCCGGCGATTTCCCGCCCGCGGTCCGATTCGTATCCCTGCAGACGCTCAGGTACCTTGTTCGGTACTGACCTGGTGGACTTTTTCCTGCAGCTCTTTCACCAGCTCAGGGTAGCCCTTGTTGTTGATTACGCGGCTGAACTGGTTGCGATAGTTGCTGACGATACTGATTCCGTCGACGATTACGTCATACACCTTCCAATCGCCGCCGTTGAGCTTGAGCCGGTAGTTGACGTTCACCGGTTTATCGCGTCCATGGAGTGTAACGTTGGTATTGACCTGGCTGTACTGCTCGTCGTCGCGAATTTCCCGAAGAAAATCGACCTTCACGCTCGAAATATCCTCAGCCTTCACCATACTCGCCCTGGACAGATAGATGGCCTCTGTCAGGTCTCCGAAGAGCTTGGCGAATTGATGACGTTGCTCATCGTTGAGCCCTTTCCAATGCACTCCGAGCGCCATCCGCGCCATCTCCGCGACGTCCCAATGGCTCTCGACCAGCACCCGCAACCTCTCCCGGCAGCTATGTTCGTCGGACTTGCACGCCGGTTCTTTCGCAACCTGGATTATTTCGTCGGCCAGAGCCTTCATTTGCGCCATCGGTCCGGTCGCCGCCGCGTCGGATTCACCCAACGCGAAGCGGCTCGACCAAACAAGCGAGGTCAACGCAAGCACAGCAAGCGCAACGGCAGTCTTACGAATCATCGTTTTTGCTCCACCTCACAGGGCTTTCGTAGTCTCAATCGGGGTCAGAAACCGTACCACTTCGCGGCTCGACGAACAGTTTACATCCTAGCCTGCTTTTATTCTCGCTCAAGGGTCTGTCGTCGAAACGCTCGATAACATGGTCGGAGCGGCAACTCCATACTTTGCCAGGAATGATTCCATGGCACGGATGCACTCAACCGGACGCTCGATTTGTAAGAAGTGCGTGGTATCGGGAATCGCCTCATATTCAAGCGGCAATTCACCCGCCATCGCCCGTCCAATCAGCGCCGGCGCCTGCACGCCCTCCATCTCCGGATCAGCGCAAATCAGCTTGATCGGCACGTCCAGATTCGCCATCCGCGGCCATATCGTGCGGTCGATATTGGTCTCGAAGATGTGCGCCTCGAGCTCGCGGGGACAGGCCAGGAGCCAGTCGCCGGAAGCTTCATCGTATCGAAGCGTCGCCCGAGCCATCAACTCATAGGCCTCCGGCAGTCACCGACCAAGGATCGGCACGGAAGCGAACTGTCGCGCCAGATCGCGCGGATGTTTATAGCGCTGAGTCCGGCGGCGCGCACGCACGGCGAGCCCGTCCTTGTCTGCTTGCTGGACGGGTCCCAGCGGATGTCCCTCTCTTGGATAGATCGGCGGATCGAACAAAATCAATGCCGCCCAGCGAGAACCGAATTCCAGTGCGTGCAGGACCGCGGCGATCGATGAAAGCGAATGAAAGACGCCCACGGTTTTTTTTCGGCCCAGATTCTCCTCGATTGTCCACCAGATTCGCTCCACGTCACGCATAAATCTCGGCAAATTGTGTCCCGAAATCCCGTGCAACGGATTGCGCCCGTGATTGCGAACGTCAAACAGCACGATTTCGTAGCGGTCGCACAGCAACCGCCAAAACGGCAGGTAGCCATCGATCGCCAGGCCGTTGCCGTGGCTCAAAACCAGGCGCGGCCCGTCCGGATTGCCATGCCGTCGCGCGATGATGACGGCGCCGTCATCCATCGTGACGTTGAAGGCGCGGCCCGCGGGCGGAACCGGGTTGTTATGAATCGTCGTCTCTTTCAAAGCGTGATGGTTAAGTGATTTTCCGCGCGGTCGCACCACCAGCATAGCAGCGCGAGCCGGGAGGAAAAACGCGGGCGGCCCCGAAAATCCCGGAACTGTCCTCGGTTCCCGCTCGGTGAATTGTGCCGCTCCAGCGCCTTGGCGGGGTGCGGAGGAGGACGGCCAGTGGGTGAGAACAAAAGCGGCCCTTTTCAGCTGTCGTTCAACGGCTCTCTGAGGGTGGGTTTTCAAGGCGCACGGGTGACCTCTGGGCAGATTTCGATGACAACGCTGGGACGCAGGGAGAAGTGTCTGCGGAGTCGACTGCAAAAAAAAACATCTCCAGGAGTTGCGTGCCAACCAGATGCGAAACCGGCCCATCCCGGCGCCGTTGGAAACACCGTGGACCAAAACCGGCTAAAACCTTGCGGAGGAAGGCCCTTCGGTCTATTCGATTTATACGGGGAGTTGGAATCGGGGGGGCAAAACGGAAATCCCGGATAAAATTACCGTTGTACCGCCGCTGTGCTTGGTCCTTGCCCTGACGCTGCTCGCGGGATGCGGCGGCTCTTCCGGTCCCAATGCAACAGCGCCGCCGACTCCCGCTCCGCTGAGCGCCGGCAACCTCAACCTGATTTTCGTGGTAAGCGAGGATTTGGCTTACAACGCTTCCGGGGACGTCAATCCAGGCACGGCAAACCTCACCAATCAGGGTCTACAGCGGTCGCTCCTGATGGCCACGTTCCTGCAGCAGCAGGTACTGGGGAAGAAGAATGTAACCGGCGTCTACGTGCTCGAACCGATGACCCATTTGCAAACCACCGGCAATTACCCCGATATGGTGGCACTTGGGACCATTCAGCAGTTCGCCCTTCTCAACCAGATCACTCTGTCCAGTGTGGAGCAGCCCCAATATACCCCGTATACCGGCAACAGCTACCCGCTCAATGCATCGTATGCGTCGTCAGGGCCGATACCCAGCGGAGTTGCTACACCGGCAATATCCTGCCCGGGTTGCCAAGGTCTCGATTTCAACGACCAGGGGGGCGACAACGAAGCCCTGGTAACCGGTATCGTCACGGCAAAGGCCCCGGGCTTTTATGTCTTCTCGGCACCTTGGGAGACCACCAGCGCCCTGATGGCAAATATCAATAAGCTTGAAGGTTATAAGCTGACTCTTCCGGCGAGCTATCGCGGGTCCCAATTACATCTATGCGATCTCGATCGCGCCGTCGGGAAACGCCCATCTGGTTACCTTCAACAGCAATCTTAACCCGCCTTCCACCTACCCTGCGCTGCCCTCGCCGACGCCGCTCAGCACTCCATGCGCGGCACAAACGCCTTTCACCATCGATACCAGCACCACCCCTGGCGCCGTAATTCCGGCGGGAATCAACACCAACGAAATCCTTTACATGATTCGGCACGCGGAGGCGCATCCGCAAGGCTCTTGGGACGACGGCAACTATGTCTGTGCGGGGCAATGGCGCGCGCTGGATCTTCCCAACGCACTGCGCGGTAAAATCAGCCCCAACCAGGTTTATTCGATCGACCCCGCTCAGGGTATTCCAGGCACCGAGAGCGCCTCGGGTAATTTCTTTTGGTCGTACGTCAGGCCCTCATTGACCGTCGAACCATACGCAATCGCCAATAACCTGCCTTATGGTCTGGCCGCGAGCTTCGATCTCTTCTCTTCCCCGTTGGAACTGCAGATCCAGGAAGCCAGTGATTTTTTCTTCACAAACAACAACGGCGGCACATTCTCCAATCAGACGGTGCTGCTGGCGTGGGAACACGATCACATCCCACCGACGGTAACCGCGCTGGTCTCGAGCTATTTCCCGCACGGCGGCGCCCCACCGGTGCCCGATTGGCCGGGAGACGACTACGACACCATCTGGACGGTAACGCTTGACGCCGAGGGCAACTTGAAGGTGAACAACACGTTGTGCGAAGGCATCGACTCCGCGGCGCTGCCGGCCACCTGTCCTAAATTCTGACCGTCGCTACGTGTTTTCACGCGCGCAAAGTAGCTATTGAGACTCGCACTTTCGACGACAAAGGAAAGTCATGCAGTTGTATAAAATTACCGTTGTACGGCCGCTGTTCCTGGTCCTTGCCCTGACGCTGCTCGCAGGATGCGGCGGCTCTTCCGGTACCAATGCAACAGCACCGCCAAATCCCGCTCCGCTGAGCGCCGGCAACCTCAACCTGATCTTCGTGGTAAGCGAGGATTTGGCTTACAACGCTTCCGGGGACATCAATCCAGGCACGGCGAACCTCACCAATCAGGGTTTACAGCGGTCGCTCCTGATGGCCACATTCCTGCAACAGCACGTACTGGGGAAGAGGAATGTAACCGATATCTACGCGCTCGAACCGATGACCCATTTGCAAACCGCAAACAACTACCCCGATATGGCGGCACTCGAGACCATTCAGCAGTTCGCCCTTCTCAACCAGATCGCTCTGCCCACTGAGCCTTCGCCAATAAATGCCCCATATACCGGCAACAGCTACCCGATCAATGTATCGTATGCGTCAGGGTCGATACCCACCGGAGTCGCTACGCCAACACCTTGCGCGAATTGCCAGGGTATCGATTTCACCGACCAGGGAGGCGACAACGAAACCCTCCGTACGACCGGTATCGTCGCGGCAAAGTCCCGGGCTTTTATGTCTTCTCGGCGCCTTGGGAGACCACCAGCGCCCTGATGGCAAATATCAATAAGGTCGAAGGTTATAACCTGACTCTTCCGGCGAGCTATGCGGGTCCCAACTATATCTACGCGATCTCGATCGCGCCGTCGGGAGGCGCCAGCCTGGTTACCTACAACAGCAATCTGAAACCGGCTTCCAGCTACCCGACGCTGCCCGCGCCGGCGCCGTTCAGCGCTTCATGCACGATGCAGACGCTTTTTTCCATCGAAGTGACCGGCGGCAGCGGCGGCGCCGTAATTCCGGAGGGAATCAACACCAACGAAACCCTTTACATCATTCGGCACGCAGACGCACATCCGCGTCCTCTTTGGACCGACGGCAACTATGTCTGTGCGGGGCAATGGCGCGCGCTGGATCTTCCCAACGCCCTGAGCGGCTATATCACTCCCCAGCAGGTCTATTCGAGCGACCCCGCTCAGACCAGTCCAGGCTTCGAGAACTCGTATTCCGGTGTTGCGCCCTCATTGACCGTCGAACCATACGCAATCGCCAATAACTTGCCTTATGGTCTGGCCGCGAGCTTCGATGGGAGCTCGGCTGTGTCAACCAGTAATTTTTTCTTCACCAACCTCACCGGCGGCAATTTCTCCAATCAGACCGTGCTGCTGGCGTGGTCGTACCAATTTATCTCAACCGATGATAAACGCGCTGCTCTCGAGCTACGGGGTCGCCCAGACGGCGCCCGCCTGGCCGGACAACGACTACGATACCATCTGGACGGTGCATCTTGACGCCGAGGGCAACTTGACGGTGAACAACGCGATGTGCGAAGGCATCGACTCCGCGGCGCTGCCGGCCACTTGTCCTAAATTCTGACCGTCGCTACGGCGGCGGCCGCGCCAATCGCGACCGCCGCCTGAACAGCCTGCTGAAAAGTCTTCGTCGGCAGCCGGCTAGCGGTGGATTTCCTCGAGCTTGTTGACGTCGTAGAGGCGGCCAACTTGCGCGGCGTGAAGGCTCGGATAGCCGCTGCCATAGGCCGGGTAGATGCTGGCGCGTCCGTTCTGCACGTCAGTCGTCACCGCGCCCTGAAAGTACATAGTCTGCGCGCCGTGGTTGACCTCGGAAAAATCCTTCGCGTCCTCGGAATAGCGCCACTGCCACTGGTTGGTCTTCCACAGCTTTTTGCTGGTGTCGAAGGCAAAGTGATAGAGCGTAAACCAGGTCTCGGCGTCGACGAACATCAATGCGCTGCTGTACGGGTAGCGCGAATCCTTGGGCACCCGCTCGAGCACGAGCACCTTCCTCACCGACCACTGATCGTCAGGAATAGTGCCGTTGGGCCCGTAAAGCCGCATGTAGTCGTGCCTGGAATCCGTCACCGCCAGGATGTCCTTGAAGCCCCAGAACTTCCACTTCCAGTCCAGCGGCTTGCCGTTGAAGCCGTAAAAGTCGTCCAGCACCATGTCGGTACCGAGCAGCGAATCCGACTTGACCTCTGAGGTCACCCGCCGCACCCGGCGCAGATTGGGCACATAGGCCCACGCCGACTCGGCCAGGTGCGGATCTTCGCGCCGGAAAATCACGAAGGCCGTGCCGCGAATATCGAACGGCTCGTAGAAGTACGAGATTTCCTTCCACTCCCAGTCCCCGGCCCCGGTCAGCGGCAGCGCTCCGCCATCGAGTTGCGCCAGATGCGAGAATCGCACCCGCTGATAGTAGGAGGCGAGGCTGCGCTGGAACGTTCCGCCGCCGCCGAAATCATGCGATACGTCGGCGGGCAGTTTGGTCGTGTAGTCGATACCGTCAAACAGGCTGCCCGGCGGCATCCCCAACGGATACTCGGTCTTTTCGTGGCTGCCCCCGTTGCGGACCCAGATCCACATCACATTCAGGATGTTCAGTCCGTAGTTGTCCCAGTGATAGTCGAAGTTCCACGCCGCCTTGATTCCGGAGTCGGATCGGCCGGATCGAGCCGCGCAAACGGCTGCCCGCAGCGATAGTTCACGGGCGCTCCATCGCTCGCCAGCGTGACCTGCGCCCCGTACTTCTCGGTGCATACCGTATAGGCCTGAGCCAGCGGATGGTTTCGCGGCTCGGCTACTTCGATGCGGGCCTCGGGGAAGTTCAACTGCTCGAGATACCCTGGCGGCACGAACGGCCGCATCCGCTCGATGTCCCTGGAAGTCAGCACGTCGCCGGGCTTAAAATCCGGCTTTGCGTTCCGATACTGGTTAAACCATCGCTCGAAGGTCTCGCGCGTATAGCTGCTTAAATCCTCGGCCATCGCGCGCGAGGCCGACAGGCACAGCAGCGCGGCCACCACCAGCGCCGCCGCCAGCTTCCACCTCGAACCGCCCATATATCGACGCCGCCAATTGGACAGGATTCCGGGGTTGCGGGGTTCGTGAATTCGATTTGTCATCGCGATTCCTTATCCTTCGACCATTATTGTTTGGGTGTAACGTCGGCCTTCTCGCGAAGCCGACCGTCGGTGGATGTTCCGTCGCGCTTGAGCCTGGGCTTCCCGATCCGCTCACTCGTGGCCGCGATTCACGCCAGACGCGGCCGCAGCCGCAGTTCGGAGAGGGTCTTGCGAGCGACCTCAAAGGCTTCGCTCTCGCCGTTTCGCTTCAGCCGCTGAAGCGCGCGGCCGATCAGCAGCCGCTGAAAGTGATGGGCCACCAGCGAAGTGACCGCGGGCAGGAGTTCCCGGAACACTTCGGCAACCGCTTCCACGTCCTCCCCGCCGCGAGCGGAACCACGCTTGCGGACGCACTCGTTAAACAGATCGATCGCTTCGTCGGCGGTTTTGCGCGCCGCGCGATCGTGCCTGATCGCCAGCGCCATCAGTTTGGCGACCGGAAATTTGTGCTCGAGAAGTTTCGCGCCGGCGCGGGCCACCCGCAGATCAGCCTCGGAATAGCGAACCGCGCCATTTTCCCGCTCCAGGCTTTCGGCCAGTCCGCACCTCTCCACCAGGTCCAACAAGCTGCGCGGAATACCGAGATGGCGGGCCATTTCCGCGCTGCTATAACGGGGCTCGGCCGCCTCTTCGACGGCCATTCGCAGCGCGTCATCCGAATCGAGCTTCACGCTGTTGGAGACGAACGCCGCGATCACTTTAAGCGAAAATCCCCTTTTCGAGAGCGAACGGATTAAGCGCAGCCGTTCGACGTGGCTGTCGTCGTAGACGGCGTTTCGTCCCCTGCGCCCGGGGCGGGGCAGAATCCCCTGGGACTGGTAGTAGCGAACCGTATCGACGGACAGGCCCGACATCCGCACTATCCGCGCCAGGGAGTACGTCATGAGTAAATACTCTTAGAGTAATTACTCGAGGCTTTCAACAGGCCCGATGCGGATCCGCTCCGGCGCGGAAATTAACGGCGGGCTTGACGATCGATTAGGGTGCCGGGCGCCAGACCGGCGCTCTCCTTACGCGCGAATGTACGTCTTACTCAACTCTCCAAGTTCCGCGTCGGCTCTGTCAGCCGCCAGGGAGTCGGGCAGAAAGATCAGTCGATGGCAGCCGGCCTCGCGATAGCGCCGCATGGCCTGGCGCGGATCGCCTTCGATAACCGGGAAGGTCATCGAGATCTCGATCCGGTTGAAGTCGCGGTCGGCCTCGTCGCACATCTTTTTGAGCACCGCGAGATTGTCGGCGAGCTGCTCCGGCGGCATCGCCAGCGCCATCCAGCCGTCGCCCATCGCGACCGTATCCCTGCGCGCCCGCAGGGTTTTTGTGCCCACGCCCGCGCCGATATGGATCGGCGGATAGGGCTTTTGCATCGGCTTGGGGTAACAGCGCACCGGAGGAAACTTGACGAACTCGCCGGTGAAGGTCGCTTCGGGCTGGGTCCACAGTTGCTTCATCGCGGCCACGTATTCGCGCGTAATCGGCCATCGCTTGCGAAAGTCGCCGCCCATGATCTCGGTTTCTTCCGCGAGCCATCCCGCGCCGACGCCGAAGATGAAGCGTCCGCCGGAGTAATGGTCAAGCGTGGCCACCTGCTTGGCCAGATTAAAAAGGTTGTGCTCGGGCAGCAGACAGACCCCGGTACCCACCTTAATCGTCCGCGTCGCGGCGGCGGCCAATGTCAATTGGACGAATTGGTCGCCGAAGTGCGACGCAATCTCCGGCAGAGTCCCGTCTCCCGTCAGATAGCGCGTCGTGTAGTTAACCGGAACTATCGGATGCTCGGGGAGGAAGAACGATTCGAAGCCGAGCGCTTCGCATTTTTTCGCCACGGTCGCGGCGTCAAGAGTTTCCGTGTTGATGAAAGCCAGAATGCCGATCTTCATACATCCTCCGCGACGATTGCCGACGCGATCGATCGCGCCAGGCTGAGCCATCTAACACATTTTGACTTGTCGCCGCCACGCGCCGGAAAGCCGTGATGACGCCGGCCGGGACCGGGGTCGAAGACTTCAACAGGACGGGCCGAGATGTTGCGCCGGTTCCCCTAAAACGCGGGCGGTTCCAGAGATACGGAGCCGCCCGTCGTTCGAACGGCGGAAACGTCGGCGATGGCGCGATCTAGCGGTGGAATTCTTCCAGGCGGTTCACGTCAAATATTCTCTGAACCTGACCGGGCGTGAGGTTGGGATATCCGCCGCCGTAGCAGGGAATGAGCGTGGCACGTTTGTTCTGGACGTTGGTGGTTGAGACATTCTGGAAAAACATCGTATAGGTTCCGTGGTTGACCTCCGCAAAGTCCGTCGCGTCCTCGGAGTACTTCCACTGCCACTGGTTGGTCTTCCACAGCTTCCCCTTCACGTCGAAGGCGAAATGATACAGCGCGTTATAGGCTTCGGCGTCAATGAACATCAACGCGCTGCTGTACGGGTATCGCGGTAACTTCGGGGTGCGCTCGAGCACTACGCAC
Organism: uncultured Pseudomonadota bacterium; assembly: GCA_963759165.1. Taxonomy (GTDB): domain Bacteria; phylum Desulfobacterota; class Binatia; order Binatales; family Binataceae; genus DATJOQ01. The sequence continues at coordinate 1,698,998 of CAVWXK010000001.1, read as the reverse complement.
TTCCTGAGCGACCACTGATCGTCAGGGATCTGACCGTTGGGACCATAGCTGTGCAGATACTGATATTTCGAGTCTGTCACCCCGAGGATGTCCTTGAAGCCCCAGAACTTCCAGTTCCAGTCCAGCGGCCTTCCGTTGAATCCGTAGAAATCGTCCAGCACGATGTCGGTCCCCAACAGCGAGTCCGACTTGACCTCCGAGGAGACCCGCCGCACCCGGCGCAGATTGGGCACGTAGGCCCAGGCCGACTCGGCCAGGTGCGGATCTTCGCGGCGAAAAATCACGAACGCCGTGCCCCGGATGTCGAACGGCTCAAAAAAGTAGGTCATCTCCTTCCACTCGTACTCTCCGGCACCGGTGAAAGGTAACGGAGCGCCGTCCAGCTGCGCCAGATGCGAAAACCTGACTCGCTGATAAGAGGCCTGCAGAATGCGCTCGAAGGCTCCGCCTCCTCCGTAGTCCTTTGAAACGTCGTTCGGGAGCTTGCTGGTGTAGTTGATTCCCTCGAACAGCGCTCCCGGCGGGTTCTCGATCTCCGTCGGCGCGGTCTTTTCGTGACTCCCGCCGAAGCGATCCCAGATCCACAGCACGTTCAGATTCTGCAAGCCGTAATTGTCCCAGTGATAATCGAAATTCCATTCCGCCTTCATTCCCGCCTGCGGATCGCTCGCGTCGAGCTGCGGAAACGGCTGCCCGCATTTGTAGTTAACCACCGCCCCGTCAGCCGCCAGCTTGACCTGCGCACCGTACTTTTCCGTGCACGTCATGTAAGCCACCGACGGGGTGTGCTTCTCCGGCTTCGCGATCTCCATACGGAACTCCGGGAAGTTCAACTGCTCCAGGTATCCCGGCGGCACGAACGGCCGCAGCCGCTCCAGGTCCTTCGCCGTCAGCACGTCACCAGGCTTGAAATCCGGCTTGGCACTCTGATTCTGGCGAAACCACTGCTCGAAGGTCTCGCGCGTGTAGCTGCTCAACTCTTGCGCCATCGCTCCCGGCGCCGGCCAGCACAGCAGCGCAGCCCCCAGCATCGCCACAGCGCCCACCCTACGCAGACCAGCACCTGAATTACGCCGCCGCATCGACGCAGGAATGCGGGCCTTGCAGTGTTGGTTGAAATGGTTTGCCATCACGAGTCCTCCACTCCAGATGTCACCGCTTGAGTACGACCCCGGCCTTCTCCCGATCCCAACAGTCCTCGGTTATGCCCTCTTGCTTGAGCTTGTATTTCTCCACTCGCTCGCTCGGAGTCTTGGGCAGCGCATCGCGTATGGCGACGTAGCGCGGGATCGCGAAGTACGCCATCCGCGGCTCGCACCACCGGATCAGACTTCCTCCGGCGCAACCGTCTGCCCAGGCTTGGCCACCACCACCACCTTGACCTCTTCCTCGCCCACCTCGGACGGCACTCCCACCGCGCACGACTCCAGCACCGCGGGATGCGAGTTGACTACCTCCTCGACCTCGAATGACGAGATGTTTTCGCCGCGGCGGCGGATCGCCTGCTTCTTGCGGTCGACGAAGTAGAAGTAGCCGTCCTCATCGCGGCGCCCGAGATCGCCGGTATGAATCCAGAAGTTGCGGAAAAACTCCAGCGTCTCCACCGGCTTGTTGTAATAGCCCGTGGTGCCGATCCACATCTGCTCCGGACGCGCGATGAACTCGCCGATCTCGCCCGGCGCGACTTCCTCGTCATCGTCGTCAACCAGCTTGACGCTCCAGCCGGTGATCGGCAGGCCGCACGATCCGGGTTTCGGCTCATCGTAGGGCGTCGCCAGGCAGCAGTAGCACTCGGTCAGCCCGAAGACCTCGAGCAGCTTCACGTTGAAGCGCTTCTCGAACGCGATCATCGCCTCACGGCCCGGCCGCCGCGCCGACCGCCACGCGGACCGGATTGTCGGCGTCGTCGTCGCGCGGAGGCTGCTTCAGCAGGATCGGAATGATGCCGCCGATGTAGTTGAACTCGGTGCACTCGTACTTGCGCACGTCCTCCCAGAGCTTGGTCGCCGAAAACCGCTCGACGATAACCGCCTTGGCGTCGGCCATGATCGCCGGCCCGATCGTGATCCCCTGCGCGTTGCCGTGAAAAAACGGCAGCCCGCTGTACAGCACGTCGTCCTCGGTGTAGCGCGAGTACTTAACGCACTCGGCCCACACCTGGTACCAGTACTGATGGCTCATCATCACGCCCTTGGACGCGTCCGGTGGTACCTGAGGTGTAGAGGATGCTGGCGATATCCTTGTAGCTCACCTCGGCCTTGGGCGCGGTGGCGGGACTGTCCATCAGCTCGGCTGAAGCCCGGCCTGCTCGAAACGCAGCGCCTGCCGGCGCGGCGTCGCCTCGCCTTCCGGCGTATACCAAACGACCTGCCTCACGCTGGTCAGATCGCCCTCGACCGCCTGGAGGTTTTCCAGGTAGCGGACTGTCGGAGACCACCATCACCGAATCCGACTGGGTGATCTGGTACGCCAATCCGCTTGCCCTTAAGCGCGCGATTGATCGGCACCTCGACCGCGCCGATCTTGTTCAGGCCGAACCAGACGTATAGAAAACTCGGCACAGTTCGGCATCAGGAGCGCGACGTTGTCGCCCTTCTTGATGCCCAGTTTCTGAAAACCGTTGCGCGGCCTTGTTGATCCGCTCGTTGAGCTCGCCGAAGGTGACCGGGTAATCGCGAAACTGAAACACCACGTGCCCTTCGTGGCTGCGCGCCTTGTCCTCGATAATCTGAGTCAGCACCCGCTCGCGCAGCGGATATTCCTTCATCCGCCAGCTCTCCACTTCTGCTGCCAGCGTTCGATCTTGTCGTCCCAGCGACCCATCGGCGAGTCTCCTTCGGTGCCTGCCCCTGATACCTACTTCTTCTGACCGCGGCGCCGCCGGGATTGGGGAAGTTGTAGGCCTCGTTGAACCACACCCCGGGCTCCTGCGCCTGCAGCATCTTGCCGAAATCCCACGAGATTACTCGCTCGGGGACCACTTCGATGATCGCCCTGAGCGGAGTGTGCACCGCCTCGAACGCTGCCTGCCTCTGTTTCGGCTCGGTGACCTGCTTCCAATATTTGTCGAGGATTTCCCAATGCACCTTGCGCCTCAACTCCTCGTTATCGGAAAGCCTTCCCTTGCCGACTATCAGGATCGACTTCTGATGGCGCAGCTCCATCCCGTCGTTGTGGATGCATACGCTCATCTGCGGGCGCGCCTCCACCGAGTGCACCTTGTAGCGATACTTCTTGATGCTGCTCATGTGGACATGTCCGTTAATCACCACGAAGAACATCGGGGTGACGATCGGATAGCCCTTGTTGTTGACGTGCGCCATCTCGCAGTAGCGCGCGTTGTACAGCAGCTCGTCGAAGTCGGCCTTGTCCATTGGATACTCGCTCTCGACCTTCAGCCGTTCCAGCTTGATCGGATCGAATACCGGCGTTTTTGCTGTCTGGTCTGCCATTGTCCTGTTCTCCTTTTTAACGCCGCCTTCCAGTTCTCCGATTAGAAGCGGTAGCGGAGCCTGGTCCAGATCTCGTCGTAAACGTTCCTGTAGGCTCCCAGCGGTTGCTCGGCGGCGCCGAAGAACTGCTCGGTGTACCGGTGATCGTTGAAGGAACAATTCGGATTAAGGAAACAGCCCGGCTTGACCGGGCTATCGTAGGTCAGGTCGAACTTGTTTGCCTTGCCCAGGAAAGCGGTCGATCCGATTTGTGCCGACCAATGGTTGTTGATCAACCATTCAACGTTGCCGCCCAATTCAGCGTCGGTGCCGAGAGTATCGAACGCGCCGAACACCAGCGGGATGATCCGGTCGCGATAGTAGTGGGTCTGGAGAAAGGCCGTGAAAATATAGCTGCTCTGACGTGCCGGGACACCTGTCCTGCCAAAGCTGTTCGCACCCGGCAGGTATTTGGCGAAGACCTGCATGCTGCCGAAGAAGGTGCGCTCCTTGTTCAGGGGACGGATGAAGAATTGCGAGTCGGCTCCGATTACCCACTGCAGCACTTCGTCGTTCGCCGTCCAGTCAAAACTCGTGGTGTCGTTGACCAGAACGTTATGCGACCACGAGGCTTCTCCCCGGATGACCAGGCCGGTCGACGGGTCGAAGTAGTCTGCCGACATGCCCAGGGTGTTGGCCTTGTGAAACACGGTGACGTTGTCGCCGTCGGCCCCATAGGTCTGCATGAATAGCGCGCGCATCTGCTCCGACACCGCCCCTTTCTTGAAGTATCCGGATGAAGCCAGGCACGCGCCGAGGTTTTCGTTCGGATGCGTGACCATCAACACGGTGCCGAGGCCTCCCGCCCACGGCGCCTCTTTTATGCCTCTGGCCTTTAGACACGAGTAAACCGCAGGCAGGTTGCCTGCCAACGTAGGCCCCGCGAGAGGGTACACCAGGGGATTGATCCCTGTTGCTATTATGTTCGGCGCGATCATCCTGAACACCGGGTCGCCCTCACCAAAATAATCGGTGACCGAGAACCGGATGGGGGGATCTTCGCTTTCCCAATCCAGCTTCGCGCCGTAGCCCATGTTCTTGAAGTTGTAAGAGGGCATCAGCCACGCGTGAGGCCCGAACTTCGGACATACCCCCACTGGATCCATCGCAGAGTTGCAGGGCTTCGTGAACCCCGGGGGGACATACGGCACGTTAAACGCGTGCTCGAACGTATCGCCGGTAAAGGCGAAACTCTGGACCTCCTTACCGAAGCTGGTTTGCCAAGCCTGCGGGCTTTCACCGAGCCCTACCGGAGTGAAGGTGTCGAAATTCCAAACCCCGGCCAACGCGAGATCGTGCATCCAAAAGACGTCGCCGAAGCGATGTTGCAGGCTCGCCGACCAGTTCGGGATTCGAGTGTCCTCGAACGGTTCGACATTCAAGTGCTGGGCGAAATCAACGTTGTTGACGAGATCCTGCAAGCGGAAGAAGTCCGCCTTACCCCACACTATCTCCTGCTTGCCCAAGCGCAGCCAGTTCTGGCCATGCCAGAACCAGCGGATGTCAAAGTACGCTTCGCGCGCCGGGTAGTAGTGATTGTTGTTGTCGTCGATTTCCCATCGCAGCTCACTCAGGGGCACCTTCACGTTCGGACAGTCCCTGCACACTCCCTCAAGCCGGGGAAGGTACGGAATCGCGGGGCTGTTAGGCATGATCGCCCCGTAATCCTTGGGCCCCACCATCTGGAACTGTTTCGGATTGTAAGCGAATTGAGTGCCCACGAAGTAAGGGCTGGCCGGATTGCCAAAGGCCTGGATGTAATTGGGAAAAAAACCAAACGCACTACTGATGGCGTTCGGATGCGCGTCAAGCGAAAGACCCGCCAGCCGTGAAAAGGGCGAGAAGCCCGGAGCCCCACCGCTGAAGCCGGTCGTGGCATTGCCGAAACGATCGCGATCGACATCGTAGGCCGCCTCATAGCCGGGGCGAAGCTCGAGGAAGTACTCGATCGAGGCGCCCGGCATAAGCGGTAGATCGAGACTCTTGGCTAGCGTTCCCGAGAGCTGGATGTCGATCCGGTTACGCAGCGACGCGTTGTGCCAATCGCGCACGTAGGTATCGGAGCGCTCGATAGTTTGATTCTCCAAATACCCGTGGATCTGAAAACTGTTGGCGAAGGTGTCGAATACGGTCTGAGCACGCGCGCCACCGGCCGTCGCCGCTGCCACGAAGAGCGCACCGACTCCCGCCACCAACCACCTCAGAGCACCGCTTGTTTCTCTTTCTGTCTTCCTCATGGGCCACCCAGCTGAGCTTTTTAGTTGTTTCCGAAGACTCGCTAACCTCGTCTATTAGACCATTTGATTCTCGAATCCAAGCTGACTTTGTGTCTCCTTCGGAGTCAGAACCATCAGCGCGGTCGACACGACGTTGTCGGCCAGCGTCGGCGCGCAGCGAGCAAGCACAAAGCTGGCACTGTCACCTTGCGCCGGAGCGCTTCACAACGTGTTTCCCGGTCAATTCAGGTTAAAACCGGACAGACGATCCGAACAGCCGTTGTTACACAATCCTGACGCACAGCTGAACCAGGACGCACGGATTAATGAGCCCAGACAGTGATCGGCTCGGGCCGGCGATAGATGAAATACATTTTTGTGCCACGTCGGTAGGCGTGAAGGACGATTGATATGGATGACATCGTCAAAGAATTTCTGGTCGAAAGCCACGAAAACCTCAATCAGCTGGATCAGGATCTTGTGGCGCTGGAGAAAGATCCCAGCTCGCCGGAGTTGCTCGGCAGCATCTTTCGCACCATCCACACGATCAAGGGGATCTCCGGCTTCCTCGGATTTTCCAAGCTCGAAGCGGTCGCACATTGCGGCGAAAATCTTCTGAGCAAGCTGCGCGACCACGAGCTGCTCCTGAACGCCGATATAACCTCGGGTTTGTTGACGATGGTGGACGCCGTGCGCCGGATGTTGGCGAGCATCGAGGCCGATGGCAACGACGGCGAAGAGACATACGACGGTCTTATCGAATCGCTGGCAAGGCTCGAGAACGCCGAAGATTCGGCTCCCGACGCATCGGTCGCGCCCGTTCCTCAATCTCCGCGGACAAAGCCGCATCGTGATGATTTTGCGGGCTCTGTTGAGCATCCGGAAAACGATAGCGCCGAGGCCCGCGCCTCAGAGCCGGGTCGTGACGATGGTGACGACGGCCCAAAGCCAGGCGCCGCCAATGAGGCGGTAGCAGCCGATGAGTCGGTTCGCACGGCCGAACAGGGACCGTCGGCGCAGGGCGAGGCCACCGCTTCGGGCGCCCTGGAGACCAACATCCGGGTCAATGTGTCCCTGTTGGACCGATTGATGAATTTGGTCGGCGAGTTGGTTCTCGCCAGAAACCAGATTCTCCAGTTCTCCGACCAGGCAGCAGACGCTGATTTTCTTAACACTTCGCAGCGCCTGAACCTGATTACCACCGAGCTGCAGGAAGGGATCATGAAGACCCGCATGCAGCCGATCGGCAATGTATGGAACAAGTTTCCCCGCTTGGTCCGCGACCTCGCCCTGGCCTGCGGCAAGCAGGTCCGGATCGATATGGAGGGCGAAGATACCGACCTCGACAAAACCCTGATCGAGGCGATTCGCGACCCGCTCACCCATATCGTTCGCAACGCCATCGACCACGGCATCGAAGCTCCGGCGGTCCGGGTGGCAGCGGGCAAGCCGGCTGAAGGCCGCCTGTTTTTGCGGGCCTTTCACGAAAGCGGCCAGGTCAACATCGAAATTTCAGATGACGGCGCGGGAATCGACTTCGACCGGGTGAAGGAAAAGGCGCTCGAACGGGGTCTGATTACCGTCGATCAGGCCGCACGTCTAAGCACCAACGAGGCTCTGAATCTGCTTTTTTCGCCCGGATTTTCGACGGCGCGGGAGGTAACCAACGTGTCCGGCCGCGGTGTCGGCATGGACGTAGTTAAGACCAACATCGACAAGATCGGCGGCACGGTCGACGTCCAAAGCAATCGCGGCCGAGGAACCAAGCTCAAGATCAAGATCCCGCTGACTCTTGCCATCATTCCCGCTCTGGTCGTCACCTGTGGCGGCGATCGCTACGCGATTCCCCAGGTCAGCCTGATCGAGTTGGTCCGGCTGGATGGCGATGAGGCCGGCAAAAAGATCGAGACCATTCGCGAAGCCCCGGTTTACAGGCTGCGAGGCCACTTGCTGCCGCTGGTTTATCTGAGCCACGTGCTCAAGCTTAGCGGCCACGGGAACCAGGCGCTCAAGCCTGAGGACGAATCGCTCAAAAGCAGCGAGCGGCAGGCGGCCAATATCGTGGTGCTGCAGGTCGGCGAACGGCAGTTTGGCCTGGTGGTAGACGAGGTAAACGACACCGAAGAGATCGTAGTCAAGCCGCTGGGGAAACAGTTGAAGGGGATCTCCGCTTTCGCCGGGGCAACCATCATGGGCGATGGACGGGTCGCCCTGATCCTGGACGGCCTGGGCGTCGCGCAGATCTCCGGCGTATTTGCCGAATCGCGCGAAGCCGCGCGCGCCGAAGAACAGAAGTCGGAGGCACGCGCCATCGGCGAGCGGCAGCGACTGCTGCTGTTCCGCGCCGCCGGCTCGGAACGTCTGGCCATCCCGCTGTCGCTGGTCGCCCGTCTGGAGGAGTTCCCGCGATCGCAAATCGAACATGCGGCCGGCTCCAGGGCGGTCCAATATCGAGGACACATCTTGCCGCTGATCGGTCTTGGAGCGCTGCTTGGCGCCGAGTCCGCCAAACCCGAAGCCGAACAGCAGTCCATAGACGAGCCCATACAGGTGGTTGTGATTGGCGACGGCGATCGCACCATCGGGGTCGAGGTCGATCAGATTCTTGACATTATCGAGGAGCAGGTTTCAGCAACCCAGCAGACCAACCGGCCGGGCCTGCTCGGCTCGGCGATTCTCGGTCAGAAGGTTACCGATTTTCTCGATCTGCACGCGGTCCTTCAGGCCGCCAATCAGAGCTGGCTCGCCAATGGCCAGGCGGATTCGGCCAGTTCCGCCACGGTTCTCCTGGTCGAGAACCAGGTGTTCTCGCGGGCGCTGCTGCGAAGCTACCTCGAGATGGCCGGACTCTCGGTGATCGAGGCCTGCGACGCCGCCGAGGCTCGCGAGAAGCTCGGATACAACAAGGTCGACGTGGTCGTGGTTTCGCTCGACCTCCCGGATAAAGGCGCTTTCGGCGTTCTCGACTACATCCGAACCCGTACCGCCGATTTACAGCCGCCAACCCTGGCCCTGACAGGGCGGCCGGAAGAGCAGGCTCCGCCTGCCAACGGACATCCGCGATTCGACGACTACCAGACCAAGTTCGAGCGCGCGGCCATGATTCGCTCGATCGAGAAACTCAGGGGCCTTTCTTCTCACACGCAGCCCAGGGTGCATCACAACGGCCCCATGGAAGCCGGAGCAGCGGCGTAGAGGATGCGTATGCAGACCATCAATTCAGATACTGAAAGCATCACTACCGGGGACAACCGCCAATACACCACGTTCTATGTTGACAATCTTTTCTTCGGCATCGACGTGCTCAAGGTGCAGGAGGTTTTGCGCTACCAGGAAATGACCAGGGTGCCGCTGGCTCCCGAGGTCGTGCGCGGACTGATCAATCTGCGCGGGCAAATCGTAACCGCGATCGACATGCGCCGAAGGCTGAATCTGCCGCTGAGGGATGAAGGTGGCGCGCTGATGAATATCGTCGTGCGCTTCGGCGAGGAAGCCATCAGTCTTCTGGTCGATGAAATAGGGGACGTGCTCGACGTGGGCGCCGACAAGTTCGAGCAACGCCCCGACAACGTCGACGCCGAAATCAGGGACTTGATCCGGGGGGTATACAAACTCGATCGGCGGCTGCTGCTGGTCCTGGATATAGCCAAGACGGTTGCCCCGGTGGGCGGCGACGGCCGCGGGGCCAGGGACATGACCACCGCGATTTAACTACGACCATAAAAAGGGAGACATTCATTTCGATGTCGCGTGAACCGTACATCGAAGAGCGGAAAAGCATCAGCTCGCTCGGTGACGAGCGATACTCACAGAAGCCGCATACGAACGGCTCTTTGGCGGAGCCGGCCGCGTTTGGGCAAGGAGCGACGGTCTGGACCCTATATGGCAGACCGCGTTCGCATCACGTGAGGAGGCAGGTGGGCACGTGCGCGCGCTGATCATTGATGACTCAAGGGCAATGCGGGCGATTATTGGAAAAGTCGTGAAGGAATTAGGCTTCGACGTACTCGAAGCCGGCGATGGCCGCCAGGCATTGGCGCAACTCGAACGCGCCGGCACCGTCGAGCTGGCCCTGGTGGACTGGCACATGCCGGACATGAACGGCCTGGAGTTCGTGCGGGCGGTACGCGCGCAGCCCGCGTACGACGGCATGAAGGTCATGATGATCACGAGCCAGACCGAGGTCGAACCGATGGCCATGGCGCTTAAGGCCGGCGTCAATGAATACCTGATGAAACCGTTCACCAAGGATGCGATGCAGACCAAGCTCCAGATTCTCGGAATCGCGGGCGCGTAGACGCAGATGGGAAAGATCCGCATTCTCGTCGTGGACGATGCCGTCGTCGTACGCCGATTGTTGACCGACATGTTGTCGAGCGATCCGGCGCTCGAGGTTGTAGGGGCCGCCGCCAACGGGCACATCGCCTTGGCCAGGATTCCACTGCTCAATCCCGACCTTGTCGTTCTCGACGTTGAGATGCCGGAGATGGACGGGCTGGAGACGCTCGCGGAGATTCGCAAGAGCTACAAGCGCCTGCCGGTCATCATGTTCAGCACGCTGACCAGGCGCGGCGCCGCGGCCACCCTGGATGCGCTCTCGCTGGGCGCCAGCGATTACGTCACCAAGCCCAGCAACCTTGGCGCGGGAGGCCAAGCCATCGAACAGACCGCCCGTGAACTGCGTCGAGAAGATCAAGCTCTTCTGTCTGGGCTGTGCCCCGCCAGCCCCCGCCATTCTTCCGGCAACGACGGGCGAGGCCGCGCGCCCGGAAATCACGATTTCGCCTGCCGCAGCCAGGCCGCCGAGGTCGTCGCGATGGGCGTTTCAACCGGCGGACCAAATGTGCTGGCCGAACTGATGCCGTTTTTTCCGGCCAATCTGGCGGTCCCGATGCTGATCGTCCAGCACATGCCGCCGATATTCACCAAGCTTTTGGCGGAGCGGCTCGCCAGCAAGTCGCGAATCCCGATGCAGGAAGCACGACCAGGTCAGACGCTCGAACCAGGAACGGCATGGCTGGCGCCGGGAGACTTTCACATGGTGATCGAAAGAAGCGGGGTCGAAATCCGCATCAGGACCAATAAGGAACCACCCGAAAATTCGTGCCGGCCGGCGGTCGACACCCTCTTTCGCTCGGTCGCCGCGGTGTACGGACCGGCCACCCTGGCGGTGGTGATGACCGGCATGGGACAGGACGGGCTTCGCGGATGCGAAACGATCCGCAGCGTCGGCGGCCAGATAATCGTTCAGGACGAGGCCACTTCGGTGGTCTGGGGGATGCCGGGCTTTGTGGCGCGCGCCGGACTTGCCGACCGGATAGTTCCGCTGTGCCAGCTCGGGCCCGAAATCCTGCGCAGGATACGCAAACAGCCGCCTTCGCGGACCGCCTCCGAGTTCGCCGCCCGGCAGATTTAACTCATGAGCATCAGTCGCGAAGGATTCGATTACGTCCGAGCCTTGGTGCACACGCAGTCGGGCCTCGTCCTCGAAGCGGGCAAGGAATACCTGGTCGAGTCGCGCTTGCAGCCGCTGGCTCGAAGCGAAGGGCTGAACTCGGTTCAGGCCCTTGTCGAGCGCCTGCGCGGTTCGTCGCTCAACGGCCTCCACCAGCGCGTGATCGAGGCCATGACCACCAACGAAACCTCCTTCTTCAGGGATTTGCATCCGTTCGAGGAGCTGCGGGAATCGATTTTACCGGCTCTGATCGAAGAACGTCGTGCCCAACGCCGAATCACGATTTGGAGCGCCGCCTGCTCATACGGCCAGGAGCCTTACACTGTCGCCATGATCATGCAGGAGCACTTCCCCGAGCTCGCCGGATGGACCTGCCGGCTGATGGCAAGCGACATCGCCGAGGAAATGATAAACAAGGCCCGCGGCGGCCGATACAGCCAGCTCGAAGTCAGTCGTGGCCTGCCCGCGGCTTATCTGGTCAAGTATTTCCACCATCTGGGCAACGAATGGGAAATCGTCGAAGATATCCGGCGCAAGGTGGAGTACTTCCCAATCAATCTCACCAAACCGTGGCCGGTTCTTCCGCGCATCGACATCATTCTGATGCGCAACGTTCTTATTTACTTCGACCTCGAGACCAAAAAACGGATTCTCGCCAATCTGAGGCGCCAGCTCCAGACCGACGGCTACCTGGCACTGGGTGGTGCCGAAACCACTCTCGGGATCGACGATTCGTTCGAGCGGATTGCCGCTGACAAAAGCGGGGGCTGGTTTCGCCTGCGCGAGGCCTAAGGAGAGGACGCGATGACACTTGATGACCAGGAAATCCACCGCGTGACCGAGGACCTCTGGCAAACCATGTTCAGCCTGGATGTTCGTCGCCTGGAGCGCGAGGCACCCAGGTCTCCCAAGGATGGAGTTCTGACCGGCTGCGTGCATGTCAGCGGGGCCTGGGAAGGCGCGGCGATGCTGTCCTGCTCGACCGAGCTCGCCCGCCATGTGGCCGGCATCATGTTCGGCACCACCGAGTCTCTCGGACAACGAAATATGCGATGCGATCGGCGAGTTGACGAACATAACCGCGGGCCAGATTCAGCCGCTTCTGCCCAGCCCTTCCGAGCTTTCACTGCCCTCGGTGGTGGAGGGGCACGACTACCGCCTCAATATCCCAAAAAGCGTCCTTCTGACGCAGGTGTTCTTCGAGTGCCAGGGCAAACCGCTATCCATAACGGTGGTCCAGCAGAACCAACAGGAACGTTAGCAATCAGGATAAGGAAAAAATGCTTCCTTGCCGCGCCGCTCAACGGCCAAAAGGTACCGATCGCGGTCATAGTAAGGATGAATGGGGAGTGTTCGCATTCGATGATCAGCGATCGGAATCACCGCGCGATGCGCTTCGGCATCGACAGGATTACCGAAGCGGCGTTCGCTTTACGGATGGCTCCCTGGGCCAACGCGTTGCGCACCCGCGTCGAGCTCAAAAGAATCAAGAGGATCGGGATGACATCCGATTCGATTCCCGGCCGCCCTGGCAGACTGACGAAAGCGCCGTCGCCCGCACCGCGGATCCAGGCTCCGTTCACGGCAGGAGAAGGACTGTGAGACCACTGCGAATTATGGTCGTGGATGACTCGACATCCAGCCGCTTGATGATCAAGGCCAGCCTCGACGGAATCGAACGGCAGGTCGACGAGGCCGAGAACGGTGAAGTCGCGGTAAACAAATTCTGTCTGGGCAGCTACGACCTGGTGCTTATGGATATACACATGCCTCAGGTGGACGGCCTTACGGCAACGCGCCGGATCCGCCAATGGGAGCGCGAACAGCATCGCCAGCCGACGCCAATCATCGCGCTGACAGCGCTGGACCACGCGCAGGCAGCAGTCAGAACCCGCGAAGCCGGATGCAACGACTGTGTGCCGAAGCCGGTGAAAAAAGCCGTGTTGCATGAGGCAATTCGTGCCGCAACCGGCCTGCTCAAGCAGGCCGCGCCAGCGGAGGCCGAGGCCAAAGAAAGCCGCGGCCTGGCTCAAAAGCTCTTTGGCCGTTCCAACAAGCCGGCCGATGCGGCGGCGCAGGATAACAGCGCGCTTGACGCGATGCGGCCAAAATTCGTGGCCGAGAAACGCCGCGAGGTCGACGTCCTGACGATGGCCTTACAGTGCGGAGACTTCAAAACCGTGCGGATGCTCGCGCTCAGAATGAAGGGTGAGGGCGCCAACTTCGGCTTCGGCGAAATCACGCAGATCGGCGGCGAACTCGCGCAGGCCGCCGACAAGATGGACCCCAAAGGAGCCGGCAAGCTGGCGCAAAGACTCGCGTCATGCCTCACCAAACTGGAACAGGCCTATCGCTAGAGTCCCGATCCAACGGCGGTTCGCGAGAGGCAGAGGATGAGCAACGGAAGAGTCGTGAATCCAGGAGCAAGGGGGTCACGCCCCTCACCGCAAGCCACTAATCGGGGGCCGGCATCAGGGCCGACGGCTCGAAAACAGGCCGTCGCGCCGCCTGCCAAAAAGGCCCCAAAGAAATCGCGCGGGATCATCGCGACGGTCCTGAGCCTGGCTGTGGCGCCGGGATGCATCCTGCTCGGGCAGTACGTCAAAGGGGGGGATATCTCGAGCATCCTGCGAAACGGCTGGGCCCTGACCGTCGGGATTCTGACTGTCGGCGGCGGCGTGCTGGGCTCCTGCGTTCTGTTTTTGTCTCTCGCTTCGGTTCGAGCGGCGTTACGCGACATGCGCTCGGCGCTCTTTCGATCCGCTCCCAGCGCAACCGAACTGACGGAACGGTTGGTGAACTACAGCCAGATTCTGCGCACCGAGGGGCAAACGGCTCTTCAGCCACAGATCGAAAAGGAGCCTTGTTCGATACTTGCGACCGGCCTCACCATGATCGTCAGCAACATCGCACCCGAGGCGATCAACACCATGCTCGAGCGGGCCCTTCCCGAGAGGACGCGAGTTGCCGGTGCGGGCGCCGAGGTTTTCGAAAGGGCCGTAATCTATCTGCCGCGCCTTGGGATTCTGGTAGCGATTGCCGGTCTGTCCTATGCCGCGACGATGCGCTCCGATCCGGCAAAGGTCGGCTTCGGAATCGCGATCGCGATGGCCGCCTCGGTTTACGGCCTGATGGCGGCCTTTCTCGCGGCCTACCCGATCGCGAAAAAAATCAGGACCCGGGCAGTACGCGAACGGGAACTCGACAAGCTGGCGGTCGTCGGGATCAGGAATATCCGTTTGCCGGCCCAGGCGCTGAGGCAGGTCCTCGCCGGTGGCGGCAATCCTGCCGGGACCGGACCTCAGAGCAACGCTCATCTCAAGGTCGGCGGCGTCAACGCCCATAGCTAGTCTCAGCGCACGCCGCATCGCCGCGATGTGGCGCTCGGGCTTGCCTTCGATTTTAAGAAAAGCTTCGCGCCTCTCCCCCACTTTCCGGGCTATGCTTTTCCGCTACGGTTCGTCTATGCTCCGCGGTACGCAGGGCGGCCTGACGCCGCTCATTGAACCGTAGAGCAGTCCGTAGCACCGCATAGATCGGAGGCGGGGTATGAAATATATCGGCAGCAATGTCACGGGCCTGACCAATCGCAATCTGGTTGCGGGACACGGCTCCTACGTTGGAGATGTCCAGCTTGAAGGGATGCTTCACATGGCCGTGGTGCGAAGCCCGTACCCCCACGCTCTGATCAAGGGCATCAACACCGCCGCCGCCGAAGCTCTCCCCGGCGTCGTATACGTCATCACCGGAAAAGAAGTCCGCGAGAAGATGCGCCCGATAGCCGAGTCTTACGACAAGTCGAGCATCGGCGCGAAGACCGCAAAGACTTACGCGCTATGCCCTGAGCGGGCCCGCTACGTCGGCGAAGCGGTCGCCGCGGTGGTAGCCGAGGACAAAAACACCGCGCGAAAGGCGGCGGAGCTGGTGGAAGTCGACTATCAGGAACTCCCGCCGGTAACCGATCCCGAGCAGGGATTGAAGCCGGGCGCTCCGCTGGTCGAGCCTGAATGGGGAACCAACCAGATCATGACCAGAGAGGTTCTCGCCGGCGACGTCGACAAGGCCTTCGCCGAGGCCGACGGCCGGATCAGCGGCAGCCTCAACACGCAACGGTATGTGGCCGCACCGATGGAACCTCGCGGCTACGTCGCCAGTTACGATAGCTTCAAGGATCAGTTGACGCTCTGGGCTTCGACCCAAAGTCCGCATCCGATGCGCGTGCTGCTTGCGGAAACCCTGGGCATCCGCGAATCGAGCATCCGGGTCATTCAACCAAACGTGGGCGGAGGCTTCGGATCGAAAATTCCCGGCTTCCAGGAGGAGCCGCTTATAGCCTATCTGGCGCGCAAACTCGGCCGGCCGATCAAGTGGATCGAGGATCGCACCGAAAATTTCATGGCGGGCGGCCACGCTCGCGAAAAGCGCCTCCATTATGAGGTCGCCTACAAGAAAGACGGTACGGTCACCGGCCTGCGCGTGAAGATCGTGGCCGATGTCGGAGCGCCGTCGACGCTGGCGGGCTGGGAAATGTCGCTGGTTACCAGCTTCTGCATCCCGACGGTGTACAAAATCCCGAACTGCCACATCCAGCTGTTTCCCGTGGTCACCAACAAATGTCCGTGGAATGCGTATCGCGGCTACGGGAAAGAGGCGGCCTCGTTCCTGATGGACCGGATCATGGACCGCGTCGCGAAGGCCACCGGCATCGACCGGGCCCAGGTGCGCTTCAAAAACTTCATCGGGCCCGATGAATTTCCCTACAAACAGGTGTCGGGCGTGTTCCTCGACAGCGGCAATTACCCGAAGGCGCTCCGCCGCGTGCTCGAGCTTATCGATTACGGAAACTTCCCCAAGCTTCAGGCCGAGGCGCGCAAACAGGGCAAGTACATAGGACTCGGTTTGGGGCAGGAGTTGGTTCCCGAGGGATGCGCGCTTCCCAACACGATTCTGGTCTCGGCCTACGACGGCAGCACGGTGCGGGTTAATCCTTCCGGCGAAGTGACGGTGCTGACCGGAGTGACCTCGCCCGGCTCCGGCAACGAGACCGGCATCGCGCAAATCGTGGCCGACGCCCTGGGGATAGCCGTGAGCGAGATCAGGGTATTTCAGGGCGACACCGATCTCTGCCCTTTCGGATTGGGCAACTACAGCTCGCGCAGCATAATCGTGGGCGGGTCGGCGGCACATATGGCGGCCACGGAGATCCGCGACAAGATGTTCAAGGTTGCCGCCAAGATGCTGGAGGTTTCACCTGCCGACCTTCACGCCGAGGACGGAAAGATCTATCCGAAAGGCGCCCCCAGCCGCTCCGTCACTTTCCAGAAAGTAGCCGCCACGATCTTCCGCAGCCCATACGGGATTTTTGCCGGTGACGTGGAGCCGGGGCTGGAAGTCACGCGTTACTTCCGCCATCCCAACGTCTATCACGAAGGCGATCCTCAGGGCCGCTTCAGCGCCTATCCGTCATGGCCCAACGCCGTCGTCGCCTGCATCGTCGAAGTCGAGCCCGAAACCGGCGTGGTGAAAGTGCAGCGCTGCTGCATGGTTCACGATAGTGGCGTAGTCATCAATCCGCAGCTCGCTGAAGCGAACATTCACGGGGGATTCGCGCAGGGTCTCGGCGGAGCCGTTTACGAACATCTGGTGTACGACGAATACGGCCAATTAAAGACCGCGACTTTCATGGACTACACGTTGGCTACCGCGGTCGAAGTTCCGACGCTCGAATTAGAGCATCAGGTAACCCCTTCGCCGTTCACGCCGCTGGGAACCAAGGGCGTCGGCGAATCGGGCGTGACGGCAATAATGGGCGCGGTCTGCAGCGCGGTCGAAAATGCCCTGCCCCATCTGAATATCAACATCTCAGAGATGCCGCTCAAGCCGGACCGCGTATGGCAGATGATCCAGGATGCGCAGCGCGCCGCGCAGTAGAACTATTTCGCTGGCGTTGGTGGGAAGATAAAACGGCTGGCCGGCTTCAACTGGAGGCAGCCAGCATCGCACCCAGACAGCGGCGATAAGCGAAGAACTCTTCCGCCAACTCCCGCGCCGCCCGGCTGTGGCGAAGATAGTTGGAGTCGATTTCGGCCACCGCCGCCGCCGCTTCTTCGATATCGCGAAACGCCAAAAGGCCGTTGCCGATTGGTATTCGCTCGCTGAAACCTGTCTCCTCCGCGACAACAGGACGGCCGCTGGCGAGGTAACACACGCTGCGATCGCTGAACCATCCGGTCCTGAGTTGCCGGTATATCGGCTTGGGACACAGTATCTCCGCGCGCGAGTTCGCGATGTATCGCTGGTAGCTTGACGGAGATCCTGTCACCTCGTGCGGATCCGTAACTTTCCAGCCGCAATCGCGAAGCAGCTCACGATCGTTTGCTATATCGTTCTGTCCGATATTGACTGCCAGCTCGAACGGCCGCCGGGCCAATCGCGGCAACGCAGCGTACTTGAGGTACGCGCTGCGCTTCGACACGCTAAGCACCCGCCCGTCGAGCCACAACTCTTCCCAGGTCCATTGTGTGACCGACGTGAATGGCGCAAGCGGTCCCGGATCCGGCATCGCCTTCCACATCGGCATATACACGAACGGATCGAACCGATGCCACGTCAGGCCCAACGTCGGAACTTCGCAATCAGAGTCGTGCAGTTTGCCTCCGACGGTAAGAAACGCGTCGTGGTCACGAATCCCCATGTCTTCGCATTGAAGCGCGGATACTTGCAGGTGCCCCGGATCGACGTTTATCAGCACCCGACGCCTGAACGCCGACAACAGCGCGCCGCGGAAGGCGCAACAGAAATTCCATAGAACCTCGGCAGCGCGAACGATTTCCTTGATTCGCTCCTTGCTTTTGCCGTAGGCAGTGCCGCTTTCCAACGGCTCGGGGTCGCCTTCGTTGAAAAGCAGGAGCGCGCAGGATTCATCCAGTCCGTATTCTTTCGCGCGCTCAAAGAAAATCTTAATCAGCCGTCGGTTCTTGTCGTCGTCTCCGGTGGACGGCAACACCTCGAACCAGAAAACATCGTGGCCGAGCGCTCTCAAGCCCAGAGGATATTGCAGAAACCAACTCCAGTGCCCACCGCCTTCGGGATATTTGGCGAGCGAACCTTCCCCTAAAACGATGCGCAAACCGTTGGACCTCTGACCTTGAAAGCAGCTTGCCACGGACTTCGCCGCTTCAACAAGCTGCGTTCTTTTTTTTCAGGCGTGAGAAGGAGCGTTATATCCGCTCGACGTTGACGTGCCACGGAACGCAGGGATCGAGCGATGCCACCATCAGCTCGGCCTTTTTCCGAAGGTCGAGCGGCTCCCGCGATTCCAGCCCGCGCAAGCCCTCGACGCAGGCGCCCGCGGGATGAAAATTCCATTCGGTAGGAGCGACGATCGCATAGCGGGCAACTCTGTCAGCGTCCAGTTGAAGAAAATGCAGCAGCATCCCGCGCGCGGTCTCCACGCGCGCGATTCCGACTCCCGCCGCAGCGTGAACCGCGAGAATCCACGATGGCGACGTTGGAGGCGATACCGCAAGCTGCCGTAATCGCGACGACAGAGCGGCGATTTCGACCAGCCGCGCGATCATCCGTACCGCAACCGTGTTACCCTCGGCTTGCAGCATCGCCTGGATCAAAGCGTGACCACACATCCGCGCGAGCGCCCCGGTTTCCGCGGGCGCATCCGACCACGACGGGCATCTCGCGAACTCCGGATTGTTTTTCAGTTCAGGCGCGATTCGCTTCAACAGTGCGTCCCGATCAAACTCCGGCAGCAGGCTGATATCGCTTCGCCCCCAGCGGCCCGCGCCGTTCCACAGCTCACCGAAAAGCGCCGCTGTCGGAGTAATCGACGAGCGCAGCCATTTTTCGAAGCGGTCGATGCTTTCGAGCTGAAGCCACTGCGCGGCCTTCATCCCGAACACGTGTTCGGCGAGAAATCCATCGATGAAAACGGCGAGATCCTGCGAGGCGCGAGCATCGGCCGGTCGCACATTGTCCTGTACAGCTCGCGCGATCCGTCCGCGCAGCAGAGCCATCGGCTCCGGCCGACCGTTCCGGCCCAACGCTTGCGGCCAATCGAGCAGGATACGCCACAGATGCTCCTGAATCGCTTCCGCAAGCACCCTGCCTTCACGCGCTCTCCGCACGATGGCATCCGGTCCGACGGTTCCTGCCGCTTCGAGCGCAAGCTCCGCCGCGACTCCCTGGGCTTTGCCGCAGACGCTGAACAGCATCGGTATTTGCTTCACCGCCCGCTCGGCCGGCTTGCCTTCCATTATCCGGATGGCGTGGAACGGCCGCACCAGGCGCACGCTCGCCCGATCAACCCGATAGCCGTCCCAACCGAGACCGACTCTGAGTTCGCCCTCAAGCTTGTTCAAACGGTCCACACGGACACTGCATCGTTGATCGGACGTTTTTGGGATGCCGGCAAAGCTGTGACAGAACGTGCGTCGACGAATTCGCTCCGGTCGTGCGCCTCATCCGCTGGATTCCGGTTCGTCCGCCAGAATTTCATCGTAAAGTGCCCAGGCGTACGCGGCTTCTTCGCGCGAGACTTTGTGCGTCGCGCGTCCCTGATGCACCATCACGAAATCGCCCGCCGCAACAGGCTCGTCCTGAATAAAGAACAGGCTGACATCGCGTTCGACGCCCTTGGCGGCGCATCGGGCGGCGAAACCATCAACCTGAATCACTTCCATCGGGATGCCAAAGCACATGCGACGATCCTCAATGCCGCCACGGTCACCGTTCGCTATTCGGTTCGGCCCACCAGATGGGGCTTGACAGATCCTCGCCGCAAGGACAGCCGGCCAACCCCCATCGCGCCAATTCCTCGATAACGTTCGCCATCAGACTCGGCAAGGCATCGGCGACGCGCGACGAAAATCCGGTTCCCGGCTCAATACTTTCGGGCTCGATCCCCCACAGCACGAGGCTTGAGAACTCCAAACCCATGAGCTGGGCAGCAGCCAGCAGGTCTTGGACGCCAACCTGATGCGGCGAGATTTTTTGCCCGAGCATCGCGGGAACTTCCCTCCCTTCCAGTCGCACAAGCTCACCGGGCGCGCGACCGTGCCTGACAACGTCAACGATTAGCAGTCGCTCGACGCCATCGAGCCGCGGAAGCAGATCGAGTCCGAGCGTTCCGCCCTCGATAATCGCGACGCTCTCCGGGAATCGGAACTCGCGCCTCAGCTTTTCGGCGATCCAGACGCCGGCACCGTCGTCGTGGAGCAGGATGTTCCCGATTCCCAGTACCAGCGTTCTGGAGGTCATATTCGTTTGAACTTGTAGCCCGAAAAGATGCTGGCGAGGAGGCCGTTCCTCTCCTCAACATCCATCAGCACGGCGCTGTAAACATGATGGACCACGAAGCCCAGCAGGAGCCACATCCCCATATGATGGACGAGGCGCACACTCGGCGGGCTCAGCAACAGAAAAACCCAGCCGAAAGCCGTACTCCACAATCCTCCTTTGATCATCGAGAGCAGCGCCAGGCCGCTCACGACTTCGGTTAACATCACCAGCACCACCAGCGAGTAAGTGGTGCCTGCCAGCGCGTTATGGCCGACTTCTCGAGGCGGCTCGCGTCGAACAAACGTGTAGTAGAGGAATGTCCGCCGCATACCGCGTCGTCCCTCCGCGGTCAGATACGGGAAGAGCACCCGCCAGTTGGCGAACTCGTTTCCGGCGAAGGACCAGTAGGCCCTGAGGGCCAGGCTGGCGATAAAACAATAGGCGGCGATGCGATGGACGGCGCGCATCCAGCTCATGAAATCGACCGAGCCGCGGATAATCGGATTACCGATGTAGTAGCCGGTGGCCGCGAGCGTCAGGATCGCGAACACGTTGGCCCAGTGTGTGAGCCGTACCGGCAATTCCCAGACGTAAACACATTCGCGCAGGCTCTTGTTCGCCATTGCACTGCTCCTACGCGACGGTAATTTGCGTGACCGGTTCGCCCCGCGCATCCACCACGTGCACCGCGCACGCCATGCATGGATCGAAAGAGTGGATCGTGCGCAGGATCTCCACCGGCCGGTCGGCGTCAACCACCGGATTGTCCGAGCAGCGCCGCCTCGTAAGGGCCGCGCTACCCTCGGCGTCGCGCGGCGAGGCGTTCCACGTGCTCGGCACCACGCACTGATAATTCTCGATCTTCCGGTTCTTGATCCGGACCCAGTGGCCCAGCGACGCCGCGCGGCGCTTCGTGGAAGCCCCATCCCTGCGCCTCCTTCGGGCCAGGTCGAGGTTCCCAGCGAGTGCCGTTGTGCATCGCGCAGATCGCCGTGCGCGATATTGGCGATGAGTTGGTCGTGCCACGTCAGCAGCCGGCCGCCATCACTTGCGTCTCGATGCACGCGCGCCACGACCCGGCCCAGCGTCGAGACGAGCGCGCCGGCTCCGAGCTAAGCGCGCTCGAGCACACCATCGACCGCTTCTTCACCTCGCTCGTGCCCGAAGCGTAGGCGACCAGCATCCGCGCCAGCGGGCCGACCTCCATCGGTTCGCCGGTGTAGCGCGGAGCCTTGAGCCACGAATATTTCTTCTCGACTCGAGGAACTCGAACGGCGGTTGCGGCCCGGTGTACTTCGGGGTTCGGTCTGCTCCTGCCAGGGATGTTTCAGCGGCCGGCGCGCTCGTCGGGATACGTGTACCACGAGCGCGTGACGTACTCGGCGATCTTCGCTTGATCGACGCCGATCGACGTTTAGACCGTGCGCGGCGCGCATCGATGCCGCGCGGAACCACGGCCGCGCCGGTCGTCGCTCGATCGGCTCGCATAATCGCCGTAGCTCATGTACGTTTCGCTGCGCCGCCGCCATGTGACGCACCATTCCTTGATAGAAGCGAGGCTCGCCAGCACAGGTCGGGCAAATAGACCTGTTCGACGAACGTCTTGGCGCGACCAAGAGCCCGCGCATGATGTCGAGGCGCTCCATATTGAGCGCCGGCGGCTGTTCGGATCGATCGGGATCGCCATCCCGCCGACCAGATAGGTCTGCGGGTGCGGGTTCTTGCCGCCCAGGATCGCGTGGACTTTACGATCTCGCGCTGCCAATCGAGCGCCTCGAGGTAATGCGCGACCGCCAGAGATTCGCTTCCGGCGAGAGCCTGTAGGCCGGATGACCCCAGTAGCCGTTCGCGAACAGGCTCGGCTGACCCGATGTCGACGATCTCCTTGACCCTGTCGCGCACGCCCTTGAAGTAAGCCGGGTTGGAGTTGGGCCACGGCGAGATGCTCTGCGCGAGCCGCGAGGTGTCGGCCGGATCGGCTTTGGGCGCGGCCGCGATGTCGACCCAGTCGAAGGCGTGGAGATGGTAGAAGTGGATTACGTGATCCTGCACGTACTGGTGCCGGCAATGATGTTCCGGATCATCCGGGCGTTTCGCGGGGTCCTGATCACCGAGCGCGTCCTCTACTGCTCGCACCGACGCCAGCGGCGTGGACCGTCGTGCAAACGCCTCAGATACGCTGGGCGAACAGCCACGCGTCGCGCGGGTCGCGATCCCGCAGCACCGATTCCATGCCGCGGAACATCGTGCTCGAACTCCACGCGTCGGCTGATCTTGCCCCCGCCGACCTGGGCCTCGATCCGCAAGTGGCCCTCGATCCGCGTGATCGGATCGATCGACGATTTTCGCCATCAACGTCCTCCTCCTTCCGGCCGGAATTGTTTTTGCCGTCCAGCGGCTGCAAGCTGCTGCGGATGGCGCTGACCACGCCGTGCGCGGCGAAAGCGGCCGCCGTCCAGCCGACGATCCAGCCTCCGATTTCGTCCGCCGTCGTCTGAATTCCGAATCCCGGCACCCGCGGCAGCTGCCGATAGAACGGGCTCATCGTGTCCCAGAAATTGCGCTCGGCGCAGCCGATACATCCGTGCCCCCCGCCCACGGCCAATTGGTCCCGTCGTTCCAGCGGACCGCCGGGCAGTTGTGGTAACTCGCGGCCCTTTGCATCCCATCTTGTAGAGGCACTACCCCTTGCGATGGGCTTCGTCGCCCCACGCTTCCACGTATCGCCCGGCGTCAAGTGGGCCCGCCGTTCGCATCGATCGTGAATCAGCTCGCCGTAAGCGAACAGCGGCCGTCCTTGCTCGTCGGTGGGCGGAAGCTCGCCGAAAGTCAGATAGTGCACGACGGTTGCCGTGATATTCGCGGCGTTGGGCGGACATCCGGGCAGATTGACGATCGTGATTCCCGGCACCGCCTGCTCGACGCCTACGGCCCCGGTCGGATCGGGGCGCGCCGAGGGCCATCCGCCGTAAAAGGCGCAGGCGCCCACGGTGATCGTAGCGGCCGCGTTGCCGCAGACTTCGCGCACGATATCGAGCGCGGTCCTTCCGCCGATCGTGCAGTAGATGCCGCCGTCTTTGGTCGGAATCGAGCCTTCGACCACGACCAGATATTTGCCCTTCTCGCCGCGCACCGTATCCATCAGCGAGCGCTCGGCGGCTTTGCCCGAGGGCGCCATGATCGTCTCGTGGTAATTCACGGAGAGGATGTCGAGCACGATATCGCCCACCGGCGGATGGCTCGCGCGCAGGAACGATTCGGTGCATCCGGCGCAGTCCTGAAATTCGAGCCACACCAGCGCCGGGCGCTTCATCTTCTCGAGCGCCGCGGCGATTTGCGGCACATAGAGTTCCGGCAGGGCCAGCGCCGTAGCCATCGCGGAGCAGAACTTGATAAAGCTCCGCCGCGAGATGCCGCGCTCCGCCCATGCCGTGGGAGTGGTTCCCTGCCAACCTCGCGACCGTTGGTCCGTCAGGACGACTGAGTCCTCAAGTTCTCGCCGCATAATGCTCTCCTTGCGGAGGTCCGGCCGACCTCACTGACGAGCCAGTCCAGCCATGCCTGAAATCCATGGCCGGTCCTCGCCGAGAGTTCGAGCACGGGCATGATCGGATTCACGCAAGCAACATTCGACCGGAAGCGCGCCACGTCAAAGTCGGTATGGCCCAACAGGTCTACCTTGTTGAGCAGAAGGAGCCGCGAAACGCGGAACATCAACGGATACTTGAGCGGCTTCTCCTCTCCCTCCGCCACGCTCGATACCATCACCTTGCAATCCTCGCCCACCCAAAACTCGGCAGGACAGACCAGATTGCCGACGTTCTCGATAAAAACAACGTCGAGACCGTCCAGCTCGAGCGACTCGAGCCCGCTGCGCACCATCCGCGCATCGAGATGGCACTCGCCGCCGAACTGCGGATCGGTGTTGATCTGGACCACCGGCACTCCGAATGCCATCAGCCGGTCGGCATCGAGGGTTGTCTGCACGTCGCCCTCGATCACACCCGCGCTCAGATGACCGTCGAGCGCCGCGAGAGTGCGTTCGAGGATCGCGGTCTTGCCGCTGCCCGGCGAGCTCATCAGATTGATAACGAAACAGCCGTTAGCGTCGAAATCCTTGCGGTTCTCCGCGGCGATGAGGTCGTTCGCCTCGAGCACGTTTCTGCCGACATTAATTTCCACGGGAGCAGTTAACCTCGTCGGCGGTGTCCATCGAAACGACTTGCAGCTCGCGGCCCGAGTAAAGCTCGACGAAACCGGACCCGCAGGCCGGGCAGCTAAACGCGAGCGTATCGATCTCGAACCGCGCAGCGCACTCGCCGCATCGGCCGCGAATCGGAATTTCGTCGATGATGAGCGTCGCGCCTTCGAAAAGCGTTCCGGGAGTGAGCAGGCTGAAGTGGTAGCGCAGGGAGTCCGGGACGACGGCGGTGAGCCGCCCGACTGAAACCGTGATCCGAGAGACTCTCGGCGGCGGTGGCGGAAGGGCCTTCAGGGCCGAGGCCGCAACGTCAAGAATCCCCTGACAAACCGACAACTCGTGCATCCCTTCGTCCTTCCGGGCCGTTTAGGGAGAAATCCGAGTTCCGGATACGCCATCCGTTTGCGAGCATGGCAAGATCGGTCAAATTTCTCAAGGATTAGTACGCAGGGCCTGAATTTCAAAGATGACTCTTTTTCGCCCAGATAGGCGTGGACTCGACATTTAAAAAAGCAGGATAGCGCTTGCCGACGAGGCACGCCGTTGTCGTCGTCGGCGATAGCCAAACTCGCCGTTAGTCCCAAATCGGAGGCTTTCGATTGGCCCAGCCGTGGGCCTGTTCGAGTTCTCCAGCAAGCTGAAAGAGCGTGGCTTCGTCGCCGAATCTGGCTCCAAACATCACCCCTATCGGCAAGCCCTCGCGATTCCAGTAGAGCGGCAGCGAGATGGCCGGCTGACCGGTCATGTTGTACACGGGATTAAAGAGCACGAACTTCGCGATTGTTTCGTCCATGATGCTCGCCGTCGGGCTCATGAAATCCACGGTGCCGACTTTGAGCGGCGGCAGACCCAGAGCCGGAGTGAGCCATAGGTCGTAATTTTCGAAGAAAGCGGCGAATCCGCGCGCCACGCGCTGCAACGCGGTAACCGCGAGCAGATACTGGGCGGCCGAAACTTGCTTGCCGATTTCATAGACGTTCCAGGTCATGCTTTCGAACAGATCTCGACCCGGTTCCCGTCCCGTAAGAAGCCGCACCGTCTCGACGATCGAGGCCAAGCCCGCGGTCCAGACAGTGATAAAGGCCGGCGCGATTTCCGCGAAATCAAACCGCGGCGCGTTTTCTTCAACATGATGGCCCAGGCTGGAGCAAAGCTTCGCCGCCTGAACCGCGGCCTCGGCACAATCGCTGTGAAGGGGGTCGCCCGTAAGGGTGCGTGTCGAGAACGCGATCCTGAGCCGCTTCGGCCGCGTCGCAGCCTCCTCCAGATACGGTCGGACTTTGGGAGGCGCGAAATAAGGGTCGCCGGCTACCGGTCCGGCGGTAGCATCGAGCGCCGCCGCGCTGTCGCGCACGGTGCGGCTCACGACGTGTTCGACAACGAAGCCGCCCATGACGTCGCCTAAATCGGGCGCCAGCGAGTTTCGTCCGCGCGTCGGCTTCAACCCGACCAGACCACAACACGCGGCCGGGATGCGGATTGATCCGCCCCCATCGTTGGCGTGCGCGAGAGGCACGATACCCGCGGCAACGGCCGCGGCGGAACCGCCGCTTGAGCCGCCCGGCGTATGCGCGGGATTCCATGGATTGCGCGCCGGGCCGTACAGCAACGGTTCGGTCATCGGCGCCAATCCGAACTCCGGCATATTGGTTTTAGCGAAAGGAACCAGCCCCGCGCGCTTGTAACGGGCAACCAGTTCCGAATCCGATGGAGCGGGAACCTCCGGGACGTAACGGCTGGCGAAGCGTGTGGGGACGCCTTCGCAAAATCCGAGGATGTCCTTGAGCAGGAAAGGAACTCCTTCAAAAATACCTGTGCCAATCTTTTTGACGCGCGCGAGGTCTCGCGCCCGCTCGTAGAATTTGTAGACTACGGCATTGAGCACGCCGTTGTGTTTTTCCGTGCGCGCGATCGCCTCTTCGAGAAGCTCGACCGGCGTCAGCTCGCGCTTGCGAACCAGTTCCCCAAGCCCGATTCCATCAAAAGACGCGTACTCGCTAAACGACATACACTCCTCTCTTTTCCTGCTCGCCTATCGGCCCGATCCATAGGTTCGAGAGCGTTTGGTTCCTTCCTGGGCTACGCCAAACCCTGGTTCAGCGCCAGCGTCATATCGCAGGACGGGTTCCGCTATTGTGGCTAAACTTCTTTCTTGCCTCATCGAAGCTGCCGTGCCTATGGATAATTATGTCCCAGGAGCTTCACGATCTCCGCGGCGCAAAGGAATTAATCGGACGAGGCGAAGAAGCCATGAAGTGCCCCAAGTGCCAAAGCGAAGAGATCCAACCAGTGCAGAAAAGCGTCCCGATGGAAGGACCACTCGGAGCCGCGTGGAGACATCATCACGCCAACTGCGGGAAATGCGGCGAAACGTTGTGGTGGTCGGCCCCGATCGGAACACCCGAGGCGGCTTTGCAGGCCGGGCCGCATGACTGCGCGTTCTTCCGCCCGCCCGCGGCCTGACTCGGGAAAGGCGCTGACGAGTGTGCGGACTGGATGTAGGCGCCGACCGGCGTCGGCGCTGGCGACTGATTATCGTTACCTGGTTGTCGGATGAATCGGCTCTGTCTTTCGGAGGTGGTTAAACCATCGTGGCGCAAAATAATCGACAGCTGATCGAAGGCTCTCAACGCGTTCGAGCGCTCAGGAATCTCCTGACCCGCCTGCGCAGTCGCGAAATGGTCCGGCTCAAGGAACTTCGTCGCGATCAGGCAGAAGACATAATGACCGAACCTAGCGACGAGCTCGAGGTCGCGCGCTCTGCCTCCGAAGCGGAACTGCACGCGAGCCTGGTTGGGCGCACAGAGGACTGGCTCAAAGCGATCGAAGGCGCCTTCGAAGCCCTGGATCAGGGCAGTTACGGAATTTGCGAAAAATGTAAACGTGAGATTCCTCTTGCCCGGATGCGGGCGCGGCCATTTGCCGCTTTCTGCATCGAATGCCAGAAAAAACGCGACGAGACGCGGGAGCAAGGTACTATCGACGAAGAATCCCTGCACCGCTGGACCGTCCCGGAAGGAATGGAGACGCCGCCGGCTGTGGAAGAGCCTGTGGCCAAGCCGGAAGAGCAGGTCAAGGCTTTAAGTGCTCCCGCCTTCGCCCCGCCCAGCGGCGGTCCGGAAACCCGGTCGGGTCCGGTGACGACGCGGCGGCGCCAAGCCCGCCCGGCCAAGCCCAAAGCCAGGCGGAAAAAACCGCCGCGCAGATGATCGATATCGACGGATCCTACGGCGAGGGCGGCGGACAGATCGTACGAACCGCGACCAGTCTCGCCGCCGTCACCGGCAAACCTTGCCGCATCTTTAATATTCGCGCCGGAAGAGCAAAACCGGGCCTGATGCGTCAACACCTTTTCGGAGTCCGCGCGCTTCGGGATCTTTCGGAAGGAACACTCGAAGGAGACGAACTCGGATCAAGAGAGATCTCCTTCGTCCCGCGCACCATACGCGCCAAAGATCTCACGGTGGAACTCCAGACCGCCGCAAGCATCACGATGGTGCTGCAAAGCGTGCTCCCTGCCTCGCTCTTCGCCGCCTCTCCGGTGAAGATCACCTTCAGCGGAGGCGCAACCGATACTTCCAACGCACCCACCTTTGACTATTTCAGATACGTGTTTGTCACGATGTTGCAGAAGATCGGCATCGCCGTACACCCGACGCTAGACCGCAGAGGCTACTATCCGCCCGGCGGAGCACAGGCCGAAGTCGTAGCGACGCCCGGAAGGCCACGGGCGCTCTCCGCGACGGAGCGCGGTGCGCTCGAACATATCGCTATCGCTTCGAGCGCCTCCGAGCTGTTGCGGCAAAGGCGGGTAGCCGAGCGGCAGGCGGACGCGGCCGAAGCGGCTTTGACGCACCACGGAGTGCCGATCGGGAAAACGATCGAATACAGCCCGAGCATTTCCGCCGGAAGCGCATGCTGCATTGTCGCGGGGTTCAAAAAGACCCTGATAGGAGCCGACAGTATCGGAGCGCGCGGCAAGTGGGCGGAAGACGTTGGCCGCGAGGCGGCATCACACCTTTCCAACGAAATCGAAACTTCAGCCTGCCTCGATCGGCATATGGCGGATCAAATCCTTCCTTATCTCGCGCTCGCCGAAGACGACAGTTGCGTCAGCGTCTCGGAAATCACCCGACATGTTCAAACCAACATGTGGGCGATCGAGAAATTCATAGACGGAAAGTTCGATGTCCAGGGCAATACAATTCGCTGGTCGAAGAGAGCCAGGACTCGGAACTAAATTCGGATGCAAATCTTTCCGAAGTGCGCGCCGCTTTCCATATAGCGCAGCGCCTGGCGAGACTCTTCGAACGGAAACACCCGGTCAATCACGGGCCGGAGCCGATGCAGCGCGATGGCCCGGTTCATCGCCTCGAACATCTCGCGGGAGCCGACATAGATGCCCTGCAGACGGGCGCTCTTCATCAGAACCGGCACGGGATTGATCTCGCCGCCGAAGCCCGTGAGCACTCCGATGAGACTGACGCAGCCGCCCATCCGCACTGCCTGCAGCGATCTGGCCAGCGTTCCGGCACCGCCGACTTCGATCACATGGTCCACGCCGATTCCTCCGGTTAATTCGAGCACCTTGCCATCCCAGTCCGGCGTGGTCTTGTAATTGATGGCGTCGGATGCGCCCAGTTCGCGCAGCCGCTCAAGCTTCTGGTCGCTGCTCGAAGTAGCGATGACGCGGGCGCCGACCAGCTTCGCGAATTGAAGCGCGAAGACGGACACTCCGCCGGTGCCCTGCACCAGAACCGTATTGCCTGCGGTCAGCGCGCCAGTCGTGATCAGCGCGTTCCATGAAGTGATAGCGGCGCAGGGAAGCGTGGCGGCCTCTTCGTACGAAAGCTCATCGGGAATGCGCACGAGCCCGTTCTCGTGCAGCACCACGTACTCGGCCAGCATCCCGTCGAGCACCCCGCCCAGCGAGGAGTTCGTGTCCGCCGGCGTCAGCCTGCCGGCGATCCAACTCTGCAGGAAGATTGCGGCCACCCGGTCTCCTTTCTTGACCCGGGTTACGCCCTCGCCCACCTCGACGACTTCGCCGGCGCCGTCGGATAGCGGCACCAGCGGCAGGCGCAATTGGGCACGCGCGTAAACTCCCTTGATCGTCATCAGGTCGCGATAATTAAGCGACGCCGCCTTCACTTTGATCAGCGCCTGC
Organism: uncultured Pseudomonadota bacterium; assembly: GCA_963759165.1. Taxonomy (GTDB): domain Bacteria; phylum Desulfobacterota; class Binatia; order Binatales; family Binataceae; genus DATJOQ01. The sequence goes on along the minus strand of CAVWXK010000001.1, from coordinate 1,669,174 downwards.
CCGTGCCCCGGCGCGGGCCGCGGCCGCTCGGCAAGCGTCAGCGCGTCGATACCGAATTCCTTGCTGATCTCGAACGCTTTCATCGTCTCCTCCGAATTCTTTGCGCCAAGCTCCGGCCGTTCAATCGCAATCCGATGAAGCTCATTACCGCAAATTCGGTTTTCCATCCAGCGCACGAGCCGCGCGCGCGAAAAAGCCCCGCCGGTAAGAACGTCGCATCTCACCGGCGGTTGTACGGCCTGACCGGAGCGCGCTACATAAAATAGTTCGCGAAACCGCATCGGAGGGAAATCAAATGATCAAATTACACGGAACGTCCAAGTCACGGGGCGCCCGTTGCTTGTGGGCTCTTGAAGAACTCGGCCTGAAGTACGAACACATTCCGACTGAAGTCGCCAAGGCGCGCACGCCCGAGCATCTCAAGCTCAATCCCAACGGCCACGTCCCGGTGCTCGACGACAACGGGCTGATTGTCTGGGAATCGATGGCGATCAATCTGTATCTCGCCGAGAAATACGGCCAGCGGTCGTTGTGGCCGGCCACGATCGAGGCTCACGCCGGCACCTACCAGTGGAGCTTCTGGGGGATGACCGAGGTCGAGCCGCATCTGATCGCCCTGCTCCGCCATCGGATCTTCTATCCGCCCGAGCAGCGCAGCGAGCAGGTCGCGAATCAGGCGGTCGAGGCTCTCAAAGCGCCATTTAAAGTGCTGGATGAACATCTGAAAGGACGCGACTACATCCTCGGTAAGGACTTCACGATTGCCGACCTGAACGTCGCTGCCATTTCGAGCTACGCGTTTCCGGTCAAACTCGACCTTTCAACGACGCCGACGATGCTGAGCTGGTTGCAGAAGTGTCTGGCGCGAGAGGCCAATCAGAAAGTCCGCGGCATGAAATAGAAGACGCTGCTGTTCGCGTTCGATAAGGTTCCCGCACGATTGTGTAAGCTGACCGGCAGCACCGTTACATAACTGTCGGTCAGGCAGTTCAGATGGTGCGCTACATGCCAGCGTCAAGGAGACATCGATGGAATTCAAAGAAGTGATAGGCCGGCGTCGATCTATTCGGTACTTCGAGACCTGGCGTCCGGTGGAACGGGAGAAAATCCAGATCATGCTCGAGGCGGCGCGGCGCGCGTCGTGCGCGGTCAACGCGACCTTCATGCGCGCGATCGTCGTGTATCGCGACAGTTTGCCGCGCGAGACGCTCGATGCGATGAAGACCCCGGTGTCGGGACTGAACATCGAGCTCGCGCCGGTGCACATCTATATCTATTTGGATCCCTCCGCGTTTCATGGCGCGCAGGGACGCCTCAAGAAGCTGGTCGACGTTGGCGCGCTCAATGCCACGCACGGATGGAGCCACAAGTTCGTGGAAGAATTCGTCTGGCCGAATCTTCTGAAGCCCGCCTACGACAACCCGATGGTGGCGACGCGGCCGGGCGGCGCGCCCCCAATCGCCGGTGTCGCAGCCGATGCCGGAATCGCGATTTGCCAGGCGATGCTGGCGGGCGTGGATGAAGGCCTCGGCGTATGCCTGTCGGCTTTCATGCCTGCTCCGATAAAAGCCGTGCTCAATCCGCCCGATCACTGGGTGCCACTGTGGGTTTTACTGGTCGGATATCCGGCGGAGAGCTGGGAAGCCGGGGGTCAACGTCCACGCCCGGCGATGGAAGACATTTACTTCGAAGGCAAGTACGGAACCCCGTTCAGGGAAGATCCGAAAGTGACCGAGCATCTCGCGGAAACAAAGATGATCACTCCGCCGGCGCCGCTGCCGTGGCGCAAGGAGGAGATCAGGGCTCTGGCGCGAATGTTCGGCTTGCCCGAATGACCGCAACAAGTAATCAGGGACTACAGCAATCACGGTGATGCTCACCCGGAATCCCGTTTCCATGAAAGCGCTCGCGGCGCGGGCGATCCTGCTTATCGTCCTGATGCTGGTGGCGGCGTTGCCCACGTACGCCGGCGACGCGAAAAAAGAAGCCGTCCACCTGCGCAACATAAGGCAGTTGACCTTCGCCGGCTCGCGCAGCGGAGAAGGATATTTCTCGCCCGACGGCCGCCAGATCCTTTTCCAGAGTACGCGCGCTCCGGCAGACCCGCACGAGGCGGAGAATCCCTTCTATCAAATCTTCCGGATGGACCTTCGCGGCGGCGGCCTGACGCGGCTCAGCACGGGCGTCGGCAAGACCACCTGCTCGTTCTTTCGACCCGACGGCAAGCGGGTGCTGTTCGCCTCCACGCATCTCGATCCCGACGCGCTTAAAAAGCAGCGCGAGGAGATCGAGTTCCAGAAGAGTGGCAAGCAGCGGCGCTATCAGTGGGACTTCGACGACGCCTACGACATCTTCGATGTGCGGCCCGACGGGACCGGTCTGCGCCGGCTGACCAACGCCAAGGGCTACGACGCCGAAGGCAGTTACTCGCCCGACGGCAAGCACATCTGCTTCACCTCCAATCGCGACGGCGACCTGGAAATTTACGTGATGGACGCCGACGGTGGGAACCAGCGCCGCGTGACGCACGATCCGGGTTACGACGGCGGGCCGTTCTTTTCGCCCGACGGACAGTGGATCGTTTACCGCCACTTCACATCCGACGGCAGAAAAGCCGAGGTGATGATGATTCGGCCCGACGGCAGCGGCAAGCGCCAGATCACGCATCTCGATGCGATGAGTTGGGCGCCGTACTTCCATCCGGGCGGCAAATGGATCGTGTTCTGCTCGAACAAGGACGGCGGACCGGGCAACTTCCAGCTTTACGTCATCCGTCCCGACGGCACGGGACTTACGCGCCTCACGTACCGCGACGGCTTCGACGGCCTGCCGGTTTTCTCTCCGGCCGGGAAAAAACTGATGTGGACGTCCACTCGGACCGGCGGCAAGTCGCAGCTCTTCATCGCCGATTTCATCGCACCCCGAGCGGAAGCCACCGCATCGGCGGCGAATGACTCGTCGGCCGAGTCGATCCGCTCCCCCTTTGACCCCGAGCGAATCGAAAAAAGCATCGAATATCTCGCCTCGCCCGCGCTCGAAGGCCGGCGCACCGCCACACCCGGAGAGCGGATGGCGGCAACGTTCATCGAGAAACAACTGCGAGACGACGGCCTTCACACCGTGAAAGAACAACCGTTCGATTTTCGATCCGGCGTCGGCCTCGGGCCGAACAACGCGCTGGAGATAACGCTCGGCCCGGAGAAGATTCGCGCCGGGATCGACAAGGACTTCGCTCCGCTTTCGCTCTCGGCCAACGGCGAAGTCGAAGGCGATGTCGTGTTCGTCGGTTACGGCATCGTGGCCGAGAACTACGATTCGTTTGCCGGGCTCGACGTGAAGAACAAGATCGTGCTCGCCATGCGTTTCCAGCCCGAAGCCGCGCCCGAGAAAGAAAAGGATCGGCTGCGCCACTTCGCTCCGCTACGGATGAAGGCGATGACGGCGCGCGAGCACGGCGCGAAGGCGCTGCTGGTATTCGCGGGCCCGAATTCGTTGCCCGAGGACGTTTTTGTGTCGGGCAGCGACGGCAGCATCGCCGATTCAGGCATCCTCGCGGCTCAGATCTCGCGCAAGCTGGCGGAAAAGATCCTCGGCGCCGCCGGCAAGGACCTGAAAACAACTCAGGACTCGTTCGATAAGCTGGAAACGCGAAGCGGCTTTGTCTTGCCGGGCGTCACCGTCAAGGCGCGCGTCGATCTCAAGAAGAAAACCGCTACCGGCCGCAACATTTTTGCCGTGGTTCGCGCAGGCGCACGCGACCGGATCGATGAGGCGATCGTGATCGGCGCGCATTACGATCACCTCGGACACGGCGACGAGAATTCGCTCGCGCCAAAACCAGGCGAGATTCATCCGGGCGCCGACGACAACGCCAGCGGCACGGCCGGTGTGATCGAGCTTGCCCGTTACTTCAACCAGCGGCGTTCGACACTGCGGCGCGATCTGATTTTCACCTGCTTCAGCGGCGAGGAACTCGGCATCCTCGGTTCAGCGGCGTTTGTGCGAAATCCTCCGGTCAAGCTCTCCAGCATAGTCGCGATGGTGAACATGGACATGATCGGGCGGCTTCGCGAGCAGCGGCTGATGGTTCAGGGCACCGGCTCGTCCGCGCTCTGGCCGCGACTGGTCGAGCAATACGCGGTCTCGACGCCGCTGCACGTGACTCTGACCGAAGACCCGTATCTGCCGACCGACTCGACGAGTTTCTACCAGAAAGGCATCCCCACCTTGAGTTTCTTCACCGGCTCACACAGCGACTATCACCGCCCCAGCGACACCGCCGACAAAATCAACGCCGGCGGCGAAGCCGAGGTGCTCGACCTGGTGCGCCGCATCGTTGAAGACCTGGCAACGCGTCGCGAGCCGCCGCTTTGGGCGAAGGTCACGGAACGGGCCACGGAAGGTCCGCGCGAAGGCTTGCGCGCCTATCTCGGGACGATTCCCGACTACAGCGAAAGCAACCGCCGCGGGGTGAAACTCAGCGGCGTCCGGCCGGGCAGCCCGGCGGAGAAAGCCGGACTCAGGGCCGGCGACGTCATCGTGAAGCTCGGCGCCAAACAAATCGCCAACATCTACGATTACACCTATGCGCTGGAGGGCGTGAAGATCGGCGCGCCGCTGGAAATCGTAGCGATGCGCGATGAAAAACCCGTAACCTTGACTATCGTGCCCGAACAGCGAAAGTAGCGGTAACAGGGTAACGCCCGCATCGTTTCGCGGCCGAGGAGGATAACGCGATGACCAGGCTGGCAGACTATGAGAAAAAGTATCGGCACATACGCATCGAGCGCCGTAACGGCATCCTACAGATGACGCTGCACTCCGATGGCGGCGCGCTGGTGTGGGGCGGCGGCCCACACGAAGAGCTGAGCTACGCCTTTGCCGACGTTGGAAGAGATCCGGAAAACAAACTGATCATCCTGACCGGAACCGGCGATTCGTTTTGCGGCAGGCTCGACGAGGTCAGCCTCGGAAAAATCACCGCCGCCGCCTGGGACCATCTCTATTCGGACGCCAAGCGCCTGGTCATGAACCAGCTCGAAATCGAAGTGCCGATGATCGCCGCGGTCAACGGACCGGCGCTGGTGCATGCGGAGCTGGCGGTGCTGTGCGATATCGTGCTGGCCTCCGAGAACGCCGCTTTTCAGGACGCGCCGCATGTTCCCAGCGGGCTTGTGCCCGGCGACGGCGTTCACGTGGTATGGCCTCTGGTCCTTGGTCCCAATCGCGGCCGTTATTTTCTGTTGACCGGGCAGAAGCTTTCAGCGCACGAGGCGCTAGGCCTGGGCGTGGTCAACGAAGTGTTGCCGCGGGAGAAACTCATGCCGCGCGCCTGGGAGCTTGCCGAGCAATTAGTAATCCGGCCACGGCTGACGTTGCGCTACGCGCGCGTCGCCATCACTCAGCAGCTAAAAAAACTGATGCTCGACAACCTCGGATACGGATTGGCCCTCGAAGGTTTGGGAGCCTGCGACTACTGGCCGGACAAATTCAAATAGGCCTCGGGGGATCACAAAAACCCGGCGCTCGTGTATAACCTTGTAAGCGGCGGCGCCGCGCTCGACGTTCACGCTTCGTCCGATCGGACGAAGCGTCGCGCAGCCGTCTTGACGCTTCGGATGCGAAGGAAACCTCGAACATCGACCGCTTTTGCGGCGGCGACGAATCGGAGATGACCGTCATGCAACTACGATCCACCCGAGTCCTGATGACCTTACTGGGCGCCGGCGCGGCGCTCATCCTGATGCTTGCGACAAATTCTCTTGCGCAAACGCCGCAGGTCTTCACGCGCGCCGACGTGGCGCAATGGCTGAACAAGTATCGCGACGCCAAACCGGACTTTAAGCCCGGCGATGTGATCTCCGGCGGCGATATCGAGAAACTGCGACCGTTCGTTCCGCCCGGCTATTTTGAACAGATGAAATTCCCTGAAATGCGCGTGGAGGTCATCGCGCCGCGGAGCCATACGCCCCGCAGGGATTACATGGCCTGCAGCGAGAAGTATCAGGCGCAGGTGAAGCTCAATAGCGACGGTACGCTTTCGAATTACGTCTGCGGGCAGCCCTTCGCCAACAGCGCGCTTCGCGTCGAGGATCCTCAATCCGGCTTCAGAGCGGTGCATAATTTTGACTACCGATGGCAGAACTTCGGGCAGATCGTCATGAACTGCATGTACGTGTGGGAGCGCTTTGGCGGATCTCACGCCGGTGAAATGCCGGCCGTCGAAAGTCCGCCCGAGAACTGGACCGCCGGCATCGCCTTCACGACCAAAATGCCGAAAGACGCGTCGGAACTATTCGGCGGTGGCGGCTCGTTCGAGCGCTCGGCCGGCGGCTTTTATCAGCGGATGTACTTCAGTCATCTGGCGCAACTGGCGGACCAGGGCGGACTGTTCGGCGTGCCCGACGCCAAGACCTTTCTGTGGAAGGAATTCAACGGACTCTTCTCGCCGTTCGACATGCGCGGCACGGTCGTGATCGACTATCGCTACGCCGACCCGAATCGTGCCGACGACGCGTGGGCCTACGATCCGAAGCTGCGCCGCGTGCGGCGGATCTCGGTCGAGGTCAAGGCGGATTCCGTCGCCGGCACCGAACAGAACTACGAGGACTTCTACACTTTCGCGGGACGGTCGACACGGTGGAACTTCAAGTTCCTCGGATGGAAGGACGTGCTGACCGTCCACGATTCAAAGTACGATTATGCCCACACATACGGCCCCAATGGCTTTATGCCCAGCGACGCCTGGTCGGTGCGGCGTTTCGCCGTCATCGAGCGCATCCCCAAGGAACCCCACCATCCGTACAGCAGCGCGGTAATGTTCTGGGATGCCGAGAACTGGCATCCGTGGATGATGCTCGCGTTCGATCGGGAGCTGAAGCTGCGAAAGATTTCCATCTTCCAAATGCGCTGGACTGAGGATTTCAAAGACTGGGCCGAGATCAATCACGGCGTTGAATCCAACGCTCCGATCGGCGTTCATGTGATCGATCTGCAAAACGAGCGGGCCACGGTTTTCACGAACCTCGGCGCTGGCTTTCCGACCGCTTCGGTCGAGCGCGTGCAGCGACTTTTCGATATCAGCAAGCTCGAAGAGGAGCATCGCTGACGGATAGCGGGGCGGCGCGAGCGCGGCAGGTGAAGCGACTCGGCCAGACCCGCTCTCCAATCAGAACGCGCGGAACCCGGTGAGGTTCCTGCCGATTATCAGCTTCTGGATTTGTGTCGTGCCGTCAGGAATCGGCAGAATCCTCGCCTCCCTGAACAGGCGCTCCACCGGATATTCTTTCGAAATTCCGTAGGCGCCGTGAATCTGCACCGCCATCGACGCGACCTTGACCGCCGCCTCGGTGGCGTACGCTTTCGCCATCGAGGTTTGGGTATCGCAACGAACGCCCTCGTCGATCAGCGTGAGCCCTCTCAAAATCAGCAGGCGCGAGGCGTCGGTCAGCATCGCCATGTCGGCGATCATCTGTTGCACCAGTTGATGCTGCCCGATGGGTTTCCCCCACTGTTTCCGCTGTTTCGAATATTCGATCGCCGCCTCCAGCGAGGCCTCCGCGATCCCGAGCGCGAGCAGCGCGACGTATGCACGCGCGATTTCAAAGCCCTTCAGCGTTGCCTTGAGTCCCTTGCCTTCGGTCCCCAACTGACGCCATGCCGGTATCGGTATGCGATCGAAATGCATGATCGACGTAGGCCATTCGTTCATGGCCATCTTGTCGATATCTTTGCTGGTATAGCCGTCCGCTCTTTCCAATATGAATCTCGACAGCCCCTCGCCCGTGCTTCGCTTGGCGACCACGATGCACAGATCGGATATGTCGCCGTTGGAGATCCAGGATTTCTCGCCGCTTATCACCCATCCGTCGGAGCCGCGCGTGGCGGTTGCCTTAACGTCGGAAGGGTTGGAACCGACGTTGGGCTCGGTTATCGCCACGCATCCAATCAGTTCGCCGCTCATCAGGCCCTTCAGGTAGGCCGCGCGCTGCTTCTCCGAACTTTCCAGGGCGATAGTTTTGGCGACGGCGCCCTGGATGAAAGCGATGCCGGCAAGACCCGGGAATGCCTTCGCCAGTTGCTCGTACAGCAATCCTTCCGTCAGGTACGAAAGGTTGCCGCCGCCGAGTTCCTGAGGGAGCGTGCCGCCGATAAAGCCCAACTCCGAAAGCTCGCCAAGAACTTCATGCGCAACCGGCTTCGGCAGTGCCCGATTGTTGTACTCCTGCCGCAAAGGCTTGATTCGGCGTTCGATGTAACGATGCGTGCTGTCCAGAAGAACTTTCTGATCCTCGGTGAGTTTCAAAAATTCCATTTGTCCGCCCTCTTGTTTTGAGACAGTCCGTCAGTAACCTGCGTGCGATGAAACCGCTCCAATGAGACGCGAGCCTAGCATCCCACGGGCCGTGGTACGTAGCCTGGCAGGGTGTTGAGAAAAAAGGCTTCGGATTCCTAAATGGATTCGACGGCCGCCGGCCTGATGCTTGTCGTATCCGGTATTATTCTAAATAATTCAACAGGTAGTCCGCGCATGGTTGTCCGAGACGCCGCCGGCGGAGTTTTTTGGCCAAGTCGCGGAACAGATTCGATCCGATAACCGGAGAGACGGCTGATGACAACGAAACTTCGCGGCCAGGATCTCCTGCGCGACCCACGTCTCAACAAATCGATCGCCTTCACCGAAGTCGAGCGCGAGGCGCTGGGACTGCTGGGTCTCGTCCCCGAAGTAATCGAGAGCGAAGAGATTCAGCTTCAGCGCGTTCTGATGCAGTTGGCGCAATCGCCGTCCGATCTCGACAAGTACATTTATCTTTCCGCGCTGCAGGACACGGATGAAACCCTCTTCTACCGGTTGCTGACGTCCGACCCGGCCCGCTTCCTGCCGCTGGTCTACACGCCGACGGTGGGTGAGGCCTGCCTGAAGTTCAGCGATATCATCCGGCGCCCGAAGGGCCTCTATGTTTCGGTCAAGCGCAAAGGTCGAGTGCGGGAAATTCTCGGCAACTGGCCGGAGCGAGATGTGCGCTTCATCGTAGTTACCAGCGGCGAGCGCATCCTGGGTCTCGGCGACCTCGGAGCCAACGGCATGGGTATTCCCATCGGCAAGCTCGCGCTCTATACGGCGGGCGCCGGAGTGCCGCCGCGGATTACCCTGCCAATCATGATGGATTGCGGAACGAACAACGAAACGCTTCTCAAAGACCCACTCTACACCGGGCTGCGTCAGACCCGCCCCGCCGGCGCGGAGCTGGACGAATTCGTCGACGAGTTCGTAACCGCCGTACAGGAAGAGTTTCCCAACTGCTGCATCCAGTGGGAAGACTGGGCCAGGGCCGATGCGTTCCGGATACTCGCGCGTTACCGCGACCGGGTCTGCTGCTTCAACGACGATATCCAGGGTTCCGGCGCGGTTGCCCTCGCCGGGATTCTAAGCGCGATGCGGATCACCGGCGGCAAGCTCCGCGAACAGAAGTTTCTGTTTCTTGGCGCCGGCTCGGCCGGTATCGGGATCGCCGAAATGCTGACCCAGGCGATGACGCTGGAGGGACTCTCATCCGAACAGGCTCGCGCGCGGAGTTGGCTGTTCAACACCAACGGGCTGGTCGAATCCACGCGAAACGATTTGACCGATTACCAAAAGCCTTACGCGCATATACATCCGCCGACCATGGATTTCGTAGCCGCCATCGAGTCGATCAAGCCGACCGCGATCGTAGGTGTCAGCACCTCGGCCAGAGCATTCAACCAGCGGGTTATCGAGACGATGGCGCGGGTTAACCGGCTGCCGGTTATTTTCTCGCTCTCGAATCCGACCTCGCGCTCCGAATGCACCGCCGAAGAGGCCTACCAGTGGTCCGAGGGCCGCGCCGTGTTCGCGAGCGGGAGCCCATTCCGGCCGGTGCTGTATCGAGATCGAACCATCGTGCCGGGACAGTGCAACAATATGTACGTTTTTCCCGCGATGGGTCTGGCGATCTACGCGACCCATGCCTCACGGGTCACCGATGAGATGTTCATCGCGGCCGCCCGCGCCGTGGCGGAGCAAGTGACGGCGGCGGATCTCGACACCGGGCTGATTTACCCTCCTCAATCGAGGATCCTGAGAGCCGAGGTGCATGTCGCGCGACGCGTCGCGGAGGTGATCTTCACGCGCGGCCTGGCCCGCGTGAAGCAACCGACAGATCTCGGCGCCTTCATCGAATCGCAGGTCTACAAGCCCGAGTACCGCAGCCTCATCTAGCCGGGTGTCGCACAGACATCCCGGCGTGGGCGTTCATCGATAGGGAAAGGCGCGCTTCCCGACTGGCGGAAACCTCAAAGAGAAGCCGGGCTCTGTAGAAATTCGATTATCAGCCGGTTCACTTCCGCGGGACTTTCCTGTTGGGTCCAGTGGCCGATGCCGGGCAGGACGACCTTCTTTCTGAGGTTCGGGACGTTCTTTTCGAGCGCGTCGAACGCTTCGCTCCAGAAATCGATCACCGCGTCGCGGTCTCCCGCTATAAACAGCGTCGGCTGACGGAGTCTGGCGCCGGCGAGAAACGGCGTAAGCGCCCAGTTACGATCGATATTGCGATAGTAATTGAGCCCGCCGGCGAAGCCGGTGCGTTCGAACTCCGAAGTGAAGAAGTCGATATCCTCGTCGGTGACCCAGGCCGGCTTCTTTGGCGCCGCCGGCAGCGCTTCCGCGATCCTGGCCGGATCGATCACCGGCTGCCATCGTTCCGCGGGCGGCGGATCGCCGGAGGCCGAATAGAGCGCCCTGATAATCGAGCCGCGCACGTCGGTCTCGAAGATCTTCTCGGAGCCGGGCGCCCTGAAAATCCGCTGATAGAAAACCTTTCCCGGAAATTTCTGCTTTTCCCATTCGCCGGGAGAGATCGGTCCGCGCGGCAGAAATGGCACGCTCAGCAGGACGACCGCGCGAAAAAGATCCGGGCGAAACAGCGCGGCGCATTGCGTGACCATCGCTCCCCAATCGTGGCCGACGATCGTCACCGGTTCGCCGCCCATCTCGTTGACCAGCCCCACCAGATCGCCGGTCAGCTGGAAGATATCGTAGGCCTCGACCTCCTTCGGCCGGTCGGTCCGGCCGTAGCCGCGCAAATCCGGAGCGATCGCATGAAAGCCGGCGTCGGCGAGCGCCCGAATCTGATGCCGCCACGAGTACCACGACTCGGGAAATCCGTGGCACATGAGCACGTGCGGACCCGAGCCCGCCTCGACGCAATGCATCCTGATCCCGTTGGTACTAACGAATCGATGGGCGAATTCGGCCATGGGCGTATTCTCTATCAGGATTACGAGGACTCCCGAAAGGACGCGTGCCGCGTTGAAAAGTCCTGCCCGGTTTGCCAACTGGAAGGCTATGTCATCTTGCATCACAATTTAGTAAACGATGGGCAGTTGGCCGAAACCGGCATCCAAGGAGGCAACCATGCCGAGCGCAATAATCGATCTGTCGATACCGCTGGAAAATAATGATTACGCAGATCCGCCCGGTTTCGGGCCGCACATCGAATATCAGACGCATCACGATACGGCTCCCTATATGCTGGGCTTCTTTCCGGGATTGAAAATGGCCGACCTGCCCGGAGGTGAAGGCTGGGCGATCGAGCAGATCAAGCTCAACACCCATAACGGCACGCACCTCGATGCGCCGTACCATTTTTATTCGACGATGGACAAAGGCAAGCCCGCGCTTACCATCGACGAAGTCCCGCTCGATTGGTGTTTTCGGCCGGGCGTCAAGCTGGATTTCCGACACTTCCCGGACGGTTACGTCGCTACCGCAAAAGATGTCGCGACGGAACTCGCTCGCATCGGTCACGATTTGCAGCCGCTCGATATCGTGGTGGTGAATACGCGCGCGGGCAGCCGATATGGCCAGGCGGACTTTGTATCGGCCGGCTGCGGGATGGGCCGTGAGGCGACGCTTTATCTGGTGGAGCGCGGCGTGCGCATAACCGGGACCGACGGCTGGAGCTGGGACGCTCCGTTCGTCCATACCAAGGACCGCTTTGCCGAATCGAACGATCCCAAGATTATTTGGGAAGGCCATCGGGTCGGCATGGATATCGGCTACTGCCACATGGAGAAAATGCACAATCTCGAAGCGATTCCCGGCCACGGCTTCCGCATCGCCTGCTTCCCCGTCAAGGTGCGCGGAGGTTCGGCCGGATGGACCCGCGCCGTTGCCATATTCGATTGAATCAGGGCCCGGCGGCCCGGGGATTTCACGCAGCCGAGAGCGTCATCGCCGGGACGGCCTTCCGGCGCTGACGTCTCACGGCTTTGCCGCCCGCGGTTTCGCCCGCGCGAGAATCATTTCGGCGCGTTTGAAGTGCGGCACGTCAACCATCTCACCGCGGAAGCTGAACGCCATCTTGCCGACTTTTCGGTTCTCTTCGAGCGCCGCCAGCAACTCCTCGGCGTACGCAATCTCTTCGGCCGAGGGCGAGAATACCTCGTTGACGATCTCGACCTGAGAGGGATGAATCGTGATCTTGCCGGTAAAGCCCATCGCAGCCACATCGAGGCACTCGCGGCGCAGCCCCTCGCTGTCTCTCACGTCGACGAACACGGTGTCGACCGGCTGAACGTTCGCGGCGGTCGCGGCAATCAGCGTCATCAGGCGCGCGTAGCGGAAGACTTCGAGCAACTGGCCGCTGTCATCGCGACTGCGCCGCGCGCCGATAGCGGCGGAAAGATCTTCGGAGCCCCATGACATGCTGTCGACCCGCGGACAGTCGCCGAAGCTGCCGATGTTGAGCAGACCCTGCGACGTTTCGGTCGCAAGCACCAGCAGCTTCACGCCGCCTTCGCGATGGCCGTATTGCCGCTCGAGCCGGGTCAGAATCGAATCGACCTTCAGCAGGTCATCACGGGTGCGCACCTTGGGCACCATGTAGGAGTCCGGCGGCCCCTCCATCGTCATTTCGAGATCGGCCACTCCCCAGGCGGTGTCGAGCGGATTCATGCGCACCATCCGCTCGATACGGCCGAAGTCCACGCTTTTGAGCCATCCGGTGACGACGCGCCGCGCCGAGTCCTTGTTCTCCGGCGTAACCGAGTCTTCCAGGTCGAGCACCAAGGTGTCGACCGGCAACTCGAGCGCCTTGCGCAACATCTTTTCGTTTGCCCCTGGGACGAAGTGAACAGCCCGGCGTATGCGTTCCATATTGAATTAAACCTTCAGCGAAACAAATTTTTGACGAACCGCCCCGACAGACAATCCACCCAACCAGGATCGCCCAGTGTCCCGAGTTAGAAATTCATCTGTAAAGTCCCGGTTTGTCCGTCATTCTGAGCGAAGGCTGCCGGAGCGAAGAATCTACGCGGAGCGATTTTCTGTTTGCCGCTCGCCCGGAAAAAGACTCATCGCTTCGCGTAGATCCTTCGCTTCGCTCAGGATGACGTCCACTAACAATCGGAAGCATTGCTGACAACCTGCCCCTTAATGTCTGCGAATTGTTAATACTTCTTCAGACTCAGGACACTAGCTCTGGGGCTTGCGCCGCATCATCCCCGCGCGCCGGCAGGTCATCACGATCTCGCCGCGCTGGTTGCGGCCGCGATGCTCGAAGATTACCACGCCCCATTGCGGGCGCGACTTCGAGGGCCGCACCTCTTTGATTTCGGTCTCGGCGTAAAGGGTGTCGCCGATAAACACCGGCTTGGGAAATTCAACCTTTTCGAAACCGAGGTTGCCGACCGTGGTCCCGAGCGTCAGGTCGGCTACCGAGACACCCACTATCAGACCCAGGGTAAAGATGCTGTTGACGAGCCGCTGACCGAACTCCGCCTTCTTTGAGAACTCGCTGTCCAGATGCAGCGGTTGCATGTTCAGCGTCAGAGTGCTGAACAGCAGGTTGTCGGTTTCGGTGACGGTGCGTCCGGGCTGATGCTGGAACACCTCGCCCACTTTGAATTCCTCGAAATATTTGCCTGCCATGAAGCTACTCTCCGGATCCGGCAGCCTTTGCTTTTCGCACGGATCGCATCCAAATCAAATCGTTTCGTGTTTCGCCAAACAGCGGCGAAAGCATCTAGCCTTTTCGGAACTGCCAGAAATCGGGCTTGCGCTTCTTGAAAAACGCGTCGGCGGCTTCCTGCGGGTCGGGCCCTTCGAAGAAGCCCGGCGCCATCAGGCTCGACATCCGCCCGAACGAGCCTGCCATGTAATCGATATCGCTGTCGAATGTCGCCTTGAGAACCTCGATACAGGTGGGATTGAGCGCGAGGATCTCCTCGCACCACTTGTCCACTTCCTCATCCAGTTTCGCCATCGGCACCACGACGTTTACCAGCCCCATATCCAGAGCCTGCTGCGCGTTGTAGCGCCGGCACAGCATCCACATCTCCCTGGCTTTCTTGGCTCCAACCACCCGGGTGAGATAGGCGACCGGATAGCCGTCGGCGGGACTCGCCACGCGAGGGCCGTTCTGGCCGAAAACGGCGTTCTCGGCCGCGATGGTAAAATCACAGCAATAGGCCAGATGATTGCCGGCGCCGATCGCGTAGCCTCTTACCGCCGCGATAATCGGTTTGCGGCATATGCGCAGAAAATGGTTGGGCACCAACGAATGATAGAACTGGCGGCGAAGACCTCCGCCGGCCTCCCACTCAACGTCCCCGCCGGCGCAAAAGGCTCGCTCTCCGGTTCCGGTAAAAACCACGACTCCGGTTGCGGTCTCGTGGCTGGCGTCATCCAGCGCGGTCGCGATTTCGGTGACGGTGTGGCTGGTAAACGCGTTTAGCCGGTCCGGGCGATTGATGGTGACGCGAGCGACTCCGCCCCCCGCGTCGAGTCGCTTCTTCTCATAAATGATGTCGGTAAAGTTGAACTCCGCGACCTTTTCCCATTGTGTCCAAGCCATTTTTCTCTACCTCTTCTGCCGTGTTTCAAATTAACGGTTTCGATACCGTCAGCATTCGAAGCATTGAGCCGATCGGGCCGGTCTCGTCGGTTTAGCGCGGGGCCAGCGTCTCGATCGCGCGTTCGTCGGGAATCATGCTGCCGTCGGAGGCGATCGGCACGATGCAGACGTGTGTGGCTCCGGCCTTGTAATGGGCCGCGATCCGCTCGCGAATCTTGTCCACCGAGCCCCACGCGACGATCGCGTCAACGAGGCGATCGCTTCCGCCGTTGGCAAGATCGTTCGGGCCGAATCCAAGCGGCCCCAGATGCTTGGGGTAGTTCCGTAACCGAAGATAGAAGCTCGTGTACTTTCGGGCCGCGTCGCGAGCCTTGATCGGATCGCTTTCGAGGTAAACCGCCTGCGCGGCGCAAATCCACTTGTCCGGTCCCGCGAGTGCGCGCGTTCTGGCAGTATGTTCGGGCGGCACGAAATAGGTATGAGTACCCTGCGTCTCAGTGAGCGCAAGTTGCGTCATCCTGGGGAGAAGCGCTCCGAGCACGACCGGCGCGGGCTGTTTCGGCATCGGCGCCTGATACTCAGCGGCCTTCAGTCTGGCCAGATATTCGCGCATGTAGCTGAGCGGTTTTTCGTACGTGAGGCCGCGCATCGCTTGCAGCTCCCGATGGCTGACCCCAAGCCCCAAAATGAAGCGGCCGTCGAACAGCTCGGCCAAGGTGTTGGCCGCGCCCCACGCCGTGACCGGTTCGCGTTTCTGTACGATCGCGACCGCGGCGGCGACTATCAGCTTCTCGGTATTGCTTAGAAGATAGGCGGCGTGACTAAAAACCTCGCGCCCGAACAATTCGGCGAACCAAAGCGAGCTGTATCCGAGCCGCTCGACCTTGCGGGCGAACTGTCCGGTCTGCGCGCCGCTCATCCCGTCAAGAAAGCAGAAGACGCCGGGCGTGCGTAAGGCAGATACGAAATTGCCATAATCGGCTCCGCTGGTCATATAAGAAATCCTCTCGCGGCGATCATGAAACAAACGCGCCTATCTTATATCGCGTCACGTGCATGTAAAGGAGCAGCGGAGGAATTCACGATTTCCGAGGTGCCGCGTTTCGCGCCAATCGGCGCTCGGAGCCGACGTACGCCGCATCGATTTGGGAACCCTTGGAACGGTGAGTCTGCGGGGCCTGATGCGAGGCGGCGGTCCGCCACCTGGATCGCGCTTCCATGCCGCCGATTGGCCTTCAAGCCTTGGACTGCGAGCTCAAGCCTGTTGTGACGGATCCCTAGCCTCTTCCGGGCGGTCTAAAAAGGAAGCTGCTGAGATTGACCGGGGTCCGAAGACCCCACAGCCGTCGCTTGGTGCCGGTCGCTATCGAAGTTCGCCGGATGCCGGATATTCGAATGGATTCAGATGGAAGGTTTGGAAAGCCCGAACCCGGTAAGTAGCCTTAATTGGAGCGGCGCCGGGAGACAATTAGAATGAAGATGAAATCGTCCTTGCCGCGCACGTTGCCCAAGAGCGCCGTCTGCCTTAGCATCTCCATTTCTTCGGGCTTGATATTATAGGCCTTTTTCAGCTGCTCGTCCTTGCAAAACTCTTCCCACGCCTTGTGGCGCGTACTCTCATGCGGGGCCTCGTTTTGCCGGCGCCGCAAGCCAAACAGTGCTTTCGAACTAGTTCGCATTAACGCATCACCTGTTGCACTAACGCTACATTTTATCGCCTTTATGTGCAAGAGGCGTCCGTTTGGTTACAATTTGTGTGCGAAAGGTGTCTTTTAGTAGCGAAAACGGGGGCGTGGAGCAGTCAGCCGGGAAAGGCGGGGGCCGGGACGCGGATGGGGCACGACGCCCGAGGAGTCCGCGGCGCGGGCAGAGAATCCAGGGAATTGATTGCAGGCCGAAGAACGGAACGAAACCTCGACAACTGCTAATTTACGAATCGGATATCGAACGGGGGAAGACTACCCCGCTTGCCCAAGTCCACCAAGGCGTCGGCGCCCGCGCCGGGGCAGGCGCGGCCGCCGGGAGACCGCGTGCGGCGGACCTGCCTCGAGGGCCTGGTCCGCTACAGCGATCGCAGAAAATTGAGGACGTCCTGCTGATTCGAGGCGCTTAACGCGTTGAACGTAGCGATTACCGCGTTGGCCTCTGAGCCGCAGAAAAAGGTCGGCGAAAACGGGGAAAAGAAGTCTCCGTTCACTTCAAATATTTGCGACGAAATGATGCTCCCGCATTGGCGAATTGGGCTTGCATGCGCCTGAATGGCCGCCATGAGATCGCTAGTCCGCCCATCGTGCAGGAAAAAGAGCCGCTCCCCGAGGCCCCACAAGGGCGCGGTGCGAAATTCATCCGGACCGGCGACGCCCTGGGTGACGCCGTCAGCAAGATTCGAACCCATATGATGCAGCGCAAAGTCCGAGTAGGGAGAATACGTGGTGCTGTTCAAGTCGCTGAACTGGGAGGCGGCGGTAGTCAGGCTCGGGGAGTGGCAGAAGGCGCACCCGACTTGGGAAAATTGCGCCTGGCCGTTGCCGACCGAAGTCACGGTGACGCCGGGTGGGAGCGCGGGTGTGCGCGCCGCGTTCAATCGCATGAACACCGCGAGATTCTCCATCACGGAAGCCATTTGAGTGGCCGATCCGGTTGTGCCGGCGACGTTCCCGACGGGGTCCGGACCGGTGGCGGGAGTGTTGTCTTCAGGAGTGGGGTTGAACACGCAGCCGGAGATCGCGGAGCGCTCGTTGGGAAAGTTTTCATTCGAGACCCCGAGTTCCACGTTCAAAGCTTCGCCGGCAAACACCGAAAGTGATTTGTTCTGAGCCTTCCAACCGAAGCGCATAATGGTTCCGTCGTTTCCGCTCAAGTTGAATCGACCGGCGATGCCGAGATGCGACTTCGCTGAAACGTTGGCATTAAGGTTGGCCTGGAGAGTGCTGTCTGGCGTGTTCTCGACGAAACCAAGACCAAATAGGGGAGCCGGAATTCGGAAAATCACGTTACCTTGGACGAGCTGCCCGTGGAAGTCAGGTTGTGCCAAGTTGCACCCCGGAGCGTCAGCGCGTCCGGAAATCGTAAAGAGGTTATGCACACCTCCGTCGGGCTGGCGGTTCTGGTTCAAGATGAACCGCGCTTCCCGAACAGGGCCGTCGAGAGTAATGAACGAAGGAATCGCGTTCGCCGCGCCGTCCAAGGTCGCGACCGCGACCTGAGGATTGGTAGCCGGGCTGCTGCCACCCACCGTCGGCTGAGCGTGGCACATCACGCAAGCGTTGCCGTTAAACCCGGGGCCAAGGCCCACGCCGGGTTCGCCGCTTATGGCGCCGGAGACCGAAAAGACTTCCTTGAAAACATTCTGCCCACCACCCCAGAAGGTCTTCTGGTCTACATTGAGGTTTGGAAGACGTACAGCGTTGGCGCCCGGATTAATGGTGGGGCGGGGTCCCGGATCGGTCTGAGCATCGACAGTGGTCATCGACAGCAGGGTCATCAGGATTACTGCAGCGGCACATGTAAAAGCGCGCTTTAGAGTTGCCATTCTTACCTCCGCCGAGGAGAGACAGACTATGTTCGCAACGTCTGTCCCCTTGCTAACAAACTGTCTACATCTTGTCAAGTATAATAACAAGATGTTAGATAAGATGCGACGGAGACGGCGGACCCGATGTCGCGGCAGCGGACGGCGAGAGTGGAACGATCATGTTTCAGAAGCTGGGAACGCTACGGGCCTTTTCCTCTCCAGTAGCGGCGGGCTTGTAGAAGCCGGACGGTCCTCCCCGGCGAGAGGCGCTCGCGGCGACTCGCACCAATCCCGAAGAGGTGAACGCGGCGACTGCCGCTCCGACAGTTTAATCGAAAGAGTGGCCTGGCCCTCCGGGTGCGGGCAGGCGATTCAGGCGTGGGGCGGACAACTCCTCAGTTTAGCCCGGTTTTGAGGAGGGCGGGCACCTATCATTCGGGCCGATTTGGTACCGATGTGCTATCTAAGGGAGAGCTTGCCGAATTGGATCGCCCGCTCGACTTCCTAAAACCATTATCTACGTTGTATTTCGGTGGTGGGCCGTCCGAGACTCGAACTCGGGACCCGCTGATTAAGAGTCAGCTGCTCTACCAACTGAGCTAACGGCCCACCAAATCGCGACGGGCATTAACGCCCGGAAAAACTGTCTGGGGTGAGTGAAGGGATTTGAACCCTCGACCACCGAGGCCACAACCCGGTGCTCTAACCAAGCTGAGCTACACTCACCATACGCCACGAATCCGGCCCGTCCCATCCGGGCTGCGGCTCGTGGCGCGCCAGAAGGGACTCGAACCCCTGACCCGCGGCTTAGAAGGCCGCTGCTCTGTCCACCTGAGCTACTGGCGCGAAAATCGGGGCGAGCCGATTTGAACGGCCGACCCCCTGCTCCCAAGGCAGGTGCGCTACCAGGCTGCGCCACGCCCCGAGGGTCTAGGGATTAACATACCCCTCCGAGGCTCTCAACTCACCTAGGAAGCTGCGATTCCGTTTCCGTTCGAATCCGGACTTTGGTAAACGCCTCGCTCATAGCGACATCGCCAAAGGAGAAGCGCCATGGACTTCACGATTCCCGCCGAAATCACCGCCTATCTCGCCGAACTCGACGCCTTTATCGAGAAGGAGATCAAACCGCTGGAGCGCGAGAACGACAACATCCGCTTCTTCGACCATCGCCGCGAATGGGCGCGCACCGATTTCGAAAACGGCGGCCTGCCGCGCCGCGAATGGGACGAACTGCTGGCCGAAATGCGCCGGCGCGCCGACAAGGCCGGCTATTTCCGCTTCGCGCTGCCCCGCGAGTACGGCGGCAAGGACGGCTCCAACCTCGCGATGGCGGTAATCCGCGAGCATTTGGCGGCCAAGGGGCTCGGACTGCACAACGATTTGCAGGGCGAGAACTCGATCGTCGGCAATGTTCCGATCGTGCTGATGTTGCGCGACTTCGGCACTCCCGAACAAAAGCGTAAGTACATCCCGGGAATCCTCGACGCCTCGCTCAGCATCGCGTTCGGCCTGACCGAGCCCGGCCACGGCTCCGACGCCACCTGGATGGACACCCGCGCCGTGCGCGACGGCGACGTATGGCGGATCAACGGCGCCAAGATGTGGAACACCGGCGTGAACGTCGCCACGCACGATCTCATCTTCGCGCGCACCAGCGGCAAGGAGGGCAGCGCCAAGGGGATCTCCTGCTTCATCGTTCCGACCAACAGCCCGGGCTTCAAGATCGAGGAATATCTTTGGACGTTTAACATGCCGACCGACCATCCGCGCCTGTCGCTCACGGACATCAAGGTGCCGGCCGATACGGTTCTGGGCGAGCTGGATAACGGCCTCGCCGTGGCCCTGCATTTCGTGCATGAGAACCGCATCCGCCAGGCTGCATCGTCGCTTGGCGCCGCGCAGTTCTGCATCAACGAGAGCGTGAAGTACGCGATGCTGCGCAAGCCGGGCGGCAAGCCGCTCGCCACCAACCAGGCGATTCAATGGCCGCTGGTCGAGCTGCAAACCGAGGCCGCGATGATCCGGACGCTGATCCAGAAAACCGCCTGGGAGATGGACCGGATGTCAAAGCCCGAGGTGGCGGAGAAGCTTTCGGACAAGGTTTCGATGTGCAATTACCGCGCGAACCGGCTGGTGTGCGAGGCCGCCGATCGCGCGATGCAGGTGCACGGCGGGCTGGGCTATTCGCGCCACAAGCCGTTCGAGCACATCTACCGCCACCATCGCCGCTACCGCATCACCGAAGGCGCGGAGGAGATTCAGATCCGCAATGTCGCCCGCCATCTGTTCGGCTTCGGACGCAAGGCGCAGTCCGAGGGATGACATTTTTTTCTTCCGCATCGGGCGCAAGCGGTGAGCGTCTTTAGATGAAAGCGATTCAGTTCGACCGGCTCGGCGGGCCCGAAGTGATGGAACCGCGCGAGGTTCCGAAGCCCGAGCTTCGCCCCGGAACGGTTCTGGTCAGGAATCGCGTGATCGCGCTCAACTTCGGCGATACGTTCTTCATCCGCGGCCAGTACATCGTGAAGCCGGTGTTCCCGGATACTCCCGGGATGGAAGCCGCCGGAGTGATCGAAGCGGTCGCGCCCGACGTGCGCGGCCTCACACCCGGCATGCGTGTGATGTATATCGGCATGGGCGCCTTTGCCGAATACACGCTGATTCGCCAATCGCGCGTGATGGTGCTGCCCGACTCGATGAGCTTCGAGCAGGGCGCGACCTTCCCCATCGCGGCCGTGACCGCGTGGCATCTGCTCCACACCTGCCATCGGACAGCCGCCGGGGATTGCGTGATCGTCCATTCGGCGGCGGGCGGCGTGGGCCTCGCGGCGGTGCAAATAGCGAGGGCGGCTGGTGCACGCGTTATCGGCACGGTTTCGAGCGATGAGAAAATCGCACTGGTGCGAAAGTTCGGCGCCGACGACGTGATCAATTACGAAACCCACGACTTCGCCGCGGAGACGATGCGGCTCACCGGCGGTCGCGGCGTCGATCTGATTCTCGACGCTGTCGGAAAACCGACTTTCGCCAAGGGCCTCACCTGCCTCGCGCCGTTCGGCCATCTCATACTCTTCGGCAGCGCCGGCGGCGTACCCGATCCGTTGAATCCGCTGGTGCTGTTTGCCAAATCGCTCAAGGTGAGCGGATTCGTCGTGCCGATGGTGTACGGGATGCGCGAGCTTCATCGCCGCGGCCTCGACGACGTCTTCCGGCTCTCGCGCGAGGGCAAACTCACGATTCCCATCGGCGGAAAGTTCGCACTCGCCGACGCGGTCGAGGCGATGCGCTATCTTGAATCGCGCCGCTCGACCGGAAAGCTGTTGTTGATTCCCTGATCTTGCATGCAGCTTGAAGGGTTCGGCAGTCGAAGAGCGATCGCTGGCCGGTCGCCTGCGTCACGATATTTGCCCGCCGTTGGAGTACGTTGAGTCCTGCGTTCCTAATCTTAGCCTAATTTAGCTTCAAGCTCGCGTTAACTAAAAGATTCCTTGTTACGCTCTCTTTTGCTACTTTTTAGTCATCGGCAAAGGCTTTTAGCGACAAAAGGAGGAGTCCTTCGTGCCGCTAACAACCTTTGAGGAGAAAAGGGGCATAGGCAAGTGATTAACTACTACGCACCACGCCCGATCGCGAACCAGTCCGGGGGCCGAGGCTGAGAACGTCGCAGGCACGACGCGTTTGCGTTGTTCGCCCCGGCTCCTTTGGTCCCTTTTGATCGCGAACCTACACCGGTAGCAACCGCATCGGGTGAAGCCGGGCGATGCGCCTGCTTGATAGCGGCGGGGTTTACTGCCTCCCGCGCGTTTCGGGGCAATGGCGTTAGTACGTAACTACGAATCGACAAAAGGGGGGAGGATTATGCGGGATTAGAAGATGCAAGCGGCTTCAACTTTGCCGATTGCGGGGTCTACGAACGATATAGTCAGCGTCCCCGCGGTCGTGCATCAACTACGGTGGAACATCCTGGTCGTTGCCGGGATGCAGTTGCTCTATCTCGCGATGGAGTTCCAGGACGTTCCCGGACTCATGCCGGACCTGCTTAAACTCAATACAATCAACCTCGGACTGTTGGGGCTCGCCCTCGCCCTGACCTTCAGCGAGTGGTTCTCTCGCCACTGGCGCTCCGCGACTTTAGTTTTCTGTTCGTTGTTGTTGTCCGTGGGAACGGCGATCAGCGTGATTGGCCGGATGCCGGACCTTTATCTCGCCAGCCTTGTGCTGTTTTCGATTGGATGCGCCGTCTTCGTTCCGTGGGAGGCGAGCTGGCAGGCGGCGCTCAACTTGATCTGCCTGGGCGCGTTCGTCATCGAAGAAGTCTTCACTTCCCCAGCCGATGAAACCTGGATTCAGCGCCTGTCCGGGCTTGCGGTGCTGATGCTCGCGCAGCTCGCCGTGCGCTTTGTCGGCGGTTATCGCGAAAATTCGTACGGCCAGATCGACTCGGTACGGAAGGCGGAGGCAAAACTGAGGGCGGTCCTGAACTCGGCGCCCGACGCGATGATGGTGGTGGACAAAGACGGCTCCATCACCATGGCCAACCCACAGACCGGGAAGTTGTTCGGCTACGATGCGTCCGAGTTGCTGGGTCGCGGCGTCGATAGCCTGATTCCCGAACGCTTCCGCGGGAACCATCCACTCCATCGCGCCGATTACCTGATTAATCCTCATCATATGCGACGGATGGCCGGCGCCGTAGAAGTCAGCGCCTTGCGCCAGGATGGCACGGAGTTTCCGGTCGAGATCACTCTGAGCCCCGTCGAGGGGGACGAGGGAAGAGCCGTCATCTGCGCCATCCGCGACATCGCCGCACGCAAGCAGGCAGAACGGAAACTGCGTAGCAGCGAAGAAAAGTTTAAGCGGATATTCGAAACCAGCCTCGACGCGATTGCGATAAATTCGCTCGCCGATGGAAAGTATCTCGACTTTAACGAAGGATATCTAAAACTCATCGGCTATACCCGTGAAGAGATGCTCGGCAGAACTCCTAAAGAGTTAAAACTGTGGGCCAACCAAGCAGAGTTGGCTTGGGCGTCCAAAGAACTTCGCACCAGGGGATTCATTGACAACTTTGAGGGAGAGTTTTTGACCAAAGATGACGCCCGCCGGTCAGGTCTGCTTTCCAGCGTCGTGGTCGATCTCCCTGAGCAACCTTGCGTTATTTCGTTCGTGCGCGACATCACCGAACGCAAGCGGGCCGAGCAGACGCGCGCGCTGGCGGCGTCAATCGTGCAGTCCACCGAAGACGCTATCTACAGCGCTAACCTGAATTGGGAAATCACGAGTTGGAATCCTGGCGCGGAAAAACTCTACGGATATTCCGCCGCCGAGGTGATGGGCCGAACCCTCGATCTCGTGGTCCCTCCTGATCGTTTGGAGGAAGCCCGGCGTCGGCGTGCCATACTACAGCGGGGCGAAAGGGTCCAGCAGTTTGAAACCAAACGTGCGAAGAAGGATGGCACCCTGTTCGACGCCTCGATTACCGTGTCTCCCATTTTCGATGCGAACGGCGCCGTGAGCGGGGTTTCGGCAATCACCAAGGACATCACTGCGCGCAAGCAGGCCGAACAGACCCGCTTGCTGTTGGAGTCGATCGTGCGGTATGCCGACGACGCAATCTATAGCGTCGACACGGATCGGAAAATTACGAGCTGGAATCCGGGAGCGGAAAAACTCTTCGGATATTCCGCCGCCGAAATCCTCGGCCAAATGGTCGACGTGTTGGTTCCATACGATCGTTTCGGAGAGGTCGCGCGGGCGGTTTTCGCGATTCTGGCGGGAGAAACCATTCAGCGCTACGAGACGCAACGCCTGCGGAAAGATGGAACTCTGGTCGATATAACCTTGACCGTATCTCCGATTCTCGACGCGGCAGGCACGCAGGTAGGCGCCTCGGTCGTCGCTCACGACATCACTGAGCACAAGCTTGCCGAGCGCTCCAGGGAACTGGCCCGCTCCAACTCCGAACTCGAGGAGTTCGCCCACGTTGTTTCACACGACCTGCGCGAGCCGCTTCACAACGTCAGCAGCTATGTAAGGCTCCTGGCGAACGAGTACCAGGGCAAGCTGGGGCACGACGCCGACGAATACCTCCACTATGCTCTGGACGGCGTGACCTGGATGAATACCTTGATCGAGGATTTGCGCACGTATTCCCGTGTGACGGCGGAAAAAAAGGGGCTGGAGCCTGTCGATTTCGATTCGGTGGTGAACCAGGCGATCGCCAATCTCTCGACAACTATCGAGGAACATAGGGCCACGGTCACTTACGAGCCCATGCCTACGGTAGCGGCCGCGGCGGGCGCGATGACCCAGGTGTTTCAGAACCTGATCGAAAACGCGCTCAAGTTTCGAGGCGAGCAGCCCCCGCGGATCGAGGTAAGCGTAAAGCGCGAGGCGCGAGATTGGGTTTTCTCCGTGCGCGACAATGGCATCGGAATCGACCCGGAGCACAGCCAAAAAATCTTCATGATATTCCATCGTCTGCACAGCAGGCGCGAGATTCCGGGCAGCGGAATCGGGCTGGCAGTCTGCAAAAAAATCGTCGAGCGCCACGGCGGCCGGATCTGGGTCGAGTCCCAACCAGGTCACGGCGCGACATTCTATTTCACCATCCCGGCGTGATGGCCCATGGTGCAGCGCGAATCCGGGACGCCACCTCCCCGCTGACCGCGGAACGAAATATGCGTTGCGAAGGAGGCAATCAGGGTGTACTAAAGCCCGAAGGGCGGAACTGCTGCTCAAGGATGGTGCCGCGCATATGACTCCGCGAATACTCGTGGTCGATGACGACGAAGGATCCGCCCGGCTGGTCGAGCGGATCCTTCGCAAGGCTGGATACGAATGCGAATTATGCACTGACGGCGCCGCCGCCCTGACCCTGGCCGAGCAGGAAAACGTCGATGTAGTCGTCACCGACGTCAGGATGCCGCGAATGAACGGCATCGAGCTGTGCCGACGGCTGCGGGCGCGCTGGCCCAAACTGCCTGTGATCCTGATAACTTCCTTTGGAAGTATCCCGGACGCGGTCGAAGCCATGCGCGAAGGCGCTTTCAGTTATCTTTCCAAGCCCCCGGACGAAGAACAATTGCGATCGCTGGTGGCGCGCGCGCTGGAGATGACCCGGCTGGAACGCGAGAATCGCTTCCTGCGGCGGCAGGTAACGGACCGTTACAGCTCTCAGGTTTTTATCGCCGACAGCCCCAGGAGCCGCGAGTTGGTCGACCTGATTCGCCGGGTGGCACCAAGTCGTTCCACCGTATTGATCCAGGGCGAGAGCGGCACAGGCAAGGAACTCGTTGCGAGGCTGATTCATTACTGGAGCCCCCGGGTGGGCGAGCCATTCCTCGCCATCAATTGCAAGGCCTTCGCCGAAAGCGTGCTCGAGAGCGAGTTGTTCGGCCACGAGAAGGGCTCGTTTACCGGCGCGATCGCCGGTCGACCCGGCTGTTTTGAGCGGGCTTCGGGCGGCACGCTCTTGCTCGACGAGATTGGCGAGATCAGCCCCGAGTTCCAGGCCAAGCTGCTTCGCGTGCTGCAGGACGGCGAGGTACTGCGGGTCGGCGGAACGCAGCCGCAAAAAGTGGACGTACGGCTAATCGCGGCGACCAACCGCATATTGCGCGATGAAGTCTCCGCCGGACGCTTCCGCGAAGACCTGTTCTTTCGCATCAACGTTATTCTTGTTTCCCTTGCGCCGCTGCGCGAACGCCGCGAAGAAATCCTGCCTCTGGCCGCTCACTTTCTCGCCAAACAGGAAGCGGATACCGGCCGCCATCTCCGCTTTTCGCCCGCTGCCGAAGAGGCCCTGCTCACCCATCCCTTGCCGGGCAACGTGCGCGAGCTGGAGAACGCCATCGAACGGGCGTTCATTCTGGCCCGCGGCGATCTCATAACGCCGGAAGACCTGCTGCTTGAATCCCACGCCGAACCCACTCCAGCAGCGGACGCCGCGGCGCTCGCCCCATCGTCCCACGGCAGCCTGCAGGAACACCTGGACAAGGCCACAGCGGCTCGTATCGTCGCGGCGATTGAGGAGGCCAGGGGCAATCGCGCCGAAGCCGCTCGGATGCTGAATATCGACCGTTCGACGCTCTATCGCCTGATGAACCGCCTGCATTTGTAAACAAATTGTTAGCGCGATCGAACTCTGCGACATATGGCGGTTAAGCGACGCTGTTGCACGAACGCTACAGCGGATCCCCATCGCTCGGACTCGAAGCAATAAATTACCGACGGCTTAGGGCACATAATTCCGTGTCCAGGCCTGGTTCAGCTTTTGCTTTGAGCCATGGCATGGTTTACCTGCTTCAGCCATCTTGTAGCGACGGAATACATTTGGGACTGTCTGATTCCCAATCGGACCCGTGCGATCCTGACACACTGGCTGGCGGTTCATCGGTCGAAGCCGGCATCGATGGAACTTCGGCTGCGCTTACGCTCGCCCAGCCGTCGCTGATTGCTAAACGACCGACAAGCTTTTCGCTCACCACCTTATATCGCTGTGGCCGGCGCTATCGTGGCTGCTTTCGCGATCGCCACGGAAATCAGCAGGCGCGAACTCGGCAACGAGGCTCGTCAGCCGCCTAGACACCGTCGTTAAGTCTTCCGAGAGCGCCATCACCGCGGATGGCCGCCTGAGCCGCGGTCCCGACAAGGCCGGCGGCGGTAATGTCGCCGCGTCGCTCGAGCAATCGCTGGTCAACGCGATAAATTGTTGGGGACGGCGAATCGATCGTTCAACGCTTTTTCCCTGTTTTGCTCCGCTGCTGGTCTGGATTTTTTCCTGATCTACGTCGCATTTCGACATTTTGTCGCACAAACGCTACAGCGTGTACGCAACGGGAAAAAAAAGAAGTCAATAAGATAGCGATTGTTTCAATAAGAAGCCTGTGACGGACTTTGGCTCATGTTTTGCTCTAAAGCGGGACATGAACCAGTCAGCCGAACCAGGATTCAATATCGAGGTCCCCTTCGCGTCATTCGACTTTCGACCGGAATGGTTAGACCTTGATACCCTGGCGAGCGGGTCGGAGGAGCTGGGCGGGATGGTAGGACGCTCGGGACTGCTGCGCGGGGTGTTCAGCGCCATCGAGCGACTGGGACCGTACAAGGCGACGGTGCTGATTCAGGGCGAGTCGGGCACCGGCAAGGATCTGGTGGCGCGAGCGCTGCACACCTTGGGCCCCTGCCCGCAAGGGCCGTTTGTGACCTTCAATTGCTCAAATCTGGTCGATTCGCTGGCTGAGTCCCAGCTCTTCGGCCACGTGCGCGGCGCGTTCACCGACGCCCGCGAGGACGCGCTGGGGTATTTTCGCTCGGCCAACGGCGGGACGTTGTTCCTGGACGAGGTGGCGGAACTGCCGCTGCGGCTGCAAGCCAAGCTACTGCGATCGGTTGAGAGTTACGAAATCCAGCCGGTGGGCTCCACGCGCAACTACCATGTTGATATCCGGCTGGTGACCGCAACCAATCGCGACCTGCTGGCGATGGTCAAGGCGGGGCAATTCCGCGACGATCTCTACTATCGGCTCAACACCACGGCGATCGTCATTCCGCCGCTGCGCCGGCGGATGGAAAACGTCGATGTGCTCGCCGCGCACTTCATCAGGCGCTATGGCCGGCTGCTGGGCAAGCGGGTCGAGTATCTGTCGCAGCGGGCGCTGGCGGTGCTGGCGCGGCACGATTGGCCGGGCAACGTGCGCGAGTTCGCCCACGCGATCGAGAGCGCGATTATGCTGACCGGCAACGACCGTATCGACGTTCATGATCTGCCGGCGCTGTTGCTCGAGAGTGGACCGTCGGCAGATGCGCCCCGGGCCGCGGTAGCTTTAACGGCCCACACCCAGACCGGCATCAATGGAGCTTCGTCGGCGAGCACGCTCAACCAGCCACCGCTGCCCACTGAGAATCACCTGGGAACTTCGCTCGAAGATGTGCTGAGAAGCACCGTGCTGCGCACGCTCGATGAGACCGGCGGCAATCGCCGCCGCACCGCCCATCTGCTCGGCGTCTCTCGCTCGACGCTTTACCGCATGCTGGCAAAATACGGGGTCGAGAAGAGATTTCAGTCGAGCTGAGCCAGTTTCCGGGGCCCCATCGATTACTGAAGACACTTCTCTTGTTTGGTTGGCAGCGCGGGGGTCAGCCGCTGATCGATGCGGGCGAAGCTGACTGCTCACCTGATTGCGCGTCGTTCTGCCGCGAGATCCATACGAGCAGCAGCAGCGCAGGTATCGTCACCACGGTGGTGAGCAGGAAGAACGGCACCCACCCGAGCCGGTCGGCGAGCACGCCGCCCGAAGATGCCACCATTGTGCGCCCCACTGCCGCCAGTGAAGAGAGCAGCGCATACTGCGTCGCGGTGAAGGCCGGCGAGCACAGACTCGAGAGATAGGCTATCAGCGCCGCGCCCGCCATCGCGCCGGTCAAGTTCTCGGCGGCGACGCAGAGCGCCAGATAGTCGAGTCGATGGCCCCCGACCGCCTGCAGGACGTAAAACAAATTGCCCGCCGATTGCAGCACGCCGCACAGCACGAGAGCGCGCAGGATGCCGAACCGCGCCGTTACCACTCCGCCGACGAGCGCGCCCGACCACGGTCGCGAAGAATCCGACCAGTTTGGAGACAGCGGCGATCTCATCGAGCGAGAAGCCCAGCGAGATGTAAAGCGGCATCGCCATCACCCCCGCCATCGCTTCGCCCAGCTTGTAGCCGAGAACGAAGAGCAGGATCACCGGCCAGATCGGCCGGCGCATGAAGTCGGCGAAGGGACCTATCACCGCCGTGGCGAGCCAGTGTCGAATCGCGTCCCATGCTCCGGTTCGGCCGCGATGCGGCGCCTCTGCCGGTACGGCCGGCTCGGGACCGAAAATGAAGACAAGCATTCCCAACGGCCAACAACGCCGCCATCGTGGCGTAAGCGGCGAACCATCCGGCCCGCGCGGCGACAATCAGCGCGCCGGCTCCCGAGACCAGCATCGCGATGCGGTATCCGGTCTGGATCATCCCGGCGCCCGGGCCCTGTTGTTCGGGCGTGAGGATCTCGACTCGCTACGCGTCGATTACGATGTCCTGACTCGCCGAGAGAAACGCGACCGTCAGCGCCAACCCTGCCATCAGACCGAGGTCCGCCTGGGATCGCACGTATCCAAGAGCGAGCGATCGCGGCGATGAGCAAGATCTGTATGACAATCCCCCAGCCGCATCGTCGCCCCAGAGGCAACGGCGGCGGCAGTCGATCGATCAGCGGCGACCACACAAACTTGAAGGCGTAGGGCGTGCCGACCAGAGCGAACGCGCCGATCGCGGCGCGGCTAACGCCGGCGGTGGCGAGCCAGGCCGAGAGCGTCGAAAAGGTGAGCAACAGCGGCAGGCCGCTGGCGAATCCCAGCGGCAGGATCAGCATCACGCGCCGATTGCCGTACACCTCCAGCGAGCGCCGCCAGCCGCTCACGCCCTGGCGCCCCGCAGGTAAGCCGGATCTTCCCGCGATCGCTTGCCGCAAACGAACCCCTCGGTTGAAAAGGTTTTTCCGACGGGATCGACCCGGCTTCGATCGAAGATCACCTGGCGATGGGCAATCTTCCAGCCGCCCTGCCGACGCTCGAAGCGATCGGCGTATCTTCCCTCGAATCGCAAATCGGCTTTGGTGCCGTCTTTTTCCCGCCGCCGGTGAACGGCGAGAAAGTAGCTCTCGCAGTAAGCGACGTCTCCCTGGACTTCAATCAACTCGTTGGCGATGCAATGGCTGGTGCTTTCATCCCTGCCCAGAGCCTTTAGCGCCCACGGAATGAAATCAGCGGCCTTGCCGGTGAACATGCCGTGATCGTCGGTCGCGTCGGGATGATATACGCCGCGGAGCAACTCCTCATCGCAACGGTCTATGCCCCGGCAATAGCGCATCAAGACCTCGTGAATTTCCTGCTTGTCCAGAAGCATCCGCAGGGAGTCTTGGGTTTTCTCGTCGATGGTCATATCTTCTCCTTCG
Organism: uncultured Pseudomonadota bacterium; assembly: GCA_963759165.1. Lineage (GTDB taxonomy): Bacteria > Desulfobacterota > Binatia > Binatales > Binataceae > DATJOQ01. The sequence continues at coordinate 1,638,796 of CAVWXK010000001.1, read as the reverse complement.
ACTCTCAGGCATATAACGATTAGTTTTTGCGCGAAAGTTGTCTATTAATCTATAAGGCGACGCCGCGCACCTGAGCGGACCGCTATTCTGTCAGGAGGGCCTCATGCCGCGTTGGTTTGAAGATAATTCACAATCTGTCGGGCGCACCCCGATGGTACGGCTCAACCGTGTCATCGATGGTGCCCCGGCTACGGTGCTTGCGAAGATCGAGGGGCGCAATCCCGCCTATTCCGTCAAATGCCGAATCGGCGCGGCAATGGTTTGGGACGCCGAACGCCGCGGCGTGCTGGGCCCGGGCAAGGAACTGGTCGAGCCGACCAGCGGCAACACCGGTATCGCGCTCGCCTTCGTCGCCGCGGCCCGTAATATCCCGCTGACCTTGACGATGCCGGAAACGATGAGTATCGAGCGTCGCAAATTGCTTATCGCTTACGGCGCCAAGCTGGTACTCACGGACGGCGCCAAGGGCATGAGCGGAGCGGTGGCCAAAGCCGAGGAAATCGCCGCCTCCGCGCCCAAGCGTTACGTCCTCCTGCAGCAGTTCAAGAACCCGGCCAATCCCGCCATCCACGAGAAGACGACGGGGCCGGAAATCTGGGACGACACCGAAGGCGCCGTCGATATTTTTGTCTCGGGCGTGGGCACCGGCGGCACTATTACCGGGGTCTCGCGCTACATCAAGCGCACCAAAAAGAAGCCGATCGTTTCGGTAGCGGTCGAGCCCTCGGCGAGTCCCGTGCTCAAGCAGCATCGGGCGGGCGAGCCGCTCAAACCGTCGGCGCACAAGATTCAGGGTATCGGCGCGGGATTCGTGCCGGACGTCCTCGATCTCTCGCTGGTTGACGAAATCGAACAGGTTACCAACGAGGAGTCGATCCAATACGCGCTGCGCCTTGCCCGCGAAGAGGGGATAATCTCGGGTATTTCGTGCGGAGCCGCAGTGGCGGTGGCGGTGCGGATGGCGAAACGTCCGCAAAACGCGGGCAAGACCATCGTCGTCATCCTGCCCGACTCCGGCGAGCGGTACCTGAGTACCGCCCTGTTTGAGGGCCTTTTCGATGACTAACGGAGCAGGCAATGAACTCGCGAGATGACGAAGACGATAACGGCGGGATTGCAGGCTTCGCATTGGAAGCTCGACAGAATCGTCGCCGAGCTGCGCATCTCACGCGCGGGATCGCCGCAGGGAGGGCAACCGCGAGGGGGCGGCGCCGCTGCCATCGAGAGAGGCGGTGGTGCGGATCATCGACGGCCTGTTTGCCGCGCTTTTTCCGACGCACTTCGGTCTGCCGGATCTTACCGGGGAGGGTATCGATTACTTCGTCGGAACCACGCTCGATGCGACCCTGCGTTCGCTGGTGAGACAGGTGCGCCGCGAACTGCAATTCGCATCCCGGCGGACGGGAGAGACTAATCGCGATCAGGCGCGGCAGGCGATTGAGATCACGCGCGAATTCGCCGCACGTCTGCCGGCTGTGCGCGCCTTGCTCGAAAGCGATATTTTGGCCGCCTACCAGGGAGATCCCGCGGCAAAGAGCGTCGAAGAAGTGCGGGTCTGCTATCCGGGCATCTGGGCCGTCACCCACCATCGGCTCGCGCACGAACTCTATCTGCTGGGCGTTCCCCTGGTCGCGCGCATCATCTCGGAGCTTGCGCACTCGGCAACGGGGATCGATATCCATCCGGGGGCGAAGATCGGCGCGAGCTTTTTCATCGATCACGGTACCGGCGTCGTCATCGGAGAGACGGCAATCATCGGCCGGCGCGTGCGCCTGTATCAGGCCGTTACGCTGGGGGCGAAGAGCTTCCCTGTGGGCGAAGGCGGCGCTTTGATTAAAGGCATCCCCAGGCACCCGATCGTGGAAGACGACGTCGTGATCTATGCCGGCGCGACGATTCTCGGTCGGGTCACCATCGGCCGCGGATCGACGATTGGCGGCAACGTCTGGCTCACGCGCAGCGTGCCTCCTGAAAGCAACATCACGCAGGCGCAAGTGCGCAGCGAGACGTTCGATAACGGCGGCGGGATATGAAGATGATCGCCCGGCCGTCCTCAATAAGCCGCGACTCCGGCGCCCACATCTAGAACGGCAGCCCCGCGGGGCTGCCGAGCGTGGATGCGAGTTCGCGGTCGCGGTCCTCAATCTGCCTGATCAGCTCGTCGAAGCCCTTCTCGCCCACGATCCGCTGGAACTGGGCGCGATAGCTGTTCAGCGTGCTCAGGTTATCGACCGCGATGTCGTAGATCTTCCAGGCGTCGCCGTCGCGCTTGAGCGAAAAGCCCAGCCCGATCGGCTCGGCGCCCTGCTGCACCAGAACGTCCACTAACCTGCGCGTAATCCCGCCCGGTCAAGCGCGCTTTATTAATCTGGATCTGATCGCCCGAATAGTTCTGGACCTTGTCGAGGTAGGCGTCTTCGAGAAACGCGGTGAAAAGCGGGACGAACCGTCGACGCTGCTCCGTGCTCAGCGAGCGCCAGGACCTGCCCAGCGCCGAGCGGGACATCTCATTGAAGTCGAACTTGGCCGCACCCAGTTCGCGTAGTTTCTTCTGCTTAAACGGCGGCGCCATCTGTTTATCGTTGACGATACTCAGCACCTGCGCCACCAGCTGCTTGACCACGATCAGCGGCGTAGTGCCGCCGGCCGCGGTGAGCGGCCGAGCCACGGACGCGATGACGGCAAACGCAATCAACAGCGCGACGGCGAATCGGGGATGCGGGCGGTTTGAGTGCAATCCTTTAGCGGTGCTCATCTCACGACACCTCTCAAAATCCGGTCTGTACCGATTTTTGTTTTTCGTTGCGCCTCAAACGATCGCGGTCATCGGCCCTTGAATGTCGCCTTCGTGCGGGTAAGGAACGCTTGCTGACCGGCGAGCCAATCCTCCGAACGGCAGAGATAGTTAAAGCTATCCGTTTCGAACGCGATTCCGTCGCGCAGCGGCCTGCCGACGCTATGGAGCACGGCCCGTTTGGCCGCGCGTGTGGCCAAAGGGGCGTTGGCGGCGATCGTTTCCGCCATCCGCGTGGCCTTGTCCATCAGCTCCTTTGCCGGCACCACGTGATTGACGAACCCGATCCGGTAGGCTTCCTGGGCGTCGTAGATTTTGCCGGTCAGGATGATCTCCATCGCCCGGCCGAGGCCGACGATGCGCGACAGCCGCGAGCATCCGCCATCGCCCGGCATCAAGCCCCATTTGATCTCCTGATGGCCGAAGGTCGCATGCTCGGCGGCGATTCGGATGTCGCAGAATTCCGCCAGTTCATGCCCTCCGGCGATGCAGTAGCCGTTTATCGCGGCGATGATCGGCGTATAGATCTCGTAGCCTCCCGAGATTCCTCCCCAACCGGGCCCCTCGAAGGCGCGCCGACGATTCTCCTCGTCGGACGCGTCGCGGATATGAGGAATGAGTTTCTTGAGATCGGCGCCGCTGCAAAAAGCCTTGTCGCCGGCGCCGGTCAGGATCGCGACCCGAACGTCGGCATCCCGCTTCACTTCTTCCCACACCGCGACAAGTTCGTTCGACGTTTCCACGTCGATGCAATTGTGGACCTCGGGACGATTCAGCGTTACGTAGCCCAGGGCGCCCCGCTTCTCGTACAGGACATTCGGCTTCGCCATTTCCGTTTCCTCCCGGGATCGGGAGCGCGCTAGAACTCGCCCTCGATCAGCACTTTGGCCGCGCGCAGTTCCTCGATCTCTTTTGCGCTGCGTCTCAGCACCTCACGCAATATTTCCTCGTTATGCTGACCCAGGGTCGCGGCCTCAAGCGGCAGATCGTCCGGAAACTCCGAGAACCTGAGCGGCATCCCGGGGATGTCGAACTTGCCGGCGATCCGATCCTCGATCGTGCGAACGGTGCCGCGTTCGCGCAGGTGAGGATGGTGTACGGTCTCTTCGATCGATAGCACGGGCGCCGAGGGAACATTCTTTTTTTGCATCGCGGTCACCGCGCTGTCGCGGTCGGGGAAAGTTTGCAACCAGTCCTCGATCAGCTTGATAAGCTCGGGCAGGTTGGCCAGCCGCCCGGCATCCGTGCCCATCCGTTCGTCATTCACCAGATCGGGCCGGTTCATCGCCGCGCACAGATCCTTCCAATGATGGAGGAAGGCCATGATCACCACCCATCCGCCATTGGCTTTAAAGACCCCCGCCGGACAGACGTAGTTGAGATGAGGTCCGCCGCGGCTCGGCTTAATCTTGCCGTAGCTGCCGCTGTACTGATGAATGCTGACTTCGTGACAGTGGTAGTAGGCGTCGACCAGCCCGACGTCGATCTGTTGACCTTTTCCGGTGCGATCGCGATAACGCAGCGCCGCCAGCACCGCCAGGGCGCCATGCACGCCCGTGCCGACGTCGCCCATGCCGGCCAGCGGTATATAGGGGGTGCCGCCGGCATCGCCAATCATCGACGTTATTCCCGAATAGGCTTGGGCGATAAAGTCGTATCCGGGCAGACCCGCCAGCGGTCCCTGCTGCCCGAGAGCGGAGATCGAGCACAGGATGATATCGGGCCTCATCTCGCGCAGGCGCTCGTAGCCAAGCCCCATCCCGGCCAGCGTGCCGGGCTTGAAGTTCTCCACCACCACATCCACCTTGGGCACCAACGAAGCGATAATCGCCATCGCGCGCGGATCCCTCAGATTGACGCACAGACTTTTCTTGCCGAGATTTTGCTGAACGTAGTACAGGCTGCGCTCGTTGCGGATCTTCGATATGCGACGCGACATGTCGCCGCCCGGCGCCGACTCGACCTTGATCACTTCGGCCCCCATCTCCGCCAGCATCCTGGTACAGGTAGGACCTGCCAGTGCGCGGGTAAAATCCAGAACCCGGAGTCCTGTCAGGACGTGTTCGACTGTCTTGGACATAGAGATCTCCTCAGGACGGCATCCGCCGCTTCAGGACTGATGCCGTCTCTTTATCGCCTGTGAGCTGTTCGCGTGATCCGAATTCCCGATTGCCTTCCAGAAGTTGCCGTGATTCGCGACCGACCAATGGGCTGCGTTCCCCGCTTAGCACAGGCGAAGCGTTTCACCAAAGGACGGCTTCGACTATCTCCAATCGCGGAGAGGTCCTGCCGCAGATCGACGCGCACGCTGGAACCTATCCAAGCCAGGCAGCAGCGCGGCCGATCACCCGGATCGAACACCCGGCCTAGAAGGCCGCCAGCCCGGTCAATTCGCGACCCATAATGAGCGTCAGGATCTCGTTGGTCGCATCAGGCACCGGCAACATCCTGACGTCGCGGTAAAGGCGTTCCAGACCGGTCTCCCGCGCGAGGCCCATCGCGCCGTGGACTTCCATCGCAACGGAAATCGCGCGCGCGCATTCCGTGGTCGCGAACCGCTTGGCCATCGCGGAGGTACCGTTGGCGCGACCGCCGCTGTCCACCATCGACAGCGCGTGGTAGCAAAGCAGGCGCGCCGCGTGCACGCTGGTGGCGATATCGGCCAGGCGCTCCTGCACCAGTTGTTTGCCGGCGATTGGCCCGCCGAACTGGATGCGCTCGCCGGCATAGCGCAGGGCCGCGTCCAGGGCCTTCTGCGCCAGGTGCACGGCAATAAGCCCCATCAGCGGGCGGTTGACGTTCCAGGTGAGCGTCAGGATACGGGTGGCGTCGCCGCTCTCGCCCAGAGCGTTGGTAGCCGGCACGCGGCAATCCTCCAGCAGGATCTCCCCCAGATGCCCCTGGCGCATCCCGAGCACGTCAATCTCGCGGCTGTCGTACGGCGAACGCTCCCGCTCCACCACCACTCGCCGGATCAGGTTACTTCCCTTTGCGTCGCGGCCAGCGGAACAGGTGATCAACATCAGGTCGCTGACTGTGGAGTTGGTGATCCACATCTTGCGGCCATCGATCGCGAGCTCGCCGTCGCGTTCGACAACCTTGGTCCTGATCGCGCGAGGGTCCGAACCGCTGTCCGGCTCGGTGGTTGCGGTGCAGCAGATTTTTCGTCCGGCGAGCGCGTCGGGCAGAAAGCGCTCGCGTTGCTCTGGATTGCTGCCGAAGTAGATGCGTGCGATCGTCGCCTCGTGCGCCATCAGGGAGTTGGCGATCGCGGGCGGCAGTTGCTCGAAAACCATGCCGTAGTCGAGCATCCGCATCGCCGAGCCGCCCGCCTTCACCGGCAGCCGTGGCGCGGTCAGCCCTTCGCGTGCAAACAGCGCATAGATTCGCAACAGCTCCGCTTTGGGCAGCGGCCGATCGGGGCTGTGCGCGCGCAGGATCGGCTCGATGTCGCGCTCGACCATCCGGCGCGCGTTTTCGGCGTACAGTTTTTGTTCCTGGGAAAGCTGGAAATCCATCTAATGTCCTTGGGGCAGAATGTCTTCGGGACGTTACGAAATCGCCCTTAACGCTCGGCGTCCGATCGGTAATCCGGGCCGCCAGCGAGCCGGCGAGAATGAGCCTTGATCGCAAAGCCTATAGCGTGGTACCAAGCCTTCCTCTCCCTGTAAAGATCCTGTACCGCGCAGTGAAACAAGCTGGAGGGCAGCAAAATGGGTAATGCGGCAGATGGCACAAAGCTAATGCTGTCAGGAATAAAGGTCCTCGATTTCACCCAGTATCTGGCCGGGCCGACGGTGACGCGGATGATGGCCGAGATGGGGGCGGAGATCATCAAGATCGAAATCGCGCCCTCGGGCGATCCCTCGCGCCTCCTGCCCACGGTCAAGGAGGGCCGCAGCGCCTACTTCGTCCAGCAAAACCGGGGCAAAAAGAGCATCTGCCTTGACCTGCAGGAGCCGCGCGCCAGGGAAATCGTCAAAGAGCTGGTCGCCAAGGTCGACGTTGTAGTGGAAAACTTCGGCCCCGGCGTGATGAAAAGAAAAGGCTTCGATTACGAAGATTTCAAAAAGATTAATCCCCGCCTGATAATGGCCTCGATCTCGACCTTCGGGCGCAAGAGCGTGCTCTCCCACAAAACCGGCTTCGACATGATTGCGCAGGCGTTCTCCGGGATGATGCACATGACCGGCGAACCCGACGGTCCGCCGACCTTCGTCGGCATGGCCCTGGCCGACGTTGGCGCCGGCGTCCACGCCTTTGGCGCGATCGGCTATGCGCTGTTCCATCGCGACCGCACCGGAATCGGCCAATACATCGATATCTCGATGATCGATGTGCTCTACCACGCCCACGATTTCAACGTGCAGAGCTACACCATCACCAACGGCCAGTTCGTGCCCAAGCGCATGGGGCGGTTTCATAACCAGATGTGTCCGGCCGGGGTCTACAAGCTGCCCCAGGGATGGACGTTTATTCTGGTTCTCGACCGCCAGTGGTCAAACATGGCTCGGGCGATGGGCCGGCCGGAATTGATTGACGACCCGCTCTTCAAGACCAGCGGCGACCGGGTCAAAAATCGGGACAAACTGAATCCCATCGTGCAGGACTGGCTGCTCTCTTTCAAAGACGATGCGGCGGCGCTCGCCGCGCTCGACGAATTCAGGATTCCGTCGGCTCCCGTGCTGTCCATCGCCGACACCGTGTCGCATCCATATTTCAAGGATCGCGGAACGATTCGGACCGTTCCCGACCCGGTCCTGGGCGAGGTAACGATACCGGGCTTTCCGCTGAAATTCTCGGCCTATCCTGACCTGCCGCACATCGAGGCGCCGCTGCTCGGTCAGCACGGGGACGCGATCCTCAGCAATCATCTGGGCTACTCGGCCGGAGAGATCGAAGAACTATGGCGAAGCGGCATCCTGCATCGCGGGGATCGGTAGCGAAAAAACGCCGTCGCCCGTCGGCGCGCGGTTCGGCGCCTCTCGCGGCGTGCCAGCGACCGAGGGTGATTCGAAGTAAATCAGCATTGCGGGTGCGACCGTGCTGGATCACTTGAAAGCAAACAATCGCGCCTGGGCGGAGCGCATGGTCGCGGCCGACGGCGAGTTTTTCAAGCGGCTCGAGCGCCTGCAGGAGCCCGAATATCTGTGGATCGGCTGTGCCGATAGCCGGGTTCCCGCCAACGAGATTGTGGGCCTCGCTCCGGGTGAACTTTTCGTGCATCGAAATGTCGCCAACCTCGCGCCGCCCCAGGACGTCAACTACCTCTCCGTGCTGCAGTTCGCGGTCGATGTGTTGAAGGTAAAGCACATCATTGTGGTGGGGCACTACGGATGTGGCGGAGTGGCCGCGGCAGTGGACGGCAAACGACGCGGTCTCGTGGACCACTGGCTCCATCCTATCCGCGAGATCTTCGATCAGCACCGCGACGAGCTTGACTCAATACAGGATGGGCGGGCTCGCCTCGACCGTTTGTGTGAACTCAACGTCATCCGGCAGGTGCGCAACGTCGCATCCGACGTCTTCGTGCAAGAAGCCTGGGCGCGCCGACAAGACCTCCGCGTCCACGGCTGGGTCTATTCGCTGGCCAACGGTTTGGTGAAAGACCTTGCGGTATCGATCGGCTGCCCGAAATAAACAAAGCGGCCGGTATCTGTCACTTCAGCAACCCTGAACTGAGCGTTGTCGGGATCGCTCAAGCCTCGTTGCCGTCGGCGCGGGCCCAATGCGCTCGCTTTTTTACGAGGATGCTCCGCTCGCCTTCCGCGACGACCGTTTTCTCGCCCCTCTATCCCGTGAAGCGATACCGCACCACGCCGGCGTCGGGCCGGCCAGCGAAAAAGCTTCTACCCCCTGCTGGCGAGCGCGTGTGCGCAGGTGGAATTGCGCGCGCGCATTGCCTGGCAATACTGTGACTGGTGTTGAGAGCGGGCGCGATAGAAAATTGATACCGCGCGCGACTAGTCGCGCGCGGTATCGGCATTGAGGGCGCCCGTTACGCGACCCGGTTTGCCAAATACACTGACTGAGCTTACTGCTGAATGCTCCCACCAACGGCGCGCTGCTCATCTCCCGCGAAGGTGGAACCGCTGTCGGTTTCGATCCATGTGAATCTCTCTCCCGACGGTGAGAGGAACTGATCGTAGTGCGAACCGTCGCTCGTGGTTAACGTCCCTGAACAGTCGGAATTGACGGTGTAGGTCCCCGTATAGGTGCCGTCTGAAGTTATTGTGCCGTTCGTACTCTGGGAATACTTGCCGCTCATCTTGCCATTGCCGTTATAGATTTCCCAACCACTCTCGGCAATCGGATTTCCGCTAACGTCACTGCCCTCTCCCGTGTACAGATACAGCCCGTGTAATGTCGACGGCCCACATTTCAAAGTCAAGGTCGCGCCGGAGGCCAAGGACCATGTGAGTATTCCGATGGACATGCACAACGCCGTTCCAACTCCCCATTTACGAGTGTGAGTCATACAGATTTCCTCCTGTCCTTTGTTGGTATCTAATAGGGATCTCAATTCGCCAAGTCCCCGATTCCGGCTTCCGCTATAGATCCGCTGTAGCCGAGCCGGCTCGCCTTTGCAAGAGTTTATACCCCTTTTGGTTCACGGTCCTTCCTGCGGCGCCGGGAGGGGTCGGCTTCGCGTCTGGCGGCAACGCCATCGAGCGTTGTCGCCGGCGCTCAGGCCTCGTTGCCGTCGGCGCGGGCCCAATACGCCCGCTTCTTTACGAGGATGCTCCGCTCGCCTTCCGCGACCACTGTCTTCTCGCCCTTCCATCCCGTGAAGCGATACCGCACCACGCCGGCATCGGGCCGAGTATCGCTCTCGCACGTCTCGAGGACCTCGCTCCGCGCATAAAGCGTATCGCCGGCGAAGACCGGGTTGGGCAGCTTGATCGCGGTGAAGCCGAGATCCATGAAGGCGTTCTCGCTCATGTCCTCGCTCGTGAGCCCGACCACGATCGCGATCGTGCCGGGTCCGAGGACCAGACGCTCGGCGAACGCGCCGCCCAGCATCGTCCTGGCGCTATTGATGTTGAAGTGCGCCTGGGCGGTGTTCATGCTCATGTGCGTAATCAGGTAGTTGTCCATGTTGGTCACGGTGCGGCCGCGGACGTGTTCGAACACGTCGCCCACCCGGAAGTCCTCGAAGTAGTTTCCGCTGCCAGTAATTCCCATGCTTATCGCTCCCCGAGGATCCGCCGCGCGATGATCTCGCGCTGGATCTCGCTGGTTCCTTCGCCGATCGGCAGTAGCCCGGAGTCTCGCCAGAACCTGTTTACCGAATACTCGCGCGTGTAGCCGTATCCGCCGTGGATCTGCAGGGCGTTCCAGCAGTGGCGATGCGCCACCTCCGCCGCGAAGAGCTTCGCCATCCCGGCCTCGAGGTCCGCGCGCTCGCCGGCGTCGAATTTCTCCGCCGCCAGATAGCCGAGCTGGCGGGCCGCCTCGATCTCCGCCGCCATGTCGGCAAGCTTGAAGCGCACCGCCTGAAAGTTCGAAATCGGCCGTCCGAACTGGACCCGCTGCCGGCTGTAGTTGATGGCGGCCTCGTACGCGGCCTGGACCAGGCCGATGCATCGGAACGCGAACTGGATGCGTGCCACCTCGTAGCCGGCCATCAGCTGCTTGAAGCCGAGGCCCTCGACACCGCCCACGAGATTCTCACGCGGCACCCCCAACCCATCGAAGAAGAGCTGATAGGTGTTCATCCCGTGGTAGCCCGCTGTCCTGATCCGCGTAGCGGTGAGATGCGGCGGAGCGAACTGCTCGCCCGGCTGCTTGTCGATCAGGAGAAGACTGATGCCGCGATGCTTCGACTCGATGCCGGTCCGCACGTAGGTGAAGAGCGTGTGCGCCTGATTCGCGAAGGTGCAAAAAACCTTCGAGCCCGAGACCACGTAGCGGCCGTCCTCTTTGCGCGCCGTGGTCTTGATGTTGGCGGCGTCCGAGCCCGCCTCCGGCTCAGTTCCGGCCGACGCCGTCTGAATCCGGCCCGCCGCCATGCCGGGCAGCAGGCGGCGCTTCTGCTCCTCCGTCCCGCCCTTCAAGAGGATGTGCCCGCAAAGCACGTTGCGCGCGATGACGCTGCCGACCGAGAGCCATCCGCGGGACAGCTCCTCGGTGACAACGCAGAGGCTCAACCCATCGAGTCCAAGACCGCCATACTCCTTCGGCGTGAGCATCCCGAAAAATCCCATGTCGCTCATCTTCCTAAGCAGAGGCACCGGGATTTCCGCCTCCTCTCGGTCAAGGGCGTCCGCGATCGGGACGACCTCCCTGTTGGTGAACTCCCTGGTGACGCTCTTCAGCTCTTCGTGTTCGCGCTTGAGGAACCCCATAAGCTACTTGTCCTCTCCATTCGCCGTACCGCGCTTGCGTGACAGGTTCCGGCGTCGGTATTCGAGAACGATTTCCTTGCGCTGGTTCAGGCACTGGGTGCGCCACTCGACGATACCCCAGCCCGGTCGCGAGGCGGATTCGCGGCGGCTCAGCACCACCGACCGCGCGTAGATCGTATCGCCCGAGTAGACGGGGCGATGGAAACGAAGATCGTCGACGCCAAGGAACGGCCCGCCGGCCTCCGACAGATCCTCGACGGTGAGCCCGAGCGCGGTCGTGAAGACCAGCAGCGGGTTGATGACGATACCGTCGTAGCCGAGACGCCGCGCGTACTCCTCATTCACGTAGATCGGGTTGTAGTGCATCGTGAGGCTGGAATAGAGGAGGCTCTCCTCCCGAGTCATCGTGCGTCCCCAGTGATGGACGAACTCGCGCCCCTCGGTGAAGTCCTCGTAGAGACCGCCTCGTTCGATTCGCCTGGTCGCCATGTCTCTCCTTGGCTTTGCTTTACGCCCGCGCGGGCATCACGATGCCGGCAGCGGTTCGACGGGCGGTTTCACGAATTTTCACACGCCCCTTTCCTTTGAAGACTAAGCGGGCGTCGCCGCCGCAATCAGGCGGCGGCAGTCGTCCAGCGTGTCGACCTTCCAGCACATCGCGATGAGATCGTTCAGCCGATCGGAGGGCAGTATCGATGATGCCTGGTCGCGAAACTTCCCTTCGAGCTCGCGATCCGTCATCGGGCGCGCGAGGTTTCCGATCGCGTGCTCGACGTGTCTGGTCACGCGCTCGCCGTTCGTAAGCGTCACCTCGACGGTCGCCTGGTCTTCGGCGATGCCGGTATCGGCAGTCGCGACGGCCATCTCGCGCACGCGCTTCACATCGGGATCGTTCACGGTCCCGTCGGTGAACTCGCCGATTCCCGCCTTGCCGCGAACCAGACCGATAGCCGCCGCGTGGTAGACGGAGAACTTGCCTTCGAGTCCCCGGCTGATGTGCTGCTTGTTACAGAGATCGAGCACCAGCGGAGCGACCTTCAATCGCACGGCCTGGATGTCTTTCGGAGTGAGCTTCCGCTCCCGATGAATCTGGATACAGCCGTCGATCGTCGGATGGATAACGATGCCGCATGGAAACGGCTTGTAGGTGTTTACCGGCAGGTCGAACTCCGATCCGAGATTCGCGGTGACCTTTCCCAGGTCGCACGCGGACGCGGTAACGTGGGCGAAGCCTCTGGGCCCTTCAATCCCGTATTCCCCGCTGGTGAAACCGGATTGCGCCAGAAGAGCCGCCGCGTAGCCGTTTTGCGCCGACCGCCCGGGATGGAGCGCTTTGCCCATCGAGCCGAACATCTCGCGCAGGCCGGCCGCCTGGGTCGCCGCCAGCCCGATCGCCCAAATCATCTTCTGGAGCGGCAGGTCGAGCAGTTTCGCGATCGCGACCGCGGCACCAAAGACACCGGCCGTGCCTGTTATATGCCATCCCGCATCGTAATGCGCGGGGTAGACCGCATTGCCGATGCGCGATTCGGCTTCGAAGCCAAGGATGAACGCGTGCATGAAATCGGCGCCGGTCACGGGCGTCGTCGAGGCGTAAGCAAACAGCGCGGAGGCGACCGGCGACGTGGGATGGATGTAGTTCTTCGGCGTCGTGTCGTCGAAGTCGAGGACGTGCGAGCCAATCCCGTTCATCAGCGACGCGTGGAGCGGATCCATGCGCTCGGTTCTGCCCAGCACGCCGGCGGTCGGTTTGCCGAAGTACGGCGCCAACGCCTTGATCGCGATATCGACCGCATCCTCGCGGCTTCCGCCCAGGGCGCAGCCCACATAATTCAGAATCGCGCGGCGCGCCTCCTGCCTGACATTCGGCGGAATGTCCCGCAGCCGGCTCGATACGATCCACGATGCCAGTTCTTTGGTGACGGACATTGAATCGGCTATCGCGCTCACAGGATTGGGGCGACGTCGACGCGGACGACGACACCATCGAGATTGGGGCCCGCCGCCGGATAGCGCTTCAGCACGAGCGGATCGTGGCCGGGGATTATGTGCCGCGGCGAGCTTGCGAGCCGCCGGATCGTTTCGTAGCCCTCGAGCATGTCGCCGACGCTGTGTAACACAGGGAACGGCCGACCCTTGTTCGATGTTGGCGTAGAGATGCGACGCATCCGAGGCGAGCACTACCCATCCGCGATTGGTCCGGACGCACACGACCTGCATTCCCATCGTGTGGCCGCCGACGTGATGGACGGTAAGCCCGGGAGCGAGTTCGTCGACGCCGTCATGGAATCGCACCCGACCCTCGAACAGCCGTCGTATCATCGCGGTCACATCGTCCGGCTCGAACGGCATGCGCGTCGCCTGATGGCACATAAAGCGGCCGGTGCAGTAAGCCATCTCCTTGTCCTGCAAGTGATAGCGCGCTCGCGGGAACAGGGCGTGGTTCCCGCAGTGGTCAAAATGCATGTGCGAGATGATCACGTCTTCGACGTGTTCGGGATCGATGCCGATCGCCGCCAACCCTTCACCCGGCGAGCGCACGAACCCGCGTTCGCGCTTTCGACCCATCGCCGCATCGAAGCCCGTATCGACGATGAAATTGCGCTCCTCTCCGACGATCGCCCATACGAAGTAATCGAGCGGCATCGGGCCGTCGTGCGGATCGCCGCCGAGAAAGTTCGCGCTCGCGAGCCGATCGTGATGCCCATAGTGGACGGCGTAGATCTCGCCAGGTATCTGCTCGTCGCCATGCTCTCGCTCCGTCAGCCTTTGACCTTAACCCCAGCCCAGTCTTCGACGCACTTGACAATCGTCGTGATGTCGGAGCTCGGGCCTTGAACCGCCTTGGTGACGGCCAGAAGCTGCCGCACCGCGTTGCCCACCAACATCGGGACGCCCAGCGCTTCGGCCTCATCGAGACAAAGCTTCACATCCTTGTAAAGGAGTTCGGTCGCGAAGCCGAAGTCAAAAGTACGCGGCAGAACGGTCCTGGGGAATTTGTCCTGCGTCGCGCTGTTGCGACCGCTGCCCGCGTTGATGACCTCGATCATCACCTTCGGGTCCAGGCCGGCCTTGACGCCCATCACAACCCCCTCGGACGTGATCGCCAGCGCGGCGGCCGAAAGGAGATTGTTGACGAGTTTCATCGTCTGCCCGATACCGGGGTGATCGCCGATGAAGAACACTTTTCCGATCACTTGAAGTATCGGTCGAAGTTTCTCCAGCAGTTCCCGCGGGCAGGCAACCATCAGGGCCAACGTTCCCTGCTGGGCTCCGGTCATGCCGCCGCTCACCGGCGAATCCACCCCGACGATACCCTTGGCGGCGAGACCCGTGCGCGACCGCCGTCGCGACGCGCGGTCCGGTGGTTGAGAGATCGACGAAGGTTTTCACCCGGGAGCCCGCGATGACCCCGTTCTCTCCCAACGCTACCGCCTGAACGACGGTCGGAGTCGGCAGACTGACGAGCACCGTCTCGACGGCCGAGGCGACCTCGGCGGGCGATGCGGCCCGATTGGCGCCGCGGTCAAGGAGCGGCGCCGCCACGGCGTCGTTGACGTCGCAAATGGTGAGTTTGAAGCCGGCATCAAGCAGGCGACTCGCCATCGCTCCGCCCATCCGACCGACACCGATGAATCCGAGATGCTCTTTGGCCATCGTCACCTCTCCAGCGGCAAGACCGGGTTGCCGCTAACACAGATGGTTTTTCTATACGCCGGCGCCGCAACGCCGTCTTCGGGTCGAGCTACGGCTTCGATTTGTCCTCGGCAAAAACTTCGCGTGCGATGCGGAAAGCGTCTACCGCCGCCGGCACTCCGCAGTAGATGCCGACTTGCAGAAGAACTTCTCTTATTTCCTCTTTGGTTACGCCGTTACGAAGCGCGCCGCGCAGATGGAGTTTCAATTCGTGCGGGCGATTGAGCACCGTCATCATCGCCAGATTGAGCATGCTGCGGACCTTCCGCGGCAACCCTTCACGGCCCCATACCGCACCCCAGCAGTATTCGGTGACGAGTTCCTGAAGCGGCCGGTTGAAATCGTCCGCGTTCTTGATCGACGACTCGACGTATTCGGCGCCCAGCACCGCCTTGCGGATTTCAAGACCCTTGTCATATGTGTTCTGCGACATTGTGTTTCCTCCAACTTCGCACGAACCGATCTAATGGCACGAAAGCGGCAACTTTGGTACGACGAGATGCTTAGGCGTCGCCTCGTAGATGCGTGTGCTATACGAGGATGTTGCCGATGAGTGCTGTGAGATTCGCCCGATGCATATTACGGCGCGATCCGGGAAGTCAAAGAGCGCGAAACGCCATGCGGAATCGACTACGCCGAAGGAGTTCGCGATTAAATGTATGTCGTCCTGCTCCGCGCGATTGGCCGATTGGGTGCATTCACTCGACTTCCGCGATATCCCGGCGGACGTGGTCGAATCGACCAGGCTCCGCATGCTCGATGTTATCGGCCTCGCGCTTGCCGGAACCGACAACCGCCTTCGGACAATCGGTCCGACGCGCCATGACGGCGATGAATCCCGCCGGGCCAAGCCGGCTGATTGGAACCGGCGAATCGGTAAGCTGTCGCCGCGGCGGCTCTCGCGAATGGCGCGATCTCGCAGGCGCTCGAATACGACGATACGCACAACGAATCGATCGTCCATATGAGCAGTCCGTCGGTAGCCGCCGCGATCGCGCTGTCCGGGAGTCGACGCGGTTTCCGGCAAACGGCGCTGATTACGCGCGATCGCGCTGGGCAATGAAATATCGTGCCGGACGGGAGTCGTGGCGCCGGGACAGTTCCATAGTCGCGGCTTCCATCCCACGGGTCTCTTCGCGACCTTCGGCACAACGTATCTCGCGGGCACCTGCTCGGCCTCGGCCCGGAAGAACTCACCAACGCCGCCGGTATCGCGGGCAGCTTCGCCTCCGGAATCCTGGAATGCTGGGTAGACGGCACGCAATCGAAATTCCTGCATCCGGGATGGGCGGCGCAAAACGGAATTGTCGCCGCATTTCTTGGCGGCGCCGGCACCACCGGCCCGAAGACCGTGTTCGAGGGACGCTTCGGCCTGATGGCGTCGCATCTCCAGGATCAGCATCCGCGCGCTCCTTCTCGCGGATTACCGAAGGCCTTGGCGAAACTGGGAGAGCCGCAAAGCGTCCTTCAAACCCTACCCCGCCGCCCATGTCATTCATCCGTATATCGACGCGTTGCTGAAGCTGCGCGCACAATACGCGATCGATCCCCGTGAGGTTCGCGAGATCGTATGCCCGGTGGCCGGCTATATCGTTCCGATAGTTTGCGAGCCTGTAGCCGAGAAGCGCCGCCCCAAATCCGACTCTCACGGACGCGTCAGCCTGCAGTACACTCTGGCCGAGGCGATGGTTTCAGGGCGACTTGGAAAGGACGCCTACCAACCGGCGGCCCTGCAAGAATCCTGAGATTCTGAATCTTGCCGACCGAGTGATCTATCGGGTCGATTCCGCCTTCCCACCTCCGGAGCAGTTTAAAGGCGTGGTCAAGGTGACCTTGAAAAGCGGCGTATGCTACGAGGCGGTCGAGGAGCACAATCGCGGATCGGCCGAAAATCCGATGAGCCGTAAGGAGATCCTCGCCAAGTTCGAGGAGAACGCGGCCACGATGCTTTCGCCCCCGCGCATCCGGCAGCTTATCGATGCGGTGTCGGCACTCGAAGCCTCGCCCGACGCGAGCGCTCTCGTTCAGTTATCCTGCGAAGTTAGATGAAGCGCGGCCGGTCCGGCGGAGTCGGTGCGGCTGAAATACTCATCGATGCGTAGCCCTGTCAGCAAGTTCGCGGTGGGCGTGTTGGTCGCATCGAGTTCCTGCACCGGATTCCACCGATCATAGAGGAACTGGGTCGCGCCGCCGTTGATTGCCTTTTGCGCCCGGCGGCCCAGCGCGTCGTACACGAAGGTGGCCAGGTTCGCGCCGCCGATCGCGATCAGATGATTGCGCGCGTCCCAACCGTAGCTGTTGGTTCCGTCGCTGGTGAGATTACCGTTGGCGTCATACGCGAGCGTCGCGCCGTTGAAGGATGTCATCGCGTTGGCGGGGCTAAACATGCTCCCGCACGAACGCCGACGGCTGGGGGGTGTGCAGGCTCGCATACTGACGAGGGATAAGTGTACAACCCACGCTGCACCAGCGAGTGGCTAGAAACCAAAGTTATTGCGCATCTCCTCATCTGAACATCGCTCACCCGAACGTACCGATCGCAAAAGGCGTTTAACCCTCTCGCGATAATCTCTGGCGCTCAAGCAAAGCTGCGGGTGCACTTCGGCTAATTCTCGAGCGCACTCGCTCGCGTTTGAGCTGAGCTGATCTGACAAAGAGGGGAGAACGAGCTTGCCTTTCCTCAGGACAACGCACTCCATCATCTCTCCAAACGACTCGCCCAGATAGTAGCTGTTCAAACTCACCAGAACACGCAGGCATTCCGGGCTTTGCATTGCATCAAAGAGCGCGATCAGATCGTTCACTTCCAGGGAATGCCTTTGGTATGCAGCATCGCTTTCTAATTCAGGGTGGGATTTCAGCAAAACCGCGTTCGATACGATGGCGCGCTTAATCAGAGTCGGTTCGGAGAAAAACGGCTGGCTGGGGCCCCTGGAGGGTGTCTCGCCCGCCCTGAGCAACCTTGGGAGAGAGAGGACGCAGACCAGCGCTACAAAGGCGGTCAACCGGCTCTTCATGGATTCACCTGCAGGCAGTTGTCGCCTTCCTCCAGCCCAAGGTCATTGTTCAGAACGTCGCCGGTATTGAGGTGCGTCATAATGCAGCCTTCGTTCTTGCCCCAGAGGTGAAGCTCGAAGCCCCCACGTCCATTGGAGAGTCCACCGATCGGAGTCAGATGCCGTACCATTTTTCCGTTTTTGCCCACATCCGGGCCGATTTCGTAGTCGTGAGGAGTTATCGGTCCTTCGTTATGGAGGTTGGCGCACTTCGGATTGTTTCTACATGAACCAGGCGCCCCGGATGCGAAATTGTTGCTCTCGAAAAACGGGTCGTTCGGGTCGTTTGGAATGCAGACCAATGTGTGGCTGCTGATTGAATAAAAGCAAGTGTACAAACCAAGAGGGTCTACGAGGTCCGCAGGATCGTTAGACGCATAGGTATACAGGCCCGAGCCGCTGGAAAGAGTTTCGGCCGGGTCCTGCGAGAGGAACCTTTGCGGGCCCGGGCTGTAGTACCTGGCGCGGTAGAAGTACAACCCCGTGCCATCGGTTTCACGGCCGGTGAACTGGTAGGGGTTCGTATTCTGCTGGCCACTTACCGCGACATTGCCGAAAGGGTCGTAGGTGTACTGGGTCTGAACCGTGCCAGAACCATCGGTTAGCGCGAGAGTCGAGCCTAGCGAGTCAGCGAGCAACGTGGCCGTTCCAGCCGTGTCCGTGCGGCTGAAATACTCGTCTATACTCAGACCGGTCAACAGGTTGGCGGTTACGTTGGGCGGGCTGCTGCCGTCCAGCTCTTGAACGGGATTCAGCCCGTCATACAGGAACTGAGTGGTGGTCCCATTGATGGCCTTGTCCGCCCGTCTGCCGAAGGCGTCGTAGACGAAAGTCGCCAGGTTCGCGCCGCCGATGGCGATCAGATGATTGCGCGCGTCCCATCCGTAGCTGTTGGTTCCGTCGCTGGTGAGGTTTCCGTTGGCGTCGTAACTCAGTGTCGCGCCGTTGAAGGCGGTCATCGCGTTGGCGGCGTTGAAGGTGTTGCCGCTCACCGCCGCGGGCAATCCGGTGGAGGCCATGCTCCCGCCCTTGGCGACCACGCGACCGTCGGCATCGTAGCTGTACGTCAGATTGCCCAACTGATTTCCGCCCGCGCTGTAGGTCATCCCGGCCACGCGCGAATCCGAATCGTAACTATACGCCACGGTCACACCGTTGGGCAGTGTCAGCGTGGTCCGGCGGTTGGCGTTGTCGTACGCGAAGCCGACCGAACCACCGGCCCGCCCGCGGATTATGCTATCCTCGCATCGTTGCGCAGAGGAATCGGCGATCGCTTCGCGCGCGGAGCGGACGAAGAGGCGGGGGCGGCGGGACGGACATCTCATTTAATTCGCGCGGAAAATCCGCGATCGTCGAGCGAAATTCTATGGCCTTCACAGTGCCGCCGGACAGATTCCGTTTCGAGGACGAGTTTCGAAAGGGCATTGCCGGCAAGCGCGTTCTGATAACCGGCGCGGGAAAGGACGGCGGTCTCGGCCAGGCCTTCGCCTTGGCGGCCGCGCTCAACGGCGCCGCCACGGTCGGCGTCCATTTCCATCGCAGCCACGTCGACGTTTTTGACCTCGTCCGAGCCCTTCGCAATCTGGGCGTCAACGCGTTCCCGGTCCAGGCCAACGTCACCAATCTGGGCGATCTATGGGCGACGCGCAGCTACGTCATCGAACAGATGGGGAGCCTGCCGCCCAACCTGGTGATCTGCAATTCGGGGCTGACCGAGAAGGGCTACGCTTTCGGCCGCGCGCTGCGGGAAATTCCCGACGAACCGATGGCGATGCGGCGGGCGCGGGTGCGCCAGCACTTTATCGACAACCTGCACGAATCGCGGCTCGTGCTCGACACGAAGATCGACGGCTTCCTGGCAATGAGCCACCTGTGGGCCGGCGAGGCGGTCTACCACAACGAATCGCTGCAGTTGATTTATGTCTCCTCGCGCCAGGCCATCGATCCGGGCCCCTCGGTGCCCGGCTACGTGATCAGCAATTGGGCGGTGCTGCAGTTGCCCAAGGTGCTGGCGGTCAATCTCGGCCAGGCGAAAAAGTTCGTGACCGCCTCATCCATCCTGCTGCCGTTCGTGCGCACCGGCATGACCGAGGAGTACGCGAGCAATCCCAAGGTGTTCGGCCGATGGCAGCCGCGGATGCTGGAGACGCACGAAGCGGCCAAGGCCTTCGCGCAGTTGATTGCCCGCCCTCAGGCGGAGCTTGACCAGGGCCTGTTCGAGCTCCTGGTGGAAGGCAGCCCCGAGGAGGTTCGCGTGAGCTGGAAAAGGGCGCATCTCGATCTTCGCGAGGAATCGCTCGAATGGAGCGAGACCGGCGCGCTGCGCTTCTGAAATCGACGTTTGCCCTAACAGGCCGTTGAAAAAGTCCCTTCAACGGCCTGTTCCCTCTCTCTTATCTCCCCCAGAGCGGGAGAAGATTGAGGAAGGAAGCCAGTTTTTACGCAGGGTGTTGAGAGCAGCGGCGAACACGTTGTCCAAGCCGAGGCCTTTCTCAACACCCTGCTAAGGAGGCTCGCCATGAAGACGTTCAAAGTGTCGGCCGTTCTACCTGTGAATCGGGAACGCCTGTACAAGGGATGGCTGAGCAGCAAGGAGCACAGCGCGTTTACCGGGGGCAAAGCGCGCATCCAGGCCAAGGTTGGTGGACGATTTACGGCGTGGGACGGATATATCACTGGTAGAACCGTCGCGCTGGACCCATTTCGTCGCATCGTGCAATCGTGGAGAACGACCGAGTTTCCTCCCGACAGCCCCGACTCGCGCCTCGAGGTGTTGTTCGATGATGCCAAAACGGGCACGCGGATTACGCTGATACACAGCGAGATTCCGCAAGGTCAGGCCGAGCAATACAAGGCCGGATGGCGCGAGTATTACTTCGCGCCGATGCGTGAATATTACTCGAAATCGACGCGATCAGAACCGCCAATCGCATCAATCGCCTGACGTACCGTTCTCGACCCCCTTCGCGCTGAGCTGTCTCCGCGGCTGACTGCGCTCCGCCCGTCGGCGGATCTTCAGGCCATTGACGCGCTCGCACGACAACTTTGTGTGCCATACGCCCCCATTAATAGCTCACAGGCCGATATAACGAAGGCGTTTGCGGTAGCAATAACTTAATCCTCTGTTAGTCAGCACGTCACATTATGCTCTCGATTAAACCTAATGAATCGAGTAGCTAATGCGTAGATGAACGCTGCTGCGCGATTGCGAGGTCAAGGCGTGGAACATGAATGCCACTTGGTCGACAGCCCCGCGCTCAGACAGGGAGCGCGCCCGCCCTCGGTCGTTATCCGCGGTCCGGAGCGCCTGAATTGCCGCTCCATCTGGATTTCCGATTTTCATCTGGGGACACGACGGTGCCGGGCGGAGGCGCTGCTCGATTTCCTCCGGCATCATCAGGCGGAAATTCTATATCTGGTTGGTGACATAGTAGACGGCTGGAACTTCGGCCCGTCGTGGTACTGGAGTCCGGCACAGGCCGCCGTGGTCGCGGAAATCGTCGAGTGGCGCCGCTGCGGCGCTCGTATCGAGTTTATCGTCGGCAATCACGACGAGTGCAATCTTCGACCTGGTCGAGAGCCTGTTCGGAATCCTGCCCAGCCGGAGCGAACTGATCCATCGCACCGTCGAGGGCCGCAGGATGCTCGTGACCCACGGCCATCAGTTCGATCGTTCGGTCAGTTCGGGAAGATGGCTGAAGGGAAGTCAGGCTTACCGAATGGCGCTACGGATCAACGAATGGTACGAGTCCGAGCAGGCCAGACATTTGCAACGCCGGCGCTCGATTTCCGCCTACCTCAGATATCGCGTGCAGAAAGCGGTGCAGTATCTGACTGATTTTGACGATCGCGAAGTGTTCAGGTTCGTCCGCCGGCACCGGGCCGACGGCGTCATTTGCGGCCACACCCATCGCCCCGAGCAACGCCTGATCGGACCCCTCTGGTACATCAACGATGGCGACTGGGTGGAGAGTCGTACCGCACTGATCGAATCTTTCGACGGCGCCTTGCGCCTGTTGCGATGGGCCGGGCAGGAGCAGTCCGAAGATCCCGAACTGGCGGCTTCAGAGGAGACCTTATGAAAATTCGACGCTCAGCGGCAGACACTCACGAACAAGCGCGGGTCGTCCTGATTTACTTCGACGCCGGAGGCGGCCATCGGGCATCGGCGACGGCGCTCGATGCGGTTTTGGCGGAGCAACGACGCCCATGGCAAGTCGAGCTGGTGAACCTTCGCGACGTGCTTGAGCCGATCGATTTCATCCGACGATTGACCGGCATCCGGGTCGAGAATTTTTATAACTCGATGCTGAAGTTCAACCTTACGATGGGCACCGGCCCGATGCTGAAAATGCTGCATATGATCGTCCGGCAGATGCACTCGAAGATGGTGCCGATGCTGGCGCGCTATTGGCAACAGCGAAGGCCCGACCTGGTGGTCTCGCTGATCCCTCACTTTAATCGCGCGATTCTCGATGGTCTGCGCGCGGCCAACCAGACGCCCGGCGCTCCCGCGACTCCCCTGGTAACCATCATGACCGACCTGGCGGACTATCCGCCGCACTTCTGGATCGAGCGCCAGGAGCAATTTCTGGTTTGCGGCACGGCGGCGGCGGCAAACCAGGCCCTCGCGCTTGGCGTTGCGCCCCAGCGGATTTTGCGCACCTCGGGAATGATCGTTCGGCCGGAGTTCTATCGACGGTCCGACGTTTGCCGCGAGGCCGAAAGGCGGCGCCTGGGCCTCGATTCCGAACTGCCTACGGGCATCGTGATGTTCGGCGGATTCGGCTCCCGCCGGATGGAAATCGTCGCCAGACGCATCGCTGACTCCGGACTCAAGACCCAGCTTATTTTCATGTGCGGGCACAATCGGCGGCTTAAGGAGAGGCTCGCGGCCATGAACTTGCCGTTTCCGCACCACATCGAAGGCTTCACCTCCGATATTCCATATTTCATGAAGTTGGCGGATTTCTTTATCGGCAAGCCCGGGCCCGGCAGCATCAGCGAAGCCCTGGTGATGGGTCTGCCGGTAATCGTGGAGCGCAACGCCTTGACGATGGTGCACGAGCGCTACAATGCCGATTGGATATTACAAAACAGGGCCGGCGTGGTGCTCCGCTCTCTAACCGAAATCGACCGGGGCGTAGCCGTGATGCTCGACCCGGAGCGGATGGAGCGGTTTCGTATCCGGATCGGTTCGCTCGAGAATCGCGCGGTATTCGAGATTCCCGAAATGCTCAACGCGCTGGTCGCGATGCGACGCGAAGGGTTCACGGGCCCCGCGGTTAGGGTTTCAGCCTAGGCACGGCAGCAAGCAAGCGGATGAGATTTCCCGCCGGCTTTCTTTGGGGCGCCGCGACCGCGGCCCATCAGGTGGAAGGCGGCAATACCAACTGCGACTCGTGGCTGCTCGAACACGTTCCCGGCACTATCTACAGCGAACCTTCCGGAGATGCCTGCGATCATTATCACCGGTACGCCGAAGACATAGCGCTGCTCGCGGCACTCGGCTTCAACGCCTACCGGTTTTCGATCGAATGGGCGCGTATCGAGCCGGCAGAGGGCGAATTCTCACTGGCCCAATTGGAGCATTATCGCCGGATGCTCGCGGTGTGTCACGAGCACGGCGTCAAGCCGGTCGTGACGATGCATCATTTCACCTCGCCCCTGTGGGTCGCCGCCCGGGGCGGATGGGAGTCGGGCGAGACGGCAAGATTGTTCGCGCGATATTGCGAGCGCGTGGTGGAACATCTGGGCGACATGATAAGCGTGGCCTGCACCATCAACGAAGCCAACCTCGCCGCCGCTTTGCGGCAATGGGGATTTCTGCATACAGACGAGGCAATCCTGGCCTACGGCTGGCGAGCGGCCGCGGCAACGATGATGGGGGTTGAACCTGACAATTTCTCGAGTTTCCCGTTTTGCGTCAGAAGCAAATCCCGTCGCGTTTTGCTCGAGGCCCATCGCCGCGGCGCCGACGCGTTGCGCGCGGGGCCACACCAATTTCCGGTGGGGATGACGCTGGCCCTTACCGATTTGCAGGTTGTATCCGGCGCTGAAGAAGTTCGCGACCGGCTGCGCCGTGAGTCGGAGGAAATCTTTCTGGAAGCGGCGCGCGGCGACGATTTCTTAGGCGTGCAATGTTACACGCGCCAGCGGGTCGGTCCCCTGGGATTGCTACCCCCGGGACAAGAGGCCGAGTTCACCCAGATGGGCTATGAATTCGCGCCCGACGCGCTTGAGGCGACGATCCGCTACGCTGCCTTAAAGGCCCAAGTACCGCTTATCGTAACCGAAAATGGAATCGCGACCGACGACGACTCACAAAGGATGGTGTTCGTCGAGCGTGCCCTTGCCGGCGTCGGACGATGCGTTGGCGACGGAATAGACGTAAGCGGATATTTTTACTGGTCGATGCTGGACAATTTCGAGTGGCTTTTCGGTTACGGACCAAAGTTCGGCCTGATCGCGGTCGATCGCAAGACGCAGCGCCGGACCGTCAAGCCCAGCGCGGAATGGCTGGGCCGGATCGCGCGCAACAACGAGATTTAACCCGGCGACTTCGCCCTCCGCACCGGCCTTGCTCGACCGAGCCGGCAATCTATATCGGCTGTCGCAAATGCCGCCGGCGCGGACTATTTCCCGGCGGAGCAGGTTTCATTATGCCGGCCGTCACAAAGCTCCGGCATCGCCGTCCGCGTTGACCGTCCAGTAACGCGACGTTCCGAATTCTTCATTTTGTATTCGCTGCGCGTTCAAAGTCCCGCAACGAGGCTGTGCGACGATTAGCCAGCCATGGAACCATCCGCACTGGAACAACTCTTTGTATTCGAGCCCGAGCGCACTCGGCGTCCGGGTTTTTTTACTGCGATTGCGCAATCGGAAGCGGAAGTGATCGAGGCGCAACGCCTGCGCTACCGGGTGTTTGCTGAGGAAATCGGCGCCGCTATCCCGGACAATGGAGAGCGCATCGACAGGGACGAGTTCGATCCCTACTGCGAACATCTGATTGTACGGGAGCGCGAGACCGGGCTGGTCGTCGGCACCTACCGTATCCTCACTGCGGCGCAGGCGGTGCACACCGGCGGATTCTACTCGGCGCGCGAATTTCATCTCGACGGACTCGCCGGACTCGCGCCTCACACGGTTGAAATCGGACGGGCGTGCGTCGATCCCGCTTATCGCACGGGTGCGGTTATCGCGACGCTGTGGGCGGGCCTCGCTCTCCACCTGCAGCGCAGCGGATACGAGTATGTGATCGGTTGTGCCAGCGTCCCGCTGAGCGATGGCGGGCGGCTGGCGACAAGCGTCTACCATCGCGTGAGGCTGGAGCGTCTGAGTCCTCCCGAATGGCGGGTGCGGCCCCGCTGTCCGTTCCCGCTCGCTTCCGAGCCGCTCGATCCCGACCCGGCGATACCAACCTTGCTCAAGGGGTATCTGCGGCTCGGGGCGTATGTGTGCGGCGACCCGGCGTGGGATGCCGCGTTCGGGAGCGCGGACCTTCTGCTCATACTTCCGCTGGCGCGAATGAATCCGCGCTACGCCAATCGCTTCGCCAGGCAACGGTGAGTACCGCAACGCTCGGTGCGAACATTGCCGCAGCTGTGAAGACAGCTCCCCTCCAGACACGCGGCCGGCGAATCATCAGGTTTGCGGCCCATACCACCGCGGTATGGCTTGGAGCCGTGTTGATCCTGCCGTGGCTGGATCGCCCACGGCGCGAGGCCGCAGCGATGCGATGGGCGCGGCGTACGCTGAGGATCTTCAACGTATGTGTTGCGGTGCGCGGCTTACCCGTGGAGCGGGACCGGCCCGTGATGCTGGTGGCGAATCACATCTCCTGGCTCGACTTGTACCTCCTCAGCGCGCTCTGCCCGCCGCGGTTCATCGCCAAATCCGAGCTCGCGGACGCTCCGGTGCTCGGCACGATCGCGCGCCGGCTCGGTTCGATCTTCATCCGCCGCGGAAGCCTGCGCGACGCCCACCGCGTCAAAGGTGAAGCCGCGACCGCGTTGCGCGCGGGCGATCCGGTCGGCGTATTCCCCGAGGGAACGACCAGCGACGGCACGCGTCTGCGATTTTTTTATCCGGCTTTGTTCCAGGCCGCGATCGACGCCGGCGCGACCGTTCAACCGGTCGCGATCCGCTACCATCACGAAAACGGGCAGCCGAACACGGCCCCCGCCTATCACGACGACGTGACCCTGCTGCAGTCGATACGGGCGGTGCTGCGAGAGCCGAGGCTTCGGGTCGAAATCACCTTTTGCCAACCGCTCTCCGCCCGCTTCACGCGCCGCGAACTCGCCCATCGCTCACGCCGGCTCATCGCCGAAGCGCTTGAGGTGCGTGTGATGCCGCCGCGGCCGCGCCACGTACCGGGAAGTCGGCTCTCCGACACTCGCCCGCGCAATCCGGCGATGCCGAATTACGCGGTCTAAACGAATCTTGAGTTCGCCAGCGCGGTTGGTTCGCTTCTCCTCGGAGAGCCGGCATTTTTACGCTTGAAGGTTCAAGGTCAAAGAAGACGTCAATGAGACCGATCGAGTCTGGGAAACGCGAGACGGGTGCCCGGTGGACACCCGTCTCGCGGCGTTTAACGGCGTGGCTAAAGCGGGCCCATACCTATTGTTAGAGATCGAGTCCAGGCAGAACCTGGGTATGCTCCTTCTGCACCGCCTGGAGGCTGTTGGGATTGAGTCCCAGGGCCTGCAGTATTGTCGGAGCGATCTGGGTGGTATGGACCGGGGCCGTGACGGTTTTGGGCCACGACGGGGGCGAAATCCAGCTGTTCGCCACCAGCATCATGACGTTCGTGTCGTCGTGCGCGAAGCCGCCGTGTTCGGCAATCTTCTTCTTGCCGCCGGTGTAAGTGACGCCGACGTTGGTTGTCACGATGATGTCGGGAGTGCGGGAGTCGATCAGAGGATCGTTCAAAATCAGGTCGAGCGACGGGCCGGCGAAAATTTCCCCGATGCCCGCTTCCGCTTCGTTGGCGCTGAGGGTTGCTACCGCGCTGGCGGTCTGGCTCTGATCGGTTAGCCATAGCAGCGAGACGTCATCCTCGTCGGCCTGAGCCACGAGCGAGCCCAAGATCGAGCTGGGCGGCATATCTGAAGGATTATCGGCCGGAATGCGCAACACGCGATTGGGGTCAATCGGCGATTGTCCGTGCTTCGCGCTGATGATTATCATAGTTGAATTCAAGAGGTTCTGCTTTTTGAGCGCCGCGACCATTTTGCCGATGGAGGCGTCAACGAATTCAATCTCGCTGAGCAAGTTGCTGCTGGGCGTTCCAAGCGCGTCCTGGTATCCGCCACGGGTGACCGCATGCTCGACGAGCTTTTGGCCGACGCTGACCGACTGGAAGTTCATACCGAACACGCTGGGTACGGGCGCGGAAGCGGTACCGTCGTGTGTCTTGGCATTGATTTGGTTGAGCACGGCCTGGACCTTAAGGCTATCGTAGCACTGGATGTTCTGAAAGCTGGTGGTGTAGTCGTCGCTTGAGGTGACTGCCGTTTGATCGGGCAGGGGGCTACAGCCCGGAACCGGCAAGGGCACAGGAATCGAGTTTATCTCCGGCCCGTAGAAGTCGTTGACGCCATGTCCGCTTGGCCCATTAGTGAACTCATATGCCGGATGCTTGTCGGACCATGCGGTATAGCCGCCGGCCGCCCTGACTACCTCGAAAATCGTGTTCACGCGAAGAAACTGGTGCGGATAAACCGGCGCGCAGTCGTTGTTGGGATCGCGCGGCAGGTAATTGGGATTGATCCCTCCGCCCCCGTTGAGCTGGGTCAAGTCGTTGTCAATCTGTTCGTCGAATCCCACCTGCGTGCCAACGACGCTCGGACACATGCTCACGCCCCCGGTAATGCCGTAAGGTGTGGTTTGCGCCGGCGGCGACAGCGCGCGATCATAGCTGACATCGTAGAAGACCCCGGCTGAGCGCGGCGTGCCTCCGGTTATTTGCGCAACCAGACCGGGAAACGAATCCGACGGCTTCGTGGTGGAGGCATCGAGATAGGTCACACCGATCTGGCTGAGCTGCGCGAGGTTGGGGCAGTAAGGGGCTCCCCCGTTTACGCCGCTGATACCTTTGGCACAATTGGAAAAATCGAGCGCGTGCATACCGTCGATGCTGATCAGGAGAACATGATGTATCTGGAATAATGCCGCGTATACTCGCGGCGCCGACGCTGCCGTCAGCAAAACGACGCCGATGACAATGCCCATTCGTAGCTTTTTGATCACCTGGTTTACTCCTTTGGTTAGGCCTCAAAGAAGTATGTAACAGTGCTCCGTTACACCCTGATGACGCGATTGTTAACTGTGGCTAATTTTTTAAATTCCGATAAATAGTAGTCAATCCTTTAGGCGGTTCGGCCTCGCGAGAGTACCGAATGGTCTTATCCAAGCGGGTCAGGATTGAATCGGTAGCCGACGCCGCGAACCGTCGCGATTAGCTCCGGGTTGGCGTCGTCACGCTCGATCTGCTGGCGAAGACGCCGGACCAGGACGTTGACCGTGCGCGGTTCGACGTGTACGTCCTGGCCCCAAACCATGTCGAGAAGCTGCTCCCGTCTGTAAACCCGTCCGGGATGCTGCACGAAGAATTTCAGCAGCTCGAACTCGCGCAGCGAGAGATCGCAGGAACGCCCGTCGATCGAGACACGGTAACTGGCGAAATCTATTTGGAGCCGACCACGCTCATACGTCCCCGGCGCTTCCGGCTCGGCGGCGACGTGCGCCGCCCTGCGCAGCAACGCCTTGATTCGAGCCACGACCTCGCGCGGACTAAACGGCTTGACCACGTAATCGTCCGCGCCCATCTCGAGGCCGAGTATCCGGTCCACTTCTTCGCCCTTGGCGGTCAAAATCAAAATCGGCAGCATCGCGGTTGCCGGCGCCGCGCGCAGCTTGCGGCAGAGTTCGAGGCCCGACATTCCGGGCATAAGCAGATCGAGCACGAGCAGGTCCGGTGCGCTCCGCTCGATTAGCTTCAGTGCCTGCTCGCCGTCCGCCGCTTCTTCGACGGCATAGCCCTCCTGCGCGAGGTTGTAGCGCAGGAGCTCGCGGATATCGGACTCGTCCTCGACCACCATCACGGTGATACGCGGTCCAACGCGCGCCGCGGTCACTTCCGCGCCCATCACTTCTTGCTCTTTTCCGTGTGGCGGATGGTCTTGCCCTTAACCATGAAGATCACCATCTCGCCGATATTGGTGGCGTGATCCGCGATTCGTTCGAGATACTTGGATACGAACAATATTCTGGTGCCGTTGCCGATCTTGTGCGGATCCTCGGCCATATAGCTCAGCAGCTCGCGGAAGATCTGATGATTGAGCTGGTCGACCTCGTCGTCGCGCTCGATAACCTGCTGCGCCAGATCGCAATCGCCGCGCACAAACGCGTCGAGGCTGTCCTTGACCATCGACTCGGCGATACTCGCCATCCGCGGAATATCGATGTAGGGCTTGAGAATCGGCTCTTCGTTCAACTCCAGCGCCCGTTCGCAGATGTTGACCGCCATATCGCCGATTCGCTCGAGATCGTAGTTAATCTTGAGCCCCGTGGTGATGAACCTGAGATCGCTCGCCGCCGGCGATCTCAGCGCCAGGATGCGCAGACACATCGCGTCGATATCCACGTCCATCCGGTTCACCTCGGCGTCGCGCGCGATCACTTCGCGCGCCTCCTCCGACTTGCGATTGACCAGCGAATCCACCGCGTCTGCGATCTGGCCCTCGACCAACCCTCCCATCTTGAGCAGGTCGGTGCGCAGGCCGCTCAGTTCCTCTCCGTACTGGCGAATGGTGTGTTGCGGCTGGGAATTGCTCATCTCATTAACTGCCCTCCGGCCTAACCGAAGCGGCCGGTTATGTAATCTTCGGTTTCGCGGCGCGTCGGATTAGTGAAGATCTGGTTGGTCTCGCCGAACTCGATCAGATCGCCGTTGTACATAAATGCGGTGTAATCGGAGGCGCGGGCGGCCTGCTGCATGTTATGGGTGACGATTACGATCGTGTAGCGTGCCACTAGTTCCAGTAATACTTCCTCGATCCGCGCGGTCGAAATCGGATCGAGCGCCGAACACGGCTCATCCAGCAGCAGCACCTCGGGTTCAACCGCCAGCGCCCGCGCGATACACAGCCGCTGCTGCTGCCCGCCCGACAAACTGGCGCCCGGCCGATCCAACATATCCTTCACTTCGTCCCACAGCGCCGCCTGACGCAGACTGCGTTCGACGGTTTCGGCCATCTCCGCCCGGTTGGTCGGCATCGAACCGTTCAGCCTCAGTCCCGCGACGACATTTTCCCTGAGCGACATGGCCGGAAAAGGAGTCGGCTTCTGGAACACCATCCCGATCCGGCGGCGGGTCGCAACCGGGTCTACTTCCGAGTCGTAAATATTCTTGTTGTCGAGCAACACCTGGCCCTCGGCGGTAGCGCCGGGCACCACTTCATGCATCCGGTTAAGGCATCGGATGAGTGTCGATTTTCCGCATCCCGACGGTCCGATGATCGCGGTGATCCGGCGTTCGGCGACGCCCAAGCTGATATCTCTCAGTGCGCGATGTCCGCTGAAGAAGGCGCTCAAATGGCGTATGGTTATCTTGTCAGGCACAGGTTACCTCGCGATCCGAATCCTGGCCCGCGAGACCCACCTGACGCCGAGTCGAGCCCGAGAACGATCGTGGTCAGCACCAGGGCGCCGGCCCATGCCTGGCGCTGCCAGTCGGAAAAAGGTGAGATCGCGTAGGTATAAACTTGCGCTGTTAGCGAGGCGATCGGTTGCCCGAGCGCGGTCGACCAGAATCGATTGCCGAACGCGGTGAAGAGCAGCGGTGCGGTCTCACCTGCCACCCGGGCGGTGGCGAGAATGATCCCGGTCAGGATTCCGCCCAGTGCGGTCGGCAATATGACCGATAGCGTAGTCCGCCAATGGGCAATTCCGAGCGCCAGCGAGGCTTCCCGCAATTCACGAGGAACCATCGCGACCATCTCCTCGGTGGTGCGCGTAACCATCGGAATCATGATGATCCCGAGCGCGACGCCACCGGCCAGCGCCGAGAATCCGCCCATGGTCCGCACGACGACGGCATAGGCGAACACGCCCACCACGATCGACGGCAATCCGGTCAAAACATCGGCCGCGAAGCGCGCCCCAGCCGCGATTCCTTCGCGGCCGTGCGCGGCCAGGTAGAGGCCGGCGGCGATTCCCACAGGGACACCAATCAGCGCGGCGATTGCGATCAGCTCAAAGGTGCCGACGATAGCGTTCACCATCCCACCGCCCGTTTCGCCTACCGGCTTGGGCAGATTGATGAAAAACGCGAGGTTCAGGCTTGAGAAGCCCTTGCTCAGTAAATAGCCGAGGATCAGGAACAGCGGGACGAGGGTTATCGCGGTGGCTCCGACCGTGGCGCCCATCATCAGGTTGTTTTTGAACCTGCGCCAGGCGCCGTAGCGGCGCAAATTGACAGCCGGATTCATCGTCAACTCCCCGCAAATCTGCGTCGCGTTGCTTTCAGTACGAGAACCCTCGCTACCACATTTACCAGCATCCCAAGGACCAGCAGCACCAGGCCGAGTTCGAGCAGCGCCGAAACGTACATGTCGGTTGTGGCCTCGGCGAATTCATTGGCGATTACGCTGGCCAGGGTTGAAGCGGGCATGAAGAGCGAGGCCGAGATTGCGGGCCGGTTGCCGATCACCATCGCCACCGCGATAGTCTCGCCCAGCGCGCGCCCCAGCCCCAGAATGACCGCCCCGACAATTCCCAAAAAGCCGTAAGGAAGCACCGCGATTCGTACCATCTCCCAGCGCGTCGCGCCCAAAGCCAGAGCCGCCTCGCGATAGGACGACGGGACGGCGGCGAATACATCCGTGCACACCGCCGAGATGTAAGGGATCACCATCACCGCCAGCACTACGCTGGCAGAGAGCATGCTTACGGAGGCACGAGGGCCCTGGAACAGTGGGATGAAGCCCAGATAGCGGGCAAACACAGGCTCGACATAGTCGCGCAGGAAAGGGCCCAGTACGAAAATCGCCCAAAGCCCGTAAACCACGCTCGGGATCGCGGCCAGCAACTCGACCAAAAATCCAAGTTTCGAGCTGAGCCAGTTCGGCGCCATCTCGCTCAGGCAAAGCGCCACGCCGAGGCTTAGCGGCACGGCGATCGCAAGCGCGAGCGCGGAGGAGACCACCGTTCCATAAATAAAAGGCAGCGCGCCATATCGATCGTTGACCGGATCCCATTCAGAACTGATGATAAAGTGAAAGCCAAACTTGGCGATCGATTCGCGCGAGCTCCATACCAGCACCGCGGTAATCCCGCCCAGCAGGCCGAGCACCAACAACGTCGGGCTCAGCGTAAACAGATTGAAGAGGCGATCCCCCGAAAAACGCACCGCCAGGCGGCGCCGTTCTGGGCATGTCGATGCCAAAACCGCTCCTTTCGCACTGTCGGCAACTTCAGCCATAAGCTTCGGACTGCCTCCCTCCGCCCCCTATCTACGCGGAGATTTTCGGGGAGCTTCGTGATGTCCACGAAGCTCCCCATGTCCGGTTTCGAGCCGGACTGCCTGACGATTTCCCTCAGTAGCTGAACTCGACATTGAGGAAGATCGCGTGAATATCGCGCGGGACGGCGTACTTGATGCCCGCAGGATTTGCCTTGGCCAGCTTGGGATTGAAATTCGCGAGATCGCTGGCCGGGAATGTAAAATCACTATGGTAATAGAGCAGGTTCTGGCTATCCAAAGCGAAGCGCAGATACTTGTTATACTTGTACTCGATACCCGCCACTACGCGCTGGAAATCGACCGGGTTCACGTCGACCTTGGTGTTGGGCAGAAACTGCTCGAACATCCCGAACAACGTAAATGGCGTGTTCGGGATCTGAACGTGACCGAAGAAGTCGAAGCCCTCTTGATGGCTGGCGCCATTGTTCTGCAGCGCTTTGACCAGGCTATCGAAGGGGCCGAAGACCGTCGGCTTGGCGAGCGTGAGGAACTCGTCGGCCGGTCCCGCCCCGGAAAAGAGATTGCCGCTGGTGAACGCGTTATGCCCGGCATCGAATTCAGCGCCCAGTCCCCAGGTCTCGGACGTGTAATGCACCAGCGCCGCCATTCGCGTGACGTGGCCGTTCTTGGCCGCACTGTATGCCCCGGTATTATCCGGAGTGTTGTTGGCATACCCGTAATCGTAGAAGCCGGTGAGTCCCAGCCCGTCGAACCTGGACCGCGCGCCAAACGGGTACAGGGTAACACGCGCCATCGTCTGCTTGGTGTTGGTCTGTTCGAGCGCGTGGAAGCTGGCGTTAGTGTAGACGCCGAAATCATAATCCACGTACTGGCGCTCGCCGAATTTGATCGGACCGTGTAACGCCATGCCGGTCTGAGTCGAACTCAGGCTAAGATAGTTCCACGGCGTCAGGTTGACCCAGCGGTAACCGTAAAGGTCTTCTTCCCATCCCACCAGCGGATTGGGAAGCTGGCCGATCGTCAGCTTGCCTTCCTTGAACGAATCGCCGGCCCATGTCAGCGCCTTGTTGTAGTCCAGATAAGCATATTTGAGGCGAAAACCCAAGTTTCCATTGAGGCTGCTGCCGATCGCGCCTACCCTGCCGGAACTCGCCGCCGTCACATTGCCTACCTCGCGATAAATGTTCGGCGTAATACGGGCCGTCCACTCGTCGGTAGGTGAAAAGAGAAAATTCAAGTAGGTGCGACTGATATCGAACGAGTTATAGGCGTTGTTGCCAGGTCCGGGAGGATTGATCTGAGTCAGGAACTGCGGACCAAATCCGGTGTGGCTGTAAAAGGCGTAGTCCCCATAAATCAGCGTGCTGAGCTTGATCTTCTTGAACCAGCGATCGCCGAATTCGTGCCACGCCGGCTGCATCGCCTGAACTTCCTGCGCCATGGCCGTAGTGGCGGCGCGAGACTGCTCCTGCTCCCGTTTGAATTCGGCGCGAAGCTCTTCCTGGCTGCGGGAAACCTCGGCACGGGCCGCGTCCTTGGCCTTCTCCTCGACATGCTTGTCGAGTTCGCCTTCGAGCGCTCCGGCAGGCACAACCGCCAGGCGCACCCGGCCCTTGCCCGGCCGGGTAAACACCTCGCCGGTACGAGGGTCGGTCCACAGGGTGATGACATGCTTGCCCGATGGATCATTGGCCGCTTCCTGTGCATACGAACGCTGCACGCCTGTCACCAGCAGCAACGCCAGGGCGCAGGTTGCGAGCATTGCTAATTTTCTCATTTTCATCGCGCATTTCCTCCTGTCTTCACGCGGGCTAATCGAGGGCTCGTAACTCGTCGTCACGGAGCCGCGGTTACTATGGTCTTGGCCTGAGCCTCTTCGGCACTGACCACTTGGACGGGCAACTGAGCATAGGCCAACGGTTCGGCGTACTGCTGACCGTCATGCAACATCCAATTGATGAAGCCCATGAGCGCCTTGCTCTTGGCGGCATCGCTCTGATGCTGGTAGACCAGCAGATAGGTGAACGCGGAGATGGGATACGAGTCGGCGCCGGAAGCGTCCGTGATCGAAACCCGGAAGTCGGAGGGCATATTGGCCGCCGCTCCCGCCGCCGCCGCAGTGACCGTCTTGACGCTTGCCTCCACCCACTTGCCGTCACGATTGCGAATCAGGGCCACCGGCAGCTTGTTGTTTACGGCATAAATCAGTTCGACATAACCGATCGCTCCGGTGGTCTGCTGGACCAAAGCGGTGACGCCCTCGTTGCCCTTGCCCCCCAAGCCCACCGGCCATTTGACCGCCGTGCTCTTGCCGACCTCCTTGTTCCACTCCGGGCTCACCTTGGACAGGTAATCGGCAAAGATGTAGGTCGTGCCGCTGCCGTCGGAGCGATGGCAGACCACGATGTTGAGGTCGGGCAGTGGGATCCCGGGGTTCAGTTCGGCAATCGCCGGATCATTCCACTTGGAAATCTTGCCGAGATAGATGTTGGCTATCACCGGCCCGGTCAGTTTAAGCGGCCGGGTCATCTCGGGCAGGTTGTAGGTCGCCACGTCCGCCCCGAGAACCGTCGGGAAGTGGAGGATTTTGTCCGGCGCCGCCTTCAGCTGTTCATCGTTCATCGGCGCGTCGCTGGCGCCGAAATCGACCGTTCGGTTCTGCAGCTGCTTGATACCGCCGCCTGAGCCGATCGACTGGTAGTTGAAGCGTACCGCGGGCTCGACTTTGGTATAGACATCGAACCACTTCGAATAGAGTGGATAGGGAAAAGTCGCGCCAGCCCCGTTGATCAAAAGTTGAGCGGAAGCCGGTCCGGCGCTCAGCAGACATAGAAGCCCGATTAGGGCTACGCCAAGCGTTCGTTTTGGTAGCATAGTTCCTCCTTTTGGTTGCGTTGGTTAGAAGGGGGCCGCAATCGCAAGGCAAGATAATCGGCGAATGTTACGGGAGAATTAACTGGCCATGGCGTTTGGATGAATTCGGAAACCTTCGGTTACTTGCGATGTCGCGAACCGCCGCTTTGGCGCAGCTCGACAAAACTGATTCATGGAACGCCGAAATACGGCGAAGAGACTTCGAAATCGGGACCGGAATCCAGGCCAGCGGCGGTAGTCTTGAGTGTATGGCGCTTATCGGGCCAGTTTTGGCGCTGGCGGAGGCAACTGTGGAAAATCGATCGCGCCCGGTTTCCTTGCCAACACCGGTTTGATGTAGACAGAATAGACTGAATCGATTGAAATCCGCGGCTACGGATCGGTTTGGGCTTGGTGGCGGCTGTCAGGAGGCGGAACCAATTCCGTGTCCGGGCTTTCGTTGCATCGATCTCTATAGGAGATCGATTGTCCGGAAATGCGACGATGGAAAAACAGCAGGCCACAGTGATGTTGGAAAACGCCGCCGCTCGCGATGAAGGGAATGGCGCCCGACCGATGCCTTCCGCGCCGCGCCCGGTCAGTGCCGCCAGCACGACCTCCTCAGTTAGGCGCCGGCCGCGCGCGCAGGCGGAGTCCTCATCCACCGCCCGCACGCTTGCCATCGACATCGGCGGGAGCGGCATCAAGGCTGAAGTGCTGGATGCGAACGGGAAGTCGCTCACCCAGCGAGCGCGGCTTCCCACTCCGCGCCGCGCGACACCGCGAGCGCTGGTGACGGCAATAGAAAGGCTGGCCAAGTCTCAAGGCGCCTATGAGCGCGTCTCGGTGGGTTTCCCCGGAGTGGTAAAAGACGGCGTCGTCGAAACCGCGCCAAATCTCGGTCCGCGGTGGCGGGGGTGCGACCTCGCCAGGCTCCTGCGCCGAAGGCTGCACCGCCCGGTACGGATCGCCAACGACGCCACTGTTCAGGGGCTTGGCGCGGTTCGCGGCCGCGGAGTCGAGATGGTCCTTACCTTCGGCACCGGGGTCGGGTCGGCGTTGTTCGTCGACGGCCGCCTGGTTCCGAACCTGGAGTTTGGACATCACCCGTTCCGTAAGGGGAAAACTTACGAGGACGAACTATCGCACGCCGCGTTGCTCACGGTGGGCAAGAAAAGCTGGAACAAGCGGCTGCTCAAAGCGATCGAAACGCTCGCCCCGGTGTTCAATTATCGGATGCTCTATCTCGGAGGCGGCAACAGCAAATTCATCAAAGCGGCGCTTCCGCCGAACGTTAAAGTAATCAGCAATCTCGACGGTATTCTCGGCGGTGTCGCGCTCTGGCGTGATTGATCTAATCCGGATGCCGGGGGTTTCAAGCCCCGGGGGAAATAAACACAATGGCGAATAAACTATATAACGTACTCTTTATCTGTAAAGACAACTCGACCCGAAGTATAATCGCGGAGGCTCTGATGAACCGTCTGGGCAAGAACCGATTCCGGGCCTTCAGCGCCGGCGTCCATCCCAAAGGCGAGCCGCATCCGCTGGCACTCGAGATGCTCGATCGGCACAGCCTTCCAACCAAAGACTTGGCCAGCAAGAGCTGGGAGCAGATCATCGCGGCCACCGGCGACCAAATCGACTTTATCATCGCGATCCACGACAAGGCCGGCGGCGAGGAATGTCCGATGGTGCCTGGAAGAACGTTGACCGCTTGCTGGAATGTGGTCGACCCCGCCGCTCATACGGGAACGCCGTGTGAACGAGTGAATGCATTCCGTCGCGTTTTTCGCGAGTTGGAAAATCGCATCAAAATAATGGCTTGTTTGAGACTCGAAGCTCTCGATCGCCTGACCCCCGGGCGGCGAGTCGATGCCGGCGGCGCCGCCACCCAAATGGAAGCACGGCCGCAATCTCTGGATATTTCATTATCGTCCATTCCCTAGGAACCTGATATAGACTTGCTATCTGAATTAGTAATGTTGGGAGTCCACGGTGTGACCCCGATCTTGTTCGTCGCCTGATCATCCGGCGCGCGCCGGCGTTCCAAGGATAAAATGCGGCGCGACTGGACGACGAAGGCCGGCCGCTCAAGATTCCGATCGAGCCATTTGCTGTAGCTATCGGAGTCAAAGAGGCACGCTTCGGATGCGCCACTGTCCCCGGAACCGCGATAATAAGCGCCCTGTTCGGTCGGCGCGCCTCTTGCTGTGCGTGGTGTGGCGCACAAGCGTGAACTCGCGGAACCTTTTATGACCGTCTCGACAGGCAGCCTAACGGAATGCACCCGGCTCGCGGCACTGCTCGACACCCTCACGCGCATCCGTTCCGAGATGTTGCGCCTCGAAGGCGACTTCGCCGCCGAGATCATGCACGCGGACGGCAATTACAAAGAGAGCGCGAGGAATATGCTTCACTACCTGGCCCTACGCCATCGTGACGTGCGGCCGTTGCAGGAAGAACTGGCCTCTCTGGGCCTGTCTTCGCTGGGAAGGTCCGAGGCACACGCGCTGGCCACCGTGGACGCGGTGGTTGGAATCCTGCATCAGCTGACGGGCCGTAAATCCGAGCCGCTTTCCGACACCGAGCGCTGCGTCGACTTTGCCGGGGGCGCAAAGCTGCTGGAGCAACACACGCGATCGTTGCTCGGACCGCCGCCGGACGGGCGCAGCGTGAGGATCATGGTTACGCTCCCGAGCGAGGCGGCCGAAGATTATCATCTGGTTCATGATTTGGTCGGCAAGGGAATGGATTGCGCGCGCATAAATACCGCGCACGACACTCCTGACGCCTGGGAACGGATGGCAGCCAATGTGCGCCAGGCGCGGCGCGAGCTGGATCGGAACTGCCGCATCCTGATGGACCTTGCGGGCCCCAAGCTGCGTACCGGCGCGGTCGAGCCGGGGCTGCGCGTCGTCGACTGGCATCCGCGGCGCGACGGTCTGGGTAAAGTTATGGCGAGCGCGCGAATTTGGCTGACACCAGAGGAAATTCGCGCGACGCCGCCCGCCGCGGCGGATGCGTGCCTGCCGATCCCTGAAGCCTGGTTGTCAAAGCTTCGCGCCGGCGATCGCATCGAATTCACCGACGCGCGCGGCTCGACACGTTCGCTGCACGTGGTAGCCGCGTCCAACAATGGTTATTGGGCCGAGTGCAGGCAGACCGCCTACGTCACTCCCGGTATCGCCCTGCAAGTGCGCAGAGGCAACGTCACCCTGGCGGGGATGGGCACGATCGGCGAGCTCCCGCCCAGAGAACAAGCCATCACGCTTAAGGCCGGCGATACGGTGATCGTAACGCGCGAGACCGTTCCCGGAAGACCGGCTTCCTATGATGCCGCCGGCACCATGATTGCCCCGGCCACGATCCCTTGCTCGCTGCCGGAGGTGTTTTCGGATGTCAGGACCGGCGAAAAAATCTGGTTTGACGATGGAAAGATTGGCGGAGTTGTCGAGGACGCGACGCTCGACCGCTTGAGCGTGCTCATCACACAATCCCGCCCCAGAGGCAGCAAGCTCCGGGCCGACAAGGGAATCAATCTCCCGGATAGCCACCTGACTCTGCCGGCGCTGACCGCGCAGGACATCGAAAATCTGCGATTGGTCGTAGCCAATGCGGACCTGGTGGGAATGTCGTTCGTTCGCGGAGAACGGGATGTGCGCGGCCTGCAGTCTCAACTGGAGCGGCTCCAGGGACAACACCTGGGCATCGTGCTCAAGATCGAAACGCGCCAGGGCTTCGAAAGCCTGCCCAACCTGCTGCTCACTCTCATGCGGCACTACCTGGGTGGAGTGATGATCGCTCGCGGCGACCTCGCCGTCGAATGCGGCTACGAGCGCCTGGCCGAGTTGCAGGAGGAGATCCTGTGGATTTGCGAAGCCGCTCACATGCCGGTCATCTGGGCTACGCAGGTACTCGAAAGCCTGACCAAGGAGGGCCAGCCGTCGCGCGCCGAGATCACGGATGCGGCGATGGGCGAGCGCTCCGAATGCGTGATGCTGAACAAGGGACCTCACGTCGTCCAGGCGGTGGGTGTCCTGAATGACATCCTGCGCCGGATGCAGGCGCACCAGAGTAAGAAAACCGCGCGACTGCGGCCGCTCCACCTCGAAGCGGTCCATCGGCAGGATTGAGAGCAGGCAGGACTCCCTCCGGGCACGGCGCCGCGCGATTCGCTTTTTTTCTTTTTCCGCTGCGAACCGCTATTTCAGAGTTGCACTCCGGAAACCGCTTCTCGCCGTCTCGAGAAGCCGCGTTCGTCGCATTTGCGAGTTAGCGCCCGAACGGGCTCACGCCGGCCGCTCGATAACTGAGCGTAACGTTTATTTGCTCAGAGGACCGGACGGTTCGTCAGTCTGCTGCCGGGGCGCATGACACCAAACCGCCATACACGCGTCGAACTGCGCCCGGCGCGGGCTGTCGCTCGCCTCGCGCATCAGTTCCTCCAACTCCGCAACCGCGAGAGCCTGCTCCTTTTCCAGTTCCTTAAGAAGCATAATGGCGGTCCGCGGCTCGTCCTGCAGCGCTTCAGGCTTCGTCAACGTCTCGGCGATCGCGCGGCCAAGCTCGCGCCTATCGTGCCAAGTGCCCAATCCGTCCTGAAGCGATTTCAGCCACTCGACCGCGGCGCTGGTATCCAGTGCGCCGAGGTCGTGCAGCAGCTCCAATCGATAGCGCAGCCGCTTGGTTTGAATCCGAAAGCCGTGGATGTTCTCGACTCGACGGTCCTCAAGCGCACGCGATAAAGCGGCCTGCCATTGCGAACCGGCGACCGAGACCACCTCGGGCAGCGAGGCGCTGACGACCTGGCCGTTGCTGCCGGGAGCCTCAATCAGAGCTTCCATCTCCTTGGCAAGACTGAAAAGACCGAGTTTCAGCAAGCGCTTGCGAGCGCGCCGTAGCTCACGCTCACGGGTGTTCCGCACGAAATCGATGACCAACGTCCATGCCCGTCGTTTATCCGGGCGGCGCGCCTGCCGTTCCTTACGCACCAGACGCTGAAGCACAACGTCGCAGTTGCGCCATCCGCCAAGCGCCCGGCGGGCGCGCCGCAGGGTGCGCCGCAAGGATCGAAGTTTACGGGAACGGGACTCGGGGAAGAGCGCGGTTAAAGTTTGCTGAAGCCGGCGGCTCCACACCCGCAGGTCGTGAACAGCATCCGGGCTCTCGCCGGCGAGCACCTCGGAGACCAACGCCAGGAACCTGCGCAGCCGCTTGCGTAACAGTTTCACCAGACCGGTTCGGTCTGGCGCCTCCGTCACGGATGTCGATCGAGCCTCGGGCACAGGAGTGCTTGCCTGGGCCGATACTGGCGACGCGGCCGCGCGCGCGTGGCCGGCGTTTTGCCCGCCGGCATCTTTAACCATTCGTTAACACTCTCGACATAACAACGTAACCACCATGACTGACATTACCGCACGGTGTGAACGCTCATGGAACCAGATTTGCAGCTTGCCGTAGTCGCACAACCCCCGAGTTCGATTTGCGGCCCACCAGCGCGAGCATTAGACGCCGTTTGCGAGTAGAATAGCCTGTGATTACGCCCAGTACCAAAGCAGAAGCAAGACATTTCACCTTGGCGGCGGGCGGGAGCTGGATGGCAACTTTACCTGCGAATCAATCAAGCCGGACGGCGCGCCGCGGCGCTGGCCGGACCATTAAATCGAAACACCGGTCCCGCGGATCGAACGCGATGAAAATCGCCGCAATCGACATCGGCTCCAATTCGATCCACATGGTCACCGCAAGGATCGGCCGTGGCGAGTTCGAAATCCTCGATCGGGCCAAAGAAATGGTCAGGCTAGGCAGGGGCACCCTGCTCCACGGGCGCCTGTCAGCCGAAACCATGGACTTCGGCTTCAGGACCCTGGCTACGTTCAAGCGCCTCGCCGAACGGCAGGGAGCAGACCCGATCCTGGCGGTCGCTACCAGCGCGGTACGCGAAGCCGCCAACGG
Source organism: uncultured Pseudomonadota bacterium (assembly GCA_963759165.1). Taxonomy (GTDB): domain Bacteria; phylum Desulfobacterota; class Binatia; order Binatales; family Binataceae; genus DATJOQ01. The sequence continues at coordinate 1,597,600 of CAVWXK010000001.1, read as the reverse complement.
TGGCGAGTTGGTGCTGCGCGCATGGGAGGAACTCGGACTCAAGATCGACGTCATCACCGGAACCGAGGAGGGACGGTTAATCTTCGAGGCCGCTCGGCACGCGGTTGACCTCCGCGGCCACCGTCCCCTCGTGGTCGACATCGGCGGCGGGAGTATCGAGATAATGCAAGGGTCGGGCGATAAGCTTCAGTGGCAGGCAAGCCTCAAACTCGGTGTTAGCCGGATGACCGAACAGTTCATCCACTCGGATCCGCCAAAGGCCGGAGAGATCGCGGCGCTGAAAGCTTATGCACGACGATTGCTCTCCCCGGTGTTTGCCAGGGCGCGGCGAGCGCGGCCGACGCTTATGGTCGGCACCTCGGGTTCGCTCTTAAACCTGACGGCGATGGCCGAAGCGATGCGTGGCGGCAAGGGCCCACGCAAGCTGCATAATTGCGTGTTGCGGCGCAGCGACCTCGCCAAGTTGCTCGAACTGGTGCTGAATCGAACCGCGGAACAGCGGGCGCGCATTCCCGGACTCGACCATCGTCGAGTCGATCTGGTGCCTGCCGGTGCCGTGTTGACGGACCTCCTGCTCAAAGGCTTCGGCCTCAAGGAACTGCGGGCCTGCGAATGGGCATTGCGCGAAGGCATCATCCTGGACTTCATGGCGCGTAATTCCGAGACCCTGGAGACGGTCGAGAACGTTCCCGACATCCGCCGCCGCAGTATCATCCAGATGGCGCATCGTTTCGCGGCTGACGAATCTCACGGACGCCAGGTGGCCCGATTGGCGCTCAGGCTGTTCGACCTCACCAGGACTTCTCATGGATTGGGCGCGGCCGAGCGCGAACTGCTCGAATTCGCCGCGCTGGTCCACGATGTTGGGCTGTATGTCAGCCACTCCAAGCACCATCGCCATTCCTATTATTTGATCACTCACGGCGAGTTGCGCGGCTTTCTGCCTCAGGAAATCCGGATAATCGCCGCGATTGCTCGTTTCCACAAGGGTGCGCCGCCAAAGCCATCGAGTGTGGAGCTGGCCGAACTTTCCCCGAAGGGCCGCAATGTGGCCCTCAAACTGATGGCGCTGCTGAGGATCGCGGACAGCCTCGACCGCGGCCATCACGGCATCGTGCAAGACCTAAGCCTCGTCCGGACTAACGGACGGATGGAAATCGTGCTGGACACCGGGGGCAGGGATGCGGAATTGGAGCTTTGGGCGGCGGGGCTGAAGTCCGAGCTTTGGGTGAAGTGCTTCGGCAGCGCTCCCAGGTTCAGCGCCACGGGGCACGCGGAGAGAGTATGAGCGGACTTTACGAACCGCATAGTTATCCGGGCAAGCTTATCGTCGTCGAGGGCATCGACGGCTCGGGCAAGTCCACGCAAGTGTCGCTGATCCGGCGATGGCTTGGCGCCGAGGGCTATCGCGTCTTCTTCACCCAGTGGAACTCTTCGGCCCTGGTCCAGCGCGCGATCAGACGCGGCAAGAAAAAGGATCTGCTGACGCCCACGACCTTCAGCCTGCTGCACGCGGCCGATTTCGTCGATCGCCTGACCTATCAGATCCTGCCGCCACTCAAGGGCGGGATGGTGGTGCTCGCCGATCGCTACGTCTACACCGCGTTTGCGCGTGATGTCGCCCGCGGGGTGCATCCGCAATGGGTCCGGGAGGTTTACAGTCTCGCGCCCTGGCCCGACCTGGCGCTTTATTTTCGGGTTCCGATCGAGGTGTCGCTGGAGCGCATCCTGAGCGGCAGGCAAAAGCTCAAGTACCACGAGGCGGGGATGGACTTGGGCCTGTCATCCGATCCGGCGGAGAGTTTCCGCCGCTTTCAGAGCAGGGTGCTGACTATCTACGATTCGGTGACTACCGAATTCGGCCTCAAAGTTATCGATGGCACAGCGGATATCGATGAACAGCAGCGGATCGTGCGCAAGATGGTTCGACACGTGCTGCGCGGCGTTGGACGAGTGACAAAACCATATGCAGGACCAGAGCAATCGATTTTACGGCCGCGGCCTTCCGTACAAGAAGTTGGGCAAACTTAAGGGCAGCCTGATTGTAATCGAGGGCACCGACGGCGTCGGGCGATCTTCACAAATCGAGGAACTTAAACCCTGGCTCGAGGTCGAGGGGTATGGCGCGGTCAGCACCCGATGGGCACGCTCGGGGCTGCTCCAGGAAACCATCAATGAGGCCAAGGCCGGACATCGGCTCAACCCCGCGACCTTTAGCCTGCTCTACGCGGCGGACCTCGCCGACCGGTTGGAAAACGAGATCATCCCGGCACTCCAGGCTGGGCTGGTGGTGCTCGCGGACCGCTACATGTACACGGCTTTTGCCCGCGATAAGGTCATGGGTACCGACCCTGCCTGGTCGCGCGCGTTATTCGGATTTGCGCTGGTTCCCGATTTGGTGCTCTACCTGAAAATCGGCCTCGATTCACTTATCCCAAGAGTGCTGGAAGGCAAGGGAATGAATTACTGGGAATCCGGGATGCATCTCTCGCTCGGCGAGGACATCTTCGAATCTTTTCGCAAATATCAGCGCAGGCTTATCCACGAGCTGAATTCGCTGTCCACGGAATTCAACTTCATCACTTTGGACGCTCGCAAGCCCTCCGACGTGATCCAGTGGCACTTGCGCGATCATATCGGAAGATTTCTGCGCGGTCGCAAGAAGCTCCAACATCCGGAGACGGTATCGACGGTCGCGACCGTCGATACTCAGGGGCCGCGGCTTGAGACCGACGAAGTGCTGACCTCGCCTGCCAGCCCGTCGGTGTCGAAATAACCGGAAACTTCCCGTAGCGGCCGCGACTCCATCATATGAAACTATACCTGGTGCGCCACGCAATCGCCGAGGAGCGCTCCCCTAGCGCCGACATCAGTCGAGCCTCGACAATCAAGACCAAGACCAAACCCGCCACGCCCGATGCCGAGCGAGCCCTCACCCCGCAGGGCAAGGCCAAAATGATGCGGGCGGCACAGGGGCTCCGCAAGATCAAGGTTCGTCCGGACACGATTCTTACCAGCCCGCTCCGCCGCGCGCGCGAAACCGCCGAGATTCTGGCCGAAGCACTGGGCGGAATAGAGATCGAAGTGCTGGACGAACTCGCGCCCGGCACCGAACTCTTTTCGGTCGTCGCGGCCTTGCGCCGCTATCACAGCCTGAAGGCCTTGGCGCTGGTTGGCCATCAGCCGGACCTGGGCTATCTGGCCTCGTTTCTGCTCGCAGGCACACCCAGCGCCTGCGAGCTGAACCTCAAGAAGGGCGCGGTCGCCTGCCTGGAGGGCGAACTTTCCGATAACGCCACGGCCTGCAGCCTGCTATGGTTGCTCCCACCTAAATTACTCCGAACGCTCTAGGCTTGCCGCCGGCCGCGGATGGGTTTGCGCCCACCGCGCCTCTGTTCATCGCGTTGCCAACCGTTGCCCTCGGGTTACCAACGTCGATCCGCCGCGAACCTGCAGGTCTTGCGTGCGCGAATCGACACTTTCACCACTGCGCTCATAACTTGTTTCATTTCCGAATGACGGCTAACGCATATGTTAACCGCATATGACGTTTTCACTACGCAAATATTTGCAGTGTTTCTATGGCTATCCTACATCCGCTTTAACGCGCATTGCGCGGCTGACCGCATGACCCATTACACCCTTCTTTCCACTGGTGTCCTCACAGCTATTTCACGTAATCCTCCCGTAGCCTGACTGTACTATATACTTCATGCTACCAGCGTTTACTGACCTACGCGCTCTTGCTAGCTATTGTAGGGTGCGACGAATCAATCGTCCGAGGTGTACGCAGGCAATGTATTGAACGATGCAGCCGACCCTGCAAAAGGCACCGCCAAGGCGCAGACTGCCGTGGCAGCAACCTATAAGGAGTCAGGACAATGGATGCTGGAATAAAGATAGGCACGTTCGAATCCCCGAGACTTCGAACCTTCGAACCGCTCAAGACGCGGCGCGAGCTGATGAGAGAACCCTACGAGGCGCTCTGCGAGGCGGCCGTTTACGCGATTAGCCTGGCAATTCTCGTAGTCGGCGCCGCCGTAGTCCACAGTCTGTGGACCCACATTTCCATGATCGTCTGATTGTGCGCGCAGAGCGATTACACATCAGGGGCGTCGTCTTCACAGGCGACCGGAGGATGCGGCGATTGCTTGAATCCTCCGGTAATACGGCGCACCACGCGTCCGTCGCGCAAGGATTAACGCTAACGTCACAATCAGTTCACTTTCGAGACATCCTTTTCAGCCAAGTCAAGCGCTAAAGGAAACTGCAGGCAGGCAAAAGGCTATGCGGGCATCGATAACGATCATGATCGAAGATCGGGAGCTTCGCGCCCTCGCCAACCAATACGGTTGCAAGGGAGAAACGCCGGCCGATACCGCGCGCAGATGGGTTGCGGTCCTGGTGGGTGCTGCGCTGACGGAGGTTATCTGCGGATACGAGGCCGGGCTTGATGACGACGACTGAGATGTCAGCCGGTCGAACTTAACGCACAAAACCGGGCAGCGTATGGTCGCCCAATCGGAGCGCAAGGTGAACAACGGCAAGATCGACGAACCAGAGCGAGCCGCGATTATCCTCGCGGGAGGAAACGGGATTCGGTTCAGGGAACTCAGCCGCAAAATCGCGGGACACGACCTGCCGAAACAATTTTGCCGCGTGATTGGTGAGAAGACACTGCTCGAGCAGACTCGCAAACGGCTTTCGCTCTCGGTTTCTGCCGAGTTGACGCTGGCCGTGCTGACCCGCGTGCACGAGCGTTTCTTCCTCCCTCTGTTGACTGACATGCCGACACAAAACATGGTGATTCAACCCGACAACCGCGGCACCGCGCCCGCGATTCTGTATTCCCTGCTGCGCCTTGCCGAGTTGGCGCCGAACGCTTCGGTCGCGATCTTCCCTTGCGACCACTACGTCAGCGACGACGAGGCTTTCATGCGCCACGTCGAATCGGCGTTCCGCGCGGTGGCTGCACGACCGGAGTTCGCGGTATTGCTGGGAATTGCGGCAGACCGTCCGGAAGTCGAGTACGGCTGGATCGAACCCGCATCTCCCCTGGGCTTCGACAGCATACCCATGTTTTCGGTTTGCCGCTTCTGGGAAAAACCGTCGGCGGAAACAGCGTCGCTGCTCTGGCGGCACGGATGCTTTTGGAACAGTCTCGTGATGGTGGCGCAACTGTCGACGCTTCTGGGTCTGTTCATGAGCACGCTGCCGGGCATGTATCTTTCCTTCGTCGCGATCAAGCCTGTGCTCGGCACGCTCTTCGAGCAAAAGACCATGGAGGCACTTTACCGGGACCTCGAGTCCGTGAGTTTTTCCGACCAGATACTGGAAAAATCTCCGGCGAGCCTCGCGGTGCTGCCGGTTACCGGGGTTGAGTGGCGCGATTTGGGTGAACCCGAGCGTGTTTTGGAGTTGCTATCGCGCTTGGGCCACAGTCCAAAATGGTTGCGGCCCAACCACCGACCGGCTGCGGTGACCAGAGCGGGCGTTCGCTCTTATTGAAAAAGAATCGCAAGCGTCGTTCGATTCAGCGAATCGAATAGCGACGCGCCGTCGTTGAAACCACGCTCCAGAATTCCAGGCAACTATTAATCCCGAATTTCCATTTTCTCAGTCGACTAGCGATTTGATAAGATGTCACAACCGCCTTGATCGATACGGGTCCGGATGCGGTTGGGACGGTGGTGTGGAAGACGGTTAGTATATGAGCACAGCGGCCCGCAGGACTCGGTCGGAAGGGCGCCGACTTGGGCGCTTGTGCGAAAGCTGGGCAGAGCCGGTCCGTTGCGGCGCGGTGGAAAGCCATTTGGCCTCAAAACCAGCCTCGACGTTTTTATTTGACGAAGCCCGGGTGTGGATGCGACTGAGAAAAGGATTGAAAAATGGAAATTCCGGTTTAATCCTGAGTTAGGTCCTCCAATAACCAGAGTCGGACCAAACACAGGGAGAAACATATGAATCTGCGAAGTATTTTTGAGCATCACGACCGCGTGCAAGAGTTTCGGGCCGGTACAACCATATTCGCGGAAGGAACCCCCGGCGATGTCATGTATGTTGTTTTGGATGGGGAGGTAGAGGTGCGGGTGCGAAACGAATTGGTTGAAGTCTTGGGACCTGGAGAGATTGTGGGAGAGATGGCGCTTATCGATGCGAAAGCGCGAAGCGCCACAGTCGTGGCCAGATCGGATTGTCGCTTGGCACTGGTCGATGAGCGGCGCTTTCTTTTCATGGTGGCGCAGACCCCGTTTTTCGCACTGCACGTCATGCGGGTAATCGTAGAGAGGTTGCGAAAGAGATTGGGGTAAAATAGCTCCGAAACCGCGAAGATTTCGGATTATATCAAGAAGGCCGGCAGGTTTAACGCTGGTGTTGGTCGCATTGAGGTTCTCTGTAACTCCGCCTGTAACAGCGAAGGTCATCAAGCCAACCGGCAGCTCTTCAGGCTGTGGCCAGCGAAAACCTCGGTCAGGCCGACGGGCGCTCGTGGGCCGTGTCACTGGCACCGGCGATGGTCGGATTCCCGACAGAGCTTCTGTTGTTATTCGGCTTCCGGATCAAGTCACGGGCGAGGCTTGAGGCAGAAAACCTGGTCCTCCGGCAACAGCCGTCAAGCACCCGAGACCGTGATCCGGCGGCATCGGCGCGGCTTTCGAGCCTGTTGGCGCTGGGGCTCCCGCTTTGATTTGACCGGCGTTTTTGTTCCCGTGGAAGTGAGGGAGGATCGAGGCGAGGAGGAGCGCTGGGATGCGGATCAGGGCAAAGTAACATAATGGCAACATGATTATCGTGCACGAAGAATCTCGATGATCCGGGTTAACTTTTGCTCAGCTTTAAGGCAGGTGCCCTTGTTAGGAGCGCTGAGCGACCGCGCCGTCGGCTCCTTTCCGCCAATGGCATCACGGACAAAGACCGTGTTTGGGCGTTCGATGCGCGGCGAATCAAATCATATGCATCGACAAAGTGAGTGGCCCAAGCTTTGCTGTAGCCCATAGCTCGTGAGTAAAAAACAACGGTCGCGCCCTTGAGCTTTATCGATAAAAAAAACGTCACCAAACGGACATCACGCCGCAATCACCTGCGACTAGCATTACGTATCGTTCACGTCGACGAGGGATGCGAGCGTAGGTAGCAAACAATCAGTTTAACTTCTCGCCACAGAGGAGGAGTGCGTATGGCCGACAAAACCGACAACAGCAAACACCTTCTGGGTCTTTACAAGGCGCTGTTTTTTGATCTTACCATGGCAGCCGGCAAGACCGGACTAGGCATCGCCAAAGAGGGCGAGCTGGAGCAGGCGGCCTGGCGCGCTTACGACGGATGGGTGCGCGTGATCAACGATTCCGCCAGCACGCTTTTTGCCGACCCTTTGTTCGGCGATTACGTCGCGGGCTCCTTGCATCAGATGATGCGCTGGCAGCGACTTACCAGTGCGATGTCAGGCGCGGCCTTCACCGCGTTACGGTCGGCGGCGGAACTGCCGGCGGCCTCGGAGGCGCGGGAACTGCGGCAGGAAGTCCACAATCTGCGCCACGAACTCCGCGCCTTGATCGAAGCTTTACCCAGGATCGACGCTTCACCGATGGAAGAGCGAGGACCGCTAAAGGGTGGAGACACCTGGATGAGGCGGCTTAACGGGAGGATCGAGGAAAAGGCCGCGGCATAAGCCACGCCCGGTAGAACAGTTCGAGGATAAAGAGACTAACCCGAGATGCTCCCGCTTTTAGGCAAGCTGCCCCAGTACTGGATGGACGGGGCAATCCGCGCATTCGAGGGCGCTCGTCGGGGTCTTCTCGATAACTTTCCGGTCGAGGAGGATCCGCCTGGCGTCACCCCCTACGAAGTGGTTTACGAGGGCGGCAAGGTGCGCCTGCGCTATTACCGCGCCGCCGGAGAGCCGCGCGCGACGCCGCTGCTTCTCTGTTATGCGCTGGTCAAACGGCCCTACATTCTTGATCTGCTGCCCGGGCGCAGTGTTATCGAAACCCTCACCAGGCACGGACTCAGTGTTTATCTGATCGATTGGGTTCCGCCCACGCGAGCCGACGCCTGGCGCGGCTTCGACGCGTATTGCAACCAGGATATCGCCAATGCCGTGCGCGCGGTTCAGGTGCGCGAGCAGGCCAGGCAGGTATCGCTCCTTGGCTACTGCTTCGGCGGACTTCTGTCGGCGATCTATACCGCCCTTCATCCAGAAACAGTCAAGAATCTTGTTACGCTCGCGCTGCCGCTCGATCTGCGCGCGGGCGAGATTCCGATCTTCAAAATGATGGATAACATCAACCCGGAAACCGTCGATTTGATGATAGCGACCTACGGCAATTGCCCTGCCTGGTTGGTCAACGCGGGATTCACCGGGATGTCGCTGATGCATCACGCGCTGGACAAGTACGTCGGTCTGTATCGCAACCGGCGCAGCGACGCTTACGTCGAGATGTTCGATCTGTTTGAACGCTGGATGAACAGCGACGTTCCGCTCGCCGGGCAACTTTTCCGTGAACTTGCCGACGGCATATTCAAGAGGAACCTGCTGGCGCAGAACAAGTTCGTGGTTGGCAAACGTGTCGTCGATCTTCGCGACATCGTCTGCCCCACGCTCAATGTGGCCGGTGAGTGGGATGACGTGGTCGATCTCAAGTCGAGCCTGCCGTTTGTCGATCTGATCGGGAGCGAAGACAAGCGCAACCTGGTGTTTCCCACCGGCCATGTCGGTGCGGTAGTCAGTGGGGCGGCCCAAAAAAGGCTTTGGCCTGAAGTCGCCGCCTGGCTGGGTGAGCACGATGCGTGAGCGGCGGGGGATCCGGCGGCCAAAAGTGAAGCCTGAGCGGCCCGCAGCGCGGGACCCGCGTCATGCTTCGAGCGACGAACAAGCCAAAGATTATCAAGTTGACTCGGCTTCAACATCCGCGATCACGGAATCGCGTCAAAAAGGAGAACCCATGGAAAAGGAAAAGCAAGGTACGTTTTTCAATCTGTCCGAGCTGGGGGCCTCGTGGTGCGGTAACCCAAAGAAGATTGCCGCCTGGTATATCGACACCAGCGAAAAGTTGGCCAGGGAGGCCCTGAGCTTTCAGGAGAAGTCCGCGAGCTGGGCGAACGATACGCCGCTGGCCGCGGTTTTCGAGGCGCAAAAAACGATTGCCCGGCAATTGGTCGAGAACTCGGTCAGCTTCGTACGCAAACTGTGGCGGATCGACACTGACAACGGAGAGCATACCGCGGCGTGAACCGCCGCGGCAAAGGCGCCTAACGTGATCCGACAGCCCAGGATATCGGAGACGAGCCCGGCGGGAACGCCCGGCCCCGGCTGTATGAACAGCCCGTCACCAATCCCGGGTTAAAGAACCGGTTTTTGAACTAACAAGCGCGCCTGTGCAACACATCAGATGGAACACTCTGACCGGAACAATACTTTGTTAGATGTCGTACATGAACCAGCGCCAATCCTGGATGAGTTGTGCTATGGCGTGGAGAGCCGTGACGTTGAAAGAGCTTACTCAGGTACGCGACCAAGAAAAGACATCGAGCCCGGGTGTCTATTGCCGGTACAATATTACGATCTGGTCGGGCGCTCATACCATCTGAACGGCGAATTCAGGCTGCTGCTGGCACTGCTTACCGATGCGGTTAGCTGCTACGTCAGATACGCAAAGGCTCGCGATCCGGAGCAACGCAGGCTGTTCAACGAGGCTTATCATTGGTTCCACAGCAGCAATCAACGCGGCCTGTTCGCCTTCGAAACCGTCTGTGACGTACTGGGATTGGAGCCCGACGCGGTGCGGAAATCGTTGAAACTGGTAAGCGCCGCACGACTCAGGCTACGCAGACACTCCGCTCGTGTGGTTATCGGACCCCTGAATCCCGGACCTCCGTTTTCAAGGTCAACTACTAATATTATAAGGTGAGACCGACCCTTGGATGGACGCGGCCCGGGTTTGCGGGCACTCCAGTCCCCGCTTGATTGTCTAACCCAACCGTATTGTGCATAGTGTTGAAGGCCACGACTCAACTCCCAGAATCCATGGTGATTAGGCGCCAAATAATCTTGCCGACCGCATTAGTGCGGCCTTTCCTGCTTTTCGCTTTGACCTTTCTGTGCGTCGGGCATCAGGTCTGGGCGCAGACGGTAGCGGGTTCGATTTCGGCGCTCAGCGGTACCGCGACGATTACTCGCGGCGGCGCGACCATCGCCGCGGTCTATGGCGCCGCGGTCAACGTGGGTGACCGCCTGGCCACCGCGGCGGGGGGTGACCTGACCGTCACGCTTTCCGACGGCAGCCAGATCGAGGTGACCGACTCCAGCACTCTGACCGTCGACGAGAACACGCTCAACGCGAACGGCACGCGCGCCGGCACCAAGCTGTCACTGTTTAACGGATTGGTCCGATCACTGGTGCGCTCGACACCCGGCACGCCGCCTAATTTCGAAGTTCACACGCCCAACGCGGTCGCCGCCGCGCGCGGCACGGACTACGACGTTGATCACGAAACGGGCGTGCAGGATGGGCGTTACAAGGACTGCACCGAATTCAGTCACGTGTCGGTTTACCACGGCGAAGTCGAGGTCTACAACCCGACCAATCCCAGCGCACCTCCGGTCGAAGTAAACGAGGGCCAAAAGGTTATCGTACCTTGCGGTGCCGCTCCGATCCTTGACGCGAGTCTCATGGTTGACGAGCAGCGCGGCGCTCGGCGCACTGGGCGTGCTCGGCGCGGGAGGCATAGCAACAACGGTAATCGGCGCTACCGGTGGCTTTGGCAGCGGCGGCGGCGGCGGTTATCATCATCCACCTCCAGTGAGCCCTTCGCAGTAGCTCTCGCTTCACCCATCGGACCGCCAGGCGGGGTAAGCTCGTCGCGCAAACCACGCGAACCTCGCGAATCTGACGACCGCGCAGACAGCGAGACAGCGGCGAATCGTCGAGAGTGTCCCGGCAGGCCCTGGTCTCCATTGCGTCACAGATTTAGCCGCAAAGGCTGACTTTTTCGGTCCCGTCGCGATAAGCTGACGGCGCTTTCATGGCAAAAACCGCAGGCAAACACCTTTGGAAGAGTGCGCTCGTCACTGTCGGCATCGGGCTGGTGGTGGTTGCCACCGTTACTTATTTCAATCGCCACGGGCGCCTCGAATCGATCGAACTGAGCGCCTCGGACCGTCTCATCTACCGCTCGGGCGCCTTGCCGCCGCCCTCCGGCGCGGTAGTCATCGCGCGCATCGACGACAAGAGCATCGCGGAACTGGGCCGCTGGCCGTGGGGCCGCGACGTCGAAGCACGGTTGCTCCGGGCCTTGATGGATTACCACGCCGCGGTAGTCGGCTTCGACGTAATGATGCCGGAGCGCGACTCCGCGGACGTCCAGCGCGAGCAGATTTCCAAACAGTTGAAGCTTGGCGGTCGCGGCAACGAAGCGATCGACGCGATGCTGGCGCAGAGCGATGACGCCAAACTGGCCGACGCCGTCCGGGCGCAAGGATCGACCTACCTCGGCTATTCGTTCAGCGGTCTTGAGATAGAAAAGGTCAGGGGCCAGGATTTGATCGGCTACCGGACGACCTTCCTGCAACCGCGACCGCTCTTCTACAACACCGTGACAAAAGCGGCCGGAGCGAAAGACACCACGATCAACGCCGACGCTTATCTGCCGCCCATCCCGGTGCTCAACAGTGCCGCGCGCGGCGTCGCCTTCGTAAACATCGATCTCGATTCCGATGGCAAGGCCCGTTCCTATCCGACCGTGGTGCGGTTCAACCAACGCTATTGCGTACCGCTGTTTCTCGCCCTGGTCGACGCCTATGCGAGCCATGCGCCGCTCGGCCTGCGCTTCGACGCGGACGGTATCGCCGGCATCAGCGTCGGCGGCGGCCGGATTCCGGTCGATGAACTGGGCCGCATGGTGGTGCATTTCCGCGGGCCCACCGGCACCATACCGTGGTACTCGATTTCCGACATCATCGACCATCGCGTCCCGCCCGACGCGCTGAAGGATCGCATCGTGCTGGTCGGGCTGACCGCGCATGCGCTCGGTGATCGTTTTGTCACACCGGTCGGGGCCGACTTCCCGGGCGTGGAAATCCAGGCCAACGCGGTGGACAACGTCCTGGTAGGCGACTTCCTGCTTCGCGATGGCCCGTTGTGGGACAAGGAACAATGGGGGGGCGTGCTCATCGGCGTCACCGTCAGTTTCGTGACCGCGTATATGACGGCGATTTCCAGCGGGGTCGTCGCCGCGCTCCTCGGCGCCGGCTACATGCTCTACGCAATGCACCTGCTGAAGGCCGACGGCGAAATTCTGGGCTTCGTCTTTCCGCTTCTGGTTCTCGTGCTCACCTACATCTTCGTCATGAGCTGGCGCTATTTCGCCGAAGGCGCCGAGAAGCGTCATCTGCGCCATGTCTTTGAGCATTACCTCGATCCCGACGTTATCGCGTCGGTGGTCGACAGTCCGACCGGGCTCAAGCTCGGCGGCGAACGCCGCCACTTGAGCATCCTGTTTTCCGACATCGTTAATTTCACTTCGCGCGCCGAACGCACCGACCCGGAAGCGCTGGTCGCGCTGCTTAACACCTACATGACCGTCATGACCAATCTGATCTTCCAAAGCGGCGGCGTGGTCGACAAGCTGATGGGCGACGGCATCATGGCGTTCTGGGGCGCACCGCTGGCGATCGAAAATCCCGCGCGCGAGGCGACGAAGTGCGCAGTGCGCATGATACAAGAGCTGGAGGCGCTGGCCAGGCGCGACGAACGCTTCGCGGATCTGAAAATCGGCATTGGCATCTGCACCGGCGAAGCGGTCGTCGGCAACTTCGGCGGCGAGCGGCGCTTCGATTACTCGGTCATCGGCGACACCGTCAATCTCGCGTCACGGCTCGAGGGGCTCACCCGCCCGTTCAAGGTCGGTATTATCGCCAACCGTCAGACGATTGAGGAGGCCGGCGGGGGGTTCATTACGCGCGAAATCGGCCTGGTCAAGGTCAAGGGCAAGGATGTGCTCGTGCCGGTGGTCGAAATCGTCGCGCTCGAAGGTAATGGCGCCGATGCCGCGTACTACCGGCGCTTTGCCGACGCGATTGCGATGCTGCGCAGGGGCGATTCGCCCGAGGCCGAGTTGCGCGGTCTGCTGCGGGATCGCCCCGACGATCAGGTAATCGCGATGTGCCTCGAGCGGCTGCACACGTCCAGCGGCCGTCCTCCAACTGAAATGATCTTCGAATTCGATACCAAGTAGCGCGCCCGGCGTTGGCGGCTTCTGTCCGGCGGCCAGGAAAATGAGCTGACCAGTCGGCGGAATGAGGCGCAAGACGCCCACGTAAAAAGGCTGGCTGACTCCGCGCACGGTCTCCGCCGAAGCCCCATTTGTTCGCCCTTTCGGACACAACCCGCAACGCTGCGGATTCAGCCGAACATCACCCGAAATTACTGAACTGTAACGGTCCCGACATTCTGATGTCACCTCGGACCGCTAGAGTTCCGCGTCGGACGGCTGCCCGCGCGCCGCGACGACTAACCGCACAACATGAGGGAGGATCGGAAAAATATGCGAACTCGAAGCAGGATCTTGCGCGCTATAGGCGCGCTCACACTTGCCGCCATGGTAGCTGACGGTACGGCTGCCGCGCCGGCATCGGCCACGACCACGCCGATCCATCATCTCGTGGTCATTTTTCAGGAGAACGTTTCATTCGATCACTATTTCGCGACTTATCCGGTGGCCGCGAACCCGTCGGGAGAGCCGGCGTTCGTCGCCAAAAGCGGGACGCCTTCGGTGAACGGGCTCAGCGGCGGGCTGATGACCGCCAACCCCAACGGCGTCAACCCCTTTCGCCTCGACCGCACTCAGGTCGCGACTTGCGACCAGGATCACGACTACATGCCCGAACAGCAGGCTTTTGATTTCGGCCTGATGGACAAGTTCCCGCAATACGCCGGTGTCGGCGCTCCCGGATGCCCGGACTACGGGCACGGACAGAATCTTGTGATGGGCTACTACGACGGTAATACTGTCACCGCAATCTGGAATTACGCGCAGAATTTCGCGATGAATGACGATTCCTTTGGCACCACGTTCGGTCCCTCGACCCCGGGCGCGCTCAACCTGGCCTCGGGCCAAATCCATGGCGCCACCCCCGCAAACCTGACTGACGATACGGTCGATGGCAGCGTGATTGGCGATCCGCAGCCGACCGGCGATGTCTGCACAACCAGAGACAACGTCGCGATGTCATCCGGCCAAAACATCGGCGACCTGCTGAATGCCCACGGTATTACCTGGGGATGGTTCGAAGGCGGCTTCGACCTCACCATTACCAATCCGAATGGAACGACCGGCTGCAACCGCACCCATACCTCGGTGTGGGCCGGCGTCAACAAGGTCGACTACATCCCCCATCATGAGCCGTTTCAATACTACACCTCGACCGCGAACTTGACTCACGCGCGTCCGAGTTCGATCGCGAATATCGGGTTCACCGACGCGGCCAATCACCAGTATGACTCGAACGACTTCTTCGCCGCGGCCGCGGCCGGCAATCTCCCCGCGGTAAGTTTTCTCAAGGCGCCGGGTTACCAGGACGGCCATGCCGGCTATTCCACTCCGCTGGACGAGCAGATATTTCTGGTAAACACGATTAACTTTCTTGAAAAACTCCCACAGTGGGCGGACACGGCGGTCATCATCGCTTACGATGACTCCGACGGCTGGTACGATCATCAGATGGGCCCGATCGTAAGTCAGTCGAATTCCAGTTACGATGCGCTCACCGGCTCCGGGACGTGTGGTACCGCCCCCGGCGGCGCTGCTCAGGGCCGCTGCGGCTATGGTCCGCGTCTGCCTCTTATGGTGATATCGCGGTTCGCGAAGAAGAATTTCGTCGATCACACGGTCACCGATCTGTCGTCGATCCCGCGTTTCATCGAGGACAACTGGCAGTTGGGTCAGATCGGCGGCGGCTCCTTCGATGCGATTGCCGGCACCCTGCTGAATATGTTCGACTTCACGCCGAGCAATCTCATAAACAGGCTTTTCCTCGACCCGGCAACGGGCAAACCGGTCCCGACGCCCTTTAACCTGCTATTCTAGGGGCATTGAGGCGCACGAGCTGAGCAGCCTGAGAAAGGTCCACGGGCGCGGATCATCAGCGATCCGCGCCCGTTAACGCTCTGTCGTCAGGATCTTTCCCCCCGCTCTTCCGGTTGACACCTCGATTATAGTTTTATAAGTATCGAGATATGGAGACACTGACGGCGGTCGCGGCGCTTGGGGCCCTGGCCCAGGAAACACGCCTCGACATCTTCCGGATGCTGGTGGAAGAGGGCCCGGCGGGTCTGCCGGCGGGGACGATTGGCGGGCGGCTCGGCCTGCCCTCGCCCACGTTGTCCTTCCACTTGAACCAGCTCAGATACGCCGGCCTCGTCCGCTCGCGCCGGGAGAGTCGATCCATCATTTACGCGGCCAACTTCGACGCGATAAACGGACTCGTCGCGTATCTCACGGAAAACTGCTGTGGCGGCAGGCCCGAGACGTGCCTGCCGCGACCCGGCCGGACGAAACAGGCACGGACGCCAATGAAATCCAGCGGGCAGAAACGGGCGCGACGGAAGCTCGACGTGAATGCGGGGCGGACCGCGGAGGGCGAGTATGCCTGAGCACGAATTCAATGTGCTCTTCCTGTGTAACGGCAACTCGGCCCGCAGCATCATGGCCGAGTGCGCGGTCAATCGTTGGGGCAAGGGAAGGTTTCACGGTTTCAGCGCCGGCAGCCGTCCAACCGGCATCGTGCATCCGATGACACTCGAGCTGCTCAAGGCGCTGAACTATGAAACGGCCGGCCTGCGGAGCAAGAGCTGGGACGAGTTTGCCCGCCCCGCCGGCCCCCGGCTCGATTTCGTATTCACCGTCTGCGACCAGGCTGCCGGCGAAAGCTGCCCGCTATGGCCGGGGCAGCCGATCACGGCGCATTGGGGCGTCAGCGATCCGGCGGCCTTCGTCGGCACAGATGACGCCAAGCGTCGGTTCCTTCGTCGAATCTACACCGAATTGGAGAACCGCATCAAAATCTTCGTGAGTCTTCCGATCGAGTCCCTCGACCGTTTAACGCTCGAGGGACACGCGAGAGAAATCGGCAAGATTAAACTTCCGGACGAGGGTCGCCGCTGATCCCGGTTTGACTGGATGAGCGCGCAATCCGCCGGCACGGCATACGGGCCGGGAAAGGATACCCCCATGGCAAATGCCGAAGCGCCGATCCTGCGCAGACTTTCTTTCCTCGATCGCTATCTGACGCTCTGGATCTTCCTCGCGATGGGCGCAGGCGTGGCGATTGGCAACGTCTTTCCTGGCGTCAAAACGGTCTTCGACCGGCTGAGCCTCGGGACCACTTCCGTTCCGATCGCCGCGGGCCTCATCCTGATGATGTATCCGCCGCTGGCGAAGGTTAACTACGACGAGCTGGGCGAGGTCTTTCGCGACTGGAAAGTTCTGGGGCTCTCGCTCGTCCAGAATTGGATAATCGGCCCGCTGCTGATGTTCGCCCTTGCGGTCCTGCTCCTGCGCGATCGCCCCGAATACATGGTGGGCCTCATCCTCATCGGCCTTGCGCGCTGCATCGCGATGGTGATCGTGTGGAACGATCTCGGCGGAGGCGACGCCGAATACTGCGCGGGACTCGTTGCTTTCAACTCGATTTTTCAGGTGCTCTTCTATTCGGTCTACGCCTTCGTCTTTATTACGACTGTGCCCCAATGGCTTGGACTTCGGGGGGCGGTCGTGCACGTAACCATCGGCGATATCGCCGAAAGCGTCGGAATCTACCTTGGGGTTCCCTTCATCGCGGGTCTCGCGACGTGGAAAATCCTCGGCGGACTCAAGGGCAGAGCCTGGTACCGCGAGCGTTTCGTTCCGAAGATCAGCCCGCTCACGCTGGTGGCCCTCCTGTTTACAATCGTCGTGATGTTCTCGATCAAGGGTGCGGCGATCCTGCGGCTTCCGCTCGACGTGGTACGGATCGCCGTGCCGCTCCTGCTCTATTTCGTGATTATGTTCGGACTCTCCTTCATCCTGAGTCTCAAGGCAGGAGCCACTTATCCGCAAACGGCAACGCTTTCGTTCACGGCCGCATCCAACAATTTCGAGCTTGCGATCGCGGTGGCGGTCGCAACCTTCGGCATCGACAGCGGCGCGGCGTTCGCCGCGGTTATCGGGCCGCTGATCGAAGTGCCTGTAATGATCGCTCTGGTCGACGTGGCCCTGTGGGCGCAACGCAGATATTTCCCGGAATCGATCGCGACCGTCGCCGCCATCGAGTGCCGCGGGCCCGTGCTTCAACGCGCGTCCGATCGCAACTAGAGTCGCCGGCGTCTGCTTCGCTCAAGCGGCTTGCCGCTCAGTGGCAAACCCACGTCCAGGCGCGAACGATGCCGCTCTCCGGACGCTCGAAAACGTCTATGCCGTGGTCGGCTTCGAGCCGGGACAGAACCCTGATACGGATCTTTTGTTTAGTGGAAACAAAGCGAACTTTGGGGGCTGTGGCTTCCGAAAACCTCGTCCGGAGTCATGGGGCGCGGGAGGTATGGTTCCGGAACGCCCCGTCAGACCGAAAGAACCTTGGCGTCCCCGACGGGATTCGAACCCGTGTTACCGACGTGAAAGGTAGACCGAGGGCAGTCCGCCCGCGTGCAAAGGTAGGCAAATCGTAGGGTTTGCCGTCCGCACACGTACACTTGGTCCGCCCTTGGCCACGCCCGTGGCTGTCAAATTGGCTGTCAAAGAGTTCGCGTAAGTAGCGGCCACACAGCCCTGCAGCACGCTCTGCGGGCTACGCGTAAGTTCGGCCAATCTGAAAGCGTCGGTACCGAGGGTTGGAATCACTCCCTCTCCGCCATGCAGTCGCGCCCGCGGCGGATTCTTGGAATCAGTGTGCGAAATTCTCGCCAGGTGGTTGTGGTGATCCCTCGACTTGTGACCAGATAGTAATCACGTGTTCTGCTCCCGCGAGGGGAAGATTAATTGATAAGTATGCCGGGCTATCATCAGGTCCTCGTTGGTTGGGATAATGCGGACGAGACACCGGCAGTCAGTCTGTGCTAATAGTATCGGCATTGGCATCATTTCGCTCGCGATCGAGCTTGATGCCGAGGTGTTCCAAGCCGGTACAGGCCTCCCATCGCACCGGGGCAGCACGTTCGCCGATGCCACCAGTAAAGACCAGGAGATCGAGGCCTCCCAGCGCGGCTGTGAGTGCGCCGATCTGCTTTCGGAGCTGATAGCAGAACATCTGCACCGCCAGCGCAGCATCTGGCTCGGTATCCGTCCGTTCGAGTAGCGTCTTCATGTCCGCGATGCCTGATACGCCAAGCAATCCGGATTGATGGTTCACAAGCTCGGAGAGTGCATACGCATTGAAATGCCCATTGCTCAGCAAGTAGAGAATAATTCCAGGGTCGATATCTCCACTGCGCGTTCCCATCATGAAGCCGCCGGCGGGAGTGAATCCCATAGTATCGAGCGGACTTCCGTCCTTGACTGCCGCCATGCTCGCGCCGTTTCCGAGATGAGCGATGATTAGACGGGAGGGCAGATTAGGATCTAACGTCCGCATGATATATTCGTAAGAAATTCCGTGAAAACCGTAGCGGCGAATGCCTTCGTCCCAGAGGGCACGCGGCAACGCGAAGCGCTGCGCCACTTCCGGCATCGAGCGGTGAAAGGCGGTGTCGAAGCAGGCGGCCTGCGGCAAGCTGGAGAAGTGGGAAGTCACCGCTTCTATGCAGGCGATCTCGTCCGGCAGATGCAACGGTGCGAATGGGGTCAAACTCCGCAGCTCGTTAAGCAGCGTACCAGTGATTTGTTCCGGAACCGCGTGATGTGGGCCACCGTGCACCAGGCGATGACCGACGGCCTCAGGAGGCGGAAGCCCCAGCCGCTCGAGCTCCGTGGAAGCTGCATGCAGAGCTCCTGGAAGCGAAGACATGTCGCTGCCGGTCTTCTCCATTTTCCGCTGCGCGCTGCGAATCCCGAGGCGAGCGCTTTGTGCATCGTTGCGCTCGACGGCACCTTGCGCCAGCAGAATCTCTTCTCCCTCACCGATTCGGTACAGCGCGAATTTGAGCGAGGACGAGCCGCTGTTCAGGCATAAAATGACGCGAGAAGCCATTAGACTTCGCCTATACCGTACTCTCGGCGCGACTAAGCGGCACGGCGCAACTGGGCCTTGGCAGCCTCTACAACATGCTCAGGCGTGAAGCCGAATTTTTTCTGCAAAGACTTTAAGGGAGCCGAGGCGCCGAAGAAGTGCATGCCGAGACTTTCGCCGTTCTCTCCCACGTACCGTTCCCACCCAAAGGTAGACGCTTCCTCGACCGACACCCGGGCTTTGACCGTGGGCGGAAGGACGCTATCGCGGTATGCCTGGTCTTCGGCTTCGAATAGCCGCCAGCAGGGCATGCTAACGACGCGAGCCTTGATTCCCTCGCGGACCAGTTGTTCATGGGCCTGGACGCACAATGCGACCTCGCTGCCGGTAGCGAGCAAGAGGACGTTGGGGTTGCGGTCGGGCGAGTCAGCCAGGATGTACGCACCGCGCGCGAGGCCGCTTGCGGCGGCGTATTTTGCCCGATCGAAGGTAGGTAACGCCTGCCGGGTAAGGATCGAGGGCTACAGGCGCGTGGTGCTGCTTCATGATGACTTTCCAGGTCTCGACTACCTCATTCGCATCGCACGGTCGGATCACCAGAAGACCCGGGAGGGAGCGCAGATTAGCGAGCTGCTCGATTGGCTGGTGTGTCGGACCGTCCTCGCCGACGCCGATCGAATCATGGGTGAAGATGTGAATGACTGGCAGCTCCATCAGGGCGCTGAGACGAATAGCGCCACGCGCGTAGTCACTGAAGATGAAGAACCCGGATCCATAAGGCCGCACCTTCACGAGGCTTATCCCGTTCAAGATGGCCGCCATCGCGTGCTCACGAATGCCGAAGTGCAAGTTGCGACCACCATAAGAGCCAGCCTGAAAATCTCCCGCGTCATCGAAGGAGAGCCGAGTCTTGGTGGAAGGGGTGAGGTCCGCTGACCCTCCCATGAGCCAGGGAACTCTCTTCGCAATCGCATTCAGTACCTGGCTGGAAGAGTCACGCGAAGCCAAACCCTTGGGGTCCGCAGCAAAAACAGGCAACCCTTTGTCCCAACCGTCGGGCAACTCGCGCTTCTGCATTCGTTCGATCTCATCGGCCAGTGCTGGAAACTGTCGTTTGTATTCCTGAAAGTCAGATTCCCACGCAATTCGCAGGTCACGGCCCCTTTTGCCGACGCCTTCTGCGAAGTGTTCGCACACACCGTCCGGCACAAGGAATTTCGCATCCTCGGGCCATCCGTAGCTGCGCTTGGTCAGCTTGATCTCTTCTTCACCGAGCGGTTCACCATGAGCGGCAGGACTATCTTCTTTATGCGGAGAGCCATAGCCGATGTGGCTGTCCACTATGATGAGGGTTGGCCGGTCGACCGTTTTTTTGAACACGCCGAAAGCCCGCTCCAGCATGTCTAAATCATTGGCATCGCCGACACGTTCCACATTCCAGCCGTAGGACAGAAAGCGCGAGGCAACGTCATCCCGAAACGTTATGTTCGTATGTCCCTCGATGGTCACGTGATTGTTGTCATAAACCCAGCAGAGGTTATCGAGTTGCAGATGCCCCGCGAGCGAAGCTGCTTCGTTCGAGATTCCTTCCATCATGCAACCGTCACCACACAACGCGTAGACATCAGCGTTGAACAACTCGAAGCCGGGGCGGTTGTAATGAGCGGCCAACCACTTGTTCGCGATTGCCATTCCGACACTCGTGGCAACACCTTGGCCGAGCGGACCCGTTGTGGTCTCTACACCTGAAGTCCAGCGATATTCGGGATGGCCTGGACAGCGGCTGTCGAGTTGACGAAAGCGTTTGATGTCGTCGAGGGAAACCGAGGGTTTGCCGACAATCTCGTAGTCGGGGTCTACCGCCTTGACGCCGGTGAGGTAGAGCATCGAATAGAGCAGCATCGATGCGTGTCCAGCGGAAAGAACGAAGCGGTCGCGATTCGGCCAGATAGGATCTTCTGGGATCAAACCGGAGAAAGCGCTGCCATAAACAATACACCACCGGCGCCATTGCCATTGGAGTGCCGGGATGGCCGGAGTTGGCCTGCTGAATCGCGTCTATGGATAGGGTGCGAATGGTATTGACCGCCAATTGGTCGATTTGTTTGTCTGTCACTGGTTGTTCCTTTCCGCGCCCTTCAGCGACCGAGCCCAATTCTCCTTACTGGTGGGGCTGCGCGGGTTTACAGTTTTCGTGGGCGACCGACGGGATGAGTTCCAGCGAGGCCACCTTGGCCAAACGGCGCACATGCCGTTCCGCTCCAGCTGAACTCGCCTGCCAGAAACGTCTGAACGAGATCCCAGGCCACAGCCGGCCCCACGGTCCGACCGCCCATACAGATGACGTTCATGTTGTCATCCTGAACCCCTTGCTGGGCCGAAAAGTGGTCGTGAACCAGCCCGGCTCGGACGCCCGGGACCTTGTTGGCACACACCGAAGCGCCGACCCCGCTACCGCAGATTGCGATACCACGAGTTACTTTGCCCGCGGCCACGGCTCGCGCGAGCGGAACTATTATGTCGGGATAGTCGTCCAACGGATTCAGCTCATGGGCACCGAAATCGACTACGTCATGCCGCGCTGCACGGAGCTGGGTGAGCAGGTCTTCTTTCAGACTAAATCCACCGTGATCGGTGGCGATTCCCACGCGCATGTTTGTACTCCGCGATAGAGGTGTCGCCTTCCCCGTCCATATCTCCAGTCGGTGAGCCTCGTTCCCTGGTCTATTGGCTGCGGGCTTTTTCAAAGATGTCGACGAACTCGCGATACCGCCGTGCAATCTCGTTAACCGCGGCCTCGCGCGTGGTTGTTTTCGCCCGCCATCCGACTAAGGGTTCCCAGAAATCCGTGCGCCCAACGGCGAAGCCGATGAAGCCTGGCACGGTAGCCGCAATTGTCAGCCATTCGCGGACCTTCTTGTCGTCCTCGCCCCGGCCCAGAACGATGCAACCGACTTTGCCCCGACCTCCGTAGCGGGCGGCTGCTACGATGCGCTCGCAATCCTCTCGCCGATCGAGACCTTCGATCTTCCAGACGTCGGGTTCTACGTGTGCGTCTTGCAACCCCTCGATGGTCTGGACCATAAGTCGAGGGCGAATCTCCGAGTCGTAAATCTTCTTGTCACCGTTGACCCTTTCCAGTTGCGCCTTCTCCGCCGGAACCAGCAGCTCGAACATAAAAAAACTTTGGCTCTTGCTATGCAGGTAATCGGACAGCCGCTTGAGTCGGTCTGTCTGTCTCTGGTTGAGAGCTCGGTTGCCCTCAGGGTTGTATCGCACCAGGACTTTGCAGAATGTCGGTTGGAAGGCCTCGATGTGGCTGGGGAAGCCTTCTCCGTACTCGAAATCGAACTCATCCTGGCCGCTCTTCTCGGCCGGACAAGCGACCATAAAGCCGTTCGACTTGGCATCGCGCAGGATGGCTGCCCCAAATTGCTCGTCCACTAGAATGGCCGCCTTCTCTTTGGGCACGCCGGCGGCTACGGCTGCCTTGAAACCGTCGTAGATGACCTGTTTTGCCTCGGCGATCTGCGCCGTCTGTTCGGGGGTCAGTGCGCCCTTCCATCCGAACATGCCCGTCTCGAACGAGCCGCGGTGGTCGAACGGCAAGACATATAGTGGCCGGTCAAATCCTAGCGTCCTCATGAAGTCTCCTTTAGCCTGCGGTAGCGACGGATGAGATTATTCGTCGAACTATCATGTTCGAGCTTGGGCTCAGTCCTGCTTTCAAGTTCGGGGATGATGCGCTGGGCCAAGACCTTGCCCAACTCAACGCCCCATTGGTCAAAGGAATCAACGTTCCATATGGCTCCCTGGGTAAAGACGCTGTGCTCGTAAAGCGCAACTAATTTACCGAGGGCGGCGGGCGTCAATCGGTCCATGAGGATGGTGTTGGACGGCCGATTGCCTTCGAACACCCGATGCGGCACTAGCCAATCCGGCGTGCCCTCGGCCTCTACCTGCTCGGCCGTCTTGCCGAACGCGAGTGCCTCGGTCTGGGCGAAGACGTTCGCGAGGAGCATGTCATGGTGGCGGCCTAGGGGATTGAGCGAGTGGCCGAACGCTATGAAATCGGCAGGGATGAGCTTCGTCCCCTGATGGATCAGTTGATAGAAGGAGTGCTGGCCATTGGTTCCGGGCTCGCCCCAGTAGATGGGTCCGGTCTGGTAATCTACTTCGGCTCCTTCGAGCGTGACGTGCTTGCCATTGCTCTCCATCGCCAACTGCTGGAGATAGGCCGGGAAGCGCTTGAGGTATTGCTCGTACGGAAAGACTCCAACCGTCTGCGCGCCGAAAAAATCGTTGTACCAGACGGACAGAAGTCCCATCAGCACCGGCAGGTTGCGCTCCAATGGAGCGGTACGGAAATGCTCATCCATCTGGTGGAAACCGTCCAACATCGCGCGGAAGTTGTCGGGGCCGATGGCCAGCATCGTCGAAAGGCCTATCGCGGAATCCATCGAATAGCGCCCGCCAACCCAGTCCCAGAAGCCGAACATGTTGGCGGTATCGATGCCGAACTTCGCCACTTCTTCTGCGTTGGTTGAGACCGCGACAAAATGCCTGGCGACCGATTTTTCGTTGTTCCCCAGCCCCGCGATCGACCATAGCCGGGCCGTCTGCGCGTTGGTCATGGTCTCCAGCGTTGTAAGCGTCTTCGAAGAGATGATGAAGAGCGTTTCGGCCGGATCGAGGTCCCGCGTCGCCTCGAAGAAATCAGTGGCATCGACGTTGGAAACGAAGCGGAAGGTGATGATCGATCGCTGTAATATCTCAGCGCTTCGTACGCCATGACCGGCCCGAGATCGGAGCCGCCGATGCCGATATTGATGACGTTGCGCATGGCCTTACCGGTGTGGCCTGTCCATTTCGCCGCGGCGGACGCGATTGGAGAAGTCAGCCATCTTGTGCAGCACGGCATGAACCTGAGGGACTACATTCCCACCGTCGACGACAATCGATGCTCCCTTCGGGGCGCGCAGGGCCACGTGCAAAACAGACCGCTTTTCGGTGACGTTGATCTTTTCGCCGCGGAACATCGCCTCGCGCCGCTCCGCGACGCCTCGCTCCTTGGCGAGCTGCACGAGCAAGTGAACTGTTTCATCGCTTATACGGTTTTTGGAGTAGTCCAAATACAGCTCCGCGCCTTCGATAGTAAAGCGTTCTCCCCGGTCTGGATCGTCCGCGAACAGCTGCCGTAAGTGGATATCTTTAATTTTCTCGTAGTGCGCCTGCAGCGCGCCCCAGGCGGGAGTCTCATTTAGCCGCTTGCCTTGCATTGGTGCGTTCCTTCGTGCTGATTACTTCAACGCCTTGCTCTTGGCCTCGATTGCGTTCAACAGGTCCTGCCAGGAATCGTCAAAAGATTTGGTTCCCTCGTTCTGCAGATCTACGCCAAGTTTTGCCACATCAACTCCGACCCGGCCGAACTCCGCGAGCACTTGCTCGCAGTCGCCGCCGCCACGGGGAATGGCGCCACTTACCCGACCGTGCTCGGCGAACGCGAGCAAGGTTTCTTCGGGCATCGTATTGATCGTGTTGGGAGCGGCTAAGGCACCGATGTAGAGGACATCGGAAGCCTTGGGATCCTTGGTGCCTGTGCTTGCGAAGAGCAACCGTTGCGCGCGCGCCCCGCAATTCGCCAAGCGCTGCCAACGATCCGATTCAAGCAGATCCCGATACGCTGCGTAGACCTGTTGGCCGATGGCGACGCCAAGCCTGTCCCGATCCCGGTCAGGGACTTTATCGATAGTCGCCTTGTCCCAGCGGCTTACGAAAAGCGATGCGACTGATCGGACCTCAGGGCTCAAACCGGCAGCGATCGCCGCTCTAATCCACGCATATAAGCCTCGGCAGCGGCCAGGTAGTGATCGCGTGTAAACAGCAGAGTCACATTCACCGGTACGCCCGAGAAGATTGCGTCTTCGACCGCTGGCGCTCCTTCCTTGGTGCCGGGAATTTTGATGAATAGGTTGCGCCGATTGGCCTTTTTATGAAGTGCTTTGACCTCAAGCACCGTGGCCCTGGCGTCGTAGGCAAGAAGCGGCGAGACTTCCAGCGACACCCAGCCGTCAACCCCCGCGGTGCGTTCATGGATCGGAGCGAACAGATCGGCGGCGCGCGTCAAGTCCTGCACCGCCAGCTCAAAAAACAAGGTCTCACCGGAAAGGCCTATACTGAGGAGCCGCCGAATTTCCGAATCGTACGATTTACTATGGGTGATAGCGTGGTCGAAGATCGTTGGATTAGATGTGAGTCCCGTGACTGACAACTCGTCGATGTAGCGCTTGAGCGTGCCGCCATCGAGCAAGTCACGCGTGATATTATCAAGCCAGAGACTCTGGCCCAAATTACGGAGCTGCTCGGTCGCTCTCATCGTGTCACCTCCATCGGTTCGTCGCCTTCGTCAGGTCGCGCAGCTGTTCACAGGCTGGTGCTGAAAGCATTTCTTCGTTGCAGCGCCAGCGCCAATTACCTCCGGGACGGCCGGGCACGTTCATCCGCGCTTCGCTTCCCAAGTTGAGGACATCCTGGAGAGGAGCCATCGCCAACGCCGCAGCCGACGACCACACCGCTTGCATCAAGGCTGTCGTGACCTCCCGACTGTCGCCCTCGGGTCGGTTCAGGTATTTCCACACCCGCTGCCGTGATTGACCTTGCAGCTCTTCAAACCATCCGCGCGTCGTGTTGTTGTCATGAGTACCGGTGTACGCGACCGTGTTGGGAACGTAGTGCTGCGGCAAGTATGGGTTTTCTGGGTTGCCGTCGAAGGCGAACTGGAGGACTCGCGTTCCAGGGATCCGAAACTGGTCGCGCAATGCGCACACGTCCGGCGTGATCACTCCCAAGTCTTCGGCAAAAAATGGGAGGGCGCCCAGCTCCTTCCGTACTGCGCCGAAGAATTCGGCGCCCGGGCCCGGCGCCCAGTGCCCGGCTTTGGCCGTGGGTGCTCCAGCCGGCACATGCCACGCGGCAGCGAACGCACGAAAGTGGTCCAGGCGAATTGCGTCGACATGCGCCAGCAAGGCGCGCAGCCGATCGATGCACCAGCGAAAGCCGGTCCGCCGGTGCACCTCCCAGTCGTACACCGGGTTCCCCCAGAGCTGTCCATCGGCGCTGAAGTAATCAGGAGGCACGCCGGCTACGAAACGCGGGTGGTGGTGATCATCGAGCAGGAACAGGTCGGGGTTGGCCCAAACATCGCTCGAATCCGGGGAAACGAAAAAGGGAACGTCGCCAATCAAGCGCACGCCCTTGTCGCATGCGTATTCCTTGAGCCGTTCGCCTTGCCGGAACAACAGGAACTGAGCAAGGCAGAGCTGCTCGATTCGTTCCGACAACTCACCGCGGGCCCGAGCCAGTTCTGCGGGAACACGCTGAACCAACTCTACGGGCCATTCGAGATAATACGCACCGTCGTGCTTGAACTTCAGCGCGCGGAACAGACCGTAATCCTCCAGCCAATGCGCCTCGGCATGGCGGAACTCATCGAAAGCGACTTGCAAGTCCCGGCGGGCCCCATGTTTGAAGTTGGTCCATGCCGTTTCGAGCAGATGTCGTTTAAACGGAATGACCACATCGTAGTCGATGGCGAGCGAGCACGAATGACGAGAGTATTCGTTGGCTCGCAACAGTCCGTCCTCGATGAGAAACTCTGGGCTGACCAGGAGTTCGTTGCCGGCGAAGGATGACAGCGATTGATACGGAGAGTTGCCGTACCCTGTGGGGCCGAGAGGCAGCGCTTGCCACCAGCTCTGCCCTGCTTCCTGGAGGCGATCGATCCACTCGAACGCGGAGGGTCCGACATCGCCGATCCCGTACCCTGAGGGCAGCGACGTAACGTGCAGCAACAGGCCTGACGCACGGTAGTCAGGCGGAAACGGCGGAAGGGATAGAGGCCGGTCGTTGTTGCTCATTGTCGCTCTGCCCGCGAGCCGCGGTCTGGCTCGGACGAGTCCAACGTGTGTTTCACGATTGCCTGAGCTTCGCTGACGATGGCGTTCAGATGCTCTCGGTCCTTGAAACTTTCCGCATAAATCTTGTAGATGCTCTCAGTTCCGGAAGGACGGGCTGCAAACCAGCCGTTAGCAGCAATCACTTTCAAGCCGCCGATTGGAGCCCGGTTGCCGGGGGCGTTCGTCAGCTTGGCGATTATCGGTTCGCCCGCAAGCGTCGATGCGTGATCGCTTCTGGAGAAAGCTTTGCCAGCCTGGCTTTCTGTTCCGATGTCGCAGGGGCGTCGAGTCGCTCGTATAGCGGGTCACCGAATTCAGCCGTCAATTTGCGGTAGTGTTCACCCGGGTCGCGGCCGGTGCGCGCGGTGATCTCGGCGGCAAGCAGGTTCGGGAACAATTCCGTCTTTGTCCGTCGTCCACACGGTGCCGTCGCGCCGGAGAAATGTGGCCCCCGAGCTTTCCTCGCCGCAGAAGCCGACGCTGCCGTCGATCAGACCTTCGACAAACCACTTGAAGCCAACCGGTACTTCGATCAACCGGCGGTTCAAGCCCGCCGCCACCCGGTCGATCATGCTGCTGCTGACGATGGTCTTCCCGACAGCTACCGCCGGGGACCACTGCGGACGGTTCGCGAAAAGGTACGAAATCGCAACCGAAAGATAATGGTTCGGATCTAGTAGCCCTTGACTGTGACTAACGATTCCATGGCGATCGGCGTCGGTATCACTTGCGAAAGCGACGTCGAATCGGTCTTTCAGGCCGACCATGCGCGCCATCGCGTATGCCGATGAAGGGTCCATTCGGATCTGGCCATCCCAGTCGACGGTCATGAACCTGAACGTCGGGTCGACGGCGTGATTGACGACTTCGAGATTGAGTCCATAGCGATCGCCGATTGCGTCCCAATAGGCCACGCTAGCGCCGCCCAGCGGATCGACCCCGATGTGAACCCTGCTGTCGCCTAATCGCCTCAAGGTCCACCACCGCGGGGAGATCGTCCACATAAGAATTCAAGTACTCATGCTGATGGACGGTTGAGAGCCGTGCGTGCTCGCTCGATCGGTATCCGCGCGACGCCGCGCAGATCGTCCGAGATGATGGCGTTGGCCCGCTCTTCAATCCATGCTGTTACGTGAGTATCTGCTGGCCCGCCATGCGGCGGGTCGTATTTGAAGCCGCCGAATCGCGGCGGATTGTGCGAGGGCGTGATGACGATGCCATCCGCAAGTCCGCGCTGGCGACCCCGGTTGTAACTGAGGATCGCATGCGAGATTACCGGCGTGGGCGTGTAGCCGTTTTCCGCATCGACCATCACGTCGATAGCGTTGCCCGCCAGCACCTCCAATGCACTTTTGAAAGCAGGTTCCGAAAGCGCGTGCGTATCGAAACCGATGTATAGCGGTCCGTCGATGCGCTGCTGCTTTGCGGTAGAAGCAGATCGCCTGGGTAATCGCGAGGATGTGCGCCTCGTTGAAGGAGTTGTCGAGCGAGCAGCCGCGATACCCGGAGGTCCCGAACACCACGCGCTGCGCGGCCACGGATGGATCTGGTCGCCCTGTATAATAGGCGACCAACAGCTTGGGAACATCGATGAGAATCGACGGGTCGGCAGGTTTGCCCGCTTTGGGACTGACCTTCATGATTGGTTTCTCTTCGGATGCGTCCGTCTCCAATCATCTATGTGACGGGGACAAGGCTCCACGTTCCAGATCTCCCTTGCGTACTCTGCGATGGTTCGGTCGCTGGAGAACTTTCCGGACCCGGCCACGTTCAGGATCGCCCTACGCGCCCATTCTTCTCGGTCCGCGTATAAGTCGACGAGCCTGCGGTCGGCGTCGAGATATGACTTGAGGTCCGCCAAGTGCATGTAATAATCCCCGTGCGTGAGAAGGGCGTCCCGCAAGCGGCTCAAACACGCCACGCTCATTAGGGCTGAAGTGATCGGAAAAGATCAGGTCCAAGGCGCTGCGCGTTTCGGGTTCGTTGTCATAGTGCCAGTGCGGGTTGTACCAGCTTCGGCTATCGGCCACCTGCTGGGCTGTAAGACCGAACAGGAAGAAGTTTTCCTCGCCCGCTTCCTGCGCCATCTCGATAGTCGCTCCGTCGCGCGTGCCGATAGTCAGAGCCCCGTTCATCATGAACTTCATGTTGCTGGTGCCGCTGGCTTCGTAACCAGCGGTTGAAATCTGATTGGAAACGTCGCTGGCCGGAATCAGCCGTTCTGCCAGCGAAACGTCGTACTCGGGGACAAACAGCGACTTTGATTCGACCTCGCATCGTAGGGTCGTTGTCGATCTGTATCGGCCACATTGTTAATGAACTTTATGATGAGCTTCGCCAGGTGGTAGCCTGGCGCCGCTTTCCCTGCGAAGAAAAAGGTACGCGGCTGTATCTGTGCCTTGGGATCTTCCCGCAGTCGGTTGTAGAGCACCACGATGCGAAGTGCGTTCAGTAGTTGCCGCTTGTATTCGTGGATGCGTTTAACCTGGCTATCGAAAATTGAATCCGGATCGACCGTTACCCCGAACTTCGACTTAAGCCAGTCGGCAAACCGAACCTTCGTCTGACGAGTGGCCTCACGGAAGTTGTCGCGAAAGGCTCTGTTCGCGGCAAGCGGCTTCAGCCTGCTCAACTGGCTCAGATCGGTAATCCAGCCTTCGCCGATCGCCTCCGTGATCGTGCGGGCCAAGGCCGGATTCGCGAGCAGCAACCAGCGCCGGGGCGTGACGCCGTTCGTCTTGTTGTTAAAGCGTTCGGGAAACAATTCGGCCAGATCCTTGACCGTCGTCGTGCGCAGTAATTGAGAGTGAATCTCGGCTACACCGTTGGTGCTGTGCGACCCGACGATCGCCAGGTTGGCCATCCGTACGTGCTTGTTCGGGCCCTCCTCGATCAGGCTGATCCTGGCGACACGGCCGTCGTCACCCGGAAAGCGGGTACGAACGTCATCGAGCAACCGCCGATTGATTTCGAATATGATCTCCAGATTGCGCGGTATAAGTATCCGAAACCACTCAACCGGCCATTTTTCGAGAGCCTCGGGTAACAGCGTGTGATTGGTGTACGCGAACGTTCTTCGCGTCAGGTCCCAGGCCTCGTCCCAGCCGAGCTTCGCTTGGTCGAGCAGAATCCGCATCAACTCCGGCACCGCCATCGCCGGATGTGTGTCGTTGAGCTGTATCGCTACTTTCTCAGGAAGGGCGCTCCAATCGGGATTGTCGTGCCGGAACCGTCGCACAATATCGGCAAGCGCGCAGGCGACCAGAAAGTACTCCTGTACAAAGCGCAAGCCCTGCCCCAAACTGGTAGAGTCGTCGGGATACAGCACTCGGGTTAGGGATTCAGCTCCCGACCTCTCTGCGACGGCGCCGACGAAATCGCCGTGGCTGAACTCTTGAAAGTGGAACTCGTCTGGAGCGGCGGCGGCCCACAGTCTTAGCGTGTTTATGGTCTTGCCGCCGTAGCCAACCACCGGACGATCAAAGGGAATCCCGATCAGAGTCGAAGGCCGATCGCTGACCGGATGTAGCGCTCCCCCGCGGACCTCAATGGAGCAGTTGAGCTGCAGTTCGACTCTTTCATGCGGACGAGCCACTTCCCAAGGGTCCGGGCGACGCAGCCAATTGTCCGGGCGTTCCTGCTGCCAGCCATTGTCGATTGATTGCTTGAACATCCCGTATTCGTAGCGCAGCCCATAGCCCATTCCTGGGAGTTGCATCGCTGCGATCGAATCAAGGAAGCAAGCAGCGAGCCGGCCGAGCCCTCCATTGCCGAGACCGGCGTCGGGTTCCTGCTCCAGCAAAGCCCAGCCGATCGAGATCTTTCTCTTTGATCAATTGCTCCGCCACGGGGTCGAGCAGAAGGTTTTGAACGTTGTTGGCGAGCGAGCGACCGAGAAGAAATTCTATCGACAAATAATAGACACGTTTGGGATTCCTGCTCTCATACGTCTGCTCGGTACGGATCCAACGCTGGGAAAGTACGTCGCGTACGGATCGCGCGATGGCTTCAAACCGATCGCGCGCGTCGGCGACCTTTATGTCCGTAACACTGTCGAAAAGGAGATGGCGCTCATACAGGGCCTCGTCAGCTCCGCTGAATTTTACGGGACCGCAACCATACTGCGCGATCGAGCTTTGCTACGGCGTCGGAAACCGCCGCTCTAACGGATTTCGCCACGTGTCTCTCCTTGTAACTGATCCTTTGCGTTTGCAGCAGTTCCTCGGACTGTTCGCTCCCGAATCGTTTGGCTGTTCAAGTCTAGTGATGGGCCAGATGATGCAGGTCATTCCAAAATTTGAATAACGGGTTGCGTCAGATCGTGCTCATAGCTAAGTGCGCTCAGAGCTCGCAGTGCTCAACAGGAAATACCTGCCGGCTTGGGGTTCCAGCCCCAGCCAACGTGCGACTAGTACGCGGAGAAAGTGCCCGCTCGAAAAAATCAAAACGTCCTGCCGGACCGCACGCACACGGTCAACCACGCGATCTGCTCTGGCTCCAACGTCGTCGGCCGATTCGCCTCCGGGGCAACCATCGCGGAACAGCTCCCAGCCGGGACGCTTGGCGTGGATCTCCGCGGTGCGCAGACCCTCGTAGTCACCGTAGTTCCATTCGAGCAAGTCGCGATCGACCTCAGCTTCGGCGCAGAAGCCGGCCAACTCGCATGTGCGGCGCGCTCGCTGCAGTGGACTGGTGAATACGTGGGCGAAGGACCGTCCTCGGAGCGGGTTACCGAGGCGGCGGGCGTTGCTTTGTCCGCGCTCAGTCAATGGCAGATCGGTAAGCCCAGTATGCTGGCCCGAGAGGCTCCACGCAGTCTCGCCGTGCCTCGCGATGTAAAGCGTGGGGAGCATTTCACTGCATCAGTTCTTTCCCTTCAGAAATGGTCCCTTTCAGAATGGCCACTGCCAGTCAGTGATTTCCTTGGATCGATGCCGAACTGGTGCGCGTGGTTTTTACTTTTTATCTGCGGTTGAGCAGAAGCTCCCGAACATCGGCTCCTTTAACCTGGAATCGTGGGATCCGGTCGATCGCGTCGATCGCCAGGCTGAAGCGATCCGTCTGGTTTTGGATCGCCAGCTCCAGCGGGGTGTTGATGTTCCCCTTTTCCTTGTAGCCGCGTACGTGGATGTTGTGCTGACCAGGCCGGCGGTAGGTGAGTCTGTGAATGAGCCACGGATAGGAATGGAAGTTGAAGACTACCGGCTTGTCCGGCGTGAATAGAGCTTCGAACTCGCGATCTGTCAGTCCGTGCGCATGCTCGGTGCTGGGCACGAGCTTGAACAGGTCGACCACGTTCACAAACCTGACTTTGATGTCCGGCAAGTGCTGTCGGAGCAGAGCTGTGGCAGCCAGCGACTCCATTGTTGGGACGTCGCCGCAACTTGCCATTACCACGTCGGGTTCGGCGCCCTGATCGTTGCTGGCCCAGTTCCAGATGCCAACTCCCTTCGTGCAGTGCTCGATTGCCGCCTCTATGTCCAGGTACTGGAGGTGCACCTGTTTGTCCGCGACGATGACGTTCACGTAGTTGACGCTTCGCAGGCAATGGTCCGCGACGGAGAGCAGGCAGTTTGCGTCGGGTGGCAGGTAAACGCGAACAATGCTCGGGCTTTTGTTGGCTACCACGTCGAGGAAACCGGGATCCTGGTGGGTAAAGCCGTTATGATCCTGCCGCCAGACCAGTGCCGTGATCAGCAGGTTCAGTGATGACACATTCGCGCGCCATGGCAGTTCGTTACATTTCTCCAGCCACTTCGCGTGCTGGTTGAACATCGAATCGATGACATGGATGAACGGCTCGTAGCTGTTGAGCAAACCGTGCCGGCCACTGAGGATGTAACCCTCCAGCCATCCTTCGACGGTATGCTCGCTCAGCATCTCCATCACGCGTCCGTTAGGAGCAAGCTCGCCGCCGTCAGCGTCCTCGGGAAAGTACTCTCCCAGCCAAACTTTTTTGCCCACCTCGTAGATCGCTTCGAGCCGGTTGGACTGCGTCTCGTCGGGTCCAAAGACGCGAAAGCGGTCCATATTCAGTCGCATCACTTCGCGAAGGAAATTACCCAATGTCGGAACGTTCCCCGCCAGAGTTGCTCCGGGCTTCTTGACCTCGACTGCCGAGCTCGCGGAAATCAGGCATATCGAGCGGCTTCCGCAACAGACCGCCGTTGGCGATCGGGTTTGCGCTCATCCGTCGCGGTTTCCCTTCGGGGCCAGAGCCTTCAACTCGCGGAATCAGCCGACCGGCTTCGTCGAACAGCTCCTCGGGTTTGTAACTGCGCATCCAGTTCTCAAGCACTTTCAGATGGCTTGGGTTGGTGGCGATGTCCGCTGATCGGGATCTGGTGCGCCCGCCAGAAGCCTTCCAGGTAATGTCCGTCAATCTCCCGCGGAGCAGTCCAACCCTTGGGGCTGCGCAGGACGATCATCGGCCAACGCGGCCGCAACGCCTTCCCGGTCCCCCGCGCCTCCTCCTGGACCTTGCGAATCTCAAGCACGCAGTGCTCCAGCGTGGCGGCCATCGCCTGGTGCATGCTCTGCGGGTCGCTGCCTTCGACGAAGTAGGGGGTATAACCGTAACCGACGAACAGGGCCTCCAGCTCCTCGTGGCTGATGCGGGCAAGCAGGGTAGGGTTGTTGATCTTGTAGCCGTTGAGGTGCAATACCGGCAGCACGGCGCCGTCGCTGATCGGATTGAGGAACTTGTTGCTGTGCCAGCTTGTCGCAAGCGGGCCGGTCTCGGACTCGCCGTCACCCACCATCACGAGAGTGATCAGATCCGGGCGGTCGTAAACCGTCCCGTACGCGTGCGATATGCTGTATCCGAGCTCGCCGCCCTCGTGGATGCTTCCCGGCGTTTCGGGGGTGGCATGGCTGCCGATACCGCCCGGAAAACTGAACTGTTTGAAGAAGCGCTGCATCCCGGCGAGGTCCTGACTCTTGTCCGGATATATTTCGGAGTACGTTCCTTCGAGGTAGGCGTTGGACAAGACTGCTGGCGCCCCGTGCCCGGGACCCGAGATGAAGATTGCGTTCAGGTCGTATTTGTTGATTAGGCGGTTGAAGTGAATGTAGGTGAAGCTCTGACCAGCGTCCGAGCCCCAATGGCCGAGCAACCGTGGCTTCGTTTGTTCCAGCGTAAGTGGCTCCCGCAGCAGCGGGTTCTCCTTGAGGTAAAGCATCCCCAGGCACAGGTAGAGGCTGGCGCGCCAGTAGGCGTCGATCTTGCGCAGCTCGTCCGAGCTGAGCGGCGTCTCCTTTAATCGTTGAACGAGCCGTACCGTACGCTGATATCGCTGATGTCTTTTCGTCGTAAAAAACCGCCTCCGACTTTCTTGCGAATGTGGTCATGGCCCGCAATTTCTCCCTTGAGCACTCTGAATTCGGTTTCGCATGTCGGCGATTATCTTGCGGTAATCTTCGTGGCCGAAGATTCCCGAGCCCGACACGAAGACGTTGGCGCCCGCGGCCGCGATCTCGGCAATATTGTCGACCTTGATTCCGCCGTCGATTTCGAGGTCGATATTGAGGCCCCTCCGGTCGACTTCCTCGCGGATCTCGCGCAGCTTGTCCAGCGCGGCGGCGATAAACCCCTGGCCGCCGAATCCGGGATGCACGCTCATCACCAGGATCATGTCGAGATGGTCGGCGACCTCGAGCACCCGGCCGGGGTGGGTTTCGGGATTGATCGCCACCGAGGCTCGCACGCCGAGTTCGTGGATGCGCTCGGCCATCGCCTTGAGATTGCCGACCGCTTCGGCGTGAATCGAAATCGAGTCCGCACCGGCCTTGACGAAAGCCTCGATATATCGCTCGGGATGCTCGATCATCAAATGGGCATCGAGCGGCAGGCTGGTTATTTTACGAACCGATTCCAGAACCGGCAGGCCAATCGAAAGATTGCGGACGAAGTGGCCGTCCATCACGTCGAAATGGATCAGGTCGGCGCCCGCCGCTTCGACCGCCCGAACCTCGTCGCCGAGCCGGGCGAAATTCGCGGACAGAATGGAGGGCGCGATTTTCCAGCTATGGTTCATCCTTCTTAAAGATTACGCATCGCGGCCGCGCGCCGCAAAGAGAAAATCGCTCCGCGTAGATTCCTCGCTGCGCTCGGAATGACAAACCACCTCATAATTCATCCGGAATTTCCGGTTTCGGCCATGCCGGCGAGCGGGTCAAGCGTCGCCAGCAGCTTGTTCGCCTCGGCCTCGTTGGCGTCGAGCACCAGCACCGGCACCAACTGGTCGGCAGTCGTTTCCGCGCGCAGATGGCCGTCCATGAGCATCAGCTGAAACGTTAAGAGGGGCTTCTCTCGTTTTGGCGCGCGCGAAGTTGATCCTCAATTTCGCTCAAGCGAGCGAACGACTGCTTCGTTTTAGGGGAATCGTAGTCCTCAGTCGTTATCTTGAAGTCTTGATTTGGCGTAGAACAGGTTCTGATTCGGTCCTTGGGTCCAAAGAGAGTCCAAAGAGAAATGGAAGACCGCCCCAGTATCAACGACCGATCCTCCACCGGCTCCGCGGCATAAGTGTCCGAGAGCATTTCGCGGTGCCCGCGCTCCAAAAGTGCTGGAAACAGATCGGGCGCGCCGAATCTTACGTACGCAACATCCTGAATCTTGATGCCCATGACCGCTTGCCAATCAAAGCAGCACCGATTCGACCGCTTGAGCCAGGATGCGTTCCGCCTGAGCCCGGCTGAGCCCAAGGCCGTGCAGCATGATCGCGCCCAGATCGACGGCAAATGTACCTACCTGGCCAGATGAGAGATCCAAGGCGCGATTCACCCCGGCCATGCACACCCCAACGATGCAGGCGACCGCGACGTCTTCGGACGACGCCACAATACGGCCTCGCGCGAGTCCTTCCGTCACATCACTGCGCACACCAGAGTTGATCGGCGCTGCGGGATCAGTCGCGTGCGGAAACAACCGCATCATTGCGGCCGCCTCTTCCGGCGCGCCGAGGCAAAACTGGAGTACGCAGCAAAATGCGCGCGCGATTCTCTCCGCTGGATCGCTGACTCCTTCATTTGTGCGCGAGATCTCGGTTTCCATCCGCGCGCGAACGTACCAAGAAAGCTCGCGCTCGAGCGCATTCTTGTCAGGGAAATAGTTGTAAAAGGTGCCTTTGGCCACGTCCGCCCGCATCGCGATTTCATCCACGGTCAGCGCATCCATACTTCGCGATGAGAGCAAAGCAATAGTCGCGTCCAGGAGGGTCTGGCGGGTTGCGAACTTTCGCCGCTCACGACGGTTGGGGACAAGCTCTGCTGGCGCCTCCTTGAGTTTGCGAATCTGGCCCACTTCTCTCATGCTCTTGTGCTGACTCTTTCGTTCATACTTGACGATATGGTCATATTTAGGCATCCTCGTCATGTAAATCAAGCCGTTCGTGAAGCGTGTCTGTCCATGAACTCAGAATACTTTTCCGCGTTTGCCGCGCTTGCTGGATCAGCGATCGGCGGGTTGATGATGTTGGCATCGTCATGGCTGAGCCAGAAGGCTCAGGCCCGAGCGGAGCAGTTGGCGCACCATAGGAGCAGGCGGGAGGAGTTGTATGCGGACTTTATTGAGGAAGCGGCGCAGTTGTATGCGGATGCCCTCGAACATGAGAAAGCGGAATTCGTCAAGTTCGTCAAACTGTATGCCCTGATCAGCAGGATGCAGGTTCTATCGTCGCCGAAGATCGTCGAAATAGCGGAAAGTGTTGCACACACTATCCTGGAAACGTACCGCGGGCCGAAAAAAACGTTCCACGAGCTAGAAGGGTTGGTGAGGAGCGACGCGGTGGCTCCCCTGCGGGCGTTTAGCGAAGCATGCCGCGACGAGTTCCGAAGCTCTGGTCGGCTATTTTAGGGAGGGTGTGTACTTGAAGCGTCTTACAAAATGGCTGCTGGCGGCGGTCGTTGTCGCGGTCGGTATCGCCGGTGGATATGCATGGTACCGCCTGCGGCCGCCGGGAATTCTCGCAGGATTCGTGTCTAGCAATGGCCGCATCGAAGCCACCGAAATCGATAGAAGGGCCGAAAGAGAGCGCCGGCTTTGCGAGCCATCAAATTGCGTAAGCGCTTGACTGGCTCAATCGGAGACAGCCAGGATGAGGCGATCCGAGCCAGATCCGACGAGGATCTAATGTCATGAAGCTCATCAAGAGCGGATACTTGAGTACTGTTTCCGAAATCCGGAACAGACATGAATCTCGCACATAAAGCGGTCGACTTCATCGCGAGGTTTAGCTTGCGCCCTGAGTTACGATCGCGCTGCCAGGGCGCCGTTGTTGCCGAGGGCTGCCGTGCTACGCGTCATAAAGAGAGAAACAACTGACGAACTCTTGAGACCTGGGTCAGAGCCCATCGTGCGGAAGGTCATCGCTTTCGCGCACAGACCTGATCGCAAGATTGGGTTGTGCGTTCGGGCGAAGAGCGTGGGAGTGTTCGGGAGTCATCGGAACCAGGCCTGTCGTCGGAAAAGCGGCTCTCTGAGCAAACCGGCTGGCAGCATTTCGCGGACTGCAGCGCGCGCACTCGCGTGGCCCCTTGTCCCGTTGCTCCTGACGCTCGCGCTTGCGCCTTCGATGGGTTGCGGTTCAATTCACCTCAATCCCGACTCCGAACTGGCGCCCTCCGAGAAAGCGGAGAACGTCTGGGCGCCGCCCCCCTCCACCGAGGCCTTGAATCGTCCTTTCACAAATCTCGAGCAACTTCGGAGCTTTGAGGAAAAAGGCGCCCTTCAAACATCGGGCAAACGGGCCTATGACCTGCCCTCACTCGTGGAC
The DNA here is from genome assembly GCA_963759165.1 of uncultured Pseudomonadota bacterium. GTDB lineage: Bacteria > Desulfobacterota > Binatia > Binatales > Binataceae > DATJOQ01. The sequence continues at coordinate 1,559,735 of CAVWXK010000001.1, read as the reverse complement.
CTTGCTTTAAGGCTAAGTCCCCAAACCCGGCACGCCTGGTATGTGGCCCTGGAAGATGAAGGCCAACTCGGCCGGTCGCAAGCCACCAATTATCCCATGGTGGAAACAGAGGCCGACGGCGGCTATTTCAGCCTGCCGATTGAGTTTCCCGGGCAAACTCTGCGTATCCGCAATGAAGCGTTTCTGCCTCAATTCAAAGTCAGCTACGACTTACTCGACTTCGGACGCACTCGCGCAAACGAGCGAAAGGCTCGTGAAGAACTGATTGCCGCGAACTTTACTTTCAATCAGGCGATCCAGGACGTCGTTTTCAATGTAGAAAGGTCGTTCTATGTTCTAGCTGCAGCGAATGCCAACGTGAGTGCCGCGGAGGCTAACCTCAAGCTCGCGAATATAGCCCTGGCTTCCGTCCAGCAGCGTCACCAGGTTGGCCTCGCAACCAAGCCGCAAGTGCTGCTCGCAAAGCAGGTGGAGGCACAGGCGGTGTACGACCTCGAAAATGCAAACTCGCAAGTGCACGACGCCGAAGCGTCGCTCCGTCAAGCCGTCGGTGTTCCGGCCGACGCCAACCTCAACATCGACGCCGGTCAGTTAGACCGGCTGCCCAAAAATCTGAGTGACGATGTTGAGGCACTCATTGCCGAAGCGATCAAGCGGCGACCCGATCTTGCCGCCCAAATCGCTGCAGTGCGGGCCGGTGACGCCGCCATAGCACGCGCGAGGGCGGAGTTTTACCCCGAAATTAGCGTGGGCGGGAACTATGGACAGGTAATTTGGAGCTACACGGTCAACGGCGGGCACACTCAGAACATGAACCAACCGTTTTATGGGGCGGGGTTAACAATGCGATGGGATCTCTTCACCGGATTCGATCGGTACTACGCCGTGCAAAAGGCTACCGCGGAGAGGGGCGCGGCCCTCTCGGAGCTCAGGTCGCTTCAACTTAATGTGATCGCGGGAACGTGGACCGCCTATTATGATTTCCTCTCCGCGAAAAAGAAACGCGATGCCGCGCAGGCGTTGCTAACTTCGTCAGAAGAGTCCTACGCCGCCAACTTCGAAAGCCATCGGTACGGCCTCGCGACGATCACCGACCTGATCTCGTCCGAGCGGGATCTGATGTCGGCGCGATACACCTTCATTCAGAGCAAGGCAGATCTTCTCATCTCGTCCTGCAATCTGCTTCACGCACGTCGGCACTGCGTCTCGGTCCAGCGCGACGACACCATGAACTTGCGCACTGCAAACATGATCTGCTCAGTACTGCGGTGTGAGGTGAACTAACTTGGCATCATTTGGATTTCTACAGAAACGCGGTTGGTGGGTAAGGGCCACGCTCATTGTCGCCGCCGGCGCAATTGCCTTTCTCGCTTGGGAGCTTCTCAAACCAAAAGGCTTGCCGGAAGGTTTCGCAAGCGGGAACGGCCGCATCGAGGCGACCGAGGTCGACATTGACGCCAAAATTGCGGAACGTATCCGGACCGTCACGGTGCACGAAGGCGATCTCGTCCGCCCCGGGCAGCTTCTGGTCCAAATGAACACCGACGTGCTCATGGCACAGCACAGGGAGGCGGAAGCCCAGCTTCAGAGCGCGCTTACCAGATCGCGACCGCTCAGAGCCAGCTAGCGCAACGGCGCGCCGAGAAGACCGCCGCAATCGCAGTTGTAGCGGAACGAAAAGCGGAGCTCGATGCCGCTCAGAAGCTCTTCCTGCGAACCCAGGCACTGGCCCCGAAGGACTTTGTCACCGTCCAGGCTCTGGATGATGCTCGCGCAAATTCCAAGAGCAAGGAGGCAGCAGTCAGTGCGGCCGAGGCGCAAGCCGCAGCTGCCGACGCGGCGGTCCATTCCGCCACCTCCGAAGTCCTTGATGCGCGGGCGAAGGTGGACGCCGAACGAGCGACCGTCCAGCGCATTCAGGCGAATATTAACGACAGCGAGCTTCGTTCGCCGGTGGACGGACGCGTGCAGTACCGCGTCGCGGAGCCGGGCGAGGTCCTCCCATCGGGTGGGCGTGTGCTGAATATGATCAACCTGGAAGACGTGTATATGACCTTCTTCCTGCCCGACAAACTGGCCGGTAAAGTAGCCGTCGGCGCGCAAGCGCGTATCGTGCTCGACGCCTTCCCCCAGTTCGTCATACCGGCCACGGTAACCTTTGTCTCTAACGTCGCCCAGTTCACTCCCAAGACGGTGGAGACAGCGGAAGAACGCCAAAAGCTTACGTTCCGGATCAAAGCGCAGATCGCACCAGAGTTACTCCACCAGTACCTCAGCCAGGTCAAGACGGGCCTGCCCGGCATGACTTATGTGCGACTCGATCCGAACGCCGAGTGGCCCAGCAATCTGCAGATTCGGATACCGCCGCCGCTTCGGCAAACACAATGAGCAACCGTCAGCAGAATCTGCCGCCGGTCGCCCGGCTTCGCGATGTAAGCCTGCGTTATGGAAAAACGCTGGCGCTGGATCACATTACTCTAGATGTGCCCGCAGACTGCATGGTGGGCGTGATCGGTCCGGACGGCGTCGGCAAGTCGAGTCTGCTTTCGCTGCTCGCCGGCGCACGCGCCGTACAGACCGGGCAGGTCATGGTGCTCGGCGGAGACATGGCCTCAGCGGATCATCGCCGGGCGGTGTGTCCGCGCATCGCGTATATGCCGCAGGGTCTCGGTGGGAATCTCTACGCAACGCTGTCCGTGTTCGAGAATATCGACTTCTTTGGCCGCCTGTTCGGTCATTCCAAGGAGAAGCGCGAACGACGTATCGCCCAGCTTTTGGAAAGCACAGGTCTGGCCCCGTTTGCGGAGCGGCCTGCCGGCAAGCTCTCCGGCGGGATGAAACAGAAGCTTGGCTTGTGCTGCGCTCTGATCCACGACCCGGACTTTCTGATCCTCGATGAACCGACCACTGGCGTAGACCCGCTTTCACGTCGCCAATTCTGGGAACTGATCGCGCGCATCCGGGCGGACCGGCCTGGCATGAGCGTGATGGTGGCTACCGCTTACATGGAGGAAGCCTCGCGGTTTGACTGGCTGATGGCGATGGACGCCGGTCACGTGCTTGCCACCGGTTCACTGCAGGAACTGCTTTCGCGCACCAGCACGACTTCGCTGGAGGCTGCATTTATCGAACTGCTACCCGAAGAAAAACGGCGCGGCCACCGCGCAGTGGAGATTAGGCCACGCCCGGCGACGGAGGGCGGCGCCGTCGCCATCGAAGCCAAAAATCTAACGATGCGATTTGGCAACTTTACGGCCGTCGACCAAGTCAGCTTCCATATCGAACGCGGCGAAATTTTCGGCTTCCTCGGCTCCAACGGCTGTGGCAAGACGACCACGATGAAGATGATGACCGGGCTGCTCGCACCGACCGAGGGGCAAGCTTGGTTATTTGGCCAGCTGCTCGATCCAAACGACATGGCTACCCGCCGCCGGGTCGGCTACATGTCGCAGGCCTTCTCGCTCTACACCGAATTGACCGTTCGCCAGAACCTCGAGCTTCATGCGCGGCTCTTCCAGGTCCCGGCTGACATGATCCAGGCGCGGGTTGAGGAGATGGTGAAGCGGTTCGATCTGGCCTTGGTGATAGACGCGTTTCCGTCCGCGCTGCCGATGGGCCAACGCCAGCGCCTCTCGCTGGCAGTGGCGATGATCCATCACCCGGAGATGCTGATCCTGGACGAGCCCACTTCCGGGGTCGATCCTGTCGCGCGTGATGGCTTCTGGGAAATCCTCCTCGAGCTTTCGCGCCGCGACCAGGTCACGATCTTCGTCTCGACGCATTTCATGAACGAGGCCGAGCGCTGTGATCGCATCTCGTTGATGAATGCGGGGCGGGTGCTGGTCAGCGATGCTCCCAGCGCAGTGGTTAAAAAGCGCGGAGCAGCAACACTTGAGGATGCCTTTATCGCCTATCTCGAAGAAGCGACTGGCGTGAAAGGCCAGCCCCCTTCCTCATCCAAGCCCGCGGTCTCGGCTAGCACTCTAGCGCCTGAACAGGGTTTGTCGGAGGCGCAAGAAGCAAAGCCCCGTTCCGGTTTCGATTTTGGGCGGATGTTCAGCTACGCGCGCCGCGAGTCGCTTGAGCTGCGACGCGACCCGATGCGCGCGGCGCTGGCGCTGCTCGGCACCCTCATCCTTATGCTCGTCATTGGGTATGGCGTCACCCTGGATGTGGAACACTTGTCTTTCGCGGTGCTGGATCGTGATCAAACCACGGTCAGTAACAACTATGCGCTTCAATTCATCGGCTCACCACGTTATTTCATCGAGCACGCTCCGATTCGCGACTATGCAGAGCTGGACCGGCGTATGCGTTCAGGCGAGCTGAGTCTGGCGATCGAAATTCCGCCGCATTTCGGACGCGATCTGGCCCGTGGTCGAACCGCGCGGATCGGAGCCTGGATCGACGGCGCCAATCCTACCCGCGGCGAGACCATCCGCAGCTATGTTCAGATTGTACATTCGCAATGGCTGGCCAAGATGGCGGCTCGTGTATCGCATATAGCGGGGGTTTCTTCCGAGAAAACACCAGGTGCATCCCCCCAGGGCAGTCTAGCCACGGTCGAAATTCGTTACCGCTATAACCCGGACGTACGGAGCCTGCCGGCTATGGTGCCGGCGGTGATCCCGCTGCTGCTCATGATGATCCCCGCGATGCTTGCCGCTCTCAGTGTGGTGCGGGAAAAGGAGCTCGGTTCGATTGTCAATCTCTACGTCACCCCGGTGACGCGGCTCGAGTTTCTTGTCGGCAAACAGCTTCCGTATGTGGTCGTCGCGATGGTGAATTTTGTGCTGCTGCTATTGATGGGAATCACGGTGTTCGGGGTGCCTCTCAAGGGCAGTTTCCTGGCGCTGGCAATAGGGAGCCTGTTATATGTGAACGCCGCCACCGCGTTTGGGCTGCTGATATCCAGCTTCACTCGAAGTCAGATCGCAGCAATCTTTGGAGCTGCGATACTAACACTTGTACCAGCCATGCAGTTCTGCGGAGTTCTCGACCCGGTATCCAGCCTGGGAGGATTCGGAAAGTTCATCGGCGCAATCTATCCCACTACTTATTACATCCAGATTTCACGGGGAACTTTTTCAAAGGCACTGGGCTTCTGGGACCTGCGAGTGTTCTACATCCCATTGCTGCTGGCTGGGCCGGTAATGGTCGCCGCGACCACGCTGCTGCTGAAGAAGCAGGAGTCTTAAGCGATGCGCCTGGCGAACATTTGGAATCTCGGCATCAAGGAACTTCGCAGCCTGGCCCATGACCCGGTCATGATAGCTCTTATTATGTGGGCGTTTACCCTTTCAGTTTACGCAGTGGGCAAGTCGATGCCGGAAACGCTCAGCAAGGTTCCGATCGCGATTGTGGACGAGGATCAGTCGCAGCTTTCTGCGCGGATCATTGATGCTTTTTTCCCGCCCCAGTTTATGCGGCCCGCGCTTATCAGCCGGGATCAAATGGATGCACGGATGGACGCCGGGTCTGAGACATTCGCCATAGACATCCCACCGGACTTCGAGCGCGATGTCATGGCGGGGCGAAACCCTCGAGTCCAACTCAACGTTGATGCGACGCGCATGCACCAGGCGTTCACCGGTGGTGAGTATATTCAGAACATCATCAGTGCCGAGGTCGACGCCTTCGTAAAGCGCTACAAGCCCGCCGGCACGCAACCCGCGGGTTATCCCCCATCCGGTCGAGCCATCACCGCGGGCGCCTATGTGGGACGTTCGACTGAGTCCAAAGATTGGCCGCAGAGCGGAGTCGAAGTACCGGATCTTGCTCTCAACACGCGCTTCAATCCGAATCTCGAAAGGCTATGGTTTGGCGCGGTGGTCGAAGTCATCAACGAGGTTACGATGCTCTCGATTGTCCTTACCGGCGCCGCTCTCATTCGTGAGCGCGAGCACGGCACGGTAGAGCATCTGCTCGTGATGCCGGTCACCCCGTTCGAGATTATGACGAGCAAAATCTGGTCGATGGCACTGGTCGTGCTTGTAATGTGCGAACTGTCGATCAGATTTGTAGTAGAGGGAGCAATGTCAGTTCCGATCCAGGGGTCAATCGCGCTTTTTCTGGCCGGCGCTGCGGTTGAACTCTTTGCCACTACGACCCTCGGCATCTTCTTGGCGACCTTCGCCCGCTCCATGCCGCAATTCGGCTTACTGATGATCCTGGTGCTGCTTCCCCTAGTGTTGTTGTCGGGAGGCTTCACTCCGTATGAGAGCATGCCCGAGCCGGTACAAATCGTGATGCTCGCCGCGCCCACAACTCACCTGGTCGTGCTGGGACAAGCTATCCTGTTCCGCGGCGCCGGATTCTCCCTGGTTTGGAAACCATTTGCCGCCCTCGCCGTGATTGGTTCGGTCCTGTTCGGTATCGCACTGGCGCGCTTCCGTAAGACGATCACCTTCATGGCATAGGCATTTGCCAGAAGTTCGTAGATTCACGGAGGAATAAAGTATGTCCCACAGGGACTCGTCCGGTTATCTGGTTCTCCGATCCGGATTCCTCCAATGTCCGCCACTGGGCAGGAACAGCGCCTCGCTTGGAGAAATGACGCGCAACCTGAGCCACGGGGAGCGGCGGCGCGAAGCGGGATTGGCACCGGGAGGATAAGAGGCATGCGACAAATCATGGTGGCGACGGACGGCTCTGAGAGCGCGGAGCGCGCCGTGGATATCGCGGCGGAGCTTGCAAAGACTGTTGGCGGCAGCTTGCATATCGTGAACGTGGCCGGCGACTTACCCGAAGAGGCATTGGATGTGGTGAGGCGATTCCCATCCATGGAGAAGCTTGCCGGCGACGCCATCGATGCTCGTTCGCAGCAAATTCTGACGCGGGCTCTGGAACGAGCACGATGCAAAGGTGTGAAGGATATTCACACGCAACAATCCTGGGGCGACGTCGCCGAAAAAATCCTGGATGCATTGCAGAGCGTGGGGGCAGACACGCTCGTCGTTGGAAGGCGTGGCAGCGGGCGCCTCGCCGGTTTGCTACTCGGAAGCGTGTCGCAGAAGCTGGCGAGCCTCTCGCCCAGCGTAGTCGTCGTAGTTCCGTAGTGCCCTGGCGGTGACCCACGATCACATTTTCGGACAGGCCGTCAGCAGCTTGCTTGTCCTGTGTGCGGACATCAGGAAGATGGAAGGCGGCGCCTATGCCGGCAATGCTAGCGTGAATCTCACCAGCGACACGGCGAAATACGCGGCGCTGAGTCCGCCGAGCGCGATTAGATCGCGCCATACGAGGTCGGGCCCGGCGCCGCGACAGAGAGTAGCTTGCGCGAACGCCACGAAATGGATCGAGGACGAAATCTGCATTACGTTCTGTAGCCATTCCGGCACGCTTTCTATGGGTGTGGTGCCCAGATGGAGACATAACGAATGGCGAATCGCGAGCCGCTGGTGATTAGGTCAATGCTACATGTCTGCAAATGCGATTCGCGAACTTCGGGCGTGGACGCTGACACAGAAGATCCAACGAACCGTGAACCGAGTGTTTTCTGTGGCAGCCGAACGAATCCCGCCTCGAAAGGCACTTCATGACATCGTCAGCGGAGCGCATAGCGGTCTTTGCACCACTGATTATTGGCTTGCCCGTTATACTAGGCACGATCGTGATTCACGGCGTGGCCGTAGTCACAATCGTCCACTTCTTTCGCCACCAGCGCCGACTGGGACGTGCTGGTGTCCGATTCTTTAAGGACGTAGGCATTGTCGCCGGCGTCACGATATTCGCGCTCATAGCTCACTTGTTGGAAATACTTATTTGGGCAATGATTTTCGACTTTTGCGGGGAATTCACGCAATTTGCCACCGCTTTTTATCATTCCTCGATGAACTACACGACTTTGGGCTACGGTGATGTGGCCATGTCGGAGTCGTGGAAACTATTCGGGCCCTTGGAGGCAGCAAATGGAATGCTTATGTTCGGCGTCTCAACCGCGATGATCTTCGCCGTAATACAAGGATTGATACAGATTAGGTTTCGTGATGCTGGGACTTGATCGACAGGGTTTGCTTACTTGGTTACGGGCGCGCCGAGAGGGTCAAATTATGATTTTCTGGCCTGAGCCACATTCTGCGCACCGGGGGCATCGATATGACCCGCAGACGAGTGGCGAATCGGGGGCTGCTCGCAGATCTGCGTAGCGCAGTTCTGCATATGCGCTATAGAGAACCGAAGCCTATAGAAACAGGCTGAAACATCCAGGTTATGCACACCACTGACAAACGAATCCATTGGAAGCCAGAGGACATGTCCTCAAACCAAAATCGCATCACCCTCGACACCTGGAGCCGCTTAGAAGGTTCCCCATTGCCGCTCGGAGCCACATGGTTTGCGTCGGAGCAGGCTTACAATTTTTCCATCTATTCCAAGAACGCTACCTCGGTGTCGCTTCTTCTCTATCAAGAGCCGGATTTCACTGTCCCGGCTAAGGTATATCAATTTAGTTTTCCGACCAACAAGACGTCGAGAGTCTGGCACATGTTGGTGCCTGCCGCAGAAATCGAAGAGGCGAGGTACTATGCCTACAAACTTGACGGTCCGTTCGATCCTGTGACGGGAGATCGTTTCGACGATAGCAAAATACTGTTGGATCCGTATGCCCGTCGGATCTTTCTACCACCCGATTTCAGCCGCAGAGCGGCGTGTGTGCCGGGTCCGAATGACGGCAAAGCTCCCTTAGGTATTCTGCCCGACAGAACTTTCGCGGCTGCGAAGCCGCAAACAGGTGTTGAGCGACACACTCATGACCTGGTGATCTACGAGCTGCACGTGCGCAACTTCACGAAACATTCAAGCTCTGGGCTGGATGATCGAGCCCGCGGGACATACGCGGGTCTTGGTGCCATGATCCCATATCTCAAGGAGCTTGGAGTCACGGCTGTCGAGCTCATGCCGGTTCACCAGTGCGATCCGCAAGAGGGAAGTCAGTGGGGGTATATGCCCCTGGGCTTCTTCGCTCCGCACCATTTATACGCAGAAAACGCTGACGCTCATGCTGCGCCCGGCGAATTTCGAGAAATGGTGGAGGCTCTTCATCGCGCAGGCATCGAGGTGATACTCGATGTCGTCTACAACCATACCACGGAAGGCGACCGGAGCGGTCCTACGTATAGTTTCCGAGGCATTGACAATTCGACGTATTACGCACTCGACCCGAACGATTTGAGCCAGTACGTGAACTTCAGCGCGTGCGGCAATGATCTCTGCACGGCGCACCCACTGGTTCGGAAATTAGTGTTTGAGAGCTTGCATTACTGGGCCACGGAGATCGGTATAGATGGGTTTCGCTTCGACCTCGCGTCGATCCTTATGCGCGAGATCAGCGGCTCTCTAAATTACGACCATCCTTCCATCATCGCAGAAATCACCAGCTATTGGTCCACAAATGTCCGATTGATAGCCGAACCCTGGCAAGGCGAGCCTGGTAGCGGGTATGTACTGGGCCGCTCGTTTCCAGGGCTCGGCTGGCAGCAGTGGAACGGAAAATTTCGCGACGACCTCCGTGGTTTCGTCAAAGGTGATAACGGACTAGTTTCGGCCGTGATGACCAGGCTCTACGGTAGTACGGACCTGTTTCCGGATGATCTCGCGATTGCCTCTCGCCCATCACAAAGCGTGAATTTTGTAACCTGCCACGACGGCATGTGCCTGAATGACCTCGTCTCCTACACCAACGATAGCCAAGGGAGCTGGAACTGTGGCTGGGAAGGCGACTCGGATGCGCCCGAAGATGTGATTGCGCTACGCAAGCGTCAGGTGAAGAACTTCTGCTGTCTTCTGATGCTTGCGAACGGAACCCCGATGTTCCGAGCAGGAGACGAATTCATGAATACCCAGCGCGGCGATCCCAACCCATATAGGAGGGACGATGAAACTGTCTGGCTTGATTGGAGTCGTCTTGAGGTGAACCGGGACATTTTCCAATTCTTCAAGCATATGATCGCTTTTCGCAAGCGCCATCCCTCGATCGGGCGCAGCGGCTTCTGGAGAAACCAGGTACGCTGGTATGGAGTCACCGGGCAACCTGATCTTTCCCACGATTCCCATACGCTGGCTTTTTTCTTGAGCGGGTCACAGGTCGGTGATGACGATTTGTATGTAATGATCAATGCATTTTGGCAAGATCTTGATTTCATCGTCCAAGAGGGCGCTGCGGAGGAGTGGCTTAGGGTGATAGACACTTCTCGCAATACGCCGGAGGACATCTCAGAGCCAGACCGCGGCGAGTCGCTCTCGTCGATTCGCTACAAAGTCACCGCTCGCTCAGTCGTGGTTCTCATGCGCAGCCGGTCTGACAAAGTTAAACCTGTCTGTGGCGAATTACAATTCAGGCGGCAATTGGGGTCTGAAATAAGCCGTGACAGTGTTGCCGCCAGGTATATGACTCAAGTTTAGCGATCGGCTGTGCGGGCACGCCACTCCGTTCCGCCGGCGTAGCTCCGGCCAGCCCGGTGTGACAGCGGTGTTGGTTGTAATAGGCCCGGTAATTATCGAGCTTCCGTTCAAGATCTGCTCGGTTCCAAAATAAGCTCCGATCGAGGTACTCGTGTCGTACCGTCCCGATCAGTCGCTCAACGAAAGCATGGAAACGAGGCGTACAGGGAATGGTTTTGAGCTCATCAACTTCAAGTATACGAAAGTTCGCACGCCACCGATGAAAGCGAAACAGTGGTGATTTCGATAGTCTGAAATGGCCCACTTCGATGCTCTGAATTGGCCCACCCCCGGCTAGTCCGGGCATCCTGCCGATGAGGCAGGAGGCTTGGGATGGAGAGGAGAGCGAAGGTGGAGCTGTTTGAGCAGATTCGCAGGGAATACGAATTCGGCATCGGGACGGTAAAGGGAGTGGCGTGCAAGCTGGGAGTCCATCGCCGGATGGTGCGCCAGGCGCTGGCGAACGCCGAGCCGCCGGAGCGCAGGCAGAGCGAACGGAAGCAGCCCGTAATCGGGCCGCTGATCCCGTTCGTCGACGCCATCCTGGAGGCTGATCGCAACGCGCCGCGCAAGCAGCGTCACACCGCGCATCGGATCTTCGAACGGATTAAGACGGAGCTGCCGGAGCGGAAGGTGGCGGAGGTGACGGTGCGGCAGTATGTGCGCGAGCGCAAACGGGAGCTGGGATGGTCAGCGCGTACTACCTGCGTACCGCAGAGTTACGCGCCGGGCCAGGAAGGCCAGGTCGATTGGTACGAGGCTTGGGCGGAGTTGGGCGGCGAGCCGGTGCTGCTGCAGGTGTACTCGATGCGCAGCATGGCGAGTGGGGGCGCCTTCCATCGCGCCTATCATCGGGCCACCCAACAGGCGTTCCTCGAAGCCCACGAACACGCGTTTGATTATTTTCAGGGTGTGTTTGCGGTCCTGAGATACGACAACTTGAAAAGCGCGGTGAAGAAGATCTTGCGGGGCCATCGCCGGGAGGAGACCACGCGCTTCATCGCCTTCCGCTCGCACTGGCGCTTCCAGAGCGAGTTCTGCTCCCCCTACGAAGCGCACGAAAAAGGCGGCATCGAGAGCGAGGCCGGCTACTTTCGACGCAACCACTGGGTGCCGCTGCCGAAGGCGCGCGACCTCGCGGAGCTCAACACCAGGCTGCTCGCGGCCTGCCGCGAGGATGAACGGCGCCAGATCGCCGGGCGCGGCCAGACGGTAGGCGCGTTGATGATCGAGGAGCGCGCGCATCTACTGCCGCTCGCCGAGGACGGCTTCGAGCTGGCCGAGAGCTCGTTCCCGAGAATGGACGGACTGGGCTGCGTGCGGGTGCGGACCAATCTCTATTCGGCGCCGGCTGCGCCCGGCAAGACGGTCGAGGTGCGGCTTTATCCGAGTTACGTCGAAGTGCGCGACCAGGGCCGCTGCATCGCGCGCCACGAACGATGCTACGAACGTCACCAGCAAGTGCTCGACCTAGAACATTATCTCGACGTACTGGAGCGCAAGCCGGGCGCGCTTATCGGGTCGAAGCCGCTCGCCGCATGGCGCGATCGAGGGCTGTGGCCGGAGAGTTCCGATCGGCTGCTCGCAGAGCTGATTGGCCGGCACGGAAAGCCGAGCGGCACGCGCCAGATGGTTCAGGTGCTGAGCCTGATTAAGCAATACGGACACCAGCGGGTGCGCGCGGCGGTTGAAGAGGCGCTCGCACTGGGTTGCGCCGATGCCGCCGCGGTGCGGCATCTGGTGGAAGCTGCCGACCTGACTCATGCGCGTGACGCGATCATCGAGCTGGACGCCCTGTCACGCTTTGAACGACCGCTGCCGGTGATGACGGATTACGACGGGCTGCTCGGCCAGGAGGTGGCGCCATGAACGCACAGAGCGTCGACCTGGAAGCGGCCACCATCCGTCAGCAGTGCAAGGTGTTGCGGATGCCGACCATCGCGGCTCAGTGCGCGCAACTCGCCGAACAGGCGGTGCGTGAACGGCGAACCCATCTGGGCTACCTCGAAGCGCTGCTGCAAGCCGAACTCGAGGAACGGGAACAGCGGCTGATCGAACGGCGCATCCGCGAAGCCCGTCTGCCGCGGATGAAGACCTTGGAGGAGTTTGACTTCGCGCGCAATCCCAAGGTCTCGGCCCAGCAGATCCACGAACTGGCCAAGGGCGATTACATCGCCAAAGCGGAGCCGATCATCTTTATAGGCGACAGTGGCACCGGCAAGACCCACCTGCTTACCGGCCTGGCCGTCGCTGCCTGCCGGCAGAAGCGTCGGGTGCGCTTCGCCACCGCCGCCGGGCTGATCAACGAGATGGTCGAAGCCAAGCATCAGTTGCAGCTCGGCCGCGCACTGTCACGTTGGGCCCGCTACGATCTGATCGCGCTCGACGAAGTAGGATATGTGCCGCTGGCCGAGGTCGGCGCCGAGTTCCTGTTTCAGGTCATCGCCGAACGGGCCGAGAAGGCTGCCGTGATCGTCACCACCAATCTGCCCTTCTCGGAATGGACCCAGGTGATTCCCAACGCCCGGCTGTGCAAGGCGCTGATCGACCGCATTACCGACCGCGCCAATATCATTGAAACCGGCACCGAGTCCTACCGCTTCCGCAGGACCGTGGAGAAGCGCAAGAGCCGAACTTCGGTGGTCAATGCATCAGGTTAGAGGCAGCAGCGAGGGGGAAATCCCCCTCGCACTCCCCCTGATCCAGAAACTACGTATCGATTCGTGACTGGAGAGAACGAGAAGATGAAAACATGCTGGGTGGGCTAAATGTAAGTATCAAAGTGGGCCAGACCGGATTGTCAAAAGCAAGTGGATCATGATCTGAGGAAAGGTATTTCGGCGGTGTCTGCTTCGCGATCGCGCGATTGAACATCCGGCAGACGACCGGACCGTCGAGATCAGCCGGTGCGACACCAAAGCCGATGATGCGGCGCGTGAATACGTCCATCACCACCATGACCCAGAAGCTCTTGAGCAGAATTGATTCGCAGCGAAAGAGGTCGGCGCTCCACAGGCTGTCCTTAGCGTGCCCGATGACGGTGAGCCACGAATGACCATCACCGCCTGGTACCGGTCTGTAGTGCTGGATGAGGATGTGACGGACGACATCTTTATTGATCTCGATACCGAATGCACTAGAGATTTGCTCGGCAATCTTCCGGCAGCCGAAGCGGGGGTTTCGCCGCTTCATCTCGATAACCGCGCCAATCAGTTCTTTTGACGGACCTTTGGGTCCAGGGCGACGGCGCATTCTCGGGCTATAGAGAAGGTGACACTTGCGCTTCACTAGGGCTTGGTGAAAGCACAGAAGCGTGGAAGTCTTCAGTATCACGGCCATCTTGCTCAGGCGTTTGGGTGACACCAAAAGCGCACAAACTCCCAGCACCAGCCGATCCCATGGGGTCAGATTCGGAGCACGCTGCCGCGAACGCTTCATGATGAGCAACTGGTGTTTGATCGCCACTGATTCTGCCGCCACTGCGCCAAGACCGCCCGGCCTGGCAAGCTTTGCCAGCGTCACCAGCAGATGGGCGATCAAGATGAACAGTTCTCGCATTAAAGCGAACTTTAACGACAAGTGAAGGATTCTCAAGACTGCGCTGCAGAAGTGTTTTCCGCCAGAATCAACAATTCGCCACACACAGGTCGGCTAACTTACGGAAGGGCCTTTTTGCAGTTGTGCGAAGCGGCTGTGATCATTGCTTTCCTAGACGATAGCGGCAGTCACGATACGCGCGGGCTTGAACCTGGATCGAGGGTTGTCGCGGCCGCCGGCTTCGTGATGCCTGGGGAGAGATGTTCGGATTTCGCAAGAGATTGGTTAACGATTCTGCAGAGCTTCGGCGTACACGAATTCCACATGAAGGACTTCGCGCAACAGCACGGAGAATTCGAGGCGTGGTCATCCCAGCGACGAGACTCGCTCCTCAGTGAGCTGGCGGCTATCGTTCACGAATATGCGCTTATCAACATCGGCGGGCTGGTACTCGTCCGCGACTACGAGGCCGTCGTTCCTGCTTCGTTGAAAGCAGAAATCGGCCATCCACTCTGTATGGCTTTCGCGGTCTGCATCGAGGAGTTCCAGAGCTTTCTCGGCGAGATCCAGATCCGGGTGCGGGCGCCGGGCGAAAAAATCCAGATCGTTTTCGATCGCAAGCCTCGGTATCACGAACGGTTGATGAGCATCCTTCAGCGGCTCAAGGAGCGCGACGATCGGTGGGATGTACTCGGCGGTATCAGCTTTGGCTCGCGGTTGGAGGTGCCACAGATACAGGCCGCAGACCTGATTGCCTACGAGTTCCGGAAGGAACTTGACCGCATGCACTACTACGAAGGACGACCCCGGCGAAGGTCGATGGAGGCGCTTTGCGCCCGACAAAATCTTGTTGTGGGTTACATGGATGCGGAGAGGCTGGCTGAATTCGTGACAAGATTCGCCATCAACTCATAATGCGAGTAGCGAAGATGATAATCAGGCGCTCTCTTCCCACCGCTTCAGACAATCACTGAACCTAACTTCTATGCTCAGGATTTGAGCGGTCTAATCCCACACTACATTCCATCATCAGCCGACATCCTCCTGGCCATCGAGGAAATCGCCGAACAGGCTGCGCTGCTTGGGATTCGCGGTCTTGACCCGCGAGCGCGAACTCGGGGTCATGCCGAATTCAGTAGAGAATGCCCGCATCTGCTCCAGCGCGGTGTTGAGAATCGCAAGATACGGCGACTGCATCGGGTAGCCGCTGGGCGACTTCAGAATCAGCCCAAACTGCTGGATTTGGACCGAGGCCTCGGCCCATCGGCTGTACGCGTCGCAGTAGGCGGCGAGTGCTGAACGATCGAGTTGAGTCACCAACCCGAGAGCAAACAGCTGCTTGGTCACCCGGCGCCATTCGCGTCGGGCGACCTTGTTGAGGTGTTGCGGACACGACGGGATCTCAAGCTCGGGATCCGGCTCCCTTTGATTCAGCCGCCGCTTACCGGGATTCCCCCGGAGCAGTTTCAGATTAGTCGGCGTTGGCGGTGGTCCTGGCGTCTTCATCCGCATCACCCTCCTCCGCAATCACTTCAGCCTTCTTGCCGGTGAGTCGCTCCCATCGCGAGATCGCTACGTCGACGAAGCGGGGTTCCAGCTCGATCGCGTAACAGCGCCGCCCGAGCTGCTCGGCCGCGATCAGCTGCGATCCGCTGCCGCTGAACGGTTCGTAACAGAGGTCATTCGGACTTGTGTGCAGCTGCATCGGAATCGCGAACAACCGATTCGGTTTTGATGTCGGATGCTCGTTGCTTTCAATCTCGGCATTCGGGACCTCCCAGACCGTGGACGGATACCCGCCTTCCTGCTTGCGTTCGACCGAAGGTTTCTGGCCCTTGATCCAGCCGAGCATGCAGGGCTCGTGTGCCCACATGTAGACCGAATAGGTCAGGACCGGCCTGCTCTTCACCCAGATGATCTGCTGGTGCATGAAGGCGCCGACTTCATTCCAGACCGCCTCGAGCATCGCCTGACGGGCGCTGGCGTGCCAGCAATACCAGGCGGCATTGGGCGCGATCGCGCGCTCGATGGCGGTCATGATGAATCGAAGATAGAACTCGCGGCCAATTTCGGAATTGCTCTCGATGTCCGGAGATGGCGCCGCTTCGCGGTACTGGCCCGACCAGTCCTTGTTCCGGTTCGCCTTTCCGCGGTTCGCCCTGGTCGCCGGGTGCGAACCGCCCGTGTAGCCAACCGCGTAGGGAGGGTCGGTTTGGAAGAGGACCGCCCGTTCCTCGTCCATGAGGCGGAAAACGGCTTCCGGGCGCGTAGAATCGCCGCACAGCAGCCGGTGCTTGCCCAGTTGCCAGATCTGCCCTGAACGGGCCACAGGGCTTACCGGAAGCGCGGGAATCGCGTCCTGTGTCGCCTCCCTCGCGATACCAGCCGTACCGTCGAGCAACTCGCGCAACTCGGCGCTATCGGTCTGAATGAGCCCGGCCAGATCCTTGAGCGCCAGCTTGTCGGTTTCGGCCATAGCGGCCAGCGGATCGAGCGTCGCCAAGAGTTTGTTCGCTTCGTCCTCGTTGACATCGAGCACCAGCACGGGTACGAGTTGGTCGGGCGTGGTCTCCGCGCGGAGGTGGCCGTCGATCAGCATCAGACGGCCATCCGGTAACTGACGCGCTAGCAGCGCGTCAGCATAGCCCACTTCGGCGAGCACACCGCGTAACGCTGCAGCCTGGCGCGCGGGATGCCGGCGCCAGTTGCGCGGATTAGGAACCAGCTCGCGTGCGGCAACGCGCCGCAGTTCAACGATTCGATCGCGAATGGCCGTGTTCGTGATTTCCACCTTCACCAAGACCCCACCCCCATGCATCCTGCGGAAGCCCGTGCTGAGCCAGAGCCATGGTCAACGCATCGAGACCGCCAGAGATTCGATCCGGTATACGCGGTTTGCGCGAAATGTTTTCGATTTCGTACTCTGGTTGAGGTCATTTCGCGTAGTTGGCGGGCTTCGGTGGGGCCCTTGGGCGAGAACCAGTTCAGCGAAGACCGCCAATTTGAATGGTAACGTGATCTCCTTCAAGGATTCTCATCGGGCACTGTCGGATCAGATTCGCAATTTCGACATCCAGGAAGTGCCATAATCCATCCATTGTTGAAGGCACCGGGCTGCTTTTTCGGCCGGATTCGCATGAAAAAGCGGGCACGCTCCAAGGTTCGCTTGGCTATTCTGTTCGACTCTGCCGCGCGTTCGATCTCAACGGACGGCTTGGGTCCATCCTTCAGTTGATCTGTTAACCACGCTACAACCTGAGTGGTCCCTCGTTCCTGTCTTTTGTCGTTCGCGGCTAGCAATTCGTCGGCGGAAATGTCGACAGGTTCCCCGCACCAATCGATTCGAGCTACTGGGCGCTGCGCGTCCACCGTTAGATTGAAGGCCAGTGCTGGCGGAAGACGCGACAGATTGCATTTGCTAGCGCAGAACACCCGGCGGCCACTGTCAGTTGCGTCCGTCGGATCTAGAGCCACCACAAAAGCCGACCGTGCCGCCGCAATTGCCCCGATACTCCCAAGCCCTCGATACAAGGCGCTCGCCTTATCGCCCTTGCCAAGATGGCGGACGAGGACTACTGCGCAATTGGAGCGCTCGGCCATCGCCCCGAGCATGGTCATGATTTTTCTGATCTCCTGGTCCTTGTAGCTGTCAACGTCGCCGCTCAGGAATGCGCTAAACGGATCGAGGACCACAAGCGTCGCCCTCACTCGCGATACGTTCTCCTCCAAGCTCACCAGATCCTTTGGCAACTCGAGCACTGCGCCGCTTGCCGCGAGAGCCGGGCTCAGAATAACGACGCGCTTCAGATCCGCGCCGGCGGCTTCAAGGCGCGGCTTGATCGTGTCCGCGGGACCATCTTCCGCGGTGACGAGAATTGCTTTGCCCAGGTCGCACGATTCGCCGTCAGGAAAACCGTTGCCTGTGCTTACTCTGGCCGCGAGGTCGATTGTTAAAGTGCTCTTGCCGGTTCCAGGATCGCCGTCGATTATCGTCAGCTTTCTCGCCGCGATCCTTCCGGGCCAGAGCCACTGGATCGGTTCTGCTTCGATCTCGCTTGCGTACCTTCCTTGCGAGGGTTTTGTCGCGAGCAGAATGGCGTCATCGATCGCGCTCTCGATTTGCTCTCGAGTCATGCCATTTGGGGGCCGCACTCGAACCGCATCGCGAAATGGAGCCTCGCCGTCAAGAACGGCGTTGGAAAGAGTGATTCGCATCACACCGCGATCGTATCGGCAATCCCGACCAACCGTGCCGGCGCATAACACCAAATCACGCCGCCATTTGGTCACCAGGGAACGCCTGCGTGAACTTGACTCCGCGGCGCCCTTCATATGCCGGCCTTCTCAACCAGCGCCTTGAGGGCGCTAAGCGGTATGCGAATCAATCTCCCATCGTCCAACCTGACTGACGGTAGCTTCCTCGCAGCGACCAGTTCATAGAGCTTGGAGCGCGAGACGCCGAGAATCTCGGCAGCCTCGGCAGGACGTAGCAATAGCCGTTCGAGCTTCGTTTCCACCACTTCTCCTCCCATCCTCATGATCCATTAGAACCCAAAGTTCGGATGGTTGCAATGCTCATCGACACCGATTAGTGTGGTGCGCACCAAATGAGTAGAACACGAAAACCGCCCGAGAGCTTGAAGACCGTCGTTGTTGTCGAGCACGCTATCGCACGAAGTGTCCTGCGAAGACTCCCCGCCCGATTGCAAACGGCAAGAGAACGAGTCGGTGATGACCCATCAGAGCGGCTCGATTGGCTGGTGTCACAACTTGAGAAAGATGACGAGGAACTACGAAAGGAGTTGCTGGTAGCTGAGTCCGATTTTCGACTGGAGCTAGCCTGTTTCGGATACGCCGGGAATCCTTGGCAAACCGGGCCCGCAGAGGAAATCATCGAGGCTTTCGCCACGTTGCGCAGAACCTTGAAAGATTTTCGCCCAGATTGGGAAGCAAAGCTGACTTTTCCGATAAAAGGCACGATTACGAAACACTTCAGCGTGACGCCAAAACGGCGTCGCGTGCGGTGGTCGGGCGCGATCGAATCTCACTACTCTTCTGATCACTTCCCTACTGCCTTTCTTCTGGCGGCAGCTGAGGTGCTTGAGGAAGAAGGCCTTCGCGTTCGCGAATGCGCCCGTCCTGGATGCGGACGTCTCTTTACGCACCGGAAGCGCGGCATTTTCTGCAGCCTATCGTGTTCACAAAAGGTGCGCGATCAACGCTTCAGAGAGCGACGCTCATCGGAAGAACTGCGCGAACGTCGGCACCGCCATGTAGGCGCCGCCAAGAAGAAACCCGGTCCAATCGCTGAGTCGAAGGTGCGCACTCGCCGGCCGACGGGGAAGCCGAGTTAAATGGCGCACGGGAGGAGAGGAGCACAGGAAGGCTCCATCTTCCAACGGAAGGACGGGCGCTGGGTCGGCTCTCTCAATCTGGGTTGGGAAAACGGTAGGCGTAAGCGGCGACATTTTTACGCCGCCACGGCAGCTGAGGTTCGAGACCAGCTGCTGAAAGCGCGTTCCGACCAATCTCGCGGGCTTCCCGTCGCAATCGAACGACAGACGGTAGCGCAATTTCTCGAAGACTGGCTCGAACACACCCTCAAGACAAGAGCGAGACCACGGAGCGTCGAGAGCTTCACCGCGATCGTCAACAGGCACATCGTTCCGGTGCTCGGCAGAATCCGGCTCGATAAACTCACGCCCCAGCAGGTTCAAGCGCTGCTTGAAACGAAACGACAGCCCTACAAGGTGAAGAACAAAGCGGGCAAGGTAATCGAGAAGCATGGACTCTCGCCCCAATCGATTGTGGGCATTCGTACGGTGCTACGGAGCGCTCTCGGTCAAGCGCTCAAATGGGGCATGCTTGCGCGCAACGTAGCGACGCTGATCGACCCGCCGCGAATCCCGCGGCCGCAGATACATTTCCTCGATACAGACGGCGCCAGGAAGCTCTTGCAAGCCGCCAGCGGCAAGCGCTTCGAGGCGATCATCGTGATCGCTCTCACGCTCGGTCTCCGACGCGGCGAGATTCTCGGGCTCCGATGGTCGGATGTTGATTTCGAACAGCGTTCATTGCGTATCAATCAGGCCCTCCAGCGTGTCGGCGGAAAGCTACAGGTCACCGAGGTCAAGACCGAGCGCAGCCGTCGCGGCGTCGTGATGCCCGAGAGCGTTATTCGTGCGCTCAAGACTCGCCGGGCGCGTCAGGCTCAGGAACGCCTGCTCGCTGGACTGGAGTGGCAAAATGGCGAACTCGTCTTCACGAACCCGAACGGCCGTCCACTGGAGCCGATAACGCTCCACCGCGAATACAAGCAGATGCTCAAGGCCGTCGGCTTGCCAACCGAAGTACGATTCCATGACCTGCGCCACACGGCCGCAAGCCTGCTGTTAGCTCAAGGCGTACATCTTCGAGTCATCATGGAGCTGCTCGGCCACAGCTCGATCTCGCTCACCGCAAACACTTACGCGCACGTGATGCCGGCCGCGATGCGGGACGTCGCGGATCGAATGGAGTCGATTTTTTCTCCATCCCTCAGCTAGGTGCTGGTGGACCCAATACACGATTGACGCGATTGACGGCGCGCGTGGTGACATAGCAGTCGCGCGACCGCATTTGGTCCTGGGCCGCTGTTCGCGGCCCGGGTGAATGAGATTCCTGAAGTCTCTTGCCAGCCTTGCGGCATCCGCGGCCGGCTCATCGATTTCTCGCAGCGATCTCGCCACTTCGATGTAGTGGACCAAGGACCATGTTTCCGGCCGGTTCGCATCTCGCGGTTTTCCTATCTCCCTTGGCAAGCGCTCGAGTGCAGACGTTAGCTCCTCTCCGCAATGTTTCTGAATCGACCACAGAAGTAGCGCTTCCAGAAGCGAACCGCCAAGCACGGTCACGGCCTTCCACTCACCATTCATCGCCGAGCGCTCCAAGGCGGCAAGATCCGAAACCAACTCCTTCTCAACTCCTCTTCAAGGACAAACTCGAGACCGTTGACGGCGTCTTGCAGCGACTCGTCCGGGCACTTCACGAGGATATTGCGGACAACTGCGACGGCATTCATTTCGCGCACGACGGGCCACGGACGCGGCAGGTACGCAGACATGGACGCGCTCACCGCGTGCCGGAGCCCGGCGCGCGCAATGATGAATCGGGCGTAATCGCTGCGCGAAACGGCGAGTAAGCCGTCCGGAAGCGAATCCAAGAGGTCGACCAGCCCGGCGATCCAGAGGGCTTCCCTTGGCTGCATATCGTGGTCCGGATGGATGACCGACCGCGCCCACGAAAAGCGCTCGTCGATCAAGCCCACGATGTCGCTGGGAAATGCCTTCGGCATACGAAAACTCTACGCGTCCAGATTCCCGTGGCTGTCAAATGTGGCTGTCAAATCCCGCTATGCCTTGCTCTACCTCAAAAAACCCCTTGATTTCATTGGCGTCCCCGACGGGATTCGAACCCGTGTTACCGACGTGAAAGGCCGGTGTCCTAGGCCGGGCTAGACGACGGGGACGCGCTGGCAGGTATAGGAGCGCTCTGAGCGCTTCAAATGTATCCCTGCGAAGCTACCAGAGGCCTGGGATTCGGGGAAGCGGTTCGATCAAGTTACCGATCCCCATCAGGAAGCAGCGTTTCAAACTCTAAAGCTCATTCGACCGATGATCTCCGCGACCGAGCGCTTGCCGTTCCCGGCCAGCAGTTCATCGAGTTCGCGATCGATACGGCCGAGCGCGCCTGCGCCCTCCTTGATCAGGGCCGATCCCACCTGCACCGCCGTCGCTCCGGTCAGATGCGCGATATAGGCGTCTCTCCCGCTGCCGACGCCGCCCGTCGCCACAACGTCGAGCGCGCCGTCGCTCGCCAGATAGAGCGCGTGCGCCTGTGAGAGCGGACGCCGCGGCCCCTCGACGGTGCCCGATGCCAGATCGACCGCCAGCTCCTTCGGCAGGTCGTTGTTGCAGACCGCGATCGCGACCTTCGCCGTCTTGAGCAGCTCGGCGGTCTTCCGGGCGTCCTTGCGCTCCACCTGCATCGGCAGTTTCACCGCCATCACCGCGCCGATCTCGCCGCGAACGCGTCCGAGGATTTCCTGTAGACGGTCGAGCGAGGCGAACGGCGCAATCGCGTCGATCACGTAGGGATCGGCGAGATTCAGCTCGACGATCTGGACGCCAGCGCGATCCAGCGTCCGCGCCACCGCGACCAGTTCCTCTTCGGTCGCGCCCACCGCGCTGCCGACGATTGTTTTTCCTCGCCGAACCAGCTCGCGGGCAATCGCGGCGAAGTGCTCGACGCCGCGATTCTTCAGGTTCTCGGGCGCTTCCAGCCCGGCCAGATTGCACGACTTGAACACCAGCGCGCCCGAATGCACCGCGCACAGTTCGTAGATCTCGCCGCGCTCGGCCGAGCGCGGCCCCGACGCGTTCATTATCGAGGAGCCAAGCCGAATCCCGCCAAGTTCGATTGAAGTTCGTTCCATAGGCGTAATTCCCTACAGCGATATGCGATCCGCTGGCAAGCGGATGCCACGGATTGTCGGCGGGGGCCGCGCCCGCTACCTTGTGAGCTATGTCAGAAGGACCGATTCTGGTCGCCGGCGCGGGCGCGCTGGGATGTGTGTTCGGCGCGATGCTGCGAGGGGCCGGCCACGATGTGACGATGCTCGCGCGACGGCCTCAGGCCGAGGCGATCGCGCGCGACGGCGTCCGCCTTAGCGGCCTTTTGGGCGAGCGCGACATCCGCGGTTTCACGGCGGTTGCGGATGCGCGCGATCTGACGCGGCGCTTCCGGCTTATCCTGCTCACCGTCAAGAGCTACGACACCGCCGAAATCGCCGCGTCGCTGCGAGAGCGTCTCGACGACCCGGGGGTGCTGGTTTCGATTCAGAACGGCGTAGGCAACCTGGAAATCCTGAGCGAGCGCTGCCGCCCGGAACGCCTGCTGGGCGCGAAGATTATGCTCGGCGCGGAGCTGGTCGGTCCCGGCGCGGCTCGGGTCAGTGTCTTTGCCGAGCCGATCGCCGTCGGCCCCGATCCCCGGCTTATCCCCTCCGGCGTGGACGAAGCTCGTCGCGATGCCGACGCTATAGCCAAACTCCTAACCGAATCCGGAATTTCCGCGCGATCGGTCGCCGATATCGTGCCCGAGCTGTGGACCAAGCTGCTCTATAATGTCGCGCTGAATCCGCTCGGCGCGTTGCTGAAAACTCATTACGGCGCGCTGGCCGAAGACCCGGGTCTTCGCCGCATCATGAGCCGGGTGATCGACGAGGCTTTCGCCGTCGCCCGGCGCCTGAACGTGATACTGCCTTTCGGCAGCGCCGCCGAGTATCGCGAGGCGTTCTACGGACGGATGGTGCCGACCACTTTTCGCCATCGCCCGTCGATGCTCTACGATCTCGAGCATCGCGGCCGGACCGAAATCGGCACGCTCAACGGAAAGGTCGTCGAACTGGCCGACAAGCTCGGCCTGGACGCTTCGATGAACCGCACGCTTACCGATTTGATTCGCGCCGCCGAGCGAATACGGCAACAATCCGGCGGATCGAAATGAAAAGCATCGCCATCCGCCCTGATAACTTCGCCGCGATCGTCACGCAGGCCGAGCGCGAGTTTCCCTATGAATGCTGCGGCTTCATCCTCGGCGACGGCCCGGCCGAACAGGTGCGGCCGATCCGCAACATTCAGAACCAGAAGCACGCCGAGGATCCGAAGAGCCATCCGCGCGACGCGCGAACCGCCTTCCTGATGGACCCGAAAGAGCATCTGGCGGTACTCGAGGAAATCGATCGGGAAAAGCTGGCACTCAAAGCCGTCTACCACTCGCATCCCGACCACGATGCTTACTTCTCGCCCACCGATCGCGCCCAGGCCTGCTCGTTCGATCCCGGCGAACCCGATTATCCCGACACCGCCTACGTCGTCTTGTCGGTCAAGGCCGGAAAGTTCGCGCGGGCGGCAGTCTTTGTATGGGATCCGGAGCGCAAGGATTTCGTCGAGACCGTGATCCGGACGACGTGAAGTAGGACTTATATTTCCATAACTTACCGCTGGCCCTTGCCTTATATAGATGTTAGCGTTTATTCATAACCCTTCATGGCTTAACGGTTGCCGAGGCCCGTTTGGGCATGCGACCAAATCGTAATGGAGTGATCGCTTGTGACAGGAAAATCGGAAGATTCCAACAACGTAAAGACCAGAAGCCGGGCGCTGGCGGCGTTCGTAGCCGAAACGGCCGGCTTGACCGAACCCGACCGGATCGTATGGTGCGACGGCTCCGAGGAAGAGAAAAACCGGCTCACGGCGCAAGCGGTTGACCTCGGTACGCTGATTCCCCTGAATCATCAGAAGCGCCCGCGCAGCTACCTTCATCGCTCGAATCCCAACGACGTAGCGCGGACCGAGCAACTGACGTTCATCTGTACGCCATCGAAGAACGAGGCTGGTCCGACCAACAACTGGATGGCGCCCGACGAGGCGTACGCGAAGATGCGCGGATGGCTCAAGGGTTCGATGCGCGGGCGGACGATGTACGTGGTGCCCTATGTGCTCGGGCCGCTGGGCTCACCGTTCGCGAAGATCGGTATCGAGATTACCGACAGCATCTACGTCGCGCTGAGCATGCGAATCATGACGCGGATGGGCAAGGCCGCACTCGACATGCTGGGCGAGTCGGACAACTTCAACCGCGGCGTGCATTGCACGCTCGACCTCAGTCCGGAGCGCAAACTCATCTGCCATTTTCCGCAGGACAACGCGATCTGGTCGGTCGGCAGCGGCTACGGCGGCAACGCCCTGTTGAGCAAAAAGTGCCTGGCGCTGAGAATCGGAAGCTGGCTCGGATGGCGCGAGGGATGGCTCGCCGAGCACATGCTGATCCTCGGCGTCCAGAGTCCCGACGGCGATACGACTTATGTCGCCGCCGCTTTCCCCAGCGCCTGCGGCAAGACCAATCTCGCGATGGTGATGCCGCCGCCGGCACTCGCCGCCAAAGGCTGGAAGGTCTGGACGCTCGGCGACGATATCGCCTGGCTGCGCGTCGGCCCCGACGGGCGGCTATGGGCGATCAATCCGGAGAACGGCTATTTCGGCGTCGCACCCGGCACCAGCGCCAAATCTAATCCCAACGCGATGCGGATGCTGGACCACGACTCGCTCTTCACCAATGTCGCGATGACTCCCGACGGCGACGTCTGGTGGGAAGGCATGGACAGGCCCGAGCCCGAAGGGTTGATCGATTGGCAGGGGCGCCCGCGGAGCGCGAATCCCGGCGGCCCGGCGGCCCATCCCAACAGCCGCTTCACGACGCCGATGAAGAACAACCCGGTTATTTCGCCGCATGCGGAAGATCCGCGCGGCGTACCGATCTCGGCGATCATCTTCGGCGGACGCCGCGCTACCACGACACCGCTCGTGCTCGAATCGCAAGACTGGACGCACGGCGTGTTCATGGGCGCGACGATGGGTTCGGAAACGACCGCGGCCGCGACCGGCGCGGTCGGCATCGTGCGGCGCGACCCGATGGCGATGCTGCCGTTCTGCGGCTACAACATGGGCGACTACTGGGGACACTGGCTTGAGATGCTCCAGAAGGGCGTTTCCCGGCCGCCCAAAATCTTCATGGTCAATTGGTTCCGCAAGGACGCCGGGGGCAAATTCATCTGGCCGGGCTTCGGCGAAAATCTCCGCGTCCTCATCTGGATGCTCGATCGGATCCACGGACGCGCTCACGCACGCCGCACCGCCGTGGGCATGATACCCGAGGTATCGGATCTCGACCTGACCGGACTTGAGCTGTCGCCCGATCGCCTGCGCGAGGCGCTCGCGATCAACCCCGAGGAGTGGCTCCTCGAGATGAAGTCGGCGGGCGAATTCTTCGACCAAATCGGACCGACCGTGCCCGGGGAGCTGCGCCGGCTTCATCGCGAGATGCTCGCCGCGCTCGAAGGCGATGGCGCCCACGCCGGCGCGGCGTCGTAAATCGCGGGCCTGCTTCACAGCCCGCATCTGGAGCTGGCGGCGATGGAGACGATTAATCACGACCGTTTGAAACGACTCTTTCTGGAACTGGTCCAGATCGATTCGCTCTCACGCCGCGAGCGCGACTGCGCGCTCCGGCTCAAGCGCGAGCTTGAGGCCGCCGGCGCGCGATGCCAGTTCGATCGCGCGGGCGAAAAAGTTCACGGCAATACAGGCAATCTCATCGCTCACCTCGACGGAACTCTGAGCAACGTGCCGCCGCTGCTGCTCTGCGCGCACATGGACACGGTCGTGCCGGGCGAAGGAGTGAAGCCCGTCGTCGAGGGCGATATCATCCGGACCGATGGCACCACCGTGCTCGGCGGCGACGACAAGTCCGGATGCGCCATCATCTGCGAAGTGCTCCATCAGTTGCGCGAGAAACGCATCCCGCACGGCCCGATCGACGTCGTCTTCACCATCTGCGAGGAGGTCGGCCTGCTCGGCGCCAAGTTCCTCGATCTCGAACTGGTAAGGGCGCGCGAGGGCCTGGTTTACGACAGCGACGCGACCGGATACCTGTTCGTCCGCGCCCCCGGCGCCCAGGTCCTGACCTTCAAGGTCCGCGGTCTCGAGGCTCACGCCGGGATGTACCCCGAACGCGGCATCTCGGCGATCAAGCTCGCCGCCGAGGCGGTCGCCGCGATGCGGCTGGGAAGGATCGACGAGGAAACCACCGCCAATCTCGGCCTGATCGAGGGCGGCCGCGCGATCAACGTAGTTCCGAACGAAGTCACGATCAGAGGCGAGGCGCGCTCGCGCGACGCCGCCAAGCTCAAGGCCCAGGTCGAACACATGATCGACTGCTTCAAGCAGGCGGTAGCGCGGGCCGAGGTCATAGTCGAAGGAAAATCGTACAAGGCCGCGCTCGACTACACGGCCAAGGACGAATACGCCGCGATGAATGTTCCCGACGACGCGCCGATCGTGCTTAAGGTGGTGAAGGCCGCCGAGCGATGCGGCCGGGTCGTTAAGCCCGAAGCGATGGGCGGCGGATGCGACGCGAACATCCTCAATCAGCGCGGCCTGGTGGTGGCGAATCTCGGCACCGGGATGCGCGAGATTCACACCGTGCGCGAATGGCTCAACGTCAACGACATGATCGCGACGGCCGAAGTCAGTCTGGAGCTGGTGAAAATCCAGGCCGGCGCGTAATACGTCGGCACAGTTGACTCCGGCACCTGTTTTTTTCGCCTCGCCTCTCGCCCTCTTCTGTCATTCCGAGCGGAGTCTGCGAAGCGAGGAATCCCGAAAAACGGGCTCCATTCTTAAGCCTCATCCGGGATTCCTCGCTGCGCTCGGAATGACAAACACAGCGACTGAGTAAAGCCCCAGGAGAGAGCTTTAGTTGTCGCCCATCGAAAAACTCACAGACGCTCGGAATGACGGACATGGCGCTCGCCAAGGAGCAGGAACCGTCGAAATCGACGGTCCCTAGCGGAACATCCGGTCGCGCGTTCGCCCGACGGGCGAACGCGCACCACCCCTAATCGGCCTGCTTGCGCAGGAAGGTCGGAATGTCCAGGTTGTCCTCGCCGTCTAACAACTGGCTCGGCTCAAGCTTGATCGCTCCGTAGCCCGCTTCTTCCGCGCGTCGTTTGAAAGTCGGAACGTCGAGACTGTCGTCGACGATCAGACCGAGCCGCCGGATCGGCTTGCCGGACTGCATTTTGGCCGGGCTCACGGTCAGCGTCGGAGCCTCGGCCGGATCGACCGAGCGCGTCGCGGCGGCCTGGATCGGAGCGGTTATAGGCGCCGGAGGGGTGGCCTGCGCCGGAGCGCTGACCTGCGCCGACGAGCTGACATGGTGAGAGCCGCCGATCGTCGGTCGCGAGACGTAACGGGTTTCGAAGTCGCCGAATCCGGTCGCGATTACCGTGACCCGCAATTCGTCGGCCATCCTCTCGTCGATCACGGCGCCGAAGATGATGTTGGCGTCTTCGTGCGCCTCTTCCTGGATCAGGCTCGCCGCCTCGTTTACCTCGTAAAGCGACATGTCGGGACCGCCGGTAACGTTGATCAGCAATCCGCGCGCGCCCTTGATCGAAACGTCTTCAAGCAGCGGACTGGCGATCGCGCGCTGCGCGGCCTCTATGGCGCGGGTCTCGCCGGTGGCAGACGCCGCACCCATCATCGCCATCCCCATTTCCGCCATGATCGACCGGACGTCGGCAAAGTCCAGGTTGATAAGGCCGTGCACCGTGACCAACTCGGCGATGCCACGCACCGCCTGGAGCAGGACTTCGTCGGCGCGCTCGAAGGCCTCGCGCAGCGAGGTGTTGCGGCTGGCGATCGAGAGCAGTCGCTGATTGGGAATCGTGATCAGCGTGTCCACTGCGGCTTTGAGCTCGCGCAGGCCATCCTCGGCCTGCGTCATCCGCTTGCGCCCTTCGAACTGGAACGGCTTGGTTACTACACCAACCGTGAGCGCCCCGGCCTCGCGCGCCAGCCTCGCGATTACCGGCGCGGAGCCGGTCCCGGTGCCTCCGCCCATTCCGGCCGTGACGAACACCATCTCGGCGTCGGCGAGGCACTCGCGCAAGCGATCCTCGTCCTCGAGCGCGGACTTGCGTCCGATCTCGGGATTGCCGCCGGTGCCGCGGCCGCGCGTGATCATCTGCCCAAGCTGCAGTTTCAGCGGCGCGAGATTGTTCTGCAGGGCCTGGATGTCGGTGTTGACCGAGATAAAGTCGACGTTGCTGAGACCCGCCTGGATCATGTGATTGACGGCGTTGCCGCCGCAGCCGCCCGCGCCGACCACCTTGATCCTCGCACCCGGGTCCGGGTTTTCGACATACTCGATTGGCATTACTAAATCCTCCTCCGCCACTCCCCCTGCGATGCGCCGCGGGCGCGCATCGGAAATCGGGCGCTCGTCGCGCCGCGTACCTAGAAAAACTCTTTCATCCATTCGGACACGCGCGATCGCAGCTTGCCTAATCGCCCGTATCGATCCTTGCCGTTTGCCATTCCGTTGTCGTCGCGCGAATACAAAACCAGCCCGGCCGCGGTCGCGAACATCGGTTTCATCATCGCTTCCGGCACGCTCGGAAGATTGATCGGCAACCCGCGCCGCACCGGAGCGTTGAAAATCCGCTCGGCCAGCTCCTGGGTCCCTTCCAGCAACGAGGTCCCGCCCACCAGCACCAGGCCCGAGGAGAGGTTGTCGGCCGCGCCCGAGCGGATCAGCTCGCGCTGCACCAGGGCGAAGATCTCCTCCATCCGCGGCTCGATGATCTCGCCGAGAAGCCGCCGCGCGATAATCCGCGGCTCGCGTCCGCCCACTCCCGGCACGCGGACCATTTCATCGCGGCCCACCACCAGATTGGTGGCGACGCCGTAGGTAATCTTCAGTTGCTCGGCGTCAGCCAGCGGCGTGCGCAGGCCGGCCGCGACGTTGCCGGTCAGATGACTGCCGCCGATCGGCAGCACCGCCGTGTGCATCACCGCGCCGCCGTGGTAAACCACGATTCCGGTCGTGCCGCCGCCGATATCGACCAGCGCCACCCCCAGCTCGCGCTCTTCGGGGAACAGGACCGCCGCCGCCGAGGCCAGCGGCTCCAGCACCAGGTCTTTGGCCACCACGCCCGCGCGCTCGCAGCATCGGACGAGATTTTGTCCGTAGCTCTGCGCCGCGGTCACGATATGGATGTGCGCCTCGAGCCGCACCCCGGCCATCCCGACCGGCTCGCGTACGCCTTCCTGCTCATCGATCGAGAATCGTTGCGGCAGGATGTGCAGGATCTGGCGGTCAAGCGGAATCGCGACCGCGCGCGCGGCTTCGATCACGCGTTCGACGTCGCGCCCCGCCACCTCGCCGCCGCGAACCGCGACGATACCGTGGCTGTTGAAGCCGCGGACATGCGCCCCGGCCACCCCAACCACCGCCGAGGCCATCTTCAGTCCGGAAGATTTCTCGGCCTCGCCGACCGCGCTTTTGATCGATTCGACCGTGGCCTCGATATTGACCACTACGCCCTTGCGCAGTCCCGTCGATGGCGCGACGCCGTAGCCCAGCAGCGCCACTTCACCGCTTTCGGCCGCCTCGGCGATCAGGGCGCAGACTTTGCTCGTTCCAACGTCAAGCCCGGCAATAATGTTTCTCATCTCGTTGCCAGCTCCTTGATTCGCGGCCGGGTGCGAGGGGCCGACGGTCCGGAAGATTGACGGACAGCCGCCTCGATCACTCCGGGGCCATCGCCGGTAAACAGCGCCGCCGCCGCAAGCCTCATCACGGCCTGCCCGGGGGTCGTCATATCCAGCGCCGTCACAAGATCGCGCCGGCCCCGCCATCGCCGCAGCAGGGACGCCGCGCGCTCGAGCTCGGGCCCGGCGTTGGCCAAGTCCACCATCACTTCAGTCCGGTATCCTTCGAGACAGAACGCGGCCGTTCCGTCACCGGCCAATCTCATTTCGGAAATCAGTTCCGCCAGCGTCGCCTCGGCGCGCACCAGCACTTCGGCGTAGTCGAGCAGCTCGCGAGGTGCGGCGGTTTCCAGCGTCGGGCCGCTCAGGATTGGCAGGTCGCCTTCGGTCTCTGCCGACACCGGGCCGCGCAGTTCGCCCGCCGGCAGCAGCGCGTAAAAACCGTCTTTGCGTTCGATCAGCGCGACCGGAGCGCCCGCGGGCTGAGTCGAAGGGGAGATCGAGGGCCGAGGGGAAGTACGCGACGACGTGACGCCCGCGCGCGCCAGCAAATCGTGGCCGTATTCGAGCAATCGAGCCTGACTCGGCAAAGCGGACGTGCGGCCGGCGAAGCTCAGGCCCGCGAAAACGCCGAACCCGAAGAAGGCGCACAGCACCACTCCGGCCAGACGCCAGGTCCAGTCCGGGATCCCCTGATTTTTCTTCCGCTCCGCCACCATCCGCCCCACGTCTTCCGCCGCCTACCTCACCAATCGCCGACCAGTTTGACCTCGGGCTCCAACGAGACTCCGGTAGTTTGCTTCACCCGCTCCCGGGCGATTTCGATCAAGGCGCGGACCTCGGCCGCCCGCGCGTCGCCAAGATTCACGATGAAATTCGCATGCTGATCCGAGAACGCCGCTTTTCCCAGCCGTTCACCCTTGAGCCCGCAACTCTCCAGCAGCCGTCCCGCGAAATTGCCTGGCGGATTTTTGAAGATCGAACCCGCATTGGGCAAGCCGACGGGCTGGCGCGCGGCGCGACGAGACCTCAGGTCCATCGTGCGCGCCCGCAGCGCTTCGCGATCGCCTTGGGCCAGTTCGAACTCGACCCGCGTGATAATAAATCCCGGGGCGAGTTCGGTGCGCCGATAGGCGAAGCCGACCTCATCGGGGCTGAGCGCCCTGGGCTCGCCCTGACTAGTAACGCCGTAGACCATCGTGACGACTCGCGCGAGTTCGCCCCCGAACGCTCCGGCGTTCATCACCAATCCGCCGCCGACGGTGCCCGGGATACCCTCGGCGAACTCGAGTCCCGCAAGTCCGCGCTCGATCACGGTCTCTACCAGCGTCCCGAACTGGACTCCCGCGCCCGCGACTACCCGTCGTCCGTCGATCTCGATCTTCTCGAAGCCTCGGCCGAGCCTCACCACGAGGCCGCGGATGCCGCGATCGCTCACCAGCAGATTGGTTCCCGCGCCAAGGCAGAATGCCGGCGTCCCGCAACGATGCGCCGCCGCCAGCGCCATCGTGAGCTCGGCTTCGGTCTCGACTCCGACCAGCAGATCGGCAGGACCGCCGATTTTGAACGAGGTGAAATCCGCGAGCATCTGATCCGTCTTCAGCCGCGCTCCGAAATGCGCTCTCAGGTGATCTTCAAGCGCGCTCATAAACCTTCGGCTCCTGGCCCAACCGCTCCAGCACTCCCTCGCCGATTTTGTAGACATCGCCGGCGCCCAGCGTGACGATGAGATCTCCCGGCATTGAGTCCGCCGCTACACGCGCCGCCGCGTCCGCCTCCTCGCCCAGGTAACGAACCTCGATATGGCCGCGCGCGCGCAGCGCCTCGTACAGCCGCCGCGCGCTGACGTTGGCGATCGGTTCTTCTCCGGCAGGGTAAACATCGGCCAGGTAGAGGATATCGGCGTCGTCGAAGGCGTCGAGAAAATCGTCGAACAGATCCCGCAGGCGGGTGTAGCGATGCGGCTGAAAGACCGCCACCGTGCGGCGCTTGAACGCGGCGCGCGCCGCAGCCAGGGTGGCGCGCACTTCCACCGGATGGTGCGCGTAATCGTCGAGAACGATACGGCCGGCGGCCTCACCCTTGATTTCGAAGCGCCGGCAGATGCCGGAGAATTTTCCGAGCGCCCTTGCCGCGACTTCGAAATCGATTCCGAGTTCCAGCGCGACCACGATCGCCGCGAGCGCGTTGAGGGCCAGATGATGCCCCGGCGACGGAATCGTCACCGTGCCGAGCGTTCGATCGCCATGGATGACTTCGAAACTGGTCGACAATCCGTCGACGGTTATGCGCTCGGCGCGAAAATCGGCTTCCGGCGCGACGCCGTAGGTAACCGCAAGCTTACGGACCGAAGGCATCAGGCCACGCACGTTGACGCTGTCGATACCGAGCACCGCGACGCCATAAAACGGAATCCGGTTGATGAAGCTCAGGTACGCCTCGCGCACCCGATCCATCGTGCCGTAATAATCGAGATGCTCGGGATCGATGTTGGTAACCACCGCCACGGTGGGAAGAAGCAGCAGGAACGAGGCGTCGCTTTCGTCGGCCTCGGCAACCACGAAGTCGCCACGCCCCAGACGCACGTTCGTGCCCCGCGTACGCATGTTGCCGCCAACCACAACCGTGGGATCGAACTCGGCCTCCTCCAGGATGGAGCCGATAAGCGACGTGGTCGTCGTCTTGCCGTGAGTTCCGGCGACCGCCACGCCAAGCCGCGCCATGCGCAGCAGCTCGCCCAGCATCTCGGCGCGCGCGATGACCGGAATTTTCAACTCGCGGGCGCGGCTCACTTCCGGATTGGAAAACTTCACCGCCGAGGAAATAACAACCGCATCGAGCGCGGCCGCCAGATGGTCCGGATGATGCCCGTGGCTGATCGCGGCCCCAAGCGATTGGAGCCGCGCCGTGGTTTCGCTCGCGCGAACGTCGCAACCGCTCACCACCATACCCAGCCGCAGGCAGAGTTCCGCGATACCGCTCATGCCCGCGCCGCCGATACCGACGAAGTGCAGCCGGCGTTCCCTGGTCAGCAATCCTTTGGGGATCGGGCCGATCATGCCGCCGCGGCCTCCGCATCCATGATTTCGAAGCACGCGCGCGCGACCCGCTCGGCCGCATCCGGCCTCGCGGCGGCGTGCGCATGCGCGCCCATCTCGATCAAACGCGCCGGGTCGGCGGTAAGCTCGGCGATGGTTCGCGCCAGGTTCTCAGCCAGGTGCTCATCGTCGTGAATCAGAATCGCGCCGCCCAGCCCTTCGACCACGCGGGCGTTGTGCTCCTGCTGGCGGTCGCGATGGAATGGATAAGGAACGAAAATAGCTGGACGACCCGCAAGCGCGACTTCCGAAACCGTCATCGCCCCGGAACGGGCGATTACCAGATCGGCCTGACTAAGGGCGGAAGCCATATCATCGATAAAGGGCACAATCCGCGCCTCGATTCCAGCCTTCGCGTAAGCAGTCCTCACCGGCTCCTCATCCACAGCCCCAGTTTGATGCAGCAGCGATTTTATAACACCTTTTTTCAGCTTTTGAAAGCATTCTAGGGCACCTAAATTGAGCCTGTGTGCGCCGCTTGACCCTCCTAAAACAAGGATTTGTAATTTACCGACAGCCCGTGGAGCCGCCGGTTGGGGCTTAAAGCGGACCGGATTACCGGTAACCTCGACTTTGGGACTTTTCCAAAGCTTCGCCGTCTCCGCGAAGCCGACGCAAACCCTTCTCGCGAAGCGCCACAGTATTCGATTCGCTAATCCGAATTTGGTGTTTTGCTCCATCAGTAAAAGCGGGATGCGCCCCATCACCGCCGCCATCGCCATCGGCGCCGAGGCGTATCCGCCGGCGCCTACCACCAGCTCCGGACGAAAGCGCCGAATCAGCACTCGCGCCAGATTGAGCGCGCGAAAAAACTCGAGCGTCGCGCTCAGCCGCGCGCCCAGGCTGTGGCCGCGAAGACCGTGCACGTTAAACAGTTCACAGGCGAAGCCGTTCTGCGGGAGCCACTTCGCCTCCAGCCCGGCACTGGTACC
This sequence comes from uncultured Pseudomonadota bacterium, assembly GCA_963759165.1. Taxonomy (GTDB): domain Bacteria; phylum Desulfobacterota; class Binatia; order Binatales; family Binataceae; genus DATJOQ01. The sequence continues at coordinate 1,525,571 of CAVWXK010000001.1, read as the reverse complement.
GACGTACAATATCTCGGCCTTCGGCCGCTGACGTTTCAGTTCTTCACCCAGCGCCACGGCCGGAAAAAGATGGCCGCCGGTTCCTCCGCCCGCGATAATCACTCGCATCGCATCCCCTGCCGCCGCCCAAGCGCAAGAAGCGAGCCGAGCGCGGCCATCGAGGTAACCATCGCCGTGCCACCGTAACTCACGAACGGCAGCGGCAAGCCTTTGGTCGGAAGCAGGCCGGTCACTACCGCGATATTGATCAGCGCCTGCAGCGACAGCAGCGCGGTCAGTCCGACCGCGAGCAGACTCGCGAAATTATCCTCCTCGTTGCGCGCGATTCGCATCCCGCGCCAGCAGATGACTCCGAACAGCGCGATAACCGTCAACGCGCCCGCCAATCCGAATTCTTCGCCGATCACGGCAAACACAAAATCGCTGTGGGCTTGCGGCAGATAAAACATTTTCTGGCGGCTCGCGCCGAGTCCCACGCCCCATCCGCCGCCCGCGCCCAGCGCGATGAACGATTGCACGAGTTGAAAGCCGGCGCCCCGAGCGGTGCCCCACGGATCCAGAAACGCGGTCAACCGCCGCATGCGATAAGCCTTGTGCCCGGCCTGAAACAGCAGCACGATCAACGCGCCCGCTCCCGCCTTGGCGAGATGGGCGGGCCGCGCGCCGGCGGCGATCAGCATCGCGAACAGCAACAGGGACAGCATCACGGTAGCGCCGAAATCGGGCTGCCGCAGAAGGAGGACCGCCAGCGGCGCGACGATCATAAAGGCCGGCATCGGTCCGACCGTGAAGGTATCCATCCACTCCTCGCGCTTGCTCAAGAACGCGGCGAGATAGAACGCGGCGGCCAGTTTCACGATCTCCGAAGGCTCGATCAGAAGCGGTCCAAGTTTGAGCCATCGTCGCGCCCCGCCGCGGACTACACCCAGGCCGGGAATCCAGACCGCCAGCAGCATCGCAACCGCGATCACTATCAATGGCAGCGCCAGGCGACGCAGCCCGCGCACCGAGAACTGCGAAACCAGCAACAGCACCGCGAGCCCGACGGCGGTGTTAATTAACTGGCGCTTGAAAAAATGGAAGGACACACCGGTCTTCTCGAAGCCGATAAAAAAGGTCGTATTCAGAACCATCAGCAGGCCGAGCAGCACCAGCGTCATCGCCGGCAGCCACAACCACGGGTCTGGCCGGCGCAGCGCGACGCTGTCAAAGCGCCCGAACCAGCTCTTTAAATATTTGCCCGCGTTCCTCATAGTCCCTGAATTGATCGAAGCTCGAGCAGGCCGGCGACAGCAACACCGTATCGCCGCGCTGCGCCACCGCGCCGGCGCGTTTGACCGCGTCGCCGAGCGTGGCGACCAACTCGACCTCGGTTACATCGCCAAGCGCCGCGCTCATCTTTTCGCGCGCCTGGCCGATTAAAATCGCTCGCCTGACTTTCTCCTTGAGCGCCGCGCGCAGCGGCGAGTAATCGCCGCCCTTGTCCACGCCCCCCGCGATCCAGACGATCGGAGCCGCGACCGCCGCCAGCGCTTCGAGCGCCGCGCCGACGTTGGTCCCCTTGGAATCATCGATAAAAGTTACGCCGTCGCGCTCGCGGACCAGCTCGATACGATGAGGCAATCCCGTGAAGCCGGCGAAGCCGCGTTCGATCGCGCGGGGCTCGACCCCGAAGACCAGCGCCACCGCGGTCACCGCCATCGCGTTGCTCAGATTGTGCCGGCCGGGCAGCCTGAATGAACTCATATCGACGCAACGCCGATTCGCGCCGTCGTCAAACACTAATGCGCCGCGATCGAGCCTGATCGCCGGCAACGAAGCGCTCGCGCCAAATCCGAAGCTGACCGTACGCGCCTTGAGTCGGCCGTTAAGCCGCTGGACATGCGGATCGTCGCGATTGATTACCGCCCAATCGTCGGCACTCTGATTTTCAAAAATCCGCGCCTTGAACCGTCCGTACTCCTCCAAATCGCGATAGCGATAAAGATGGTCGTCGCTCAGGTTCAGGTGAATCGCGACGTGCGGCCTGAAGCGCTCGATCCATTCGAGCTGGAAGCTCGATACCTCGACGACCGCGACGTTGTGGTCGCCGCCGATCGCGTCGATGAGCGGAGTGCCGAGGTTGCCACCGACGAACGGCCGCCTTCCGGACGCCTTGAGCACTTCGCCGAGCAGCACCGTCACGGTGCTCTTGCCGTTGGTTCCGGTGACCGCGATCAGCGGAGCGTCGATGAAGCGACTGGCCAGTTCGAGCTCGCTTAACACCGGGATTCGCGCGGCGACGGCGTCGCGCAAAAGTCGACAGTCGCGCGGCACGCCCGGGCTCGGAATAACCAGGTCGAGGCCGTCCAGACAAACCGTATCGGAGCCAAGATAAATCTCGGCGTCTTTGGGCAGCCCGTCGCGATTGATATCGGTGCGCCGATCGTTCAGCATCAGCCGCGCTCCGCGCGCCGCAAGAAAACGCGCCACGCTCCGGCCGGTTACTCCCAGCCCGACGACCAGCGCCCGTTTGCCCGCGAGTTCCATCATCTGAGCTTCAGCGTACTGAGCGCCACCAGCGCGCATACGATTGAAACGATCCAGAAACGCACCACGACCACGGTTTCGGGCCATCCGGAGAGTTCGAAATGATGGTGGAGCGGCGCCATCCGAAAGAACCGCTTACCGCCCGTGAGCTTGAAGTAGTACCGTTGGATAATTACCGATATGGCTTCGACTACGAACACGCCGCCCGCGACCGCCAGCACGATCTCCTGCTTGGCCAGCACCGCGACCATGCCGAGCGCTCCACCGAGCGCGAGCGCGCCGACGTTGCCCATCATCATCGAGGCCGGATAGGCGTTGTACCATAGGAAGCCGAGCGAAGCGGCGATCAGCGACGCGCAGAAAATGCTCAGCTCGCCGACGTGCGCGACGTGCGGAATCTGCAGATAGTCGGCGAACTTGAGGTTGCCGGCGACATAGGTGAACACCCAGTAACAGAAAGCAACCGTCATCACCGGTCCGATCGCAAGGCCGTCGAGACCGTCGGTCAGATTGACCGCGTTGGAGCATCCTACCAGCACGACCGCGGCAAAGGGAATGTAGAGCCACCCCAGGTCGGGATTCAGATTCTTGATAAACGGCATCGTCAGCCGCGTGTCGAAGCGCAGCCATCCGAACAGCACCACGGCCGCGAGCAACGCGCACGCGAACTGCAGAATCAGCTTGTTCGGTCCGCTCAGACCGTGGCCGCGTCCGCGATAAAGCTTCAACATGTCGTCCGCGAGCCCGATCGCGCCGAAGCTGACCGTGATGAAGATCGCGATCCAGACGTAAGCGTTCCTGAGATCGGCGAGCATCAACGTGGCCAGCAGCGCCGAGGCCAGAATCATCAAGCCGCCCATCGTCGGCGTTCCGGCTTTTTTCTGATGGGCCTCGGGGACCACATCGCGAATCGTCTGACCGATATTCGCCCGGCGAAAGCGCTTAATCAGAATCGGCCCAATCAGCATCGAGAGCGCAAGCGATACCAGGCCGGCAAGCACCGAGCGAAAAGTCTCGTAGCGCAGTACGTTCAATACCGGGTAGTGGCCCTGAAACGGAAACAGCAGGATGTAAAGCATCAGTGATGCCCCGCCCGTCCGAATTGTTCGAGCACCACTTCGAGCCCGACCGCGCGCGATGCCTTGAGCAGGATGCGATCGCCCGCGCGCACCATCTCGCCGAGCGCCGCGCCGAGTTCGGACGGTTTCGCGAAGATCCGGATCCGCTCAGCCGTCATCCCGTTTTCTCTCGCCCCCCTGGCCATCTCCTCACCGTATTCTCCGACCGCAAGCAGGCGGTCGATTTTCAGCGTCGCCGCGAGCGCCCCCATCTCCCGATGGGCCGCCGGTGCGGCCTCGCCCAGTTCGCGCATGTCGCCCAGCGCCGCAATCCGCCGCGTTCCGGGAAACGCGGCCAGCATCTTCAGCGCCGCCGCCATCGAGACCGGATTGGCGTTGTAAGCGTCGTTGATGCAAACCACGTCGGGCGCGATCGAGATCACCTCGCCGCGCATCGCCACCGGCCTGAAGTTCGCCAGCCCCTTCGCGATCAAGTCGGCGGGAATTTTGAAAGCGACCCCGACCGCCGCTGCCGCCAGCGCGTTGCTCAAGTGATGCTCTCCCGGCGCGGCGATTGTTACTTCCGCGCGTTCGCCTCCCGCGCGAAGGGTAAAACTCTGGCCGTCAACACCGTGCTCTCGCCGATGCTCGCAGCCGACGTCCGCGTCGGCATTGGGTTGCCGACTGTAGGTAAGCGCCGGACCGCCGCGCGCCGCCGCCAGCCGCGCGACGTTGGAATCGTCGAGATTGACGATCGCCAGAGCGTCCGCGCGCATCCCGGCCCACAATTCGCCTTTGGCGCGAATCACGCCCTCGAGCGAATCGAGCGGCATCGGGCCCGCGCCGAGCGAGAGCGAGCCCGGCGAAGGCCGCAGATGGGCCAGCCCGATATTGGTGACGAGGCCGATATCGGGGTCGGCGATTTCGGTCATCCGCGCGATCTCTCCAAGCGCGTTCATTCCCATCTCGAGCACTACCGCCGCCTCGCTGCCGTCAAGACGAAGTATGGTAATCGGCAATCCGACCAGATTGTTCTCGCTGCCTGCGCTCGCGCCGACGCCGCCCGCAAGCGCCGAACCGACGCCCGCTCCCAGCACCTCGACGGTCATCGCCTTGGTCGTGGTCTTGCCGGCGGTGCCAGTGATCGCGACCACCCGCGCGCTCAGCGCGCGGCGCGCCGAAGCCGCGACCTGGCCGAGCGCGTGAAGCGAGTCTGCGACTCTCACTACGGCCGGCTTGAATCGATCCGGCACGCCCACGATCGGCCATCGCTCGACCACGATGCCGGTTGCCCCCCGTTCGAGAACGTCGCGAATAAAATCGTGCCCGTCGCGCCGGGCACCGCGAATCGCGACGAACAACTCATCCGCGCCGGTGCTTCGCGAGTCGACCGCGATTCCGGCAAAACTTTCCGCAATCCCGCCCGCAACCAGTTCGCCGCCCGTCGCCCGCAGCACCTGTGCCAGGCTGATATGCATGCTTAACTTTCCGATCCGCCCAGGATTTCCCCTACCACGACCCGGTCGTCGAACTTCAGTTTACGGTCGCCGACGAGCTGGTAGTCTTCGTGCCCCTTGCCCGCAATCACGATTATATCGCCTTCCGCGGCAACCCGGAGCGCGCAGGCAATCGCGGCCCGGCGGTCCGCCTCGACCAGATAGCCCGCTTTCGAGCCGACTTCGCGCTCGCCGAGTCGTCGCAGTCCATGGCGCTGGAGCCCGACCTCAACCTCGGCGATAATTTTGAGCGGATCCTCGGAGCGGGGATTGTCCGAAGTCAGAATCGGCAGGTCGGACAGCCGTCCGGCGATCTCACCCATGATCGGCCGCTTGCCGCGATCGCGATCGCCGCCGCAACCGAACACGCATATCAGCCGGCGCGGTCCGAGGGCGCGCAAGGTTTCGAGCATCCCGGACAGCGCATCGGGCTTGTGCGCGTAATCCACCACGACGGTCACGCCCGGTTTGGCCGGCACGATTTCGAGTCTGCCCGGCGCACCTTTGCATCGCCGCACTCCCTCGACTATCGCTTCGCGCCCGATGCCAAGCGCGGTTGAGAGAGCGACCGCTCCGAGAATGTTCAGCAGATTGATCGTTCCGAGCAGCGGCGAGGCGATTTCGATCTTTTGATCGCCAGCCCGCACGACCGCGCAAATTCCGCGCAAGCCGGCCTTGTAACTCAGCGGATGAACATCGCAGCCCGGATTCAATCCGAAACTCAATTTGCGCACGCCCGTCGCGCTCAGGATGCGCCGCCCCCACGGGTCGTCGCCGCACACGACCGCCACCGGATCCCTTCGCCGGCTTGACGGAAGCAATTCAGTAAAAAATCGCGACTTGGCGTTGAAATAGTTTTCGAGCGAACCGTGATAATCGAGATGGTCGCGGCCGAGATTGGTGAACAGGCCGGCGCGAAAGCTGAGCCCTTCCACCCTGCCCTCCTCGAGCCCGATCGACGAGATCTCCGCCGCCACGCGCCACACTCCGGCCCGCTCCATCTCCGCGAGCGCGGCGTTGAAGTCGATCGATTCGGGAGTGGTCAGGCCGCCCGAATAAAGCCGCCCACCGAACGACACGCCGATCGTGCCGATGATTCCGGCGGGCTCGCCCGCGGCCTCGAAAATCGCGGCGAGCAAATACGTCGTCGTGGTCTTGCCGCTGGTACCGACGACCCCGATCAGATCCAGGCGCTCGCTCGGAGCGTTGAAAAAGCGCGCCGCGGCCGCGGCCATCAGGAACCGCGGCCTCGCGCATTCGATCAGGGTTGCCGCGGGGTGCGTACTTTCACACCACCTCTCCACCACCACTGCGCGCACCCCGCGGCCCAAGGCTTCCCGCACGTGCGCCCGATTATGTTGCGCATCGCGGGCTAATGAAAAAAAAAGATCGCCGGGATTGGCCCGGCGCGAATCGTAGCTCAATCCGGCAATTTCGAGGTCGCGCTCGCCATGCGCGACGTATCCGCCGCCGGCCGGCAGGAGCTCCGCGAGCTTCACGCTCCGCTCCTCCTGTGCCGCCGCGAAACCGCAGCGGTCTTGCCCGGCGCGTTCGCTCCGTCCGACGATGCCAGCGTCAAGTTCACCGCAGTTCCTCGCCGCAACCGCGCGCCGGCCACGGGCTTCTGTTCGGTAACGTAGCCGCTTCCTTCGACTTTGAGATTCACTCCCGTCTGCCGCGCCAGCGCTAGAGCCGCACGCAGGCTGAGGCCGTTGAAATCCGGCGTTTCTGAAGCGGCGCGGGCCGGCTCCAACGCGGTCGATGCCGGCGCCGGCGCGCTTTCAGCGGGCTGGTCTTCGACCATCGCGCCCAGAGGCAACAAGGAGGCATCCTCGTAGGCGCGATGGTTGCCGGCGACCTCGAGTTCGCTGAGCGCTCCCGCCGCGATTGCGCTGAAAACCGGCGCCGCCACCAGGCCGCCCTCGTGGCCCTCGCCGACGTCTTCGAGCACGACCAGAATCACCAGGCGCGGATCGTCGGCCGGAACGAAGCCGACGAAAGAAGCGATGAGCCGGTTGCGGTAGTAACCCCTGCCCGGATTGGGCATCTGTGCGGTTCCGGTTTTGCCGGCTACCGTAAAGTCCTCGACCCGCGCGCGCCGTCCGGTTCCGCCTTCGCTATTGACCACCGCGCGCAGCAAGCCGTTCATCGTATGCGCGACCTCGGGCGACACCGCGCGCCGCAGCACCTGCGGAGTGTGGCGCAGGATTTCGTTGCCCGCGGCGTCGTACGCCGCACGTACTATGAATGGCCGCATCAGCAGCCCGCCGTTGGCGATCGCGGCGTAAGCCGTCGCCAGCTGGATCGGCGTCACCGCGATACCCTGGCCAAAAGCGTGATTCGCGAGTTCGATCGGCGTCCAGTTTGCCGGTGCGCGCAGGAGACCGCCGGCCTCGCCCGGCAGATCGATACCGGTCCGGGAACCAAATCCGAATGCCTTCAGACCCTCGTAGTAGCGATCGGCGCCCAGCGCCATCGCGACCTTCGCCGCACCGATGTTGGATGAGACCCTGATGATCCCACCGAGGTCGAGCCAGTCGTGATTGCCGTGGTCGTGAATCACCCGTTGGCCGATTTGCATCGCGCCGTTCTCACAGAAAAATTGCTGCTCAGGCGTTACCGCCCGATCTTCGAGCGCAATCGCTCCGAGAATTCCCTTGACGGTCGAGCCGGGTTCGAAGGCGTCCTGCACGATGCTGTCGTGCAGGCGCTCGCCGCCTTTGGTCTGGTTTGCTGCCGCGGTAGCCAGCGCCAGGACTTCACCGGTGAACGGGTCGAGCACGATCGCGCTGCCACGCGCGGCGCCCGACGTCCTGATTTGCGCGGCCAACTGCTTCTCCGCCAGCATCTGAATATCGGCATCGAGCGTGAGCTCGAGCCGCGCTCCCGGTTCCGCATTTCTGAGCGCCAATGGGCTATCCAGGATCGAATGGCCCATGGCGTCGTGATCGACCTGAAACGCGATCGGTGCGCCGCGAATAATTCGATCGTATTGCGACTCGAGCCCGGAAAGCCCCCGGCCGTCCATCCCCGCCATCCCAACCACCGTCCCGGCCAGGTTGCTCTCCGGATAGAAACGTTTGTACTCGCTCACCGCGCCGACGCCTTCGATGCTGAGCGCCTCGACGGCGTCCGCGCGCTCGCGGACCATGCGTCGCGCGAGCCAGGTAAAAGGCGTCTGGCGCCCGAGCTTGGCCTCGAGTTCCGCCGACGACATCCCCAGCGCCTGCGCCAGACGGGCGCGCTGGGCCGCGTCGCTGTTCTCCAGCACGATGCGAGAGCGCGCAAAAACCGAACGGCTTTCGGCCGAAAGCGCCAGCGGCTTGCCGTTCCGATCGACGATCGGCCCTCTGACCGCGGCCAGCTCGACGCGCTCAGTATGCTCGCTTCGCGCCAACGAATTCAGACGCGGACCCTCGAATACCACCAGCTCCACCAGACGCAGAACCACCAGCATGAAAAAAGACGCCAGCACGAGGGCCAGCACCCCGATCCGCGAACGGCGCTTTTTGAAAGCAACGTTCACGGCACCTCCACCACCTGTCCCCGTGCTGGCGCGGTCATGCGATATTTGTCAGCCAGCGCCTGCAACCTCCGGCGCGAGCCCAGCTCAGCCACCGTCAGTTTGAGACTGCGATTTTTCTCCCGGAGTTCGCCGATCTCCGTGCTGAGCGTCGAGAGCCTGTAGCCCTCCTCCTGCACCTCCAGGCGCACCAGCAGCGTGGCGAACCCAATCACGACGGCGGCCGCCGCGAGACCCGCGGCAAGCAACCGCGACGGAGGTTTGGCCGGTTTGACGCGCCGCGTCATTGAACACTTCGCTCCAGGCATCGCAGCCGCGCGCTGCGCGCGCGCGGATTTTGCGCCACCTCGGCGGCGGTCGGCCGCATCGCCTTGCCGGTTACGCGCGTGAATCCGCCGCGGTTCGCCAGTTCGCGAAACCGCTCCTTGACCGGCCGATCTTCCAGCGAGTGATAACTGATAACGACCATCCGGCCACCCGGCGCCAGAAGCGCCGGCGCCTTCTGGAGCAGCGCGCCGAGACTTTCGATCTCGTGATTCACCGCGATCCGCAGCGCCTGAAAGGTGCGCGTTGCCGGATGCGGACCGGTACGCCGCCGGCCACCAACCGCGCGTTCGATTACCGCGCGCAAATCGCCGGTGGTCGCGATCGGCCGCCGCCGGCGCGCCTCGACGAGAGCGCGCGCGATCCGGCGCGACGCCCGCTCCTCGCCGTATTCGTAGATGATGCGCGCGATTTCTTCGGCGCTCTCGTGGTTGACAATGTCGCTGGCCGGCCGGCCCTGACTCTGATCCATTCGCATGTCGAGCGGACCCTCGTAGCGAAAACTGAAGCCGCGCGAGGGATCATCGAGGGCGAAGCTGCTCATCCCTAAGTCGGCCAGGATAGCGTCGACCTGCTCGAAGCCGGCCTCATCCGCGGCCGCGTCAAGCTCGGCAAAATCCGCGTGGCGCAGAATCGCCCGCGCACCAAACGGTTCGAGCCGCTTCGCCGCGAAGCTCAGGGCCTGCTCGTCGCGATCCAGCCCCAGCAGGCACGCGGATCCCGGCGCGGCCTCCAGCAGCACCAGCGCGTGCCCGCCCGTGCCCAAGGTGGCGTCGACGATTCGAAGCGGCCTGTGCTCCATAAGCAGCGCCTTGACTTCGGCCGCCATCACCGGTTCGTGAATCCGGCCCGGCGAAGTCTCTAAAAATTTGGTCGCCGTGCGCATCGCGTTTGCTACAAATTCAGATTCTGAAAAAATTTGGGATCCTTCAGGCTCTCCTCCGCGGCACTCAACACCTTCTCAAGCGTGTCTTTGTCCCAGAGTTGAAAGCGATCGATCATCGCCGAAAACGTTACTTCGTGCTCCAGCCGCGCGAATTCGCGCAGCTTGGGCGGAATCAGAATGCGGCCCTGCCGGTCAACTTGAACGTCGTGGGTGCCGCCGATATAAAAAGTCTGGAACAGCTGGACGTTGCGATCGAAGCTGTTGTTCTGCCTGATTTTGCCGACCACTCTCTCCCACTCGCTCGGCGGGAAGAGCTCAAGACAACGACCTTGTTCCGAAATAAAATTGGTTATGTACAGGCGATTGAGCCCGTCACGTTCGAGAATTTCACGAAAGCGGGCCGGGATGCTGACGCGCCCCTTGTCGTCAATCGTATGGTCGTACCGACCGCTGAACACCGCTTCACCCCGATTTGAACCACAACATCCCACTTGGCCCCACATCAGTCAAGCGAAACCACGGGTGAAGGTAAAAATTTCCGCTTGATTATAATCCTAACTGAATACGAAATAAAAGCGAAGGTGGATTCGTCTTTCAGGCCGACTTTCTTTTAGCATGCGTTACGAGCCTTACCGATTCGGCCCGAATGGCTATCCTGGTCGGTTCGAAATCCTTCTGATGTCGGGCTATTGTCCTTTGTGTCGGAGCTTCCTTGACAGAGTTGACGACTATCCGGGAAACTCGCCGCATCCTTACAAAATCAAAAATGAAGCGCCCTGAAAGCGCACCGCAACCCGGTCCAGACGGAACCCGATCGATGAACCACACCCATAGCCGGCATTGGTTGAGTGACGCGGCGCTAGCAGTCGCCGGGATCGCATTGTGTACGCTTCTGGCCGCGTCGAAGGCCGATTCGCATCAAGCCTCACCTGCGGCCGCTCCTGCCGCGGTCGAGGCTCCGCCTCCGATTCCGGCTTCGGCGGCAACGCCGGAAGTAAAGAGCTGGAACTTCGACCAGGATAAGCCCGACCAGGTGCCGCAGGGATGGACCGCCATCGAAGGCGATTGGACGGTAATGCCGGACTCCACCGCACCAAGCCCGGGAAACACTTTTGGGTTAGGCGCCGGACGCCTTTTCTACTCGCTGATCAAACTGGGCGAATATTATCCGATCGCGGTGCTCAGCGATTCGACCGAGTACGACGACTTCACCCTGGAGGCTTCGTTCAAGGTTACCGGCGGGCGCCTCGATACTTCCGGCGGCCTGGTTTTACGCTATGCCGATCCGAAAAATTACTATGTGATGTCGGCCGGAAACCTCGATTACGTCGTCTTCCAGCGGGTTAGCAACGGAGAACATCAGAGTCTGAAAACGGCGGTCGCCCCGATGGATCAAAACGTGTGGTACCGGCTTCGGGTCGTCGCCAACGAAGATCGCTTCTCATGCTACGTCGGCAAAAAGATGGTGCTCGAACGTCGTCGACAAGAAATTTGCCAAAGGACGCGTCGGACTCTGGGCGCGGGCCGATGCGCAGGTGCGTTTCGATGACGTAACCCTGACGATTCCGCCGAAGGCCGCGGCGGCCGTGCCGACTCCGGGCGCGGAAGTTCCGCCGGCACCGGTTGCGCCGGAGAGCGGATCGCCGCCGCCGTCGCTGCCTCCGCCGATGCCCAAGTAGCGCATCCTACGGCTTGCGCCTTCTCCGTTCGACGCCTAGTCTAAAGGTTCTATGGCGGACGAAGCGACAAAGCTGGAAGTGGAGCGACTGACGAAGCGCGACTTTTTCATTTCGGTGCTTCACGGAATCGCGGTGACGTTCGGGCTGGCGCTGCTGTGGTTTATGGAAGCCGTGCGCGACCGCTTCTTTCGTCTGCTCGGGCGATGGCACGTGCCGACGATGCGATGGCGCAAGGCCAGCGCTTTCCCGCCCGGCCCAGTCCGACGTCGCGCGTAGTCCCTTCGAGAGTCGACGACCCAACTCATCTGCGGGCTTTGGACCTGTACCGCGCTTTACGCGCGGCCTGAAGCCTGACGACCTTGCCCGGCGCTGACGGACCCGTTTCATCAAGCAAGTCCGACAGATAGCGCGTCAGCTTGTCATCGAGCACCCGGACCAGCGCGTCGGTCTGCGCCGCCTGAGCGATTTTAAGAAAGCCTTCGAGCCGGCGGCCGCGGTCATGCTCGTTGATGACGCGCGCGATGGCGTTGCGCGACAAGGCGACAAGTTTGCCGCGCAAGGCAAGTCTGATCTGTTCGAAAGCGTCGTCGAGCTCGCGCTCGGGCGGTAACGCCCCAAGAACAAACCCGCACTCGCATCGTGGCGTCATCTCAGGCGAGAGACGCCCGTTGAAGGCACATGGTTCGATACGCGCGTTGATATCGGCCATCGCCGACGCAAGCGCGATTCCCTGCGGTGGGCCCAGCGCCGGGATCGAATCGAGGCGCGCCAGCGCGTCGAGATGACGGCTAGCCTCACTCGCGGTTTTGGCCAGCCCGACGATCTCCGCCTTGTAGCGGGCGTGCGCGATGCGATAGCGCTCGGCATAGGCCCACTTCACTCTGTTGAACCGCGCCTCGATCGCTTCGACCATATGCGGATTCGACAGCAGCACCCAGGCGCCGAGTTCGGCGGCGAGCAGCCGACAATCGGTTTCGAGCTTGAGCAGTTCCGCATCCCCGCTCCGCCCCGCGGTCTCGGTGGCGAGCAGGCCGGTCGCCTCCAGATAGTCGCTCATGGCGCGCAATCGTGGCGCCGCGGCGGCCGCGCGCGCCACCGCTTCGTACGCGCCAATAACCCTCATCGCCGCCACGCGAAGCTCGGCGCTCGCGGCGACTTCCAGCAGGGCCTCCGGACCCGCGCCTGCCAGCGCGGCATAATCCGCCAGGACGCGGGAATACTCCGGTAAAACTTTACCGGCCTCATTGCCGCTAACGATGGTAAGCGTTTCACCCGCCTGATGGGCGGCTTCGAGCGCGCCCGCCATCGCTTCGCCAAGGCGCTTCAGCTTGGCCTGAACCTCGGCCTGTTCCTGCGCCGGAGTCAGGGTCGGATCGAAGAGTTTCGCCAGCGGCAGCGCGACGTTGAAGGCGGCGACCGCCGCCGCGCCGTCCGCCAGCGGATCGAATCGCGCGGTCAGTCCCGCGACGCGAATCGTTCCCTTGCTGTGCTCGGCGATCTTTTGCAATACGCGAACCGGCGGCGCCGAGCCGGACGGCCGCTCGAGAAGACGATCCGCCAACCCGGCGAAGTCCAGAACCGGCGACGTGCCGCACAGATGTTCGAGCACCAGCGTCGCAATCATCTGCCAGCCGAGTTCCGCGTCTTCCTTGCTCAGCCCCGCGAGCCCGGAACGGGCCGATTTGAGCGCCGCGCGACCGGCTTCACTGAGACGCGCGTCGATCCGCTTCACCGCGACGCAATTTTCGACCAGGTCGCAGGGCATCACCAGCCGGCGGCCGGCGAGCACGCCGCCATCGGCGCCGCCCGCAAGAATATCGCGAACGAGAGCAGCGATCGCGGCGACGGTTCCCGGTGGATTCGCCAGACTGGAGAGCTGCGCCAAGCTGATCGGATGGAACGGGAATATCTCTTCTGGCGCAAGCGAACCCGGCTCTACCGATTTATAGAACGAGCCCAAAACCGATTGGGCGTCGTCTCGCAGTTGGCGCGCGCGGCCGACGGCCACCGCCAGTTCTTCGTCGCGCGATGCGCACGCTACCTCAAGCGCGATTGCCGCCTTGGGCGCCGCGACTCTGGCCGCGGCCAGCACCGTGAATTTGAGATGCTTCAACCCGGCCGCGACGCCGGCCAGCGTCTCGATATACTCGAAGCCGCCGCCCAGCGGATCGGTCTCGCCGAAGTCGATCGCCATCATCACGGCGCGCACTCCCGCGCGATGCGCCTGACTAAGAGCGACGTTCAGAGCGTCGCCGCCCCCGCCCATCTCGCGCCATAACGTAGCCGCACGCTGATTGCCTCCAAGCGCACGTGCGAGCGCTTCAAGGAGCCGCGCCTCAAGTTCGGCGGCCTTGAGCGAATGCTCAACTTCCAGGCCCAGCGTGATTCGCCGGGCTTCTTCGGACGAGAGCGCGCCGGCTCGCTCATCGAGCGCGAGAACATAGTTGAGAAAATGAGTCTTGCCGGTTCCGGCACTTCCGCCGATCCAGAAGACCGCTCCGGCACCGTCGCTCAGATGGCGGTTGAGCGTCTCCCACGCGGCGTTGGCGGCCCGCGTCAGGACGTAGGAACTTACGATCTGTTCGGTAGGTTTGGCCTCGAGCGCCATCCGCTCGACAACCGCGGGCCCGAGCCGAATGAGCTCGCGGATCGGCGGCAGGCGCGCCCCCCTGTGCGCCATACCAGCCTTTTAGCAGGTAGTTACATCGTTTCGCCAGCATCGCGGAGGGGCTGCTAACCCACAAAGAGCCACTGGTTTACAACGCGCGCGGTTGGCGAAACGGCTAGATCACTCCATCCTCGCGAAGCCGCTCGAGTTCGCCCGCGTCGATACCGATCGAATCCAGCACCTCGGCGGTATGTTCGCCGACTGTGGGAGGACGCCGGACGGGGATCCCGCCGCCGGCATCCTCCGACATTCTGACCGGCGATCCGAGCACCCGAATCGGCCCGCGGCCGGGAAAATCAACCGTTCGCAGCATTCCGCGATCGGCGACTTCGGTGTCCGCCGCCACTTCCTCGACCGTTCTTACCGGCGCGCAGGGGATTCCGCCCACCATCAGCGCTTCGACCATCTCGTCGCGCTTTCGCGTTCGCGTCCATTGGGTCATCAACGCGTCAACTTCGTCGGCGATCGCGAGCCTGCTCGCACGATTCTGGTAACGCGGATCGCTCAACAGGTCTTCGCGCCCCAGAATCGAAGCCATCGTTCGCCAGTGCGGCTCGGTGAGGCAGAAAATCGAGATGTCGCCGTCAGCCGCGGGATAAACATTGCCTGGGCAGATACCCCAGTGGCGATTACCGAGCCGGCTGACCTGCTTCCCTTCCAGAACCGGCGCGAGCACGCTCGTGAGCGCCGGAACGCAGGTGTCGTACATCGTGACCTCGATCTTCTGTCCACGGCCGGTGCGCACGCGATCGAAGAGCGCCGCCAGAATTCCGGTAGCGAGATGGCTGCCGGTGCCCATATCGATGAACGTCGCGGAGGTCTTCACACCGGGCCGGTCGGGATAGCCGGTAACACTCATCATCGCGGCCGCGGCCTGCACCGTGAAGTCCATCGCGCCCAGTCGCGCCCAGCGGCTATCGCTGCCGTAGCCCTTGCCCGACGCATAGACGAGTTTCGGAAAGCGCGGCGCGAGTTGCTCGTAACCCAGGCCCAGATCTTCCATCACGCCGTTCACGAAGTTTTCGATCAGCACGTCAGCGCCTTCCAGCAGGCGGAACAGGATCTCGCGGCCGCGCGGATGCTTCAGGTTGAGCGTGACCGATTTCTTGTTCGCGTTCAGCATCAGAAAGTTGTAGTTGGTGCCGCCGGGCGAGCTCGGCAGCATGCGCAGGAACTCGCCGGTGCCGGGCGGCTCAACCTTGATGATGTCGGCGCCCAGATAGGCGAGTTGCAACGTACAGTACGGAGCGGCGTAGACCTGTCCGAGATCGACGACACGAATATCCCTAAGCGGTAAACTCATCAATTATTCCTTTCAGTCGGGCACGCGTCTCAGCAGATCGCGCGCGATCACCATCCGATGTACCTCGGACGGCCCCTCGCCGATTCTCCGGATGCGCGCCTCGCGATACCAGCGCTCGAGCGGGAGCTCCTTGCTGACGCCGTAGCCGCCGTGGATCTGCACCGCGCGATCGATCACGCGGCCAAGCACCTCGCTTGAGTACAGCTTCGCGATCGAGGCTTCAAGCCGGACATCCTCGTTACGATCGGCCTTCCAGGCGCCATCCCAGATGAGCCAGCGCGCCGCGCGAAGCTCAACTTCCGAGTCAGCAAGCATCCACTGGATCGCCTGGCGGCGCGACAGCAGCTCGCCGAAGGTGGAGCGCCGCTTGGCGTGCTCGATCGACATCTTAAGCGCCGCCGCGCCGACGCCGATATGTCCCGCTGAATAAGGAAAGCGGACCTTGGTCAGCAGATCGAAGCAGAGCGAGAGTCCACCGCCCTCGGGCCCGAGCATCTGGCTGGCGGGAACCACGCAATCCTCCAGATGGACTTCGTTCGGAAGCGCGGAGGTGCGCAGCGTCCGGATCGGCCGCGCCGTGAAACCCGGCGTGCCCTTCTCGATTATGAAGCAGCTCACGCCCTCGCGTCCGGCCTTCGGATTGGTGCGGCAGAAGAGCACGCCCCACTCGGCCTCGTGCGCGTGCGAGATGAAAATCTTGGTGCCGTTGATGACGTAGCTGTCGCCCTGGCGCACGCCCCGGCATTGGATCGCGCCGGCGGGGTCTGAGCCGCCCGAAGGCTCGCTGATCGCGTAAAAGGTGTGCCAGGCATTCTTGATCGTCGGCACCGCGTATTTTTCGATTTGCTCGGGAGTGCCGCCGTAGATGACCGATGGCGGAGTGCGGCCGAAGACCCCGGCGCCCGGATTGTAGAGGCCCATCCGATGCTGCGACATCTCTTCGATCACCACGCACATCGCGAACGTGCCGAGCCCGCCGCCACCATATTCCACCGGCGAACCCATGCACCACAGACCCGCAGCCTGCACTTTGCGCGCGATTCGCCAGTAGTCGTCCTCCGGAATTTCGGCCGCGTCCGGGTCGATTCGCTGCTCGATCGGAAGGATCTCGTCGCGAATGATCTGGCGGATCTGATCGCGCAGCAATCGCATCTCGTCGGAAAGCACGAAGCCCTGTTCCTGTTCCATAACTTGCCCTCGGAAATCAGCAACTGTCTTTTTGCGCACCGCCACGTGATGATAACATGCCGGTTAGTTTTAGAACCTCACAGACCGCGGCACCAGAGCGCCGTCGAGGCTCAAACCTTAAAAATGCCCAGTCCCAACGAAATCCTGACAGAACTGAAGAACATCAAATACCCGGGCTTTACCCGCGACATCGTATCCTTCGGCATGATCAAGGATATCGAGGTCGCGTTCGACGGCGTGACCATTCATCTGAACGCCTTCTCCAACAAGCCCGAGGTGATTGCCTCTGTAACCGCGGAGGTCGAAAAGACCGTCGCCGCGATGCCCGGAGTGCCGGCGGTAAAGATCCAGGTCGAAGAGCCCGAGCGCCGACCGGCGGCCGCGGCCGGCCCGCCGCCAAAAAAATCGATTCCCGGAGTGGCCCATATTATCGCCGTCGCGAGCGGCAAGGGCGGCGTCGGCAAATCCACGGTCGCGGTCAACCTGGCGCTCGCGATGCACGCGCTGGGGCTGCGCGTCGGCCTGATGGACGCCGACGTGTACGGGCCAAGCGTCGCGATGATGGTGGGCGTTGAAGAGGCCGTCAAGGTCACGCCCGAACGCAGAATCATACCGCTGGAACGGTTCGGAATCCGCTACGTCTCGATGGCCCTGTTCATCAACGATCAGACTCCAATCATCTGGCGCGGCCCGATGGTGACCAAGCTCGAGATGGAATTTCTGTTCAACGTCGAATGGGGAACCCTCGATTGCCTGGTGCTCGATCTGCCGCCCGGCACCGGCGACGCTCAGCTCACGATCACCCAGCGGGCGGCACTGACGGGAGGGGTCATCGTCACCACCCCGCAGGAACTGGCGCTGCTCGACGTCAAACGCGGCATCGCGATGTTCAACGAGGTCCGGACTCCCGTGCTCGGCATCATCGAGAACATGAGTTACTACCTCTGCCGCAAGTGCCGCCATCGCCACGAAATTTTCAGCCACGGCGGCGGCGCGCGCCTGGCGGAGCAACTGAACGTGCCGTTCTTGGGCGAACTCCCGATCGTCGCCGAGTTGCGCGAGGGCGGCGACCGCGCGCAGCCGCTGGTCGCGGTCCAGCCCAACCATCCGGCAAGCCTGGCTTTCAAGGAGATCGCCGCCAAGGTAATTCAGCGGCTCAACGAAACGCAGGCCAACGTCGCGGCGGCGGCAAGCGACTGACGCACCGATGCGCCGCGCGGAATGCCGGCGTGCAAGATCAACCGATGGCGTTCGCGATCTTCGACATCGAAACCAGAATCGACAAGAAGCTTCTTAACGAAGTCTTTTTTGCCGGCCAAGGGCTCGACGACGACGAAGCGTGCCGGCGCTACTTTGACCAGCGACGCAAGCGCGGCATGAGCGACTTCCCGCCGGTAGTGCTGCACGTGCCGATTTCGATCGCGGTCGGCTACGTCGCCGACAATCACGTGCTGCGTTCGGTCGACAGCCTTGCGCTCGCCGACTACTCCGAAGAAACACTGGTCCGCGAGTTCTGGGAACGCGCCGAGCGTTTCAGCGGATGCCTGGTCAGCTTCAACGGCCGCGTTTTTGATCTGCCCGTGCTCGAGTTACAGGCGCTCCGCTATGGTATCGCGGCGCCGGCCCATTTCGTCGAACCCGGCGGCGGGCGCTCGCGCTATAGCGAGACGCGCCACCTCGACCTCTACGACTTCATTGCGAATCACGGCGCGATTCGCCTCAACGGCGGAATGAACCTGCTGCTCAAGATGATCGGGATGCCGGGAAAGGGCGGAACGGACGGCTCGCGGGTGCAGGAGATGTACGAAGCCGGACGGCTGGATGACATTCATCGTTACTGCCGCAACAACGTCATCCAGACCTATTTCCTGTTCTTGCGTACCGAGCTGATGCGCGGGCGCATCGACGAGGCCGCTTATCGCGCCGCGCACGACGGCTCGGCCCACTTCCTCGCGCAACTCGACGGATGACCGGCCAGGGAGGCTGACGATCGATCATGGCTGTGCGCCCGACTATCGCCCTGATTGTGATAACCCGAAACGAGGAGGAACTGATCGGCCAGTGCCTTCAGAGCGCCGCGTTCTGCGATGAGAAGATCGTGGTCGATTCGTTCTCGACCGATCGCACGGTCGAGATAGCGCGCTCGCACGGGGCCAAGGTTTTCCAGCGCGACTTTCCGGGCTATATCGCGCAAAAGCAGTTCGCGCTCGAACAGGCGACGACCGATTGGGTGCTGAGCCTCGATGCCGACGAGCAGCTCACATCGGACCTCCAGCGCGAGATCGAAACCACGCTCGGCGGCCCGGCCGAGTATGGCGGCTATGAGATTCGCCGAATTCTTTACCATCTCGGCCACTACTACACGCGGAACATCTACCCCGATTATCATCTGCGCCTGTTCCGCCGCCGCGAGGCCCGTTTCGGCGGCCGCGAGCCGCACGCCAAGGCGATCGTCGAAGGAAGCGTCGGACGGCTTCGGACGCCGATGCTGCACTTCAGCTATCGCGACGTAGCCGATCACGTCGCGACCATGAACCGGCTTACATCGCAGTCCGCGCTCGAAACCGAACCGGGCATCATGACGCCGCTCAAGATGATCGCGAATCCGGCCTGGCGTTTCTTCAACTTTTATTTTCTTCGCGGCGGATTTCGCGAAGGCGGGCGCGGCCTTTACGCCGCGATGGCGGCGGCGTTTTACGTTTTCCTCAAGTACGCCAAGCTGTACGAGCGCCGCCTGCGATCACGCCGCCCCCGCTGAGTTCGCGAACCGATCGCGCGAAAGGAGCCGCGCCGATGGAGATAAACGGTATCGCTCACGTGATGCTCACCGTCAGCAATTTCGAGGCGAGCGTTCCGTTCTACGAACAGATGCTCGGCTTTCTCGGAATGCGCAGGGTAGTCAAGACCAACGACATGCTCTATTACGTCGGCGGAAGAACCGCGATCGGAATCTCCAGAGCCGACCCAGCCCACAGCCAGGACCGATTCGTCCAGCAACGCATCGGCCTGCATCATGTCTGCCTGCGGGCGCGCGAGCGCGCCGACGTTGACACCTTTCATGATTTTGTCCGCAAGCTCGGCGCGAAGATCGTGCATCCGCCCGAAGAAGGCCCGTGGGCACCCGGATATTACTCGCTGCTGTTTGAGGACCCCAACGGCATCCGCATCGAGATGAATCACGTCCCCGGCAAGGGACTGCTCACGTAGCCGTCCGCGCCCTGGGCGTTAGGCGTGCGCCGCCAGCTCTGCTCCGTTTGTGCCGCGATCGCGGAAATGCGGCATCACTTCCTTCGCGAACAGCTCCATCGAGCGAAGGCCTTTGCGTGGATCGAGCCCGGCGAACTGCGTCGCCATGATGAAATGCGTACAGGCGTAGTCTTTGCGGAAGCGCTCGATCTTCCTCGCGCATTCATCGGGCGTCCCGACCATCAGACCCTCCGCGTACGGTGACTCGCGAAGTTCCCGCGCGTCGCGCAGCTGCCAGACCCTGTCGTCGCCGGCGGCATCTTTGGCCTCGCTAAGCCAGCTCGCGTAGTTGAGCATCATGTAGTGGAGATGCTCTCCCGCCTCCTCCCAGGCCTGATCCGCCGTCTTCGCCACATAGACCGCGCGCAACTGCGCGATGGAATAATCGGCGGGATCGCGCCCGTGCTCGCGCAGGGCCTTGACGTAGGGAATCGCGGGATCGGGCCCGATGGTGCCGAGCAGATTAAAGCCCAGCCGGGCGGCGCGACGCGTCGCGTTATCGGTGCGCGCGCCGATCCAGATCGGCGGATGCGGCTTCTGCACCGGCTTCGGATTGAGCGTGAGATTATCGACCCGGTTGAAATCGCCGCTGAACGAAACGCCGTCTTCGGTCCACAGACGTTTTATCAGCTCGATGCCTTCAGCCAGGCGCGCCGAGCGCTCTCCGCGCGGGACGCATAGCGAGGTGAACTCCTCGGCCCTGTACCCTTGCCCCACCCCGAGGTCGAAGCGCCCGTTGGACCAGATATCGACCGCCGCCGCATCCTCGGCAACCCGTACCGCGTTATGAAACGGAAGCAGCAGGACAAAGCTGCCGATACGAATCCGGCTGGTGCGGGCGGCTATCGCCGCCGCCGCGGTCAGGACCGAGGGGTTGTAGCCGTCATCGACGAAATGATGCTCAGTCAACCAGACGTTGTCGTACCCCAGCTCGTCGACACGCACGATCTGATCGAGCGTCTCCCGGTAAAGATCCGCAGAGGAGCGCCGCCACTGTTCGGGATTGCGAAAATCGTACATCAAGCCGAATTTCATAAGTTCCCGCCTTCGCGTTAGTTTCGCCTCGCCGCAAACGCTTCTTTGTTTGAAGGAAGCCGCTGACTCCTTAACACAAAGGGGTTGCTGTATCCAAAGGAGTCAAATTGCCTTTTGATGGCGCCTGGCTTGAAGGATCCTCGAAGCAGCCTTGTTCGACGGTCGGAAAGCGGCAGCCTCAGCCTCGCGCCGCTTTCCCCCGCTTTTCTGTTCAGCGAAGCGCTGGACGAGGCTTGAAGATTCGAAAAAGGTAGTAGAAGGAAGGGAAGAGCACCAGCGCACCCGCGATTAGAGCGCCGAGTAACATCTGCAACGTTGCCGGCGGTGCGGCGGCGTTGTGGATGGTTATACCGGGCTCGACCAGGCAGGGGAATTGGGCGATGGCCCAGCCCCACAAAATCAATGTTGCCAGCCCGCCGGCGAAGATACGCGCCATTCGAAAGCGCCGAGTCCACAAGGCGAACGTCACCGCTGCGGTAGCGGTGCCTGCGGCCACCAGGTGCATGGGCCAGCTCCACAATTGTCCGTGAAGGCCGCGCCAAATCGACGGCGCACCGGATCGGGCGAGCATCGCCACAGCCAAGGCCATCACGGCTACGATGGCGCCCGATACAAGGGCGCGAAAACGGAAGTCTTCGCGAAGCTCATGATCTTCGGTCTCAAGAATCAGGTAAACCGCCGCCAGAAAGGCGAACAGAACCAGCGTCAACAAGCCCACGGCAAAAGGAAACGCAGCGAGCCAGGGTCCGATGAATCGGCTCCGAAAATCGCTCTGGCCGCGTTCGATATGGCCTGAAGCGATAGCTCCCAGCGTAATCCCGAGCAGCACCGGGGTCACAAGACTGGCAATCGCAAAAGCCCTTCCCCACTGGCGGTATCCACGCCCTCGCTTCGAGACGCCGTGGCTTCTAAAGGCGAAAGCCGAGCCACGCAACACGATTCCGATCACCATTGCGGCGAGAGGAATATGCAGCGCGGTAGTGATCGTGGCAAAGGCTTGGGGAAATGCCGTGAACATCAGTACGAGCACGAGGATCATCCACACGTGATCGGCTTCCCAAATCGGCCCGATCGCCCGCGCGATCAACTCACGCTGCGCGGCCGTCCGCGGCCCGCGCGCCAGCAGGTCCCACACTCCGCCGCCATAGTCGGCTCCACCCGTTAAGGCGTATAAGTTGAGCGCTACCATCACCGCGGCTGCGAGGATTATTTCAATCGGCGGCATAGCGTTGCCGTTCCCCTTCAGCGCAGATCCGGCTCGGCCGAGGCCGCGGCCTGAACCATCTGATACCAGAGCAGCTTCACTACGGTCGCTGCGAGAAAAGCGTAAAGCGCCGAAAAGATAACGAACGGGACGACCATTCCCGGCATCGGCGTCACCGCATCAGCGGTACGCATTACACCGTAAATGATCCAGGGCTGACGCCCGACCTCGGTGACCAGCCAGCCGGCTTCGATCGCAATAAAGCCCAACGGCGAGACTGCTATTACCGCGGCGAGGAACCGTCTGGATTCCCGCAGCGGCCGACCGCCCCAGACCAGGGCCAATCCCCAAAGCGCGACCGCCATCATCGCCACGCCCGCGCCGACCATGGCCTGAAACGAAAGATGCGTGATGACGGGATCGGGCCACTGATCCCGCGGAAAGGCCTCCAGGCCCTGGATCACCGCGTCAGGATCACCAAAAGCCAGAAGACTAAGGCCGTGCGGAATCTCGATCGCGTACCGTGTCCTCAATGAAGCGACGTCCGGTATTCCGCCGATGCGCTCCGGCGCTCCACGTTCGGTGCGAAACTGACCCTCCAATGCGGCCAACTTGAGCGGCTGGTGCCGCACCAGCATCCGAGCCGCGAAGTCGCCGCTGAGCGGCTGCGCCAGCGCTGCGACGCCTCCGACCGCAAGCGCGATCGTCAGCGCATACCGATGGAACCGGCTGTCAGGATCGCGCAAAAGAAAAAACGCATGGATACCGGCGACGGCGAATCCCGTGGCCGCATAGGCAGCCAGAAGCATATGAAGGACTTGCGGCGCCGCGCCCGGATTCAGCATCGCGGAAAGTGGGTCTATATCAACCGGCCGCCCGTCCACGAGCTGAAATCCGCTCGGCGTATTCATCCACGAGTTGGCCATCACGACGAATACGCCCGACACCGCGCCGCTTATCGCGACCAGCACACCTGCGGCCAAGTGTGCTCGCGGTGCAACGTGTTCCCAGCCATAAAGATAGATGCCGAGGAAGATGGCTTCGGTGAAAAAGGCGAAGCCTTCGAGCGAGAACGGCATCCCAATAATCGCGCCGGCCCATTGCATAAATCGGGGCCACAACAGGCCAAGCTCGAACGACAGGACCGTGCCCGAAACCGCCCCGACCGCGAACAGGATGGCTGTCCCCCGTGCCCAGCGCTTCGCTAGTTCGAGATAAACGGCGTCGCGCGTACGCAGCCAGCGCCATTCGGCCGCCGCCATCATCAACGGCATCGCGATACCGACCGCGGCAAAGATGATGTGGAAGGCGAGTGACATCGCCATCTGCGAGCGCGCTGCCAGCAGGTTGCTCATGACCCGATCGCGCTTGCCGCTCCTGTTTGAAAAAGAACGCCTGAGCGCATCGTCGCCCTTGCGAAATCTTGACCTGAAAATGTCAACGTGATTTACCTCGCAGTCTATTCACAAGGCGAGATTGCACGCGTTTCTAAAAGCATCCTCCGCTACCAAATTCGAGGAGACACAAATCCTGATGTACCGTTCGGCGCTCAACTTAACAATCACCTGCATCTTCGCACTTACCGCGTTGTCCTCGGCACACGCCACCACGTGGGAGTTCGATCCCGTGCACACCAACGTCCAGTTCAGCGTGCGCCACATGACCATCACCAACGTCAGGGGCGAATTCACCAAAGTAAGCGGCAAGATCCTGAGCGAAGGCAAAGATCCCGGCCGCATCCAAATCGAAGCGACGATCGACGCTTCATCGATCGACACTCGCGCGCCCAAGCGCGACAAGCATCTTAAAAGCGCCGACTTCTTCGACGTGGAGCACTATCCGACGATCGTGTTCAAATCGAAGAAGGCCGAGCCGGTCGCTCCCGGAAAATGGAAGCTTACCGGCGATCTGACCATCCGGGGCGTAACCAAAGAGGTAGTCCTCGACGTTGAGGGACCATCAGAAGAAGTCAAAGACCCCAAAGGAAATATTCGCATCGGCGCCCACGCGACGACTAATATCAATCGCAAGGACTTCGGCCTTAAATGGAACATGGTGCTCGAGGGCGGTGGCGTGCTGGTCGGCGATAACGTCGCGGTCGCCATCGATGTCGAAGCGGTCAGGCAGGCGGAGTCGCCCGCCGCCGCGACGCCTTCTCACTGATCGTTCGGGGAAAAAATCGATGAAACCTCTGCCGCATGTGTACGACGCCAAGGTCATCGGCGGTCCGACCGGACATGCCACCCTCTCGTCTCCCGGTATGCCCGACGTGAGTTCCGCTCCGCCGGCGGATTTCGGCGGCCCCGGCGACGCGTGGAGCCCGGAGCATCTGCTGATGGCGGCCGTAGAAACCTGCTTCCTGTTCACCTTCCGAGCCGTCGCCCGGGCGTCGAAGGTCGAATTCACCTCGCTCGAGGTCTCCGGCGCGGGGACCGTCGACCGCAAGGAAGGCGCAGTGAGCTTCACGGAAATCGTGCTTCGGCCGCGACTCATGCTCCCTGCGGGTGCTAACCGCGACTTGGCCTTACGCGCGCTTGAAAAAAGCGAAAAGGTGTGTCTGGTTTCCGCCTCGCTCTCGACGCCGATCCGTCTCGAACCCGAGATCGTGCAATAGCCGCTGCGCTCGAGCCGGAACCCGCGGCAACCGCCGCCAGAGCATCAATCCTGGCTGGACGCCTCGCGCCATTTTCCCGCCAGGCTCACACCGGAACGAAAATCTTCCCTTTTTTTCCCGCCGATAACTGGTAACTTAAGCTCCACAACATGCAACGCCTGCTCGGCTACATCCGCCGCTACCGGATGCGCTACGCCTTCGGCATCTTGTGCACATTTGCCACCGCCAGCCTTGCGATGGCGGTGCCGGCCCTGATGCGCAGCGCGATCAACACCATGCAGCGCGGGCACTTCGAGCGTCTGCCGCGTCTGGGCGTGGCTATCTGCGCGGTCTCGGCGTTGATGGGCGTGGCGCGATGGTTCTCGCGCTTCGTCATATTCAATACCGGCCGCGATATCGAATACCAGTTGCGCAACGATCTGTTCGCCAGGCTGGTCCAGCTCGGCCCGGATTTCTACGAGCGGCTCCAGACTGGCGACCTGATGTCGCGGATGATCAACGACCTGACCGCGGTGCGGCTGATGGTGGGAATCGGAATCCTGACCCTCACCAACACGCCGCTTTATTATGTCTACGCGCTGGCGATCATGTTTTCGCTGAGCGCAAAGCTGACGCTCGCCTCGCTGGTTCCGTACGTAATCCTGCTGGCCACCATCAAGCGCCTCACGCGCTCGCTGCTCGAGATCAGCCTCAAAGTTCAGGAAGGACTCGGCGCGATCGGCGCCAAGGTCCAGGAGAGCCTCGCCGGAATTCACGTCGTCAAGGCCTACACCCTGGAAGAACACGACGGCCGCGTGTTTCGGGTACTCAACGACCACTACAACAAACAGGGTCTTGCGCTGGCCCGATTGCGCGGAGCGTTGCTGCCGATGGTCCGCTCCGCCTCCGCCGCCGCGGTAATGATCGTCCTCATCTATGGCGGCTCTCTGGTGATGGCCCAACACATGACGCTCGGCGATCTGGTCGCCTTCATGGCCTACCTGGGTCTGCTGGTTTGGCCCACTACGGGACTTGGATGGATACTTTCGGTTTTCCAGCGGGGCCGCGCGGCGATGAAGCGGCTCGATGAAATCTTCGACGCCGCGCCGCCGCGGTCGCTGGAAGCGTTCGAAACCGAATTGCGTTTCAGCGGCGCCATCGAATGGGAGCGGGTTTCGTTCAGCTACTTCGATGGCTCCGGGCCTTCCGCCAACGGCGGCGCTCCTTACGCGCTCAGGGACATCAGCGTCAAGGTGCCGGCCGGCGGCAAGCTCGCGATC
Organism: uncultured Pseudomonadota bacterium; assembly: GCA_963759165.1. Lineage (GTDB taxonomy): Bacteria > Desulfobacterota > Binatia > Binatales > Binataceae > DATJOQ01. Next base: position 1,499,559 of record CAVWXK010000001.1, on the reverse strand, counting down.
GTCGGGCGCACCGGCTCGGGCAAGTCCACGATGATCAAGCTCCTGGTGAGGCTCATCGATCCGACCGGCGGACGGGTGCTGCTCGACGGGCGGGACGTGCGCGACATTCCGCTTAACGCGCTGCGGCACGCGGTGGGCATGGTATCCCAGGAGCCGACGCTGTTCTCCGACACGATGGCGCGCAACGTCGCGTTCGGAAGACCCGACGCGAGCACTCAAGAAATCCTGAGAGCCGCGCTCACCGCGGGCCTCAAGAACGATATCGCGACGCTGCCGAACGGGCTCGAAACTCTCATCGGCGAACGCGGAACCGCGCTCTCCGGCGGCCAGAAGCAGCGCGTCGCGATCGCCCGCGCCATCACCTACAACCCGGTGGTGATCGTGCTCGACGACGCGCTCTCCAGCGTCGATACCGAGACCGAACGGGCCGTGCTGCGCGACCTGAGCGAAAGCGTGCGCGATCGCACCACGATAGTGGTCGCCCATCGCGCCTCGACCGTACGCGACGCCGATCAGATCGTCGTGCTCGACGGCGGAAGAATCGTCGAGCGCGGCACCCACGAGGAGCTGATGACCGAGCGCGGCCTCTACTCCGAGCTGTTCAAGCGGCAACTGCTCGAAGAAGAGCTGGCCCAATACTGACCATGCGGATCGAAGCCGAAGAGGAACTGGGCAGGGTTTACGACATCGCGCTGTTGCGATGGGTGTGGCGCTTCGTGCGTCCCTACCGCCGGCTGTTCTGGGTTTCAGTGGCGCTGATGCCGCTCAGCTCGGCGTTCGCGCTCGCCCAGCCCTATCTGATCAAGCTCACCATCGACTTGTTCCTGAGCACGCGCGCGACGCCGCCGCCGGCATGGCTCGGATCGCTGACCAATTTATCCGGCGGCCACGGCCTGGTCGTGATGGGGCTTTGCTACACGGTGCTCGTGATCGGCGAGTTCGCCGCCTTCTATGGCCAGTTTTACATCACCATGATCGTGGCGCAGAAAAGCCTGAGCGACCTGCGTCTGGCGCTGTTCCGCCACGTCGAAGAGCTGCCGATGGCCTACTTCGACCGCCATCCGATCGGCCGCCTGGTCAGCCGGATGACCAGCGACATCGAGACCATCAACGAGATGTTCGGCGCCGGCTCGCTGACGATGTTCGTCAACGTCCTGACGCTCAGTGGAATCGTGGCGATAATGCTGAGCCTGAACGTCAGACTCGCCCTCGGCGCGCTGTGCGCGATTCCGCCGCTCTGGCTGATCATCAGTTTTTTCCAGGTGCGCTCCCGCTCGACCTATCGCGCGATACGCGATCGGGTGGCGGCGCTGAACGCGTATCTCTCCGAGGCGCTCAGCGGGATGACCGTGATCCAGCTCTTCACCCGCGAGCGCGAAAGCCGGCGCGAGTTCGACGTGCTTAACAGCGCCAGCCGCGACGCCCAGATGCTGTCCAACGTTTACGAGGCCGGCCTGTTCTCGACGGTCGAGGCGGTAAGCTCGATAACCATCGGCGTCATCCTCTGGATCGGCGGCGGCCAGGTGATGCGCCATTTGGTCGGACTCGGCACGCTGGTAGCCTTCTTCGAGTACGCAAAGATGTTTTTCATGCCGCTGCGCGAGATGTCGACGAAATACACCGTCCTGCAATCGGCGCTGGCGGCGATGGAGCGAATCGCGGCGCTGATGCAGGAGCGGCCCGCTATCGCCAGTCCCGCGATCGCGCGCCGGATGCCCGAGGGCGGCGGCGAAATCATCTTCGACCGCGTCTCCTTCGCCTATCGGCCCGGTGAGCCGGTGTTAAAGGACTTGAGCTTTCGGGTCGCGCCGCGGGAGAAAGTCGCGATCGTCGGCGCCACCGGCTCGGGCAAATCGACCATCATCAAGCTGCTCGACCGCCTTTACGACGTCACCTCCGGACGCATACTGCTCGACGGCGTCGACGTCCGCGAGTGGAATCTCACCGAACTGCGACGCGCCATTGGTCTCGTGCAACAGGACGTATTCATGTTCTCAGGCAACGTGGTCGACAACGTCCGGCTGAGCCGCATCGAACTCGGCGAGAAGGAAGTGTGCGAGGCGCTCGCGCGCGCCCAGGCGCTGGACTTCGTCGAGCGGATGCCGGGCGGACTCGCCGCGGAGATGCGCGAGCGCGGAGCCAATCTCTCCGCCGGCCAGCGCCAGTTGCTGTCGTTCGCTCGGGCGCTGGCATACGACCCCAGGGTGCTGGTGATGGACGAGGCGACCTCGAGCGTCGATAGCGAAACCGAGCGGCGGATTCAGCGCGCCCTTGACGAACTCCTCACCAACCGCACCGCGCTGATAATCGCCCATCGTCTTTCCACGATCGAAAAGGCGCATCGCATCCTCGTCCTCAGTCACGGCGTGCTCCGCGAGAGCGGCACCCATGAGGAGCTGCTGGCCGAGCGCGGGCTGTACTATCGCTTGTTCCAATTGCAGTACTCCGGCCCGTCCGAAGCCGCGCGCGGGCAGGTCGGCGATTGATCGGCATCAAGGACAGATTCCTTCGCCGCGCCTCGCGTTCGCCGCGATGGATCTCGATCGCGATGGCGGCCTTGTGCGTCGTTTCGCTCGCGGGATGCGAAATCGGCTACCTGGCGCGGGGCGCCTACGAAGAGGCGCGGCTGCTCTGGAACCGCAAGCCCATCAGCGATGAACTCGCCAAGCCCGAACTGACGCCCGACGTTCGCGCCAAGCTCGAGATGGTTTTGAAATTGCGAGATTTCGCCCGCGACCGGCTCGGACTCGACGTTGGCGGCGCTTACAGCACGCTCACGCCGGTCGATGAGGGAGCGGTCACATGGGTGGTGATGGCGGCGCCGAAGGATTCTCTCACTCCGGTCGCGTGGTGGTTCCCGATCGTCGGATGGGTCCCCTACCGTGGATATTTCAGTCCCGAGGCCGCGCGCGATGAGGCCCGGCGACTCGAAGGCCAGGAGCTGGATACGATGGTCCGTTCGGCGGTCGCCTTTTCGAGCCTGGGGTTCTTCAACGATCCGTTGCTCTCCAATCTGCTGGCGCTCGATCGCGTGGTGCTCGCCGGCGTCATCATCCACGAGCTGTTCCATCGCACTTTCTTTTTGCCCAGCGACGTGATGTTCGACGAATCGGCGGCCACCTACGTCGGCAGTCGCGGCGCGATAGAATTTTTCGCCGCAACCGAGGGCGAGAGATCCGACGATGCGAATAGAGCCCGTGAAGTGCTCGCGAGCGACCTCAAGTTCACCGGCTTCCTTCTTCAGCAGGAAGCGCAACTGCTCAGGCTCTACGGGAGCAAGCTCGATCGCGACGAGATCCTGAAACAGCGCATTCCGCTATTCGCGCAAATCCAGGCCGATTACGCACGCGTAAAGCCGTCGCTTTCGGGCCTCGAACGTTTCGACCTCGACAAGGAGCCGCTCAACAACGCGGTGATGATTAACTACCGGCTCTACTTCCATCACCTGGACGATTTCGCGGCGCTTGAGCGCCTCCACAAAGGCGACCTGCGAGCGACGATCAACGCGATCATCGAGCTTGCCAAGTCCAACTCCAACGATCCCTTCCACGCGATCTGGCAAGCGGCATTCCATGCCGGCGGTTGACCTGCTCGCGTTGCTCGACTCGGTGGCAAGTTCCGCAACCTAAATTCGCCTTTCTTAATTCCCTCGCCCGCATACCTGCGGGAGAGGGTCAGGGTGAGGGCACAGCAAAAACGTCCACCGGCGATTGCCGACGCAGTTCCACGTTTCGATAAAACCGTCTTCCCCCTCAAGCACCGAGAACGTCCCTTATCGCGCTTGTCAGCTTCCCCTCGTAGCCATTAAAGAAATGATCCGCGCCGGCAATTATTTTGACGGCGCTCGGTCCCGTCAGCTTTTGATGCAGCGCGTGGAGTTCCGTCGCCGGACAGTACGGATCGCGATCGCCCGCAATCAGGATGACGCGTTTGTCCGTTCCGACGATAAACGATAAATCCGCCTTTCCGATCGCCGGCGCCACCGCTATCAGAGTGCCGACTTCGGCCAGCTCCAGCCCAGCGCGCAGCGCAACCATCGCTCCGAATGAGTAGCCCGCGAGGATCATCCCGCCCTCGCCTATCCCAGCTTGGTCTGCCAAAAACCTTACCGCCGCTTTGGCGTCGACAATCTCGCCGACGCCGCCCGCGAATGCGCCCTCGCTTTCGCCGACGCCGCGAAAATTGAACCGCAGCGTCGCGTAATCCATCGCCCAGAGCGCATCCAGCACCGCCTCGACGACATTGTTGTACATCGAGCCGCCGTACTGCGGATGCGGATGGCACATCACCGCTCCGCGTTTGGCTTGCGCAGGAACGGCCAGCAGGCCTTCGAGGGTCAGATCTTCGGATTTAAACGTCACCCGGCGTTCGGACATGTTTTTCCACCTGCATCCAGTGTCGCCACAATCACAAATCAGCCGTCGGCCTCTGCTATACTACTGGTGCGGCTCGGGCGGAATACGACGATGATGGATAAACCCGGCCATGGCGCCGACCAAGCTGAGAGGGCGGAACGACCACATGGGTTCCCGCCCAAATTCGCCGCCGATCTGATGCTCGGGCGCCTCGCGCGATGGCTCAGGCTGCTTGGCGCCGACGTTATCTGGGGCGCCGAGCTGCACGGCCGCGCGCTGCTCGAAGCCGCTCGCCGCGAAGGCCGGATAGCGCTCACGCGCGACAAGCGCCTGCGCACCGCGCCCGACGCGTTGTTTATCGAAAGCAATTATTTCCGCGAGCAGCTTCGCCAGGTGCTAGTGCGCTTCCCCTTCGATCCGCGGGCGCATGCGTTCACCCGATGCTCCGAATGCAACGAGCCGCTACGCCGAGTGTCGCGCGAGCTGATGCAGCGACGCGTTCCGCCCTTCGTTTACGCAAGCCACGAGACGTTCGCCGAGTGCGAGCGATGCGGCCGGATTTACTGGGACGCAACCCATCCTGAGCGCGCGATGCGCGAACTCGATTCGCTCGGTCTATAGCCTCCATGCACGCATTTTGTGCGTCAGGTTACGCATTTTTCTTCGGCGTTGAGATTCCAAGCGACAGCGCGCGGCCGGTTTGTCGAATGCGGCGTAAGACAAAATACTGGATTGCTTCACGGCGGATTGCATAAGCTTAAGTCGATGGGCGAGGGTGAAAAATACGCGCTGGCGATGACGCTAATCGACCACGGACTTACCGCCCAGGAGAACGGCGATATCGACAAGGCGATAGACCTCTACGGCCAATCCCTGGAGGTCTGCCCCACCGCCGAGGGACACACTTTTCTCGGCTGGGCGTTGAGCTACAAAGGCCGCCTCGACGAGGCGATCGAGCATTGCCGCGAAGCTATCGCGCTCGACCCCGATTTCGGCAATCCCTATAACGATATCGGCGTCTACCTGATGCAACGTAACGATCTCGAAGCCGCGATTCCCTGGCTGGAGCAGGCGAAGCTCGCGCCGCGCTACGAGCCGCGCCATTTCCCATTTCTCAACCTCGGCCGGATCTATATGGCGCGCGGCGAGCTTCAGCGCGCGATCCACGAGCTCGAAGGCGCGCTGCAAATCGTGCCCGGCGATGAAGAAATCCGCCAGATCGTGGCCGGATTGCGCGCCAAGCTCAACTGAATTCGGCGGCCTGGACGGATTGGCGCGACCGTTCCGCGCGCTATAAACTCAACCGTCGAGAGTTTTTTTCCCGCCGATTCAATTCGCGATAACCCAGGCGGGAACAAGGAACCATACCTTCAAGCGATGAACGAACGTTACGAACCCAAGTCCATCGAAGCCAAGTGGCAGACGCAGTGGGAACAACAGGAACTGCACCTCACCCCCGAGGATCGCAACCGCCCCAAGTTCTACCTCCTCGAGATGTTTCCCTACCCTTCGGGCGAGGGCCTCTCGGTCGGTCATCTGCACAACTACGTACCGTGCGACGTCTTCGGACGCTACAAACGGATGACCGGCCACAACGTCCTGCACGCGATGGGATGGGACGCCTTCGGGCTGCCGGCCGAGAACGACGCGCTGCTGAAACGGCTGCATCCCAAGGAAACCGTTCCGCGTTACGCCGCCAACTATCGCCGCCAGCTCAGGATGGTGGGATGCGCCTACGACTGGACCCGCGAGATCAACTCCTCGACGCCCGACTACTATCGATGGACGCAGTGGTTCTTCCTGCTGCTGCATAAGCGCGGACTCGCCTACCGCGCGACCGGCTCGCAATGGTGGTGCGAAAAGTGCCGCACCATCCTGGCCAACGAGCAGGTGCTCGACGGATGCTGCTGGCGCCATAGCGACACCCCGGTCACCAAGAAGGACCTCGAGCAGTGGTACTTCCGGATCACCACTTACGCCGATCGCTTGTTGGCCGATCTTGATGGGATCGACTGGCCCGAGCCGATCAAGCTGATGCAGCGCAACTGGATCGGCCGCTCCGAAGGCGCGGACATCGGCTTTCCGGTTACCGGCCATCCCGGAAAGGAAGTTCGCTTCTTCACCACCCGGCCCGACACCGTCTTCGGCGTATCGTTCATGGTGCTCGCCCCCGAGCATCCGCTGGTCGCCGAAGTCACCACCGCCGCCCAGCGCGCGGAGGTGGAGAATTACATCGGCGAAGCGCGCCGCCAGAGCGACATCGAGCGGCTTTCGACGGTCAAGGAAAAGACCGGCGTCTTCACCGGCGCATTCGCGCGCAATGCTTTCAACAACAAGGACGTCCCGATCTGGATCGCGGATTACGTCCTGATGGGTTACGGCACCGGCGCGATCATGGGCGCGCCCGGCGAGGATCAGCGCGACTTCGAGTTCGCGACCAAATACGGAATCGAAATTCCCCGCGTCACCGCTCCGCTCGACGGCGGCGCGGCGCCGGCGGACCACGCCTTCAGCGATTACGGCGTCGCGATCAATTCGGACTTCCTCGACGGGATGACGACCGCTGAGGCGATCAAGGCCATCTGCCGCTGGATCGAGGAAAAGCGCATCGGCCGCGCCACGGTCAGTTACCGGATGCGCGATTGGCTGATTTCGCGCCAGCGTTACTGGGGATGTCCGATCCCGGTCATCTACTGCAAGGGCGCGTGCGGAATCGTGCCGGTTCCCGAAGAGCAACTGCCCGTGCTGCTGCCCGATATCAAGGACTATCAGCCCTCCGGCACCGGCCGTTCACCGCTCGCCAACGTCCCCGAGTTCGTCAACACACGCTGCCCGAAGTGCGGCGGCCCCGGCGAGCGCGAGACCGACACGATGGACGGCTTCGCCTGCTCCTCGTGGTACTTCCTGCGCTTCGCCTCGCCGCATTACGATCGCGCGCCGTTCGACAAAGCCGCGGCCGACTACTGGCTGCCGGTCGATCTCTACGTCGGCGGCGCCGAGCACGCCGTGATGCATCTGCTGTACGCCCGGATGTGGACCAAGGTTATGTACGACGCCGGGCTTATCAAGTTCAACGAACCGTTTCCGATGTTGCGCAATCAGGGCATGATCTGGGCGCCCGACGGACAGAAAATGTCCAAGAGCAAGGGCAACGTCGTCACGCCCGACGTGATGGTCGAAAAATACGGCGCCGACGCGCTGCGTCTGTGGGAATTGTTCATGGGCCCGTTCGACGAGCCCACCAACTGGAACGAAGATGGCGTCGCCGGCACCGCGCGTTTCTTAAGCCGCGTGTGGACGATGGTCCGCCGCTACGTCGACGCGGGATGCCCGGATGGAAAACCGGCCGAGCAAACGCTGCGGCGCATTCACCAGACCATCAGCACGGTGACCGATCACGTTCAACGGATGCGCTTCAATACCGCGCTTGCCGCGTTGATGGAGGCGTTGAACCATCTCGCACGCCTCAAGCCCGAAGAAATCGGACGCTTCGGGATCGAGAGCTATCTCCTGATGCTCGCGCCGATGGCGCCGCATATCGGCGAAGAGATGTGGGGCACGCTGGGCCATCCGCGCTCGATCCACCTCGAGACCTGGCCCAAATTCGATCCCGAACTGGCGCGCGAAGAAGTCGTAACAATCGTCGTTCAGGTCAACGGCAAGGTGCGCGACAAGCTCCAGGTCGCGGCCGATACCGCCGAAGAGCAGATCCGGGCTATGGCGCTCAAGAGCGAAGCCGTCGTGCGCCATCTCGACGGCAAGACTCCGAAGAAAGTCATCTACGTCCCGCAAAAGCTGCTCAGCATCGTGGCGTAGCCGCCGGCATTCCATGCCGACGGTTGGACTGCTCGCTTCGCTCGAGATAGTGGCAAGTTCCGCAATCTGAAACATTTCCTTAAGTACCCCTCTCCCTGACCAGGGAGAGGGTCGGGGTGAGGGTTCTGTGATGCCCGCTTCAGCCCAGCGCCCATGCTCGATCGTCAGCTTTTGATTACGCCGCGTCCTTGCTATGTCTCCGCTATCTTTGGAGCTGTGGAGCAAAGCCGATGAAAGACACACGTCGATACTGGGGGCTGCTGACGCCTTTGCCGAGCCCGATTCTCGCCCAGATCGTCAAGGAAGCCGAGGCGATCGGCATGGAAGGGCTGTGGTCGCCGCAACTTTACGGGCAGCCGTTCCTTCCGCTGACCGCCGCCGCGATGGTGAGCGATCGGCTGAAGCTCGGCACCGGCGTGGCGCTGGCCTTCACGCGGAGTCCGCTTGAGACCGCGCTTGCCGCGATCGATCTCGACATAATCAGCGGCGGACGCGCCGTGCTCGGTATCGGAACCAGCATCCGATGGTTCAACGAGGCGTGGCACGGCGTCACCTACGGTAATCCGCTCAAGCATCTGCGCGAAGTGACCCGGATCGTGCGCGAGATAATCGCGGGCGCCGCCGGTGGACGGCTCGGTAAGATCGAAGGCGAATATCACAAGCTCGACCTCAGCGGGTTCAAGACTCTGGGTCCGCCGGCGCGCGACAGGATTCCGATCTACCTGCCGGCGGTGTTCGAGAACGGCGTGCGGCTGGCGGGAGAAATCGCCGACGGCCTCGCCGGCCATCCGATCTGGTCCGCGCGATGGGTCGCCAACGAAGTTAAACAAACACTTGAAGCCTCGTTGACGAAGGTCGGGCGCAAGCGCGGCGACTTCGATCTCAACGTCTGGGCCTGGGTCGCGATCGACAAGGATCGCAAACGCGCGATCGAAGACGCCCGAGCGACGGTCGCCTTTTACGCCGGCTTCGGCCAGTACGAGAAGTTCTTCGCCGCGCACGGCTTCGGCACGCAGGCCCGCGCGGTATCCGATGCCGCTCGCCGCGGAGACGGCGCCGCGATGAACCGGGCGGTGCCCGATGAGATGGTCACTACCTTCGCGATCGCCGGCGCGCCGGAGGATGCGCGCGAACGGGTCGAGGATCTGTGGCGAACCGCCGATTCCCTGACTCTGGCCGCGCCCTTCTACTCTCTGGACATGGGCAAGATTGCCGCTTACCAGAAAGCGATCGCGGATACGTTCTACCAGGGTTGAAAAGCGCGCTTGAAGCGAAGCGCGTGCTCGTGCGATTCTCCAGCGTTAGCGACGCTTCGTCACGACAGACTTTAAACTCGAATTTCAAGGAGTGCTTCAGATGGCCGGGGAAACCATAAAGATCGCGCGTTTCGACAATTATGTGACGCTTTCGCTCAATCGTCCGGAAAAACGCAACGCCCTCAACCAGGCGCTGCTCAGCGATCTCGATCAGGCGCTCGCGTCGATCGAAAATGACAAAGAGATTCGCGCGGTCGTGGTTCGCGCGGAGGGCCGCGTGTTCAGTTCCGGCCTGGATCTGGCTGAAGTCGTAGACCGAATTGAGGGAGAGCACAATCCCGCAAGCATCCAGAAGGTCTTTTATCGGCTCGAGCAGTTTCCGGTGCCGACTATCGCCGCGGTAAACGGCGCGGCACTGGCCGGAGGCCTCGAACTGGCGCTGCACTGCGACTTGAGAATCGCGGGCGAAAGCGCCCGACTTGGCATGCCCGTAACCAGGGTCGGCCTGGTGCCGCCGTTCGATTTTACCCGCAAGTTGATCGAGGTGCTGGGCGCACCCGCGACGAACCGGATTCTCTTTACGGGCGAACCCGTTGGGGCGCGCGAGGCCCTCGCGATGGGGATGGTCCATGAGGTCGTGCCCGACGCGGAACTGGAGGCAGCCACAAGGGCTCTGGCCGAAAACGTCGCCAGCAACGCTCCGCTCGCGCTGCGCACGGTCAAGGCGGCTATCCGCCGATGCATGAGCACCGCCTACACAACAGAGCACGCTGATATCGATAAGATGGTGGTCGACGTGCGCAAGAGCCGGGACGCCAAAGAAGGTCCACGGGCGTTTCTGGAAAAGCGTAAGCCGGTCTGGCGCGCGGAGTAACCGGCTCCGACGCAGCCCGCGAAACGTCAGTGCCGCTTGAGCATGTGGCGCGCGGCGACCGTCCTCTCGATCAGGCTGCTCGGCAGATTCAAAGTGCCCGCCACGTTCGAATAGGGATAAACCCGGGCGTTGACATGCGCGTGAAGCGGCAACCCGTGGCCCTGATGGATTTCATAATCCAGCGGCATCGGCCCAAGTATCCGCAGGATCTGATGAAGCGCGCGGGCAAAGCTTCCGAGCTGATCGCGTGACAGCTCGGTGATGAGCCCGCGGAACTCGGGCATGATCACGTCATAGCTTCGCGGGAAAGTCCCGATCGGGCTGGCGTAGCTGATTACCCCATCGACGTTCGTCAGCATCAGCTCGAATCGTTCGGTCAGCTCGATCAACTCGCGCCACAGCGCAGGATTCTCGCGCTGCGCCCGGGCCTCGGCCTCCAGCGCCGGGAGCGCCGTCGGCGATCCGATGATCTGCTGATGCGGGTGCGGCTGCGACGCTCCCGATTGGCGGCCCTGGTTCTTGCGAATCACGACCGAATGCACCGCGGGATTCGCCAGCGAGCGGCGCGCCACGTCGGCGTCAACCGCGAGCAGATGAAAGAAATGCTCCTCGCTGAGCGCGCCCGAGAAGAGACAATCGTCAAGCGACCGGGGTTCGTCGACGAAATGGCGCGGATCCTCGACCACCACGTATGACTCGTTGCGATCGCCGGTCAGCTCATCGGGAATCCGGGGAAAAAGATTGTTGAACGCCCGGACCACCCAGGATGCGCCGTCTCGCCGGCTTTTCTCCTGCCATCCCGCCACCTGTTCGGGACCGACGCGAAGCAACTCGCGCGGCGAGAGGTGTTCGTTGCCCGGACAAAACGGGCATCCTTCGGTGACCTGGCGAATCCGTTCGGCGCTGACGGCTGTGGGCGCGTTAGCCGACGACTCGGCGCCGGCAGCTCCACCCAAAGTGAAGGCGAAGCTCTTGGCGCTCAGGTCGACCACATAGGAAACGACGCCGGTTATCGGATTCTTAATCCAGACCAGGTTACCGTTTCGGACTTCGTATTCGATATGCATCGGAAGGCGATTCCCATCTTTAAGCATCGGCCGAAGCATTTCAACGCGCGACCGGCCAATTGAACCTTCGCATCGCTTTTTCCATCGTTCAACTCGTCATCCGGCTCGGCTGAAAGCTCGACCGAAGCCTTCAAACTCGGATTTCCATTTTCTCAGTGAACTATCAATTTGATAGAATGCGACAAAACGCGCTGATGGACGCGGGTTTGGATGCGATCGGGGTGGTGCGGAGGTGGAGAGGCGGTGGGTGAGACACAAAATCGGCCCTTTCAGCTCGCGTTCAATAGCTCGTTGAAGGTCGACTTCCAAGGTTCACGGGTGACCTCTGATGGTGGATTAGTTCTGGTGCGCGAGCTGGACGAGCGTTTGCGCTTGAGCGAACTCGTGGACCGGCACTTGAGCGATTCCCGCCGGGGCAAGAATATCCAATTGCCTTTGGCAGACCTGCTGCGGCAGTCGATCTACAGCCGCTTGGCCGGGTACGAAGACGTTAACGACGCCCAGCGCCTGTCGCAGGATCCGACTTTCCGGCTAATCGGCTCGCGGAAAATCTGGGAGCGCGGTGCGGCCTTGACCTCGCGCTTGCAGTCGTTCGAGACCGAGGTGCTGACGCAAGAAGAAAACCTCGCAGGTCTGGCCGCGCTCAACCGGGAGTTGATCGCCAGGGCGGAAGCCATCGATTCACCGCGACGGGTAGTGCTTCATATGGACAGCACGGAAATCCCGGTCTATGGCCGGCAGGAACGCAGTGCTTACAACGGCCACTTCGAGTCCACCTGCTATCATCCGTTGCTACTGTTTAATCGCGAACGCGACTGCCTGGCGGCCAAGCTACGGCCCGGCAACGTCCACAGCGCCGACGGCTGCGAAGAACTGTTGCTGCCCGAGATCGAGCGGCAACAGGCTCAGGGCAAAGAAGTGACCTTCCGCGGCGACGCCGCCTTTGCCAAGCCGGAGCTCTACGAGGCGCTCGAAGAACGGGACGTACAGTACGCGATCCGCCTTTCTGCCAACGACAATCTGCAGCGGCACATTACGGAGTTGCTGACGCGGCCAGTGGGACGGCCGAGCTACAAGCCGGTGGTTCGGTTCAAGAGTTTTCTCCATCAGGCGGCGAGTTGGACGATGGCCCGGCGGGTGGTGGCGAAAGTCGAATTCCATTGCGGGGAATTGTTTCCCCGTGTCGGCTTCATCGTGACCAATCTTGGGACTTCGAGCCGGGCGGTGGTGCGCTTCTACAACAAGCGCGGGACAGCCGAGCAATGGATAAAGGAAGGCAAGCAGACGGTCGCGATGACGCGGCTAAGCTGCCACCGCTTTCGCGCCAACGAGGTGCGGTTGTGGCTGAGCCTGATCGCTTACAACCTCGGGAATTTGTGGCGGCGGCTGGCGCTGCCCGCGCCGATCGGGAAGTGGTCGCTAACCAGCTTGCAGCAGCGGCTGGTGAAAACCGGCGGGCGTTTGATAAAGCACGCACGTTACTACTGGCTGCTGCTGGCGGAGAGTCACCTGACGCGCCAGCTGTTTGTTGGCATGCTGCGGAAAATCGCGGCGCTGCCGTCGCCGGCCGGATTAGGTGGAGTGTAAAGCAGAGCCGCTCGCGGTGACGTAGAGCATGCGGGGGTAGGAAGAAGTGTCTGAGAATTTGGTTGGAAAAATGGCATTTTCCCGACGTTGCGTGGCCGCCAGACGCGAAGCCGGCCTCTCCCGGCGCGGTGAGCAGCGCCGTGCATTCAAAACCGGGCTTGAATCTTCCGTTTGCCGATCGCCTGGCGTCGGTGCTACTCGAAAATGGAAATTCCGGTCAAATCATTCCAACATCGCATATTCGAAGCAAAGGCTAGCGACGTTGCATCGTTAACCATATGGTGTGGCAAGGGAGCGCAAAATGGAGGCCCCTGCGAAAACGAATAAGACGCATAAGACGCTTGTTCTCACTCTTTTCACCCTGTGCGCCCTTTTCGCCAGTTGGATTCCGCTGGCGTACGCCGACCAAGGCGGCTTCGCCAACTCCGGCGGCTCGGCGGCGGGAGGCTCCGGCGTCGTCATCAGCTCAACCGTTGCCTCTCCGGCGGGCACGGTGAACCTCAACTGCCCTGCGGTCGGCGCGGGCGGTTGCGCGGGCGGCAGCTTTAACTTTCTTTCCAATGATGGATCCACGAGCATAAGCGCCACATTTACCACCGGCACCGCCACCGAAGGTTGTTCCGGCGGCGGCAAAGGCGGACACGTCACCTGCGGCTACAGCTTAACTGCCTACATGAGCGGCACTTTGACTGTGAATAGCGTGCCTCAAGCGATCATCGGCGTGACCTATCAGGCATTTACAGTCGGGCACTCGGCCAGCGGAACCACGGCCTATAATTCCGCTTACGCGCCGTTCTATTACTCGGACAGCGGGCAGATTCTCCGTTCCGACGACCTGCAGGGCACAAACCAAATCTCATTCGGCAGCCAGGGCAGCGGGGTAGGACAGTTTTATGGCGCCTATGGTATTGCGCTCGATTCTACCGGCCGAATCTACGTCGCCGATACGTACAACTGCCGTATCGTCCGATTTGACGACATGAACGGCACGAATTGGGTGTCTTTCGGCGGCACTTGTGGTTCCGGTACAGGACAGTTCTACGACCCATCTGGCATCGCTGTCGACGCCACCGGCAAAATCTATGTAATGGATACAGGCAACTCCCGCTTTGTCCGCGTGGACGATATGAACGGCGCCAACTGGATTTCGTACGGGACTGTGGGATCCGGCGTTGGCCAGTTCGCCTCATATGTGTCGGTGGCGGTTGACGCCAGCAACCGCATCTATGTCGCGGATGCCGGAAATAGGCGGATCGTGCGGATGGATGACATGGCGGGCACCAACTGGACCGAGCTCACACAGTCTCCACCCGTAAATGGCGTGAGCTATTCCTTTTCTTCTCCCGTGGCCGTCGCCGTGGATTCCGCAGACAGGATTTACGTCGCCGACAACGGGTACTACGCGCCCGCGGTGGTACGAGTGGACGATATGACGGGAGCCAACTGGACTTCCCTCTACGTGAGCCCCAGCGGCAGCACGGGACTGAACAGCATCTCGGTCGATTCCAGCGGGACCGTCTTCACTGGAGGCGGAGGCGTCAGATTTATTGATGACATGACAGGGGTACTCACCTCGTCGGGCGCCGTCGCCCCCGTTGGCACCTATTATGTTTTTGGCGTAACTCCGGTCCCCTTGCTGGATCCCCATCCCTCGGCCATCAGCCTATCGCCGGCCAGTTTGAACTTTTCTCAAAACCTAGGAACACAAAGCGCCGCTCAGCCCGTCACGATCTCCAATTTCGGCGGCAGCCCGCTGAATTTGTCGAGCATTTCGGCGGCTGGCGTATTTGGCGAAAACAATAATTGTCCGAACCAACTGGTGGCGGGATCAAACTGCACGGTTTACGTGATTTTTACACCGACGGCCAGCGGTCCAGTGAACGAACTGCTGACAGTCACCGACGACTCCGGCAATGCCGGTACGACGCAAACCGTAACTCTCGCTGGTTTGGGAACCACTCCCGCCGCTTCTGTTTCTCCCGCAACCCTGTCCTTCTCCGGCCAGCCCGTGGGAACGACGAGCGCGGCCAAGAGCGTCGTACTGAAGAGCACCGGCACGGGACCCTTGCAAGTCGCCAGCGTGGTCGCGAGCGGGCAGTTTAGTCAGACTAATAACTGCAGCGGAAGCATCGCTGCGGCTTCTTCCTGCACCATTGAGGTGTCGTTCACGCCCACCGGCCTCGGCTAAGGGTCCGGAACTCTCACGATTAACGATAACGCCGGAACGCAAACTGTAACACTGAAGGGGAGCGGTATCGCGCCGGTCACTCTTTCCATCGGTACCTTGAATTTTGGCAAAGTGAAGGTTGGCACGACCAGCTCAGCCAAGACCGTTACGCTGACGAATCACGAAAAAACTTCTCTTAGCTTTTCCGGCATCGCAACAAGCACGGGCTTCGCGATTGCTAAGGACACCTGCGGGACAAGCATCGCCGCCAGTGCCAAGTGCGCTGTCGGTGTGACGTTCTCCCCCACTGCGACCGGCGCCGCCACTGGTACGCTGACATTCACCGATGATGCGGGGAACAGTCCCCAGATCGTGAGTTTGAAGGGGACCGGCTACTAACGCGTGCAAACGCGAATCTTAAGATCCACAATCTCCGCGCTCCCGTGAGCGCGCGGGAGCGCGGAATCGCGCGCGCCGGCGAGCTTGCCGCGAATCGAGAAGCAGCTCAGCGAGTTGACCACCTAGCAACCGCCGCAAGACCAGCTCCAAGCATCAGCCCCACTTTGATATCCGAAGCCAGCTGCAGCAGCTTTTGAAGAGGCACAAAAGGCGAAGCCCATTTGCTCCAGTGCTCACGGGATGACCCTTGCAACTAGGCAGGCGGCAAACGCCACCCGTGAGAGTCGGCCATGATCCAAGTTCCGCAAACCGAGGTAATACGCTTCAAAATCGATTGCCTATCAGCTTCGTAGCGAGCCCCGGACGCACGCGCTAATGATACAATTTGACAAAGCTTCCAACTGACCGCGACTGCCGGCGTCCTTACCTTGACAGGTAGGGAGGGGTCCGTTATCCAAGTTAGTCGAGTCATTACCCAACAATGCTTTTGAGGTAGCAGGATAGGGCCTCGCGCTACGTTCGGTAGGGAGCAAGCGCCTTTGTCCGGGCCGCCTCGCCACTGACAGGATTCAACCAACTTAAAGTGCGCCCACTAAAAACGTATCTATTCACTCCGGGCCCGACTCCCGTACCGCCAGAGGTACTGCTGGAGATGGCCCGGCCCGTAATTCACCATCGCACGCCCGAGTTCAGCGCGATTCTCGACCAGGCGCGCGAACGCCTCAAGCCGCTTTTCGGCACGCGCGAGGAGGTCATCCTGCTCGCCGCCTCCGGCACCGGCGCGATGGAAGCGGCGGTGACGAACCTGCTCGCACCCGGCGAGCACGCGATCTTCGTCAACGGCGGCAAGTTCGGCGAACGATGGGGCAAGCTGCTTTCCTCCCACGGCATGATCGGCCACGAGATCAAGGTCGAATGGGGTCGCGCGGTGCGTCCGGAGCAGGTCGAGGAAGCGCTGGGGAAGCATCCCGAGGCGCGCGCCGTGCTCATCCAGGCCAGCGAGACCTCGACCACGGCGATCCATCCCGTCGATCAGATCGCCGCCATCACCCGCAAGCGCGACACGATGTTGCTCGTCGACGGCATCACTTCGGTCGGCGTGTTCGAGCAGAAGATGGACGAATGGGGCATCGACGCCCTGGTGACCGGCAGCCAGAAGGCGCTGATGCTGCCGCCGGGTCTGGCGATGATCGCGCTGTCCAAGCGCGCGATGGAGCGCGCATCGAAGCAGACCACGCCGCGCTTCTATTTCGATCTCAAGCGCGAGCTTAAGGCCCAGCGCGAAGAGCATACCACCGCCTACACGCCCGCCGTCACGCTCATATTGGGATTGAACAAGAGCCTCGAGCTGCTCGAAGCGGAAACCCTGCCGGCGGTCTTCGCGCGCCATCGCCTGATGGCCGAAGCGACGCGGGCGGCGGCACCGGCTCTCGGGCTCAAGCTGCTCGCGCCGGACAATCCCGCGCCGGGCGTTACCGGGATCCTTGCGCCGGAGGGCGTCGACGGCTCGAAGATCGTGCGTTACATGCGCGACGACCTGGGCGTGACGATCCAGGGCGGTCAGGATCACATGAAGGGCAAGCTGATCCGGATCGGGCACATGGGTTATCTGAGCCCGTTTGATATGATAGTCGCGGTGAGCGCCCTCGAACTCGCCCTCAAGCACGGCGGCTACAGCTTCAAGCTCGGCGCCGGTGTGGCGGCGGTCGAAGAGCGAATCGCCCAAGGCGTCTGAGCAGATAATGGAAACCTTTCGTGTATTGATAAGCGATTCCCTGTCCGCGCAGGGGATCGAGATCCTTAAGCGTCAGCCTCGCCTTCAGATTGATATCAAGACCGGGCTCAAACCCTCGGAACTGGCGGAGATTATCGCGCCCTATCACGCGCTGGTAATTCGCAGCGCGACCAAGGTGACCCGCGATATCATCGAGCACGCGTCCGAGCTCAAGCTCGTCGCGCGGGCGGGCGTCGGCGTCGACAACGTCGATCTCGACGCGGCAACCCGGCGCGGGATCGTGGTCATGAACAGCCCGGCGGCAAACAGCGTGACCACCGCCGAGCACACCATCTCGATGATGATGGCGCTGGCGCGGCACATCCCGGCCGCCAACAGCTCCACCAAGTCCGGCAAGTGGGAACGCGGCAAGTTCATGGGCACCGAGGTCTGCAACAAGGTGCTCGGCGTGATCGGACTCGGCAACATCGGCCGAATCGTCGCCGACCGCGCCATCGGGCTCAAGATGAAAATCATCGGCTTCGATCCCATCCTGACCGCCGAGGCGGCGGCCAGGCTCGGCATCGAACTGGTGAGCCTGACGGAACTTTACGATCGCGCCGATTTCATCACCGTCCACACGCCGTTGACCGACGACACTCGCGGTTTGGTCGGCGCCGCCGCGTTCGAGCGGATGAAAAAGGGCGTGAGGATTATCAATTGCGCGCGCGGCGGAATCGTGGACGAAGCCGCACTCGCCGCCGCGATCGAATCCGGCAAGGTTGCCGGCGCCGCGCTCGACGTGTTCGTCGACGAGCCGCCGCCGCCCGACCATCCGCTGCTCAAGCTGCCGCAGGTAATCGCGACGCCTCATCTGGGCGCCGCCACCGACGAGGCCCAGGTCCAGGTGGCGATCGATATCGCCAATCAGGTGGTGGACTTCCTGCTCGAGGGCACGATCCGTTACGCGGTCAATATCCCCGCGCTCTCGCCCAAGGAACTCCAGGTCATCCTGCCCCATCTGCAACTTGCCGAGAAGCTCGGCAGGCTGGTGGCCCAGCTAATCAGCCAGGCGCCCGACGAGGTTACGATCGAGCTTGGCGGCGAGGCCGCCAATCTCAACGCCGAGCCGATTTGCGCCGCCGCGCTCAAGGGCCTGATGAGCGTTTTCCTCGACGAAGCGCTCAACTACGTCAACGCGCCGTTCATCGCCCGCGAACGCGGCATCCGCGTGGTCGAGACCCGTTCGCGCGAGGCCACCGAATACATCAATTCGCTTTCGCTCACGGTGCGTACGCCCTCGGGCGTCCACGAGGTCGCGGGATCGGTGGTCGGCAACCGCGCGATGCGTCTCATCCGAATCGACGGCTTCAGGGTCGAGGCCGTGCCCGAAGGCTACTTTCTGATGCTGCATAATCGCGACGTGCCGGGCGTGGTGGGCGCGGTCGGATCGATACTCGGCGAGGCGAAGATCAACATTGCGGGCCTCGAACTCGGCCGCGATCGCGTGGGCGGCATGGCGCTCAGCCTGGTGCAGATCGACGACTCCGTGCCCAACGCGGTGCTGGAGCGGCTGAAGACACTCCCCGCCATCACTTCCGCCACGCTTATCAAGCTATAGACTCAAGGTGGCAGCGATATCCGAATTCTTTTGTTGCGCGCAGATGCGCTTGAGTCGGGCCGGAGCAAGAAAATCGGCATGAAAACCGTGGCCGTGGTCGGCACGCAGTGGGGAGACGAGGGCAAGGGCAAGATCGTCGACCTGCTCGCCGCCGACGCCGACATCGTGGTTCGCTTTCAGGGCGGAAACAACGCCGCGCACACGCTGGTGGTCGACGGCAAAAAATTCATTCTCCGGCTGGTCCCGGCCGGCGCGCTTCACGAAGACAAGATCTGCGTGGTCGGCAACGGAACGGTCGTCGATCCGATCGCGCTAATCGAAGAGCTCGACAGCCTGCAGAGCCACGGATGTCTGGTTAACGATGGCAGCTTCAAGCTCGCCTACGGCGCCCACATGGTGATGCCGTACCATCGGGCGATCGATCGCGCCCGCGAGGCCCGTTTGGGCAATCGCGCGATCGGCACCACCGGGTTCGGCATCGGACCGGCCTACGAGGACAAGATGGCGCGATGCGGCCTGCGCTTCGCCGAACTGGTGGATTTCAAAAGCTTCACCGAAAAGCTCAAGCGCAATATTGCGGACAAAAATCTCTACCTGAAGGCGGTGCTCAAGGCCAAGCCAATCAACGGCGCCGGACTGATCGAGCAGATGAAGAGCGCGCGCCGCCGCCTGATGCCTTATTTGTGCGATACGCCCGCCTACCTTGAAGACGCGATCGCGTCCGGCAAGCGCGTGCTGTTCGAGGGCGCTCACGGCACGATGCTCGATATCGATCACGGCACCTATCCGTTTGTTACCTCGTCGAGCTGCCTCGCGAGCGCGGCCTTCGCCGGCTCCGGCGTCGGGCCCGGCAGCCTTGAAGCGGTGCTGGCAATCAGCAAGGCCTACACCACCCGGGTCGGCGGCGGTCCGTTCCCGACCGAGATCAAGGGCAACTCGGAAACCGGCTGCGCGCCGAGGGCGCGGAGTTCGGCAGCGCCACCGGGCGGCCGCGGCGCATCGGATGGTTCGACGCGGTGCTCACCCGTCAGACCGCGCGGCTCAACGGCGCCTGGCGCCTCGCGATAACCAAGCTCGACGTTCTGACCGGAATCGATCCGCTGAAGATTTGCGTCGCCTACGAGGTCAAGGGCAAGCGCTACGACCGCATCCCGCCCGGCAACTTCCTCACCCACAAGATCAAGCCGATCTACGAAGAACTGCCCGGATGGCACGAAGCGACCAACCATGCGCGATCGCTCGGCGACCTGCCGGCCAACGCCCGCCATTATCTCGAACGGATAAGCCAACTGAGCGGCGTCGAACTCGCGATGGTCGGCGTCGGCGCCGCCCGCGAGGCGACGATCGTGCTCTGCAACCCGTTCCTGAACTGAGCGAATCGATCGCGCGATCTTATAGGCCGCACGAGGCGGCGAGACTCGAGAGCGCCGTTCCGCGGCGGCCCTGACGAATCGGATTGCGGTCGAAGCCGTTGGTGCAATAGGCGAACGAAATTCCGGTCGCCGGATCGGCCCATCCGATCTGGCCGCCCGCGCCGCCGTGCCCGAAAGCCGTCGGCGAGTTGGTCCGGCCGAACCCGCGGATATTGGAATTGCCGTCATCGCCGGCGATCCACACCCCGAGCGCACGATTGCACTTGACGCCAAAAACCGGATCCCGATACTCGCCCGAGCGCACGCGCAGCGCCTCGCGCAGCACTTCAGGCTTCCACACCGGCGTACTGTCGGCGCCGAATCCGCCGTTGACCAGCGCCTGATAGAAGAGCGCCAGATCGGCGGCGGTCATGTATCCGCCCCCGCCCGGCACGCCGGACTGGCGCACGTTGGGAAGGTTGAAACCCAGGATTGCATCCTCGGTAATTTCGCCTTCGGGGATCTCAGGGAAGCCCAACTTCTTCAACTCTTCGGCGGACGGCTGCTCGCCGACGTGGATCAGATCCGCCACGCGTGCGTGAAACTCGCGCGGAAGTCCCACTCGCAATCCGGGCAGCCCCAGCGGCCCGGCGATACGCTCGCTAACGAAATCGCGAAAGTCCTCGCCGCTCAGCCGCTCGATGATCTCGCCCAGCACCCAGAAGCCCGACGTGGGGTGGTATTCGTACCTGCTGCCCGGCGGCCATTCCAGTCGCCAGCTCGTGAAGCGCTGGAGCCGCATGTTGCGGTCCAGCCACTCGCTCGGCGGATAGGGCGCGTTGGGAAAGCCGCCGACATGAAGCAGCACCTGCTCGACCGTCACCTGGTCTTTTCCGTTGTTTCCGAACTGGGGGACGATCTCCGCGACGCGGCGGCTCACATCGAGCTTGCCCTCGCCGATAAGAATCCAGAGCGCGGAAGAGATGATCGCCTTGGTGCACGAAAAGATCGCATAGAGCGTTTCGTTGGTCGCGGGCCTGGCGGTGCCGTCCTGCACCGCGCGGCCGAAAGTTCGCATCGCTCCGATCTTTCCATGCCGGGCGATCGCGACCTGCGTCGACGGCAGCAGACCTTCCTTGACCTCGCGCTCCGCACGCGCCATCAGCGCCTCGACCTTGGCGGAATCGAGTCCGAACGTCTTCAGGGCGCGCGGCGAAAAAATTGCTTGCAGGCATCGAAAGGTTGCTCCTCGAATAGTGCTGATCGGTAGCGGTCTCCATCAGGATACCACAGTTCGACGGACCGTATCAGGCACCAGTTCCGGATCGGGCCTTCGGCCCAGCGCGTCAACGCGCGATATGTGGCGGCTCCTGGCACCCCTCTGTAGTCTCCCCCGGCGGGGGAGAGCTAAAGGAAGGAAGCCAATTTTATAGCAGGGTGTTGAGAGTTCCTTTCGGGCTCATTTTATAATCTGACTCTTGCTTAACACCCTGCTTATGGCTTCAGCTCGTACAGTGCCGAGAACGGGTCCTGAACCGGAACTCTTTGGAACGACGAAAACCCGGCCTTGGCGGCGAGTTCGCGCGCTTTCGGCTCACCCATCACGGCGCCGATTCCCGCGCCGCCGTGGGCCAGCGACGTGGTCAGACAGTAAAGCGTGCTCGCCGAGTACATCAGCCTGCCGAGCGGATTGATGTTCTCTTCGACGTTCGGCGAGACGTTCATCTCGACCATCAGGTAGATGCCGCCGTCTTTCAGCGCGTTCCGAATCGAGGTCATCAGACCGACCGGATCGACGGAGTCGTGAACCACGTCGAAAGTGGAAACGAAATCGAACTCCCGCACCGGCAATCGGGTGCAATCGACGAGTTCAAATTTAATCCGGTCGCCGACCCCCGCGGCCTTCGCGTTGGCGCGGGCCCGATCTATCGAACCCTGATGGCCGTCGAAGCCGAAAACGCGCGCCTTCGGAAACGCCTGCGCGATCGCGATCGCCGCGCGCCCGCTGCCGCATCCGACGTCGAGCGCCGCGCCGCCGGCCGCGAGCTTCTCCTGCACATCCGGCATCGCCGGCAGCCATCGCCGGATCAGCTGATGCCGGTAGATGCCGGCCGAGGTGCGCTCCATCGCTTCGAACAGTTCCGCCGGGTAGTCGCTTTGCGGAACGCCCTTGCCGGTGCGATAGGCGTCGGCGACTTTCGGCGCCACGCTGATCAGCGGCACGCTCTGCTGGATGAAGCCGCAGAGGAAAAACGGATTGTTCTCGTCGGCGAGCACTGCCGCGTGCTCGAGCGGGAGAAGATACCGCGTGGTTACCGGATCGTATTCCACGTACCGCGCCGCCGTCATCGCGCCCAGCCACTCGCGAAGATAGCGCGCGTTAAGTCCGGTCTGATTCGCCAGTTCGTCGACCGTAACCGGTCCGGCGCCGGCCATCGCCTTGAATATTCCGAGCCGGTCGCCGATATAGCTGAGCGCCCCCTGCATCGTGGTCGCGATATCGTTGAGGATTTGTCCGGCGAAATTCCTTATCTTCTCCCGATCGGGTCCGGTTGTGTTTGCCATTGCTCACTCTCCATCGGCACACATCTAATGCGCGAGTCTTCAGGAATACAAACGATCGCCGCGAACGGGGGTTTAACGAGCCGACAAGCAGGCGGAAATCAGAGCCGCAAGGTGGGCGCGGCGGCGCTCTGTGGAGAAGGCCCGACTTCCGGCCCCTGGACGGCGACCCATCCCGAGCGCCCCGGAATCTCACCGCGAAGCACCTCGCAGATCGGCAATTCCGTCAACTTCAGCGCCGCGGCAATCGAATCCAGCCTGACGAACGTCGCACCGCGCTGCTTGAGCGCGCGGATCAAACCCGCGAAGCTTTCGAGCTGACCCATCCCCTCGACTTCGGCATGAACCGTATGCACGTTGAGCGAGTCGTCCTTGAACTGTTCGAGATAGAACCGATGCACCGAGGCGGAATCCTTGAGGCCCGGACGGCCCATCACTTCGTCCAGCGTTGGCAGCGTCGTCGGAATTTCGGGTGTGACAAGCACGCGGCCATCCACGATGCACCGATACGGCGCGCGCCCGCGCGTATCGCTGTGGTAGCTCAGTCCCATCCCGTCGAGCAGCCTCAGCGATACCGCGTTCTCGCGCCATCCGGGCGCGGCGAAGCTGCGCGCCGGCTCACGAAAGATCGCGCGATAGTTCTCGAACGCCTGCTCGAGTTCGCCGCGGATGCCGTCTTCGCCGATCCGGTCCAGCTCGTCCTGCCACCGCACATGATCGTAGCCGTGGACGCCGACTTCGAATCCGCGATTCTTCAGATCGCGAACGATTGAGGGGCAGGCCAGCGCGATCGGCCGCGCCGGCAGCAGCGTCCCTGACAGCACGGTTCGCATACCGTACATACCGACCGCGTTGGTGCGGAACATCTTGCCGATGAAGCCGCGGTTCGTGACCGCGCGCCGGATCGCCTTGCCGGAGTTGTCCGGCCCCATGGCGATGAAGAAGCTCGCCGCGACGCCCTCGCCTTCGAGCATCCGCGCGAGCGCCGGCACGCCGAGCTTGAGCCCCTGATGAGTATCGACGTCAACCTTCAGCGCGACCCGCACGGCAATCAATATCGCCTTAGGAAGCCTGCTCCTTGCGGAACCATTCGATAGTGCGGGCGAGCCCGTCGCGCAGCGATACGGCCGGAGTCACGCCCAGCAGTTTGAGCATCTTGGTGTTGTCGGGCACCCGGCGCGGGATGTCCTCGTAGCTGTTGCCGTAGACCTCTTCCTGCGACACAAACCTGATTTTTGATTTGCTCGGCCCGTACAGCTCGATCATCAGCCTGGCGAATTCGAGCACCGAAGTCTCCGTGTCGACTCCGATGTTGATCGCGTGTCCGTCGGCCTCAGGTTTGACGCCAGCCTGAACCGTAGCGGCGATCGCGTCGCTCACGTAAGTGAAGCAGCGCGTCTGCTTCCCGTCGCCGACTACCGTGAGATCGGCGCCGCGCAGCAACTGGCCCATGAAGATCGTGAACAGCCTCCCGACATCGAGCTTGTCCAAACGGGGTCCGTAAATGTTGAAGTAGCGCACCACCGTCACCGGCAGACCGAGCTTGTGGTAGGCGAAGCAGAAATGCTCGCCGACCGCCTTCGAGGTCGAGTAGCACCAGCGATCGACCGTGGTCGCGCCGAGCACGCGGTCGTCGTCTTCCTTCCACGGCACCTTCGGATTGCGTCCGTAAACTTCGGAAGTGGAGCTGAAAACCACCCGCTTGTTGTATTTGTAGGCGGCCTTAAGAACGTTCTGGGTGCCGTTGACGTTGACGTTGAGGGTCTCGTATGGATCGCCCACGTAATGCTCGACTCCGACTACCGCCGCCAGATGGTAGATAAGGTCGGCTTTGGCGGCCAGGCCGTCGAGCAACTCGACGTTGAAAATCGTGTCGTGAACGTAATGGAAGCGCGGATTGCCGAGGAGATGGCGAACCTTGGCGATCGAGCCCGTATCGAGCACGAAAACCTCATCGCCCCGGGCAATAAGCGCGTCGCAAAGATGCGAGCCCAAAAAGCCCGCGCCACCGGTTACAAAAACTCGCATGTGATTCCCCTAACTGAGTTTCGGCGCGGCCGCAATCCACTCCGCTTCGAGCGCATCACGCGTCCACGCCTCCTGATTATTTTCGAACTGGGCGCGCATGATCAGCACGCTGCCCTCCCCCGCCGCGATCTCCAGCGCGCGCCCGTCGGCGGTACCGATTACCGTTCCCGGTTCACCAAGCTTACCGGACTCGCGCGCGATGCGCGCCTCCCAGACGAACAGCTTGCGACCGGAAGCGAAACAGAACGCGCCGGGATACGGATGAGTCACCGCGCGAACCAGATTGAAGATTCGGCGCGCTGGCCGGCTCCAATCGATGCGGCCATCTTCCGGCCGGCGGCGGCCACAGTAGTTGCCTTGCGAAAGATCCTGCGGATGGCGCGGAGCGCGGCCCGCGACAACCAGCGGATGGTACTCGCGGACCAGTGCCGCGCCGATCGGCACGAGCTTGTGGTACAGCGTCAGCGCGGTGTCGCTGTCTTCGATCGCGACGGCCCGCTGCGCCACGATATCGCCGGCATCCGCGCGCGCGACCATGTGATGAAGCGTCACGCCGGTCTCCCGTTCGCCATTGACCAACACCCAATTGACCGGCGCTCGGCCCCGATATTTCGGCAACAGCGAGGGATGCAGATTCAACGCGGCGAGCGACGCCGCGCTCAAAACCTTGTCGGGCAACAATTTGCGATAGCTGAAAGAATATATCACCGCCGGCTTGAGCGCGGCGATTCTCTCGATCCAGACCGAATCTATGGCTTCAGGCGCGTAGACCGGGATCCCCCGGTGCTCGGCCATCGCGGCGCATGAGCGCCACCATATCTCCTCGCCCGGGCTGTCCTGATGGGTGAACAGCGCCGCAATCGGCGCGCCGACCTCGAACAGCGCCTCCATGCAGGCGTAACCCATGTCGTGATAGGCGAACAGCACGCAGCTTGCGGACGCGATCGAACGCTCAGACAATCGAAGCTACCTGCGCGAGGATTCGCGGCTCTCCGACCCTGCGCCGTGAATCGCGCGCACGATATAGGTTGGACGGCGGCGCACTTCCACATAGATGCGGCCGACGTATTCGCCGATCAAGCCCAGCGCGACGAACAGCACCGCAACGAACAGGAACAGCACCGCGAACAGCATCCACAGCGCTCCTTCCTCCTGCGGTCCGTAGATAATCCGATGAGCCAGCAGGAAGACGGCAAAGGCGACGTTGAGCACCGCGATCAGAATGCCGGTAACGCTCAGCGCCTGGATCGGAAACAGCGAGAACCCGGTGATGAGGTTGAGGCTCAGCCTGGCGAGATCGAAAAGCCTGTACTTCGACTCGCCTCCGGCGCGCGGTTCGTGAGCAACGCGAATTTCTGCAACCCGCTTGGCGAAACTGTTGGCCAGCGCTGGGATGAACGCGGCTTTCTCGTCGCATTCAACCACGGTCTCGACGATGTGGCGCCGATAGGCGCGCAGCATGCATCCGTAGTCATGCATCGGCACGCCGACAATCAATGACGTAATCTTGTTATGCAGGCGCGAAGCCGCACGCCGGTAGACCTGATCCTGACGCTCCTCGCGCCATCCGCCGACCACGTCGTTGCCGGCATCGATCGCCTCCAGCAAACGGGGAATCTCCTCCGGCGGGTTCTGAAGGTCGGCATCGAGCGTCACGACCACTTCGCCCCGACATTCGCGAAAACCCGCAAGGACGGCCGAGTGCTGGCCGAAATTGCGCGCCAACTCGACCACGCGAACGCGGCCGTCTTTGGCGGAGATCTGACGCAAGATACCGAGCGACTCGTCCGCCGAGCCGTCATCGACGAACACCACCTCGTAGTCCCGCTCGCCACCGGCGATCACGGCGCTCAGCCGCTGCCACAGCGGTTCCAGATTGGCCGCCTCGTTGTAGACCGGGATAACGATCGAGACCGAGCGGATTAAATCAGGCTTCGCTTCGGAAAGGGCCGGTATTTTGCTGGGCGCCGTCAATAGTCTTCAAGGGACTGAAACCCGCGCTCCGCGGCGGGGAGCGCCGATTCGTCCTGAGGTCGTCTGCCATTGTGGCAAAGCGTCGGAGCAAGTTAAAGACGAGGCGGGGACTGGCTTCACAACCGGACTAATCGAATAATTGGCCAGGAGAGCGAAGCGACGTGAAACACCAAGTCCTGCTTGCCGTCCTTGCCGTGACCGCGATTGCCGGCTGCGCGACCAGCAATTACGAAACGCGATCATTCTTCCGCAAGGAGCTGGCTACCGAAACCCACGGCCGCAAGACCTGGTTCGACCATCTGGTCGAAGTAGATCCGGGCGGATTCAAAGTCGAGCTCACCTCAGATTATTGGCGAGAACCGCCTGAGAGGATCGCGGTACTGCCCTTCACCGATCGCGGCAGCGCTCAGTATGTGGTCGACAAAATCCCGCTGAGTTTCCGCGACGAAGAGCAACGGGCCGATTGGGCCTGGACCGACGCTAACCGCTTGCGCCGCTCTCTGATCGGCTATCTGGCGCAACGCGAATTCGTCCCCGTCAATTCGATCCAGATCGATGCCGTGCTCGCCGACCACGGCATCACCGATGAAGCAAAGCTCATGCGGATGGACCCCCGGCGCTTCCGGGAGTGGCTGGGCGCCGACGCCGTGATTTATGGTGAAGTTGTTCACTATGAGGCTTACTATGCCTTTCTTATCGCGGCTTGGCGGGTAGGAACCTGGATGCGAATGGTTTCCACCCATGATGGCCGGGAGCTGATGGCTGTGCGCGGCAGCCGTTTCGAGGTTGATCTGCGTCCCGCTCTCACGCTTGAGGATATCGCGATCAATTCCGCGTTGGCCCTCCTGCAACTTCGCGACGTTGTACTGGCACGTGCTGAAGATGAGGTGTGTCGCGAAGTCGTGCTGCGGATACCGGAGTCCAAGGTCCTGCGCAGCCGGCTGGAGGAGGAAGCCCGCAGCCTCCATTTTGAAATTCCCGATGGCACACCGATATCGGCTACCGGGGTCGGCCCGGTTCCTGCCGCAAGCTCGTCGATTGGCAACTCGCAGATGGACATCAGACCTTCGGCGACTAATCCCGTTCCTTGACCATCGCGTCCACACCCTGATGGCTCAGGCTCGACAGGGAGCGATTGACTCCCGGTAACCCGCATCGGTCGTCCGGCATCGCGCGGCGCGGTTGACGGCGACGGTCGCTGCTTGGAGACTTAGCCTCTATGCCTGGGTACGGCCGCTTGCTTCGGATAGGCCTGTGCGCGCTGATGGCGTGTCTGCTTTATCTTCCCGGTCTGGGGCGGCCCGCGCTTTGGGAGCCGGACGAAGGCCGTTACGCGGAGATTCCGCGGGAGATGGTGCAAAGCGGCGACTACGTCACGCCGCGCGACGACTGGGTCCGGTATTTCGAGAAACCTCCGTTGATGTACTGGGCCGGAGCTTTGGCGATCAAATCGCTGGACGCCCACGAGTTTGCGGTTCGCCTGCCCGCGGCGCTGTTCAGCGTCGGTCAGGTGGCGATAACCTGCGCGCTTGCCGAGGCGATGTTCGGCGCGACCGCGGGCCTGGCCGGCGCCGCGGCCCTCGCGCTGAGCCCGCTGTTCTTCGGCTTCGCCCGCTTTCTGACGCTGGATCCGGCGCTCGCCTTTTTCGTCACCGGCGCGCTCGCATGTTTCTACATGGCCTCGTGCGCCCCTGCTCTCAATCGCGGCGCGGGGCGCCGATGGCTCTATCTCGCGGCCGGACTCGCGGCGCTCGGCACGTTGACCAAGGGGCCGGTCGCGCTGGCGCTAAGCGGCGGCGTCGCCTTGATCTTCATGCTTGTCGAAGGACGGAGCCGCGAACTGCTCCGGATGCCGTGGCTCGGATGCGCGCTGATCTACGGCGCGATCGCCGCGCCATGGTTCGTACTCGCGGCGCGGCGCAACCCGGATTTTCTGGCGTTTTTCTTTATCCACGAGCATCTGCAACGGTACGTGAGCAGCACCGAGCACGGATGGGGTCCGTACTTCTTCATCCCGGTGACGCTCGCCGGCATGTGGCCCTGGATCTGTTTCGTCCCGCGACCGATCGGGCAGTTACTCCGACGAAGAACCTACGAAGTTCGAATTAACCCGTCCGCGTTGCGCTTTCTGCTGATCTGGTTCGGACTGATATTCGTTTTTTTCTCGATCCCGCGCTCCAAGCTCGGTTCATACATTCTGCCCGGACTGCCGCCGCTCGCGATTGTGGCCGGATACGGTCTCAGCCTCCTTCGCGACAGCAAAGCGCCTGTGGTGCGCCGGACGTTGGGCGCCTTCGCGCTGATAAATCTGGCGCTTGGCGCGGTCGTGATTCCGATCCTGATCGTGCTCACCCGGCGCCACGGGATGGCTGCGCTGGGTATCGACGGCGCGGCGGCGATGGCCGCCGTCGCGGCGGGCGCCGTAGCGGCCTTTTTTGTAATCGGCCGCGACGGGCGGCGGGGCACGCAGGCGATCGCGACGATCGCGATCGCGACCGTGGTCGCAAGCGGCGCGATGGTAAAGGCGCGTGACGATGCCGCTCCATTGGGATCATACCGCGAATTGGCGAGCGCGATTTTACCCGACCTCGATCGAGGCTGCGTCCTCGCCTCTTATCATCATCTCGTCCACTCGCTGCCGTTTTATACCGGAGCACGCGAGGTACTCGTCGCCCATCGCGGCGAACTCGCGCCCGCCGGCAACACTCCTGACGCCCGCCCGAGCTTTATCGACACGGACCGGGAGATGGCGGAGCTTTGGGCCTCCGCTCGCTGCGTGGTGATGATCGTCAATCGTAAAGAGCTGCCGGGCCTGGCTGCCGGCCTGAATCCTTCTCCGACCATTTTGGCCGCGGAAGGGAAAAAGATGGCGATCTCGAATCGGCCGTCGGCCGCTCACGAGCATCGAGGAGGTTCCGGCACCGGCCCTGCCGCGCCTTGAGCGTGGGGTTTGATCGCCCAGCCGATATAG
Source organism: uncultured Pseudomonadota bacterium (assembly GCA_963759165.1). GTDB lineage: Bacteria > Desulfobacterota > Binatia > Binatales > Binataceae > DATJOQ01. The sequence continues at coordinate 1,469,816 of CAVWXK010000001.1, read as the reverse complement.
TTCTAGAAGAGAGAAGATGACCGCGCCTGGGCCGGCAGTGACCGATGGCGGGCATGTCGTCGTCGGGAAAAACCGAAGCAGAGTGCGGTATTTAAACCCAGAGGGTTGCAAGAAGCGTCGATTCGGTACTACACAAAGTAGAGGAAACAAACTTTGGCTGGCAAAGACGCAGAGCCTGCGGAGCTCAACCCCACGACCAGGAGCGCGGACACTCGCGACCAGAAGCTTGGCGAATTTCTGGTAGCGGCCCGCCAGCGACGCGACCTTTCAGCGGCAGAGGCGGGCGCTCAAGCGCGCGTCCCGCAGCATTATGTAAAGATGCTGGAAGCGGGCGATTACAGCCTCATCTCCGACCAACTCTACCTGCTTCCGTTCTTGCGCAAATACGCCGGCTTTCTCGGCCTCGATGCTGACGAGATCGCGATACGCTTTGTTCGCGAAGTCCAAGGCGCCGAAAGCCACCCCATCAGGATTCCCGAGCCTCCGGACGTTGAAACCCCTCAACGCAGCGGCTGGCTCACCAGTGTTGTGTTGGTCCTGTTCGTACTCATCGCGCTTTACCTGGCAGGAATCGGCCGCCACCATCCAGCACAGCCCGGCACGGGAGACAAAGCGGCGCCGACAACACCGAACTCGGAGCCTCCGCCGCAGTAAAGGTTAACGTCCACAACCTGTGCTCATCCCCGGCGACCCGAGGACCTATGCGCTCCGGCCTCTCGCAGTTCTCCCGGCTCAATGGCCGCCGGCTCCTATCTTCTTCCGGGTAAAAGCCAGTCACTGAAAGCCGGGCCGACTTTCGCCTGACTAATCCTGATAAAGAAACATAGCGGTAGCAAAAGTTTCCTTGGAGCCGCAAATTGAGACACTCTTGTCTCACCTCTCGCCGGTAAAACTTTGATATCTCGTCGAAAAGGCGATCGATTAGTCTGGCATAGAACCTGCTCTAGTTCTCTGCAGGCTAACAAGGAGGCCCGAAAGATTATGAATTTTCTGAGAAAAGCTTACGTCCGGGTACGTGAAGAGGCTTCGGGGCAGACGATGACCGAGTATGCGCTGATCATGGCCGCAATCGCGGTGGTCTGCATCGTCGCCTACGATGCCCTCGGCGCCCAGATCTCGACGTTGATCGGCACCGTTACGGCCGATCTGTAAGAGACCGGGCCGGCCTCAAGGGCGTCGACCCTGAGGCTGCAAACCGGGGGGCATTCCGGCGGGAAAATTCGAGCAGGCAGGCGGATTAGAGATCCGCCGCCTGCTCGGCCTTGCCGACAGGATTAGCGACGACATCGACAGAACTTGATTGAAGCGGCCGTAACGGAGCGCTGGATACGATGAACGTTTGATTGCGGTCGCGCTCACCAACAGCTTGACTCGCGCAAGCTTTCTCTGCCAGTGGCCACCCGGAGCGATCAACGGGGCAGTTCGCGCTGACGCCTACGGCGGCGCCGATGCTATTGCTCATGACGATCCGGTTCGCGATCGTCAGAGCTACCGCTTTGGGATTAGTCTCTTGGGACGTTTCCGCCTGGCTGAAGTTGATCGCCTCGCCGACGATCAACGAGAACGGGAATCACGACCTCTCCCCGACGCTCAGGCGGGGAATACCCACCCGCACAACGCCTCCAAGCGAACTTTTGGCTCGTTAGGTCGGGTCGGCGTAGTATACGGCCCGAGCAGCAATTTGTTCCTCCTGAATCCGTTTTTGGGGATAAATTTTCCTACCTCGCTTTCCGGCATTAGGAGTATTTTCCCGGTATTCAGAGTATGGTGATGAGCTAATGCGTGAGGCGGGGTTGGCGGTACACCTGGGGTGAGTCTGAGAGGCGAGGGATGAGAAAGCCGAGAATGTTTTTTGTGCTGACGGGCTTTGCCGCGGTGCTGGCGGCGATGGTGGTGTACTGGGCGCTCAAAAGCAAAGAGGCGGAGGTCGAGCGATCCAAGGTCGGGATGGCCGAGGTCGCGGTGGCGGCGCACGACTTGGCGCTGGGGACCAGGATTGACGCCGAGGCGGTGAAGATGGTGCGCTGGCCGCGGGAGGCGATGCCGGTGGGGGCGACCAGCGACTCGCGGGCGTTTTTGGGCAGCGTGGTGAAGGTCGCGTTCGTTGAGAACGAACCGCTGGTTGCCTCGAAGCTGTTCGTGCGAGAAAGGACCGCCGGTGTGTTACCGCTGCTGATTCCAACCGGAATGCGGGCGATGTCTGTGCCCGTGGACGAGGTGGGCGACATCTCGGGGTTCGTGCTGCCGCATGCGCGGGTTGACGTGCTGGTGGCATTGTCAGAGGGCGGCGGCGGCCGGGCCAAGGTCGTGCTCGAGAACATCGAGGTGCTGGCGATAGCCCAGACCATCGAGCAGACCAAGGACGAGCCCAAGGTGGAGAAGGTGGTGACGATGCTGGTGACGCCCGAGGAAGCGGAACGCTTGGCGCTGGCCAGCCACGAAGGGGCGTTGCGGCTGGCGATGCGTAATTACAACGACAACAAGATTGTGTTGACGCCGGGCACCGATGTGGCGGACGTACTTAAGGCCTATAGCAACCGGCCGCTGCCGGCTCCGCCGCTCCAGACGGCGCAAGGTGCCCGCCGTTCGCTGGTCCGGCCACCGCGGCCGGTAGAAGTAGAAGTGATGCGTAACGGGCAGAGCCGAGAGGCCATCGAGTTCGTCAACGATGCTGCCCGTGTCCGCCATGACGGCGCGGGCACGGCTGCTCCAGCCGCTGCCCCGCCCGCTGCCGCTCCGCCGCCAGCCGCTGCCGTACCCGCAAGCAGCTCGGTGGCCGGTGCGGCTAATCCCGCCGAGGCTGCCTTCGTTCCAGTCGTGAAAATGGATCCTGCTTTGGGGCCCAGGGGTAAAACGATCGACTCCGCTGAAAGGCGGCGATAGCCGAAGCAAGGTGACGATGATGAAGGCACTATCTGGTTTCTGGCGGACGGCTTTGATTGCGGTGGCGATGCTCGCGCTTTCGGCACAACTGGTGTCTGCCGATACCAGCCGAGCAGTTAAGCTTAACGCCGGGGAGGCCTACATGATCAAAGGGGTGGACGCGGACAGCACCCCGGAGGTGAGGTTTAGCAACAATCCCAACGCGTTCAGTGTGCAGAGCCGGTCGGCGAGCGAGCTTTTGGTGTTGGCGGTGCAGGCGGGAAAGGGAACGATAACGGTAAAGCAAGGTGGAGAGGCGGTTAGCTACGAAATTACGGTCGTGGCGATCGCCGAACCGGGGGTAACGTTGGCTCCCGCCAAGGGACCACCACCGACCTTGAGCGAAAGCAAGCTTTCGGGCGAGCGCGAGCGGGCATCGGAATCCGGTCCCGACGGCGGGTCGAAGCTGGACGCGGGAGCGGGTGAGAGCAGGACCAGGACCGAGACGGTGAAGCCGGTGGCGTCCGTAGATGGCGGTCGGCCAATGGCCAAGGCGGTGCCCGCAGCGGAAACGGAGCGTACGATAGCCGCAGACAGCAGCGCTCCGGTGATAACCAGCCAGAAGTTCACTAATAATCCGCCCGCAGAGGCGACAGTGGACGCCATGGAGCGGGAGCCCGGGGTTGGCGGACGCCACTATCTGCCCGGAGACGCGATCTCGATGATGATCGGGACCTCGCGAGTATACGACTTCGTAGCGCCGATTAAGCGGGTGTCGATCGCCGACAGCAAGATCGCCGACATCCAGGTGATCAACCCGCACCAGTTGATTGTGGTGGGACACGACCCCGGATTCACCACCCTCGTGGTATGGGACAGTAAGGGCCACTACGAAGAGCGCGAGGTCCGGATTGAAAAGGAAGGGCATCAGCAGGTTATCCTCAACGTGGTGGTGGCCGAGATCAACCGCAGCAAGATCGAACAACAGGGAATCGACTACTCAATCGCGTTGACCCACTTGGGGCTGTCGTGGGCGAGCCTGCCGGGCAACGTGGCGACCCCCTACACCGCCAACAGTCAGCTTTCGACCTCCGGGCCAGGAGGAACCTCCAGCGGGGGCGTTCCGCCTCCGGGCGGCAATCCCTTTCCGCTGTTTCTCTCCAACAACATCACTTATGCGCTGTCAGGGCAGAACTCCAACGTCAGTTCCTTCGCCTTCTTCCAGTTCCTTGAGGACAATTCGCTGGGGCGGATCCTGGCCCAACCGCGGCTGTTGGCGAACTCCGGGGAGGAGGCGAAGTTTCTCTCGGGAGGCGAGATTCCGATCGTGATCGCCCAGGCGCTCAACACTTCGGTAGTGTTCAAGCAGTACGGTACCTCGGTAGTGTTCCTGCCCACAGTGGTTGGCAAACACAACGTCGAGCTGGTGGTAAAGCCGGAGGTATCCAAACCCGACTACACCCAAGGGGTGCAGCTGTATGGCTTCACGGTGCCGGCCTTCGTTACTCGACGGGCAGAGACCGCGGTGCGGATGAAGGAGAACCAGACCTTGATCATCGCCGGGCTGATCCTGGATGACACTGAATCGGAGCTGCGCAAGGTGCCCTACCTGGGAGACATTCCGTACGCTGGAGCGCTGTTCCGCCACACCGATTATAATCGCGTCAAGACCGAGCTGGTGATGAGCGTAACTCCGCAGATCGTGCGACCGATTCCGGCCAACGGCCAACCGGCGCTGCCCACCGAGCGGGGGCCGATGACTTGGGGCGAGACCCGGACCAAGCCACTGGAACAGCCCGACATCACCAGGCCCAGACTTTATTGAAACAAGAAAAATATGGAGCGCGAGAGGAAGGTCCGTGTTAGACAAACCCGATGACAGGCGCAATCTGCTCAAGGTGGTCTTGGTGGGGCAGAACACCTGGCAGCGGGCTGAGATTTGTTCGGCGCTGGCCGAACTCAGCGAACCTGAGATGGAGGTGGCCGAAGCTGAACCGCGGCCGATGGTGGCGCTCAACGGCAGCGGCGGAGTCGACGTAGCGATGGTGATGCTCGAAGGCGGCGAGGAAAGCGCGATCGAGTACCTCCAGGGTCAGGCGCAGCTAAGCCCACGTCCCGCGCTGTTTGCGCTGCTGCACGACCGCTCCACCAGCCTGATGCGCAGGGTGCTGCGCGCCGGTGCCGACGAAGTGCTGTTCCTGCCTCTGGACCACGGCGACGCCACCCGCGCGCTGCTCAAGATCAGCGAGGCGCGCCGGCGAGTCGAACGTCCCGGTCGGGGTCAAATCCTGGCTTTGGTCTCGCTTACCGGCGGCGTCGGTGTCACCACCCTTAGCGCCAATCTGGCTCTCGACCTGCGCCATTTGTCCCAAAAACAGGTCGCCAGCGTCGACCTCGACCTCCAGACCTCAGACTTGTCAGTGGTGTTAAACCTCGAACCGGAACACACCATCGTCGATATTTGCGATCCCGTCCGCAAGCTTGACTCGATTCGCCTGGAATCGGCACTGTCCAAGCACGCCTCCGGCGTCTATCTGCTGGCCGCCCCCAATCGAATCGAAGACGGCGAAATAGTGACTGCCGTCCAGGTGGGAGAGGCGCTCGACCTGATGCGGCAGTTGTTCGACTTCGTGGTCGTCGATTGCGGTCGCCACATCAGCGAGAACACGGTCGCGGTCTGGGAGCGTTGCGACCATCTGTTCTACGTTCTCGACCAATCGATCGGCGCGGTGCGCTGCGCCGGACGTTTTATCGACCTCTTCGGGCGCCTGGATCTCGCCGGAGTAGTACCGGCCTTCCTGCTCAATCGCTATCTGCCCCGCAATCCGATCACCGAGGAACAGATCGCTTACAGTCTGGCGCGACCGGTCTTCGCGAAGATTGCGCGCGACGACAAAACTTGCGAACAGGCGGTCACCAAGGCCCAGGACCTTAAGAAGGTCGCTCCGCACTCGCCGCTCACCAAGGATCTTGAAGAGCTCGCACGCAAGCTCTCCGGAGCGTCGACCGAAGCGACCACTGGACGAAACGGCGGCCTCCTGTCGAGGCTGTTCTCGAGTACCAACGGCTAGGAAGAAAGATGGGTTTAACCGATCGAATCCAGCAGCGCCAGCTCGACAACAGCGGTCCGGCCGCGCCAAACCTTTCGTTAAGGACCAGCAAACGCTCGAGTTCGACGGGCGGCGACAGCTTCCGCGATCTCAAGCTGGCAGTGCATAATCGCCTGCTCGAAACCGTCGACATCTCCAAGCTGGAGAGCCTCGATCCGATCGTCGTCTCGACCAAGCTTACCTCGGTTATCAGCAGCATAATCGACGAGGAAGATCGGTTGCTGACCGAGGGTGATCGAGCCCGACTGGTCGAGGAAATCAAGGCCGAAATGCTCGGCCTGGGACCGCTCGAGCGGTTGCTCTGGGACGACGAGATCACCGACATCATGATCAACGGCCACAGCCAGGTCTATATCGAAAAGCACGGCAAGCTCATACATACCGACATAACCTTTCAGGACGACGAGCACCTGCTGCGCATCATCGAGCGGATCGTGTCGCGGGTTGGGCGGCGGGTCGACGAATCTTCGCCGATGGTCGACGCGCGCTTGCCCGACGGCTCGCGCGTCAACGCCATCATCCCGCCTCTGGCGATCGACGGGCCTTCGCTCTCCATCCGCCGCTTCGGCCGCGATCCCTACCGGATCGCCGATCTCGTCGGCAACAACAGCCTCACGTCTGACATGGTCGAGTTCCTGCAGGCGCTGGTGCGCGCTCGTCTCAACATCCTGGTCATCGGCGGCACCGGTTCCGGCAAGACCACGATGCTCAACTGTCTCTCCAGTTTCGTGCCGGAGGACGAGCGCATCGTCACCATCGAAGACTCCGCCGAACTTACGCTCCAGCAGCCACACGTGGTTAGGCTCGAGACCCGGCCCGCCAATCTCGAGGGCAAGGGCGAGATCACCCAGCGCGATCTGGTCAAGAACTGTTTGCGTATGCGGCCCGACCGCATCATCGTCGGCGAGGTGCGCGGCGCCGAGGTGCTGGACATGCTGCAGGCGATGTCGACCGGCCACGACGGTTCGATTTCCACGATCCATGCCAACAATCCGCGCGACGGACTCGGACGCCTGGAGATGATGATGATGCTCTCTGGAGTTTCGCTGCCGGAACGCGCGATGCGCCAGCAGATCATTGCCGCGGTCAACATCCTGATACACGTCGCCCGGCTTTCGGACGGGACACGCAAGGTGATGCGGATTTCCGAGATCACCGGCATGGAGGGCGAGACGATTATGATGCAGGACCTGTACGAGTTCGTGCGCACTGGAACCAGCGTGAACGGCAAGGTGCTCGGCAATTTCCGCCCCACCGGAATCCGCTCGTTCTACGCCCCGCGGCTGGAAGCGGCGGGCCTGCGGCTCGACGCCAAAATTTTCCGCGCCGACAAGGCCTGAATTATGAATATCGCCGGCTTTACCGTTTCGGCGCTGTTAATTATCCCGATTTTTGTTTTTGGCCTCATAATGACGCTCGCTTTGATCTTTTCGATGGGCGGCGGCGAAGACGTCAATCAGACGCAGGAGCTTTTACGCCGCATGGCGCGCCCCAGCGCCAGTAACGATGAAGATGTCCTCATCCTCCGCGAAAGTCGGCGCGGCCGGAACAATTTCCTTAACGCTTTGGTCTCACGTTTTAACGTCCTTCGGAGACTGGAAGAGTACATGTGGCAGGCCGGTATCTACATGCGGGTGTCCGAACTGCTGCTCATCATGCTGCTCCTTTTCGGTGCGGGAACCGCCGCCGGAGTGGTATGGCTAGGCGGTCTGACGTCAGCCATCGCGTGTGGCCTGGCGCTCTCGGCGGTGCCGATACTGTATATCCGCTTCCGTCAAAAGCGCCGCCTCAAGGCCTTTGCCTTGCAACTGCCCGAGATCCTCGACCTGCTCAAGTCCTCGCTCGAGGCCGGCCATACGCTGTTGCGCGGCCTGCAAGTGGTGGTCGAGGAATTTCCGGACCCTGCTTCGGGTGAATTCCGCGTGGTGCTGGAGCAGGCGCGGCTGGGGGTGCCGATACCGCGTGCGCTGGAAGAGATGCTCAAGCGCGTACCCGAGGACAGCCTTCGGTTCCTGGTGGTCGCGGTCAAAGTTCAGTCCCAGGTCGGCAGCAGCCTGGCCGAAATAGCCGGCCGTTTGTCCGAGACTCTTCGCAGCCGCCAACGCGCTCAGATGATGATACGGGCAATGACCGCGCAATCGCGCATGAGCGGAATGGTCGTCGGCATCCTGCCGGCTCTGGTACTCGCTGCGTTCAGCGTAATCCAGCCGCGGTACGCCCATACTTTGTTTTACGATCCCCTTGGTTTCAAGATGCTCAAAGTCGCGATCGGACTCGACCTGATGGCATTCCTGTCAATCCGCCGGATAACCAAATTCGACTACTAATATGATTGGCTCACCTATTTTCGTCGCTGTCGCTATCTTTCTGTTTCTCGCCGCAGCCGGATACGCGTTCTTCCTGGGCATGCGTGAAGACCGCAACACCCTCGAAGATCAGCTCAACGAACTCGCGATCAGGGTGCGCATGGGGGACGGCGCTTTCAGTGATACGGGCAAAGAACAGTCTGATAAAATCGGCGATCTGCTGTTGCAATGGGCGGTGCGGCGGATGCCCGCGCCCAAGCTCGACCCCGCAGCCGGCGAGAAGCTTGGTCAAACCTTGTCGCATGCCGGTTTCACAGGGCCGGGTGCTCTCAGGACCTTCCAGGTAATCCGCCTGATCTGTGTCGCGATCGGCACAGTGATCGCGGTTTCGCTGAGTGTGTTCACCGGCGCGCATACCGGCGCGCTCATTGTGTACGTGTTCGCCGGCGCGATGGTGGGAAGTTTCGTTCCAATGTACTACCTGGGCGGGCGCGCCCGCCGCCGTCAAGTCACGTTGCGGCGCGAACTGTCCGACGTCCTCGACCTGTTGGTTACCTGCATCGAGGCCGGCCTTGGAATCTTCGAGGCGCTTAGAACCGTCGGCCGCGAGGCCGAACATCAAGGTCGCCTGCTTGGCAGCGAGCTTGCGATCCTGTCGGCTGAGCTGACCACCGGGGCGTCGTTGTCCCAGGCGCTGCGGGCGTTGGCGGAGCGAACCGGGGTCGACGACATCAGATCGGTCGCCGCGATTCTGATCCAGAGCGAAAAGCTGGGCTCGCAGATGGCGCCAGCCCTGCGCGCCTGCTCGGATTCGCTGCGCGCCAAGCGCCGCATGCGCGCCGAGGAGATGGCCCAGAAAAGCACCGTCAAGATACTGTTCCCGCTGGTGCTGTTCATCCTGCCAGCGATGCTGATCGTAATCCTGGGCCCGGCGATGGTAGAGATCCTTCGCGGGGTGAGGTAGTAGTCGGCGGCGACCGCGCGAGGCGGCCCGGCTCCGCCTCAATGCAGCAGCAGGTTCGCGATCCGTTCGGCAATAAGCTTTTTGACCTCGCGGTTGTCCTCTCCCGGATGCACAAGGGCCAGCACCGTCAAGTCCCCACGTTTGTCGCTCAAGACCGCGCGTGCGGTAATCGCGCTGTCGTAGATCCCGGCGGCATCGCCGGACCAACCGGGCAAGTGATTCTTCGCGTTATACTCGGGATGAAAACCGGGCATCTGCGAATAATTGCTGGCCCGCTTCACTTGCTCCGCCAGCGGTTCGTTGGGATTTCTTGCTTCGGCGCTTGCGGCGGATTCGTACGGATCGGCGCTCGAACTCCCGGTATCGGTCAGCGCCGGAGCCTTGGCGCCGGCATCGCTCAATAAAGATGCTACCTGCGGGTCGCCGGGAGCGACGTTGCCCAGCGACACTCCCGGCCCAAGCGTCCGCTGATTTACGGTAACCGTGAGCGTCAGGGCCTTGCCCTCATGGTTCGACATCCGTCTGGCCGCCGCGATGTCTTCGCTCAGGATCCGCTGAACCAGCGGATCGGTAGAGACTACTACCAGAACCTGATTCACCGGGACGTTGAGCCCGCCCTTGGTTCTGATTTCAGAGGCCAGTGCCCCGGTCGCGGCGAAAAGCCACGCGACCAGACCGATCGGCGCCAGCAGTCTTACCATGTAACCATTTAAGATTGCCCAATGATGCTTTGCAACGCCCCTTATGTCGCCCTGAAGGCGAAGCGCGGGTCGGCGGCCCGGATGTAGACTTCCGGCAATCCCAGCTCCTTGCGCACCATGTTGGTTCCCTGAACCAGGGCCACGCATTTGTAAAACGCGATCCGGCGTGACAGCCCCTCGCGACCGAAGCCGCAGTCCGCGGTAATAATCAGCCGCTCGGGAGGCACGTACTCCAGCGCCTTGCGAATCAAATCGGCGATCATGCTTGGCGGTTCGACCGTCGTCACGGTGTGATTGATCACGCCGATGCCGATTTTCTTGTTGGTCTTATGATGCTTGAGCAGCGGCAGGTCGCGGCCCTGATTGCTCGCGCACTCCAGGGTTAGAACATCGGCATTGAGCTGCAGCAGATGGGGCAGCGAACGCTCATAGCTCGGCCGCTCCCAATAGAAACTCTGCTGATTGGGATTCCCCCAGCAGGTGTGCGCCCAGATTTCCGTCTTGACTCCTTCGACTTCGCGGTTGAATGCCTTGGTGAAAAACGCGAGGTCCTTTTCGGTGGCGGGCGGCGTGGCGCTACAGGCGAAGTGATGAGGAGGCTCTTCGACCTGGATGAGCGGACATCCCGCGTCCGCCACCTCTTTCAAATCCTCGTTAAGCGCCGCCGCCAGATCCATCACCATCGCCTGATCGTTCTTGTAATGCTCGTTCCAGAGCATCATCGGCAGGCAGGTCGCGCTGATGGCGCCGAATTTGACCGGCCTGTCGGTCATCTTCTGCGCCGTCTTCCAGATCGCGGCGTAATGCAGCGGCCCGCGGGTTATCTTCCCGACCACCGCCGGCGGATGATACGCCTCCTGCACCTCGTAGAGGATGTGCCCCGGCTTGAAGTCCGCGTACTCCAGAAAATGCGACTCGTCGCGATAGCCGGCGATGCCATTGAGCCGTTCGATCGCGTAGAAGAACCACGACCGTCCGCCGACTTCGAGGTCGAAGCGCGCATCGCCGTCGGTCAGGATATCGAGCCCTGCCCGCTCCTGCTCGTTGATGTAACAGGCGACCGCGTCCGTGTATTGTTCGCGATAGAGCGAATCGCCCATCGCGACCTTGAATGGCCGGCCGCGCAGGCTCTCGGTGTACCACGACGGTCGCGGAAATGACCCGACCATCGCGGTCGGAAGTTTTTTACCCTTGGTGGCGTTGAACATATGGCTGACCTCCGCGGCCGGAATGTTACATCAAGCCGCCGAAGCGTCAACCGCAGGAGGATATCGAGGTGAGTAATGAAAGCGCGCTTCGCCGCATCGCTCAGTGCGCGAGGTCGACGAAAGCTCTCAGCAGGTCGCTGCTGGTAACCATCCCGACCACCTTTCCGTCTTCGATCACCGGCAGGCCGCCGATCTTGTGATCGAGCAGAAGCCGGGCCGCATCCCAGATCGAAGTATCGGGCTTGACCGTGAGCACATCTTTGGTCATCGCCGTCGCCACCGTCGTATGCTCGAGATGGCCGGCGTGGTCGCGGATGTCGCGGTCGGTAACTATTCCCACCAGCTTCCCCGCCTCCACCACCGGCATCGAGCGGAACCGCCCTTCGTGCATCTTCGCCTGGACCTGCGCCAACGTTTCCGCGGGAGCGGCCGTAACCGGGCTCAGCACCATCCGTTCGCCGACAAGACCTTTCTTCCCTTCCGGACGGCGCACGGTTAGCACCGGGCACCGCGAATCGCGCACGACGCGCTCGGCGACGCTTCCCAGCAGCACACGCGATAGCCCCCTGCGGCCGTGCGTAGCGATTACGATGACATCCGCTCCCAGCCCCTCCGCGGCCTGAACGATAACTCTGCTGGGGTCGCCTATCCGGGTAAGGATCTGATGGGCAACGCCCTTGAGGCGTGTGCTCGCGATCTCCTGGAGCTTTTCCTTGGCTTCGTCTTCCTGCGAGCGATAAATCTCGATCTCGGCGGGAACTTCGCCGGGCGATATCACCAGCGGCACGACGTGCAGCACAAAAACGGTGGCGGCCGTCTGCCGCGCAAGATTCGCGGCGACGTCCAGCGCCGCCAGCGAATTCTCATCGAACTCCACCGGACTCAGGATTCTTCTGAATGGAAGGGCCATAAGACGGAATTCCCTCGATTCTCGTTCTCGTCCGCCGCGATGATAGCAGAAAATTCGCCCCGCTTCTCCTTAGTCGGGGCTTCCGTGCCGGCTGAATGAAGCCACCGGTCTCGATAAAATAGGACCGTCTTCGATCGGCAAAACAGGACACTTTGACCAGTGAGTCTGAGACACTGGCGCGAGATTCAGGACAGCATCCGGACTCCAACCAGCCTTGGGACGGAATTAGTCTCCACAGAGCGAGGTCCGAATCTTGCTTACCACCATATCCGATAGTCAAAAAGTACCATAAAGCTGGCTTAAGCGTTCAAAAGGCCTTGTTAATATGCACCGCCCGAGGAAGTAAATTTAACTTCTAATTAGCAATAGTTATCAGCATGTTACCGGGAGCGACAAACGATCTGTGTTTAAAGGACACTCCGGGAACCATCCCGGTGTGCCTTAGGAGGCACCGGTAAGTGGAAAAGTCCTTCTGGACGCGCTCGTGGCTTGATCTGACTCAGCGCTGTCGGCGCGCGATCGACGCGAGCATGAGCGCGTCGGCGGCCTTCGTGCGGCCATCGATCCTGGCTGCGCTGCTGCTCGTGCTGGTGCCGGTTGGCGTCGCGCTGCTCTGGACCCCATCGAAAGCAACTTCCGTGGTAACGGTCAACACGCTCGACGACACGAGCACCCCCGGTGATCACCTTTGCAGCCTGCGCGAAGCGATCAATAACGCCAACGCGGACGCCGACACCACCGAAGGCGACTGTCTTCCAGTCGCCCATTACATCAATTTCAGCGTCAGCGGCACGATCACGCTCACCGACAGCCTTCCCGAAATTGGGATCTCTTCGCCGATCACTTTGACGATTGATGGAGCCGGGCAAACTATTACCGTCGATGGCGCCAGCGCGTACCAGGTACTGTATGTAGACTCGGGCGCCACGCTCAACCTGAATGATCTGACGATCGCTCATGGCTCCGCATCATACGGCGGCGGCATCGAAAACTTCGGCACGCTGGCGGTCACCAACAGCACCTTCTCGACCAACAGTGCGACATATGGCGGCGCCATCGAGAATAACGGCGGCGCCGTGACCGTTATCGACAGCACTTTCTCGGACAACAGCGCCACGACAGGCGGCGGCGGCGGCGCCATCGATAATTATGGAGTCGGCGCGCTGACGGTCACCAACAGCACCTTCTCGGGCAACACCGCGACAGCCGGCGGCGCCATCTATAGCTCCGTCACCTCCGGCACGCCGACCATCACCAACAGCACCTTCTCGGGCAACAGCGCGACATACGGCGGCGGAATCCATAATGAAGCCGGCGCCCTGATCGTTATCAACAGCATATTGGCTAACAGCCTCACGGGCGGTAACTGCTACGGGACGATCACCGATGGCGGCTACAATATCTCCGACGACGCTACCTGTGGTTTCACCGGCACCGGCGCCAACGACGATACGATCGGCGATAGCGTCAGTGATGAAAATCTGGCGCTCGACCCTGACGGGCTGTCGGATAACGGCGGGCCGACCCAGACCATCGCGCTTGAACCGGGCAGTTATGCGATCGACGCGATTCCGATCGCTAATTGCCCGGCCACCGACCAGCGCGGTTTTGTCCGGCCCGACAACTCCGAGACTTACTGCGACATCGGCTCATTCGAGTACGACGAATCCGCCACGCCCACTCCGACGGGTACGCCGACTAACACCCCGATACCGACCGAGACTCCTACTGAGATCCCGGCTGCAACGCCGACTGACACTCCGACCCCGACTGCGGTGCCTACTGACACCCCGACCCCGACGCCTGCACCGACTGAGACGCCAACGCCTGCGCCGACTTCAACGCCTACGCCAACTGCGGCTCCGACTGAGACGCCGACGCCTGCGCCTACTTCGACCCCGACACCGACCGCGGCTCCGACCGAGACGCCGACGCCTGCGCCTACTTCAACGCCTACGCCAACTGCGGCTCCGACCGAGACGCCAACGTCTGCGCCTACTTCAACGCCTACGCCAACTGCGGCTCCGACCGAGACGCCAACGCCTGCGCCGACTTCAACGCCGACACCAACTGCGGCTCCGACCGAGACGCCGACGCCTGCGCCTACTTCAACGCCTACGCCAACTGCGGCTCCGACCGAGACGCCGACGCCTGCGCCTACTTCAACGCCGACGCCAACTGCGGCTCCGACCGAGACGCCAACGCCTGCGCCGACTTCAACGCCGACACCAACTGCGGCTCCGACCGAGACGCCAACGCCTGCGCCGACTTCAACGCCGACACCGACTGCGGCTCCGACTGAGACGCCGACGCCTGCGCCGACTTCGACGCCGACGCCGACTGCGGCTCCGACTGAGACGCCGACGCCTGCGCCGACTTCGACGCCGACGCCGACTGCGGCTCCGACTGAGACGCCGACGCCTGCGCCTACTTCGACGCCGACACCGACTGCGGCCCCGACTCAGACGCCTACGCCTACGCCTGCGCCGACTTCGACGCCGACGCCAACGGCGGCGCCAACCGGCACTCCAACGCACACGCCGACCGTGACTCCGACACCTGCGCCTACTTCGACGCCGACGCCGACTGCGGCACCGACCGGTACTCCAACGCGCACGCCGACCTCAACGCCAACGCAGACACCGACGCCAACGCGTACTCCAACGCCAACACCGACGCCGACTCCGTGCATGACGCTACTGCCGTCGACGCTGGACTTCGGAACGGTGGCGGTGGGTCAGAGTTCGGCTGCGCGCAGCGTTACGCTGACCAATGGATGTGGACAGCAGGCTACCCTCAACGGCACCGCCATCGGCCTGGACTTCGTGGTTATGGGCACCACGTGCCCATCGGCGCTGAAGCCCGGCAAATCCTGCAACTACCTGTTGGGCTTCCGTCCCTTGAGCATCGGGCCCAAGAATGAGGCGTTTCGAGTCGTCGACGTCATCAAGAGTCAGAAGTCGCAGTCAGTTCAGCCGCTGCACGGCGTCGGTGTGCGGCGCTAATACGCTTCGCGGCTCAAGCGGCGGATCGCGAAATATCCGCCGTTCTTCCTCTTTGCCCGCGCTCGTAGTAAGAGCTTGACACCGGTCCTGTAAAAGCCCCTTCAACCGGCGATCATGGCGGCCTGAAATACCGAGCGTTGTTAGCGTGCGCGGCAGGAGGAGACGATGGCTTCAATCGATCTGGATCTCTGCTACATGACGGCGACCGAGGCTCTGGCGAAGTTCAAGGCGAAAACCCTCTCGCCGGTCGAGCTGATGAAGGCGCTGATCGCCCGCTCGCAGGCGGTCAATCCCAGGCTCAACGCCCTCACCTACACGTTTTACGATCGGGCGCTCGATCAGGCCAAAAAAGCCGAGGCCAGGTACGTCAGGGGCCGGCCGCGGCCGCTCGAAGGCATCCCGGTCGCGATCAAGGACTTCCACGCGGTCAAGGGCGAAATCACCACCCTGGGTTCGAAGGCGTTGAAAGACTTCCGCCCGAACAATACCGCACCCACGATCGAGCGCCTGTTGGCGGCTGGATGCATCATGCATTGCCGGACCACGACGCCCGAGTTCGCCCATGCCGGCACGACTCACAGCCCGCTCTGGGGCATCACGCGAAACCCCTGGAATCCCGACTACGGCCCTGGCGGCTCGTCGGGCGGCGCGGGCGCCTCGCTGGCGGCCGGGATGACCACGATCGCCGACGGCACCGACGGCGGCGGCTCGATTCGCATCCCCTCCTCGGCCAACGGCATTTTCGGTTACAAGCCGCCGTTCGGCCGCAATCCGCTCGACCGCGAGCATCCGCTCGAAACCCTCGCCCATTACGGCCCGCTGGCTCGCAGCGTCGCCGACGCCGCATTGATGCAAAACGTGATGTCGGGGCCGCATCCGGCCGACATGTGCTCGGTACGCGACAAGATGGTCATCCCGCAGACGCTGGAGGGCATCAAAGGATGGAAGGTCGCGCTGTCGATGGACCTCGGTTACTTCGAGGTCGATAGCGAAGTACAGAAGAACACGCGCGAGGCGGCCAAGGTCTTCAAGAGCCTGGGATGCAAGGTCGAGGAAGTCAACCTCGGATGGAACTACGGCACACTCGACACCTGGACCACGCACTGGGAGGGGCTGTTCGCCGCGCTATGCGCCGATTTGCTGCCGCGATGGCAGTACGAAATGGATCCGTTCGTGGTCAAGATCCTCGAACGCGGCATGGCCCATAGTGCCGTGCGGTTCTACCGATGTAACCAGGTGCGCGCCGAGATGTACGCGAAACTCGCCCCGATTCTCGATCAGTACAACATCCTGATCTGCCCTACCCTCGCGGTGCCGGCGGTCAAGGCGGATCACAGAAATGACGATCCCGATTTCACGATCAACGGCAAGAAGATTTCCGCACACATTCAGTGGGCGATGACCTATCCATTCAATCTCGTGAGCCAGTGTCCGGTGGCGAGCATCCCCAGCGGATTCGCGAGTTCGGGCGTGCCGACCGGGATGCAGATCGGCGCCAGGACCTTCGACGATCTGAGCGTGTTCCGCGCCGCCACCGCCTTCGAGGCGGCCAAACCATGGCGCGACAAGCGCCCCAGCTTGTAGGCGCACTGCGTTTACAATCCGGTCGCAAAATGTCGCGCGCCAGCCACATTAGGTCATCCTGAGCGCAGCGAAGGATCTCGCGCGGTCCTCCGTGCGTTTCGGCGATGGGTCGCGACTGTTTCGCCCAGCCAGATGCTGTACCGGCGGCTCCGATTGGTTAAGAATCGGTTAGTATAATGGTCGTCCTGCGGGCAGGCACATTTGATGCGCTTCCTAATCCTGCGAGGTATGGCGATGGGCGGGCGAGTTTCAGGGCGTGTATTTTCAAATCTTCGGTCACCGATTGCGCTGCTGTTGCTGATGTTGCCGTTGGCGCTCGAAACCGTCGGATGCTCCGAGGCGGGACGAGCGCAGGAGCAGCTCTGCGCACAGGTGTTCCGGGAGGCCGCAACCGTCACGGTTGACCGCGGCGAATTTCCCGCCGGCGCCGATATCGTGGCGTCCATCAAACAGGCATCTCCCACCGGCGAAGGCGCCCAGCTCCTGCGCGCGAATACGGTATCTGACCTGAGCGTCGCCGACGCGCTGCGGCAATACGGGCTGCCGGACGCCGTCGAGTTCCGGGCCACGACTCAAAAATACGAACCTGGCGTCCCTACGGTAAAAGCACTCTGGTTCGGAATGTTCTACAAGAGCCCGCCACGCACGCTCGTGTTTCGACGACCGTTCGACCCGAATCCGTTCTGCGCGCCGGTGCATGGCGAACTCGTTCTGAACCTGAACCAATTGCCCCGAACGGTCAGCAGACTGACATTCGCCGAACCCCCAATGGCGCCGCCCTGGCCGGTCACAGTGCCCGCCAACCTGTCTGATTTTTATGGCGCGCCCGCTGTTCCCTCGGCGCCTCCAGCCATCGTCGACGGCAAAGAATATGCTCCGGCCGCGGATTATCTGCGCGCCCACGTAACCGAGGTCGCACCGGGCCTTCCGCTCAAGCGAGCATCAGGTGCTTTCGCGAAACTCAACAATGTAACCGCGACCTCCGGGATCGAGTGGAAGCTTATCGTGTTCGCGAATCCGGAGCCGATCGGCTTTGGCGTGCCCGACGGTAGTCTGTTCGTGAGCGACGGCCTGATCGCCTCCCTCAGCGACCCTGAATTGGCGGCCGTGGTGGCTCATCTGATGGCCCACGTGCGCTACCAGCACGCTCGCGATACCAACTCGACCTGGGCAAGGTCTGAGGCCGCGACGCAAAGCGAATGGCAGGCCGCCGCCTCGTCGGCGCTCGCCGCGATTGGCCGCGCCGGCGAGAGCGTAGGGAATGCGCCGCCGCCTTTGGGCAGCCTCTATCTTGGCCGTCTCGCGATGGACGGTTACAGCCGCGAGCAGGAAACCGAAGCAAACTTTCTTGCCGCGAAATATCTGCGCCAAATCGGCATTCCGCCCGACGCGCTTTTCGACGCGATGGCATCGCTGTCAACAAAAGGCGGCGGAAACAAATCGATGAGATTCTCCGACCTTCATCGCGCCACGCAGAGCGCTTCCGATTTCGGCAAAATGCTCGACGCCGGCCTCATCAAGTAAGCGATACGCCGCGCCTGATGCTACGAGGTCGGACTGATCACCATCGGCGCGAAATCGATCACTGTTGCATCGCGCCGGGATCGAATGGCGCTGCGTCGGGTTCGCCGGCTTCGCCGATGTCGAGCGACACGCTCATCGTGTGATTGTGAGTGACACTCCGATAGACACCGCGCAGCGGTGAGACGTCCGCGTAATCGCGGCCTACCGCGACCCGCAGATGATGGTCGGTGGTGGGACATCCGTGGGTGGGATCGAATCCGATCCATCCCGCCTCGGGCAGCAACGCTTCGATCCACGCGTGACTCGCCTGGGCTCCGATCGGCCGCACATGGTCGCGGGGCGCCAGGTATCCCGATACGTATCGCGCCGGAACGCCGGCGAGCCGCAGGATTCCAATCGTCAGATGCGCGAAATCCTGGCATACGCCACCGCCCGTCGAGAGAACCTCGTTCAGGTCCGAGTGAACGTTCGTCGTTCCCGGCTCATAGGCGAATTGATCCCGCACCCACGCCACGATTCGGCGAGCATATTCGGCGACGGGCTCTTCCATCCGCGGATGGACCATCCAGAACAGCTTCCTGAGTTGATCGCTGAACGGAACGTAGCGGCTTGGATTCAGAAAATCGTATTGCTCCTGGGCGCGCATTTCGTCGCCCGCGAGAAAATCGCTGAACGGATGGCGCAGTCCTTCAATCGAGGGCGGCGGCATCCGCTCGATCAGCGAGTCGGCGAATACCATGAATCCGCGATGGGCCTCGTGTACGGACAAGGCGTGAACTGTGTTTCCGAACGCGTCCTGATACTCGACAACGGCCGCTGACGGCGTCACTTCCAGACGGAAACCAATGGTGTGCTGATCCGGGCTTTCGCGTGGCTTTAGCCTCACTTCGTTGTGAGATTCGTAAGCCGGCTCCTGGTAAGCGAAGTTGGTAACGTGCCGAACGCGGAAGCGCATGTTTATCACTCGAAGCGCAGATATCTCGCGAATACTTCGTCGCCGATTCTCGCGCAGTCCTCCTGAATCCCCAGTAGATATTCGTGGAGCCCGGCCTTGATCGCCGCCTTCGCCGATCCGGAGCGAAGTCGCGACGCCAGCGCCCTGGCCGTCGGCACTCCGTCGTCACCGCCCTCATCACCGGCCGCGACGCGCTCAAGCGATTCTTCCAGCCGGTCGACGCAGAAGCGCGCGGCCCGCGGAAACGTTTCATCGAACAACAGGAAATCCACCACGCGGTCTGTCCTGATGGCGTTGCCGTATGCGCCGACGTACGCCTCCAGAGCGGAGGCGCTTCGCAAAACCGCCGCCCACTGCGAAAGATCAAGCGGGGAGCCTACGTCCTGCGGGCGCGGCAGCAGAAGATGGTACTTTACATCGAGAAGGCGCGTTACGTTCTCCGCCGCCTCGAGCGTCCTGCCCACGGCGAGAAAGTCATAGCCGTCGCCGCGCGGCATCGTGTTCTGCAGTACGCCCGACAGGTGATAGAAGCGGTCGCGAAGCTCGACAAAGAATTCATACACGCCGCGCACTCGAAATGTCTCGCTACTCCATTGCTGAGCGTCGAGGTAGAGCGCATTTACGTCGAGCCACAACTCGGATGAGATGCGATTGCGCAGCGCGCGGCAGTTCTCGCGCGCAAAGCCGATACAGCTTCTGATGGATGAGGGATTCTTTTCATCGATCGTGAAGAATTCGAGCACCGACCGCTCGTCCGCCGCGGAATAGCGCGCGGCGAATTCGCCGCGATCTCCCGTGATCGCCAGCATTGGAAGCCATCCGTCGTTTGCCTCGGCCGCGCTCTCAACCAGCAGATGGTAGTTGACGTCCGCGAGCCGCGCGCGCCACTCCGCGCGCTCGAGGTTGCGCGCCGTCCAGAACAGATGGCTTGCGACCCGCTTCAGCATGGCCCGTCAAGCACCCAAGTGTCCTTGCTGCCGCCGCCCTGCGACGAGTTGACGATAAGCGAGCCCTCGCGCAGCGCGACGCGCGTCAGCCCTCCCGCAAGCACGCGCGGCTTCGCGCCCAGCAGCACAAAAGGCCGAAGGTCGACGTGACGAGGCGCGAGTGCCGACACGCCTTGTCCATCCTCAATCCGGGTCGGATGGGTCGAGAGCGTTACCATCGGTTGCGCGATAAAGCCCTTCGGGTCACGCTCGATCCGGTCGCGCGCCTCGGCAAGCTCGCGATCACTCGCCCTCGGCCCGATGACGACGCCGTATCCGCCCGACGCGCCGGTCGGCTTCACGACGTATCGATCGAGGTTCCGCAGAACCTTCGCGCGTACGTCAGGGTCGCGAAGCAGATGCGTTTCGACTATTGGCAGAATCGGTTGTTCGCCGAGATAATAGCCAATCATTTGTGGCGTGTAGGCAAACACCGCCTTGTCGTCCGCGATTCCTGTTCCGATTCCATTGGCGACCGCGACTGAACCGGCGTGCATCGCGGCAGTAAGTCCGGCCACTCCCAGCATCGAGTCCGCCCGGAACACGACCGGATCCAGAAAATCGTCATCGATTCGACGATAAAGCACATCGACCTGCTTCAGTCCGTGAACCGTCTTCATCCAGAGCTTATGGTCCACGCACACCAGGTCTCTGCCCTCGACCAACTCGATACCCATCCGCTGCGAGAGAAATACGTGCTCGAAGAATGCCGAGTTGTAGGGCCCCGGCGTGAGCAGCGCGATAGTCGGCCGCTCGACACCCTCAGGCGCGAGTTCGCTCAGACTGGCGAGGAGATCCGCCGGATAACGCTCCACGCTTCGCACGCGGCATTGCCGCAGGAGCTCCGGCATTAGCCGCGTCATCATCAGCCGGTTTTCAACGACATAAGAAACGCCCGACGGTGTGCGGACGTTGTCCTCAAGCACACAGAAACGCCCGTCGGCGCCGCGGACCAAATCGATCCCCGCGACCGTGATGAACACGCCCTGCGGCGGCTTGATGCCGATCGCGCCGCGACGATACTGCGACGATTCCATGATCAGATCGCGCGGGATGATGCCGTCCTTAAGAATGTCACCCTCGCCGTAGACATCCGCGACGAAGGCATTGAGGGCCTTTACCCGCTGAATCAGCCCGGCTTCGAGCGTCTGCCATGTCGCGGCATCGATGACTCGGGGAGTCACGTCGAACGGGAAAATCCGCTCCGTGCCGGCGCTCTCCCCGTAAACGTTAAAAGTAACCCCGGTTCTGAGCAGCATCCGCTCCGCTATGGCATTGAGATTCGACAGCTCAGGGCCACTCTTCCCGACGATGGCCTCGGCAACCAGCTCGCATCCGGGGCGCACCGAACCGTCCGACTGGAACATCTCGTCGAACGTGCCCTCGCATGGGTGGTATGCCGCCGAAACCGGCACCCCATTGCTTATTGGGAAGGCATTCCCCAGCACCCCGATGTCGAATTTCCTTGACGTCTCAGTTTTGCTCCGGCGCAGCATCATAACTAGAGCAATCCGCATACCTCCCGCCAAGGCATGCCTGCCGTGAATCAAGAGCCGCCGCCGTAACCTTCCGGCTGCGGTCACATAGTCGCGGCATTCTTCCGCGTGCTAGTCTTATCGTTCATCAAACTTCGATATCGAGGAGGGGGACTTTTGATGTGCCAGAGGCACTTTTGGCCGCTCACCTGTGTGGCGGCTCTCGCGTTCGTGCTCCTTGGCCTTACGGGCTGCGGCGTCAACAAACTCCCGACGCTGGACGAGCAGGTAAAGGCCGCGTGGAGCGAGGTATTGAACCAATACCAGCGCCGCACTGACCTGATCCCGAATCTCGTTGAGACCGTGAAAGGCTTCGCGCGTCAGGAGCAGCAGGTGCTGACTCAGGTGGTCGAGGCGCGCGCAAAAGCGACCCAGATGCAACTGCCGCCGGATATCCTGTCCAATCCGCAGGCGTTCCACGAGTTCGAGCAGAACCAGGCCACAGTTGGCGGCGCTCTAAGCCGGCTTTTGGTGCTGCGCGAGGCATATCCCGCGCTCAAGTCGGATCAGAATTTCCTCGCCCTCCAATCGCAGCTTGAGGGCACCGAGAACCGCATCGCGGTGGCGCGTCGCGACTACATTATCGCCGTGCAGAGCTACAACACCCAGCTAAGGACGTACCCCGGACGCTGGATTGCGGCGTGGCTCTACCCCGAACTGAAGATCCGCGAGACCTTCACGATTTCCGAGCAAGCCAAACAGGTACCGCAGGTCAAGTTCTGATGCGCCTTCGGTACGCGAAGATTTCCCTGGGTGCGCTGACCGGATGGCGCTCTCTCCTGCTCCTGCTTCTGCTAGCGGCGCCGGCTCTCGCCGCCGAGCCGAACTTTCCGCGACTCACCGGTCGCGTCGTGGATGAAGCAGGGATTCTCAGCGACTCGACCTGCGGCGGACTCACCGAAATGCTGGCGCGGCATGAGCGCGCGACCGGCGAGCAGGTGGTGGTGGTCACGCTGAAATCGCTACAAGGTTACGCAATCGAAGATTTCGGCTATCAACTGGGCCGCCGCTGGGGTATCGGCCAGAAAGACAAAAATACCGGCGCGCTTCTCATCGTGGCGCCCACCGAGCACAAGATCCGGATCGAGGTCGGCTACGGCCTCGAAGGCAAGCTCACCGACGCCACAAGCCGCACGATCATCGAGCGCGACATCGTGCCCGCGTTCCGCCGCGGCGATTACAATGCGGGCGTAATCGCCGGCGCCGCGTCGATACTGACGGTGCTGGGAGACGCCTCCGCCGGAGCCCAATCGGGCATCCGGCGAAGCGCCGACCGAGGCATCAACTTCAGCGACCCGATGCTCTGGCGCGCGGCGCTTTTCATGGGTGGCTGGGGGCTAATGTTTTTCCTGATGTTCTTATCCTCCGGCCCGGACGATCGCCATGGACGTAAGCGATACATGTTCTTCAGGTCGGGGGGATCGCCCGGTGGCTTTTTTGGCGGTGGAGGTTTTGGCGGCGGTGGTTTTTCAGGAGGCGGATTCTCAGGCGGTGGCGGATCTTTCGGCGGCGGCGGAGCTTCGGGAGGTTGGTGACGGTGGCGAGCCCACTCACACACGAGGATCATCAGCGCATCGACGCCGCCATCACGGAGATCGAGCGGCGCACGGCGACGGAGCTCGCCGTTGTGGTGACCCGCGTCACCGATCGCTATTCGCTCTATCCGATCGTCTGGGCGGGTTTCGGTGCGCTCCTGGTCACGGGCATCGCGGCGCTGCTATGGCCCGAACTGTCGATCCGCGCCGCGATCGTCGTTCAGGCTCCGGCCCTGATCGCGATGACGCTGCTGTTCGACCGACTTCCGATCCGCCTCTTGCTCGTACCGAAGCGCGTCAAACACGCCCATGCCCGACAGCTCGCGCACCGCGAATTCGCGATCCATCTTCTCGGCGGGGGCGCGAATCGAAACCTGATCCTGCTCTTCGTCTCGCTTGGCGAGCGTTACGTCGAGATCATCGCCGACCGCGCGACGCACGCTCTGGTGCCCGAGGGCACCTGGGACAAGATCGTCGCCGATTTCGTCGCGACCGTGAAAACCGGCCGTATCGCCGACGGCATTCTGGCCGCGGTCGGGGCCTGCGGCGTCGTGCTGAAAACTCACCATTCGCGCGCGAACGAGTAGCGCGGCTAAGGCCGACGTTGCGAATTCGCGCTAGCCACTTCGCGCTCGCGTCTGCGGCCTTCGATTAGCGCCTTGAGACGGCCCGGCAGCGCGCTGCGAAACTCCATCGATGCGCCCGAGACCGGATGGCGGAATTTCAGCTCGCACGAATGAAGCGCCAGCCGCCGCGCCGGATCGGTCGTCGCGCCGTATTTCCGATCGCCGACGATCGGACAGCCGATGGCGGCCAGTTGCACGCGGATCTGGTTCTTGCGTCCGGTGTCGAGCGTAAGCTCGAGCAGCGATTTATCCCCATGCGTGCTGAGCACGCGGTAATGCGTGATTGCCGGATCGCCATCCCTGTCGACACGATGCACCATCAATGACTTGCCTTCCGAAAGATTGTGCTTGAGCGTTCCCTCCGCCTTCGCGGGCGTACCCTCCACGATGCCGAGATATTTTTTCGTAACCTTCTTCCAGTTCCGCTGAAGCACGTCCTGCGTCGATTGATTCCTCGCGAACACCATCAGGCCGGAGGTCTCGCGATCGAGCCGATGGACGATGAAGACCTGATGCGCCGGCGAATTCGCGGACGTCTTCAAATGATCATTCAGAATGCGGTACGCGGTTCGCTCTTTTTCATGTTCCGAGCCCATCGAAAGCAACCCCGCCGGTTTATCGATCACGACGATCGCGTCATCCAGATGGACGATTCTGAGGCCATGGCGCTCAAGCGATGTTTGGCGCGGTTGCTTCCGTACCGCGATGGTCACGACGTCGCCGGGCTCCAGCGGGGTATCATGCCGGACCCTGCTCTTGCGCTGCACCGCCACCGAGCGGAACCGGATGAGATCCTTCGCCCGTTTGTGCGAAAGTCCCAGCGGCAGGCTCATCAGATACGGCAGGAGCTCGCAGCTCGATTCGACGCGAAACCGATGGTCGGGCGTCATCGCGGGACTCGGGGTTATTCTTCGGACTCGATTCTGACCATTCATTTGGGGTTTCGTCCACATTCGCGCCGATTAAGGCCGCGTTGGAAAAGAGTGCTCTCAGCAGATTATCAGACATCCGCACCGCGATCCTCCGGGCGTTTGCAATTCAGCCCGCGGGATGCTGTACACTGCGGACGGCTTCGGACCCTGATGCGCGCGTACATAAGCACCGTGGCCGAAGCCCAACGACGAGCATCGCAGGGAGGCTCAAGTGCAAAAAAGCGACAAACGATTTCTCACGACTCATGTCGGGAGTTTGCCCCGTAATCCGAAGCTTACCGATCTGCTGCTGCGCGAAGAACGCGCCGAGCCGATCGACAAGCGGGAGCTCGACCGCGAAGCCGAAGCGGCGGTCGCGCACGTCGTCCAGCGCCAGCTCGCCTCGGGCGTCGATATCGGCAACGACGGCGAGCAGCCACGCGTGGGCTTTCAGACCTACGTGCCGCAGCGGATGAAGGGCTTCGGCGGCGAGAGCAAGCGGCCGCCGGCGCAGGACATGGTCGAATTTCCCGGCTACCTGAAGGTGTTGGAGAAGCGCGGAATGCTGAGCGGGGCCAAGGTGTTCAACGCACCCCAGGCGATAGGGCCTCTCAGCTACGATGACTTGAGCGGCGTCAAACGGGAATGCGACATGTTCGACCGCGCCACTGCCGGGGCGCAGCAGAAGTTTGTCGAGCGTTTCATGACGGCGGCGGCGCCCGGGATTATCGCGACCACGATGCTCAACGCTTACTTCGACACGTATGAGCACTACGTCTTCGCGATCGCGGACGAGATTCGCAAGGAATACGAGTACATCGTCTCGCGCGGCTATATCCTCCAGCTCGATGCGCCGGATCTCGCGATGGAGCGCACGTTTCTTTTTCAGGACAAGTCGGTCGCGGAGTTCGTCAAGATCGTCGAACTGCATATCGCGGCGGTAAACCGCGCGCTGCAGAACATCCCGCGCGATCGCGTGCGCCTGCACATATGCTGGGGCAACTACGACGGCCCGCACATGCACGATGTCCCTCTCGAAGACATCCTGCCGGCCATCTACCAGGCCCGCGTCGGCGCGCTGGCGCTCGAGGGCGCCAACCCGCGCCATCAGCACGAATACAAGGTATTGAAAAAGCTGCCTCCGCCCGACGGGATGATCATCATCCCCGGCGTGGTCGATTCGACCTCCTGCTTCGTCGAGCATCCCGAGGTCGTCGCCGACCGCATCTGCCGGGTGGCCGAAGCGATCGGCGATCGCACCCGCGTGATCGCGGGCGTGGACTGCGGTTTCGGCACGTTCGCGGCGTGGGAGATGGTGCCGGAGGACATCGTCTGGGCCAAGCTCGCGACGCTGCGCCAGGGCGCGGACCTCGCGACGAAGCGTCTTTCGGCCTAGGTTGTAGGCCCTGACAAACGTCAAGGCCTACAGCTCGAAAATTTCCTACTGTTATGTTCCGCGAATAATTTCGTAAGGCATAAGCAGTCATCCTGAGCGCCAGCGAAGGATCTCGCGGCCGCTATCTGTGCGGCCGCGATGGTTTTTCTCTCGACAATCCGGCAAATCACGCGGCAAAAAATGCCGCGCGAGATCCTTCGACTCCGCTCGCGGACTCGCTTCGCTCAGGATGACCGGCGTCCTGGTAACTCTTATTAATGAACCACTACACTAATACGGATTCGCGATCGGCAAATCTTGCGCCGGGAATAAGGTTATCACCCTGCAGCCCTCCGGTGTGACGACTACTTCCTCTTCGATCCGTGCGGCCGAGAAACCGTCAGTGGCCGGACAATATGTCTCCAGCGCGAAGACCATCCCGACCTTGATCTCCGAAGGCTCCTTGAACGAGTTCAAACGGCTGATGAGTGGCCGCTCGTGCAGCGCCAGGCCAAGCCCATGCGCGAACTGCAAGCCGAATGCCGCCAGCTCGTTCTCGAAACCAAACTCCTCCGCCCTCGGAAAGGCCTTCGCCACTTCCTCGCTGCCCGCTCCGGGCTTGACCAGCCCCATCGCCGCGTCCATCCATTCGCGCGCCTTTCGATAAGCGTCGCGCTGCGGCGGCGTGGCGCGCCCGACGCTGAAGGTGCGGTAGTAGCAGGTCCTGTACCCCATGTAGGCCTGGATTATGTCGAAGAAGGCCTGATCGCCCGGCCGGATGATGCGATCGGTAAAGTTGTGCGGATGGGGGCTGCAACGCTCGCCGCTGATCGCGTTTATCGCCTCGACGTCATCTGAACCCAGCTCGTAGAGCATCCGATTGGCTTCGGCCACCAGCGTGGATTCGCGCACTCCCGGCTTAAGCTTCTCCCACAGCATGTGATAAACGCCGTCGACCATCGCGGCCGCGGTGTTGAGCAGCATGATTTCGTCGATGCTCTTGATCTCGCGAGCCTCGAGCATCACCTGCTGGCAATCGCGGACGTCCAGGCCCGCGCGCTGCAACTCGAACAGCATCGCCGGCTCGACGATATCGACGCCCACCGGCATCCGCTCGACGCCGTTCTCCTTGAGCAGCGCCTTGATTTCCTCGGCATGCATCCGCAGCAGACCGGCGCTCGGCGGTATCGCGCCGCGCAATCCCGGCATCCCCGCCCGGCAGTGATCGTGCCGCAGCCAAGGCGCATACAACTTGTGATGCTTCACCGCCGAGCCAAAGTCCCATAGGTAGGGTTCGCCATCGCCGGCGAGCAGGGAAAAGCGAATCATCTTGTCGCGCGCCCATTCGCCAATCACCGTGCTGGTCAGGTAGCGGATGTTGTTGGTATCGAAACAGAGCACCGCGCCAAGATCCGAGTGAGCCAGCGCCTGGCGCGCCCGCGCCAAACGATAGTCGTGCAGACGGCGGAAATTCACCCGCTCTTCAAAATCGACCGCGCGTTGTCCGTGCGCCGGAATCGCGCGCGCCCAGTTGTAATTGGGATTCAAGGCGGCTGCCGCGTTGGCTTTACCTATCGAGCGCACCTCGCCGGCTTTGACTAATCTCGGTTCAATCCTGGCCTTGGCCATGACGTTACACCTCTAAGCGAATTTTTCCTTCGGGGATTCCGGGGTTGAACGCGCCATCTACTTTTCGACGCCTTCGCGGTACGGCTCCGGCAGCCAATCGGCTTTTTTAGGCACGCCGGCCCGCGAGTTCAAGCCCTCGACGGCGGCTTCGGTTCGCCGACGCAAGTCGCGCAGCTCGACGCCGAGAAGCCGTCCATGCTCTTTCACAATCTTGCCGGCCACGAAGACCGTATCCACATTGCCGACGTGACAGGCTTCGACGACGGCGTTGGTCGCGTTGTGCAGCGGAAAAAGATTGAAAGCGTCGGTGTTGATGAGAACGAGGTCGGCCTCCTTGCCCTTGGTGATAGAGCCTACCTTGTGGTCGAGTCCGCACGCCCGGGCGCCCTCGATCGTCGCGAACTGCAGGAACGTCAGTGCACATCAACGGAAGCGGATCTACCAATTTCCGCTCCTCAAGAGCCTTGTTGTTTACCACCGCTCGCGTACCCATCAGCAGCGCCCGCATGGCTCCGAACATATCGCCGCCGATAGAAGTCGTTACGTCGATAGATACGCTGGGCCTCACTCCCGCGCCAAGAAGTTTTAGAGTTGCCAGAAAACCGTGCCCCATCTGCAATTCGACCTCCGGCGCGATCGACGCCGTGCCGCCGGTGTCTCCGATCAGCTTGAATTCCTCATCCCGCAGCGTGTTGCAGTGCACGTAAGTTGTGTCGTTCTTCAGAAGACCCTGCTCGGCCATTTGAATGAGCGTCCCATTCATTCCCCAAAGACCAGAGCCCGCGTGCATCGTGATCCGCAGCCCCAGTTTCCGCGCCTCCTGGAAGTCACGGATGGTCTGCCTGATCGTAGCGAATTCGCCCCGAGCGGCAAACGCGAGGGTTACGAGCTGATCATCCGAGGAGAAGTAGCGTTTTTGCACCCGCCTGACATCGTCGAAATTGGTCGGAAGATCGTTGACCGGGAACCACTCCTCGGCGGAATTGCCGTAGCCGTAGATGGCTCGCAGGCCGGCGTCCTGCAGGCCGCGGATCGCGGCATCCGCGTGTTCCGGCGAGTTATTGTTGTGCGACCAATCCAGAAGCGTGGTGATTCCGGCGTCGAGGGCTTCCAGAGCGCCGATCAGGTTTCCCAGGTACATGTCTTCCGGCGTGTAGTGAGGCGACAACACTACCCGGATACCGGCGAAATACTGAGCGAGAGTCCAATCGGAAGCGATATTTCGCGCCAGCGCCTGCCAGGTGTGCCGATGAGTGTCGATGAAGCCGGGAATGACGATCATGTTGCGGGCGTCGATAAGGCGCGCGTCGACCTGGCCCAGGTTGACCCCGACATCCGCGATACGCTTGTCCTCTATGAGCAGGTCGCCGTTGCGGATCTCTCCGAGGCGAGGATCCATCGTAAGGATATGAGCAGCGTTCTTTATTAATGTCCTGTTGGCCATCGTTTTTCCCCATGCCAACTGCCTAATCTCGGATAAGCAAGGTAGCCAGTCTTATCACAGGCTGCCGTGGGACGCTGCACGGATGTACAGTTTTTTTCGCGGCCCGCTAGAACTTGCCGTGGCGGCCCTCGCCGCCCGCGAAGCGCGCGGCGCCGCTGCGTGTTTCGCCCGATTCGACCGTCGCGTTTCCGCGGACGAATTCGTTGCGCAGCGCCGCGTCGAGCGGCTGCGCCCACGCTTCGTAAGCCGACATGCGGTCGCTTCTCAGGCATCGCTGCGGAAACGCGGCGAGCTGGCCGGCCAATTCCTTCGCGGCATCGAGCGCCGCACCCGGCTCGACGATCCGGTTGGCGAGTCCCATACGAAAAGCCTCGTCGCCGCTGACGCCGCGTCCGGTCAAAATCATGTCCATCGCGTGACTCATCCCGATAAGCCGCGGCAGCCGGATCGTGCCACCGTCGACCAGCGGCACGCCCCAGCGCCGGCAGAACACGCCGAAAACCGCATCCCGCGCGGCCACTCGCAGATCGCACCACAACGCCAGTTCCAGACCGCCGGCGACCGCGTATCCTTCCACGGCGGCGATGACAGGCTTCTCGAGCAGCATGCGGGTGCAGCCCAGCGGGCCGTCGCCGTTCTCGATGAGGCGGTTTCCCTTGCCGGTCGCGACGGCTTTCAGGTCCGCGCCCGCACAAAAGCATCCTCCGATGCCCGTCAGGATGGCGACGGCGAGGCTGTCGTCGCGATCGAAGCGGCGAAAGGCCTCGGCCAGCGCTTCCGCCGTCGGACGGTCGACCGCGTTTCGAACCTCGGGACGATCGATCGTGACAATCGCCAACGAACCTTCGACTTCAAACTTCACCGCGCTCATCGTGACACCTCAATGAAACCGTCGGGCGGCTGGATAGCCCGGCTGATATTGCTCAAGGCGCTATCGTTTCTGGAAACGCTTCGGAAATCAGCCGCCGCCAGCTTACTTCCGGCTGATTCCGCATGTCCACCATCCCTGTGCGCAAACTTTTGGAGCGGTTCCCCTCCGGATTGGCCGGCGATCGTATCGCTGGCGCCGAACCAAGCGGCTCAAGTAGCATGACGGTGAAGTGAGTACTCGGCTTCATCAGTTCTATGCGGTGGCGTTTGTCGAGAATCTTCCTCTCAAGCAACTCGCCCCGGTTTTTCCCGAAGCGCGGGTTACGCCCCACGAGCTGTTTCTGACGGTCGAGCCTGACGGGGTAATCCACATCTACCCGTTCGGAGCGGTGGTCGCCTGCGACGTGGCACCCGCACGGCGCGACATCGAATTGGCGCGCCTGCACTTGGCGCGCCCTGGCCTGACCGCTCAGGTTATCCGCGAAGACTACTCGGTGGTGGAGGACCCCGGCTGCCAGACCGGACTTAGCGAAGGTGTGCTGCGGCTTGACCGATTCACGCCGGCGCGTGCCGGAGTGGTTGCCCTGACCGTCGCCCAGAGCGCCGCGATGGAGTATTACGAAAGGCTGGTCGATCAGCTTTTCGCGCGCACCAGGTCGCTGGTGGAACGTCTGGAAACTCGCGGCACCGTAACCCTTCGTACCCGGCAGCTTCATCGCTTCATCGGCGAAGCGATTACGCATCGCACCGAGGTACTCTCGATCCTGCATCTCCTGGACAAACCCGATGCGACGTGGGAGGACCCGGCGATGGACCGTATCTACAACGACCTGCGGGCCGAGTTCGACCTCGCCGACCGCTACGCGGCGCTCGAATCCAAGCTGCGAAGTATCCAGGAAGCGCTCGGGCTGGTGCTCGACGTGGCCAGAGACCGCCGCCTCGTCCTGCTTGAGGTAACCGTCGTCTTGCTCATTTTTCTCGAGATAATCTTTAGCCTGGTGAAATTCCGGTGAAGGATTCCGTCGCCAGAGGAAGCCGGCGATGCCGATCGACAACGTAACGCTGCTCGGGCGCCTGGGCGTAGCGCTGGCGCTCGGCCTGCTGATAGGGATGGAACGGGGCTGGGAGCGCCGCGAGTTGCCCGAAGGGCAACGAGTCGCCGGCTTCCGCACCTTCGGCCTTATCAGCTTGCTGGGCGGCGTAACGGTTTTGCTTGCGGAGCAGTCGCAGGGGCTGTTTCTCTCCGCGGTCGTGATCGTGCTCGGAGCGGCCGTGGTGCTGGGCTACTGGCGGGAGTCGGCGCCCGGCGAGGATATCAGCGTGACCACGACAATCGCGGCGCTGCTGACCTTCGGCCTTGGCGCGTTGGCCGGCAGTGGTCAACTGACCGTCGCCGCATCGACGGCTGTGGTCATCACGCTGCTGCTCGGCTTCAAGCCTGAACTGCATCGCCTGCTCCAACGCATCGAACGCCAGGAACTGCTGGACACCTTGAGGCTGCTGCTGATCTCGGTCGTCCTTCTTCCCATATTGCCCGACCGGGGCTTCGGGCCGTGGCAGGCATTCAACCCCTACAGACTCTGGTGGATGGTGGTGCTGGTCGCGGGAATTTCCTACGCCGGTTATTTCGGCATCAAGTTGCTGGGCAGGGAGCGCGGCGTGATGGCAACCGGCCTGCTCGGCGGGCTGGCCTCCTCCACCGCGGTCGCCGTCAGCATGGCGCGACGCGGCAAGGACGAGCCGGAGATGCAACATCTTCTCGCCGCAGGGGTCGTGACCGCGTCGGCTACGATGTTTCCGCGGATGCTCGTGATCGTTTTTGCCATCAGCCCAGCCCTCGCCGCACATCTGCTCTGGCCGCTGCTGTTGGCGGGCCTGACCGCCTTTGTAGCTGCGGCCTGGTACGCGTGGCGCGGCGGCCGGGAGAACCTCCGGGATAGTGGCGAAGACTTGAAAGCGAGCAATCCGCTTGAATTAAGGATGGCGCTTCAGTTCGGGTTGCTGCTCGCGGTTATCATGGTTCTTGCTCGCGCCGCGAGGGAATGGATGGGCGACCCGGGCCTGTATGGGCTCGCCGCTGTATCGGGTCTGGTTAACGTCGACGCGATAACTCTCTCGGTTGCCTCGATGGCGAAACGCGGCGAGACCACATCCGCCATCGCGGCCGCGGCGATCCTGATACCCGCCGCGGTCAACACCGTGGTCAAACCGGCTCTGGTAACGGCGATTTGCGGGACGCGGATGGGCATTCGCGTCGCGACGCCGCTGTTCGTCGCGTTGCTCGCCGGCGCGCTCGGGCTCTGGATGTCGCTCCACCCCTGAAACCGCGAGAGGAAACATGAACTTAATCTGCGTCACGTTTCGTCTTCTCCGGTCTGCCCAAAATCCTCATCCGAGAATTCCAACCGCTTCTTGACGGCTTCTATGATCTTTTCGCTGCGATCCTTTAGGAACGTGCGGAATCGCCGATAGTCGAGCATATCGCGGTCGATGATCGCCCGCCGCATTTCGCTGTCGCTAACATCCGCAAAGAAATCTGCGGGATGCTTGTCGCTTTTGTTCTGGTTCTTGCCTTTCGCCAGAATCCAGAAGTTGCCGAAGTGGTTGATTTCCGACTCTTCGAACTGCTTTTCGCGGAGTACCGACCGGGGAAAAATGTGGTCAATTTGGCCCGTATTGCGCTCGTAATGTGCTTTGTTGGTACTCAGATTCTGGAGTACATGGAGCGTCAAGGGGACGTTAACTTTTAGGAGCCCTTCATCGAAACCTGAAACGGATTCCCAGAACTTCACCCACCACACAGCCCGATCGAACGGAAATTGACGGTCTTTTTTCTCCGCCCGCGGCTGCAGTTCGCGCCGGATGAATTTCCACAGCCGACTGTCAGCATACCGTGAAAATGGCCGCGCGAATGCAAATACGTACAGGCTCTTTCGAAAGGCTTCAATCTGCCCTGTCGGCACCTCATGCTTCGGCGCATAAAATAGGTAGTAGACGAACGGAACCAGGGTCGCCTGCCCTCCAAGCAAGCTGCTGCTCGAACACCAGCACTCTCTCGATACGCAATCTACAACTGACCGGATAGCGTCACAGCAGCCTTGGAAATTGGCCCGCAACCGGTCAACGTTGTCCTTCTTGCGCAGTGCATCAAGATCAAATTTCAGTTCCCAAGCCGGATACGGCGAACAGGCACCGAATAACGAAGTCCGTATCCAGATCAAAAGCGTTCCCCTCTTTGATTTGACGGACAAAATCCGGCAGGCTTTCCGCCGACTCGCGCCAATTCAGTTTCAACATGCTGAAAATCAGGTCAGAGCGGCTGAGCGGCGTGCCCTCGCGATTGACTCGCACGAAAATTTCGAGGACGTCCGCCTCTGATTTCCGGTCCGGGTTGTCTCCGGGCAGATCCTCGTCGATCACGGACACTTTTAAGATGTTGGGATTCTTCGTCAGAACTTCATCGAAGCGCCCCATATTCTCGCTCAACCTTGCCTCATCGTCCTCGTCGAGCGCGACGTGCTCCTTGATCCGCTTCTCCAGTGCCTTCCGTTCCTTCACGCCAGCCGCGAATAGGTCACCGACCTTAACAAGATATTTGGCCGCCCCGTTTTGTGATTTATCCGTTTCCGCTGTTTCTGACCCAGGTTGCTTTTGCCGCTCGAAGCCCTCTTTATCCAAGAACTCGAACTCATATTTTTCCTCGGCCAGATCGTCCGACTCCCGCCCGCTCAGCACGTCAAAATACAACGACTTGCCCTCATACGACCCGTACAGCGCTATGTACAGAGACTGGAGCCGTTGCTGTCCGTCCAAAACCAGCTTCAACTTTTTCTTACGTTTGTTCTCCTTGAAGTCATGGATTTGGCCAGCATGAAAAGCCTCATCGAATTTCCGGTACTGAAGATCAAGGTACGTCTCCCAGAGCAGCGCGATCCCGATTGGATAACCCCGCATGGTGGAATCGAGCAGGCGGAGCACTTTCTCCTCTGGCCACACAAAATCCCGTTGGATTGCAGGCAGTACAATCTCTTCGTTTTTGATCTGGTTCAGCAGGTTGATAATGCTCATGCAGAGAAACTCCGGCGAACGTTGACCCAAGAATTAACT
This sequence comes from uncultured Pseudomonadota bacterium, assembly GCA_963759165.1. GTDB lineage: Bacteria > Desulfobacterota > Binatia > Binatales > Binataceae > DATJOQ01. The sequence continues at coordinate 1,435,669 of CAVWXK010000001.1, read as the reverse complement.
GATTCCCTTGATCGATGCTCCCGGATGCGTGTTTGATCGGTTAGCAAGCGCATCGTCGCGAGCGTAAACACATTGCCGTCCGTTGCCTGTAAAAACTGCCGCAGATCTTCACGGCGAACCTTGAAGTCGCGCCCGGCGATGCAAGCAATCACATCGTAGGTATGCCCGGCCTGATACCAGAGTGTCCGCAGACGTTGAGCGCGCTCGACTGACTATCGTCCGTCGCGTTCAGCTATCGGTGAATACGTACTTGCCGTCGCGCAGTTCGATCCATCGGCCGCGATCGGTCACCTGCCCCGCAACGTCGATTTTGGTGCGCAACACCAGCAATTCCTCTTCGGTCGGAACTTCCAGCTGCTCCAGCTTGGGCGCGATCTTGGGCTTGAAGCTCATCTCCTCCAATACCTGATCGACGGTCACGAACGGCGATACCGCCCTGCAACATCAGTTGGCAATCGGTGTCGTAGCCGAACATCGCCCACGGCGTATACACGCGCCACGGCCCGGTGTTGGGCGGGAGTCCCGCCTTCTCGCGCGCGCCGGGTCCGTCAAGAAACCCGGGCGAAGAGATGAAATCGACGCGGTCAACGAATTTGCGTTTCTGCTGGTCGGTGACCAGTATCGTCCGCCACGAAACCGCCGCGATCGTATCGGCGCCGCCGGGACCGCCGAAGCGCCGCCCCTCGCCGCCTTCATACTTGCCGACTACGGTCGAGTTGACGTTGCCGTAACGATCGACCTGCAGCGTGGCCAGGATTCCGTAGTCGACGTAGCCGAGATGCGCGACATCGGACGCATAGTTCATCGTCGCCCATTGCAGCGCGCGATAAACCGCGCGCGAGGCCACCAGCGTCATCAGCGGATCGAACGGCAGCAGCGGCTCCGGGCCCCACCACGCCGTCCTCGGTCAGATACTGAAGGTTGGGCGCGTGCACCTGCTTGGCCAGCAGCGCCGAACTCATCGGCTCGCCGCCGGCTCCGACCCAATAGATGTAAGCGTTCATCGATCAGGCGCGCGACCTGGCAGATCACGTGCTCGCGTTCGTTGAAATTGGCGGCAGGCGTGCTCATATGCAGTACCCCTCGCGGATGGTCTCACGGCGGCAGATCTCGGCGAGCTTGCTCGGCGCCGACGACCTTCTCCAGATACTCCTCGTGCGAACCCACCGAGTAGACGTGCTTGTCGAAATAAGCCCGGAAATCGCCGGCGAACATCGCCCCCATCGCCTCGACCACGCCGGCGGGATCGGAAGCGTAATAGCCCGGTACCGTTCCCGGATACGCCTCCGTACGGCGCATGAACCACGGCGTCGACCGCGAAATGTGGAATCGAGGTCCGGCCGGGATCGCGGCGGATTTCGTCGGTGGAAACGATCTCCTCGGCCTGCAGGATCACCCGTTTCGAGGCCAGCGCGCACTCCTGATGGGTGATGCCGGTGCCGAAGACGCGCGCGTTGCCGTACTCGTCGGACTGATTGACGTGGACGATCGAAACGTCGGGGTTTAGCGCCGGCACCAGCATGATCGGCTGTTTGGTGTACGGGTCCTCGACCAGCTTGCAGCCCGAATGCTTGAAGCCGTCGGTGCCGCCGAAGCTGCGCGCGGGCAGGAACGGCAGCCCCATCGCGCCGGCTTTCAGCCTAAGCGTCATGATCGCGTTCGAATACTCATAGATGGTGCATTTTTTCTCGCGCACCGCCCGCGAAATCCAGGGGCCGAACCCGATAAACCCGATATCGAGCGGTCGACGCACCCGGACTCGACCATCAGCGCGCAGGCGACATAGGTAAACTTGCCGCACACCCATAGCCGGCGCTTCTTTTGCCGGATAATTTCGCGAAGCAGCGACGTCCGGCCCGCGCATGAAGTAGTTGCAGTCGTAGGCCAGGTAATCGCCGTCGCGAACGAACTTCTCGACCGCCTCCTTATGCGTCATCAGCTTGGAAACCATCTGATGCGGCTTGTGGTCGCGGACGAAGGCCCGGTACCCGTCCGGGTCAACTTTGAGATACTCGGAGCGCCCTTCCTGAAGAATTCGCATCTAAATTCGTACCTCCCGGAAAACTATCGGCTAACGATTTCATACAGCAACCGCCGCTTCTGGTCCAAGCGCTCGCCCGGCCTCCCTGCGTCGTTGCGGTCGCATTCCGTTCGGCAACCCGCCCGGTCGCTCTTTCTTGTCCCCTCTCCCGCATCAACGCGGGAGAGGGATAGGGTGAGGGCACAACTCAGGCGCGAACCGTTGAACGATGCTTCCGCGACGGCCCGCTATGCGTTGGACCACTTGATGGGCGCGAAATGGCCGTTGCGGCCTGAATTGTCGAAGGTGAAGGAGTCATCCTTGAAATGGCTCGAGGTTCCCCTTGCCGCCGCCAGCCGCCGGTTGGCGAAGTGCGCCACGTTATCGAACCAAACCTGCTGACTGTCGGCGCCGAGCACGCCTTCGACGGTCACTTCGGTCACGTTGGGAATGGAAAGCTTGCGGACACGCCCCTCGCTGGTGATGCTTATCGGCGCGACTTTCAGGGGCAGGCGCTTCGTGATCAGCGGACCAAAGCGTCCCAGCGGTCCGCCCGCGCTGGCCGTGATAATCCGTTCGAGAGCGGCGCGTTGCGCCTCGGAGGCACGCACGTCGACGTAAGGCTCGACCGTCCACTTGCCCTCAGTCATGACGCCGGGGGAGTAAATCACCAAAACCGCGTTAAGTCCTGAAAGGTCGGTCTGGCCGTACTTTCCCGAGTCCACGCGGAAAGCCACGACTACGTCGCAATGCCCCTCGGTCGGGCGTGCGCCTTTGGTCAGGAGGCACGGGCAAAGTAATTCGCAGTTGCAGGATTCGAAGTATTCGCCGTCGAGATTCCAGCGCTCGCTCATAACGTCACCTCCGCGTGGCGGGATTCGCTCCAAGTATTCATATTTTCAACCCCAGCTACAAGCGACGCTTTTAGGCCGCGATGCCCGGCGCGTTCGCGCCAATGTCGAGCTTCAGCGCCGGTCGGCAGCTTCGAACAGATGGAGTTGATGCTCGGCTTTGCGCTCGGGCACCGCGACCGGATAATTGCCGGTAAAACAGGCGTCGCAGAAACCGTCGCGCCTATCGCCCACGAACGAGTACAGGCCGTCGCGGCTCAGATAGGCGAGCGAGTCGGCCGTAATGAAGCGGCGAATTTCCTCGACCGACTGATGGGAGGCAAGCAGCTCGCCGCGGGTCGGCGTATCGATTCCATAAAAGCAGGAGTCGGTCGTGGGCGGCGCCGCGATTCGCATGTGAACCTCGCGCGCGCCCGCCTGCCGCAGCATCGGGATAACCTTTCTGAGCGTGGTTCCACGCACCAGCGAATCCTCGACCAGCACGATCCGCTTGCCCTCCAGCACCGCGGGTACCGGATTGAACTTGATCTTGACGCCGAAGTGGCGAATCGCCTCGCGCGGCTCGATAAAGGTCCGGCCGACGTAGTGGCTGCGAATCAGCCCCAGCTCGAACGGCAGCTTCGATTGCTCGGCGTAGCCGATCGCGGCCGGCACGCCTGAGTCCGGCACCGGCACGACGATATCGGCTTCGGCCGGGCATTCCCGCGCCAGCGCGCGTCCCTGCTGCTTGCGCACCTGATAAACGTTGCGGCCGAACAAGAGGCTGTCGGGGCGCGCGAAATAGACGTATTCGAAGATGCAGCGCTTGGTCGGCATCGGCGGGAACTTCCGAATCGACCGCATCCCGTCTTCGTTGATGATGATCACTTCGCCCGGTTCGACTTCGCGCAGGTATTCGGCACGCACCAGGTCCAGCGCGCAGGTCTCCGAGGCGATCACGGTGGCGCCCTTGAGCCTGCCGATCACCAGCGGACGAAACCCGAGCGGATCGCGTGCCACGATCATCTCGTGCTCGGTCAGGAAGGCCAGCGAGTAGGCGCCGCGGATCTGGGCGAGCGCCTCGATCACGCGCTCGGCGATCGTCGGCGCACGCGATGCCGCTATCGAGGTGAATGATTATTTCGCTGTCGGACGATGACTGAAAGATCGAGCCGTTGTTTTCGAGCTGCTCGCGCAGCTCTTCGAAGTTGACCAGATTGCCGTTGTGGGCAAGCGCCAATCCGCCGCGCGCGTACTCGACCACCAGCGGCTGGCAATTCTTGAGCGTGGTCGAACCGGTGGTGGAATAGCGGTTGTGGCCGATGGCGCGCGTGCCTGCCAGCCGCCCGATCACTTCTTCGCTGAAAATGTCGGCCACCAGCCCCATCCCGCGATGGGAAATCAACGATTTGCCGTTGGACGAAACGATCCCGGCGGATTCCTGCCCACGATGCTGCAACGCGTAGAGTCCGAGATAAACGAGGTTGGCGGCTTCGGGATGGCCGTAAACGCCGAACACCCCGCACTCGTCGTGGAAGCCGTCGAGATTCGACTCTTCAACCGAAAAATCGGCGGAGTGCGCTTCTGCGTCATGATCGCTCAAGCCTCTTGGGCAGGGCCTGTTCGTACACCTGCCTCAATTCGGCCGTGTCCTCGTCTATCAAGGAACCGATCCTGAGTTTCTGACGCTCCGGTGACCCGTCCGATCGTGCGGCATTCAAGCCCGTGCTGCGCGAACAGGTCATGCACGCGGCCAAGGTTTTCTTCCGCCGCCGACAGAATCACCGTCGATGCGCCCTCTCCGAAAAGAAGTCTCGGCGCTCCCGAGTTCTTCCCCGCGATGGTCCACGTCAGCGCCCAAAACCGCTTGCGGATTGAAACAGGCTTCCGCGAGCGCCACCGCCAGGCCGCCCTCGGACACGTCGTGAGCGGAGTTTATCAACCCCTGGTCCGGCCGCCGCAACCAGCGCTTCGATCAGCGATTTCTCCCGCGCCAGATCGATTGCGGCCGAGACGCGTCGTCGCCGGTCGCGCCGAACAGCGACGCATACTCGCTCGCCGCAAGCGACGGCCGCGCGGTCCGCACCAGCACGATCGCGGTCGCCCGGACGCTTGAAAAACTGCGTCACCCGCCGCGATACGTCGTCGAGCCGTCCAACCATCGCGATCGTCGGCGTGGGCGGAATCGCGTGGCCCTCGGTCTCATTGTAAAAGCTGACGTTGCCGCTGATCACCGGCGTCTTGAGCGCGAGCGCGGCATCGCGGATTCCTTCCACGCCGCGGATGAACTGCCACATGATCTCCGGCCGCTCGGGATTGCCGTAGTTGAGGCAATCGGTGACGCCGATCGGGCGCGCTCCGGCGCACGCGACGTTGCGCGCCGACCTCGCACATCGTCGCCACCGCTCCGAGATATGGATCGAGCGCGCACGCGCGCGGATTGGAATCGACCTTGAGCGCCAGCCCCCGACGCGATCCCTTGATACGCAGCACCGCAGCGTCGCTGCCGGGCTCGACGACCGTGTTGCTCTGCACTATGCAATCGTATTGCCGATAAACCCATCGCTTGGAGGCGACGTTGGGGCTATCGAGCAAACGCCGCAGCGCATCGGCTGGCGCGGGCTGATCCCGCGCCCTCGCCGTGGGATCTTCGACGCCGCCGGCGGGCGCGCCGGCCGATCGTACACCGGCGCCTCGTCAGTGAGTGCAGCCGACCGGGATATCAGCGACCGCTGGCCGTTACAGAGCCGCGCGCGCCATCGCCCGTCGTCGGTGACTCTGCCGACCACGACCGCGTGCAGATCCCATTTCTCGAACACCCGCCGCAATTCGTCCTCACGGCCGCGCTCGGCAACGATCAGCATCCGCTCCTGCGATTCCGACAGCAGCATCTCGTAGGGCGAAAGCCCGGCCTCGCGCAGCGGCACGCGATCCAGATCGAGCTCGATTCCGAGCCCGCCGCGCCCGCCATCTCGCTCGAAGACGAAGTCAGCCCCGCCGCGCCCATGTCCTGGATCGCGACGATCGCGCCGGTCTTCATCGCCTCCAGGCAAGCCTCGATCAGAAGCTTCTCGGTGAAAGGATCGCCGACCTGCACTGTCGGGCGCTTGCTTCTCGCTGGCCGCGTCGAACTCCGCCGACGCCAGCAGGCTCGCGCCGTGGATACCGTCGCGGCCGGTTGCCGAACCGACGTAAAGCACCGGATTGCCGACGCCCTGCGCCTTGGCGCTGAACAGTTCGTCCTTGCGCGCCAGTCCCAGGCAGAAGGCGTTCACCAGAATATTTTCGTTGTAAGCGGCGTCGAACATCACCTCGCCGCCGACCGTCGGCACGCCGACGCAATTGCCGTAGCCGCCGATCCCGCCCACCACGCCGCCGACGAGATAGCGCGTGCGCGGATGGTCGAACGAACCGAACTTGAGCGAATCCAGGCCCGCTATCGGCCGCGCGCCCATCGTGAAGATGTCGCGGATGATGCCGCCGACGCCGGTCGCCGCGCCCTGATACGGCTCGACGAAGGAGGGATGGTTATGGCTCTCGATCTTGAACACCGCGAGCCATCCGTCGCCGATATCGATCGCGCCGGCGTTCTCGCCCGGCCCCTGCACCACCGACTCGGCGCGGCTGGGCAGCATCTTCAGATGACGGCGCGAGGACTTGTACGAGCAATGCTCCGACCACATCACCGAGAATACGCCCAGCTCGGTGAAGGTCGGCGTGCGGCCGAGCAATTGTTCGATTCGGCGATACTCTTCGCGCGCTGAGCCCGTGCGCGCGCGCCTGATCGAGATCGACCTTGGGCTCGCCCGCGAGCGACACTGCCTCGTTGCTCATGCGGCACTTGCGATAATCGAACGGAAAAGGCTGACCGCCGTCCTCGCCGCCAAGCATCGGCTCAATCGCATGCTCCGGATGAGGCATCAGGCCGAAGACGTTGAACCGCTCATTCGCCACTCCCGCGATCGCGCGCATCGAGCCGTTGGGATTGGCACTCGTCGCTCTCTTCGCCGCGCTCGTCGACGTAGCGCAAGTATTACCTGCCCGCGCTCCTCCATCGCCGCAAGCTCGTCCTCGGGACGCGACGTACAATCCTTCGCCGTGCTTGATCGGCAATCGAACAGCGTCGCCCTCGCGCGTCCGCATTGGTGAAAGCGGTGCGGCGATTCTCGACACGAAGCGTCACCCACTCGCAGATGAACGAAAGCGATCGATTCCTGGTCAGCGCCCCGGGCAACAAATGCGCCTCGCACAGAATCTGAAAGCCGTTGCAGATTCCGATCACCAGGCCGCCCTCGGCGGCGAAGCGCGCGACGCTCTTCATGATCGGCGAGAAGCGCGCGATCGCGCCGGTGCGCAGATAATCCCCGTAGCTGAAGCCGCCGGGCAGCACCACGCATCCGGCGCCGCCGAGCGTCTCGTCCTTGTGCCAGAGCGAGATCGCGTCCTGGCCCAGCACTTCGCGCAGCGCGTACAGCGTGTCACGTCGTCCAACGAGCCGGGAAAGCTGACCACGCCCCACTTCATCGCGGCTCCGACCTCGAAACGGTAATCCTCGATCACGGTGTTGGCGAGCAATTGCTCGCACATCCGCGTTACGATTTCCCGCGCCGCGGCGGCCGAGCTGCCTCGACGCTCAGCGCGATATACTTGCCGATGCGGACGCCGTCCACCTGGTCGAAAGCCGAGGCTCTTCAGCGATTGCTCGACGGCGCGGCCCTGCGGATCGAGGATGCCGCGCTTGGGCGTGACAAAAACCTTTATCTGGAAATTCAAATTGACGTTCTCAATCAGCCGCCATCCGGCCGGTTCCGCTCCGACTCGTATTGCCGACATGCGCTCGCGTCACGAGTCCGCTTCAGGCGTCCGCCGAAACCCGCCGCAGCATCTCCTGGTAGGCCTCCTCGATCCCGCCGAGATCGCGGCGGAACCGATCCTTATCCAGTTTCTCGCGCAGTCGCCTTGTCCCAGAAGCGGCAGGTGTCCGGGCAGATCTCGTCGGCCAGGATAACCTCGCCATGGAAGCGCCCGAACTCGAACTTCGCGTCCACCAGGATGATCCCGCGCTGATCGAGGAAATTCCTTCAGCACGCTGATTGATCTTCAGCGCGAGCTCGTCGATTTTCTTGAGTTCCGCGGCGGTGGCCCATCCGAACGCCAGCGCGTGGTCGGCGATAATCAGCGGATCGTCGAGCGGGTCGGACTTGTAGTAGTACTCAACGATCGGGCGTGGCAGAGCCTCGCCCTTCTGTTGCGGCCCAGCCGCTTCGCCATCGATCCCGCCACGATATTACGCACCACCGTCTCGACCGGGATGATCTGCACGCGCTTGCACAGCATCTCGCGGTCGTTCAGGCGGCGGACGAAATGCGTCGGCACGCCGGAGCGCTCGAGCAGGTTGAAGAATAACTCGGACATCCGGTTATTCATCACGCCCTTTTGCTCGATAGTGCCGCGCTTCTTGGCGTTGAAGGCGGTGGCGTCGTCTTTGAAGTAGGCGATTATCAGATCGGGGTCAGAGGTCGAATAAAGTTTCTTCGCCTTGCCCTCGTAAAACATCTCACCTTTTTGTGGTTCGGCCTGTTCCATCGTTTTTCACCTGTGACGATTTTCAAACGGGCCGCGCGCCCCAGGCAAGCATCTTATCAACATTCGTTCGCGATTATTCACATCCTCGGCGCCGGCGCTCATCCGCCCCTGCGCCGCCGGGCGAGAAACGCTCGACCAATTCGGCGGCAAGCCCAAGATAGTTCTGCGGAGTAAGCCGGCGAAGCGCGTCTTTGGCCGGCTCGTTGAGCGGCAACGAGGCGATGAATTCAGCGATCACTTCGCGAGTGATAGGTCTGCCGCGAGTCAGTTCCTTGAGCGCTTCGTAAGGCCGCGGCAATCCGTAACGCCGCATCAGGGTCTGGATCGCCTCCGCCACCACCTCCCATGATTGCTCATCGGCAAGATCCTCAGCGATCCGTGCTGCATTGACTTCAACTATCGCTGAGCCCGCGATCCAACGATCGCAAAGCAATTATTACATGGCCGAACGCCGGCCCCGATAGCCCGCATCGCCGTGCTGTCGCTCAGATCGCGCTGCCATCGCGAAACCGGGAGCTTGGTCGCCAGATGCTGAAAAAGCGCCGTCGCCATGCCCACGTTCCCCTCGCAATTTTCGAAATCAATCGGATTGACCTTATGCGGCATCGTCGAGGAGCCGACCTCGCCGGGGCGCGGGCGCTGGGTGAAATAGCCGAGCGCGATATAGCCCCACATGTCGCGGGCAAAATCGCAGCAGGATGCTGTTGATTCTGACCATCGACGTCGAACAGCTCGGCGATGAAATCATGGCTTTCGATCTGGCGTTGTCAACGGATTCCAGACCAGGCCCAGCCCTTCGACGAACGGCGCGAATGGGCGAGCCAGTCTACCTCAGGATAGGCGAACGATGGGCGTTGAAGTTGCCGACCGCGCCATTGAGTTTGCCGAGATACTCCTGGCGTTCGAGCTGACGCAATTGGCGCTCCAGTCGCGCGGCGAATACCGCGAATTCCTTGCCCACCGTGGTCGGCGACGCCGCCTGGCCGTGCGTCCGGCTGAGCATCGCGATCGCCCTGTGACGATGGGCGAGTTCGGCAATCGCGGCAATCGTCACGCGGACGCGCGGCACCAACTCCTCTTTGACGAAATCCCGGAGCATCAACGCATATGCCAGATTGTTGATGTCTTCCGAGGTGCAGGCGAAGTGGAGCATCTCAAGCGCGCAGGCCTCGCCCTGATTCCTTAAAACGCTCCTTGAGGAAATACTCGACCGCCTTGACGTCGTGATTGGTGGTTGCTTCGAGCGCTTTCACCCGTCTGCGCGTCGGCAATCGAAAAATCCGCGTACAGCGCACGCAATCGCCGCTCGGTCTCGACGTCGATCGGCGGGAACCGCATCGATAGCCGTCGTTCTCCGCCAGCGACAGATACCACTCGAGCTCGACCCGGACCCGATATCGGATAAGCGCGAATTCGCTGAAATAGTGCTCAAGCGCGCGCATCTGCGAGCGGTAACGGCCGTCAATCGGGCTCACCGCCATCAATGCGGCGTCGTTATCGGCTTGTCGTGGGCTCATTTATTCACCAAGCTATTCGTATCGAAACGTCGCCCTTGGGCGTTATCGGCCGGTATGGCCGAATCCGCCGCTACCGCGGGCGCTTTCTTCCAGTGCCTCGACCTCGACAAATTCCGCGCGAACGACAGGCGCGATCACGAGCTGGGCGATTCGTTCGCCGGGCCGGATCGAAATTTCTCCCGCCCTAAATTTACAAGTAACACTTTAACTTCGCCCCGGTAGTCGGCGTCTATCGTCCCCGGCGCATTGATGATCGTCAGACCTTCATTTATAGCGCGCCCGCTGCGCGGCCGCACCTGGCCCTCGAAACCGACCGGGATCGCAAGCGCGATTCCGGTTGGAATCGCCGCCCGCTCCGACGGCGCGAGCTTCACCGGCTGGTCGAGATCGGCCATCAGATCGACACCCGCGGCATGGGCGCTTTGGTAGTTCGGAAGCGGCAACGAATTGCTTCGCAGCCTTTGGATTTTGACCTGGGGTCGCATAATCACAATCGGATCCGGGGGGGTCTCGAACGATTCCTAAACCCCCGATGTGACCACTAAGTCAAATTCGGTTTACAGGTGCAACCGAAACCTGTGGACAAAAAAGAGCACAGCGCACACACATGGCTTATTGCGAGAAAGCCTTGTAGCGCGAGGACCCGGAGGGACCTTTAAAGCAGGGATTGCTCGGCAGGGCTATAGAGCGCAAAATCCGCTATTAGCGTCGAGCCCGCGTCGAAGGTGCCGGGGGGATTATGGCTATATTGGAATCGTACGTTGTGGGGACCCGCAGCCTCGGTAAGTTTCTCGAGGCTATACGGAGCGCGGGAGTTCCTGCACGGGTCACGGTCGAATTTCTAAAAACACTGGGGTTCAAAAGCAGTAACGATCGCCCGATCATTGCTGTCCTTAAGGGGATTGGCTTTCTCGACCCGAACGGCGCGCCTACCGAACTCTATCGACGATTCAGAGACCCCGCCCAAGGTCCCCGAGTGCTTGCCAGTGCGCTGCGCGATGCTTACAGCGACTTGTTCTTGGCGCACGTTGATATACACGACCAGCCGATTGAGAAGATAAAGGGTATCGTCGCGACAAAGACATCGAAAGGTGATCGGGTAGTTACCGAGATAGCTCGTACTTTCCAGTCGCTTGCGAAGGCAGCCGACTTCTCGGAAGGAAACGGCGAAGGCCAAGAAGACCAAGCTGAGCGGATTGAAGCTAGCGGTGATAAAGAGAGCGAAGCCCGTGGAGACGGCCAACCCCAACGAAGTGAGCTACCTACCAAGGTCACCGGCTTCCATTACAACATCCAAATTCATCTGCCCACGACCACGGACATAACCGTCTATAACGCCATTTTTAGGAGCTTGAAGGAGCACCTGTTTTGAAATCCCGCGAAGGTCTCCGTGTACGCGACTTTGTCTTCCGAGGGCTCCTCGCGCTGGACTCTCTCGAACAGCTAGAAGACATGGGCGTCTACCTACGGAACAGCGACCGCCGCCTTGGCAGAGCCCTGTCTGAACTTTCATTTGCCGAATTCAGTCCACAAATCCAAGATGGCGCGGAGAAGATGTCCCGTTTATACGTGGCCTTCTTTTGTTTCGAAAACTCAGCGCGAGAGCTGATAGCTCAGAAGCTGAGAGACTCAAATGGGGACTCTTGGTGGGAAGTTCGAGTACCGCCTAACATCAAAAGCAAGGTTGAGAACAGGCGGAAAGAGGAGCAACGCAACAAGTGGCACCAACCCCGGAGCCGAGAAAATATAAGTTATACGGACTTCGGCGATATGCCGGGAATAATCATCAACAATTGGTCGGATTTTGAAGATCTGTTTGACTCTCAAGAGTGGGTCAAGAGCCGTTTTGGCGACATGGAAAAATCTCGTAATGTCATCGCGCACAATAATGTGCTCGACGACCGTGAGATCGACCGAATTCGACTCTACTTGCAGGACTGGGCGCGAATAGTAGGACTTTGATGCCCTTCTGTTAGGATCGGCACCGTAATCGACTCAACCGCCAAGACTTCACCAGCAAATTGGTTCAAATTTAGGTGACACGAGGAGACGCTTGAAGGTTCTCCGATGCGTCGGAAGACGCGAACCTACGCCAGCGGGCTCCAGATCTCGGAGCCGAGTTTGCGGCCCTTGAGGTCGCCGAGCATCACCAGCGCCATCGACTCAGGCTTGAAGAACGCGCGGGCCAACTCGATCACCTGATCGTTGGTGACACGCTCGATCTCTTCGGCGACTTCCTCGAGCGGGATGTCACGGCCGAAATAAATCTCGTTGCGCGCCAGCCGATTCATGCGAGCGTCGGTCGATTCCAGACCAAGCAGCATGTTGCCCTTGAGCTGGCTCTTGGCGCGCGCGATTTCGGCCGGCGTCAGCCCTTCGCGGGCCACCTTCTTGAGTTCCTTGAGCGTGACCTCGATCACTTCGTCGACCCACTCCGGATTGGTGCCGGCGTAGATCGCGAAGTACCCGCAATCGAGAAAGGAGGACATGAACGAGTAGATGCTGTAGACCCGGCCGCGCTTTTCGCGCACTTCCTGGAACAGCCGCGACGACATCCCGCCGCCGAGCGCGGTATTGAGGATATAGCCGGCGTAGCGAAGCGGATGAGTCTGGCCGATGCCGGGTCCGCCGATACAGAGATGCGCCTGCTCGAGCTTCTTTTCGTGATTCAGCAGCACCGGGCGATCGACCGCGGGGACCTACCGGCACGGCACGGCCGTCGCCCTTGATTCCCGCCGAACAGCCGCTCGCATCGATCGGCCAGACGATCGTGATCAACCATTCCGGCCGCCGCGATAAATATCGCGCCCGGCGCGGTAACGTTCCGCCATGAACGAGATCATCAGCTTGCGGTCGATAGCGAATTGACCGTCTCGACGCTGCCGAAAATCGGCAGGGACAGCGGATGACCGGCCCAGAATCTCAGATTGAACAGTTCGTGGATAAAATCGTCAGGCGTATCTTCGGCCTGAGAGATTTCCTGCAGCACGACCTGGCGCTCGCGATCGATTTCTTCGGGCGTCAAAGCGCGATTCCAGAAACAGATCGGCGAGCAGGTCGGTCGCCATCGTCAGGTCCTCACCCAGAACCTTGGCGTAGTAGCAGGTGTATTCCTTGCCGGTAAAGGCGTTCAGCACGCCGCCGACCGCATCCATCTCTTCGGCGATTTGCGCGGCGGTGCGCTTTTCGAGTGCCCTTGAACAGCAGATGCTCGATGAAGTGGGAAACGCCGTTCTCGGCCGGGGTCTTCGTAACGGGAGCCGTTCTCGACCCAGATGCCGATAGTAGAGGAAACCACCTGCGGCATCGCCTCGGTCAGGATGCGGACGCCGTTGGAAAGCAGGCTCTTGCGTATCATCAGGCTTCTTTATTCGTCGGCTTGCCCGGATTCCTCCATCGCTTCGCGAACCGAGAGCCGGATCTTGCCGCTGCGATCGACGTCGAGCACCTTCACCATCACTTCGTCGCCCTCGTGAAGGACGTCCTCGACCCGGCGCACGCGCTCCTTGGAGAGCTGCGAAATATGCACCAGCCCGTCGGTGCCGGGAAAAATTTCGACGAAGGCGCCGAAATCGACGATCTTGCGCACCGTGCCCTTGTAGATCTTTCCGATCTCGGGCTCGGCGGTGATCCCCTGGATGGCGTTGATCGCCTTCTGCATGGCGGCCGCGTCGGCCGACGCGATCATCACGGTGCCGTCGTCCTCGATGTCGATCTTGCAGCCGGTCTGTTCGACGATGCCCCTGATGACCTTGCCGCCCGGACCGATTACTTCGCGAATCTTGTCGGGCTTGATGTGCAGGGTAACGATTCGCGGGGCGAACTCGGAAACCTCTTTGCGCGGCGCCTCGATCGCCTTCTGCATCACGTCCAGCACATACAACCGCGCATCGCGCGCCTGATGGAGCGCCTGGCGCATCACCTCGCGGGTCACGCCGCCGACCTTGTTGTCCATCTGGATCGCGGTCACTCCGGTCGCGGTGCCGGCAACCTTGAAGTCCATGTCGCCGAGATGATCCTCGTCGCCGAGGATGTCGGTCAGGACCCGCACCTTGTCGCCTTCCTTGACCAGCCCCATCGCGATGCCCGCCACCGCCGCCTTGATCGGCACGCCGGCATCCATCAGCGCCAGGCTGCCGCCGCATACGGTGGCCATCGAGGAGCTGCCGTTGGATTCGAGCACTTCGGAAACCACCCGGATGGTGTAGGGGAAGGCTTCCTCGCTCGGCAGTATCGGCGTCAGCGCCCGCTCGGCCAGCGCGCCGTGACCGATCTCGCGGCGCGACGGACCGCGCAGGAACTTGACCTCGCCGGTGGAGAACGGCGGAAAATTGTAATGCAGCATGAATTTCTTGTAGCGCTCGCCCAGCAGCGCATCGATCTTCTGCTCGTCGGACGACGTGCCGAGAGTGACCGTAGCGAGGGCCTGGGTTTCGCCGCGGGTGAAGACCGCCGAGCCATGCGTCCGCGGCAGCACCTGCACCACGGCGCTCAGCGGGCGGATATCGGTCGATTTGCGGTCGTCGATGCGGCGATCTTCGTCCAGAATAACGGACCGAACCCGTTCGCGGACCACTCCGTCGTAGGCGTCGCGCAACTCGGATTCGCGCTCGGGGAACCGCGCGGCGAATTCGAGAGCGACCTTGTCCTCGAGGTCATGAAGCGCCGCCGACCGCTCCTTCTTGCTCAGACTGGAGAGCGCGACTTCGAGACTTTCGCGGATTCTTTCGCGCACCGCCGCCACCAGCACCGGATCGCGCGTTTTCGCGGCGAACTCTCGTTTGGGCTTTCCCACCAGGCTGCGCAACTCGGCTTGCATCGCGAACACCGGCGCCATCGCCTCATGAGCGCCAAACAGCGCCTCGAGCACGGTTTCCTCGTCAACGATATTGGCGCTGCCTTCGAGCATCAGGATGGCGTCGGGCGTAGCCGCCACAACCATCGAAATTTCGCTCTCCTCGAGCGAATCCAGAATGGGATTGACGACCAGCTTGCCGTCGATTCGACCCATCCGCACCGCCGCCACCGGACCCTTGTGCGGGATGTCGGAAACTTCGATTGCGGCCGACGCGGCGATCAGCGAAAGCATGTCGGAATCGTTTTCACGATCGGCCGACAGCACCGTCACGATGACCTGGGTTTCCTTGTCATAGCCCTTGGGGAAGAGCGGACGGATCGCACGATCGATCAGGCGCGAGGTGAGAATTTCCTTCTCGGACGGGCGTCCCTCGCGCTTGAAGAAACCACCGGGAATCTTGCCGGCAGCGAAAGTTTTTTCCTGATAGTCAACGGTGAGGGGCAGAAAACTCATCCGTTCCCGGCTCTCGTAAGCCGAGACCACCGTTGCCAAGACCACGGTCTCGCCGTATTGGGCAAGCACCGCGCCGTGCGCCTGACGGGCCAAGCGGCCGGTCTCGAGCGACAGCGGCCGACCACAAAAGTCGATCTCTAGTTTCTTATGCATAAAATTTCACCTGCGGGAGAGGAAGAGACGGCTCGGATGTCGCGAATCAGGCGGCCTTGGCGTTTGCCCGCCTTGTCCCTAACGGACAAGGAACTGGCCGGCGGGCAGTGCCTGCCGGCAACGAGAATCCGGCCTATCTCCGGATGCCCAGCTTTTCAATCAGCGCCCGATAGCGTTGGAAATCCTGCTCGCGCAAATAATCGAGGAGTCGGCGTCGCTTACTGACCAACCGCAACAGTCCGCGCCGCGAATGATGATCCTTGGCGTGAGACTTGAAGTGATCGGTTAGATATTCGATACGCGCTGAAAAAAGCGCGACCTGCACTTCGGGCGAACCGCTGTCGTTCGAAGTGCGTGCGTGAGACTGTATGATTTCCCGTCTTCGGGGAGCCGCGAGGGGCATCAGAGGTTCTTACTTTCTACTTTCCCTTGTTTTTTCCTTAGCCGCTGAATTTATCAGAGCCGGCAAGGAGAGTAAAGCATCCATACGCCAAGCGCCCGCGAAAACCGCCAGGCCGCTCTTGACGCGGCGATCAAGCCTGAAACACCCGCAGCAACTTTGCCCGGCGATCCGGACCGAGTTGCGCGATTGCCACCAGCTCGTCCTCGCAGACTATCTTGAACGGCCCGGTCCGGGGAAGAGTCTGGCCGTCCAGCACCATCCAATCGCCGTTCCAGAGGCGCCGCTTGACCGATTCATTTACGCTGACTTCGGGCATCGCGCCGAGCGCCGGCCGCATCCCGATGAGGATTTCCGGGCCGCCCTGCTCCAGCCGGGACAGCGTCTCTTCAAGCGTATGCGCCTGAGTGATCGAGAACCCGGAGCTGCGCAGGCGGCGGAGTTCGGCCAGATGCGCCGCGCTGCCAAGGGCAACGCCGATGTCCCGCGCCAGGGAGCGAACGTAAGTGCCGGGCGAACATTCGAGGTTAAAACGAATCATCGCGCCGCCTTCGGGTCGCAATTCGAGCCGGGATATTTCGATCGTACGCGCCGGCGCCGGCTCGACCGCATCGCCGCGCCGCGCCAGCTTGTAGAGCGGCACCCCTTCGCGCTTGATCGCCGAGAACACCGGCGGAACCTGTTCGGTACGCCCGACAAAAGCCGCCGCGATCCGGGCGAGCATCCCACTGTCCAGCGGGGGAATCGGCGCCTCCCGGACCACCTTGCCGGATCGGTCCAGAGTGTCGGTTTCGATGCCCAGCGCGATCGCGCCCTCGTATTCCTTCGCGCCGTGCTCGAGAAGATCGGCGAGTTTTGTCGCCTGGCCAATCATGATCGGCAGGAGCCCGGTGGCAAAAGGATCCAGCGTGCCAAGATGGCCGACGCGCGCCGGCCTGACTCTCGCCTTGACCTGCCGCACGACTTCCGCCGAGGTTATCCCGGCGGGCTTGTCGACCAGCACGATCCCGTTGATCGATTTATTGGGAGTCCGCGCGGTTCCGGACAAACCGTCGCGATCGGAAATTTCAGACGAAGGCATTGAGACTCAATCCTGATTTCTGGTCCGGGCTTCGCGCAGCAATGCCTCGATCCGCGACCCGTGCTCGATACTGGGATCGTACTCGAACTCGAATTCGGGCGCATAGCGCAGACTAAGCTCGCGTCCGAGCTTTTTTCGGATAAAGCCTGCCGCGCTCTGGAATCCGGCGATCACCTGCTTGGTGCGCGATGCACCTTCCAGATGCGAAAAGAAAACCCTTCCGTGGCGCAGATCGTCGGTCATCTTTACCGCAGTGAGGGTCACGCCGCGCAGGCGCGGATCCTTGAGGTCGCGCAGCAGCATCTCCGACAGCTCGCGCAGCACCAATTCCGCCACCCGCTCCGGTCTTCTGCCTTCCATTGAATTGTTCCTTGTCGGCGGTCGCCTGAGGCCCCCGAACCACGTGCCTCAACTCTGTTCCGACAGCCGCGATACCGCCGCGACCCGTCGACAGCCTCAGTAATGGAGAATCTCGAGGTGCTCCTCGCCCAAGGGCGCCAGCCCCAGCGCCTCGATAAAGTTCACCACCTCTCGGAGCGCCCCGTCCACGAAAGCGCGGTCGCTTCCCACCTGACAGATCCCGAGTTCGGCGCGCTGCCACATCTCATGGTCGTTGGACTCGGCGATCGAAACGTTGAACTTGTTCCGCACGCGATCCTTGATCGCCCGGAGTACCTGGCGCTTGCCCTTGAGCGAATGATTCTCCGGCAAAAAAAGCGTTAGTCGCAGGACACCGACTACCATCGGAACTGTTTGCCGGCCGTCGCCCGATCGAGATTCGCTTCAGGCCACGGCCCGCCGATGACTCTGCCTTTTTGGGCGGGCAGAGTTCAGCGGTCGCGGCGCGTCTGATTAAAGTTGCTTCTCGGCCGCTGCCTGGCCGCGAACCGGTTCCCGGCTGGGCGCCGTGAGCTTGCGCGCGACCGCTTCCATCTCGAAGCACTCGATGATGTCGCCGGCTTTCACGTCGTTGAAGTTCTCCAAAGAGACGCCGCACTCGTATCCGGCCAGCACCTCGCGCACGTCATCCTTGAAGCGCTTGAGCGAACCGATCTTGCCTTCCCACACCACGCGGCTGTCGCGCACCAGACGCGTGCGCAGGCCGCGCGCCAGTTTGCCGTCGAGCACCATCGTGCCCGCTATCGCCCCACCCGAGATAGTGAAGACCTGGCGGATTTCGGCCCTGCCCAGCGACTTTTCGCGGTAGGTCGGAGCGAGCAGCCCTTCCAGCGCCTCGCGAGCCTCATTGATGGCGTCGTAGATGATCGAATAGAGCCTGATATCGACGCCCTCGCTCTCGGCCAACGCCGCCGCCTTGGGTTCGGGACGGATGTTGAAGCCGATGATGATCGCGCCGGAAGCCGAGGCCAGGGTAACGTCGGTCTCGGAAATCCCGCCGGCCGAGGCATGAATGACATCGACCTTGGCTTCGCCGGTCGACAGGCGGCGCAGCGCGTCGGACAACGCCTCGACCGAACCCTGCACGTCGCCCTTGACGATTATCTTAAGCTCTTTGACTTCGCCGGCCTGCATTCGCTGGCTCAGGTCTTCGAGCGATACGCGGCTGGTCTTCTGCAGTTCGCCCTCGCGCTGCTTGGACTGACGGAACTCGGCAATCTGGCGGGCCTTGGATTCATCCGCAACCGCCACGAAGGCCGTGCCCGGTTCGGGCACGCCGGAGAGTCCGAAGATTTCGACCGGAGTCGAAGGGCCGGCCTCGCTCAGCTTCTGTCCCATGATGGTCGAGCATCGCACGTACGCGACCGTAGTAGATTCCGCATACGAAAGGGTCGCCCTGATGAAGCGTGCCTTCCTGAATCAGGACCGTAGCGACCGGACCGCGCCCTCGGTCGAGCTGCGACTCGACCACCGCTCCGTGAGCCGGGCGATCGGCGTCGGCCTTTAGCTCAAGCAGATCGGCCTGAAGCAGAATCATTTCGAGCAGCCGGTCCAGCCCCTCGCGGGTGCGTGCCGATACCGGAACGGTGATAGTATCGCCGCCGTAGTCTTCGGGAATCAGGCCATGCTCCGACAATTGCTGCTTGACGCGATCGAGGTTGGCCTCGGGCCTGTCGATCTTGTTCATTGCCACGATCACCGGGACCTTGGCCGCACGTGCGTGGTTGAGCGCCTCGATCGTCTGCGGCATCACGCCTTCGTCGGCCGCAACCACCAGAATTACGATATCGGTGACCTTGGCGCCGCGCGCGCGCATCGCGGTAAACGCCTCGTGACCGGGAGTGTCGACGAAGGTAATGTCTTGCCCGTGCGAGACTCGACGCTGTAGGCGCCGATATGCTGGGTGATGCCGCCGTACTCGTCCGCCGTAACCTCGGTGTGGCGAATAGCGTCGAGCAGCGAGGTCTTGCCGTGATCGACGTGGCCCATCACGGTGACGACCGGCGGCCGCGGCGTAAGCTCGCCGCCGTCGGTCCTCAGCGGCGCTCTCCTCGATCGCCGACTCGACGTTGAAGGCGACGTTCTCGACGTTATAGCCGAATTCGTTCGCGACCAGGGTGGCGGTGTCGGGGTCGAGCACCTGATTCATCGTCGACATGACGCCGAGCGTCATCAGCTTGCGGATCAGTTCGCCGGCCTTGACCCCCATGTTGCGGGCAAGATCGCCGACGGTCACGCCTTCGGAAATCCGCACCACGCGTTTGGAAGCCTTGGGCGTGGTTATCTCAGTCTTCTTCTGTTCTTTGCCGGGCAATGCGCGCCGCTTCTTGGGGAAGCGCGATCCGCGCATCTCCCGTTCGGCCACCAGGTCCGACGCTTTGTTTCTTGACGACCCGCTTCTTCTTGATTGGCCGTGCGCCGGGCTTGAGCGATTCCGAAGGCGGAATGGCCGGAGGCGCCATCGGAGCAGGGCTAACGCCAGGGCCGCGTGAAGCGCGGCCCCGGTTGACGCCGGGCGAGCGCCGGCCGCGCAGTGGCGCCGGGCGCGGCGGCTGCGAGCCGCGGACGAACCACCGGCTTACGAAGATCTATTTGCCCAGCACCTTGGGGCCCTGCGCAGACTCGTCGAGCACGGGAGCCGAGGCGTGGCCGGGCGACGTAAGATTGATGACGCGCCCGCTTACGCCGGGCGATCAGCGGGCCGACCCCGTTCCGATGACGGGACGTGGACCCGCCCGAGGCTCGCGGTTGGGCTGCGGTTGCGCAGGCGCTACGACCCGCTTGATCGGCGCCGCGCTGGCGGGCTTGGACCACTGCAGCGGCGCCGCCATGTATCTTCTGTTCGACCGCAGCGATGGCTCTTCGTATCGGTTGCGGTTGCCTGAATCTCGATCTGTCCATGCGCCTTGGCCTCGACCGCAGCGCCCTCATGTTGCGCGGCTACGTCACCGTTGGCGGCAGGCGATCGGCTTCGAGATTACTTCCAGACCCAGCGGTGTTTCGGGCTCGGGCGGCGGCAACGGCTGATCGAGAAAGGCGCCACGAAGGTTTCCTCGGCGCTCTCCTTCGACCTCAAAATGAAATGGCTCGGCGGCTTTGGCCGCCTGCTCTGCTGCCTGGCCAGGTTCGGGCTCCGCATGACGGCGGCGCATCACGCGTCGCGTTGAGCCGCTTTTCCACGACTTTGCCGGCCGTGGTTTCGAGCACGGTCTCACGGCGCAGAATAGCGGCGCGATTGGCCTGTTCGTCGAGGTCGGCCTTGATCCAGCTCCGCCTCGTCGTGGCCCAGCAGGCTCGCATCCGAGTGCGCGTGGGCAAATTTCAGCCGCTCGCAGACCGCGAGCATATCCTCGACTGAGACGTTCCATTCCATGAGCTAAAGTTTTTATCCGCTTGCGAGCCATCTCTACTATTCTAATCACCCTTGCCGCTGCTGGCTAGCCTGCCATTCGCGTCCACCAGTTGGACGCGCGCGGTCCCGTTCGATTCCGCATTTCAACGAACGAAACTCTCGGACCTTGCTTTTTACTAAACCGTCAAGACATTCGCTGGCGCTGATGGAGATAAGCCGCCACGCCCTCCCAACCGCGACCGATGGTCCAACGTCGCGGCTCCGCCGCTCGCCGCCAGACGGACCATCGCGGACTTCCGGTCCACGACGCGGCATCCAAGGCAGGTGCGTCTGGGCTTATGATTTGACTTCGGCATCGGGCTCCATCGTCTTCAGCCTCCGTCCCGGCGGTTTCATCGGCGGCGGCTTCCTCCGCTTCGGCGCCGGCAATCTCCGCGGCGGCCGCCGCAGCGGCTGCGGCCTCGGCGACGGCTTCGGCCTGTTTAAGCTCGGCCTCTTCCTGGCCTCTTTTTATTGGCCACATGGACCCGCGCGGCGGCGATCAACTGCCGGGCACGCTCGGGCGAAATTCCCTCGACCTCGAAGGCCGCCTCGTCGAGTTCAGCCAGTTGCTCGGCCGTGCGGAAGCCCCATTGATAGAGCAATTCGGCGTTGATGTCGCCCACGCCGGGAATCGCGTTCAGCGATGCACGCGCCGACCGCGCTTCCTCCTCCGCCTCGGCCTCGCTGCGAACGTCGAGCTTCCATCCGGTAAGACGATGGGCGAGGCGGACGTTCTGACCGCGCTTGCCGATCGCCAGCGAGAGTTGATCGTCAGGAACGATCACCTCCATGGCGTGCTCTTCCTCGTCGATTATCACCTTGGAAACTTTGGCCGGAGCGAGCGCGCGGCACACCAGTTCAGCCTGGTCCTCGGTCCACGGGATGATGTCGATCTTCTCGCCGCGAAGCTCCTGCACCACCGACTGGACCCGCGTGCCCTTCATCCCCACGCAGGCGCCGACCGGGTCGACGTCGGAATCCTTGGAGTAAACGGCGACCTTGGCGCGACCGCCGGGCTCCCGCGCGCACTGGCGAATATCGACGATGCCCTCGTAGATCTCGGGGACTTCCTGCTCGAACAGTTTGCGCAAAAAATCATTCGAGGTGCGCGAGAGCACGATCGACAGACCCTTCTCGGAGAGATCGACATCCAGGATGAGCGCCCGGATGCGATCGCCCTGGCGATAGCGCTCGTGCGGAATCTGTTCCTTCTCGGGCAGGATCGCCTCGGTGCGCCCCAGATTGACGATCATGTTCTTGCGCTCGAAGCGCTGCACGATTCCGGATACGACCTCGTTCTTGCGATCCTTGAACTCGCTGAAAATCTGCTTGCGCTCGGCGTCGCGGATATGCTGGATAAGGTTTTGCTTGGCGGCCTGCGCCGCGATCCGGCCCATGGTCGCGGTATCGAGCCGGATGAGAATTTCGTCGCCGTCCTGCGCCTCGGGGTCGTACTTGGCGCGCGCCTCCGCCATCGTAACCTCGGTCAGCGGATTGGTTACCTGATCGACGACGGTCTTGATCTCGAACAGCTCGATCTCGCCCAGTTCCTGATTGAAGACGGGACTCGATCTTGTGCTCTGCGCCAAAGGTCCGCTTGGCCGCCGAAAGCATCATCTCCTCGACCGCCTTGATCACGATCCCTTTATCAATTCCTTTTTCCTTACAAACCTGCTCGATTACCCGGTTCAGATCGACTTGCATCGGTCCCTCCCTGCGCGCGGCGATAACATCCAACAGTCGAGCCTCGCGCCTTTCCCGATCGGTCCGCCCGTCGTGAACCCATCAATCGTCACGCCGGCGCACCGGCGCTCAGGAAAGCCTGCCACTGTCATTTCAACTCGAACCCTATTTGAAGTCGTGTTCGTAACGCGCCTCTTTGATCTCGCTAAACCCGAACTTTTGCCGGCACTTGCTGGTCTCATCGTCCAGCTCAACCCCGGTCGCATCCACCGCGGCAAGAATCCCGATGAAGGATTTCTGGCCGTCGCGCGCCACATGGGTGCGCAGTCTTATCCTGCGTCCGCGGACCTTCTCGAAATGACTCAACTTGACCAGCGGACGGTTAATTCCCGGCGACGAAACTTCCAGCGTATAACGCCCTTCTACCGGGTCGTACACGTCGAGCAGGTCGCCAATCGTCCGGCTGACGGTCTCCAAATCGTCCAGCGTGATCCCGCCGCCGGTCCGATCGACAAACAGGCGCAGCATCGCGCTCCCCGTCCCCTGTCTGTAGTCGACTGAAACCAGCTCGAACCCCTGCCGCTCGATATGAGGCCCCAGCAGATCCATCACTCGCTTGGCAACCGGATGCAGCTCGACAACCGTCCCCAGCGTTTCCGGCTCTTCCATCGGCTGCTCGCTTCGCCTGCCTCCGTCCCTCGAACTTTGAAACTGATCGGTGAAATACAACAAAAAAGTGGGCAAAGGCCCACTGGATTAGAGGGTATCATCGAAACCGCCCCGCCTCAAGCCGGATTTGCTCGCGGATGGCCGGCTTGACCGGCCCTCGGAGACCGATAGCGGATTCGAATCGAGTAGACGGAGAGGGCTACTGATGGGCCGCAGGGGCTCGCGGCACCGTCGCGCGGGAGTCGCCGCGCGTGCAGGGTTGAGACTTCACTCTTCTTCTTCGCGGAGCTTGGCCAACACCGATAGATCTTCGAGTGTCGTGACGTCGCCGAGGGTCTGATCGCCGGCCGCGATTTGGCGCAGCAACCGGCGCATGATCTTGCCACTTCGGGTCTTGGGCAGCGTATCGGTGAAGCGCAAGTCATCGGGCCGCGCCAGCGCGCCGATCTCCTTGACGACGTGAGCGCGCAACTCATCGCGAAGTTTCTCGTCACCCTTTCGCGCCCCCTCCAGGGTTACGAAGGCCACGACGGCCTGACCCTTGATCTCGTCGGGCCGCCCGACCACGGCGGCCTCGGCCACCATCGGATGGGACACGAGCGCGCTTTCGATTTCCATCGTGCCCAGACGATGGCCGGCGACGTTGATGACGTCATCGACACGTCCCATGATCCAGAAATAACCGTCGTCGTCCTGCCGCGCCCCGTCGCCGGTAAAGTACACATCGGGGATGTGGCTGAAATACTGCTGGCGATATCGTTCCGGGTCGCGAAAGATCGTGCGCAGCATTCCGGGCCACGGTTTCTTGATCACCAGCAGTCCGCCCTGATTGTTCGCAACCGGATGGCCGTCGCGGTCCACGACTTCGGCGGCGATTCCGGGCAGCGGACGGGTCGCCGAGCCGGGCTTGGTCGGCGTAGCCCCCGGCATCGGGCTTATCATGATTGCGCCGGTTTCGGTCTGCCACCAGGTATCGACGATCGGACATCGCTCGCCGCCAATCACCTTCTGATACCAAATCCAGGCCTCCGGATTGATCGGCTCGCCGACCGTACCGAGCAGGCGCAGGCTGGACAGGTCATGTTTCTTCACCCACTCATCGCCCCACCTGATGAAGGTGCGGATAGCCGTAGGCGCGGTGTAGAAGATGTTAACGCGATACTTCTCGATGATTTGCCAGAAGCGATCGTTCTCGGGAAAATTCGGCGCGCCCTCGTACATCACCACGGTGGCGCCGGCCGCCAGCGGCCCGTAAACCGCGTAGCTGTGGCCGGTGACCCATCCGATGTCGGCGGTGCACCAGTAGATATCATCCTCCTTGAGGTCGAATACCCACTTCATGGTCATCAGGCATTGCACCAGGTATCCGGCGGTGGAATGGACCACGCCCTTGGGCTTACCGGTCGTGCCAGAAGTGTAGAGGGTGAACAGCGGATGCTCGGAATCCAGCGGTTCAGCATCGCAACTGGCGCTCTCTCTGCCGAGCGCCTCATCCCACCAGACGTCGCGGCCCGGCACGCATCTCCACCGGATTGCCGACGCGGCGCAGCACGAGGCATTTTTCGATCGACGGCGCCTGCTCGAGCGCCTCATCGACGCTGTGTTTGAGCTCGATCACGTGGCCGCGCCGCCATCCACCGTCCGCCGTGATGCAGACTTTGGCTTCGGCGTCATTAATCCGGTCGCGCAAGGCCTCGGCCGAGAAACCGCCGAATACCACTGAATGGGTGGCGCCGATGCGCGCGCAGGCCAGCATCGCGATCGCCGCTTCGGGCACCATCGGCATATAGATCGCGACCCGGTCGCCCTTCCTGACCCCAAGCTTTTTAAGCGCGTTGGCGCATCGCCCGACCTCGATTGCGAGCATCTGATAGGTCAGTACGCGCGAATCGCCGGGCTCGCCCTCCCAGATGAGCGCCGCCTTGTTGCGCCTGGCGGTGGTAAGATGGCGGTCGATGCAGTTGTAAGATGCATTCAACTCTCCGCCGAGGAACCACTTGGCGAAGGGAAAATTCCACTCGAGGATTTTGCCGAACGATTTGAACCAGGCGAGTTCGCGCGCGCATTCGGCCCAGAAGCCTTCCGGATCATCGGCCGCGCGCTTATACAGCGCCTCATACTCGGCGATGCTTTTGACCGCCGCCTTGCGGCTGAACTCCGCGGGCGGATCGAACCGGCGGCCTTCGCGAAGGATGGACAGAATATCGGATCGTGGGCTGGTGGACATCCGCGCTAGACCCTTCCACGCGCCTCGCGCGTTTTGACGCTTAGATAGAGCGTGGCGGCATCGCCGACCTCGCGGCGATTGGAATGGATGCGGCGCAGACGCTCGAGCAGTTCGGGCTCGATATTGGGCGTGAGCTCTGCCGCAAGCTCGACCGCGCGCGCCGCCCATCGCAGCACGACGCGGCCCTCCAGGCCGCCGAAATCGTCGAAGAACCATGCGCAACTGGTGAGAGCCGCGTGCGCCGCGCGCTCCATCTCGAACAGGCGCGACAACTGCGATTGGCCGGCCTCGCTGGAGAGCTGATGGCGGCGGAAGAACTCTTCGCGGACCGCGGGATTCGGATCGATTGCCAGCCGCACCGACTCCCTGAGCACAACCATCGGCTCAGCGACCAGCAGCGCGGCGAACCGATCGTATACCTGATCGGCGTGGTTCTTGACGAAATCCATCGCCTCGCGCAACGGCGCGCGCCATTGCTGGTTGGTCTGCCCGTTGATGCGACATCCGCAGTCCGACCGCCAGCGCTCGACTCCATGCGGACAGCTCCACGAACTGGCGCCGTTGATCTCGAAAGTTCCTGCCGCCGGCCGCATCGCCCGGTATTGGGCGCAGTTGACTACGGCGAGATCGTCGCGCCGTTCCAGATGCTGCAGCGCTCGCGCCAGCTCCGCCGCGCCGGTCTTCTTGTGATGGCCGAAGGTTTCGCCGTCGGTCGCGATAAGGAGCGCTTCGCCGGCAGGTAAGCCGAGCGCGCGCTCGGCAATCAACTCGGCCAGCCGCGCGCCGTCATCGAGCGAGTCGCCGAAGGAAATCCGGCCGGCAAGGTCCCGATCGAAGCGGAACACCGAAAGCCTCAGATCGCCGCTTCGCCACAGGAACGGTCCGGCCGCGCCGCGGTCTTCGCTTCCGGGCGCCACCTTGAAGTTGCCCTGGTCCGGAGCGAGAATGACGAATTCGATTCCGGCTTCCGCCACCGCCGCAAGAGTCGCTTCGTCGGCGGCGCACTCCGGCAGCCACATACCCTCGGGCCTGCGCGCGAAACGAAACTTGAAGTCATCGATTCCCCAGGCAATCTGGGTCTCTTTGTCGCGCGCCGACAGCAACGGGAGGATCGAATGGTTGTACGACTGCGCGATGGCGTTGCCGTGGCCGTCGCGACGCTCCGCGCTCAGCGCGTCGCCTCGCCTGACATCGCGATAGGCGGCCTTGCCGTGACGTTCGAGCCAGCTAATCAGGGTCGGGCCGAAATCGAAGTTCAGCGTTTCGTAATTGTTGCGGATGCGGACGACATGGTCCTCCATCGTGTGCGCATGGCCGTTGGCGGCATAGCACTCGCTGAGGATACGTTCGTTCCAGTTGACGAAGGGCGCGGCGCCGCTTTCTGGACTGATAAGCCCGGTCCACGGGCTCTCGCGCGGCGGCTGGTAAAAATGGCCGTGAATTATTAGGTAGCGAAGGTCGCCGTTTTTCATCAGTCCCGAATCTTTACCCTATAGCTGGTGTCGTACCGCCGCGTGGCATATCCGGAAATATACACTCCGTTACCTGGGCGAAGCACACGGGCGGATAGCAGGAGGCTCCGGGCTTGCGAAGCGGATTGGTCAAAACCGGGCCCACCATAGGGGGCCCTACCGAAGCTTCCGCGCATCGCCGGTTCAGGCCGCGGCGGCGCAAAAAGATCCCTTTATCGCAACCTCGCCCTTTTGATTGACGACTTCCAGGTCACCCTCTATCAGACGCTGCCCGTCGGCCTCGTACTTTTTGGTGACTTTGCCCCGGCAGGTAACCGTATCGCCCGGCCAGACGATGGTCGCGAATCTGACCTTGAAATTGCGCACCTGACCGGCGCCCACGTAATCGGTCACACAATGAGAAAGCAGGCCGGCCGTAAACATCCCTTGGGCAAAGACGGTCGGACGCCCGGCGGCCTCGACAAAAGTCTGATCGTAGTGGAGCGGCACGAAGTCCCCGGATGCGCCGGCGTAGCGCACGAAATCAGGGCGGGAAACCTTCGCCGCGAACGGAGGAATCTCGTCGCCTACACTCACGCTTTCAAATTTTAGCTTTGATGCCATCACCTGTTCCTTCAACGAGAACAATCCACCCGCCGGGATGGAATGCCGTGGAATGCCGCCGAATGCCGTGGTTAACCGCTCTTGGCTGCGCCGCCGGTTTCGATCACAACCGAGCGCGACAGCGCGACCTTCTCTCCTTTTTGATTCTTGAACTCGGTCTCGACCACCGCAAAGGTCATCTTGCCGCCGCGGCCACCTTCTTTCTCATAAAGATCCGCGAGGCGGGTCAAGCCGGTCAGGACATCGCCCGCGAAAATCGGCTTGAAGAACTCGAACTCCTGCTCGCCGTGCAGGATGCGTCTGGTATCGAGTCCCAATTCCAGACCCGTTCCTGCCTCCTGGGCCGAAGCGCCCTGCCAAAAGGAACTGGCCATCAGGAAGGTCGGTGGAACCGGAATTCCACCACACTCTTTCTTCGCCACTTCGGGATCGAAGTAGACCGGATTCGGATCTTTGATCGCGCGCGCGAACTCGCGCACCTTGCCCCACTCGACCGGCATGGTGAAGGGCTTGCCGGTTTTACCGATTAGACTCTTGTCCGCCATGAAATCACCTCTGATTCTTGCTTTAAATTCCTATCAGCCGGGCCACGATTTCCCGGTTGAAGCTGGCGTCACCGAAGGTGAACTCGGAGGATTTCGCGCGTTTGAAGTACAGATGCATGTCGTGCTCCCAGGTAAAGCCGATCCCTCCGTGCACCTGGATGCCTTCAGCCGTCGTGCGCCGGTAGGCATCCGAGGCCGCGGCCTTGGCCAGCGCCGCGGCAAGCGGCGCTTCGGCAACTTCCTGGCTGACCGCCCATGCGGCGTAGTAGACCGCGGAGCGGGCGCTTTCGACGTCCACCATCATGTTGGCGCACTTATGCTGAATCGCCTGGAAGCTTCCGATCGGGCGACCGAACTGTTCCCGCATCTTCGCGTAATCGACCGCCATGTCGAGTGCTTTCTGCGCACCGCCGACCATCTCGGCGGCCAGCGCTACCTTGCCGCGATCGATGACGTTGCTGAGGGTTTTCCAGCCCTGGCCCATCTCGCCGACGACATCGTCGGGATTCGCCTTAACGCCGTCGAAGTTCACCTCGGCCACCTTGCGCGTCTTATCCAGCGTGCTCAACTGGCCGATCGAGATTCCCTTTCGGCTGGTCTCCAGCGCGAACAGCGTGATGCCGTCTTCGCCGGCCTTCCTGCCGGTTCTCGTCGCGACCAGGAGATAATCGGCCACGTGGCCGTCGCTGACGAAGATCTTCGTGCCGCGAAGCTTAAAGCGCCCCTTGCCCGGCTTTGCCGCCATCGCGATTCCAGCCGCATCCCATCCGCCCGACGGCTCGATGTAGGCCAGGCTGCCGATGAGCTCGCCCGCGGCGATCCTGGGCAACAGGCTGTTCTTCTGATGTTCGTTTCCTGCGCGCCGGATCGCTTCGCCGAACAACAGCGTTGGGATGAACGGTGACGGAAGCAGCACGCGGCCCATCTCTTCGAGCACGACGACCAGATCCACGTAGCCAAGGCCGGCGCCGTCGAAACTTTCCGGGATTACCAGACCGATCCATCCGAGATCGGCCATTGTTTTCCACAGCGCCGGCGCATAACCGCGCTGGTCCTCCATCAGTTGCCGAACCAACGTTGACGGGCATTCTTTTTCGAGCAGGCCGCGCGCACTGCGCCGCAGCATCTCCTGCTCTTCACTGAATCCGAAATCCAAGGGTGTCTCCGCTTAGCCGCGAGCTTGGCGCCCGCGCGTTTTCGGATACCACGACGGGGTCGCCGGCTCAAGCGGCCCTTCGATTAGCTCGCGGGTCAATCAAAAGGCTTCATCGAATCTTGCCACGCGAGCGCTCCAACCGCCGGCATGGGATGCCGCCTCCTACTCGCTTAGGCGCGGGGCGGTGCCGCCGTCAACGATCAGGGAAGCTCCGTCGACGTAGGAAGACGCGTCCGAGGCCAGGAACAGGCACGGATAGGCGATTTCCTCGACCCTGCCGAACCGCTCCAGCGCGCGCGACAGCCTCGTTGCCTCCCGGATCGCCGGGTTGGGCCACACGATTGGCGCGGCGCCTTCGGTATCGATCGGACCGGGCACCACGCAATTGACCCGAATCTTGTGTACGCCCCACTCCGCGGCGTGGCAGGACGTAAGGTTGATGACCGCCGCTTTCGACGCGCTGTAAGGCAACATGTTGGAATGGCCGTAAACGCCCGCGGTCGACGAGATATTAACGATCGAGCCGCCGCCGCCCTGAGCGATAAATTGCCTGGCCGCCGCGCGCGAGCAGAAGAACACGCCGTCGAGATTGATCGCGACCACCGCGCGCCATGCGTTGGGCGAGAGATCGAACGAGGAGCCGGCGATACTGCCGCCGTGATTGTTAATCAGGACGTTGAGCCGGCCGAAATGTTTAACTGCCTCGGCAACCATCGCTTCGCAAGCGGCGGAATCGCGAACGTCGCAGACCACCATCTCGCACCTGCCGCCGGCCTTGCGAATCTCGTCGCGCATCGGCTCAAGATTCTGGGCCTTGCGGCTGGCGATTAGAACCGGCGCGCCGCGCATCGCGAACTCGCGCGTAATCGAGGCGCCGATTCCGGTGCCGCCCCCGGTTATGATCGTAACTTTATCTTTTACGCTGAATGGATCTTTCAACTTAACCTCCGACTCAATTATCAGCCGCCGTGCCGGCCATCATTGCTGTTGATCCGCGCACCGATTACTCGGTCACTTCGTCGCCCTGAGCCGCTCCAGAGCGTCGCGAGCCTGTTTGGCGATGGAGGCATCGGAAGCTCCGGCCGCGTTTCCGGCGGCCGCGTAATGATCGATCGCCGCCTGACGCTCGCCCAGCGCCTCGTGAGCGCGCGCCACGTTCAATTCCGCTTCGGCGCTGCGCGGACAGGCCGTCATCGCATCCTCGTAGTAGCCCAGAGCATGCCGGAAGTCGCCGCCGGCAAAGGCCTCGCCGCCGCGCCGCGTCGCCTTGCGCATCACTTCGGTATCGCACGAGTTCGCAGGCGCCGCCGATGGGTACGAAGGCTGGGTGTTACGAATCGCCGAGATCTCTTCCTTCATCCGGTCGAGCTCAGCCTGCTGTGCCTGAAGCTGGCGCGCATTCGCTTCAATCTCGGCGCCGAGGCATCCGCCGAGCGAACCGGCCAGAAGCAGAAAAGACAGGAACCGGAGCAACACCCGCACGCGCCGGCGGATCGGCCGGGGCGATCGCCGTAAAACGTCGATCACTGTCCCTCCGGGTTGGTCCGCACCGTGACGCCCGCGATCGCGGTGGCCGCGCGCCCATCGGCGGTGACTACTCGCAGCGTCACAAGATAGGTGCCGGGATTCTTGTAGGTGTTGCTCACGATTAAGGGAGGCGGCAGGGTCGAAACGTTGCCGTCGCCAAAGTTCCAGTAATAGGAAACCACATCCTGGCCCAACGGATCGTCGATATCAGCGAAACATCCGACGGTGAGCGGCGCTACACCATAGCCGGGAAACACCACCAGCGACACGGTCGGCGGCAATCCGACCCGCTCAAGGCTTTGGGCCGGGTTTGGCGTCGGGGTCGGCTCGGGCTCTTGCGCCACGGCAGGAAACGCTAGGCAAAGCATCAGGGCGAGCGCCATCAACAGCGGTTGCGGTCGTTTATAAAAAATCATAGTCGTTGGCTTCTGCCGGCCCGACCTCGCCGCGGCTCGGCGCGGCAACGGCGGGTTCCGATTTTACCGATTCACTATAGTTAGCCGGACGAACAGCGGCTACACGGTTGGGCATCGGTCGTGACGTATGCTACCGAATCCCGGGTTGCGCATCTCAATAGCGCGGTTAGGATAGCTTCGATGAGAACCCGGACCATGGCCGCCGAGCGGCTCGAACCGACTGGCCGTTTCAGTGAAATCAACGGCCTGAAGCTTCACTACCTGGATTGGGGCGGCGACGAAACCAAACATACCTTTCTTCTGTTGCACGGCGGCGCGGCCCATGCGCACTGGTGGGATGGGGTTGCACCGCTGCTTACGCCTTTCGGTCGAGTTCTGGCGCTGGATTTCCGTGGGCACGGGCGAAGCCAATGGCCCGAGCCGCCGGTTTACGGCTCGGCGGTTTATATCGAGGATCTCAAGAAATTCATCGAACAACTCGGGACGAGGGTGATCCTTGCGGGTCACTCGCTTGGCGGCGCGGTCGCGCAATGGACCGCCGCCGAACGTCCCGACTTGCTCAAGGCGCTGATTATCGTGGATGCGCCGCCGGGACGTCCGCCGCTGTGGCGGAGGCTGATCTGGCGATGGAGTCGCAAGGTGCAGGGAGGTATGCGGCCGGAACTCGACTCGGCCGAAAGCCTGGCCCGGAAATTTCGGCTCTCGCCGCCAGGGACGTATCTCTCATCGGAGGCGCTCTGGCGCCTGGCTCTGGCCGGAGCCGAACAGCTACCGAACGGGCGATGGACGTTTCGCTTTGATCCCGAGACCCGCGCATGGCGGCGGATGAAGGTCCCACCTCGCAGGCCCAGGTTTCGGCGGATTACGTCTCCAACCCTGATTTTGCGTGGCGCGGAGAGCACGATGGTGCCGCGACGGACGGCGCGCTCGATGCATCGCAAGATCGCGGGCTCCGTGTTCAGAGAGGTCCCGCGCGCATTCCATCACGTGCCGCTGGACAACCCCGGCGACACCGCCGCCGCGATCATCGAGTTCGTCGAATCAATCTGACGCCCGCGCGTGCCGCCAAAGCGTGATCGATCGGCGGCGCCGCGCGTTGCGCGTCGCGCGAAAAAGCCGCGCTTTAAAAAGCTGAATGAGGAAGGAAATTAAAAAATCTAGGTTCGATAGAGCCACTCGCTAAGATCGAACAGCAGTGATTTACCGTCGGACACAATCAACTGCTTGAGCGAGCGCCGGACCTGGAGGGTTGCGATGTCGACTTCGCGGGGCAGAACGTAAATGATATCGCCGGCTGAGAGCGAGATGACGCGCACCCGTTCCTCCGCTCGCCGTTCGGTCCCCGCAACCTCGTACGGGTTGATATGGTAGGCGTGGCCACGCAACCGGACCACACCACCATCATGGTCCTCGACCACACCGATAAAGAGCCGGGTGTCGTCGTCGCGGAAGAGCTTGCGATCGACCACGAGCATTCGATCGTGAGTCTGAATTAGCGCCATCGGCCTTCCTCCCGTTAACGCGGCGCTCTACCGACCCTCGTTCCCGGGTGAATCCCGTCAGAGTCGCAAATACAAGCGAAATCCCGAAAGTGCTCCGCACAGGGAGCAGTCTGTCTATCTCGCACGGGAAACGCCGCCCCGCCGTGCTGCTACCCGTCGCGGCGAGTTTAGCCTGATCGAGCACAAAGAATCGACACCACGAGATGGCGATCGACCGACCGCATCCGCTCTGTACTCCGGCGCCGAATCGAGATAGCCACCTGCTGTCGCGTCGTTATCCAGGGTGAGAATCACGATTCTAATCTTCGCTACCCCTTTCGATTTCCGCCTTGATCGTATAGGCGTTCTGGCCGCCGCCGGCGCAGGAGCAATCAGGAGTGGAGGTCAACAGCTCGATCACATATCCCTTCGGAATCGATTGTCCCCTGCAGATCACCATACGCTGGCGGGTCGGAATTTCGATTTCCGACCGGCATCTCCCGTTGCAGGCCGGGTCTCTCACGCTTTTGGTTATAACCGTGCCTTCCGGCGGGTTTCTGTTCATGCAGACCGAAGTCGGAACGGGAGTGCCCGTGCCCGGAGCAGGAAGGGCACCGGAACTCGCAGCCGCGGCTGGAGGAGCCAGTTGTGGAGCACCCATTCTCGTTTGCGCGCGAGCCAGGTGAGCGGCAAATAAACAGACCCCGCAAAATATTATCGCGATTAACTTTTTCATCGGCGGCGACCCTCAACAGCACGATTGTTCCGGAAGGCAATCAGGCTATCAAGTTTGCAAGTTCAAGTCTTCCTTGAGCGCGACCTCGAGGACAGCGCTCTTCCTTCAGGGGTGACCTGGCTGTTAAGATTGAGCGTTTAACGAGCCTCGGGCCGTTCCACACGTGCTTAGTCTAGACGATCTTTGCAAATACTTCGGCGACCGCGCCGTCTTCGACCACGTTAACTGGTCGATGGGCGACGACGATCGGGTAGGTCTGGTAGGGCTCAACGGCGCCGGCAAATCGACTTTGCTCAAGCTGATCGCCGGGCTGATCGAACCCGATTCCGGACGTATCAGCCGGCCGCAGCGGACTCGCGTCGGTTACCTGGCGCAGGATTCTCCGGAGATGGGCGGGCGCTCGCTGATGGTGGAAACCCTTTCGGCCCTCGCTGAGGTCCAGGCGCTCGACGCCGAGCGCCGCCGGCTGGAGACCGTGCTCGCCGAGCAATCCAGCGGTCCGGTCCACGATACCGCGTTGGCGGGCCTGGGCGAGGTGTTGAGCGAGCTGGAACGTCACGATTTCTACTCGGCCGAAAGTCGCGCCGAATCGGTGCTGTTCGGACTTGGATTCACCCCGGCGGACCTCAACCGCGACGTGACCGAGTTCTCCGGCGGCATTAGGATGAGAGTGGCGCTGGCGAAGTTGCTGCTCTACCGCCCGGAGTTCCTGATGCTCGACGAGCCGACCAACCATCTCGACATCGAGGCTCGCAATTGGCTCGAAGATTATCTTTCCAACTATCCGGGCGGCATCATCATGGTCTCGCACGATCGATACTTCCTCGATCGCGTGACCACGCGCACGGTCGAAGTCGCGCGCGGCAAACTCACCGAGTATCGCGGCAGCTATTCCGTCCTATCTCGTTAAGCGCGACGAGCGGTTCCAGCTCGAACTGGCGGCGTACGAAAAGCAGCGCGAAGAGATCGAACACGTCGAGGCGTTCATCAGCCGCTTCCGCTACCAGGCGAGCAAGGCCAAGCTGGTGCAGAGCCGAATCAAGCAGCTCGAAAAGATCGAGCGGCTGGAGCCGCCGGTCAGGATCCGAGAAGCCGCCCGCGATCAACTTTCCCACAATGCGAGCGCAGCGGACGACGGGTGTTCGAGCTTCGCGGCGCGGCCAAACGTTACGGCGATCTCACGGTCTACGACGGAATCGATCTGGTAATCGAACGCGGCGAGCGCGTGGCGCTGGTCGGCCCCAACGGCGCCGGCAAATCGACGTTAATGAAGATGCTTGCGGGCATTGAACCGCTGACCGCGGGTGAACGGATCGTCGGCCATAACGTCGACATCGGCTACTTCGCCCAGGACCTCGAGCGAGGCGCTCGATTACGACAAGAGCGTGCTCCAGGAGCTTGGCGACAGCTCGCGAGGGCTGACCATCGGCGAGATTCGCGGATTGCTGGGCGCGATGCTGTTTTCGGGCGACGACGTGCTCAAGCGCACCGGCGTGCTTTCGGGCGGCGAGCGCGGCCGCCTGGCGCTGGCCAAGGTACTCGCGCATCGCACCAACTGCCTGCTGCTCGACGAGCCTACCAACAACCTCGACATCATCGCCAAAGACATCCTGCTCGAAGCGCTGCAGCGCTATCACGGGAACGGTGATAATCGTCAGCCACGACCGCTACCTCCTGAACGAACTGGTGACCGAGGTGATCGAAGTCGGGCAAGGCCACGCGATTCGCTACCTCGGCAACTACGACGAGTATCTGGCCAAGAAAGAGCAGATGGCGGCAGCCGCCGGCCGCGCCGGTCAAGTCGGAGCGAATAGCGGCGCCCTGCCCTCGCGACCGCCGCAGGCCGAGCGCAAGGTCGCGACGTGCCGAACGGCAACGGCAAGCAGGCCGCCGCGGGCTCGCGAGCTGCAGCGCCGGCGCGAACGGAAATTCGCGACGGCGCACAGCAATTGGAAGCGGGCATCGAGGCCAAGGAAGCCGAGCGCGCGGCGTTGGCGACGGAAATGAACGATCCCAACTTCTATGTCGCGCGCAAGGACGCCAACGAATTGATCGCGCGCTACGAATCGCTGGGCCGCGAAATCGAGCGGCTCTACAACGAGCTGGTCCAGCAGGACGATTCCGCGCCGGCCGCCGATTAATCGAACAGCCGAACCCGGCTCCCCCTGCCGCATCGCAATGCGGCATCCGGGCGGCAGCTTCTCTCAGCTCAACTCGCGAAAAAACGCCCGGATATCCGCGGCCAGCGATCGCCGGCTGCTCCATCGCGGCGAAATGGCCGCCCGCCGGCATCTCCGTCCAGCGCCGGATGTTGTACGCACGCTCGGCCCAACTGCGGGGCGGACGCAGGATTTCGCGCGGGAACGCCGCGATCGCGGTCGGCGCCTCGACGCGAGTGCCGGGCGCCATCCGCCACGGATTATGGCGGTATTCGTAGTAAAGCCGCGTCGAAGAATTAATCGTCTGCGTGACCCAGTAAACCATGATGTTGGTCAGAAGCTGGTCCCTGGTGAAGCTCCGTTCGACGTCGCCGCCGCAATCGCTCCAGGTGCGGAACTTCTCGACGATCCACGCCGCGAGTCCCGGCGGGCGAATCGTGTAGAGCATACGCCAGCGTCTGTGGCTTGGTGCCCTGAATCGCTTGATAGCCGGCCTCCTCGTGGCGAAACTTCGACGCTTCGGCAAGAAATTTCTTCTCATCTTCGCTCAGCGACTTCGCGCCGCGTCCTTCGGCCGGTCCCGTGCCGACCATGTTGAGATGAACGCCGGTCACGCTCGACATGCAGGTGTAACCGACGCATGAGGCGATGACCGCGCCCCAATCGCCGCCCTGCACGCCGAATCGTTTGTAGCCGAGCGTTTCGGTCATCAGCTTGAAGAAGATTTTCGCCATCGCTTCGATGTTCATCCCCGACGCTCGCGGCCGGTCCGAGAAGCCGTAGCCGGGAAGCGAAGGCGCGATCGACCGTGAACGCGTCATCGGCGCTGCCGCCATGCGCGGCAGGATCGGTCAGCATCGGGATGATCCGCTGAAATTCGCAGATTGACCCCGGCCATCCGTGAAGCAGCAGCAGCGGCCGGGGATTGGGGCCGCGTCCGGGCTGATGGATGAAGTGGATGCCGAGCCCGTCGATTTCGGCGCGAAAGTGAGCGAAGCGATTAAGCTCGTGCTCGTGGACGCGCCAGTCGTAACCCGTGCGCCAGTACTCGAGTACCTCTTTCAGATAGGCGAGATTGGTTCCGTACTGCCATCCCGAGCCGGGAATCTCGTCGGGGAGCCGCGTTCGTGCAAGCCGCTCGCGCAGGTCGATCAGCACATCTTCCGGGATTTCGATCTTGAACGATTGCGCCTTGTGGTTCGCCATATATTTTATTTACTTCCCGGCCAGCGCCTGCTTGACCAGCTCGCTTGCCATCTTGCCGTCCAGGCGCGCGCCGAACTGCTCCTTGAGCGCCTTCATGATCGGACCCATCTGGGCCGCACCCGATTCGATCTGAGCCGCGATCGCGGCCTTGACCTCGTCCTCGCTCACCGCAGTCGGCAGATAGCTGTCGAGGATTTTGGCCTCGCCCTCGTTCTGCGCGATCAGATCCTCGCGCTTGCCTTTGCGCGCGAACTCAAGCGCTTCGTCGCGGCGAGCGCGTTCGCGCTTGATCACCTGAACGATCTCGGCTTCGTTGGCCTCGCGGCAGACGTCCTTCTCGATCCGGGTGATCTCGCTCAGGATGCCGCGGATGGTCATGGTTCGCAGCTTGTCCCCCCACTTCATCGAGGCCTTCAAATCTTCCTGTAGTTTCTGCTTCATAAATGAGGCATTTTAAGCGATTGTGTTCTCACAAGCATAGGGACGGCGACCCTGCGGTAATGCCCGAACCGGGACCGGGGCGGCTTGGCCGGGAGCATCCCGGGGGTCCAATCTCCGTGCTAGAGTAAGGTTTAATTCGAGCAGAAGAAGGAGCCGACCATGACAAACCCATCGTCAGTTTATATTCTGGGCGGAGCCCAGACCGATTTTGCCCGCAACTGGCTCAAAGAGAGCAAGCATTTCGTCGAGCTGATGCGTGAGGCGGTCGTGGGCGGCCTGAAGGCGTCGCAACTGGAGCCCGCCGATATCCAGACCGCGCATATCGGCAACTTTGCCGGAGAGCTTTACGGCAAGCAGGGACATATGGGCGCCTTCTTCGTCGAGATCGATCCCGCGTTCAGGGGTCTTCCGACCGCCCGGCACGAGGCCGCATGCGCCTCCGGATCGATTGCGATGCTCGCGGCTTCAGCCGAGCTCGAAGCGGGACGTTACGACGTAGCGGCGGTCGTTGGCCTCGAACAGATGAAGACCGTCGATCCGGCGACCGGCAGCGAGTTCCTCGGGACCGCCTCATGGTACGAGCGCGAGGCCAAGGGAATCGAATTTTCCTTCCCCAAGCTTTTCGGCAGGCTGGGTGACGAATACGACAAGCGCTACGGACTGAAGAACGAATATCTCACCCGTATCTCGGCGATCAATTTTTCAAACGCCAAAAAAAATCCGCTGGCGCAGACTCGCGGATGGTTCAAGAACGAGGACTTCACCCAGCAACCCAAATACTGCCAGGTCATCGCGGGACGGATCAAAGTCAGCGACTGCTCGCAGGTGACCGACGGGTGCGCCGTGGTTTTCCTCGCTTCGGCGAAATACGCGGCCGAATACGCCAAGCGGCGCAACCTCAAGCTCGATGATATCCCACGAATTCTCGGATGGGGCCATCGCACGGCGCCGATCGAGTTCGAACGTCAAGATCGCGCAGAGCCGCGACAACCCCTACGTCCTGCCCCATACGCGCCAGGCGATTCTGGACGCGTTCCGACGCGCGGGTATCGGCTCGGTCGATGAGATTTCCGGGATCGAGACCCATGATTGCTTCACGACCTCCGAATACATGGCGATCGACCATTTTGGAATTACCAAGCCGGGCGAGTCGTGGAAGGCTATCGAGGAAGGCGCGATCGAAATCGGCGGGCGGATTCCAATCAACCCGAGCGGCGGTCTGATCGGCGCGGGCCATCCGGTGGGCGCAACCGGCGTGCGCCAGATGCTCGACGCTTACAGGCAGGTCACCGGACAAGCGGGCGATTACACGGTCGAAGGGGCGAAAAAGTTCGCGACGCTCAATATCGGCGGAAGCGGCACCACGAGCTGCTCCTTCGTGGTCGGCAAGTAAGCGCGACCTCGCGTGAGCGCAGCCGTATCGCTACAGATCGCAAAGGAGCCCGCTGAATGAAGTTTACCTGGTTCCACTTGATGCCGTACCGGTTTTTGCCGGACGACTTCACGCAGAAATATCGCAGCGTATGGGTGGATATCCCGCGCGATCTTTACGACCCGAAGCTCGGGCACAAGCTGTACAACGAGTTCCTCGACGAGCTCGAATTCGCCGACCAGATGGGCTTCGACGGCCTCGGCGTCAACGAGCATCATCAGAACGCGTACGGCATGATGCCGTCGCCGAACCTGATGGCGGCGGCGCTGGCGCGGCGCACCAGTCGCGCCAACCTCGTCGTGCTGGGCAATTCGATCGCGCTTTACAATCCGCCGATCCGGGTGGCGGAAGAATTCGCGATGCTCGACGTGATAAGCGGCGGGCGGCTGGTGGCGGGATTTCCGATCGGCAGCTCGATGGACACCAATTACTGCTACGGCGAAATCCCGGCCACGGTCCGCGAAAAATACTACGAGGCGCACGATCTGATCCTCAAGTCCTGGAAGGCGAAGGAGATGTTCGCCTTCAACGGCAAGTACACCAAGCTCCGCTACGTCAACCTGTGGCCCAAGCCGCTCCAGCAGCCGCATCCGCCGATCTGGATTCCCGGCGGCGGCTCGATCGAGGCCTGGGACTTCTGCGCGCGAAACAACCATCAGTATTCGTTCCTCTCGTACTTCGGATACTCGCATGGCAAACGCGTGGCCGAGGGTTACTGGAACGCGATGGCGAAGCGGGGCAGAGAACTCAATCCCTACAGCCTCGGCTTTGCGCAGGTAGTGGCGGTATCGGAAACCGATGAGCAGGCCGAGCGCGATTACGCGCCGCACATGGATTACTTCTACAATCGATGCCTGCACGTTTATAACGGCTTCGTCGATGCTCCCGGTTATCGCACGATCGACACTATCAAGGCGGGACTGCTGGCCGGCGTGGGCACTCAGGCGACGCTCAAGCGCGAAGGCATGACCTGGAAGAAATTCGTCGATGAAGGCTACGTGATCGCCGGATCGCCCAAGACCGTCAGGGAGCGTCTGACCGAGGCGATGAAGCAGCTTCGATGCGGCCATCTGATGGTGCTGTGCCAGCTCGGCTCGATGCCGCCGGATCTGGTCCGCAAGAGCACCGAGTTGTTCGCGCGCGAAGTGATGCCGCATATGCGCGGGATGTGGCCGGGCTACGTGGATCACTGGTCGCCCAAACGGCTGCCCGAAGCGGAGCGCGCGGTTCCGGCGCCGCTTGACCAGGCCGCTGGCCGCAAGGCCAACGGCTCGGCCAAAACCGCTCATACCGGAGCGGAGGCGCGAGGCTCGGCGAAATGAAGACGACCCAAAAGCTTCGCAACGGCAGGTTCACGATCGAGATGGAAGTGCTCGGCAGCGGCGACCCGCTGCTCTTCATACACGGCGCCGGAGGACTGCTGGGCGTCGATCCGTTTCTCGAGGAGCTTGCCCAGGACTTCAAGGTGATAGCGCCTCATCTGCCGGGCTTCGGCGAATCGACCGGCGGCGAGGAGATCGACGACGTGATCGACGCCGCGCTTTTTTACCATGAGCTGATGGACGCGATGGACATTCCGAGCGCCCATCTGGTCGGCTATTCGATGGGCGGAATGCTCGCGGCCGAGGTCGCGGCGCTCGACGTTCATCGCGTCCGCAAACTGGTGCTGGCCGCGTCGGCCGGCCTCTGGCTCGACGACTATCCCATCGCCGACATCTTCACGGCGCAGCTTTACGAACTGCCCGCGTTGCTGTTTCACGATCCGAACTCGCCGATTGCGCGGGCGATCATGGCGCTTCCGTCCGACCCGCAGGCGCTGGGCGCGATGTATCTGGAGCGGACCAAACGGTTCGCGATGGCGAGCAAGTTCCTGTGGCCGATTCCGGATCGCGGGCTCAAGAAGCGCGCCTACCGGATCGCGGCGCCGACCCTGGCGCTGTGGGGCGAGTCCGACAAGGTCATCCCGCCGGTCTACGGGGTAGAGTTCACGAGGCTGATCGCCAACTGCCGCCACCGAATCATCAAAGAGGCCGGCCACATGCTGATGTACGAGCAGCAAGCCGGATTCTGCGACGCGGTAAAAAAATTCCTTAAGAATTGATCCATTTGAATTTCGCCCTGCCCTCTTTCGCGCTTGCGGGTAGGACGGCACCGCACTAGGCTCGCGCCGATGGCAACGACGAAACGCATCAGGGTGCGGCGGCTCGACTCGCGCGAGCGATGGACCTCGATGCTGCGAAAGTTTATTCGCGGCACGGAAGAGCCGGCCGGAAAGCGCTACTGGGCGCCTCAATTCGAGACCGCCTCGCGCTCGCGAATCCGCGATATCCAGAACGAGAAGCTGCGCGCGCTGATACCGTATCTGTACGATCACAGCCCGTTCTATCGCGCCAAATTCCGCGCCGCGAAGCTCAAGCCGGCGGACTTCAAGTCAATCGATGACCTGGTGAAGTTTCCCGTGACCGCCAAGCACGAGATGGCGGAGGACGTCGCGGCCCATCCACCGTGGGGCACCTACACGCCGATCGACGATCGAATCTGGCGCGATCGCGCCTGGATGGTGTTCTCGACTTCCGGCACCACCGCCACGCCGCGTTCATTCCGTTACACCGCTCTCGACCGCGAACTCTGGGCGGCAACCAGCGCCCGCGCGCTCTATGCGATGGGAATACGCGCCGGCGACATCGCGCTCACCTGCACGAATTACAATCCTCACGTGTTTTTCTGGTCGATTCATTACGCGTTCAATCTGATGAAGGTGACGGTCGTGCCGGGCGGCGTCGCCAGCGAACGGCGCGCGCAAATGATCGATATCTATCGGCCGACGCTGCTCGCCTCGACGCCTTCCTACGCGCTGCATCTTGCCGACACGATGCGCAGGCTCGAACTGGAACCTGGAACCAGCTCGATCAAGAAACTGATTTGCGGCGGCGAGCCCGCATCGGGAATTCCATCGACTCGGCGTCGATTGGAGCAAACCTGGGAAGCTCAGTTGCACGACGTGTACGGATGCACCGAAGCGGTGCCCGGCGGATGGGCCTTCACCTGTGAGGCGGGGCTGAAAAGCGACCCGGTATCGACTCACGTCCAGGAAGATCTGCAAATCTGGGAAACGGTTGACCCGAAAACGCTTGAGCCCGTGGGCAAAGGCACGCCCGGCCTTACCGTGGTGACCAATCTCAATTCCGAGGGCTCACCGCAACTCCGCTTTCTGATCGGCGACTTTACGACCCTCGATTACGACCGATGCATTTGCGGGCGCACGCTGGCGCGGGCTCGCGGTGGCTTTCATGGCCGCGCCGACGACATGCTCAATATCCGCGGCCTGACGCTCTTTCCCAGCGTGATTGAAGAACTGGTGCGCGGCTTTGACGCCCTCGGCGACGAATTTCAAATCGTGCTCGACAGCGACGGCGCGATGGACGGCTTCACTATCGTGGCGGAAACCAAACAGCCGATGGCCGGCGACGACGCCGAAAAGCTGCGCGCGAGAATTGTCTCAGAGGTGGTGCGCCGCTGCGAACTTCGCCCCAGAGTTCAACTGGTCGCTCCGGGCACTCTGCCCAAGACCGAATTCAAGGCTCGCCGGGTAATCGACCGCCGACAAATCGCCTGAGGCGCTTATCGCAGCGCCGCGACGAGCGGCTTGACCGCGTAGATGTGGTAAACCATCACGTACACCAGCACGCCGGTCACCGATACGTACATCCAGATTGGCCAGGTCCATCGGGCGATCCGCCGATGCGGGTCGAAGCGGCTCGCCAGTCCGCGCCGAAGCGTGACGATAGCCAGCGGCACCACCACGAGGGCCAAAGCGATGTGCGATATCAGCATCGTGAAGTACACCGGCCGGATCCATCCCGTGCCCTGAAAGCGTACGTCGCCGACGTGGTAGTGGTAGATCAGGTAGAAAATCAGGAAGAGAATCGAAACCCCGAACGCCGACAGCATGCAAAACCGATGGGCCTGAATCTGGCGGCGCCGGATAAAAACAAATCCTGCCAGCAGCAGCAACGCGGCTGTCGCGTTGAGCGTGGCGTTGAGCGCCGGCAGGTTGGCGATGGAAATCAACCGCGATACCTCGTCTGGAGAGCCGTCCCGACCGTCACTCAGACCTTGTCCAGCACCATCATGAGCAGAACCACGGGCAGATAGATCAGCGACGCCACCATCACGCGGCGCGCCGCCGCGGTGGCCGGCGCGGCCGCCAGCTTGATTCCGTAGACCAGCATGATCGTCGCTGCCGTGGTCGCGACCACAAAGTAGATGATTCCGGCGAAACCGAGAATCGTCGGCAGCATCCCGACCGCGACCAGTGCCAGGCTGTTGCTTACGATCTGGCGTCCGGTCGCCTTGCCATCCGGATCGTCGAGCGGCAGCAGCCGGATTCCGGCGCAAGCGTAATCGTGCTTGTAGAGCTGCGCTATCGCCAGCGAATGCGGCAATTGCCACAAAAACATGATCGCGAAGAGCACCATCGGCTCGATTCCGAGGCTTCCCCGCGCCGC
Organism: uncultured Pseudomonadota bacterium; assembly: GCA_963759165.1. Taxonomy (GTDB): domain Bacteria; phylum Desulfobacterota; class Binatia; order Binatales; family Binataceae; genus DATJOQ01. Next base: position 1,392,717 of record CAVWXK010000001.1, on the reverse strand, counting down.
CGCCCATCCCGCCACCGGCGGCAAGGCGCCAGGGATCGCGCCGACCACGCTGCAAATCGCGGATACGCGCTTTAGCGGGGTGTACACGAACAGGTAGAGCACCGCGATCGCGATCGTCACGATCGAACTCGAGCGGGTTCACCGTCATCCAGAGATAGGCGCAGCCGACGACCGTCACGATGGTGCCGAATACCAGCGCCTCGACCGGACGCAGCCGCCCGTCAGGCAACGGACGCGTCTTCGTCCGCGCCATCTTCGCGTCGAGATCGCGCTCGATAAACTGGTTGAGCGCCAGCGTGCCGCCGGCGGAAGCCGCGGTGCCGATCATGAGGTTGAGCGCGATCAGGTAGTCGAAGGCGCGCGCCTCGCCCAGATAGAAGCCCGCCGCGGTAGCGATCAGAACCATCGCGACCACGCGAGGCTTGGTAAGTTCCAGGTAGTCGGCCACACGCGGCCGCGCGCGCATCACGCCACCCAGGGCGAGGGCCTCGGCCTGTTGGCTCATGCCGTCACCTCGCGCTCGGTCGGGCCGCGATTGGAAGTGAAAACCTGCCGTCCTTGCGCGCCATGCACAACGGCGGGTTCTGCCAGCAAACGGTAAGAGCGAAGCGTAAGGACCAGGCTGGTCGCCAGCACCCCGGCGCCGACCGCAACGTGCAGGGTGGTGGGAAAAACCGCTCTGAGGGTCCAGACCGTTAGCGCGCCGAGCGCGAACTGAATCGCGAATAGCGCTATCAGCGTTACCGCCGGCCGCAGCAGCGTGGGTTCGTCGCCATAGGAGCGTAGAACGCGCGCCACCGTCCATACGACGAAGATCGCGACCGCCAGCGCGCCGCATCGATGGGCGAAATTGATCGCGACGTAGATCGAGTCAAGCGGCGGCACTATCCGTCCCATCGAAAGCGGGAAGTCGGGAATCGCCAGGCCAGCGCCCATGTGACGCATCACCGCGCCGATCAAAATCTGCGCGTAGATAACCGCTGTCGTGATCGCGGCAAGCGCAGGCGTCGACAGCCCGGATTGCTCGGCGCGTCGGCGAGGAAGAGCGTACATCCCATCGCGGATTGGTAAACAGGCTGAGCGCCACCGTGAGGCAGAAAAACGCCTGCGCCGTGCCCGCGTGCGCCACCGCCATCGGCAGCGGCAGCAGGAACAATACGGTCAGGCCGCCCAAGACCGCCTGAACCACCACCAAGCCGAAAGCTCCGACCGCGATATATCTGACCCACGCGCGGCGCTCACGGACCAGGATCCAAACCATCAGGACCAGGGTCATGATCGCCACCGCGCCAGCCACCATCCGATGCCCGTGCTCGTAGAGCACCCCGCCTTCCATTTTGGGGAAGAACTTGCCGAAAGAGAGCGGCCAATCGGGCACGGCCAGGGCCGAACCGGTCGAAGTCACGAGCCCGCCGATGAAGATCAGCGCGAAGGTCGCAGCCGCGGTGAAGACCGCGAATCGATGAAGGCCCAAACTCTCGGGCGAGACTTCGCCCGGATTGCTCCCTTCTCCGCTCCCAACTTGCTTGCGTGAATCACTCATCTGGTTTCAATCGAGCCCGACGGCCGTTGCTCGCCTCGATAACATCCATTCAGGAGGCTGTCGCCACCCATGCCTCAAGCGGCCGGTTGCGCGGCATGCGATCCTCCAGCGTGAACGGCGAATTATACCTTTACGCGCCGCCATAGACGAGCGGCAGGGCCCCCATCCGATCGCGATGCGCCGCCGGCGGCAGGTTGATGCCGGGTATCGAAAGGCGGACTCACGTCACCTCAGAGCCAAACGGACCTGTTTGATCCAGGCGTCGTAATCCTTCTGCGACTGGACGTAGAGCACGCCCTTCATGGCTGAATGGCCGAAGCCGCAAAGCTCGGCGCAGGGAACCTCATACATGCCGGGCCGGGTCGCCTCGAACCACAGGTTGGTATTCCGCCCCGGGACGATGTCCCGCCTGCTCTGGATGTCGGGGACGGAGAAGCTGTGAATCACGTCCCTGGACGCAAGCTCAATCCGCACCACCTTGCCGACCGGAACGTGAAATTCGTTGTTGATCGTGAAGTCGTCAGCGGTGCCGAGCTTGCCGTCAGGACCGGGATAGGTGATTTCCCAATTGAACTGGTTGCCCGTGACTTTGTAAAAAACATCGCCCGGAGGCCCGTTGTCTCCGATACCCGCCGAAGTCGAGCGGCTCATTATCGCGAGCGATAGCAGGAGGATCGCGGTCGCGCTCGTCCAAAGGAGTTCCAGGCGCGGATTGCCCTCAACACGGGAGGCTCGGCGACCCAGCCTAGACCGATATCCGAGCAAAAAGAAGCACACGCCTGCTGTGACCAACAACAGCCATGCGGCGATCGTGATCCAGAAGATCAACGTGAACCAAAAATCGATGCGCGGGCTGAAGGTTGAAACAGCGCCCGGCAACCACAAGCGATCGAGCATCGTTTGGCTATATTCCCCGAGAAAGATTAACGCCTGATCGCGCATCCTGATGCGCGAAGATGTTGGCTCAAAACGATACACCTACCCGCCAGACTGTCAAGCCGCCGGCTCGATGCGACGCCGGCAATCGCCGATGGCGCGTACCATCGGGCTTGCCGTACTTCTGGCCGAATCATTACCCACGGTGTATTGGTCTTGTTGTCTTTTCCGGTCTAAATCCGCACTGTCGCGGAGGAGGTTGACAGTTCGCGATGCCGACAGAAGCGGCCACCCTCGCCAAAGCTTTCCAGAATCAGGTCCGAAAATACGGCGATCGAGTCTACCTCAGGGACAAGCCGGACAAGGTCTGGCGCGATCACTCCTGGCGTGAACTTGCCGAAGCGATCGGCCGTTTGCGCGCCGGGCTGATGCGTCTCGGCGTCAGACCCGGCGACAGAATCGGAATTATGGCCGACAACTGCCCGGAATGGGTGATCGTCGATCAGGCGATACTCGGTATTGGCGCGATCGTCGTGCCGCTCTATACGACCAGCGCTCCGGACGAAATTTGCGAGATATTGAATGATTCGGGCGCGCGCCTGGTCGCCGCGCGCGATGACGACAACGTCAGGAAGCTCGTGGCTCTGGGCCCGCAGCTTGGCGCGCTGGAGGGCGTAATCGCGATGCATCCCGGCGCGGTCGAGCAGCCGCGCGGCGCCAACGGGTCATCGCCGATGGTGCGCACCCTGGCCGGGGTGAGTCTCGATCGAGCCGGCGGAACTGTTTGAAGGGGCCAGCGACGATCTCGCCACCATAATTTACACCTCCGGCACCAGCGGCCCTCCGAAGGGCGTGATGCTCTCGCACGGCAATCTCATCGCGAACTCCCGGGCGAACATCGAGGCGCTCGAACTGGGCGAACGCGACGTCATCCTTTCGTTCCTGCCGATCGCGCATTCGTTCGAGCGCACTGCGGGCTATTACACGGTCATGATCGGCGGCGGCGTGACCGCTTACGCGCAGGGGCTGACCAAAATCGCGGAGAATCTGCTCGAGATTCAGCCGACCGTGATGCTGACCGTGCCGCGCCTGCTCGAAGTTATTTACGAGCGGATCACAAAATCGGTAGAGAGCGCCCCGGCGTTGCGTCGCAAGCTGTTTGAAATCGCGATCGCGGCCGGCAAGCGCGCCGCGTTTTACCGCGATCGCGGCCGGATGGTGCCACCGCATCTGGCGGTCGCGATGGGGCTGTTCCGGCGGCTGGTGTTCGCGCGAATCCGTGGATTGTTCGGCGCGCGCTTGCGTTATCTGATTTCGGGCGGCGCGCCGCTGCCGGTCGAGATCTGCGAACTGCTGTCCGCCGCCGAAGTGCCGATCTTCGAGGGCTACGGGCTTACCGAAGCGGCTCCGGTGGTATCGTGCAATCTTCACGGCCGCACCCGCATCGGCACCGTCGGCCTTCCGCTCAACAACGTCAAGGTCAGGACCGCGGCCGACGGCGAGTTGCTGGTGTCCGGTCCGAACGTGATGAAAGGCTATTACCGGCGCGACGAGGCGACCGCCGAAGCGATCGACGCCGAGGGATGGCTCCACACCGGCGATATCGCGACGATCGACGCCGACGGCTTCATCGCGATCAAGGACCGCAAGAAAGAAATCATCGTGCTTTCAGGCGGCAAGAACGTTTCGCCGGCCAACCTCGAAGCCAAACTGACCTCCGACCCGTACATCGCGCAAGCCTGCGTCGTCGGCGACGGCCGCAAACATCTGGCGGCGCTGCTGGTGCCCAACTTCGAGGCTCTGGCGGAATACGCGCGGCAGAACAAACTGGACGCCGCACCCGGGAAGCTGGTCGAAGAACCCGCGATTCGCGGCTTCTACCAGCAGCGCATTCATCAGTTGAACAAGGGACTATCGACGGTCGAGGCGATTTCAGCTTTTCGGCTGCTGGCTCAGCCATTCGCGCAGGAGAACGGCCAGCTCACGCCGACGCTCAAGGTGCGCCGCGCGATTCTTCGCCGGCAATATAGCGAACAGATCGAGGCGATGTACCGGCACTAGAGCGCCGAAAAAGGCGCAGCTGCGTCGGGTCCAGGATTAAGGCGGCGGAGCCGGCATCGGCACGCCGAAGGCCCTAACTCCCACGTTTACACCCTTCGGCGCCCAGCCGAGAGGTGGCGATTCCTGTCTGCGAGCTGGGCGGAAACGCACACCTTTAAGAATGTAGGTCTCGAGCCCGACGTTCCATGAAAGTGTGACCAATTTTTCCCTAGATGCCTTGTGCTGACCGTCGCTACGATGCCATGCGTCAAGCAGCAGGACCAACTCATCTGCCGAGGCATCTTCGATGTGAGGTTCGCCGTCGAAGTACTCCCAGTAGACCACCCTGAGCTGCCCAGAGACACAGCCGAAGACCCACATATAGTGCCCCCCTACTTTTCCTTCGCGATCTTCGAGTGAGACAACTACAAGACGACGTTCCGCGCCCAGCATCTGGTCTTTGCTGAACTTGCTTTTCGACTCGCAGTACTCCCGGTCGTAGTTCGGGTCGCCGGAATGCGAACTCCTCGCCATGACCATCGGGGAATCGGCGCAGCCGGGCACATGCCACCCCTCATCTTCCATCGCGAACAAACGGTTCGCGTCCGGCGTTCGTAACTCGCTGCACCGGAGCGGGACACCGGGCTTGGTCTCATCGGAGTCTAAACCTTGAAAATAGTCGTTCAAATCTAAAACGTGTCGACCATCTTCAGGAGCGAGGTCGGGCTTATTTCGAGGCTTTATTAGCGCAGGGCCCAACTGAGGCTGCTTAAAGCCCAACACAGTCACGCTGCCCGGCGCCGCGTTCACGACCTTCGCACCGGGCTGGAAACGATCGTGAAAGACTTCTATCCGTTGTCCGGCGACACAGCCGAAGACGAAGATCTGGTCTGTGGATCCGACATTTGGGCTAGAGGAGCTGGCGAATATAAGGCGGCGATCGTTACCGAGCATGCGGTCTTGCGTAATCGTGGTCGTCCACTCGCATTCGTCCGGCGTGGAGTAAAGACCCTCCCAAGTACACCCAACTCCGGGCGGCAGCCATTCGGAGGAGGGCCAGGAAAGATCCTCTCTCGCGCCGAAGATGGCCAGCAGCTCGTTTGGCTTCGCCGTAAACAAGCCCTTGCAGGCGTTATCCGCGGCGAACGCCGGCCGGATGCTTATCAGGAGAGCGGCGAAGGCCGCAGCTATCAGAATCTTCAGATTACGCCGAACGCCCACGATCGTGCGGCGGCGCGTTAGTCGTTGTTGCCGCCGTTGTCGGTGACAATCAACTGATGGATCGTCAGCACCCGGCGGACCAGGAAAGAGCGCTTGCCCTTGGGCGTGTGAACTTCGATATCGTCGCCCTCGGCCTTGCTGATCATCGCCCGTCCCAGCGGCGAAGAGAGCGAAATCCGGTTGAGCGCGGCGTCGACCTCCTCGGGAACGACGATTTCGTACTCGACCTCGCCGCCGTCATCAAGGTCTTCGAGTTGCACACGGCTGCCGAGGCCTACGGTATCGTTGGGAATTGAATCGAGATCGATGCGGGCGAGTTCGGCGAGGCGAACCTCGAAGTTAGAGATTCGCGCGCGCAGGAACTCCTGGCGCTGCTTGGCCATTGCCCATTCGGCGTTCTCCGAGAGATCGCCGTGGGCGCGCGCCCGTTCCAGTTCCTTCGGCAGCTCGACCGTCAGCTCGCGCTTGAGGATTTCCACCTCTTTGCGCAGGCGTTTGATTACAGGCAGTTCGACCATTGATGCTATCTTTCCTTGCGACCGTTTCCCGGTTGCTTCTTACCGCACATTATACACCGCGGCCCGCCATCGGCGGGCACGCTATCGGCGGCAAGCCTGACGCCGGAGCCTGCCGGCACGCCGCAACAGAAACGGGATCAGTCGGCGACGATCGAAGTGACGCTTCGGCTCACTCCGGTGACGCTCTGAACCCTCTGCACCACCAGCTCGCCGAGCGCCGACACGTCCGCCGCCTCGGCCATCACGATTATATCGTGCGGGCCGGTGACGGCATGCGCCGCCGACACCCCCGCCACGTGCCTCAGTTTTTGCGCGACTTCCTTGGCCTTGCCGGGCGAAGTGTCAATCAGGATGAAAGCCTTTACCGACATGTGCGCGCCTCCATTTGCTTGCATGCCAACGTTCGCGGCGGAATCGACGGCCGGCTCAATCCGGTCAAACCCTTTCACGCCTGCGGCTGGATGAGATTCCCATGATCGTCGTAAGTGTAGAACCCACGCCCAACTTTACGCCCCAGATATCCGGCGTCGACGTATTTCTTCAGCAACGGACAAGGGCGGTACTTGTCGTCACCCAGCACGCGCTGCATCACTTCCATGATCGCCAGACAGGTATCGAGACCGATGAGGTCGGCGAGTTCCAGCGGCCCCATCGGCTGATTGGTGCCGAGCTTCATCGCCTTGTCGATATCCGTGACACGGCCCACGCCCTCGTACAGCGTGTAAATCGCCTCGTTGATCATCGGCAACAGCACGCGGTTGACGATAAAGCCAGGAAAATCCTCCGCGGTCATGGTGCTCTTGCCGAGCTGTTCGGCGAGCTTTTGAGTCGCCTCGTAAGTCTCCTGCGCGGTGGCAAGCCCGCGGATGATCTCGACCAGTTTCATCGCCGGCACCGGGTTCATGAAGTGCATCCCGATAAACCGGTCGGCGCGACTGGTTCGCGCACCCATCCGGGTGATCGAAATCGACGACGTATTGGAAGCGAAAATCACGTGGGGCGGGCAAATCTTGTCGAGCTTCCTGAACAGCTCGATCTTGACCTCCTCGATTTCCGCGACCGCCTCGATCACAAACTCCGTCTCGGCCAGATCTTCCATCCGCGTCGTGGTCCTGATCCGGCGCATCACCCGCTCGCGCTCTTCGGGTTTCATGCGGCCCCGCTGGACCATCCGATCGAGATTGCGCGCGATACTGTCGAGGCCCTTCCTGCAAAGCTCCTCGTTGAGATCGTGAATGATGACGTCGAGGCCCGACTGCGCCGCGACTTGCGCGATTCCCGCACCCATCTGTCCAGCCCCAACCACACCGATTGTCTTGACGGTCATCAGCTTCTCCATCTTTCAGAAAAATCGTCGCCGCTTCGATGGCTCGTGCCGGCTTCCCGCGGCGAGGCCGCCGTCGATCTCACCCGGCGCACGTCATCGGGCGATTGCCGGCCCGGCATCCCAAGACCGCGCATCAAGGTGTTTACCATATTGGAGGTCAGAGTATCCCGGATGGTGGGTCGGCCGCCGTTGGAGGCATCGAGCACCCGATCGACCTGTTCGCGGCTCAGGCCCTCGGCGGCAAAGATATCGACCAACTGAGCGAGGCCAACCTGTCCGGCAGTTCTCTCAACGATCGCGACAACCTTGGCGCAGATGGAGCAGATCCGGCTCAAAAAACCCGCCGGCTTCCGGCAGAACTCGCACTTCATCTATTTCTCCGGAGGCTTGGTTGCGGTTTAGTCAGCCTCACGGTGGTTTTTTCTCGCGCTTTTCGTATCACAGCCCGCCCCGCGCCCAAAAATAGATGAAGCGGGCTTACGCATTAGCCTCGACGCCTGCTTTCGCGCTCATCGCTTGGGCAGTCATCTGACGGCGGCGGCCTCGCTTCAGGGCCAAATTACACCCGCCGAAGACAAGCGGCAAGCAGGACCGGAACGTGCCGCTGCGGGTTGTTCCTGGCATCCGTCTCAACGCGATTTTGCGCGGCTCAGCTCACGGACGCTTCCGTCCGCGGCGGCGACAAGGACCTTATCCGCCATCGCGACAAATAGCCCGGTCCCGACCACGCCCGGAATCGAGATCAACTCCCGCTCCAGGCGGGCCAGCGCCGATATTCGCACTATGCCACAGTCCAGAATCAGATTGCCGTTATCGCTCAGGAGCGCGACGCCGTCGTCTTTTAATCTGACCTTGGGCCGCAGCCCCAGAACCTTGATGCGCCGGGCGCAAAACGGTGCGGCAAACGGCAGTACCTCGACCGGCAGCTTGCCGCGCTCGCCAAGCCGCTTGACCATCTTCTCGGCGCCGACCAGGACCACGAACCGGCGCGCGGCCTGCGCCACGACCTTTTCGCGCACCATCGCTCCGCCGTAGCCCTTGATCAGGTTGAGCCTGGGGTCGACTTCGTCCGCTCCGTCGAACGCAACGTCCAGCCGTTTGGTATCGGCAAGCGTCACCACTTCGATTCCGCACTCGCGCGCGAGCGCCGCGCTCGCATTGGAAGTCGGAACTCCGCGGACCTTCAGGCCGCTCTTCGCAAGCGCCCGGATAAAGGCATTCGCGGCGCGGCCGGTTCCCAGCCCGAGCGTGAAGCCGGGTTTGACGTAACGAAGCGCGTACTCCCCAAGCGCCGTCAAATCATCCGGGGCCGAATCGGCGGCCACCTTGCTCACGCCTTTTTTTCGATTGCGCATGGTTGGCTCCGGGTGCTCGCAAGCGATCGCGCCGCACCGGTTACGGTTTGCGGATCAGGGTCATGAACTCCTGGCGAGTTTCGTTATGGGTGCGGAACACTCCGAGCATCGCCGAAGTCGTGACCCAGGAATTCTGCTTCTCGACTCCGCGCATCCGCATGCACAGATGCTCGGCCTCGAGCACGACGCCAACGCCCAGCGGGTCGAGCTGTTCGAGGATCGTGCCCGCGATTTGCGTGGTCATCCGCTCCTGGACCTGGAGACGGCGGGCGTAAATCTCGACCAGCCGCGCGATCTTGGAAAGCCCGATGATGTGGTTCTTCGGGATGTACGCGACATGAGCCTTGCCCATGAAGGGCAGCAGATGATGCTCGCACAAGGAATAAAAATCGAGGTCCTTGCAGACGATCATCTCCTGGTAATCTTCGGTAAAGAGCGCTCCGTTGATAACCGAACCGGGTCCTGCTTGTAGCCCCTGGTAAGAAACTCCAATGCTCGCACGACCCGCGCGGGCGTTCGTTGAATCCCTTCCCGCTCCGGATCTTCTCCGACATGGCGAATGAGGCTGCGAACCGCATCCTCGATCTGTATTGAATTGGAAGACATGTTGCCCTTCCTTGATTGGACGTTAAGTGCTGCCACGCTGCCGGCCGGGGATGGCCCGTCGCGGCGTGGGCGTGAGCAATCTACTATCGCTTGCCGACTCGCCGGCGGCTGAACTCAAGCGCCAGCTCGATGGCGAGCGACGGGCCTCCGCCGCTCATTATGTTAAACCCGGCGACCGCGCCGTCCAAGCCCCGCATCAGCTCGAGGTTATCGCGTATCGAAAGCTCGCGCGCCTGCGCTTCGCTCAATCCCGCGTAACGGTTCAGGTGATCGCGCGCGCCGCTGAGATCGGCGATCCGGTCGCTAAGGTAATTGGCCATCGCTTCGCGCTTGATCGGCAAAATCCCGAGCACCACCTTGATATCGCATGGCCGCGCACGCGCCACGAAGCCCAGCGCGCGTTCGCGGTCGAATACTGGCTGCGTGATGACGAACCGCGCCCCTGCTTCGGCCTTGCGCGCCAACAGCTCGAACTCCCGCTCAATCTTCTTGCGGTTGGGATTCGCAACCGCACCCGCCGTCAGCGACGGGCAGCGTCTTTAGCAGCCGCTTGCCCTCGCCGGTATCGCCGCGATTGAGCACCGCGAATCACCCGCAACAGCCCGATCGCATTGACGTCGCGCGCCACACGCACGGGACCGCTTCCGCTCGACGGGTTGCGCGCCAATTTGTCGCCGGTCACCGCCACCACGGCGTCCATCCCAAGCGCGGCGGCGCCGAGCAGATCCGACTTGAGCGCCAGCAGGTTGCGGTCGCGGCAGGAAACAGTTCAGCACCACCGGCAGGCCGAGCCGGGTCTTGATCATCGAAGCGAAAACCAGCCCCGAGAGCTTGACCCGGCCGAGCGCGTTATCCGTCAGGTTGATCGCGTCCACATGGCCGCGCATCTGGCCGAGCTTGGTAAGCAGCGACTCGCAATTGATTCCGCGCGGCGGCGCGACCTCCAGCCAAACCGCCGACTGCGGACCGGTCAGGCTATCCAGCAAGGCAGACAATCAGATTCTCCGATGAAGCTGTACGGCGTTGGACCCCGCCGGGCCTGCGGGAATCCGGCGGAATTATACCGGCACCCGGCAACAACTCACACTGTCGCTACCGCGTCGATAGCTTCAGGCGTGCCGCTCGCCGGCTTTGATCTTTTGATATTTGCGATAGTCGTAGCCGGTAGCCATCGCCATCAGCAGCGCTTCCATCCCGCCCTCCTTCTCACGCCGCAGGATGCGAAGGCGGTCGAAGAATTCGTGGAAGTCCTTGTGGACGCGATCGGCGCCGTTAGCCGGACGCAAGAAGAAGTCCTGCAGCCGCGTGACCGTGAATCGCAGCGACGAATAGCGCAGCTCGTTGGGGAAGGCGTCCCACTCCGCCAGCGACAGCGTCCGCACCGACTCGTAGCCACGCACCAGGGCGCGGAAACGGTCGAGCGAATACTGACCGCCGACGAAGCAAAGCGCATTGACCGCGGTGGCCAGGTCGAAGATGAACTTGCCGCGGCAGGCGGCCTCGAAATCCAGCACACGCGGTCGAGCCTTCGCCGCGGAACAGCAGGTTGTCCGCGAACAGATCGCCGTGAATCACGCCCTTGGGCAGTTTTCCCTCGAGGTAATGATTGAGATATTCGACCTCATCGTCCAGGGCCCGGCTGATTTTGCGAAAATAGTTGGGCAAGCGGTTGCGTACGCCAGGTAGAGATCCGCTATCCGCTCGAAGCTGAAGCGATTGTCGATACCCTTCTTGTAACCCTTGCCGACAACGTGAAGGTCACCCAGCGTTCGGCCGATGTTCTCCAGATGGTTCAGCCCAAGACGCTCCGGCGTCAGGAGCTTGCCGTCGGTGTACTTGTAAAGCGACAGGCACTTGTTCTGGTAATCGCGGTAGTAGCGCCCCTTGCGATCCTGGAGCGGGTGCGGACACGGGAACGAATGCCGCCGCAGGAAGACCAGCAAATCGATCTCCCGCTTGACCTCCATCTCGCTCTTGACCTCGTCGATGCGGAGCAGAAACTTCCCTTTGCCTGTCTCCAGCAGGTAGTTGCTGTTGACCGAGCCCTTGGGGAATTCCGGCTGCGGAAACGATGCGGCCGAAGCCGTAATCGTCGGCGATCTCTTCGAGGATCGACTTACCGAGTTCGGTATAGACAGCCATTGCGGAATTTGCAGCTTGGACCAATTCGTCGCCAGTCTAAAGGCTCCGTGTCACTACGTCAACTGGATAATTACCAAACCCTTCTCGCAGAGGGCTTTTATGCTCTAAAGCAGGGCAAAATTCCTCGATAAATCGGCCCGCATTCAGAAAAAAGAGCGTGGCACGGACCCATCTATAAGGATTGCGGCACGATTCAGCCGCGCTTATTTGTCGCACCTCACGGCCCGTAAAGTCCTCTGGAAAGCTAATGCCAGCAGAAAATCGGCGCCAACTCCGATCGGAGATTGAATTAGGCTTCGCGGAGCTTGGGAGCGCGAAACGTTAACTGAAAGCCCGATTCAATCTGTCGCGAGCAGATTCTGGCGCAAGAACGCTTCGAGCGGCTGTTCTATCCGCCAGTCGAGCGAATCGCGGGCCTCGGGGAAATAGATGGCCTCGACGCGCGCCCCGCGCTCGCGCAATGCCTGTTCCAGACTCCTGGCCTGATGAACGGGAATACGCTTGTCTTTTTCGCCATGGAGGATAAGCACGCCGCAATCAAGCCGGTCCGGCAGATGCGCGATCACGCTGCGTTCCTTGAGCACGCGCCTGCTGGGCCAGACCTCATGCAGGATTTGCAGCTTGGTTAGCAACGATGCCTGCGGCCAGAACGTGAGCATATCGTAGGCGCCGGATTGCAGTACCACGGCGCGCGGCCGGGGATCGGAATCCATCACCAGGCCAGCGACTACTGCGCCGGTGGACACCCCCCATATTCCCAATCGCGTCGGATCCACATCCGACCGCGCCGCGAGAAGGTCGAGTGCGCGACGCGCGGCGGCTACTGCCTGCGGACCGAGGAAACGGCTGGGCCCTGAGGAAGCGCCATAGCCCGGGATGCTGATACAGGCGACCTGAAGGCCGAGAGCCGTCAGGTGAGCGCTGGATTGGATACAGCGCCGCGCGTTGCCGCCTTTCGGATCCAGGATTAGAAGGGCGGGACGCGGGCCAGGCTCAGCGGTGCGAGCCAGATAACCCTCGATGTGAAACTGATCCTGTCCCGCGGCAACGTCGAAATTGAAAGGTACAGCCGCGGTATCGCCGACCGTCAGCGTAGCGTGGCCGGTTTGGCAAGCCGCGAGCATCGCCACCAGCGGCAACCATGCCGCAATACGAATAATGCGGCCAAGCTTAAGAAGCGAAAGCATGAGTAACGACAATCTTACCATTTCGTAGTTGGGCTTTACAGCATCGGCATTCACTTGTCTGAGCCCCAGCAATCGCACTATTCCCGGATTTTCCTGACGCCTTGCTCGATCCTGGCTTCAAGCGCGCGCAAGCGTCGAAGCACTTCCGGCAAACGCGGCATCGCCGCCATCATCCGCCGCCATGTCCGGATTTCGACCGCAGGAATGCCGCCGATCGTCAGCCCGTCGGCGACGTCACTGGGGATACCTGATTTGGCGGCCACTCTAACCCGGTCACCGATACGAATGTGGTCCGCGCAACCGGTCTGGCCGCCGAACTCGCACCAGTTTCCGATTGCCACCGACCCGGCTATCCCGCTCTGCGCGGCGAAGCGCGAGTATTCGCCGATTTCGCAGTTGTGGCCGATATGGACCAGATTATCGAGCTTGGCACCGCGCCGGATAATCGTTGCGCCGACTGTGGCGCGGTCGATCGTGACATGAGCGCCAAGCTCCACTTCGTCTTCTATCAGCACGCCGCCGACCTGCGGAATCTTGACCAGATTCCCCTGATGCTCGACAAAACCGAAGCCGTCGGCGCCAATCACCGCGCCGTTATGAATCACAACGCGGTTCCCGATCGTAACGTTCTCGCGAATCGACACCTGGCTGTGGCAGGCAAAATCGTCTCCTATCCGCACGCCCGGATAGATCGTAACATGAGGGTAGATAACCGCCGCGCGCCCGATGGTAACCCCCGCGCCGATTACGCTGTACGCTCCGATTGATGCGCCTTCCCCGATCGACGTGTCGGCTGCAATTGAGGCGGTGGGATCGATTCCTACCGGCGGACAATACGGCGGGAAAAAAATCTCCAGGGTGCGGGCGAAATCAACGTAGGGATTTGAACTTATGAGCGATGCCCGGTTCACTCTGGCGGCCAGCTCGGATGAGGTAATCACGCACGAGGCGGTGGAATTTTCCATCAGCGGCAGGTACTTCGGATGCGCCAGGAAGGTAATGGTGCCGGATGCGGCGGCTTCGAGCGGCGCCGGGGCGATGATTTCCAGCTCTCCATCTCCGCGCAACTCCAATCCCAGCCTCGAAGCGAGGTCCTTAAGCTTCATCGATCATCCTCTGATTCATGGCGTGTTGAATGATCTTCCCCTGATGGCACGATTGAATCATCCTTAAGCTTTCGCCAATACTTAGCTCCCTGCGGGACGCGGTCAACCGGCACGCGCTCCCAAGGCATCAATGGTAATGAACACAAAGGCCAGCGCGGCTATCGATTTTGACAAGAGCGGTGGTGTAGTCCCGGTCATAACCCAGGACTTCGCCAGCCATCGCCTCCTGATGGTCGCTTATATGAACCGGGAAGCGTTCGAAGAGACGGTGGCCACCGGCCGCGCCTGTTATTACTCGCGCTCGCGCAATCGGCTCTGGCGCAAGGGCGAGGAGTCGGGCAACTTCCAGGTGGTTCGTGAGATTCGGCTCGATTGCGACGCCGATACCATCCTGCTCGCCGTCGAGCAGCGCGGCGACGCGGTGGCCTGCGCCGAAGGCTATCAAAGTTGCTTCTTCCGGGCCCTGGATGGCGACGAATGGAAGATCGTCGATCAGCGCCCGGTGGATCCTGCCAAGTACGGTCCCGGATACGGCCACAAGAAGAAAACTGTCGAGTAATAAATTTATTTTATTCAGAAAATCAAACTCCGCTCATGCCAGACAATAACAAAAACAATAAAGTCCTGAGATTCGGAATTCCCAAAGGCAGCCTCGAAGCGCAGACGCTTGAGCTGCTGCGCAAATCGGGATGGCGCATCTCGATCGATGCCCGCTCATACATACCCAGGGTGGACGACCCGGCGCTAAGTTGCCGGCTGATGCGTCCGCAGGAGATGCCTCGTTACATCGAAGACGGCTCGCTCGACGCCGGCATCACTGGCCGCGACTGGATCGTCGAGAACGGCTCCGACGTGATCGAGGTCGCAAGCTTCATCTATTCCAAGGTCTCGCTGGCGCCGACCCGATGGGTAGTCGTAGTGCCGGAGGCGTCGCCGGTACGGAAGCTCGAAGACCTTGAGGGCAAGCGGCTGGCAACCGAGATGGTGAACTTCACACGAAATGCCTTCGCGCAGCGCAAGATTCAGGTGGATGTCGAGTTCTCGTGGGGCGCAACCGAGGTCAAGGTCGCGGAAGGGCTGGTAGACGCGGCCCTCGAAGTCACGGAGACCGGATCATCGCTGCGCGCCAATGGTCTCAGGATCGTCCAGGAACTGCTGACCTCGACTCCGCAACTCGCCGCCAACAAGGCGGCGTGGGCGGATGAGTGGAAGCAGGCCAAAGATCAAGCAAATCGCGATGCTGTTCCGCGGCGCGCTGGACGCGGAGAGCCGGGTGGGAATCAAGATGAACGTGGCGCGCGAAAACCTGGAGAAGGTGATCGCGCTGCTGCCGTCGATCACCGCGCCGACGATTTCACATCTCTACCAATCGCCCGCGCTCAAGGGCAAGGAATGGCTGGCGGTTGAGACCGTGATCAGCGAGCACACCGTGCGCGAACTGTTCCCCAAGCTGCTCGATGCCGGCGCGGTCGGGATCGTCGAATATCCGCTGAACAAGATCATCTGAAGCGGCGAGCGCACGGAGCGGGCGGCACGCGGGTTGCTTTTTTGGCGCAACCCGCGTGCCGCCCACACCGTAGTGGCAATCCCGCCTGCCGCTTATTCCGCCTTCCAGTTCGGCTTGCGCTTCTGCGAAAAAGCGAGCGGACCCTCTTTCGCGTCATGGGATTTCATCAGCCTCCCCACGCCGGGAAAGCTCCTTTGCATCGCCTCTTCGAGCGACAATGCGAGTCCGTCCATCGCGACTTCCTTGGTGGCCTGCACCGCCAACGGCGAGCACTCCATGATTTCAGCCGCCCATCGTTCCGCGGTCGTGTTCAGATGTTCGAGCGGTACAACCTCGTTGACGATACCGAGCTGGGCCGCCTGCGCGGCGTTGATGTGCTTGCCGGTCAGCATCATCCCCATCGCGATCTTAAGTGGAATCGCACGCGCCAGGCGATGGACACCGCCCGCCAGCGCCATCAGGCCGACTCGCGGCTCCGGCAATCCGAACCGGGCGTGGTCGGCGGCAATGATGATGTCGCAGGCAAGGGCGATTTCGCAGCCGCCGCCCAGCGCGAAGCCGTTAACCGCCGCGATGATCGGTTTGCGGATATCGAAACGCGAGGTGATCCCGGCAAAGCCGTCCTTGGGAAGATGCAGGCGCTCCCCGGGATGAGCGGCCGTGTACTTAAGGTCATTGCCGGCCGAGAAAGCCTTGTCGCCGGCGCCGGTGAGGATCGCGACCCAGAGATTCTTGTCGGCCACGAAGTCGTCCCAAATCCGGGTCATCTCTTCGTGACAGGGCGGATGGAGGGCGTTCATCACTTCGGGCCGATTGAGAGTGATATGCGCCACATGTCCGGCTTTCTGGTACTTGACGAATTTCAGCTCCATAGCCTATTGCGCCTCCTATAGCGCGATTATTCCTGATCGAGCAATTCGAAAAATGCGTCGACGCTTTGCAGCAACTGACGCCGTATCTGGGCGGGCGTCCCTTCCATCAGGTGCATCGTCACGCGCGAGGCGGTACCGTTGGCAAGGTGGACCTGGGCGTCCTCGACCGAAGCGACTTCCTTTGCATCGAACAGCCGCATCCCGTAGACGAGCGCGGTTCTTCGCGCCGCACCTTTGACCAACTTCAGCCTCTGAGGCATCCAGCGTCTCCTCTTGCGCCTGCAGAACGCGGGCGCACTATAGCACAGAGAGGTTAAAATCTACTTGGTGGAGACTCCCCCGCCCTGCCCGCCTCACCTTGAGCCGGCCTTGCTCAAGTATAGCTACGATTATCGGCAACGATAACCGCTTTGCCGAAGCTTCGAGACTCACCGTTGACAAACCGTGACCCTGGCTAACACAATTCATCAAATGAAGAATATCCTGCGATGCGCGCTGATGGCATTGGCGGCTACCGCCTTGGGCTGCGGCGCTCTCTACCAGGCCGGAACACAGGTGCGCAGCCATCGCATGCTCAACTCGCTTCAGGCCGGCCAAACCGCCAGCGAAGTCCGCACTCAGTGGGGGCAACCCGATATCATCAGCGACACCACCAACGGCGGCCAAGTCTGGAGCTACGCGGAGCGGGCCAATAGCGACGATATCACCGCCTCGCTGCTCTATACTTCGGCCAAGGAGGGTGACAAGGGAACCTTTATCGATCTTCAAATGGTCGACGGCAAGCTCCAATCATGGAGCGAAGCCGAGCACAGGATGCCGTCGAAGAAGGGTACGGCCTTCGGCTATTCGATAGGCGCCGGCCCGGCAGCCACTCACTTCTAGCGCCGGCGGCAGCGCTTCGGTGCGACCCGCAAGCGAGGCCATACTTGCACGACCGGCGGACGATCATGTTAATAAATGGGTTTTCAGCCCGGTCGGGTCTGGCTGGTGGAAGTCTCACTGGCGCTAGCGGCGACAGGACCCGGGCTTCACAGGCAAAATCATGGCAACTGCGAGCAAAAGCTTCGAATCGATTCTGCTTGACCGCTCGTGGGTTTCCCCGGAGGACCTCGAGAAGGCAAGGCAGCGTCGGAAACCGGGCCAGGACCTTGCCGATACCCTGGTGGAAATGGGCGCGCTCGAACCCCAGAGGCTGAGCCGCGCCCTGGCTCAGCAGTACCGACTCCCTTTTCAGGCGCATCTGGACGAGCACTCGCTGGACAACAATCTGGTCGCCAAGGTCCCGATCAATTACGCCAAGAAGAACTGCCTTCTGCCGATAGCCGGCGACGGCCAAACGGTGACGGTGGCGATCGCCGACCCTGGAAATTTCGAGCCCCTGGACGATCTTCGCCTGCTGTTCGGATTGCCGATCGAGCCGGTGGTAACGCCCGCTGATGTCATCAACCACGCCATAAACCGCGCTTACGACCGCGCCTCGACCACCACCGCGCATGACCTGATGATCGATCTCGACGAAGAGCGGCTCGAGCAGGTCGCGAGCGAACTTTCCAACGAACCGCGCGACCTGCTCGAATCCGACGACGCCGCGCCGATCATCAAGCTGGTCAACGGACTTGTTGGCGCAGGCGGTCAAGGACCGCGCCAGCGACATTCACGTCGAGCCGTTCGAGCGGCAGTTGGTGGTGCGCTTCCGCGTTGACGGCATGCTCTACGACGTGATCACGCCGCCGCAGCGGTTTCAGGCCGCGATCGCTCGCGCATCAAGGTCATGTCCGGCCTCAACATCGCCGAGAAGCGGCTGCCGCAGGACGGCCGGATTCGGCTCAGGATCGCCGGCCGCGATATCGACGTCCGGGTTTCGTCGATCCCCACGGCCTTCGGCGAACGGATCGTGCTCCGGCTGCTGGATCGGGCTCAAACGCTGGTCGGCCTGGACCTCGATCGGCTGGGTTTTACGGGCGAGAACCTGCGCCGCATGGAGCATCTGATCCATCAGAGCCACGGCATCATCCTGGTCACCGGCCCAACCGGATCGGGCAAAACGACCACGCTTTACGCATGCCTGAGCCGGATCAATTCGCCGGAAAAAAACATCATCACGATTGAGGATCCGATCGAGTATCAGCTTCATGGCGTGGGCCAGATGCAGGTCAATCCGAAGATCGAACTGACCTTCGCCAACGGCTTGCGCTCGATTCTGCGCCAGGACCCCAATGTGATCATGGTTGGTGAGATCCGCGACAGTGAGACCGCCGAGATCGCGATCCATGCGGCGCTCACCGGCCACTTGGTGTTCTCGACCCTGCACACCAACGATTCGTTCGGCGCCTTGACCCGCCTGGTCGACATGGGGATCGAACCCTTCCTGGTCTCTTCCTCGATTATCGCGGTCATCGCCCAGCGCCTGGTACGTCTGGTCTGCCCCACTTGCCGCGAACCATATCATCCAAGCGCGGAACAGATGACCCGACTCGGGATTACTTCGGCGGATATCAGCGACGTGATTTACCGGCCGGGAGCGAAAACCTGCAAGGCTTGCCGGGGCACCGGCTACCGCGGCCGGGTCGCGATCAACGAGCTGATGATGATGGACGACGAGGTGCGCGGTCTGGTGATGAAGAACGCCGACGCCTCGACGATCCGCCGCGCCTGTACCGCCAAGGGTATGAAGCTGTTGCGCCAGGACGGCGTCGAGCGCGTGCTGGCCGGGCAGACGACGATCGAGGAACTGCTTCGCGTCACGCAGGAAGACATCCTGTAGATTTGGTCTGCGCCTTCTGAAATTCGATGCCGGTTTTTGGTTATCGTGGCTTATCGGCTGAAGGCCGCTCCGTCGCCGGAGTGGTCGATGCCGACAGTGCGCGCAGCGCGCGCGGCAAGTTGCGCGCGCTGGGCATCTTTCCCACCGATGTAGTCCCCGAAAGCGGGGCGCAGCCCAAGACCGAACGCCGCAGCGTGATGCCGCGGCTGCGCCGCGGCGTGCCGGCGGCCGAACTCGCGGTCCTAACCCGTCAGTTGGGTTCGCTGCTGGGCGCGGGAGTAACCCTGGTCGAAGCGCTAGGCGCGCTGTCGGATCAGGCCTCTCGTCCGGTGACCAAGCGGATGCTGTCGCAGGTGCGCGAGAGCGTACGCGAGGGTGCGTCGTTGGCCGACGCGATGGCGGTTCATAGCGATATTTTCTCGACTCTCTACGTGAGCATGGTGCGCGCCGGTGAAAGCGCGGGCGCGCTCGAGGTGGTGCTCGAAAGGCTGGCCGAATACAGCGAGACCCAAGCCGACCTGATCGCCAAGGTGCGGGGCGCGCTCACCTACCCGATCATCATGATCTGCGTCGCCGTCGCGATCATGGGCTTCCTGGTGACCTACGTCGTTCCCCAGGTCGCCACCATCTTTCAGCAGACCAATCAGGCGTTGCCGACCATGACCCTGGTGCTGATTGGCTTCTCGGATTTTCTCGCCAATTACTGGTGGCTCCTGATATTGCTCGCGATCGGCGCGATCGCCGGCGCCAGCTTCGCTCTTAACACCCCGCACGGGCGCGCGTTCTACCATCGCTGGCTCTTGCGCGTCCCGTATCTGGGCTCGACCGTGACCAAGCTCATTACCGCACGCTTTGCCCGCACGCTCGCGACCCTGCTGGCCAGCGGCGTTCAGGTGCTGCCGGCGCTCGACGCGGTAAAGCTCGTCGTGACCAACACCCTGCTGGCCGACGCGATCGAAAAGAGCCGCGACGAGATTCGCGAAGGTCACGGCATGGGACAGACCCTGGCCCGCTGCGGTCTGTTTCCGCCGATGCTGATCGAGATGATCAGGGTGGGAGAGCGCACCGGCGAACTTGAATCGATGCTGGAGCGGGCGGCCGACTGTACGAGCGCGAGGTTTCGAATTCGCTGGCGCAGATGACCACGCTGCTGGAGCCATTGATGACGTTGCTGATGGCTGGAATGATCGTATTCATGATTCTGGCGGTATTGTTGCCAATCTTCCAGCTCAATCAGTTGGTGCAATGAACATGCTTACAGGGGAACCCATGAAATTACGGCGCAAGGCTCAAGCCGGTTTCACGCTTATCGAAATCATGGTGGTAATCATGATTCTCGGCCTGCTCGCCACGCTGGTGGTGCAAAACCTGCGGGGGGCCACCGACAAGGCCAAACGCACCAAGGCCGTGGCCGACATCGCCGGCCTGAAGACCGCGCTCGACCGCTACTACATGGACAACGGCTCCTACCCTACCACCGACCAGGGATTGCAGGCCCTGGTGACTCCTCCGACCAGCGGCAGAGTACCCCAGAACTACGAGGAGGGCGGCTACATTTCGAGGCTGCCGCTCGATCCGTGGGGCAATCCCTACTTTTATCAAAGCGACGGCAACGGCTACGCATTGAAGTCTTTCGGTGCGGACGGCGTGGAAGGCGGTGACGGCAAGAACGCCGATATCGACGCCAGCCAGCTCTGACCTGGTGGATAACGACTCGAGAGCAGGCGCGCGCTGGACAGGCGGGCTGCCCGCCGAAGGCGGGTTTACCCTGCTCGAGCTGGCCGTCGTGATTTTCATCATGGGCCTGGCCCTGACTCTGGTCACTCCCTACTTCCGCGGTTTTCGTGGAACGCTGCTCAAGAACGAGGTTCGCCGGCTCGCCGGCCGCGTATCCTATCTTTACGAAACGGCCTCCGCCCAGAAGGTTGTGCTGCGTCTGACCTTCGATCTCGACAACAATCGCTACTTCGTCTCCCGTCTGGACCCGTATGCGCCGATGCCGGTGTTTGTTGCCGACAGCCAACCGGGGGCCGCGCCGGTGATGCTGCCGATGGGTGTGCGGCTGCGCGACGTTACCGTCGAAAACACCGGCACTTTATCGCGCGGAACGACGAGCTGTTTCTTTTATCCTGAAGGTTACGTGGACGCGACCGTCATTCACCTGAGTGACGAATGGGGCGACGTCTTCACGATGAGCCTTGACCCACTCACCGGACGGGTGGCGATCTGGCGGGGTGAAAGCAACCCTGGCTTGCGCCGGAGAACCGCTCAATGAGAGCGGTTTACCGATCAGGCCGTCGCGGCGAAACCGACGCCGCTGTCGGCGTCTTCGCTGGCTTCGAGCCGGGCTTTACCTTGATCGAAGTGATGCTTTCGCTGGCGATCGTGGCGACGGCGCTGGTAGCCCTGCTCGGCCTGCATCACCAAAGCCTTCAGAGCATCATTCGCGGCCAGGAAGTTACCCGTGCCGCGATGCTCGCGCAGGAGGTAATGACTCTTGCGGAACTCGAGCGCTTCCCGGCGCTGGGCGAAACGGTCGGCGATTTCCAACAGCTTCACGCCGGGCAGTATCCGAATTTTCGCTGGTACCGCACGGTCGAGCCTACCGAGTTGTTTCCGGACGTGCGCAAAGTCCGGGTGCGCGTGGTCTTCGGCCCGCACCTGGGCCGCAGCTTCGACCTGGTCGAGTACATGCACAGCCCGGTGCCGCCGGAGCCCGGCTCGTGATTCTCCGCTCGCGCACAAACACCCAGCGTGGTTTCACCTTGATCGAGCTGATGCTCGCGCTGGCTCTGATGGCATTGCTGATGGTCATGCTTTACGGATCGTTTTCGGCGGTCGCGAACAGCAAGATCCACGCCGAGAATCGGATGCTGACCGAACAGGAGGGGCGCGCGATCATCTGGCAACTGAGCAGGGAGATCCGCGGCACGATCCAGACTCCGCTGGTGCTGAGCAAAACGCTGCTGATCGGGCAGGGAAAAATGGAGTCCGGCGTGCCGCTTGACAGCATCACTTTTTCGACCGCCGACGTGGCTCGTCACCGCTCGCTCAGCGGCTTCGGCACGGAGGAGCTCGTCTCTTACACGGCGACGCCCAACCTTGAACATCGGGGATGGTTCATTTTGATGCGCGGCCAAACCAGCGCCCTGATAACGCAGAATACCGGCGCGGCGACGACGCCGCCCGTGGTGCTGGCGGACAACGTGCTCGGACTGCACTTGCGATATTTCGACGGGCAGCGATGGCTGGAAAGCTGGGACTCGCGCAACACGCCTCCGGGCCAGGTCTTGCCGCTGGCGATCGCGGTGGATCTCTCGATGGCATCGCCCGGCGGTCGTCCGGCGAATTTCTCGACCACCATAGCCGTGCCGATGGCTTTTATCCTGCGATGAGGCAGCCTGCTGATAATCGGCGCGGACTGGCCCTGCTTGCCACCATGATGGCGGTGGCGCTGATGACGGTGCTGGTGATCGATTTCACTTACTCGACGAGCGCGAGTTTTCGCTCGTCGGCCAACCAGATAAACGAGATTCGCGCGGACTATCTCGCCCGCTCGGGAGTGAACGTCGGTCTGGGGCTGCTGGCCCAGGACGCTCGCAACGACGCCCTCTCGCAGCAGGCGTACGACGGCCTGGATGAACTGTGGGCGAAGCCGTTTCCGCCGCTGCCGGTCGAAGGCGGGAGCGTAGAACTCTCGATCGTCGATGAAACCCGCAAGCTCAACATCAACCAACTGGTCAACGCCACCAACGGCGTGGTCAATGTCGCCTTCGGCCAGACGCTGGATCGTCTGTTCCAGGAGATCGGGGTCTCACCGGAGATTTTGCCGGCAATCATAGATTGGCTCGACCAGGACAGCGTCGAGTCCCAAGGTGGCGCCGAGGCCGACTATTATATGAGCCTGATACCGCCGTATGCGCCACGCAATGGCCCGATGCCGACCATCGCCGACCTCAGAATGATCCGCGGGGTTGACGATGCGACCTTCATGCGGCTGAAGGAGTTCCTCACCGCCGCTCCCGAGAGTAAAGTGAACGTCAATACGGCGCCGCCGGAGGTCTTGGTAGCCATGATTCCGGATCTCGCCAATCAGACTTCGCTGCTGCAAACGGTTTTGGAACAACGCCCCTTCCAAAACGTGGGCGATCTGACGAAATTGCTGGGACCGTCGTTAAAAGGGAGTCAGAATTCGAGCGCGCTCTTCGCAACTCAAAGCGACTACTTTACGATAACCGGGGTTGGCAGTTACTCTGGGGCGCGCAGCTTTGTGTACGCAACCGTCAGGCGCAACGGCGTCGGACCAGCATTGCTGTCTTTCTGGCACGAGGACTGAGGGTTAGGGAAACGAATGACGGAGAGAATCCTTTCACTTGAGGTCTCCACGGACTCCGTGCGAGCGGCGGTAGCCGAGCGATCATGGAATTCCTTCGCCATCGTCGGCGCCTTCGAGGCCAGACGTGCGCCCGGCGAGTCCGATTTGAGCGCCGCCATCTGCCGCCTGCTCGAGGAGACCGGAACTCCCGATATCGTGATCTCCGCCTTCCCCGGCGAACTCGTGGCCAAACGATTGCTTACCCTGCCGTTTCACGATCGACGCAAGCTTGAACAGGCCGTCCCCTTCGCGCTGGAAGAGCACCTGCCGTTCGCCGTAGATGATGCGGTGGTGGCATTCGTAAGCGTCGGTCGCGAGAACGGCGGAGAACGCGTACTGGCGGCAATGGCGCGCAAGGCCGACTTGAGCGCCCATCTCGAACTGCTGGCCAAGGCCGGGCTCGATCCGAAAACCGTCACGCTGAGCGCCTTAACGCTAGCGGCATTGCTGACCGGTGCCAAAAGCGAAAACACAGGTCCGCATCTCCTCCTGGATATGGAACAGGAGCGCATCTCGCTGCTGATGCTTGGCGCCGGCGGCGCGGTGCAGGCGCTGCGCGTTATCCCGTGCGGACCCGAGGCTCAAAACGGCAATGGCAACCGGGAAGCGGTCATGGCCAAAGTGATAGCCGCCGCGCGCCAAACCATGCTCGCTCAAGGCGGAGATGCCGAACCGCCTGAGGTCATTCTAACCGGCGAGCTCGGCATGATGCCGGCGGTTCAGAAGCAGGTATCGGCGGCGCTGGCGCTCGATGTCCGCGGTTGCGATCGCATTGCTCTCCCGGCCCCGCTGGAAGGGCTCACACCGGAGTGGATGCGCTTCGCGAGTTGCGTCTCGATGCTCCTCGGCGAGACGCCGCGGGCGGCGGCCAAACTTATCAACCTGCGCCGGGATGAATTCGCCTTCCGTGGCCGCCAGAGCGACCTGAGCACGCTGCGTAAGCCCGCGATGGTGGCGATTGCGGTCTTCGCGCTCGCGTTGCTGCATCTGACGCTTGTAACCGCGAACCAATTTCGGCAACTGCATTTTCTTGAGCGGCAAATCGCAAGCTCGGCGGCCCCGGCGCTCGGCGCGCATCCGACGCCCAACGTCAAAGCAGCCCTAATCAGCGGCATCGCCGATATGCACAAGCGGCTCAGGATGATGGGCGGCAGCCGTGGATCGCCGCTGGAGATCCTGCTGGCGGTATCGCATTCGATACCTTCAAGCCTGTCGATCGATCTCAACGATATGTTGATCGATGAGGGCGGGGTGAAAATCTCCGGAACGGCGGATTCATTCGGCACCGTCGACCGGCTCAAGAAGGCCTTGGGCTCGAACGACGCCTTCGGCGATATCCAGGTTACTGACGCCAAGGCCGGAACCGACGCCAGCAAAATCGAGTTCCGTCTGAGCGCCGCGATTAGGGACAATCCGACGGGGGCCGACTGAACGATGGCATCAGAAATTCGCGAACGGATCGCCAACGCGATCCAGCGGGTCGCGGAAGCGGTCCAATCGGCTGTGGGCAGTCGACTCAAGCAGATGGCCGAGCCCTTGGCGCCGGTTCTGAACGACCTGCGCGCTCGCTATCAAAAGCTGGAGCCGCGCGAAAAGATCCTGGTGCGCATCGCCGGCGTCCTATTGGGCATCTTTCTCGTTTACAACCTCGGGTATCAGCCAGTGCAGGGTCTGCGTCAGAGCCTGGAAGCCCGGATCGGCGCGCGGCAAAAGGAGTTGGTTGAAGTGCGCCGGCTCTCTCAGACCTACTCCCAGATGAAGCTCGACCTCGCTACCGCGGAAAAACGCACTGTACCGCCGGGCAAGGATTTTTCACTCTTCTCGGTGGTTGAAGGAACGCTTTCCAAGAGCGTGGGACGCGACAAAATCGGCTCGATCACCCCCGCCGACAAGCGCGTTTCCAACGAACTGATGGAATACGCCGTCAACGTCAAGCTGAACGACGTCAGCCTGGCCCAACTGGTCGACACACTTTACGAAGTCAAGTCGCTGACTGTTCCCGTGGCGGTGTCGAATTTAAATATCAGGAAACGCGTTCAGAATCCTCACTCTTTCGACGTTGATCTGACCTGCTCGGCGCTGGGGAAAAGTGGCTGATTTGCGCCGGTTTCTGACCGCCAGCTACTGGCGGGAACATTCCGTCGCGACGGCTTACTGGGTCTGGGGAATATTTCTTTTCCTGGTTTTCATGGTCGGCAACTTCCCGTACCAGGATACGCTCTCGACGATCTTGAAACCGACGGGCTGGCGGATTTCCTACGGCGATCAGCGAACCAGCTTTCCGATCGGCGTCAAATTGGAAGACATCCGTCTGACTTCAACCATCGACCCAACCGGTCAGGCGGTGTTTCAGAGCGCGGATATGACCCTCACGCCCGCGCTCGGTTCGCTGCTCATGGGTCATCCGGGTTTGCATCTCAACGCCGAAGCGTACGACGGCCGGGTTTACGCCACTGTGCGTCGGGTCGGAGACGGCCTCGAAGTTGATCTCGATGTCCGCGACCTGAATCTGGCGCGCTATCGTGCGTTGCCCGTGCCCGGTGCCAGCCTGAACGGCCTCTTTTCCGGCACGGGTTCCGTAGCTCTGAGCGGCTACGCTATCGACAGCGGTAGCGGCAAGCTGGAACTCAACGGCAAGGGCTTCGCGTTAAAACCAGGGTCCGGATTTCCGGATATAGCGTTCGCGGATTGCAAGGCCGTCCTGAAACTTGAACATGGTGTGGTCAAGATCGAACAGATCGAGGGAAACGGCGCGGATCTGAAGGCGCTCGCCGAAGGCGAACTGACGCTGGCCCCCGACCTCGGCAACAGCACAATCCGGATGACCCTGCAATTGGAGCCGACTCCGGCCGGTCGCTCACACCTGGGGATATGGCTGGGGTTGCTGCCGCATCCGCCGGGTTCCCAGCCCTATACGATACGCGGTCCCCTGCACGCCCCATCGATCAGCTGAGCGATAAGGAAATTTCTTCCCAAACGGTCTGCACCTCAAGGGGCTACGACCTGGCGCAAGTGGAGGGTCGAACGCTGCGGGTCGGCGGTCACTAAACGCTGAAGCGGACGTGTGGCTGAGAATTCTCCTGTTCTGAGCATTTGTTGGCTCGCGCCCGAAATGGTTCAAATCAAGGCCACACCGTTAGAGCCGGGGCACGGCCACACCGGCTGGGAAACCTCGCGGCGATCAGCGTTGGTCAACCTTTCTTAAGAATCACGTCCAGCCGCCGGGCGGGGAGGCAAAGCCCCACAATGTGGCAACTCTGTCACACACCAGAGCCGTATGTCTCGACATGACCTCGACGGCGCATCTGACGCTCGAAACTTTCGTGCCCCCAAATGAAAATATTGGTCCCAAGGAAACATGTTTCCGGGAACGTGTTTCCTTTCCGGGGAATCGGGCAATCGAGACGAGAAGATTAACCAGTCAAAGCATGCGGCATGCTGATTGCGAGAGTTTGGGCCCAAAGTAACAAAGCGAATTTCGACTCTCAGAACACGGAGACGTCCCAAGCTCCGTGGTGCAGTTTCCGAGCAGGAAGCCGGCCGAAGGCAGATTTGAAGCGTAACCGACGCAACCCGGAATCCGGGCCGCGGAGAGCTGTGTTGTCGGGTGATTCGTTTAGAGACGCGACCGATTTCAACGGGGTACCTGCGGATTTGAGAGAGAGAGGAAGATGAAAGCTCGCATTCTGTATCTCGTCGCGCTCACGCTGTTGTGCGCGTCGTGCGGCGGCAGCTCGGGTGGCGCACCGCCAGCGCCAGAGCCGAACGCGACCGTTCAGGTGCCTGGCCTGATGAACGTGGGACGAATCGCCCCGGCTGTTACGCTCAAATCCGGGCATGTGCTGGAAGTGGGAGGACTCGGTTCGCTGGCGAACGATGTGCTCGCTTCCGGCGAGGTATATCACCCCAAGACCGACAGCTTTACGCTGGTCGCGAATCAACTACCTATCGCGGCGTACCGTGTCTGCCTGGCCGCGCTCAACGACGGCAGGGCCTTGGCAGTGGGCGGAAGCGACAGCAGCGGAAACCCCCTATTGCAGGCCGAGATTTATGATCCCGCGAACAACAGCTTTGCGCCGACTTCAGGCGCGATGAATGACCCCCGTTCTGGATGCACCGCGACCACGCTCCAGGATGGAACCGTACTGATCGCGGGCGGGTTCGATAACACGCACACAACCGACACGGCCGAGCTCTACGATCCCGCTTCGGGCGCCTTCTTGTACACCAATGGCAATATGATCGGCCCGCGGGCGTTCCAGGTCGCGGTCCTGCTCGCCGATGGCAAGGTTTTGCTGGCCGGCGGGCTCAACGGTACAACGCAGCTAACAAGTGCCGAGCTTTACGATCCGGCGTCAGGCACCTTCAGGGCCACTGCGGGCCTGCTTAACTCGCCCAGATACGAATCGGCGGCCGTTCTGTTGGCCGATGGACGCGTACTCATTGCGGGTGGCCAAAATTTCCCAACGCCCCTGGATACCGCAGAACTGTACGATCCGGGCACCTCGACGTTCAGCTTCACCGCCAACACCATGAGCACCGGCAGAATGCAACTGTCGGCCGCGCCGCTGCCGGACGGAAATGCGATCGTCGGCGCGGGAAGCAGTACCTTTCCAAACTCGACGCCCGATGCCGGTTTCGATCTGTTCGATGCCTCCACCAACACCTTCTCTCCGACCGGCGCGCTTCATATTGCTCGTATGGTGGCGGCCGCCGTGGTACTGCCTGACGGCTCTCCCTTTATTCTTGGCGGAATCGACAACCAAGGACAGAGCGGCGGAAATTACGAGCCGAGCGGCGAAATCTACAACCCCACGACGGGGATGTTCACCGTGACCGGCGGCCTCAACGCTCTTCGGGTGGCATATGGCTCGGCGCTGCTGCCCGATGGCCGCGTCCTGATCGTTGGCGGCGGCAACGAGACCACTGCGCTTGACACAGCCGAAGTGTTCGAGCCGAAGACTCGCCATTTTGTGCCCACCGCCAATAATCTTGACGTACCGTGCGCGCCGTGCGACGCGGTTACGCTGAAGGACGGCAAGGTGCTGATCCCGTCTGGCAGCAGTGGCGCCGCCGCGGAACTCTTCGATCCAAAAACGATGAGCTTTTCGCCCACCGCCGGCCCGATGGTCGCCTCGCGCGCCGCGGCGACCGTCACTCTGCTTGGCGATGGTACAGTCCTGATCGCGGGCGGACTCGACG
Organism: uncultured Pseudomonadota bacterium; assembly: GCA_963759165.1. Classification (GTDB taxonomy): domain Bacteria; phylum Desulfobacterota; class Binatia; order Binatales; family Binataceae; genus DATJOQ01. The sequence goes on along the minus strand of CAVWXK010000001.1, from coordinate 1,364,076 downwards.
CGAACGACAACGCGCGCGACACGGCGGAGCTCTACAATCCCAAGACGGGAACCTTCACTGCGACCAAAGCACCGATGACCTCGCCCCGCGCAGACCACACCGCCACGCTGCTCGATGACGGCGAAGTGTTGCTCGCCGGCGGAAGCACGAATTCCACCGCCGCCACCGATACCGCGGAAATCTACGATCCAAAAACCGAAATGTTCTCCGCAGCGCCGAACACGATGACCACGCCGCGTGCGAACGCAACCGCAAATCGGCTTGGCGACGGCCGCGTCCTGATTGCCGGCGGCGTCACTACGGATGGCAGCACGCCGCTTTCCACTGCCGAGTTGTTCGACCCCAAGACCGGCGCGTTTACTGCAACCGCGGGCGTGATGAGCAACCCGAGGGCTTATCATTCCGCAGTCAAGCTGCTCAATGGCCGCGTAATGATCGCAGGCGGTATTTCTGGGAGCTCCGCTATAACCACAGCCACCGTGGACTTTTACGATCCTTCAACCGGTCAGTTTCAGGCAAAGGTACCGATGCTTTCGCCGCGCGATTTCTTTACCGCAACATTGCTGCACTCGGGAAAGGTATTGCTCCCGGGCGGACTCATCGAAAGCGGGACCGGCGTCCCATTCTCGGCGCTGGAGACCGCCGAAATCTACACACCCTGAAGGGAACGACAATAGGAAGGGAATGGCCGCTGGCTTAATTGGTCCAACAGGAGGCTTTGAAGCAAATATGACATTCTCAGGCTTGGTAATGCGGCGGAGATCATCACTTATCAATTGCGGGAGGGAGGATACCGTGAACGGAGGAAAGAGTAGCGCAAGGGCGAGCATCTATCGCCGAACGTTAACGATTACGCTTGTGGGGTTGTTATTTCTCATCGCTTTCACTGGATGCGGGGGCTCGAGACTCCCAGCCTCCTTCGCAGCCGGTTGGCTTGGGAACCGGGGGTATCTCGATATCATTAACGCGACCCCTTACAATTTCTTCCTGTCGTCTCAGCACTCTTACCAGATGAATAGTTGGAATTTTCCAGCGATGATTCCGCCCGGAACAACCAGGATTTATATAGAGTGGGATGAGGCCGTCAGGTGCCGGTGCGATGATGGAGGCGATGCATACTACTATGTTAGCGACGGCGTTAACGAACAGTTTCACATACACGGAACCGGTCAGTGTGGTTCATGCGCGAACCCTTCTCCTGACTATATCCTGCGGAACACGTGGGAGCCTGATAATGATACAACCGACATAGGATGGAGACACAATAGCACCTCACCCAGCGGCGGCGTCACTCTCATGATTTCGGGCGACCGCCTTACTGTAGGCTACCACATAATGGACCAGAGCGAAGAGTGGGGGTGGATGGCCGGCGTAGAGGACAGCAGATTCCTTTCCACACTTACCATCCCGGGCACGCACGACAGCGGCACATATTCTTATAGCGGGGCCGCGGGCCTTTGGGTGTGGACACAAGACCTTGGTTTTACAGGTCAATTGGGTACCGGTATCCGCTTTTTTGATATGAGATGCAAAAGCGTCAATAATGAGTGCGAACTTTATCACAGCACTTACGACCTGGGCATAACCCTCGAGGATGCGATTGCTAACCAAATCGAGCCGTTCTTACAGCAGTATCCCACCGAAACTGTCCTTATGTCGATAAAGGAGGAAGATTCTCCCGCCAGCGGTTCTCTCCCTCTCGAGCAGGTCATCTATAACGACATTCAGAGCCATCCCGGCTGGTGGTACACCGGCACTACTATTCCCACCTTAGGCCAGGTGCGGGGCAAAATTGTACTCCTGCGCCGTTACAGTACCAGCAACAACACCTACGCCTTGGGCATCGACGTGAGCAATTGGCCGGACAACGCAACTTTTACCGAGACGAACAGTGCAGGGGTGACCTATAGTGTACAGGATCAGTATGACAATGTGGACTACGGCACAAAGGAGGGGTACATACTTAACGAATTCAATGCGGCCAAGGTGGGTAGCCCAAATACCCTGTATATCAACTTCACGAGCAGCTACCACCTCGTTGATCTGTGGCCCAAAGTCTACGCCGTGTGGCACATAAATCCGTGGCTGTTCAGCGGTCTGCAATACAATATGGGCGACGCTAACATCCCTGAGCGTACACGCCTTGGCATCGTAGCCTTGAACTACCCCGATCAGGCCGACAACCAGGTTCTCGGCTCGAATACAATTAACCCCACGGACATACCGCTCCTTCTGATCGGCTACAACGACTTTGCGATGATGCAGGCCAATCAACCGAATACCCTGCTGCCAGGGCAGTACCTTCTTTCTCGTAGCGGAGACTATGAGTTGCTCTACCAGAGCGACGGGAATTTAGTGAACTACTACCATCCGGGGCAACCGGATCAGACACCCGTATGGGCCAGCGGTACCCAAGGACAGTCCCCGGGGTCCGCCTCTGTAACGTCAGATGGCGTCCTTGTGTTAGACGACCCTAGTGGACACCAGTACTGGTCTCGAGGGGGAGGTGGTAACCCTAATAGCACGCTCACGCTCGGGAACGCTTACGGGGTCGATGGAAGTCTGACCCTCCAGAACCAGATCGGGCAGATTCTTTGGCGGTGCGACCCGAACTCGGGGCCGTGCTAGCCGGGATTGGGCGGAGCGCGCCGCACTAGCGTGATGTCGCAGGCTGAGTGGCGCGGCGGAGAGCGGCACTTATCAATTGCGGGAGGGAGCTACGACAGGGACCCGCCGCTAGCGCGGTGCGGCCTTTGTGCCGTTACGAGGGCGGCTATGGGGGTTGACAGCCGCGTCCTGCCAATCCCCCGCACCCTTCCGCCGCACCCCCCGTGGAGAAACGATGTCGTTCAGCTTCTGAACGGCACCTGCGGCGCAGGTGTGGACACCACCTCTCCCGTCGTGAATCCCAAGCTCTGGCATATTCACCAGCACGCAGACATCTATTATTTCAGTGTGATAGATATCCATGGCAGCCAGGTAAATGTAACCAGCTGTGGCGGCAACACGATAGCGGAAGACTATAAAGTGATCGACAAGTTCACAATCTATCGAGGGCACCGTGAAGAATTCGGTTTTTACGGCGGACCTGAGAGCGATCAACACGAGTTTAGCGACGGCTTGACATGTATCAGGCACTAACGGCGGCTGATCGCGGGAGGTAAGTGGGGTCAGGTCTTGAATTATCAGTTTTTCAAGAAAAAGGGGGTGCAGGTCCAGTGGCTCCCGCGCCGGCCCCAAAACGCTGCTGCCATCGGCTTGAAGAACGCGCCGAAGCTGTAGGCGATTCCGAACACGGTAAAACTCGAAAAGAAGGCGGCCACGACCACTATTTAAGCGCGCGGCGGATCAAGCTCGGCGGAATGCGATCTCTCCATCAGCATTCTCCAGGACAACAGCGGCATACATAGACCAGCGGCTCGATGAGGTCCATAACGCGGATAGCCGTCGATGGTTTTCCGAATCCGATCGCCGACACAGCGGCGTTTGTAACATCGGCAACCGGCGGGCTAGCTTAATCGCGCATCGGACGAGAACTATCAAGGAGCTGAACCCATATCATGGCAAAGCCGAAACCAGGACTCGGCCTCGTGATGCTTTCCTTCGGCGGCGCGCCGCTGGCCAAAAACCGCGAATTCGTGCGCGAGGCCGAGGCGCTCGGCTACACCGCGCTCTGGATACCCGAAGTCGTCGGCCCGGATGCGTTTATCAGCCTCGCGGCGTATGCGCTGAATACCAGCAAGATCGAGCTCGGCACCGGCGTGGTTCCGATTCAGCTTCGCACGCCGGGCATCATGGCGATGAGTTTTCTCACGCTCAATGAACTTTCCGGCGGCCGAGCGCTGGCCGGGCTCGGAGTTTCGAGTCCCGCGATCGTCGAACGATGGCACGGCGCTTCGTACCGCAAGCCGGTCACCGCGATGCGCGAGTGTGTCGAGATCATGCGTCAGCTCTTTACCGAGGGCCGCGCGAAGTTTGAAGGATGGATCTACAAGAGCGACTTCAGACTCGGGATGCGCCTGACGCAGAAGCCGCCCCGGATTTACCTTGCGGCGCTGAATCCCCCGATGCTGCAAGTTGCCGGCGAAATCGCGGATGGCGTCCTGTTCAATTATTCGCCGCCCGAAGCGATGCCGGAATTGATCGCCGAGGTTCGCGGCAGCGCGATCGCGGCCGGTCGCGACCCCGACGAGATCGATATCGGGGCCTACGTCAGGATGTGCGTTACGGAGGATGAGCGCGCCGCGACGGACGCCTTCAAGCGCGAACTGGCCGGCTACGCTTTCGTCGATTCGTACAGGCAGATGTTCGAGCGCTACGGGCTCGGCGACGAAATGGCCGAGGTGCGCCGGCTATGGCAGGCCGGCAAACGCGACGAGGCTTTCACCGCTATCGGGGATGCTTCGGCCGCGAAAATCGGCGTCGTCGGATCGAAAGAAAAGGCGCGGAAGTACGTAGCGCGATTCCGCGATGCCGGCGTGACCCATCCGATCATCTTTCCGATCGGTCCCCCGGACACGATCGTCCGCGATTTCGCCAATACGATGCGGGCGATGGCGGGCGCCTGAGCCGTCGCGCTCCGGAATATCGACGAGCGGCTTTGCCGCAGTGTTCAGCGACCCTTCCAGATGGGCTTGCGTTTCTCCAGGAAGGCGCGCGGTCCTTCCTGCGCGTCCTCGGAGCCGGTCACGATACGCCAGCCCTCGTTCTCGATCTGATAGGCTTCCTCCAGCGGACGCCCGGAGCATCGCTCCACCACGTCCTTGATCGTCCTGACCGCCAGCGGCGCATTTTCCGCGATAGTCGCGGCCAGTTCCTCCGCCTTTGCCATCAGTTGGTCCTGCGGCACGACGTAATTGACGAATCCCAGGCGATAAGCCTCAGCCGCGCTCATCCGATTTCCGGTCAGAAAAATCTCCATCGCCTTGCAATACGGCATCTGCCGGGGTAATCGGGCGAGCGATCCGGCCGCCGGAATGATTCCCCATTTGACTTCTTGGAGGCCGAAGCTCGCCGACTCGGATGCGACCCGCAGATCGGTGCCTTGGGTCATTTCCATCGCGCCGGCGATGCAAAATCCGTTGACCGCCGCGATGATGGGCTTGCCGGGAGTGAAGCCGCGCAAGATCGCCATGTCCAGCAGTTTGCGATCGTCCAGCAGTTTGCGATCGAACTCGTCTTCCGGCTCGCGAGCCTTGGTGAAAAGCGGGATGAGTCGGCCCAGATCGGCGCCGGCGGAAAAGGCTTTGGCGCCTGCTCCGGTAATGATGGCGGCGCGCACGGCGTCATCCTGATCGATCTCCTTCCAGGCCTCCGCCAATCTTACGATGATCTCCGGATTCAGGGCGTTGTGAACCTGGGGCCGGTTAAGCGTGAGGTAGGCTATTCGGTTGCGCTTCTCGAACAAAAGATCCGCCATTATCTCTCTCCGTAGTTTCGGGTTGCGGCGGCGAAGCTAGCATTTAATCGCTTTGCCGGCCACTTAGTCCGCCACTGACAGACGCTCAGGGTCGAGGTTGATTTGCCTGGGCGGCGGCGCCGGCGCGCGACGCGGCCGTGCGCTGCAGCGATTCGAGCAGCAGGTGACAGGCGGAGCCTTCCTGCCACGCGTCCTCATCCGCACAGGCGCCGTCCAGGAAGTTCCTCGTGGTCCGATTATCGCGCGGAGCGGAGGAATCGTCGGTCGGCTCGGCCAAAGCCTTCGCGCAGGCGGAACCAGGTTTGGACGCACCCTGCTCCCAGCAAGCCGACGGCAGGTTAGTTACCTGCGGCAAACCCGGCGCGATCCGCTCCAGGGTAGGACCGCATCCGGAGAGCATTAACGCGGCTACAAGAGCCCCGAAGATATTCGCGATAATCCTAGTTCGCTTCATTTGCTCTGCCAAAACAATCGCCTTTGCTCCGGTAACTAACCCATCGCTGTATAAACAGATCCGGGACGCTCGCCTTGAACTCCGCAAGCGTCCGATGATTGTAGCGCCATCCCGGCCTCGCTGTAACCCGTACCTGTCATTCGATGGCTGAGACCCGGCTTGCGACGCGGTCGGCTCATCCGGCAACATTAGATATTGACGCCCGATCCGGCTCGACACCTTGGCATCCAGGAAAAAAAACAAGAAGACCAGCGACCAGATCGAACGGCCGCGCCTGATGTTCGACTTCGAGGCGATCCGCCGCATGGGTGGCCGCAACTTCCGCGATCTCGGAGGCCATCCCACCGCTGAGGGCCGCCGCGTCAGGCATCGGCGCATCTATCGCTCGGCCCATCTCGCCCAAGTGCCCGACGAGCATCCGCTGCGCGAGCTGAAGCTGCGCACCCTGGTGACCCTGCAAAGCCGAATCGAGGTGTCGAAGCTTGGCCCGCCCGAGCCCACTTTCCTGGAACTGGTGCGATGGGAGCATATCCCGATGGGCGATCACTGGTTCAACGACGAGGGTTTCATCGAGGTCAGCCGCGAAGCCGGACGCGAGCATCTGGTGCTGGTGACCGATTTCAAGGAAGCCTGGCGCTCGTTCTTCACCCTGCTGGCGGAGCCTGAGGCTTACCCGCTGGTGTTCCATTGCTCCGCCGGGCGCGACCGGACCGGCGTGGGAGCGGTGATGCTGCTGGAACTGCTGCGCGTCGAGCGCGCTCGGATCGTCGCCGACTTCCTCGAGAGCAACGAGTTCTTTCCAAAGATGCTGCTCGATCCAGGTGCGCTTGAGCCGGTGTTCGAGCTTATCGATCGCAGCCAGGGAATCGATCGCTTCATGACCGACGAGCTGGGTGTCGCATCGGCTGCGCTCGATGCGATCCGGACGAACCTGCTCGAAGATTAGTCGAGTTTACCTGGCGACGCGCCCGCGTCAGGCGGGAGTGTATCCTTCGCGCAGCAGTGACTTGGCGATGATCATCCGCTGCACTTCGCTGGTCCCCTCGCCGATTTCCGCGAGCTTGGCGTCGCGCATGTAGCGCTCGACCGGATAATCGCAGGTGTAGCCGTAACCGCCGTGGATTTGCACCGCCTTGGTGGTGGCCCACATCGCGGTCTCCGAGGCGAACAGCTTCGCCATCGCGGCTTCGCGGCCAAACGGCCGGCCGAGATCCTTGAGCGCCGCCGCCCGGCACATCAGCACCCACGACGCCTCGATCCGGGTCGCCATGTCGGCGATCATCCATTGAATCGCCTGGAAGTCGGCGATCGCGCGGCCGAACTGTTTGCGCTCGCGGGCGTAGGCGATCGCTTCTTCGAAGCCGCCGCGCGCGATTCCGATCGCGAAGCCGGCGATGCCGATTCTGCCGCCTTCGAGCACCTTCAGGGTTTGGCGGTAGCCTTCGCCGGGGGCACCGATAATGTTGCGCGCGGGCACGATGACGTTGTCGAAGATCACCTCGGCGGTATCCGAAGCGCGCATTCCCAGTTTTTCGATTCTGCGGCCGTTGGAGAGTCCGGTTGTTCCGCGCTCGACGATGAAGGCCGAGATGCCGGAGCGGCCCTGGCCGCTGTCCGTCACCGCCATCACGACGTAAACGTCGCCGACGCTGCCGTTGGTGATGAACATCTTGGCGCCGTTGATCGAGTAGCTGTCGCCGGTTCGCGTCGCCCGGGTTCGCATCGCCGCCGCGTCGGAGCCGGAGCTGGGCTCGGTGAGGCACCACGCGCCGAGCTTCTTTGCCGCAAGCATATCGGGCAGGTAACGATCGCGATGCTCGTCGGAGGCGAACATCGCGATATGGCCGCTGGAGAGCGCCATATGCGCCGCGCAGGTCAGTCCGATCGAGCCGTCGTAGCGCGAAATTCCTTCGACCACCAGCGCCTGCGAGAGCGTATCGGCGCCGCCGCCGCCGAATCGTTCCGGGAATGAGACCCCGAGGAAGCCGAGTTCGCCGAGCTTCTCGACCACGTGGCGGGGAAACGTTTCATCCTTGTCCCACTGCGACGAGAACGGCTTGATCTCGCGCTCGGCGAAGGCCGTGACGGTATCCCGGATATGCTGATGTTCCTCGGTAAGCTCGAAATTCATTGCTTGTGTTCCGGTATTCCCCTTGGCCGCGTCGGGTTCAGTGCCGGGGCTTAACGTTCTCGCGCACCCACTTGATGATGTCTTCGGTCGAGGAGCCGGGGGTGAAGATTTGCGCGACCCCCATCGGCTTGAGTTTTACCGCGTCTTCGTCGGGGACGATACCGCCGCCGAAGATGGTCACGTCGGCGGCGCCCTTCTCCTTCAGCAGACGCATCACTTCGGGAAAGAGCGTCATGTGAGCGCCCGAGAGGATACTCAACCCGACGGCGTCGACATCTTCCTGAACCGCCGCCTCGGCGATCATGTCCGGGGTCTGATGCAGCCCGGTGTAGATGACCTCGAAGCCGCCGTCGCGCAGCGCCCGGGCGATTATCTTGGCGCCGCGATCGTGCCCGTCGAGGCCGGGTTTGGCCACGAGAATTCTTAGTCTCTTTTCAGCCATGCGTCCTTCTGCTGCCTTGCTCTCCGCGCCGGGCCGCTCATGCTAGATCCAGCCGGGATCTTTGTAAATTCCGAACTCGGTACGATAGATATCGCAAATCTCTCCGACGGTGGCGTCGCGCCGCACCGCCTCGCAGATCGGCTCCATCACGTTCTCGCCCGAGCGGCAGGCCGCCGCCACCCTCAGCAGCGCTTCCTTGACCGCACCCTGGTTGCGCTCGCGCTTTATCTTGCGCACGCGCTGAATCTGCCGTTCCTCGATTCCAGGATCGATCTTGAGCGTCGGGATCGGCATCTCTTCGGGCGTCGGTACTTGTTCATGCCGACCACGGTCTTTACGCCCTTTTCGAGCTGGCGCTGGATAGTGGAACGCGGCCTCGGCGATTTCGCGCTGCGGATAGCCGGTTTCGATCGCCTTGACCATCCCGCCCATCTCGTCGATTCGCGCGATATATTCGAGCGCCTCGCGCTCCATGCGATCGGTCAGCGCCTCGATCGCGTAGCTTCCGCCGAGCGGATCGATGGTGTTGGTGACGCCGGTTTCCTCGGCGATGATCTGCTGGGTGCGCAACGCGACCGTCACCGCCTCTTCGGTCGGCAACGCCAGCGTCTCGTCCATCGAGTTGGTATGCAGCGACTGCACGCCGCCCATCACTCCAGCCAGCGCCTGGATACGCGACGCGGACGACGTTGTTGATCGGCTGCTGCGCGGTCAGCGAAGCGCCCGCGGTCTGGGCGTGCGTGCGCAGCATCATCGAGCGCGGATTCTTCGCGCCGAAGCGCTCCTTCATGATTCGCGCCCACATCCGGCGCGCGGCGCGCAGCTTGGCCACCTCTTCGAGGAAATCGTTGTGCAGGTTGAAGAAGAACGACAGGCGCGGAGCGAATTCGTCGACCTTGAGTCCGCGCTTGAGCGCCTCCTCGACGTAGCAGATGCCGTCGGCGATGGTGAAGGCGAGTTCCTGCACCGCGGTCGAGCCGGCTTCGCGGATATGGTAGCCGGAGATCGAAATCGCGTGCCATCGCGGAGCCCGCTTCGCGCAGAACTCGATCATGTCGGTAACGATCCGCACCGCGGGAGCCGGCGGGCAGATCCATTCCTTCTGCGCGATGAACTCCTTGAGCATGTCGTTCTGGATCGTGCCGCTGACCTTCTCCCACGGCACGCCCTGGCGCTCGGCCACGACCAGATACATCGCCAGCAGAACCGATGCCGAGCAGTTGATCGTCATCGAGGTGCTGATCTTGTCCAGCGGGATGCGGTCGAACAGCCGGGCCATGTCATGGATCGACGTGACCGAAACGCCTTCGCGGCCGACCTCGCCAATCGCGCGCTCGTGGTCGGCGTCGTAACCCATCAGGGTCGGCATGTCGAAGGCGGTGGAGAGTCCGTCCTGTCCCTGGCTCAGCAGATAGTGGAACCGCGCGTTGGTGTCCTCGGCCAGGCCGAAGCCCGCGAACTGGCGCATCGTCCAGAGCCGCCCGCGATACATCGAACCGTAAACGCCGCGCGTGTACGGATACTCGCCCGGATATCCCAGCGTCCGGTCGTAGTCGCCGTTGCGCTTCCGACGGAACATAAAGCGGGTCAAGCTCCATGTCGGATACGGTGGAGAAGCGCAGCGGCCGTTCGGCGGCCTGCTTATAAGTGGTTTCGAGCCATTTTTTGGTCTTGTCGCTCACGGCCAACCTCTATCGATTTCCGAGCACGGTATTGGCGATCACGAGGCGCTGGATCTCCGAAGTCCCTTCGTAGATCTCGGTAATCTTCGCGTCGCGAAAATAACGTTCGACTTTAAATTCCTTGGTGTATCCGTAGCCGCCGTGGATCTGCACCGCTTCGATCGCGGCCTTCATCGCGGCTTCGGAAGCGAACAGCTTGGCCATCGAAGATTGCTGGCCGTGGGGCTTCCCGGCGTCTTTGAGCGCGGCGGCGCGCAGCGTCAGCAATCGGGCCGCATCGATCTCGACCGCCATATCGGCCAGCTTCCACTGAATCGCCTGATAGCCGGCGATCGGAGCGCCGAAGGCACGCCGTTCGCCCGCGTACTTCAGCGAGGCTTCGAGCGCCGCACGGCCGATACCGACCGCCTGCGCCGAGATTCCGATCCGGCCGCCGTCGAGCGTCTTCATCGCGACCTTGAAGCCGTCGCCTTCCTTTCCAATCAGATTGGCGCGCGGCACTCGCATATCCGAAAAGCTCAACTGCGCGCTGTGCGCGCCGCGGATGCCCATCTTCTCCTCGACTCGGACGACTTGCCATCCGGGCGTGCCAGTCTCGACGATAAAGGCGCTGATTCCGCGATGGCCCTGGCTCGGATCGGTCGACGCGAAGACAATCGCGACACCGGCCTCGGAGCCGTTAGTGATGAAATTCTTGGAGCCGTTGATCACGTAGTCGTCGCCGTCGAGGATGGCGCGCGTCTTCTGCCCGGCGGCATCGGAACCGGCCTGAGGCTCGGTCAGCGCGAAGCATCCGATGCGCTTGCCCGATGCCATCCTGGGCAGAAACCGATCCTTCTGGCCGTCGGTACCGAGCCCGAGGATCGGCCACGAGGCCAGCGACGAATGGGCCGAGACGATAACCGCGGTCGAGGCGCACGCCACCGCCAGCTCTTCGATCGTCAACGCGTAGCTGATGTGGTCGAATCCGGCGCCGCTGTATTGCTCCGGGATGAAGATACCCATCATCCCGAGCCTGCCGAGCTCGGCGATTATCTCGCGCGGAAAGCGATGCGCCCGGTCGATCTCGACTGACGCCGCGTCGAGCTTCTCGCGTGCGAACCGTCTCACGGTATCGCGAATTCTGCTCTGATGTTCGGTCAGCTCGATATCCATTTATCAACCAGCCCGCTGATACCGCACGGCGGGCCTACACAGCTTCAAACATAGCCAAGATTCACAGGCTTGGGTAACAGATGCCGTGATCCGCAAAGCAGCCTTTGCCGGTAGGTCGGCATCGGAAGCTAAGACAAGTTCAGTTCTTTTTAGCTCAGATTGCGGTCGCGGTCGATAAGACCGAATTATCCCGGATGCGATTGCGATTAGGCAACTTTGGACATCCGTCGCCGCCTCGCTCAGGACCGGCGCGCGGGCGTCACTTGTGCTGCCATTTGGGCTCGCGCTTCTGAACGAAAGCCCGGGTGCCCTCGACACGGTCCTGGCTGCCGAAAGCCACACCGAAAGCCTGCTGTTCGAAGCTCAGGCCGTCGTCTTCTTTCATCGTCGCCGCGGCGTGCAGAGCCGACTTCGCCTGGCGCACGGTAAAAGCGGATTTTTTGACGATCTTCGCCGCAATCGCTCGCGCGGCTCCGAGTAACTCGCCCGGCGCGACCACCTGATTGACGAGGCCCCATGCGTGCGCGGTCTTGGCGTCGATCATGTCGCCGGTCAGGACGAGTTCGCGCGCCCGCGCGTGGCCGATACGATGAGGCAGGCGCTGCGTTCCGCCGAAGCCGGGGATCAGCCCCAGGTTGATCTCGGGCTGTCCGAAGCGCGCCTTCTCGCTGGCGACGATCAGATCGCAGGCCATCGCTACTTCAAGCCCTCCGCCAAGCGCGAATCCGTTAACCGCGGCGATTACCGGAATCGGCAACTCCTCGATCGCATCCATCACCTTGTGGCCGAGACGCGTGAACTCCAATCCCTCGCCAGCCGACATTTCCGACATCGCCGCGATATCCGCGCCCGCGATAAAGGCGCGCTCGCCGGCGCCGGTGATAATCAGCACCCGCACCGTGGCATCGCCGCGAATCTCGTGCATCGCGTGCGCCAGTTCGTTGAGCACGTCGCGATTCAGCGCATTGAGCGCATCCGGCCGGTTGACGGTTAGCGTCGCGACTTCAGCCTTGTCGAACAGCAGATGCTTGAATTCCACCGCCCTGATACCTCGTGGTTGGAGGCCCGATTCAGTACTCGGGTTTGTAGTCGAAATGATGGACCGCGTCGATGAAGCGGACGGTTCGGCTCTTCGAGCGCATCACCACGCTGTTGGTCCGCGCTCCGCCGGAGAAGAAACGCACGCCGCGCAGATAATCGCCCGTGGTCACGCCGGTGGCGGCGAACATCACGTTGTCGCCGGCGATTTCATCGAGCGTGTAACGGCGATTCAGATCGAAGATGCCGGCAGCCAGGCACTGCTCCGCCTCCTGCGGATTGCGCGGCTTGAAGCGGCACTGCATGTTGCCGCCGGCGGATCGAATCGCGGCCGCGGCCAGCACGCCCTGATGGGCGCCGCCGATCCCCAGCAGCAGATCGATCTCGCTCTCCTCACGCGTGGTCGCGATCGCGGCCGAAAGGTCTCCGGCCGAAAGCAACTTGATTCCGGCTCCGGCCTTGCGCACTTCGGCGATGAGCTTGTCGTGACGCGGCCGGTCGAGAATCGCCACGCGCAGGTCTTCGACGTAAACTTTCTTCGCCTCGGCCAGCGCCTTCAGATTGTCGGTCGGCGAACGCTCGAGGTCGATCACCCCGTTGCCGACCGGGCCGCAGGCGATCTTTTCCATGTAGGTGTCGGGGCAGCGCAGCAGTTTGCCGCGCTCGGACAGTGCGACGCAGGAAAGCGCGTTGGGGCCGCCGGTGGCGGAGATGAGCGGACCTTCGAGGGCGTCGAGCGCGACGTCGACTTCGGGACCGGCGCCGGTTCCGACGATCTCGCCAGAATAGAGGAACTCGGTTTCACCTTCCTCGCCTTCGCCGATCACGATTTTGCCGTCGATCGCGATCGAGTTGAGCGCCTTGCGCATCGCCTCGCCGGCGGCGCGATCGGCCGCCCGCTCATCGCCCTTGCCGATATAGCGGCCTACCGCGAGCGCCGCGGCCTCGGTCGCGCGCGCAACTTCAAGCGCCAGATTGCGATCCACTTGTTTTCCCTTTGATTAGCGGGCTGCTGAAAAAGGTTTTTCAGCAGCCCGCTCCCCTCTCTGTAGTCTCCCCCGCTGGGGGAGAGCTAAAGGAAGAAAGTCAGTTTTATCGCAGGGTGTTGAGACCACTCTCGCTCTCATTTCGTAATCTGAACCATTTCTCAACACCCTGCTAAGGCGTGGCCAGTGAAAATCCCCGCTCCAGAAGCGCCTCGATCAGCCGATAACCATGCTCCACGACTATTCCGGTTCGTGCGGCGTCCGCTTCGGTGTAGCGCCGCGCGTCGGGCCGCGCGCCCCCCAGCGCCGCGCTCGCAAGCATAGCAAAGGGCACCGATTCGTTCGAGTGCGTTTTGATCTTGCAGGGCGTGGGATGGTCGGGCATCAGCAGAATCCGGAACTCGCCAAAACGCGCGAGCCCTTTCAGCATCGGACCGAGCACCAGTTCGTCGATTTTTTCGATCGCTTCAACCTTCAGATCGGCGCGCCCCATGTGTCCGGCTTCGTCGGGCGCTTCGACATGAAGCAGCAGGAAGTCGCGCTGCTCGAGCGCCGCCAGCCCGTAACGCGCCTTGGCCGCGTAGTCGGTATCGAGGAACCCCGTGGCGCCCGGAACTTTGATGACCTCCAGCCCTGCCAGTCGTCCCAGGCCGGTTACCAAATCAACCGCCGATATCACCGAGCCCCGCACACCGAAGCGCTCCTCCAGTGTCGGCACGTCCGGCCGCGTGCCCTGTCCCCAAAACCAAATGCAGGTGGCCTCGGCCTTGTTCGCGGCCCGGCGCTCCCGGTTCACCGGATGGTCGCGCAGAACTTTAGCCGCCTGCCCCATCAGATGACGCAGACGGTCCGCGCCTTCGCCTTGCGGCAGATACGGCTCGATCGGCTTGCCGGTGATGTCGTGCGGCGGAGTCAGGTTGGTGCCGGTGGGTCCGTCGCGCCAGATCATCAGATGACGATAGCTGACGCCGTTGAACAACTCGATTCCGTCGCCGCAAAGCGCGGCCTTGAGGTCCTCTGACGATGCGCGCCGATTCCTCGCTCGAAATGTGGCCGGCGGTGAAATCGTCCATCACCATCGAACCCTCGGGCGTCGCCTTGAGCGCCACCAGGTTCATGCGGAAAACCACGTCGCGCGGTCCGACGTCGAGCCCCTGGCTGGCGGCTTCGATCGGCGCCCGTCCGGTGTGATAGCGCGCCGGATCGTAACCGAGCATCGTCATCGTGCCGACGTCGCTGCCCGGCGGCATGCCCTTGGGGATCGTCGCGACGAGGCCAAGCGCGCCGCAAGTCGCGATCAGATCCATGTTGGGCTTTCGCGCCGCCTCAAGCGGCGTGCGACCGGCGAGTTCGTCGCAAGGCCAATCGGCCATGCCGTCGCCATGCATGATGACGTATTTCATCTCATTTCATCTCACAGATCATTCCCTGATGTGGTGAACGAAGCCGGCGGGCCGTTGTGAAAACGCGCGCCACTGGACGAACCGATGACCATGTCATCGGTCGGCATCGACGATTTTCATCACCTTGTCGACGTCAGGCTCAACGACGATCGGATTGGTGAGATTCTTGAGCGCCGTATCCGGATCTTTCAGGCCATGGCCAGTCAAAGTGCACGCCAGCACCGAACCCGGCTTGAGCGCGCCGGTGGCGCCGTACTTGAGCGCTCCAGCCACCGATGCCGCCGAGGCGGGCTCGACGAAAATCCCTTCCCCGGCTAGCAGACGATAAGCCGCGAGGATTTCGCCGTCAGTAACCATGTCGATAAGGCCGCCCGATTCGTCGCGCGCCGCCTCGGCCTGCTTCCAGCTCGCGGGATTGCCGATCTTGATCGCGGTCGCGACGGTCTTGGGCTCGTCGATCGGCCGCCCCAGCACAATCGGCGCGGCGCCTTCCGCCTGATAGCCCATCATCTTCGGCAGCCGCTGCGACAAACCGGCGTCCTTGTATTCCTGGTAGCCGGCCCAATAGGCGGTGATATTGCCGGCGTTGCCCACGGGCAAAAAATGATGCGTCGGGGCATCGCCTAACTGATCGCAGATCTCGAACGCGCCGGTCTTCTGCCCCGCGATCCGATCCGGATTGACGCTGTTGACGAGGCGGATGCGTACCGGGTCGCGCTCGGCCAAGTCGCGCACCACCTTGAGGCAGATGTCGAAGTTTCCGATAACTTCGATCACCCGCGCCCCGTGCATCACGCTTTGCGAGAGCTTGCCGAGCGCCACTGCGCCCCTCGGAATCAAAACAAACGCTTTAAGTCCGGCGCGCCCCGCGTAGGCCGCCGCCGATGCCGCCGTGTTGCCGGTCGAAGCGCAGATTACCGCGCGCGCCCCTTCGCCCAGCGCCTTGCTCATCGCCATCGTCATGCCCCGGTCCTTGAACGAACCGGTCGGGTTGGATCCTTCGAACTTCAAGTAAAGCTTGAGACCCGGAGCGATCCGGTCCGCGAGCACCGGACTCTCGATAAGCGGCGTATTGCCCTCGTTCAGCGTAACGATCGGGGTCTTGTCGCTGACCGGAAGGAACCGGCGGTAATGCTCGATCAGGCCGGGCCAGCGGGTGAGCCGCATCGGCGGGGAAGGATTGTTGCGCGCTCGATCCGTCATCTGAACTACAGGCGCTCCTCGATTCTAATGAAGACCGGTGACTGTTTCATGATTCTGAAACGCCGAATCTGCGCCAGCGCGCGCTTCAGGTCCCGCTCGCGAGCCTCGTGCGTCCGCATCACCACCGGCACCGTAACCTCCGCGTTACGCTCCTGCTGGATAACCGAAGCGATCGAGATCCGGTTGCGGCCCAGAACCGACGCGATCGCGCCCAGCACTCCCGGCTTATCCGGCGCCATGAAACGCAGGTAGTATTCGCATACCACGTCGTCCATCGGCTTTACACGCGCGCGCTTGATTTGCGCCATCGGGAAACCCAGCGGATGGCTGCGGGCGCCGCCGCTGGCGGCTATCCGATGGCGGGCAATATCGAGGATATCGGCGACCACGGCGGTCGCGGTCGGCATCTGACCGGCGCCTTTTCCGTAATACATCGTCGAACCCAGCGCCTCGCCCTGGATGTATATCGCGTTGAAGGCGTCGCCCACGCCGGCCAGCAGATGATTTCGGGGAATCATGGTCGGATGAACGCGCGCCTCGATCACTCCGTTCTCTTCCTTGGCGATCGCCAGCAGCTTGATCGTGAAGCCGAGTTCGCGCGCGTACGCGATGTCCTGTTGGGTAATCGCGCTGATACCTTCGGTATGAACCTGCGCCGGTTTGATCGTCACGCCGAAGGCCAACGCCACCAGCAGGCAGAGCTTATGGGCGGCGTCGTGGCCGTCGATGTCGAGCGAAGGATTGGCCTCGGCCAGACCGCTGCGCTGCGCCTCGGCGAGAACTTCGGCGAATTCCGCGTCCCTGCTCGCTCATCCTGGTGAGGATGTAGTTGCAGGTGCCGTTGACGATTCCGTAAACCGCGCGCTGGCGATCTCCCGCCAGAGCTTCGCGTAGGGTCCGAATAATCGGGATGCCGCCGCCGACGCTCGCCTCGAATCCGACCGTGCGCCCGGCCTTTTCGGCGGCGCGAAAGATCTCCTCGCAATGAACGGCCAGCATCGCCTTGTTGGCCGTCACCACATCCTTGCCGCTCGCCAGTGCCTTCAGGATGAAAGTACGCGCCGGCTCGTGGCCGCCGAACAGCTCGACGATGATATCGATGTCGGGCCGCTCAACTACCGCGGCACCGTCTTTCGTAATCAGTTTGGCGGTCAGACCAAGCGAAGGTCGGGCTTGAGGATGAGGTCGGCGACGGCAGCAATCTCGATCGGCGCACCGAGTCGTCGCGCCAGCATCGCGGCGTTGCCGCGCAGGAGTTTCACCACGCCGGTTCCGACCGTGCCGCATCCGAGCAATCCGATCCGTACAGGTTTCACAATCGATCCTCGCCGGCGTCCGCCGATCCAGTGCCTCAGGCAGCGCCGCCGGCGCTGCTCTTGAGCCTCTGCGGCAGGCCGCTCTGCAACGCATGCTTGATGCCGCGCAGAGCCTGGCGGGTGCGATGCTCGTTCTCGATCAGCGCAAAACGTACGAAGCCGTCGCCGTCCGCGCCGAAACCAACGCCCGGCGATACCGCGACCTTGGCCTCGGAGAGCAGGAACTTCGAAAATTCCAGCGAACCCATCTCACGGTAAGGTTCCGGAATCGGCGCCCAGACGAACATCGTGGCCAGAGGCTTAACCACGGGCCATCCGGCGCGATTCAGTCCGTCGACCAGAACGTCGCGCCGGCGGCGGTACATGTCGGTTATTTCGGCGACGCAATCCTGCGGCCCGTTGAGCGCCTGGATCGCCGCCACCTGGATCGGGCGTGAACATCCCGTAGTCGAAATATGATTTAAGCCGCGCCAGCGCTCCGATCATCTCGCGATTGCCGACCGCGAACCCGACGCGCCATCCCGGCATGTTGTAGCTCTTGGACAGAGTGAAGAACTCAAGGCCGATCTCCTTCGCCCCGTGCGCCTGAAGGAACGATGGCGCCTTGTAACCGTCGAAGCACAGGTCCGCGTACGCGAAATCGTGCGCCACCAAAACCTTGTACTCGCGCGCGAACTCGACCACGCGCTTCATGAAATCGAGGTCCACCGTCACCGTTGTCGGATTGTGCGGGAAGTTCATGATCATGAACTTCGGCCGCGGCCACGATCGCTTGACCACGTCCACCAGCTCCCGGAAGAACTCCTCCCCGTCGCGAAACGGCACGCCGTGAACGTCAGCGCCCGCGATGATGCAGGCGTATTGATGAATCGGATAGGTCGGCGTCGGCGCGATTACCACGTCGCCCTGATCGAGGATCGCCAGAGCCAGATGCGCGATACCTTCCTTCGAGCCGATCGTCACGATCGCTTCCGAGTCTGGATCGAGCTCGACACCGTGGCGGCGCTTGTACCAGTCGGTGATCGCGAGCCGCAGTTTGTAGATGCCGCGCGAGACCGAGTAGCGATGGTTGGACCCCTTGGATGCCGCCTCGATCAGCTTGTTGACGATATGCGGCGGCGTCGGCTCGTCGGGGTTGCCCATGCCGAAATCGATGACGTCCTCGCCGGCGCGCCGCGCCTTGAGGCAAAGATCGCCGATCACGTTGAAGACGTACGGCGGTAGCCGTTTGATCCTCGGAAAGTCCATTACTTTGAAATTTTATCTTATACGCGGCGTGGCTAGCTATACGCCGGGCGCACGACTTACCGCCCGCAAGCAAAAAATGGCATCTCCCGGTGAGGAGTCGCCGCGAATCATCCTCAAAGCTCGTCGGTCGCCCGCGCCAGCGCCGGCGCGATGACGGACCGGGGACGCAGCACCCAATAACACGGCGCCGCTGAAGCCAGGATCACTCCAGCCAACTCCCAGGCGGCCGGGATACCATAGAGGTCGGCAAGCGCTCCGGAAACAAGCAGGCCGATCGCTCCGCCAAGCGTGCCGAAGGTGGTCTGGAAGGAGAGCAGCGTCGCCCGATCCTCGGCCTCGATTTCCTCGTTGAACCAACTGCGCGAGAGCGGCTCTATCGCTCCGACGCAAAGGTTCAGACCGAACAGAAGCGCGAGCACCACGCCGGTGTGGATGCCGAACCATCCGGCGGCAAACAGAAGCGCGGCGGCGAGCCCAACCAGAGCGGTCAGCAAACCGGCTCGTGCCGAGCCTTGCGGGTTGAATCGGAACACCGCTTCGGCGCCCAGCAACCGCCCGCAACTGAAGAAACAGAAGATCCATCCCACCACCCAGAATCCGGCGGCGAAGCTGTCGCTCACGTATTGCGGCCACTGGAGCCAATACGGCGCCAACGCGGCGACCTGAATCGCGCCGGCAAATGTAAGGAGCACCCGCGAGCGCCGGGCAAAGCCGCTTCGCAGACCGGCCTTCATCCGAAGGCTCACGCGCCTCACGAGGCCGCGCATCTCGATCCGCGCGATAACGGTGTGGCGGACGCGCTCGCCTCGCATCAGTACGCCGGCCAATATTCCCGTGCCCACATAGGCCGCCGCGCCAAGCATCCACGGCATCGCGATATCGACATCGGCTACATATGCGCCGATCAGCGAGGCCGACATGAAGCCCAGCGATGCGAGCTGCGATATCCGCGAGAACAACCGATCCTTGAGCCCTTCAAATCCGGCCGCATCGAGCGCGTCGACCGCCCATGCCTCAACCGCGCCGTTGCCGAAGGTGGTGCCGACACCGTCAACAAACTCGGCGACCAGAAACATCACGTAGCTATGCGCGAAAAAGTAGAGGGCAAAGCCGACCGTTCGCGTGGCACACGAAAGCATGAAGGCCGCGCGCCGGCCGATCGCGTCGGCGAACGCGCCGGTCGGGACGTTGGTCAGGAAGGTCACGATGAAGTAAACTGCCAGAACGCTGTTGAGCTGAAATTGATTGAGGCCGCGCGAACGCAGAAACAACGAATACACGCCGAAGATGAAAGCTCCGGCAAAGGAATAGGTCCACCAGACCAGGTAGTAGCGTCGGGTGATAAGACGAAGCGCGCCGGGAAAACTCTCTTGATGAAGCCCTGTCATCGACGAAAAATCCGGTTCGGGAAAAGAAAAAGCCCCAGGCTTCGGAATGCCCGGGGCTTTTCCAGCCGTTAGCTTTCGGTGCGCAGCAAACCCATGCGTCGTCCACCTCAATAATCGGTCCGGCAGCGGACAGAGTCAAGCACGCGAACGCACAGATAGTGCCCTGATTTGAGAATTACTTTGAGAACTGTAGGAGCGAAGGAATATCGGTCGGCCTTCGTTTCGCGACTATGATTTTGGCGCCGGCACCACGCCGCGCGTTACGGCTGCCTTGGCGACGGGTGCGTCTGATAGGCTGTGGAGCCTAACAATGTTGATGGAGCAAACCTCGAAATGATTCTTGAGATGGCGATTCTGAATGTACGGCCGGGCCGGGAACCGGCCTTCGAGGCCGCGATGCGAACCGCTCGTCCGCTCATCGCCGCCACTCCCGGCTTCGAGAGCATAAATGTCCATCGGTGTATCGAGACTCCCAACCGCTATCTGCTGTTGGTCACGTGGCGGAACCTGGAGGATCATACGATCGGGTTCAGGCAATCGGAACGGTATCAACAATGGCGCGACCTGTTGCACCATTTCTATGAGCCGATGCCCAACGTTGAGCATTACGGAGGCGCGCTCGATCTCGGGCGCGAAAATTCAAATTAGAACGCTGCGAAAGCCCCGCTCTAGCCCGACGGCACGGAATGCCGTAAGTTGTCCCCGCCGTGTTAGCTGAGATCGAAAAAGTCGCCCTTCGCGCCGCGCGTGCCGCCGGCCGGATTCACCTCAAGCGCTTGCGCCGGATCAACATCACGCGCAAGTCCAGTTCGATTGACCTCGTTACCGAAGCCGACCGTGAATCGGAAGCCGCTATCGTCCAGATCCTGACCCGGGCCTTTCCGACACATTCCATCGTTGCCGAGGAAGGCGGAGGAGTCACCCACAAGAGCGAACATCGATGGATCGTCGATCCGCTCGACGGCACGACCAACTTTACTCACGGCTATCCGCAGTTTTGTACTTCGATCGCCTATGAGCGGCGCGGGAAGATGCAGGTGGCGGTGGTCTACGATGCGCTCAAGAAAGAATGTTTCGTGGCCCAACGCGGCAAGGGCGCGCGTCTCAACGGCAAACCGATTCATGTGAGCACCACGCCCAGCCTCGATCTCGCTCTCCTGGTGACCGGGTTTCCTTACGACCGCCGCGAACGGCGCCGCTACTATCTCACCTTCTGGGAAGCTTTCATGATGCGGGCCCAGGGGGTGCGGCGCACCGGATCGGCCGCGCTCGATCTTTCCTGGGTGGCCTGCGGACGCGTCGACGGTTTTTGGGAATTCGGTCTCAAATCCTGGGATGTCGCCGCCGGTTCGCTCATCGTCGAGGAAGCGGGCGGCAGCGTTTCCAATATGGACGGCAGCGCGCTCGGACTCGACGCGGGGCAGATTGTCGCCAGCAACGGCCGCCTGCACGACCAGATCATCGAGACGATCGCCTCCGCCGAACCCGAAGCCCAGCATCGCCAGGCAAAAATCGAATAAGACGCCACCACCGCTTTGAACTAATCGCTTGACTTGTCCGCAGGCCGGTCTTATCGTTTTCTTACGATGAGTCTGCCTTTAGCCAAAACGTTACCGTTATCCCGGCCGGCAAGCCGTGCAGCGGACCGCGAGCCGGTTCGGGAACCTACGGACGATGAGGAACTCGCAAGCCTCGCGCGGGCGATCGGGCATCCGGCGCGGGTAAAAATCCTGCGCATGCTGGCCGCCACCAAAGGATGCGTCTGCGGTGACTTGGTGAGCGCGATGCCGCTGGCGCAATCCACCGTTTCGCAACATCTCAAGATTCTCAAAGACGCCGGCCTCATTCGTGGCGAGATCGACGGTCCGCGGGTTTGCTACTGCCTCGCCCCCGAGGCGCTGCGCCGTCTGCGGGTTCTGGTTTGCGGCCTTTAACGGCATGAACAAAATCGTAAATCGTCGAATTACGGAGGAATCGGTATGAACGACGAGAGTATTAAGGAAACGGTAAAGGAACGCTACGGCAAGATCGCGACGCGGGTCAAAGGAAGTACCTGCTGCGGCTCGGCTCCGAGCCACGAATCGAACCCGATCACGTCGAATCTCTATGCTGACAAGGACACCGCCGGGCTGCCCCAGGAGGCCGTCGCGGCATCGCTCGGGTGCGGCAATCCGACCGCGCTCGCCGAACTCAAGCCGGGCGAGACGGTGCTCGACCTGGGCTCGGGCGGAGGAATCGACGTGCTGCTCTCGGCCAGGCGGGTCGGTCCGACCGGCAAGGCTTACGGGCTGGATATGACGGACGAGATGCTGGCGCTGGCGCGGGAGAATCAGAGCAAGGCCGGCGTTGAAAATGTGGAATTCCTCAAGGGCGAGATCGAGAACATCCCGCTACCCGACGACTCGGTTGACGTGATCATCTCGAACTGCGTGATCAATCTTTCCGCCAATAAGGATCGCGTTCTGGCCGAGGCGTTTCGAGTGCTGCGGCCCGGCGGACGCTTCGCGGTTTCAGACATCGTGATGCGCGGCGAGGTACCGGCCGAGATTCGCAAAAGCGTCGAGCTTTGGATCGGATGCGTGGCGGGCGCGCTGCAGGAATCTGAATACCGGGCCAAACTCTCCAATGCCGGGTTCGATGAGATCGAGGTCGAGCCCACACGCGTCTACTACGCCGAACAGGCGCGCAAGTTCCTGACCAAATCCGGCCTTAGCGTCGAGCAGATTGCGCCGATGATCGACGGCAAGTTCATGAGCGCCTTCGTCCGCGCCCGCAAACCCGCCATCGCTCCTTGCCGATTTGCCTAGTGACGTTCGTCGCGGCTCGATGCGGCGGGCAAGCGCACGGTTACCGATGCGCCTGCCCGCCGCATCGCTTTGCTATGACAGCGCCGCGCGTCGCCGCCGCGTAACCGCCTTCACCAGACGCGGCAAAACTTCGGCCGCACCGCCCTTCAGACTCACGTCGCAGAGCGCGGAGATCTCGCTTTCGTAGAGATTGACCTCGATCAGCTTGCCGCCCCGTTCTTTGACCTCATGCGCGAAGCCGGCGGCCGGATAGACCGTGGCCGAGGTTCCCGCCACCAGCACCAGATCGGCGCGCGACGCGTGTCTGGCGCACTGGTCGAGCGCGTCGCGCGGAATCGGTTCGCCGAACGAAACCGTATCGCTCTTGAGCAGGCCCCGGCATCGCGAACAGTGCGGCGGCAGCATGCTCAGGTCGACCTCGTCCCACTTGAATCGCTCCCCACATTCGAGGCATCTGACCAGTTTGAAGTTGCCGTGAATCTCGGCCAGGCCGACCTGCCCGGCCTGGCGATGCAGATCGTCGACGTTCTGCGTTATCACGAAATGCAGCACGCCCATCGCCTCGAGTTCGGCCAGCGCGAGGTGGCCGGGATTGGGCTTGGCTTTCTTCAGCGGTCCGAATAGCTCGTCGTCGCGCCGGGCCAACTGCTGCTCCCACGCCTTTTTCGGATCCGCCATGAAGATCTGAAATCCATTCATCGGCGGCTCGCCGTACTTGGTCCACAGACCGCCCGGCCCACGAAACGGCGGTATTCCACTCTCGACCGACATTCCCGCTCCGGTCAGGGCGATCGCGTAGCCGGCATCAAGAAGCAGCTTAGCCGCCCGCTCGATTTCTTCATCAGTTGCCCGTCTGCTTTGCTTCTCCATCGCTGTCACCGGTCAAGCGTCGGCTGGTCCCACACCAATAGCCGCGCGCAAAAATCCCCCGCTCTTCGCGCCTCGACTTCTAGCCGAGCATCGCGGTCAGCGGCGCCAGACTATCCAGCCGTTCGATCCCCCAAAGCAGCTCCAAAATCCTCGCGACTCTTTGCTCGGAGTGACCATCACCGCGCTTCCATCCGAAGCCGCAGCAGTCGCGGAATTTCTCCGCCAGCTCTTCGTCGCTCAGCGGATTTCTGGCCGTCCCCCGGGGCTCGACGACCTCCTCGAGCATGCGCCGGCCGTCGCCAAGCTCGACCGTCACGCGCGCCAGCGTGCCGCGCAAGCCTTCGCCGCCCTCCGCGTGCGCGCTCGAAACAACCTTTTCGATCAGGCGGCGCGCCTCTTCGCGCCTGACCATCTCCTCGGTGAAGGTTGCCAGCACGACTTTGGAATCGAGGATCGCGGCGGCGATGGTGTATTCGAGGCTGAACTTGCCTTCCAGTCCGGTTTGCGGACGATGGTGAATCAATGGCGAGAGGAAAAACGGCGTCAGCGCCGCCCGGACCGCGACCACGTCCGCGGGTGCGAACTTGAGCCGGGCCTTCAGCGCCAGCACGGCGTCGATGCTCGCGTGCGTGCAGTAACAGCAGGGATACTTCTTCACGCTTAAGCCGGGATCGGTCGTCTCCCAGCGATCGGGATCGGCCATCGGCCGCGCCAAGTCGTAAGGACCGGCGGAGAAGACGTGAAAATAACCCATCGGCGCTTCGAGAATCGACGTATCGGCGGTAAAGCCCGCGCGCGCCAGCCGCGCGGCGTTCAGCCCCGACCAGGCCGCGTGGCCGGGATGAAACGGTTTGGTTGCGGTACCGAAGTTCTGCCTGAGCCCGGAGGCCTGCGAAGCGGCGATTCCGAACGCTATCGCGACCTGCTCGGCTGAGAGCCGATAGATCTTTGCGGCGGCGGCCGCCGCTCCCATCACGCCCAGCGTCGAAGTGGAATGCCATCCGAGCAGGTAATGACTCTCGCCGAAGGCGCGCTCGAGCCGGCTCTCCAGCTCGACGCCGCAAATGTAGGCGGTCAACAGATCGCGTCCGCCGGAGTTGGTATCTTCCGCGGCGGCCAGCGCCGCCGGGAGCACCGGCACGCTCGGATGCCCCATCGCGTTGACGTCGTCGTAATCGAGCGCGTGGCCGGCGATCGCGTTGACCATCGCCGCGCTCGCCGCCGGAAGTCGAACCGGCGATTCCGCACCCGAGCCGATCACGGTCGCGCGTGGACTGCCGCCGTCGGCGCACCACAGTTCGCGCGCGATCCTGCCGGCGGGCTCGACGCTGCCCGCGATCGCGCATCCCAGCGTGTCGATCAGCCCGCGCCGCGCGATGCGCCTTACATCTTCCGGAATCTGATCGTACGAAAGTCCGGCAACGTATCGAGCCAGCTTGTCGGTAATTCCCATGTTACCTCTTCCATCTGGAAACACTTATTGACGTACCACGCGCTGTTCGCGGCCGTCAAAACTCGCGACGATACGATGATCGAACCGGCCGCATATTTCGCAACACAATTTCTCTGGTCTGAAGCGAACCCGCGCACTCGGCTGGACGCTAACGGCCACGCGATCTATATACGGTTAACTCAAACATTTCGGGGGTACCGCGCAATGCCGGACTACAAGAAGTACGAGTGCATCAAGGTCGAAAAGGCGGACAAGCTTGCCACGGTCACGCTCAACCGTCCCGACGCTCTCAACGCCGTAAACGCTCAACTGCATCAGGAGCTCGAGCATATCTGGCTGGACCTTGCCGACGACGCCGAGATCAACGCGATCCTGCTGACCGGCGCCGGCAGAGCTTTTTCCGCCGGCGGCAACGTCAAGAACATGGCCAACCGATGGGGAACCGAGGAGGGGAAACAGTGGGCGCTGACGATCCCGGCTCAAGGGCGCCGGCTGATTCAGAACCTGCTCGAAGTCGAGCAGCCGATCGTCTGCGCCGTTAACGGCGACGCGATGGGCCTGGGCGCCAACATCGCGCTGCTATGCGACGTCATCGTGGCCTCCGAGACCGCCCGCATCGCCGACACTCACGTCAAGGTCGGCATCGTCGCCGGAGACAGCGGCGCGGTCATCTGGCCGCTGCTGGTCGGCCCCGCACGCGCCAAGGAATTTCTGATGCGCGGCACAATTATCACCGGCGCCGACGGCGCCAAGATGGGACTGGTCAACTACGCCGTGCCGCAGGATCAGGTTTTGCCGAAGGCGCGGGAAATCGCGCGCGAACTGGCCGACGGCCCAACCTGGGCGATCCGATGGAGCAAGCTCTCGGTCAACAAGTTCCTCAAACAGCAGGTGAACCTGATCCTGGACGCCTCGATCGCCTACGAGATGCTGACCTTCCATACCGAGGATCATCTCGAAGCGGCCAAGGCCTTCGTGGAGAAGCGCAAGCCCAAGTTCAAGGGAAAATAAATAAAACCGCTCGCGGCGACGCCCGAAAAACGAACGGCACGCGACTTTCGTCGCGTGCCGTCGTTTCGTTCTCTGTCCTTTACGCCGGACTAACGATGCAACTCTTCGAGCTTGTTGATGTCGTAGAGACGCTCGGCCTCGGCGCCACGGATGTTCGGATAACCGCCACCGTAACACGGTACGAACGTTCCGCGGTTGTTTTGCAGATCCATGACTTCCACCGACTGGAAGTTGGTGGTGAAGGCACCCTTGTTGATGGCCTGGCGCGAAGGCTCCTTGAAGTCTTCGGTCCATGCCTTCTGGAAATACCACAGCTTCCAGAGCTTGCCCTTGTGATCCCATCCTTCCATCCAGAAGGTGTCCCAGTTTTCCGCGTCCCAGAAATCCACTGCCGAGCTGTAGGGAGCGCGTGGATCTTTAGGCGTGCGCTCCATAACCGCGAAGCGGCGGACCGACCAGACATCGTTGGGCACCATTCCGTTGGGGCCGTAGAAATGCGAGTCGTCATACTTGGAATCCATAACGACCAGCGCATCCTTCCATCCCATGAAGCGCCACTTCCATTCGAGCGGGCGGCCGGAAAAACCGTAGAAGTCCTCAAGGGTATGGTCGGTGCCGAGCAGTGAGTCCGATTTCACTTCCGCGGTAATACGGCGCACGCGACGGAGATTGGGAATGTATGCCCAGGCGTCGTCGGCGCGATGAGGATCGGCGTAGCGATAGATGATGAAGGCGGTGCCGCGAATGTCGAACGGCTCGTGGAAACCGGTGAACTCCTTGAATTCAAAGGTCGCGGCATCCTGCACCGGCAGCACGCCACCCTTGGCGGCGAGCTGAGCCAGATGGCTGTAATAGACGCGCTCGTAAGGGCCCTGAAGCGTGCGCTGAAAGGTTCCGCCACCTTGGAAATTCTCGGTCAGGTCGCTCGGAAGGCTGGCACTGAAGGGAAGCCAGAGGTCGGGTGGCTTGGTGAGCACCGGGGCGACATGGCCGCCGCCGAAACGATCCCAGATCCAGCCGACGTTGGTGATGAACAGACCGTAGTTCTGCCAACGCCAGTCGAAGTTCCAGGCGGCCTTCATGCCCGCTGTGGGATCTTCCGCAGTGATTTGCGAGGTCGGGAACGGCTGGCCGCAGACATAATTGACCATCGCGCCGTCGGCGGCCAGGCGCGTCTGGTTCTGATATTTTTCGCTGCACTCGACGTAATCCGCCCGCGGCTTGTGGCTCTTGGGCGCGATTATCTCGGCCTTGAACTCGGGGAAATTCACCTGCTCGATGAAGCCCGGTGGAATAAAAGGCCTCATCTTTTCAACGTCCTTGGCGGTCAGCACGTCGCCCGGTTTGAAGTCAGGCTTCGCGTCCTTATACTTCGCGAGCCACTCGTCGAACGTCGCCCGTGTGTAGGTGCTGAAGTCCTGCGCATTGGCAGGCTTCATCGGGATCACCAAAAAGGTGACCGCCAGAACCGTCGCCCACAAAACCCGGGCCGGTCTGACACCGTTAAGGGTTAATGTTCCGATTCTCATAACCAGATCTCCTCCTGACTGATTCCATGGATGCGCCCAAATTTCCCGAAATCTTAGGGGTCACCCTGGGTTTAATGAAGACCCGCACACGCTGCACGTACGCGCAGGTTACCGAGCCTTGGACTAAACTGGCTTGATTAATTGTTTTTGTCAATAAATTAAAACCGGGTAAGAAGAGCTTATAAGGTTAAATTGGAACATAAATAAGCTTAGCTGGTGTATCATTGGAAAGCATATAAGATATGAAACTGCCGATTTGAACAGGCGTTTGAGCGCGGCAGACCGTCCGAACTCTACAGAACGGCGCCAAGGCTTCGGTTTCGTTACCGATTCTTCCAGTTGGGCTTGCGTTTTTCGTTGAACGCAGCGATTCCTTCGAGCCGATCCTCCGAGGCCACCAGAACATTGTACGCCGCGATGTCGAGCGCATAGGCGGCGTGGAATTCAGTCTCGCTGCCGTTATTGATCGCGAGCTTGGCGAAGCGCATCGACATCGGAGCGGCGGCGACAATCTCGGATGCTACCTGCAGCGCCGTTTCCAAGGCTTTGCCCGCGGGAACGACGCGATTCGCCAATCCCCATTCGCAGGCGGTGCGGGCGTCGATCGCGCGGCCGGTGTAAACCAGTTCCTTGGCCCTTCTAACTCCGATGGCGCGGGCCAGATTCTGGATTCCGGCGCCGCCGGGCATAATCCCGCGCGTCACCTCTTTAAGCGCGAAGGTCGCGGTCTCGCTCGCGATTATGAAATCGGTGGCAAGCGCGAACTCGCATCCACCGGCGAAGGCGAATCCCTCAACGGCTGAAATCACGGGAACGGGAAAATCGACGACCGCGAGAATGAAATCCTCGGCGAGGTGATGCTGGCGTCGCCACTGATCGTTGGTCATTCCGTGCCGTTCCTTAAGATCACCGCCGGTTGAGAAGGCTTTTTTGTCTCCGGCGCCCGTCACCACGATGCAGCGAAGGTTCTCGTTGTAGGCCTGCTCCCTGAAGAGCGTCAGCAATTCCTCCAGCATCCGCGTGTTCATCGCGTTCAAAACGTCGGGACGATTGAGCGTGACCGTAAGGATCCGATCGTTCTCGCCGCTAAACCGCAGCGCGAGAGTTTCCATGATTCGCCGTTTCCTTTCTGCCTAGTACGATCTCGGCAGCCCCAGTACGTGTTCGGCCACGAAGCTCAAAACGAGGTTGTTCGCGATCGGCGCGGTCCGGAACAGCCGCGACTCCCGCCATTTTCGTTCGAGATGATATTCCTTGGTGAACCCGTATCCGCCTAGCGTCGTCATCGCCGCCTCGCCCGCCTCCCAGCTCGCCTCGGAGGCAAGATACTTGGCCATGTTCGCTTCCGGGCCGCACGGCAATCCGGCATCGAAGCGGGTGGCCGCCTTGAGCCTCATCAGATCGGCGGCTTCGACCGCCATGTGCGCCTTGGCGATCGGAAACTGCACGCCCTGATTCATTCCGATCGGGCGATCGAAAACCACGCGCTGATTGGCGTACTGCACGGCGCGTTCGACAAACCACTTGCCGTCGCCAAGCGATTCGCTGGCGACGAGAATCCGTTCGGCATTCAACGAGCTCAGCAGATAGCTGAAGCCCTTGCCCTCTTCCCCGATTCTCGCGTCCAGCGGCACCTCCAGATTATCGATGAAGACCTGGTTGGTCTCATGATTGATCATCGTAGCGATCGGCACCGCCTTTACCGCGTCGCCAGCCTTTTTGAGATCGACCAGGAACAGGCTCATACCGTCGGTCTTCTTCTTCACCTGATCGAACGGAGTGGTGCGCGTCAGCAGCACCATCATGTCCGAATGCTGGAAGCGCGAGGTGAAAATCTTCTGGCCGTTGATCACGTAGCAATCGCCCTTCTTCGCCGCGAAGGTTTTGATCTTTGAAGTATCGGAACCCGCGTTCGGTTCGGTCACGCCGAACGCCTGCAGCCGCAGGCTGCCTTCGGCGATTCTCGGCAGGTAATCGCGCTTCTGACGCTCACTGCCGTGCTTGAGAATCGATGCCATCGTGTACATCTGGGCGTGGCAGGCGGCGGCGCTTCCGCCGCAATGGTTCACCTCTTCGAGAATCATCGAGGCGTCCAGGATGGGCAGCCCCGCGCCGCCGTATTCCTGTGGAATCAGCGCCGCCAGCCATCCGGCCTTGCCCATCGCATCGACGAACTCCTCCGGGTAGACCTCGTTGTCATCGCATTTGCGCCAGTAATCGAGATTGAACTTCGTGCAGATGTCCCTTACCGCGTTACGAATTTCGTTATGACCCGATGTGAATTCGAAGTCCATGCGCTTTCCTCGCTTCAGACTGAGTTTTGATGTCCGCGCTTCCGCGACATCCGGTTTCGATTCGCCTGCCGCACGACGGCCGCGCTGAAAACGACCTATACGACGCGCGACACGACACGCGCAATTGTTACGATGACGCCACTGGCGTCATCGCAAGGATCGCAGGATGCCGCCATCCGCGCCACGCAGGGCTTCCGATCATGCCGCATTTCCCTTGAACAAGTGGCATGTTCCATGCTCGCATCAAGGCAAAATATCCGTCGAACGAGGAGACCATGAAGTATTCGGAATATCAGCATCTTCTGTTCGAGCACCGCGAGGATGGCGTTCTGCTCATCACCATCAACCGTCCCGACGTGCTCAACGCGACCAACGCCCGGCTGCATTGGGAACTGACCCAGGTCTGGAAGGACGTTGGTGAGGATCCGAAGACCCGGGTGGTGCTGATCACCGGCGCCGGCAAGGCGTTCTCGGCGGGCGGCGATCTCGAGATGATCACGCAGATGGCCGGCAATTTCGACCGCATCGCCAACGCGTCGCGCGAAGCGGGAGACATCGTTTACAACCTGATGAATCTCGAAAAGCCGGTGGTCTCGGCGATCAACGGCGTCGCGGTGGGCGCGGGACTGGCGGTCGCGCTGATGGCCGACATCAGCATCGCCTCCGAAGCGATGCGCATCACCGACGGCCATATGAGGCTCGGTGTGGGCGCCGGCGACCATGCGGTCATCATCTGGCCGCTGCTGTGCGGAATGGCCAGGGCGAAGTATTACCTGATGACGGCAGAATTCATCGACGGCAAGGAGGCCGAGCGCATCGGGTTGGTGAGCCTGTGCGTTCCGCCTGATCAACTGATGGATCGGGCGATGAAGGTCGCGCGCGGGCTGGGCCGCGGGCCTCAACAGGCGCTGAAATGGACCAAGCGCTCGCTCAACAACTGGCTCAGGATGTTCGGGCCGGCGTTCGACGCATCGCTTGGATTCGAGATGCTGAGTTTTTTCAGTGACGACCTCAAGGAAGGGGTCCAGGCGGTCAAGGAGAAACGACCGGCGATCTTCCCAAGCGCCAAGGGCTGATAGATCTTCAGCTACGACCGGAGCCGGCGAGCAATTCGCCGGCTCCGCTTTCGATTTCGCGAATAACGACGCGATGCGTGCGGCGGCTTTCAAAACCGATTTGACAAGGACCCTTCCCGGTTTATAATTATTTACAACTATTTATAGCCACATCATGGCACGCAAAAAGCACACCGCTCTCTTGACCGTCTCGATGCCCCGCGAGATGGCGGCGCAGGTCGAGGCCGTACGAAAGGCCGAACATCGTACCCGCTCGGAACTGGTGCGCGAAGCGCTGCGCACCTATTTCGCGCTAGCAGCGCGATTTCCTGAAGAAGAAGCAACCCCGGCTGAACTCCGCGCGCTTCGGCAAGCGCGGCGCGCCGTTGCCCGCAGCGAGTACGTGACCCTCGAACAACTACTCGATGAACTGGAACCTGATCGTCGCAAAGCCCGCGGCAAAGGAACTCCAACGTTTGCCGCCCGATGATCGGGCGCGAATTCTCTCCGCGCTCCGGCAGATGGAAGACGACCCCAGGACCGGCGACATCGCGCGCCTCAAAGGCACACGTTTCGGCTGGCGCCGGCGCGTGGGCGACTACCGTATCCTCTACGATCTCCACCCAGTCGGTCAGCTTGTCGAGGTGCAGCACGTCAGCCGGCGCAGCACGACCACCTACCGCAAGCGCTGACCCCGGCTCTCAGCCGAGCCACTTCTCAAGATGTTCCTTGATTTTCTTCGCCGCGTCTTCGGGCCGCTCCTCCACCACTTCCTCTTTCTTGGCGGTGGTTGTCCGCCCGCGCATGATCGCCAGTTTGTCCTTGAGCGAAAGCCCGCTCACCTTGACGCCGATTTTGGTTCGCGGCTTCGGTGGAGTCAGCTTCAGATAGGAAACCTGCTGGACAGGCAGCGGAAGCGCGAACCCGATATCTTTCAAGCTCAAAAGCTCGATCTTTCCCCGGAGCAGGCGCCGCACCCATTGAGGGCCGCTGTAGCGCGGCTCGATCGGTCCTCGTTCGATAGTCAGCACCGCCGGCATGCGGGTGGCGTAGGTTTCCCTCGCGCCCCGTTCGAGCTTCTTGTCGGCCACGATCCGGCCGGTTGGTCTATCGAACCTGAGCGAGATCGCCCGCATGACGAGCGGAAGGCCGAGCGTCTCGGCGATCGCGGCGCCGACAAACTCGCCGCCGGTATCGGAACTGCGGGCTCCGCAAAGCAGCAGATCGAAACCGATATGCTGTGCCGCCTTGGCCAGCACCGCCGCCATCCCCAACGCGTCGCACGCGCGCAGCTCCTCGTCCCAGAGCCGCACCACGCGATCGACGCCCATCATCAGAGCCTTCTTCAGCGTGGCTTCCGATGCGGGAGGACCGACGGCCAGCGCGATGACCTCGCTGCCCATCGCCGAGCGCAGTTGCAGGGCTTCCTCGATGGCGCTCAGGTCGAGCAAATTCGGCATCTGCCCGATCGCCGACAGATCGATTTCCGCGCCATCCCGGACAGCGGGCAGATCGGCAATATGTTTGACACAAACCAGCGTCTTCACGGCGACATCCTGTCTATCCGCACGCGCCGGCATCCGCAAGCCCCGCGGGCGGCCCGCGAGCTTCGGATTAAGGCCAGAAAAGCTTTCTCGCCTCTTTGGTCAGCTCGGAGCGGAAGTCGGGATGCGCTATGTCGATCAGCGCTTCGGCGCGCTGGCGCTGGGTCTTGCCCTGCAGATTGGCGATGCCGTGCTCGGTAATCACGTTGTCGATGTAGGTCCGCGGCGTAGTGACGACGGTGCCGGGGTCGAGATGCGGCACGATCCGCGATACCTTTCCGCCTCTGGCCGTGGATTGGAGCAGCATGATCGACCGGCCGCCCGGCGAGTGCATCGAGCCCATCATGAAGTCCATCTGGCCGCCGATCCCGCTGTACATCATCGGGCCGCCGAACGACTCGGCCGAGACCTGTCCGGTGAAGTCGATCGCCAGGCAACTGTTCACGGCCACCTGGCTGTGCTGCGCCGCAATCGTGGTGATGCGATTGGTGTAGAGCACGCTGTAGAGCTCGAACGCCGGATTGCTGTCGACGAACTTGAGGTCCGCCGCGCCCACCACGAACGCGGAAACCGCCTTGCCCTTGTGCATCGACTTGTACTTGCCGTTGGCGATTCCTTTTTTGACCAGCTCGATATGGGCGACGGTCATGATTTCGCTGTGGATGCCCAGATCGTTCTTGTGCTCAGAAACAGCCCGAGCGATTCCGACAGAGGCCCAACGCCCATCTGGAGCGTATCGCCGTCACGAATCAGGGTGGCGGCCATCTCGCCGATGATGTGGATCATCGCCTGATCTTCAGCGGCCGGCGGCGGCGTGCTCACCAGCAGAGCCTCGGTTTCCTCGACCAGATAATCGATCTCCGAGACGTGGATAAAGTTGTCGCCGAAGGTGCGAATCAGGGTGGGATCGACTTCCGCCACGAAGAGCTTGGCGTTTTGCGCCAGGTCCTTCGAATACCACAGGCAGTTGCCGAAGCTGCAATATCCCTTTTCATCCGGCGGCGAGACCGCGCCGAAGAAGACATCCGGATGCCAGGTATCGGTCCTGCCGGGAACGTCCTGGGCGCCGTACTGCGGATAATCGATGGGCAGAAAATCAATCAGCTTCGACTTCATCCCCGGCCGATTCGGGTCGGACACGTAGTCGGTGACCATGTTGAAGCTTTTCTGGTACTCGGGATCGGTCCAAAGCGGCGAGGCCTGGCCGGGGAAGCACTGGATTATGGTCACGTCGCGAAGCTCGCCATTTCTTTTGGTGAGCGCCTTCATAATCGGAATCGGCGCCTTGCCGACCGGCAAACGGACCAGGTCGCCGGATTTAACCAGTTTGGCCGCTTTCTCCGCGCTGATTATCTTGTCGCCGTATTTCTGTTGCCAACCCATGTTTCCAGCTCCTCGTTAAGTTTTGGATGCGCCGGCTTCCGGCTCTTTCTTTTCCGCTTCGGTCAAGTTTCTGAGCGCCGGCAGCACTTCGAACAAATCCGCCACGATGCTCAGTTCGGCCTGTTTGAAAATCGGGGCATTGCGATCGGTATTAACCGCCACCAGATGGCGGACCTGCCGAATGCCCATCATGTGATACGTCGAACCGGACACGCCGCAGGCGATGTAGACATCGGCGGCGAGCCACTTGCCGCTCGCTCCAATCTGCTTTTCCTTGGGGAGCACGCCGGCGTCGATCACCGGCCGCGAACCGCCGAAGACCGCGCCGACGGCCTCGGCCGCATCTCGCAAACGCGGCATCTCTTCGGAGCGCGATATAATCGGCCGGCCCACGCTGATCACCAGGCTCGCCTCGGTCAGGTCGAGCTGCCGCGGGTCGGTCTTCCATCGATCCAGCAGCTCGGTGTTCAGCGGTCCGATTTCCACCGATTCCTCGACCAGTTCCAGCGGTGTGCCGCTTCGCTCCTCGATCGCTTCGAGCGCTTCCAGCTCCACTGTGGCGATGTGCGGAGGCGGAGTCGCCCAGGTCATGGTCATATGCGCGGCGCCGTCGAAGACGGCTTTGCGCGCGACGAATCCATCGCCCTCGCGGGCAAAGTCGACGCAGTTGGCGATTAGCCCGCATCCCGAACGGGCGGATACCCTGGCGGCCACCTCGCTGCCGAAGGATGTGGCGGCAAACAGCAGCAAACGGGGCTGCCACTTTTCCATCAGCGCGATCAACGCCTGTGCGCACGCTTCGGGCGTCCACGACGCGACGCCATCCGATCGGACCAGGTAAACCTTCCGCAATCCGAAGGGCGCAAGCTCTTCGGCCAGGGCCTGGCCGTCCTGGCCGACGAGCACTCCACAGGGAGGCTCCCCGAGCAGATTGCCCAGCCTCGTCGCCTCCGTGGCGATCTTGGTGGAGGTCTTGTGCAGACCTCCACCCGCGATTTCGACAAAGCACCAGACCCCGCCTGCCATCAGCTCAAAGCCTGCCTTCCAGCCCGCTCAGATTTCTCTGGCGACCGCATAACCGTCGCGGACCGATTCGCCGATCTGGCGAGGCGCTTTCGCGTCGCCAACCATGTACAGCGGCTTTACGCCCTTCGCCTTGAGCAGCTTGTAGGGTTCCATGTTGGAGTATTTCGTCGTCACCAAGACCACATCGTCCGCCGCTACGGTCCATTCGCGTCCGGTGAAGATGTTGTAGCAGACCACTCCCGAAGCGCCTATCTCCTTCACCCACGACTGCGGGGTGATCTTTACCGCGAGTTCATCCATCTTGGCGTAGATCAGAGGCATCTCGAGCCAGAAGAAGCTCCACATGTGAGAGAGGGAGGGCCAACGGGTTATGATGTGCACCTCCTTCTTCTGGGTGGCCAGCATTTCGGCGATTCCCGGAGCGATACGGTCTCCAAGCTCGTCGACGATCAGCACGCGCTTGCCCAGCGAAATCGCGTCTCCGTTCAGAACGTTCTCATAGGTAATAACGTTCTTTCGGTCCCATCCGGGGATTGGCTCGGTGGTAAGGCTGCTGCGCCCATCCTGGGCCGCCCGCGCTCCGGTGGCGACCACCGTAGCGTCCGGCCGCTCGGCCTTCATAATCTCGTCTATGTTCTTCGCCGTCAGTTCGACGCCGAACTTGAACTGCACGCCACGGCTCTTGGCCTGCCGCTCCAGCCAATCGAGGAAGTTCCTCGGCTCTTCCCGGCCCGGCATCCTGGTCATGAGATTCATCTGCCCGCCGACGATTTTCCCCCTTTCGTACACGACCACGTCATGTCCCCGTTCCGCGCAGATGCGGGCGCATTCGAGGCCGGCGGGACCCGCGCCGACAATCAGAACTTTCTTCTTGCTCGCCGCCCGGCCCAACGGCACCCCGCCACCCCATTTGTATTCTTCGCCGGTGACGGGATTCGCGTTGCACTCGACGTGGGCTCCGTTCTGAAAAATATGCGCCACGCACTTCTGATTGCAGTACATGCAGGGACGCAAATCCTCGATGCGGCCTTCCTCGGTCTTTTTCACGAAGTGCGGCTCGCAGATGAGTTCGCGAATCATCACCACCGCGTCGGCCGCGCCGTCGGCGATGAGGTGCTCGGCCAGCGCCGGATCGTTGATTCTTCCGACCTGAAAAACCGGAACTGTCTTGATTTCGGCCTTGATCTTGCGCGTGAACTCGCCCTGATAGCCGGGCTCGAATCCGGTGTAGTGGGAAGGGATCATGTATGGCAATGAGCGATACAGCCCCATACTGACGTTGATAAAGTCGGTCGTGCCCGTAGCCTCGACCATCTTGGCGATACGCACGGAGTCGTCCACATCCAGGCCGCCCGGATACATGTCGCTCGAGATGATTCTGGTTCCGACGACGAAATCCTTGCCCACTCTGGCGCGGACCTTCTCCAGAATCTCGCGATAGAAGCGGAAACGGTTCTCCAGCGAGCCGCCGTATTCATCGGTCCGTTTATTCTTGAGCGGAGTGAGGAAGGCCCAGACCAGGTATCCGTGCGCGGCGTGGATTTCCACCCCGTCGTAGCCCGCCTTCTTGGCCCGCTCGGCCGCGTCGGCGAACTTGTCCTCAATCTCGATAATTTCCTCGAAGCTCGAGCTTCCTTGGGAATGTAGAACGGCTCCTCGATCGCCGGAATCTGCGACGGCGCACGCCCCGGATGATCGGGGTCCCGGTCGGGAATCTGATGGACGCCGGGATGGACAAGCTGCTGGACAATCCTGGTGCCGTATTTATGGACCGCGTCAGTAATCTCTTTCAGCCCGGGAATGACTTCATCCTTCCACAGTCCCGGCTGGGTAAACGGGTTGTAGTCCGCAGTCCCGTCAACCGAGGCGGCGCCCACAATGATCATGCCCGTGCCTCCGCGTGCCCGCTCTTCGTAGTAAGCCTTGGCACGCGGTGTAGCCAGGAAATCCGACGACCAGTGGTTGGTCACGTGAGGGCCAAAGATAACCCGGTTCTTGATCGTCATCGATCCGATCTTCAACGGCTTAAGCAGGAACTGATAATCTCCCATTACCTCTCTACCTCACTCTGTACTCTTGTCATTTCGAGTTTCCGCGATTCAAAGAACTGGCATTAATCCGGGCAGGCGGGCCGATTCCCAGGAGCGGCACCCGGACGCCTCATATATCTCTTGCGACCGCATAACCGTCGCGCACCGCTTCTCCGATGTGACGCGGAGCCTTGGCATCGCCGATTAGATAGAGCGGCTTGACGGCCTTCTCCTTCAGCATCTTGTAGGGCTCCATGTTGGAATACTTCATGGTCACGAAAATCACGCTGTCGGCGGCAACCTTCCATTCGCGGCCGGAGAAAACGTTGAAACAGGTCGCGCCCGAAGCCTCGACTTCCTTGACCCATGACACGGGAGTGATCTTCACTCCAAGCTCGTCCATCCGCGCGTAAATCAGCGGCATCTCGAGCCACAGGGTGCCAAACATGTGCGCAAGGTTGGGCCATCGCGTGATTATCTGGACCTCTCTGCCTTGCGGCGCCAGCATCTCGGCCAGCCCCGGGGTGATCCGATCCCCAGCTCGTCGACTATGAGCACTCGCTTGCCGACCGAGGCGGCTCCCCCGTTGAGCACATGCTCATAGGAGATGACACTTTTCCGATCCCATCCCGGAATCGGCTCGGTCGTGAGGCTGCTTCGTCCGTCCTGAGCCGGACGCGATCCGGTCGCTACCACCGTTACGTCGGGCTTCTCTTTGCGAAGGATCTCGTCGGCGTTCCGCGGGGTTATCTCGCTGCCCAATCTGATCTGCACCCCGAGGCTTTTCGCCTGCCGCTCGAGCCAGTCGAGAAAATTCCTGGGCTCCTCTCTCCCCGGCAATCGGCACATAAGCTGCATCTGTCCGCCGACCACGTTCCCCTTTTCGTAGACCACCACTTCGTGGCCTCGCGACGCGGCGGTGCGTGCGCACTCCAGGCCGCCGGGTCCGGCGCCGATCACGAGCACCTTCTTCCTGCTCGCCGCGCGATTGAAGGTCGTGCTGGGCCATCGATATTCTTCGCCCGCGACCGGATTGCCGTTGCATTCGACGTGCGCCTCGGCCGTAAAGATATGAGCGATGCACTTCTCGTTGCAGTACATGCAGGGACGGATTTCGTCGACCCGGCCCTCCATGGCCTTCTTGACGAACTCGGGCTCGGCGATGAGCTCGCGTATCATCATCACCGCGTCGGCGCCGCCCTCAGCGATTATGTGCTCGGCCAGGCTGGGGTCATTGATCCTTCCCACCTGAAAAACCGGGACGTTCGGGACCTCAGCCTTGATCTTGCGCGTGAACTCGCCCTGATAGCCGGGCTCGAATCCGGTGTAATGAGACGGGACGATGAAGTGGACCGTGCGGTACAGCCCCATACTGACGTTGATGAAATCGGCGTTGCCGGTGGCCGCGATCATCTTGGCGACCTGAACGCACTCGTCCACGTCCATGCCGCCCGGCGCCATGTCGGTCGAGTTGGTTCTGATTCCAACCACGAAGTCCCTGCCGACTCTCGCCCGGACTTTTTCCAGGGTCTCACGGATAAAGCGGAAGCGGTTTTCCAGCGAGCCGCCGTATTGATCGGTGCGTTTGTTCTTCAGCGGAGTGATGAACGCCCACGGCAGGTATCCGTGCGCGCCGTGGATTTCCACCCCGTCGAAGCCGGCCTTTTTGACCCGCTCCGCGGCGCTGGCGAACTTCTCCTCGATTTCGAGAATTTCCTCGACTTCGAGTTCTTTCGGAATGAAGTACGGTTCTTCGATCGCCGGGATTTGCGATGGCGCGCGCCCGGGGTAGTTGCTCTCCCGGTCCGTCAGCTGATGGACGCCCGGATGAACCATCTGCTGGAGAATCTTCGTTCCGTGCTGATGGACCGCGTCGGCGATTTCTCTCAGCCCTGGAATGACTTCGTCCTTGAACAGGCCCGGCTGCACGAATGGGCAATAATCCGCGGTCTCGTCCACCGGAGCCCCGCCGACAATAATCATCCCCACTCCGCCGCGCGCCCGCTCCTCGTAATAAGCTTTGGCGCGCGGCGTCGCGAGCAAGTCCCCAGACCAATGATTGGTCACATGAGGGCCGAAGACGACGCGGTTCTTTATCGTGAGCGGCCCGATCTTAAGCGGAGAAAAAAGATGCTGATAGCGTTGTTGCGCCATGCTTTTTCCTGCCCTCTCTCCGCCTGGCCGACAGTCTTCGTATCCGCTCTATGCTAGAGCCGGGTCCGCTTGCGAATCTCCGACGGGAAGGCGGCCATCCGGAATTCCGGCACCACCGCCTGACCGAAGAATTTGATCGCCGACATGGTCTTGCCGTGACCGACTCCCGCGAACGACATCCGACAAATCAGGTAGTTCACTCCCGCCTCGCGCTGATAGCGCTCGATCTCGTGAGCCACATGGTCGACGTTGCCGATGATGAATCGATCGCGCGCCAGCGCCTCGAAACTCGTGGGCGCCTCGGCAAGCAGACCGCGACGATGGTACGAATGGTAGAGCGACATGACGCCCTGCTCGACATCCGTGCGCGCTTCTTTCATCGTCTCGCCGACATAAAGTTCGCGCACCGCCGGGAAGATAACGCCTTCCACCATCCTGCCGCTGGCCTCGAGGGTCTTGCGGTAGAGTTCGTTCTTCGCCTTCACCTCGGAAAAGCTGTCGAGCGGAGAAGCTACCCAGGAAAATCCGAAGCGCGCGGCCTGCTCGACGCCGGCCCGATCGCGCGCGGCAATCCACATCGGGACGGCCAACTGCGCCGGTTTCGGCGTGACGTTGATCTCGTTTACTCCCTCGGCAAACGGATTGCCCTTGAGATCCCGCCTCGGCAGCCGCCAGTGCTTGCCGTCGTGGGCGAAAGAAGTCGGCGCCCACGATTTCATCATCACCTGCAAGGCTTCGACGAATCTGGAATCCGCATCTTCCGGCTTGACGTTGCATCCGCGCAGCTCTTCGGCCGTTCCTTTCTGGGCCGCGACTATCACCCGGCCGTTGGCGATGCTGTCGAGCACAGCGATGTCCTCGGCGATGTACAGCGGATTGGTCAGGGTCACCGTGCTGAAAACACCGATCCTGACCGCGCGCGTCCGCACCGCCACCGCCGCGGCCGCGGTCTCGGAGGAAGAGCACGAGCCTTCGGCGGTAAAGTGACTCTCGCCCAGCCAAACCGAATCAAACCCGAGCTCCTCGGCATAGGCTGCCTGCTCGAGCATTCCCTCGTAGCTTTCAACGAGCGGTATGGAACCGTCCAACCCCAACTCGTAAGGACCCAATCCAAATCGCATAGCGAAACTCCTTGTCCTGTTGAGCAGCCCCGAGATCTCAGCGGAAGGCCGGAACGACTTCCTGGGCCAAAAGCCGGATGCATCGATGCAGGTCGACCCGCGGCGTGCTGTCCCATCTGACCCGGGCGCAGAAAAAGTCGATCCCCGCTTCCTCGTATTTTCTCAACATCCGAATCACTTTGCTCGGGCTGCCGATCGCCGCCGTGTTCACCACCGATTCGACCGCCGCATTGAGAATATCCGGGCGATCGAAGGCTACTCCCTTGCCTTCGGAATCGACCAGGAAGCGCCATCCCCCAAGCTGCTCCCGGTAGAGGTAGCGAAGGTTCGACATTATTCCCTCGGCCTTATGGTTGGTCTCGTCGACCCACAGGTCGTAGACCACACCCATCGGGGCGATCTTTTCCCTGCGCAGCATCTCGACATCGTGGCCCGCCTCGCGCGCGGCCTTTTCCCAAATCGTTATCGCGTCATGGCACTGCGCCGGGCTGAGCGTCGGCGGAACCAGGATCCCGAATCCGAACTTGCCCGCCCTCTGCACTGCCGGACCGTAGAGCGGCGATGTCCCTACGAAGACCGGCGGATGCGGCTTCTGCAGCGGCTTGGGCGTGATCGAGAGATCGGTGTAATTGAAGTGCTTGCCCGCGAACGAGAACCGATCCTTGGTCCACGCCTGCTTCAGGATGCTGAACTGCTCGGTAAGCCGGGCGCCGCGGTCCTTGCGCCTGAGCCCAAAGCCGTCGAACTCGACATCGCGATAACCATTGGCGAAGCCATACAGCGCTCTGCCTTTCGATAGCTGGTCGGCTACCGCCGCCTGTTCCGCGACGCGCACCGGATCGTGCATCGCCAGCAGCACCACGCCGGTGGCGATTTTGATTCGCGAGGTCGCGGCCGCCAGCGCGCCGAGACCCACTATCAACGACGGACAGTAGCCGTCGTACCAAAAGTGATGTTCCGTCAGCCACAGCGAATGAAAGCCGAGTTCTTCCGCGTACTGACAATCCTCGATCATCTCCTGGTAGAGGTTCACATGATGGCGCGGCGCCATCCGTGTCGCCTGCATACCCCATAGCCCAAGGCCGAACTCCATCATCGGCGATCGTGCTCCTTATCTAAGCTGGTAAGCTTCGCGCTTTCTTGGTCTGCATAACCAATGCCATCAATAAAGGCCAGCGCTCCTCTGAAACCAGTTACGCTGCACGTAGGTCAGGCTTGGCGAGGCCCGGATTTATGGTTCCGTAGGCATCACCCGATGTCCCCATTGGCGTCAGTTTCCGCCTGGCGGGAAAATCTGAACGGAATGCATTTCGGCGCACAGGACGCGATCGGCGTATGCTGCTTAAACCAGGGAGCGGCCTGCTCCATGCTAGAAGATTCGGATACCCCCGCAGCTGGCGGCTCATCGAGGAGGTTCGGAAGTGGCGCGAAGTGCGAAGAACGATAACGATCCGATCGCCCGGTTCAATCGATGGTTCGAGGAGGCGCGACGCGCCAAGGCCCCGCTGCCGGAATCGATGGCGGTGGCGACGGCTACGCGCGACGGCCACGTTTCAGTGCGCTACCTGCTGCTGAAACAGGCCGACGAACACGGCTTCGTTTTTTACACCGACAGGAGAAGTCGCAAGGGACGCGAGCTTCGGGAAAATGCACGCGCCTCGCTGGCGTTCTACTGGGACGCGACCGGCAAGCAGGTTCGCGTTGAAGGACCGATTGAGGAAGTCTCCGCGGATGAGGCCGACGCATACTGGGCCACACGCCCGCGCCAGAGCCGTCTTTCGGGGAGCGTATCGAGGCAGAGCGCCAAGCTCGCCGATCGCGCCGACCTTGTCGCCGCTGTGAACCATCTGCGCAAAACGCTCGCCGGTTCCGAAATCCCTCGCCCGGCCTATTGGACCGGGTTCCGCGTTCTCCCCGACGAGATCGAATTCTGGACCCGCCGCAACTATCGGCTGCACGAGCGCGAGCTGTTCGTACGGACTTCGCGGGGATGGGAAAAACGGCTGCTGCAACCGTAAGCGCGGCTATCGCCCAGGACGCGTGAACCTGGGCATGGCGTGGAAAGTGGAAAAAGGTCCGCCACAAAGTATCGGCGCCCGAGCGAGGTTCACCAGCTCCGGCGCCGATATGAGATGAAATTCGATCCGAATCCGCGTCCAGACGATATCGCGGCCGGCTGCTTTCGCATCCGGCCGCGATCCGGATGGCGCTTCTAGCGGATCTTGTCGCTGAACCGCGGAAAAACCTTGGTCGTGAGCAACTCCATGCCGCGCATCGCATGCTTCTGCGGCAGCAACTCGTTGTAGTAGAAGACCCACAAATACTCGGCAGGCAGGTCCTTCAGGAGTTTATCCAGCTTGCGCGAGATCGTGTCGGGGCTGCCGCACAGCGTAAGTCCGCGATCGCACATCGACTCGAAGGTGTTCGGGATCTTGGTGTAGTCCTCGCCCGGCTTCATCAAGGCGGCATTGAAGCCGAACGGCTCGAAGAACTTGGTCCAGATGAAGCAGCCGGCGTCACGTCCGATCGCCATTGCTTCCTCGTCGGTATCGGCGCAGATGATCTCGCGCGCCAATCCGATGCCTTGGCCGAATCCCGTCTTCTTGCCCGCCGCGGCGGCGCCGTCCTGGGCCGCCTTGAACTGGCCGGTGCAGATTTCCTTGTCGCAGACGATGCTGATCGGAACCACATTGTGCTTGGCTGCCCATTGCACCGACGACTCAGAGAAGCTGAAGGGCTGGAACAGCGGCGGATGGGGCTTCTGATACGGCTCGGGAACGGTGCCGATCTCCAGCAGGATGCCGTTCTCGTCAACTCCCCGGCCGTAGGTGCGCGTCACGTTGTGCGCCGCCCAGAAGATTCCCTTGGGCGGGATCTGCCAGTGCTTACCATAGTGGCTGAAGGTCGGATTGGTCCAAGCCTTCATGATGATCTCGAAGTGCTCTTCGTACAGCTCTTTTTTGAGCTTCTCGTAGGCGTCGGGATCGGTCTGGTTGTCCGCGAGGCCCTTGTAGTGCTGGCCGAGCGTATTGACCCACCGCGGCTGATAGCCGCGGGCGAAGCCGGCAAAGGCGCGGCCCTTGGTCATCTGGTCGAGCATCGCCACGTCCTCGGCGACGCGAATCGGGTTCTGGCAGGGCAGAACCAGACCGAGTTGGCCTACCCGCATGTTCTGCGTCTGCATCCCGATATAGAGGTCGAGCATGATCGGGTTGGTCGAAACTTCTTCGCCCTCGATGTGGAAATGATGCTCGGTAAAGGCCATCCCGTAATATCCGTGCTGGTCCAGATAGCGGCCTTGCTCCCCGAGATTCACCAGCATCCGCTGATAAAGGTCGGTCCGCCGCCCCGCCATCCCGGCG
The DNA here is from genome assembly GCA_963759165.1 of uncultured Pseudomonadota bacterium. Taxonomy (GTDB): domain Bacteria; phylum Desulfobacterota; class Binatia; order Binatales; family Binataceae; genus DATJOQ01. The sequence continues at coordinate 1,320,572 of CAVWXK010000001.1, read as the reverse complement.
CTGATCTCTGCCTTGGTGCCGATGCTCGGCAGATAAAAAAACCCTATTTCCATGACTTCCCTCCGTTACAATTTCCGAATCGCAAAATCCGTCGTGGGAGCGCAGCGCGATGGGTTGCTCTCAACTCCGGCGAAACCTTCGATGGCAAGGCGCAAGCTTCTGGACCATCGGCGAGACACAATACCGAAGCCGGAGCCGCCTAACCAGTCCCCAGCATACGTTATTCAAGATTTTTTTATTAGGTCAGCTTAACGCTTGGACCAGAATCGGGGAGCCAAGGCGGAAAAAACCCGGACAGAAGACCTCAATTGCCGATTTGCGGGCTCGAAGCCGGGAGCCCCGGCCTTACCCGACGTGCCGGGTGCGGCGACCCGAACAGGTCGCCGCACCGGTTATCTGGACTACTCGGTCTCTACTGTTTCTGGAGGTAATCGATTACCGCGCCGATCTCAGCCTGAGTCAGGTTCTGATTGGGCATCACGATCCCGCCGAACAGGTCGGGCCACTTCGCCAACTCGGGATAGCTGCGAATCACCGCCGCAGGATCGGCAAGCCAAGTCCTCAGCCAATCGGGAGTGTGCCGGCCACCGACGCCTTTGAGGTCCGGCCCAATGAGTTTTCCCGCTCCAATGGTATGGCACTGGTTGCAACCGCGGGTCTGGAAAATCTTCCGTCCCGCCTCCGCGCCGGGAACCACCGGCGCTTCCGCCGGTACCCGCACCACCTGTAGCGGAGCCATCTCGATTGGGGAGGGGATGTACTGCGGCGGGAAGGTCAGATGCTTCCAGCTAAGCAGCAGCAACGTCAGCGCCCGGGCCTCTTCGGGTTTAAAGCCGAAGGTCGGCATGGTGGTCCCCGGAGTAACCTTGCTCGGATTCATCAGGTGCTGGTAGTCCCAATTAAAGAGCGTTTTCTCTCCTTCGACGTGACTGAAGTCGAATAGCTCCGGGCTCTTGTCGGCATGGAAAGTAAGCTCCGGGCCGACCATCCCGCCCCTGCCTTCGACGGTATGGCAGATCAGGCACTTCTTTTTCTTGAACAGTTCCTTGGCGAGATTGATCTCGTCCATCTGCGGCGTCGAGAGGTCGTGGCGATGGCAGGAATTGCAGCGCATCTGGACCATCTGCCCCACCGTCAGCCCGTATTGTCCGGCAAGTCCTTTCGAAATCATCGGATCGTCCCAGTGCTCGCCGCCGCTGTGCGCCGCCGCCTCCTCGGTGGCCCATCCCTGGCCGCCGTGACAGACGGTGCATCCGAAGCGCGCGAACGGATGCTTTTCGAGATAAGGAAGCGCGCTGTGCGGGGTGAAGGGCTCAGGCAGGCTCGCAGGGAGAACCGAGCCCCAGTCGTAGCCGAGATGGCAGGTTACACAACGATCGACTACTCTGAGTTCCGGATTCCAGATCTGCCGGATACCGATGTTGAACCGGCGCGAATCCTCGATTCGACCGTGCTGCTCCAGGATCCCGCGAAAGCGCTTTTCCAGCGGCACCCATTCGCTGCTGTACTCGCGCCAGAAAGCCAGCGCCACCAGCACAAAAAAACCTACCGACAGGATTACCAGCCAGGGAAAATCCCGCGATTCCAAAGATTCCTGCGCCTTCACGTCAGAGCACCCGCGGCATCGTCGGCCAGACCTGGCCGGGCCAGTACAGATGCCAGTACGGCCCACGAATCGCCATGCCTATAAAAACCAGAAACACAATCACCAGCGTCACCAGGGCAAAGGTGATGTTCTGCCTGCGTCGCTCGGGCGCAAACCACACCCCCTCGGCACTGCTCGGGGAGCGGTCGAACAACGGCCATACGGCGAGTACGCCGAGCAGGATCCCGGGCACGATGATTCCGCCGATCAGTCCGCCGCTTATCCGGTACGATCCGATGCTGACGGTGGTGGATGCGACCAATTCCTGCAGCCAGAGGAAATACCATGGCGCTTTCGCCGGATTAGGTGTGAGAGCCGCGTTTGCCGCCTCCTCAAGCGGAGCGTTGGATATCAGACTCAGCAGCAACGTGATGTTGATCATCAGCAGGAAGACCAACATTATTCGGCGCGTAAGCTCGGGCGAGGACATGACCTGATCCTTCTCTTCGAGCTCGGTCGAACTAAGCACCTGCACGGTCGCGCCCCTGGTCAGGCCCCATAACGAATAGCTCTTGCTCCCCGGCGTGGCTTTGGATTCGCTCCTGCGCCCGAGCCGTAGCGGTTCGATCGCGGCCATGCCGCCGTCCTTGCGCACCCGCCACATGTGATAACCGAACAGAATCCAGACCGCGGCAGGCAGGATGAACACGTGCAGCACGTAAAATCGCAGCAGAGCGTTCTGACCGATCTCGGTACCACCCAGCAAGAGGTAGCGGATGCTATCGCCGACCACGGGACCCTCGCGCGCGATATTGGTGCCGACCGTGACCGCCCAAAACGCGAGCTGATCCCAAGGCAGCAGATATCCGGTGAATGAGAGCAGCAGCGTCGCCAGCAGCAACACCACGCCGACTATCCAGTTGACGAATCGCTGACCGCGATAGGCTCCGGTGAAGAACACCCGCGCCATATGAAGATAAACCATCAGCACCATCCCGTGCGCGGCCCATCGATGCTGGTTGCGGAGCAACCAGCCGAAGCTCACCGCGAACTGGAGGTCTTTCATGTTGCCATACGCCTGCCCGGTTGCCGGCACGTAGAACAGCATCAGCAGCAGGCCGGTCACGGTCAGGATCACGAACAGCGCCGCTGACGCGACTCCGAGATAGAGCGAGTAGTTCCAGCTCATGCTGCGGCGCGCGACTTTGGCCGGGAACCAGTGCAGCCACAGATTGCGAACGATCGCCTCGCCGGCCTCGCGCTCGCTCCGCGGCGCCCAGGTCCAGGTCAGCTTCTCCCAAAGCTTCTGCATTTGCTCGAGCATGGCTACGCCGTCGCCTTCTTCACGGTAAGCGAAAACCCTTCTGGTACCGGCGTGCCGCTATCGACCTCGAGCCGGCCGTCGGGCGCCTGGGTCACTTCGTACCATGACAGCGGACGCGGCGCCGGGCCCGCCGATTACCTGACCGTTGGGATGAAAGCGGCTGCCGTGACAGGGGCAATCGAATTCTTCGCCGCGCCACTGCACCGTACATCCAAGATGCGTGCAGACCGCAGAAATGACGTGAAAGTTACTTTCCTGCCGGATGACGAACAGGCGCTTGTCCGCATCGAACGTGACGCCCTGGGCGTATTCCTCCGGGCGCTTGATCTTGAAGCGCTTTAACGGCTCGTAAAGGACGTTCGGCAGCAGCGCCCGGCCGGCGGCCGCGATCTGCGCCATGAAGGCGGCAAAGACCGAGCCTTTGCCGATCAGTTTGAGAAATTTGCGCCTGCTGGTGTCCGGGCTCTCCGTCACGCCGTCATCTCCTCGTCGAAGTAGAACTTTTCCATCGTGATCGCGCCGGTCGGGCATCGGATCGCACACAGCCCGCAGCGGATGCATTTCGCTTCGTCGTAAAGAAACGCCACCAGCTCGCCCTCAGCCGCCACGGCGACGTTTTCGAAGCGCTCGGGCTCCGCCAGTTGCGCGGCCGGCGCGAACTTCAGACAGAATTCGGGGCAGATATCCACGCAGCGGTTGCATCGCACGCACTTGGTCCCATCGTAGATGGGATTGATGTGACAATAGAGGCAGCGCGCGCCCTGATCGCGCGCCTCCTCGGCGGAGTAGCTCGCCTCGACCTCGGTAATTCCGCTTCGCCGCGACAGCGGATTGTTGGGGATGTTCCGTTCGATCTGCTCGTAAGCGACGGGCCGGTCATAGGTGTCCGTCGGCAGCTCTTCGATAGTCACGTGCATCGCGGTGGACAGCACCGGCGCTCCGCGCAGATAAGCGTCGATCGATCGCGCGGCCATTTTTCCCTGCAGGGCAACAGTGATCAGGAGCGACGGGGGAAAGGCTCCGTCGCCGCCGGCGAAGACCCCGGGCGCCGTCGTCGCCAGCGTCGCCGGATCGATCTTGACGGTTCCGGCGGGGGTGATTTCGATCGCGTCCTCGGGGGTCAGGAACGAGAGGTCGGGCCCTTGGCCGATGGCGAGGATGATGCTGTCGGCCTCGATAATGCGGCGGTCGTTCTCGTCGAACTGCGGACGGAAGCGGCCTTCCTCATCGAAGACCTTGACGCAGCGCACCACCTCGAGTCCCTTCACCTTGCCGTTCTGCGCCACCACGCGCCTAGGGCCCCACGAAGGCATGAAGGCCACGCCTTCCTGCACCGTAATCTCGGTTTCTTCCCGCCCCTGCACCGATTTCATCGCCGGCATCTCGGCTTCGGACTCCAGACTGACCACGGTGACCTTGAGTCCGCCGTGGCGGATCGCTTCGCGCGCGACATCCAGCGCGACGCGCATCACGCCGGCCTCGACCGCCTGTTCCTCTTCGACGGGCATCACGTAGCCCGGCAGCAGCGCGCGCATCGCGGTTCGCGCCGCGTCGAGCGCCACCAATCCACCGCCCACGACCACAACCTTTTTGCCGAGAGTCACGCGATGGCCACGGTTGATGTTGAGCAGGTAGTCGATCGCCTTGATTACGCCCTCGGTCTCGACTCCATCGATCTTGATGCTGCGGCCCTGGCCGGCGCCGACCGCCAGAAAGACCGCTTCGTAGCCCTGCGCTTTCAAATCGCGCACGCCGAATCCCGGCCCAAGCGGTGTGTTGTAGCGAAACTCCACGCCCGCGGACTCGACCTCCGCGACCTGGTAGTCGATTACCTCGCGCGGCAGGCGATAGCTCGGAATCCCGTAGCGCATCATCCCGCCCGGCAAGGGCATCGCTTCGAACACCGTCGGCCGATATCCCATCACCGCCAAATCGTGCGCGCAGGCGAGGCCGGCTGGCCCGGCGCCGACCACCGCCACCTTGCGCCCCTGCCCCCTGCCATCGGTACGAGGCATCAGCCTCTCGCCGTGACCGGGCGTGATACTGCCGCCGCCCATGTCGCCCAGGAAAATTTCGCTAAGGCTGACCGATGAAAGCGACTCCGGCCCATATAGTTCGCAAACAAACCGCTTGAGCGCCCGGATCGTCACGGGCTCATCGATCTTGCCTCTGCGGCAGGCGTCCTCGCAGGGAGCACCGCAGGTTCGTCCGCACACCGACGCGATCGGGTTGGGCGAGCGCGCCACCCGGTAAGCCTCGGCAAAGCGGCCTTCGGCGATCAGTTGAACGTAACGGCCCGCGTCGGTTTTAACCGGACAGGCGTCAAGACAGGGAACGTTCTTGCGAAACCACCAGAGGTCGCGCACCTTCACGTCAAATATTGACATCGTGCACTCGACTAAAGTTCGAACCCACAGATGAATCGCGGCGCAAACGCGGTCGCTTCACTTGGCATTCTTCAGATCGATGTCGACCTTCAGAACTTCATCCGGACGGTCGAGCGTAAACGGCGAGGCTCGCGTGCCCAGCGAGGGATCCCACACCGTGAGCCGATATGATCCCAAGGGGACATCGGAGAAGCGATAATTTCCATCCTTGTCGGGAGAAGCGAAGTAAGGATGCTCTTTGACGACGATATAGGCCTCCATCGTCGGATGTACGTTGCATTGAACTCGCACTATGCCTGGCTTGTCGAAAGTGATGCTCTTGCTCTTGCCGGGAGCATACAGGCCGAGATCGAATTTTTTGGCATCGGAAGCCGAGTAGACGTTGTGCCACACCTTGTCGTCGTTGGGAAAACTCACCGTCGCCCCGACCAGAATCGGCAGGACGTGAGGATAAAATTTCAGGTCCCGCTGTTGCAGCGTGGCCCGCTTGTAATAGGGGCCCGCGGCTTCGCCCTTGGCTTTCTCAGGCGGCATCTCTTCGATGGAAACAACTACGTCCGAAGTCGGATTTCCACCGATTGTGATGGTTCCGCTGACGATTCCCGTAGCCTGAGCCTTCGGCGGATCGGCCGCGCGGGAAATCGTTGGAAGAAGCAGCGCAAACGCGCTCAGCAACAACAGCTCATACCGCCTCATCGGCTTGCTCCTTGGGACTGGGAAAGCGTGAAGTCCACCTTTGAGGTCGCTCCGGCTTTGACCTCAACTTTCTTTTCCTGTGTTCCAAGACGCTCGTGCCAGACCTTGAGGCGGTATGTGCCCGGCGGTACATCGCCGATCTGGTACTCGCCGTGCAGGTCGGTGACGGCATGATAGGGATTGTCGGTCACGATAATCCACGCCGACATCCAGGGATGAACTTCGCAGAGCAGCTTTACTACTCCCGGGCTCACTATAGGCTTTCGTACGATCTTTCCGGGAAACAGGCCTACGTTGAACTGCGGCTGTGCTCCCTGAAAAAAGGCGTGGACGCTGTGGAGAATCGGATCCGTATTCTTGAGCACGAGCGACTGATCGACTTGCATCACCTGAACGTGGGGCACGAAGCGGCATCCGGCGTTGTCCAATTCATGAACCCCTTCGCCTTCTGCCGGTTCGCTCGCCGGGAGGCCTTCCAGCGTAATCACGGCGTAACGAATCCCGCGCTCCGGTCCGATCACCAGAGTTTCGTTGGGAACGTCCTTGCAAACGTCTTTGGCTTTGACGATCTCCAGCGGCGGGAGCTTTGGCGAGCTGCCCCTCAAACTTCACGAAGCCCGAGATCGTTCCCCCGTGGCCACCGCCGGTCTCGGCCGCGAAAAGCTTCAACTGCGGGAGAACCAAACCCCAAACGCACAACCAAAGAACCGCCTTCCCTGCCACCTTGCTAGTCATCAGGAGCCTCTCAATCTGCGGCCATCCGGAACAAGTTCTCGACCCTCGCTTTACGCAACCACCGTGCCGTGCCGCCTGACGGAGGCACCGTCAGGCGGCGCAGCAGCGGGTGTATTACTTCTTGCAAAAGGATCTAACGTAAGCGACCAGATCCTTGATGTCAGGATCCTCGAATCCGTCCTTCCAGGCCGGCATATCGGCGCTCAGATTGTTGGCCGCACCGCCGTCTTTAATCACCTTGAAAAGCGTATCGTCGCTGATCGCGCTCATCTGAGCGCAGTTGGTAAAATCGCGGGGCTTGGTCTTAAGCGTAGCCGCGGCCGCTCCGTCTCCCTTGCCCGCGTCGCCATGACACTTGACGCAAAACGTGGTGAAACTTGCCTTGGCGGCCGCAATATCTCCTGCCCTTGCAGGTAAGGCCGCGGTTGCGAGCCCGGCCGCCACAAAAAAAGCAATCGAGGTCGATAAGCGCACTTTAAACTTCACCATTTGTCCTCCTCAAATCGGGGTCAGACGCTAACGGTTTGGGGTAGATCTCTGCGACCTTTGCCTTCATCATCATTGCTTCATTTCGAAATGGGCTCCTCAAAAGCTATCTCCAGCAAGCTTTGAGCCGCGGTCCAGTCCCGGAGGTTTCTCCCAAAAGAGAAAACCTAACCGGATTGGATGCTTTAACCTTTTCCGTTTAGCTCAAGCTCCCAATCAAGGCAACGCCAAATCAGCCTATCCGGGATTACCATGGGCAAATAGGTCCTTTGGTTCCCCAGCCGTTTCAGACAGCGATGTTCGGTTTGATTGCTGATGAGGACAGCCGATTGATTTCCAACGGTTTGACTCCAAAAGCCCCAAAACGGATGTATCAAAAAGAAGCGGATTATTTTCTTTTTGGATTTCTGAGACCTCAAAACCGCCTCCTTGTGAACAATTTAGGCTAAGTGCGAACGGTATGAACGTTGCTTATTTCGAAGCCGCGACGGTGTAGAGTCTCTAATGAATCGCGAAACCTGCCGGGACGCCTGAAAGGGGCCGGGAGGGAATTGTGCCTTAAGGTTACCACGGGAATGAACCCGTTTGGCGAACATAAGGAGAAAGGAGAGCGGAAAATGAAGAATGCGTTACTGAGCGGCATGACATTAGCTGCCGCGTTCTTGGCCGTGACGTTCATGCTTTGTCTGAACGTCTGGGCCCAGGATGCGGGCAAACAGGCCTACGATGAAAAGTGCGCTGCCTGCCATGGTGCCAACGGCAAGGGCGATGGCCCGGCGGGAGCCGCGCTTACTCCGCCACCGCAGGATTTCGCCAAGAGCCTCAAGGGCAAAAGCGACGACTGGATCGCCAAGGTAACGAAAGAAGGCGGTCCGGCGGCCGGATTGCCGGCGACCATGCCGCCTTTCAGTGACTTGAGCGACGATCAGGTCAAGGGCCTCGTGGCCTACATGAAACAGATGGCCGGTAAATAAGGAACCGTTTTCCCTTGATGCGAGGCTACTTGGGCGCTGACCCGAAGTCTCCTTCGGGTCAGCCTCTCCCGGCGGAACTTGATGGTGGCTGGGGCGCGGGTGAATTGCGGGGTTGGCCGCGCGCGAGGGAACCGCAACAACTTTGGTTGAGCTGAATGGATCGTGAGCGTTTGTGGCTCCTGGAGATCCTCGGCCGATGGACCCGGCGTGTACGAGAATGGGCGCCAATGAAAACCTTGTTGCCAAAGATTCCTGACCAGATCGTAAGGCTGGCGATTGTCTTCCTGGTGCTGATCGGAGGCATCGTGACAACCTTGACAGTTCTGCCGCCGTACCTCACCGACCGGAAGCTGCAACGGGCAGAGGCAGTCGAAAGGGAACGAGCACGAAAGGTTCAGTACGCCGGAGCGACGATATGTGCCGCCTGCCATGGAGCGCAGTACGCGACGAAAAAGACCGGCTATCATCGAAGCCTGTCGTGCGAAACCTGCCATGGTCCCGCCAAAGAGCATACGAAGAACCCCGTCGCGGTGAAGCCGCAGGTGCCGCAAGGCCGGAAATTCTGCCCTCTCTGTCACACCTACAATCCGTCCCGACCGCTGGGCTTCCCGCAGATCAATCCCGTGGTTCACAATCCGATGAAGCCCTGCGTAACTTGCCATAACCCTCACGATCCGAAGCCTCCGCAAACGCCTCAGAGATGCGCGGCGTGCCACGGAAGCATCGAGCGCGGGAAGGCCGTGTCTCCTCACGCCCTGCTGGAATGTACCACCTGTCACACGACTCCTGACGAGCACAAGGTTAGTCCGTGGAGCGTGGCCGCCATGAAACCGACCAACCGCGAATTTTGCGGAGAGTGCCATGGCAAGGATTCGAAGGTCGTCGGACCGCCAAAGGTCAACCTGGCGACTCACGGCGAAAAATATCTGTGCTGGCAGTGCCATTATCCTCACATTCCCGCGGTGTATTGATGACTACACAAATAGACAGAAGGGCTATTTTTGAAAACTCTGGTCGCCACCGTGCTACGGGTGGGGGTCTTCGTCGGGCTCTTGAGGCTCGGGCGGTCCAGGCCGCCATCAGAACGCAGGGGAGACGGAGAAAAAGCGCTATGGGATGGGAATCGATATCGACAAGTGCATCGGCTGCGCGCGATGCATGGATGCCTGCAAAGCGGAGAACAATGTTCCGCACGAGCCGTTCTTACTTCCGCACCTGGGTAGAGCGCTACGTCATCAAACAAGACGAAAGTCTGGTCGTCGCAGAACGTCGGCATCGAACCGTCGTCAGCTCTCGAGAATCGAGGGAGGAATCCGACATCCTGCGAAGCTTCTTCGTGCCCAAGCTGTGCAACCACTGCGAGCATCCGCCCTGCGTGCAGGTGTGCCCGGTGGGCGCGACGTTCTCGACCGACGAAGGCGTGGTCCTCGTCGACGCGAAGCGCTGCATCGGATGCCGCTACTGCATCCAGGCGTGTCCGTATGGCGCGCGCTATCTCAATCCGGACACACAGACCGCGGACAAGTGCACGTTCTGTTACCACCGAATCAGCTAAGGGACTGCTGCCCGCCTGCGTAGAGGTTTGCCCGACGCAGGCCCGGGTGTTCGGCGACCTGAACAGCATCGCCAGCCCGCTCATCCGGTTCAAGCGGATGAAAAAGATCCACGTGCTCAAGCCGTATCTGAATACCGAGCCGAAGGTTTCTACGCCGAACCTGGACGGAGAGGTAAGATGATCGACATCCGAGACGACCGATCAGGATGTTCGAGCTTCTGAAGCAGGTCACCGGCCACATCTATCCGAACGAGATCGAGATGCAGTGGTCGATTCTGATCGTCGTATATCCGTATCTCACCGGACTCGTGGCCGGCGCGTTCATCCTGGCTTCGCTGGTCAAGGTCTTCAACGTCAAGGAAGTGCAGCCGACCTACCGGTTGTCGCTGCTGACGGCGCTGGCCTTTCTGCTGATCGCGCCGCTGCCCCTGCTGCTCCACCTGGGGCACCCGGAGCGCGCCTACGAGGTGCTGCTGACGCCGAATCTGACTTCGGCCATGGCGATGTTCGGCTTCGTTTATGCCTGGTACCTGATGGTGGTTCTGTTGCTGGAGATCTGGTTCGCCTATCGCAAGGACCTGATCGTGTGGGCGGCGCACGAGCAGTTTCCGATGAAATGGATCCATCGGGCGCTCGCGCTGTTCTCGACGGATACGAGCGAGGCGGCTGTCGCTTTCGACCACAAGGCGGTAAAAATCATCACGGCGATCGGCATTCCCTCCGCGTTTCTGCTCCACGGTTATGTCGGGATTCATTTTCGGCTCGATTAAGGCCAACCCGTGGTGGAGCAGCGTATTGATGCCGATCGTGTTCCTGTTCTCGGCCATCGTGTCGGGCATCGCGTTGGTGGTGCTGCTCTACATGGTCATCCTTCCGGTTCGGGGCGAGAAGCTCGATATGAAATGCCTGGACAAGATGGCGTCGTTCCTGTTCTACGCCGTGATCGTCGACTTCTCGCTCGAGCTGCTCGATTTCATCCATCGCCTGTACGAGAGCGAGGAATCGATCAAGATCCTGTCCGCGCTGATCATCAACAAGCTGTTCGTCAGTCTGGTGGTGATCCAGGTTTTGCTCGGGATGCTGGTGCCGCTGGCGATCCTGGTGATGATGCAGATGTTCAGCGTGGATGAGGAGCTGAGAAAACTCCTGTACTTCGTGTCGGTAATCCTGATTCAGGTGGGAATCTTCAGCACTCGCTGGAACATCGTCATCGGCGGCCAGATGTTCTCGAAGAGCTTCCTGGGCTTGACGACGTACAAGATGGAACTGGTCGGGATCGAGGGGCTGCTGACGACGATCGTGCTGCTGATCTTGCCGTTTATCGTGCTTTGGGTGCTGATGAAGATCCTTCCGCCGTGGGATACGGCCGCGTCGCACGGAGAGCAGAAGCCCGGCGCCGAAATAGGCAACTTGGGAATCGAATCGGTATGACCGCGGACGAAGAACCGCCAGCGGAAAAGAGCCCCGGCGATACAACCGGCAGCATGCCGGCCGGCATGCTGCGGAATCCGCTGAGCCTGATAGGGCTGGTTCTGGTCACGCTCAGCCTTGCCAACATCGTTTTCCTGCTCCTCATCGCCGTCTTCGGCCCCGAGGACAAGCCCTACCTGGGAATCTTCGCCTTTATGATTTTCCCGGCGATTCTGATCGTCGGCCTGATCCTGGTGCCGATTGGGATGCTGCTGCGCCGGCGCCGATGGCGCAGGATGGCGCCCGAAGAGATTGCGCCTTACCCGAAGATCGATCTCAACCAGCCGGCCCAGCGGCGCGCTTTCGCTTACGCGATAGGATTTTTGCTGCTGATGGTGGTGGTGAGCGCGATGCTGAGTTACCGGGCATACCAGTTCACCGATTCGGTCACCTTCTGTGGCGCGGTCTGCCATGCGCCGATGAAGCCCGAGTACACCGCCTATCAGGATTCGCCCCACGCTCGCGTCCCGTGCGTGGGATGTCACGTCGGTCCTGGTGCGACCTGGTACGTCCGCTCCAAATTGTCGGGCACCTACCAGGTTTATGCCGTGTTCCGTGATATCTATCCGCGGCCGATTACGACTCCGATCAGCGACCTCAGACCGGTTCAGCAGGCCTGCGAGCAGTGTCACTGGCCGGAGAAATTCTATGGCGCACAACTCAAAGTCTTCAGCCACTTCCTCTACGACAAGGACAACACTCTCAAAGAGGTACCGTTACTGATTAAGACCGGAGGAGGAAGCCCACACTTTGGCAGCACCACCGGGATTCATTGGCACATGAACATCGCCTACAAGATTTGGTACATCGCCAAAGACCCCCAAAGCCGCGTGATTCCGTGGGTGCGAGTCAGAGACACCGAAGGGCGCGTTACCGAATATTCGCTCAAGGGCAGCGCGCTGACGCCTGCCGAGATTTCCAGCACGCCCAAGCGAACCATGGACTGCGTAAGCTGCCACGACCGCCCGGCTCACAAGTTCCTTCCGCCCGACGCCGCCGTCGATCGCGTACTTGCGGCCGGCAGGCTGGATCGCTCTCTTCCGTTTATCAAACGTCAGGCAGTGACGGCGCTGACGAAGCCGTATGCCTCGAACGAAGCGGCAACGGAAGCGATCGCGACAACCCTTGACGCTTTTTATCGTTCCAACTATCCGGAAGTTTATGGGACAAAGAAGGCAGGCATCGAAGCCGCGATAGCTGAAGTTCAAAAAATCTACGACCAGAATTTCTTCCCCTACATGAAGGTCGACTGGCGCACCCATCCCGACAATATCGGACATCTCTTTTACGCCGGCTGCTTCCGGTGTCACGACGGCAAACACGTCAGCCCCGACGGCAGGGTGATAAGAAACGACTGCGATACAACCTGCCACACTTTCCTCGATGGCCGCCAGGACAAACGGCTGAATGTCGAGGCCGAGCGAACCGGGTTTGCGCATCCCGTCGATTTGAAAGCCATCAGCGGCATGCTTTGCAGCACCTGTCACACCGGAGGGGCTCTGTAGAGCCCATCCTGCCGGAGATCATGGCAGGCGAGATGGACAAACCGGCGCGCCCGCTCGGTCGGTATGCCGCTGCGGTTTTGGTCACCGCTCTGGCCCTATTTGCGGCGAGGACGGCCGAGCCCGGGATGAACACGGCGCTGTGTCTGGCGTGCCACAACGCTTCGTCTCCCAAACCCAACCAGCAAGGCGTTATCCTCCAGGTCAACGCGAAGATATTCAATTCTTCCAAACATGCCGTGCTCGGTTGCACAGGCTGTCACTCGGATATCAGTGGATTTCCGCACAAACTGCCCCGTCAAAAAGTGACTTGTGGCGGCTGCCATCCCTCACAGAACTCGGCTTACATGCGCAGCGTTCACGCTAACGTAACCACGAAGCAGGGAACTCCCGGCTGCCTCAATTGCCACGGTAATCCGCACGGGATTGTTGCGGTGCGCGATCCGCAATCACCGGTCTATCAGCTCAATCTTCCGCGCACCTGCGGCTCCTGCCACGGCAACCCGGAGATGGCCAAACGCTATGGCTTTTCCGATGTCTATCCGCTCTACATGGATTCCATCCACGGCTTGGCTCTTACCAAGGACGGTCTTCTGGTGGCGGCTGAATGCTCGAGTTGTCACGGATCGCATGAAATCAAGAGCCGAAAAGATCCAACCAGCAGAACCGCGAGGGACAATATCCCCTCAACCTGCGGCTCCTGCCACGCCGGAATAAAAGCGCAGTACTTCGAAGGCGTTCATGGCAAGGCCCTGGTAGCGGGAAAGGCGCGAACCCCGGTTTGCACCAACTGCCACACGGCGCATCGGGTCTCAGACGTGAAAACGGTGGCCTGGCAGGTAGACACGGTAGGTACGTGCGGCGGCTGCCACCGGGAACGGCTGCGAACCTACCGCGATACTTTTCACGGACAGATCACGGCGTTGGGATTCAGCGAAACCGCGCGCTGTTGGAGCTGCCACGGTTCACACAGGATTCTTCCCGCCTCGGACCCAAAGTCCTCGGTCGCGCCGGCCAATTTACGGTCGACGTGCGGAACCTGTCACCGCGGGGCGAGCGCGAGCTTCGTCAGCTATCAGCCCCACGCCGATCCGCACGACAAGCATCTGAATCCCACGCTCTATTACGCCGCGCTGTTCATGAACCTTCTCCTGGCAAGCGTCTTCACCTTCTTTGGCATCCACACACTACTTTGGCTCTTCCGCTCAATGTTCGATCACGCTGGGGAAAATGCCAATCGGAGAAGCGGAGGACCCGGCGGCAGCTAGGCCGGGAACATTCTGATGACGCCAAGTAACGACTCCCGCTATTACTTCCGATTCTCCCTGGGGCAGCGATACCTTCACGGCCTGCTCATCACGACCTTCCTCGGCCTTGCCGCAACCGGAGCGCCGCTACGGTTCAGCGACACGGCATGGGCCACAGCCTTCGCACATACGATAGGCGGCTTCCGGACGGTTTTGTTCTTTCACAAGAGCTGCGCGCTTCTTCTGACCATGGGCTTCCTTTTTCATGTCGGAGACATTCTCTACCGCGCCTTCGTTAAGCAGGAACGCGGCATCTTATGGGGGCCAACTTCGATGGTTCCACGGCCGAAGGACCTCGCCGACCTTACCCAGCACTTTCGCTGGTTCTTCTGGCTTGGGCCCAAGCCCAAATTCGATCGCTTCGCCTACTGGGAAAAGTTCGACTACTGGGCGGTTTTCTGGGGCATGTTCATCATCGGCATCTCCGGATACGTGATGTGGTTCGCGCCGACCTTTGCCAGACTTCTTCCAGGCTCACTGCTCAATGTCGTCCTGCTCGCCCACGGAGACGAAGCGCTGTTGGCGGTCTGGTTCATCTTCGTGATCCACTTTTTCAACTCGCACCTTCGTCCGGACCATTTTCCGATGGACCCGGTCATTTTTACCGGCAGGCTGACTGAAACCGACCTTCGACACGATCATCCCGTCGAATACGAGCGTTTACTGCAGCGCGACGGGCTCGCGGCTATCCAGGCCGACTCGCCTCCGCGTTGGCTTACCAACTTCGCCAGGCTAATCGCTATAGCCGCGATAGGTACGGGCTTCCTGTTGCTGTCGCTGACGGTGGCGGCTTTTCTGACTGAGTAAGGCACGGTTGATGCATTTGAACTTGATTCATCAAGCGAAAGGATGAGTTTAACGATGGGAAATCAACGAACGGTACGTGACCCCTCTCAGAACTTGTTTGTCCTCGACGAGGCCAGTCACGGGACGAAGATTTGGCCTTACACCCCGGCATGCATAAGTGCGATACCGAAGCGACTGACGCTCGCATTGGCCTTCTACGGCATGGGGTTTCTGGCTACTATTCCTTTTCTTCTCAAAGCCACATCGCTCACCACGGCTTGCTTTTCCTCTGTAGGGATGCCCTGTTTCGTCGCGGGCTTCTTACTATACACCGTTGCGATAATCAAGGATCTACACAAGCATGGAATTCTTTGAACCTTCTATCGCTTAATGAGATCAACTTGTAATCGTGTCTTTGTAGCCGGCGCCTGGTGAGTTCGCTATTATCAGGCCCGGATCGGCGTAACGTTTGCCGTAGAACAACACCACAAGGAGATGGAGGGAACTGATGGGAATTCAAAACCTGCTTGCGAAGGGCGTCGTGATCGGAGTGGCGGTTGCCACGCTGACCGGAATCGGTACGTCGTACGTGTGGGCGGACGATACGGCCAAGGCGACGTACGAGGACAAATGCGCCGGTTGTCACGGACCGGGCGGAAAAGGTGACGGGCCCGCCGGCGCGATGCTGGATCCCAAGCCGAAGGAATTCGCCACCGTGCTCAAGGGTCAGGATGACGCCGCGATCAAGAAGATAATCAAGGAAGGCGGAGCGGCAGTAGGAAAATCGGCCAGCATGCCGCCGTCCTCGGACTTGAGCGACGACCAGATCAAGGCGCTGGTCGATTACATCAAGCACCTGTAGGCCCTGTCAGGAGGGCTTTGGGTCCGAGGACTTTCGTCGCGCGTGCGACGGAGGGCCTCGGGCCATGGTGCGGCGACGGACCCACCCGTCACCGCATCATGGCTGCGGTTTGGATAGTTGCGAATTCCGGGAATGCGAGGACAAAACGAAATGGGGAACGAATCGCTTGCTTCCGGTAAGCAAGACCTTGCGTCAGAGCATGCTCATCCTGCCGGCGCGAGCGAAAAGGGAGTTACCAGACGCCAGTGGCTGGCGCGATTTTTCTGGGCAGCGGGTTCGCTGGTCGGAATCAGCCTGTCGCTACCCGTTATCGGCTATTTTCTCGGGCCGATCCTCAAGGCGGGTCGGCAAACCGACGTGAAACTTGGACGAGTCGAGGATTTCCCGATCGGCATCCCGCAGCGCGTCGAAGTCACTTTGTTCCGGGTCAATGGCTGGGTGACGGAAGAAGCGCGGCAGATTGCCTGGGTTTTGCGCAAGAACGACGGGCTCGTAGTCTTCGATCCGCACTGTACGCACCTGGGATGCGCTTACCACTGGTCCGAGGACGTCAAGCAATTCCAGTGTCCGTGCCATGACGGCAGATTCAATATCGATGGGTGCGTGATTGGCGGTCCGCCGCCGCGGCCACTCGATGTTTATCCCCATCAGGTACGTGACGGTATCCTGTATGCAGCAACCAAACCGGAGAAGAACACGTTATGTCGATCAGCAAAGGCCTAGCCGACTGGTTCGACGAGCGCCTCGGCACACGTGAGATAGGACGGGCGCTGTTCGGACGCAAGATTCCCGAGGCCAAAGGCCTGGTGAGCTGGATCTACACGCTTGGCAGCGTGGTGATGTTCCTGTTCGTCCTCCAAGCCGTGACCGGGATGTTCCTCGCGATGAATTACGCACCGACTCCCGACAACGCTTACGACTCGGTGCGCTATATCTCCGAGCAGGCACCCTTCGGTGAATTCCTGCGCGGACTCCATCATTGGGGCGCGAGCGCGATGGTGGTGGCGGTGGTCATGCACCTCCTGACCATCTTCCTTCTCGGATCGTACAAGTATCCGCGCGAACTGACCTGGGTCTCGGGAGTATTTCTGCTCGCGGTGGTGCTGTTCTTCGGCTTCACCGGATATCTCCTGCCGTGGAACGAAAAGGCCTATTGGGCAACCATGGTCGGTACGAACATCGCTCACGAGACGCCGTTCATCGGCCCGGCAGTCGCGCTATTGCTCAAAGGAAATGAGGAGCTCGGGGCACAAACTCTGACACGATTCTACTCGCTTCACGTGCTGGTGTTGCCCGCAGCCCTGATTACATTCATAGCGGTCCATCTGTTCATGGTGGTACGCCAAGGGGTTACCGCACCGCCCAAGCGTGGCGTTGAAGAACCCGAGGCCGACATCGCGACCCAGCGCCAGCACGAAATGGACAGGTATCATAGGCTGAAAGAAGCCGGCGAACCGTTCTACCCGTATGTGCTGGTCAAGGATGCGGTCGCGGTCCTGATTGTGTTTGGAGTGATAGCGGCTCTCGCCTGGTGGTTTCCAGCCGAGGTAGGCCAGTTTCCGGATCCCACCGACACGAACTTTAACCCGCGGCCGGAATGGTACTTCCTCTTCCTGTTCCAGTTTCTCAAGTATTTCCCGGGAAGCCTGGAGCCGGTGGTGGCAGTGGTGCTGCCCACGGTAGCGATTGTGATTCTGCTTCTGCTCCCATTTGCCGATCGCCGTTTGTTCCGTCATCCGCTGGATCGCCCGCTCGCATCCGGCGCCGCAGTCGCGGTTCTGGCGGGTATTATTTTTCTGACTATTGCCGGCGCCCGATCTCCGCAGGTCAGTCCCTATGTCCCCGAACCTGAAGAGGTGGCGGAAGGAGCGCGGCTCTTTAGAGAACTGCACTGTGATTATTGTCACAGCGTAAATGGCCGCGGTGGTATGATCGGCCCCGATCTGGCGCTCTCCATTCAGCAACCGCGCGAGAAGCAGTGGATTATCAGCCACTTGGAGAATCCCCAACTCGCGATTAGCGGCAAGCCGGTATCGGCTATGGGCGTGCTACCGGTGCTGCTCCCCTATCAGAAGGAAGCGCTGGCAGCGTATATCGAGGAGCTGCGGGGCGGCGGGCCATATAGTCCGCTCGCGCCGATGCTGTTCAAGAGATACTGCATGGCTTGCCACCGCTTACACGGCCACGGCAACCCTGCCGGAGTCGATCTGAGCTCGATCGGCCTGCTGCGCAGCCGCTCGTTCATTCACCGCTACATCGAGAATCCCAAAGAGGTGGTCGGCAGCGCGAAGATGCCGAGTTTCCTTACTCCCAAAGGACCACTTACTCACGAATTCGTCGAGGATATCGCGCGCTACCTCGCGGTACAGCGCGGTGAGGCTCCGTCAGACGGGACCTCCGGCGCTTCGAAATAACCGGCAGGCTCGAACGAGCATGGAATGCATTAGGCAAAAGTATCGAGCGCCGCGCCATGATAAAGCGCGCGCCGGTTTCGAGTTCGGGACGTTCGGAAGTTCTCGCGCAATCTGCACTGTTCTGAGGAACAGTGCAGATTGCGCCGTTCTGAGAAGCGCTGAAGCTTAATCAATATCTCACCCTGGTGTGGTGAGTCTGAAGTTCGCGTAATAAGAAGGGGGGAATTTCCAGCGCCCGATTGCGGTCATCCTGAGCGCCAGCGAAGGATCTCGCCCGGTCTTCCGGGCGTCAGGCTGGGACCGGGACTTCGGCGCGCTGAGGACCGCGCGAGATCCTTCACGGAGCCTGCCCTTGAGGCGTGTGCTGAAGCGTTCAGGATGACGCAGGATTGCGGGTACTGGATACTTTATAAACGAACTTCAGACCCGGGACCATGATCCGTCTTAAGGATGCCGCGCCGTCGGCGTATCGCGACCCTTCGAGCACGCTGTTGAGCGGCCCTCCGCGCGAGTAGCTGCGGATCGCGAGGCCGCCGCATCGAGATTGAGTTCGGTGCGTCCGGGGAGTGCGTCTACGGTGTGTGCGCGGTAGTTTCCTCGGGCTTGCCCGCTGACCGCAGATAAGTCACCAAATCGCGCACCTCGTTGTCCTCAAATTGCGGCCAAGGCAGCCCGCGCTCGTGGAAAAGCGCCTCCATCGCGGGCGCATGGTTCCACATCGCGGAGCACAGCTCGACCGGCGACGAGATGGCGTGCGAGCGGGTCAGATCGGGGCCAATCGGTTTCGCTCCCGCCGGCGCGTAGTGGCAGAGAACACAGCCTTTTTCGATGAAGATACGCTGGCCTTTAACGGCGTCGCCGGGCGGATCGTAGTACTGCAGGAAGTAGAGATAGGCCATCACATCCGAGATCTCGCTGTCGGTGAACTGCGGAACCTGGATGTTCATCTCATGCATTTTTGCCCACATTTTGGGCGCGTGATTCCACATCCGTCCGGCGATCTCGGTAATAGTCTGATGGAGCTCGACCTTGCCGAGGTCGGGCCCGATGTGGCCGCCCCTGTCGCGCACCGCGTGGCAGCGGATGCAGCCCTTCTCGGCGAATACCTTCTCTCCCCTGGCCGGACTTCCGGGCTCCATGTATATCTTCTCGCCGCCGCTGTCCGACGAGGCACGCTGGATGAAGGCGAAGATGTCGGCGAGATCGTGGCCCTCGAAACGCGGCCGCGTCACATTCTGCGCCGCCATCTTTTCGCTCATCGCCGCGCCATGTCGCCACATCGCGCGAGTCAGAAACAATGGCGAGGCGTACTTTTTGTATTTGTCGAGCGCCGGTCCGACATGGCCGCCAACCCCGCCGACCGCGTGGCATTTCACGCATCCTTTCTCGGCGAACAGCGCCTGCCCTCTGTCGGCGTTGCCGGGGACGTCAAAGTAATCGAGGAAGTAGAGGAACGCGGCGAGATTGGACATTTCCTGCGTGTTCAGCGTCGGACGAACGATCCGCCGCTCGCGCATCTTCTCGATCATCGCGGGCGAGTGATTCCAGAGAACGCCGGCGAGCTGGAGCACACTGAGCCCGGTTTTCGATCGGGCGAGATCCGGTCCCAGCGTTCCGCCCTGCGACCACACCGAGTGACACTTGATGCATCCCTTTTCGGAAAAGATGATTCGCCCCGCCAGCGGATCGGACGGGATCGCGCCTTGGCCATCCATCGCCTCTTGCGCCCGCGAGTTCGCCGGAAGAAGCATCGCGAGGATTACCGCCAACGCCAGAACCAGCCCAAGAACTGAACGTAACCCGATAGGCATTTGGAATTGCCGCCTGATCGCCATCACGAAAAGCATCCTCCGCGATTAGACAGGGCTAGGCCGCGCGCGTTTCCGCCGCGGGGAGGTAACCCTTGATCCTCTCCATCGCCTCGTCGATACCTTGATGTCTGCCTTCGCGAATCTCCCACACCGAGACGATCGGGAAGACCTTCGAGAACAGCGCGTAAAGCAGGATGAATGCGGCGAAGCAGCCTGCGGTAAGCGAGAGTTCCACCCATGTCGGGTAGTAGATCCCGCGCGGGTAGGGCAGCCGCGGATTAGCCAGGGTAGGCACCACGATGAGATAGCGTTCGAGCCACATGCCGATCATTACCGAGAACGAGGCGATCACGGTGCCGGTAATGTTGCGGGTGCGATGAGGCGCCAGAATCGCGAACGGGACAATGAAGCAGAACAGCACCATTGCCCAGAACAGCGGCGCATACGGTCCCCAAAGTTTCGCGTCAAACACCCGCATATGTACCGGCTCGCCGCCGTAATAGGTGGTAAGGAATTCCGAAAAGGTGAAATAGAACCAGAGCAACGTCATCACCAGGAGCAGCGCGCCAAGATTTCTGAAATGGACCTCTTTGAAATAGTTTTCCAGTCCGTAAGCCCATCTGAGCAGAGCCATCGCTACGATCAGCGCCGCGATTCCGGAAAAAATCGCGCCGGCCACGAAATACGGTCCGAAGATGGTCGAATGCCACATCGGCTGGATCGTCATTCCGAACACCCACGAAACCACGGTGTGCACCGAGACCGCGATCGGAAGCACGATAACCGCCATCACCGTGATAGCGCGCTCAAGCACGCGCCATTGTTTGGGCGTTCCACTCCATCCAAGCGCCAGGGTCCGGTAAAACCAGCGGCGCTTGGTGGTGCAGTCGCGGATCATCGCGATATCCGGGATCAGCGGAAGAAACAGGTAAATCGAACTGCCAATCAAATAGGTGGTGACGCTGATTACGTCCCAAAGCAGCGGCGACCGCAGGTGCGGATGGAAGACCACGTTCAGCACGCGATCTTCGCGGCCAAGATCGAGCACGATGTTGCTCATGCCGATGAAAAGCACCAGCACGGTCAACACCTCGGCGCAGCGGGTGATCGCCCGACGCCATTCGGCCTTGCACAGACGCAGAATCGCGGAAATCAGCGTACCGGCATGGCTCAATCCAATGAAAAAAACGAAGTTGGTAATGTAAATGCCCCACATGACGGGGCGATTCATGCCTGTAAGTCCGAGTCCGCGCCGAAGCTGCCACGCCCATACGCATCCGGCCCACGCTACGATCAAAAGCAGAACGCCCGTGGTGATATAGAAGTTTCTGCCGGTATGCAGGATCGGCTCGATTATCGCGCGGTCTTCGCCGAGGTCATACTTAGGATCTGCCATGCCACTCCCCTTCTCTCAGATAGTAGACCTTGGGCTCCGTACCCAGATCCTCGAGGACGCGAAACGAACGCGCGTTTTCGGCCAACGAAGCTACCCTGCTGTTGGGATCGTCGAGGTCGCCGAAATACATCGCGTTGCTGGGGCAGCTTTCGACGCATGCCGGAACATAGTCGTCCTCGCGCAACTGCCGATTCTCGACTCGCGCCAGATCCCTGGCCTTTTGCAGGCGCTGCACGCAGAAGGAGCACTTCTCGACCACTCCCTTGGGGCGAATAGCCACATCGGGGTTGAGATACTTCTCCATCTCCTCGGGCCATTGCGGCGCGTACCAGTTGAAGTACTTTAGTGTGTAAGGACAGGCGTTGGTGCAATATCGGCACCCGATGCATCGCGGATAAATCTGCCCCACCAGTCCCTCGGGATTCTTGTACGTGGCGGACACCGGACAGACCTTGATGCAGGGAGGTTCGTCACACTGCATGCAGGGTCGCGGCATATGGCGCACCCGCACGTTAGGATAGTCACCCTCGACCGTGGTGATGATATCCATCCAGGCTATAGTCCGGTCGAGCGCCGCCTGCTCCGGCTCAACGAACGGGATGTTGTTCTCGACTTTGCAGGCCACAACGCAAGCCTGACATCCCGAGCATTTGTCGAGGTCTATGATCATTCCCCAGCGAGCCATGGGACCCCCTAAGCCTTGGAAATCCTGACGCGCGTAGCGTCAATCGCGTTTTCGCCCGTCTGCCGATCCACTTCTCCCACTACGACATCCATCGGATTAACCCCGATCTCTCTGGCCCAGCGCCCGTAGGCGGTATGGCCCATGTTGGCGGGCATGTTGACTACACTGGGCATCGCTCCGGCATAGAACCGCACGGGCGCCTTAATCTTCCCAACGGACGATTCGACCCAGACCAGATCGCCGTCGCCAACGCCCAGCGAACGGGCCGTGAGCGGGTTCATCTCCACCCACGATTCCCATCGCATAGAGACATGCGGTCCGATAATCTCCTGGAGGAAAGGCAGATTGGCATCACGCGAGCCGGCCTGCGGCATGAGGCGGACGACATTAAGAATGAACGGATAGTCTTTATCCGCACCGTTGAATTTCGGCGGTTCGAAATGCGGCAGGCAGGCGACATCCTCCGGCCCTCCAAGCTTTTGCCTGAGAGTCAGCGAGTAGAACTCAAATTTGCCCGACGGATTGCTGAAAATCCGCTGGCGGTCGCCGAAATAGTATATTGGATCCCACCATCCGCCCTTGTCCTTGAGCTGCGCCCAGAAGTCATCGAAGGACTTGTACGTAGGAGACCACCACCCTCTTTCTTCGAGCACCGCGGTCCAGGACTTGTCACCTGTAAACTCCTCGACGATCGAACCGCGTCTGGATTCATAAACGCCCGACACGCTCTCGCGCATCGCCGCGGGAAAGTCCGCCCACGGAAACGCCTTGGCCGGGGCTCCGCCCATAGCCTGTGCGATTTTGATCAGCGCATCCCCGCTGTGCATCGTGTCGTACTGCGGCGCGACCACAGGCTGCCTTAGCCCGAGAACCCTGTAAGGAGCCACTGCGGGCGCGGGGACATCCTGCCATCGCTCGAGGAAGTGATGGTCCGGCAGCACGATATCCGCGTATGCGGTGCTCTCGTCGATGTACGGAGAGAAGCTCGCGATGAACGGAACCTTTCGCAGAGCTTCGACCACCTGCCGGGGCTGGGGCAGCGAGAATGCCGGATTGCTGTAATACAGCAACAGCGCGCTCGCCGCATATGGTTTGCCCGATGCCATCGCCTGCACCAGCGAGGGCACCACGTTGTGAGCCAGCGGAAAATTCGCGGTTTGGGCGCCGTCCAGTCGCGGCTGTGCCAGACCGCGTCGCGCCACTTCGTCCTGCTCGACCGCCGCCAGACTTTTGAGCGGGACCTCGAGCGGGAATACCACGCCGCCCGGCACGTCGATGCTGCCGACCAGAGCGTTTAGGGCGTGCACCGCCGCGAGGCTGTATGCGGCATTGGTATAGTTCAGCTCACCCAGCGCTATCGCCGGTTTGCGTCCCGCGAATTCGTGCGCGATTTGAAGGATTCGCGTAACCGGAATGCCGGTCAACTGGCTGACTCGGTCGAGGTTGAAGTCCTTCAGGACGAGTGTCTTGAACCCGGAATGCTGCCGGCCCTCGTTGTCGTTCCAGTCGTCGAAGCCGAAGGTGTGCGTATCGACGAAGCCTTTGTCGTAGAGTCCCTCGCGGATCAGCACATAGGCGATACCTAGGGCGAGCGCCGCGTCGGTGCCCGGATTGATGGGCACCCACTCATCGGCCCTCATCGCGGTGGTCGACAATCGCGGCTCAACCTGGATTATCTTGGCCTTCGGTCCTTCGCGCTCCTGGCGCAGATGGCCGTACATCCGCAGCATCCGGACCGGCGACACATATTGATCGAACAGCGGCGTGCCGAAAGAGAGTATGTAGTCGGTTTTGTCGAAATCGTAGGCTATCGGCCCATAAGTTCCCTGGGTGTAATAACGCGCCAACTCCTGTCCGACGCGCCCCGGCGGAAGCTTGCGGATATCGTTGGGAGTGCCGTACGACGCGCAGAAGCGACTGATAAAGTCGTCCATCACGCCGCGGATTTCGCCGCTGAGAAAGACCAGGCCTTGCGGCTCGCCGCGTTCCCTGATTTCGGCCAAACGTTGCGCGACGGTGTGGATCGCTTCATTCCAGCCAATCGGCTTCCACTTGCCCTCGCCGCGCTCGCCAACGCGTTTGAGCGGACTCTGAATCCGGTCAGGATTGTAAAGTCCCTGAAGGCTCGCCAAGCCGCGGGGGCATAAGCCTTTCCCGTTCAACGGGTAAAGCGGATTGCCGGTCAGAGATACGGCGCGGTCGCCGACCGTGCGCACGTGGATCGAGCATCCGCCCTCGCATTGCCCGCACACCGAGGTCACTACCTTCTCCGGCCCCTTGGACGCGTTCCTTTCGGGCTCGGCCATCTGAAGGAAGTTGGCGATACCCGTTTCGCTGCACCCACTGATGCCACCTGCGGCAACTCCCGCTCCTCCAGCTCCGAGCAGAGTGAGGAATCCGCGCCTGCTGATGTCGATCGCTTTTTTCTCCACTTTAGATCATCCGCTAAAAGCCAACTTTAATGGTGACACGCGAGGCAATCGGTGCTCACTTTTCGCTGATCATGACAGGCGACGCATGTGCTCATCCTGAGGACGACGGCTGGACGCACTTGAGGAACCACACTGTCCTTGATGTCGCCATGGCATTGCTTGCATTCGAGCTTGCCCACCGTGACATGCCGTTGATGCGAGAAGTTCACGAACGTCGGCATCTGGTAGATTCGATGCCACGGGATCTCCTTACGATCCTTTACATAGGTCCGTACCTTCTCGGCCTCTTCGCTGGCACTGATTTTCCCGCGATGGCAAGTGGCGCAGACGCTAAGCCGCGGCAAACCCGCGAAGTCGGCCTTCTGCACGTACTGATGACAGAAGTTGCATTGCAGGCCACGACTGGTGTGGGCCCGATGATTGAATTGAACCGGTTGGATAACCGGAGGGCTCGACGTGCACGCGCCCAGCGCGAGCATACACATGAGCACCACGGTAACGTTCCTAAGCCGCGATAAAAGCCACAGTTCCACTTAAGCGCCCCGTCCCCCGATAAGGCCCGTTTTCGTACCACGCCGGCTGCCCCGGCGATGGGCTGAAGCAGCCGCAGGATTTGACTCCTTTAAAACCATCACCCAAACCAACACGCGTCCTCTAATAAAAGTCAGTCGCGATCTCATTGCTTGCAAAAGCCGCGCACGTAGGCGACCAAATCAGCGATCTGATTGTCGTCGAAGATCTCTTTACCCGGCGGCATCGCCTTGCTGAGTCCGACCGACGCCCCGCCCTCTTTAATCGCCTTGAAGAGCGTGCTGTCGGCAAACTGAGCCATGCCGGCGCAATCGGTAAAATCGCGAAGATAGGCCGGACGACTCGCTTTCGCCGGGCCGGGTCCATTTCCGTGACCCGCCTCGCCATGACAAACGGCGCAGAGCTGGGAATAGTTACTCCTGGCGGCAGCGAGATCGGCGGCAAACGCGCTCGGTGCGCCAGCAGCGATCGCTGCGGCGACCAGGTTCACGAGGGCGAGCGAATGAGCGTCGGGCTTCACTACCGGTCTTTCCCTTCCTCCAAACAATCGCGAGCCAAACGACCTCTCAGGCGGTCGCGCCAACCGGACGCCTCTACATGTGCAAGGGTTCCAGACCTTAAGCGGCTGCCGCCTGTAAACCCAGGCGGTCCCTCCACCTTGTGACGCTCGCGGCGTCAACCAGTCACGGCGCTCTTCAACAACCAGCGCGGCCAAGCTGACTTGGTGCGGCTTCTCGGTCTACTGAGTAAGCCGTAACCACCCTGATTAGCTTGACTACACTTGCACTTGCCAGTCGCATAAGAATCGCAATTGCCATACCAGCGATTCCCGACGGAGTTTCGGCAAAGATTTAGTCGGTTTTAGGTAATTCGGAGGATTTCCAAAGGCTCGGATGCCTTTGGATACATCGATTCTGTAACCATTGGCTACAGGGCCGAAAGAAGACAGCGGCCAGAAAGATCCCAGCCCGACGATTCAGGATGGAGAAGCTTTACGGAACGATCCGCAGCGAGCCCTGGGCCACTCGTGGCGCACTGCGCCGGTACGCGTGACTGAGCGTCCACAGAGTTACCGCGCAGTATGGAAGGCCGCCCGCCGCAAGGGTCGTTGCGCCAAGGCGCACCATCCATACCCGCGCGGCCGCGAACCCGAACGCGAGCATCAGAACGCCGGCATTGAAGGCGAAGAAGACCCAAGGTCGCATGCGGGCTACGCTCGCGTCGGCGATGGTCATGGGTGGCGCGTCGGCGGCACGGGCTCTTAACGCGAAGGCCGGGAAGAGCTGATACGAAAACCCGATGATCATGTTGCTCGCCCATCCGAACAAACCGACGACCCCATAGATCGCCGCGAACCGGCTGCCGGTTTCACTTGCGTCACCGAGGAACACTAGCGCGAGTCCGACCACCGAGGCGATCATCAGCCATCCGAGACCGATTAACGCATGCCGGATGGTCCAGTCGATCGGCATCTGCCTGCTGCGCACGATTCGTTCGAGCGAAATCGCGTACGCCAACAGGGCTAGGACAATTATTCCACTCCATATGGTGGCTCCGCCGGTCGATATCATCAGCGTCGCGGCTAAGCCGGCAACCCCGAAGGCAATACCGTAGAGCTGCCTGCGCACGTTCGGTGCGGGCAGCACCTTGGGCAACAGGAATGCCGGCACGAAACGATACGAGAGCGCACAGATGGTAAGGGTTATCCAGCCGCATCCCGCCAGCGCGGCGTGCGCGCCAAGGTTGGGAATCAGGCTTCCGCCAAACCAATCGACGCTCTTGTCGAGCGAGAGCAGAAATCCCAGGGTGGCCGCGGCCAGGAAGAAGACCACCGACAAAAACATTCCGGCTTCAGCCACACCGCGTTCGAAGCCCGCTGCCAGACCGGGAAGCAGGTTGACCGCAAACAGCACTCCGCTCACCACCACCAGCGCCGCCGATGACCAGTTGCCGGGCCAATTGCCGATGGCAAAGTGCGCCACCATCCCGAGCACACCGACCACATAGAGCCACAGTTGCACCAACGCCAGCCGCTCGGACCTCAAGGGCCGCTTGGTCAGCGCGGGCGCAAACCGGTACATCACGCCCATTATCGTCGGCGTTATCCAGCCCAGGGTGAAGGTGTGAACCAGCGCGAGCAGGTGGGGCTGATAGAAGAAATCGACCGCCTCGACGACTAACCAGGGCGCGGCAGCCAAGCCAAGCGCGAACGACAGGATCGCGAATACGAAAAAATGGATCGACAGGCGCGACACGGCCGCGCCTTTTTAATCGAGTCCGTATTTCTCGATCTTCGCGTAAAGCTTCTTGCGCGAGATACGAAGCAGCTTGGCGGCCTGTACCTTGTTGCCCGCGGTATTCTCCAGCGCTCGCCGAATGAGATCGCGCTCGACCTCGGCAAAGGTCGGTACTGGGCCGCTGGCAACTTTTGACTCAACCACGCCGTCCAACCGCGCGGTCGCGATGGGGAGATCTTCGAGCCGAATGGTTGGCGAGCGGCCGAAGGTAAACGCGGATTCGATCGCATTGGCCAACTCCCGGACGTTGCCGGGCCATTGATGGCGCTGCAGGGCGGCAAGCGCCTCGGGCTCGATACCCACGATCGGCTCCGGCCTGCCCAGCTTCTCGTTGAACAAGGCGGTGAAATGATCCACCAGCAGCGGAACGTCCTCCAACCGATCTCTCAACGGCGGCACCCGCAGCACGTTGACCTCGAGCCGATAGTAGAGATCCTCGCGCAACTGCCCGGCACGGACCGCAGCCTCCGGCTCGCGGTTGGTCGAAGCGATCAGGCGACAATTGACCGGCACTTCGCGCGTCGCACCCACGGGCCGGACGGTACGCTCCTGAATCGCCCGCAAGAGCTTGGTCTGGGTCTCCGCGCCCATCTCGGTGATTTCGTCGAGAAACAGCGTGCCGCCTTCGGCGGCGCGGAACAGCCCCAGATATTCGGTCGTCGCGCCGCTGAAAGCGCCGCGCTTGTAACCGAACAACTCACTCTCGACCAGCTCCTTCGGGATAGCCGCGCAGTTGAGCGCGACAAAGGGCATGTTGGTTAAAGGTCCGCATTCGTGAATCGCCCGCGCCACCAGTTCCTTGCCGCTTCCGCTCTCGCCGACGATAAAGACCGTACCGCGGGTCGATGAGGTGGCCTCGATGCGCTCGTACAGCCTTCGCATCGCGGGGCTTCCCCCAACCAGGCCATGAAAGCGGCTGCGCTTTTCCCGCGGCAACTGCGCCGCTTCCTGCTCCAACGAATGGATCCGTGCCGCGGAAACCGCCGTACGTGAGCGGAAATAGGCGTCCGCCAATATGATCATTCGGCAGTGGCTGAGTTTGTCGAAGGTGAGGTACGACATCGGCAGCGTTGCCACCGGGAAAGCCCGCGTCGCGCTCTCCTCGAACAGATGCATCGACACGACCACTTCGGCGAACGGAACCTGACGGTCGGCAAGTGTTTCTCCCACCTGCCGGACATCTGCGGTAAAGGCGGCCATGTCTTTTTTGGCCAGATTGCCTATGGACGCATCGAGGTCCGCTCCGTAAACCCGCAGGAATTCGGTCTTGGACAACGAACGTTCGTCGCCGAAATGAAGCACGTAGAGCGAGTGCCAGCGCTCGAGCACCTCATCGCGACGGCCAAGAATCGAATGCAGCAGCCGTTGCAGCTCGTCAATTTCATGGTCCCACAGAAGATTAAAAAAGCAGGGGCGCGACACTTCTACCTCTCTCGTCAATCCCGTTTGGCGTACGCCTCATGGTGACCGCAAGACTATCAGTTCAATCCTGGAAACCAACCCTAGCAAAGATGGTTCCGATCGAACCAGAGGGTGACGCCGACGGAGCCGCCAGACCTGCCAAATCGTTCGTAGACCGATAATTTTAGCTGGCACGCTCGATGCACAACCAAATGCAGACTCGGGTAGAGGACTCCCGGGCCATGACCAAAATGAGCGAGCATCGCGCCAAAGACGTTACCGGACCGCGGATTTCGCGGTTGTGCTCGGTCCGTGAAAGCTTTTTTTCTTCGGGAGATTCTTGGAGATCCCGGACGAAGGAAGGTTGGGACCGCGTGAAAGAACCTGCCTGTGGGGCTGGATGGGAGCTTGATAGCTGAGGTGCAGGACCATAGCGCATTCGATCGCGCATGCGAACTGATGGGCCGGCTGGCGTACGGGACGCAGGCGAACTCCGGAAACCGACCTGGAAATCGTCGCCTCGCCCACCCGCGGAAGTCCGCTCGGGAGCTTTTCGATGCAGTTGCGCAAATCAAAACTCGTTCCGACGAGGCTCAAGGTGAAACCGCCACGCAATAAGGACGATAGCAGCCCGGCGGCTAGAACTTCCGACAACCAGGCGCCGGTGACAGGCCTTGGTGCGTCGCCGTTGCACTTGAAGCGGCCGACTATCCTCGTCCTGACTCGTGATGCCTCGCTTCGGCAGTTGATCTCGGACGTTTGTCCGTCGCCGTGGGCGGTAGAAAGCCAGGCCGAACCAGGAGCCAGCCGCGACCTCACGCTGGAGCGCAATGTCAGAATGGTCGTAATCGATGATGAGGTTGTGCCCGCGCCTGAACGGGGATGGCTTTGTAACCAAATCAACAAACTGGCGCCCGGCGCCGCGATGATCTACATCGCCTCGCAACACACGGCGGAGGTAGAGAAAACCGCGCGGGCTCACGGAGCGCTGTACTACACCTCCAAGCCGCTTGATTCGGGGCGTCTGAGCAAGCTGCTGCAGGCGTGGCTCAAACACCCTTCGCCGTGAGAAGCGACCATGACTAAGCCTTCCGGCAAGCGCGAGGGATCTGGAACGGCAGCGTCGGCTCAGCCGCTCCAGTTGAAATCGCTACTGAAGGAACTGGCGGGAGAAGACTTGAGCCTCAGGATGCCCATCATCGAGGCCGCGGTCGCGGGCTCCGAACTCAGCTTTAAGCCTTCCGATCCCGACCTTCGGGTGCGCGCCGCCAAAGCATGGGCGACGATTCGACCCATCATGGCGCATCATCTGATTGACGAGGATACGCTCATCCTGCCGTGGGCCCAGGCGATGTCGACCCTGCCACCCGCCCTGCTCAAAAGGACGCGCAAGGAGCATCGGGAGCTTCGCGGCACGGGCAGCCTGCTTTCGCAGGTATCGTTCGAGCACAGCTCCGATGAGGTGGTCGCGCGCGCAGGCAAAGTCCTGTGTATCCTGGCGGCGTTGCTCGATGACGTTATCGCCGGCGAACAACGCGACGTTTTTCCGATGCTGCGCCGCGCTCTGTTCGCGACGGCCGGCCCGCCTCTCGCAAAACGAGGCTGATGGCGCCGGCCGGGTCGCCACGCTTGTGGCGACCTTAAACGCCTG
This sequence comes from uncultured Pseudomonadota bacterium, assembly GCA_963759165.1. Taxonomy (GTDB): domain Bacteria; phylum Desulfobacterota; class Binatia; order Binatales; family Binataceae; genus DATJOQ01. The sequence goes on along the minus strand of CAVWXK010000001.1, from coordinate 1,290,285 downwards.
TTTCGGACTTCGCGTGTCGAGCCGCCGTGGCGGCATCTGCCTCGAGGAATTCGGCAACGTCCTCCTGAAACGGAAAGCTCTTCGGCTCGTAATTGCACAACGGATCCTCGGCCAGAGGGTCGCCGGTCATCGCATAGGCGCGAGATCGCGAACCGCCGCAAACCGTTGAGAACTCGCACTGCCCGCATCGGCCAAGAAACGTCACCGGCTCGCGAAGCTCCTTGAAGAGCCGGCTGTTCCGGTAGATTTCGCCGAGTGCCTCTTCGTGCACGTTGCCCGCCGAGACCGGCAGAAAGCCGCTCGGATGCACCGTGCCGGTATGCGAGATGAAAACGAAGCCGCGTCCGGCGTTGACGTCCATCGGGGTGCGCCGCGCGTGAGTACCGATCGGCCACGGCTCAAGCCCGGCGCGCAACGCGTGATAGGCGGGCCCTAACTTCATCACCTCTTCATGCGGAACGCCGCGCCGTTCGAGGATCGTACGTTCAAGGAATACCCGCTTGAAGTGATGCCCCTCGGTGGTCTTGACCGAGATTACGGTTCCGACGTCGTAGAGGAAGTTCATCACGTCCTCGCACTCCTGCGCCGAAATCCGCCCCAGCCCGGTTCCGCGTCCGGTCGGCACCAGCGGAAAGATGCTCCAGGTCATCACTCCGCGGTCGAGCACTTCGTGTGCGATCCGCGGAAGTTCCATCAGGTTAAGCTTCGCGACGGTAGTGTTGATCTGAACCTTCAGGCCGCAACTCCGCGCCGCCTCCCAGGCCGTCATCGTTCGCTCGAAAACGCCATCGATACCGCGAAAGGCGTCGTGGATGGCGGGGGTCGCGCCATCGACGCTGAGCGACATCGCCTTCAATCCCGCTGCCCGCAGCTTGCCAATCGTGTCGGGCGTGAGCAGCGGCGTGCCCGACGGTGAGAGCGCGGCGGGAATGCGTCGCTCGACCGCATAGGCAATCAGATCCATAAGGTCGGGCCGCTTCATCGGATCGCCGCCGGTCAGGATGAACAGCGGAGGAGGCGTGCCGAAGGCCGCGATCTCGTCGATCAGCGCCAGCCCTTCCTGGGTCGTCAGCTCCTCGGGATGGCGCGACGGGTTCGCCTCGGCCCGGCAATGAGCACAGGCCAGGTCGCATGCACGGGTCACCTCCCAAATGACTATGAACGGACGTTCGCCGACGTCGAATATCGGATGCCGGATCGGCTTTGGCTGTTGGCGTGGAGCAAGCATAGGTTCAACCTCTCGTTGCACCGGACAGTCCAAGACCCGATACCGGCAGGCTGCCGCCGGTCGGCCCTGGTTCAAGCGTCACGCGCGCCCCTCGGGCTGCCGCGAAGATAGTGTTTGCTACAAAAACCACTAAAGCCAGCACATTCAACATCCCGCCCCATTGATAGGCCGGGAACCAATCCATTATATCACCGCCGACTCGCGGCAGAAGCGACAGATGGAGCAGGATCACATGGGCGTAAAAAGCGCGGCTGAATCGTAACGGCCGGCCCAGGACGGCGGGAAAAATGATGGGAGCGTGCGCGAAGATCATCGACAACACGAAGCCGACAAAAACGGCGTGGAGAATCGCGTCGTACCGGGTCTGATCGAGGCCGCCAGGGAACAGCCAGAATAATCCGCCCGCCCCAAGCCAGCAGTAACCTGCGAGCAGATTGGCCGCGATAAAGCGCGTCAGCCCCGGTATCCGAATCGTACGGCGGGCAACGTCGTATCGCAGCAGCCACGCAGTCAACGCGATCATCCCAACACCAATCAGGCGCATCCCAACGTCAAATCTGAACGACGCAATAACCAAACCAGCCAGATAGACGCCGGCGGCAATCAGGAAAAGCTCGCGGCTCCATGGTGCTGGACCGGTCATCCGGCTCAGCTCCAGCCGCTCGCCCACGATTGTCAGGATCAGAAACCCGGCCCACCAGAAAAACATCCCGGTAATCGGAACGCCCGCGAGCCAGAAGCAATTTCCCACCATCCACGCCAGCGCGCCGAGACCCATCGTGACGGTAAACAACGCGGGCTGGCGGCGAATGATAGTCGCAAAGCTCCCAACCAGGCCGAGGCTTCCGAGCGTGATGAGCATCGGGCCCCCGTTGCCGGGAAGACCGACGATAAGCGTGAGCGCACCGATACCGGTGAGAATCGGCGCGAGATAAGCCCACCATCGCCCAAGCGCGACTGCCCGTTCCAGACTGATCAGCGTGCCGAGAAAGCCACAGACCATGAGCGGGCCGTGCATCAGGGAAAGCGCGGGACGAAGCTGCGGCAGCTCCAAGCCAAGGCGCAGCAGTCCCGCCCACAACGCCGCGACCAGCGACAGCATCGCCATCGCCATCAGCGGAAGGCGCCGGTTCACGCGGTCACGTGTCACGCGCCCGGCGTCTTGCCGTTCCTGATGATGGACACCTTCTCCGCCGCGTCCTCGAAAAAGTACCCAGAGCCGCCCTCGCTGACTATCGCCAGGATCCGCTGAGCGTCAAGGACGCGGATGCCGCCGAGAACATCCACGCCACGATCGAAGAACGTTGGCGGCCAAGGTGATGCGGTCGGCCCGGCCAGAATTTTCTTTCTGGCGCGCGACGACCCCGCGAGCAGACCGTCGATCTCGCCCTCCACCAGCGCCGAGCCCGAAATGATCACCACGCTGGCCTGAGCGAGCGTCTCCGCCGCCTGCTCCGGCGACTTCCAGAATGGAAGTTCGTCGGGCTTCAGCGCCTCGCGATGTTTATCGATGATCCACAAATCCGCGACCCGGCTTCTCAGCTTCTTGATGAACGGAACGAACGCCCCGACCATCGCGACCCGGTCGTCGGCGCGGATCTCGACGGCATCGAGCGCGTCGAGGCCCTCCACCAAACGTCCGCCCGGAATGCCGTGACGCGCCATCGCCAGAGCCGAAAGCGCGTTGAGAACGGCGACCCCCGCCGCCCGACGCAGCGCGATCGGCGAGAACGCGTACTCCGCGAGGGCCCAGGCCTGTTGCCCCGCCATCCGCCCCGCCGGCGGCGCCTCGGCGGCGGACTTCGGGCAACAGACGGTATCCTCAAGCCCGCGCGGCGTGAAGGCGACGCCGACTTCACCGGTTGAAAGCCGTGCCGCCGTGTAGAAAACGCCGATACGTATGTCGCTCACGGTCAGCGGTTCGGCGTGCAGCACCTCGCGCAGATCTCCGAGCCAGGCATGAATCATATCCGTCATCGGACTTTATCCTTCCAGGGACGCATGCTCTGATGATTCCGCATCAATTCGGTGACTCTACTCATTCCCGATCTTCGCGATACTTACTTGCTATTACCAACCGAGCTGCTTTCTCGCGGCTAACGACATCATTTCCGGCGCCCACGGCGGCTCCCACACCAATTCGACGTTCACGGCGTCCACATCCTTGAGCCCCTGCGTGAGCACCTCTCGCGCCTGCTCGGTCAAAAAGGCGTGCATCGGACAGCCCGGTGTCGTCATGGTCATAACCACAAAAGCCTTGCGGCCCACCACTTCGGCGCTGTAGACGAGACCCAGATCCACGATATTGATCCCGAGCTCGGGGTCGATAACCTTACGCAGAACGTCCAGAACACCGGCTTCCAGCATCCGCTTCCTCCGTTTCGGCGCAGACGGTCAGCTCTTCCACTTCCTGACTTCGCGACGCGAGATCGTCATGCGATGGGTCTCGTCGGGGCCGTCGCCGATACGCAGGATCCGGTTCTCACGCCAGAAGCCCGAGAGCGGAGTGTCGTCGCTCACGCCCATCGCGCCGTGCGTCTGGATTGCCCGATCGACCACGTCCATCACCATGTTGGCGGCCATCACCTTGATCAGCGAAATCTCCTGGCGCGCTTCTTTCTTGCCCGCGGTGTCCATCTTCCACGCCGCGTGCATCACCATCAGCCGGGTCGCGTCGATCTGGATACGCGAGTCGGCGATCCACTGCTGGACGTTGGCTTTATCGGCAAGATAGCTGCCGTGTGCCCACCTGGTCGCCGCGCGCTTGCACATGAGTTCGAGCGAGCGCTCGGCCACTCCGATCGCGCGCATGCAGTGATGGATACGACCTGGGCCGAGACGGGCCTGGGCGATCGCGAAGCCGCTCCCTTCCTCGCCGAGCAGATTGGTAATCGGTACGCGACAGTCCTTGTAAGTTATCTCGCAATGGCCGCCCTCGCCGATATGGCCATTGGCCGGGATCGGCCGCACGATCTTGAATCCGGGGGTATCGGTCGGCACCAGGATCTGGCTCGCCCGCCGATGGGGCTCGGCCTTGGGATCGGTTACGACCATCGCGATGGCGACGGCGGCGCCGATCGCGCCCGTGGTGAACCACTTGTGGCCATTGATGACATAGTAGTCGCCGTCGCGCACCGCGCGACTCTGAAGCAGCGTCGGATCGGACCCTGCCGTCTCCGGCTCGGTCATCGAGAAGCAACTGCGAGTCTCGCCTTCCAGCAACGGCATCAGCAAGCGCTTCTTCTGCTCTTCGGTGCCGAACTCGGCGAGAATCTCCATGTTGCCGGTATCCGGCGCGTTGCAGTTGAAAGAGCGCGCTCCGATTTGGCTGCGCCCCATGATTTCGCACAGCGGCGCGTACTCTTCGTTCTTGAGCCCCATCCCGTACCGCTTGTCCGGCAGGAACAGATTCCACAGCCCCTCGGCCTTGGCCTTCTTTCTGAATCTCGAGCGAGGATCGGAGAATCCTTGTGCGGGTCGTCCGAGCCGCGGACCTGTTCCTTGTGCGTCTTTTCGGCCGGATAAACATGCGCTTCCATGAACGCGTCGACCCGGCGGCGAAGCTCCTCGACTTTTGGCGACAGCGTAAAATCCATTTTTTCTCCTCAGTCAGGTTTAAGTTATTAATCGCGTACTACAATGATTTGTTCAGTTCGTCCCGTCGCCGAGAATCCGGCGCGCTCCGACGAGACTCAATACATCGTTGGTTCCGTCCTCGATCAGCGACGAACGCGTATCGCGGAATAGCTTCTCGATCAGATATTCCTTGCTGAGACCGTAGCCGCCGAACATCTGCAGCGCGTCGCCGGCGACCTCGAAGGCGGCCTGGGTACAGAACGTCTTGGCCGCGATCGCGTGCTCCAGCGACGGGTCCGAAGCGGTTTCATTGTAAACCATCGTGGCGCGCGAGAGCGCCCGGCAGGCTTCGACTTTGGTGAACATGTCGAACAGATGTTTTTGCACGAGCTGGTGTTCGCAGATGGGCTTTCCGCCCTGAACGCGCTGCTTCGAGTAGGCGAGCGCTTCCTCGTATGCCGCCCGCGCCACTCCGGTGAGCGCCGCTCCCACCGACGCGTTGGCGGCGGTCAGCGTTCGGGTCAGCACCAGCTCGTAGGCGTCGGGACCAAGCAGCATATAGCCGCGAGGAATCCGCACTTCATCGAAAAATATTTCACCCTGATTGAGCGCGCGCTGGCCGAGCTTGTTAAGCGGCTTGCCCCTGGAGACTCCGGGCAGATTGAGCGGTATGAAAGCCAGCCCGCCGCCGGCCATCCCCTTGGACGGATCGACGGTGAGATAGGTCGCCGCGTGAGTCGCGATCGTGCCGTTCGACACCCAAGCCGCCTTCTGTCCGCTGATCACGTAGCTGTCGCCGTCCAAACGGGCGACGACCTGGCCGGCGATCTTCGGATCGCGAAACTCACCGGTCCCGACGGTTAATCGATCCGATCCGTGTTGCGGTTCGGTGATCGCCCAGCATCCGATGAGCGAACCTTCCTTGTCCTTGATAAATGGTTGTACGAATTCCTCGATCAGCTTTTGGTTGCCGCTGAGCGCGGCCAGGGTAAACGGAAAGCTGGCAACGGCGATGCTGAATCCGAGATCGACGGCGCCCCATCCCAACTCTTCGAGAAAAATGTGCAAACCGAGACCTTTCAGGCCCAGTCCGCCGAACTGCTCGGGCAGTCCCGCCGTGTGATAACCAAGGCTGTACGCGGTCTTGAACGCCTGTCGCAGCGGGGAGCCGGGGGCGATGACATCCTGCGCGTCGTTCATCCGATCGAGAGTTATCGCGGCCGGCCGCAGCACCTCTTTGGCGAACTGATGGATGCTCTCCTTGAGCGACCGGTATTCTTCCGGAAAATCGGCCGTCAGTTCGCGATAAGTCGCCACACTCGTCTCCCTGGCACGGCGCACCCACGCGAGCCTGACGTCACGCTGCCCTCTGGTCCGCTTTCTTGAAGTGCGGAATCACGTGCTTCTGCATCAGCTCCATGCTCTTCAGAACCTTTTTGGTGTCGAGCCCACCCATCCGCGTCCAGCACAGCAACTGGGTGAAGCCGAATTTTTCTTTCATCGCGGAGATCTGCTCGATGCAGTGATCGCGATCTCCGCAAATCAGTGCGCCCGCGTCCAGAAGCTGGTCCCAACTGACGTTGGCCGCCAGATCGCGGGTCTTGGCGTACAACTCGTAGGTCTTTATCGGCGCCTGCCCCTCGGGTGGCGCGACGTACTTGGCGATGGTTCGGTAGTACCACATCACCGGTCCCGAAAAATCCCGCCTGGCCTGCTCCATCGTCTCGGCGCAGTAAACCATGCATAGCGCCGCGACTTCTTTTGTCGCCGGGTCATGGCCGGCCGAACGCAGCGCCTGGCGATAGCTGTCGAGGAGTTCGGTCGCGGTCTTGCCCTGAAAGCCGAACACCGGCGCGCAGAGCAGGTTGCAGCCCCATTTCCCGACCATCGGAAAAGTCGCTTCGCTCAGGCCGGCGATCCAGACCGGCGGATGGGGCTTCTGCAGCGGCTTGGGCCGGACCTCCAGATCCTTGATGTTGAAGTGCACGCCCTTGAAGTTCACACGGTCCTGGGTCCACGCCTGCATGATCACTTCGAGCGATTCGTTGAAGATTCCGCGCGACTTGGCCTGATCGATCTGGAAACCTTTGAACTCAATCGGCTGATAGCCGCGGCCGACGCCGAAATCGACCCGGCCGTCGCTCATCAGGTCGAGCATCGCGAATTCTTCGGCAACCCGGATGGGATTATGAAAGGGCAGCACCACGATGCCGGTGCCGAGTCGGATACGTTTGGTCACCGACGCGATCGCGGCCAGGCTGAGCGCGGGCGAGGCGCAATAGCCGTATTCGGAAAAATGATGCTCGGCCGGCCAGACCGAATCGAAACCGAGATCCTCGGCGCTGCGCATCAGCTCGAGCTGCTCTTTCATCACCTGGTACTCGGTCTTTTCAGCCGGGCTTTCAAACAGATGGAGCATTCCGAATTTCATCGTTTTTCCTCGCGCCGCGTGCGCGGCGTTGCGCAATGACTTGCCTGACTACCACCGCCGCACGTGAGTGCGGATATAATTGACTATATCGGCGAGCTGCGTGCCGGGCGGAAAAATCTCCGCCACGCCCGCGGCCTTAAGAAACCCGAAATCTTCCTCAGGAACAAAACCGCCGACGATAAAGAGCACGTCGTCCATGCGATGCTCCTTGAGCATCGCCGCCATTTTCGGGCACACGGTCCGGTGCGCATCCGAGAGACTGGAGACGCCGACCACGTCCGCATCTTCTTCCATCGCGGCCCGGATGATGTCTTCGGGGCGTTGATGGCGCCCGGTGTAGATGACCTCCATGCCGGCATCCCGAAGCGCGCGCGCGACGACTACCGCGCCCCGGTCATGGCCGTCGAGTCCAGCCTTCGCAATCACTACTCGTATCGGTCGCTCGTGTCCAGTTTCCAGCTTGATCGTCCTACCATCGCGTCTCTCCTGATCGAACTCAGACCACCGCGGGTTCCTTGAACTCGCCCCACACGCCGCGAAGAACCGTACAGATCTCGCCGATCGTCGCGTACGCTTCGACCGCTTCGATGAGATGCGGCATCAGATTGCCGGTCTCGGCCGGCGGCCTGGCGGCGAGATCTTTCAGATTCGCCAAGGCCCGTTCGACCCGCGCGTTATCGCGAGTACGGCGCACTTCCTGTACCGCCTTCTTTCGCTGCCCTTCCACTTTCGGGTCCGCACGATAGACTCGCACCGGGCGGCTATCCTCTTTCTCCCTGAACCGGTTGAAGCCGACCTTGACCATTTCGCCCGACTCCATCTCGCGCTGAAACCGGCACGCATCGTCGAAGTTCTTGTTCTGCGGATAGCCCACTTCGATCGCGTGCAGCATCCCTCCCATCTCGTCCACGCGCCGCAATTCCTCGGCGATCCGCTGTTCCAGTTCGAGCGTGAGCGATTCGACGTAGTAGGAACCGCCCAGCGGGTCTACGGTCTGCGTCACGCCGGTCTCGTAACCGACGACCTGCTGAATCCGCACATTGGTAAGTTCCGCCTCTTTACTGGGTATTCCCCAATGCTCGTCATAGGTGCGCAGGTCGATGGTCTGAACGCCGGCCATCGCGGCGGCCATCGCGGAGATGCTCGTGCGGGCGATGTTGTTGATGTACTGCTCGCGCGTCAGCGAAAGGCCGCTCTGCGCCGAATAGAGCCGGCACAGCATCGACTCGGGTTTCTTCACTTTGAAGCGCTCTTTGGTAATTTTCGCCCACAGCTTTCGCATCGCGCGCAGCTTGGCGATCTCGCTGAAGAAATCGCAGTGCTCGTGGCTTACCAGCCACATGAGCTGCGGCAGTATGAGATCGAGATCCACTCCGCGCTCCTTGGCCGCTTCGAGATAGGTGACGGCGTCAGCGAGAGCGAAGGCAATCTCGTGCACCCGGTCGGCGCCCTGTTCGGAGAAGTGGTACGCCGACACCGTAATCGGAATATAGTAGGGAACGTGTTCGGCGCAGAACGACATGCTATCGACCAGAAGCCGGATGGCAGGCTCCGGTGGGAATATATAGTTACCCCGCGCGATATACTCTTTTAGTATATCGTTCTGGGCGATTCCCTTTAGTTTAGCCCACGGCACTCCCCTCTTTCGCGCATAGGCGAGCTGAAGCGCGATGCCGATCGCGGCGGGGGCATTGATGACCTGCGAGACGAGCACGCCTTCGATATCGATACCGTCGAAAGCTATCTCCCAGTCCCTGAGCGAGACCAGCGAGGCGCCGACGCGTCCCACTTCGCCCTCGGCCTCCGGATAGTCGGGGTCATAGCCGAGCTGCGTGGGCAGGTCGTAAGCGATGTAGATGGTGTTGAGGCCGCTCTGCACCTGTGCCTTCCAGAGGTCGTTACATTCTTCCGGAGTGGCGTAGCCGGAATACTGGGAAATGCGCCAGAGTCCACTGCGATAAAGCGTCGGAGTGATCGCGCGGGTGTATGGATAACTTCCCGGAAAGCCGAGATCGGCCTGGTAATCGAACCCCTTCTCGGCCAAATCCAGCGGCGTGTAGACGCGCTTGATTTCAACACCCTCGTCGGTGATGAATTTTCCCTTGGTCTCGGTTCGGAAGGCTTCCTGATTACGCAGCTCCCAGGCTTGAGCGTCGTCGCGTAGCGCCTTGTCGCCTTCGATTACCTTTTCTCTTCCGTTGGCGGGATGAATGAGTGGTCCTGCCGCTTGTCCCATAATGTGATCCTCGCTTTGAACCGCTTCGCGTTCGACGATACTGCCGGCCTCAGAGAGCTTCCCGTTCGGCCAGCTTATCCATATAAGCAACGATTTCTTTCATCGGCGTGCCGGGACCGAAATACGCCGCAATGCCCTTCTCCCGCAGCGCCGCGACGTCTGTGGGCGGAATAATTCCGCCGACGATTACGGGGAGGTCCAAACCACGCGCCCGCAGCCCCGCGATAACTTCCGGCACCGCCGTCATATGCGCTCCCGACATGACGTTCAGCCCTACCACGTCCACCGACTCCTGAACCGCCATCTCGACGATCTCTTCCGGCGTCAGATAGATGCCGCCGAGCACGACCTCGAAGCCGGCGTCGCGCAGTGCCGCGGCCACCACCTTGAAGCCGATATCGTGGCCGTCGAGTCCGGGCTTACCGATCAGAATCCGAAGCACATGGCGTCGTCCATCGGATGAAGCGGATCGAGCCCGGCCCTGTTGCGCTTGCCATGCCATCGGAATTGTTGGTCTCGCTATATTCTCAAGCTGACAAGTATCTCTTCGCGGGGAATGTCGCCCCATACTCGCCGATAGACATCGTAAATTTCGCCCAACGTCGCGTAGGTTTTGACGGCCTCGAGCGTCGCATCGAACGTGTTCACGTCTGCCCGGCAGGCCAACTCAAGCGCGACCAGCGATCGCTCTACCGCCTTTTGGTCGCGACCTTCCTTGATCCGCTGAAGCCTGGCGATCTTCTCGCTTTCAAATGAAGGCGGGATAGTGAATACGCTCTCGATCGGCGGTTCGTCTTCGCGCCTGAAGGCGTTCACTCCAACGATCACGCGTTCGCCGCCGTCGATTTCCTGCTGCTGCTTGCGCGAGTACTCCGCCTTTTGTTTCTGCACCCATCCGTTCAGCGTCGCCGCCACCATGCCGCCCTGAGCCTCGATCTCTTCAAGGATTGCGACGGCCCTGGCCTCCAATTCGTTGGTAAGCGATTCGACGTAATAGGAGCCGCCCAGCGGATCGACGGCATCTACGATACCGGCCTCGTAGGCCAATATGTTTTGGGTGTTCACCGACAGCCGAATCGATTCGTCGGTGGGCAGACCGTAAGCCTCGTCGTAGCACGACACGTGCATGCTCTGCGTTCCGCCGAGCACGGCCGCCAGCGCATGAAGCGTGGAACGAACGATATTGTTTGACGGCTGCTGCGCGGTCAGCGCCGCGCCCGAGGTCTGGGTGTGGAATTTGAACTGGAGAGTGCGCGGATTGTCAGCTCCATAGCGCTCCTTCATCATCCGCGCCCACATGCGCCGGATCGCGCGCATCTTCGCGATCTCCTCGAAGAAGTGCGAGTGCGAGCAGAGCATGAAGGAAAACTTCGGAACGAACTCGTCGACATCGAGGCCCCTGGGCAGGACCGCATCGATGTACGCCGTCGCGTCGGCGAGCGCGAACGCGATCTCCTGGGCGGCGGAACATCCGCCCTCGCGGCAGTTGTAGCCGGAGATACTGACCGGATGCCAACCCGGAACGTTGCGAGCCGTGTATTCGACCAGGTCGGCGAAAAGTTTCAGATTGGTCTGAAGGCCAAGATCGAAAAAGTGGCAGGAGTGATGGTAAAGGATGACGTCGTTCTGGGTCGTACCGCGCAAGCGCTCGCGCGGAACGCCCTGCTTCTCCGCCACCGCCGCCAGCATCGCGAACAGAATCACTCCCCAGGTCGAGAACGATACGCTGATTTGGTCGAGCGGGATGCCGTCGAACAGTTCCTCCATGTCCGCCAGCGTGTCGAAGGCCACGCCGTTGCGTCCCACTTCGCCTCGCGAGCGCGGATGGTCGGAGTCCAGCCCCCGGTAAGTCGGCAGGTCGGGAACCACGTGGATGCCGGTCTGTCCCATCGTGAGCAGCTCCTTCAGACGCGAGTTGCTCATCGGGCCGCCCATGAACCCGGTGATCGGCCGAAGAGTCCAAAGCCGCTCCCGGTACATCGAGGGATGGATACCGCGCGTATATGGAAATTCGCCGGGCTGTCCCAACTCCCGCGCGAGGTCGAACCCTTCGAGATCTTCGGCGGTATAGACCCGCTGCGTAACGATGCCGGAGGTGGTCTCGAACTTCGCTTGCCGCTCCGCAGATGTCACTGGCCGGTTGGCGGATTCCGCCATAGGAACAGTCCTTTTCTATCGTCCACAGACGGATTCGAATCGATCCGCCCGTCTGTTGTTGTTCAGGCCGTACTTCGGCCAAAGTTTAGTAGCGAGCAGAATTCGTGCCGTCCATATTAATGTTATTCGGCCAAAAGGAGGTAACCCGGCGACCTAACCGGTTACCGGCAACGCATCCGAGAGCGGTAGCGATAGTTACTTAGTGCTGCCTTTGGAGACAACCTCCGTATGGTTCGTACCGCCAACGCGATCCCCTCGATGCCGAATTCTCAGCACTGTTCGCCGTCAACCTTGCCAACTCCTTAGCACCTTTGGCATTCTTCAGGCAGCCAAATTACGGCTAATGCATTCCGTAGACTTTGTTGTTAGAAACTTATCTCTGAATTCCGGAGGATTCGAAAAGGCTTGGTAATTTTGCCCATCGAAAAATCCTGAGGATCGACACTGCTCCTGTTAGGATACGGCTCATCGCCAACGTCATCGGGTAAGCAAGGCCGGGAGGAACAACGAGATGGATTTCGCGATTTCCGAAGAACATCGCATGATGCTCGAAAGCGCGCGCCAATTCCGCGAGAAGGAGTTGATGCCGCTCGAAAAGGAATTTCTGCTTTCGGGCGAGCTCGGCACCAAGCGTCGCCACGCGTTGGAGCTGAAAGGACGCGACGCCGGATTCTGGGCGCTCGAAGTGCCGCAGGAATACGGCGGACTGGACGTCGGTCAGCTTGCGCTCTGCCTGATCGATGAGGAGCTGTTCAAGCATCCCGCGATGTTCGAGTTCGGCGGGAGCCCCGAGCCGTGCCTCTATCTTTGCAACGAGGAACAGAAGAAGCGCTTCTTCCATCCGGTGATCGCGGGCGAAAAGCACAGCTGCTACGCCTTCACCGAGCCCGACGCGGGCTCCGATTTCGCCGGCATCCGCTGCAACGCCAAAAAGCAGGGCGATAACTGGGTAATAAACGGCACCAAGACTTTCATCTCCTACGTCGACGGCGCGGACTTCGTAATCCTCTTCACGACCACCGATCCCAAGGCCGGCGCGCGCGGCATCACGTGCTTCCTGGTGGATAAGGGCACGCCCGGATTCACCCTCAGCCGCAGGATCCCGACCATGGGTGACGATTGGGATCCGCATGAACTCCAGTTCACCGATTGCGTGGTCCCCGACGCGGTGCGTTTGGGCGACGTAAACGGCGGATTCGCGGTGGCCGACGCGCAACTCACGCATGGCCGGCTCAAGATCGCGGCTTTCAATCTGGGATGCGCGGCGCGCTCGCTCGAATTGGCGGTCGAGTGGGCGAAGAATCGCAAGACCTGGGGCAAGCCGATCGCCGCCCGTCAGGCGATCCAGTGGATGCTCGCGGATTCCGAGGTCGAACTGGAGGCGGCGCGCCTGCTGGTCCATCGCGCGGCCTGGATGGCGGATAACAAGCAGAAGATTCGCAACGAGGCGTTCATCGCCAAGCTGTATGCCACCGAGATGGCGCAGCGGGTGACCGACCGATGCATCCAGGTTTTCGGCGGCCTTGGCTACACCAAGGAAGTACCGATCCAGAGCTTCTGGCGCCAGGTGCGCGTATGGCGAATCGGCCACGGCACCTCGGAGATTCATCGCTGGATGATCGCGCGCAACATGCTGGGCCCGGCCTCGCGCGATTAGACGGCAAAGCGCCGTCGGGCTGACCGACATCGTTGGGCAACATCCAGGAGTGAGAAGAAGGCGAAACTATGAGCGTTTCGATTCCGGCGATCTACGAAAAGGTCAAGGCGCGCATCGGCAAGACCGAGCGCATCAAGCTCGGCACCATCCGCGAACGCGATTTCCAGCGCTTCGCGGTCGCGGCCGGCAATCTCAATCCACTGTTCTTCGATGAGGCGGCGGCAAAAGCGGCCGGCTACTCGATCGATCATCGCGCCGCCGCTGTTTCTGAGCAGCGTGATGGGATGGGAGCCGGGACCTCCTCAGGAGGCGCTGCGCTCGGATGGAACGGCGGGTCAGGAGGTCGCAGCATTGCCGGTCGAGGGGCTGCGATTGATGGGCGGCGGGCAAGACCTCGAATTCCACCATCCGGTGACCGATGGAATGCAGGTTACGATGGAGCTTGGTCCCGAAGGCGTGGAACTGAAAGAAGGCCGCTCGGGGCAGTTCCTGGTGATCAGGCTGACGCGACGCTACCGCGATCAGAACGAGCGTCTGCTCGTGACCTGCCGCGAAAGCTTCATCGCGCGCTAAGACGGAGTACACAATGGCGGGCAATCAGCTTTTCTTTGAAGACGCAGGCGTCGGCACCGCGGTTACTCCGCTGGTCAAACATCCCACCAACGCCCAACTCTTCCGATTCAGCGCGGTGACCTGGAATTCCCACCTGATTCACTACGACAAGGTCTACGCACAATCGGAGGGATATCCCGACGTGCTGGTGCAGTCGCATCTGCACGGATGCTTCCTGCTCCAGACGGTGATGGATTGGGCGGGCCCGCGTTCGCGGATGCTGGGCTTTCGATGGCAAAACCGGGGAATCGCGATTCCCGGCGACGTGCTGACGTGCAGCGGCAAAGTCGTTAAGGCCGAGGCCGGCATCGTCGAATGCGAGCTCGAGGAGCGCAATCAGAAGGGCGAGGTTTGCGCGCCCGGATGGGCGCGCATCGAGCTGCCCCGACGCGGCTAAGGGCAATCGGCGCGGGCGAAGCGTCCTACTTCACTTTCCGGTTTTCACTTTTTACTTGTCACTGCGTCTCTGAAGCGGGAGGCTTCGCCGCGCGATGACGCGGCGGTTTCTGCTTGCAGAAAGTTCGAATGAAGACGATCAGCTCCTTGATCTGCTGGTCGGAAAGCATCTCCCGCCATCTCGGCATGGCACTACTGATGCCGACCGCGGCGCCGCCGTCGTGAATCGCCGTGAAGAGAGTTTCATCGGAAAGCTTGAGCATCGTGGCGCAGTCGGTGAAGTTCCGGGGATGGATGTTGTAGATCCCGACCGAAGGGCCATCTCCCCGGCCGTGCTCGCCGTGGCAGGTGGCGCACAAGTCGCTGAAGCGGGCCTTGGCGCTTTCATACTCCTGGGCAGCCACCGAGGAAGAGGCGAAGAGCGCGATCGCGGCGGCCACAGCCGCCATGCCTGTCGCGCTCTTCATCGATTTCTTCTTTAAGGGGCTCCAGGAAATCGCGGGAAGACCCCAGCGGCTTGCACGCCGTCGGGGCTTCCGCGATGTTTCGCTGCCGGCTATTTCATTTCGCCTTCAGGTATACGAGCAGCGCGTTGTAGTCGTCGGCCGGCAGATTGCCGAGCGTCCGCATATGCATTATCACGGAGTTCCACTCATGCGGAGCTTTCTCGGCTCCGGGCCGGGCATTGTGACAGGTATTACAATAGAGCGGCCATAGCTTCGCGCCCTTCTTGAACAACCGCCTTTGCTCGACCCTGGCCGCGTCTTCTTGAGCCGCAACCGGTTTGCAAAAAGCTCCAATCCCCACAACCGCTATCAGCATTCCAATCAGTAGTTTTTTCATGATTTGCCCTCCTCTTTCTCCGCCTCAGAATCCGACCGTGAACTGGCTAAGGAAGGCGTGGTCGTTAGGTGTCGAACCCACGGGGGTTTGAGTGCCGTCGCCGGCGACAAAAATGCCTCCCGCACGCGGAAGCTCGATATCAAACTCGTTCTGCCAGACGATCGAAGGCGAAACCCAGTAGTCGAGAGCGAACGCCACTTCGCGAGAATGCGGCGCATAGAGCGAAGGCGAACCGTTCAAACCGAAATCGGGTATCAGTCCGGTCTGAAGGCCTCCCACGCCCATACCGGTCGCGCCGGTAATGTCATCGATTGCGACGTAGTGCTGATTAACGCCCGAATAGCGGATCAGAGGCTCCAACCTGTGGATGTAGTCATTGGCCCGGTCGGGCAGGAACGGCACGTTGAGTTGGTTGAGAAGGTAGCCGGCCTGCAAGTACCATCCCTGGCGATTATCGGAGGGCATGCCCGTCGGCATCTCGCGATACGATTGCATCCACTCGCCTCGGGTCCGCAGGCTGCCGTTGAAGTAATTGAAATCGACGCCCCACGCATTAAGCCAGTGGCCGTTCATCCACTTGCCGTTGTAGGTTGAGGCGCCGAATTCCAGCCGGCCCAAATTCGCGTCGACCGGCAGCGGGTAGAGCCGAAAACGTGCGCCGATCGATTTGCCGTTAGTCTGGCTATTCGCAACCGCAACCGGCCCGCCCATCGAGGCTCCAGGGACATTCTCGCTGAAGGTCGGGCCGTTCCCGGTCCAGACGGTATAGTCGACATCCTGGCCGGGCTGGCCCCATTGCAATCCCCCCCGGAGTTGAACACCGATCTCGCCAGGCGGAACAACCGCCTCCACTCCAAAGGGCAACGGCGCGGTGACGAACCGGTTCACCCACATCGGGCTCTGGGCTTCGTACCAGTCACCGAATGGGTTGTCGAAAAGCCCCGCCACAACCGTCAGATAGTCATTAAGAAACATCTGGAAATCGGCCGTGGACAAATCCGTTCCAGTCCCCGTTTGACCGAATGATGCGGAAATCACGCCCTCGAACAGCATCCAGTCGTTCGGACGGTAAAGGATCATCGGCTCCCAATCCATCGCGAACGTATTCTGGCTGGCGTTGGGAATCCCATCGATAGGATGGCTTTGTTGGTCGTAGATGAAGTCGAAGCCCGCGGCGCCGGTTATCATGAATTTTTGGCTTCCCAAGTACTGATCCATGAAACCGGAGAAGGTTTTCGGAGAAAGTTTCTCCTGTACCTTGTTGGCGACGACGGTTTCGATCTGAGCTTCGCGCTGCTTCTGCTGCGCTTCCTGCTTTTGCTCGCTCTGGTGCTGCTCCGCCTCGAGCTGATCGACCCTGCGCGCGAGGGCATCGATCATTTTGCGCTTGATTTCGTCCTCTTTGCGGAGCTGCTCGATTTCAGCTTTGAGACCGCGAACCACTGAACTTTTTGCGGCCTTCGCGGGTTTCGGATCCGCCGCTACGGAAGAACCGGAATCCCCGGATGCCGCTGTATCGGCAGCGTTCGCGCGCCAAGGCGTCAAAGCCAGGCACAGAACAATGACAATGTAAAAATGACCGCTTCTGAATAACTTCAAAGTCCGTGCACCTCCCATAATCAATGCATGCGCAAATTTCTGCTCTCGCAGGATTATCCGCGAGGACATAAATTAACGTTTGCAACGTGCACGGTTCGTCCTTCAGTCTTCAGCAATGGGCGTACCAGAGCATCGATGTTGTAATCGTTCGTTTAAATTGATTTATTTAGAGGCCCTGTCGGCGAAATTCTGGCGTTTACTGTATCTAAAAGCAGAGATTGGTGCTTTTTGACGCAGCGAAGATACGGCGAAGTCACGAGCCCTGGTTTCGCAGCCTGCCGGCGTCGAAACACTATCCGCTGCGCGCGAATATACCGGAGCGTCGGCCTGCGCGGCCGCTGTTGCGCCGCGCTCCGGTTAAATCCGCTTGAGCGCGGCGCGATTCAGTTGTACGGCCTTACGAATGCGGAAACTGCAGGCGCACCAGCTCTCCATGCATCGGCTCGCTGGTGTGCTTGTTGGGCAGATTCGAGAGCGAGGTCCATACGTCTCCGGTCGAATAGTCAATCGAAACCATCCGCCCGTAGGATATCTGTCCCGGCATGCCGATAAGTGGTAAACGTCTTGCGCTCCGGGTCGAAGCGATAGAGCGAATCGGCGCCGTTGCCGGTTACCCAGACCGCCCCGTGCCCCATCCACGCGCAGCGAATAGGGAAACGTATCCGGCTCGGGAAGCGCGTACTCGGTAAACGTGCCCTTGGCGATGTCGAACATCGCGAGCTTCCCCATGCCGCTCTTCGGAATCCACAGCCGCTGCTTGGCGTCGATCGCCATCCGATGCGGTCCGCTGAGTTCTTGTGCGGCATCTGCCGCTCGGTGGCAACGCTGGTTTCGGGATCCAGCATCCCCAGATCGTTTTCGAGGTACTTCGTGTACCAGATGCGACCCTGCTTATCCATCGCGATTCCGTAAGCCGTCGCCTTATTGCCGGGAAGGTTGTATTCCCTGACCTCGCCGCTTTTGGGATCGATGCTCGCCATCGCATTGCCGCCGAACTCGGATACCCACAGCCGTCCCTGCTGGTCGTACTGGATGTAGCCGAACGTATCGTAAGCGAACGAATGGACCAGCGACCCTTTCTTGAGCCCCGGGTAAGTCCGGAATTGCTCGGTCTCTGGGATCGAACCTGCATACCATGTCGGCTAGCTGGAAGGTCATCCACAACGCCCCGTCGCGATCGAAATGCAGCGTGTGGACGCCGCTGCCCTTCACCGGCAGCTTGTAGACCTTCTGCGCGCCGTTCCGGGGATCGACCCGAATCAACTCGTCGTGAGTGTAATCGCCTACCCAGGCCATCCCGGTCGACGGCTCGACCTCCATGTCATGCGCCCAGGTATCGGGATATCCGACGTCGTACTCCGTAATCACGACCCGGGCAGCGTCGCCGCTGGGCGGGGCCGGAGCCCGAAAATGAGGCGTCTTGCGATCGGGACCAAAACCGTTCGCCGGCCAGCCATTGCGCAAGCTCATGCTCGTCGATTTGGGAACGACGCTGTAGACGTCGATCTTGTTGCAACGCATCCATTTGATGGTCTTGACCCACCCGCTCAACCGAGCGCGGCTTGCGGGTGTCCGTGACCGCCCCGAAGGAGTGGCAGATGGTGCAGCCGACCAGAAAATTCGCCTTGAAATCGCCTTCGGGCAGCGACGCGAGCCATGCATACGCAGGCATCTGAGCGCCGATGATCCGCCTTGGCGACAGCCGGAAGTCTTTGCGGGCATCGCTCTCCGTTAGAGTGAAATCCTTGACGTCGGCAGTCTCGTAGCCGATCCGGCTCGCCCTCAACCGATAGCGGTCGGGGAAAAGCCCGTGAATCTGATACCTGCCTTTCGCATCAGTCAGGACGCTCATCGCTATTTTCTTCTCCACGTCCTTGGCGGTGACGAATACGTCTGCCACCGGATGCTGATTCTCGTCGGTCACCACGCCGCTGAGTGTGGTCGCGGGCACCGTAATGCGCTCGAACTATGGCGAGGAGAGGCCGCCAGCCGAAATAAGCCGGGGTATGGTTTTCATTTATTTTCCCTCCAGAGGCTGCGCGTCAGTCAGATTTTCCGAGAATGGCGTGTGCCATGCCGTTTCGACGCCGCTACAGGCGATAGACTTTACACGCGAGTTATAAGTTGTCAATGACCATGGTTCACGTATCGATCGGCTCCATATCGATGCGTCCGACGGGAGCATGACTCCCCTTGGACTCATTAACTGGAGCGGCGGTTTAACCGCAAGTGTCGGATATGCAGGGCTACAACTGACGTTCGAAAAGCCAGCGCTTTAGTGTCCCCCCAGGCACAGCCCCTTGGTAACAAACGTACGGCACGTCCGGTTCGGGCAGACCATCAAAACTAGCGGTAGGAGACGCCATACATAAGGTATCTCTAACTGTCAAATCAGATATTTGCATTTTGGCATTAGATATGCGTGGGCTTCCCGGATGTCACGGCGCGACATGTCGGGGCGCTCTATGACATCAACTCACTGGAGCAGATACACCGTTAAGGGCACATGAAAAAAGCCGGCTCGGCATCAGCTTGAGCCGGCTCATACGGTCGATAGAGAGGCGAGTATGGAATTTGGCGTCAGTTTCCCCACCTACGTCCGGGCCTGGCAGGACGTGCAGCGGGCCGAAGACTATGGCTTTACGCACGCGTGGTTCGACGACTCGCACATGTGCTACAGCGACGTCTTCTGCACGATGGCGCTGGCGGCCGAGCACAGCAGTCACATCAAGCTGGGAACATTCGTGGTGGTCGCCGGGCAATCGGGCCGCGCCGACGGTTGCCACCGCGATGGCGACGCTTAACGAACTCGCTCCGGGCCGCGTTATCTTCGGCATCGGGACCGGCTTCAGCGCGCGCAACGTGATGGGGATGCCGGCGCGGCCCCTAAGTGTGCTCAAGGACGACGTCGCGGTGTTCCGCAAGCTGACCACAGGCGACGAGGCCACCTATCGCGAGGGCGAGCGCGTTCGCGAAATCCGCTTCCTGCATCCCGAAATGGGTTTTATCAATGTGCGCGACCCGATTCCCGTTTACGTCGCGGCGAACGCCCCCAAGGCAATAAAAGCCGTCGGCGAACTAAACGCCGAGGGCTGGATCGCGGTGGCCAACGACCCTGGATTCGTGCGCGACGGAATCAAGGGCATCAAAGCGGCGGGCGGGAGCGGCGGCTCGCTCGACACTGTCGCGCTGGTCGGCGCATGCGTGCTGCGTCCCGGAGAAAAAGCTGATGTCGCCGCGGGTCGTCGATCGGATGGGCTCGTGGGCGATGCTCGCGCTCCACACCATCTGGAGCCCGGAGGAGATTCCGGTCGGTCCCTTCGCTCCGCCGTCGCTGTATGATCTGGCCAAGCGCTACCGCGACGAGTGCATCATGAAGATGTCCACCCCGATGGAGAAACGCTTTCAGGAGATTCATTCAGGACATCTGATTTTCGTGAAGCCGGAGGAAAGGCGCTTTGTCACCGAGGATTTAATCAAGAGCCACCAGCCTGGGCGGCTTCGGGTCGCCGAGATTATCGATAAGCTCAAGGCGCTTGAGGAAGCGGGCGCCACGAGCATCGTCTTCCGGTTAACCGGTACCGACGGGCGCGAATTGATTTCGGAAATCGGCCGCGAGGTTATCGCGCGGTATTAGAGGCCGAGGCTGCGGGGCGTAACAATCGGCTACGCCGTATCGATGATCATTCAGCCCCCGCCGGGAGCGGGCAGGATGGCTTCTGGCATGTGGGTTGCCTAACCGTGTCGCGCGCCACGAGGACAGTCCCTATGAGAGCCCTCTGAGGGAGCTTAAGGAGCGGTTTCTTTCCGGATCGGGGTTGCCGATCCAGCGAGTCTACGGTCCGGAGGATTTGCCCGGCTTCGACTATCGGGAAGATCTGGGCAGATCCGGGCGAACCGCCTTTTACCCGCGGCATCTATCCCAACATGTACCGCGGACGGCTGTGGACCATCCGGCGCTTCTCCGGCTTCGGCACGCCCGAAGAAACCAATCAGCTCTATCGGCGCGAGTACGAACTCGGTCAGAACGGATTTTCGATCGCGTTCGACGCCCCGACCGAGGCCGGAATCGATTCCGACGATCCGCGCGCCGCGGCCGACGTCGGCTCGACCGGCGTGCCGGTCGATTCGCTGGTCGACATGGAGACCATGTTCGACGGCCTGCCGATCGATAAGGCGGCGACCGCGATCATTTCGCAAACCATGGGCTCGCCTCGCGCTGACCGCGATGTACTTCGTGATGGCCGAGAAGCGGGGCTTCGATCTCAAGCGGCTGGCCGGCACCACCCAGAACGACATCACCACCTCGCTGGGATGCCTGTACCTGGTCGATCAAGTCGCGCCGCGATATCAGATGAGATTCGCGATCGATCTGATGGAATGGTGCGCCGATATCGCCCCGCACTGGCATCCGGTAAGCTTCGATTCCTACAACTATCGCGAGCAGGAAATCACCGCGGTTCAGGAACTTGGGACTGCTGCTGGCCACCGCGATCAGTTACGTCGAAGAGGCCAAGAAACGCGGCCTCGACCTCACCCGCTTCATCCGCCCGTTCACGTTCGACATGGGATGCCACAACGATTTCTTCGAGGAGATCGCGAAGTTCCGCGCGGCGCGACGCCTGTGGCATTCGATCGCCAAGGATCGCTACGGCACCACCGATCCGAAATGCTGGCAGTTCCGCTTCCACGCGCAATCGTCGGGATGCACCCACACCACCCAGGAGCCGCTCAACAATCTGATCGCGTATCGCCTATCAGGTGATGGCGTGCGCGTTGGGCGGCGCGCAATCGGTGCACGCCAACGGCTTCGATGAGGGCGTATGCCTGCCCACCGAGGACAGCATGCTGCTCTCGATCCGCACCGAGCAGATCCTCCAGTACGAAACCAACATCACCAACACCGCCGATCCGCTGGGCGGTTCCTATTATGTGGAGTGGCTCACCAACCGCGTCGAGGAACGCACTCGCGACTACATCGCCCAGATCGAGGCGCAGGGCGGTATCGTGCCCGCGCTCGAAAGCGGATGGGTACATCACGAGTTCATCAAGGCGATGATGGAATATCAGCGCAAGACTCGCGGCCGGCGAGACCGCGGTAGTCGGCCTGAATCGGTTCAAGCTCGAGCGAGGAGCGCTACAAGGCTCCGATTTTTCGACCCAATCCCAAGGCGGCGGAGATTCAGTGCGCGAAAATCGCCGAACTCAAGAATCAGCGTGACAATCGCCAGGTCGCGCGTGCCCTGGAAAATCTGAAGCGAGGCGAGCGCGGCCGGCGCCAACATCATGCCGCCGGTGATGGAAGCGGTCAGAGCCTACGCCACCCTCGGGGAGATCTGCGGCGTGTGGCGGAAGCTCTATGGGATGTGGAGAATCCCGCTGAGTGCCTGAGGCAACGTTAATTTAGCGTGGTGAGTCTGAAGTTCGCGTAATAAGACGGGGAGTTTCCAGTGGCCCGTTGGAGTCATCCTGAGCGCCAGCGAAGGATCTCGCCCGGTCTTCCGGGCGTCAGGCGGAAGCCGCGACTTTGGCGCGCGGAGGACCGCGCGAGATCCTTCACGGAGCCTGCCCTTGAGGCGTATGCCGAAGGGTTCAGGATGACGGAGGATCGCGGGTGCTGGATACTTTTTAAACGAACTTGTAACTCAGGACGCTAGCACAACGCGCAGTGCATCAAGGAGTACGCCACGATGCGAGGAGACAGTCCGAAGGTGCTGATGGCCAAGCCCGGTCTGGACGGGCACTGGCGCGGGATTGTCGTGGTAAGCATGGCGCTGCGCGACGCCGGCATGGAAGTGGTCTACGGCGGCAACATGACGCCTCAGGAGATCGCCGAAGCCGCGATTCAGGAAGACGTTGATATCGTGGGGCTATCGATCCTCGCGCCCGGCCACATGCGCCTCATCGGCGAGACGCTGGATGCGCTGAAGCGTCGGGGAATCGACCACATCATGGTGGTGGCCGGCGGCGCCATTCCGGAGGAAGACGTATCGCCGCTCAAGGAGATCGGCGTAGCCGAGATCTTCCGGCCCGGCAGCGCACTCGAGGATATCGTGGCCTTCTTCCGTCAGGCCGGCCGCCGCTCGCCCGCAACCGCAAGTCAGTCGCGCAGCGGCAAGCCCGTCTAGTGTTGTGAGTCTGAAGTTCACGTAATAAGAGGAGAGTAGGTTCCGGCGCACTATTGCGGTCATCCTGAGCGCCAGCGAAGGATCTCGACCGGTATTCCGGGCGCCGCGCTGGGGGCGGGGCTCTGGCGCGCGGAGAACCGCGCGAGATCCTTCACTTCGTTCAGGATGACGGGGAATTACGGGGGCCAGATATTTTATAAACGTACTTCAGACTCAGAACACTAGCTCACGACCAGTGAGTTACTATTGCTCCTTCAGAAAACTGGCTATTACCTTGGCCGTTTCAGCGGGTCTTTCCAGTGGCGGAGCATGGCCGCATTTCTCAATCATCGCGAGGCGCGATTTGGCGATTCCCTGCTTATAAGCATTGGCGTGCTGAATCGAGGTCACGCGATCGTTATCTCCCCACACGATCAGCGTCGGAGCGATGACCCGGTAAAGCCGCTCGCGAAGCCTGGGATCGTACAGGTAAGGATTCCATCCCACTCGCGCCGTCCCTTCTCTTGCCCTCAGGATCATCTCCAGCTCATCAGGAGAAGGCGAATCGGGCACGATGGATTTTGCCACCTCCGATTCCGGTTCATAAAAGAACAGCCGTCGCGCCTCGGCCGGAGTGGGCGCGAATATCTCCGCGATCGGAGCGTTCTCAACCTTGAGCCCGACCGCATCGATCAGGACCAGCTTCCGCATGCTGCGCGGATGATGGACCGCCAGTTCCGCCGCCAGCCATCCGCCCAACGAAAACCCGACTATCGATGGCCGCTCCAGCCCGAGCAGTTCCATCAGATCTATGTAATGGAATACGAGATCCTGAATGGTGTCGATCTTGTCGTAACTACCCGAGCGGGCAAATCCCGGATGCGCCGGAACGTAGACCGTAAAATTCTTTGAAAGGATATCGAAGAACGGATGCCAGGCTACTTCTCCGGCGGCGCCGTGCAGATAAAGCAATGCCGGCCCGGATCCGCCGCGCAGAAGTTGAACCCTGGTCCCGTGTACGTCGATGAATTCTTCCTTGTGCATAGTCCCCGCCTCTTTCACTGCTACGCCGCCTTCGCCCACTTCTGCAGCATCCCCTTGAATTCCTTCCTCAACGCCGGCATCACCTCGGTAGCGAACAGCTCCATGTTCTTGACCGTTCGGTGAGTGCGGCATGTCGCCGATCTGCAGCAACGACAGCAGCAATCCGCAGCCCAATTTGTTGGCGTGCTCGGACAGTCTTTGACGCACCGTTTCCGGGCTGCCGACTATGCAGTAGCCTTTCTCATTCAGATAGTTGAAATCCATCTTCGCCCAGTCGAGGTCATCCGCAAACCCGGCGATGCGTTTCATCGACGCCGCCGAAACGTACCCCGGCGGGAAGGCATACTCCCACTTCAGCCGCAGCCCCTTGTGGTAGAGCCACAACACGTGATCCCTGGCTTCTTCCACGGCGCGGCTGTCGGTCTCCGCGACGTAAATCGGGACCAGATGGCCCATCTGATACGGAGACGCTTCGTAGCCGTGCTTGCTCGCCGATTCCCGGTACAAATCGAAAAACGACTTAAGCAGGCCCTCCGGCATGTACGTCGCCATGTAGGCGTACTTGCGCGACGGATGGGCGCACCATTCCACCGTCTCCTTGCTACCGAATCCGGGAATCCAAATCGGCGGATGAGGTTTTTGCAGCGGACGCGGCCAAATATTCGCGTAGCGCACGCGGTAGTGCTTGCCCTCGAAGCTGAACGGTCCGGGCTCGGTCCACGCCCGGATAATGAGATCGTGGGCTTCGGCAAACCGTTCGCCCGAAAAAGTCGGATTTATTCCCATCGAGAAATATTCGTTGCCGATTCCACGCACCATGCCCGAAATAATCCGGCCGCCGCTGACCACGTCGAGCATCGCGACTTCTTCGGCGACCCGCAGCGGGTGGTCGCGAAGCGGTAGGCCGTTGCCGACGATCGCGAATTTCATCCGGTTGGTGCGGCGCGTCAGCATCGCCGCGACGATGTTCGGCGCAGGCATCGTTCCGTAGGTATTTTGGTGATGCTCGTTGACGCATGCGCCGTCGAATCCGAGTGTCTCGGCGTACTCGAGTTCGTCGAGGTAGCGATTGTAGAGCAGGTGGCCCTTCTCGGGATCGTAGTTGCTGTTGGAAAATGTAACCCATGCCGACGGGTACTTGGTCAGGTCGTCAAAATCCGGCGGCACATGCGGCCACGGCATGAGATGGAACATGTAGAACTGCATACGCGCTTTCTCCTTGCCTGAACGGACCGGGCCGGTTGCGATCGCGCCGGCGCGATGCCCGTTCGCTTAGCTTAACCTTGACGTTGCAGATGCGGCAGAACTTCTTTGGCGAACAATTCCATCGAACGGGTGCCGTCGCCAAAGTTCATGCCCGGCAGCTGCATGCACATCACCAGATGCGTTAAACGGGTGCGGCTTCGATAGGTGTCGAGCGCGCGGATCGCTTCGTCGGGCGTTCCGATGATCAACGATTCGCCGAAAAAGCGCGCGACCTCGGGATCGCGCAACTTCTCCATCGGTGGAATGTTCCGCATCATCGCGTCGGTCGGCAAATCGGCCGCCTTGCCCATCCATTCGCCATACGATGAGAGCATGTAATGGACGTGTTTTTCAGCGATGTCGTACGCCTTATCGCGCGTCGGCGCCACGTAGACCATCAGCAATTGCGCGAGGTTGAAATCCTCGACCCGATGGCCGGCGGCGCGCAACGCCTCGTCATAGTGATGCTGCTGATCGGCGCCGCCCGTTCCCATGAAGTGATAGCCCAGGCGCCCGGCGCGCGCGATCGATTTTGGTCCTCGCGCCGCCAGCCAGATCGGCGGATGAGGCTGCTGGACCGGCCGCGGTTGAAGGTTGACGTTGCGGAGCTTGGTGAATCGGCCATTGATCGAAAAGCCCGTTTCTGTCCATGCCCGCCGGATTATCTCGACACCCTCTTCGAGACGGGGACCGCGTTCCTTGCGAGGAATACAGAAGGTCTCGAACTCCTCGAGCCGATAACCCTGGCCGAGCCCCAGGTCGAACCGCCCGTTGGAGATGATGTCGACGATAGCGGCGTCTTCGGCGATGCGCAGCGGATGATGGAACGGCAGCAGAATTACAAAGGTCCCGATTCGTATCCGTTTGGTCCGGGCGGCAACCGCCGCGGCAATCGGGAGAAGTCCCGGGGGATAGCCGTCATCGAGGAAGTGATGCTCGGTCAGCCAGATGTTGTCGTAGCCGAGTTCCTCCGACCGAACCATCTGACGCAACTGAGCCTCGTACAGATCCGCGAAAGGCATCCGCCACTGAGCAGGGTTGCGAAACGTATAGGCGATGCCAACCTTCATTATTTTTTTTCCAGCTCCTGTCCGACCGTCCCCTGTTGTCGCCGCCAGACTAAGCCACAGTCCGAGGCATATCTCAAGGGACGATTCGACCTGGGCCGTACTCGAACTTCGCGTTTGACAAATCGCCTGGTATTGGAAAGATGTTCAAAAATCGGGTTCAGGATGAAAATTGCGGCCAAGCGAGAACGGGTCGGCTTGGCTGCGGTTCAATGGGAATCCAAAACAATCGAGCGAAGGAGATATCTGCGATGCAAATGGGAACCTCAATCGCACCGCAGGGCCCGGGCGGCTTCGTCGCCCGAGCGCTGACAGTCCTCTATGGCGTCGGCACCTACCTCTTTTTCTTCGGTACTTTTCTTTACCTGATTGGCTTCGTGGGAAACTGGTTCGTACCGAAGGGCATCGACGACGGCACACCCTCCGCGTCCGCCGGTGCGGCCGTCACCATCAACCTCCTGCTCCTCGGACTCTTCGCTGTGCAGCACACGATCATGTCGCGCCCCGCCTTCAAGGAGGTCTGGGTGCGCTGGGTACCGCGGCATATCGAGCGCACCACGTTCGTTTTGCTCTCGACCGCGATCCTCGCGGTCATGGCTTGGCAATGGCAGCCGCTGCCCACGCCGGTGTGGCGCTTCGATAGCCCGCCGGCTGTCAGCGTCCTCACGGCCGTTTCGCTCGCCGGCTGGGGAATAGTGCTGGTGTCGACGTTCCTCATCGACCACTTCGAGCTTTTCGGCATCAAGCAGACGGTCTCCTACGCGATGGGACAGCCGTTTGAGCCGCCGGCGTTTAAAGAGCACCTCTTCTATCGCTGGGTCCGACACCCGATGATGCTCGGGTTCCTCATCGCCTTCTGGGCGACGCCTACGATGAGTCAGGGGCGTCTGCTCTTCGCGGTTGTGACAACCCTCTACATAGTCATCGCCGTCCACATCGAGGAGCGGACCCTCGTGGAGATCCACGGCGAGGAGTACCGGGACTATCAACGACGCGTGTCGATGCTCCTGCCGTTGAGCGGCCGGCGGCACGACTGACGGCGGCCATCGCGTTTATTGGCTTCGCACCGGGTTACGGTGCGAAATCCGAGCGGGCGGGATCGAACAATCGCGATCTATGATGCCGCGCGAGCCTGTTCGGATGAGCGTTCGCGCAGACGGCCTTCGTTGCCGAGCTTTTCCAGGCGGCGCTGGGCCAGAAGCGCGGCGCCGATCGCCGCGGTGCACTGGACCAAATCTCCGGACGGTACATTGACCGACGTCTTCAGCCGCTCGCGCATCACCCGCGCCATCGTCTCGAAGCGCAGGATGCCACCGACAAGAGTGAACTCGGGCTCCATCTGCACCCGCTTCATGAGCTGCACGGAACGATCGACCAGTGAAACGATCGCGCCGTGCATGATGTCGGCGGGCGTCGCGCCGGTCGAGACATGATTGATGACCTCCGACTCGGCGAACACGGCGCATACGCCGGAGATCGCCACCGCCTGCTTCGACGTAACGACCAGTGGGCCAATCTCCTCGATGGCGTAGCCCATGTAGCGGGCGGCCTTCTCCAGAAACGCGCCGGTCCCGGCCGCGCACTTGTCATTCAGTCGGAACGATTTGACCTTGCGATGCTCGTCAACCCTGATCGCTTTCATGGTCTGGCCGCCAACGTCGAGCACGGTGCGCGTGTTCGGAAAGAAAAAGCAGGCGCCTCGCGCATCGGCGGTGAGGTCGGTGACCTGGGTATCGCGAAACGGCACCTGATAACGCCCGTAGCCGGTGCTGACCACGTACGCGATGCCGCTTTCTTCCAGCCCGGCCTGGGCCAGAGCCTGGTCGTACGCTCGCGCGGCCGCCTCCCCCGGCCTGAAGCCGGTATTGACGATGGCTCTGCCCGCGAGCTTGCCGTCGCTGCCGAGAATAACCGCTTTGCTATATGTCGAGCCCACGTCGATGCCGGCGGTGTAAGTCATGCCGTCCTCTCCTTCGTACCGGAAGCGTGGCCAACGCGGCTGGCAAAGATGTGATCGAGGGCGAAGAGCGCCGCCCCCAAGGCGCCCATGAAGTGCGACTCCTCGCTCACGTTCATCTTCAATTCGAGCATCTCGTTGAGGACCTTCACCATCGCGTGATTGCGCGCGACGCCGCCGGTGAAAGTCACTTCGCTCTCGATACCGACCCGGCGCAGCAGACCGATCGAGCGCGTGGCGATCGACTGATGCATCCCCATCAGGATGTCCTCGACCTTCTTGCCCCGCCCCAGCCAGGAGAGCACCTCGGATTCGGCAAATACCGTGCAGGTGTTGCTGATCTTGACCGGCTTCTCCCCTCGCAACGCGGTAGGTCCGACTTCGTCGAGCGGAATCTCAAGGGCGAAGGAGGCGGCCTGCAAGAAGCGCCCGGTTCCCGCGGCGCATTTATCGTTCATGCAGAAGTCGTCGACTTCGCCGTTGGGACGAACGCGAATGGCCTTGGTATCCTGGCCGCCCATGTCGATTACGGTGCGCGTACCGGGAAACATCTGCGACGCGCCCCTGGCATGGCAACTGATCTCGGTTACCTGAGTGTCGCCGAAAGTGACTTTGTAGCGCCCGTATCCGGTACCGACGATATAGGCGACGTCCTCTTCCAGAAGCCCGCCGTTTTTCAGCGCGGCCATGAAGGCGTTTTCGGCCGCGATGATCGACGTTGGCGCCGGTATCGATCAGAGCCCTTCCGGCAATGCGCCGATCTTCGTCGATAATCGTCGCCTTGGTCTGGGTCGAGCCGACGTCAACTCCTGCCGCGTAGGCCATCGGATTCCTCCTGCTTCAGGCCGCCCGCAATTTTCTGGTGGCCAGACCTTCAAAGAACGCGTCGATGCGGTTCTTCATCTGGGCTTCCGACACCACGCGCTTGTCCATCAGGTCGGATTCGATGAACAGGCAGGGAATGTCCTGATGTTCCATCACGGCGCGCCGCGTATCCGCCAGTCCGGTCGAGACCGTGCGACAACTCTTGATCGGATGGAACACGATGCCGTCGGCGCGATATGAGTTCGCCACTTCCACCAGCACGCGATCGCCGAAGAACATCCCGTCCATCGCCGAGCGCACGCTGATCAACACGCCCTCGGCCAGACTCTCCAGCGGCCGGCTGAGGTCGTATTGGAATCCCATGTTCTGCCCGCCGGCCGCGAACCACAGGTAGGTCGAGTTAACGAAGGTGCCGCCGTGCTCGGCGAACAATTCGCAGAATCGCCGGAAGATGGGATAGCAGGGAACGCCGACGAAAAGCAGGCGGTATTTTTCCTCGTGCAGCGTTCCGATGCCGTGAGCGGCCTTGTATTCCATCTCCCGCACAACGTCCTGAAAGTAGGCGGCGCCATCCGCGGTGCCGCGCAGGGCGTTGACGACGCCGAGATAGATCGTGCCGTCGGTGAGCGCATTGAAAGGGGCCGGCACCGCCCGATTGGTCTCGATCACATGCAGCCACGCCTTGCTCATTTCGTTGGCGTGGCCCATCACCTCGCGCAACCGGTCGATATCGAACCGCTTGCCCGTCACCCGCTCGCACAGCGTGATCAGCTCGCGTATTTGATGCTCGACGTAGCGGCGGTCGCGCTCGAAGTCAGGATCGCCCGGCCAAGTCGTAGCTCCGGCGCTGCGCGAGGCCGGGATATCGAGCGTGAAAACCGGGATATGATAGAGGCGCTCCCAGATTTCGGCCCACTTGATGTAGGTGTTGCAGGCGTTGGTCAGCACCGCGATCGAAGGCTTCGGTATGCGCCCCATCGGATGCTCGCCGTCGCGGAGCTGGACCGCCACGTCGGCCTTCACGTATCCGCAGATGTCCGGCGAGTAGCCGTAATCCTCGGCCTGGCTCAAATATTCGATGCGCCACCCGGCGCACCGCGGTTTGCAGCGAATTGATCTCCGGGAATACCGTGTGGAGATCGAACACCCGCAGAATTTCGCACATGCTCCCCATCACGAACACGTACGCCGCCTGCTCTCCGCGCTCGGCCGCGGTGGTGAGACGCTCGAACCACTCGCGGAACAGCCGCCCGCCCTCGCGGCCGCCCCGTGCCGACAATCTTCTGCCGTCCCGTTCCCTGTATCAGTCCATCGCTTCGTTCTCCGTCACGCGAACAGAAGATTCTCGACAAAGGTTTCGAGTTGAATCTGGAGATGGTCGAAACTGGTCATCTTTTCTTCGAACTCGCTGATGAAGTACGGGATGCCGGCCTCGTCCAGAGCCTTGGAGTACGCCACCTGTTCGTCCAGCCCCGGTTCGCACATCTTGGCCGCGGTGATGATCGCCGCTTCGGCACGCGGCCTCCTTGATGCGTTGAAGCAGCATCTTTTCCTTCGGCTTGCGCAAATCGTGCTGCACCGGGCTGTACGACGAATGGTTCAGATAGGCGTCCGCGAGATTCATCAGCGGGTCGCCATCGAGCGGCACGTCATCCTGAATCCAGCGCAGCCCGATCAGCAGATCGTCGTCCACCACGTAGCAGGACTGGGCGATTACTCGCAGCAGATCGAGCGGCGGCTGCTCGCAGAAGCCGCCCTCGAAGACCACACGGATCAGGTCCTGTTTCTTCGCCGATCGCGTCTTGAGTTGCGAAACGGCGGCTTTGAGAAGCTCGTTGTGCTCTTCGCGCGGAATCATGCCGCCGACGTTGAGCAGCACGTAGGCTTCGTCAACCGACAGCAGCCAGGGCGTTTCGCGCTTGATAGCGTACAATTCCCGGCACAGGCGGCGGTTCTCGTTGAATACCGTTATGGAACGGCGGAGGTCATCATCGCTGGTGCGCCTGCCGACCACCTTTTCAATATCGCGCTGGACGCGAGCGTATTCGTCGCGCAGGTAGGTCGCCGCGAAGGCCGAATTGGCATTCTGCGGCAGATAGAGAATCTGCGAGGGATAGGAAAAGTTGCGCGACCATACGCCCGCGAGGTTGCGCGCCGCATCGCAAATCGGATGGGTCACGAACATGTCCATCTCGATCCGATTGGTCAGCGCCAGTTCCAGCGAGCTGCGCAGAATCGAGCATAGGTAGGAGCCGAAGTGCGAGTCGGCGCGTCGCGCTTCCAACGGCGCTCCGCGAACCTTCACCGGCAGCATCCCGGCGGCGTGAGCGATCTCCTCAGGAAAGTAAACCTGAAAGTGACCAAGGACCTTGCCACCGGCTTCGCGCCATCGACGCACCGCGGGAAAATCCGGGTCTTCCACAAGTTCGCGGCATAGACCCAGGATGCCGTCGAGGGAGCCGCCATCCCAGCTATCCAGGACTTTCACCATTCGTCACCGTTTCCGAAGAAACAAATCCTCGATCATCTCAGGTTTCGGACCTTCGCGGCGGAGTCTCTCCGCACTTCGCGCTGATTTCCCGCTGATTTTCGGCTTCAGTATCGCGCGAGGCGAAAGCCGCCTCTTTCAGGCGAGCCGTCGAACCCCGCTTCTCGCGTTCATCGCGCTTCCCCTGGCGGCCAAGAAAATCCTTTTGCCGGGCAAGCGCCCACTTGCACCAGTTGATGTACATCTCCTCGAAGGAGATGCAGTGCTCCAGGGTAAGCACGTTCCAGAAAACAACCGGGTCGTCGGTCTCCAGAAGATTCTCGTGGCGCTGTTGAAGCTGCTTCCTGGTCTTCAAATAACCGTCCAGGCTTTCCTCATGCAGGTGCTGATGGTGGCGAATCTGGGCTTCGGCATCTTCAGGCGAGACGAGATTGAAGGCGAAGCACTTGAGCATCATCTCGTCCTTGACCGACTGCAATTTCGGCCTTTCCTTCAACCAGGTCTTCAGCTCCTCCTCGCCCCTGGAGGTTATCGAATAGACTTTTTTGGTCGGTCGCCACTCGTGGACGACCCGTTGGCTGGCGACGAGCCCTTCCCGCTCCATCCGCTTGAGCTCGGGATAGATCTGGCTGTGGTTGGCCTTCCAGAAAAAGACGATGGAGCCGCTAAAGCGCTTCTTCAGCTCGTAGCCGCTAAGCGGCTTGCGGTGGAGAAGTTCGAGGATGGCAAACGTCAACATGGTCCGCCCATCTGATATGTCAGCGCATACATGTAAGGACTGACATATCTCAGGGCAGCAATATCCGCGCCGTCGAATCGCGACGCTAAGCCCCTGATTTTATTGGGAATCAAAAAATCCGGGTTGGATTCGTGGCGCCGATGGCTCCATCGACCATGAATCCTTCGGCGCCAGCGATCGCCGCTTGACGATTCGAAACCGGCATCGGATTCGAAGCATCTGGGCGAACATCGCCGCGGCTACCGAGGCTAACCGAATGCGTGACGGGATCGGCTTCGTGGGATACGATGGCAAATTCCCGCCATCATCCAATGCGAGGTACGTGTATGGGAAACCTTATGCCGGCCATTTTCGTCGGGCACGGGAACCCGATGAACGCCGTGCAGGACAATGCCTATACGAAGGCCTGGGCCGCTATCGGAAAGGAAATTCCGAAACCGTCAGCGGTGCTGGTCGTGTCGGCTCACTGGTACGGTCCGGGAACCCGGGTAACCGCGATGCCCAAGCCTCGCACGATCCACGACTTTGGAGGCTTTCCCGCGAAACTTTACGAGATCGCATACCCGGCGCCCGGCGATCCGGCGCTCGCGAGTCGCGTCCAGAGCCTGCTCGCGCCGGTTTCCGTCGGCCTCGACGAGCGCTGGGGACTCGATCATGGAACCTGGTCGGTGCTGTGCCATGTTTTTCCGCAAGCCGATATCCCGGTGGTTCAGCTCAGCATCGACCAAACACAACCGGCGGCCTTTCACTACGAAATCGGCAAGCGGCTCGCGCCATTGCGCGATGAAGGGGTCCTGATAATCGGGAGCGGCGGGATCGTTCACAATCTGCGGGCGTACGCATGGGGCCGCCAGGATGTCCAACCCTTTGATTGGGCGGTGCGATTCGAGCAGCGCATTCGCGAACTGATTATGGCCGGCGACGATGAAGCGCTTATCGCCTACGAGGCACTCGGCCGCGACGCGATGCTGTCCGTGCCCACGCCGGACCACTATTTGCCCCTGCTCCACGTGGTCGCTTTGCGCAGAGCAGGTGAACCAATCGGATTTCCGATCGCGGGAATCGACGGCGGCTCGGTCTCGATGCTTACGGTCCAAATCGGCTGAGGTCGGCGCGGGTCAACGCCGGTTGAAAGCTGATCCACCTTTGAGCAATAGAATACGGCCGTCCACCGAAACCCACTCCATCATGCCGTCGCGTCGATCAGCTTAACTTCGTAGGCCTCGAAGTTCTGGTCAGCAGTAAGAACTTTCAGATCTTCGAGTTGCGCCTGAGCGATTAGCATCCGATCAAACGGGTCTTCGTGATGGCGAGGCAGCGTGGCCGCGGCAAGGGCGTGGTCGATCGTTATCGCAAGCGGGCGATAATCGTTGGCCTTCATCTCCGCAGGCAACCACTTCTCAGCCGGCTGATGAAGACGCAGGCGGGCCAAGGCGGCCTTGTTGGCGATCTCCCAGACGGTCGCCGCGCTTACCCAGATTTCCGCCTCGGGGCTCACAATAAGAGCGGCGGCCTTTCGTCCCAGCTTACGGCTGCCCTGCGAGGCCCAAAGAAGTACGTGCGTATCGAGCAAGAGCCTCATGGCTTCATACCGAAAGCGCGGAGCAGCTCCTCCGGCAAGGGCGCGTCGAAATCATCGCTGATTTCAATCTGACCCTTCAGCCGTCCCAGCACCCGGCGTTTAGTGGGGCGCTGACAAGGAACCAGCCTGGCGCGAGGCCGACCGGCCTTCGCGATTACAATCTCCTCACCTTCCGCGGCCTCTTCGACCAACCGCGAGAGGTGGGTCTTCGCCTGGTGGATGTTAACGGTCTTCATCAGACTAGACTAAGTTTAGTTCACCCGGTCGCGGCGGTGCAACTCGGAACAAGGTCGGCTATTGAGCGGCCCAAAAAACAAAAAGGGCGGAGCTTTCGCTCCGCCCTTAGATTTCCCGGCCGCGTCCTACTCTCCCGTACGGCGACCGCACAGTACCATCGGCGCTGGAGGGCTTAACTGCCGTGTTCGGGATGGGAACGGGTGTTTCCCCTCCGCCATGGCGACCGGAAACCTTCGGCATTCCATGCCGCCGGTTTAATCGCTCCCGTTGGTCGGGGTCGCTCACGACCCCATCGTCAGGGAGACGACGAACCGGAATTTTATTTGACAACTGAAAGTAGGTCTTCTTGCCGAGTCTGGCAGCTATACATGCGACCGACCTAGGCCGGCTCAGCGATGAGCCGGCTGTCCATCACATTAGTGATGAAACTGAGTGGTCAAGCCTCACGGCCGATTAGTACCAGTCAGCTCCACGCCTTACGGCGCTTCCACCTCTGGCCTATCAACCTCCTGGTCTAGAAGGGGCCTTTAGGATCTTGCGATCGGGATACCCAATCTTGGGGAGGGCTTCCCGCTTATATGCTTTCAGCGGTTATCCCGTCCGCACATGGCTACCCGGCGATGCAGCTGGCGCTACAACCGGTACACCAGCGGTGCGTCCGTCCCGGTCCTCTCGTACTAGGGACAGCACCCCTCAAGTATCCTACGCCCACGGCGGATAGGGACCGAACTGTCTCACGACGTTCTGAACCCAGCTCGCGTGCCACTTTAATCGGCGAACAGCCGAACCCTTGGGAGCTACTCCACCCCCAGGATGTGACGAGCCGACATCGAGGTGCCAAACCTCCCCGTCTATGTGAACTATTGGGGGAGATAAGCCTGTTATCCCCGGCGTACCTTTTGTCCGATTAGCGATGGCCCTTCCATGCGGGACCACCGGATCACTATGACCTGCTTTCGCATCTGCTCGAGCCGTCACTCTCGCAGTTAAGCTCTCTTATGCCATTACACTCAACGGCTGGTTTCCACTCAGCCTGAGAGAACCTTCGCGCGCCTCCGTTATCTTTTGGGAGGCGACCGCCCCAGTCAAACTACCCACCATACAGTGTCCCACACCCGGTTAGAGTGTTGGTTAGAATTCGAGAAGCACAAGGGTGGTATTTCAAGGTCGACTCCACCGGAGCTAGCGCCCCGGTTTCATAGTCTCCCACCTATCCTACACAAGCATTCCCCGAATTCAGTGTAAAGTTATAGTAAAGG